>NC_011992.1:1155000-3267500 GCF_000022305.1 [Acidovorax] ebreus TPSY
GCGCGAGATGAGTATTCTAAGGCGCTTGAGAGAACTCAGGAGAAGGAACTCGGCAAATTGATACCGTAACTTCGGGAGAAGGTATGCCGCAAGTAGGTGAACTTGTACAAAGGGAGCCCAAAGCGGTTGCAAAAAATCGGTGGCTGCGACTGTTTAATAAAAACACAGCACTCTGCAAACACGAAAGTGGACGTATAGGGTGTGACGCCTGCCCGGTGCTGGAAGATTAAATGATGGGGTGCAAGCTCTTGATTGAAGTCCCAGTAAACGGCGGCCGTAACTATAACGGTCCTAAGGTAGCGAAATTCCTTGTCGGGTAAGTTCCGACCTGCACGAATGGCGTAACGATGGCCACACTGTCTCCTCCTGAGACTCAGCGAAGTTGAAATGTTTGTGATGATGCAATCTCCCCGCGGAAAGACGGAAAGACCCCATGAACCTTTACTGTAGCTTTGTATTGGACTTTGAACGGATCTGTGTAGGATAGGTGGGAGGCTTTGAAGTGAGGTCGCTAGATCTCATGGAGCCAACGTTGAAATACCACCCTGGTGCGTTTGAGGTTCTAACCTAGGTCCATTAGCTGGATCGGGGACAGTGCATGGTAGGCAGTTTGACTGGGGCGGTCTCCTCCCAAAGCGTAACGGAGGAGTTCGAAGGTACGCTAGTTACGGTCGGACATCGTGACGATAGTGCAATGGCATAAGCGTGCTTAACTGCGAGACTGACAAGTCGAGCAGATGCGAAAGCAGGACATAGTGATCCGGTGGTTCTGTATGGAAGGGCCATCGCTCAACGGATAAAAGGTACTCTGGGGATAACAGGCTGATACCGCCCAAGAGTTCATATCGACGGCGGTGTTTGGCACCTCGATGTCGGCTCATCTCATCCTGGGGCTGTAGTCGGTCCCAAGGGTATGGCTGTTCGCCATTTAAAGAGGTACGTGAGCTGGGTTTAAAACGTCGTGAGACAGTTTGGTCCCTATCTTCCGTGGGCGCTGCAGATTTGAGGAAGCCTGCTCCTAGTACGAGAGGACCGGAGTGGACACACCTCTGGTGTATCGGTTGTCACGCCAGTGGCATTGCCGAGTAGCTAAGTGTGGAAGAGATAACCGCTGAAAGCATCTAAGCGGGAAACTCGTTTCAAGATGAGATCTGCCGGGGCCTTGAGCCCCCTGAAGGGTCGTTGTAGACCACGACGTTGATAGGCTGGGTGTGGAAGTGCAGCAATGCATTAAGCTAACCAGTACTAATTGCCCGTGCGGCTTGACCCTATAACTTTGACTGCCAATCGCAGCTCAAGACTGTTATGCCAAGTACGCAATCAAATCCACGCTGATTCACAGACTCTATGAATTCGCTGTGCAGTCATCTCTGCTCAGCAACCCTTTATGCCTGATGACCATAGCAAGTTGGTACCACTCCTTCCCATCCCGAACAGGACAGTGAAACGACTTCGCGCCGATGATAGTGCGGGTTCCCGTGTGAAAGTAGGTCATCGTCAGGCTCTTACAGCCCAAACCGCCCTCCCACTAAAACAGTGGGAGGGCGTTTTGCTTTGCAGCGATAACGTCGTATTTCATGCAGCTTCAGGACATTCTCTATTCGCAAGGATTCGGCACGCGCCGCATTTGCGCCGGCTTGATTCAGCAGGGCAGAGTTGCCATGCATGCGACAGGCACCCTAGAGCCCACGATCTGCCAAGACGCGACGCAGGATATTGATGTCGAAAGTTTGGTGTTGCGCGTTCAAGGAGTGGATTGGCCATACCAACCCAAGGCCTATGTCATGCTCCATAAGCCTGCAGGAACCGAGTGTTCGCAGAAGCCATCGGCCTATCCCAGCATCTACACGTTGTTGCCCGCTCCGCTTAGGCAGAGGCCCAGCAAGGGTGCTGTGGATGGTGTGCAGGCCGTGGGGCGCTTGGACCAGGACACCACCGGTTTGCTGTTACTCAGTGACGATGGGCAATTCATCCACCGCATGAGTTCGCCCAAAAAGCATGTGCCAAAGGTGTACCGTGTGACTGCCAAGCATCCCGTGACCAAGGAACAGGTCGACCGCTTGCTGGCAGGTGTGGTGCTCGATGATGATCCACGCCCTGTGCGTGCGGCTGCCTGCGCGCTAGTTGACGCGCATGTGCTTGACCTGACCCTGACGGAAGGGAAGTACCACCAAGTGAAGCGCATGATCGCCGCGGTAGGCAATCGGGTGGAAGCCTTGCATCGGTCGCACATCGGCCGTTTGGCATTGCCGGCGGATATGCAGCCGGGGGAGTGGCGTTGGCTCGGCGAAGAGGAACTCGCCCAGCTGCGGTAGCGAAAGACAGACAAGTGGTCTTCGCCCGTCGCGATCCAATAGGCGATTGCGTCAACGTCGCGCACATCGCGTCCGTTGTCTGCAAGTCACTTCTGTGAGTGATGTCCGAATGTTCGCAGGCGGGTGCCCAGTAGGAAGGGGAGCAGGGTGGTCAATCAGATGATGAGGCGCATGGCATGCGCGTGGTGGGCTGCTTGGCTGGTGTGGGGAACATCCGCTGGTGCGAGTGAGCCACCGGTGTTCGTTCTCAATTCGCTGCAGGCGGACATCAGCGTCATCGACCCCGCGACCTGGACCGAAATCGGCCGTATTGCCACTGGCAAGGAGCCGCACCACCTGTACCTCACGCCTGACGAGAAATCGCTGATTGTTGCCAACGCGCTCGGCGATAGCCTGACCTTCGTGGACCCGGCCACTGCGCAAGTGCAGCGTACGGTGCGGGGGATCGTGGATCCTTACCACTTGCGGTTTTCACCCGACATGAAATGGCTGGTCACGGCCGCCAACCGCCTCAACCATGTGGACTTCTACCGTTGGGACGGCAAGGAGCTCACGCTCGTGCAGCGCGTGTCCACTGGCAAGACGCCAAGCCACCTGTGGATTGATGCCGGCAGCCGCACGGTGTATTCGACCATGCAGGATAGCGATGAGCTGGTGGCCATCGATATATCGACGCAAAAGATCAAGTGGCGTACGAAGACAGGTGCCATGCCGGCGGATGTGTACGGCAGCCCGGACGGCAAGCATCTTTTTGTCGGCCTTACCGGCAGCGATAGCGTGGAGGTCTTCGATATTGCCGGTGAGCAGCCGCGCAGCGTGCAACGCATCAAGACGGGAGATGGCGCCCATGCCTTTCGCGCTGCGGGCGACGGCCGCCATCTGTTCGTGAGCAACCGAGTGGCCAATACCATCAGCAAGATCGACATGCAGGCGCTGCGCGTGGTGGATGGCTATCCGGCGCCCGGCGGGCCGGACTGCATGGATGTCTCGGCGGATGGTCGCTGGCTCTACGTCAGCGCCCGCTGGGCGCGCAAGATGCTCGTGATCGACACGGTGGAGCGCAAGGTGGCACGGGCCGTTCAAGTGGGCAAGTCTCCCCACGGCGTTTGGACACTCCGACATGCCAAGCGCTGAGCCACGCGGCCGCTCCCCCGGAGCACGGCGGAGGTGGCATATTTGTTGTGCTTCAATTTTGATAGCTGCTTGCGCTTATCCAGCAAGCGCTACAGGCCAAAATGACTGCAAAGGCGCGGTGTACCTGACTTTTGACACTGGCCACATGGGCGTTGCGCATCTGGTGGCCGAGGTGCTGCAGCGCCAGCAGGTCAAGGCGACCTTCTTTGCCGCAGACGAACCGACTCAGACGGGCGGCAGCAGCCTGGATGGCTACTGGGCGCCCTGGTGGCGCGCGCGCGCTGCAGAAGGGCACGAGTTCGCATCGCACACGCTGCACCATGTGTACTGGCGTGCCGACCAGGGGACGCCGCTGCAGCCGCGGTTCAAGGTCAGACCATCGGCCGGTCCTCAGGCAGGTCAGGACCTGACGATGACGGGGGCGCAATACTGCGCACAGATCGATGGCGCTGCGAGTCGGTTGCGTGCCCTGACGGGCCGGGAGCCGCTCCCGCTATTCCGCGCGCCGGGTGGCAAGACCTCTCAGCGCCTGCTGGAGGCTGCCAAATCCTGCGGTTATACGCATGTGGGATGGAGTGCTGCGGGATTCCTCGGGGACGAGCTGCCCAGCGACCAATACAGTAATACGGCCCTGCTGGAGCGTGCGTTGCGCACCGTTCGTGACGGCGACATCCTGCTGGCGCATCTGGGCATCTGGTCACGCAAGGATCCATGGGCACCCGCTGTGCTGGAACCTCTCGTCAAAGGCCTGAAGGCGCGGGGCCTGTGCTTTCGCACGCTGCGCGAGCATCCTGTGTACGGAGCACAAGCGCAGAGAAAATGACACAACGCCCGGCTATGCTGCCGCGCACCCACGCAACGCCACGGTGACTCATGTCAGGGCTGACCTATTTATTCGATACCGCGCAGCAATGGCTGTTCGAGACGCTGGTACAGCCCGCGCTCTTCATGCTGGGCCAGGCCAATGTGCTGGAGGACGGTTATGCCGCCACCGGATGGCTGCTGGTGGGACTGCTGCAACTGGGGGTGATGGTCGCGGTGATCGGGCCTTTGGAGCGCTGGCGCCCGGTGGAGCCGTTGCGCGACCGTGGTGCCGTGCACGTGGACATGCTTTACACGCTGATCCATCGCCTGGGTCTTTTTCGCCTGGCACTGTTCTTCACCACGGAGCCTCTGTGGAATGCACTGTTTGGCGCCCTGCGCGCCCATGGCTGGAAGACCCTGCAGCTGGATGCGCTCTGGCCGGGTGTCTCCGACTTGCCCGTCGTGAGCCTGCTGCTGTACCTGCTGGTGTTCGACTTCGTGGACTATGGGATCCACCGCGGCCAGCACCGCTTTGAATGGTGGTGGAGGCTGCATGCGCTCCACCATTCGCAGCGACAGATGACGATGTGGAGCGACAACCGCAACCATCTGCTGGACGATCTGCTGCGCGATGCCATCATCGTGTTCGTCGCGCAGTGCATTGGTGTGGCGCCGGGGCAGTTTGTCGCCATCGTGGCCCTCACGCAGCTCAGCGAGAACCTGCACCACGCCAACCTGCGCCTGTGGTTCGGCCAGGTGGGCGAGCGCCTGTGGGTCAGCCCGCGTTTCCACCGCATGCACCACGCCATGGGCCTGGGCCCTGAAGCTACACCTGGGCAGGGAACCCATCAGCACCCGCATGCGGCAGTGCCGGGGGGCAACAACTTCGGCGTGTTGTTGCCGTGGTGGGACATGTTGTTCGGTACGGCCAACTTCGAGCACCGCTACGAGCCCACGGGCGTGCGCGACCAGGTGGAGGCGGACGCGGACGGCCGCGTGCGTGATTACGGGCGGGGGTTCTGGGCGCAGCAGTGGCGCGGCCTGCTGCGGCTGGTGGGGCGGGCGTAGAGAGCCGATCGCGCTATGCTCGCGCGCATGGGGCTTTTCATCGATTCCTTCTGGCGCGCAGTGGGCTATTGCCTGATGCCGCGCATCATTGCGCTGTCGCTGCTGCCGCTGGTGCTGATCACGGTGGTGGCGCTGGGCGGCGGCTATCTGTTCTGGACAACTGCCGTGGCCTGGACGCAGACGGCGCTGGAAAGCTCCACCTGGCTGGGCCTGCTGTGGGGGTGGCTGCACAACTTTGGCGTGGATAACCTCCCCGTGGCGCTAGCGCCGCTGCTGGTGCTTATGGGAGCCACGCCACTGATCGTCATTGTCTGCGTGCTCGCGGTGGCCGTATTGATGGCCCCTGCCATCGTGACTCTGGTGGCGCAGCGGCGTTTTGCGCAACTGCAGCGCAAGCGGGGCGGTTCATTCCTTGCCAGCGTGCTGTGGTCTCTGGGGTCGACCATCGCGGCGCTCATTGCGCTGGTGCTGTCCATGCCGCTGTGGCTGGTCCCGCCGCTGGTGTTGATCCTGCCTCCGCTCATCTGGGGATGGCTCACCTACCGTGTCATGGCCTTTGACGCACTGGCCGAACACGCGAGCAAGCCGGAGCGGCAGGAGATTTTCAAGCGCCATCAGCTCAGCCTGCTGAGCATTGGCGTGCTGAGCGGATTTCTAGGGGCCGCGCCCGGCATTGTCTGGGCGTCGGGCGTGGTGTTCGCAGCGGCGTTCCTCGTCCTAGTGCCGATCGCCATCTGGATCTACACGCTGGTGTTCGCCTTCTCATCGCTGTGGTTCACGCATTTCTGTCTGGCCGCGCTGCAACAGCTGCGCGAGCAGCGAGGCGAACGCCCGCCGGGCGATACGCCTGCAACCGCCGCGCCCGCAACGCCAGCGCCTTCTTTGCCATCCTCGTCTCAGCTGCAGGACAACCCATGACACCGGCTTTCGGCCTCATCATCGTTGGCGATGAAATCCTCTCGGGCAAGCGGGCGGACAAGCACCTCGCCAAGGTCATCGAGCTGCTTGCGGCACGCGGGCTTGCGCTGTCCTATGCGGACTACGTAGGCGACGACCGTCCGCGCATCACGGCGGCGCTGCAGCGGGCCTTTGCCTCGTCGGACATCGTGTTCAGTTGCGGCGGCATTGGTGCCACTCCCGACGACCACACGCGCCAGTGCGCGGCGGCCGCATTGCAACGCCCGCTGGTCCTGCACCCCGAGGCCAAGCGCCTGATCACCGAGCGCATGCAGGATGTGGCACGGGAGCAGGGCGAGGCGTTCGACCCCGACCGCGCCGACAATCTGCATCGGCTGAACATGGGCGTTTTTCCTGAGGGCGCGCGCATCATTCCCAACCCTTACAACAAAATCCCCGGCTTCTCGTGTGACGGCCCTGGGGGCGGCATGGTGCATTTCGTGCCGGGGTTCCCGGTCATGGCTTGGCCTATGGTGGACTGGGCACTCCAGCATTACTGTGCCCCGTGGTTCAACCAGCAGCCGCAGATGGAGCGCTCCGTCGTGCTTTACGGCGCGATGGAAGCCGCGCTGACCCAGCTCATGGAGCGGATCGAGGCCGGACACCCGGGGATCAAGGTGTTCAGCCTGCCGAGCGTGGACCATCCGGTGCACGGGCGCCATGTGGAATTGGGCGTCAAGGGGGCCGCTGCCTTGGTGCCTGCCGCGTGGCAGGCGCTGCAGGAAGGTTTGCACCAAACAGGTGCATCCATGGGCCCTGAAATGGTGCGCAAATGGTAAGAAGGTGGGCCACTTAAAATCCTGCACGCGATTGGTGCGCCGCCGCAGGGCTCTGCGCCCGGCTTGCCCCGTACGGGTGTCCCCATTCGCTGGCACGCAAACTGCTTTTCTGTGCGCATCATTGTTGATGAGCACTTCTATCCCTGGAGAACCCTGATGGCCAAGACCGTTGCAGACGTGATGAAGATGGTGAAGGAAAACGAAGTCAAGTTCGTGGACTTCCGCTTCACGGATACCCGCGGCAAGGAACAGCACGTCACCGTGCCGATCTCGCACTTCGACGAAGACAAGTTCGCCTCGGGCCATGCGTTCGACGGCTCGTCGGTCGCCGGCTGGAAGGGTATCGAGGCGTCGGACATGCTACTCATGCCCGATCCGAACACCGCCAACATCGACCCGTTCTTCGAAGAAACCACCATGATCATGGCGTGCGACGTGGTGGAGCCGGCCGACGGCAAGGCCTACGACCGCGACCCGCGCTCCATCGCCAAGCGCGCTGAGGCGTACTTGAAGGCCTCCGGCATGGGCGACACGGCCTACTTCGGCCCGGAGCCCGAGTTCTTCATCTTCGACGGCGTGCGCTGGAGCACCGATCCCAACCACACCTTCTACGAGATCGAAGAGTACGAAGCCCCCTGGAACACCGGCTCCAAGCTCGAAGGTGGCAACCGCGGCCACCGTCCCACCACCAAGGGCGGCTATTTCCCCGTGCCTCCGGTCGACAGCACGCAGGACATGCGCGCAGAGATGTCCCTGATCCTTGAATCCCTGGGCATTCCGGTCGAGGTGTTCCACCACGAAGTGGCCGGTGCCGGCCAGAACGAGATCGGCACCCGGTTCAGCACGCTGGTGGAGCGTGCCGACTGGACCATGCTGCAGAAGTACGTGATCCACAACGTGGCCAATGCCTACGGCAAGACCGCCACCTTCATGCCCAAGCCCTACCACGGCGACAACGGCTCGGGCATGCACGTGCACCAGTCGGTCTGGAAGGACGGCAAGAACCTGTTCGCCGGCGACGGCTATGCGGGTCTGTCGGACTTCGCGCTGTACTACATCGGCGGCATCATTAAGCACGCCCGCGCACTGAACGCCATCACGAACCCGGGCACCAACAGCTACAAGCGTCTCGTGCCGCACTTCGAGGCGCCGGTGAAGCTGGCCTACTCGGCCAAGAACCGCTCGGCCTCCATCCGCATCCCGTTCGTGGCCAACCCGAAGGGCCGCCGCGTGGAAGCGCGCTTCCCCGATCCGCTGATGAACCCCTACCTGGGCTTTGCGGCCCTGCTGATGGCGGGTCTGGACGGCGTGGAAAACAAGATCCACCCGGGCGAAGCCGCTACCAAGGACCTGTACCACCTGCCGCCGGAGGAAGACAAGCTGGTGCCCACCGTGTGCCACAGCCTGGACCAGGCGCTGGAAGCGCTGGACAAGGACCGCGCGTTCCTGACCAAGGGCGGCGTGTTCACCGACTCCATGCTCGACGCCTACATCGAGCTGAAGATGCAGGAAGTCACGCGCTTCCGCATGGCCGTGCATCCCGTCGAGTACGACATGTACTACTCGCTGTGATGGCAGGGGCTTAGGCCCCCGGCTGTTGTCAACAGGGCGGCTCCGGCCGCCTTTTTCTATGGATGGGCTGCGCGCGTTGGCTAACGGGGCACGGCATCCCGTCGCACCAAAACCGCAGCGTTGGGCCGCCGCAATTGGCGGGTTGGAATGATTGGGGGATACTCACCGGCACCGCGCATGCCCGACGCATGCCATGTGAGGAATTCGATGAAAAGCACTTTGTTCGCCCTGACCGTTATCGCCGCCGTGCTGCAGCCCGCCTGGGCGCAGGACCGCATTTACCGCTGCGGCAACGAATACACCAACAACGCCACGCAGGCCAAGGAGCGCGGCTGCAAGCTCGTGGAAGGTGGCAATGTGACGGTGCTGCAGGGTTCGCGCCCGGCGGCGGCCTCCTCGGGCGGCAGCGCAGGCGCCTCCGGTGCCAGCGCCAGCAGCTCGCCCGCGAACGCACCGCGCGTGGGCGCGGCCGACCAGCGTGCGCGCGACGCCGATGCGCGCGCCATCCTGGAGTCTGAACTGAGCAAGGCGGAAACCCGCCTGGCCGAGTTGCGCAAGGAGTACAACGACGGCTCGCCCCAGCGCACGGCGCTGGAGTTGCGCAACCCGCAGGGCTACATCGAGCGCACGGCCGAGCTCAAGGCCAGCGTGGCCCGGGCCGAGGCCGATGTGGCCGGCATCAAGCGCGAACTCTCGCGCCTGAACAAGTAAGCGCCGCGGTCCCTGCGTGCGGCACAAAGGCGCGATCATCCAAGAGCCCACCCCAACGGACCGCTACCAGGCGCTGGACCTCGTCTCCACGCTGATCGCCGTGCTGCACCCCGGCGGGGCGGCCCTCTTCGTCAACGCAGCGCTGGAAAACGCCCTGGGCCTGTCGCGCCGCACGCTGGAAGGCGTGGACTTCGCCGGCCTGTTCACCGATCCGACCATCCTGCAGACGGCGCTGGCCGGAGCGCGCGGGCGCGACTTCGCGGCGCTGCGCTTCGAAGCCGTGCTGCGCCGCTCGCCGCAGGAGCCTTTGCCAGTGCACGCCAGCGTGGCGGTGGTGGAGCACAGCGGCGACGTGATCGTGGAGCTGTGGCCCCTGGAGGCGCAGGCGCGCCAGGACCGCGAGGAGCGGCTGCGCGAGCAGGCGCAGGCCAACAAGGAGCTGATCCGCAATTTGGCGCACGAGATCAAGAACCCGCTGGGCGGCATCCGAGGGGCGGCGCAACTGCTGGAGATGGAGCTGGAAAGCCGCGACCTGACCGAGTACACCCAGGTCATCATCCACGAGGCCGACCGCCTGCAAAGCCTGGTGGACCGGCTGCTGGCGCCGCACCGTCACCCGCACCTCGTCGGCGATGTGAATATCCACGAGGTCTGCGAGCGCGTGCGCTCCCTGGTATTGGTCGAGCATCCGCAGGGCCTGGCCGTGCTGCGCGACTATGACACCTCCATCCCTGAGTTTCGCGGCGACCGCGCGCAGCTCATCCAGGCCGTGCTGAACATCGTGCAGAACGCGGCGCAGGCGTTGCACGAGCGCATTGCCGCGGGCGACGCGGTCATCACGCTGCGCACGCGCGTGGCGCGGCAGGTCACGTTCGGGCGCCAACGCTACCGGCTGGCATTGGAATTGCATGTCATCGACAACGGACCGGGCGTGCCCGAAGCCATCAAGGAGCGGATCTTCTATCCGCTGGTGACGGGGCGGGACGGGGGATCGGGACTGGGCTTGACGCTGGCGCAAACCTTTGTGCAGCGACACCATGGGCTCATTGAGTGCGAGAGCCAGCCGGGCCGCACCGACTTCCGCATCCTCATACCACTGCCTTGAGTCCCTGACACGCACGACCCCAACGGGTAAAGGTAAAGGGAGCTGGAACACATGAAGCCGATCTGGATAGTAGACGACGACCCCTCGATCCGCTTCGTCCTCGAAAAGGCGCTGGCGCGCGAAAACCTGCCCACGCGCAGCTTCACGCAGGCGCGCGATGTACTGGACGCGCTGGCCGACGTAGCCGCGGGCGACCCCACCCACCAGGGACCGCAGGTCCTGGTGAGCGATATCCGCATGCCGGGCGGCTCCGGCCTGCAACTGCTGGAGAAGGTGCGCGGCCTGCAACCCGGTCTGCCGGTCATCGTGATGACGGCGTATTCCGACCTGGACAGCGCCGTGTCCGCCTTCCAAGGCGGCGCCTTTGAATACCTGCCCAAGCCGTTCGACCTGCCCAAGGCGGTGGAGCTGATCCGCCGCGCTGTGGAGGAGAGCCAGCGCGAGGAGGTTGCCGAGCAGCAGCTCACCGCGATGCCCGAGATGCTGGGCCAGGCACCCGCCATGCAGGACGTGTTCCGCGCCATCGGCCGGCTGAGCCAGAGCGTGGTCACGGTGCTGATCACGGGCGAATCCGGCTCGGGCAAGGAACTCGTGGCACGCGCGCTGCACAAGCACTCGCCCGTGGCGGGTGGGCCCTTCGTGGCCATCAACACTGCGGCCATCCCGAAGGACCTGCTGGAGAGCGAGCTCTTCGGCCATGAGCGCGGCGCCTTCACGGGCGCGCAGACGCAGCGGCGCGGGCGCTTTGAGCAGGCCGAGGGCGGCACGCTGTTCCTCGATGAAATCGGCGACATGCCCTTCGACCTGCAGACGCGCCTGCTGCGCGTGCTGTCGGACGGGCAGTTCTACCGCGTGGGCGGCCATGCCGCCGTGAAGGCCAATGTGCGCGTGATCGCCGCTACGCACCAGAACCTGGAGCAGCGCGTGAAGGATGGGGCCTTCCGCGAGGACCTGTTCCACCGCCTCAATGTGATCCGCCTGCGCCTGCCGGCGCTGCGCGAGCGCAGCGAAGACGTGGCCATGCTGACGCGCTACTTCCTGCAGCGCAGCGCACGGCAACTGGGCGTGGAGCCCAAGCGCATCTCCGACGCGGCGCTGGCCCTGCTCACACGCTTTGCCTTCCCAGGCAACGTGCGCCAGCTGGAGAACATCTGCCACTGGCTGACGGTGATGGCGCCCGCGCAGGTCATCTCGGCGCAGGACCTGCCGCCCGAGGTGCTGGAGGCCACGCCGCATCCCGCCGCGCCGTTGCAGGGCGTGGCGGACGAGGTTGCCGCTGGCGCGACGAGCGTGCCGGCCCCCGCGCTGCCGCCTGCGCCGGCGGGCACGCGCACCGACCAGGCTGCGGCCCTGGATGGCATGGGCTGGGAGCCCGCGCTGGTGAGCGAGGCCCAGCAGCTGCTGCGCAGCGGCCAGGCCGACGTGTGGGACGTGCTCACGCGGCGTTTCGAGTCGCGCCTGATCCGCACGGCGCTGCAGGCCACGCACGGGCGGCGCATGGAAGCGGCGCAGCGCCTGGGCATCGGCCGCAACACCATCACGCGCAAGATCCAGGAACTGGGCCTGGATGCGCACGATGATGAGTGAAACAAGGCGCTGGCGCTTTAAGGACAAGCGCTAGTAGCTATTAATTCGATAGCATAAGACCTTGTGGCGCGCATGCACAGCGTGCGCGTGAGTCCTACAGGCAGGGGCTGCCGTCACCGACCCGATGGTGCCCGGGGGGCTTCAACAATGAATTCATTGTTCAACCAACCGGAGTCGATACATGTCGGATTTCAAGGATGCCAATCGTGACCCCCTGACCAACGAACCGGGGGCCCACCCCATCGGCACGGGCGTAGGCGCCGCGGGCGGAGCCGTTGCGGGCGCCGCCACGGGCGCTATCGGCGGCCCCATCGGTGCTGCCGTGGGCGGTGTGGCGGGAGCCGTTGTCGGCGGTCTGGCCGGCAAGGCGGCGGCCGAGGCGGTCAACCCTACGGCCGAGGACGCCTACTGGCGTGAAACCTACCAGCGCGAACCGTACTACGTGACCGGCCGGGCCTACGAAGAATACCGCCCCGCCTATGAGATGGGCTGGAGTGCCGCCAGCCGCTACCCCGGTGATTTTGAAACGGTGGAGCCCGAACTGTCGCGCGACTGGGGCCGCGCCCGGGCCCAAAGCTCGCTGGAATGGGCGCAGGCCCAGCCCGCCGCGCGCGCCGCGTGGGATCGCGTGCGCCGTAACCCCACGGTGACCGCGTCGGGCACCGCGGCAGGCGCCACGCTGATGGACAACGAGGACGTAGTGGACGTGCTGGACGATTTGCTGGAATGCAGCCGCGACGGCGAGTACGGGTTTCGCACCTCGGCCGAGCGTGCGGAATCGCCCGAACTCAAGAGCTTGCTGGAGCGCCGCGCCCAGGAATGCGCAACCGCCGCCACGGAGCTGGAGAGCGCGATCCGCAGCCACGGCGGCGAGCCCTCCAGCGGCGGCACCATGGCCGGCGCGCTGCACCGCGGTTGGGTGTCGGTGAAGGCGGCGCTGAGTACCTATGACGACAAGGCCGTGCTGGAAGAGTGCGAGCGCGGCGAGGACGTGGCCGTGGCCCGCTATAACAAGGCGCTGGAGAACGCACTGCCACCCGCCGTGCGCACCCTGGTCGAGCGCCAGGCCCAGGGCGTGAAGCGCAACCACAACGAAGTGCGCGCGCTGCGCAACCGTTACCAGGCCGCGTCCTGATGGCCTTCAGCGCGGGCGCCTGTCGCCCGCGTTGGCCACCTCAGCCCAGCGACACCACGACCGGCGCGTGGTCGCTGGGCTGCGGATTTTTGCGCGGAGCGCGGTCGATGCGGCAGGCCGTCACGGAGGGCCGCAGCGCAGTGCTGACCAGGATGTGGTCGATGCGCAGCCCGCGGTTCTTCTGAAACCCCAGCATGCGGTAGTCCCACCACGAGTAGCTCTTCTCGGGCTGATCGAACAGGCGGAAGGCGTCGGTCAGGCCGAGCCCCAGCAAGTCCTGGAAGTGCTGGCGCTCCTCTACCGTGTGGTGGATGGTGTCCTTCAAGCCCACGGGATCGAAGGAGTCGCGGTCCTCGGGGGCCACATTGAAGTCGCCCACCAGCACCAGCCGCGGATGCGCGGCCAGCTCGGTGCGCAGCCAGTCGCGCAGCGCCTCCAGCCACAGCAGCTTGTAGCTGAACTTCTCGGTCCCTGGCGCCTGGCCATTCACAAAGTAGCAGTTCACCAGGCGCAGCGGGCCTTCAGGCGTATCCAGCGTAGCGGCGATGACGCGGGCCTGCTCGTCGCCATGGCCCGGGATATTGCGCACCACGTCGCGCAGCGGCGTGCGGCTGAGGATGGCCACGCCGTTATAGGTCTTCTGGCCGAAGCACACCGCGTGGTAGCCCGCTGCTTCGAAGGCGTCGTGCGGGAATTTCTCGTCCACCAGCTTGAGCTCTTGCAGGCCAATGGCGTCCACGGGGTTGGCCTCCAGCCAGGCCAACACCTGCGGCAGGCGCACGGAGAGGGAATTGATGTTCCAGGTGGCGATTTGCATGTTTTTGGCCTCCAGCGCTTTTGCAGCAAGCGCAAGCAGCTATCAAAAATAGAGTGATAAAGGCGGGGCGTCAGCCGCGGCGCTCGAAGGTCACGAAGGCGTAGGGCAGGCCGCCCGCGCCCACATGGTTGCTGCGGGCCGTTTCCACCCATTCCGGTCCCAGGGCCGGCGCGTAGGCATCGCCCTCGTAGTCCTGCGCGATCTCGGTCACCTCGACGCGCGTGGCCAGGGGCAGGGCCTGGGCGTAGATCTGCGCGCCGCCGATGACCCATGCCGTGGTGCTGCCGGACTGCTGGGCCAAGGCGAGTGCCTCAGGCAGGCTGGATGCGCGCTGGGCGCCGCTTTCCTGCCAGTCGGCCTGGCGCGTCACGACGATGTTGGCGCGCCCCGGCAGCGGCCGAAAGCGCGGGGGCAGCGAGTCCCAGGTCTTGCGGCCCATGATCACCGGGTGGCCCTGGGTGAGCGCCTTGAAATGCGCCAGATCTTCGGGCAAATGCCAGGGCATGGTGCCGTTCTTGCCGATCACGCCGTTGGCGGCGCGTGCGTAGATCAGGTTCACTTGCATGGCTGTCCGTCCCGCCTCAGACCGCCACCGGCGCCTTGATGGCGGGGTGGTGTTCGTAGCCCACCACTTCGAAGTCTTCGTAGGCGTAATCAAATATGGATGCGGGCCGGCGCATGATCTGCAGCGTCGGGTAGGCATAGGGCTGGCGCGCCAGTTGGGTCTGCACCTGCTCGAAATGGTTGCTGTAGATATGGCAGTCGCCGCCGGTCCAGATGAAGTCACCCACCTGCAGGTCGCACTGCTGCGCCACCATGTGCGTGAGCAGCGCGTATGACGCGATGTTGAACGGCACGCCCAGGAAGATGTCTGCGCTGCGCTGGTAGAGCTGGCAGCTTAGTTTGCCCGGCTCACCAGCCACCTGGGATGGCGCCACGTAGAACTGGAAGAACGCGTGGCAGGGCATGAGCGCCATCTGGTCCAGCTCGGCCACGTTCCAGGCGCTCACGATGATGCGGCGGCTGTCGGGGTGGGTCTTGAGGGTGTCGATCACCTGCTGGATCTGGTCGATGTGGCCGCCGTCCGGCGTGGGCCAGCTGCGCCACTGCACGCCGTACACGGGGCCCAGGCTGCCGTCGTCGCGCGCCCACTCGTCCCAGATGGTGCAGCCGCGCTCCTGCAGCCAGCGCACGTTGCTGTCGCCGCGCAGGAACCACAGCAGCTCCAGGATGATGGACTTGAGGTGCACCTTCTTGGTGGTCACCAGGGGAAAGCCTTCGGCCAGGTCAAAGCGCATCTGGTGGCCGAACACGCTCCTGGTGCCCGTGCCCGTGCGGTCGCCCTTGGCCGTGCCGTGCTCGAACACATGGCGCATCAGGTCTTCGTATTGGTGGCGGATGGGGCGTGGGGTCATGGTCTTGAATGAAAAGTGGCTCCAGCGCTTGCTAGACAAGCGCCAACAGCTCTCATTTTTGAAGAATGCAGCCCGGGTTCATGAGGCCCTGCGGGTCCAGGGCCTGCTTGATGGCGCGCATCAGCCCCAGGGCCACGGGCGACTTGTACTGCGCCAGCTTGTCGGCCTTGAGCACGCCCACGCCGTGCTCGGCCGAGAACGAGCCGTCGAACTGCGCCACCGCGTCGTACACCAGGGCGTTGACGCGGTCCTCCTGCGTACGCAGGAACTCCCGCGCATCGCCGCCCGCCGGCGCCTGTACGTTGTAGTGCAGATTGCCGTCGCCCAGGTGGCCGAAGTTGACCAGGCGCACGCCGGGAATCTCGCGCTGCAGCAGCGCATCGGTGTGCTCCACGAACGCGGGGATGCGCGACGCGGCGATCGAGATGTCGTGCTTGATGTTCAGGCCTTCTTCGGCCTGGGCCAGCGGAATGCTCTCGCGGATATGCCACAGCTCATGCGCTTGCGACAGGCTCTCGGCGACCACGGCGTCCAGCACGCAGCCGTCCTCGAAGGCCAGCTCCAGCAGCGCCTCGAAGCGCTGGCGCGCGTGTTCTTCGGATTCGCTGTCGCTGTTTTCCAGCAGCACGTAGTAGGGTGGCGCGCCGTCCAGCCCGGCGAACGGCACGCGCAGCTGCGGCATGTGCTTGATGACCAGCGACAGCGCGAACTGCCCCATCACCTCGAAACCCGTGAGCCCGGCCCCCAGGTGCTGGTGCGACAGGCCCAGCAGGCGCACGGCCGCCGCCATCGACGGCACGGCGGCCCAGGCGGTGAGCTGCGCGGCGGGCTGGGGGAAGAGCTTCATGGTGGCCGCGGTGATGATGCCGAGCGTGCCTTCGCTGCCGATGTACAGGTCGCGCAGGTCGTAGCCGGTGTTGTCCTTGCGCAGGCCCGAGAGGCCGTTCCACACCTCGCCCTGGGGCGTGACCACCTCCAGGCCCAGGCACAGCTCGCGCGTGTTGCCGTAGCGCACCACCTGCGTGCCGCCGGCATTGGTGGACAGGTTGCCGCCGATGGTGCAACTGCCCTCTGCGGCAAGCGATAGCGGAAACAGCAGATCGGCTTTCTCGGCCGTCTCCTGCAGGGCCTGCAATATGCAGCCGGCCTCCACCGTCATGGTGAGGTTGTCGCGGTCGATGGCTCGCACCGCATTCATGCGCGTGAGGCTCAGCACCACCTGCGTGCCGCTGCCGTCGGGCGTGCTGCCCACCGACAGGCCGGTGTTGCCGCCCTGCGGCACGATCGCCACGCCGGCATCGGCACAGGCGCGCACCACTGCTGCCACCTCGGCCGTGGAGCCCGGGCGCACCACGGCCAGGGACTTGCCATGGGAGCGCTTGCGCCAGTCCTGTTCATAGGCGGCAAGGTCGCCCTCGGTCAGTACATGGGCGGCGCCAACGATCCGGCGCAGGGTGTCGAGCAGGGCAGTGGTCATGGCGGTCAATCCAGTCGATGTCAGGCAAAGGCTCAGCACGCTCATGCAGGCGCGGCGGCGCGGGCCGCCTTGGCGGCACGCTGGCGCAGCCGCACATGCAGCGCGCAGGCGGTGAACAGCAGCAGGCACAGCACGATCTCCAGGCCCGCCAGCCAGTTGCCGGGCGCCGGGTCGCTCCAGGCGCGCACCACCCCTTCGGTGAAATACAGCCACACCAGCAGGCTGACCCAGCGGTAGGTGTACATGCGCCGCTTGAGCAGCCCGGCCAGCGGCACCGCCAGCGGCAGGGCCTTGAGCGCCAGCCAAGAGCCGCCCGGGCGCACCGGCGCCAGCCACAGCTCCCAGGCCAGGCACAGCACGATCAGCGCCGCCAGGCTGCCCACGGCCAGCCAGCGCGTGGCCGCCACGTCGGTGGCGATGTGCAGGGCGGGGGCGGGGGGCAGGGTTTCGCGATGCATGGGGCTGGCATCATATCGGTCATGTCGTTGTCCCTACAGTCCATTGCAGTGCGTGCCGAGGAGTGGCTGGTGGAGCTTTCCCACTTCCCCTGGCGCACCACCGCGCAGACGCTGCGCGAGCGCTTTCGCGAGGACCGCCTGGGGCTGACGGCCAGCAGCCTCACTTTCACCACGCTGCTGGCGCTGGTGCCGTTCGTGACGGTGGCGCTGGCCATGTTCACCGTGTTCCCCATGTTTGCCGAGATGCAGCTCGTGCTGCAGCGCTGGCTGGTGGACAGCCTGGTGCCCGACAGCATCTCGCGCCCCGTGCTGGGCTACCTCACGCAGTTCGCCGCCAAGGCGCATGGCCTGGGCGCGGCGGGCTTGTCGATCCTCATGGTGACGGCGCTGGCGCTGATCCTCACCATCGACCGCACGCTCAACAACATCTGGCGCGTGCAGCGCCTGCGCCCGCTGGGCCAGCGTGTGCTGATCTACTGGGCCGCGCTCACGCTCGGTCCGCTGGTGCTGGCGGCCAGCCTGGCGCTGACCACCTCGGTCGCCAGCGCCGCGTCGCGCGGTATCGGCGACACGTTGCCGGGCGGAGCGCGCCTGCTGTTCGATGCGATCGAGTTCTTCGTGCTGGCCGCCGGCATGGCGGCGCTGTACCGCTATGTGCCCAACACCCAGGTGCACTGGCGCCACGCCTGGGCGGGCGGAGTGTTCGTCGCCGTGGGCATCGAGCTGGCCAAGAAAGTGCTGTCGCTGTACCTGGCGTCGGTACCCACCTATTCGGTGCTGTACGGCACGTTCGCCACGCTGCCCATCTTGCTGCTGTGGGTGTATGTGGCCTGGGTCATCGTGCTGCTGGGTGCGGTGGTGGCCGCCTATCTGCCGAGCCTGCTTGCCGGCGTGGCGCGCTGCGCCACGGGCGAGGGCTGGGCCTTCTTGCTGGCCGTGGAGGTGCTGCAGCAGCTGCACCGCGCGCGCCAGCAACCGCCCCACGGGCTGAGCGTGCTGGAGCTGGCCCAGCGGCTGCGCGTGGATGTGCTGCAGGTGGGGTCCGTGCTGCCGGTGCTGGCGGCGCTGGATTGGGTGGTGCGGGTGGACGAGACGGCCGCCGACGGGTCCGACGCAGCCGACGCACGCTACGTGCTGCTGGCCGAGCCGGCCACCACGCACATGGAGCCCCTGGTGCAGCGCCTGCTGCTGGCGCGCACCCCGCCGCTGGAGCGCCTGTGGGCGCACACGGGGCTGGAGGTGCTCACGCTGGCCGACGTGCTGCCGCGCGAATCCGCGCAGCGGCCGCCTGAGATGCTCCTTAAACGATAGCTGTTAGCGCTTGATAGGTAAGCGCTAGAGGCTGCTTTGGCCTAAATCCTGCGCGGCCGCCGCGCCGTGCAGTACCGCGCCCTCCAACGTGGCGGGGTAGGGCCCTGCCACGTAGTCGCCGCAGGCCTGCAGGCCGGGCGCAATCACGCGCGGCGGGCGCGCCAGGGCGGGCGTGCAGGCAAAGGTGGCGCGCTTTTCCACCACCGTCTGCACCGCGCGCAGGCCGGGCAGGGCCAGGTCCTCGGCCGCCTGGGCCAGCACGTCGCGCTCCAGCGCGGCGCGCTCGCCCTCGAAGGCGCTGACCACGAACGCCAGCAGCCCGGCCGGGCCACCCAGCAGTGCGCGGTCGAAGACGAACTGCGCGGGCCGTTGCGCGCGCGCGCGCAGCGCCAGCATGGGGCGGGGCAGCAGCGGGGTGCGCGCTCCCGGCAGTTCGGCATACACGGTGGCGATGGCGCCAAAGCGCAGTGCCTGCGCACCGGCGGCCCAGGTCTGCAGGGCGGGACGCTGGGGCGCGGGCACGGCGGCTTCGGCCACCAGGCGGGCGGACTCGGTGCTGCTGGTGGCCAGCAGCACGGCGTCGAACGCGCAGCCGTCCACGCGCCAGCCGGCCTCGTCGCGTGCGAGTGCCTGCACGCGTTGGCCGCGGTGCACCGCGTGGCCGCGCTGCTGCAGCCACTGCGCGGCGGGCTCGGGGAACAGCGCGCCCAGGTCGGTGCGCGGCAGCAGCAGGTGGGAGCCGCCCCGGCCGGCGAACAGGCTGTCGTGCAGCACGCGCAGGAACACCTGGCCGCAGGAATCTTGCACGGGCGTGTTCAACGCCGACACGCACAGCGGCGCGATGAACTCGTCCACCAGCCGCTGCGGCAGGCCTGCGCACAAGTCCGCCACGCTGGTGCCCGGTGCACACCGAAACCCCGCCAGCCGCCAGCGTGCGGCGCGCGCCAGCAGGGCCGCACGCTCGCGCAGGCTCCAGCCGCGTGCGCGGGCGATGCCGGCCAGCGCATCCCAGGGCGGCGGGGCATCGGGCAGGGCCAGGCCGCTGCCGTCGGGGAACACCAGCGCCAGGGGTAGGCGCAGCAGGGCGGAGTCGGGCGTGACGCCCACGGCGCGCATCAGGCGCAGGCATTCGGCATAGGCGCCGATGAGGATGTGCTGGCCGTTGTCCAGCACCAGGGGCGAGCCGTCTGCGCGCTGGGCGGCCACGGCGCGCGCGCGCCCGCCCAGGGTGCGGCTGGCCTCGAACACGCTGACCGCGTGGCCCGCCTGGGCCGCATGCACGGCCGCGGCCATACCGGCCCAGCCGCCGCCGACGATGGCAACCTTCACATCATCCCCAGCGCCTGCACCTTCCAGGCCAGCCAGAACTTGCGCAGCGGCGTGAGGCTGGTGCGCTGGTGCAGTACCTGGAAGTTGTCGGCCTCGATCTCGCGCAGCAGCGTGCGGTAGATGCTGGCCATCATCAGGCCGGGCTTCTGCGCGCGCCGATCCACGTCGGGCAGCAGCGCCAGCGCCTGGTCGTAAAAGAGGTGCGCGCGCTCGGCCTGAAAGCGCATCAGCGCGGTGAAGCGCTCCGAATACTCGCGTTTGGTGATCTCGTGCGCCTTCACATCGAACTGCTGCAGCTCGGAAATGGGCAGGTAGATGCGCCCGCGCATGGCGTCCTCGCCCACGTCGCGGATGATGTTGGTGAGCTGGAACGCCAGGCCCAGCTTGTGCGCGTACTGCGTGGTGCGCTCATCTTGCTGGCCGAAGATGCGCGCCGCCACCTCGCCCACCACGCCGGCCACCAGGTGGCAGTAGCGCGCCAGGCCCGCGAAGTCCAGGTAGCGCGTCTGCTCCAGGTCCATCTGGCAGCCCTCGATCACGGCCAGCAGGTGGCGCTGTTCGATGCCGTAGGCGGCCGCATGCGGCATCAGCGCCTGCATCACCGGGTGGCTGGGCTGGCCGGCAAAGGCCTTGGCCACCTCGCCCTGCCACCAGGCCAGTTTGGCCTGGGCCACGCTGGCTTCGGAGACTTCGTCCACCACGTCGTCCACCTCGCGGCAAAAGGCGTAGAAGGCCGTGATGGCCGTACGCCGCTCGCGCGGCAGGAAGAGGAAAGCGTAGTAGAAGCTGCTGCCGGAGGCGGCGGCCTTTTGCTGGACGTACTGTTCAGGACTCATGGGGGCGTGATTCTCCCATGGCCCTGGGCGGGGCTCGCGGGGGAAACATGCGGGGCGCAGGGCCTGAGCGCTGCGCCGCCGCAACGTCACTGGCCAGACGTGGAAATGTCATGCCGCTGTCGTGGCGCCGGCCCACCATGCCTGTTCATGATGCGCGACGATGCCTTCCTGAACGCCTGGAAATCCTCCGCGGCCCGGCCGCCGGACGACCCGGCAGATGATGCATGCGACCCGGCGCGCCCCCCGCTGCGCTACCGCACGCTCTGGATCTCCGATCTGCACCTGGGCACGCCCGGCTGCCAGGCGCAGGCGCTGCTGGACTTTCTCAAGCACACCGAGTGCGAGACGCTGTTTCTGGTGGGCGACATCATCGACGGTTGGCAACTGCGCCGCCAGTGGTACTGGCCGCAGGCGCACAACGACGTGGTGCAGAAGCTGTTGCGCAAGGCCCGCAAGGGCACGCGCGTGATCTTCATCCCCGGCAACCATGACGAGTTTGCGCGCCGTTATGTGCAGCTCAACTTCGGCGGTGTTGCCGTCGCCGAGGACTGGGTGCACGAGACGGCTGACGGCCGCGCGCTGTGGGTGATCCATGGCGACCTGTTCGACGGCGTGATCCAGTGCGCCAAGTGGCTGGCCCATGTGGGCGACTCGCTCTACGAATTCACGCTCAAGCTCAACCGGCACCTGAACACCCTGCGCGCGCGCCTGGGGCTGCCGTACTGGTCGCTGTCCAAATATCTCAAGCTCAAGGTCAAGCGCGCCGTGAGCTACGTGGGCGACTTCGAGAACGCGGTGGCGCGCGAAGCGCGCAAGCGCGGCCTGCACGGCGTGGTGTGCGGGCACATCCACCATGCGGAGCTGCGCGACATCGACGGCATCCTGTATGCCAACGATGGCGACTGGGTGGAAAGCCTCAGCGCGCTGGCCGAGCACGCCGATGGTCGCCTGGAGATCTTGCACTGGGCGCAGCACATGCCCGTGCAGCGCAAGAGCGGCGCACAACTACCGCAACCCATTCCTGTCACTACCGATTGAAGTCCATGGCGCCTGAAGCTGCCCCGTTGGTCGAGCTGATCTATTTCAATGCCGGGGGCGGACACCGCACCTCCGCGCTGGCGCTGGAAGCGGCCATCGCCCGCGCCGGGCTGCCGTGGCAGGTGTGCCGCACCAATCTCTTCGAGGTGCTGGACCCGAACGCGCGCTTTCGCCAGTGGACGGGCATGGAACCGGAAGACGTCTACAACAAGCGCCTGGCCCGGGGCTGGACGCTGGGGCTGACGCACGAATTGCGCCTGCTGCAGGGCATGATCCGCTGGAACCACCAGCGGATCATGCAGTCGCTGCGCCGGCACTGGGCGGCACGCCGGCCGGCGATGGTGGTGTCGCTGGTGCCCAACTTCAACCGCGCCATGGCCGACGCGCTGGAGCAGGCCCTGCCAGGCGTGCCCTACGTCACGGTGATGACCGATCTGGCCGATTGCCCGCCCAGCTTCTGGATGGAGCCGCAAACCCAGCAGATCGTGGTCTGTGGCTCGCCTTATGCCGTGGACCAGGCGCGCGCTGCGGACTTTCCGCACCACCGCATCTGGGAGACCTCGGGCATGGTGCTGAGTGCGCAGTTCCATGCGCCGGTGGACCAGGATCGTGCCGCCGAGCGGGCGCGGCTGGGGCTGGACGAGCGTCCCGTGGGGCTGGTGCTGTTCGGCTCCGAGGGTTCCAGAGAGATGGTGACGATAGCCCGCCGCTTGACGGACACCCCGCTGATCCTGGCCTGCGGGCGCAACGCGGCCCTGGCGCAGGATCTGCGCGCGCTGCGCCGCAACGCGCCTACCGTGGTGCTCGAATACACGCGCGAGATGGCGCGCGTCATGCAGCTGGCGGACTTCTTCATCGGCAAGCCGGGCAGCGGCAGCCTGAGCGAGGCGGTGCACATGGGGCTGCCGCCCCTCGTCACGCGCAATGCGTGGACCATGCCGCAGGAGCGTTACTGCACGGAATGGGTGGGTGAGCAGGGCCTGGGACTGGTGTTGCCGAGCTTCCGGTCCATCGCATCGGGCGTGCAGGCCCTGCTGGCCGACCTGCCGCGCTACCAGGCCGCGACGCGGCGCATGCACAACCGTGCGGCGGCCGAAGTGCCGCAGGCGCTGGCGCAGATCCTGCGCCATGCGCAGGCCCGCGCCGAATGGGCCGGGCGCTGGGTGGCCTGAGGGTTGCACGCGCGCCGCGCGATGCGGTGATGGGGGGCCATTGACCCCCCGCGCGCTCGCGCTGCTGCAGCGGGTGGGGCGGCCCCTACATGCGCGCGGCGCGCGCCAGCATGCGGGGCCAGTCGAGCGTGCCCAGCCGCGGCCGCGTGAGCAGGCTGGCGCCATCCAGCGCCTGCACCTTGTCCAGAATGCGCAGACCGCCCTGCACGACCAGGCGCAGCTCCCACCCCACACGGCCGGGCAGCCGGTGTACCAGGGGGCTGCCCTGGAGCATGAGAGCGCGGGCCCAGGCGGCGCAGTCCAGCACCAGCCGGTCGCTGGCGGCGGAGCGGCGCTGCGCCGCGAGGTCCGCGCGCGCCACGCCATGGGCGGCGCAGTCGGCATCGGTGAGGTAGTGGCGCCCGCGGGGCAGGTCCACGCTCAGGTCCTGCCAGAAGTTGATGAGTTGCAGCGCGGTGCAGATGGCGTCGCTCTCGCGCAGTGCGTCCTGCCCGTGCACGCCGTACAGGTGCAGCAGCAGGCGCCCCACGGGGTTGGCCGAGCGGCGGCAGTAGTCCAGCAGCGCGGCGCGGTCGGCGTAGGTGGCGCCGGCCTCGGTCAGGGTGACGTCCTGCATGAAGGCGTCCAGCAGGTCGTCCAGCAGCGGCACGGGCAGCTGGTGGCTGCGCAACACCGCCTGCAGCGGCCCAAACACGGCGGCCCAGCGCGTCTGGGGGGAGTGCCCGGCCGCCACGGATTGAAGCTCGGCGCGGTAGGCACGCAGGTCGGCCAGGCGCTCGGCGGCGGTGGCCGTGCCCTCGTCGGCAATGTCGTCGGCCGTGCGCGCAAACGCGTAGATCGCGGCGATCGGCGGGCGCAGCCGTGGCGGGCACAGCAGCGAAGCCACGGGAAAGTTCTCGTAGTGCGTGACCGGCGGCGCCTCGGCGGGCGCGGTGCGCGGATCGCGCAGGGGGGCGGGGGACTCGGGATGCTTCACGCGGCCATTGTCGTGCTTGACAAGAGCGACCGGCCTCTCATAGATTACTAACCAGTCAGTCAGTAATTTGGCATACCGGATGTTTCCATGACCCACCCTGTCGCACAGCGCGCCGCGGGCCTGCCGGGCCCGTCTTCATTGCAACCCCGCCGCGGGGTTTTTTTGTGGCCGCCGCGTGGCGGCGTGGCGGGTGCTGCACTGGTGCTGGCCGTGGCTGCCTTGGCGCTGGCGGGATGTTCGCGCCGCGAGCCGGCGCCAGAGCCGGTGCGCGCGGTGAAACTGCTCACCGTGGGCGTGGCGCCCCTGCAGATGCATCTGGAGTACGCGGGCGAGGTGCGCGCGCGCGTGGAGTCGCGCCTGGGTTTTCGCGTGGCCGGCAAGATCGTGCAGCGCCAGGCCGAGCTGGGCCAGCGCGTGCAGGCCGGCCAGGTGTTGGCGCAGCTGGATCCGCGCGACTATGAGCTGGCTGCGCAGGCCGCGCGCGCCCAGGTGGCGTCCGCCACCACGCAGCGTGATTTGGCCGCGGCGGATTTCGAGCGCTTTTCCAAGCTGCGCGCGCAGAACTTCATCAGCGGGGCGGAGCTGGACCGCCGCCAGGCTCAGCTGAAGGCCGCGCAGGCTTCGCTGGACCAGGCGCGCGCGCAGCTCGCTTCCCAGGGCAACCAGACCGAGTACACACGCCTGGTGGCGGATGCGCCGGGGGTGGTGACGTCGGTTGACGCCGAGCCCGGCCAGGTGGTGTCTGCGGGCACGCCGGTGGTGCGCATTGCTCGCGACGGCCCGCGCGACGCGGTGTTCTCGGTGCCGGAGGACAAGGTGGGCCAGTTGCGCGTAGGGCAGGCCGTGCAGGTGCGCGCCTGGTCGGGCGACGCGCTGCTGCAGGGCCGGGTGCGCGAGGTGGCGGCCAGCGCCGATCCGGTGACGCGCACCTTCCTCGTGAAAGTGGCGGTGGAGGGCGCGGACGTGCCGCCGCTGGGCGCCACCGTGTATGTGGCGCCGCAGGTGCTGGCGCGGGGCGGTGTGCAGGCGATCAAGCTGCCCACCAGCGCCCTGCGCCAGGAGGGCGGCCAGACGGTGGTGTGGGTCTATGAGGCCAAGGACGGCAGTGCCACCGGCACCGTGCGCCTGCAGCCGGTGCAGATCGCCACGGCCGACGGCAACGAGGCCGTGATCGCCGCCGGCCTCACCCCCGGCATGCAGGTGGTGGCCACGGGTGTGCATGTGCTGGCTCCGGGACAGGTGGTGACGGTTTACAAGCCAAAAACGGCTCCAACGCCCGAAGGACAAGCGCTACCAGCTATTAATAATGAAGCGCCAGCGGCCTCCGCTGCCGCTCGCTGAGGAGCCACCCCATGCAGCAGACGCAGCCCAAGCAGGGCTTTAACCTGTCGCGCTGGGCGCTGGAACATGCCGCGCTCACGCGCTACCTGATGGTGGTGCTAATGGTGCTGGGCATCGCCGCGTACTTTCAGCTGGGGCAGGACGAAGACCCGCCCTTCACCTTCCGCGCCATGGTGGTGCGCACCTACTGGCCCGGCGCCACGGCGCAGCAGGTGGCCGAGCAGGTGACGGACAAGATCGAGCGCACCCTGCAGGAGGTGCCCTACGCCGACAAGATCCGCAGCTACAGCAAGCCGGGCGAGTCGCAGATCATCTTCGAGCTCAAGGACTCGTCCAAGCCGGCGGAGGTGGCCAACATCTGGTACCAGGTGCGCAAAAAGGTGGGTGACATGCGCTACCAGCTGCCGGGCAATATCCAGGGGCCGTTCTTCAACGACGAGTTCGGCGACGTGTACGGCGTGATCTACGCCCTGCAGGGTGAGGGCTTCAGCTATGCCGAGCTGAAGGACTTCGCCGACGACGTGCGCCAGCAGCTGCTGCGCGTGAAGGATGTGGCCAAGGTCGAGCAGTTCGGCGTGCAGGACGAGCGCGTCTGGGTCGAGGTCTCGCAAAAGCGTCTGGCGCAGCTGGGGCTGGACTTCAACGCGGTGTTGCAGCAGCTGGGTGCGCAGAATGCGGTGGAGAGCGCGGGCGCGATCCAGTCGCCACAGGACGTGGTGCAGGTGCGCGTGGGCGGGCAGTTCACCAGCGTGGAGCAGCTGCGTGACATGCCGATCCGCGGCGGCTCTGGAGCCCAGCTGCGCCTGGGCGACATCGCCGAGGTGCGAAGGGGCTATGTCGATCCGCCGGGGGTGAAGGTGCGCTTCCAGGGGCACGAGGTCATCGGCCTGGGCATCTCCATGGCCAAGGGTGGCGACATCATCCGGCTGGGCAAGGCGCTGCGCACTGCAGCGGCCGACATCCAGGCGCGGCTGCCGGCCGGCGTGCAATTGCACCAGGTGCAGGATCAGCCGGCGGCCGTGGCCGATTCGGTGGGCGAGTTCATCAAGGTGCTGATCGAGGCCGTGGTGATCGTGCTGGCGGTGAGCTTCATCTCGCTGGGGCTGCACAAGGGCGGGCGTTTTGGCTGGCACGTGGACTACCGGCCGGGGCTGGTGGTGGCGATCACCATCCCGCTGGTGCTGGCCGTGACCTTCCTGGCCATGCACTATTTGGGAATAGGGCTGCACAAGGTGTCGCTGGGGTCGCTCATCATCGCGCTGGGGCTGCTGGTGGACGACGCCATCATTGCCGTGGAGATGATGGTGCGCAAGATGGAGGAGGGCTACGACAAGGTGCGCGCGGCCACGTTTGCGTATGACGTGACGGCCAAGCCCATGCTCACCGGCACGCTCATCACGGCCGCGGGTTTCTTGCCCATCGGCATCGCCAAGTCGGTCACGGGCGAATACACCTTCGCGATCTTCGCGGTGACGGTGATTTCGCTGGTGCTGTCGTGGATCGTGTCGGTCTATTTCGTGCCCTACCTGGGCACGCTGCTGCTGAAGGTGAAGCCGCATGCGCCCGATGCGCCGCCGCCCGAGGTGTTCGACACGCCTTTCTACCACCGCTTCCGCCACATGGTGGACTGGTGCGTGGCGCACCGGTGGATCACCATCGCCGCCACCATCGGCATCTTTGCGCTGGGGCTGGTGGGCATGGGGCGCGTGCAGCAGCAGTTCTTTCCCGACTCCAGCCGGCCGGAAATCATGGTGGACCTGTGGTTCCCCGAGGGCACCTCCTTCGCAGCCAACGAGGCCGTGGTGCGCCGTGTAGAGCAGCGGCTGATGGAGCAGGAAGGCGTGGCCAGCGTGGCCGCGTGGGTGGGTTCGGGCACCCCGCGGTTTTACCTGCCGCTGGACCAGGTGTTCCCCCAGCCCAACGTATCGCAGTTCATCGTGCTGGCCAAGAGCCTGCCCGAGCGCGAGTCGCTGCGCCTGCGCCTGCCCCGGTTGTTGGCCGAGGAGGTCCCCGAGGCACGCGGCCGCGTGAAGCTGCTGCCCAACGGCCCGCCCGTGCCCTACCCGGTGCAGTTCCGCGTGGTGGGCAGCGACCCGGCCGTGCTGCGCGAGCGCGCCGACGAGGTGAAGGCGCTGATGCGCGGCAACGCCAACCTGATCGGCGTGAACGACAACTGGAACGAGTCGGTCAAGGTGGTTCGCCTGGAGGTGGACCAGGACAAGGCGCGCGCGCTGGGAGTGACCAGCCAGTCCATCGCCCAGGCTTCGCGCATCATGTTCAGCGGCTCCACGGTGGGGCAGTACCGCGAGGGCGACAAGCTCATTGAGATCGTGCTGCGCCAGGCGCAGGACGAGCGCGAGGCGATCTCCGACATCGGCAACGCCTACCTGCCCACGGCTTCGGGCCGCTCCATTCCGCTCACGCAGATCGCCAGGCCCGTGTTCACCTGGGAGCCGGGGGTGATGTGGCGCTGGAACCGCAACTACGCCATCACCGTGCAGGGCGACCTGGTGGAGGGGCTGCAGGGCGCCACCGTCACGGCGCAACTGCTGCCCGAGCTGCGCGCGCTGGAGGCCCGCTGGCAGGCGGCCGGTGAGAACGGCGTGCGCATCGAGGTCGCGGGTGCGGTGGAGGAGAGCAGCAAGGGCTCGGCCTCCATCGTGGCCGGCGTGCCCGTCATGCTGTTCATCGTGTTCACGCTGCTGATGCTGCAGCTGCACAGCTTCAGCCGCTCCGTGCTGGTGTTCCTCACCGGCCCGTTGGGGATTGCGGGGGTGGCGGCGGCGCTGCTGCTGCTGAACCGGCCCTTCGGCTTTGTGGCGCTGTTGGGGGTCATCGCTCTCATGGGCATGATCCAGCGCAATTCGGTGATCCTGATCGACCAGATCGAGCTCAACCGTGCGGCCGGCGTGCCCGCGTGGGACGCGATCGTGGCGGCAGCGGTGTGGCGCCTGCGGCCCATCGTGCTGACGGCGGCGGCGGCGGTGCTCGCCATGATCCCGCTGTCGCGCAGCGTGTTCTGGGGGCCTATGGCCGTGGCCATCATGGGTGGACTGGTCGTGGCCACGGTGCTCACGCTGCTGGCACTGCCCGCGATGTACGCCGCGTGGTTTCGTGTGCGGCGGCCCGATCCCGGAGCGCCGATAAACGATTCCATTTAAAGGCGGGCCGCAACAGGGTAAAATCTGCTGTTTGACCTATTTCACCGGGATGGCCTGCTGTGCCTGCCATCCGGGTGGCTTTCAGAACTGCGCGGGTGGCGAAATTGGTAGACGCACCAGGTTTAGGTCCTGACGCCAGCAATGGTGTGGGGGTTCGAGTCCCCCCCCGCGCACCAACGTGAGACTTTGGCGGAACGTGGTGCAGGCTTGCACTGCAAGTCGGCACGGTCCACATCCAGACACTAGGAACAACCATGGCCGTAACTGTTGAAACCCTTGAAAAGCTTGAGCGCAAGATCACGCTGAGCTTGCCCCTGACCACGATCCAGACCGAAGTGGACGCGCGCCTCAAGCGCCTGGCCCGTACGGTGAAGATGGATGGTTTCCGTCCCGGCAAGGTCCCCATGAGCGTAGTGGCTCAGCGTTACGGCTATTCGGTGCAATACGAAGTGCTGAACGACAAGGTGGGCGAGGCGTTTGCACAGGCCGCCAATGAAGCCAACCTGCGCGTGGCAGGCCAGCCGCGCATCACGGAGAAGGACGGCGCGCCTGAGGGCGAAGTGACTTTCGACGCCGTGTTCGAGGTGTTCCCCGAGGTCAAGATCGGCGATCTGTCCACCGCGGAAGTCGAGAAGCTCTCCGCCGAAGTGACCGACAGCGCCATCGACAAGACCGTGGACATCCTGCGCAAGCAGCGCCGTACCTTCGCGCAGCGTGCCCTGGCCGCTGCTGCAGAAGACGGCGATCGCGTGACGGTGGATTTCGAGGGCAAGATCGACGGCGAGCCCTTCCAGGGCGGCAAGGCCGAGGACTTCCAGTTCCTGGTGGGCGAGGGCCAGATGCTCAAGGAATTCGAAGACGCAGTGCGCGGCATGAAGTCGGGCGAGAGCAAGACCTTCCCCCTGGCCTTCCCCGAGGACTACCACGGCAAGGACGTGGCTGGCAAGACGGCCGACTTCATGGTGACCGTCAAGAAGATCGAAGCGGCCCACCTGCCCGAGGTGAATGAGCAACTGGCCAAGTCGCTCGGCATTGCCGACGGCACGGTGGAAGGCTTGCGCGCCGACATCAAGAAGAACCTGGAGCGCGAAGTCAAATTCCGCCTGCTGGCCCGCAACAAGCAAGCCGTGATGGACGCTCTGGTGTCCAAAGCGGAACTGGATCTGCCTAACGCCAGCGTGCAAGCTGAAATTGCCCGCCTGTTGGAAGCTGCACGCGCCGACCTCAAGCAGCGCGGCATCAAGGACGCCGACAAGGCCGAAATCCCCGAGGACGTGTTCCGCCCTCAGGCCGAGCGCCGCGTGCGCCTGGGCCTGGTGGTCGCCGAACTCGTGCGTGCCAATAACCTGCAGGCCAAGCCGGAGCAGCTGAAGGCCCACGTGGACGAGCTGGCTGCCAGCTACGAGAAGCCTGAGGACGTGGTGCGCTGGTACTTCAGCGACCGCAATCGCCTGGCTGAGGTGGAAGCCGTGGTCATCGAGAACAATGTGACCGACTTCGTGCTGGGCCAGGCCAAGGTGAACGACAAGGCCGTGTCCTTCGATGAACTGATGGGCCAGGCCTGAGTAGCTGGCCCTTGCCCCGGGCTTTGACCCAGGGGTGAGGACGAAACCCGGCGGGGCTTGTGCTTTGCGGCACAAGCCCCAATTCATTTCTGGGTACAGTATCCGCCTGACTGGAGAAACGTATGAGCGCATTGGAAACGCAAGCCCTGGGCATGATCCCCATGGTCATTGAGCAGTCCGGCCGCGGCGAGCGGTCCTACGACATTTATTCGCGCCTGTTGAAGGAGCGCGTGATCTTCCTGGTGGGTGAGGTCAATGACCAGACCGCCAACCTGGTGGTTGCGCAGCTGCTGTTCCTTGAGAGCGAGAACCCGGACAAGGATATTTCGTTCTACATCAACTCCCCGGGGGGGAGCGTGACGGCGGGCATGGCCATCTATGACACCATGCAGTTCATCAAGCCGGATGTGTCCACGCTGTGCTGCGGCTTTGCGGCGAGCATGGGGGCTTTCCTGCTGGCTGCAGGCGCCAAGGGCAAGCGCTATTCGCTGCCCAACTCCAAGATCATGATCCACCAGGTGCTGGGCGGCGCCCGCGGACAGGCGACGGATATCGAGATCCACGCCCGCGACATTTTGCGTACCAAAGATCAGATGAACCGCATCCTGGCGGAGCGCACGGGACAGCCCATTGAGAAGGTGAAGGCGGATACCGAGCGGGACTATTTCATGACCGCGGACGAAGCCAAGGATTACGGCATCGTGGACCAGGTCATCGCCAAGCGCCCCTGAGTTTGGGCCGGCGCGCGCGGCGTTTCCCCCTGTGGGAAACGCCGTTTTTATTTCGTTATCATCTTGACAACATCCCCAGTCATAAGGCATTGCCCCCATGGCCGAGAAAAAAGGCTCCTCCAGCGAAAAAACCCTTTACTGCTCTTTCTGCGGTAAAAGCCAGCACGAAGTAAAGAAGCTGATCGCCGGTCCGTCGGTCTTTATCTGCGACGAGTGCATTGACCTGTGCAACGAGATCATCCGTGATGAGCTGCCCACCGGCGATGCCGGACGCGAAGGCCGCGGAGATCTGCCTACGCCTGCGGAAATCAAGACCAACCTTGATCATTACGTGATTGGCCAGGAAAAGGCCAAACGTACGCTGGCCGTCGCCGTGTACAACCATTACAAGCGTCTGCGCCACAAGGACAAGGCCGGTAAGGACGAGGTGGAACTGTCCAAGAGCAACATCCTGTTGATCGGCCCTACGGGGTCGGGCAAGACGTTGCTTGCGCAGACCTTGGCGCGGCAGCTCGATGTGCCTTTCGTGATGGCTGACGCCACCACGCTGACGGAAGCCGGCTATGTTGGAGAGGACGTGGAGAACATCGTCCAGAAACTCCTGCAAAGCTGCAACTACGATGTGGAACGTGCCCAGCGGGGCATTGTCTACATCGACGAAATCGACAAAATTTCGCGCAAATCCGACAACCCCAGTATTACGCGGGATGTCTCAGGTGAAGGTGTGCAGCAAGCGCTGCTCAAGCTCATCGAGGGGACCATGGCGAGCGTGCCTCCACAAGGTGGACGCAAGCATCCCAATCAGGATTTTCTGCAGATCGATACCACCAACATTCTGTTCATTTGTGGTGGTGCGTTTGCTGGGCTGGAAAAGGTCATTGAGAACCGTACTGAAGCTTCCGGTATTGGCTTTGGCGCGGCAGTGCGTAGCAAAAAGCAGCGTTCTTTGACCGAGGTGTTTCAGGATATCGAGCCTGAGGATCTCATCAAATTCGGCCTGATTCCAGAGTTGGTGGGTCGCATGCCCGTGGTCACAGCGCTGGCCGAACTGAGCGAGGACGCGCTGGTGCAAATTCTCACCGAGCCCAAAAACGCCTTGGTCAAGCAGTACAGCAAGTTGCTGGCGATGGAAGGCGTTGAGCTGGAAATTCGTCCCGCTGCGTTGAAGTCCATCGCGCGAAAAGCCATCGCACGCAAGACGGGTGCCCGCGGCTTGCGCTCCATTCTTGAGCAAGCGTTGATTGGCACCATGTTTGACTTGCCCAACGTCTCCAACGTGGAAAAGGTGGTGGTGGACGAGGCCACCATCGAAGAGAACAAGGCCCCTTTGCTGGTTTATCGCGAGGCCGCCAAGACCGCCTGAAAGCCGTGAGCCGCCGGGAGCAGAGCGCGTGATTGATGCGCCCGGCGGGCCATGTCGCTAACACCTGGGTGCAGATGCTGCCGGGTTGAAAAATGTGGTCCATGGACCATATTCCATGGAACTACTAGAGGATTGCCCCATGTCCGGACACACACCCCTGCCCGATACGCCCCTGGATCTACCACTGTTGCCTTTGCGCGATGTGGTGGTTTTTCCTCATATGGTGATTCCCCTGTTTGTGGGGCGTCCCAAGAGCATCAAGGCGCTGGAAGCCGCCATGGATGCCGATCGACGAATCATGCTGGTTGCGCAAAAAGCAGCCGCCAAGGATGAACCGCAGGTTTCGGATATGTTCGAAGTCGGGTGCATATCCACCATCCTTCAGATGCTGAAGCTTCCCGATGGCACGGTGAAGGTGCTGGTGGAGGGGCAGCAGCGCGCCCACGTTCGCATGGTGCATGAATCGGACGTTCACTTCACGGCGACGGTTGAGCCCATGCAGGCGTCCGCCGAGGACGCCGCTTCGAGTGAAATTGAAGCGCTGCGCCGGGCGGTAATGCAGCAGTTTGATCAGTACGTCAAACTGAATAAAAAGATTCCTCCTGAGATTCTGACTTCCATTTCGGCTATCGATGATCCGGGGCGGCTGGCTGACACCATTGCCGCGCACTTGCCGCTCAAGCTGGAGAACAAGCAGGTTGTTCTCGACTTGGCAGGCGTCAAGCAGCGTCTGGAGAATCTGTTCGAGCAGTTGGACCGCGAAGTGGATATCCTCAATGTGGATAAGCGCATTCGCGGTCGCGTGAAGCGCCAGATGGAGAAAAACCAGCGGGACTTCTATCTCAACGAACAGGTCAAGGCGATCCAGAAGGAACTGGGCGAAGGCGAAGAAGGCGCGGATCTTGAGGAGATCGAGAAAAAGATCAAGGCCGCGCGCATGCCGGTCGAAGCGCGCAAGAAGGCGGAAGGCGAGCTGAAAAAGCTCAAGCTCATGTCTCCTATGTCTGCCGAAGCCACTGTGGTTCGCAACTACATTGATGTGCTCACGGGACTGCCCTGGAGCAAGAAGTCCAAGGTCAAGCACGACCTTGCCCATGCAGAGGCTGTGTTAAACGAGGACCACTATGGCCTGGAAAAGGTGAAAGACCGGATCCTGGAATATCTCGCCGTGCAGCAGCGGGTGGACAAGGTGAAGGCGCCCATCCTGTGCTTGGTCGGCCCACCGGGTGTGGGCAAGACTTCGCTCGGTCAGTCCATTGCAAAGGCAACGGGGCGCAAGTACGTGCGTATGGCGCTGGGGGGGATGCGTGACGAAGCAGAGATCCGGGGTCACCGTCGTACCTACATTGGGGCGATGCCAGGCAAGGTGTTGCAGAGCCTGGGCAAGGTGGGGGCGCGCAATCCGTTGTTCCTGCTCGATGAAATTGACAAACTAGGCATGGACTTTCGAGGTGACCCCTCGAGCGCGTTATTGGAAGTCCTCGATCCTGAGCAGAACCACAAGTTCGGCGACCACTATGTGGAGGTCGACTTCGACCTTTCCGATGTCATGTTTGTCGCGACTTCCAACTCGATGAACATCCCGCCGGCGCTACTTGATCGCATGGAGGTGATACGTCTTTCCGGATATACCGAGGACGAAAAAACCAACATTGCCATCAAATATTTGCTGCCCAAGCAGATGCAAAACAATGGCGTGAAAGACGCCGAGTTGCAGGTCACGGAATCCGCCGTACGGGACATCGTGCGCTACTACACGCGTGAAGCGGGCGTCCGTTCGCTAGAGCGCGAACTCTCCAAAATCTGCCGAAAAGTGGTCAAGGCAATCCAGCTCAAGAAGCTGACGGCTCCCGTGGAGGTGTCGGCGGACGACTTGCCTGAATACTTGGGAGTGCGCAAGTACACCTACGGTCGCGCGGAACAGCAGAACCAAGTGGGACAAGTGGTTGGCCTGGCATGGACCGAAGTCGGCGGGGATCTGCTCACGATCGAGGTCGCGACCATGCCCGGCAAAGGCAACATCCTTCGCACAGGATCGCTGGGCGATGTCATGAAGGAGTCGGTCGAAGCGGCCCGCACAGTAGTACGTAGCCGTGCGCGCTTACTTGGTATTCGCGATGAGGCGTTCGAGAAGCGAGATCTTCATATCCACGTGCCCGATGGTGCGACCCCTAAAGACGGTCCCAGCGCCGGCATTGCGATGACGACGGCGATCGTTTCTGCGCTGACCGGAATACCGGTCCGCGCAGATGTTGCGATGACGGGGGAGATCACACTGCGCGGAGAGGTCACAGCAATTGGTGGGCTCAAGGAAAAACTTTTAGCGGCATTGCGTGGAGGGATCAAGACGGTGCTGATTCCTGAAGAAAACGTAAAAGACCTCCAGGAAATTCCAGAGAACGTCAAGATGGGGCTGGAGATCATTGCTGTGAAGTGGATCGACAAGGTTCTGGAGATAGCACTCGAGCGCAAGCCTGTTGCATTGGCAGAGGACGACAGTGCCCAAACCGTGGCGGTGCCTGCCTCCGCCGATGTGTCGCGGGGCTCCGTGAAACATTGATGGAAAAATCTTTGCACTATTCTTGGAGCACGCGAAAAGTACTCTATAATTTCACTTATCGACGCTAAACATGCTACAGTGTGAGGCTTAGGTAAATGCGGGAATAGCTCAGTTGGTAGAGCGCAACCTTGCCAAGGTTGAGGTCGTCGGTTCGAGACCGATTTCCCGCTCCATATCCAGGAAAAGAGGAGGCAATGCTTCCGCTTTTCATCAAGGCGCAAGACCTGGCGCGGTAGCAAAGCGGTTATGCACCGGATTGCAAATCCGTTTAGCCCGGTTCGACTCCGGGCCGCGCCTCCAGATGGTGGTATGTAGAGGAGGCGCAAGCTTCTTCAAAGGGTCAATTGGAAGCCTAATGGTGGAAAATTGATGCTACAATCAAAATCTTTCCGGTGCCAGTTGGTGGCGGAGAATGCGGGAATAGCTCAGTTGGTAGAGCGCAACCTTGCCAAGGTTGAGGTCGTCGGTTCGAGACCGATTTCCCGCTCCAGATAGTGATCTACAGACTTCTACTGACGTCTGTAAGTCGTTGAAAAGAGGGGCTTTGGCCCCTTTTTTCATTCCAGCGAGCGCCACGGAAATCCACCCACAGCTACCGTTTTTGAGTGACCAATTGAGGCACAAGAATACGGTTGGGACGGCTACCGGATAGTTGCTGGGGCTGAGCGGGAACCATGACGAGCATTAGGCCTAAGTCATAACTTAGGAGCCTCGAAATGGCACTCTCTGATCTGACAGTCCGGCAGGCAAGAACCACCGGCAAGCGCTACACCCTCTCCGATAACGACTGCCTGGGCCTGATGGTCTCTGCCGCAGGCGGCAAGTCGTGGATCTTCCGATACTACTGGCTGGGCAAGCAAAAGCGCATGTCCCTGGGTGGCTATCCCGCCCTCAGTCTGCGCGAGGCCCGCGCCGAGCGGGACAAGGCTCAGGTTCTGCTCGCCAAGGGCATTGATCCCCAAATCGAACGCGACCAGCGCCGGCACGCGGCCAAGCTGGCGGGCGAATACACCTTCAAGAACGTCTTCGATGCTTGGGTCGAGCATCGCCGCAAGGAACTCAAGGAAGGCCGTCAGAGCACGCTTTCGCAGATCCTGCGCATCTTCAACAAGGACGTGCTGCCTACCCTGGGGAAGATGTCGATCTACGACATTCGACGGCCCCAGCTCGTGGGCGTCGTGGCGGCGATCGAGAAACGCAAGGCGTTCACCACCGCCGAGAAGGTCCGCACCTGGTTCAACCAGATGTTCCGCTATGCCCTGGTCATCGCCGAAGGGCTGGAAGTCAATCCGGCCGCGGACCTGGACGTGGTGGCCGAGCCCAAGCCCCCGGTGGCCCACAACCCCTACGGGCTGGCCATGGCCGGGCAGGCGCTTTTCCAAGTTTGCGTAATAGATGTCGTTGGGGGCGGTCAGCAGCGGGATACCGGCCATCTGCACGCGGTCGAGCGCATCGAGTAGGTTGTCGCACAGCAGGGCGATGTGCTGGATGCCCTCGCCGCTGAACTGCATCAAGAATTCCTCAATCTGGCCGCCGCCCTGGCGTGCTTCCTCGTTCAGCGGGATGCGGATCAGGCCGTCCGGCGCGCTCATCGCCTTGGAGGCTAGGCCGGTGTACTCGCCGTTGATGTCGAAGTAGCGGATCTCTTGGAAGTTGAAGAACTTCGTGTAGAAGTCGGCCCAGTACTCCGACTCGCACAAGCGCAATCCCATGGACGTGTTCCGCGCGTCTGTCCAGAACTGGCCAGAGGTTGTGGAGTGCCATGCGCTGACCGGCGACATGGACTATCTGCTGCGGGTGGTCGTCATGGACATGGCTCACTACTCCCGCTTCGTGCTCGACACGCTGCTCAAGCACCCCAGCGTGCAGGACTGCAAGACCAGCTTCGTGCTGGATCGCGTAAAGAGCACCACGGCCTTGCCCCTATGAGCATTCGGCCGGTTGGTGTGGCGGGGATGCAAATAGCGATTGACCTTCCAACGGTGGCAAGGAGCACACTTCAAACACCCCAACCCGAAAGGAGTTTTCCATGCAATTCCATCTCGAAGACATGACCTGCGGCGGCTGCGCCCGCACTGTGACGAAAACGATCCAAATGATCGACCCCAACGCCAAGATCGTCACGGACCCGCCGACCCGCCGTGTCGAGGTCCAGACCTCGGCCTCGCAAGAGCAGATCGCCGCGGCCCTGAGCGAAGCTGGCTTCCCGCCGCGCGCGCAGTAACACCGCATCGTGGCCGGCATGCACACAGGACGGCCGATGCGAGCACGTGCGCTGCGCCGTACCTGGCGCGGCGCTCAGTGCATCCCAAGGTAGGCCGACCTTGGCCACAGGGCCATCGCCACCATCATCAGGTTCTCGGTCAGGGACACGAAGCCCAGCGGCACGTTGCTGTCCCCGCCCACGCAGGCGCACTTGAGTTCCCGGCGATCGACATAGACCGCCTTGAAAACCGACACGGCCCCGACGGTCCCGATGAACAGCGCCAACGGAATCGACACCCACATCCCCACGCCCGCGACCATCTGGACGCCTGCGATGGCCTCCGCGAACGGGTAGAAATAGGCATACCGAACCCAGCGCTTGGCCAGCAGGTCGTCGCGAAGCCGTCCACGTCCTTGAGCTTCTGCAGCGCCAGGAGGCACATGGCAAAGGCCACGAACCACTCTGCCGCCTGAATGCTCTAGACTTGGCCGAAGGCCGCCCAGCTCGCCGCCAGCGCCATTGCGGCCGCCGTGGCGAACAGCGCGATCACAGGGGTCTAGGTCACGGCGTTCTTGTCCTTCACGGACATGCCGAAGAATTTGCGTAGGTCGTCGTAGCCGCCCACGCGCCGCCCGTTTATGAAGACCTGGGGCGTGGTCTCGATGCCATGCTCCTTCTTGAACGCATCCGTCTGCTCGCGGCTTGCCAAGTGTTTGTCCTCGACCTCGTAGCCCTTGCGGTTGAGCAGATCGAGCGACTTCAGCCCGTAGGGGCAGGTATGGCCGGGCATGACCATTCGGTAGAGCGTGGCTAGCTTGGGCGCAGACATGCAGGACTTCTCCTGTGGGACTTTCCATGGGCCGGCCGTCACGGATTTAAGGACGTTGATGACCTTTCCAGCCTAACCGACGACCGTGCAAAGGGAGTGTAGACACCTGGCTCGCGGGTTGGTCTGGCCCACGGGTTGGTTATCTGGCGGCAATGCCGTCAGTCCTCCATCTGCCAGAGCAACCCTGCCGCAGGCCGGTGCGCCTGAGGCAGCACGCAGGCTCCTAGTGGTTCTCCTTGGCATGGTTGATCGTGTACTTGGGGATCTCGACGGTCAGGTCTTCGGTCGCAACGATGGCCTGGCAGCTCAGCCGCGACTGCGCCTCCAGTCCCCAGGCCCGGTCGAGCAGATCGTCCTCGCATTCCTCGACTTCGTTTAGAGAATCGAACCCCTTGCGCACGATGCAGTGACAGGTCGTGCAGGCACAGCTCATGTCGCAGGCATGCTCGATCTCGATGCCGTTGTCCAGCAGGGCCTCGCAGATCGAAGTGCCTGCTGGCACGTTCAGTTCGGCTCCCTCAGGCGCCAGTTCAGGATGGGGCAAGACGGTGATTTTGGGCATATCTCTCCTGGCTGCTCAGTGCGCACACGGCTTTTTTCCTGCTGCGTTGGCTCGCGCGCGGCGCGGCACTGCGCCAGTGCGCGCTTCGGGCTTGTTGTCACTGATATCGGGCTGCTCCAGCGTGTGCAGGATCGGGCAGTCGGGCCGTTCGTCGCCGGCGCAACACCGGATCAGCGCCTTGAGCGTCGCGGCCATCTCCAGCATGCTCTCGATGCGCCGGTCCAACTCGTCGATGTGTTGCTGGGCCAGACGCTTTACATCAGCACTCTGGCGCGACTTGTCATTCCACAGTCCCAGCAAGTCCGTGATCTCGGCCACCGAGAAGCCGAGGTCGCGCGAACGCCGGATGAAATGCAACCGGTGAACGTCGTCCTGGGTATAGGCGCGGTAGCCCGAATCGGTGCGGTCAGCCGGAGGGATCAGACCGATTTGCTCGTAGTAGCGGATCATTTTGGCCGAGACCTTCGAGGCCTTGGATGCTTCACCGATGTTCATGGTGTTCCTCCTTTCTCAATGAGCGGTATCCGCCGCCAGCGGCGGCTGGAAGCGGCGCAGGCGCAGCGCGTTGCCGAGCACGAACACGCTGGACAGCGCCATCGCGCCAGCCGCGAAGATCGGCGACAACAGCACACCGTATGCGGGGTACAGGACGCCAGCGGCCACCGGGATCAGGGCCGTGTTGTAGCCAAACGCCCAGAACAGGTTCTGGCGGATGTTGCCGATGGTCGCCTTGGACAGCGCGATGGCGTTGGGCACGCCCTGCAGGTTGCCCGACATCAGCACTACGTCGGCCGACTCCACCGCCACGTCGGTGCCGGTGCCGATGGCCAGGCCCACGTCGGCCTCGGCCAGCGCCGGGGCGTCGTTGATGCCGTCGCCCACGTAGGCGATCTGGCCGTGGCTGGCTTTCAGCCGGCGCACGGCTTCGACCTTGCCCTCGGGCAGCACTTCGGCCACCACCTCGTCGATGCCCAGTTGCTTGGCGATGGCCTGCGCGGTACGCGCGTTGTCGCCGGTGATCATCGCCACCTTCAGGCCGAGCTGGTGCAACGCGGCAATGGCCGCGGGCGTGCTGGACTTGATCGGATCGGCCACCGCGATGATGGCGGCCAGCCGGCCGTCGATCGCGGCGTACAGCGGTGACTTGCCCTCGTTGCCCAGGCGCTCGGCCGTGCGAGCGAAGCTGCCCACGTCCAACCCCAGCTCACGCATGAAGCGATCGGCACCGACCTCGACACGCGCGCCGTCCACGGTGGCGCGCACGCCCATGCCCGTGACCGAATCGAAGTCTGTCATCGTCGGCAGCGCGATGCCACCTTCCACGGCCGACTCGACGATGGCGCGTGCGATCGGATGCTCCGAGCGCGATTCGACAGCGGCGACCTTCGCCAGCACCTGGTTGCGGTCAAAGCCGTCGGCAATCTCCAGGTCGGTCAGGACCGGGCGGCCCTCGGTCAGCGTGCCGGTCTTGTCCACGGCCACCACCTTGGCGTCCTTGAGCAGTTGCAGGGCTTCACCCTTGCGGAACAGCACGCCCATCTCGGCGCCCCGGCCCGTGCCGACCATGATGGAGGTCGGCGTCGCCAAACCCATGGCGCAAGGGCAGGCAATGATCAGCACCGCCACGGCATTGACCAGCGCGAAGGACAGCGCGGGCGACGGGCCGAACACCAGCCAGACCAGGAAGGTCAGCACCGCGGCCAGCATGACGGCGGGCACGAACCACAGCGTCACCTTGTCCACCACGGCCTGGATCGGCAGCTTGGAACCTTGCGCCTGCTCGACCATGCGGATGATCTGCGCCAGCATGGTCTGACCGCCCACGGCGGTGGCACGCAGCGTCAGCGCACCCTTCTGGTTGACGGTGCCGCCGACCACGGTGCTGCCTTCCGCCTTTTCGACGGGAATCGGCTCGCCGGTGATCATCGACTCGTCCACGAAGCTGCGGCCCTCGGTCACTTCACCATCGACCGGCACGCGCTCGCCGGGGCGCACTTCCACGATGTCGCCCTGCGCCACGTCGTTGATCGGGATGTCCACGATGCGGCCGTCGCGCAGCACGTGCGCCTCCTTGGCCTGCAGGCCGATCAGGCGCTTGATGGCCTCGGAGGTGCGGCCCTTGGCCCGTGCCTCAAGAAAGCGGCCCAGCAGGATCAGCGCCACGATGACGGCTGCCGCCTCGTAGTACACGTTCACCGTGCCGGCCGGCAGCAGACTGGGCGCGAACGTGGCGACCATCGAATAACCGAAGGCCGCGGCCGTGCCGACCGCGACCAGCGAGTTCATGTCGGGACCCAGGCGGAACAGCGCCGGGAAGCCCTTCTCATAGAAGCGCCAGCCCGGAATGGCGAGCACCAGCAGGGTCAGCACGAACTGCAGATACCAGCTCTGCTGGATGCCAATGGTGGAAGCCACCCACTCGTGCATGCCGGGAATCATGTGCGAGCCCATTTCGAGCACGAACACAGGCAGCGCCAGCACGGCGGCCAGGGTCAGGTCGCGCTTGAGTTCGGCGCGCTCGGCGTCCTTTTTCTCGGCAGCTTCCTCGTCGGCCTGCATGCCTGTATCGACCGGGCTGGCCTCGTAGCCGACCTTATCGACAGCAGCAATCAGATCCTGCACGGATGCTACGCCACGCACGGTAGCGCGCTCGGTCGCCAGATTGACCACAGCCTCAGTGACGCCCGGCACCGCCTTGAGCGCCTTCTCGACGCGGCCCACGCACGAAGCGCAGGTCATGCCTCCGATCGCCAGCTCGATGGTGCCCTGAGGCACGTCGTACCCTACCTTCTCGATCGCCTGGATCAGCGCCATGCGATCGACAGGACGGTTCAGGCGAATGTCCGCTCGCTCGGTGGCGAGATTGACAGACACGCTTGCCACGCCCTCGACCTTGGCAAGGGCGGCCTCGACTCGGCCGACACAGCTTGCGCAGGTCATGCCCTCGATGGGCAGGCTGATTGCCGCTGCTTGGGCGCCAGCACTACTCGTTGTTGCCATGCTCATGGTGTGCTTCCCATAGTTGAAATTCGACATGGAGGGAGCTTAGGGTTTACCATCGTGGGAAGGTCAAGCGCTTTTTCGGATGCTGTCAGGTTTCAGAAATGACCCGGTGCACGGGGAACGGAGGCCTTGCCTGCCAGGCTCGCACTGGTTCTTTGCTGCGCGCGCCTAAGCGGCCGCTGCCTTGTTAATTCTGAAGGGCGAAAACAGCCATTCGAGGTTAGGAAATATTTTAAAAATGAATACAAGTAAGCCATTCAGTACCCCACCGAAGGGTCCCAGCGCCGATTTGGAATCGCTGTCACAGAATGACGTGACCATCTTGGCTGAGACATTCCGCCTCCTGGGTGACCCGTCCCGGCTGAGAATCATGCTGTGCTGCATGAAAGGCTCTTCCTCGGTCGGGGACATCGCTGAAACCCTCGAACTCTCGCAGTCGCTGGTGAGCCACCACCTGCGGCTGCTGCGCGGTGCTCGCCTGGTCAAGGGCGTGCGCCAAGCCAAACAGATCTTCTATGAGGTGGCGGACAAGCACGTGAACCAGGTGCTGCTGGATATGGCCACCCACATCGCGGAAGACCACAACGACGAGTAACTGTTGGGCATAGCATGCCGTTGCGGCGTGGCCTACGTTCCATGGCGATATGCGCCCCACCGCCCGCAGCTGCGTTCGGTGAGGTGGTTTGGATGCCGCTTCCGATCAATCAGAAGTTGAGCGCGCGCTTGTCCACGGCCAGCGAGGCCTCTTTGAACGTCTCGGAGAGGGTCGGATGGGCAAAGCAGATGCGGGCGATGTCTTCGCTGCTGGCCTTGAACGCCATGGCGATCACGGCCTCGGCCACCAGTTCACTGGCCTGCGGGCCGACCACATGCACGCCGAGTATCTCATCAGTGGCAGGATCGGCGATCACCTTGACGAGGCCCGGCGTGTCGCCCAGCGCACGCGCGCGGCCATTGGCCATGAACGGGAAGGAACCGATTCGATAGGCGGTGCCCTGCTCTTTGAGCTGCTGCTCGGTGCGGCCTACCCAGGCAATCTCTGGGCTGGTGTAGATGACGTTGGGGATCGTATTGAAATCGACGTGACCGTGCTGGCCGGCAATGCGCTCGGCCACTGCGACACCTTCCTCTTCCGCCTTGTGCGCCAACATCGGGCCACGCACCACGTCACCGATGGCCCAGATGCCGGGCACACTGGTGCGGCATTCATCGTCCACCAGCACGGCGCCGCGCTCATCCAGTTGGAGTCCCACGGCGGCCGGATTCAGGCCTTCGGTGTTGGGCACACGGCCGATAGCCACGATCACTTTGTCTGCCTGCAAGGACTGCGTCTGGCCCTGGCTGTCGGTGTAGTGAATAGTCACGCCAGCCTCGGTTGCATTGACTTCGCGAACCTTCGCACCTAGTTCGATCTTCAGGCCTTGCTTGTCGAACGCCTTCTTCGCCTCCTTGGCGATGGCTTGGTCGACGATTGGCAGGAAGCTGGGCAAGCCTTCGAGGATCGTGACATCCGCCCCCAGGCGGCGCCAAACGGAGCCCAGCTCCAGGCCGATCACGCCGGCACCGATGACGGCCAACCGATCGGGCACGGCCGCGATGTCCAGCGCGCCGTCGTTGGAGAGCACGACCCGCTCATCGAACGGTAGGTTGGGGAGTGGCCGCACGTTGGAGCCTGTGGCAACGATGATCTGCTTGCCCACCAAGGTAACAGCCTCATCGGCGGCGACGCTCACCTCGAAGCCACCATCGACAGTCCTGGTGAAAGACGCCAGGCCGTTGAAAAACTGGACCTTGTTTTTGCGGAACAGATAAAGGATGCCTTCGTTGCTGGACTTCACGACCTGATTCTTACGTTCCAACATCGTGGTCACATCCATGCGCAGATCACCCGTGGAGATGCCGTGCGTGCCAAAGTGGTGCTTGGCTTGTTCAAAGTTCTCTGACGACTGCAGTAGCGCTTTCGAAGGGATACAACCGATGTTGTTGCAGGTGCCGCCAGGTGCTGGCTTTCCGTCCTTGTTCTTCCAGGCATCTACACAAGCGACCTTCATGCCTAATTGGGCAGCGCGAATGGCCGCGATGTATCCGCCTGGGCCGGCACCGATAACAATGACGTCGAAATGCATTTCCATGATTTACATCTCCAAAGTTTTTGAGGAAATAGTGAGCGCCTATGTCGCGCCTTTTGTCAGGTGGTCGCCAGATTACAGCTCGTTCCCTGACGATCACGTTGAACACTACGGCAGAACGAACCGGGCGCTCGCGGTATTGCCCCCACGTTCGACTTGGACGACGGCCTTCGTGCCCTTGGCTGCGGCGAAGGTCCCGCTGCCTTCGAGGCGGCTTCCGTCCGCGGCAGGCGTGAGTTGCACCTCCTGCTTTTGTGAGCCGGTCAACAGTGTGAGCTTGGCTTTGGTGTTGCTTACATTGACCTGCTTGCCGTGGTCGCGCAGGTAGAGTTGCGCTGCTGCGGGCTGAACGACCAACTCGTAGTCCACGTCCCGGACTTCGGTCACGACGCCACCATGCAGCGGCTTGTGGTCATGCGCGTGGTCATGGTCGCCTGCGGCGAAGGCGGTGACGGATGCCAGGGCGAGGGCGGTGCCGGCCGTGAGGGAACGAAATCGAACAGACATGAAAGCTCCTATAGGGTTACGGTGGTTGAAATCGGGTGACAGAAGGCGTTGCATCAGAATGCCTCCGCGTCGCGGTCGTCCAGCAGGCGTTCGGCAGGCTTGCGGCCGAACAGCCAGAACATGGCGGGTGTAAGGAAGGTGTCTAGCAGCGTGGAGCTGACCAGCCCCGAGAAGATCACCACCGCGACGGGGTGCAGGATCTCAGTACCGGGTCGGGACGCCTCGAACAGCAGCGGGGCCAGCGCGAAGGCCGTGACCAGCGCGGTCATCAGAACCGGGGAAAGCCGTTCGAGCGAGCCACGCACGATCATCTTCTGGTCGAAGTCCTCGCCCTCCATGCGCATGAGGTTGAGGTAGTGGCTCACCTTCAGGATGCCGTTGCGCACAGAAATACCCGCGAGCGTGATGAAGCCGACCAGGGCGGCCACGGACAACGGCTGGCCAGACAGCCACAGCCCCAACACGGCGCCGACCAGGGCCAATGGAATGTTCACCATGATGAGCGCTGATAGGACGACCGACTTGTAGCGCGTGTACAACACCACGAACATGAGCGTCAGGGAGACGATGGACAGCAGGCCCACCAGTCGCGAGGCTTCCTCTTGTGCCTGGAACTGGCCGCCCAGCGTGATGAAGTAGCCTTCGGGCAAGCGCACTTCTTGGACGACGCTGCGTATGTCGGCCACTACTTCGGACAGCGGCCGTCCCTGAGCGTTGGCCGACAAAACTATGCGTCGACGGCCATCGTCGCGGCTGACCTGGTTGGGGCCGTCGCTGTCTTCGATGGTGGCAAGGCGCGACAACGGGACCCGACCCATGGGCGTGTCGATGAGGATGCGGCTCAAGCCCTCAATCGACCGCGCCTGCTCGGGCAGGCGAACCACCAGCGCGAAGCGGCGGTTGCCCTCGATGACCTCGGTGATCTTTTCGCCTTCGACCAGGCTTTGCAGCGTGGACAGAATTTGCGGTGCGGCCACGCCGTAGCGTCCCGCCGCCGCATAATCCACGCGGATTTTGATCTGCGGCGCTAGGACCTGCTTTTCGATCTCCAGGTCAGCAAGCCCCGGAATTCCGGCCAGCTTGGCGCGCAGCAGATCCGCCTGCCCGCGCAGGACGTCCAGGTCCTCGCCGAACACCTTGATGGCGATCTGCGAGCGCACCCCCGACAACATGTGGTCGATGCGGTGCGAGATCGGCTGGCCAATGCCGATGGAGCCGGGCAAGTGAGCCAGACGCGAACGGATGTCGGCGGTGATCTCCTCCATGGAGCGCTTTAGCTCCGAGGCGGGCAGCAGGCCCACGTCCAGCTCGCTGACATGCACGCCTTCGGCATGCTCGTCCAGCTCGGCCCGTCCGCTGCGCCGGCCCACGTGCTGCACCTCTGGCACCTGCGCGACCAGCAGCTCGGCTTGCTGGGCAAGCGCCGAAGATTCGGCCAGCGTCACACCGGGATTCAGGCGCAGGCCCACCAGCAACGTTCCTTCATTGAACGGGGGCAGGAACGTGGTCGGGAAGAATGGCACCGCGGCGACAGCCAGTGTGACAGCCACAGCGGCCATGCCAAGGGCGGCACGCGGCCGCTGCAAGACCCGCTGCAGGCCGCCCTGATAGCGCGTCTTCAACCAGGCTAGAAGCCGAGTGTCGCCATGGTCCAGCGTCCTCATCTTGGGCAGCAGGTAGTACGAAAGCACCGGAGTGACCGTCACAGAGACCAGCAGCGAGGCCAGCGTGGAGACGATGAAGGCGATGCCCAGCGGCACGAACAAGCGCCCCTCCATCCCCGGCAGCGCGAACAGGGGCAGGAACACCAGCACAATGATCATCGTGGCGTAGAGAATCGCCGAGCGAACCTCCATCGAGGCCCTGGCAACGATGACCAGGGGCGTCAGCCGGTTCTCAGGGTGGCGGGTGCGGTCCTCCTTGAGCCGCCGCATGATGTTCTCCACATCGACCACAGCATCGTCCACGAGACCGCCGATGGCGATCGCCAGCCCACCGAGCGTCATGGTGTTGATTGATAGGCCGAAATAGTGGAACACCAGCCCGGTCACGAAGATCGAGGCAGGAATCGCGGTCAACGCGATCACCAGGGGGCGCAAAGTGCCCAGGAAGAAGAACAGGATCACCGCCACGAAGACCGATGCGCCGATGAGCTTGCCTTGCAGCGTGCTGATGGACGCCTCGATGAAGTTGGCTTGTCGGAAGGTCACCTGTGGCTCGGCCATGCCAGCCGGCAGTGAGCCCTTCATGTCCGCCAACGCTGACTCGATCGAGCGGGTCAGTGCAATCGTATCGGCCGTGGGCTGCTTTTGGATGCCCAGGATCACGGCTGGCAGGCCCTCGAAGCCCGCATCGCCGCGCTTGATGGCTGGCGCAAACTGAACATCGGCGACCTGGTGGAGCAGGATGGGTTGGCCCGCACGCACCGCGAGAGGCAGGTTACGCAGGTCGTCGAGTCGGGACGTGCGGCCCAGGTTGCGGATCAGGTACTCGCGGCCATTGATCTCCAGGAAGCCGCCGGAAGTGTTCGCGGAGAAGCCCTTGAGAGCCGCATCCAGATCGGACGCAGTCACGCCCAGCTCTGACATTCGCGTGGTGTTGGGCTGGACCTGGAACTGACGGACCTCGCCTCCGATCGGGATGACTTGGGCAACACCAGGTATGGCCATCAGCCGGGGGCGTAGCACCCAGTCCGCGTACTCGCGAGTGTCCATGGCCGACAGCGGCGGGGCTGCGTTCTTCTGCCCTGAGGGCTTGGCACCGATGGGGATTGCAATCTGCATGATCTCGCCCATCACTGAGCTGATTGGCCCCATAGTGGGCGTCACGCCCGGGGCTAGCCCTTCCTCCATGGACGTCAGGCGTTCGGAGACCATCTGGCGCGCCCGGAAGATGTCGGTCTTCCAGTCAAATGTCACGTAGATGAAGGAAAGCCCGGCGCTGGAGACCGAGCGCACGCTTTCGACGCTGGGCAGGCCGTTCATGGCCGTTTCGAGCGGGAACGTGATGAGTTGCTCGACTTCTTCGGCAGCCATGCCGCCAGCCTCCGTCATGAGAGTGACGGTCGGCTTGTTGAGATCGGGAAAGACATCTACCGGCGTGCGCGTCAGGGTGAACGCGCCATACGCCATCAGCACCAGCGCCCCGATGATGACCAGGAGCCGGTTTCGTAAGCTATTTTCGAGAAGCCACTTGAACATGGAATGGTGCCCCTCAACGAACTTGATTGATCAGGGACGCGCCCTCGACAACCACGCGGTCGCCGTCCGCCAGGCCCGAAGTGACAGCGATGGATGCACCATCCAAAGGAGTGATGTTCACGACACGCGGCTCGAAGCGCTCGGCCTGGTCTTTGACCCAGACGATGTTCTGGTTGGCAGGGTTCTTCATCAGCGCACCGGAAGGCACGCGGTAGCCAGGTACCGTCGTCGCCTCTTGCACGAAGACCACCACCGGCATACCGACCGCCAAGCGCGAGAGGCTTTCGCTGGTGCCCTTGAACAGCATGGGCAGGGCCTGCTCGCGCAGGCTGCTGGCGGCACCGACGAAGCTCAGCGGCACCTTCTGACCGCCTACTGCGAGTGCAGCACCGGCCAGGTTCTGTGCCATTGCCGGATCGTAGGCAAGCGCCTCGATGCGCAGTTGGGTCGGATCGACCACCTCAAACACCAGTTCGCGCGCATCCACGACCTGCCCGGCAACTGCGGGGCTGGATGCGATGACGCCGCTGACTGGGGCCTTCAGTACGTCCCTGCCGGCGAGGCCCCCGCTCAAGGCGCGGGCGCGTTCGGTCAGGCTGTTCACTTCGCTTTCGGCTGCTTCGATCTCCTTGCGGGGCACGGTCTCCGACAGCTCGCGCAGCCGGGCCAAGCGCTTCTGCGCGAGCGCTTGGCCCGCACGCAGCTCGGCAACCTGGGCCATCTGGCCTGAGCGCTCCAGCACACCGCTGGCCGGTTCGATGTAAGCCAGCACCTGGCCCTTGCGCACGGATTGGCCGATCTGCGGCAGACCATCCGGCCCGGGCACCAGCCGGCCCATTACCATTGCCTGGACCTTGCCGCCTGTCGTCGGGTCCATGATTACTTTGCCAGCCAGTTCATGGCTGCGGGCCAAGGGCTCCTGCTTGATCAGCTGGGTGCGTACACCGATCTGACGTTGCGACGGTTTCGGAAGAAACACGCTGCCATCAGGCTGGCGCTGGGGGCCATTGGAAGACGCAGCCGGCGCTTCGTCGCCGTGGTCATGGCCGTCGTGAGCGAACGCGGGAGCAGCCAGAGCCAATGCAGCCGCCATGGCCGTCGTCATTAGGAAACGGAAGTTGCGCTTCATGCTGCACCTCGCAGTGCACCGTTGGTGCGTGTACGTCTGCGCAGCGCCCACGCTAGGACACCGACGCCGAGGACTGCGGCACCGCCACCTAGTACGACCACACGGCCGGATGCGACGGCATGCTCGTGTTCGGCGTCTTCGCTATGAACATCGAGAACGCCCGTCAACAGGTCCGATTGGCCCTGCGCAGTAATAGTGGCCATGATTGAGGTCTCGCCATCGGATAGCGGCTCAGTCAGATCGGCCTCGAACTCTCCAACCCCGTGTGAGCTGACCTTTACCTGTTGACCACCCAGCTCGAGGGTCAGCTCGCCATCGGTCACCGGCCGGTTGTCGGCAGCATGGTCGAGGTAGAGTGTGAGACGCTGGCCGTTCAGCACACCCACCAGTTCGAAGTCATCGGAAACTGCGGCAAAGCGCGGAAGCGCGGCCGCTGCGGGGGCAGGAGCGGCTTCGCCATGGTCATGGCCGTCGCCGGCCCACGTTGCGCTACTGCCAAGCAGGAGGCTGGACAAGGCAGCTGCACGCCAGAAAGAGGATTGCGACATTTCTAAGGTTCCAGGATGGTTGAGCGCGCGCCGATCAGCGCGTGCCGGAGATGTCAGTGAAAGTCTCGGTCGGCTGCGGCAGCGTGCCTTGTGCCTGCAACAGGGACGAGATGGCCGCGGCATGCTCCACCTTGGCGAGCAGCGCCGCGCGCTCGGCCTCGGTGGCCTCCTGCTCGATGCGAAGGCGTGTCGGCATGTCCGTCTCGCCCATCGCGAACGACTTTTGGTAGAAGGTGCGCGTTTGTTGGGCTAGTCGCTGGCGCTCCGAAGCGGCCTGCATCTGGGTGCTGGTTGCCAGTTCGCGCGATTGGGCAGTTCGAATTTCCGAGAGTAGCCGGGTGCGCTGGGCCGCGAGTGCCGACTCAGCCTCCAGTGCCTGCGCATTGGCGCTGGACAATTGCTCGGTATGACGGCTACCCGTACCGAAGGGAATGCGCACACCCACCGTGATCGTCTGGTTGTAGCGTTCGCCGTAGCCGCCCCGATCCCGCGTGGTCGCCAGGGTCAGTTCGGGGTTGGCGTACTTCTGATGGGACACCAGTTCCGCAGAGCGGCGGGCCGCCAGCGCCTTGTGCTGCAGTTCCAGCAGCGCAGGGTGGTTACCCAACAACGCGCCGGACGGCTGTGCCGATGCCGGTTGAACTCGGACACCTGACTGCTCCGGCTGCGCGGAATCGGCCTGCGACGGGATACTCTCGATGCCGGTCAGTGCCAACAACGCCTCGCGCTGCGTGATTTCTTCGGCCTGAGCAATGGCCAGGGCACTACGAGCCGACGCCAAGGCGCCATCGGCCTGGTTTCTGTCGGCTTGCGCCAGGTCGCCCGCGCGAACCCGGCGAGCCACATCTTGCGCCAACTCGTCCGCGCTGCGGGTGCGATCCTGCGCCGCCACCAATTCGGCCTGGGCACGCTGCCATGCCCACCATGCCTGGCGAACCTGTCCGGCCGTGCGTAGCTTGGCGGCCAGCATCCGGCTGGATAGCGCGAGGCTTTCCGCGTCCGCCCAGCGTGCCGACGAGGCGCGCTCACCAGGCATCCAAAGGGGAATAGCCACCCCGACTTCATATTCGCGCTGTCCGTTGCGGTTGTTGAACCGATCAGTTTTGGTGGAGGCTTCCAGCGCCATCGGACCTGCCACCCAACTGCCGGCCGTCTCTTGGCGTGCTTGGGCGGCCTGCTGCCAGGCGCCTTCTCCAGCGGCTTCTGGCTGCCGCTGCCAAGCTGACTCCCACAATTGGGCGACCATGTGGCTGTCTGGTCTGGATGGGACGTGAGGGGCGGCTACTGGCTGGGCTAGCACGGTGCCGGCCCAAAGCGTGGATACCGCCCATATCCATCCCTTGCGTATGTCTTTGCGAAGCATTCAATTCTCCATCGGTGTTGCATCAGTACTTACCCCCGGCTGGGTGTTCTCTTTCCGAGCAAGTGCTTGTCGTTGAAAAGCCACTGTTCACTGGCTTAGATATGAACAATTGTATATCTATTCATATGAATGGGAAAGAAAACCTTACATCCTTTGAGCACCAATCGCCTTAGAGAGGGCGTCGGGCGCAAGACATCGAGAGGCGAGGTGGGGCTAATCCACTGCGCAAACAGCTATGCAGACTCCTTGAGCATATCCCCCGGGGGGGGATATGATTGCTGCATGAAAGAGATGCACAAGCACACCAGCCACCCAGATCTCGTGAAACGGCTCAAGCGCGCCGAGGGTCATCTGCGACACGTCATCGGGATGATCGAAGGAGAAGAAACCTGCCTGGACATCGCTCGCCAGCTCGCTGCGGTGGAGAGCGCCGTCACAGCGGCCAAGCGCGTCCTGATCCATGACCACATCGACCACTGCCTATCTCATGATGAGGACTCCGTTCTAGCCGAAATGAAGGCGCTAACCAGACTGCTCTGAGGTCTCTCGATGCTCTCCGTCCTAAAGAACCGCACCTACCGCCACCTGTTCACCGCGCAGGTGATCGCACTCGTCGGCACAGGCCTGATGACGGTAGCGCTCGGCCTACTTGCCTACGAGCTGGCCGGGGCCGATGCAGGTGCGGTGCTCGGGTCGGCGCTGGCTATCAAGATGCTGGCCTATGTGGGAGTCGCTCCAGTCGCACAGGCCTTCGCCGACCAGTTCCCGCGACGGTCATTGCTCGTAGCGCTGGACCTGGTACGAGCGGTTGTCGCGATCTGTTTGCCCTTTGTCACCGAGGTCTGGCAGATCTATCTGCTGATCTTTGTCCTGCAAGCGGCATCCGCCGGCTTCACGCCGACTTTCCAAGCCACTATCCCGGACATCCTTCCCGATGAAGAGGACTACACGAAGGCGCTGTCGCTGTCCCGGCTGGCCTATGACCTGGAAAGCCTGATTTCCCCGATGCTGGCTGCTGCGCTGCTGACCGTCATCAGCTTTCACAACCTGTTCGCGGGAACAGTGCTCGGTTTCCTCGTTTCAGCCGCGCTCGTGGTCAGCGTGCGGTTGCCCACAACTATTCCCGGACCGCGCCGCGGCATTTGGGATCGCACGACCCGCGGCACACGCATCTATCTCGCTACGCCACGCCTGCGGGGCCTGCTGGCGATCAGCTTGGCCGTCTCGGCGGCGGGCGCCATGGTGATCGTGAACACGGTGGTTCTCGTGAAGGCGCGCTTTGGCCTAGGCGAGGTCGAAGTGGCGTCGGCACTGGCGGCATTCGGAGGCGGTTCGATGGTGGCAGCCTTCGTTCTGCCATCCTTACTGGAAAAGGTGGCCGACCGAACCGCGATGCTCACCGGCGCTACCGTACTGGTCGTGGGCACGGGGATCGGCGCACTGCTGCCGAGCTATGCATTGTTGCTGCCGCTGTGGTTGATCATCGGCTTTGGCTACAGCGTGGCGCAAACGCCATCCGGCCGTCTTCTGCGCCGCTCGGCCCATGCCGAGGACCGTCCTGCGATCTTCGCGGCACACTTCGCGCTGTCGCACGCCTGTTGGCTCATCTGCTACCCACTTGCCGGCCGCTTCGGCGCGGTCATGGGCTTGCCATCGACCTTCATTGTCATGTCCCTGGTCGGCTTGGCCGGCGTGGCGCTGACGCTCTGGCTGTGGCCGGCCAGCGACCCTTCTGACGTGGCGCATGACCACCCCAGCTTGCCGCCGGATCACCCTCATTTACGCACACACGCAGACCAAGGCAGGCACCATCACCAGCTGATTCTGGATGACCTGCACCGTATCTGGCCGAAAGGATAGGCACATTTTCTCGTTGCGGCATCACAACGCATGGCTTCGGAGGCTGAGAAGGGTGAGCGAAAATATATCACATGAACACATATTCATGTGTTATATTTCGCCATAGTCAAACACTCAACCAGCAGAGGCGCCCATGTCCCAATCCAATGCACATGACCATGGTCACGACCATGATCACGACCACACCCCCACAGTGACGAGCGCCAACGAGCGCAAGGTTCTGGTTTCCTTCTTCCTGATCTTCGGCTTCATGCTCGTGGAAGCTGTCGGCGGCGTGCTGTCGGGCTCGCTAGCCCTACTTGCCGATGCTGGCCACATGCTGACCGACGCCGTGGCACTTGCCCTGGCTTACGCTGCCTTCCGATTCGGTCGCCGCGCAGCCGACAGCAAACGCACATTCGGTTACCTGCGCTTCGAGGTCATCGCCGGCTTCCTGAACGCCGTGACCCTGTTCGCGATCGTCGCATGGATCGCCTACGAGGCGTGGGAGCGGCTGCAGGCGCCGCCCGTCATCCTCGCCGGCCCGATGATGATCGTCGCCGTGCTCGGCTTACTGATCAACGTCCTCGTGCTGTGGATCATGACCCGCGGCGAAACCGATCACGTCAATGTGAAAGGTGCCATCCTCCACGTGATGGGTGACCTGCTCGGCTCTGTCGGCGCCATCGTTGCAGCGATCGTCATCTACTTCACCGGCTGGACTCCGATCGACCCCATCCTGTCGGTTCTAGTAGCGGCGTTGATTCTGCGCAGCGCCTGGAAGCTCCTGGCCAAGTCGATCCATATCCTGTTGGAGGGTGCGCCAGAGGACGCTTCGCCGGAAAAGGTGGAACAAGGCCTGATGAGCACTGTGCCCGGCCTGGCGGCTGTCAGCCATGTTCACGTGTGGCAACTCACTTCCGGTCGCACGATGGCCACGCTACACGTTCGACCCAACGTGGACGAGGAGGCGCGAGCTGTGGTCAAGCGCGTCGAGGCGGTGCTGCGAGAGCAGTTCAGCATCGAACACGCCACAGTCGGAATCGACTGGAACTCGGAGGCTGACGAGAACATCTGCAGCCTGCAACCCACGACAGGCCGTCAGGACCACAGCGGCCACGACCACAGTGAGCACAATCATGACCATGACCACTCCGCTCCCGGTCACAAGCATTGAGGCCGTGCTAGACGGTTCGCAGTTCACTTGAGGGTTTGAATCCATGACATCCCGCAAAACCACCAGCGCCGCTATTGTGCAATGTTCGACCTCTAACCACGGCACGACCACTGATGTCCTCGCACTATCGCAAAGTGACGTCGCTGTTCTGGCAGAGACCTTCCGCCTGCTGGGCGACCAATCGCGATTGAAAATCCTGTTGCAGTGCATGCGCGGATCGGTCGCAGTGGGCGACATTGCTGGCTCGCTAGACCTGTCGCAGTCCTTGGTCAGCCATCACCTGCGCCTGTTGCGCGGCGCGCGCCTCGTGCGCGGCGAGCGCCAAGCCAAGCACATCTTCTACGGCATTGCCGACCAGCACGTCAGCCAGGTACTCCAGGACATGGCGGTTCACATTTCGGAGGACAGACACGACGATTGACTGAACATGTGAGTGCGCGCCGGCCTACGCCTTCAAGGGGTAGGCTTTTTTTGGCTATTAATCTAGAGAGACACCGGCGCGCCTTGCTGAATGCCTAGAAGACCCCAAGCAAAAAGCACTCTAAAAATAAACACTTGAACATATCTTCATGTGTGTTATTATTTGTCTACGGGGTATCCGAAAGGCGTAAGGACCACGCCATTATTTTTAACGTCAAGGAGTATTGACCATGTCCAAGAAAATTCGCTTTGCTGTTCTGCTTTCCGCACTTTTTGCTGCTGGAGTAAACGCTCAACCGTTCGCCGCAGATATGACACGGCAACAGGTCCAGGAGGATCTGGCTGCTTGGAGGCAATCTGGGTTGGAAGCGTTGTCTCGCGGCGAAAGCGGCCCGGATACGTTCAGCCCTCAATACCAGGCTGCCTTTCAGCGCTACTTGCAATTGACCCAAGGTGATATGTATCAGGCGCCCTCAGCAGGAAAGACTCGTGCTGAAGTGATGGCTGATTTGGAACTGTGGAAAATCTCCGGCATGCACGCGTTCACCTCGCGCGGAATCACCACCGCTTCGCACACCCAAGCCTACCAACAAGCCTACGAGAGCTATCTCCAGCTCAAGCTGGGTGCGGCTTACAAGGCTCCGGTGGCATTGACTCGTGCTCAAGTAAAGAGTGATTTGGCAGATTGGCAGGTTGCGGGAATGGCTGGATTCTGGGCTGGTGAGCAGACGCCTGATACCTATAGTGATGCCTACCGCACCGCATTTGAAACCTACCAGATGCTGCGCAACAAAAAATGACTTAATGGCAGCTGCATAAAGCAGCGGTCGGATGGTTCAGCCAGAAAGAGATTCTTTCTTTTTTTTGAATAAACATACAAACAAGTGTTCATTTGTTTGCATAACATTCCGATCGCTGATTTGTGCGTCCTGCCACGGCGATTACTCAGAGAACCAGGAGATTGATATGTCTTTGGAAACATTGGACGGCACAGGAGCGCAGGACGAACAACTGGGCTTTCGGGTCGAAGGTATGGATTGCGCCAGTTGCGTCGGCAAGATTGAAACAGCGCTTGGTCGAATTGATGGCGTATCAAATGTACAGGTTAATTTTACAAATGAGACGCTGACGTTGACGCGCAGCACAAGTAGCCGAAATACTGCACGCGACATTGCCAAGAAAATCCGGTCCCTGGGCTTCGACGTGCAGGCACTGCCCGCGTCCGAAATGTCCGCAGCACCTGCACCGTGCCATGCGGCCCACGCGCATGACCACGCCGGCTGCGGCGGCCACCATGACCATGGGCATGCCCACGACCACGGGCACGATCATTCGCACGGCAAAGCGTGCGGTGATGACCATGGGCATGGCCATGCTCACGGCCATGCCCATGCCCATGACCACGGTCACGATCACGGGGCCTGCAGCGGGCATGACCATGCGCCGGCCTCTGCCTCCCGTGGAGCACCCAGCACGCCCCCCAACGTGTCCATGCGCGTCGAGGGCATGGACTGCGCCAGTTGCGTCGGCAAGATCGAAACGGCGCTCGCTCGCATGGATGGCGTGTCCGATGCCCGCATAAACTTCACCGCAGAAACGCTGGAATTGACGCTCGCGTCTGGCGGCCCCACGCAGCTCGGCCACATCGAGAAGACCATCAAGAGCCTGGGCTTCGGCGTCTCCGACGTGCGCCGCCATGATGGCTCAGCACCCGCGGCCCCAGCAGCAGCATCGACGGCGCGCCATCAGCGCTGGTGGCAGACGAAGAAAGGCAAGCACGTGCTGGGCCTGGGCGGCCTGATGGGCTCGGCCTACGCGATCGCGCAGTTCGTTCCTGGCTACGCTGAATGGATCTTCGCCGCTGCGGTGATCGCGGGCGTGCTGCCGTTCGCTCGCAAAGCCTTCGCGCTGGCTGTGTCAGGCTCGCCGTTCTCTATCGAAACGCTGATGGTCGTCGCCTCGCTGGGCGCGCTCGTGATAGGCGAGGCCGAGGAAGCTGCTGCCGTGGTGTTCCTGTTCGCGATCGGCGAGCTGCTGGAAAGCGTGGCCGCCGGCCGCGCGCGCGCCGGCATCAAGGCGCTGGCCTCCCTGGTGCCTAAGACGGCGGTACTGCTCGATGCCGCGGGCGGGCAGCGCGAAGTGCCCGCCGCTTCCCTGCGCGTGAGCGACCGCGTGCTGGTGCGCCCTGGTGACCGGGTGCCTGCGGACGGCAAGATCCTCCGCGGTGAAAGCAGCCTGGACGAGTCGCCTATCACCGGCGAGTCCGTACCGCGTCAAAAGGCTATCGGTGCCGACGTGTTCGCCGGCTCCATCAACGTCGATGGCGTGCTCGAAGTACAAGTCGAGAAGACGGCATCGGACAACACCATTTCTCGCATCATCCAACTGGTGGAGCAGGCGCAGTCCTCCAAGGCGCCCACGGCTCGCTTCATCGAAAAGTTCAGCCGCTACTACACCCCTGCCGTCATGGCCATCGCGGCGTTGATCGTGGTGGTTCCGCCACTTGCCATGGGTGGCGACTGGGGTACCTGGCTGTACCGCGGCCTCGCACTGCTGTTGATTGCCTGCCCATGTGCGCTGGTGCTCTCCACACCGGCGGCCATCGCCTCGGGCCTTGCGGTGGCCACGCGACGGGGCCTGCTGATCAAGGGTGGCAACGCGTTGGAAACCATCGGCCGCGTGCGCGCCATTGCCTTCGACAAGACTGGCACGCTGACCGAGGGCAAGCCGCGCATCACCGAGGTCCTGCCCTTCGGGCTGTTCAAGCATCAACAGGTCCTTGCGCTTGCCGCCGCTGTCGAGTCCGGCTCAAACCATCCCTTGGCGAAGGCCATTGTCGCCCATGCCAAGAGCCTGGACGTGGCGATTCCCCAGGCCACGGGCGCATCGGCCATTGCCGGCAAGGCGGTGCGCGCCACCGTGAACGGCAGTGCGCTCGCTGTCGGATCGCCCGCCCATGCGGAACAGACGGCCACGCTGACAGCCGCGCACCGCAGGGAAATCGACAAGCTGGAGGATGGCGGCAAGACCGTGGTGGTCCTGTTCGACGAAGCCAGCAAGAACGTTCTGGGCCTGCTGGCCCTGCGCGACGAGCCCCGCCGCGACGCGCGCGAAGGCGTGGCCCAGCTCAACGCCATGGGCGTGCGCTCGGTCATGCTGACCGGCGACAACCGCCGCACCGCGCAGGCGATCGCCGGCAAGCTGGGCATCGAGTGGGAGGCCGAGCTGCTGCCGCAGGACAAGCTGCGCTTGGTCAACGAGATGAAGCGTGATGCCAAGGTGGCGATGGTCGGCGACGGCATCAACGACGCGCCGGCCCTGGCGACCGCCGACGTGGGTATCGCCATGGGCGGCGGCACGGACGTGGCGCTGGAAACCGCCGATGCCGCGCTGCTCAAGAGCCGCGTCACGGACGTGGCCCACCTGGTGGCCCTGTCGCGGGCGACGATGGCCAACATTCACCAAAACGTCGTATTCGCCATTGGCCTCAAGGGCTTGTTCCTGGTCACCACCGTGTTGGGTATCACCGGCTTGTGGGTTGCCGTGCTGGCCGACACCGGCGCCACGGCCCTGGTCACGCTGAACGCACTGCGCCTGCTGCGCTTCAAGGGCGCGCCGGAGGCCAACCACGGCGACGACGCCGGGCGTCCCACCACCTTGTCCGTGCCGTCTGCCCGCTGAGGCAACAAGAGGGCTTGACCTTGCCGTCGTTGTAACGCCTAGCCTCCACACAAATGTCTGCAGAGCGCTTCGGAAGGGCCGGAGTCCTGCATCCAAGAAAGGGTCACTTCCATGCGTAAAAAAATCAGAATCATTGTGGTGGCAGGCGTCATCGCAGCCGTCGGGGGGATAGCGATCGCTGCCCGCGACGCCAAGGACGAGGGCAAGGCCGCGGCGCCCCCGGCGGGCGCGCCGATGGCGCCGCAGGTGCCCGTGGCCGAGGTCATTACCCGCACGGTCGCGCCATCGGCCGAGTACACCGGCTTCCTGGCCGCGCCCAAGACCGTCGAGCTGCGCTCGCGGGTCGGCGGCGCCGTCGATGCGGTGAGCGTTCCCGAAGGTAGCCTCGTGCGCAAGGGCCAACTGCTGTTCCAGATCGACCCGAGGCCGTTCCAGGTTGCGCTCGACACGGCCGTGGCGCAACTGCGTCAGGCCGAGGTGCTGGCCAGCCAGGCCCAGGCCGACTTTGACCGCGCCGAGCGCCTGGTGGCGACCGGCGCCGTCGCGCGCAAGACCTATGACGATGCCGCCTCCGCACGCAACGCGCGCCAGGCTCAGGTGCAGGCGGCTAAGGCCGCCGTTGCTGCGGCTCAGCTGGACCTGTCCTACGCCCGCGTCACTGCGCCCATCGCCGGGCGCGTCGACCGCGTGCTCGTGACCGAGGGCAACTTGGTCAGCGGTGGCGGCGCCGGCGCGGCCACGCTGCTGACCACGATCGTATCCATCGACCCGTTGCACGTGTACTTCGACATTGATGAGGCCACCTATCTCAACGTCGTCAGCCGCTCGCGGCCCGCTGCGGGCGCCGGTAGCAAGGCTTCGCTGCCCGTGCAGGTCGGGCTGACCACGGACAAGGGTTTCCCGCACAGGGGCGCGCTCGACTTCGTGGGCAACACCATTGACCGAAGCACCGGCACGATCCGCGCGCGCGCCGTTGTGCCCAACCCGGATGGGCGCATGGCACCCGGCATGTTCGCCCGGGCCAAGCTGTCCACCGGCGCGGCGCGCGAGGCCGTCCTGATCGACGATCAGGCCGTGGGCACCGACCAAGGGCGCAACTACGTGCTGGTCGTGGGCGAGAACAACCAGGCCCAGTACCGGCCCATCGAACTGGGGCCGGTGGTGGACGGGCTGCGCGTCATCAACGGCGGCCTGCAGGCCGGTGAGAAGATCATCATCAAGGGCCTCGTGCGCCCCGGCATGGCGGTCACGCCGCGCATGGTGCCCATGCAGGCGCCCGCGGCACCGGCCGCCGGCGCGACCGGCGCGACCAAGGCTGCGGCAAACGCTCCGGCTCCCGCTGCGGCGCCTGCCAAGGCCGGTGGCGCGGACCCCGCCAAGGCTGACGGCGCGGCCGGCTCGGCGGAGGCCCGCAAATGAATTTCCCCCGCTTCTTCATCAACCGGCCGATCTTCGCCATCGTCCTGTCGGTGCTGATGCTGATCGCGGGCGCGATCAGCTATTTCCAGCTCCCCCTGAGCGAGTACCCCCAGGTCACGCCGCCGACGGTGCAGGTCACCGCCAGCTATCCCGGCGCCAACCCGCAGGTGATCGCCGACACCGTGGCATCGCCGCTGGAGCAGGCGGTCAACGGCGTGGAAGGCATGATGTACATGCAGTCCCAGATGTCCACGGACGGGCGGATGGTGCTGACCATCTCGTTCGAGCAGCACATCGACCCCGACGTCGCGCAGATCCAGGTGCAGAACCGCGTCTCACGCGCGCTGCCCCGGTTGCCGCCCGAGGTCCAGCGCATCGGCGTGGTCACCGACAAGACCGCGCCCGATATTCTCATGGTGGTGCATATGCTCTCGCCGGGGGACCGCTACGACCCGCTGTACGTGTCCAACTACGCGATGCTCAACGTGCGCGACGAACTGGCGCGCCTGCCGGGCATCGCCAACGTGATCATCGGCGGTGAAGGCGAGTACGCAATGCGCGTCTGGCTCGACCCCGAGAAGGTCGCATCGCGGGGCATGACCGCCAGCGATGTGGTCGCCGCCATCCGCGAGCAGAACGTGCAGGTCGCAGCCGGCTCGATCGGCCAGCAGCCGAATGCGTCGGCCGCCTTCCAGGTCAGCGTCAATGCGCTGGGGCGCCTGACCACCGAAGAGCAGTTCGGCGACATCGTGATCAAGGCCGGCGCCAACGGCCAGGTGACCCGCCTGCGCGACGTCGCACGCCTGGAACTGGGCTCGGACAACTACACCATGCGCGGCCAGCTCGACGGCGAGAACGCGGTCGGCCTGCAAATCCTGATGACGCCCGGCTCCAATGCCCTGGACACGTCCAGCGCGGTGCGCGCGACGATGGAGCGGCTGCAGGCCAAGTTCCCCGAAGGCATCGAGTACAAGATCGCCTACGACCCCACAGTCTTCGTGCGCGCCTCGCTCCAGTCCGTCGCCGTCACGCTGCTGGAGGCCATCCTCCTGGTGGTGATCGTGGTGGTGCTGTTCCTGCAATCTTGGCGCGCGTCGATCATTCCACTGATCGCCGTGCCGGTCTCGCTGGTCGGCACGTTCGCGGTGATGCACATGTTCGGCTTCTCGCTGAACACGCTGTCGCTGTTTGGCCTCGTGCTCTCCATCGGCATCGTGGTGGATGACGCCATCGTGGTGGTGGAGAACGTGGAGCGCCACATGGCGCTGGGCGAATCGCCCAAGGATGCGGCGCGCAAGGCGATGGATGAAGTGACTGGCCCGATCCTGGCCATCACCTCGGTGCTGGCAGCGGTCTTCATCCCCTCGGCGTTCCTGTCGGGGCTGCAGGGCGAGTTCTATCGCCAGTTCGCGCTGACCATCGCGTTCTCGACCATCCTGTCGGCGATCAACTCGCTTACGCTGTCGCCAGCGCTGGCCGCCATCCTGCTCAAGCCGCACCACGGCGCGGCCAAGCCCGATCGTCTCACGCGCATCATCGACGGCGTGTTCGGCGGCTTCTTCCGCCGCTTCAACCGCTTCTTCGATCGCGCCTCGAATTCCTACGTCGGGGGCGTGCGCCGCGCGGTGCGCGGCAGCGCCATCGTGCTGCTGCTCTACGTCGGCTTCCTGGGCCTGACCTGGCTGGGCTTCCACAAGGTGCCTGCGGGCTTCGTGCCGGCCCAGGACAAGTACTATCTCGTGGGCATCGCCCAGCTTCCGACCGGCGCCTCGCTGGATCGCACCGAGGCGGTCGTCAAGGAGATGACCAAGATCGCACTGGCTGAGCCGGGCGTCGAGAGCGTGGTGGCCTTCCCGGGCCTGTCGGTCAATGGACCGGTGAACCAGCCGAACACCGCGCTGATGTTCGCCATGCTCAAGCCCTTCGATGAGCGCAAGGACCCGTCGCTGTCGGCCTTCGCCATCCAGGGCAAGCTCATGGGCAAGTTCAGCCAGATCCCGGACGGCTTCGTTGGCATCTTCCCGCCGCCGCCGGTGCCGGGCCTGGGTTCGATGGGCGGCTTCAAGCTGCAGATCGAGGACCGGGCGGGCCTGGGTCCCGAGGCGCTTGCGCAGGCACAGGGCCAGATCATGGGCAAGGCCATGCAGGCGCCCGAGCTGGCGAACATGCTCGCCAGCTTCCAGACCAATGCGCCGCAGTTGCAGGTGGACATCGACCGGGTGAAGGCCAAGTCGCAGGGCGTATCGCTGACCGAGGTGTTCGACACCCTGCAGGTCAACCTTGGCTCGCTCTACGTCAACGACTTCAACCGCTTCGGTCGCACCTACCGGGTCATGGCCCAGGCCGATGCGCAGTTCCGCATGCAGGCTGAGGACATAGGCATGCTCAAGGTGCGCAATGCAGCGGGCGACATGATCCCGCTGAGCGCGATCGCGACCATCGAGCGCAGTTCCGGCCCCGACCGGGTGATGCATTACAACGGCTTTCCCTCGGCCGACATCAGCGGCGGGCCAGCGCCGGGCTACTCGTCCGGCCAGGCCACCGCCGCGATTGAGAAGATCGTGAGCGAATCGCTGCCGGACGGTATGACCTACGAATGGACGGACCTGACTTTCCAGGAAAAACGGGTTGGCAACACGGCGATCTACATCTTCGCGCTGGCGGTGCTGCTCGCCTTCCTGTTCCTGGCGGCCCAGTACAACAGTTGGTCGCTGCCGTTCGCTGTGCTGCTGATTGCACCCATGGCGCTGCTCTCGGCGATCGCCGGCGTCTGGCTCTCTGGGGGCGACAACAACATCTTCACGCAGATCGGTTTCGTGGTGCTGGTCGGCCTGGCTGCCAAGAACGCGATCCTGATCGTGGAGTTCGCCCGCGCGAAGGAAAGCGAAGGGGCCGATCCGCTGGCAGCCGTGCTCGAAGCCGCGCGCTTGCGGCTGCGCCCGATCTTGATGACGTCGTTCGCCTTCATCGCTGGCGTGGTGCCGCTGGTGCTGGCCAGCGGTGCGGGCGCCGAGATGCGCCACGCCATGGGCATCGCGGTGTTCGCCGGCATGCTGGGCGTGACGGTATTCGGCCTGGTGCTGACGCCGGTGTTCTACGTTGTGGTGCGCAAGCTGGCGCTGCGCCGCGAAGCGCGCCATGCCCGTGGCGGCATGACCGACCAGCACGCATGACGGCCAGGAGGACATACGACATGAAAACATCTTTCGCATTCACACGACCCGCCAGGACGCTGGCGCCGCTCGCCCTCGCGGCGGCGCTGGCTGGCTGCTCCATGGCACCGAAGTATGACCGGCCCGCAGCGCCGATCGACACGGCCTATCCCTCGGGCGCGGCCTATGTGGAACTGGCGGCCGCGACGCCCGACGACGCGATCACGGCCGAGATCGGTTGGCGGGACTTCTTCCGCGACCCGCTGCTGCAGCAGTTGATCGGCATTTCGCTGGAGAACAACCGCGACATGCACAAAGCCGCGCTCAACGTGGAGGCGGCTCAGGCGCTGTACCGTATCCAGCGTGCCGAGATGCTGCCGAACCTGGGCGTTTCCGCCCGCGGCGCGTCAGAGCGCGTACCGGCCGACCTCAGTACCACGGGGCAAAGCGACGTGCTCCGGCGCTACGACGTGGCCGGGGTGACGGCCGCCTGGGAGCTGGACCTGTGGGGCCGCATCCGCAGCCTCAACGACCGGGCGCTGGCGTCCTACCTGGCCCTCGACGAGACCCGCATCGCCACGCAGATGAGCCTGGTGTCCGAGGTGGCCAGCGCCTACCTCACGCTGCGCGCCGACCAGGAACTGCTGCGCCTGACGAGCGACACCCTCGCCACACAGAAGCGCTCCTATGACCTGACCACCCAACTGGTGGAAGCGGGAAATTCCACGCAGCTCGACCTGCGCCGCGCGGAGATCGCGCTGCGCACCGCCGAGGCCAACCGCGCCGCCTACACGCGGCAGGCGGCCAAGGACCGCAACGCGCTGGTGCTGCTGCTGGGCCAGCCGCTGACGCCGGAGCTGTCCCGGCAGCTTGACGAGGCCGTGGCGCTGCCGGACGACATCGTGCCGACCGACCTGCCGAGCGGCCTGCCGTCCGAACTGCTCGCGCGTCGGCCGGACATCCGCGCCGCCGAGCAGATGCTGATCGGCGCCAACGCCAACATCGGCGCGGCGCGGGCCGCGTTCTTCCCGACGATTAGCCTCACGGGCTCGGCGGGCACGGCCAGCGCTTCGCTGGACGGCCTGTTCGATTCGGGCTCGCGGGCCTGGAGCTTCCTGCCGCAGATCACGCTGCCCATCTTCCGCGGCGGCGCGTTGCGAGCCAATCTGGACGTGGCACAGGTACAAAAGAGGATCGAAATCGCCAACTACGAGAAGTCTATCCAGGCGGCCTTTGCTGAGGTGGCTGACGGCTTGGCGGGCAAGCGCACGCTTGATGAGCAGATCCGCTCGGAGCAGCTCCTGGTAGCGGCTAGCCAGAAAGCCTACCAACTAGCCGAGCAACGCTTCCAGGAAGGCGTGGACGACAACCTCACCTTGCTCGATGCGCAACGCACACAGTACGGTGCGCAGCAGACCCTGGTGCGCACGCGCCTGACGCGGCTGAACAACCTCATCCACCTCTACAAGGCGCTGGGTGGCGGCTGGACTGAGCACACGGTGCAATCGGGCGCCACCGGGCAACCATCCGCCCGGTCGCCGGGATAAGGGCTATGCGCAACGGCGGCGTTCCCCATCGTTGCGCACGGAGAACCGGATGAGGATCGGTGAACTTGCGCGCTTGACGGGCACCCCCCCGGAGAACATTCGGTTCTACGAGCGGGAGGGCCTGTTGCAAGCCCCGGAGCGGTCACGCAACAACTATCGGCGCTATGGCCCGGCCCATGTCGAACGGCTTCACCTGATTCGCAACTACCGTGCCTCGGGAATCGGCCTGGATGACGTGCGCCGCCTACTGGGTTGGGCACATGAGGGGTTCCTGGAACCTGAGCTGCTAAGGCAGGCTGTCCAAGGCCATCTCGCCTGTGTTGAGGAACGCATGGAGCAACTGATCCAGGTGAAAGAGCACCTGCTCGCATTGGCCCTGCACGGTGCTGCTTCCGCCGGGGCTTCCGAGGATGGACCGGCTCGCGATGGTTCGTGAGCATCGCATGTCCATATAACTGAATATATATTCATGCGTGTAATATTTCCGGCCAGACAAACGAATAAGAAAGACGCCCATGACCGACCAGAGCATCACGCGCCGAAACATCGGCGTTCTCACCGCCGCGCAGGCGCTCGGCGGCGCCAGCGCGCCCATCGTGATGTCGCTGGGTGGGCTGGTCGGCCAGCAGCTTGCCAAGAATTCGGCCTGGATCACCTTGCCCGTGAGTCTGTTCGGCCTGGGTCTTGCCATCGGCACCTTGCCTGCCGCCTTCATCATGCGGCACCATGGCCGCCGCAACGGATACGTGGTGGGGGTCGGCTTCGGCGTGGCCTCGGGCCTGATCGCCGCGTTGGGCATCATGCTGGCCTCGTTCTGGATCTTCTGCGCCGGCACCTTCCTGGCGGGCTTCTACGGCGCGTATGTGCAGAGCTACCGCTTCGCAGCCGCCGACACCGCCGAGGACGCGCTTAAGGCCAAGGCCATTTCCTGGGTCATGGTGGGCGGTCTCGCGGGCGCCATCATCGGGCCGCAGTTGGTGATCTTCACGCGCGATGCGGTAGCGGGCACGCCCTACGTTGGCAGCTTCCTCAGCCAGGCGCTGCTGCCGCTGATCGCCTTGCCGATCCTGCTGATGCTGCGCACGCCGAGCCAGACCCAGGCCGAAGCAGTCGCCGATAGCGGTCGGACGGTGCTGCAGCTCTTGGCGATGCCGCGCTATCTGCTGGCCGTGGCTGCGGGCGTGGTGTCCTATGGGGTGATGGCGTTCGTGATGACGGCCGCGCCGGTGGCGATGGTCAACCACGGGCATTCGGTGGACAACGCCGCCCTAGGAATACAGTGGCACCTGCTGGCGATGTTCGGGCCGAGCTTCTTCACCGGGCGACTGATGGTGCGCTACGGCAAGGAGCGCGTGACCGCCGTCGGCATGGTGCTGCTCGCCGCCTCCGGGGTGGTGGCCCTGGGCGGGCTCGGCCTGTCCCACTTCTGGGGCTCGCTGGCGCTGTTGGGCATCGGCTGGAATTTGAGTTTCATCGGCGCCACGGCGATGGTCACCGACTGCCACACCCCGGCCGAGCGGGGCAAGGCGCAGGGCATGAACGACTTCTTCGTCTTCGCCGCCACGGCGGCCGTGTCGTTCCTCGCGGGGTCGATCCTGCACAGCTCGGGCTGGCAAGCGGTCAACTGGATGATCTTCCCGGCCTTGGCGCTGATCTTGGTGCCGCTGCTGTGGCAGGGGCGGTACGGTTGCAACTGACTTGACTTGGGGCATTGATCGAGGACTGGAAGCCGATAAGTGGCCCGTTCCGGCACTACACGACTTGTCTCCACTGCTGAAACTTCGGAAAGCTACTTTGCCGTTCCACCTTTATTGATGGTCAAAGAGTTGTATGGACAGATGAATTTAGTTAGTTAGTTAGTTAGTTAGATTTATCAAGAAGCAGTTTAACCACGGCTTTGGCTTTGCGAGCAGCGTGCAGATCTCCAAGAACGTGAGCCTGAATAATCGCCCCTTCAAGCAACATAGCAATTGTTTCAGAGATTTGAACTATCGATTCTCTGGACGTTATGACAAGTGAAGTGTGGTGTGTGATCCATCGCAGCATAGCCTCTTTGTTTCGGGCGCAAAGCTTATGTATATCATGATCCGGATTGCTGAATTCGGCGCTGACATTAATGAAATAACAACCCAAGAAAAGTGGCTTGGATTGATCGAGACCCTGAAACAGATCGTCAAAAGCATCAAGCATGGCATACAAGGCGTCCCTACCTGGCGTCGCTTCGTGCAAACGCAAATCGAGCCAAGAGAAATACTGCTGATCACAATATTCGACGGTCGCAGCAATTAGATCTTCCTTGCTGGAGAAATGGTTATATAGCGTTTTCTTGGCAATGCCGGACTCTTCAAGTACCCGATTGATGCCAACAGCATGAATGCCGTACTTATAAAAAAGGTTAAAGGCAGTTGCGACTAACTGTTCTTTTTTGTCCATGATGTTATTCATCGTTGTGAGGATTCATACGCGACATGTTGACACAAGGAGACAGGGTTGTCTACAATCCCTCAAGGAGACCGATCTGTCTCTTTCTTTGCAATTTCCTTGAGGCTTCTTTTATGAACACGACAACAGCGGCTTCCGCACAACAGCCCTCCGTCATCTATGATCTAGTCACGATAGGTTCCGGTTCGGCGGCTAGAGCCGCAGCGAACGAAGCACGTAGGCTCGACAAAACAGTCGCCATGATCGAACAGGGGTTGGCAGGAGGGACCTGTCTCAATGTAGGATGCGTTCCTTCAAAGACGTTGCTTGCGGCGGCTTCTGCTCGCATGTCTGCTGCGCATGGGAAGTTCCCAGGTATAGCGACCTCGGCCGGGCCTGTCGACTTGTCTTTGCTTGTCAGAGATAAAGATCAAATGATCGGGCACTTCCGGCAGTCTTTCCATGTACAAGCACCCAAGGATGCAGGTATTGCGGTATTTCGCGGCAAGGCGACCTTTGTAGCGTCAGATGAGCCAGATATCGTAGCGCTCGTCGTCGCGGACTCAGACGGAAACACAAACCTGGTGTACGCCAAGCAGGTACTGATCGCCAGTGGGGCAGCGCCATTCATTCCTTCCATTCCTGGCCTCAGTGAGGTGGACTTTCTCACTTCCGGCTCGGCCATGTCCCTTGAGCAGGTGCCTGAGTCCATGCTGGTCGTCGGCGGCAATGCGATCGGTCTGGAGCAAGGTCAATTGTTCGCTCGACTGGGCAGCAAGGTTGAAGTGGTCGAGATAGCTCCTCGAATTGCACCGTTCGAGGATCCCGCGATTTCTGCGGCACTGGAGCAGGCGCTGTCAGCGGAGGGCATCATGTTCCATACTGGCGCCAATCTGACAAACGTCGTACCACACGAGAGCGGGGTGCTTGCAACTGTCGTCGCCGAAGGACGTACTCAGCAAATTTTCGCCCATAAGATTCTCATAGCGACGGGGCGCCGTCCGGCAACTGAAGGACTCAACTTGGATGCTGTCAATGTGTCCAGGGGCGATCGAGGCGAAATAATTGTGGACGAACATCTGCGAACCTCAAATCCTCGCATCTGGGCAGCGGGCGATGTCACTGGTATGGCTCAATTAGTGTATGTCGCTAGTGCGCAGGGGACCGTGGCCGCGAGCAATGCTCTGGGCAACGAGCCTCGGTCCCTAGACTACACCGCCTTGCCCCGCGTCATTTTCACGTCGCCCGAGATGGCTGCTGTCGGCATGACTCCTATGCAGGCTGAGGCGGCCCAAATTGCCTATGATGTTCGTGAAATTCCGGTTTCCTTTGTTCTACGTGCTATTGTAAGTCGTCACGACAAAGGGATAATCAAGATGATATCCGAGCGTGAGACAGGAAGGATTCTGGGTATTCATATGGTAGGCGAATCTGCTGGAGAGGTTATTGCAGCTGCAACCTATATTATCTCCGCAGGACTTACGGTTGACCAACTTGCAAAACAGTGGTCTCCGTACTTCACTATGGCGGAGTCGCTTAAAAACGTAGCAAGCAGTGCGCCAACTTTGGAAGATTCGGCTAATGGCTAAATCTTATTATTACTATGCGCTTAAATTTCAAGGGATCGTTTCAGGGTAAAGTTTCCTGATGTGAGCATGTTTGAGTTTTTTGCTATGGCGGGATCGCTCAATGGGCTTCCCGCCTTTTTTGTGGTGAATCATTAAAGAATTTGCCGATCTTGAATATATGCATAAAAACTCAGGGGGTGCCGTTCAGTCTGTTGACGAGAAAGATAGGATTCTTTTACTGAGAAATTCCCGTCAGAACTTCAATTTATCTTCTCTAAATTTGAAAGGTTGTCAGGCAATTCATGCGCGATGAGTAGACACGCTGGCCTGCTTCAGTGCCCCCGAGTACTGCGACCAGAAGGAAAGGGGTTATTCGTTTCATAGTTCGATTTCCTGCTGTGGGCTACTGCTTCGCAGCCGCCGTCACCGCCGAGGACGCGCTTAAGGCCAAGGCCATTTCCTGGGTCATGGTGGGCGGTCTCGCGGGCGCCATCATCGGGCCGCAGTTGGTGATCTTCACGCGCGATGCGGTAGCGGGCACGCCCTACGTTGGCAGCTTCCTCAGCCAGGCGCTGCTGCCGCTGATCGCCTTGCCGATCCTGCTGATGCTGCGCACGCCGAGCCAGACCCAGGCCGAAGCAGTCGCCGATAGCGGTCGGACGGTGCTGCAGCTCTTGGCGATGCCGCGCTATCTGCTGGCCGTGGCTGCGGGCGTGGTGTCCTATGGGGTGATGGCGTTCGTGATGACGGCCGCGCCGGTGGCGATGGTCAACCACGGGCATTCGGTGGACAACGCCGCCCTAGGAATACAGTGGCACCTGCTGGCGATGTTCGGGCCGAGCTTTTTCACAGGACGACTGATGGTGCGCTACGGCAAGGAGCGCGTGACCGCCGTCGGCATGGTGCTGCTCGCCGCCTCCGGGGTGGTGGCCCTGGGCGGGCTCGGCCTGTCCCACTTCTGGGGCTCGCTGGCGCTGCTGGGCATCGGCTGGAACTTCAGCTTCATCGGCGCGACGGCGATGGTCACCGATTGCCACACCCCGGCCGAGCGCAGCAAGGCGCAGGGCATGAACGATTTCTTCGTCTTCGCCGCCACGGCGGCCGTGTCGTTCCTCGCGGGATCGATCCTGCACAGCTCGGGCTGGCAGGCGGTCAACTGGATGATCTTCCCGGCCCTGGCGCTGATCCTGGTGCCGCTGCTGTGGCAGGCCGCGCGAAAGCCGGCGCTGCCAGCTCCGGTCTGATCGGAGCGGTGCAAGAGGCGCTCCGCGCAGTGGGTCGCCTCGGCCGCTACAGCACCTGCTTCCACTGGCGCAGCCTCGACAGCGCGTCGTCGTAGGCGGTGGAGGTGAAGAACTGGATCTTGCGCCCGAGGGTCTTCATCGGGCTCAACGCGGGATCGAAAAGCGAGGCGTTCGAATGGTGCGCCACGCAGTCGAGCACCCGGTCCTGTCCCTCCGTGAGCATGGCTTCCAGCTCGCGAAGGTCTCTGCCCGCGAAACGGCGCTGGAAGCCGGCAGAAAGACGCTCGGCCCGCTGCGCCATCGCACTCGGCGAGTAAAAGGACGCCGAAGGTCCAGGCGTCCGATCATGCGCGAACTGCAGGATCATCGTGTTCCAGACGATGACGTCCACCAGGACCATCGCAGCGTTGGTATGCAGGCGCGGCTCCTGCCAGATCATGGCCGTGTGCCGGTAGTGGCTGGCGGGAATGGTGGCAGCTTCTACCCCGAGCTTTCGGTGGCTGGCGCGAACCTTGTCAAGGAGTTCCTGCTTCGTGGTTGGTAGTTTCATTCGGGATTTCTATTTCATCGAGACAAGGCTCGATAACCGGCGTGTCAGATATTCATCAAGTCACCAGCGCAATTACCTTGGATTGAGGAAAAGCGCTTGCCTCACCGCTGCGCTGGCGGCGCCGAGGGCTTGTGCATGATGAAGCGGGACATGTCGGTGATTTCCTGTTTGCGGATTTACGTTACTGCTGAAGCTGCTTCTGCATGGTGTTGTGGTTGTAGTAGTCGCTGGCATAGACAATCTTTCCGTTCGAAACACGGAAGAAGCTCGCGCCGAAATAACTGATGGTCGAACTGGAGGGCGACGTCCCGCCATTGCTGTTCTTGGTGGCGGTGAATTCCCACTCGATCGCCACACCATCGCCGGAGGCAACCGGCTGCGAACGGATTTTCATTTTTCGGTCGGGCAGGATTTTCATCAGAAACTGCGAGACTTCGGTAATGGCTTGAGGCCCAGTGCGGGACGCTTCATTGCTGGTATTGAAATAGACGACGTTGGAATCGAGCACTTTTTCCATCGCGTCGGTTCGCCCGCCATTCCAGGCGTCAAGGTATTGCCGGACCACCTTCACGTTCTCTGGCTCATCTGCCGCCTGCGACGTGACGCTATAGGCGAGTGAAGCCAGCCCGAGGAATATCGCTCCCAAAGCCTGCACCGGACGGCAGCGCAAGCCGTCTGAAGAACGAAGGGGCCTGAATGACAGGGCGTGCTGCATGTTGTTCATGGTCGAAATACTCCAAAAGGTGTTGAAAAAAATCCCGCTCGCACGGGCGTGGTGGAAAATCGCATGTCGCGCGCAACGAAGCACAGGCCGTCGGCAATTGCTCTTTTGTCAAATACATAGAATCATCCTATGTATAAGGCCTGAGTTGCTACAATCGAGGTCCGATGGGCTCCCGTCTCTACGTCATTTGAGAACCGCGATGAATAACCGCTTCACACTCCCACAGGCGCCGCGGCGTTCGCTCGTCGATTCGACGATTGAGCTGATCCGCGGCCAGATCGAGGGAGGCGCCTGGAAGGTCGGCGAGCGCATCCCCAGGGAGCAGGAACTGGCCGAGATGCTGGAGGTTGGCCGCAACACGGTGCGGGAAGCCATTCGCGTGCTCTCGCACGGCCAGGTCCTGGAAGTCCGCCAGGGTGATGGCACCTACGTGCGAACCAATATCGATCCGGCCGAGGTCATGCGCCGTGTCGGGCGTTCCGGCTTGCGAGAGCACTTCGCGTTGCGCTGCATGCTGGAAACCGAGGCGGCCAGGTTGGCCGCGGTGCATCGGTCCAAGGCGGACGTTGGGCTGCTGCGCCGACTGTTGAAGGCCCGCGGCGAGCAGGAGCAACACGCATCGAGCGCGGCCTTTGCCGAGGCCGATACGGCTTTCCACTGCGCGATCGCCGGGATGTGCGGCAACGGCGCGCTGGCTGAGCTGTACCGCTACTTCGCGAACTCGGTCCGCATGAACACGCTGACTGCGCTGAAGGACAAGGAACTGCCCGAGCCGGGTCTCGCGACCCATGAGGCGATCGTGGATGCTATCGAGCGCCAGGATGGAGAAGCAGCTGCGGCGGCTGTGCGGAACGTGGTCGCTCCGCTGATTGCGGCACTTGAGAAATCGGGTTGATCCGAGCGCGACTCCCGCGCTGGCAATGCCGCTTTCCATCGAGCAGCCGGTCGCCGGCCCCGTTGATCGGAACGCGGGTTGTTTCCCGGAGAGCACGCGGTAGCCGGTCCTCATGGATAGGCCCTTGGTGCGCTACAGCGACCGGACGGTGCTGTTCATATCGAATCTTCGACGCGACCACCCGCCAGGACATACCGGGCCAGCGCCTCGGCATCGGCGTGGGTGGCCCGGGTGGACTGCGGTGTACCGAAAGCCTGGACGAGCTTTGGCAGCATGGCCTCCAACTGGGCTCGCTTATCCGAATCCGGTTCGACGTGGATGAGCGCGAGCAATGTGCCGCCAAGCGTCTCCTTGTGAGTCTTCAGCCAGACGCCGCGCTGAGCGCGATCGTCGAGAGTCTCTTCTGGCCCTCCCGCGACGTAGATAAGCACGAAGGGCTTTCCGCAGGCGACGAGTTCATCCATTTCCGCGCACCAGGCGCTGCTGTATCCGTTGTAGATGCTTGCGCCGTCGAAGCGGACGATGGGGAAATCGCTGGTGTCGTGAACTTTCGGTTGCTGGGACATGATCCTGGACTCTCGCTATTAACGTCCTAACATCCTACCTTTGTTGAGAATTACTTGCAACTGAAATGGGCATGGGCACACCGCCGTGCAGCGCCAAGTGACGGGCGAAATAAGGGCTTGACCTTCCAACAATGGGAGGCCCTACAGTGAACCCATCAACCTCATTCAAGGAGTTTTTTCATGAAGGTCAACAAGTTCAGCCTCTTGTTCATTGCGGGCGCCGTCGTGGTCGCCGCCGGCCTGATGGCCGTCCAGAAGAAGGTGGTCGTCCCGTCGGGTGAAGCGATGCAGGCCAGTGCGGGCGGAGGTCTTCATCCAGCGCGTCGGCGTCGAGCGTCTGCACGTCGCTGGGCGTCTCGATCAGCCGACGCGCGTCTGCGAATGGCGCGAGGCTGATGCCCGAACCTGGGGCCAGCTTGACCCGGTTTACCGTCAGCCCGAGCATGCGTGCGAAGTCGCTGAACAGGCCGAAGCTGTTGCCAGCCTCCACGATGAACAGCCGCGGTCGGTAGATGGCCGTGACCTGATTCAAGAGGTTGTTGAGCGTGGCGCTCTTGCCGGAGCCGGTGGGGCCGAACAGGAACAGATGGGCGTTCATCTGCCGATCCAGGCGGCTGAGCGGGTCGAAGGTGATCGGCCCGCCACCGCGGTTGAACATCGTGATGCCCGGGTGCCCCGTACCTTGAGCGCGGCCCCACACCGGCGACAGGTTCGCCGCGTGCTGAGCGAACATCAGTTGGGTGTACCACTTGCGCCGATCCTGGCCGGGGTTGTAGCAGCATGGCAGCCACCGCAAGTAGCTGTTGAGCGGCGCCACCTCGTCGTCCTCGCGCACCGGCTGCAAGCCAGCATTGAGCATCACGTTCGCCAGGTCCAGGCCGCGCCGGTCCAGTTCCGCTTCGTCGCGTCCGCGCAGGTAGAATGCCAGCGTCCCCCGGTAGAGCTTGTGTGCGCTGCCGATGAGGGAGCGGGCTTCCTGCACGTCCTTCAACGTCTGCTCCGACGCCAGCGTCTCGCCCACGGCCTTCTTCGCCAGGTGGTTGAGATCCGCTTCCAGGACATCCTGCGGCGTGGCGACCATCGTGAGACACAGCAAGGTGTCTTCCGGCATCTGGTCGAACAGCGTGTTGATGGCATCCCCTTTGCGGGTCTCGCCGGTCAGGTGTCCGGTGCCGGGCGGCATGCGCAGCCGGTCGGTGATCAGCACGCGGTGCGGCATGCCGTCGAAATACCAGGTGCCGTGCTCCACGTCGGAGCGTGGCTGGCCGAAGAACAGCCGCTGGCTGAAATCCCGCCCGCTCGCCAGCTCGATTTCGCCGGCCTCGCTTTCTTCGGTGCTGTCGGGGTAGCGCGCCAGCGCGTAGAAGCGCTCCCGGTCCTCTGCACTCGGTCCAAGCATCGCCGGGCGCGGATTGAACCACCGCAGCAGCCAGTCGTGGACGTCGGCTGCGACCATGCGCCGTGCCTGGATGCCGGCGTTCGCCAGGCCGCCGCACAGGCGGTCGCAGACGATGTTCAGCATCTGCTCGGGCGTCTGGCCGCGGCGGCTTGCCTGCCCAGTTGCACGGCGATAGATCACCATGCGCACCCGCCGCGTCTGGCCGCGCCAGCGCAGCCGCGTGACCACCGTGTCCTCGAACAGGCCGCCCGGCTTGGCGACCGCGCGCAGGTGGTGGCCGAAGAAGCGCAAGTAGAACTCGGTGAAAGCGGTGCCGCGGGCACGCGGCTGCACGTAGTCGCGCAGGGTCTGCATGTACTGGTCGAAGCTGGGCTCGTCCTGGGCATAGAGCTGGAGTACCCAGGGGTTTTCGTCCAGCTCATCGAACGAGTCCTGGAGCGCGTTCTCCAAGGCATCGCGGGCATGCGCGAGCCAGCCGGGCTCCCGCCCCTCGGTGCCCAGCGGCACCAGCTCGTAGAAGGCAGCGACCGACTGCCCATCCTCCAGCAGCATGGACTTCGACTGCGGCAAGAACTCCACCCAAGGCAGCAGTTCCGCGAACGACGGCGCGACGTCGTACAGCGCCTGCTCGTCGGCTACCGTCGCCGGCCTGCGGCCCTGGACCGCTGCGCCGGGTTCAGGGACGCCGGCCTGGCGCAAGGCCTCGACGTGGCGCTGCCAGCCGTCCGGCTTCTCTTCGTCGCCGGTGCCGGATGCGGCCAGCTTCGGCCAGGGAAGTTCCCAGCGCATCAATAGTCCTCCAGCCGTTCACCGGGCATGGCGTACTGCACGCGCTGGTACAGGGGGAAGACCGTCGTGTAGCCCGGAACCGGCACGGGGTCCGTGCCCGCCAGGTGCGGGTACACATACATGACGAGATCGGGGTTGGGCAGGCGCTGGAACTGGCGATAAACCTCGTTGCGCGCCGTGCGCGTGTAGCGCATCTGCTCGACGGGCGCAGCCTGCACATCGGCGTCGGTCAGCGGCCGGCGCAGGCTCTGGCGCGCGTCGAGCAACTGCCGGCGCGCGACCTGGCCGGTGCCACTGCCGCCGCCACCCGTTTCCTGCTGCCAGATGTCCATCATGGTGCGGTCGCTATGGGTCAGCAGTTCTTCCTTGCTGGTGGCGCAACCGCTGAGCACGGCGACGGCCGCGGCCAGCGCGAGGCCCTTAATCGAGTTCGAGCGCATGGCTTTCTCCTGCACGGTGATCGACGCGCCGGCCTTCGGGGTCGTGATCGATGGCCAGCGGCTTTTCGAGGTGGACGGCGACCTTGGCGCCTGGCTGCACATAGACGGCGGCGAAAGCCTGTCCGTAGAGCTTGTTGACCCAGGTCGACATGTCCCGGACGCCGCCCGCGAGGATCTGGCCGACTGCTTCCTTGCCGCTGATGCCCACGGTGCCGATGGCGCCGTCCGAGCCGACGTAGGACATGCGGCCGCTGTCGCTCTCGATGAGCGAGGCCACGCCGGCTCCGGCCGCGGTGATCAGAGCTTGCGACCCGAGGTACTGCTGGGCGTTGCTGCGCCGTTCGCCGCTGACGCACGGGATGCCGTGCGGGTCGCTGATCCAGCCCAGGCCGTCGCGCTGCTGGTTGTTCTGCTGGTTGCCTTCGCGGTCTTCGGGAATCGTGCGGATCGTGCCGTCGTTGAAGACGAAGGTGATGCTGCGAACCTGGCCGCGCACGCACGAGAGCGTCCAGTCGCCCGATGCGGTTCCGGAGAACACCGCGCCGGCCACGTCGGGAATGTCGATGCCGTTGGCAGTCAGATTGTCCGGCCCGACCAGCACCTTGAAGGGGTACGGATCGTTCACCGTCCCGTCGATCGGCACGCGCCCAATCAGCGCCGTCATCGCCACGGAGCCCATCAGTGTCGAGTTGGTCGGCACGGTATAGACCGGCTTGGCGCTCTTGACGCCTGCCGCACCTGCGCCGGCGTTCGCCACGGTTTCCGCGGTGGTTTCCAGTGTGCTTTGTGCCGGGCCGAAGCTCGTCGGGAAGCTCATGCCGCTGCCTGCGCCACGACTGCCATTGCGGCCCTCGGCCTTCTTCGCGTCGTCCGGTTCGACCCAGCGCATGCCGCCTTCCATGCCGGCCTCGTCGCCGCCGCGCAGCCCCAGGCCCACCGGCAGATCAGCGTGACCGCCGCCGCGCCCGCCAATGCTGTCCAGGCGCCGCTGCAGGTCGGCGAGCAGCCCCTCGGTCTGCTGGCGCGCGCTGGCCGCCTGTTCCTGGTCGCGGCGCAGGTTGGAGCGCTCGGATTCGAGGGCCGAATTGATGCGCTGATCAATGGAGTTCTCCCGCTGGCGCAGCCGCTGGTTTTCCTCGCGCTGCGACTTGTTGTCGGTCAGCGCGGTCTGAAGCTCGGTGCGCAACTGTTTCACCTGGGCGACGAGCGTTGCCACGGTATCGCGCGGGGTATCGCCTTCGATGCCCAACGCCTTCATTTCCTCGGGCGTGAGCTTGGAGCCAGCATCCGCGGCGGGCGGTGCCGACGTGCTTCCACCGGAGAACAGCCGGATGGCAACGAACAGCACCAGCAAGGCGACCGGGATCATCAGCCACTTGAGCAAGCCGTTACTGCGCATGGCGGGCCTCCTTGCCATCGTCGGCTTCAGCTTCCCGCTGCGGCAGATGCACGGCCGGGTCGAAGCGGTGGATCGCCGGCAGCAGCGATTGCGCGAGGCCGTGCCCGCGCGTCACCAGGTACAGGACGGTCGTGTCCTCGGGCGTCCCGCGCGGTCCGAGCGCTTCGTGCTGGAAGGTGGCGGTGAGGAAATCGCCTTGCAGCACGCGCGGGTCGAGCGTGACCCAGCCGCTGCTGCTGTTGGTCAGGCGCACGGCCGTGACCCACTGGTCTTCCAGACGCCACGACGCGAGCGCGACCGCGCGCACCGGCAGCGTCGGCATCAGCGTGCCGAGGTCGAGGTCACGGCGCAGGTTCACCCGCATGACGCCAGGCAGCGACTCCACAGTGCGCAGCGGCGCGTAGAGGTTCTGCGCGGCGAAGCGCGTCAGGACGACCGGAACCGGGGTTTCGCGCCGGGTCGCCCGCGTACCTGCTTGGTCCTGGGCGCGTGCCGGGGCCTCATCGGCACCGCCTGGCTGATCGCCGTAGCGCGCAGGGGTGCTGCTGCCCTCGACGATGCGCACCGGCTCCAGCTCGGCTTCGCCGTCTTTGGGCGGCTCGGCCGCAATGTCGAGCAGGATCAGCGCGCCCGTGTCGGCGTCCTGCAATTGCAGCCGCGTGGGCTCGATCGGCTCGCTGGCGCGCAGGTACACCGCGCCACCTGCGCTCTGCACGCGCAGGCGTTCGCCCACGCCTGCGGGCACGCCCACGCGGACGTTCCGGTCGATGAACACGATGCGCTCCTGGCCGACCTTCAGCGGCACCGCCAGCGGCATGCGTTCCCACCGCAGAATCTCCACAGCATGGGAGACGGGTGCCGCGGCCACGGCCAGCAGCCCCAGCAGCACGAGTACAGGATGCTTCATGGGGTGTTTCCTCCTTGGGGCGCTTGCGGAGACAGGCCGCCAGGTGCCGGGCGAGTCGGCTCCGGTGCGCTGATGCGCTGGGGCGCGCCGTCGTAGCAGTCCAGCGCCAGGCCGAAGGGGTTGCGGGCGGGATCGACGTCCACCCGCGTGACCTTCACCGGGTAGCGCACGAGCGCGCGCTTGACCTGCTCGGCGCCGTAGTACTCGTCGGCGGTGATGTCGAGCGTCACCACCCAGTCGCGGTCGGAGACCACGCGCACGCGCGCCGTGGGGTCGTCGCCGTAGCCGCGGCCGGGGATCTCATAAATCCCGCGCACGCGCTGGCGCAGCTCGCCCGTGGAACGGCGGTAGTCGTAGTCCGCGCGCAGGAAGGCCTGGCAGGACGGGGTAAGGTACGGCGAGAGCGTGTGGAGGTTGCGCGGATAGTCCTCTTCGCCGTTCGTCGGCCAGCGGTTGAGGGTCTGGAACACGTAGAACGTGAACGCATAGACCGATTCGGGCGGCACTTCCCACCACTTGCGGGTACTGCCCGAGCGCAGGTCGGGCGGGACGTGGATGGTCAGGTCGCGCGGCGCGCTCCACCAGCCACCGCCCATGACCAGGGCGACGATGACCAGCGCACCAGCACCCAGGCGAAGCGTCTTGATGTGCGCCTGCAGGTGGGTGATCTCGTTCTTGAAGCGGCTCATCGTGCCCCCCTTGCAACGGACCTTCGGGTGGACCAGAAGCCGGAGCGCGAGATCAGCACGTGGCCGCCTACCCATCCCGCCATCAGTGGATGGCGCGTGGCGATGCGCCATTGCAGTTGCCGGTACAGCCAGGTGTCGGGGCGCCCGCGCTTGAGCCGGCGCAGGATGCCGCCGCCGATGAAGACGCCCAGGGCCACGCCCAGGACGACGAACGTCGGCGCGATGGCGATCGTGCGGAACACCCAGGACAGCGGCGCGCCGACCAGCAGGCCGGCGGCGCCGGACAGGCCGCAGCAGATCCACAGTTCGTCGGCGGTGAGGCCGCGCACGACAACAGGGTGGCGGTTGAGCCGATGCGGAAGGAACGTGACCGTCCCGTCCGCACGGACGTGCTGCTGCTCGGACATACCGGCCTCGCCTTACAGGATGCCGGTGGCTTCGGTGAGCAGCCAGATGCCGATCACGAGCAGCACGGCACCGATCGCGACGGTGAGGCCAAACTGGCCCCAGGTCTTGCGGCCGGTGTGGATTTCCGCGTAGGTGCCGTAGGCGTGGTAGCAGACGCCGATGAACATCGACGCCACGACCAGGAGGGCTACGAGCATGATGATGTCGTAGCCGTAGTTCCTGATCGTTTCCATGATGCCGTTGCCGGTGCCGCGGGTCGGGTTTTCCAACTGCGGCAAGCCTTGCGCGAACGACAGCGCGGGCAGCGCGGCGGAGCCCAGTGCCACAGCGGCGCGCTGGGCAAGGCGGGAATGGAGGATGCGGTTTTGCATGGTCGTGCCTTTCAGGTCAGGAGAGGAGGAAGAAGCTCAGGACGAGGTACATCGCGACGAAGCGGATGCAGACGCCGAGGAACTGGCGCTGGTTGAGGCGGCTCTCGGACCACCCCACGTAGGCCGTTCGGATGGCCCAGACGCCCCAGACGAGGAGCACCGCGAACACGGCGCCGACCAGGACGGTCGCCATCGCCGAAGGCGCGATGCCGCTGTTGGCTTGAAATGCCGAGACCTGGGCGCCGTTCATGGCTTGGCTTCCGTAGTCGTCGGCGATGGCGAAGCGGACCGCTCGGTGCGGTAGTCGCTGGCCAGTTCGGAGGGGTCGCGCGGCTGGGCACGCGACGGTGTGAGATGGGCCTGGATGCCGGCGCGCACGCGCGCCAAGTCAGCCAGCAACCGCGGGTAATCGAAGTGGTAGCGCTCGCCCGGCTGGATGGGGGCACGCGCGGCGCTGTCGGCGACGGTGCGCTCCAGCGCGTCGAGTTGGCGCAGCGCGGCGACCAGCTCCTGGCGCTGTGCGGGGGACTCGGCCAACGCCATCGGGGACTGACCCAGCAGCAGGGCCGTCACGAGAAAAATGGGCACGCCGCGATGCGCGGCGCGCTGCCAGATCGGAGCCAACATCGCGCCATTCCTGTGTGATCAGAATAGTGCGATGGTGGAGTTCAGGGTGACTGCAGGCAGCAAACAATAGGAAACTGCGCTGATCGGTTTGATTGGCAGCGTGCGTCCAGTTCGCTCAGGGAGTGGTCGTCAGGCCAGAATTCAAGAAGGGAATTTCCACCGGCCGCGTGGCAAAATATCAACGCTCTTACAAAGATCCAGGATAAAAATGCAAGGACTGACCTTTAGAACTGATCAAGATTTTGAGGAAATTTGCTGCTACCTCATGAGGGACTGGGTCGCGCGGAATATGAGGTATGACGTGCAATTCAGAAGATACGGCGGAAATGGGCAAAGGCAGCATGGCATTGACATTTTTCCTGCCGTTGGCGGCTACTCAGTGTTTGGGCAGGCAAAATTTGTTAATCAACTAAACTCTACAGACGTTACGGCTGAGTTGAGTAAGACCGATTCCTTCCCTGAGCCGATTGGTTGTTATGTGATTTTCACAACGGCAAATCGCCATACCAGCATAAATCATCATCAGTTCCATGGCACTCAACACAAAAGGCTGGATGGATCGATTTTTCCGGTTCACGTGGTCTATTGGGGTGAAATTTCTGATATTAGTTTTATCCCACAAGATGTCTGTAAGAGAATTTTCCCATCAGCATTTCAAGTTGCCAGGAGCGCATTAACGCCTCAGCAGATGGCGGATTCCATAGCCACACTTCAAAATATTGTTCCTTCATATTTCAGGTCTGACTTTCTCGACTGGCTCGAAACATGGGACTTTTCATGTGGTTACATTCCATCTGTGCATTATGACGCCGTGGACAATCTTTACATTGAGTTGGATCGGGTAGGATGGGGAATGAAGGGTGTCAATGATTTTTTATATGCCCAAGGTCGCATTGACTTATCTCGTGCGCTTCCGGCTGGCGATGCCTTCTTTTATGCTCTCACTGAATTTCGAGATTCAATATATAACTACATAGCTTTTGTACGCGGACAGGATGGGCAGGGCTACGTTACATTGCAAGGAATGGATGGGCGCGGCGCAACAGATTTCCCAAAGATTACAGAGCAGTGGAGCATGAGGGCGCGCCATTTGGCCAATATGTATCGCGAGAAAATCCTTGGTCAGCAAATTCAATAAATAAGAAATACTGAATGAGTTGCCTAATGATCTGGTTTCTCTGTCATCACAAGTATTTTTTGAAGCTGCCCGCAGTCAGGCTCACGGCCAGTCCCAGCAAGGCTGCGCTGGGCAGCAGGATCAGCAGTGGATGCACAGAGATCGGCAAGGCCAGGTACGTGACCCACGGCAGCACGGCCAGCGGCATCAGGCTCGCCTTCGCGCGGTGGTAGATGAAGCCGGATTCCCGGCCTGCGCCGAACCGGCGCACGTCCCGCCGCACAAGACCGTCGATCAGGCCGACGAACGCCGCGGTGCAGATCAGCGGCAACGTGAGCACCAGAACCAGCAGGCGCACCAGAAACGTGAGGGTGGTGAAGGCCGCGGCAATCAGGTAGTTCTCGGTCCAGACATAGACCTGGCTGATGTAGTAGCGAAAGTTGCGCCCCCCGTCCTGGATCCTCCCGTGGCTCGGCGCGCGGGCGCGCTCGGCGGTCTGGCTCATGCGCTCCAGCAGCCCGGAGCGAACGAATACCCATTCGTAGCCGGTATCCACCAGTTCGTGCGCGGTGCGCCCCGGCTCCTGCACGACGACGCTGCGCGTGAAGTGGCTGGACAGGTGCCCCAGTTCGTACTGCAACATCTGCTGCGAGTGCCGCCAGCCCTGGTCCTTCCAGAACAGGTGCATGCCGACGCACTCCACGACGATCGAGAACAGCAGCGAGCCGATCAGCACCCCGAGCAGCCGGAACGGCAAGGTGATGGTGCCGACGATCAGGCCCTGGCGCTGGTTCTGCTCCCGTTGTGCAGTCGAGGCGGCGTCCTTCATGGCGAGGCCTTGTTGCCGGTGTCCTCGTCGGTGGCAATGGCCACCGCGGGAGGTTCGGCCGCAGCGGCGTCATCCAGCAGGTCGTCGGGCAGGCCCGTGTCCTGCAAGGCGGGGGAACTGGTGAACTCCCACCACTGCGTCGCTTCGCTGTAGCTCTGGCGCATGTACCCGGCCAGTTGCTGCAAGTCTGCCGGCATCACTTCGTCCGGGTCCGGCGCCGGCAGCGGCATGCGCACTTTCCAAAGCTGGCCGCCCTGCAGCAACGCGAAGCACTGGCCTTTCGGCAGGCCGACGACGTGCGACGGCTCGATCATCGGCACGCTGGACATGCTGATGCGGTCCTGAGTGTTCGACGTGAAATCCGTCGCCCCGCGAATGTCCGAGCTGTCGGTCGCGCCGCTGACGATGGTGGTCGTATAGACCTCGACCTTCGGCAATTGCCGGGTCAGCAGTTCGGCGGTCGCGGTCTCGCGCACGCGCAGCATGAACAGGTTGTTGAAATTCCCGATCACCTGGCCTGCCTTCGCGCGGTTGCCGATGCGGGCCTCGATGTCCGACAGGGTCTGCGTGTACGCAGTGACTTGCAGGCCGGCACCGCCGCCCTTGTTGATCAGCGGGATGAACTCGTCGCCCATCAATTCGTTGAACTCGTCGGCATGGACGTTGATCGGCACGCGCGCACCGGCCGATGCGCCCGGCAGGCCACCGTAGGCGCCGAACGCCAGCGCGCTGCCGACGCCCATGGACGGGCTCAGCGCGAGCGACCATGGGGCCACCAGGGACAGAAACGCGGCGCCCGCGCATGCGGCAACGGTGTATAGCTCCACCGCTGGGCGAAGCAGTACCTCGACCGGCTGTTTCCCCGACATGGCTTCATTGCTCGATGCCGGTGGCTGTGATCAGCACCGGGTAGTGCCGCAGGCCCAGGCGCTCGGCCAGGTCGTCGCCGGACATGGGCGCGAGGGGTACGCCGGGCACCAGGGTGCGCAGCCGCGCCAGGCCCTGCACGGTCTCGACGTTGACCACCAGACCGACCGCGCCGCGCTCGCGCAGCGCGGCTGCCTGGCTGCGCAGCCAGGCCCGAGATGCCTCGTCGTCGCCGACGACAACGAAAGGCCGCAGACCCGGAGCCTCGATGACACGCCGCGGGACGGTGCCGGGGGTGAGCTTGGCGCTGCGCACCGGCAGCATCGCGGCCTCGTCCGCCGGCGTGGCGGGAACCTGGGGCGTCGGGATCGGCGGCCGGGCCGGTGCGTTGGTGCGCGGCTGGAGGTTCAGGGCTTCGTAGTACGGCAGCGCCGACGCGCCGCCGCGGTCTTCGACCACGATCAGCGGCTCGCCGGCAAGCGAGGCCAGCGGCAGACCCGCCAGCAGTACGAGCAGGCCACGCAAGGCCAGATGGGATGTCGTCATGGGGATGTCTCCTTGCGTGCGGCGAGAACCGCGGCGGTTGGGCGTGCGCCCTGCACCCGGGCGAGGTGGCGCGACACGCTGCGCCGGTAGCGGGCGGCGGGCTCGCCACCCGCGGGGCGGTGGTAGCGGCCCATCGCCAGCAACCAGTCCTCGCCGGGGGCGTGTTGCTCGCGCAGGATCTCGGCAGCGATGGCGAGATTCCGGTACGGGTCGAGCAGGTCGCAGGCGCTGGCGTAGCGCTGCTGGTGGTAGCCGAGGTTGATCTGGCCCAGGCCCGCGTCGATGCGCGTGTGCGGCGTGGAGCGCATCGCCTGCTGCAAACCCGCGCAGGCATCGGCGCGGGTCGCATAGCGGCGTGATTGGCCGGCGACGTTGAGGGACCACGGCCACGGGACGATGCGTCCGTTACGGCGGATGCCACTCTCCTGCAAGGCCACGGCGTAGAGCACCGTCGAGGGGATGCCTGCGCGCTGCGCGGCGAGCTGGTAGGCCGGTGGCGGAACCTCCTGGGCTTGGGCGACGCAGGCGCATAGGCCAGCGGCGAGCACCAGTGTGCGCAGGGGGGCGGCTATGGCTGGCGCTGCCATTGGCCGTTCACCTCGCGCACGACCGCCGGCAGGTCGCCGGGTACCCCCAAGGTCAACCAGCGGCCGCCGTCGTGGTTGAGCGTGATGCTGCCGCTGCGCACGCGCGCCGGATCGACGTTCGCGCGCTTGGCCCAATCGCGGATGCGCGCGTCGTCCTGGCGGCTGCCGACCATGTACAGGTCGAATTCGGCGCCCGAGGATTGCAGGCGCTGCACGAGCTGGCCGCAGGCCACGCAGTTATCTTTCACGAACACTGCCGTGCGGCCGGAGCCGCGCGTGGCCCCGGCGACCGGCTTGTCGTCCGGCAGGTTCACCCGCTGCATCCCGGGGTTCAGGCGCTGCCAGGCCTCGTCATAGGCCCGCTGATAAGCGAGCAGTTTCTCCACGCGGCGCGCTTCGACCTGCACCTGCAGCTCGGCGTAGCGTCGCCGTTCCTCTTCGGTACGCGCCTCGATGCCCAGGGCCGACAGCGGGTCCAGGTTGGGCGAATAGATGCCCAGTGGACCGTCCATCAGTTCGCGATAGCGCGCCCACTCCTGAGGTTGAAGGCCCCAGTCGCTCGCCACCCGGTCGTCCAGAATGCGGGCGACCAGCGGGCGTTCCTGACTCTGCGCATTGCGGGCGGGAGCCGTGGCGGATTGCTGCGCCCACGCGGGCAACTGGGTGGACGCCAGCAGAAGCGCGGAAAGGATGATCGACGGCTTCATGTGGTGTGCTCCGTTCAGGGGATCGCCACGTGGCGGGTCTGGTCGCCGGCCTGGAACACCGCAGTGCTGCCCTCGACGGCCTGCAAGCGCCACGGGCCGACCGCATCGCCGGGTAGCAGCACCTGAAGCTGGTCGGGCGTGAAGTCGCCATTGCTCGGCGCGACGGACACGCTGCGCTCGCCGGCACGCAGTTCGGCACCGACGATGCGGAACGGGAGCGGCGTCGGTTCGGGCTTGGCGGTGGGCTTGTTCCTGGTGCGCGGCTGGGCGGGTGCAGCGGCGCGCGCAGCGGTCTGCCGCGCCTTGATTTGCTCGACTTCGGCGCGCAGTGCCTGAAGGTCGTCGGCGGAGGCATAGGCGCTCAGCGATTTCTCGACCTGGGCCGCGCGTGCTTCCAGGATTTGGCGGGTGTCTTTGAGGTCTGCCGCCGTGGCGACGGCTGGACGCTGCTGGATGGCCTCGACGGTCTCGGCCAGGCCTGTTGCCTGCGCTTCGAGGCGTTGCAGGCGGGAATCGAGGCGCTCCTGGTCGGCCTGGTCGTTCATCGTCTGGTAGCCGAGGGCAACGAGGACACTGAGGCCGATCAGCCAGAGCCACATCAGGCTCTGCACCACCACGGCGGCCGTTGAACGATGGGCGGGCTGCGGGGCGTTCATGGCTGGCCTCCCGATGCCGCGGGCGCCAGCGGGAACGTCTGCACCGCCTCGGTGGCAGGCGGCGCGGGTACGTTGTCGGCGGTCATGCTGTCGCCGGGCCGCTCGAAGCAGATTTGCCGCGCGCGGTCATCCGCGTGCAGTTCCCAGGCCGAACCAGCCAGGGTGAGCAGCGCATCCCGCAGGGTCATGGGGCCGAGGTGCAGGTGGGCCGCCGGCAGCGGCAGTGCGTACAGCTCGATCACCGCGTGCGTCGTCTGGCACAAGCCGTAACCGCTGCGCTTGAGCACATGCCGTAGCCCGTCGCCGACCGTAGCGCGTGCATCCTCGGGCATCGACACGTCGATGGTCTGCAACAGCAGGTCGCGCTGCGCTGCTGTCGGTGCCAGTTCCACGAGGGTGTAGCGGCCGTAGCGCACAACGGGGATGTATTCGGGCGCCTCGGGTACGGGTGCGGCCGAGACTTCCTCGATGGTGTCGGGCGCGACCGGCGCGCTCGTCGTCGCGCAGCCGCCAGCCAGCACCGACCAAAGCAGGCCGAGAAAACCCGCCAGCAGACGGCGTTCGGGATGGTGAAACCAAGGTGGAGAGGGGCACATGGCGCGTCGTCCTGAAACATCGAGCCCTCACCATCGCCGCTCGGGCCACGAGCGGCAGCAAACAATGCGAACCAGGCAGCGCCCGATTTCCCGGCAGCCTCCCTCCAAAGGAAAAGGCCCCCGAAGGGGCCTGTGAAAACGCATCGGGCTTCGCCCGATCAATCCCGAGCCAGCTTCAGGCCGGGATCGACCCGTGCCAGTTGGGTGTGCGACCAGCAGCGCACGAACTGCCCGTTCTCGCCGAGCGGCCGGTTCGCCACCGCCGCCGAATACTCGTCAGTGTCGCTGGTGTCGTAGCAGATGACCTTGATCTCGCCGCTGTCGCAGCGGATGGAGTGGATCTGGCCGTCGGTCATATCGACCACGACGACCTGCGGAACGAGGCCAAGTTCGCGGGCGGCCGACAGGATGGGGCCATATTCGGCGGCGTCGAAGCAGATGAACGGCCCTTCGTACCGGGCCTCTTCGGCCAGGTCCCTGGCCTTGTCGTAGTGGATACCCAGGTCGTATTCCTCCTGGGTGATCCTGACCTTGAAGACCGGCACGTTGGGGCTACCGGAGGCACCGATGCAGACGACCGCGACTTGCATCTCGATCTCACCGCCGTCGGCAGGTTCGGTCGAGGGGATGACGGCTCGGCCCGTGGGGGCGTCGTCTTCCATGCCCATGCGCTCGCGCATTTCGTCGATGAAATCCTCGGGGGCCATCAGGCCATAGCTCGCCAGGCGCAAGGGAATGTCCTCTGCACAGAGGTTGCCGTCCCCGATGGTCACTCCTGAACGCTCAGTGGCGTTTGTTGGCGTGACCTCTATTCAATAGACATGGCTACGGAAAGACATTGCAAATGCAATCTCCGCGACTGCACATACAAGCTGGCAATCCTCAGAGGGTGGCGCTATGCAGCCGGCGTCTGGCCGTGGCGAACTTGCCGTTCAACGTCCGCTCGGCGATCCCCATGACGCCGTGGTGATGGGCGACCAATGCGCTTACGACAGCCTCTTGCGTTTTGAAGCTGGAGTACGGTGTGCCCGAGGGCGATTGGCCGAGCATCAGCTCCAATATGCCGCCGATGATGTTCAGGTAGGTGGCTTCGGCCCGATCACTGATTGGGTACTGCGCGCAGGCCGGGATGATTTTGGACTGTTTGAGCAGTGCGTCGTGCTTGTCTTGCAGCTCGCGGAGTTGGCGCTTGGACTGCTCCAGGGCAGATTTGAGGGCCAAGCGCTCGACCAGCATGGCCTGCCCGGTTTCCAGAGAGATGGAGGGATGGGCGATGCGCTCGCTGCGCGAGAAGAGAAAGCCGGGGCGCTGTTCGGGGTAGTGCTGGCGCATCCAACGCTTCAGATCGACGTGACGGACAGTGAGATCAGGGGAGTCGATCAGCGCGGTGTCGTGCGTCGTGATGCCGTTCCTCCCGAAAGGAAGTTCCGCATTGAGGATGCCATCGTAGATGCGTTCGGTATACAGCCTCAGCTCACCCCAACGTGGGCAATCCAACGACTGTGGCAGGTTCCTTGACGACGAGACCGAAGTGAGGATGACATGCTCAAACCGCAGAAGCCCAGCCCACCGGAGGGAGGCTTCGATCGGACGATAGAACACCTTCGATGCTGGTGCATTGTGGTTCATGCTCCCATCTCCTTCCAGGAGAACTACATGGCCGACTCCTTTGGCGCCAACCTCATGGCCGGGCAGTTGTCTGTGGATGAAGCGAGTCCCGAGTCTCGCTTCTTCATGAGCCCTGAGCACTTTTCAGTAGCTCAAGTCAGTGGTAGCCGCCATGTGCTCAATGTGTAAGAATCCGTGAGTGGTAGGTTGATCGGTCCTGTCGCTGATCAACACGAAGAATGGCGCTCACACTGGCAGCGTCATGCGTTACCGCAATCTCATCAAGAGCAATTTGTCATGGTGTGATACCCCTGCGGTTTCACAGGGCGCAATAGGCGCGCAGTGGCTTCTAGATGCCAAGGCAGGCGTACTGATCCCGAGCCTGTCATGCGTTCCCAGGTATCCTGATATACCGATAAAGAATCGCGCATCCAGTCCCAGTGACAAGCGTATGGGTTCTTCCCGCGCAACTTGCGCAGACGGGTATGGGTGGTCGCTTCTGCAGCGAGCCGGTGTGCCGAACAGCTCAGGCACGGCGAGAGCCATGCAGTCCAACCTTGGTCGCCGGGAGGCGCTAACGACGACAGGCGTCTGCCGCCAGACAACAACCGCGTCGAGAGGCAAATTCGTCCAGTGGCACTTCAAAGGGCGAACCAGTTGTTCGTCGGTAGCTTGCGTGCCGGTCAGCGCGCTGTTTCGGTGATGAGCCTGGTGCGCTCGGCTCGGCCCAACGGGCATGACCTCTATGCGGACTTGCGTGACGTGCTCGAATGCCTTTCGACGCAGCTAGCCAAGCATATGGAAAGGTGATCATTGGTGAGTTCGAGACCACCGTAGCCGGCGATGAACGAGGTGTGGGGACGATGCGCTGAGGAGGTGTCCTTGGACCTTACTGGAAGTTTCTGGACGAACTTGTTGCCGAGGGTGAAAAATGAGGCTACAATTAAGGTCTTCGCTAGTCAAGCCAGCGAAGAAAGTGATTGGGAAACAACGGCTTACGGTCTTAGTAAACGTCTCGTTTCCCGCTCCAAAATTTGAAAGGGAAGCTACGGCTTCCCTTTTTTATTGGTCGAAGTGCTGGTGCAAGAAGTCGGTTCGTCTGTGGTGTTGCGCAACAATGCCGGCACCGCTACTCTGTCTTCATGGCTTGCATACCGACCGGCGCCCCGATGGTGAAATTGGTAGACACTGCGGACTTAAAATCCGCCGCTTCCTGAGAAGGGGCGTGCCGGTTCGACCCCGGCTCGGGGCACCATCTGGATTCGCTATGTCACATTACAACGCTCCCTTTGAAATCCACGTCCATGGTCAAGTGCAATTGCGTGCTGATGTGGACTTCAGTCAGCTTCAGGAAGCACTCAAGCCATTGTGGAAGTACGCTGGTGCGCGTTCTCTCGCGGATGGAGCTTCGAGCGCCTATGAGGAGGAGCCGGGCATACAGTTCGATGCCAAGGAGCACATCCTGCAGATGTGCTGGACGGTGCGTGGCGACGAAGACTTCCGCCAGTCTCTGGATGAAATGTGCATGAGTCTCAATGAATTGGCTGAGCAGGGCGCAGCCATCGAGGTGACGTTCTACGATGCCGAGTTCGATGAGGATGAGGCACCCGAGGACGAAGAGGCGCGTGATGATTTCGTGATGCTGTTTGTGGGGCCCACTCCCGCCGCCATCATGCAAGTACAACGTGACCTTCTTGTGCAAGATGTGGTCAATCTGATGGAGCGGCACTTCGACGGCTCCGAGCTCGGTGGCGTTGTCTCAGAGATTGACAAGCTCTTCTCTCAACGTTTTGATGCGCTGGTGAGTTCGCTTGAAATTGGTAAACCGCCACGAGGTCCGGGTGGCAGCGGGCATGGCGGCGGACGCCGGCCGCGTCACCTTCACTGACGTGCTCGACAAATCTTTGTGTCGGACACCATGGCGTGAGTTGCAGTGCTCCCCTCGCACGGTATAGAAGAGGCTTTCGACGCGTGCCCACAATAGCGTCATGACCACAACCTATTCGGATGAGCTTCTGGCACAGGTGGCGGCGCTGCCACCTTTGCCCGGGGTGTACCGCTACTTCGATGCACAGAATGTCTTGCTATATGTCGGCAAGGCGCGCAACCTGAAAAAGCGGGTCAGCAGCTACTTCAGCAAGCAGCACGGAGGCACGCGCATTGGCCATATGGTGGGCAGAATTGCGCGGCTGGAAACGACGGTGGTGCGCTCCGAGGCCGAGGCGCTCCTGCTGGAAAACAATCTCATCAAGTCCCTGGGCCCGAAGTACAACATTCTTTTTCGGGACGACAAGAGCTACCCTTATCTCAAGATCACCGGTGTCTCGGCAAAGGACGGTACGGGGGATGCTCCGGGGCAGTGCTACCCGCGCATGGCGTATTACCGCGGGGCAGTGGATAAACGTCACCGATACTTCGGTCCTTACCCTGGCGCATGGGCCGTCAAAGAAAGCATTCAGCTACTGCAGAAGGTTTTTCGGTTGCGTACTTGTGAAGACACGGTGTTTGCGAATCGCACGCGTCCCTGCTTGCTGTACCAGATCAAACGCTGCTCCGCTCCGTGTGTGGGTTTGATTTCCCCAACGGCCTATGCCGCAGATGTGCGCAGTGCGGAGGCGATGCTGCTGGGTGAAACCCAGGAACTGCTTCAAACGCTGGAAGAACGCATGCTCGCGTATGCCGAGAAGCTGGAGTTTGAACAGGCGGCCGAGGTCCGCAACCAGATCACGGCACTCGCACGTGTGTTGCACCAACAAGCGGTGGAGACGGCATCGGACAAGGACGTGGACATACTCGCCGTTAAAGTGGCTGGCGGCCGTGCCTGCGTCAACCTGGCGATGGTGCGCGGTGGCCGGCACCTTGGCGACAGGCCTTACTTTCCGGTTCACGTAGAGGAAGCGACAGGTGTCTTCCAACTGGAAACGCGCGAGGATGCCCCGGATAACTTGATGGTAGAGGAGGCTGGCGGACTTGAGCAGTCGGTGCCGGCGCAGATCCTTGCTGCGTTCATTGCGCAGCACTACCTGGGGGTACCGTTGCCACCGACACTGATTACGAGCGAGCCAGTCGACCCCGCATTGCTTTGGGTGCTGGCACAGCAGACGGGGGTGCGAGCGACAGTCGTCCACCAGCCGCGTGAACAACGGCGAATCTGGCTGGAAATGGCGGAGCAGAACGCACAGATCCAGTTGGCACGGTTGCTGGCGGAGGAGGGTTCCCAGCGGGCGCGCACGCGTGCCCTGGCGGAAGCGCTGGATCTGGAGGCAGAGAGCTTGGATGACCTCACCATCGAGTGTTTCGACATTTCGCACACTGCAGGGGAGGCGACCCAGGCTTCTTGCGTGGTTTTTCATCACCACAAAATGCAAAGTGGCGAGTACCGCCGTTTCAAAATCGAGGGCATTACCCCGGGCGATGACTATGCAGCTATGCGTCAGGTACTCATGCGTCGCTACAGCAAGGTTGCCGAAGCACAGCGTGAGGCAGGGGGAGCGGAGGTGACAAATGCCCCGCGCTTGCCGGACCTGGTGCTGGTGGACGGTGGCAAGGGGCAAGTAAGCATGGCGCGCGATGTGTTCCAGGAACTGGGCCTGGATATCTCACGCATCGTTGGTGTCGAAAAGGGGGAGGGCCGCAAGGTGGGGCTGGAAGAACTGGTCTTTGCGGATGGACGCGACAAAGTCTATCTGGGGCGAGACTCGGCTGCGCTGATGCTCGTGGCGCAGATCCGTGACGAGGCCCACCGCTTCGCCATCACCGGAATGCGCGCCGCTCGTGCAAAAGTACGCGTAGGCGGCAGCCGATTGGAAGATATACCCGGTGTGGGGCCTAAAAAACGGGCAAGGCTGCTTCAGCGCTTTGGGGGCGTGCGCGGCGTGGCAGATGCCAGCGTGGACGACCTCGCCACGGTCGAGGGCATATCTCACGACTTGGCTGAAGAGATCTATCGCGCGCTGCGCTGACCCGGTTGACGGCCCAGGGCATTGCCGCGCGTGCCACAATTGGCACCCATGTTTTTCACTATTCCCACCATCATGACTTGGACGCGCATTGTCGCGATACCCTTGATCGTGGGAGTGTTCTATGCGCCGCTGGACCCTGCGATGCGCAACCTCATCGCCACGGTGATGTTCATCGTTTTTGCGGCCACCGATTGGCTCGATGGGTTTCTTGCACGCAAGCTCAACCAGACCTCCGCGTTCGGGGCGTTTCTGGATCCCGTGGCTGACAAGTTCTTGGTATGTGCGTCGCTATTGGTACTCGTGCATATGCAACGTGCCGATGTGTTCGTGGCACTCATCATCATCGGCCGCGAAATCGCTATCAGTGCCTTGCGGGAATGGATGGCGCAGATCGGGGCGAGCAAGAGTGTGGCCGTGCACATGATCGGCAAGCTCAAGACCACGGTGCAGATGATTGCCATTCCTTTCCTGTTGTATGACGGGCAGTTGTTTGGCGTCATTGACACGGGTGTGTGGGGTACCTGGCTGATCTGGGTCGCCGCAGTGCTGACGGTGTGGTCCATGGTTTATTACCTGCAAAAAGCACTGCCAGAAATTCGTGCGAGAGTCCGTTAAGTTTCTTGCTACTGCTGGGAGAGCCTTGTGTCAAAAGGGTTCATTGCTATATATAACATAGCAGGCAATCCGTGCCCACATGGAGAAGGCTGGTGGCGGCAACTCGGCACCGCAGGGAGAAAGTGCTTGTCAATAAGGAATGCGCCTAGCGCGCAAGGTCGAAACAAAAGCGGTGCTCGAATCCGGGACGGGGATCAAATACGACTAGAATTCGCTCCCATGCTGTCGCCCACGCGGTACGTCTTATTGACACCCTACAGTGCGATGGCTTTAATCTGACACAGCAATTTCTGACGCTGCTTCAGTTCCCTCCGCCTCTGCCTTTCGGACCGCTTCCGTTGCAGGGGGCGCGGAGGCCAGATTTGCATAAAGACATTCATCCACTCTTTTCCCGAGAGGCTTCTTGTGAATAAAACCGAATTGATTGAGCACATCGCCAACAACGCTGATATCTCCAAGGCTGCAGCTGCGCGCGCACTGGAGTCCACGATCGAAGCGGTTAAGAAGACTCTCAAGAAAGGCGGCACGGTGTCGCTCGTCGGTTTCGGCACATTCGCCGTCGGCAAGCGCGCTGCGCGCACTGGTCGTAATCCCCGCACGGGCGCTACCATTAAAATCAAGGCTGCTAAAGTTCCAAAGTTCCGTCCAGGCAAAGCACTGAAAGATGCTTTGAACTGATTGTGAAATATGGGGGGTGCTTAGCTCAGTTGGTAGAGCGGCGCCCTTACAAGGCGTAGGTCAGCGGTTCGACCCCGTTAGCACCCACCACCCCATTCAAAGGCGAACGCAAGTTCGCCTTTTCTTTTGCAGCTGTTGAAAGATTGACCATGTTCGAATCCATCCGCAAGCACTCCAAGATCGTCATGTTCTTGTTGTTCTTGCTGATCATCCCGTCGTTCATCCTCGTGGGTATCGACAGCAACTATTTCAGCGGAGGAAGCCCGGTGGTAGCGCGGGTCGATGGCAAGGACATCACCCAAGCCGACTGGGACAACGCTCACCGTATGGAGAGTGATCGAATCCGCGCTCAGTCGCCAGGTATCGACGCCAAGCTGCTGGATTCACCGCAGGCACGCTATGCCACGTTGGAGCGGCTGGTGCGTGACCGCGTGCTGCAAGTCGCGGCGCAGGACATGCACATGCTGACCAGCGATGCGCGGTTGGCACGCGAGCTGCAGAGCATTCCGCAGATAGCGGCGTTGAAACGAGCTGACGGCACGCTGGATGCCGAAGCCTATCGCGCTCTGGCTGGTGCGCAGGGACTCACCCCTGAGGGGCTTGAAGCACGCATCCGCCAGGACCTGTCGGTCAACCAGGTCATGGGCGGTGTCATGGGGTCGGCGTTCAGCGGCCCGGCAGAAGCACGTTTGGCACTGGATGCACTGTTCCAGCGCCGTGAAATCCAGATCGCCCGTTTCAATGCTTCGGCGTTTGTGTCCAAGGTCGTGGTGACGGATGCCGACCTGGAGGCCTATTACACCGCCCATCCTGCGAAATTCCAGCAGGCTGAACAAGCGTCAGTGGAGTATGTGGTGCTTGACCTTGATGCCGTGAAAGCGGGAATCACGCTCAGCGAAGATGACCTGCGCACCTATTACAAGGAAAACCTGAATCGCCTCGCGGGCAAGGAGGAGCGCCGGGCAAGTCACATACTGATCAACGCCAGCAAGGACGCCCCTGCGGATGCGCGCACCCAGGCCAAGGCCAAGGCGGAGGAACTGCTCGCGCAGGTACGCAAAGCGCCGGGCAGCTTCGCGGAGATTGCCAAAAAGGAGTCGCAGGACCCGGGCTCAGCACCGTCCGGCGGTGACCTCGGTTTTTTTGGCCGGGGAGCCATGGTCAAACCCTTTGAAGACGCCGTTTTTTCCATGAAGAAGGGGGAGATCAGCGACGTAGTGGAAACCGATTTCGGCTTCCACATCATCCTGCTTTCCGATATCAAGACTCCGCGCCAGCCCAGTTTCGAGGAGCTGCGCCCCTCGCTCGAGGCAGAACTCAAGCAGCAGCAGGCCCAACGCAAGTTCGCAGAAGTGGCCGAGGCGTTTGCCAATGGTGTGTATGAACAGGCGGACAGCCTGCAACCCGTCGCCGACAAGCTTAAGCTCAAGATTCAGACGGCCGACGGGGTTACCCGTACTCCGGCTGCCGGTGGCGCGGGGCCGCTTGCCAACGCACGCTTCCTGGAGGCGCTGTTCCAGTCGGACTCGCTGCAGAACAAGCGCAATACCGAGGCCATCGAGATCGGTACAAGTGTGCTGGCAGCCGGCCGCGTTACGGCATACCAGCCCGCCATGACGCTGCCGCTGGACAAGGCGCGCGACCAGGTGCGCGCGATCTATATCGCCGAGAAGTCCGCTGAACTTGCGCGGCAGGAAGGCCAAGCCAAACTGACCGCTTGGAAGGCCGCGCCGGATGCAGCCTCCGGGTTGACTGCTGCGTTGACGGTGTCGCGGGACCGGCTGCAGGATCAGCCTCGTTCCGTGGTGGATGCCGCCTTGCGTGCCAATGTGGACCAACTCCCGGCCTGGACAGGTGTGGACCTTGGTGCGCAGGGCTATGCCGTGGTGAAAATCAACCGCGTCGTTCCCCGGGACGGTGTGGACGACGCTCGTGCGCGTATGGAGCGAGAGCAATACTTGCAATCGTGGGCGTCGGCCGAGGCGCTAGCGTATTACGATTTGCTCAAGCAGCGTTTCAAGGTCCAGATCAAGGCCCCCCGACCGGTGGCCCAGGCAGAGCTACAAAACTAAGCCGGTTACCTCAGAGGGTAGATTTATCAGGCTATAATTCAAGGCTACGGTGGCTGTAGCTCAGTTGGTAGAGTCCAGGATTGTGATTCCTGTCGTCGTGGGTTCGAGTCCCATCAGCCACCCCAAGTAAACAAAGGAAACCCTGCTATCAATACGGTAGCGGGGTTTTTTCTTTTCCGACCGATGTAAGGGCGGATGTAAGACGATTTCGGTAATCCATCCCCAGCCCCAGCAACAAAAAGGCCCACGGCGGGGGCTTCGATTGCCTTTTTTCTGGACGGTTAGCACTGGCGCGCTGTACCGTCGGTCACCACTTTCGGGGATGCAGACTTTCAACCGGCCCCTTCCCAGTGCGGCAGCGTCACCGCCTCGATAACTTCGCACACCTCCACATCAAGCGTCAGGCTTGCCGGGTCAGCAGCAGCGCACGCTTTGCGCAGCCGGGCCTTTGCCTGGGCCTCGGCCTTGCGGGCATTGTCCAGCGTCCGCGATGCCATCGCATGCTGTGGGTGTCGCCAATCAGGCACACGCCGGGCCACCTCGATACGTGTCAGCCGGGCGCGATTCCACGCCAGCGCAGCAGCGGCCACAGCTTCAAGTAGTGCAGTCTGATTCATTGGTGCGGTGTCTTTCACTTCGCTTTTGCATGGCAGTAGGGCAGCAGCGCCACGGCGCAGGCCATGCGCAGGCGCAGCGGTAAGGCGGGGTGATTCATGGCGTTTTTGAGCCATTGCAGCGGGTCGTTTGTCTCGGGCAGGCTATCTATCAACCGGGGACGATTGCGGCTGCCTGGGGGCCTCCCAGCGCCAGGACGGGCACCTCCCGCATTGCGGCGCGGCCCTCCGCTACGTCCTTTGATTCCGGCCATTTGCTGATTCTTTCTACAGGGGGGCTTTTTTCTGCGCGTGCGATTACCGGCGGTATCCAGTCGAAGGGGCTCTAGACTTTTTGCCGTACCCCCCTAGCGCCCCTGCACAGCGAACCATGCAGGGGCAGTGCCGCCTTACGGATGCGCGCCCGTGCCTCAATCGGCCAGGATGCCCACGTCAGCAGGTTTCGCCAAAGCCTTCACCGCAGCATCACGCGTGCGGCGTGCGGCGACGTGGCCGGCCTGCTCGGCTGCGTCGGTTGTCGTTTGATTGGTGCGCGTGTATTCAATGGCATCGCGCAGCCACGCGGGCGCATATCCTCCGTCCGGGCTGCTGGTGTCAAAGTAGTTCACGCCACGCGGCAGGAATGCCAGCGAAGGCAGGTGCGTGCTGCTGTAGCCCGCTTGCTCGATGGCTTCGCGGTATTGCCGCTCGGCACAGTTCGCGGCGTGCAGTTCCTCGACTGCCTTGATGATGCGTGCCACCAATGCCACATGCTCGGTGACTGCGGCACGGCAGACATGGTGCGAATGCTCGCCACGGATGCGCGTCACCTCGGCGCGCTGGTGTTCGCCCGAGCGGGATTCGCAGAAGTCGTAGACCACAGCCTTGATGCTCTCGAAGGCCCCCGGCGCATAGGCCCAGAGGTAGGCGCGGTGCGTCTTGCCATCGCCGGGCTTGAGCATGGCCACCGGCGTCTCATCGGCGTGTAGCACCCGGTGGCTGAGGATCTCGGTCTTCAGGGCATCGACCAGCGGCTGCAGCCGCACCCCGCAGGTGCCCACCCACTGCGCCAGGGTCGAGCGAGGGATGGCCAGGCCAGCGCGGCCGAAGATCGCCTCCTGCCGGTACAGCGGCAGGTGATCGGCGTACTTGCCCACCAGCACCTGGGCCAGCAGGCCGGTGGTGGGGATACCTTTGTCGATGACGTGCGCCTCGACCGGCGCTTGTTGAATGGTCTCGCACCGGGCGCAGGCCCACTTGCCGCGGATGTGGCGCTCGACACTGAAGACGCCGGGCACATAGTCCAGCTTCTCGGCCACGTCCTCGCCCACGCGTTTCATCTGGCAGCCACACGCGCACGTGGTGGACGTGGGTTCGTGGCGGATCTCGCGGCGTGGCAGGTGCGCCGGCAAGGGCATCCGCTTGGCCTGTCTCTTCTCGGGGGTGGCCGGTGCTTGCGTCTGCGCCAGCGCGTCGATCTCGCTGGCCACGGCCGCCAGGTCCGCTTCGATCTCGTCGTCGAGCAGGCTCTTCTGCTCAGGGCTGAAGCGCTCTGATTGGGCGGCGAACTTCATGCGCTTCAAGAGCGCGTTCTCGTGCGTGAGCTTGTCGATGAGGGTCTGCTTGAAGGCAAGCTCCTGGTCCTTGGCAGCAGCGGCTTGCAGCATGGACAGCAGCGCCGAGCGCAATTGCTCGGGACTCAGACTATCCAGGGATTGCGGCTCTACGACCATGGGCATGACTGTGCCAGCGCCGGTAACGCCACGCCATTGGCACATGCACCGATTGGCAGGCCGCATGTCAGCGATCAGATTCAGAGCACGGTGATGAGGCCACCATCGCCCAGGCGCTGCCAAGGCAACCCGAGCACCAGAGCGTCGAACTGCGAGCGGCTGAGCGTGGTGGTCAACGCACCGTCACGCGGCCAGACGAACTTGCCGCTGTTCAGGCGCCGCGCCGCCAGCCACACCCCAATGCCGTCGTGCACCAACACCTTCATGCGGCTGGCTCTCCGGTTGGCAAACAGGTAGGCGTGATGCGGACGCGCAGCACCGAAGACGGCCACCACACGGGCCAGCGCGGTGTCTGTGCCGGCACGCATGTCCAGCGGCTCGGTAGCCAGCCACAGGGCGTCGATGCGGATCACTTGAGCAGGTCCCGCATCCAGGCCGCGCAGTGCTCGGCCGCGCAGACCGGCCAGGTCAGCGAGATGCTGGTAGCGCCACGGCGCAACTCGATGCGGATGTCTGGGGCCGGCGCACAGCTGGGCGCAGGCAGCGTCACCGGCACGAAGGTGGGAACTTGCATATCTGTGCTGGGGGCATGGGCCAGTCGGCGCCATTTGTGCACGACGTTGGCGTTGATGCCGTGCGAGAGCGCCACGCTGGCCACCGATGCACCGGGCTGGGCGCACTCGGCCAGGATCTGCTGCTTGAGCTCGGCGCTGTGGCGCCGACGGGTCTTGTTCTGGGCTTCGGTCATGGTGTCCACCTATCTGGTTTGGTGGACACCATCGTTGCCGCTTACGCCGCCGCCCTCAAGGGTGGGATGACCGTGCGCTTACAGTGCAAAGGCACTACAACTAGCACAAAGGATGCCCCATGCCAGCAACCCCCGCCCCTCAACCGGTCCCGCCCGTCCCGCCAAATCCCGGCGAGGTGCCGCCGCGACCTATTCCCATTGATCCGCCCGACAATACGCCGCCCATCGAACTGCCCGGTGACCCTATGCAAGAACCAAGCTAGTGGAGCCTGCAGGTGGTTTAACCCGGTAAGTTGGCTGGTATTTCCTCGTTGGGCTGCCGCGGTGGCGAGGTCGGTGGTGGGGCCGGTGGCAGATCACCGGGCGGGCGCGGTAAGTCGTCTGGCACAGTGTGCAGCGGGTGTTCTGTCGGGTCGTGGGGCGTCATGGCGTGAATCCTGGGAAGGGGCGGGGGTACCAAAGGTTGCTCTGCACAGTCGCACCGCACACTATCCTCCCGCCCCTTGAGGCAGATAAGCTGGCATGCGTTGGTGGGGCTCCCGAGGCTTCTTGAGCGGTGTCACACGTGGAATGGGCCCCGCAGGGTCGAGGATCAACCGCGAAGGTATACCCGCAGTTGCGGGAGCCAGCTCGGCTTCCAGCCGTGCAATGCGCTGCCGGTACATCCGTGCCAGTGCAGCATGGTGTTCGGCAGCGTTTTCGTGTTCGAATGCCGCCATTCGCGCTTCATTCAGGCTGGTCTCGAGACGGCGGGCATACATGGCAGCGGGATCAAAGAGGCGCTTGAGCATGGTCTTCTCCTGTGAAGGGGTAACAAGACCATAGAGCGCGCAACGCGCTGTAGAGTGTCGGACGGCGTCCCGCATTTCCGCCCGACAGTGGCACTTCGGCCGCAGAGAGACGTCTTCTCCAGGATGCGGAGGCACACTCGAAGCCCGGAGGAGTTCACATAACGCCTTGAAAGCCGCACAGGCGCTACGTTTCGTACTTTCGATTTTGAAAAGTACCATCATTTTTCGGTGCGTCTCCTTTGTGGCGCTTAGGACACGCTATGAGACGGCTTTAATGGTAGTGATTCTTTCGGTGGTCTCGGGCAGGGGCGGTAGTATCCGGTAACAACCACACGCCGCCTTTGCATGCACTGGGGATGGTGCGAACTGCCGAATGGATAAAACCAAACTCTCCGAAAGCGACATTTGCGAAAAGTTCATCCGGCCGGCCATGGAGCAGGCGGGCTGGGACGGCATGGACCAGATCTACCGGGAGTACCCGTTGCGCGCGGGCCGTGTGGTGGTGCGCGGCAGGCAGGCCCAGCGCGACAAAAGCACCGTGCTGCGTGCCGACTACGCCCTGTTCTTCAAGGCCAACATCCCCCTGGCCGTGGTGGAGGCCAAGGACAACCAGCATGCCGTGGGCGCAGGCATGGGGCAGGCCATCCAATATGCCGAGCTGCTGGGCGTGCCGTTCAGTTTCGCCAGCAATGGCGATGGCTTCGTGTTCCGTGATGCCACGCTGGCCGATGGTGTGCTGGAGCGCAACCTGACTCTGGAGGAATTTCCGTCACCTGCCGAGCTGTGGAGTCGCTACTGCGCCTGGAAGGGCTGGTCCGCCGAAGAAAGCCGCATCGCCGGCTTTGACTACGCCCCCAACAAGACCCCGCGCTACTACCAGCTGAACGCCGTGAACCGCGCTGTCGAAGCCATCGCCGCAGGGCAAGACCGCGTGCTGCTGGTCATGGCCACCGGCACCGGCAAGACCTATACCGCCTTCCAGATCATCTGGCGCCTGTGGAAGAGCGGCGCCAAGAAGCGCATCTTGTTCCTGGCCGACCGCAACATCCTCATCGACCAGACCATGGTCAACGACTTTCGCCCCTTCAAGGGCGCCATGGCCAAGCTCAGCCCCAACGCCAAGGGCGTGGAGCGTGTCGATGCGCAGGGCGCGGTGTCGGTCGAAGACGTGGACTTGGCTGTCAACAAAACTACCAAGCTGGTGGACAAGAGCTACGAGATTTACTTGTCGCTGTACCAGGCCGTCACCGGCACCGAGGAAGAGCGCAACATCTACAAGCAGTTCAGCCCCGACTTTTTCGACCTGATCGTGGTGGACGAATGCCACCGGGGCAGTGCAGCCGAAGACTCCGCTTGGCGCGACATCCTCACCTACTTTGCCGGCGCCACGCAGATCGGCCTCACCGCCACGCCCAAAGAAACCAAGGACGTTTCCAACACCGACTACTTCGGCGAGCCCGTCTACACCTACAGCCTCAAGCAAGGCATCGAAGACGGCTACCTGGCGCCGTACAAGGTCATCCGCGTCGATCTGGACAAAGACACCTTTGGCTGGCGCCCCACGGCGGGCATGACCGACAAACACGGCCACGCCATCGAAGACCGCATCTACACCGGCGCCGACATGAACCGCAAGCTCGTGCTGGAGCAGCGCGACGCCGTGGTGGCCGCCAAGATCACCGAATACCTCAAGGCCACCGACCGCTACGCCAAAACCATCGTCTTTTGCGAAGACATCGACCACGCCGCGCGCATGCGCCAAGCGCTGAGCAACGCCAACGCCGACCTGTGCGCCACCCAGCCCAAATATGTGGTGCAGATCACCGGCGACAACATCGAAGGCAAGCTGGAACTCGACAACTTCATCGACCCCGAGAAAACCTACCCGGTGATCGCCACCACCTCCAAGCTCATGAGCACCGGGGTGGATGCCCAGACCTGCAAGCTCATCGTGCTGGACCAGACCATCAAGTCCATGACGCTGTTCAAGCAGATCATCGGCCGTGGCACCCGCCTGCGCGAAGACCTGGGCAAGACCTGGTTCACCATCCTCGACTTCAAGCGCGCCACTGAACTGTTTGCCGACAAGGACTTTGATGGCGAGCCCGTGCAAATCTACGAGCCGGGCAGCGGGCAGCCCGTGGCGCCGCCCGAACCGGCAATGCCAGGCGACATTCCGGGCGACGCAGGCACGCCCGGCGGTGCGGCAAACCCTCTGGACCCTCTTGACCCCCTGAACCCTCTTGGCCCCTTCGCGGGCGGCGGTGGTGCGGGTGCCGGCCCCAAGAAATATGTCCTCGGCAACAACGTCACCGTGTCCGTGGCGCGCGAGCGCGTGCAGTACCTCAACGCCCAGGGCAAGCTCATCACCGAAAGCCTGCGCGACTACACCCGCATCAACCTGCGCAAGCAATACGACTCGCTCGACCAGTTCCTGCAGGCCTGGCAGCAGGCCGACCGCAAGGCCGTGCTCCTGCAAGAGCTCGAAGGGCAGGGCGTGCCGCTGGAGGCCTTGGCCGACGAGGTAGGTAAAGACCTCGACCCATTTGATCTGCTGCTGCATGTGGCCTATGACCAGCCCCCGCTCACCCGCCGCGAACGCGCCCGCCGCGTGCAAAAGCGCAACGTCTTCACCCAATACGGCCCCGTGGCCCGCAAGGTGCTCGACGCCCTGCTCGACAAATACGCCGATGAAGGCATCGCCACCATCGAGAGCAACGAAGTCTTCAAGCTCCAGCCCTTTACCGATCTGGGCAGCCCTGTCGAGCTGGTGCGCAGCTTTGGTGGCCGCCCCCAATACCTCAGCGCACTGCAGGCGCTGGAGCAAGCGCTGTACGCTACGCACCCGGCCCACTAGCGGTGTGCCGCTGAGTACCGCCAAATACTCCTGATTTGATAGCTGCTGGCGCTTGATAGATAAGCGCTAGACCCTGTTTTTGCGTAAATCCCGCGTTCCATGTCCAACCTCACCCCCGTCATCAAATCCATCCAAGACATCATGCGCCAGGACTCTGGCGTGGATGGCGACGCGCAGCGCATCAGCCAGCTCACCTGGCTGCTGTTCCTCAAGGTGTTTGACGCGCTGGAAGAAGAACTCGAACTCACCCGCGACGACTACCAAAGCCCCATCGCCGAGCCTCTGCGTTGGCGCAACTGGGCGGCCAATGCGGAAGGGATCACCGGCAAGGAGTTGCTCGACTTCATCGACCAGGATCTCTTCCCCGCCCTCAAGGGCCTGAGCGCCGATCCACAACGCAACCCGCGCGGCTACGTGGTGCGCGGCGTGTTTGAAGACGCCTACAACTACATGAAAAGCGGCCACCTACTGCGTCAGGTGGTCAACAAGCTCAACGCCATCGACTTCAACCGCCAGGCCGAACGCCACCAGTTCAACGACCTGTACGAAAAGATCCTGCGCGACCTGCAAAGCGCAGGCAACGCGGGCGAGTTCTACACCCCCCGCGCCGTCACCCAATTCATGGTGGACATGACCAACCCCCAGCTGGGCGAAAGCGTGATGGACCCCGCCACCGGCACCGGCGGCTTCCTCGTCTGCGCCATCGAGCACCTGCGCAAACAGGTGCACAACGCCGACCAAGAAGCCGTGCTGCAAAACAGCATTCGCGGCGTCGAGAAAAAGCAGCTCCCGCACATGCTGTGCGTCACCAACCTGCTGCTGCACGGCATTGATCAGCCTGGAGGCCAGCGAGCTTGCTGAGTATCGATTGATGCCAGGAGATTTGCTTATTTGTGAAGGCGGGTATCCTGGGCGCTGTGCAATATGGCGTGACCCCGATCGCGAGATGTACTTTCAAAAGGCGCTGCACCGGGTCCGTCCACGAGGTGGCATTGCGGTTGAATTAATCGCAATTGCTTTGGAGTCAGATTCAAGAGCTGGGAACCTAGACAAACACTTCACAGGGGCCACGATCAAGCACTTTGTTGGACAGGCGCTTGATCGGTACGTGCTTGCGCTTCCCCCACTCGCCGAACAATCCCGCATCGTCACCCGCGTCACCGCCCTGCGCCGCCTGTGCGCCAACCTGCGCCAGCGCCTGGCCGAACGTCAGTCCGTGCAGGCCCGTCTGGCCGAGGCGCTGGTGCAAGAGGTCGCCTGACCATGTCTTGGGTAGGCGAAGCCACGGGCCTGTGGGGTGTGCTCAGCAAGGGCTGGGACTGGTGGCGGGGCAGGCGCGACCCCCGTAGGGCCGGGTGTGGATGGTCCACTGTGTCTGGTCTATGAGGAAACCATCGAAGGGCTGGACGGCATGGAGCGGTCGCGTTACTGGCTGTTGGCCGATGGATGGACCATGGGCCATGCCCCCTGTGTGGAAAACCTGGCGGCCGTGGTGCATGTGGCGCAGCAGGCGGGTGTGCTGGTGGTGGGCAAGGAGTTGAGGGCGCCTGACCTGGTGCGCCTGCAAGAAGGCCAAGCGGTGGTGCCGGAACTGCTGCAGCGCACGCGGGGCAGTTGGTATCCCACCGATCTGGTGAACCCACCTCCCCAGCACGATTCGCCGTGGCGTCAGGCTATGTGGCATGGTGGGCAGGGTTTGTTGGCGCGGCCAGACACCGTCACTGCGTCCCAGGCCGCAACGCCTGCGGCAGAGCCTCTCGATCAGGCTGGGCAGTAGAGCTTGCGCACCTGTCGCGCAGCGGGAAATCGAAGACGGCCGAGTCAGCGCTGGAGCAGGCCCTGATCGCGCGCTTCGCCACGCTGGGCCGAGTACCCGAGCCGTTCCTGCTGCGTTCGGACAATGAGTTGGTCTTCACCAGCCGCAGCTTCACGGCCCTGGGAAGCTACGGACTGCGTCAAGAATTCATCACGCCGCACAGCCCTGAGCAGAACGGTCTGGTCGAGCGGGTGATCCGCACGCTCAAGTGCGTGCATCGGCATCGCTTCGACTCGCTGCAGCATGCCAGTCGCCTGATCGGGGACTGGATCCATTTCTACAACCACCGGCGCCCGCACCAGGCGCTGAACATGAGAACCCCCGCTGAGGCATTCGCATTAGCGGCATGACCTGTGACCTGTGACCTGTGACCTGTGACCTGTGACCTGTGCAGTTTCTGCTGGGTCAATACGGTATGTGGAGATGCCGGCAAAAGTACCAACTTTTTGTTGGTATGTCACGGTACGCGGTGAGACGGCTTGAGACAATAAAAACCCGCAACGCTAGGAAGTATGCGGGCTCTAAAAGGTCGTGAGATTGTGTGGAGGTCTGTTTTGGCCTGCCCGGAGGGACTCGAACCCCCGACCTATTGCTTAGAAGGCAATTGCTCTATCCGGTTGAGCTACGGGCAGATGATGCAGGTATGCGGTGCGCGCGGTGATGTGCGCGCTCGGAGTGCAGGATCATACAGGCGCCCGGAGCGCTTCCGCGCCAGCCTGCGCAGCCCATGAAATAGAAGACGGCATGCGGGTGCTGTGTATGATGCCAAATATGCCTTTAGCGCTTATCCAGCAAGCGCAAGCAGCTATCATTTAAAGAGTGGCCGCAGTCTGGCGTGCTCTTCAGTCCATCTCCTCAAACACCAGCGATGGAGGTGCCATGACCCGTGCCACATCGCCGAGCTGGCCGATGACATGGTTGGCGAAATAGCTGTTCTGCGTATCGGGCTCCAGCGCTGCCACGGCCAGATTGGCCAAGGGCTGGTTGAGAGACACGTAATAGCTGCCTCCCGGCACGTCGATGGCGCTGCGCATGGGGGTCACGGTGGCGCGGATGATCGGGCGGGCGCCAGGGATGGCTCCGCGCACGTCCTCTCGCTCGGAGCTCTCCCGGCTGGTTTCCTCATAGATGTCGGCCAGTACGGAGCCCGCTTCGGCGACGTGCATCACCTGGATGCCCAGCAGCTTCAGGCGCTCCACTGCATCCGTTGCGCCGCTTGCCAACCAATAGCCGCAGGGGCGGTGGCGTTTTTTGACAGGCTTGAGTTGCAGCGAGGAATTCCAATCCACGCGCAGGGTCCGGTCTGCGCCGGTCTGTGGGTCCAGCATGACCAGGTCGCGCTGGCCGGGGGTTTGCGTGGCTTCCACCACGATCTCGCCGCGGCATGCCCGGGAAGCAATATCCCGCGCTTCATAGGAGCGCACCTGCTCCAAGTCGGCGGCGCGGTCCACGGTGCTGCGCAGTGCACTGGTGAGGGCCGTCACCTGCGAGTGCACGCGCCGCTGGATGTGGGCGCGGCCAATGCCCACGCCGCGCGTTTCCACGAGCATGCTGACGGCGTTCTTCAGACCATTCACGTTGCGGCCGGTATCGGGTTGCGTCCCTCCCATGGACAGGCGAAGGTCTTCGGCGCGGGTCGAGGTGGTGTAGTACCACTCCTGGCTCAGGCCTTCCGCTTCCAGGGCCCTGATCATGGGGTGGTGGAACCATTCCAGAGCTGCCTTGGTCATGAATTCCGGCAGGTTAGCCGTCGTTGCGTGCTGCAGCAGCACGTCGTAGCGTTGGATGGCATGGAATTTCTCGAGGAACCGTCCGGTGACGGTGTATTCATGCGCATCGAAAATGGCGATCGGGCGATAGTTGCGCACCAGTTTGGCGAGTGCCTGGGCCTCCGGAGTCTGCAAAAGCAGGTGGTCCCGGTTCATGTCGATGCCGTTGGACGTGGCCCGCGTGCCGGCCTCGGCTCCGTCGGGATTCGCGCGGGGAACGACGATCACGTTGATGCGCTCCAGCATGGGCTCCAGCAGCCCTTGTGCCAGTTCGCGCGCCAGTACGAGCAATGCCTCGCTGCCGGCGGGTTCGTCGCCATGTTGCTGCCCAAGCAGCAGCACCGTGGGGCGGCGGCTGGCGTCCAGCGCGGCCACGTTGGTGCCAGCCGCGCGGGTCAGCACCAGGCCGTGCAAGGGTGTGCCGCGCTGCGATACCCCCAGGTCCAGCATTTGCACACGGGTCGTGCCGCGCTGCGCCGTGGCCAGATTACGCAGCCATTGGGTGAGTTCAGCGTTGGTGGTGAAAGCCTGGCGCCCCTCGGCGAGCCCCGGCGTTTCGTACCGCACGGAAGGCGCGGGAAAGCGTGCCGCGACAGCCGCGCTGTAGGGGAGCGCGGTGGAGGCCGGCTCGGTGGCCGGGGCGACGGGCGTTACCGTGACTGGGCTGGGCACGACTTCGCCACGCTGCACTGTTCCCAGCGGCGGCGGTACGGCGCGGGACGTTTGCGGACCAGTGGGCGTGGGGGGGGAGGACTGCGCGGGCCACGGAGGCAGGGGCGTGCTGGAGCAGGCGGACAGCAGGAATGCGCCCAGCAGCGCGGTAGCGCGGTGCCGTGCTGCGATTGCGGCGATTGGCAGCGCGTATGTGTGGGAGAGCAGATTCTTCGGCGTCATGGTGGGCGTGGCGGAAGTGGTGCTGGGGCGGATGTTACCCGGCAGCTTTGATGTCCTGCGCGTGCGGCGGGGTGGTCGGCTCAGGGGCCATGGAAAAAAGCCCGGCTGTGCCGGGCTTTCTGTTGTCGTGAAGGTCTCAGCGGCCGAAGCCGCCGCCGCGTGGGCCGCGGCCACCACCGCCGCCGCCGTTGCCACGGCCGAAGCCGCCCCGACGCCCGCGGTCCGCCATGCTGTCCACGCTGGTGCGCATGGGGTCCGGCTGGCTGGCACGGCCGCTGCCATGGCGTGGGCCGATGCCAATGTTGCCGAGCTGCGTGCCCAGGTGGGCGTTCTCGCTGCGAGGCTGGCTGTCGTCGAAACGGCGATTTCCGCCATTACCCCCGCCATTGCCTGCACCAGCCGGACCGCCGCGGCGGCGGCCACCGGCCGTGTTCTGCGGACGTTGCTGATCACGTGGGCCGGCAGGACGGCCCGCATTGCCTGCGTTGCCGCCGCGGCCCCCGCTGCCGTTCTGGCCCCCGGCGCGCTGCTGGCCTTCGCCCTGGCCACCGCCGCCTTGGCGCGAACCGCGCTGGCCGCCAGTGGCCGCCTTGTTGGTGCGGATGCGCTCCATCATCTCCTGGCGTGCCGCCTTGGCCGCTGCCTGCATGACTTCGCGGCTGGGTGGCTTGCCCGCGCCGCCCCAGATGGTCTGGCGGCCCATGGCGATGGGTTCGGCCTTCTCTCCCTCGTCCGGACCAAAGCCGTCGATCACCTGCACGGGGATTTCCTGCTTGGTGAAGCGCTCAATCTCCATCATGAAACCTTCCTCGTCCATGCAGACGAGGCTCACGGCATGGCCCTCGCGGCCGGCGCGGCCCGTGCGGCCGATGCGGTGCACGTAGTCCTCGGGCACGTTGGGGATTTCGTAGTTCACGACGTGCGGCAGGTCGTCGATGTCGATGCCGCGTGCCGCGATGTCGGTAGCCACCAGGGCGCGAATCTGGCCCGTCTTGAAGCCCTCCAGCGCCTGGGTGCGGGCGCTCTGGCTCTTGTTGCCATGCAGCGCCATGGCCGAAACGCCGTTCTTGGTCAGGTACTCGGCCACGTTGTTGGCGCCGAACTTGGTGCGCGTGAACACCAGCACCTGGCTCCAGTCGTGTTCCTGGATGATGTGCAGCAGCACCTGCTTTTTCTTGCCGCGCCCCACGGGGTGGATCACCTGGCTGATGCGTTGCACCGTGGTGTTGCGCGGGGTGACCTGGATGCTCTGCGGGTTCTTGAGCAGTGAGTTGGCCAGTTCACGGATGTCGTCGCTGAACGTGGCCGAGAACAGCAGGCTTTGCTTGGACTGGGGCAGCAGCGCCAGCACCTTCTTCACGTCGTGGATGAAGCCCATGTCGAGCATGCGGTCGGCTTCGTCCAGCACCAGGATCTCGACGGTGGACAGGTCCATGAAGCCTTGCTGCTGCAGGTCCAGCAGGCGGCCAGGGGTGGCCACCAGCACGTCCACGCCGCGCTTGATGCGTTCGATCTGGGGGTTCATACCGACGCCGCCGAAGATCACGGTGGAGTTCAGATCCAGGTATTTGCCGTAGCCGCGCACGGATTCTTCGACCTGCGCTGCCAGCTCCCGCGTGGGCGTGAGCACCAGGGCGCGCACACCCTTGCCGCCAAACTGGCTGCGTGGGGCTTGGCCTTCGGCCAGGCGGTGCAGCATGGGCAGCGTGAACGCGGCGGTCTTGCCAGTGCCGGTCTGTGCCCCGGCGAGGAGGTCGTGTCCAGCGAGGACGGCCGGGATGGCCTGGGCCTGGATAGGGGTCGGGTTGTCGTAGCCTTGTTCTTGCACGGCCCGCAAAATGGCCGGCGCCAGCTTCAGTTCTTCAAATGTCATGTAATTGGATGCGCCCATCCGGGGCGCTGGGTATCGGCCTGTCGCAGGCGACTTTACGGGCCGCCGAGCCAGTTTGTTAGGCAGATGATTGCAAGGGTGGGAGCCCGGAAAATTCTTCCTTCGTCCCCAGCTTGTCTAGGCTGATGCCGTGGGCAACTGGAGCCCAAGACGGGGTCTATTGTCGCATGCGCCGATAATCCGCGTTTGTGCGCAAAAAATTTTGGCGCCTTCTTCTGCCCGTTTCCTGAATAAATCCATGGCCCAATACGTTTTCTCGATGAACCACGTCACCAAGACCGTGCCGCCCAAGCGGCAGATCTTGAAGGACATTTCCCTTAGCTTCTTTCCGGGCGCCAAGATCGGCGTGCTGGGCCTGAACGGCTCCGGCAAGTCCTCTCTGCTCAAGATCATGGCGGGCGTGGACAAGGAATTCGAAGGCGAGGCACTGCCCATGCCCGGGCTGTCGATCGGTTACCTGCCCCAGGAACCCCAACTCAATCCCGAGCACACCGTGCGCCAGGCCGTGGAAGAAGCCATGGCCGAGGTGAACAACGCCAAAGCTCGCCTGGAAGAGGTATACGCTGCTTACGCGGAAGAGAATGCCGACTTTGACGCGCTGGCCAAAGAACAGGGTGAATTGGAGGCCATCATCGCCGCGGCCGGTACCGATTCCGAACACCAGTTGGAAATTGCGGCCGACGCGCTGCGTCTGCCGGCGTGGGATGCGGTGATCGGCAAGCTATCGGGTGGCGAAAAGCGTCGCGTGGCCCTGTGCAAGCTGCTGCTGTCCAAGCCCGACATGCTGCTGCTGGACGAACCCACCAACCACTTGGACGCCGAATCCGTGGACTGGCTGGAGCAATTCCTGCACCGCTTCAGCGGTACCGTGGTGGCGATCACCCACGACCGCTACTTCCTGGACAACGCCGCTGAGTGGATTCTGGAACTGGACCGAGGCCACGGCATCCCCTACAAGGGCAATTATTCTGACTGGCTGATCCAGAAGGGCAACCGTCTGGAAGCCGAGCAAAAAGGCGAGGAGGCTCGCGCCAAGGCTTTGAAGAAGGAACTGGAGTGGGTGCGCCAGAACGCCAAGGGCCGCCAGGCCAAGTCCAAGGCGCGTATTGCCCGCTTCGAAGAGCTGAGCGATTACGAATACCAGCGCCGCAACGAAACGCAGGAAATCTTCATTCCTGTAGCGGATCGCCTGGGCTCTAAGGTCATCGAATTCAAGAATGTCTCCAAGGCCTTTGGTGACCGCCTGCTGATCGACAACCTGAGCATGAACATCCCTGCCGGCGCCATCGTCGGCATCATCGGCCCGAACGGTGCCGGCAAGTCGACCCTGTTCAAGCTGATCGCGGGCAAGGAGCAACCTGATTCCGGTACCGTGGAAATCGGTCAGACCGTGAAGATGGCCTTTGTCGATCAGCACCGCGACGCACTGGCCGATGACAAGACCGTGTGGGAGGACATCTCCGGCGGGCTGGACATCATCAACGTGGGCAAGTTCCAAATGGCGTCGCGCGCCTATGCCGGGCGCTTCAACTTCAACGGCCAGGACCAGCAGAAGAAGGTGGGCAACCTGTCCGGGGGCGAGCGCGGCCGCCTGCACCTGGCCAAGACGCTGATCCAGGGCGGCAATGTGCTGCTGCTGGACGAACCGTCCAACGACCTGGACGTGGAAACCCTGCGTGCGCTGGAAGACGCGTTGCTGGAGTACGCTGGCACCGTGCTGGTCATCAGCCACGATCGTTGGTTCCTCGACCGTATCGCGACCCACATCCTGGCAGCCGAGGGCGACAGCCAATGGGTATTCTTTGACGGCAATTACCAAGAATACGAAGCTGATAAGAAAAAACGATTGGGTGAAGAGGGTGCGAAACCGAAGCGTATGCGCTACAAGGCCCTCAAATAAGCACTTACAGGTAGTAGCATCGGGCGGACCGCCGCCCATTCTTCGTCCGTCCCCACCATGTCCCTTTCCGCGTCCCGCGCCCGTACGGTTTTTCGCGCCTGCGTTGTCAACGCCGTCAGGGACAGCGAGGCACTGATGGAGGCGCTGGTGACTGGTACGCGCGAAGCGCTCACGGCGCAGGAGTCCTCCACCCGCGACCTTCACAAGCGTACCCAGATCAGCGATGCCTTGCGCCTGCTCAAGCAGCACGAGGCTTCGTTGCCCAAGGCCTACCCCATGGCCTTGCTGGAGATTTTTGCCGAAGGCCCCTCGGCCGCGAAGACGAGGGCCGGGCAGCCCGGCGGAATGGACCTGGGCGAGCTCGCCCTCATGGACGATGCCGACGTGCTGGTCCAGGTGGAGCTGTCGCGGGCACAGCAGATCGCCGCTCTGGCGACAGAGGCAACGCTGGCGGAACTCAACACGCTCGTCAGTTCGGCGCAGGGCCTGCACAGCGTGCAACCCGAGAGCAACCCTTTTCGCCCTGAGAACTACATCCGCGCGCTGCAGCAAGTGGTGAGCGATACCGGTGTAAGTGGGGAAGTGCGGCAGCTGTGGATGAGCCAGATGCGCGAACTGCTGGGCATGCAACTGGTAAGCGCCTATAAGCGCGCCGCCCAGAGCCTGCGCGAGCATGGCGTCGAGCCCGTGGGCTACGCGGTGGCGGGAGCCCCGGGTGTGCGCAGCGGGCATGGTGGTGGATATGCCCACAGTTCCCAGATGGGCGTGGGCTACGCGCCGCCCTCGGCCTATGGTGCGCCGGCCAGCGAATATGGTGCCGCGAGCGCCTATGGCCAAGGTTACGGGGCAGGCTGGGGAGGCGCCTCGGGCAACGTGGCCTTGGCGCCGCAGGCCGAAGAAGCGCTGCTGACGGTGGGTATCCTGCGCCAGATGCTGGCCGGTGGTGGTGACCCTTTCGCCTACGATGCACGCGGCGGCTATACGGCAGCTACTCCGGCCAACGCGTACGTCACGCCGGCCGCGGTGGAAGCAATGGAAGACATTGCGCAGCTGGAACGCATCGTGGGTCGTCTGTCGGGAGGGGCTGCGGTCCCGGTGACGGGCTGGAACGGCACCTCTGCACATGCGCCGGTGGCGGCACCCCCCACGCGGACGGCGCATGAGGTCGTGAGCCGCATGATGGACAACATTGCGCAGGATTCGCGGCTGCTGCCCCCCATGCAGCGTGCCGTGCAAAGCCTGGAGCCCGCGCTGAAGGAGTTGGTGCAGCACGACACGCGGTTCTTCACGGATGAGCAGCACCCCGCCCGGCGCCTGCTGGACGAGTTGACCCAGCGCAGCCTGGCATTCAACGCCGAGGATGGGCCCGCCTTCAGCCGCTTCATGCGGCTGGTGAACGAAGCCGTAGGCCACCTGGCTTCCATCGAGATCCGGGATGCCGCACCGTTCGCCCAAGTGCTCAAGGCGCTGGAAAAGGCCTGGACCGCGCAGGAGCGTCGCCAGCTTGAACGCCATGAAGCGCAGCAGCGCGAACTGCTCCAGCGGGAGCAGCGGGAATTGCTGGCCGAGAAGATTGCCGCCGACTTCCGCCGCCTGCCCGATGCGGACAAGGTACCGGCCGACCTGCTGGCCTTCGTGACCGGCCCGTGGGCGGATGTGGTGGCGCAGGCGCAAAGCAGCCAGCCCCAGGAAACCGGCGGAGATCCCGGAGGCTACCTGGCGTTGGTGCCGCTGCTGCTGTGCTGCGCGCAGCCCGAGCAGTTGCGCTCGGACCCGGAGCGCCTGGGCCAGGCCATTGCCGACATGGTGCCGGTGTTGGTGCGTGGGCTGGAGAGCATTGACCACCCGATCGAGCGTATTGCCGAAGTGACGCAGCGCTTAGCGCAGCTTCAGGGTGAAGCGCTGAACTACGCAGCGGCGAGCGTCTTCGGCGACACGCCGGCGGAAGAGGTCAGCCCTGAAACCCGCGCTGACGATGTGCTGTCTTCCGATACGGCCGCCGCGGCGGACCCGTCGATGGCCGGAGCAGTGGCTCAGCCCGCATTGCGCATCGGCCAGTGGGTGGAAATCATCACCAACCAGGGTGCGGTACGAACCCAGCTCACCTGGTGCAGCCCGCACAACACGCTTTTTTTGTTCACCGGAGCCGACGCGAGCACGCAGTCCATGACGCGGCGCATGATCGACAAACTGTCCTCCGACGGGGCATTCCGCCTGATTTCCGACCAGCCGGTGGTGGACCGCGCTTTGCGCGCCGTGCGCACCAAGCCGGCCAAGCTGCGCTAGGGCGCTCCGCCGGTCGCGGGGACTGCCGTTCAGCCTGCCGCGCGTGGCAGGCGCCGGCGCACCAGTTGGATGTGGTTGCGCAGGGCGTAGAGCTCGTCGGCATAGGACAGTGGCACGCTCACTTTTTCCACCTGCGCCTCCATGCGGTCCAGCCGTTCGCGCAGCGCGTCGGGGGTGGCCTCTCCTCGTTCCATGTCGTCTTCGATGTCGCGCAGATGCCCATACCAGCGGAACACGCGCGAGCGCACGCGGAACTGGTACAGCGGCGGCACCACGCGCCACAGCGGCAGCATGATGGCAATCAAGATACCCAGTACCAGCCACATGCGCTCGACGAGGTTGGCGATCCAGAATGGCAGATAGCGCTGCATCAGCGGCGCCGGCTCGTTGATGGCGCGCTCGCCCTCCTTGGCAATGGGCAGTTCCGCGTGCCGGGTGCTGGGGAATTCGCGCGCACGGTTGAACCAGCCCGCATTGCCATGGATGCCCTGCGCGCTCTGGGCAAATAATTGCAGCAGGGCGGGGTGGGTGCCTTCACGCGCCAGCAGGGATGTGGTGGATGCCACCAGCCGTACGTCGCGCGGGGGTACGTTGGCGGCCAGGTCCACCACGCCGCGTGGCAGCACTACCGGCGTGAGGAACGGAAAACGGCGGCTGTAGGCCTCGTTCTGCGGGAAGTGCATGAGCTGCACGCCGGGCGTTTGCAGCAGCATCTGCACCATCAATGACTCGGGGGCGGAGGCAAACACCAGGGCGTCCAACCGCCCCGCCAGGAACGCCACCGTGGCGGGCGTCTGCTCCAGACGGGTGAGCGTCAGGGCATCCAGCGGAATGTGGTTGGCGTCCAGCAGGCGCTCCATGAGCGTTGGTACGCCGCTGCCGGGCGAGCCGACGTTCACGCGCAGCCCGCGCAGCTGATGCAGCCCCTCCAGCCGGGCCGATCGGTGGATGCGGCGCGCCACATCGCCGCGGTAGAACAGCCAGATGGGCTCCACAAAGAGGCTGCCCAGCGAGACCAGCTCATCACTGTCCTCGGGACGCAACTCACCCGTGCCACCTTGCACGAAGGCGAGGTCGGCGTGGCCATCGCGCAGCAACTGCAGGTTGGATGACGAACCATCGCTGGGCAGCAAGACCACGTTGATCCCGCTTGCCGCCAGTGCGTCACGATAGCGCTGGCCGAAGGCCTCGTAGGCGCTCTGCGCGGGGCCGGTGGCCAGCGTCACCGTGCGCGGCGGCGTGGGGTTGAGCCACCAATAGGCCAGTAGCACCAGGCCCGCGCCCAGTAGCGCCAGCGGCCCGGCAGACACCAACAGGTCGCGCAGCGACAGCAGCGCCGTGCGCAGGCGGCGTGACATCTGTCCCATGGCTAGCTCCCGGCAGACAGATCGGCATGGCACGGAAGTGCCAGGCCCTCGGCCGTGCGCAGGGTGCGCGCGGCGAGCACGGCGCGCACGGTGGCGCGGGCCACCGCCTCGCCCGCCATCGTGGCCAACACCATCATGCCGGGGTGGTGCGGCACGTGGCCGGTCGACAGCGTGAACAGCGTGTCTCCGTCGCTCATGGTGTGCACGGGGTTGATGCTGCGGGCCAGGCCGTCATGGCCGGCAACGGCCAGTCGCTGAGCTTGAACCTTGGTCAGCCGCGCGTCGGTAGCGATCACGCCGATCGTGGTGTTGCTGCCGGCCAGCAGGGGATGAGGGGGCTCGCCGAGCAGCAGCGCGTGCCGTGTATCGCGCAGCGTCAGCCCGTCGGCAGCGCGGGCGCCCGCCAGTGGGCGCCCGGTGTCCGGGTCGACCACGTCGCCCACGGCGTTGCAGGCAATGAGCGCACCCACCGTGACGCCCGCGACGGTGACCGAGGCTGTGCCCACGCCGCCCTTCATGGCGTGCTGCAGGCCGAACATCTTGCCCACCACGGCGCCAGCGCCGGCGCCTACGTTGCCCTCGGCTGGCGGCTCGCGTGTGGCGGCAGCGCAGGCCGCATAGCCGGCCGCCGCATCGGGACGCACCTTCATGTCGCCCACGTGCAGGTCGAACAGCACGGCCGCTGGCACCAGTGGCAGGCGGCCCACGCCCACGTCCAGCCCTACGCCGTGCTCCTCCAGCCAGCGCACGGCCCCCGTGGCGGCCTCCAGCCCCCAGGCGCTGCCACCCGCCAGCATGATGGCGTGCACCTGCTCCACCAGGTTGCCCGGGGCCAGCAGGTCGGTCTCGCGCGTGCCGGGGGCGGCGCCGCGCACATCCACGCCTGCCACGGCACCCTCGCGCGCAATCACCACGCTGCAGCCGGTGGGGCGGCGTGGGTCGGTGAAGTGGCCGACCTCGATGCCGGCAACGTCGGTGATGGCGCCGCAGGCGCTGTGCAGGGAGCAAGCTTGCATGGGCGCCGATTATGGTGCCGCACCGGCACCTGTCCCCGCGTCTTGCGGCGTGCTCTCAAAGCCGTGCGCGGCGCAGCCGTAGGGCATTCGTGATCACCGAGGCCGAACTCAGGCTCATGGCCAGCGCCGCGATCATCGGCGACACAGCCAGCCCGTGAACGGGTAGAGCAGCCCGGCGGCCAGCGGCACGCCCAGCGCGTTGTAGACGAAGGCAAAGCCCAGGTTTTGGCGCATGTTGGCCACCGTGGCCTGCGACAGCGCGCGCGCCGTGGCGATGCCGCGCAGGTCGCCCTTGACCAGCGTGAGTTGCGCGCTGTTCATGGCCACGTCCGTGCCCATGGCGATGCCCACGTCGGCGCGTGCGAGCGCGGGTGCGTCGTTGATGCCGTCGCCGGCCATGGCCACGGTGCGTCCCTCGGCCTGCAGGCGTTCGACCAGGGCCAGCTTATCGGCGGGCAATACCTCGCCGTGCACCTCGTCGATGCCCAGGCGCCGTCCCACGGCACCTGCCGTGGTCAGGCCATCGCCGGTGGCCATGATGATGCGCAGGCCGGCCGCATGCAGGGCGGCCAGCGCGTCGGGCGTGCTGGCCTTGATGGGGTCGGAGACGGCCAGCAGGCCCGCCAGTTGCCCATCTATGGCCAGGAACATCACGCTGGCGCCTTCGCCGCGCAGTGCCTCAGCGGTCTGCGCCAGCGGTCCCGTATTCACGCTGGACTGCTGCATCAGCACCGTGTTACCCAGCGCCAAGGTGCGGCCCGCGATCCGGCCGCGCACGCCGATGCCCGAGGCCGAGTCGAACTGCTCGGCCGCGTCCAGCGCCAGCCCCTGCTGGCGTGCCGCAGCGACGATGGCCGCCGCTAGCGGATGCTCGCTGCCCTGGTCCAGGCTGGCGGCCAGGCGCAGCACCTCTGCCTCGCCCCAGCCGGCCACATGTTGGGGCTGCGCTGCACCACGGACTGCCAGTCGCGTACGAAGAACGGCGCGCCGGCCCATAGCACGATGGGCAGCGTCAGCACCAGCTCCACCCCGCTTTGCGTGGCCATGCCGACCCAACCCAGCCGGTGCCCGGCCATGGCCAGCGTGGTGACGACCATGGTGAGCGGCAGCGTCCACCAGAAGCGGCGCGAGAAGTCGCGCAGTGCGGGGTTGTCATCGGCCGCGTCCAGGCTGGGCAGTACCGGCTCCAGCGCCATGCCGCACTTGGGGCAGTGGCCGGGGCCGCTCTGTCGCACCTGCGGGTGCATGGGGCAGGTGTAGACCGTGTCGGCGGGTGGTGGGTCGGGTGGAGCGGCCGATGGCCGGGGCACGTGGGGGCTGTGGTGCCGGTGCTGCCCGTGTGGGGCAGCTGCGGGCGGCGTGCTGTGGGAATGCATGAGGGCTCCTTGGTGCGGCAAGGGGCCGGGCAACTGCCGCCCGGTCCGTGGGGCGTCAGCGCAATGGTTCGATATGGGTGACGACGAATACGCCCTTCACCCGTTCGGCCCGAAAGCGCACCTTGTCGCCGGGCTTGAAGGTGGCCGCCTGTGCCGGGTCGCGCAACGTGAACACCATGGTCATGGGCGGCATGGCAAGGTTCTTGAGCTCGCCGTGGCGCAGCGTGATCTTGCCGCTGCGTGCATCCCAACGCGTGACTTCACCCTCGCTGAGATCCTGCGTGCTGTCGCCGGACGCGGCGGGCGTTTCGGTGTGATGGGCGTCGTGGTCCGAGCCCTGGGCATGTGCCCAGCTGCCGGGCAGGCCCAGCAGTGCCAGAGCGGCCACGGGTGCGAGGGCGATGCGCGGCGCGCGCGCAGGCAGGGTGTGCGATGGCATGGCGTGGCCTTTCATGGTGTGCATCAACGGTAGCTGGTGAATACGCGCGTGGAGACGTCGCTGTTCACCAGGTTCTTGGTGACCAGCAGCACGTCGTACGGGTCCTTGCGGCCGTTGTACTCGGGCCCGTCCATGCCGGGGCTGCCCACCGGCATGCCCGGGACGGTGAGGCCCAGGGCCTTGGGTTTGTCCTTGAGCAGCTTGCGCACATCGGCAGCGGGCACATGGCCTTCGAGCAGATAACCACCCACCAGCGCGGTGTGGCATGAGCCCAGGCGCGTGGGCAGGCCGAGCTTGGCGCGTACGGCGGCGTTGCCCGTTTCGTGCACGGTGACCGTGAAGCCGTTGGCCTGCATGTGGGTCACCCAATCCTTGCAGCAGCCGCAGTTGGGGTCTTTCCAGACCTCCACGGCAGTCTGCGGGGCGGCGGCACGGGCCAGGGCGGGCAGGGCAGCGCCGGCCAAGCCGGCGGCGAGGGCCGTCATCCATTGGCGGCGGGTGGGTTGCGTGATTCGCATGGTGGACTCCTGATGATGCGGGTGGTGGTGTTGTTCAGGGCGTGACGGTGAAGGTGCCGCGCATGCCTGCTTCGTAGTGGCCGGGGATCAGGCAGGCGAAGTCGAAGCGGCCGGGCCGGTTGAAGTGCCAGACCAGATCTTCCTTGGCGCGCGGGGCCACGTGTGCCATGTGGGGTTCGGCGTGCTCCATGTCGGGGTACTGGCGCATCATGGCCGCATGCTGGTCCAACGTGCCCTGTGTGCCCAGCACCACCTCATGCATGACCTGGCCCTGGTTCTCCACGCGCAGGCGCACGGTCTCGCCCTGTTTGACGGTGAAGTGCGACGGGGTAAAGCGCATGTCGTCCGTCATGTGCAAGGTGATGGTGCGCTTTGCGCCCTTGGCCTCTCCCGCAATCCCCCATTCCTGCTGCTGCGGGGCGACGGCAGGGTGGCTGTTGTGCATGTTCTCATGGCTAAAACTGGCTGTAGCGCCCGCCAGTAAAGCGCAAGCAGCTATGAATTTGATAGATTTCATGGGTTTCTCCGAGGGTTCAATGGTGTTCGTGGCTAGCGCCCGGCTTGCGCACGCTGGGGGCGCCGGGGGCCCGGCCGGGCGGGGTCTGGCGCGGGGCTGCGGCGTCCAAGGGCGCACCGGCCCATTCGTGCGCCACCGTGCCCGCCGGGTGCCGGTACCAGCCCGGGTCGCGCCAGTCCTGGGCGGCCAGGCCCTGGCGGACCTTCAGGGTCGTGAACATGCCGCCCATCTCCAGCGGGCCGAAGGGGCCGGTGCCGGTCATCATGGGATAGGTGTTGTCGGGCAGCGGCATTTCCATCGCGCCCATGTCGGCCATGCCGCGCTCGCCCATGACCATGTAGTCGGGAATGATCTTCTGGATCTTCCCGACCAGGCCGCGATGGTCCACGCCGATCATGGTGGGCACGCCGTGGCCCATGGCGCCCATGGTGTGGTGGCTCTTGTGGCAATGCAGCGCCCAGTCGCCGGGCTCGTCGGCGATGAACTCCAGCTGCCGCATCTGGCCCACGGCCACGTCGGTGGTCACCTCGGGCCAGCGTGCGGCCTTCGGGGTCGGCCCGCCGTCGGTGCCCGTGATCTCGAACTCATGCCCATGGATGTGGATGGGGTGGTTGGTCATGGTCAGGTTGCCCACGCGGATGCGCACGCGGTCGCCCTGCCGTGCCACCAGCGGGTCGATGGCGGGGAACACCCGGCTGTTGAAGGTCCAGATGTTGAAGTCGGTCATGGTGTTGACCTTGGGCGTGAGGCTGCCCGGCTCCACGTCGTAGGCGCTGAGCAGGAAGGCGTAGTCGCGTTGCACCTCCGCGATCAGGGGGTGGCGCGCCTTCGGGTGCGTGATCCACAGGCCCATCATGCCCATGGCCAGCTGCACCATTTCGTCCGCATGCGGGTGGTACATGAAGGTGCCGGGGCGGCGCGCCGTGAACTCGTACACGAAGGTCTTGCCCGCGGGGATGTGCGGCTGGGTAAGCCCGGCCACGCCGTCCATGCCGCTCGGCAAGCGCTGGCCGTGCCAGTGCACGCTGGTGTGCTCGGGCAGGCGGTTGGTGACGAAGATGCGCACGCGGTCGCCTTCCACCACCTCGATGGTCGGGCCCGGGCTCTGGCCGTTGTAGCCCCACATGTTGACCATGAAGCCGGGCGCCATCTCGCGCACTACCGGCTCGGCCACCAGGTGGAATTCTTTGACGCCGGCGTTCATGCGCCATGGCAGCGTCCAGCCGTTGAGCGTGACCACGGGCTGGTAGGGCCGGCCGCTGGACGGGGTTAGCGGCGCGGCCGTGTCGGCAGAGGATTGCGAGGGCGCCTCGGGCAGTGCGGCCAAGGCCACGCGGCTCACCGATGCGGCGGAGGCGGCGACCACGGCCGTGGCGGCGCCGGAGAAGAAATGGCGGCGCTGCATGTCAGTGGCCTTCCGAAGGGGCGTTGGGGGTGGTGGGAGCGGACGGCAGGCCGGTGGGCGCGCCGGGCGATGTGCCCGTGAGAGCCAGTTGCAGGTCGGTCTGGGCGAGCCAGAAGTCGCGCTGCGCCTCGGTGGCGGCAGCCACGGCCTGGCTGGCGCGGCGCGCCTCGGCCAGCAGCTCCCACACGCTGATGAACATGCCGTTGTAGCGCAGCACGGCCTCGTCCTGCATGAAGCGCGCCAGCGGCAAAGCCTCGGCCTGCTGCTGGTGCGCCAGGTCCCAGGCGGTGCGGTAGCGCAGCCAGTGGCTGCGTGCCTCGCTGCGCGCGCGGATGGCGGCATCCTGCAGTTGCGCGGCGCTGTGCTGCAACTCGGCCCGCGCGCGGCCCGTGGCAGCTCCGCCCCAGTCGAACAGCGGCAGAGGCAGCTCTACCTCCCAGCCGCGTGTGGTCTCGCGGTGGCCGGAGGCGCGCTCGGTCGCAGTGTTGCGGCTGTAGCTCAGGCCGATGTCGCCGAACACGGATCCAACACCGGCCCAGCCGCTGCGGTCGGCGGTGGTGTCCAGGTCGCGGCGCAGCGCGCGCAGGTCCAGCCGCTCGCGCAGGGCCGTGGCTTCGGCGTCGTCGCCGCTGCGCAGTGCATCCGCCGCGGGCAAGGCGGGTAGCGCATCCGGCAGCGTGAAGTCGGCCTGCGCACCCCACAGCCCCATCAGCCGCGCCAGTTGCTCGCGCTCCAGCGCGGCATGCAGCCGCGCGCGGGCCAGCTGTGCTGCCGCGTCCTGTGTGATGGCGATTTCGCGTGCCTGCTGCAGCCGGCTGAAGTTGCCCACGCGCGCCATGCGCCGCGCCAGCTCGCCGCCGGCCTCGGCCGCCTCGTGCATGCGTTCGCGCGCGGCCAGCACCTGCCGGGCGGCCACGGCGCGCAGCCAGGCGCGGCGTGTGTCCGCGGCCAGGCGCAGCACATCCTGTGCAGCGGCCAGCGTGGCCTGCTCCATCTGCCAGCCTTGCCAGCGCGTGCGCCAGGGCAGGGTGATCACGTTGACCAGGCTGAAGCCGAGCTGGCGCTCGATCTCGCGCTCATGCCCGCTGGTGAATCGCCCCAGCGTCAGCGTGGGGTTGAACAAGGTCAGCGCCTGTGCACGCTGCGCATCCTGCGCGGCCAGATTGGCCAGGCGGGCCTGCAGCGCGGGGCTGTTCAAGAGCGCCACGCGCACGGCGGTGTCCGCATCCACGGGAAGGCGCAGCCATTCGGTGATCTGGGCCTGCGCGTCGCTGCGGCTTTGCGCATCGGGCGCGGGCAGTTGCGCGCCGTCGGGCAGGCGGGGCTGGACATGGCTTTGCACGTCGCCGCGCAGCCCATCGGGGGCGACGCTGGCGCAGCCGGCCAACACCAGTGCAGCGGCCAGCGCAGCCAGGGCGAGCGGAGGGCGCCTCATGGCCGGCCTCCGTAGTGGTGTTTCGGGGTGGGCATGCCAGGGCTGGGCGGCGCGGCGCGTGCCTGCTCGGCTTCCCAACGCACGATGTCGGAGTGGCCACCGGGAAAGGCGCCCACGGCGGTGTTGGCGGCCTTCCAGCCGATGTCGGCCTCGGCCACATCGCCGCTGGGGGGCAGGGGCTGGTGGTGCAAGGGCAGACTGGGGGCCTGTGCCGAGTCGGCGGTGGCGGTCTGCGATGGGGCGGCAGGAACATTGTCAACCTGCGCCCAGGTCGGCGGTGCGATGCCGGCCAGGGCCGCCAGGGCCATCATGGCCGCAGGGCTGGTGGGGTGCGCGAAGCGCATGGGAGTCTCCCGTCAAACATGACACAACCGCGTCCGCGACACTCGGCTGCGGCCCCGTCGAGGGACATGCAGCCGATTGCGGACGCACTTCGGGCGTCAGTGCTCAGGAGATGGGTGGCTTGATGGCTTGCGCAGCCGTGGCGCTGGCAAAGTGGGTGCCAGGGTGCGGTTGCAACCTGCTGTCGTGCCGTCCATGGAAGGCGGGCGCCCAGACCGGCGCGTAGAAGGCCGAATGGCAGGCGCCGCAGGCCGAACAGCCGGCGGGGTGTTCCGCGTGGACCGCCCCGCCGGTATCGCAGCAGTGCGGCTGTGCTGATGCGCTGGCATGGTCGCCGTCATGACCACCGTGGTCGTGCGTGTCGCTTGCCATAGCGTGGTGGGTAGCAGCTGCCGCGATGGTGGGCTGCGCGGGCGTGGCCGGTGCAACGCCCATGGCCATGGCGTCGCCCAGCAGGCCCCGCAGGACCAGCAGCAGACCCAGGATCATGGCAACGGCGTGGCGCATGCAGCGAATGATACCGGCGCGGTGCAGGAAGTTCCCGCCAGAGCGAGCGCCCGGCGATGGTCCGGCCGCGTGCCGTCAGACCGCCATGTAGCGCCCTGGCCGGTGGTTCATGGCCAGCACCAGGTTGAGCGCCACGGCGCCGATGACCGACCACAGCACGCGCAGCGGCTCCACTGTGACCAGCGCCGCCAGCACGATGCAGCAGTCCACGGCCATCTGCACCTTGCCGGCGCGCCAGCCGAAGCGGTCCTGCAGGTACAGCGCCATGATGCCCACGCCCCCCAGGCTGCAGCGGTGGCGGAACAGCACCAAAAAGCCCATACCCATGATCAGCCCGCCGGTGATGGCCGCATACAGCGGCTGCAGTTCGCTGATCTGCAGGAACTGCGACTGCAGCTCCGACAGCACCGACAGCAGCGCCACGGCCGCGAAGGTCTTGAGCGTGAAGGCCAGGCCCAGCTTGCGCAGCGCCAGCCAGTAGAACGGCAGGTTGAGCGCGAAGAACAGCTTGCCGAAGCCGATGCCCGTGGCGTAGTGCAGCACGAAGGCCAGCCCCGCCATGCCGCCGGTGAGCAGCCCGGCGCTGGCGAGGAAGGCCACGCCCACGGAGATCAGCGTCACGCCGACGCCAATCGCCACGGCGTCTTCGGTGCGGGTGTGCGGGACCATGGCGGGAGCGGCGTTGGCGGTGGTGGTGGACATGGGCGGGATCGGCAGTCGCCGTGGTGACCGGCGGGGGCGCGATTGCACCACGGCATCGGTCGCTGTGTCTTGCGCTGGGTCAAATTCCCGGGTCTGGGTGGCGTAATGCTCCTAAAAGATGAGCTGTGTGCGCTTGTCAGGCGGGCGCTAGAGGTCGATTGGACTCATCTCTTGCGCACCCGGCGTGCCGGGGGGCTGGGTGGCCTGCATGGCTTCGGTGATGCATGCGCGCACGGCCACGCTGGGCACCATGGGCCGCAGCGCGGGCACGCTGGCACGGCCGATGTTGCCCTGCGGCAGCCGGCGCACCAGGTGGCCCACCAGCGTGAGGCCCAGCCGCGCCCATTGGCCCCGAGCCTCCGGCGCGTCGCCCAACTGGCGCGCAAAGCGCAGCATCTGCCAGTGCGCGCGCCAGTGCAGGCCCAGGCGGTTCTGGCCCACCACATGGGCGGCCTCCAGGTAGCGCCAACGCTGTTCGGTGGGCGCATCCACGCTGGTGCGCCAGCGCTGCAGCAGGTAGTCGTAGGCGGCGCGCTGGCGGCTTTGTGGTGATTGGGTCATGGTCATGCGGCCTCCTTCGCCGCGATAGAGGCACCGCGGCGCAGGCGCAGCCCGTTGGCCACCACCAGCAGGCTCACGCCCATGTCGGCTGCCACGGCCATCCACATGCTGGCCATGCCCAGCAGCGCCAGGGTGAAGAACGCGGCCTTGATGCCCAGCGCCAGGGTGATGTTCTGCCACAGCACGGCGTGTGCGCGGCGTGCCAGCCGCACGGTGTCGGGAATGCGGCGCAGGTCGTCGTTCATGAGTACTACGTCGGCCGTCTCCATGGCCATGCCGGTGCTGTGTGCGCCGCCCATGGCGAAGCCCACGTCGGCCTGGGCCAGCGCGGGCGCATCGTTGATGCCGTCGCCCGCCATGGCGGTGGGGCCGCGCGTGCGCTGCAGCGCGGCCAGGGTGTCGAGCTTGTCCTGCGGCAGCAGGCCGCCGAGCGCGTCCTGCGCGTCGGTAATGCCCGCCTCGGCCGCGATGGCCTGTGCGGTGGCCGGGTTGTCGCCGCTCAACACCACCGGGTGCACGCCCAGCGCGCGCAGTTCGGCGATGGCCTGGCGCGCGTGGCCGCGCAGCGGGTCGGCCACGGCGAACAGCGCGCGCACGGCTTGCGCGTCGGCCAGCAAGGTGACGGTGCGGCCCTGCCGCTCCTGTTGGGCCAGGGCGTCTTCGAGCGCAGCGTCGGCCAGGCCTTGTTCGCGCATCAGGCGCAGGTTGCCCAGCCACCAGCGCTGGCCGCCCACCTCGGCCTGCACGCCGCGACCGGGCAGGGCCTGCAGGTTCTGCACGCCGTTGTGGGTGGCCGCGGGCAGGCCGGCGGCGATGGCGCGCGAGACCGGGTGCTCAGACCGGCTGGCCAGCTGCCAGGCCACATCTGCCACGGCGTCGGCATCGGCGCCGTTCAGGGCACGCCACTGCACCAGGGCAGGGCTGCCGATGGTCAGCGTGCCGGTCTTGTCCAGCGCCACCACGCGCAGGCCGCGCGCGGCCTCCAGCGCGCTGCCGCCCTTGATGAGGATGCCGCGCCGCGCGGCGGCCGTGAGCGCGCTGACCACCGTGACCGGCGTGGAGATGACCAGCGCGCAGGGGCAGGCGATGACCAGCAGCGCCAGCGCCTGGTAGGTGGACTGCGTCCAGGTCCAGCCCATCAGCGGGGGGGCCAGCAGCGCCAGCAGCACGGCCAGTGCGAACACGACGGGCGTGTAGATGGCGGCAAAGCGGTCCACGAAGCGCTGGATGGGGGCCTTGCTGGCCTGCGCCTGCTCCACCGCGCGCACGATGCGCGCAATCAGCGTGTCGCCGGGCGGGGTGTTCACCTGCATCAGCAGCTCGCCCTGCTGGTTCACGCTGCCCGCGTACAGCGGGTCGCCGGCGGCCTTGTCGGCCAGTTGGCTCTCGCCGGTGATGGGGGCCTGGTTCACGCTGCTGCTGCCGTGGGTGACGGTGCCGTCCAGCGGCACATGCGCGCCCGGGGCAATGCGCACGGTGGCACGCAGCGGCACCTGGTCCACGGGCAGGCTCAGGGTGCTGCCATTCGGCTGCTGCACGTCGGCCGTGGCGGGCGCCAGTTGCAGCAGCTGGCGTATGGCATGGCGCGCGCGGTCCATGGCGCCGTCCTCGATGCGCTCGGCCGCCACGTACAGCGCCATGACCATCGCTGCCTCGGGCCACTGGCCGATGAGTAAGGCGCCCGTCACCGCCACGGCCATGAGCGCGTGGATGCCCAGGCGCAGGCGCGCAAGGTCTTTGAGGCCCACCCGGTACACGCCCAGGCCCGACAGTGCAATCGCCACCACGGCCAGGGCCATGCCGGCGTAGTCCTGCTGCATCCAGTGCGCCGCCTCGGCGCCCGTGGCCAGGGCCAGCGCCGCGGCGATGCGCGGCCAACCGGGCAGGGTGCCGTGGTCGTGGCCGTCGCCCGCCGATGTGCTGCAGGCGCAGCCGCTGCATGCGGATGCGGGCGGAGGAGGCAGGTTTGCCGCGCCCGGGCCATGGGAATGGGACGCGGAATGGGAGGAATGGCTTTGGCTCATGCCATGATTGGAAACCTTGAAGCCACTCCAAGGTCAAGCCATGCTGCGACAAAGCCCCCGCCACCGTATCGGTGATGCCGCCCGGCTCTCGGGCGTGCCACCGGCCAACATCCGCTATTACGAAAAGGAAGGCCTGCTGCCCGCGCAGACCCGCGCGGACAACCGCTACCGCCTCTACAGCGACGAGGAGGTCCACCGCATGCGCTTCGTGCGGCTGTGCCGCGCCATGGACATGTCGCTGCAGGAGGTGCGCGGCCTGCTGGCATTGGACGCCTGCAGTACCACCGACGGCCATGCCGCCTGCGTCACGCTGGACGAGCACCTGGCGCACGTGCGCACGCGCATGGCCGAGCTGGCGACGCTGGAGCAGGAACTGCTGTCGCTGCGCAGCCGTTGCGACGGCACGGGAGGGCAGTGCCACGTGATCGAGGCGTTGCATGCACGCGCCGATGCCGATCCCGTGCCGCCCGCAGGGCCGGCGGCCCGCAGGCATGTATGAGGCCCATGGCACAGGTTGCTATGGTGTTAATAGCTGCTAGCGCTTGCTGCACAAGCGCTAGCGGCCAATTTGTTACTTATCGAATGCAGCCTTCGCCTATGATCCGCGCATGAACGCCAGCCTGCACCCTTCCATCGTGCCCCGGCGCCTGTGGGCCCAGGCGCGGCGTTGGGCCGTGGCGTGGTGGCGCATCATCTACCTGGGCGCCGTGGTCATGGTGCTGATGCTCTCGCCGTCCAGCTACGGCCGCGCCACGCGCTGGCGGCTGGCGCGCCACATGTACCAGGACACCGCGCCCATCCTGCTGGGTTTCACGGTGCTAGCGGCGCTCATCAGTCTGGTCATCACGCGCATCGTGGTCGTCACCGCGCTCAGCTACGGCCTGTCGCGCTATGCGCTGGAGATGGTGATCCGCGTGCTGGTGCTGGAGCTGATCCCGCTGACCGCCGCGCTGTTCGTGGCGATGCGCGCCACCATCCCCAACGGCACGCAGCTGGCGCTGATGCGCCAGTCGGGCCACCTTCAGGCTCTGCGCCAGCGCGGCGCCGACCCCGTGCGCATGGAGCTGCTGCCGCGCGTGGTGGCTGGCGTGTATGCCAGCATCACGCTGGCGGCGCTGTCGTGCGTAGTGGCGCTGGTCATGGCCTACCTGGGCGTGTATGGGCTCAACACGGCGGGGCTGCCGGTGTACACGCGCATGTTCGGCCATGTGTTCGCGCCGCAGATCACGCTGGTGTTCGTGCTCAAGACCGTGTTCTTCAGCCTGGCCGTGGCGCTGATTCCCATGGCTTCGGGGCTCTACGAAAGCGGCGACGCACGCCAGGCCCAGCAGCCCGACTCGGAGCTGGGCGGCTTGGCGCGCATGTTCGCCGTGCTGCTGCTCATCGAGGTGATCTCGCTGATGGGCAATTACTACTGATTTCATGGCCACGCGATGACCGATCCGCAACGTCCCCAACCCCCGCTGTCCGAACCGCCCGCGAACGCGCCGGTCGAGTTGCTGCGGCCCGTGGCCCATCTGGAGCGCAAGGCCGCGGCGCTGCTGCTGTTCACGCTGGTGCTCGTGCTGGGTGCCGGCCTGTACCTGCTGTACGCGCGCGGCGCGTTCGAGCCCACGCAGCGGCTGGTGCTCACGGCCGAAGATTCCGAGGGCGTGGTCGTGGGTATGGACATGACGTTCTCGGGCTTTCCCATCGGCCGAGTGCGGCGCATCGAACTGGCCGAGACCGGCAACGTGCGCATCCTCATCGACGTGGCCCAGCGCGACGCGCACTGGCTGCGCACCTCCAGCGTGTTCACCCTGGTCAGCGGGCTGGTGGGCGGCACCACCATCAAGGCCTACAGCGGCATGCTGGCCGACCCGCCGCTGGAGGACGGCGCCGAGCGCCCCGTTCTGCGCGGCGACGCCACGGCGGAGATTCCGCAGCTCATGTCATCGGCACGCCAGCTGCTGGACAACCTGAACGCCATGACCGGCGCAGAGTCCGCCCTGGGCGGCGCCATGGCCCAGGTGCGCACGCTCACCGAGCGGCTCAACGCGCCTGGCGGCGCCCTGGGCGTGCTCATGGGCAACGAGACGGACGCGAAGAAGATCCTCACCACGCTGGAGCGCACCAACCAGTTGCTCGCGCGCATCGACGGCATGGCCGCCAAGGCGGACAGGCAGGTCTTCGGTGCGGGGGGCGACCCCGGGCTGGTGCCCGAGGTGCGGGCCGCCGTGGTGCAGCTCAACGGTTTGCTGGCCGACGCGCGCCAGAGCCTCACCAAGGTGGACGCCGTGCTGGCCGAGGCCCAGGCCGTGGGCGCCAACGCGCGCGAGGCCACGACCGACCTGGGCGCATTGCGCGCCGAGGTGGAAGGCAGCCTGCGCAAGGTGGATGCCTTGGTGAACGAGATCAACCGCAAGTGGCCCTTTGCCCGCGAAACGGAGCTGAAACTGCCATGACCTCCCTGCAGCTTCTCTTGTGGCGGGGCTTGGCACCCGCGCTGGCCGTGGTGCTGTCGGCCTGCGCCGGCAAGGCGCCGGTGCCCGACTGGCAGATGAATGCCCACGGCGCGGCCGAGCGGGCGACCGAGGCCTACCTGTCCGGCAACACCCGCGTGGCCGACCAGGAATGGACCCGCGCACGCGCCGAGGTGGCACGCACCGGCCGGCCCGAGTTGCTGGCGCGCGTGGAGCTGATGCGCTGCGCCGCGCAGGTGGCCAGCCTGCAACTGCAGCCTTGCACGGCTTTCGAGCCGCTGCGCGCCGATGCGGCGCCGCCGGAGCAGGCCTATGCCGACTACCTCGCAGGCCGCGCCACGCCCGCGCAGGCGGCGCTGCTGCCCGAGGCACAACGCGCCGCCGCAGCCAGCCCCCAGTCCATTGCCGGGATTGCCGACCCCTTGGCGCGCCTGGTGGCAGCGGGTGCGGCCGTGCGCGCCGGGCGCGCTACGCCGGAAGTCATGGTGCTGGCCACCGACACCGCCTCGGCGCAGGGATGGCGCCGCCCGTTGATGGCCTGGCTGCTGCTGCGCGCCGAACGGGCGGGTGCGGCGGGCGATACCGCGTTGGAGGCCGCGCTGCGGCGGCGCGTCGCTGTGGTGGAAAGCGGCGGCGCACCCGCCAGCGCCGTGCCCTGAAGCCCGGCCCGGGCGGCCCGCAAAAAAGCCGCCCGAAGGCGGCTGGAGGGGAGGAGTGAGAGGGAGCTCAGTCGAAGACGCCAGCGGGAACGAGTTGCTCCAGCTGGCTGTGCACCTGCGAGTCGGCCACCTGGGTCGTCTGGTGGGGCACCAGGGTCATGACGCTGGCCGCGAAGGCCAGGACCACGGTGACCACAAAGGCCGCGTAGGCGCGCGATCCGGGGCGGAAATGGCGTTTCATGGCAGTACCTCAGGTGGGTGGAACACACGGTATGCATGCATACCAAGACATGGAGCGATTAAAGCGCTTCAGTCCGCATACCGTCTGTAAGACAAGGTAGATATGCACAGCTTGGAAACCACCGTTACCGTTGGATGCAATCCCTCCGGCGGCTGGGCCGCGCGGCGCGCTGCGTGGTCAGCCTGCGTTCAGGGAGTGTGCGAGCGCTCCTGCGGTGAGGGAGCGCCCGGCGGGCCAGCGGTCGGCGGCAGCGCCGTGCTCCCAGCAGGCGCGGCCCGCGGCCGCAAATGCTGCATCGGCCTGTGCAGGCTCCGCGGCCAGCCGCGCCCCCACCAGGCCGGCCAGCACGTCACCGGTGCCGCCCGTGGCCAGGCGCGCGTTGCCCGTGGGGTTGATGAGGGGCGTGCGCCCCGGTGCGGCAATCACGCTGCCCGAGCCCTTGAGCAGCACGGTGCAGCCGTACTGACCGGCCAGCGTGCGCGCCGCGGCCAGGCGGTCGGCCTGCACGGCGGCCGTGGTGCCGGCCAGCAGCCGCGCGGCCTCCAGGGGGTGCGGAGTCAGCACGGTGGGGCGGCCCTGCCGGCCACGCTCGCGCAGCAGATGCTGCAGATGGGGGTCGGCGGCCACGGCGTTCAGCGCGTCTGCGTCCAGCACCAGGCGTGCCGATTGCTGCAGGACGTCTGGCAGCACGGCCGCCACGGCCGCGCCGCCGCCGCAGCCGCAGACCACGGTGGCGTGGTCCAGCGCCAGCGCGTCCCAACGGCGCAGCATCACTTCAGGCTGCTGCGGCAGGGCGGGGAGTGCGCCGGCGTCCAGCAGCGCCACCATCACGCGGCCCGCGCCGGCGTGCAACGCCGCGCTGGCGGCTAAAAGGGCCGCACCCGTCATGCCCATGCCGCGCGCCTGCAGGCCTTCGCCGCCGATGACGGCCACGTCGCCGTAGCTGCCCTTGTGGCTGGCATGGGCGCGCACGGCCGGGGCGGGGGGGCCGGCGAGCCAGGCGCAAGGGGTTTCGGTTGATGCCGGCACGCCCAGGTCATCAAACCACACGCTGCCCGCTGCGTCGCGGCCCTGGCCGGTGAACAGGCCTGGCTTGAGCGTGAGCAGGCTCAGCGTGTGGCGCGCCGCCGTGGCACCTGGATGGGCCGGCGCCAGCCCCGGGATGTACTGGCCTGATTCCGCTACCAGGCCGGAGGGTAGGTCCACGCACAGCGTGGGTGCCGCGCAGGCGTGCATGCGGGCCAGCCATTGCAGCAGCCGCGCGTCGGGCTTGCGGGGGCGCGGATCGGCGCGCAGGCCGATGCCCAGCAGCGCATCCACGCACAGGTCCTGCGGACCGAGGGAGGGCGGCTCAGCCGCGAACGGCACACCGGCCTCTTGTGCGCGCTGCCAGGACTGGCGCGCGTCGGCAGGCGCCGTCTCGGGCGTTCCCAGCCAGGTCACCACGACCGGGTGGCCGCCGCGGTGCAGCAGCAGGGCGGCCTCCAGCCCATCGCCGCCGTTGTTGCCGCCGCCGCAGGCGAACCAGAAGGTGCGCGCATGCGGAGCCAGCGCGAGCGCCAACCGGGCCGTGGCCTGGCCGGCGCGCTGCATCAGCGTGTGGGGCGCGAGGGCGGCGGCGGTGCTGGCCTCCAGGCGGCGCGTGGCCGCGGTGTCGAACAGGGGATGGGGCCGGTCAGGTGCGATGCGCTGCATGCCCGGCATTGTGGCGCCAGGTGGGGGCCGTGCGAAGCGCGCTAGAAGCGCTGAGGCGCAAAGGGCTGCAGGTCAATCGCGGGACTGCGCCGGGCGATCAGGTCCGCCAGGGCGCGGGCACTGCCACAGGCCTGGGCCCAGCCGCAAGCGCCGTGGCCGGTGTTGATCCACAGGCCGGACACACCGCTCGCGCCGATGGCGGGGGCGCCATCGGTCAGCGTGGGGCGCGCGCCGCGCCAGACCTGCACTTGCGGGGACGAGGTGAGCGCGCCGCCCGGGAACCAGCCTGACAGCGCGAGGTAGAGCGTCTGCAGCGTGGGCGCGTGGTGGCTGCCGTTGCCGTGCCCGATCTCGGCGCCGCCGGACACACGTACGCGCTGACCCTGGCGGGTGATGGTGATGCGGTGCAGCGGATCGATCACCGAGCCCTGGGGTGCATGGCTGTCCTCGCGCACCGGCGCGCTGACGGTGTAGCCATGTACGGCCTCCAGGGGCAGGTGGCGTCCCAGCGGGCGCAGCAGCGCGGCGCTGGCCACGCCGGCGCACAGCACCACGGCGTCGGCCTGACGCGGGGCGGCTTCGCCTACGACGTGGACGCCGGGCGGCGATGCGCTGAGAGCGCGGACATGCGCGCCGAACACGAACTGTGCGCCGCGCTCCTGCGCCGTGTGGCGCAGGATCTGCGCAAACAGCCGGCAGTTGCCGGACTCGCCATCCGGTACATGCACGGCACCCGCCAGCGGCACGTCGGTGGACAGGCCGGGCTCGATGAGCCGCGCGGTGTCGGCATCCACATCGCGCAGACCCACGCCCGCGTCGCGCAGCACCTTCAACGCGGGCTGCAGGCGCTCCACATCTTCGGGGCGGCGCAGCAGCACCAGAGTGCCGCGGCTGGTTTCCAGGCCCACGTCCCATTGGTGGATCAGTTCGCGCGTGCGTGCCAGGCTGTAGCGGCCCAGCCCTTCCAGCCCGGCCAGCCGCGCCGCCGTCTCGGGCCGGCGACCCGCCTGGGACCAGCGCCAGCGCCAGCGCCGGCCTGCCATGCCGGCGCCGCGTACCAGGCGCAGCGTGGCATCGCGGCTCCAAGGCCAGCGGCCGAGCGGCCCACCCAGGCCCGGCGCCGCCCACGGCATGAGTAGCGAGGGCGCCAGCAGGCCGGAGCTGCCGAAGCTCGCCTCCTCTGCCGCGGCGCCGCGCTGCTCGACCACGGTGACCTGATGGCCGTCCGCGGCCAGTTCATAAGCAGTGGCCGCGCCGACGATGCCGGCGCCCACGATGATGATGTGCATGAAAATTGAAGCGAAATATGCCTCTAGCGCCCGTAGGATAAGCGCTAGTAGCTATTGTTTTTGTAGTTCTTGTTCGATCAGCAGGCCGATGTTCAGCACCGGGTCGTCGCGCAGTGCGCCGTGCCACACCATCAGGCCCACGGGCAGTTCGCCCGCTTCGTGACACGGCAGGGACAGGGCGCAGCCGTCCAGCATGTTGACCACGCTGGTGTTGCGTAGCAGCAATCCATTGACGCGGAAGAACTCCGCGTCGCGCTCGCTGCCCGGCGCGACCGATGCGATGGGGGGCGCCACGATGGGGACGGTGGGCGAGAGCAGGGCGTCGAAGTCGGCCATGGCGGTCTGCATGCGTGCGATCCAGGCGCGCCGCGCGTGCAGCAGATCGATGTAGTCGGCGGCGGACATGCTGGCGCCGCGCTCGATGCGGCTCTTCACGCGCGGGTCGTAGGCGTTGCCGTGCCGTGCCAGCAGCGCGCGGTGCCAGGCGTAGCTTTCGGCGGCGGAAAACCCGCCGGTGGCGTTTACATCGGCCAACTGGGCGGTTTCTGCCAGGTCAATCTCGGTGATCTGCGCGCCGGCCGCGCGCAGGCGTGACAGTGTGCGGTCGAAGGCGCGTGCCACGGTGGCGTCCAGTCCGTCCAGGAACAGTGTGGCGGGTACGGCCAGCCGCCAGGCCGACAGCGGTGCGGGGCTGCGCGTGACGCGCCGTGCCGCCAGGATCTCGTGTGCCACGACGGCATCGCGCACCGTGCGGGTGAGTGCGCAGGCCGTGTCCAGCGTGGTGGACAAGGGGACAGCGCCTTCGGTGGGCACGAGGCGCGCGGTGTTCTTGAAACCCACGATGCCGTTCAGCGCGGCCGGGATACGGATCGAGCCGCCCGTATCGGAGCCCAGGCCAATGAAGGCCGCGCCCGTGGCCACCGACACCCCGGCGCCCGACGACGAGCCCCCGCATACCCGCGCGGGGCCGGGCAGCGCGCCGTGGCGGGCGTCAAATGCGGCGGGCGTGCCGAAGTGCGGATTCACACCCACGCCGGAGAAGGCGAACTCCACCATGTGCGTGCGGCCGATGAACGCTGCGCCCGCGCGGCGCAGGCGCGCCACGGCCGGGCTGTCGGCCGGCGCGGGCGGCGCCTCCCGCAACACGGTGGAGCCCGCGGCGGTGGTCATGCCCTGGATGTCGAACAGATCCTTGACCGACACGGCCAGGCCCGCCAGCGGCAGACGCTCCACGCCGGGCACGGCGGCTGCTGCGCGGGCCTGGTCGAAGCTGGTCTGGCGGAACACATGGGCGCAGGTGGGCCCTTCGGCGGCGGCGATGCAGCGCTCGATTTCATCGCGTGCGCTGCTATGCCCGGCAGCTACGTGGCTGCGGGTGGAGACGAGGTCAGCCAACATGGGGATATGCTAGAATCTTTGGGTTTTGCTGAGAGCTGCGCCGCCGCCGTGCTGCCAGGCACCATGCAGAACTTAATCGCAAACCAGCCCTCTCAAGGTGTTGCCCTCTGCCCTCTCGTGGGACTGCAAGTTCCACGCAAGAGCAATTCAGTGGGCAAGTATTGAGGCTGGATTTTAGACCCAACCTTTGGAGAAACCTCATGTCCGTCACCATGCGTGAAATGCTGGAAGCCGGTGTCCACTTTGGCCACCAAACGCGCTTCTGGAACCCCAAGATGGCCCCCTTCATCTTCGGCCATCGCAATAAGATTCACATCATCAACCTGGAAAAGTCGCTGCCGATGTTCCAGGAGGCGCAGAAGTTCGCTAAGCAGTTGGCTGCCAACCGCGGCACCATCCTGATGGTCGGCACCAAGCGCCAGGCCCGCGAACTGGTGGCCGAGCAGGCCCAGCGCGCTGGCGTGCCCTATGTCGACCAGCGCTGGCTGGGCGGCATGCTGACCAACTTCAAGACCGTCAAGACCTCCATCAAGCGCCTGAAGGACATGAAGGCACAGCAGGAAGCCGGCCTGGAGTCCATGAGCAAGAAGGAGCAGCTGATGTTCTCGCGCGAGCTGGAAAAGCTCGAGAAGGACATCGGGGGCATTCAGGACATGGCTGCGCTGCCCGATGCCATCTTCGTGATCGACGTGGGCTACCACAAGATCGCCGTGTCCGAAGCCAAGAAGCTGGGCATCCCGCTGATCGGCGTGGTGGACTCCAACCACTCGCCCGAGGGCATTGACTACGTGATCCCCGGTAACGACGACTCGGCCAAGGCTGTGGCTCTGTACGCTCGCGGCATCGCCGACGCTATCCTTGACGGCCGTGCCAACGCCGTGACGGAAGTGGCCAAGGCTGTGGCTGCCGAAGGCTCCGACGAATTCGTGGAAGTGGACGAGAACGCCGCCTAAGTCAAGGGCCGCGCGATGCGTCGCAAAAAAAGCGGGGCCCCTGGTGAGCCCCCTTTTTTTTAGCTTCTGATCCTGTAACGAACTGAACTCAAAAACTGGAGAAACACGATGGCTGCAATTACCGCAAGCATGGTTGCCGAACTGCGTGGCAAGACCGATGCCCCCATGATGGAATGCAAGAAGGCCCTGACCGAGGCCGACGGCGATATGGCCAAGGCCGAAGAGCTGCTGCGCGTCAAGCTGGGCACCAAGGCCGGCAAGGCTGCTTCCCGCGTGACGGCCGAAGGCGTGGTGGCATCGTTCATCAACGGCAACGTGGGTGCGCTGATCGAAGTGAACAGCGAAACCGACTTCGTGTCCAAGAACGACAGCTTCATCGCCATGGCCAACGCGGCCGCCAAGCTGGTCGCGGAACACAACCCCGCGGACATCGAAGCCCTGGGCCAATTGGCCTATGAGCAGGACGGCTTCGGCCCCACCCTGGAAGATGTACGCAAGGGCCTGATCGGCAAGATCGGCGAGAACATGTCTTTCCGTCGTTTCAAGCGTTTCAGCGGCTCCAACCTGGCCGCCTACCTGCACGGCTCGCGCATCGGCGTGGTGGTGGAGTTCGACGGCGATGCCGTGGCCGCCAAGGACGTGGCCATGCATGTGGCCGCCATGAAGCCCGTGGCGCTGACCAGCGCCGACGTGCCTGCCGACCTGATCGCCAAGGAGCGTGCCGTGGCCGAGGGCAAGGCCGCCGAGTCCGGCAAGCCAGCCGATATCGCCGCCAAGATGGTCGAAGGCTCGGTGCAGAAGTACCTCAAGGAAGTCTCGCTGGCCGACCAGGTCTTCGTGAAGGCCGCCGATGGCAAGCAGACCGTGGCCCAGATGCTCAAGGCCGCCAACACCACAGTGAAGGGCTTCACCCTGTACGTGGTGGGCGAGGGCATCGAGAAGAAGGTGGACGATTTCGCCGCCGAGGTGGCTGCGCAAGTCGCTGCCGCCAAGTCGGGCGCCTGATAGCGTCTGCCGCCCACGCCCTTCATCCCCCCAGTCCAGCCTTACGGAGAATTGCCCATGACCCTCGCCACGCCAGCCCACAAGCGCATCCTGCTCAAGTTGTCTGGTGAGGCGCTCATGGGCGATGACGCATTCGGCATCAACCGTGCCACGATCGTGCGCATGGTCGAGGAGATCGCCGAGGTCACCCGCCTGGGCGTGCAAGTGGCGGTGGTGATCGGCGGGGGCAACATCTTCCGCGGTGTGGCGGGCGGGTCCGTGGGCATGGACCGCGCCACGGCCGACTACATGGGCATGCTGGCCACCGTGATGAACGCGCTGGCCCTGGCGGACGCCATGGACAAGCAGGGGCTGACGGCCCGCGTGATGTCCGCCATAGGCATCGAGCAGGTGGTGGAGCCCTACGTGCGTCCCAAGGCGCTGCAGTACCTCGAAGAGGGCAAAGTGGTGGTGTTCGCCGCCGGAACCGGCAACCCCTTCTTCACCACCGACACGGCCGCCGCGCTGCGCGGCGCCGAGATCGGCGCCGAGGTGGTGCTTAAGGCGACCAAGGTCGACGGCGTGTACACGGCCGATCCGATGAAGGACCCGTCGGCCACGCGCTATGCCAAGCTCACGTTCGACGAGGCCATGAGCCGCAACCTGGGCATCCTGGACGCGACGGCCTTTGCCCTGTGCCGCGACCAGAAGCTGCCGATCCGCGTGTTCTCCATCGTGAAACATGGCGCGCTGAAGCGCGTGGTGATGGGCGAAGACGAAGGCACGTTGGTGTACGCTTGATGGCTTTGCCGCGCCTGGCCTGATTGCCCGCTTGCAGAGGAACCACACATGACGATTGCCGACATCAAGAAGACGACCGAGGCGAAGATGGACCAGTCCATCGCCGCCTTCAAGAACAACCTGGCCAAGATCCGCACCGGCCGCGCCAACCCGCAGCTGCTCGACACGATCCATGTCGAGTACTACGGATCCATGGTGCCGTTGTCCCAGGTGGCCAACGTGGCTTTGCTCGACGCGCGCACCATCAGTGTGCAGCCATGGGAAAAGAACATGGGTGCCAAGATCGAGAAGGCGATCCGTGAAAGCGATCTGGGGCTGAACCCGGCCTCCATGGGCGACCTGATCCGCGTGCCCATGCCGCCGATGAGTGAAGAGCGCCGCAAGGAGATGACCAAGCTGGCGCGCAGCGAAGGCGAGGGCGCCAAGGTGGCCATCCGCAACCTGCGCCGCGATGCCAATGAAGGCGTCAAGAAACTGGTCAAGGACAAGCTCGCCTCCGAGGACGACCAAAAGCGCGCCGAGGCCGATGTGCAGAAAACCACCGACAAGCACATTGCAGAGATCGATGCCTTGGTGGCGGCCAAGGAGCAGGAAATCATGGCGATCTGATCCGGTTTTGCGGATCGATCCTGGATTCATGCCCACCGTGCAGGGAGCCATTCCCCACCACATTGCCATCGTCATGGATGGCAACGGCCGCTGGGCGACGCGCCGCTTCCTGCCGCGCCTGGCGGGGCATCGGCAGGGCGTGGAATCGCTGCGGCGCTGCGTGCATGCTTGCGTCCAACGCGGCGTGGGCGTGCTTACCGTGTTCGCGTTTTCCTCCGAGAACTGGAACCGTCCGGCGGACGAGGTGTCCGGTCTCATGGATCTGCTTGCCAAGGCGCTGACACGTGAGGTGCCGCAACTGGCCCGGGATGGCGTGCAGGTGCACTTCGTGGGGGAAAAGTCGGGCATTTCGGCGCAGGTGCGCGAAGGGCTCCAGCGTGCCGAGGCGGCCACCGCAAGCAACCAGCGACTGGTGCTCAATGTCTGCTTCAACTACGGCGGCCGTTGGGACATCACGCAGGCCGCAGCTGCGCTTGCAGCGCGGGGCGAGCCCATCACCGAGGCCAGCCTGCATGCCGCCATGGGCATGGCCCATGTGCCCGATCCGGATCTGCTGATCCGAACCGGTGGCGAGCGGCGCATCAGCAACTTCCTGCTGTGGCAGGCCGCCTATACCGAACTGTATTTCAGTGACCGCCTGTGGCCCGATTTCGACGAGGCCGCACTGGATGAAGCCATCGCGGACTTCGCGGCGCGCGAGCGCCGCTTTGGCCAAACCTCCGACCAGGTACAAGCGCAGCAGCCCGGTTCGCTGCGTGCCTGATTCCGTCCACCGCACATCGCTGAAGGGGTCTGGATGCTCAAGCAACGTGTCATCACCGCGTTGGTCCTGCTGGCCATTCTGTTGCCGGCATTGTTCTATCCCTCGTTCGTGCCCTTTGCCGTGGTGACGCTGGTCATGATGGCTGCGGCGGCGTGGGAATGGGGTCGGCTCAACGGCCTCGGCGGTGGCGGCAGCATCGGCCTGGGGGCGGCGTGTGTAGTGCTGTGCGGCCTCGGGTGGGCCGCGGGCTGGCTGCACCAGCCGCTGCCCTGGCTGTGGCTGGTGGGCGGCGCTGCCTGGGTGCTGGGTGGGGCCGCCTTGCTGCGCGTGGGCGTGGCCGGCTGGCCGCAGCTGCCGCGCGGGCTGCGCGTGGCCGGCGGCGTGCTGGCGCTGTGGATGGCCTGGCTGGCCGTGGCCCAGGCGCGCGTGGTGGGGGTCAATTTCCTTCTGTCGGTTCTGACCCTGGTGTGGGCGGCCGATATCTTTGCCTACTTTGCCGGCCGCGCTTTTGGCCTGCGCTTCACGCGCAACAAGCTGGCTCCCTCTATCAGCCCCGGCAAGAGCTGGGAAGGGGTGTGGGGTGGCATGCTGGGTGTGCTGGTGCTGGCCGCGGCCTGGACCGCGGCCGATGGGGCCTGGCAGGCCAGCGTGCCCAGCCTGTACTCACGCCTGGCAGCCCAGGGCGTATGGCTGCTAGTCGTTGGCGCATTGTTCATGGCCGCCATGAGCGTGGTAGGCGACCTGGTGGAGTCGCTCATCAAGCGCAGCGCCGGTGTCAAGGACAGCAGCGGCCTGCTGCCTGGCCACGGCGGCGTACTGGACCGCATTGATGCGCTGCTGCCCACGCTGCCCTTGGCCATGATGCTTTCTCATTTCGCATCCGCATGAAACAACGTCTCACGGTGCTGGGTTCTACGGGATCCATCGGCACCAGCACCCTCGACGTGGTGGCACGCCACCCCGATCGCTACGAAGTCTTTGCGCTGAGCGCGGCCACGCAGGTGGACCTGATGCTGGCGCAGTGCGCGCAGTTCCGTCCGCGCTATGCGGTGATGGCCAGCAGTGCGCATGCGCGCCAGCTGGCAGACAAACTGCAGCAGAGCGGCTTGCCCACCGAGGTGCTGCAAACACCCGATGCGCTGCAAGCCATTGCCTCGCACGAAGAGGTGGACGCGGTCATGGCGGCCATCGTGGGCGCGGCGGGCCTGGCGCCGTGCCTGGCGGCCGCGCGTGCGGGCAAGCGCCTGCTGCTGGCCAACAAGGAGGCGCTGGTCGTCGGGGGCGAGGTGTTCATGGCCGCGGTGCGCGAAGGCGGCGCCACGCTGCTGCCCATCGACAGCGAGCATTCCGCCATCTTCCAGAGCCTGCCCGAAGACCCCGCCACCTGGCCGCGGCGCGTGGACCACGTGCTGCTCACCGCGTCGGGCGGGCCGTTTCGCACGCGCGACCCGGCCACGCTGCGCGACGTGACGCCGGCGCAGGCCTGCGCGCATCCCAACTTCTCGATGGGCCGCAAGATTTCCATCGACTCGGCCACGATGATGAACAAGGCGCTGGAGGTGATCGAGGCGCGCTGGCTGTTCAACCTGGCGCCTGAGCAGATCAAGGTGGTCATCCACCCGCAGCAGATCATCCACTCCATGGTGCAGTTTGTGGACGCGTCCATCATTGCCCAGTTGGGCACGCCCGATATGCGCGTGCCCATCGCCTGTGGCCTGGCCTGGCCCGAGCGGGTGGAAAGCGGCGCGGCGCCCCTGGATTTCACGCAACTGGCAGCGCTGACCTTCGAAGAAGCGGATGCCACGCGCTTTCCCGGGCTGCACCTGTCCTGGCAGGCGTTGCGCGCGGCGCCCGGCACCACGGCCGTGCTCAATGCCGCCAACGAGGTGGCAGTGGCGGCTTTCCTGGAGCAGCGCATACGTTTCGACCAGATCCATGCGCTCAACCTTGCAACTTTGGAAGCCGTCGAACCGTCCAACCCGGACTCGCTGGACGCACTGCTGGCGCTGGATGCGCGCACGCGTGCGCGGTCCGCGGAGTTGATGGCGCGCTTGTGAGGATGCTCTTAAAAGGTGAGCGTCTTGCGCTTGTCACATAAGGGTTACAGGTGCGTTTTATATTCAAACCATTGCTGGATAAGCGCAAGGCGCTCTGATTTTTGTAGGAACCCTAGGCATGCTGCTGACTGTCGTTGCCTTCATCGTTGCGTTGGGCGTGCTGATCGCCGTGCACGAGTACGGCCATTACCGCGTGGCGGTGGCCTGCGGTGTCAAGGTCCTCCGCTTCTCGGTCGGCTTTGGCAAGCCTTTGCTGCGTTGGCAGCCTAAGGGCTCACCCACGGAATTCGTCATCGGCGCCTTTCCGCTGGGAGGGTACGTGCGCATGCTGGACGAGCGTGAGGCGCCCGTTGAGCCGCATGAACGCCACCTGGCCTTCAATACCCAGCCCCTGCGTTCGCGCGCCGCCATCGTTGCCGCGGGGCCGCTGGCCAATCTACTGCTGGCGGTGCTGTTGTATGCCGCCGTCAACTGGAGCGGCGTGGACGAGCCCAAGGCCTACCTGGCCAGCCCTGTAGCGGGGTCGGTGGCCGAGCAGGCGGGCCTGCGCGGCGGCGAACTGGTGGTGTCCGCCGGGCTGGGCGAGGGCGATTTCGAGCCCGTGCGCTCGTTCGAAGACCTGCGTTGGACGCTCACGCGCGGCGCGCTGGACGGGCAGAACGTGCGGCTGCTGCTGCAGCCTGAGCGCGGCTCGACGCCGCGCGAGGTGCTGTTGCGCATAGATCAGCTGGACGTGCGCGAGGCCGATGTGCAGCTGTATCGCCGCATCGGCATCACCGCGCCCTGGACGCGACCCGTGCTGGGCGAGGTCGTGCCAGGCGGCGCGGCTGCGCGTGCGGGGCTGCGCGCTGGTGATGTGGTTCTGCGCCTGGGCAGTGCGGCGGTGGTGGACGGCGTGCAACTGCGCGAGCTGATACGCGCGTCCGTGCAGGCGGGCCAGCCGCTCACGCAGGTCTGGCGCATCGAGCGCGACGGTCAGCCGCGCGACCTGGAAGTCACGCCCGAAGTGGCACAGGAGGCGGGCGGCGCCGTGGGACGCGTCGGCGCCTATGTGGGCGCGCCGCCCGAGATGGTGAACGTGCATTACGGCCCCTTGGAAGGGCTCTGGAAAGGCACGGTGCGCACATGGGAGGTGTCGGTCCTCACGCTGCGCATGATGGGCCGCATGGTGATCGGTGAGGCTTCGCTCAAGAACCTCAGCGGGCCGCTGACCATCGCCGATTACGCAGGCCGTTCCGCCAGCATGGGGCTGACCCAGTACCTCAGCTTCCTCGCACTCATCAGCGTGAGCCTGGGAGTGCTGAACCTGCTTCCGCTGCCCGTATTGGATGGTGGGCACCTGATGTATTATCTTTGGGAGGGGGTGACGGGACGGGGCGTGTCCGAAGCCTGGATGGAGCGGCTGCAGCGCACAGGCGTCGCGGTGCTTCTCCTCATGATGTCCATCGCCCTGTTCAACGACCTCACCCGGCTTTTTGGCTAACCTTTTCGCCGCCGTTGCGCTGCACTGTCGGCTCCAGCTTCATCCATGAGAAAACATATCAATCGCCTGGGCGTGCGTACGGCATCCGCCCTCGCAGCCATGGTTTTTGCCTCCCAAGCCGCATGGGCGCTGGCGCCGTTCAAGGTGCAGGACATCCGTGTGGAAGGCCTGCAACGTGTGGAGCCGGGCACCATCTTCGCGTCGTTGCCGCTGCGCGTGGGTGACGAGTACAACGATGACAAGGGTGCAGCAGCCATCCGCGCGCTGTTTGCCCTTGGCCTGTTCAAGGACGTGCGCCTGGAGGCTTCCGGCAACGTGCTGGTGGTGGTGGTGGAAGAGCGACCGACCATCGCCGACGTGGATTTCGCCGGCACCAAGGAGTTCGACAAGGACACCCTCAAGAAGGCCATGCGCGACGTGGGTTTGACCGAGGGGCGCCCCTTCGACAAGGCCCTGGCCGACCGCGCCGAGCAGGAACTCAAGCGCCAGTACATCAACCGCAGCCTGTACGGCGCGGAGGTGGTGACCACCGTCACGCCGATCGAGCGCAACCGCGTCAACCTCACCTTCACCGTCACCGAGGGCGAGCCCGCCAAGATCAAGGAAATCCGCATCGTCGGCAACAAGGCCTTCAGCGAATCCACGCTCAAGGGGCTGTTCGACCAGGACACGGGCGGCTGGATGAGCTGGTACACCAAATCCAACCGCTATTCGCGCGCCAAGCTCAATGCAGACCTGGAGACACTGCGCTCGTACTATCTGGCGCGCGGCTTCTTGGAGTTCCGCATCGAATCCACGCAGGTGGCGATTTCGCCCGACAAGCAGGACATCTCGATTACCGTCAACGTGAACGAAGGCCAGAGCTATGTGGTTTCAGGAGTGAAGTTGGAAGGCAACTACCTGGACCGCGATGACGAGTTCAAGTCGCTCATCACCATCCGCCCTGGCGAGCCCTACAACGCCGACAAGGTGGCCGAAACCACCAAGGCTTTCACTGACCACTTCGGCAACTTCGGCTTTGCCTTCGCGCGTGTGGAGGCCGTGCCCGAGATCGATCGCGAGAACAACCGCGTGGCCCTGGTGCTGCGCGCAGAGCCCTCGCGCCGCGCCTATGTGCGCCGGATCAACGTGAGCGGTAACAACCGCACCCGCGACGAAGTCATCCGCCGCGAATTCCGCCAGTTTGAAGCCTCCTGGTACGACGGCGACAAGATCAAGCTGTCGCGCGACCGCGTGGACCGCCTGGGCTATTTCACTGAGGTGAATGTGGAAACCCAGGAGGTGCCGGGCGCGCCCGACCAGGTAGACCTGGTGGTGAACGTGGCCGAGAAGCCTACGGGCTCGCTGCAACTGGGGGCGGGCTTTTCCAGCGCCGAGAAGGTCTCGGTGTCGTTTGCCATCAAGCAGGAGAACGTCTTCGGTTCAGGCAACTACCTTGGCGTGGACGTCAACACCAGCAAGTACCGTCGCACGCTGGTGTTTTCCACCACCGATCCGTACTTCACGCAGGATGGCATCTCCCGTACCTTCGACGTGTACTACCGCACGGCCAAGCCCTATGAAGACCAGGGCGGAAACTATGAACTGGTCACCGCGGGCACCAGTGTGCGCTTGGGCGTACCCTTCAGCGAGACCGACACCGTGTTCTTCGGGGGGGGAGTGGAGCAGACGCGCATCAAGGCCGGTACCAATATCCCCGCCGCCTACCTCGCCTATGCGCAGCAGTTTGGTGAAACCAGCCTATCCGTGCCGCTCACCATTGGCTGGTCGCGCGATGACCGTGACAGTGCGTTGGCACCGAACTCCGGGCGGTACCAGCGCCTGAACTCCGAATGGTCCGTAGCCGGCGATGCGCGCTATGTGCGAGCCAACTACCAATACCAGCAGTACATTCCCTTGAACAAGCAGTTCACCATCGCCTTCAACGGCGAGTTGGGCTTAGGCAAGGGCATGAATGGCCGTCCCTTCCCGGTGTTCAAGAATTTCTACTCCGGCGGCCTGGGCTCGGTGCGCGGCTTCGACCAGGGCACACTGGGTCCGCGGGACGTGACCGGTGCGTCGCTGGGCGGCCCCAAGAAGATCACGCTGAATGCCGAACTCATCGCGCCGTTCCCCGGCGCCGGCAACGACCGCACGCTGCGCTGGTTCACTTTCGTGGACGCGGGCAACGTGTACGGCGAGGATGAGAGCTGGGAGCTGGGCGACATGCGCGTCTCAGCTGGTCTGGGCCTGAGCTGGATTTCCCCGCTGGGCCCGCTACGTATCGCCATCGCGCAACCGGTGCGCAAGTTCGCCGGCGATAAAATCCAGAAACTGCAATTCCAGATCGGAACGTCTTTCTAATGAAATCCCTTTCCCGCCACATTCCCCTGGTCGTCCTGTTGGGCTCCCTGGCTGCCGCCGTGCCTGCACAGGCACAGGAGTTCAGGGCCGGCTTTGTGAATACCGACCGCATCTTCCGCGAAGCCAACACCGCCAAGGCGGCGCAGGCCAAGCTGGAGCAGGAGTTCTCCCGCCGGGAGAAAGAACTGGTGGACATGGGCAATTCGCTCAAGTCCGCCACCGAGAAGTTTGAGCGTGAGGCGCCCACGATGGCCGAGAGCCAGCGCACCGCACGGCAACGCCAACTGGTGGACCAGGACCGCGAATTCCAGCGCAAGCGCCGCGAATTCCAGGAGGACCTGGGCGCGCGCAAGAACGAGGAGCTGGGCCAGGTGCTCGAGCGCGCGAACCGCGTCGTCAAGCAGGTGGCCGAGCAGGAGAAGTACGACGTGATCCTGCAGGAGGCCGTCTACATCAATCCCAAGCACGACATCACCGACAAGGTGATCAAGGCGATGAACGCTGCCAACGGCGGCAAGTAAAGCACCGGCACGGGGCAGTAGCGCGTGAGCTTGCGACTCGGGCAGATCGTCGATGCACTTGGGGGCAGCCTGGAAGGAGGGGAGAGGGATACCGAAATCCTCCGCATCGCCCCGCTGGAATCCTCCGGCCCGGGTGACCTGTCCTTCCTGAGCAATCCGCGCTACCAGTCACAACTGGCCGCCTCCCAGGCGGCCTGTGTCATTGTGGCACCCGCGATGCGCAATGCAGCCTTGGAGCGCGGCGCTTGCATCGTTGTGGAGCAGCCCTACACGTACTTTGCACACGTGACGCAGCTGTGGGTGCGCGCGCATGGCCAAGGTGCGCCTGCGGGCATCCACCCCAGCGCCGTAGTCGATCCGCAAGCCCGGGTGGCCCCGACAGCCTCGATCGGTCCCCTGTGCGTGGTCGAGCGCGGCGCAGTGATTGGAGCGCACACGGTGCTCAAGTCGCGGGTGACGGTCGGCGAGCGTTGCACGGTTGGCGAGCGCTGCATCCTGCACCCTGGCGTGGTCATCGGGGCCGACGGCTTCGGCTTTGCGCAGCAGCGCGGCGAATGGATCAAGATCGAGCAACTGGGCGCGGTGCGCATCGGCAACGATGTGGAGATTGGTGCGAACACCTGCATCGACCGCGGAGCGCTCGACGACACGGTCATCGAAGACGGCGTCAAGCTCGACAACCTGATCCAGATCGCTCACAACGTGCACATCGGCCGCCACACCGCCATGGCGGGCTGTTCCGCGGTGGCGGGCAGCACCCGCATCGGCGCGCACTGCACGATTGCAGGGGCCGCGTCCATCGTGGGGCACTTGCAGTTGGCGGACAATGTGCACATCTCCACCAACACGGTGGTGACGCACTCGATCACGCAACCGGGGCAGTACACCGGGGTGTTTCCCATGGACGACAATGCGAAGTGGGAAAAGAACGCGGCCACGCTGCGGCAGCTGTACCGGCTGCGTGAACGCATCAAGGCTCTCGAACAAACACGAAAAGACGGCTAGGCCGCTCACAGAAAAATGATGGATATCCACCAAATTCTCAAACTCCTGCCCCACCGCTATCCGTTCCTGCTGGTGGATCGGGTGAATGAGCTCGAACGCGGCAAGCGCATCCTGGCCATCAAGAACGTGACCATTAACGAGCCGTTTTTCACGGGGCACTTCCCCGCACGCCCGGTGATGCCCGGGGTGTTGATTCTCGAAGCACTCGCGCAGGCGGCGGGCTTGCTGTCGTTCGACATGATGGGTGAGGCGCCGGGCGACGACAAGGTCTTTTACTTCGTCGGTATCGATGGTGCGCGCTTCAAGCGCCCCGTGGAGCCAGGCGATCAGCTCATCCTCGACGTGGAACTGGACCGCATCAAGGGCGGCATCTACAAGTTCAAGGGCGTCGCGCGCGTGGGCGACAGCGTCGCGTGCGAGGCCGAGATCATGTGCACCATGCGCACGGTGGCCTGACGGGCCGAGGATTTCGCTTGGCGCCCAACATCCATTCCACGGCCCTCGTTGATGCGGCCGCGCAGTTGGACCCTACTGTTACGGTGGGGCCGTATGCGGTTATCGGCCCCCACGTGCAAATCGGCGCGCACACGTCGATTGGCGCGCACTGCGTGATCGAGGGCCATACACGCATTGGCGAAGACAACCGCATCTTCCAGTTCAGTTCGCTGGGAGCAGCTCCGCAGGACAAGAAATACGCGGGCGAGCCCACGCGTTTGGAGATCGGCCACCGCAACACGATCCGCGAGTTCTGCACCTTCAACGTCGGGACCGTGCAGGACCGGGGCGTCACCTCCATCGGGGACGACAACTGGATCATGGCCTATGTGCACATCGCGCACGACTGCGTGGTGGGCAACCAGACCATCCTGGCCAACAACGCCACGCTGGCCGGACATGTGCAGGTGGGTGACCAGGCCATCATCGGCGGCTTGACCGGCGTGCACCAGTTTTCACGCATCGGCGCCCACGTCATGGCGGGCTTTGCCAGCCGCATCTCGCAAGATGTTCCGCCCTTCATGATGGTGGACGGCAATCCGCTGGCCGTGCGCGGGCTGAACCTGGAAGGGCTGCGCCGACGGGGTTTTTCCGCGCAGCGCATGGCGGGCATCAAGCAGGCCTACCGCCTCCTGTACCGCCAGGGCCTCACGCTGGAGGCCGCGCTGTCGGCCATGGCCGACGTGCCGCATTCGCATCCCGAGGCGGAAGGCGATATCGCCCTGCTGCGTGATTTCGTGATCGCGTCTCAGCGCGGTATCGCGCGCTGAGACGCCGCTGGCGCCATGGTGGCTGAGTCTCCCCGCGTCGCAATGGTGGCTGGCGAAACCTCTGGCGACCTGCTGGCCGGCCTGCTGCTGGACGGCCTGCGTGCGCGGTGGCCCGCCGTGGCCAGTATGGGCATCGGCGGGCCGCGCATGCAGGAGCGGGGCTTTCAGGCCTGGTGGCCCAGCGAACGGCTGGCCGTGCACGGCTACAGCGTCGAGCTGGTGCGGCGCCTGCTGGGCATTCTGCGGATCCGCCGGCAGCTGCGTGCCAGATTGCTGGCGGACAAGCCCGACGTCTTCATCGGCGTGGATGCGCCCGATTTCAACCTGGGGTTGGAGGCGGACCTGCGTGCCGCCGGCATAAAGACGGTGCACTTCGTCTGCCCTTCGATCTGGGCGTGGCGCGCCGATCGGGTCGAGAAGATTCGTTCCAGCGCGGACCATGTCCTGTGCATCTTTCCGTTTGAGCCGAAACTGCTCGCGCGCCAGGGCATCGCCGCCACCTATGTCGGCCACCCATTGGCCAGTGTCATCCCCCGGGTGCCCGACAAGGCGGCTGCGCGCGCACAGCTGGGCCTGACGGTACACGATGAAGTGCTGGCCATCCTGCCGGGCAGTCGCTCGGCAGAGGTGGCCTACATTGCCAAGCCGTTCTTTCAGGCTGCAGCGCTTATCAAAAAAGCGCGACCAGCTATAAAAATAGTAGTACCCGCGGTGCCGGCCCTGAGGGCTCGTATCGAGCAGATCGCGCGCGAATGCGGGGTGCTGGATGCGCTGACCATCGTCACGGGCCAATCGCACCTGGTGCTCGCGGCCTGCGACGTGACGCTGATTGCCAGTGGCACCGCCACGCTGGAGGCCGCGCTGTTCAAGCGGCCGATGGTCATCTCCTACCACATGCATCCGATCAGTTGGCGCCTCATGCGCCGCAAGCAGTTGCAGCCCTGGGTGGGCTTGCCCAACATCCTGTGCAGGGAGTTCGTGGTGCCCGAGCTGTTGCAGGACGCCGCCACGCCCGACGCACTGGCCACCGCGGTCCAGGACTGGCTGGACGCGCGGTTGCAGGATCCGGCCCGTATCCAACGGCTGGAACAGCGCTTCACGGCATTGCACGACGATCTGCAGCGCGATACCCCGCGACTGGCTGCCCATGCGATCCAGAACCTCCTTGCTTGAGCAGGCCGCCCTGGACTGGCATCCGCCCGGCCTCGTCGCCGGCGTGGATGAGGCCGGGCGTGGGCCGTTGGCCGGCCCCGTGGTGGCGGCTGCGGTGATCCTGGACGACCTGCAGCCCATCGCTGGCCTGGCCGACTCCAAGGTGCTTACGGCCGCACGGCGCGAGAAACTCTACGACGAGATCCGTGCCAAGGCGCTGTGCTGCAGCATTGCGGAAGCATCGGTGGAGGAGATCGATCAACACAATATCCTGCAAGCCACGATGCTGGCCATGCGCCGTGCGGTGCTGGGGCTGCGGCTGAAGCCGGTGCGGGTGTTGGTGGATGGCAATCGCTTGCCGCCGCTGGACGTTCCGGCGGAGGCCATCGTCAAGGGCGATGCGCTGGTCGCATCGATCTCAGCCGCCTCCATTCTTGCAAAGGTCACGCGCGACCGCTGGTGCGCGCAATTGCACCAGCAATACCCGGTGTATGGCTTTGCCGGCCATAAGGGCTACGGCACGGCAGAGCACCTGGCCGCGCTGGAAGTGCATGGGGCCTGTCCCCAGCACCGGCGCTCGTTCGCGCCGGTGGCGCGCGCCTTGCAGGCGCCCGTCGCCGCCTGAGTCTGATCGCTATCCCCCTTTGCGTTTCCTATGCACGCCACGCCTGCTTTCATCCAATCGCGCGACAACGCACTGCTCAAGGAGTTGCGCCGCCTGTCGCAGGACAGTTCCGCATACCGCAAGCAGGGCCGTGTGTGGCTGGAGGGAGATCATCTGTGCAGCGCCGCGCTGGCGCGTGGACAAAAGCCAGCGATAGCGGTGTTTTCGGAGTCATTTTGGCCCCAAGCGCTCGCTGAATATGCGCGAGCAGCTACGAAAAATGTAGTGATCGCTGATGTGCTCTGGAGTGACATCAGCGCTCTGGAATCTCCGGCGCCCATGGGTTTTGTGTTGCCGCTGCCTGAAGCGGAGGGGTTGGACGGCAGGATGCCGACTGTCGTGCTCGATCGCCTGCAGGATGCGGGTAACGTGGGCTCCATCCTGCGCAGCGCATCGGCATTCGGGTTCACGCAAGTGGCGGCGCTGAAAGGCACCGCAGCGCTCTGGAGTGGCAAGGTGCTGCGCGCGGGCATGGGCGCCCATTTCGCCCTGCGGCTGGTCGAGGGGTTGGCGCCCGCAGACATCGACCGGCTAGAGGTCCCGTTGCTGGCAACCAGCTCGCACGAGGGCGACTTCCTCCATCGCGCAGCCTTGCCCTGGCCGTGTGGCTGGATCATGGGCCACGAAGGGCAGGGCGTCTCGCCCGCCCTGCAGCAGCGTGCGCGGCGCCACATCCGCATTGCCCAGCCTGGGGGCGAGGAGTCGCTCAACGTGGGGGCCGCCGCGGCCATCTGCCTCCATGCCAGCGCTGCGGCGCGCGACTCGGCTGGCTGAGGCGTTCACGGGCCTGGCCGCGCGTCCGCCGGCGGTAGGGCGAATCGGTGGGAGAGCCTACTCAGTGCCCGCGAGACAGGGCACATTGATGTCGCGCGCGAACAGCCGGCAATTGATCGAGTGGCTTGCTTCCACGCCGGCGTTGCGGTTGCGTTGGAATGCCGCCAGCTTGTTCTCTTCGTAGCGCGGATGGGGCGGCGCGCCTTCGGGGCGGTCCAGGCTCTCGGCCCACACGGACGCATGGCACAGGCTCTTGCCTTCGCAGGCATTCGCCGCGGCGCGCTGCACATAGGCGCGGTTGCCTGCCTTGTCGGTCGGCACCATCACATACACATGATGGCCATATCGGCCGATCACGGCATCTTGGGCCAGGGCATGCGGGGCGCTCAGTGTGAGCAACAGTCCCAGCAGGGCGAAAGTGGGTCGCTTCATGATTCTCCTCCGGTAATGTTTATTGTGTGGGCTCGCTGCGCCAGCAGTGAATCTCGGGCCGCAGGGGCGTTACAAACAAAAAAGCCGCTGAAAAAATCAGCGGCTTTTGCTTGTCTTTGGTGCCCAGGAGAGGACTCGAACCTCCACGATGTTACTCGCTAGTACCTGAAACTAGTGCGTCTACCAATTCCGCCACCTGGGCATTTCAGGGAAGCTCAGATTATAGGAGCCTTTTTGTTCGCCTGAACGGCATTTCAAAAAATTTTATGTATCCCTCGCGCTGCTCCAACACGCCCACATTGTTGAGATGCAGGTAACAAAAAAGGCCACTTCAAATGAAGCGGCCTTTGCTGTCAGAACCCTGACGGGTTCTCGTTAAACTTGGTGCCCAGGAGAGGACTCGAACCTCCACGATGTTACTCGCTAGTACCTGAAACTAGTGCGTCTACCAATTCCGCCACCTGGGCATTTCAGGAAAGTCATAGATTGTATATCAAAAAAAATCACTCTGAATCATCCGTCGCCAAAGTTTCACTGGACGAGATCGAAGGCACCGTCCAGGGACACCGCGACGGGCATGGCTTCGTCCTGCGCGATGACGGCCAGCCTGACATTTACCTTCCTGCCAATGAGATGCGGGCGGTATTGCACAAGGACCGGGTGCGCGTGCGCATCGCGCGCCAGGACCGGCGCGGCCGGCCTGAAGGCCGCGTGGTCGAGATTCTGGAGCGCCCGCCCCAACCCATCATCGGGCGCCTTCTTCAGGAGAGCGGTGTCTGGCTGGTCGCCCCTGAGGACAAACGGTACGGCCAGGACGTGCTGATTCCCAAGGGTGCTACGGGGGCTGCTGCGACGGGACAGGTCGTGGTGGTGGAACTGACCGAGCCGCCGGCTTTGTTTGGGCAACCCGTGGGGCGGGTGGTCGAAGTGCTGGGGGAGGTAGATGACCCCGGGATGGAGGTGGAAATTGCCGTGCGCAAATACGGGGTTCCGCACGAATTCTCCGAAGCGTGCCTTGACCAGGCGAAGGCGCTGCCGGACAAGGTGCGCGCTCAGGACAAGCGTCGACGCGTTGATCTGACGGATGTCCCCCTGGTCACCATCGATGGTGAAGATGCGCGCGACTTCGACGACGCGGTGTATTGCGAGCCCGCCAAGATCGGGCGCGCCAAGGGGTGGCGCCTGCTCGTGGCCATCGCGGACGTGAGCCACTATGTGGAGACGGGCAATGCCATCGATATTGACGCCTACGACCGGGCGACCAGCGTTTATTTCCCGCGGCGCGTTATCCCCATGCTGCCGGAGAAGCTCTCCAACGGGCTGTGCTCGCTGAACCCCCATGTCGAGCGCCTGTGCATGGTGTGCGACATGATGGTTACCGCCAAAGGTGAAATTCACGCCTATCAGTTCTATCCTGCGGTCATGCTCAGCCACGCGCGGCTTACCTATACCGAGGTGGCTGCGGTGCTGGCCAATACGCGCGGCCCGGAAGCGCTGAAGCATCAAGAGCGCGTGGGCAACCTGCTCAACCTCTACGAGGTCTACCGCGCATTGCTAGCCGCGCGGCAGGCGCGCGGCGCCGTGGACTTCGAGACGACCGAGACGCAAATCGTCTGTGATGACAATGGCCGTATCGAGAAAATCGTCCCCCGTGTACGCACCGAGGCGCACCGCCTGATTGAGGAGGCGATGCTCGCCGCCAACGTCTGCAGCGCCGATTTCATCGGTCATGCCGGCCGGGCGGGGCTGTATCGCGTTCATGAGGGGCCTACGCCGGAGAAGCAAGAGATCCTGCGTGCATATCTCAAAGCCATGGGTGTTGGCATGTCGATCGGGGACGATCCGCGGCCGGCAGAATTCCAGGCGATTGCCGAGGCCACCAAGGACCGGGTGGATGCGCAGCAGATCCACACCATGCTGCTGCGTTCGATGCAGCAGGCGATCTACACGCCTGTCAACAGCGGTCACTTCGGTTTGGCATTCGAAGCCTATACACACTTCACCAGTCCTATTCGCCGCTACCCGGATCTGCTGGTGCATCGCGTGATCAAGTCCATCTTGAGCGGCACCAAATATGTGCTGCCCGCGCTGCCGACGCCGGGGGAGGCTCAGTTCAAGCTGGCCAAGCGTCTGGCTTCCAAGGGCGGAGAATCCTCTGCACGCCCTTCCAAGACGGGTGGCGTTATCAGCGTCCGGGAGACGCAGGCGTGGGAGGCCGCGGGACTGCACTGCAGTGCGAACGAACGCCGTGCGGACGAGGCCAGTCGTGACGTGGAAGCATGGCTCAAGTGCCAGTACATGCGTGAGCATCTGGGTGAGGAGTACAGCGGTGTCGTCAGCGCGGTGACGAGCTTCGGCATCTTCGTGACGCTTGATGCCCTCTATGTGGAAGGGCTGGTGCACATCACGGAACTGGGTGGGGAGTACTTTAAGTTCGATGAGGCGCGGCAAGAACTGCGGGGGGAGCGCACGGGTATCCGCTATGCGATTGGTGCACGCGTGCGTGTTCAGGTCAGCCGCGTCGACCTCGATGGCCGCAAGATCGACTTCCGGCTGGTGCATGAAGCCGGCGATGGTTTCTCCACCAAAGGCCCCAAGTCCAGGGACGGCGCGAAACGCGGGTCCTCGGCAGCGGCCTTGGATGGTCGATCCGCCTCGGTGCCCACGGCCCGGGAAAGCAGAGAGGAGGGGAGCCGGCGGCGCCCGCACAAGCAGGCCTTGGCCGGCAAAAAAGCGGCAGGTGGCAAGAACCCCTCTAAGGGCCGCAAATCCCGCGGTTGAGTAGATTGATGGGTATGAAGGACAGGAGACAAGCGTCGCATATGGTTAAAGCATCGAAGGTGGCCATCGTTACTGGGGCTGGGTCAGGGATTGGCAAGGCGGCGGCTTTGGCGCTGCTGCGCGATGGATGGAGCGTTGTTCTCGCTGGGCGGCGTGAGTCGCTATTGCAGGAGGTCGTGGGCGAATCAGAGGGTGGGGTGCGTGCGCTCGCCGTTCCCACCGATGTGTCCGACCCCGCTGCGGTGCGCACGCTGTTTGACCGGGCTGTGCTTCAGTTCGGGCGCGTGGATCTGTTGTTTAACAATGCGGGCGTGAGTGCTCCCGCCGTGCCGCTGGAGGATCTGGCGGTGGAGCAGTGGCGGCAGGTGGTCGACGTCAACCTCAATGGCATGTTCTTTTGCATGCAGAACGCTTTTCGGGTCATGAAGACGCAGTCGCCACGGGGCGGGCGCATCATCAATAACGGCTCGATTTCAGCGCACGCCCCGCGGCCCAACTCCATCGCCTACACCGCCACCAAGCATGCGGTGATGGGCCTGACAAAGACAGCGGCTCTCGATGGGCGCAAGTACGATATTGCGGTGGGACAAATCGATGTCGGGAACGCCCAGACCGAGCTGGCCCAGCGCATGACGCAGGGCGTGCAACAGGCCAATGGCCAGATTGCGGCGGAACCTCTGATGGACGTGGACATCGTGGGGCAGTCCGTGCTTTACATGGCCAATCTTCCGCTGGAGGCTAATGTGTTGTTCCATACCGTCATGGCGACCAAAATGCCTTTTGTCGGGCGTGGCTGAGAAATTCTTACGCCCCTTGCTGCACGCGGCAGGGGCGCTGTGCATGCTGCTCGCTGCCTCGGTGGCCGCCGCGCCGGCCGTGGATATGGCGCCGCGTGTGCAGGCCTGCACCGCGTGCCACGGCAAGCAGGGGCGTGCCACTCCTGACGGTTATTTCCCTCGCATCGCGGGAAAGCCGGCGGGATATCTGCACAACCAACTGCTCAATTTCCGGGATGGCCGGCGCAGCTATCCGCAGATGGCGTACTTGCTGCAGCATCTGACGGATGACTATCTCCAGGAGATGGCGGACCACTTCGCAAGACTGGACCTGCCCTATGCGCCACCGGTAGCTGCAGCTGTATCAGCAGCCACACTGGCGCAGGGAGAGAGGCTTGTGCGGTGGGGGGATGCGAGCCGCCAATTGCCGGCCTGCGTGCAGTGCCATGGCGATGCTCTGGCGGGCGTCGCGCCTTTCATTCCAGGGTTGCTGGGGCTGTCTCGCGATTATGTGAGCAGCCAGTTGGGGGCCTGGCAGACCGGTCTGCGGCGCGCCCATGCGCCAGATTGCATGGCGCGCATCGCCAGCAAACTGACCGCTGACGATGTAAGTTCCATCGCGGCGTGGCTGTCCTCCCGTCCTGTTCCCTCAAGGTTCACACCGGCGCCGGCATTCAAGGCGCCGCTGCCAATACCCTGTGGCGGCATGGGTTCTCCGGCGTTGCAGGCTGGCGCGGAGCAGGTGCAATGAGTGCTTGGCGAAAAAGGCTTGCGACGGCGGGGCTTTCCGTGGCGTTGGTTGCGGGAGGGATCTGGGTATTGAACCGGCTGGATGAGGCTCCGCTGCCGCACGCCGAACGCGTGACCACCACGGCCTCTCTCGACATTGCCAGAGGCCGGTACTTGGCACGTGCTGGTAACTGCCTCGCCTGCCACACCCGGCAGGGGGGCGTGGCATTCGCAGGGGGCCGTGGGATAGAGACGCCTTTTGGCGTGATTTACGCCCCCAACCTGACACCCGACCGGGAAACGGGTATCGGAGCGTGGTCTGCATCGGAATTCTGGCGTGCCCTGCACAATGGCCGTTCGCGCGATGGCAGGCTGCTTTCGCCGGCCTTTCCTTATCCCAGCTATACGCGCGTCACCCGTGAAGACTCGGATGCCATCTTTGCCTTCTTGCAAAGCTTGCCGCCGGTGGTGCAACCCAGCGTGCCGTCGCGCATGCGCTTCCCGTTCAATACCCAAGCTGCATTGGCAGTGTGGCGAGCGTTGTATTTTCGGCCTGGTGTATTCGAGCCCGTACCGTCCCGCTCTGCGGAATGGAATCGAGGCGCCTATCTCGTGCAGGGGCTCGGGCACTGTGCTGCATGCCATTCGCCGCGCAACGCGATGGGGGCGGTATCTACAGACGGGCGTTTGAGCGGGGGGATGGCGGCAGGCTGGTACGCCCCAGCGCTCAACACCTCGAATGAAGGAGGTGTGGCGGAATGGCCCAGGCAGGATGTGGTCATGCTCCTGGGGGCGGGGCGCTCACCCCGGGCCGCGGTATCCGGCCCCATGGCGGAGGTGGTCTACCACAGCCTTCAGTATTTGAGCGATGCCGATCTGCAAGCGATGGCGGACTATCTGCAAGCGCTGCCGCCAACGGACAAGGTCGCCGCGCCTCGGCGGCCCCCTTCACCTGCGTCGATGCAGCGTGGGCGGGCCACGTACGAGCGTCAATGCGTGCAGTGCCATGGAGGCGAGGGCCAGGGCGATCCTGAGGCCTTTCCTCCGCTGGCAGGCAACCGGGCGGTGATGCTGGAAAATCCTGTCAATCTGGTGCATATGGTGCTGCGGGGCGGGTATCTGCCAGCCACCGGCGGTAATCCGCAACCCCATGGCATGCCGCCATTCCTGCAGCGTTTGAGTGACGCAGAAGTGGCGGATGTGCTTTCATATATTCGCAACGCCTGGGGTAATGCGGCTTCCAGGGTCGATACGATCGATGTCCATCGGGCCCGTGAGGGGCGTGATTCTTAAGGAACTTCTCATGGGCTCCGAAGCCTTTTTGCCGGATGTTGCTTCACATGCCAGCGCAACGCCGCAGTGGTGGGTTGTGTGTCTGTGCGCACAATGGTGCGGTGTATGCCGTGAATACCGTCAAGCCTTCGACCAAACTGCGCGCGCTTGGCCGCAAATGCGCTTTGAATGGGTGGATGTGGAGGATGAGGAAGAAGTGGTCGGCGACCTGGATGTAGAGACTTTCCCTACTGTCTTGATTGCCGATGGCAGGGCTGCACGGTTTCTGGGACCCCTATTGCCTCAGGCCACAGTGTTGGGGCGCATGCTTCAAAGCTTGCAGCAGGCTTCCCAAGTAGCCACGATGGACAGCACAGCGCAGGACCTTTTCGAGAGGATACGGTCAAGCCGCCAGGGTTGATTCCCGCCCGAATGCAAGATACGTGCCTTTGATCTTTGCAGGTGGCTCGCATATTGGCTACAATACCGGCTTCACGACCAAAACGGGCGGGTACTTACCGCCCTTTTTTTTTGGGCGTTTGATTTTTGGTTTTTGCAGCCTTGCCGGCCCCGGCGAGGCCTTCACTTGGAATTGGATAGAGCGCACGCACGTGGCATTGCAGCAAATCGTAGAACAAACCGTGGCCGGGCTGGGCTATGACCTGGTGGAGATTGAGCGCTCCGCCGGAGGGTTGCTGCGCATTACCATTGACCTGGTTTGGGTGCCGCCCACGGATGAGGTGTCCGCTGCCGTAGGCGTCGAGCAATTCATTACCGTAGAGGATTGTGAAAAGGTCACCCGTCAGCTGCAGTTTGCGCTGGAGGTGGAGGGGGTGGACTACACGCGGTTGGAAGTCTCATCTCCTGGGATCGACCGCTTGTTGCGCAACGAGGCGGACTTCAAGCGTTTCGAGGGCGAGGTGATCGACATCACCCTCAAGCAGCCCATGGGCGCTGCGGCGGGAGGGCAAGTGCATGCCAACCGCAAGAAATTCCGGGGAACGCTCGAGCGTGCCGATTCGGGCGGTTGGCAGATTGTCTGGAGCGATGAGCCGCCCGTGAAGCCGGGGCAGCGCATCAGCAAGAAGCGCGTGCCAGCGCCTTTGCAGGCCCTTGGTTTCACTTTGGATGAGTTGCGCGAGGCGCGGCTTGCGCCGATCGTGGATTTCAAAGGACGAGGGACCAAGCCCGGAGAGCCGGGCTGAAGGTTGCATAACCGGACTGTCCTCTGAACGGGCAGTTCGTCAGGAATTGAGAAACAGGAGAGCCGTCGCATGAATCGCGAGTTGTTGATGTTGGTAGAAGCCATTTCGCGCGAAAAGAACGTGGAGCGCGATGTGGTCCTGGGCGCTGTGGAGTCTGCTCTGGCACAGGCCACGAAGAAGCTCTACCAGGGTGAAGTGGACATCCGCGTGTCGATTGATCGCGACAGCGGCGAATACGAGACTTTCCGTCGTTGGCTGGTGGTGCCCGACGATGCCGGATTGCAGAACCCCGACGCCGAAGAGCTGCTGATGGATGCCCGCGAACGGGTGGCCGATATCGAGGTGGGGGAGTACATCGAGGAAGCCGTCGAGTCGGTACCGATCGGCCGCATCGGGGCCATGGCGGCCAAGCAGGTGATCCTGCAAAAGATCCGCGATGCCGAACGCGAGATGCTGCTCAACGATTTCATGTCACGCGGCGAGAAAATTTTCACCGGCACGGTGAAACGCATGGACAAGGGCGACATCATCGTCGAGAGCGGCCGGGTGGAAGGGCGCCTGCGTCGCGGCGAGATGATCCCGAAGGAAAACCTGCGCAATGGGGACCGTGTGCGCGCCATGATCATGGAGGTGGACCTCACGCTGCGCGGAGCGCCCATCATCCTCTCGCGCTCCGCGCCGGAGTTCATGATCGAGTTGTTCCGCAACGAGGTGCCCGAGATCGAACAGGGTCTGCTGGAGATCAAAAGCTGTGCCCGTGACCCCGGCAGCCGCGCGAAGATCGCTGTGCTCAGCCATGACAAGCGCGTGGACCCCATCGGCACCTGCGTGGGCGTGCGCGGAACGCGTGTGAACGCCGTGACCAACGAACTGGCAGGAGAGCGTGTGGACATCGTGCTGTGGTCCGACGACCCTGCGCAGTTCGTGATCGGCGCGCTTGCTCCGGCCAACGTGACTTCCATCGTGGTCGACGAAGAGAAGCACGCCATGGACGTCGTGGTGGACGAGGAAAACCTCGCCATCGCCATCGGGCGCGGCGGCCAGAACGTGCGCCTGGCGTCCGACCTCACGGGCTGGAAGATCAACATCATGGATGCGGCCGAATCCGCGCAGAAGCAGGCCAATGAAACCGATGCCGCGCGTCGCCTGTTCATGGAGAAGCTGGATGTGGATGAGGAGATCGCCAACATCCTGATCGAGGAGGGCTTTGCCAGCCTCGAGGAAGTGGCCTATGTGCCGCTGCAGGAAATGCTGGAGATCGAGAGCTTCGACGAGGACACGGTGAACGAACTGCGCGCACGCGCCAAGGATGCGCTGCTCACCATGGAAATCGTTCGTGAAGAAAGCGTGGAAAGCGTATCGCAAGACCTGCGTGACCTCGAAGGTCTGACGCCCGAACTGATCGCCAAGTTGGCGGAAGGCGGCGTGCATACGCGTGACGACCTGGCCGATTTGGCCATTGACGAACTGACCGAGCTGACCGGCCAGTCTGCCGAAGATGCGACCGCCTTGATCATGAAGGCGCGCGAGCACTGGTTCACGGGGCAAGAGTAAGGGTCAGGGAGGTTCGAACACAATATGTCGAGTAACACTGTTGCTGAGTTCGCTGCAGAGCTCAAGAAATCGCCTGAAACCTTGCTGGACCAGCTGAAGTCCGCCGGTGTGGTCAAGGCGTCGCCGTCGGACGTTCTAAACGAAGCCGACAAGCAAAAGCTGCTGGCCCACCTGCAGGCCAGTCATGGCACTGCGGGGGGGGACCGCAAAAAGATCACCCTGGTCAAGAAGTCCACCAGCGAGATCAAGCAGGCCGACGCTTCTGGCAAGGCACGCACGATCCAGGTCGAAGTGCGTAAGAAGCGTACTTTCATCAAGCGTGACGACAGTGTCGACGCGCCTTCCGATGCGACTGAATCTGCTCCTTCGGCGGAGGATCTCGAGCTCGTGCGCCGCGAGGAAGAGGCGCGCCGTCAGGCAGAGCTGATTCGCCGCCAGGAGGAAGAGTTGGCCTTGACACGCCGCGAGCGTGAAGAGCGCGAGCGCCGCGAGCGCGAAGCCGAAGAACGCGCTGCCGCCTATGCCGCCCAGCAGGCGGAAAAGAAGGCGCAGGAGTCTGCGGAGCGTGCCGAGGCGCAGCGCGAAGCTGCCGTGGAGGCCGAAGAACGTGCGAAGGCACAGGCCGATGCCCGGGCAAAGGCCGATGAAGAATCCAAGGCACGCGCGGCGGAAGAAACTGCACGTGCGGCCGACCTGGACGAGCGCCGCCGCAAGGCGCTTGCCGAGGCCGAGGCCATTCGCGCAATGATGGCTGCCCCCAAGAAGGTGCTCGTGGCGAAGAAGCCCGAGGAACCCAAGCCTGCCGCCAAGGCGGGAGCTTCCGGGGATGCCAAGAAGGGTACGCTGCACAAACCCGCCACCGGTTCCGGCACGGGCGCGCGCGCCGCTGCGCCATCGGCGCCAGGCGGGGCGGGCAAGGAGGTCAAGTCGGCCAAGCTGTCGTCCAGCTGGGCCAACGACACGACCAAGAAGAAGGAAATCAAGACCCGCGGCGACAGCAGTGGCGGCGTGGGTCGCAACAACTGGCGTGGCGGCCCCCGCGGCCGCCGCGGCAATGACCGCGACGACCAGCGCCAGCAGCAGGCAGCCACAGAGTTCCGCGTGCTCGAGGTCTATGTGCCCGAGACCATCACGGTGGCCGAGTTGGCGCACAAGATGGCCATCAAGGCTTCCGAAGTGATCAAGTCGCTCATGAAGATGGGCCAGATGGTCACCATCAACCAGCCGCTGGACCAGGACACCGCCATGATCGTGGTGGAGGAAATGGGCCACACCGCGAAGGTGGCCGCTCTGGATGATCCGGAAGCCTTCACCGCCGAGGAAGTGTCCAGCCAGGATGCCGAACAACTGTCCCGCGCCCCCGTGGTGACGGTGATGGGCCACGTGGACCACGGCAAGACCTCACTGCTGGACTACATCCGGCGCAGCAAGGTAGCCTCTGGCGAAGCTGGCGGCATTACCCAGCACATCGGCGCCTACCATGTGGAGACGCCACGCGGTATCGTCACGTTCCTGGACACGCCGGGCCACGAGGCCTTCACGGCCATGCGTGCGCGCGGCGCCCAGGCCACCGACATCGTGATTCTGGTGTGTGCGGCAGACGACGGCGTGATGCCCCAGACCAAGGAAGCCATCAAGCACGCGAAGGCGGCTGGTGTTCCCATCGTGGTGGCGCTTACCAAGGCAGACAAGCCCGAGGCCAACATCGAGCGCGTCAAGCAGGAACTGGTGGGCGAGCAGGTGGTGCCTGAGGAATACGGCGGCGATTCGCCATTCGTGGCCGTGTCGTCCAAGACGGGCATGGGCATCGATGCTCTGCTGGAGCAGGTGCTGCTCCAGGCCGAGGTGCTGGAACTCAAGGCTCCCGTCGATGCGGCTGCCAAGGGTATCGTCATCGAGGCCCAACTGGACAAGGGCCGCGGGTCCGTGGCTACCGTGCTGGTGCAGTCCGGTACGCTCAAGGTGGGCGATGTGGTGCTGGCAGGCCAGACTTTCGGCCGCGTGCGCGCCATGCTGGACGAAGACGGCAAGCAGACCAAGGAAGCCGGCCCGTCGATCCCGGTGGAGATCCAGGGCCTGAACGAAGTGCCCCAGGCGGGCGACGACTTCATGGTGCTGCAGGACGAACGCCGCGCCCGCGAGATCGCGACGTACCGCGCTGGCAAGTTCCGCAACACCAAGCTGGCCAAGCAACAGGCGGCCAAGCTGGAGAACATGTTTGCCGAGATGGGGGCGGGCGAGGTGCAGACCCTGCCGCTGATCATCAAGGCGGACGTGCAGGGCTCCCAGGAGGCGCTGGCGGCTTCGCTGCTCAAGCTCTCCACCGAAGAGATCCGCGTGCAGATCGTGTACTCCGGCGTGGGCGGCATCAGCGAGTCGGACGTCAACCTGGCGATCGCCTCCAAGGCCATCGTCATTGGCTTCAACGTGCGCGCCGATGCGCAGGCCCGCAAAACGGCCGAAGGCAACGACGTGGACATCCGCTACTACAACATCATCTACGACGCCGTGGATGAAGTGAAGGCAGCGATGTCCGGCATGCTGGCGCCCGAACAGCGCGAGGAAGCCATCGGCACGGCCGAGATCCGTACCGTGTTCGTGGCCTCCAAGATCGGTACCGTGGCGGGTTCGTACATCACGTCGGGCCAGGTCACGCGCAACTGCAAGTTCCGCCTGCTGCGCGACAACATCGTCATCTACACGGGCGATGTGGAATCGGTGCGCCGCATGAAGGACGACGTCAAGGAAGTCAAGGAAGGCTTCGAGTGCGGTATCAAGCTCAAGAACTACAACGACATCAAGGAAGGTGATCAGCTGGAGTTCTTCGAGATCAAGGAAATCGCACGCACGCTGTAAGGTCCGCACGACATGGCTGCCAAGAAATCCTCTTCCCCCAACCGCGGCTTCAAGGTCGCGGACCAGATCCAGCGCGACCTCACCGAGCTGATCCGCGATCTCAAGGATCCGCGGATCGGAATGGTGACGCTGCAAGGGGTCGAGGTGACGCCGGACTATGCGCACGCCAAGGTGTTCTTCAGTGTGCTCATCGGTGATGGTGAGGCCTCCGAGGAGGCCCTGAACCAGGCGGGTGGCTTTCTACGCAACGGCCTGTTCAAGCGCCTGCACATCCACACCGTGCCCACGCTGCACTTCGTGTACGACCGCACCACCGAGAAGGCGGCCGACATGAATGCGCTGATCGCGCGCGCGGTGGCCTCTCGTTCCAAAGACGACGACGCAGCATGACCGAACGCGCTCCCCGCATCCGGGTGCAGCGGCGCCCGGTGCACGGAGTGCTGCTGCTCGACAAACCCCTGGGCCTGTCCAGCAACGACGCCTTGCAGAAGGTGAAGTGGCTGCTGCGCGCCGAGAAGGCTGGCCACACGGGCACGCTGGACCCGCTGGCCAGTGGCGTGCTGCCGCTGTGCTTTGGTGCCGCCACCAAATTCAGCCAGTTGCAGCTGGAAGCGCCCAAGGCCTATGAAGCCGTCGCACTGTTGGGTACTACCACAAGCACTGGTGACGCCGAGGGTCAGGTGCTGGCGCAGTGCGCGGTCGATCCGGCCATGCTCACGCCCGAGCGACTGTTGGCGGTACAGGCCCAGTTCACCGGCCCCATCCGCCAGGTGCCGCCCATGCACAGCGCGCTCAAGAAAGACGGCAAGGCGCTGTACGAGTACGCGCGTGCCGGCATCGCCGTGGAGCGCGAGGCGCGTGATGTCACGATTCATGCATTAAAACTGGCGCTAACGCATACGGAGCAAGCGCAACCAGCTATTAAAATAGTAGTGACCTGCAGCAAGGGTACCTACATCCGTACCCTGGGTGAAGACATCGGCCAGGCGCTGGGCTGCGGCGCGCATCTCACGTTCCTGCGCCGTACCGACACGGGCGGTATCGGCGTGGAGCGCTGCGTGACACTGGAGGCGCTGCAGGCCATGGACGAGGATGCGCGCATGGCCTGCGTGCACCCGGTGGAGACCTTGCTGGCGCAGCACACGGCTGTCACGCTGGACGATGACAATGCCGGGCGTTTCCTCTCGGGCATGCGCCGGCGCGGCCCCTGGCCCGACGCGCCCGCCGTGGCCGTGTTCGGGGCGCGCCCGCGCGTGCTGCTGGGGGTCGGGCATGTGCGGGGAGGAGAGCTGATTCCAGACCGGCTGCTCAGCCCCCTTGAAATTCAACAGATTCTGGAGAGCTCGCCGCGGGCTGAACGCGGCACATTGGAAGCAACTACGCTATGAGCAAACAAATCCGCAACATCGCCATCATCGCTCACGTCGACCATGGCAAGACCACGATGGTGGACCAACTGCTGCGCCAGTCCGGCACCTTCGCCGAGCACGAGAAGGTCGTGGACACCGTGATGGACAGCAACGCCATCGAGCGCGAGCGCGGCATCACCATCCTGGCGAAGAACTGCGCCGTGAGCTGGAACGGCACGCACATCAACATCCTGGACACGCCCGGCCACGCGGACTTCGGCGGCGAGGTGGAGCGTGCCCTGTCGATGGTGGACGGCGTGGTGCTGCTGATCGACGCGCAGGAAGGCCCCATGCCCCAGACGCGCTTCGTGACCAAGAAGGCGCTGGCGCTGGGCCTCAAGCCCATCGTGGTGGTCAACAAGGTGGACAAGCCCGGCGCGCGCCCCGACTACGTGGTGAACGCCGCTTTCGACCTGTTCGACAAGCTGGGAGCCACCGACGAGCAACTGGACTTCCCCGTGGTCTACGCCTCGGGCATCAACGGCTGGAGCGCGCTGGAACAGGGCAACCCCGGTGAGCAGTGGGGCCCCGACATGTCGGCGCTGTTCGAGACCATCCTCAAGCACGTGCCGTCCGTGAAGGGCGACGCCACGGCGCCGCTGCAGATGCAGGTTTCGGCGCTGGACTATTCCACGTTCGTCGGCCGTATCGGTGTGGGCCGTATCACCCAGGGTACGCTCAAGGCCGGGCAGGATGTGCTGGTCATGGCCGGGCCGGATGGCGCCAGCTACAAGGGCCGCGTGAACCAGATCCACCAGTTCCAGGGCCTTGACCGCGTGCAGGTGACCGAAGCCGGCCCCAGCGAGATCGTGCTCATCAACGGCATCGAGAACGTGGGTATCGGCGAGACCCTCACCGACCCCGCCAACCCCCAGCCGCTGCCCATGCTGAAGATCGACGAGCCCACGCTGACGATGAACTTCTGCGTGAACACCTCGCCGCTGGCGGGCCGTGAAGGCAAATTCGTGACCAGCCGCCAGATCTGGGACCGCCTGCAGAAGGAGCTGCGTTCCAACGTGGCCCTGCGCGTCAAGGAAACCGACGAGGACGGCATCTTCGAGGTGTCCGGCCGCGGCGAACTGCACCTGACCATCCTGCTGGAAGAAATGCGCCGTGAAGGCTACGAGTTGGCCGTCTCCAAGCCGCGCGTGGTGTACCGCGACATCGACGGCGAGCGCTGCGAGCCTATCGAACTGGTGACTGCTGATATCGAGGAAGGCCACCAAGGCGGTGTGATGCAGGCCCTCGGCGAGCGCAAGGGTGAACTGGTGAACATGGAGCCCGACGGCCGTGGCCGCGTGCGCCTGGAGTACCGCATCCCGGCCCGTGGCCTGATCGGTTTCACCAACGAATTTCTGAACCTGACGCGCGGCTCGGGCCTCATCAGCAACATCTTCGACAGCTATGAGCCGCATAAGGGCGACATTGGCGGCCGCAAGAACGGCGTGCTGATTTCCATGGACGATGGTGAAATTTTTACCTACGCCCTGGGCAAGCTCGACGACCGTGGCCGCATGTTCGTGAAGGCAGGCGACCCGGTGTACGAAGGCATGATCGTCGGCGTGCACAACCGCGACAACGACCTGGTGGTGAACGCCACGCGTACCAAGCAGCTCACCAACTTCCGCGTGAGCGGCAAGGAAGACGCGATCAAGATCACGCCCCCGATCGACCTCACGCTGGAGTACGGTGTGGAGTTCATCGAGGACGATGAACTGGTGGAGATCACGCCCAAGAGCATTCGCCTGCGCAAGCGCCACCTCAAGGAGCACGAGCGCAAGCGCGCCAGCCGCGAAGGCGCGTGATCGGCAAGGCCTGTTCTGCCTGAACCGGCTTGGCTGCGGCAGCCAAGGCGCTGCGAGCCGACGAAGGGTGAGCCCATCCGCAAGGAGGGTTCGCCCTTCGCGCATCTGAGGCAGCGCGGTATGGCGCCAGCCGCTACCATGCGGGGCTCACGGCATGCGTGGGTAGCACATGCCGACGACACAAGAAATCCACAGGGAGGAGACAGCGATGACCGCGAATGCTTTGCCCGGCCACGCGCGGGCGGTCTGGCTGATGGTGGCCGTCACCTTCATGTGGTCCATCGCGGGCGTCGTCACGCGCCATCTGGACCAGGCGCGCAGCTTTGAAGTGACCTTCTGGCGCAGCTTTTTCATGCTGCTGTCGCTGTGCGTGATCCTGCCGGTGCTGCAGGGCAGGGCGTTGCTGGCCAATCTGCGGCGCGGGGGGCGGGCGGTGTGGATCTCTGGCGTGTGCTGGAGCGTGATGTTCACGGCCTTCATGATCGCCATATTGCTCATCCCAGTGGCCAGCGTATTGGTCACCATGGCCATCGGACCGCTGCTCACGGCATTGCTGGCGCGCGTCTTCATTGGCCACCACATCGCGCCGCGCACCTGGTGCGCGATTGCATTGGCGGGCGCAGGCATCGGGTGGATGTATGGCTCGGGCATCTCCGGCCTGTCCGTGGTGGGCGTGCTTGTTGCCTTGTGCGTGCCGGTCGCGGCGGCCGTGAACTGGGTGGTGGTGCAGCACTCGCAGCGCCAGGGCCATGCGGTGGACCTGGTGCCCGCCGTGCTGCTGGGGGCGGCGCTGTCCGCCCTGGCCACGCTGCCGCTTGCGTGGCCGTTCCAGGCCACGGCGCGTGATTTGTCCCTTCTGGCCCTGCTGGGTCTGGTCCAATTGGCGATCCCCTGCGTGCTGGTGGTGTACTGCGCGCGCGTGCTCAAGGCGCCTGAGATTGCGCTGCTGGGCCTGCTGGAAGTGATCTTTGGCATTCTGCTGGCCTGGGTGGGCGCTGGAGAGCGCCCAGCCCCGGCCGTGCTGATGGGAGGCGCGCTGGTGATCGGCGCGCTCGTTTTCAATGAACTGCTTGGATGGAAGGAACAACAATGACGGAGATGACGGCGGAAGTCGTGACCGAGGTGCGCGGCCAGGTCGGCTGCATCACGCTGAACCGCCCGAAGGCGCTGAATGCCTTGTCGCTGGGCATGGTGCGCGACCTGATGGCGGCGCTGCTGGCCTGGCAGCATGACGACAAGGTACTGGCCGTGGCGATCCGCGGCAACGGTCGCGAAGGGCCCTTCGGCGCCTTCTGCGCGGGCGGCGACATCCGCTTCTTGCACGCCGCGGGCAGCACGGGCAATCCGCAACTGGAGGACTTCTTCACCGAGGAATACGCCCTCAACCATCTGATCCACACCTTCGGCAAGCCCTACATCGCCTTCATGGACGGCATCGTCATGGGGGGCGGCATGGGCATCAGCCAGGGCGGCACGCTGCGCATCGTGACCGAGCGCACCAAGATGGCCATGCCGGAGACGGCGATCGGCCTGTTCCCCGATGTGGGCGGCGGCTACTTTCTCTCGCGCTGTCCTGGCCGCGTGGGCGAGTGGCTGGCACTGACGGGCGACGCCATCGGTGCAGCCGATGCCATTGACTTCGGCCTGGCGGACGGCTTCCTGCCAGCGGACCAGCAAGCGGCGGTGTGGGACGGTCTGGCGTTGCAGACGTTTGCCGACGGCGCTGCCGTTCAGCAGTGGGTTGCATCAAAATTTGTAGCTGCTGGCGCTTGCGCTGTAAGCGCTAGAGGCCAAATTGATCACTACTTCGCGTTGGATGATGCGGCGGCCATCGTGGCTGCGCTGGAGCAGTCTGACGACGAGTGGGCACGCGCCACGGCTGCCACGTTGCGCAAGCGCTCTCCACTGATGCTGCATGTCGTGCTGGAGCAGGTCCGCCGTGCGCGCAGCATGGGTCTGGCCGACGACTTGCGCATGGAGCGCGACATGGTTCGGCACTGCTTCTACCTGCGTCCCGACCAGAGCGAGACGGTGGAGGGCATTCGCGCCCTGGCGGTGGACAAGGACCACAGCCCGCGCTGGAACCCCGCGCGCGTGGAGGATGTGGAGCCCGCGCTGGTGCAATCGTTCTTCAAGAGCCCTTGGCCGGCGCACGCGCACCCGCTGGCGGCGCTGCGCTGATTTGCTGGTACACCGCCGTGGCCAGCGCCTGCAGCGTGGGCCGCGGCAGTTCGCCGCTGAGGGCGTAGCCAAAACCCTGGTCCACCCAGTAGAAACTGGACACGGTCCCTTCGTCGTGGAACTGGAACGCAGTGGTCTGTGCGGCCGCAGCCTGTAGGCCGTCGAGTGCGCCCAGGTACAGCGTGATTCGCGCGCCCGCGGCGTTCTGGTACATGAATTGCGCGCGCGCCCCGCTGCCGCCGGGCAGCAGGCGCCCGCCCATCAATTCGAACCCCTCGGCCTGCAGCCGCGGCACGGTGAGCGGGCGCGCCAGCCGCTTGGACAGCCACTGCACCAGGTGGTCCTGCTGCGCGGCCGCCACTTCCACAGGATGGCGCTGTTCGGGTTGGTAGACCGCGTGCGCCACGGCCGCCTGCTGCACAAACCGTTGCGGGGGGGCCGTGGCCAGTGTGGTTTGTTTGCCGTCCGTCGCATGCAGGCTCCAGCCTAGCCCGAACGCCAGCACCCAGCCCGCGGCAAAGCCGCCCCAACGGGCCCAGTGCTGTTGCGTGTCGTTTGCGTCTTGCAGGCGCTCTGCCGCCTGTACCAGCACATTGGGCACAGGCTGCCGCAACCAGTCAGCGTGCAGGGTCTGCAGCTGCGCACGCTGTTGCGCCCACGCTTCGGCACGCTGCCTCTGCGAGGAGTCCATGCGGGAGTGCAGCGACTCTGCCTGGGCGCGCGGCAGCCGGTCGTCCGCCAGAGCATGCAGATGCGTCTCGTCCGAAGGGCTGAAAGGGTCGGGCTTCATGTCGGGCTCACTACGGGCGGAAAGGGCGCTTCATTTCATGCGGCGCAAGGCAGTCGGGGTGGATGACGGCTGGGCGGGGGCTGAGGGCTCCATCAACTCGCGCATGCGTGCGCGACCGCGGGACAACCGCGACATCACCGTGCCTTCCGGTATACCCAGCACACGCGCCACGTCGGCATAGGCCATGTCTTCCAGTGTCACCAGGAGCAGCACGGCCCGTTGATCGGCGGGCAGGCGTTGCAGGCAGCGGTCCAGGTCCAGGGCTGTTTCGTGGGAGGCGTCAGGCGCGTCCGCGATGGCCGCCAGGGCCTCCACATCCATCGCCTGCACGGGCACCAGGCCGCGGCGCTGGTTGAGGTACAGGTTGTGCATCAGCGTGAAAAGCCAGGCGCGCAGATTGCTGCCGCCGCGCCACAGCAGCCACTTGCGGCAGGCGCGCTCCAGCGTGTCCTGCACCAGATCGTCGGCTGCCCATGCGTCGCCGGTGAGCGCGCGCGCATAGCGGCGCAACCCCGGCAGTTGCTCCACGATCTGGACGCGGTTCATGGACGCATTGTGGGGCTCATGGCTTGGCGGTGCGCCACAGGTTGTTCACGCCGTCCCCCGTCTTGTCGCCGGGCTTGCCGTCCTTGATCCAGTAGTACAGCGGCTTGCCCTTGTAGGCCACCTGCTTGCTGCCGTCGGCGCGCTGGATCAGACTGTAGCCTTCACCCGCGGGGGCGCTGGTGGCGGTCAGGGGTGGCCAGTTGGTGGCGCAGGCGCCGTTGCAGGCCGACTGGCCATCGCCCGCTACGTCCTTGTCGAAGGTGTAGAGCGTCATGCCGTTCGGGCCGACGAGCACGCCGTCCTGGGTGCTGACTTGCGCGGGCGCGAGGGAATAACAGCCGGCGAGTGCCAGCGCGGCGAGCAGGGAACTGAGCTTGGTCATGGTGTTCTCCGGAAGGGTGCCGGTCACAGGAATTGTGGCCGGACGCTGACATGAACACCGGGGGCGCTGCGTTTATTCCACCCTCCGCCAAAAAAAGATCAGCGGTGGCGGCTCTTCATGACGCGTTCCACCTCGCGCTTGCCTTCGCGCTCCTTGATGGTGTCGCGCTTGTCGTGCTCGGCCTTGCCCTTGGCCAACGCAATCTCGCACTTGGCGCGGCCGTCTTTCCAGTGGAGATTCAGCGGCACCAGGGTGTAGCCTTTTTGCTCGACCTTGCCGATCAGGCGCCGGATCTCGTCCTTGTGCATCAGCAGCTTTTTGATGCGCGCCGCGTCGGGGCTGACGTGCGTGGACGCGGTCTTGAGCGGGTTGATCTGGCAGCCGATGAGAAACAGCTCACCATCTTTGATGATCACGTAGCCGTCGGTAAGCTGCACCTTGCCCTCGCGCAGTGCCTTGACCTCCCAGCCGTGCAGCACCAGCCCCGCTTCGTAGCGCTCTTCAAAGAAATAGTTGTATGCCGCCTTCTTGTTGTCGGCGATGCGGGACGATGTGTCAGGTTTCTTGGCCATGGTGAATAGATGCGGCGCAAACCGGGAGATCAAGGGTCTCCCTACAATTGTTGTCGTCTCGCACCATCGATTCTAGGCCGGCTGTGCCACCAGGCCCATCCAGCCTTCGCCTGCATGAAAACTGTCAACAAGTCCGTCCTCATCTGGTACAGCCCCGAAGAAATGTTCGCCCTCGTGACGGACGTGGCCAAGTATCCGCAGTTCCTGCCGTGGTGCGACCACGCCACCGTCCTGGAAACCCATGCAAATGGCATGAAGGCGGAAGTGGGCATTGCGTTGGGCGGCATACGCAAGTCGTTTGTTACGCGCAATACGCATGAGCCCGGGCGCCGCGTCAAGATGGAACTGGTGGAGGGCCCCTTTTCACAGCTCGACGGCGACTGGCACTTTCATCCTGTGGGGGACGGTACGCAGCGCGCATGCAAGGTCGAACTCCAGCTGAGCTACGGCTTTGACAACCGGGCATTGGCGGCGTTGGTCGGCCCCGTGTTTGACCGCATCGCCGCCACGTTCATCGATGCCTTCATCAAACGGGCCGAGCAGGTTTATGGCTGAAACCTTGCCCCCGCCGGAGCGGCTGCGCATCGCGGTGGCCATCTCGCGGCAACCGGGCGATGTGCACGAGTGGGTGCTACTGCTTCCGGTCGGTGCTACGGTGGCCGATGCTCTGAGCGCCTGCGGACTGGATGCACAGGCTGAGGGGCTTGTCTGGGGCATTTGGGGCAGGGAAGGCAGACTGGACGACCTGTTGCACGATGGTGACCGCGTGGAAGGCTGCCGCCCCTTGCGGGTTGACCCGAAGCTGGCGCGCCGCCAGCGCTTTGCGCGCCAGGGCGCTCGTGCGGCGGGATTGTTCGCCAAACGCCGGCCGGGGGCCAAGTCCGGTTATTGAGAGTGCTTATCAGCATGCGCTGAAACAAAACGGCCGCCTCATCCATGCAGAAGGGCGGCCGGTGGCGCGGTTATGGGGTAGCTGCTACTTGCAGTCGGAAGCGATGGTTGCTTCCGCTCGGCGTAATTCTGCTGCGCGGGTTGCGTCATCCATGAAGCCCCGCTCCCCCTTGGCATTGACATTGCTCACCAACTGGCCGGGTGCCAACTGCTCCTTTGCGCGTTTGGCGCGCGCGCAGTTGTCGGCACGGGTTTTGGCCACGCGGTCTTCCTCCGCTTTCCTCTTGGCGGCTTCGGCGGCGTCAGCCTTGGCCTTGTTCTCCTCCAGCTGCTTGTCCTTGCCGCTGGCAGGCGCTGCGGCTTCGGATGCGGGGGCCGACGCTGGCGAAGCGGGCGCTGCCATGGCGGTACGCGGCAGGGCGCGCTGCGGTTGCTTGAGGATGCTCTTGTCAGGAATGTCCTGTGGCGGCGGGCGGTCGCTGAACACCTTGCGCCCATCCTTGTCCACCCATTGCCATTGGGCCGTTGCGCCCATGGCCCAGGAGCAGCCCAGCGCCAGCAGAAGAAGCTTGTGCGGTTTCATGCGGGCGAGTGTAGCGGTGAGCGGCTGCACCCACCAAGGGGCGTTCACTCGGGGTGTGTGCGATTTGTCGCGCGGCGGGTACAATCCTTTTTTTGGAGCTTTCACATGCGCCTTCTTGGAAAAGCGCTCACCTTCGACGATGTGTTGTTGGTGCCGGCGTACTCCCAGGTCCTGCCCAAGGACACCTCCCTCGTCACGCGCTTTACGCGCAACATCACCCTGAACCTCCCGCTCGTGTCCGCCGCCATGGACACCGTGACCGAAGCGCGTCTGGCCATCGCCATCGCGCAAGAAGGGGGGATTGGCGTCATCCACAAGAACATGACGGCCGAGCAGCAGGCGGCCGAGGTGTCAAAGGTCAAGCGGCATGAGTCCGGCGTGGTGCACGATCCCGTGGTCATCACGCCCGAACACACGGTGCTGCAGGTGCTGGAACTGTCCGAGAACCTGGGCATCTCGGGCTTCCCGGTCTGTGATGGTGGCAAGGTGGTGGGCATCGTCACCAGCCGCGACGTGCGCTTCGAGACGCGCTACGACGTCAAGGTGCGTGAGATCATGACGCCGCGCGAGAAGCTGATCACCGTCAACGAAAAAGACGGCACCACCCCAGCCCAGGCCAAGGCGCTGCTCAACCGCCACAAGCTGGAGCGCCTGCTGGTGGTGAACGACGCCTTTGAGCTCAAGGGCCTCATCACGGTCAAGGACATCAACAAGCAGACCACGTTCCCCAACGCCGCGCGCGATGCGGCAGGCCGCCTGCGCGTGGCCGCTGCCGTGGGCGTCGGCGCGGGCACCGAAGAGCGCGTGGCGTTGCTGGTCAAGGCCGGTGTGGATGCCATCGTGGTGGATACAGCCCACGGCCACAGCAAAGGTGTGATCGACCGCGTGCGCTGGGTCAAACAGAACTACCCGCAGGTGGACGTGATCGGCGGCAACATCGCCACCGGCGCTGCCGCGCTGGCCCTGGCCGAGGCAGGCGCCGATGCGGTCAAGGTCGGCATCGGTCCCGGCTCCATCTGCACCACACGCATCGTGGCTGGCGTGGGTGTACCCCAGATCATGGCCATCGACAGCGTCGCCACCGCGCTTCAGGGCACAGGGGTGCCGCTGATCGCCGATGGCGGCATCCGCTTCTCGGGGGATATTGCCAAGGCGCTGGCCGCGGGCGCGTCGACCATCATGATGGGCGGCATGTTTGCTGGCACCGAAGAAGCGCCCGGCGAAGTCATCCTGTACCAGGGCCGCTCCTACAAAAGCTACCGTGGCATGGGCTCGATCGGCGCCATGCAGCAGGGCTCGGCCGACCGCTACTTCCAGGAAGCCACCACGGGCAATCCCAACGCCGACAAGCTGGTGCCCGAAGGCATCGAAGGCCGCGTGCCCTACAAGGGCTCCATGGTGTCCATCGTGTTCCAGATGGCCGGCGGCGTGCGTGCGGCCATGGGCTACTGTGGTTGCGCAACCATCGAAGAGATGAACAACAAGGCCGAATTCGTGGAGATCACGGCGGCTGGCATCCGCGAGTCGCACGTGCACGACGTGCAGATCACCAAGGAAGCCCCCAACTACCGGGCGGACTGAGTTTTCGCCATTCCGCAGGCCCGAACCCGTCTCCAGGTGTTCGGGCCTTTTGTCTTTTACCGACCCTGTCGCTCTCCATGCAACACGACAAGATCCTCATCCTCGACTTCGGCTCCCAGGTCACCCAACTCATCGCGCGCCGCGTGCGCGAGACGCATGTCTACTGCGAGGTCCACCCCTGCGACGTGAGCAGCGACTGGGTGCGCCAGTTCGCCGCAGACGGCAAGCTCAAGGGTGTGATCCTGTCGGGCAGCCACGCCAGCGTCTACGAAGTGGACGACCGCGCCCCTGACGCCGTGTTCGAGTTGGGCGTGCCCGTGCTGGGCATCTGCTACGGCATGCAGACCATGGCCGCGCAGCTGGGCGGCAAGGTCGAGGGCTCGCACAGCCGCGAGTTCGGCTATGCCGAAGTCCGCGCCCATGGCCATACCGCGCTGCTCAAGGGCATCGAGGATTTCTCCACGCCCGAGGGCCACGGCATGCTGAAGGTGTGGATGAGCCACGGCGACAAGGTCACCGAGCTGCCTCCCGGTTTCAAGCTGATGTGCTCCACCGGCAACTGCCCCATCGCCGGCATGGCGGACGAAATGCGGCGCTTCTACGCCGTGCAATTCCACCCCGAGGTCACGCACACGGTGCAGGGCGCGGCGCTGCTAAACCGCTTTGTGCGCGAGATCTGTGGCGCCCAGGCGGACTGGATCATGCGCGACCACATCGAGGAAGCCGTGCAGAAGATCCGCGAGCAGGTGGGCGGCGAGGAAGTGATCCTAGGCCTGTCTGGCGGCGTGGATTCGTCGGTGGCTGCGGCCCTGATCCACCGTGCGATTGGCGACCAGCTCACTTGCGTGTTCGTGGACCACGGCCTGCTGCGCCTCAACGAAGGCGATATGGTCATGGACATGTTCGCAGGCAAGCTGCACGCGAAGGTGGTGCGCGTGGATGCCTCGGACCTGTTCCTGGGTGAGCTGGCCGGTGTGTCGGAGCCCGAGCAAAAGCGCAAGATCATCGGCCGATTGTTCGTGGACGTGTTCAAGGCCGAAGCCGAAAAGCTCAAGGCCAGCGGCCAGGGCCACAAGGGCGCGACCTTCCTGGCGCAAGGCACCATCTACCCCGACGTGATCGAGTCCGGCGGTGCCAAGAGCAAGAAGGCTGTCACCATCAAGAGCCACCACAACGTGGGCGGGCTGCCCGAGCAACTCGGCCTCAAACTGCTGGAGCCGCTGCGCGACCTGTTCAAGGACGAGGTGCGCGAGCTCGGCGTGGCCCTGGGGCTGCCGCGCGAAATGGTCTACCGCCATCCGTTCCCCGGCCCGGGCCTGGGCGTGCGCATTCTGGGCGAGGTGAAGAAGGAATACGCCGACCTGCTGCGCCGCGCCGATGCCATCTTCATCGAAGAGCTGCGCAACTTCACCGACGAAGCCACGGGCAAGACCTGGTACGACCTCACCAGCCAGGCCTTCACCGTGTTCCTGCCCGTCAAGAGCGTGGGCGTGATGGGCGATGGCCGCACCTACGACTATGTGGTGGCACTGCGCGCGGTGCAGACCAGCGACTTCATGACAGCCGACTGGGCGGAGTTGCCCTACGCGCTGTTGAAGAAGGTCTCCAGCCGCATCATCAATGAGGTGCGCGGCATCAACCGCGTGACCTACGACGTGTCGAGCAAGCCGCCTGCCACCATCGAGTGGGAGTGAAATCAGGTCCTTCGGGGACTATCGCTACTTATCGAAAATCCGCCGTAACGTGTTGATTTCAAAGAAAATACGTCACCACAGCTATCGGTGACTATCGCCGGGCAGCACAACGGATTGACGGTAGAGGTGACGGTAGAAACCGGAGGCCGGATTAAGACCTCCTTGTTTACTATAGAGACCAAACCGGTCTTTGACGGTAAATCACTCCTCTGGAAAGCTTGTTTTATGCGGCTTTCCGGGCATCAGCAGGTCTCCTGACCCCTGACGGTAAAAGCCGTCATGAACAGGAGGAAAAACCTCGATGCTTACCGACACCGCACTGCGCAATTTCAAGCCTAAGTCCAAGACTTACAAGGCTTCCGACCGTGACGGCATGTACGTGACGGTATCGCCCACCGGTACCGTCACTTTCCGCTTCGATTACCGTCTCAACGGCCGGCGCGAGACGCTGACCATTGGACGGTATGGGCCGTCCGGCATTTCGCTCGCGATGGCCCGCGAAAAGCTGCTGGATGCCAAGAAGGCTGTCGCCCTGGGCAAATCCCCCGCGCTGGAGAAGCAGCGCGAGAAACGCCGACTGACCTCCGCCAAGAACTTCGGCGACATGACCTCCCAATGGCTGGCCGGTGCCCGGATGGCCGACAGCACGCGAGCGATGCGCAAGAGCATCGTCGATCGGGACATCCTGCCGGCCTTCCAGAACCGCCTGCTCAACGAAGTCACCGCCGACGACTTGCGCGCCTTGTGCGGCAAGGTGAAGGGGCGCGGCGCCCCGGCCACCGCGGTGCACATTCGCGACATCGTGAAGCAGGTCTATGCCTTCGCCATCCTGCATGGGGAGAAGGTAGACAACCCGGCGGCCGACGTGGGCGCAGCCTCGATTGCGACCTTCGTGCCCAAGGACCGCGCCTTGTCGCCGCTGGAGATCCGCTTGATGTCGCGGCAGATGGAGTCGGTGGCCACCTATCCGACCATTCGGCTGGCGTTGCGAATGATCCTGCTGACGCTGGTGCGCAAGAGCGAGCTGATCGAGGCCACCTGGGACGAGGTCGATTTCGAGAACGCGACCTGGACCATTCCGAAGCAGCGGATGAAGGGGCGCAACCCACATGTGATCTACCTGTCGCGCCAGGCGTTGGACATCCTCGTGGCGCTGCACACCTGCGCGGCCGGCTCGAAGTTCGTGCTGCCATCGCGCTACGACTCCGACCATTGCATGTCTCACGCGACTCTCAACCGGGTCACGCAGATCGTGGCGCAACGGGCCAAGGCCGCAGGCCTGCCGCTGGAGCCGTTCACCGTCCACGATCTGCGCCGCACAGGTTCGACGTTGCTCAACGAGATCGGGTTCAACCGAGACTGGATCGAGAAGTGCCTTGCGCACGAAGAAGGGCGTTCCTCGCGCTCGATCTACAACAAGGCCGAGTACGCCGAGCAGCGGCGCCACATGCTGCAGGAGTGGGCCAACATGGTCGATGCCTGGATCGACGGGCAGACCTACGTGCCGAAGCTGATGCCGGAGAACGTGGTCGTGCCGGTGTTGAGTGCGATGGCCTGAAGCATGGCCGAGGTTGTCGCTTGACAACCTCGGCAATCATTCCCATACTGGAGACTGTTGATGGCCCGGCCCTCTCATCCGAAGAAAGAAGTCGAGGAAGCACTCAGGCACGCCGAAGGGCAGGGCTGGCGCGTGGAAGTCGGTGGCAGCCACGCCTGGGGGCGGATTTATTGTCCGTACAACGATGCGGAGTGTCGCTGCGGCGAGTTCTGTATCACCAGCGTGTGGAGTACGCCGAAGAACCCAGGCAACCATGCGCGCGCCTTGCGGCGAGTCGTGGACAACTGCACGACGCACCGCAAGCAGCAGGAGGCAGCCGACGATGCCGAGGAATAGCACGATGGAATACACCTTCACCCTGAAATACCAGCTCGCTGACGATGACCGCGACGCGGATGCGCTGGTCGAGCGTCTGGGCGAGGCCGGATGCGACGATGCCCTGGTCGGCATTGGGCAGCCGGGGCGGCTCGCGCTGGAGTTCACCCGCGAGGCGGACAATGCGGACGCTGCTGTGCGCAGAGCGTTGGCGGACGTGCGGAGCGCCGTGCCATCGGCCAGGTTGATCGAGGTCGCACCGGATCTGGTCGGGCTGACCGATGTGGCCGACATCGTGGGCGTGTCGCGGCAGAACATGCGCAAGCTGATGCTGGCCCATCCGGGCAGCTTCCCAGCGCCGGTGCATGAAGGCAGCGCGTCGATCTGGCACTTGGCGGATGTGCTGGCCTGGCTGCAGGCCAAGGGTAGCTACTCGCTGGCCATGGACGTTCTGGAGGTGGCGGGCGTTGCCTTGCAGGTCAACGTGGCCAAGGAGTGGCGGCGGTTATCGCGCTCAGCTTCCGAGGAGCTGGAAGCTCTCGTTGGATGAGGCCGTCGCCGGCCTCAATCCTGACCGGAACCCGCCCGAACAGGGCGGGTTTTTCGCAGGTGGACATCCGGCTTGGCGGCGCTAATGCGAGGGGCTTGCTTGCGCTCCTCAATCCAGGCCTCCACCTCGGCCAGGTCCCATACCACGCAGCGCGGCGTGAGATTGAAACGCCGTGGGAACTCGCCGCGACGCTCCATTTCGTAGATCGTCGTTTCGGCCAAGGGGACGATCTGACGCAACTCGTGGCGGCGGATGGTGCGGCGGAAGGGAAGCGGGCTGCGCTTCGGAAACTGAGGCAGCGCTTCATAAGCTTCCGTCCCGGGCAAGGGAAGAGACTGGTCAAGGGCGGTGTCGAGCACATTGGATAGGTGCGATGGATTGTTCACCTCGAACTCCATGAATACGCTGCATGAAGATATGGTGAATTTCAGTACCTATCGGCACAACCTGTTGTGGCGTAGGAGGGCATAGGAGGTCTACGGCTTCGTGCGCACTCGGTTACGCCTCATGTCCCAACCAGCGCGCTTCGCCTCGCCCAAAGCGATGGATCTTGACTCTCGGCTCGTCCGGCAGCGGTTCGACCTCACGCTGGCCAGGAGCCCCTACCACGCCGGCGGTAAACCCGGTTACGATCCATCAAAACATGCGAAACCATGGAGGTGACAGGTGGCAGACAAAAGGAATGTATTCATCAGCCATGTCCATAAGGACGATCATGGGCTCCAGAAGCTCAAGGATTTGTTGGCGCCGAAAGGGGTGGAAGTCCGGGATTCCTCCATCCACACAGGAAAATTCAACAATGCCACTGATGAGCACTACATCAAGACGCAGATCCTTGCGCCTGCCATCAATTGGGCTGGGGTGTTCATTTGCTACGTCTCACCCCAAACCAAGAACAGCGATTGGGTGAACTGGGAAATCGAATATGCGGCCAAACAAGGCAAGCGCATCGTTGGTGTTTGGGAGCACGGCGAAAAGGAATGCGACCTGCCGGATGCGCTAAAAGAACATGCGGACGCCTTGGTTGGGTGGAACGGTGATTCAATCATTGACGCGATCAACGGCAAGGATTCGTGGGAAAAGCCTGACGGCGGTGCCTGTGATCCGGTTTCACTCAAGCGGCATCCCTGCTGATGACACGCATTCACTCCTATGTCGTGCGGTACGACAGTGGTTTTGCGCCCAACCCCTTCTACAGCTACTGCACGCTCGCGACTTGCAAGCCCAGTATTCGAAGAAGCGCTGACATCGGTGATTGGGTGGTCGGCAGCGGAAGCAATGATCGAAGTGTTCGACGCGGTGGGCATCTGGTCTATGCGATGCGGGTCACCGAGGCAATGACATTTGATGAGTACGGCCGAGACCCGCGGTTTGAATCCAAGAAGCCGTACCGCAATGGCAGTCGGAAGCAAAGTTGTGGGGACAATATTTATTTCAGGGCTGCGGCTGGGGTTGCTTGGCAGCAGCGAGACTCATTTCACTCCCGCCCCGATGGCTCGCTCAACCCTGACCATGTGGCCCGTGATACAGGCGTCAACAGGGTTCTGATCAGCAACGATTTCGTATATTTCGGGGGTGAGGGCCCTGCGTTTCCTGATGAATTGCAAGATCAGCAAGGTCGCCCTCTATGCAAAACGGGAATAGGCCTCACGGCCTTTGACGATGCGCAATTAGTTGGAAATCTTGAGCAATGGATTCGCAACTTGGCAGTGAGCGGCTACCAAGGCGCCCCATTCGAATGGCTGACTCTTCGCAGGTGACCGATGAAAAAGGAAGGCTCCCTCTTGCTCTCAGATTACGCTGCAGGAATTGCAGCCACGGACGTACTCAATCCGAACGACTTCAATCCGGTTCTCCAAGGGCTATATGGAGAAGTTGGCGGAATAATGGCCACGGCCAAAAAGCACGTTCGAGATAAATCAGCATACCCTGGCTACAAGAGAGCGGCGGAAGAAGAATTCGGCGACACCCTTTGGTACCTGGCTGCAATCTGCAGGCGCCTGAATATCCCTCTTGAGGATATCTTCGGGGAAGCCGCCAACCACGGAAATTTTAAGAATGTTGGCGCTGCAAGTGATATTGCTGAAGGTGCATTGGCCTATATCGCAGTGCCTATTGCGGCGACTGCATCGTTAGATGCCACCTTGGCACGTTTGGGGCAGTCAGCAGCAGCCCTAATGGGAAGCACCCCTGCGCGCACTGATTTGGTCGCGTTCGCGCGGGCTTACTTGGATGCAATCCATGCGGCCGAACTAGCATTTTCGGAAGTGGCTCGCGCCAACCTTCGGAAAGCGCGCGGCGCGTTCTTGGAACCACAAGCAGATGATCTGGTTGACCTTGATTTCGACAGTAAATTTGGAATCGAGGAACAGCTACCCAGAGAATTCAGAATCCGAGTCAATCAACGAGGCAGTGGTAAGAGTTATCTCCAATGGAATGGCGTATTCATTGGAGATCCCTTAACCGATAACATTGCCGACCGCGATGGTTACCGGTTCCACGACGTCTTCCATTTTGCGAATGCGGCGATCCTGCACTGGTCACCCGTGATGCGGGCATTGATCAAACACAAACGAAAGAGCAATCCGAAATTCGATGAAGAGCAGGACAGCGGTCGAGCCATTGTCGTTGAAGAAGGGGTTGCAGCTTGGATTTTCTCAAGAGCCAAAGAATTGAATTTCTTCGAGAACCAGGAAAAGGTCTCACTCGGAATTCTCAAGACCATCGGTGAGTTCGTGAGTGGTTACGAAGTAGAGAAGTGCCCACTGAAGCTCTGGGAAAAGGCCATCTTGGAAGGGTATGCGGTCTTCCGACAGCTTAAGGAAAATCAAGGCGGCTGGATCATTGGAAACCGAGAACAACGCACCATCAAATACATGCCACTTGAGTCTGAAAAATGAAGATCCACCCATTCGTTGAGGCAGTTGCTTCGCTGCAATTCGAAGACTGCTTCAATCCGTATTCGGATCGATGTGAAGTCCATGATCGGCGCGATGCGCCGCGTCGCCGTGCTGCAGCACTTTCCGCCATGTTGCGTCGTGCAACCGAGGAGCCCGTAGATGCGATCTGGATCGGGAGAGACCTCGGATATCGCGGAGGGCGCCGAACTGGGCTAGCCCTGACTGACGACGTTCACATGAGCCAGCACGCCAAGCGCTGGAATCTCGATCTGATCGCTGAACGGCCGACGATAGGAAGTGCTGTTGCTGAACGAACCGCGGCGGTCATATGGGGCATGCTGGAACACATTGATGCCCGCATCTTCCTCTGGAATGTCTTTCCCCTTCATCCGCATGAATCTGGAGATCCATTCACCAACCGCCAGCACAACGCGCACGAAAGACGCGCCGGCGAAGAACTGCTTCAACAACTCATTGTCTTGCTGAAGCCTTCTCGCATCGTTGCCATCGGCAATGATGCCACCGCTGCGGCCCATCGCATCACGGATTCTGTACCGGTGATTTGCGTGAGGCACCCTAGCTATGGAGGACAGACACAGTTCCAGACGCAAATCTCGGAACTCTATGGGCACCCAATGAGTACCGGATCATTGTTTTGACGAGACGTTCTGACTTCTAGCGTGCGGCGATCGCTGCTTCGATCCAACTCGACAGGTTGTCGCTGATGGAGGTATAGACCGCGCTACTGGTACCTCCCAGCGGATCGTAGACGCGGACGACGGAGGATAGCTTTCTACCGTCGTTCAAGGTAAATGAGTCGAACGGATTGGCCCCTGCCACTGATGGTTGCTGGTTGTGGTCCAAGAGCTTGTGGATACGTATCCCCAAGAGTCCCTTTCCGCTGTTCCATGACTGCTCAATCTCATATCGAATCCAGGGGCGATTTGCCGTTTCCGCACCAACCAAAACAATTGTGCAAGTCCGCCCTTGCAATTGATCGTCAATCCAGCACTTGATCGCGGCATCACCGCCTCGCTTCACTTCTTCCCATTTATTATCGCTCGCTGACGGGTTGCCCTCTACAACCCCAATATTGCGTATCTTGGATGCGCGCCAACTGTCGCGTTGATAATGAAAGCTGTAGAAAACTTTCCGTGGCATGAACAATCCTCGGTTGAAGTTCTAGAGGCCAGTGCCGAGAAATGAATTAACTCAGTTTGCCAGCCAAGGGCACCGCCAAGTGCGCATGGAAGAGCTGAGCGAAGTCCACATCAACGAGCGCTCCACCGGTAAAATAGCCATGGTCCTTGGCTAGATTCAGCGCCGCTCCGCCCGGCGAAGATACCGGGAGCACCTTGGCTGCAGGATGGAATCGCCTGAAAAGCTCATGCTCGGCTTCTACCCCATCCATTCCACCAATAAACACAGCAGCGCTTAGGTCCGCACGCGAGAGCATCTTTTCACGCATGACAAGCAAGCTCGCAGCCCTGTCATTGGGGACAGCATCAGTGAAAACTACATTCTGAAAATGTTTGTTCTCTTCAGGGAACGCATCTGCAAAGAACGTGCTCTGATATAAGACGACAGACTGTGAGTAATCGACGCCTAAGTCTTCACATATGCTCCAAATCATCGGGGTAATCGCAGGATGCCCACCCCATACGATCTTGTGCTGGCGAATGACTGCTATGACCAGTTCTCTCACCGCACATTGGATGAGAAATGGATTGGCAGTTTCGTGGTAAGTGCCACGTCCAACAAGTGGCACGCTGGCCGAGAGGAAGATTGCACTCATGGCTACGCCTCCCAGTCCGCGAATTGCCAACCCGCCTCGCTGGCTTTAACCCACCTAGCGGAGTGAATGTGCTGTCCTAACCAGTCCAGATGGCCTAGCCACCTGGGATGCAGGCCTACGTGATCGTAGACAACGGCAACGGATTGTTCCGGTGAGTTCGTAGATGCATCGTGCAGCGTAGTTGACGTGGGAACACCGACCGTTGGATAAACAACTACATTCCGCCCATCGGGCAGTTGGACGTATACAGCTCTATTGGCGCCCACTCCGACGACTTGGCCGCCGATTGTTTGAATGGCATTGCGCAGATTGCTTACGAGGTTGACAGAGCGAACCGCGTGACTCTGGCTGCGAACTTCCTCCAGTTGAAGACAAATGCGATCCACCGCACCGTCTGCGATGCGTCCGGTCGTCGGATCGACTTCTTCAGGTAACAGCTCCGCCCGACTGGCCGTTGCCGTGCGCGCAGAAGGCGTTGTGTCAGGCCAACCGACCCGCAAGACGCTGATGCCTTTGGCCAAAGCGCGTCCGAACTCAGCACTCGTCCAACGGCTTTCAAAATATCCTGGCGTGTCGAGCATCAGCAGGACATCCGAGTCACAAAGCCGGTGCCATAGCATTGTCTGGAAATCTTCTGCAGGTGGAATGCCATGTGTATCGAGAAATACATCGAATAGCCGAGCAGACAGCGCATCGAATAGCTGCAAGGCTGCTTCCCTAGCCTCGCCCCGACGATAGCTTACGAACACCCGGCGCTGTCGAGGAAGGAGCCCAGCACACTCCAGCAAAGCAGACGCGACACGTTGCGGCCCACCTGCGGCGTATGCTAAGCAGTTGAGTGGCTGCAGCAATGCGGGGATTTCTGCACTGACTCGATTGACGTCAGAGGCGACCGGGAGCAATGGGATGCCTCGTGCCAGCAGTCTTGCCACATTGGCGAGAGGAGGCTCATGACCTCCGAAAAATGCCGCAGCAGACGATCGCTGTTGGTCTGGATTGAATTCATCGGGACAAACCTCCCATCCAATCTCATGCCCCAACCGCAAATTGAACATGCCAACAGCCTTTCCGATGACTTCTTCAAGTTCGGAAATTTGAACTGCAGTTGGTGTGCCAAGCAGGGCAAGTTGATATAGGGCTGGCATGCCGTTCCTTGCAATTGCAGTGTTCTGACCAAGCGAGACCCAATACGGGAATCTGTTGTTTCTAAAGATACCCGATTTTGGGGCGTCCCCGAATGGGCCGCGCTGTCGTACTTCGCATCGAGCCACCGTTGGCGTCTCGCCCCTACGGGCGTCCATCGCTGACGCCTCCGGCCTGGTCAGGCCTGCGCGCTCCGCTTGCCCAGTCAGTCAGCGTGGGCGGGGAGGGCGATCTTGCTGTTCCCTTCACCGTATCACGGCGTTCTCGCCGTCAAGGGCTGCGCGCCTTCGGCGCTTGCGGCCGTGGCCGTCTTCAACCCTGTGACGGCTTTCGCTGCGCCGTGCTGGGGCCGGTTCCAGGCAATTCCGCCTGAGCAACCGGAGCACGATCATGTCGCAACTTTCTCTGTCTCTCGATTCTTCGCTGCTGGTGCGTGACGCGCAGGGGCGTTACCTGCTGGCGTCGGCGGACCAGATTCTGGCGGCGGCACGCCAGGTCATCGACCAGAAGAACCCACGCGGGACGCTGTTCACTTCGCCGGCGCTGGTCAAGGACTACCTTCGCACCAAGCTGGCCAGCTTCGAGCACGAGGTCTTCGCGGCGCTGTTCCTAGACAGCCAGCATCGGCTGATCGAGTACGTGGAACTGTTCCGCGGCACCATCGACCAGGCATCGGTGTATCCGCGCGAGGTCGTGAAGGAGGCACTGCGGCTCAACGCGGCAGCGGTGGTCTTTTCGCACAATCATCCGAGCGGGAGTCCCGAGCCGAGCCAGGCCGACAGGGTTCTGACCCAGCGCCTCAAGGAAGCCCTGGCGCTGGTGGACGTGCGCACGCTGGATCACATCGTCGTCGGCGGCGCGGTCACCACGTCATTCGCCGAATGTGGCCTACTCTGACCACGGGGGCTTCGGCCCCCTTTTTGCTGCGCCCGGCGGCGCAACTCCGGCTCTCACGGGCCTGCGCGTGCTGCGCACTTGCCGAAAGCAGGTCTGCGTGGGTGGGGGGGGGCGGTCTTGCTGTTCCCTTCACGGTATCACGGCGTTCTCGCCGTCAAGGGCTGCGCGTGCAAGCACGCTGGCGGCCTCTGGCCGTCTTCGACCCCTGACCGCTTGCGCTGCGCCGTGACCCGGAGGTGACGGGCAATTCCGCCCGGCAATCTTCAGGAGTTCACCATGAACAACGCACTCATCACTGACGAGCAGCGCGCGATGCTGCTGGCCAACGGCCGCGAATCTTTGGAAAACCCGGACTTCGACCCGGCCCCTGTGGTCAAGCTGTTCACGCCAGATGCTGGCGCGACCTGGCTGCTGACCGAGATCGATCCCGATGACCACGATCACGCCTTCGGGTTGTGCGACCTGGGCGTGGGGATGCCGGAAATCGGCTGGGTCAGCTTGGGCGAACTGGCGACCGTGCGCGGCGGGCTGGGCCTGCCAATCGAACGCGACCTGTCTTTCCAGGCCGAAAAGCGGTTGAGCGCCTATGCTCGCGATGCGCGCCTGGCCGGGCGAATCGTTCAATGATTGCGCGGGGCGTCGCAAGATGCCCCGTTCAAGGTCTCAGCAGAGCCGGCAGGCAGTCGGCGAATGCCGGCTGGATCTTGCTCACGGGCTTGGCCACGGCTTCATCGCCGGTGAGGACAGCCATCGTCATGCCGGTCATGGTCGTCAGACCGTTCGAGCTGCGCAGCACTTGCAGCGCAAGATCGACCGGGAAGCCGTCGGCACTACGCCGCAGCGGATGAATGCCGCCATGCACGAATGAGTTCATGCCGTGCCAGGTCACATCCTTGAAGTGCAACAGCATCTGGTGCGCGGCTGCCGGCGCGCCTTGTCCGACTCGCTTGCCGATCTGCTCAATCATTTCGCTGGCGCCAGGCAAGTTCTTGGCTGCCTGTTCGCTCTGCTGCGTCAGTGGCGCCAGCAACTTGTCGATCGCTGCGTCGCTAGCTGCGTAGAGCAGCCACATTGCCCGTGTCAGGGCCTCGAACTGCAGGCGCATGAGGCCGACGGCAGACGTGGGCAGTCGCAGCGACATCAATGCTCGCATTGCCGCCGCATGTTCCATAGCGACCAAGCACATGCCGAGGGTTGATTCGCCGCGGGGCGATCCATCGAAATCGGCATCGCCCAGCAGTTCATCCAGCCGCTCGTGCAAGGTATTGGAACGGTGGAGCATGTGCTCCAACGGGTCGTTGTTGATGATGGTTTCCTCCATAGAGGGATGGTAGGACAGTCGTGCGTCCCCGGCCAAGCAGACATGGCCGGTCGCGCTATCGTGCTTCGCATCGAGCCGCCTGCGGCGTCTCGCCCCATTCGGGCTTCCATCGTTCCCTCGCTCCGCTCGGCTGACGCCTCCGGCCCGGCTTCCAGCTTCGGGCCTGCGCGCTTGCGCTTGCCGTGTGGTTCAGCACACAGGGATGGCCGTTGCCATGTCTAGCCGTCCCCCCTGACTTCATCACCTTGCTCGCGACTGTAGCCCGCGCCCGTGTGCCGTCAAGGCGCGCAGGGCCGTGTCCTCGCTTCGCTGCGGGCCGCACCAACCCTGCGCTTGCCTCCTTGACGGCACCCGTTCGCGCGCTCCTGACCGTCGCGGGCGATGAACTCAGGAAAGACGGCGGCAACAGGGCCAACCGGGTTCCTCGTGCCGACCGCACCAAACAGCCGAAAGGCTGGGCTCCGAATCTAGGAATCCGGTGTGCGGTTTGAACAGCAAACCTCTTTTTGTCAGGAGAAAGACCATGCAACTCGCATCCCGTTTCGCTTCCCGCTCCCCGGCACTGCGCAGCGATTACCCACTGTCCGATGACCAAATCCGCAGGGTGGCCCCGTCCATCTTCGCCGACGCCCCGCACGAAAGCCGCTCCGAGCGGTACAGCTACATCCCCACCGCCACGGTGTTGCAAGAACTGCGCGGGGAAGGCTTCGAGCCTTTCATGGTGACGCAGACCCGCGTGCGCCACGACGACCGCCGCGACTACACCAAGCACATGATCCGGCTGCGCCACGCCAGCCAGATCAACGGCCGCGAGGCCAACGAAATCATCCTGCTGAACTCCCATGACGGCACCAGCAGCTATCAGATGCTGGCCGGGATGTTCCGCTTCGTTTGCAGCAATGGCCTTGTCTGCGGCGACACCGTGGCCGACGTGCGCGTTCCCCACAAGGGCGACGTGGCCGGGCACGTCATCGAAGGCGCTTACGAAGTCCTGCACGGCTTCGACCGGGCGCAGGAATCCCGCGATGCCATGTGCGCGATCACGCTGGATGAAGGCGAAGCGGAAGTGTTCGCCCGCGCTGCGCTGGCGTTGAAGTACGACGAGGACAAGCCCGCGCCCATCACGGAATCGCAAATCCTGATGCCGCGCCGCCACGACGACGACCGCCGCGATCTGTGGAGCGTGTTCAACCGCACGCAGGAGAACTTGACCAAAGGCGGCCTGTCCGCCCGCGCCGCGAATGGCCGCCGCCAGACCACCCGGCCCGTGCAGGGCATCGACCAAAGCGTGCGCCTGAATCGCGCCCTGTGGCTGCTGGCCGATGGCCTGCGCCAGTTGAAAGCCTGATTCCCCACACGGCAGGGGCAGGCAGCAGCCCTTGCCGTCTTTCTCGCCGCTGCATCCCCGAACCGATAGGAGTTATCACCATGAACGCCATGATTCAAACCGAAGCCCGCGCCGTCAACACCGCCGCCGCTGCCCCGCTGGAAGCCGCCGACCCGACCAAGAACCTGATTCTGGTTCCGCTGTCGCGGCTGGTGCTGCGTCCGACGGGCCGCAACGTGCGCAAGGCCCCGCGCATGTCGATTCCCGAACTCGCCGCCAGCATCCAGCGTGTGGGCCTGCTGCAAAACCTGATCGTGATTGCATCCGCTGATGGCGAGCATTACGAAGTCGTCGCCGGTGGCCGTCGCCTTGCCGCGTTGAAGCTGCTGGCGAAGAAGCGCCGCATCAGCAAGGAATGGGAGGTGCCTTGCCTGCTGGTAGCCGATGGCACCGCCCGCACCGCCAGCCTCACCGAGAACGTGCAGCGCGAAGCCATGCACCCGGCAGACCAGTTTGAAGCGTTCGCGGCGCTGGTGGCCGAAGGCCGGCCCATCGAAGACATTGCTGCGGATTTTTCCGTCACGCCGCTGGTGGTGCAGCGCCGCTTGAAGCTGGCGAACGTCTCGCCACGCCTGATGGCGGACTACCGGGTCGATGCCGTGAGCCTTGAACAGTTGATGGCCCTTGCCATCATCGACGACCACGCCGCGCAGGAAGCCGCGTTCTACGATGCGCCCCAATGGCAGCGCCAACCTTCCGCGCTGCGCGAACGCCTGACCGAGCGGGAAATCGACGCCTACCGGCATCCGCTGGTGCGCTTCGTCGGGCTGGACACCTACGAGGCCGCAGGCGGTGGCGTGCGCCGCGACCTGTTCGCGGAAGGCAATGCGGGCGTGTATCTGACCGACGCCGCGCTGCTGGAACGGCTGGCGCAAGACAGGCTGGCGGGCATTGCCGCCACAGTTCGCGCCGAGGGCTGGGTATGGGTGGACGCCGCGCCCGGCGTGACCCATGCCGACCTGCACGCTTTCCAGCGTGCCCCGAGGGAGCGGCGCGAACCGACCAAGCGCGAAGCGCAGCGCATTGGGAAGCTGCAAGCCAAACTGAACGAACTGGCCGAAGCCGTGGATGCCGCGCTGGACGCCGAGGACGAGGACAAGGCCGACGCGCTGCAAGAGGAAGGCGAAGCCCTGGGCGAGCAGTTGCAGACGCTGGAAGATGGCTTGCAGGACTACAGCCCGAACGTGAAGGCCGCAGCCGGTGCCATCGTCACCATCGACCGCAACGGCGAGGCCGTGATTCATCGCGGGCTGATGCGCGAGGCCGAGGCCAAGGCGCTGCGCACGCTGGAAAGGTTGCGGCAGGGTTTCGGCGGCGAGGATACCGGGAACGACGACGAAGGCGAGGATGCCGACGACGCGCCCAAGGCCGCAGCCATGTCCGACCGGCTGGCGCAGCGCTTGAGCACCCATCGCACGGCGGCGCTGCAGATCGAGGTGGCACGGCATCCGCAGGTCGCGCTGGCTGCGCTGGTGCATGGCATGGTGCAGAAGGTCTTGCAGGCTAGCCACTACGGGAATGACTTGCCGCTGGGCGTGCGCCTCACGGTGCAAGACCGGCTGGAAGGTATGGCCCCGGACTGGCCGGAATCGCCTGCCGCCGTGGCGCTACGCGAATTGCAACAGGTGGCGGGCGAAGGCTTGCCTGAGGACAACGCCGAACTGTTCGCCGCGCTACTGGCAAAGCCGCAAGACGAACTGGTCAAGCTGCTGGCCGTGTGCGTGGCTTCCACGGTGGACGTGGTGACGCCTCGCGCCACGCCACGCCAGCCCGGCGCGGAATTGGTGCAGGCCGTGGGCCTCGACATGGCCGCATGGTGGAAGCCGACCGCCGAGGGGTATTTCAAGCACGTTCCGAAGGCCACGATCCTGCAAGCCGTGGGCGAGTACGCGCCCGAGCACGTCACCCGGCTGGCGAAGTTGAAGAAGGCCGACATTGCCAGCGAGGCCGAGCGGCTGGCCGACAGCACGGGCTGGATGCCTGCCATCTTTAAGACCGAAGGCCCGCAGCAGGCAGTGCAGGAAAGCGCGCAAGAGGAAGGCCCGGAGCAGGAGGCCCCGGACGATGCCGAAGCCGGGGCGGATGAACCCGCCGAGGCGCTGGCCGCTTGACCCACGCCGAATGCAAGCGCCTCGGCCTTGACCGGGGCGCTTCGCTGCAAGGAGAAGCCCCCATGACCCGCACCACCACAAGCCGCCCGCGCATGGCAGCGATCTATGCTCCCGGCACGGTACGCGCCCGCCGCTGGCATGGCGAAAGCGACGTGCGCGGCTACCGTCCGCCCTCGGGCTGGACGGCCCGCGCCGACCTCACGGACATTCACCCACTCACGGGTCGCCCTTTGCCGCGTGCCGTGTGGTGGCTCATCGAGACGAAGGAATAACCGCGATCAGCACCGTGCCCAGGCCGTTCCGCCCTGGACGCGGGGGACGAAAAATCCGGCCGCGGCAGTGGCCGCGCCCGGTGTCGAAGGCCAACAGCCGATTCAGAACACCGCCGCCTTCGCGGAGGCTCAAGCGGCGGTGTTGAAGCAGCCGGGCATTCCCGCCCGGCACTGGCAGGCCCGCATGGGCCTGCAAGCCAAAGCGCACACAGAGCAGAATCGTCCAGCAGCTCGCGCCGCGCCGCCGGGCTTTCGGGCTGCGCCCCGTGCCGTCTTTGCCGTCACGGCCATTCGGCTTCAATCCCTCACGCCTTCGCGCCTACGGCGCTGCGCTTGCCTCCAGGGGAAAGCCCTGCGGGCTATCCCCGCCGCGCGCAGCTTGGCGCCCCTCAATGCCGCCGAACCGGCTGCGCCGGATCGGCCCAGCCAGCGCCCCGCCGCGATGGACGGGGCGCTGGCGAACAAGCTGGGGCTCGCTGCGGCAGGTTGTGCGGTTGCGTGCCGTCCTCAACGCTGGCGGTTCCTGCCCATCACGTCACGAAGGACGGTTCACGGACAACCCGCCCGGCATCGCCATGGAGCTTCCATGCCACGCCTCAAGACCGGCGCCGCAAGGTGCGGCAGGGGCGTTCTCGCTTGTCGTTGCGGGGTTGACCTGGCCAGCGTCAGCGGCGAGCCGGAGAAGCCTTCGGGCGGGGATGCCGAGTCGGCCCCATCTCCTTTCGGAGCGGTTCGGCCCAAGGCGTCCTTGTCTCGTTGTGAATCCTGGCGGGGGGGCGGCTGCGCCTCGGGTTTCATGGCTGCAACCGTCCGGCGAAAACAGTTTCCCCGCCGCTGCGCTGCTTCCTCGCGCGGCAAATTCTTTTCGCCTCCCGGCTCTCCACTGCGTTTCGACCGCAAGCGGTGCAGCCAGCCCGTCCCCCGCCGGCCGGATCACAACAAGGACGCGATGGGCGCAAACCTTGTTCAACCGAAAGGAGAAAACATCATGGCCAACATCGGCACCTTCACCGCAGACAAAGACGGCTTCACCGGCAAGCTGCGCACCCTGACGCTCAACGTCAAGGTCAAGCTAGTGGATCGAATCTAACATTTGGTGCCCACGCCTGACCGCGGCGATGATGCGGTCTGGTTCGGCGGCCCAGGTGAAGGGCTTGGGGTCGGCATTCTGCTCGGCGACGAAGCGGTTGATGACGGCCTGGAGGTCGACGAGCGAGTGAAACGTTCCCCGCTTCAGGCGCCGCCTGGTGAGCTTGGCAAAGAAGCCCTCGACCGCGTTGAGCCATGAGCATGAGGTCGGCGTGAAGTGGAAGGTGAAGCGCTTGTGCCGGTCGAGCCACTGACGCACCTTCGGGTGCTTGTGAGCGGCGTAGTTGTCGAGGATCACGTGGACGCTCTTGCCGGCGGGGACCTGGCGCTCGATGGTATTGAGGAAGAGAATGAACTCCTGATGGCGATGGCGCTGCATGTTGCGGCCGATCACCGTGCCGTCGAGGACGTTCAGGGCCGCGAATAGCGTGGTTGTGCCGTTCCTCTTGTAATCGTGGGTCATGGTGCCGGCACGGCCCTTCTTGAGCGGCAGTCCGGGCTGTGTGCGGTCGAGCGCCTGGATCTGGCTCTTCTCGTCGAACGCGTTCGAGAGCTTGAACTGCCGCACGCGGTGCGGCTGGAGGCCGTGGGCGCGCCAGATGCGCTGGACCGAGCTGGCGCTGATCCCGACCTCTCCCGCCATCAAGGCGGCGGCGATCCGATGGCGAGACTTCGATGGAGATACCGGTGCGCATGCGCTAGACTCGCACACACCAGCATCGGCGGGAATCCTGCCTGATCGGTCATGGAGAATACGGCTTTGAAGCCACAATATTTTGACCTCACCGTAATGGACGTTGAGGTGGCCCGGCGCTTCTTTGAGGCGTGCCTAGGATGGCGGTTTGTGCCATTCGGACCGATCCCTGGATACTATCGGATTCAGGCCGGAGCGCCGGAGGAGCCCGGTGTCGACGGCGGCATTGGTGCGGCGAAAGACTTCCCTCAGTCGGAAGGCCGACCACTCACGCTGATGACTATCCCAGTTCCCGACGTGGACGACGTTGTTGCCAAGGTCGAGCAGAACGGCGGGCGCGTCGTCGAGCCGAAACGAGCGATTCCTGGAATTGGTTGGTTCTGCACGTGCGCTGAGCCCGGAGGGCTGTTGTTTGGCGTCCTTCAAGCCGACCCGACCGCAATCTGAGAGAGCCAACTCGGAAAGCGTTGGGTACCTTCTGTTTGAATTTGACCACTAGTTCCCAACGACAAGGGCAGCAGCGAGAACGCCCCCGACTTCCGTTTCCAGGCGGCCGGCCACGACATCGGCGCGGCGTGGAACAAGACCAGCGAAGCCGGGCGGGAATACAAGTCCGTGACCCTCGACGATCCTTCGTTCCCGGCTTCGGTCTATGCCGGCCTGATCGAAGGCGAGAACGGCACGCACGACCTGATCTGGTCGCGCAGCAAGCCCCAAGCGGAGTGACCACCGCAGCGCCCCGCCATCGCGGCGGGGCGCTGTGCCGTTGGTGTAGCACCTGCCGAGGCAGCATCCATGAGAAGCGGGCTCGTTCCGAGCTGCTATTGGAAATTACACGCCGTTCCTAGCGGATCTAATGTCGAGAAGATTGATTTGGTCAATCTTGTCTTTGTGGATCACGATGGTCAGCTTCGCGGGATACTTGAATCGCATTTCGCTGATCCTGAACGTCCACAGCATTATCTTCAGGAGATCCTCGTCGGAAATGTTCTTGTGTCCTTTGATCCGCGTGATTCCCGAACCGAAGATCGTGGTCGATACGCTTTGCTGAGCGTAGACGTTGTTTACCTTGTCCCAGAAATTGATGAGAAACTCAAGGTACTCTGGCATCGTCAGCAGCGCCTTGTTGTTCTCGTCGAATTTGGAGAATGCGGTCAGGAGGTAGTCTTTGTACAGGCAGATCGTGCCTATCTGATATCTTTTCTTCTTCCCCTGTTTTCTGGTTTCGTTCTCATCCAGGACTTCGCTGTTATCAAAAGCGTATTCCTCGATGTGGCGGTCCAGTTCGGAGAGCGGGACGCCGAGATGCTTCTGGATGAAAACGCCGTTGAGGGAAGTCTCGCCAATTATCTTGTTGTCCACCTGCGTGTCGAAATACTCATTGAAGGCGATGGCCTTCAATCCAGGCTGCCGGAAAATGTCGCCAGTCTTGATCGCTACATCGCTGCCCTCGACATTGATGTCGATACTGTTCAGGTTGTTCGACCAGAGCCATATCACCAAGTAGGTGAGTGCCTGTACTGCCAGGAAAGCCAAGCCAGCCTTCAGCTTCCACTCGGCAGGGATGTCAACAAAAATAACTACGAATGACAGCGTACCGCTGACGACAGCGGTGATTTCAAGGAATTTCTTGATGACCCGTTTGTCAAAAAAGTTGACCTTCGCCATGACGTGGATCATTCGCTCCGATATATCGATTGATTACGGGTTGTATCTGTAGATGCCAGGGGCCTTCACGCTCCCAACCATGAACTCGCCGTCCTGCAAGGATTTCTTGATGAGTTCCTTATTCATTGGGACATGAAGCGTAGGGACTTTGCTCATCGAATCCCGGAACACGGGAAGATTTTCCCACAGGTTCTTGACCGCCTGCTTCAATGATCCACCGACCAGCAGGCTTTCCTTAGTGGCATATTCGGGGTAGACGACGATGATGGGCAGCCCCTGGTCGTTGATCCCGTAGTCGATTTCTTCTCGAAGGGCGCGGGAATTCGTCGTGATCGAACTCAAGATGAGGATGATGTTCTTCGAGTTCCGAAGGCGCTCCCTGAGTCTCGGCTTCAGGGTGGATTCCCAATCGCTGCCGTCGCGGACGCTGTAAGTTTTGTCGTGCGAATCGACGAAGGGAAACGTCGCATCAGCGCCTTTCCACATCCGCAGGGTGTTGTAGTATTGAAAATCTTTTGTCGCATTGGCACCCAGCGAGCTGGGATGGAATGGCTCCGCAACGTAGAAGGCGGTGTAGTTTCCATTTCGATATGTCATGGCGCTTCTCAATCTCCATCTGAATTCAATACCGCCTCAAGTTCCTGGCGAACCTGCGCCAGCAACTCGTCAGCCTTGCGCGTGCTGTCGCCTGCGTAAGCCAGCGTTAACAGCGTGAGCGGGTGGATCTCCATCACCTCGCACAGCTCGGCCAGTTTGTTAAGGGTCGGGCTTTTGAGGTCGCGCTCCAGGGTACTCATATAGGTGCGGCTCGACACGTCCGAAAACGCTTCTTGGCTCAAGCCACGCGCTTTCCTGACTGCCTTCAAAGCCTTCGCCAATGAGTACTGAGCCGCCACCTATGGTTCCCCTGAAAAACCAAGATGACAACCCATTGCGCTCTATAGAGCTACAATCTATAGTGTTCACTTGTCGTTGTTCTCTGCTTTCGTGCCTTTACGGAAATCTGCATCGGCGGGTTCCAGCAAAGCCACGCAAGCGCATTCGCACTTGCGCACGAAGGCGTAAACCCGGTTTGGTGGTTCCGCGCTTTGGCGCGAAACCGCATCCGTGCAACATTGGATTTGTGGGATTACCGACCATGCCCCAGCCGCTTGCCACCGACCCGGAGCGCGCGCAACTGCTCGCCAACGGCGAGGCCCGTGCCGCTGGCGAGGCCATCGACCCGATGCCCGTGGTGCGCCTGTTCACGCCGGACGCGCATGTGACCTGGCTGCTGGCGGCGCTCGACCCGGCCGATGGCGACACCGCCTGGGGCCTCATCGACCTGGGGATCGGGATGCCAGCGCAGGGCACTGTCAAGCTGTCCGAGCTGGCCGGCATCGTCGGGCCGCGCCAGCAGCCCGTGCTACGCGACCTCTATTTCCGTCCCACGCGCACGCTGTCGGAATACACCCGGCTGGCCGAGCGCGACGGAGCGATCCCGGACTGAATACGTCCTACTGTGACTTTTTCAGTCTGGTGTCATACCGGGTAAGTCTCAATCGAGATTCTTGCGGCGTAGCCCCACCAGTCTGACCCAAATAGACAGGATGCTTGGCGCGGGTTGCGGCAGGCTGGCTTGTGCAGTGTCCCCGGTAGGGGCGCTGCCGCCGCAGCATTGAGACGGATACCGCAACGCATCGGAGCCAATTGGTCTTGACAGCCCCATTCGCCTTTTAACCCATGACGTTCCGACGAGGGCGATGTAGCGCGTAGTTCTTCCGTGGCGGCGAGTTCTGTTCGCAGGAGGAGGCGTCATGGTCAATCCTCATCACGTCGCGCATTGGTATCCGACTGCCGCATACCTGTATGTCTTTTGGCTGGATGCGCTCGCGCTCGCCTGGGAGTACCTGCGCAGGCATCCCGACTACCGGCTCGACTGGCTGCGCCGTCATCGCCGGCCTGAAGCAGCGCATCGCTGGGGTTTGCGCCTGCTGGAAGACCCAGCCCTGGATGCGCGCGACGCGCATCCAGCCTGGCTGCCCGGCCATGCCGCTGTAGTGCAACTCTACCCCGATGCTGATCCGCCGCAGGATGCCACCGCCTTCGCGTTCTGGCGCATCCCCGGCCACAAGCAACTATTCCACGACGGCAAGAAGCTGGCGCTGATCGCGCGCAGCCCAGGCCATTGCCTGCGCTTTGCGCTGGCGCCCGGCCTGGAAGACGGCATGGCCGTGGCCTATGCCCAGCGCGGCGGCACTGCCGCGCCTGCGCGCGGTCATGCGCCCGGCGCAACCTTCGCCGCCAGCACGCCGAGGCCAACACCTTCCGCGCTATTGGAGCTGCACACCTTGCAGGCGCTCGACGCGACCCTTGCGGGCGCGTCTTTGCGTGATGTGGGCGAAGGACTGTTCGGTGCCGACGCCGCGGCCGACTGGTACAGCGACGGCGGCCTGCGCTCGAAGGTGCGCCGGCTGGTACGGCGCGGCGATGCACTGATGCGCGGCGGCTATCGCCGCCTAGCACAGCTTCCGCCGCTTGAGAAGGGCCGTTTTGAGGACGACGCAGAACGGCCCTGAGCAGGACAGCTTGGTTTTCTGAGACTGCCTCCATCCGGTCGCGCTGTGTGGCCGGGCGTTTTCAACCGATGGAGGTTCACACCATGCGTCCCGCTCCCTTGCGGCCTGCCGCCACTGTCTCGACCGCTGCCGCGCAGCCCCAACGCTATCTCACCAACGACGAAGCCGCCGAGTACCTGCGGCTGTCGCCGCGCACGCTGGAAAAGCAGCGCGTGATCGGTGGTGGGCCGCGCTTTCGCAAGTTCGGCCGGCGCGTGATGTACGCCGTGGCCGACCTCGATGCCTGGGCCGCCGACCGCAGTTTCGAGACGACTTCCGATCCCGAATACGCCGAGCACCACTCGGCCGACAGCCGTGACCGCTGATCGGCGGCGCGCGGCAGGCCACCGCCATGTCCAGCACCGCGCTGCCGTCCCGGCAGCGGCCGTTGCAGGAGCGCGAACAGCTCGATTTGTTCCGCGCCTTGCCCGGCGACATGGCGCCGCGCGACAGCCAAGACTTGATGGCCTATCCGTTCTTCTCGCTCGGCAAGTCCAAGCGGGTCAAGCCCATCGACTTCCGTGCGGGCAACGTGACGATTCGCGTGGAAGGCACGCAGGAGCACGGCATCGCCACGATTTGGGATGCGGACGTGCTGATATGGGCGGCTTCGCAGATCGTGGAGGCGAAGGACGCGGGCTTGCGCCCGTCGCGGCTGATGCGCGCCACGCCCTACGAGATCCTGCGCTTCATCGGGCGCGGCAAGTCGCTGCGCGACTACCAGCGCCTCAAGGCCGCGCTCGACCGGCTGCAATCGACCACGGTGGCCACGTCCATCCGCGAGACGACCGGACGGCGCCTGCACCGTTTCTCGTGGATCAACGAATGGAAGGAGCTGGCCGATGCCAGCGGTATGCCGCTGGGCATCGAGCTGATCCTGCCGGACTGGTTCTATGCGGGCGTGCTCGACGCCGCCCTGGTGCTGACCATCGACCCGGCGTACTTCCGGCTCACGGGCGGCATCGAACGGTGGCTGTACCGCCTGGTGCGCAAGCACGGCGGCAAGCAGGCATACGGCTGGCAGTTCGACTTCCGCTACCTGCACCAGAAGTCCGGCAGCACCGCGAAGCCCTACGACTTCGCCTGCGACCTGCGTGCGCTCGTCGCGCGGCAGTCGCTGCCCGGCTACGTCCTGGGCATCGAGCGGATGCCGGACAACGGCATGGAACTGCTGACGTTCCGGCCCGTGCTGTATACGGCACGGGGATAACTCCGGGAGAGCCTGTGGATGGAGTCGTGCTATCAGGCGTGCGGGGTATCGTGCTATCAGGCGTGGGACTATCGTGCTATCAGGCGTGCCGATCGACCGCAAGCCCACGCCAGCATTGGGTTTCCTCGCCCTCTAACTTCCCTAACTTCATTTCTCTAACTTTTAGTAGGGAAACGCCGCTGCGGTGGACCACCACCACGCGGCCACGAACGCAGCAGCAAAAGCCCGACTTTCCAGCATGGAGGGCGAGGCCATGATCGTCGCTTTGCTCAACCAGAAAGGCGGCGTGGGTAAGACCACGCTCGCCACGCACATCGCCGGCGAGCTGGCGATGCGCGGCCAGCACGTCGTATTGCTGGACGCCGACCCGCAAGGTTCATCGCTGGACTGGACGCAGCGCAGAAGTCAGCAAGGCTTGCCACGGCTGTTCAGCGCCGTGGGCCTTGCACGCGAAACGTTGCACCAAGAGGCACCAGAACTCGCCAGGCGAGCAGATCACGTCATCATCGACGGCCCGCCGCGCATCGCCGCCTTGGCGCGCTCCGCGCTGCTGGCGGCCGAGCGCGTGCTGATCCCGGTGCAACCCAGCCCCTACGACCTATGGGCCAGCGCCGAGATGGTGGCGCTGATCCGCGAGGCTCAGGTGTTTCGGCCTGCACTGCGCGCGGCCTTCGTCATCAATCGGCGCGTCAGTACCACCGTGATCGGGCGCGAAGCGCGCCAGGCGCTCGCCGACCAGCCGCTTCCTGCGCTGCGCGCGGAAGTGCATCAGCGCATTGTTTTCGCCGACAGCGTGGCCGCTGGCCGACTTGCACGCGAGACGGCGCCGGGCAGCGCTGCCGCACGCGAAATCACCGCCCTGGTGGACGACCTGCTGCGGTGGCCGACATGACATCAAAGCCGCCACCACGCGCCAAGCGCGTCGGCGTCGGGGCGCGTCCGCCCGCGAATCCGCACGCCGAGGCGTGGATTCGCCAGGGTGACGCCGATGCGCTTAACAAGGGCGATCTCTACACCGCCCGCCTGACCCTCGACATCACGCCCGCGCTGCGCGCTCGTATCAAGGTGTCGGCCTTCACGCAAGGCGTGACCGTTGCCGACTTGCTGCGCGGCCTGCTGGAGCGGGAGTTTCCCCCGGAGAAGACACCATGAACGCATCCGCTCTACCTGCGGCGCACGCGGCCACGGCTGCGCCGTTGCGCGCGCCTTCGGTACTCGCTGGCCTCGTCGGCAGCGTGCCGCTGACGCGCGTTTCGCTGGCCTACATCGAACCGCGTTTCAAGCTCTACCTGCGCTTCGGCGAACCGGCGCGCACGCTTCAGCTCGACCGCTGGCGGCGCTGCGCGGTGTTCCTGCCGAACGCGGTTTTCTGCCGCATCCGCTGGCAGGCCAACGACTACGGCACGATCCGCTGGCAGCTCATGGTGATGCAGGCTGCCACGCCGCTGGACGCCGTGCAGCGCATCCCCGGCGTGCAGCCCGGCGCGCGCCTGATGCTGCACGCCGAAGGCGAGAACGCGGTGCGTGCCGTGCTGGAACGCATCGACGGCATCGACGCGCAGGGCATTGCCGCCATCGACGTGTCACCCGCGTACTGGCGCACTCTGGGCAACCGTCTGGCGGCCCGTCTGCCGCTGCCCGAATACACCACCGAGCGGCACGCCGCTTGGCTGGCCGGGAGGGCGCTGCCATGACCGCTCACTCCACCACCGCGCGCACGCCCGAAGCCGCGCCGCGTCCTCGCTCGCGCCTGCGTGCTCGCATCGTGCTGGCGGGCCTGTCCGCCTGCGGCCTGGCTGCGCTGGCCTGGGCGTCCTTCGTGCATCCGCTGCCGCGCCTGATCTACAACCCGTCCGACAGTGTGGCGGTCGGCTGGTATCGCGTCGATCCGCTGGGCCACGATACCGGCTCGCTGCCACGTCCTCTGTCCGTGGGCAGCATCGTTCTGACCACGCTGCCGCCAGACGCTGCCACGCTGGCCGCGCAGCGCGGCTACCTGCCGGCGCGCGTGCCGCTGCTCAAGCGCGTGGGCGCCGTTGCACCGCAGGAGGTGTGCATCACTGGCCGCGTTGTCCGCATCGACGGCGTGCCTTCGGCCGCCGTGCTGCCTGCTGACCGCTGGGGCCGGCCGCTGCCATCCTGGCAGCAATGCCGCCGCCTCGAACCCGCCGAACTGTTCCTCTTGAGTGTGACCAACCCGGCGTCGTTCGACAGCCGGTATTTCGGGCCGGTCAGCACATACGCCGTGATCGGCGTCGCACATCCGGTCTGGCTGGGATCCCGCCCATGAAGGCCGTCGATTCGCTGCACGTCGCCGTGCATCTTGTCGTGCCATCGGGCGTGTCGTTCTGCTGTTCGTCGCCGTGTTGTCGCGCGTGCAGTGCGGGTGCATTCGCACCGCACTTCGCGCTGCCTTCGGCGCAGCCGTCCCACGTGCAGGCGTCTTGCCTCGAACGCGCCCGGCCTGCGGCCGTGTCCGCGTTCGCCGGCGCGCTGGCTGCTCGCGCAGCAGCGCCGCCGGGCCGCCGCTGCCCGGAGCGACAGCGAAGGGCAAAGGCGGAAGGCAAGACAAAAGGACGCGGCACCGGGCCGCGTCGAAAGCCAGTCTGCACGTGGGGTTGGCGCAGCACGGCGCAGCTTCGCTGCCGTGCCGCTTGTGGCGCGAGACCCGCGCCGATGCAGGCATGTCCGCGTGCTTTGCACGACCAGACACGCCCGAGCTTGCAGAGGGCATAACCATGACCGACCGTCGCGACGACGATTTCCGCATCCGCCCCAGCGCCCCGAAGAACCGGGGCCAGGGCTTCGTCTCCAAGGTGCTCAAGCAGGCGGGCAAGGCCAACGGCGGCAAGTCCTCGGTGCGCCGTGCGGCATCGGCGCGTGGCACCGGCCAGCGGCCCGGTTCGCGCCTCGGGCGCGGCCACACGGCGGCGCGCTTCGCGGGGGCGAAGCTCACGCCTATGTCGCGGCGCGTGACCATCAAGACGCTGCTGGTCAACCAGCGCCAGGCCAGCCCGCAGTCGCTCGCCAAGCACCTGCGCTACATCGAGCGCGACGGCGTGGGCCGCGACGGCGAGCCGGGTCAAGCCTACGGGCCGCAGACCGATGCGGCCGCCCTCGATGCCTTCAAGGAACGCTGCACCGACGACCGACACCATTTCCGCTTCATCCTCTCGCCCGAGGATGGGGCCGAGCTGGAAGACCTGCGCACCTACACGCGGCACCTCATGGGCCGCATGGAGGCCGACCTGGGCACGGGCCTCGATTGGGTGGCCGTCAATCACTGGAACACGGACAACCCGCACACGCACATCGTCGTGCGCGGGCGCGACGACACCGGCAAAGACCTCATCATCGCGGGCGACTACATCGCCCACGGCTTCCGCCATCGGGCCGCCGAACTGGCGACCGAATGGCTGGGACCGCGCACTGAGCTGGAGATCCAGCAGACCTTGCAGCGCGAGGTGGAGCAGGAGCGGTGGACGAGCCTGGATCGCACCCTGCAACGCGAGGCCGGCGAGGACGGCCGAGTGCAGATCGAACGCTTCAACGAACCGAGATTGCAACGCCAGCGCCTGCTGCTGATCGGCCGGCTGCAACGCTTGCAGCGCCTGGGCCTGGCCGACGAGATGCAGCCGGGCACCTGGGCCGTCCATGCCGATGCCGAGAAGACCCTGCGCACCCTGGGCGAGCGTGGCGACATCATCCGAACCATGCAGCGTGCCATGCGCGGCGAGCCGCGCGAGCTGGCGGTATTCGAGCCGGGTGAAGATGGCCGCACGGTCGTCGGGCGCGTCGCCGCGAAAGGACTGGCCGACGAGCTGCGCGACCGGGGCTATCTGGTCATCGACGGCGTGGACGGCAAGGCCCACTACGTCGCGCTGAATGCCCGTCATGAGCTGGCGAACTATCCGACCGGCGCTGTGGTGGAGGTGAAGGGTTCGGCCGACGTGCGCGCAGCAGACAAGAACATCGCCGCGCAGGCGAGCGATGGCCTGTACCGCACTGACCATCACCTGGCGATTGAGCAAGGCCGGGCTAAGCCTGGCCGCGATCCGCAGGAAGTCATCGCGGCCCATGTCCGTCGACTCGAAGCCCTGCGCCGGGCCGGTATCGTGGAGCGTGTCGCCGAAGGGCTATGGAAGGTGCCCGGTGACCTGCCCGAACAGGGCCGCCGCTATGACGCGCAGCGCCTGGGCGGTGTGGCCGTGGAGCTGAAATCGCACCTGCCCATCGAGCGGCAGGCCCGCGTGATCGGAGCCACCTGGCTCGACCAGCAGCTGATCGGTGGTGGCAGGGGGCTGGGCGATCTGGGCTTTGGTGGCGACGCCAAGCAGGCCATGCAGCAGCGCGCCGACTTCCTCGAAGAACAGGGACTGGCCCAGCGGCGCGGGCAGCGCGTGATTCTTGCCCGCAACCTGCTCGACACGTTGCGCACCCGCGAACTGGCGCAGGCTGCCAAGGACATTGCCGCCGAAACCGGCTTGCAGCATCGCACTGTGGCCGATGGCCAGCGCGTGACCGGCATCTACCGGCGCAGCGTCATGCTCGCCAGTGGGCACTACGCCATGCTTGATGACGGCATGGGGTTCAGCCTGGTGCCTTGGAAGCCGGTGATAGAGCAGCGACTGGGGCAGCAGATCGCGGCGACTATGCGCGGCGGCGTTGTGTCGTGGGATGTGGTGCGGGGACGTGGGATGTCGATCGGCTGAAACCGCCCCTCAAGAGAAAGCTCTTCACGACGTCTCCGTGGCGTATCGCCAGGCAGCGCTGTCGGCACACTTCGTGGCCAGCACACGGTTCGCGCGCCTGACTCACGCGCTCAGTAAATCACGTGGATCGCCGGTGCCATCAAGAGCTGCGCGCTGTGCATGGTCGAGCAGTGCTTCGCGATTCCAGTCGGCCACGGTCGCTGCTGCATCCACCGCATGCGCGCAGGTGCAGCGGTTGGCGAACAACATGCCGGGGACATCGAAAGTACCGCCGCGGCAGATGTAGCCGAGGGCGCGGGTTCTGGCGGGGCCGCTGTCGATGCGGCGCAGGATGCCGAGCATGGGCTCGGGGCGGGTGTGGGTGAGGATCACGCGCGGCAGGCCCGGCGGAAACAGCGCGTTGACGGTGGCGTCGTCATCGACGAATTCGGCTTCCATGGCGTCGCGCGGGATGCGCAGGCGGCCGGGTTCCAGGATGACGGTGACGCAGGCGCGCTTGCCCAGTCTGGCAAGGTGCCGCTGCGCCTTGATCGCCTCGTCGAGCTGGTAGGCGCCCAGCGCGATGAGCTGGACATCGGCCTTGGCAGGGTCGCCGATCAGATGGGCTGCACCGTCACGGATCAGGCGTTGCGCCGATTCGGCGTCGAAGCGGTTTTCCACGTCGCGCTTGGAGACGATCAGGCAGGCCAGTTGGCCGCGTCCGGCATAGACGTCGCGCAGCGCGGCGACGGCGGTGTTGCCATCCACCGGGAACAGTACGCGCGAGGTGTCCGACATCTCGCCCAGCAGGGCCTCGCCGATGGTCGGATCTTGATGTGATTGTTCGTTCTTGGCGTTTTCCCAGGTGTGCGAGGTGACGATGAGCGGCACAGACAGCCAGCCGGCGGGCCGGCCGACCTGGCGCTGGTGGCGGGAGAAGGTGATTTCCTGCCGCATCAGACCGAGCATCTTCACGGCGAACGCTTCGTAGCTGACGATCAGGTTCAGTCCACCCTTGTTGCCGAGCGCGGCGGCGGCCACGGCTTCTTCGTTGAGCGCGGTGATGATGGCGCCGTGCAGGTCCTCGGGCACGCTGGGTTCGGGCTCGTTGACGCGGTGCTTGAGCAGCGCCAGCGTGTCGCCCATCTTGTTGCTGGCCAATTCGTCAGGGTTGCCGATGCGCATGCGCAGCTCGGGATTGGCTTTGGCGAATTCGACGAACCACTGGTCCAGCGCCGTCATCGCACTGCCTTCGCTGCCTGATATTTCCCAGCGCGGTTCGGGCAACCTGGGCGCAGCGGGGTGGCGGTGCGCTAGCGGATGCGTGCTTTCCAGCGGGCGCTGCTGGGCGGCGTGAGTTGCGAAGGCGGCGAGCGCAGCATCGAGTTCGGCCGGAGCAACTAACAGTGCCGCCGCGCATTCATTGAACAGCCCACGCATGGCGGTATCCGTGTGGGGGTTGCCGCCCAGCGGCAGGTTGTGCGCGGCGTTGCTGTCTGCGCCCCGAAAGCCGAAGCCCTTCTCGGTCTCGGCGATCACGTAGGGCAGAGGCGCCGGATAGCGGCGATCCGGATCAGCGGCGAAGGCGCGCAACGCGTCCTCAGCTTCGATGATCGCCCAGGCGATCGCAGCCGGGTCGCGGCCATCGACGATCACCGGGTCGAAGCCGTTGTGGCGCACGTCTTCGGCCAGCCATTGCGCACCCCCTTCCTGCATGATTTGGGTGCGCTGCTCGATGCGGCGACCGTTGAGAATCATCACCGGCACAGCGAAGCCGCTGTCCTGCGCACGCCACCAGCGTGGTGCCCAGTCCGGGCCACGCTGCTCCTCGAAGGCGCCGTCGCTCAGGAAGGCGACCAGCGATTCACCAGGCAGCGGCATGTGGATGTACTGCAGTTCGGCAAAGCCGAGGTAGCCGCCTTCGGACACGGCGCCGGCAGTATTGGGGCCGGCATGGCTGCCCAGCGGCACCGCCGGGCGGCCCTGCGCATCGATGGCGTAGGAATAGAAATCGGCGCACAGGCGCGACAGGCCTTCCTCGCTGCGGTCGTAGCGACCCCGCTGCGCGGGCGAGACGTCGCCGGTCAGCGCATTGACGGCTTCGATGGCGGCGACGCAATGGCCTTGGCCCATGATCCAGCCGCGCGTGCTACCGGTGAGCGCGTTGGCGAGCAGGTAGCCGACGAAGGCCAGCACCATGTTCAGTGAGCCGCCGGTGTGGCCTTCGGGCGTTGGCTTGAAGTCCTCGGCTGACAGCACCGCGCCGGAAAGATCGATGCGGCGCGCATAGGTCATGTGCGCGACCACGTTCATGGCCACGCAGCCCAGGCGGTCGGCGGCGGCAAGCAGGGTGTAGGCCGTTGCTTCGTCGGCAACGCGGCCGTCAGCGATCAAGCGAGCCACCAGCGCCTCGACACGTGCGGCGGTCTCGTCGCGATGGACGATGGGGCCGTGGCCGGTCAGCCAGCGCTGGCGGAGGGTGGAAGCGGTGGTCATGTGATTTTCCTTCTTTGGTGCCGACGAACCCAATGTGGCTACAGAGCTCGTTGAGCCGAGCGAGCTTTGCCTGGCTGGGACATCACGCGGCGCTCATCAATTCCTGCGTATAGCGTGCTGCGACCCATTCCTCGTTGGTAGGCTCCACCGCGACCAGTACCCGGCTGTCGGTGGTGGAGATGACTGGGGCATCAATGGCGTTGGCATCCGTATCCAGTTTGATGTCGAGAAAGGCCAGGTCGCGGCAGACGCGCTCGCGCACGAAGGCGTTGTGCTCACCGACGCCGGCAGTGAACACGAACAGATCCAGGCCGCCAAGGACTGCGACCAGCGCGCCAATCTCGCGCACGATGCGGCGCACGTAGAGCGCTAACGCGATGCGGGCGCGTTCGCCGGCTTCGCCAGGATCAGCCTCGTGCATCACCACGACGCGCGGTTCGGCCGAAATTCCGGAAACACCGAGCAGGCCGGACTGGTTGTAAAGCGTGCGGCCCACTTCTTCCAGCGAGAGCTTTTCGATTTCCATCAGGTAGAGTAAGGCGCCCGGATCGAGCGAACCTGTGCGGGTGCCCATCATCAGGCCGTCGAGTGCGGAAAAGCCCATCGTGGTGGCGACGCTTTGCAGGTTCTGCATCGCGCACAGGCTGGCCCCGCTGCCGAGATGCGCGACGATGGTGCGGCCGCGTGCCAGATCGCCGTGGCGCTCGGGGAGAACGTGGCTCATGTAGTCGTACGAAAGGCCGTGGAAGCCGTAACGGCGCAGACCGCGTTCCCAGGCCGAGTACGGCAGCGGCAGGATCTGCTCCACCTTTGGCTCCGTGCGGTGAAAGGCTGTATCGAAGCACGCTACCTGAACAATTCCGGGCCACTGCTCGAACAGCAAACTCATGGCCTTCAGAGGAAAGGGTTGGTGCAGGGGCGCCAAAGGAATCAAGGCCCGCAGCTCCGCGATGGTGCCAGCGGTCACCAGGGTTGGCTCGAAGTACCTGCTGCCGCCATGAACGACACGATGCGCGATGGCCACAATGCGGCGGCCATCGAGTCGGGCCACGATGCGCGCTTGAATCAACGCCAGAGCGGCGGTGTGAGGGTGTTCGTGATCCAAATGGATGCGCTGCTGTGCAGTGCCACTGTCGCTGTACTCAGGCACAGGCCCAGTAATCCCTTGCACCTTGCCGTGCCAGAACGGCTTGCGCGGCAACGGGCGCGCCTGTGCATCGAACAAGGCGAACTTGATGCTTGAGGAGCCGCAATTGAGTACCAGGATGAGGCTCGGCTGTGAGTTGCTCATCGTGACGCTCCCAATCGTGATGTCCCATACAAACCGGTCTGGGACAAATGCGTGTCAGCGACTCTCATAAAATTGCTTCATGAACGATTGTCGGAAGCTTTGGTGACAAGCAAGGCAGCTTTGTTGCGTCTTGGAGAATGCCGCGATCACGGCCTGGCCGTCACCGCGTTTGGCGGCATCCCCCATGGAGCTCGCAGCGTCATGGACCTGTCCATCGAAACCCCGAAACTTCCCGGCATCCGTGCCAAGCCAGCCAAGAATGCGCATTTTTTCGCCCAGGGGTGGCTCGGCATGCTTGGCGATTCTTGGCGCCAACTCGGCGACCAGCGTCCACTCCTCCTTGGAAATCGCACCGGTGACGGCTTGCATGTCACGGCCAAGCTTCTCCATGACGCTGCGAAGCGCCATCGGCTTTGCAGCCTCGGCGGACTGCGCACCAAGCCCCGTGGCGGCGGTAGCCAAGGCTACTGATAAGGCGATCGTCAAAAGCTGTCGATGGTTCAAGAGGTGACTCACTAGGTTCTCCATTGAGGTTGTTGGTGAATGCTTCGCAGGCGAGCGCATGGCTTCGGGCTTTCAAAATTCCATGCTCAGCGCAATCGATCCGAAGGCGTGATGGCCGATCTGCTGGTCGAACTCGCGGGTTCTCCAGACGCGCATCACGGCAAGCCGCACGCCATGCCCGGCAACAATCCATTGGCTGCTGATGCCAATGGCTGCCTGAGCGACCCAGGGTCGTCGACTGACGTGGTGGCTGTGCCGAAACAGATTCCCGTCGAGCGAGAAGTCCCAGGCAACGGCTTTGGCCTCCAGGTTTAGGAATGCATGCGCTCCGGGTTTGGGCGCGCGCGCCGATTGCGGCTCTGTCCTGCGCAGGTCGGAAACGCCCGAGGGCGGGCGGTTCTCAGCGCCGGGTCGAATCGGATAGCTGCCGAAATCGTTCGGAATGTTCCAGCCCGCACGCAATTCCACGCCGGTACTGGCTGCGGTTTCAATGTTTCCGATCCGCAGGGCATAGCTGCCGATCACGTCGCCGCTCCATCCCGGCCGGACGGCACCCTCCGTGTACGACTTGAACTTGCGCTCCATGGCCATCTGGAACGCGGGTTCGTTGCGCAACTGGTTGTCCCAGCCGCGAAAGCGATCGATGCCCCGCACCCGATGCACCAGATCCTGTGATTGCTCCGCCAACGACCAAGGGCCAATCACGCCCAGGGTCAGTTCGCGCACGTCAAGCATTTCGTAGCTGGCGGCCTGTGGTTGGACGCGGCGATTCCATGCCAAGCCCAGGTACAGCAGGCCGGCGTACGGGCGATCGTCGGAAATCAGATCGGTGCGCGTCTTGTCCTCGGGCGTGTACATGGACTGGCCGAAGCGCACGACGATGTTTTGCGATGCCGACCGGGCTCCAGAGTCCCGCCAGAACTCGGGATCAGCCCAGCCGATGAAGCGGGTATACCAGGCAATCGGTTGGGGCAGACATTCCGGGCGGAGCGCGCCTTGCAGATCGCGCGAAACCACGCTCAACGCCACGCCATTGGTGTAGTTGCGGTCGGTACCGGTGAACAAATCGTTCTCCAGGCGCAGGGTGCCTCCTCTCCAGTGCAGGGACTGCTCTGGCAGGCAGCGGGAAGAATCAGCTGAGGGTGTGAGTTCCGTGCCATGGGCGGCAACCGGACCGAGCACCGCGCAGGCAACCATCAGCGTGACACTGCGCACCGGCCGCCGCGCATTGGCCTTGGGCAGGCGCGCGTGACGGCTGCCGATGCGCATCATGATGGCGTGCCGTCTGTTGCCCTATCGATGTAAAAGCGTTCCAGGGCGCCAATGATTTCTTCGGCTTTGTCCACGCAGGTAAACAAGTCGAGATCGGATGGTGATACGTAGCCTTCGTCGAGCAGAAGGTCGAAATCAACGGCCCGATGCCAGAAGGTGCGACCGACCAGAACCACCGGAATCCGCTGCATCTTGCCGGTTTGGATCAAAGTCAACACTTCGAATAATTCATCGAGCGTGCCGAAGCCGCCCGGAAAGGTCACCAGACCACGCGCATGCATCAGGAAATGCATCTTGCGCAGCGCGAAATAGTGGAACCGGAACGCCAGCTCCGGACACATGTAGGAGTTCGGGGTTTGTTCGTGCGGCAACGTGATGTTGAGCCCGATCGAGCGAGCCCCGGCATCGAAAGCACCGCGATTGGCTGCCTCCATGATGCCTGGCCCGCCACCGGTGATGACGACGAAATCGCACCGCTCCTGTTGCTGGAAGCGCTTGGAAATCAGGTGGGCGAAGCGCTGTGCCTCTTCGTAGTAGCGCGCCTGTTCCACGCGGCGGCGGGCTCGGGAGAGCTCTTGTGTCAGCTTGGAATTCTGCGGCGTGGTGCGCGCCTGCTGCTCCAGCGCGTCAAGGCGGGCGGTGGCCGTCTCGGCGTCGCTGACGCGTGCACTGCCGAAGACCACCACCGTCGAATGGACGCCTTGTTCGTGCAGGATGCGCTCGGGCTTGAGCAGCTCAAGCTGCAGGCGCAATGGCCGAAGCTCTTCCTGGCCAAGCAAATCGATGTCTTCGTACGCAAGACGGTACGTGGGTGAATCGAGGATGGCGCGCAGGCGCTCGTCAGGATCAGCGGATGGGGTCATCGCTCGATCGCCAGAAAATCCGGCCAGGGCACCACCTGGCCATGTTCAGGCACCGAGACCTGCCAGCCAAGCTGCTGTTGCAGGAGTTCCGCAAAATTCTGCGCAGCGGACGGCTCCCCATGCACCACGAAGGTTTGCTCCGGGGCTTGCTTGAAGCCGCGGGCCCAGGCCATCAGGGCCGGTTGGTCGGCGTGCGCCGAGAGCCCATCGACACTGTGGATCGCCGCGCGCACCGGAATGTCGTCGCCGAAGATGCGCACGCGTTGAGCGCCATCGACCAGTTGACGGCCAAGTGTTCCCTGCGCCTGGAAGCCGGAGAACAGGACACTGCATTCCTTGCGCGGCAAATTGTGGCGCAGGTGGTGCCGGATGCGCCCCGCATCGCACATGCCGCTGGCGGAAATGATGATGGCGCCCGAACGAATCTGGTTCAGCGTCATGGACTCTTCGGCACTTTCCGTGAAATGCAGATACGGCAGGTTTTCGCCGCGCGCGTGCCATCCTGCCAGGCGCTTTGCCTGCTCATCGAACAGCTCAAGGTGCTCGCGTGTGATGCGCGTGGCTTCCGTGGCCATAGGCGAATCAACGAATACCTTCGGTTGCCGCAGTCGCCCCTCGCTGGTGAGACGGTGCAGGTGGTAGAGGACTTCCTGGGTTCGACCGACCGCGAAGGCCGGCACGATGACGTTGCCACCGCGCTCGAACAGGGTTTTCTCGACGATGCCGATCATCTCCTCTTCGGTGGCCGAGAGGTCCTTGTGCTGGCGGTTGCCATAGGTGGACTCGATGACGAGGATGTCGGCGTCCTCGATGGGTGTCGGGTCGCGCAATATCGGGCGTCCCGGCTGGCCAAGGTCGCCACTGAATACCAGTTTCGTCGGGTAGCCATACTCGGTGACCCAGACTTCGATAATGGCCGATCCGAGGATGTGTCCGGCATCGCGAAAGCGTGCGCGCACCCCGACACGGGGCGCGAACTCCCGGTCGTATTCGATGCCTCGTACTTGTTGCAGGCATTCGCGCGCATCCTGCAGCGTGTACAGCGGCGGCAGCGCATCCTCTCCACGGGATCTTTTGGCACTGCGTTTTGCATCGCTCTCCTGGATGTGTGCGCTATCGGGCAGCATCACGCCCAGCAGATCAACCGTAGCGGGAGTGGCGTAGATGGCTCCTTTGAACCCAGCGCGCGTGAGTTTGGGCAACAGCCCGCTATGGTCGATATGGGCATGGGTCAGGAGCACGAAGTCGATCGACGCCGGATCGAACGTGAACGGCTCGCGATTGCGCGCCGCCGCCGTGCGCCCGCCCTGAACCATGCCGCAATCCACCAGGAAGCGCAGGTTGAGCGCCTCCACCAGGAAGCACGATCCGGTGACTTCACGCGCAGCGCCCAGAAAGTTCAGTTTCATAGGATGCTCACTCGGGTTATTTCTTTTGCATCGGGCAGGTGCTCACGCCGAGCAGGCGGTAACCTAGGCAGCGACCCGCCAGGCCGGTGATCAACGGCATGATTCCAATGAGCCCCAGCCAGCGCCACGGTGAATCCAGCCACAACGGCAAGCTGAGCAGGATCAGGCCGATGACGACGCGCGCGATGCGGTCGAGATTTCCTACGTTGATTTGCATGGTGATCTCCTTTCGTTGAATCAAGGAACTGAGGGTGCTGCGAGCACAGTTGCGATCGGCTTCAGGGCTGGATTCTTGGTTTGCGATGTCATTGCAGGTGCATCCCAGCCACCACCAAGCGCCTTGTACAGCGCCACCAACTGCACCGCGGCGCTGGTATGCGCGCGGGCGGCCGCGGTCTCGGCGTCGTGCAAGCTGCGCTGGGCGGCCAGCAGTTCCACCAGTGCAACATCGCCCGCGGCGTAGCGGGCCTTGGCGTAGCCGTAGCTGGTTCGTGCCGCGTCCAAGGCCATGGCGCGGCGCTCCAATGTGTCCAGCCCGCCGTGATAGTCGCCAAGCGCACGCTCGGCGTCGCCCAGCGCCGCCAGCACCGCCTGCTCATAGGCCAGCGCAGCCTGCTGCTCGGCTGCCTCACGTGCCCGGATTTCAGCGCGCACGCGGCCGCCGTCGAACAGGCGCCAGGAAATCAGCGGCAGGATGGAAAAACGTGAGCTGGATGCATCGAACCAATCGCCCGTGCTGAGCGCCTGAAACCCGCCGCCGACACCGATGGAGAGCTTGGGGAAGAGCTCGGCCGTGGCCACGCCGATGTCGGCGGAACTTGCTGCCAGTCGCCGTTCCGCAGCCAGCACGTCAGGGCGTCGGCGCAGCAGGTCGGCACGCTCGCCCACCGGCAAGGCACGCAGCGTGCACGGTGCCAATGGGCCGTCGAGCAATGCCAGTTCACGCTCGGGCGGGGAGCCTAGCAGCACACCCAGGCCAAGCACCGCGGCGCGCTGGCGTGCCTGGATGTCCGGCAGCAGCGCGTTGACGGCGGTCCACTGCGCGTAGGCCGCCTCTACATCGGCGGCGGATGCGTCGCCCAATGCATGCCGCAGGCGCACCAACTCCAAGGTCTGCTGCAGCGTGTCCAGCGTGGCTTGTTGTGCATGCAGCTCGTATCCAGCGCCAACGGCAGTGAACCAGGTGCGCGCAACCTCGGCCGCGACGCGCATGCGCACACCCTGTGCTTCGACTTCGGTGGCTTGCAGGCGGGCGCTGGCGCCTTCCAGGGCGCGCCGCTTGGCGCCGAACAGATCGGCCTCCCATGCCGCGTCGAAGCCCGCGTCGTAAATGGTCTGGGTGGCGTCAAGGCCAGGGATGGAGCCAACGGGTAAAGGGCCGTTCTCGCTTTGACGGCGCCGGTTGACGCTGACCCCAGCGCCGACGGTGGGAAGACGCTCCCCGGCCACGCGATCGCGCAGGGCACGCGCTTCATCGATGCGTGCAGCGGCCTGACGCAGATCCAGGTTCTGTGCCAGCGCCGTATTCATCAGGCGATCGAGAATCGGATCGTCCAGCACGGACCACCAGCGGGCCAGATCCGCAGACTGCGATTCACTTGCCAAAGGCAGAGTCCAACCGCTGCCAATATCGACCGGTGGCGGTTCGCGGTAGTCGGGGCCCACAGTCGCACAGGCAGTCAGCAGCACGCAGGACATGGCCAGCGCGACCGGGCGCAAGCCCTTGGACGTCGGCTTCGCGGCTAGCGTGCACGAGGAGAGGTGGTGGGGTTTTGTCTTCATTGCAGGCGTCCTCGGACGAATACGGTGGCCATCGTCAGCGTGGCGAGGGCGATGAGCGCCAGCGGCCAGAGGCTGGCGAGAATGTCGCCGGGCGGCATGGCCTTGAGGAAGCTGCCTTCGACGATGATGAGGAAGTGGGTCAGCGGAATGGCCTGGGCCAGCCACTGCAGGACGAGCGGCATGTTTTCCACCGGCGTCGCAAAGCCCGACATCAGCACCGCCGGCACGCCAATGGCGAACGCCCCCAGGATGGCCTGCTGCTGGGTCATGCTGACTGCGGAAATCATCAGGCCGATGCCGACCACCGACAGGATGAACAGCACCAGGCTGGCGAGCAGCAGCGCGAACGAGCCGGTGAACGGGATGCCGAACAGGAACACGCCGGCGCTGATCATGAACAGGCCCAAGAGCGTGCCGATCGCCAGCGCAGGCAGCGACTTGGAAACAATGATCTCCGGCGTCGAGGTGGGCGATACCAGCAACTGGTCGAAGGTGCCCAGTTCGCGTTCGCGCGCGATCGACAGCGAGGTGATGAGCAGCGCGCTGAACAGCGCCAGGATGCCCGTGAGCCCAGGCACGATGAACCAGCGGTAGACCAGGTTGGGGTTGAACCAGTGGCGCACGACCACGGGCGTCGGCGCCTGCGCGTCGGGCACGACCTCGGCCCCAACGTCGGCGGCGATGGTGGACAGGTAGGCGACGGTGATCTGGCCCGAGTTGCTGCGCCGGCCATCGACCAGAACCTGGGCGCGGCCGCTGTCGCCGGCGGCGATGGTGCGCGAGAAATTCACGGGAATGGCGAGCGCGGCGATCACCTCGCCGCGGTCGATCATCTCGTGCAACAGCCGCTGGCTGTCCACGTGCCGCACGTGGGTGATGAAGCGGGCGCTGTCCAGGCGCTGCACCAGCTCGTGCGACCAACGCCCGGCGTCCTGGTTGTAGACGGCGATGTCGACGTTGCGCACTTCCAGTGTGGCTGCAAAGGCGAATACCAGCAGTTGCAGGATCGGCGGTACGAATACCACCATGCGGCTGCGCGGGTCGCGCAGCACGCTGAGCACTTCCTTGATGAATTGGGCGCGCAGGCGGGTGAACGAGAAGGCGGAGGTCAACATGGCTTCACTCCAGGTTCTTGCGCGTGGCGCGCTTGGCGATCAGGAAAAACAGCGCCCCAATCGCCGCCATGGCCGCCAGGTTGGGCAGGAAGACGGCCCAGATGTCGCCGGCCAGGAACACGGTCTTGAGCGAATCGACGAAGTAGCGCGCCGGAACCGCCCGAGTGATGGCGCGGATCGGCGCTGGCATCGCATCGATCTCGTACAGAAAGCCTGAGAGCATGAAGGCCGGCAGAAAGCCCGTGAACAGGGCGATCTGCGCCGCCAGGAACTGGTTGCGCGCCAGCGACGAAATCAAGAGGCCCTGGCCCAGCGCCGGCACCATGAACACCGCCGACAAGAGCAGCAGCGCCGCCAGAGAGCCGCGCATCGGCACGCCGAACACGAACACGGCTAAGGCCGCCGCGCCCAGCGTGGACAGCATGCCGAGCACGAAGTACGGCAGCAGCTTGCCGATCAGGATTTCGGCCACCGACGCGGGCGTGGACAGCACCGCTTCCATGGTGCCGCGCTCCCATTCGCGCGCCACCACCAGCGCGGTCAGCATGGTGCCGATGATGGTCATGACGATGGCAATGGCCCCGGGAATCAGCGCGCGACGGCTTTCCAGCTCGGGGTTGAACCAGTAGCGTGGCTCCAGCACGACGGATTGCGCGGGTGCCGCGACATCCAGCCCGGCACGCCAGGTCTGCACCACGCCGCGGGCGTAGTTCTCGACGTAGTTGGCGGTGTTGGGATAGGAGCCATCGGTGATGATTTGCACCAGCGGTTCTGCTCCGCGCTGGGCCAGGCGCTGCTCGAAATCCTGCGGAATGACGACGTAGCCGCGCAGCGCACCGGAGACGAGCTGGTCTGCCACCTCGCGCCGGTCGTGGGCGAATTGCGTCTTCAAGAAGCGGGTGCCCGAGAAGGCAGCGGCCAGCGACTGCGCCGATGCACCGGGCGACTCCAGCACGACGCCGACGCGGACCTCCTTGGCATCCAGCGACACCGCATAGGCGAACAGCAGCAGCAACACTACCGGCAGCACGAAGGCGATCAAGAGCGTCGAGGGGTCGCGCAGCGCCTGATAGCTTTCCTTGGTGACCAGGGCCATCAGCCGCCGCAGGTCAAAGCGGCGCAAATCGCTCGGCTCCAAAGCAGCCCCTTCCTTGCGTTGTGCTACAGCGTTCATGCGGCGGCCTCCATCTCGCGGTCGGCAGATTCCACCAGGTGAATGAAGGCGTCCTCCATGGTCGGGTCGGGGTGTTCGACATTGGCTGCGGCGCGCTTGAGCGCATCGGGCGTGTCCAACGCGATCAGGCGTGCGCGCGAGAGCATGGCGACGCGGTCGCAGTATTCGGCCTCGTCCATGAAGTGGGTGGTGACCATGATGGTCACGCCCTTGCGCGCCAGGCCGTTGATGTGGGTCCAGAACTCGCGCCGGGTGATCGGGTCCACGCCCGAAGTAGGCTCATCGAGGAACAGCACGGGTGGCCGATGCATGAGCGAGCAGGCCAGCGCCAGGCGCTGCTTGTGCCCCAGCGGCAGGGAATCGGGCGTGGCGGACAGCCACTCCCCCAGATCGAAGGTCTCGATCATCTCGGCAATGCGCTCGCGCCGGGTGTTGCCTTCCAGCCCGTAAACGCCGGCCGAAAATTCCAGGTTCTGCTGCACCGACAGCAGACCGTAGAGCGAGAATTTCTGCGCCATGTAGCCGAGCCGGCCCTTGGCTGCACCGGTGGCGCGGCGCAGATCATGGCCCACCACATGCGCTTCACCAGCAGTGGGTTTCAACAGGCCGCACAGCATCTTGAAGGTGGTGGACTTGCCGGCGCCATTGGGGCCGAGCAGACCGAAGATTTCGCCCTTTTGCACCTCGAAGCTGACGTTGTCGGTGGCGGTGAATTCGCCGAAGCGTTTCGTGAGGTTGCGGCAGGACACGGCAACGTCCGAACCCAGCTCGACTGGTGGCAGGCGCTCGGCCAGTGTCGAAGTACCGCCGGGGCCGCCGCCAAGCAAATCGATGAAAGCGTCTTCGAAGCGTGCGGGCACCGGGGCCAGCGCTACGCGCGCACGATCAGCCAGCGACTGGATTTGGCTTGCCTGCGCACCGTCCCGCAGTACCACACGCACGCCGGCGCCCTGGATCACTCCGTCGCTCACGCTCTCCAGATCGAGTGCCTCGGTCAGAACCGCGCGGCGCTCGGCGCCGACGTTTTCCAGGCGAAAGCTGCGGCCTTCAAGTTGCGCGGTGAGTTGCTGCGGTGGACCATCGAACAGGAGCTGCCCCTGGTTCAACAGCAGCACGCTCTCGCAGCGCTCGGCCTCGTCGAGGTAGGCGGTGGACCAGACCACGGCCATGCCCTCATCGGTCAGTGCCTGCACCATGCGCCACAAATCCTGCCGGCTGACCGGATCGACGCCCACGCCGGGCTCGTCCAGCAGCAGCACCTTGGGCCGCGCCATCAGCGCACAGGCCAGCCCCAACTTTTGCTTCATGCCGCCGGAGAGCTTGCCGGCCAAGCGTTTGGTAAAGGGCCCAAGCCGCGTGAAGTCCAGCAACTCGGCAAACAGATCGGCATTGCGATCCGCGTCCATGCCGCGCAGCTGCGCATACAGGCGCATGTTCTCCATCACCGACAGGTCTTCGTACAGGCCGAAGCGCTGCGGCATATAACCGCTGGCGACATGGATGGCGTCGTTGTCCTTGACCACGTCAAAGCCAGCCAGGGTGACGCGACCGGCGTTGGGCACCAGCAGGCCGGTCAGAATGCGCATCAGCGTCGTCTTGCCGGCGCCGTCCGGGCCGACCAGGCCCGTCAGCCGTCCGTAGTGGATGTGCGCGCTCAAGCTGCGCAGGGCCTGCACCTTGCCGAAATGCTTGTCCACCCCTTCGATGACGACGGCGGCAGCGGCGACAGCGCTTGCCGGCGTGGCGGCCATGGCGGTGTCTGCCTGCATCTCAACGCTCCCCCGCGCGCGCGCCGGAGACCGGCTTGGCATCGACCGCGATCGTCACCGGCATGCCCTGGCGCAGGGCGGCATCGCTGTCGGCCTCGTCGATGACGATGCGCAGGCGGTACACCAGATCCGTGCGCAAGTCCGTTGTCTCCACCGTCTTTGGCGTGAACTCGGCGCGCGGCGAGATGAAGCCGACCTGGCCGCGATAGACCTTTTCCCCGGAATCGCTCCTGACGTGCACCACGGTGCCCGGTGCGATGCGGCCCAGATCCCGTTCGCCCACGTAGGCGCGCACGTACACGGGCTTGTCCAGACTCAGGCTGTAGACCGTGCTCTGGCTGGCCACCATGCTGCCGGGCTCGCGCACCCGCGCGATGATGGTGCCGTTGCTGGGTGCCGTCAGTTCGGTGTCCGCCAGGGAAGTGGTGGCTTGCGCCGCGGCTGCCTGCGCGGCTGCAAGGCGAGCCTGCGCTGCCTCAATGTCTTCCTTGCGAAAGCCTTCGGATGCCTGCGACAGGGCGGCCTTGGCGGATTCGACACCCGCGGCCGCCTGATCCCTGGCAGTGCGTGCGGCATCGACCGTGCGCTGGCTGCTGGCGCCCGACGCCAACAGGCTGCTCTGGCGCTGGAAGTTGCGCTCGGCGTCAAGCGCCTGCGCCTGCGCTTGTCTGAGCGCCTCGCGTGCCTGGGTGATTTCCTGCGGCCGCAGGCCGCGGCGCAGCTTGGCCAGCTCGGCCTGGGCCACCTGCACCTGGGCTTGCGCGGCTGCAAGGGCGTCTTGATATGGCTGCGCGTCGAGCGTGGCCAGGCGCGCGCCGGCGGTGACGACATCACCCTCATCGAAAGTCATTTGCGTGATGCGCCCGGGCTGGCGGAAAGCCAGTTGAACCTCGCGGATGTCGACGTTGCCATAGAGGCGCAATGCATCCTGGTTGTCATGGCCGCGCGTGAACCAGAACGCCAGTGCACCGCCAAGGGCGAGCAGGGCAACAATGATCACGGCCCAACGGGCTTTTCTTGTAGGGAGGTTCGGAGTTGTCATTGATGGGTTTCCACTGGAAAGAGATGCTCAGTGCTCGCGCGTGGTCGGTGCATGCGCTGTTGATCGACGCCAAGCCATGGCCGCAATGCCAACCCACACCAACGTACGCAGCGTCATGGCAATGAGCGTGCGCCGCTCCCAAGCGCCGTCCAGCGCCACATGCACTCCGAAGGCCAGGAATACGAGCGCCGTTGCCACCGCGATAGCCATCGACATCCATGCGGCCCAGCGCCGGCGCATCCACAATCCGGCGCCAGCGATGACGTAGGCAAACCCGGCCAGGAAGTTGAACCAGAGCACGAACGGCACGTAGCTTCCGGCTGCGGCACGCGCCGCGCCGTCAAAAAACAGAACGGCGCCGCCTTCCCTGATGGTCAGCAGACCAAATGCGATGGCAATCAGGGCGATCACACGCATCCAGATTCCGCGCCCGCTGTGTGCAGTCATGTTCATGGCTCCCGGTTCTTTGGAGGGTTTGCTGGATCGTCGTGCCGCTTGTGGACTGGACGGGCGCTTCATGTGCCGCTTTCGATGCCACGGCGATAGATGGCGAACACGGCGGGCGCATCGCGACGAATCCGGCTGACCTTGCCGGCCAGCAAGGACTGCATAACCAGTCCCTGGATCGTGCCGATGAACAGCACGGCGGCGGCGTCCACGTCCAGCTCCGCGCTCAGCTCGCCCTGCGCCTTGCCCGCTTCCATCAGGCGACGCAGGCGCTGCTCGTACTGGCGGATCAGGGTTTGCACCATGCGCTTGGCGAGCGTTTCGCCAGAGCGCTGCAACTCTCCGAACAACATGCGTGGCACGCCCGGGTGCTTGGACACGAAGTCGATGTGCGTGATGAACATCGCTTCGAGCGCTGCGGCGGGAGATGCGGCGCCCTCGGCCGCCTTGTCCACGCTGACCAGAAGACGTTCGCCGACCCACGACATCGTGGCTTCCACGATGGCTTCCTTGGTGGGGAAGTGGCGAAACAGCGCGCCCTGTGTCAGGCCCATTCGGTCGGCAATCGCCGTGGTCGTGATCTCGGCCGGGTTCTGCTCGGCTGCCAGATCAACCACGGCTTGCACTGTGGCCGCACGCCGATCTTCGGCGGACAGGTATTGGGGGCGTTGACTCACGATTCGGACTCCATGTAGTTAGTGATCTATTACTATCGTAACACGCAAAATGACCATGATGCAAGATCGGAAACTTGTCGGGTGAGGCAGGACTGTGGGCCCTTTCCTGGGGAGAGCGGATCGGTCAACTTGATGCAACTCAAGAAGCTGTATGGCCTTCCAGACAGATCGAAAAGTGCTTGATCGTCGGACTGCAGCATCAGCAGCGGTAGTGATTGAGCTTTGGGTGGCTGAAAAATTTGGCGCCCCTGCGGAAGGCTTGCAACTTTTCCTGTAAGCGATAAGATAGTAATATGTTACTCGCTAAATGAAGGGTTGGAGATGAGCAACGTCGCAACACACGGCAAGGCCGATCTGGCGCAGCCCGAAGCCTGTCGCCCTGACACCCTGGATACGCTTGCGAACGCCTGGCGGGCGCGCAGCACGGGTGGGCTGTCACCGGCGGCCGGCCTGCTGGCCTGGTACGACTGGGCGTTGCACCTGAGCCTTTCACCAGGCAAGCAACGCAGCTTGATCGAAAAGGGTTTGCACAAGCAGCAGCGCCTTGCGCGCTATGCCTTGCGCGTTGCCAGTGCGCACGACTGCCCGACCTGCATCGAACCGCTGGAGCAGGATCGGCGCTTTGCCGCCCCGGCTTGGCAGCAGTGGCCCTTCAACGTGATTCACCAGGGCTTTTTGCTGCAGCAGCAGTGGTGGCACAACGCCACCACGGGCGTGCGTGGCGTGTCGCGCCATCACGAGAACATGGTCACTTTCGCCGGGCGGCAGTGGCTGGACATGTGGTCGCCTTCGAATTTCATCTGGACCAACCCCGAGGTGCTGCACGCCATCACGCAAAGCGGGGGCGCAAACCTGTGGCGCGGCGCCATGAACTTTCTGGAAGATGCAAGGCGCCTCGCGCTCGACGATGCGCCTGCAGGGGTCGAAGGGTTCGAGGTCGGCAAGGACGTGGCGGTCACCCCAGGCAAGGTGGTGTTTCGAAACCACCTGATCGAGTTGATCCAGTACTCACCCACGACGCCGGATGTGCATGCGGAGCCGGTACTGATCGTGCCGTCCTGGATCATGAAGTACTACATCCTCGACCTGTCGCCGCACAACTCGATGGTGAAGTACCTGGTCGATCAGGGGCACACGGTGTTCATCCTTTCATGGAAGAACCCGACGGCGGCCGATCGTGACCTCGGCCTGGAGGACTACCGCTGGCTGGGGGTCATGGACGCATTGGATGCGGTCACGGCCATCGTGCCCGAACGCAAGGTGCAGGCGGTCGGCTATTGCCTGGGCGGCACCTTGCTCGCGATCGCCGCCGCCGCGATGGCGCGCGATGGCGACGAGCGTCTGCAAAGCCTGACGCTGCTGGCATCGGAGACTGATTTCCGCGAGTCGGGCGAGATCGCGCTTTTCATCGACGACAGTCAACTGGCATGGCTGGAAGCCGGCATGTGGGACAAGGGCTATCTCGACGGCAAGCAGATGGCTGGCGCGTTCCAGATGCTCAACTCACGCGACCTGATCTGGTCGCGACGGGTGCGCGAATACCTGTTGGGTGAGCGTCAGACCTTCAATGACCTGATGGCCTGGAATGCCGACGTGACCCGCATGCCGTACCGCATGCACAGCGAGTACCTGCGGCGCCTGTATCTGGACAACGACCTGGCCGAGGGGCGCTACCGCGTCGGCGGGAGACCCGTGGCGCTGGCCGACATCGAGGTGCCCATGTTCATCGTCGGCACGGTGCGCGATCACGTCGCCCCCTGGCCGTCCGTGTACAAGATGCACCTGCTCAGCGATGCGGAACTGACCTTTGTTCTCACCAGCGGGGGGCACAACGCCGGCGTCGTCAGCGAGCCGGGACACCCCCGGCGCAGCTTCCAGATTGCGACCCGTGCGGCCGGCGATCGCTATATCGATCCGCAACTGTGGCGTGCCGAGACCCCGATGAACGAAGGCTCCTGGTGGCCGGCATGGCAGCAATGGCTGGCCCAGCGCTCTGCCGGGCGCGTCGCGCCGCCTGCCATGGGCGGGACGCAAGCACCGCTTGGCGATGCGCCGGGAACCTATGTGGCCATGCGATGACAGGACAAAACACCGCCAAGAATACACCCTCAACTTTCATCGGGCCGTTGCGCAGCCATGGCCTACACCCGCCCCGGAGGGGCACATCATGACCGTGGAGCATTGACATGAACAGCGAACTGCCCATCCAACTCTACAAGGCCAATGCCGAGTTGCAGCTTCAGATCACCCGCTTGCTTCAAGAAAGCGGCCACCACTGGCTCGAAGCCATGCAGCAGCTCAGTGCCGGTGGCGTGCTGGAGACCACCTCGCGCATCCAGAACCTCCAACAGGCAGCGGACTGGCAGGCGCTTGCCACCTTGCCGTCCGAGGTGTTCTGGCGCCTGTGCCAAGGCCGTATGGGCGACACACAGGCGGTCGGCCGGGCTGCTGCCAAGAGCCAGGCGGCATTCGCCGATGGCCTGCGCGAAGCGCTGACCACCTGGCAGGCATCTGTCTCCGAGGTATTCGGCGCCAGCGGCGGCACAGCCTCTTTCGCGCAGTTTTTTCAGCAATGGACGCAGCCCTGGACTGCGCCAGGCGCCGCGCCTCAGGGCAAGGCCAAAAAGTGAGGAGGCGCATATGAGCAGTTCGGGACGAACCGCCCTGGTCACTGGCGGCAATCGCGGCCTTGGCGCGGCCATTGCCCGCGCGCTGGACGACGCGGGCCACCGCGTCATCATCACGCACACGCCCGGCAACGAGAAGGTCGCCGCCTGGCTTGACGCGCAGGACACCAAAGGCTACCGGTTCACGGCCTACGGCGTCGATGTCGGCGACTGGGAATCGACCCAGGCCTTGGCGCGTCAGATTCAGGCGGACGGCCACCACGTTGACATCCTGGTGAACAACGCCGGCATCACCCGCGACGCGACCCTGCGCAAGATGGACAAGGCCGGCTGGGACGCCGTGCTGCGCACCAACCTGGACTCCATGTTCAATGTCACCAAGCCATTCATCGATCCGATGGTGGAGCGTGGCTGGGGGCGCATCGTCAACGTCTCGTCCATCAACGGCAGCAAGGGTCAGTTCGGCCAGACCAATTACTCGGCGGCCAAGGCTGGCGTGCATGGCTTCACCAAGGCGCTGGCGCAGGAGGTGGCACGCAAGGGCGTGACGGTCAACACCGTCTCGCCGGGCTATCTGGCCACCGAAATGGTGATGGCGGTGCGCGAGGACGTGCGCCAGAAGGTCATCGAAGCGATTCCGGTGGGTCGCCTCGGCCAGCCGGATGAGATCGCGGCGCTGGTGGCCTTCATCGCCAGTGACGCTGCTGCTTTCATGACGGGCAGCAACGTGGCGATGAACGGTGGCCAGCACATGTCATGAGTCGGGAGAGCCCGCAGCCCTTGCGGGCGGTTTCCCGCGCGGCAGTCAGCGCCTCCCGGAGGAGTTCCATGTATTCCCGATTTCTGGTGCCGCTGGACGGCAGTCCCACATCCTTCCTGGCGCTCGATCATGCGGCAGAACTGGCACGCCTGAGCGGCGCCACCGTGATCTTGCTGCATATCGTCGAACCAACCCGCCACAGCACGGGTTTCGAACGTCCCGAGGTCTACATCAAGGATGTCCGCCCACGCTTCCTCGAAGCCGGCCAGGCGTTGCTGGATGAAGCTGCGAGTCGGCTTCGTCGGAACGGAATTGCCACAGAGACGGTGCTGCTTGAGAGCGGCACCGCACGCGTGTCGGAACAGATCGCACAGCAGGCCGAGGTGAGCGATTGCGACTTGGTCATCCTGGGCACCCATGGGCGTCGCGGCATGAACCGGCTGCTGCTGGGCAGCGATGCAGAGCAAGTGGCGCGCATCGCACCAGTTCCGGTAATGCTGGTGCGCCAGTCGAGCCGAGATGGTGACCAGACACGCTCAGCCGCACGGACGCCAGTCGAGGCCAGCGACAACGCCGGTACGCAACGCCGGCATCCAACTCGCGCAAACAAGCTAAAAAAACCACATGAATGAACAAGCCCCTGAGGGCGTTCGCGCCGATCCTCCAAGTGGTGTCGAGCGTCTTATCGCCCATGTCAAAACCTTGGCCCCGGTTCGCACCGCGGTGGTGCACCCTTGTGACGCGCTCAGCTTGGGCGGTGCCTTGGACGCGCGCGATGCTGGCGTCATCACGCCAGTATTGGTGGCGCCGCTCGCCAAGCTGCGTGCCGTTGCGACCGACACGGGGTTGGAACTGGGAGACAGCGAGGTCGTCGATGTGCCGCACAGCCACGCTGCAGCGGCCATCGCCGCCCGGCTGGCTGGCAAGGGCGAGGTGCAGGCACTGATGAAAGGCAGCTTGCACAGCGACGAGTACCTGGGTGCCATCCTGGCGCCCGAAGCCTGCCTGCGCACCGAGCGCCGATTGACGCACTGCTACATCATGCAGACGGCCAGCTACCCACGGCCCTTCATCATCACCGACGCCGCCATCAACATCGCTCCAACGCTCGAAATCAAGGCCGACATCGTGCGCAACGCCATCGACTTGGCGCACGCCATCGGCATTGCCGAGCCCAAGGTAGCGATCCTGGCGGCGGTCGAGACCGTCAACCCGCGCATGCTTTCGACCCTAGACGCAGCGGCACTGTGCAAGATGGCCGATCGCGGCCAGATTACCGGAGGTGTGCTCGACGGGCCGCTGGCCTTTGATAACGCCGTCTCTTCCGATGCCGCGCGCGTCAAGGGCATCAAGTCCACCGTGGCCGGGCAAGCCGATATCCTGGTCGTTCCCGACCTGGAAAGCGGAAACATGCTGGCCAAGCAACTGGAATATATGGGCCAAGCCGACAGTGCGGGGATCGTGATGGGCGCGCGTGTGCCGATTGTGCTCACCAGTCGCTCGGACTCGCGCCGCACGCGAATAGCCTCATGCGCCATTGCGCTGATCTTGGCGCATAGTCAGCGTGCTCTTGTTTAGGGCAAAGAGAACCGCGTATGAAATGCAATTTCACGGGTAATGTCGCGCTCGCTTCAGGTGTTGATTCTGCGATGCTGGTACGCAGCTCCCGATCGTGATCCACGTGATCCTTGTATTTTTCTGGCGATGGTTGATCGTGATCGCTGCCGCGTTTGCGCTCGGTGGTTGCGCGGTTGTCAGTGAATTCAAACCTTCTGTCGCTGTACGCGCGATGACGCCGGATGAATACGTCGCCCTACGACGCGGCGATCTCCTCGGCAAAGGCAAACTCAGTGCACTGACCGTGCAGACGATCCGTGTTACCGGGCTCGATGAATGGGCCTGCGCAGCGAACGCATCGCTCACTTGTATCGAGTCGTTGACCATGATGAAGGACTTGGACGGAGAAACCAGGTTGTCGGCACTGGCTGAACTATGGCTGCAGCATGCCATGTCGATCTCGACAACAGTCTCAAACAGTCGCACCGCTTCTACTTCCGCTTGGATCGAGACAGCTCGGCACGCTTACGCGTATCTCTTTTTCACCGGGCGCTCGCCCGGCGAGCGCGCGTTTGAGGAGCGGCAGACGCAGGTGCGCGATTGGTACAACTATGCGGTGCAAAAAACGGTCACGCAATTGTTTGGCCTACAGCACCAAGCACTTCGTGCGCATGCTGGCGGAGCCAACGCGGCATTCCGCTTGGGTAACTGGGTTTTGCGAGTCGACTTGAACGCCCGGCTGCCCAATGATGCGACCACGCCACGCGAGTTGCTGCCTGCGAACGCTCTGGCATTCCAAGGCCTGCGCGGCATCTATCGCAGGGATGGCTTGGGTGCCGAATTGGTGGCCGTAACGGATGCAGAGCCAATATCACTGAACGACTCAGACGGGTCTCCCGCCGGCAACGAGCGCCCGAGGACATTTCCCGCCTGGAGCGAAATGCCAACGCCCAACGTGACGGTAGTGCTTCGCTTTGATGCACTCACCGTCGATGAGCTGCTTGCCTCGCATGAACTCATCGTCGGTGTGTATGACCCCCTGGTACAGGACTATTTGCAACTCCACGGCCAACGCGTTCCGCTGGCTGGTAACTTCACGGCTGGCTACGGCCTGTGGTTGGCGCGTTCGGGGTTCAACCAGCAATCCGTGCGAGGGTTGTTTGGGCGTGAGCGTGGCATCGATCACCCGCATCTGTATCTGATGCAGCCGTTCGACCCGCGGCGGCGCATCATCGTGATGATGCATGGATTGGCGAGCAGCCCCGAAGCATGGGTCAACGTTGCCAATGAGCTTCTGGCCGATGAAAAGCTGCGATGCGAATTCCAAGTGTGGGAGGTCTATTACCCCACGAATATGCCTGTACCAGCCAGTCATGCAGCAATCCGCCAAGTTCTGGCGGCCGCTTTGCATCACTTCGACCCTGATCAGGAAACCTTGGCTTCCCACGGGCTGGTGTTGATTGGACACAGCATGGGAGGAATGCTGGCGCGGCTGATGGTCTCCACGGCTGACCAGCAACTGTGGAAGTGGGCCGCATCGGACCCCAGGATCGATCTGGATCGTCTTGGGAGCACCCGCTCTCAACTTGACCCTCTTTTGCGCTTTCAGCCATTTCCAGGTGTTGATCGCGTGGTATTCGTTGCCACACCGCACCGTGGAACCGTGGTTGCCGGACAAGGACTTGGGCGTTGGGTTGCCGGATTGATCCGCTTGCCATTGACGCTGCTGTCAACCCTCGGCGACGCCTTCCCGGCGCGCGCGGAGACCACGGCACACGCCACGATCTTGCAGAACATCCCCAACAGCATTGACCAACTCGACGAAAACGACCCCTTCGTCAAAGCTACGAGCGAGCTTTCAATCTCGGATCAGGTGGCTTATCACTCGATCGTTGCGAGGCGGCAGGCTAACGGCCCTCTTGCTGACTCGGACGATGGCTTGGTTCCCTATCGAAGCGCCCATCTGGATGGCGCCGAGTCGGAAAAAATCATCGTGTCCGGACACAGCGTGCAGGAAACCGCCGAATCCATCGTCGAAATCCGGCGAATCCTGCGCGAAGATATTTCCAAGCATTGGTTGACAGCCGCTGATTCGTCTTCCGTCCGGGGAGGGAGCTGCCCAGTCCAACGGTGAATTTAGCCATTGATTTTTCAAAGCATAGTAAGTAACATATCACTCACTATGCAGTCTTGGCTGGATCACTTGCATCGCACCTTGGACATTTTCGGTTTGGAAGGACAGCGTTCTTGGTGTTCTCACATGCGTGGAGCATCCGGCTGCATCCCACGGGACGTGGACGATCTGACACGCTAGGAAGGGCAGAAGTGGAGTTACGCCACCTTCGATGTTTTACCGCGGTCGCGGAAGAGCTTCATTTTGCTCGGGCTGCTGAACGGTTACACATCGACCAATCGCCGCTATCTCGCACCATCAAGGAGCTGGAGGAAGACCTTGGTGCGCGCCTGTTCGTTCGTACTACCCGCAGCACGCAATTGACCCGTGCGGGTCGATTGCTGTTGGAGCACGTACCGCGCATCTTCGCTGCGCTGGAGCAAGCACGCGATAGCGTCAGGTCTGCCTCCAATGGCTATCACGGGCAATTGCGCATTGCCTTGTCCGATGGCATCACGCCATCACGTTTACCGGCGCTACTTGCGCAGTGCCGCGAAGAAGACCCCGAAGTCGAGGTTCGGTTGTTCGAGGTTTCGATGGCCCAGCAAATCAAGGGCCTGCACGATGAGCTATACGACGCAGGATTTTCGATGGCCGACTACGTGGGCGATGGCATCGTGGTCACATCTGCCTGGGAGGACGAATTGATGGTGGCAGTACCTGCCCGCCATCCCGTGCTTGCCTTCAAGCAGGTTCCGCTGGAGGAAGTGCTGCACTATCCGCTGGTGTTGGGCGATCCGGCGATATGCGAAGGCCATGCGCGCCAGGTCGATCGCATCCTGCGCAGGCACGAGCAGGAGCCGCTGATTGTTCAGCATGTTGCCACCTTTGACCTCATGATGACCTTGGTTTCCGCCGGATTGGCATTGGGCCTGGCTGGTGCGGCGCACATCGGCTCCAGCCGCGAGCTCGGTGTCGTGGCTCGGCCTTTGGCGGGTAAACCACCGATGCTGACGACCTATCTGCTGCGTCGTGATGCGGAGGTTCCAGAAATGTTGGCACGGTTCATCGAACGAGTGGCCTTCATTGACTCGGAAAATTATCTGAGCACCGCCAAAAATTCCCGACCCACCCGATGAAAGGACTGAAACCATGAGCAAGGTGATGCTGCTGATGCTGGCCGCCACACTGACTGCATGTGGCCCTTCTCAACCTTCGGAAACGGTGGATGCACTCGCAGCCAATCCCGAGCGCATCAAGGAGATTCAACAGCTGTGCAAGGAAGACCGCGCGAAGGTCGATGATGAACTCTGCCGACGCGCCGCAGAAGCCGCCAAACGGCGTTTCTACGGTGATCGGCCGGAGCAGAAATCTAGGTAGGTACCCGCGCACTCGCTTCGATGCAAGGCAGTTCCGCCTGTTATCCGGCCACGCTGCAACGCGCTTGTGACTGCGGCGTTTTTATTGTCTTCGCTACAGCGAGAACTCTGGCTCTTTCAGTCTCAATCCCCGCCATAACGGCCTTTGACCGACACTGACCCGGCACCGATCCTGACGCCTGCGGCACGTCCTTGTGCCGCTTCTTCCATTAGGAATCAGCGCAGAAGAAATCGGAGGCTAGGTCATGCAAGGGACGAACGTGCTGTTCGGTCAGATCGCCGTGGTATTCGGCATCGTGATCGCCGGAGTGTGGAGCGCCACACAATGGACAGCAGCAGCCCTTGGCTATCAGCTACGCCTTGGCTCGCCCTGGTTCGATCTTCTCGGCACACCGATCTACCACCCCTGGAAGCTGTTCGAGTGGTGGTTCTTCTTCGATGCCTACGCACCCCGCGTCTTTGACACGGGCGGGGCCATCGCGGGCGGCAGCGGCCTGGTGGCCGTGCTGGTCGCTATCGGCATGTCAATCTGGCGCTCGCGGCAGTCGCGCCTGGTCACGACCTACGGTACGGCACGCTGGGCGAATGCGCAGGATATTCGCAAGGCCGGCCTCACGCAGCCGACCGGCGTGTTCCTCGGCCAGCATGATCGCCAATACCTGCGCCACGAAGGTCCGGAACACGTCCTGACCTTCGCGCCCACGCGCTCGGGCAAAGGCGTCGGGCTGGTCGTTCCCACGCTGCTTTCGTGGCCCACGTCGGCCGTCATCCACGACATCAAGGGCGAGAACTGGCAGATCACCGCAGGTTGGCGCTCGCGCTTCTCGCACTGTCTGTTGTTCAACCCCACTGATGCAACGTCAGCAGCCTACAACCCGCTACTGGAGGTACGTCGCGGCGCGAATGAGGTGCGCGACGTGCAGAACATCGCGGACATTCTGGTTGACCCCGAAGGTGCGCTGGAGAAGCGCAACCATTGGGAAAAGACTTCGCATGCGCTGCTGGTCGGCGCGATCCTGCATGTGCTGTACGCGGGCGAAGACAAGACGCTACGAGGTGTGGCGAACTTCCTCAGTGACCCGGCGTGCCCATTCGAGCTGACCTTGCACCGGATGATGACCACGCCGCACCTGGGCGATGGCCCGCATCCCGTGGTTGCATCAGCGGCGCGCGAAGTGCTCAACAAGAGCGACAACGAACGGTCTGGCGTTCTCTCCACGGCCATGTCGTTCCTTGGCCTTTACCGTGACCCCACGGTGGCCGAAGTCACCTCGCGCTGCGACTGGCGCATCGCCGACCTGATCGCTGCCGAGCATCCGGTATCGCTGTACCTCGTGGTGCCGCCTTCGGACATTAGCCGCACCAAGCCGCTGATCCGCCTGATCCTCAACCAGATCGGCCGACGGCTGACCGAATCGCTCGACGGGTCGGATGGCATCGAACGCCGCCACAAGCTGCTGCTGATGCTGGATGAGTTCCCGGCGCTGGGGCGCCTGGACTTCTTCGAGACGGCGCTGGCCTTCATGGCGGGCTACGGCATCCGCAGCTTTCTCATCGCGCAATCACTCAACCAGATTGACAAAGCCTACGGCCAAAACCATTCCATCCTCGACAACTGCCATGTCCGAGTGACGTTCGCAACCAACGACGAACGCACGGCCAAGCGTATTTCCGAAACCCTGGGAACGGCCACCGAGCTGCGCGCGCAGCGCAACTACGCCGGCCATCGGCTCGCGCCATGGCTCGGGCACCTCATGGTGTCGCGGCAGGAAACGGCACCACGTGCCGCTGCGCACGCGCCAGGGCGTGGTGTCCATGACCGATCTGGTGCGTTCCTCGATGCGCCTGCGCCCGGATCGCGTCGTGGTGGGCGAGGTGCGCGGCCCCGAGGCGCTGGATCTCATCAAGGTCTGGGGCACGGGTCACCCCGGCGGTATCGCCACGATCCATGCCGGCTCCGCCTTGGGCGCGCTGCTGCGCCTGGAGCAACTGATTCTCGAAGTGGCCGCGAACCCGCCGCGTGCGCTGATCGCCGAGGCGGTCAACGTGGTGATCCACATTGCCGGGCGCGGGCGCAAGCGCCGCATCGAGAGCATCGCCCGCGTCGTCGGCTTCGACGGCGTGGGCTACCGATTGGTGGACGGTTTGGCGGACGCGATGGACACGCCGTTTCCCGAGCTACCGCCCGTTTCCGATGCCGCGCCCGCTGCGGCGACTTCCCCATCCCGTCCCTCAATCCCTCTGGAGAACTGCCATGACGCATGTTGATGCTTTCCGTATTTCCGTAAGTCCGCTTTTCCACCTGTCCCGATTCACGCGGCTACGCAGCCTGGCTCCCCCTGCGGGGCAAGGGCTGCTGCTGGCCGCGCTGCTGCTGTTCCTGGCCGGCACCGCCCAGGCCGCCGGTTCCTCGATGCCGTGGGAAGGCCCGCTGCAATCCATCCTCGAATCCATCCAGGGACCGGTGGCGCGCATCGTCGCGGTCATCATCATCATCGCCACGGGCTTGGCGCTGGCCTTTGGAGATACGTCGGGCGGCTTCCGCAAGCTGATCCAGATCGTCTTTGGCTTGTCCATCGCTTTCGCGGCTTCAAGCTTCTTCCTGTCGTTCTTCAGCTTCTCGGGCGGGGCCGTCGTATGAGTGCCCCGGACACTTTCGCGGCCGGTTTCGAGGTGCCGCTGCGTCGCTCACTGACCGAGCCGATTCTGCTGGGCGGGGCGCCGCGCACGGTCGCAATTGCGAACGGCACGCTCGCGGCCACCGTGGGGCTGGGCCTGCAACTGTGGATTCCCGGCGTGGTGCTCTGGATCGTCGGCCATTCGCTGGCGGTCTGGGGTGCGCGCGTCGATCCGCAGTTCATGCAGGTCTTTGCGCGGCACATCAAGCACAAGCCGCTGCTGGACGTGTGAGGGGAATGCCATGCTGAACCTCGCCGAATATCGACAGCGTCCGGCCCTGCTCGCCGACTGGCTTCCGTGGGCCGGGCTGGTCGCGCCGGGCGTCGTCTTGAACAAGGATGGCAGTTTCCAGCGCACGGCGCGCTTTCGTGGGCCTGACCTCGACAGCGCGACGCAGGGCGAGCTGATCGCCACGTCGGCGCGCTTGAACAACGCGCTGCGCCGGCTCGGCTCGGGCTGGGCGCTCTTCATCGAGGCCGAGCGCCGGCCCGCCGCCAACTATCCGCACTCGGAGTTCCCCGAGCCTTTGTCGTGGCTGGTGGACGAGGAACGCCGGGCCACCTTCGAGGAATCGGGCAACCACTTCGAGAGCGGTTATCACCTGACACTGGCGTACCTGCCGCCCGAGGAATCACGCGCCCGCGCGGAGGGGATGCTGTACGAGAACCGTCCCACCGAAGGCGTGGACTGGCGCGAGCGCCTGACGGCCTTCGTGGCGGAAACGGATCGCGTCTTTGACCTGCTCGATGGCGTGATGCCGGAGATAGCCTGGATCGATGACGGGCAGACGCTGACCTACCTGCACGCGACCATCTCGACGCGGCGCTATCGAGTGGCGGTGCCCGAAGTGCCGTTTCACATCGACGCGCTGCTGGCCGATTCCGCACTGGTCGGTGGCTTGGCTCCCATGCTGGGCGAGCAGCACCTGCGCGTGGTGTCGGTGCGGGGTTTTCCGACCTCGACCTGGCCGGGGATTCTGGGCGAACTCAACCGCCTGGGCTTTGCCTATCGCTGGAGTACGCGCTTTCTCTGCCTGGACAAAGCCGAGGCGGAAAACGAACTCACCCGCCTGCGCCGCCAATGGTTTGCCAAGCGCAAAAACGTGATGGCGCTGCTGCGCGAGACCATCTTCCAGCAGGAATCGCCGCTGGTCGATACCGACGCCAGCAACAAGGCGGCCGACGCCGATGCCGCCTTGCAGGAGCTGGGCGGCGATCAAGTCGCCTTCGGTTACCTCACCGCCACGGTGACGGTGCTCGATGCCGATCCGGCCGTGGCCGACGAGAAGCTGCGCATGGTAGAGCGCGTCATCCAGGGCCGGGGCTTTGTGACGATTCCCGAAACCCTGAACGCGGTCGATGCTTGGCTGTCTTCGATCCCTGGCAACGCCTACGCCAATGTGCGCCAGCCCATCGTCTCGACGCTGAACCTGGCGCACATGATGCCGGTGTCGGCGGTGTGGGCCGGGCCGGAGAAGAACGCGCACCTCGATGGCCCGCCGCTGATCGTCACGCGCACCGACGGCGCGACGCCGTTCCGGCTGGTCACGCACATCGGCGACGTGGGCCACACGCTGGTCGCTGGCCCGACGGGCATGGGCAAGTCCGTCTTGCTCGCCATGCTGGCTATGCAGTTCCGGCGCTACTCCGGCTCGCGCATCTTTGCCTTCGACATGGGCCGCTCCATGCGCGCCACCATCCTCGGGCTGGGCGGCGAGCACTACGACCTGGGTGCCGATGGCGAAATTGCCTTCCAGCCGCTCGCGCGCATCGACCGCGAGGGCTACCGCACCTGGGCCGCTGAATGGATCGAAGGCAGACTACTACATGAAGGCGTGGCGGTCGGCCCCGATGAGAAGGTCGCAATCTGGTCGGCGCTGGGAAGCCTCGCCGGTGCGCCGCTGGAGCAGCGCACCGTGACCGGGCTTTCCGTGCTGCTGCAATCGAACGCGCTGCGCCAGGCCCTCGCGCCCTATGTGCTCGGTGGCGCCCACGGCAGGCTTCTGGACGCCGACCATGACCAGCTGGGCATGGCCGACGTGCAGTGCTTCGAGATGGAGGAACTGATGCACAGCAAGGCCGCCGTCATGGCCGTGCTGGGCTATCTGTTCGCGCGCTTCGACGAACGCTTCGACGGTGCGCCCACGCTGCTGATGCTCGATGAGGCGTGGCTGTTTCTCGATGACCTGGTATTCGCGGCACGCATCCGGCAGTGGCTCAAGACGCTGCGCAAGAAGAACGTGTCGGTGATCTTCGCTACGCAGAGCCTTGCCGACATCAAGGATTCGAGCATTGCGCCCGCGATCATCGAAAGCTGCGCCAGCCGCATTTTCCTGCCCAACCCGCAGGCCACCGAGCCGCAGATTCGCACGATCTACGAGGGCTTCGGGTTGAACTCGCGCCAGATCGAGATCGTGGCGACCGCGCAGCCCAAGCGCGACTACTACTACCAGTCCCGCCTCGGCAATCGCCTGTTCGACCTCGACCTGGGGCCGGCCACGCTGGCCTTTGCGGGCGCTTCCACGCCGCAGGACCAGCGCGACATGGATCGCGTGTTGCTGGATGCCGGCGTGACCGGCTTCGCGGGCGCCTGGCTGCGCCATCGCAGGCTCGATTGGGCGGCCGACCTGCTGCCCTCACTCCCCGGACTTGCGCCGGGTTCCTCTCGTACCGCTGACCACCCACAGGAGAACCAGCCATGAAGACCCATGCGCTTTCCATTTCGCTCGCCGCCGCGTTGTCGCTCTCGCTGTTGACCTCGTCACCAGCGTTGGCCTGGCGCATCGTCTTTGATCCGACCAACTATGTGCAGAACACGCTGACCGCGATCCGCACGCTGGAGCAGATCAACAACCAGATTCGCCAGCTCCAGAACGAGGCGCAGATGCTGATGAATCAGGCGCGCAACCTCGCCAGCCTGCCGTCCAGCGTGGTCGGCCAGTTGCGCGCCAATCTGGCGACGACCGAGCGGCTGATCGCCCAGGCCAGGGGCTTGGCCTACGACGTAACGAACCTGGATCGGGAGTTCCAGCGCCTGTATCCGGAGCAGTACGCCGCCACCGTGACCGGCGACCAGATGGTCCGCGATGCGCAGGAGCGTTGGAAGAACACGCTCAACGGCTTGCAGACCACCATGCAGATGCAGGCCCAGGTGTCGCAGAACCTGGGGGAAGACGAAAGCGTGCTGGCCGACCTCGTGGGCAGGAGCCAGTCGGCCGAAGGCGCGCTGCAGGCGATGCAGGCCATGAACCAGTTGCTGGCCTTGCAGGCCAAGCAGTCGATCCAGTCGCAGCGGCTCCAGATCACGCAAGACCGGGCCGCTTCGCTGGAACTGGCGCGGCAGGCGGCAGCCACCGAGCGCGCCCGCGAGGTACGCCGGCGTTTCATGGGCGACGGCACCCCGTACACGCCGCAGCGCGTGGATTTCTACGGCGACTGACGGGAGGCCGCCATGCGATGCGTCCTCGCCCCGTCTGTTGTGGTGCTTGCTGCGCTGCTGGCCGCCTGCGGCGAGCAGCCGGCCGACAACCTTGCCGATGCCTTGGCCGCCGATCCCGTGCGGCTCAAGGCATTGCGCGCGCAATGCGCGGCTGACCGGCAGGCCACGGGCGAGGACGCTTGCCGCGCCGCCGCCGAAGCCTTCCGGCGGCGCTTCTTTTCCGGCGAGGCCGGGCCGGATGAATACCAGACGCTGGCCGACCTGCCGCCGATCCCGCCGAGCTTCGAGGAACCGGCCGATGGCACGGCACCGGCCGTTCCCGCCGAACCGGAGGACACGCCATGAATGACGTGACCATCATCGACCAATTCCTCGCCACATTCGCCGCCTACATCGACTCGGGTTTCGGACTGCTGCGGGGCGAAGTGGCGTTCCTCACAGCCACGTTGATCGTCATCGACATGACGATCGCCGGCCTGTATTGGGCCATGAGCCACGCTACCGGCCAAGGCGAGGACGTGATCGCCAAGCTGCTGCGCAAGGTGCTCTACGTCGGTGCCTTCGCCTACATCATCAACAACTTCAACTGGCTGGCCAGCATCGTGTTCCGCTCGTTTGCGGGATTGGGCATCACCGCCACCGGCTCGGCCATCACGATGGAGAACTTCTTGCAGCCGGGCCGGCTGGCGAAAACCGGCATCGACGCCGGGGCGCCGATTCTGGAGCAGATCGGCGAGATGGCAGGCTTTCCCGAAGTGTTCGTGAACCTCGACCCCATCGTGGTGATGTTCCTCGCCTGGCTGGTCGTGGTGCTGTGCTTCTTCGTGCTGGCAATCCAGCTTTTCATCACGCTGATCGAGTTCAAGCTGACCACGCTCGCCGGATTCGTGCTGGTGCCGTTCGCGCTCTGGAACAAGACCGCGTTCCTCGCCGAAAAGGTCTTGGGCAACGTGGTGGCCTCCGGCGTCAAGGTTCTGGTACTGGCCGTGATCGTCGGTATCGGCTCGGGCTTGTTCGCTCAGTTCCAAGTCCATCCTGCCGAGCCGTCTATCGACCACGCGCTGGTCATCATGCTGGCCTCGCTCACCTTGCTGGCGCTCGGGATCTTTGGCCCCGGCATCGCCACCGGCCTTGTGTCCGGTGCGCCGCAGCTCGGCGCGGGCGCGATGGCTGGTGCTGCTGTCGGCGCTGCCGGCACGGCCGTTGTCATCGGTGCCGCCGCGACGGGCGTGGGTGGCGCCGTGGCTGCTGGCGCGCGCATGGCCCCGGCTGCCGCAAAGCTGGCCGGTAGCGGTGCGCGCGCCGCAACGTCGGCGGCCAGCAGTGCGAAGTCGACGTTTCAGGCCGGTTCCGCCGCCGCTGGCGGCGCCGCAAAGGGCGCGATGGCGGGCCTGGGCAACGTCGCCAAGACCGGCGCGCAGTCCGCCGGACGCGCCGCAGCGTCCCGTGCTTCCGCTGCCGGGCAGCGGATGGCCGCTCCGTTCCGTGCTGGCTGGAATGGCACGACGGCCGACGCTGGCGCGTCAACCGGCCAAGCCTCCGCAGGAGAAGCCCCCGCAGGCGGCGCCGCTGCACAGAAGCCGGAACAACCCGCCTGGGCCAAGCGGCTGCATCGCCGCCAGCAACTCACCCACGCCGCGACCACCGCCGCGCACACGCTGCGCGGTGGCGACGGTGGCGGCTCGGGGCAAGGCCCGAGCCTGCGCGGCTCCGACGACTAAAGCGATTTACAAGGAGAACTGACCATGCGATTCAGAAAACCGCAGGTGCGCTATGCCGACACGCCGCACCCTGCCACGCCGTACCAAGCTGCCGGCCAGGTGTGGGACGACCGTATCGGCTCACCGCGCGTGCAGGCGAAGAACTGGCGCCTGATGGCCCTCGGCTGCCTGACGCTCGCGCTGTTGATGGCCGGTGGCCTGGTGTGGCGCTCGGCGCAGTCCATCGTGACGCCCTACGTCGTGGAAGTGGACAACGCGGGACAGGTGCGCGCCGTGGGCGAAGCCGCCACGCCGTACCGGCCCAACGATGCACAGACGGCGCACCACATCGCGCGCTTCGTGACGCTGGTGCGCTCGCTGTCCATCGACCCCATCGTCGTCCGCCAGAACTGGCTCGACGCCTACGACTACACGACCGACAAGGGCGCGGCCGTGCTCAACGACTACGCGCGGGTCAACGACCCGTTCGCGCGCATCGGCAAGGAGTCGGTGACGGTGCAGATCACCAGTGTCGTGCGCGCTAGCGATACGTCTTTCAACGTGCGCTGGACGGAACGCCGCTACGTCAACGGCGCCGCGGCTGGCCTGGAGCGGTGGACGGCCGTGGTGTCCATCGTGCTCCAGCCGCCGCGCACCGAAGAACGCCTGCGCAAGAACCCCTTGGGCATCTACGTCAACGGGCTGTCGTGGAGCCGCGAACTGGATGCGTCCGAAGGAGCCAAGCCATGAACCTGTCTTTCCGCTTTTACGCTTTTGTGCTGACCTTGGCGGCCCTGTCGGGCTGCGCCTCGCAGGGCAAGCCACCGCCACGCATCTCGCTCGATGAGCCGGTGCTGGCGCAGCCGTTGCCCGAACCACCGAAGCCGGTGGAAGTGGTGGAGGTGCCGAAGGTGCTGCCGATGCCGGCGCAGATGAAGCCGCTGCCTGACGTGGACGAAGACAAGCCCACGCCAGAGCCTGTCGACGAAACCGTGCGCGTCTCGCGTGCCAACGCCGAGGCGCGCATCGCGCCGACTCGCGAGGGCTATGTCAACGCGATTCAGGTGTGGCCTTTCACTGATGGCGCGCTGTATCAGGTCTACGCCGCGCCGGGGCGCGTCACCGTCGTGTCCCTACAGCCGGGCGAGGAACTGGTGACGGTCGCCGCCGGCGACACGGTGCGCTGGATTGTTGGCGATACGTCCAGCGGCGCCGGCGCCGAGCTGCGCTTCAACGTGCTGGTGAAGCCCACCCGGTCGGGCCTCAAGACCAATCTAGTCGTCACCACGAACCGCAGGACATACCTGCTGGAACTGACCTCGACGGAAAAAGCGTGGATGGCATCGGTGTCTTGGGACTATCCGAAAGACCGGATGTTGGCCTTGCAGCGCCAGTCGCAGACCGCGCAGGCGACCGCGCCGGTCGATACGGGCTTGTCGCTGGAGAAGATTCGCTTCCGCTATGCGGTCAGCGGCAGCAATCCACCGTGGAAGCCATTGCGCGCTTTCGACGACGGCGAGAAGGTCTATATCCAGTTCCCGGGAGGCATCGCGCAGGGCGAGTTGCCTCCCTTGTTCGTGATCGGCGCGCAGGGCGACGGGCAACTGGTGAACTACCGCTTCCGCTCACCGTACTACATCGTGGATCGGCTGTTCGGCGCGGCCGAACTTCGCCTGGGCGGGGACAAGGGCGACGTGGTGCGCATCGAGCGCACGGATGGCACGCGGGGGAAATGACCATGAGCCAGGACGAAACCCCGGATGTGCCCATTCCCGACGCTGCGCCGAAGGTCGCGCCCGAGAACGTGGCGCTGCGGGCGCAACCGCGCCCGGTGACGCGCCTCAATCGGCGAACGCTGGCGCTGCTGACTGGCGGCCTCGGCGTGGCCGTGCTGGGCGCAACGATGTGGTCGTTGCAGCCGACGCATCGGCGAGGCGGCAACGAGCCGGCCGAGCTTTACAACGTTGATCGCGTCTCGCGCTCAGAAGGACTGGACCAGCTTCCCACCGACTACTCCAAGCTACCGCCCAAGGTGCCAGAGTTGGGGCCGCCGTTGCCCGGCGACCTGGGGCCAGCCATCGTGAAGTCTCAGCAGCAAGCGGTGGCCCGCTACTCGCCGCCCGGCCAAGACCCCGGCGCCGCCGAGCGTGACGCGCGGCGCAAGGAGGCTGAAGCGGCAGCGGGATCGTCAGTGTTTTTCCGCTCCAGCAACCAGCGCGCCGCTACCGCGCCGGCGCAGGTGGCCGCTGCTGGCCCAGCTTCTGGCTTGGCGGGCTTCGATCCGCAGGCCGCTGGGCCGGCCTCGACGGCGGCCCAGCCCGCCGACCCGACCGCCGTGCAGAACCGGCAAGACCAGAAGGAGGCGTTCCAGAAAGCCGGAACTACGGAAACCCGTAATTCCGGCAATCTGCAAATGCCGACTTCGCCGTATCAAGTGATGGCTGGCACGGTAATCTCGGCAGCACTCGTCACGGGCATCAAGTCCGACCTGCCGGGTAATGTGATCGGCACGGTGACGGAGCCGGTGTACGACACCGCGACCGGCCGATACCTGCTGATCCCGCAGGGATCGCGCATCTTCGGCAAATACAACAGCCAGGTCGCTTATGGGCAGAGCCGGGTACAGGTGGTGTGGAACCGGGTCATCCTGCCGGACACGTCATCGCTCACACTCGACAACCTGGCCGGCACCGATCCGGCCGGCTATGCCGGCCTGGAGGATGGCGTTGATTGGCATTGGGATCGCATCTTTGCTGGCGCGGCACTGACGACGGTGCTGGGCGTCGGTGCCGAACTGGCCGCGCCGGAGAACCGGCAGGGCGGCGATCGCGTCATCATTGCCGGGCGCGACAGCTTGCAAGACAGTGTGAACCAGGCAGGACAGGAGATGACTCGGCGCAACCTCAACATCCAGCCGACGCTGACAGAGCGGCCGGGCCTGCCGGTCAGCATCATCGTCAACCGCGACCTCGTGCTGCGGCCCTACCAGCCGCTGTTCTTCAATCGGGGGACTTCGCAATGAGTACGACGCGCAAGCTGCGACTCGGGCCGCTGCCCAAAACCGAAAGCGTCAAGCTGACCTTCGCGTGTCCTGCCGCTTTAAAGGCCGATCTGGACCGTTACGCCGCACTGCATGCGCAGGCATACGGCGAAGCGGTCGATGCGACCACGCTGATTCCTCATATGCTGGAAGCATTTATCGCAGGGGATCGCGAGTTCAAACGGGGGAGGGGTGTCAAAGGGGGATCGTCCTAGGCCACTAGTTCGAGCAACGGCCGCTGCCGCGACGCACGGCATGTGGCGGCACGTAAAGGGCATATTTACTGTGCAGTAAATATGCCCGTCCTATCAAATATGAAGCTGCAGCGTCGCGCGCTGCCCTCTTGCACGTGCGATCAGAGCAGTTGTGGCCCCGAAGGGAAAATCCAATGCACACCCTCAATCGCGCTTTTGCGTGGTCGAGGCGAGGGCTGCGAACCCTACACGTTGGACATTCGACGAGCAAGTATGGAGATGATCACGGGCTTGGGCTTGCCGGGGGGCAGGTCCGGTCTCGCGGTCTGAACATATGGGAATGGGGTTGCCCCTTGGTTCCAGTCCAGCACCTGCACGTCCGTCACGGTAAATCCTGAGTTGATGAGCATGTACTTTTCGTATTCTTTCGCCATCTCGTCCTTTATTTGAGCCTCGCTAACCCCGGGTGGGGCGGCACCGCGTTGCACGGTGTGGACCCACTCCACGGATGGTGGGCAGAGCGGCAGCGCAACCAGTCGATCCTCGACATTTTCTCGGTAGACCTTGGGCTTTTGGTCGATACGCAGGTCGGCCGGAGTACGCTTGTCATTGTCGTCAGGATGAGAGCCGATGAACCATCCGACCACGACCTTCGGCTGGAATGCCTCGATCGCCTTGAGCAGGTCGTCGGACGGCTCGAACAAGTCAGATTGGATGATCTCCGCATTCACCCCGTGGGTGTTCAATCGGGATCGAGCGAGGCCAATCAAATGGGCGTTGTTGTCGATCGCCAAGACAGGCCGATTTGTCGCAAGACTCAACGTACTCCATCCCGCGCCGCAACCTACTTCCAAGGTCGCTTCGGTGGGAACAATCTGCCTAAGATGTGCATAGATGTTGTCACTGGCGAATTGGGACGATTCACGCTCCCAGAACTCCGAATAGTCTTTTGGTGTCATTCGCTGCAGCATTACGCCCCCTGTTAAATTGACGAATTCCCGGTGTGTTCGCGACTGCGCAAATTGCGTAGCCCCAGTCATGATCAGATGAGCGCGCTGCGAAACGCAATGCACAACCTCGCGACAAACTCAAAGCCCTGGCTCTGCGGCATCCCACTAGGTGCTCGCCTTGCTTCGCCCAGGACTCACGCAGGCGGTCGGCCTTCCAGCTCCCCGTTCGTTCCAACCGCATTCGCCTTCTGCTGAATAGCTTGGCATTGCTGGAGCAGGGCGTCGAACGATTCGACCTCATCGAGGAACAGCCCGTCGTCGACCATCTGCTGGTAGTCGGCGGCCAGCTTGGCCAAGGCACCGTCGTCGGGCACCAGGCACAGGCCACCCGAGACGGCAGCGTGGTAGTCGATCAGTTCGCCCTCTGACTTTTTTTCCGCAAAGAAGATGCTTTTGTGATCGGCCACCGCATTCGCGAGCGCCCTGTCGGCGATCGCGGCGTCGGCAAAGCCGGCAGCATCCAAGCGCGTGACATCGTGCCAGTGACGTGCAAACCGTTCGCCGCCCCGAAAGACACCTTGCGCGCAGAAGACGTGGATCGCGGTCGCCTTCTCCCAAAAGGTTCGCTCGGCACGCATAACCTTCGGCATCGCTTCTGGGAACTCCACGCCCTGCAGGTGCGCGGCGGCGTCGCAACGGACCGGGCGCAGTTCGCAAGGCTCCCCGGTGGAGCGCGCGCCGAATTCGAGCATGACCGCCGGCGGCACATAGCCCGTTCCTGAGACCAGCGGCGTGTATTCGATGAACACCTTGTCGCCTTCGGCTCGTGCTTTGGCCGGTAGGCCGTGCTGCTCTAGGTCCTGCTGGAGCCCGGGGATGACTTCGGCCGTCACCCACTCAGCCAGACGGGTGCGAATCTCCTTACTCCATTTCTTTTCCTGGCTCCGGCTGGCGGGTAGGGGCGCGCCGGCCTCGCCGATCAGATCGCTGGCGATGGCGCGGATGTCGTAGGTGAGATCCACGTCCTCGGAAAAGCGCTGGATGACGCCGTAGGCCTTCGACAGCGAGGTGCCACCCTTGAATATGAGATGCGGCGCATAGGGCGCGGCGAACAGGTGGCGCAGGGACCACACCACCCAAACGTCCTTTTCGAGCAGGTGGGGCGGGCGGCCGGAAGCATCGGCAGCCTGGGCAAGGGCTTCCAGGCGTTCATCGACAGAGAATTCGAAGAACTCAGCCATGCGACACCAGCGCGCTGACTTCCTGCGCCATCCATGTCGGCAGGCGGGCACGTGCCGATGCGACTTCTTTCATCTCGGCCAGCGGCAGCTTGGCGCGTAGCGTTCGCAGCGCTTCACCGGCTTTCTCTGGCCCCAGCCATGCCAGCGCCCGCACGACATCGCCGGCAGCGCGGCCAGGAAAAATCAGCTGCCACACCGGCGCGTGCCTGAATTCGACGGTCTGGGCCCCTAGCTTCAAACGGCGGCTGGGGCCGGAGGTCAGATAGACGGATCGCACCGGCACTTGCGTGGTGAGGCCCAGCGCGTTCGCGGCCGCCGCGCCATGCGACACGATGGTTTCTCCGCGCTGGTGAGCCAGCCCTTCGACCATTTTGGAGGTCGACGGCGCGCGCGACCCGAAGCGGCTTTCCACCGGCAGGACATAGATACCGCGGCCAGCGCGCAGCAGGGCGCCGCGCTGCACGAGCCGGGACAGGACTTGGTCCACCGCCGCCCGGTTTCCCAGGTGCAGCAGTTCCTTGGCGACCAAGGGCGCGCCTTCCGGCAATCCGGCGGCGTGTTCCAGCACTTGTTTGGCGAGGGTCTGCATGGTGGGAATCTCCTGAATGGTAGAAGTATGTTCTTTTTTCTGACACTTTTCAAGGGGTACGCACGGTACGGATTGCCATAGAGGCAACCAATCACACATCTTTTCGCGCTAAACGAAACTTTTACGTGGCAAAATGCCGACAAGCGAAATCAGACTTGGAGAGCGTATGACCCAGCCGCCCGTAGACACAATCCCCGACCTCTTGCAGCGCAGCTTGCCGCGCGAACTGGTGATGGCCGTCGAAGAAGCGTTGAGCGTCGGTGCCCAGCGTGCGCACGCGGCGTCCAAAGGCATGGACGAGGGCCACTTGCCGCATGTGGTTGGTCAGCTGCGGCATTTCCACATGAATGAGGCGTTTCACCGAGCGCTGGCGATGGGAGAGGCCTCGCCGACTGCTATTCGTGGCAACGGCATCGTTAGCGGCCGGGCAGGGGTTTTCACACTGGCCAGGTTCAACATTCCGGATGGCTTCTGGGTCAATGGCCGACGTAGCCACACGCGCCGCCAGATGTCATTTGCCAACAAGGCCATCGAGCCGTTGGTGCAACCGGAATTGTTCGATCAATACACCGCGCCTTCCGATGCCGTCGCGTTTTTCGTGGCGTGCTTCTCGGGCTCGCTGCATATACATCCGGATGCGCCCGTATCGATCCAGATCGCGGTGCCTGATCGTGAGATGCGGGGCTGGCTGTTCAAGGAGCCGCTGACTGCGTTCCTGCAGCGGTACGAGCAAAAGCCTGCGGCGCAAGACGATTTGGCCAAGCCCAAGCTCAAGAAGATCAAGAAGCAGAGCAACGACGGCAGCGTGCCATGAGCCGCGGAGGTATTCAAGGCTTTGAGAGTGAGCGCCTCAGTCAGATTCTTGCCGCGAGGCGTTTGAGCCAGGCGCAACTTGCCTCGCTGGTCGGCGTGTCCCCCGCAACGGTCAGCAAATGGCGTTCGGGCAATCAGGCCCCCGAACGTGAAACCCTGGAGCGTCTTGCCGGCGTGGTCAATGTCACGCCTGAATGGTTCACCCGGGCGCCCTCTGCCAAGGTGTCGCTGCCGCTGTTTCGTAGCAATGCGTCCGCCCACGTGGCGGCACGTGCGATGCTGGAAGCGCGCATGGAGTGGGCGCAGGACGTCGCGCTCGCGTTGTCGGAGTTCGTGGACTATCCGACACTGAATTTGCCGATCCGGCAGTTCAAAGAGCCCGACGAGATCACGCCTGACGAGATTGAGCTGGCGGCGAGCGAGTGCCGCGATCTTTGGCGTATCGGCCGCACGGCGGTGCCGGACTTGGCGCTGGCCATTGAAGGCGCTGGCGTCGTCCTGATCCGCGAGGAAACTGGCATTTCGCAGATCGAGGGCCTGTCGGCATGGAGCGATGCGCTGGGGCGTCCGCTGGTCTTGCTCTCGGCCGACAAGGATAACGGCTATCGAAGCCGCTTCGACTTGGCGCACGAACTCGGCCACCTGATCCTGCATCGGTTCATTCCCCGACCGACTGAGCGTGACCGCCATAAGCAGCTGGAACAGCAGGCCCATCGCTTTGCGGGCGCGTTCCTGCTGCCGGCGGAAACATTCGCGAGTGAGGTCCGCACGCCAGTCACGCTGGACGATCTTCTCTTGCTCAAACGCAGATGGGGTGTTTCCGTCGCGGCGATCGTGATGCGTCTGCGTGCGTTGAAGATTCTCGATGAAGAGGCGGCGCAGTCACTCTTCAAACGACGGTCCGCACGTTGGGGCGCCAAGTCCGAGCCGGGCGATGGCGATAGGTCGCCAGAACGGCCGCGCCTGCTACGTCGAACGATCGATCTTCTTGTCGAGGAGAACGTGATGCCCCTCGACTCGATCCCCAGGCACATTGGCTTGGCGGCCCATGACATTGAGATGCTGGCGGGCTTGTCGGAAGGATACTTTCAGGGCAAACCCAAGGTTGTGCAGTTGGCTCGTTTGCGTTCAGCGCCCAGCCCGGATGCACCTGTTGCCACGGAAGGCAATGTCGTGCCGTTTAGATTTACGCCGAAGCGTTGATCGGCGCGCCCATGGAGGTCAATGCCATTTCGATCGAGCCCTCACTAGTTATGTTGCAGGACAACGGCATCTATTGTGGCAAGAACCGCCAACTCATTGAGGCTCTTTTTGATGGCGTCGATCACGGTTTCGGGAAACCATCCCAGCTGGCGCGTTGGACCCGGTTCATCGGTGCATCAACCAAAAAATTGCGGACGCGGGTCTGGCAAAACAAGAGGATGTGACGACCTATGGGACGACAGCTGCAGCTCAATTTCACGCCGCTGTATGTGCGCGGCGATGCCGTTCGGCTGCAGACCTTGCCCTTCAAGGACGCGCAGCAGTTCCGGAACCTGCGTGATGAGTACCGCACGCATTACGCCGTAACCCGTCGCGCGGATCAGATCGTGGCGTTACCTCTCGCATTGGGCACCGCGCCCATTGGCGAAGAGAAGGTTGTGTCGGTGGTTGAGTATGCGTCCCTCATTCGTCCTCTGCTTGAGCAGCGTCTCGTGACGTTGCTCAGTTCCAATCGGCGACTGGTAGCGCGCTATAACCCGATTACCACCGTAGGGCGGACCTTGCCGACGGGCTTCAGCGAAGCCGACAAGCATCTTCATCTGCAGTCGCGCGTCTTGATCGCCATTCGATCGTTAAAGCTGCCGGACTCAGAACCACTCGGTCTTTTGTGGGACATCGAGATCCAGAAGACTTGCGCAACGAGCCTTGCCGTATTGCATGAGCACGGAGTTCGACTTGATGGTTTGACGGTTGAGCGCATGGTACCGGTTGAGGATGCGCGCATGCTGCCTTATCGCAGGCTGGTGGGCCGAGTCGGGGCCATCGCAGACGGTAACGCTCGCATGTCGGAGCGCTTTCAAAATGTGGATGAGTCGCTTCCACTCGACGAACTGTATCTGGAGGCGTCGCCAGAGAATCTTCGGCACCTTCTGCAGCACTTCACGCGGAACGCATCGGGCAGGGTGCTTGGCAAGATCGATGAGATCGTGTTTGAGAACAGCCGAGGGCGTGCTCGCATGGAGCACATTGCACGCATTTCGGACTGGCTACGCGGTCTCGGTGAAATCGAACTGCAGGAAGGTCTCAGCGTCGGCATTGGCAACCTGCTGAGCGAGAAGGACGCGCCGAACTTTCCCCGTTTCACGGAAGCCACGACGCCGACCTATGTTTTCGACGCCGGCACGCTCAAGTCGGAGTCGCGTGCAGCGGTCGGGCTAAGCAAGTTTGGCCCCTACAGCAGGCACGTGTTCACGCCCACTCGACCGAACGTCTGCGTGATCTGCGATCGCGCGCGGCGTGGTCAATTTGAACTGTTCCTTCGAAAGTTTCGAGACGGCTTGTCGGTCGACGGCAAGTCATTGCCGTTCGGGCGAGGATTTCTCGGCATTTACGGACTGCAGGACATCACACTGACGTTCGTGGAGGCGGACGCGTTCACGGCCGACGCATACCATGCCGCTGCTTCCAAAGCAGTCCGGATGGCTGCCGAGGGCGCGCCCTGGCATCTTGCCCTGGTGCAGACCGAGCGGGACTCGCGCCAGTTGGCGCCCCAGAAGAATCCGTACCTGGTGGCCAAGGCGGCGTTTCTCTCCAATCAGATCCCCACGCAGTTCATCGCGTTCGAGACGTTCTCGATGGCCCCGGCCAGTCTTGCCTACACCCTGAGCAACCTCGCGCTTGCTGTCTATGCCAAGCTCGGCGGCATCCCATGGCTGATCAAATCGGACAAGGGCATCGCACATGAAGTAGTCATCGGGCTCGGCAGCGCCGCTATCGGCGAGTCCCGATTTTCCAGAAAAGAGAGAATCGTCGGCATTACTAGCGTCTTTCGCGGCGACGGCGGCTATCTGCTATCGAATCTGTCGAACGCCGTGCCCATGTCGAAGTACGGTGAGGCACTGACGGAATCACTGCAGGGAACCCTTCAGCGTGTGCGAAGTGAAATGAACTGGATCAAGGGCGATTCTGTCCGCGTGATCGTTCATGCGTTCAAGCCGATGCGCAATACGGAGGTCGAGTCGGTTAAAGCGGCGTTGAAGGAGTTCTCTGAATTCGATCTGCGGTTCGCCTTCTTGCATGTAAAGCAGGACCATCCGTATCTGCTGTTCGACGACGATTCCATCGGGACCAAGGGCAGGGGAGAGAAAACGCCGATCCGGGGCCTCTTTGCGGAAGTCGGCCACAACGAGACGTTGTTGACGTTGACGGGGCCGCAGCAGCTCAAGCGCCCGACGGATGGCTTGCCCAAACCGCTACTGCTGAGTCTTCATCGTGATTCGACGTTCACGGACATCATCTATCTGACCAAGCAGGTCTACTGGTTTTCGAACCATTCCTGGCGCAGCTTCCTGCCAGCGGCGATGCCCGTCACCATCTATTACTCCGACCTTGTCGCGGGCCTCCTAGGGCGGCTTGACCGGTTGGGTAGCCGGTGGAGTCCCAGTGTGATGCTGGGCAAGATTGGCACAACACGGTGGTTTCTGTGAGCGCCGGCAACCCGATGCTGCACGAGGCGCTGCGAGCCGTAGCAGCTCAGGCCGAGACGCTGACGAGTGCGGGCCCGGTGTCGATCGCCTTTTATCACTGGGTGCTCGGCGAGGGGTTGCCCGCCCAGCAAAGCGCAGGAATGGCACGGGAGCTATGCGAGGAGCTTTCCGGCGGCGGTCGGTCGATTCATGCCGTTGCGGCCTTGGGGTTCCTGCTGAGCATCGATCGGACCTTGAGCGATGCATGCCGCGACTCGTTTGCGCAGGGGGTTGATTGGTTGATGGGGCGCAGCGGTGATTCACAGACGGCCCTCGTCAGCCTGATGCAACCGTTAGCGCATACCGGCGTTCTGGTTGGCTTGTCGGCCACGGCCGATGGGGTGCGATGGACGAAGTTCGGCACATGGTTCGCGTCGCTCTATGCAAGACTGCAACCGCTGTTGCCCGCGGAAGTCGGCTGGCGCCATGAGCTGCTATCCATGATCAAGACGCGGTCCGAGGTGGGATTGGACGGCGAGCTGACAGTGGTGCCCGCCAGCGCCTGCGCAGCGGTCTATGTTGCACGTCGGTTGGCAGACGCTGCGCCGGCGGTCGATGACGACTTTGCATCGCGGCTGCTCAGCCGCATCAAGTCGGTGGTCTACGACGATCCTGAGCAGGCGGCCGTGGACTTGGCGGCCTTTCACTACCTCGCACAGGGCGCGGCCCAGATCGATCTGCGTGCGCCGAGCCTCGACGATGTCGGTCTCCTGCTTCGCAGGCTCCCATCCGGATTGCGCCGATGGACCTGGGACGATCAGAAGAAGACACCGAACTCGACAGCGCAGAAGTGGGCCGTTGAAAACGAATACCACTTTCAGAATCTTCTGTGCGCGGTGCTTGCGCCGGTGGTGCCCGATCTGCGCGATGAAGAGTGGCTCGCGTCGGTGGGACAAAAGAAGCCTCGGGCAGACCTGGTGATTCCGTCGTTGCACCTGGTGATCGAGGTCAAGTATTGGCGGACCAGAAGCTCGCCGCAGGACCTGATTTCGCAGATTGGTGAGGATGTCAGTCTCTACTTGAAGCGTGGCAGCCCCTATCGAAAAGTGCTGCCGATCATCTGGGATCAGGGACGGCGCACCGAGCAGTACGACCTGCTCATTGCGGGACTTAGTGAGATTCGCGACGTGGTCAGCCCGGTCGTTATCGCTCAACCCGCGTTTATGGTTTGAGCAGTGCCCACACAAAGCCAATGAAATTGCATGAAGAGAGGAGACCAGAATGAGTAGTTCGAACTGCCCACTTGAGGAAGGTGATCGCATTGATCACAAGCTCTTCGGATTCGGAACCGTCGTGGGCGCACCTGTTGCCACGGTGGGCCCAGACCTCCGAAGCACCAGTGGCGTCCGCGACGCCGGCTGGAGCGTTCCGGTCAAATGGGACGACCCGACGCGGACTGCCGGAGCCGTCATGCATCAGGCGCTACGCAAAGTGTCATCGCCGGACTCGCGGCCCTTCGGCCACTGGGATCGGCAGTGGCAGCCTTTGCTGCAGGCTTGGCTAGCCGCTCGACGCGACGTCGAACAGTTGTCGTCAAGCTTCCGGCCCGTACCCGAGCCTCATGCTTTGACACGAATGCAGGGCGTTGAGCGAAAAGCGTTCGAAGCGATGCAGCGCTTTTGGGACTCCGAGCAATCAGGTGAGCATCCCTAGAAGACCCGCTAGAAGTGTCAGCTACCGGATGGAACTCGCTTGCGCGCGCTTGCGGCGGCTGACGGTCGGGGATTTCTCCGGTATCCTGAGAGCTGATTGATGATGGTGTCGAAAACCCAGCTCCCGCGCAAAGCGCTCCATCTCCCGCGCCAGCAAAAGATGTTCGCCCTTGACGGTAAAAGCGACGGTAGTGCCCCATGTTGATCAGGCCGAATCCCTTTAACCACGCGGGTTTGCGAGACCTGTTGATGATCGAGTGGGAGTGACGCTCACCGGCGTCTAGGAGGCAGTAGGTGCCGTTCCTGTAGCTTCCCTCAACCTCCGCACAACGCCCGGCCTGGACGCCGGGCGTTGTTTTTTGATATGAAAATAATAGCTGCTTGCGCTTGCTGGAAGGGCGTTACAGCCTTGTTTATGTAAGTAAGGATTGTGTTTGTGAAGAGTGAGCGGATTGCGCAGGGGGGTGCGCACGCGGGACGCACCGCGAACGTGCGGCGATGGGCGGCAATGGGTTGTGCCAGTGTGCTGGTGCTGGCGTTGGCGGCGTGCTTGAACCAGCAGGACGGGCCGTTGGTTCCTGTGCCAGAAGCGCAGCCGTCAGCGCAGGGTGATGCGCCGGGTGGGCCCGGCGAGCAGGACGCGGCAGCGCCCATGCATCAGGACGGCTCCGCCACGATGGACGCGGACGCGCCCATGCCCGACGGCTTGTCAACGGCTGCCCAGGAGGCTTGGCGCAGCGCCATGGAGGCGGCGCGCGAGGTGACGGCCGCGGATCCGCGTGCTGACGCGGCAACCGTGATCATGGATACGGCGGCGCCCCCAACGGGCCACGCAGTCTGGGCGGATGCACAGCCACCGTTGACCGCTGAGTTCCTGATGGATTACAGCCTGGGGCCGCAGATGCCCATTCGCTATCTGCGGCTGCGGTCGCGGGCGGACCGGCTGGAAGTGCATGGCATAACGCTTAACCGCGGCAATTGCGTGATGGCTGAATCGGGCAAGGTGGCGACGGGTATCCATCTGCCGTTTGCGCTGAAGTTCGGCGGCGCACGGCGCTTTCGTGTCCAAGGTTGCGACCAGGTGATCGAGGCGGTGGTGGACACACAGTACGGCCCGTACACCTTCACGTGGTGACGTGGTTAGCGCCGGTCGGGGTGTTGCTTCTGTAATCTTTGAGCGCGTCGGGTATCTGCTGAGGCCACCCTTTTCGCGCTGGCATGTGGCCGAACGCCAGCAGCAGTCCTCCGCCTGCCTCTCCGCACGCTGTTTGAAACCCATGGATAGGCCGGAGATTCCACCACGATAGAAGCAACCGCTGTCCTACATCTGCGCCCCTGCGCCATGGATAGCGTTTGCACATGCGATCCAAGCAACCCACCGCGAGCGACGCTCTCCCATCTGGCGCGAAGCAGGGGCAGGGCAAGGCCCCCACCTCGACACGCACCCTCTGGAAGGGGGCGATCAGCTTTGGCCTCGTCCATATTCCCGTGGGCTTGTACTCGGCGACCGTCAGCTCGGGCATCGACTTTGACTGGCTGGACCGCCGGTCGATGGAGCCGGTGGGGTACAAGCGTGTGAACAAAATCACGGGCAAGGAAATCGCCACGGCCGATATCGTCAAGGGTGTGGAGTATGAAGAAGGCCGCTACGTCATTCTGACGCCCGAGGAAATCGCGACCGCCTTTCCTAAGGTCACGCAGACGATCGAGATCGAGGCGTTTCTTAACGCCGACGAGATCCCCTTTGTCTACCTGGAGCGTCCCTATTACACGGCACCCCTCAAGCGTGGCGAAAAGGTGTACGCACTGCTGCGCGAGGCCCTGCGCCAGAGCAACCGCGTGGGCGTGGCCAAAGTGGTGATCCAGTCCAAGCAGCACCTGGCCGTGCTCATTCCGTGCGGCCGAGCGCTGATCCTCAACCTGCTGCGCTGGGGAGGGGAGATCCGCTCATTTGAGCAACTGGCCCTGCCGCCGCTGGATGCGAAAGCCGCGGGTATCAAGGACGCGGAGCTGGCCATGGCCATGCAGCTCATCGAGGACATGACGCAGGAGTGGAACGCGGACCGCTTCCGCAATTCCTTCTCTGAGGAGATCCACAGGCTGGTCGAGGCCAAGGCCTCTGCGGGAGAGATTGCCCATGTCGCTCAGCCGGATGAAGGACCGGCGGTGGCTGCGGGCGCGGAGGTGCTGGACCTCACCGCGTTGCTCAAGCGCAGCCTGGAGGGCGCCTCGGCCACCCCGCCGCGCAAGGACAAACCCGCCTCCGTGACCCGCCTTGCACCGTCGGGTAAGGCGGCGGCCAAATCCACCGCCGCCAAAAAGTCACCGGCCCGCAAGACTGCGGCCAAGGCGGCGCCTGCCAAGACCGCTGCGGCCAAGAAGCCTCGTCGCGCGCACGGATAGCGGTGCCGGACAAGGCGACGGACCATGCCCCGCAAAGACCCGCTGGCGGCGTACAAACAAAAGCGCAACTTTGCCGTGACGCCAGAGCCCGCGGACGGCGGAGCGCAGTCGCAGGCGCTGCAGTACGTGATCCAGAAGCACTGGGCCAGCCGCCTGCACTATGACCTGCGCCTGGAGCTGGACGGCACCATGAAGAGCTGGGCCGTACCCAAGGGCCCCAGTTACGACCCGGCGGACAAACGCATGGCCGTGCAGGTGGAAGACCACCCGATTTCCTACAACCAATTCGAAGGGCAGATCCCGCCGCGCCAATACGGCGCGGGGCGGGTCATCATCTGGGACCGCGGCTATTGGGTGCCGCAGGGCAATCCGCGCGAAGACTACCGCAAGGGGAAGCTCAAGTTCGAGATCCACGGTCACAAATTGCATGGTCACTGGACCCTGGTGCGTATGCATGGCCGGGACGACGATAAGCAGCCCCCCTGGCTGCTGATCAAGGAGCGCGACGGGCTGGAGCGTGCGGCCGAGGAGTTCAACGTGGTGGACGAAATGCCCGACAGCGTGGCAGACCAGCCGCCGGTTGCGCCACCAGCGCGCGCATTCGCTCAGAGGGCCGGGCCCGCGCAGATTCAGCCTCCCACGGCAGCGGCGGTGCCGTGGACATCCGCGCCCACGGCACCGCTGCCTGACCAGCTATCCCCGCAACTCGCCACGCTGGTGGACGGACCGCCGGCCGACCTTTCGCAGTGGCTGTGGGAGCTCAAGTTCGACGGCTATCGCATGCTGGCGCGGGTTCAGCGCGGCAAGGCACGGCTGTACACCCGTAACGGCAACGACTGGACCTCGAGGATGCCCGCCCTGGCGCAAGCGCTGGCCGCCTTGCCGCTGTCCTCTGCATGGATCGACGGCGAGGTGCTGGTGCTGGACGCCCAGGGTGTCCCCGACTTCCAGGCGCTGCAGAACGCGTTTGACGGGCGATCGACCGACGCGCTGGTCTTTTACGCCTTCGACTTGCCTTTTGCGCACGGGCGCGATCTGAGGCAACTGCCCCTCGCTGAACGGCGTGCGCTGCTGCGCAGCGTGCTGCAGCCAGCCTCCTCAGACCGTGTGCGGTTCAGCGAAGCGTTCGAAGCCCGGCCCGCGGACCTGGTGGCCTCGGCCTGCCGGCTGGGATTTGAAGGGGTGATCGGCAAGCGCAAGGACAGCGTGTATGCCTCGCGCCGCAGCACGGACTGGATCAAGCTCAAGTGCAGCCATCGGCAAGAGTTCGTCATCGGCGGATACACGGACCCGCAGGGCTCACGCACAGGGATCGGTTCACTGCTGCTGGGCGTGCATGACGAGGGCGGTGCCCTGCGCTATGCCGGCAACGTGGGTACGGGTTTCAGCGAGCGCGTCCTCGCGGACCTGGCCCGGCGGCTAGGCGCTTTGCGCACCCAGGGCAGCCCGTTTGCCCAGCCGCGCTCCATCCCCCGCAAGGTGCATTGGGTGAGGCCCACGCTGGTGGCGGAGGTTTCCTTCGCCGAATGGACGAAAGAGGGCAAGGTGCGCCACGCCGTGTTCCGCGGGTTGCGCGACGACAAGCCCGCCGCCGCCATCGTCCACGAGGAGCCTGCGCACCTGCAGGGGGCTGCGCCCAGCCGCGCCGCGCGCGTGGGGGGGCTGCAGGTGACAAGCCCGGCGCGCGTGGTGGATCCCTCCACCGGGTTCACCAAGCTTGATCTGGTGCGGTACTACGCCACGGTAGCGCCCCTCATGTTGCCCCACCTGCAGGGGCGGCCGGTGTCCCTGCTGCGGGCGCCGCAAGGTCTGGAGGGCGACCTTTTCTTTCAAAAGCACCTGGACACAGGGGCATTGGACGGGGTGAGTGCGCTGTCACCCGACCTGGATCCTAGCCACCCGCCGCTGCTGGAAGTGGCCACGGCGCAGGGCCTGCTGTCGGCCGCGCAAATGAACACCGTGGAGTTTCACACATGGAATGCTCGCAAGGACCGGATTGAGCGGCCCAACCGCATCACCTTCGACTTGGATCCGGGCGAGGGCGTGCCGTGGGCGCACGTGCAAGAGGGCGCAGCGCTCGTGCGCTTGATGCTCACCGAGCTGGGACTGCCATCGTTCCTTAACAGGCCGTTGAAAAATCCCCCTCCGACGCCCGCGTTCGCCGCTACGATCTGAAGCCATAGGTGAACGACCCAGACGAGGACGATGAGAGGCAACCAAGACTTCCAGGGGGCGATGTTCAGCTACATCAGCCTTGAAGAGCGCGTGCCGCAGGCACACCCGCTGCGCAAGTTGCGCGCGGTGGTTGATGCGCTGCTGGCAACCATGAACCGCGAATTCGAAGCGGTGTACGCCCGCCGTGGCCGCCCATCGGTGCCACCGGAGATGCTGCTCAAGGCCTTGCTGCTGCAGATCCTGTTCTCCATCCGCAGCGAGCGCCAGTTGGTCGAAGCGATCAACTACAACCTGCTGTACCGCTGGTTCGTAGGCCTGAACATCGAAGACAAGGTCTGGGACCACTCCACTTTCAGCGCCAACCGCGAACGTCTGTTCAACGAAGACCTCGCCCGCACCTTCTTCGAGCGCGTCAAGCTCAGTGCCCAGTGGGGCAAGCTCGCCAGCGACGAGCACTTCAGCGTGGACGGCACGCTCATTGACGCCTGGGCCTCGCACAAGAGCTTCAAGCGCAAAGATGACGACAGCGGCACGCCGCCTGGGCGCAACCCCGAGGTGGACTTCAAGGGGCAGGAGCGCTGCAACGACACCCACAAGAGCACCACGGACGCCGATGCCCGGCTGTTCAAGAAGAGCCGGGGCGACAAATCCCGCCTGTGCCACATGGGACACATCCTCATGGAGAACCGCAACGGGCTGATCGTGGATGTCGAGATCACCCATGCCAGCGGCACGGCCGAGCGCGAGGCGGCACTGGCCATGTTGGAGCGTCGGGGCAACAGGAACAAACGGGCCACGGTCGGTGCCGACAAGGGCTACGACAGCAAGGCCTTCATCAAAGGCTGTCGCAAGCTCAAAGTCACGCCCCACGTGGCGGCCAAGGACAAACACTCGGCGGTGGATGCGCGAGTGACACGGCACGAGGGCTACAAGACCAGCCTGAAGGTGCGCAAGCGCATCGAAGAGGCCTTTGGCTGGATCAAGACCGTCGGTGGTCTGGCAAAGACCAAGCTGATCGGTCAGGCCAAGCTCACGGGCCAGGCGCTGCTGTGCTTTGCCACCTACAACCTTGTGCGAATGGGCAGCATCGGCGGCTGGTGGAACGCGCATCATGCGTGAGCCCAGGGATACGTGCGCCCGAAATGGGCGGGAGGGCCTGCAAACCGGCCAGATTGGCCGTTGCAATCGCTGCGCAGACGCGTCTGGGCAGCTCATGTCTTCGAACTCAGCGTCCCTGATGCGTTCGAAAAGCACTTTTTCAACGGCCTGTTAAGACCAGCGGCGGCAAGGGGCTGCATGTGGTGGTGCCCATCAAGCGACTGCACGGCTGGGATGCCGTGAAAGACTTCAGCCAAGCCGTGGTGCAGCATCTGGCGCGCACCCTGCCGCAGCGCTTCGTGGCCAAGAGCGGGCCCCGCAACCGCGTGGGAAAGATCTTCGTGGACTACCTGCGCAATGGCTTTGGCGCCACCACGGCCTGTGCGTGGACGGCGCGCGCGCGGCCGGGCATGGGCGTGTCCGTGCCCGTCGCCTGGCAGGAACTGGACGCGCTCACGGGTGGCGCCCACTGGACGGTACAGACCGTGGACCGGCGCTTGAAGACGGGCAATGGCCCCTGGTCGGGCTATGACGAGGCTGCCGTGTCCATCGGGCCGGCGATCAAGGCGCTTGGGGAAAAACGCCACCTATAGCCCTGGTGGCCTTGCATGCAATCATGGTGGGGCGAAGGCATACAAGCGGTCTAGGCAGCCGCTGATTGAACCTGGTTGCTTCCTGTATCCTTTGAATCGCCCCGGTCATCGGCCGGGGCGATTTCTTTTCGCTGCGCGTGTGCCCGGCCACCGGTGGCCGCGGGCCTGCGTGTCTGGTGGCAATCCTTCGTTCAAAGACTTCAACATGTCCCTTGATTTCCACGGCCGTGTGGCCATCGTGACGGGTGCGGGTGGCGGCCTGGGCCGTCAGCATGCTTTGGCGCTGGCAGCGCGTGGCGCCAAGGTGCTGGTCAATGATCTTGGCGGTGCCGTGGACGGTAGCGGCGGCTCGGTGTCCGCCGCGCAGGCCGTGGTGGACGAGATCCGCGCCGCAGGCGGCGAGGCGCTGGCCAACGGTGCGTCGGTGACCGATTTCGCGGCCGTGCAGGCCATGGTGCAGCAGGCCATGGACGCGTGGGGTCGCGTGGACATCCTGGTGAACAACGCCGGCATCCTGCGCGACAAGTCGTTTGCCAAGATGGACATGGCGGACTTCGCCCTCGTGGTCCAGGTCCACCTCATGGGCGCGGCCCATTGCTGCAAGGCGGTGTGGCCGCACATGCAGGCGCAGAACTATGGGCGCATCGTGATGACGACGTCCTCCACGGGCCTGTACGGCAACTTCGGCCAGGCCAACTACGGCGCGGCCAAGCTGGCACAGGTGGGGTTGATGCAGACGCTGGCGATCGAAGGGGCCAAGTACGGCATCCATGTGAACGCCTTGGCACCCACGGCCGCCACCCGCATGACCGAGGGCCTGATGCCCGAGGACGTGCTGGCTGCCCTCCAGCCCGAGGCGGTGGTGCCCGCCATGCTGGTGTTGGCGCATGAGAGCGCGCCCACGCGCACCATTCTGTGTGCAGGCGCGGGCACATTCGAGGCCGCGCACATTACGCTCACCCAGGGCATCCACCTGGGACAAGGTGCCGATGTGCCGGAGCAACTGGCCGCGCGCCTGGCCGAGGTGACGGCCCGCGGAGCGGGTGAGCAGGTACCGCAAAGCGGCGCCGCACAGGGGACGAACGAGGTGGCGCAGGCCCTGGCTGCGCACCGCTGACACGGCCTGTCCGGGGCGGTGCTGCCCCGCTGCTACCGTACCGAGAGCGACCGTGCAGAGGCCGGCGGCAGTTCCCCGGTGTCAGGCTGGCGCTTGATGTGGGCGCGGGCAGGCCGCAGCGCGGCGTGCTAAGTTCCGGCCCCACCTCAAAAAAGATGGAACAACCACCACCATGAGCACACTCCCACAGCGAATCGCAGCCCTGCCCGCCGACCGGCTGGCCGGCATGCGCCGCGGCATCGAGAAGGAGGGGCTGCGCGTGCTGCCCACGGGCGCCCTGGCGCTCACACCCCATCCGGTGGCGCTGGGCTCGGCCCTCACGCACCCCTGCATCACCACGGACTACAGCGAATCGCAGATCGAGCTCATCACCGGTGCCCACCGCACGGTGCAGGAATGCCAGGATGAACTGACCGAGATCCACCAGTTCGTGCACCGCGTGCTGCAGCAGCAGCCGGGCGGCGAGATGCTCTGGGTGTCCAGCATGCCCTGCATGTTGCCTACGGACGAGACCATTCCGTTGGCGCGCTACGGCTCGTCCAACCCGGGGCGTGCCAAGAGCGTGTACCGCATGGGCCTGGGCCACCGCTACGGCCGGCGCATGCAGACCATCTCGGGCATTCATTACAACTGGTCGCTGCCCGGCGTGGGCAGCGACGAGTACTTTGCGCTGATCCGCAACTTCCGCCGGCACGCGTTCGTGCTTCTGTACCTGTTTGGCGCATCGCCTGCGCTGTGCCCGTGCTTCGTCGAAGGGCGACAACACAGCCTGCAGCCGCTGGGCGACGGCAAGCGCGCGCTGTACCTGCCGCATGCCACTTCGCTGCGCATGGGGCGCCTGGGCTACCAGAGCGACGCCCAGGCCACGCTGGCCGTCAGCTACAACGGCCTGCAGGGCTATGCCGATTCGCTGCACGAGGCGCTCACGCGGCCTTATCCGGCCTACGAGGCGATTGGCGTGCGCAACCCCGGCGGCGACTACAACCAGATGGGCACCAGCCTGCTGCAGATCGAGAACGAGTTCTACGGCACCATCCGGCCCAAGCGCACCGTCCACAGCGGCGAGCGCCCGCTGCACGCGCTGCGCGAGCGCGGCGTGGAGTATGTCGAGGTGCGCCTGATGGACCTGGACCCGTTTGTGCCCGTGGGCATCACCGCCGACACCATGCGCCTGCTGGACGTGTTCCTGCTGCACTGCCTGCTGTCGGACAGCCCGCCCGACACGCCGGCCGAGATCGCCGAACTCAAGAACAACCAGCACTTGGCGGCCGAGCGCGGGCGCGAGGCCGGCCTACAGCTCATGCGCCGCGGCCAGCGTGTGCTCCTGACCGATTGGGCCGCCGAGGTGCTGGCCGAATGCGCGCCCATCGCCGCCACGCTGGATGCCGCCCACGGCGGCGAGGCTTATGCGCACGCGCTGACGGCGGCCCAGGCGACACTGGCGGCCCCGCACTCCACACCGTCCGCGCGTGTGCTGGCCGAGCTGCAACAGCAGCATGACAACGACTTCACCGCCTTCGCACTCGCTCATTCCCAGTCGGCGCGGGACATCCTGATGGGGCAGCCCTGGAGCGAGTCGCAGCAGGCGCGCTACCAGGCGCTGGCCGAGCGGTCGCTGGAGGAGCAGCGGGCCATTGAAGTGGCAGATGACCTGCCGTTCGAGGCGTGGCGCGAGCGGTTCATGGCGGTCGAGCAGTTGGGGTAGTTTTTTGAGGGCAGCGCTTATGGCGTAAGCGCCGCCAGCTATTCTTTTTGATGTTGCTGCGCGGGGGCGCATAACCCGGTCAGCACCCAAGCATTCGGCAGCAAAAACTCAAAAACGATAGCTGTCCGCGCTTGCCCCACAAGCGCAGAGCCCCATTTAGCCCTTCAGATCACCCCTTGCGCGCCATCGCCGCCGACCGGATGCCATCCAGCGTTCCCGTGGGTGTGATCGCCTGCGGATCGATCAGGCAGTGCAGCACGCTGGGCAGCCCGCTCGCCCGTGCGCGTGCCAGTGCCGGGGCGAAGTCTTCGGTGCGCTCCACGCGCTCGCCGTGCCCGCCGAAGGCCTGGGCATAGGCCTTGAAATCGGGGTTCTTGAGCTGTGTGGCGCTGATGCGCCCGGGGTACTCGCGCTCCTGGTGCATGCGGATGGTGCCGTACATGGCGTTGTCCAACAGCACCACTATCAGCGGCAGGCCGTACTGCACGGCGGTGGCGAACTCCTGGCCATGCATCAGAAAGTCGCCGTCGCCCGCAAACACCACCACCTCGCGCTCGCGCCACAGGCGCTTGGCGCCCACGCCGGCCGGCAGGCCGTAGCCCATCGAGCCGCTGGTGGGGGCCAGTTGGCTCGCATAGGTGGTGAACGGCCAGAAGCGGTGCACCCAGGTGGCGAAGTTGCCCGCGCCGTTGCAGAAGATGGTGTCGGCGGGCAGCACCGCGCGCAGGTGCTGCATCACCTCGCCCATCTGCAGCTTGCCGGGGATGCGGATGGGCGCCGGGTCGCTCCAGGCCAGGTACTCGGCGCGCGCAGCCTCGGTGTGCGCGGTCCAGCGCGGCTCGGCCGCGGGGCGCAGGCTGGCCAGGGCGGCGGCCATGGCCTGCGGCGTGGCGTGGATGGCCTGCACCGGGCGGTAGAGCCGGCCGAGCTCGTCGGCGTCGGCATGCACATGCACCAGCGGCTGCGCCGGCACGGGAATGTCGAACAGCTCGTAGCCCTGCGAGGGGATCTCCGACAGCCGCCCGCCCAGCACCAGCACCAGGTCGCTCGCGCGGATGCGCGCCAGCAGCTGGGGGTTGACGCCCAGGCCCAGGTCGCCCGCGTAGCTGGCGTGGTTGGCCGGGAATAGCATCTGCCGGCGGAACGAGCAATACACCGGCAGCCGCCAGGTGCTGGCAAAGGCCTGCATGTCGCGCACCGCCTGGTCGGACCAGCGGCTGCCGCCCACGATGACCACCGGCCGCTCGGCCGCCTGCAGCCGCGCCGCCAGTGCCTGCAGTGCGGGCGCGCCGGGGTAGGTCTCGGGCATGGTGTAGGGCAGGGCATCGGCCACCTGCACGGCATCGGTCAGCATGTCCTCGGGCAGGGCCACCACCACGGGGCCGGGGCGGCCCGAGGTGGCGACGTGGAATGCGCGCGAGACCAGCTCCGGCACGCGCCGCGCATCGTCGATCTGCACCACCCACTTGGCCATGGTGCCGAACACGGCGCCGTAGTCCAGCTCCTGGAACGCCTCGCGCCCCAGCGCACCCCGCGCCACCTGGCCTACGAAGACGATCAACGGCGTCGAATCCTGGTGCGCGATGTGGATGCCCGCCGATGCGTTGGTAACCCCCGGCCCGCGCGTCACGAAGCAGATGCCCGGGCGGCCGGTCAGCTTGCCCTGCGCCTCGGCCATCATGGCCGCGCCGCCCTCCTGGCGGCACACGGTGACGGCGATGTTGGCGTCGTGCAGGGCGTCCAGCACGGCCAGGTAGCTCTCGCCCGGCACGCAAAAGAGCTGCTGCACGCCGTGCACGATGAGCTGCTGGACGAGGATCTGCCCGCCCGTGCGAGATGCGGCGGTGGAGGTAGCGGTGTGCGGCATGGAGGTCCAAGAGAAGGCGAAGCTGCAAATATCGCCCAGCCACGCGCGCTTGCATAGCAAAAAAGCGGAACGACTTGTTCCTTAAATCGCATCAAGTGGCAATATCCCGTCTCAACCCTGCCTGCCGCCAGCGCTTATGGATCAAGCGCTGGCGCCTTATGTGTTAGCACAAGCCTTGGTCGGGTTCATTCTCTGATTGCATGAATTAACGCCATGTTTCGCAAACTCTTCCTGCCGCCCGTGGCCGACCTGCTCGCCTTTGAGGCCGCCGCGCGCCACGCCAGCATCTCACGTGCGGCGGAGGAGCTGCACCTCACGCAAAGCGCCGTCTCGCGCCAGGTGCGCCAACTGGAGGCACAGCTCGGTCAGGCCCTGTTCACCCGGGTGCGCCAGCGCGTGGTGTTGACGGATGCGGGGCGCCTGTACGCCGCCGACGTACGCGCCGTGCTGCAGCAGCTCGGTGCCGCCACGCAGAAGGCCATGGCCCTGGCCGATGGCGGCGGACTCCTGCACCTGGCGGTGCTGCCCACGTTGGGCGCGCGCTGGCTGGTGCCGCGCCTGCCTGCGTTTGCCGCGCTGCACCCGGAGCTGACGGTGAATCTTTCTGCCCGTGGCGAGCCTTTTGACTTCGCCCAGGAGCCGTTCGATGCCGCTATCCACTACGGTGCGCCCCACTGGGCCGGCGCCGTGTGCGACTACCTGATGCACGAAGAAGTGGTGCCGGTGTGCAGCCCCGCGCTGCGCACCCGCCACCGCATCGAGACCCCTGCCGACGTGGCCGGCCTGACCCTGCTGCACCAGACCACGCGCCCCGTGCTGTGGGCCGACTGGTTCGAGCAAGAGGGCGTGCCCGCGCCCCAGGCCCTGCGCGGCCCGCGTTTCGAGCAGTTCGCCATGATCGCCCAGGCCGCCATCTCCGGCCTGGGCGTGGCCCTGCTGCCGCGGTTTCTGATGGAGGAGGAATTGGCGAGCGGCGCGCTGGTGGAGCTGCCCGGTGGCGTGCTGACCAGCAGCGATGCGTACTACCTCGTGGTGCCGCTGGCGCGGGCAGAGTCGGCGGGGGTGAAGGCCTTCAGGGCGTGGCTGCGGGAGGTGGCGGGCCAGCGGGAGCTGGGCCGCGTTGGCGGATGAGCGCATGGTGCGCATTGTGGGCGGGCACCTTCCCTGGCAATAGTGGTCAAGCGTCGCCGGACCGTTTCATGCCTGCGGCCAGGGCGGCCAGTGCCAAAAACGCCAGGACCGCCAGTGTGGCGGAGAGCCAGAGCGCCGCGCCGCCCCAGCGCTCCACGGCCAGCCCGAACAGGAATGGCGCCCCGGCCTGCACGATGCGCGCAGGCACCATCAGGAACCCCTGCCGCTGCCCATAGCCTTGTGCGCCGAAGATCAGCAGCGGCAGGGTGCCGATGGCAATGGTCAGGATGCCGTTGCCGAGCCCGTGCAGCACGGCGAACGCGGGCGCCGCGTGGCTGCCCAGCAGCATCAGCAGTACGACGCCCAGCGGATGCGCCAGCGTGGCCAGCCGCGCCGACAACAGCGGATGCGACCGCTTGAGCACGGTGAATTCGACCAATCGCCCCGCGACCTGGGCCGGCCCCACCAGCGCCGCAATGCCGATCGCGCCAGCCAAGGCCACGCCCGAAGCCTGCAGAACCTGCGGCAGATGCGCCGCCATCGCGGTGCTGTTGAACCACGCAATGGCAAACACGCAGGCCATGAGCACGGCCGCACGCCGCCGGGCCGGTGCCGGGCTTGCCGCTGCCTGTGGATGAGGACTCCCTGCCGCAGCGGCCTGCGCACCGGCCGAAGCGGCCGGCGCGGCCGTGGGCAGCATCGCGTTCAGCGGCAGGCCGATGAGCAGATGCAGCGCCGCCCATGTCAGGCAGGCCTGCCGCCAGCCGAACGCCGACTCCAGGGAGGCCGTCAATGGCCAGCCGATCGTGCTTGCAAAGCCTGCCAGCAAGGTGATGCCGGTGATCGCCCGCCGGGCGTCCTGGCCATGCAGGCGGACCACGGTGGCGAACGCGGCTTCGTAGAGGCCGCTGCCCATGGCCAGGCCCATCAGGGCCCAGGCAGCAAAGACATGGGCGGGCTGTGAGGCCAGGCTGAGCGCCGCGAGCCCTGCGGCAAACACCAGGTTGCTGACGACCAGTACCGGCCGCCCACCAGCCCGGTCAATGGCGCGCCCCGCCCAGGGGCCGGTTGCTGCGGCAAACAGCAGCGCCATCGAGAACGCACCAAACACCGCCGACGAGGACATGCCGACGTCTTGCCCCATCGGCGCGGCCACCACGGCCGGCAGGTAGTACGACGACGCCCACGCCAGTGTCTGGGCCACGCCCAGCATCAGCGTGGTGGTGGTTCTACGCTGCACGCTTTGCACCCGCGTCGTACCAGCCCTTGGATGAATTCACGACTTTGACGACCAGCAGCATCACCGGCACTTCGATGAGCACGCCCACCACCGTGGCCAGTGCCGCGCCCGACTCGAAGCCAAACAGGCTGATGGCGGTGGCCACGGCCAGCTCAAAGAAGTTGGATGCGCCAATCAGGGCGGACGGGCAGGCGACCGCGTGCTTTTCACCCGCCGCGCGGTTGAGCCAGTAGGCCAGCGCCGAGTTGAAGAACACCTGGATCAGGATGGGCACGGCCAGCAGTGCGATGACCAGGGGCTGGCGCAGGATGGCCTCGCCCTGGAAGGCGAACAGCAGCACCAGCGTGAGCAGCAGCGCCGCAATGGACCATGGCCCCATGCGCTGGAGTGCCGCATCGAACGCGGCCTGCCCCCGTGCCAGCAAGGCGCGCCGCCACCACTGGGCCAGCACCACCGGAATGACGATGTACAGCACCACCGAGGTGAGCAGGGTGTCCCATGGCACCGTGATGGCCGACAGGCCGAGCAGGAAGGCCACCAGCGGCGCGAACGCCACGATCATGATGCTGTCGTTCAACGCGACCTGGGACAGCGTGAACAGGGGGTCGCCGCCGGTCAGGCGGCTCCACACGAACACCATGGCCGTGCAGGGGGCGGCGGCCAGCAGGATCAGGCCGGCGATGTAGCTGTCCAGTTGGTCCGCTGGCAGGTAGGGGGCAAACCACTGGCGGATGAACAGCCAGCCGAGAAAGGCCATGGAAAACGGCTTGACCAACCAGTTCACGAACAGCGTGACCCCGATGCCGCGCACGTGGTGCCGCACCTCGCCCAGGGCGGAGAAGTCCACCTTGAGCAGCATCGGGATGATCATCACCCAGATGAGCAGCCCCACCGGCAGGTTCACGCGGGCCACCTCCCACGACCCAATGGTCCGCGCTGCACCGGGAAACGCCTGGCCCAGCCCGATGCCCACCACGATGCATAGCAGCACCCACACGGTGAGATAGCGCTCGAACACGCTCATGGGAGCGCCTGCCGCGCGTTGGGCGGTCGTTTCGCACTGGGCACTCATGTCATTTCCCTGCGAGTTCGCGGGCGCTGGTCTGCAATACCGCTTTCTCCAGCTTGTCGGCGGGCAGGTTGATCAGCAGGTCCAGGCGGCGCTTGATCAGGTGCAGCGTCTGGCGGAAGGCTTCCAGCTTTTCTGAGTCAGGCGCGTCGCCTTCGGAAGGATCGGCGAAGCCCCAGTGCGCCGTTGCGGGGTGCCCCGGCCAGATCGGGCAGACCTCTCCCGCGGCGTTGTCGCACACGGTGATGATCAGGTCCATCGTGGGCGCGCCTGGGGCGGCAAACTCATCCCAGCTCTTGCTGCGCAAGCCCTCGGTGGAGACGCCTGCCTTTTGCAGGACCTGCAGCCCCAGGGGATGCGGCTGCTGGTTGTCGCGCGGGCTGCTGCCGGCAGACCAGGCCTTGAAGCGCCCGCCTGCCATGGCGTTGAGCAAGGCCTCGGCCAGGATGCTGCGCGCGGAGTTGTGCGTGCAGAGAAAAAGAACGTTCAAGGGCGTTGTCATGAAGAACCTTCAGCGGATCAGCAGCAGGTGGATGAGGAAGTGGCGGGCCCGCAGCAGGGCGCCTTGGATGCCGTGGCCGCAGGCGCCTTTGGCGCGCAGCACGCGCCGGCGGCAGCCGTTGGGCTGGACTCGTTGAACACGGGAATGTCGCCGAGCGTGTGAAAGTGCTCCCACGCGATGCCCTGCGGGTCGGTAACCCAGTGCTTCTCGCTGCGCGCATAGCAGCAGGTGGTGGCGCCTTCGTCGAGCAGGGCCATGTCGGCCGATGCGGCCCTGGCCTTCAGTTCTGACAGTTCGGCCGCGTCGTCCACCTGAAAGCCCAGGTGATCCAGACCTGGGGTGGTGCCCCGCGTGGAGATCGCGAAGTTGACTCGCGGATCGTCGAGCATCCACTTCGCGTAATCGGCCTCCACGCGAGCGGGCTCGGCCGCGAAGAGTTGGGAGTAGAAACGGATGCTCTGGGCCAGGTCTTCCACATGCAGGTGGACATGGAATCGCTTCATGGGGTTCTCCTTCAAAAGTGGGTCAACAGTCGCAGCTCTTTGCTGTCTCCGCCAGGCAGGACGCGCCCTGGCAGCAGTTCTCCGTGAGGTAGCCGAGCAGATCGTCCATCGTGTCGAAGGAGGCCCGGTAGATCAGGTTGCGCCCCTGACGCTCCTGGCTGACGAGGCCGGAGTGCACGAGCTCCTTGAGGTGAAAGGACAGGGTGTTGGGTGCTACCGCCAGTTGCTCGCACAACGAGCCCGGTGTGAGTCCCTCTGCGCCCGCCACGACCAGTGCGCGAAACACCCGCAGGCGTACTTCTTGGGCCAACGCAGCGAGGGAGCGGATGACATCGATTTCTTGCATAAAACGACTATACAACGATATTGGAAGTGTTGTAAATTTCTTCGGTGCAACATTGCGCATGCCTGAGGCAACCCCTTATCCCCGCCCATTCGGTGCATTGACCACGAACGCTTATGCCATCTCACTTCACCCTTCTGGACGCGCCCACCCGGTACCTGTTCTTCACCGGCAAGGGTGGTGTCGGCAAGACCTCGGTATCCACAGCGGTTTCCATCGCCTTGGCAGACGCGGGTAAGAAGGTTCTATTGGTCAGTACCGACGCGGCGTCGAACCTCGATGAAATGCTCGGCATTGCGCTGCGCAACCATCCGGTTCCTGTGCCAGGGGTTCCGGGCCTGATGGTCCTGAACATCGATCCGGAAGCCGCGTCGCAGAACTACCGTGCCCGTGTCATTGAACAAATGGGCACGCAGGCTACGGCTGAGGAGGTGGACCTCGTGCGCGAGCAACTCTCGGGTGCCTGTACCACCGAGATCGCCACCTTCGATGAGTTCTCTCAACTTCTGTCGGAGGGAGGGCGGGGTTTCGACCATGTCGTGTTCGATACCGCCCCCACGGGCCATACCTTGAGGCTTCTCAGCCTGCCCAAGGCATGGAGCGGGTTCCTCAAGGGCAATGACCGCGGAGCATCCTGTCTGGGGCCGCATTCGGGGTTGAAGATGCAGGAGCAGCTTTTCAACCGGGCGCTGGCATCCCTGAACGACGCTTCGCTCACCACCATTGTTCTGGTGGCGCGGCCTGAGGCGGGAGCGCTCAACGAAGCCGCCAGGTCTTCAGACGAACTGCGTGAGTTGGGCCTTTCCCACCAGCGCCTGGTGATCAACGCGGTTTTCAAGGCGCAAGACCCTCGCGATGCCGTCGCCCTGGCCATCGAGGCTCTGGGACAGGAGGCCATGCGGGAGATGCCGCAGGCGCTGAAACGTCTGGCGGCCGACGTGATTCCCATGCGGCCCGTCGATTCCGTGGGGCTGCAGGCGCTGCGGGCGCTGCTGTCGCCATCACCGACCGAGGTGCCTGTGGCCGCCCTGGAAGCACCCGACTTCGCGCACCAGAAACTGTCCGCGCTGGTGGCGGAGCTGGCGCGGGGCGAGCGTGGATTGATCATGGTGATGGGCAAGGGTGGCGTGGGCAAGACCACCATTGCCGCAGCGATCGCCCTGGGACTGGTCAAGCTCGGCAAGTCCGTGCACCTGAGCACCACGGACCCCGCCGCCCACCTGGCGGTGACGCTCGACGGCGAGATCCCGGGCCTGACCGTCGGGCGCATTGACCCCAAAGCAGAGACCCAGAAATACGTGGACAAGGTCGTTGCCGCCAAGTCGGCCGGCATGACCCCGGCGGAGAAGGACCTGTTGATGGAAGATCTGCGTTCTCCATGCACGGAGGAAGTGGCGGTCTTCCACGCGTTCTCGCATGTGGTGTCTCAGGCCCGCAGTGCGTTCGTGGTGCTCGACACCGCGCCCACGGGCCACTCGCTGCTGCTCATGGATGCCACGGGCGCCTACCACCGCCAGATGGTGCGGGAGTTTGAAGGCAAGGCGTCGGGGCGCATCACCACGCCCCTGATGCGGCTGCAGGACCCTGACTACACCAAGATCATTCTGGTGACGTTGCCCGAGGCCACTCCGGTGTCGCAGGCCGCCGCGCTGAAGGAGGACCTGCAGCGGGCCCGGATCGGCACCTTCGCCTGGGTGGTCAACAAGTCGCTGTTGGCCAGCAACACCCGCGATCCCCTTCTTCAGGCCCGGTTGAACAGCGAGAGGCGGCAGATGGAGCGGGTTCAAGCATTGGCGCAAGGCCGGTTCTATCTGATTCCCTGGGCGGCGACCCCGCCCGTGGGCGCAAAGGCGCTGGGGGCTCTGCTGGAGCCTTGACCTGCAGAGGCGGCTCTTCCTGGCATGCAAGAGCCTCGCGGGCCGCGGTACACGTTCAGCCCCGGTGCAGCGTCAGGAGGGGCTCCCGCCAGGCTGCGCCAGCGCGCCCTGCGCATCTTCGCACCACCACTGCGCGGCCGCATAAAAGCCCTCCCACACGCATCCGTTGCACCCGCGCCCGCAGCAGGTGGTGGGCTCAGGCGGCGGTGGGCGTAGCGCTACGCCGGCGTGGGCGGCCTGCGCCTGCAGAGCGGCGAAGCGCTGGCGGGTGGCTTGCAGCATGAAGGTGACGGGGCCTTACCGGCGCCCGCGCCAACGGATCAGGCCGTAGCGCGCCAGGAAGGCGCAGCCCAGCACCAGCGCGAACCACCCCACGACGTGGCCCTGGGCCATCATCTCGCGCACGTCGGGCGAGCGGGCAATGTAGGGGGCCAGCAGGATGATCACGCCAATGAGCGCGCACACCGCGCCCTTGAGCAGCAGCTCGGAATCTTGTTTGCGCTGGGAGAAAGAGGGCATGGCGGCGATTATCCTTGGCGGCTTCGCAGCCCCCATTCGTGAAAGTACACAGTCCATGGCCATCCAGTGGTTTCCCGGTCACATGCACCTGACGCGCAAAGCGATCGGCGAGCGCATCAAGGACATCGACGTGGTGATCGAGCTGCTGGACGCGCGCTTGCCGGGCTCCAGCAGCAATCCGCTGCTGGCCGAGCTGACGGGCCATAAGCCTGCGCTGAAGGTGCTCAACAAGCAGGACGTGGCCGACCCGACGCGCACGCCCGCGTGGCTGGCCTGGTACAACGCGCGGCCCGGCACGAGCGCGATTGCGCTGGATGCGTCCGACGCCGCGCCCGCGCGTCGGCTCATCGACGCGTGCCGGCAGCTTGCGCCCAACCGGCGCGGCCTCTCCAAGCCCATGCGGGTACTGATCTGCGGCATTCCCAATGTGGGCAAGTCCACGCTGATCAACACCCTGTCCGCCAAGCGCGAAGCCAAGACGGGCGACGAGGCCGGCGTGACCAAGCAGGAGCAACGCATCGTGCTGGACGATGACTTTTACCTGTGGGACACGCCTGGCATGCTGTGGCCGCGCATCACCGTGCCCGAAAGCGGCTACAAGCTCGCCGCCAGCGGCGCCGTGGGCCGCAATGCGTACGACGAGGAAGAAGTGGCGCTGGAACTGTTGGCCTACCTCAAGCAGCACTACGCACCGCTGCTGGACGCGCGCTACAAGCTGGGGCTGGACGCGGCGGCCATCGCCGCCAAGCACGATGATGAGCTGCTGGAGCTGATTGCCAGGAAGCGCGGCGCGGTGATGAGCGGCGGGCGCCTCAACCTGCAAAAGGCCGCCGAGATCGTGCTCACCGACCTGCGCAGCGCAGCGCTGGGCCGTGTGACGCTGGAGACGCCGGCCGAGTTCGAGGCCTGGCTGGCCGCCGCCGAGGTGCAGGAAAAGGAACGCGCCGCGCGCAAGGCCGAGCAGCTGCGCCGCAACGAGCGCCGCGCGCGCAACGCCCCGCGGGACGAGGACTGATCAGGGCCAGGTTCGCTCGCAGGATCTGCGCAGTTCACAGGCCCTAGGCCAGCACCGGATCGCAGCGCACCTCGGTGGTGACCGAGTTGGCGATGAAGCATTGTTCATGCGCTTCATGGTGCAGGGCGTGCAACTGTTCGTGCGTGGGCTGCGGGTCGCCGCCAAAGCGCACCGCCGGGCGCAGCGTGACCACGGTCATGGCCATGCGGCCCTGGGCGTTGCGGGCCATCACGCCCTCGGCTGCGTCGCGGTAGTCGTCCACGCAAAAACCCTGCCGCGCGGCGATGGAGAGGAACCACAGCATGTGGCAGCTCGACAGCGCGGCGACGAAGGCTTCCTCCGGGTCCACGGCGACCGCGTCGGACCAGGGCAGCGGCACGACGTGGGGCGACGAGGAGCCGGCCAACTGCGCGCCACCGTCAAAGCGCAGCAGGTGGCGGCGGCTGTAGCGGTTCTTGAGGAAGTCCTGCGGCGTGGCGTCGCGCGTCCAGGTGATTTCGGCGTGGTAAATGGCCATGGTGGTGTTTGAATGAAAAATGCCTCTAGCGCCCGCCTGTCAAGCGCGAGCAGCTATGGATATTGAAGCAATGCACGCGCTGCCCCTACCAGGCCAGCGGGCTGGATGCATCCGCCCAGAAGATGAAGCGCCGCAGCTCCGCATAGCGCGACGTGCTGAGCAGGGCCGGGTCGGTGCCGCTGCCCTTGCGCAGCAGCACCAGGTAGCCGCTGGCGCTGCCCACGGCCAGGGTGTGGCCGTCGGGCGCTGCGGCGATCGCCAGGATGGCGCCGCCGATGTGGTGGCGCCAGAGGGCCGTGCCGTCCTCGGCCAGGCCGTGCAGATCGCCCTGTGCGTCGCCCTCCACACGCAGGCCATGGACGGTGGCGGCGGGGCACGATGCAGGCAGGTTTGGCGGTGCGGCCGTGGGGCTCAGCGCCCACGCATCGACACTGATCCGCCACCACGCGGGTGCTTGCGTGGGATGCACGGGCTCCGTGCGGGCCAGCAGACGGCCATCTTCCAGCCACTGCAGGGTGTCCACGGCGTGGCCGGTCCGTGCGGCGTGGTGGGCATAGACATGGGGCGCGAAGGCAAAGCGCCGGTGAAAGCGTGCGGACAGGTCGCCGTCGGCCAGCGCGTGCACAGCGCGTGACAGTTGCAGCACGGCGCCAGCCTGGGGGCCACGCGGGTCTGTGGGCTGCGCAGGCATGAAATGCACAGGGGCGGGCGGCGGTACGGTCACCGGGGGCGTGCCGGCTGCCGCGGCACCGGGCGCCACACCATGGGCGGGTACAGCATCGCCTACCGCAGCGGCCGCCACGGCAGCGGCCGCCGCCGCGGGTTCCGTGCCGTGCTCCAGGGCCGCCGCGGCCTCAGCGGCGTCGGCCTGCCGCAGCCAGTGCTCCCGCACGCGGGCGGCGTGGGCCCGGCCGTGGGCCTGCCAGTCGTGCGACAGTGCCATGAGGACGGGCCCGAACACCTCGGCGTCGGCCTCGTGCGGCGCGAAGGGCGGCAGGCGGGGCAGGGGCGGGGCATCGCCGGACAAGCCGCTGGTGTGCAGCGCCTGTTGCTCTTGTGCATGGGCGGCGTGCAGGCGCTGCTCCAGCGTGGTGAACAGCTCCAGCAGGTGCTGCATGTGCTGCACGGCGTGGTTGGGCAGCGGCGTGCGCGGATCGCTCTGGCGCTGGCTGTAGCTGATGCGCAGGCCGTTCGGGTGGGCCGTGCCCTCCGGCAGGGCATCGCCGGGTGTCAAGTCGATCTGGTAGCAGGCATGTGCGTCGTCCTCGGGGTCGCCAGCGCGCTCCCTGCCGTTGCGCCAGCTGAACTTGAGCGCCCGGCCCCATGAATGGCCCCCCTGCTGGCCGGGCTGGCGCGCGCCGATCCACACGTCGCCCTCCCACCAGCCGTTGCGCTCGGGGTCGCTCCATGTGTTGTAGCGGGTGGTGAATACGGGCAGCAGCGTCAGCGCCTCGATGCGTGCGGGGGTGAGCGTGGCATGCAGCCGCTCGCGCAGCGGCCGGCCCGCGCGGCGCTGGCCCTCGGCCAGGCGCCAGTAGGCCAGCACCTTGCGCCAGCCCTCTCCGCAGGCGGCCAGCGCGCCGGCTGCCGCGTCGCCCACCCCGGCCTGTGCGGGGAGCGGTTGCCATGCGCCGGGCTGGCCAGCGCTGTCGTAGGCGCGGTATTGGCGCACCAGGCCGTCCGCGCCGGGGGGCGGAGGCGGGACGCCAGAGCGTAACCGCGCCCAGGCCTGCGCCAGCGCGTGGGTAGGTGCATTCTCGGCAGGGGGCAGGGCGAGCCAGAAGTCCCAGCGCTTCCAGAGAGTGATGAACAGGGCGTCGTGGTAGGCGTCCTGGTCTTCATCCACGTGGCTGCGCGTGAGCAGAAAGTCCGTCTGCCCGAACCAGCCGGCTGCCTTGTGCTGGCTCTTGTCGGGCAGGGCGGCCTGGAGCAGCCGCCGCAGTTGCGCCGCGTCCATTGCATCGCCTGCGCACAATCCGTCGTCCACCGGCAGCCCGGGCTCTTCGGACAGAGCCGGCTTGACCGCGCTGGCAGGCGGAGGCACGAATGAAGAGGGGCTGGGCATGGCAAAGGCGCACGGTTGTGTGGCGCATGGTAGCGCCGACACCGCTGCGCCATCAATGTGCGGCCCGTGGGCCCCCACGGGCCATGGGTAGCGGGGCGTCGGCCATGGATGGGCCTGGGTTCTGCCGCTGTGGCGGGCAGCGCGGGGCCTTGCCGACCGGGGCCCGCACGCGGGAGGGACTACAGCACGATCTTGCCGTCGGCGACATACAGCTCGTACTGGTCGCGCGGCAGGGCGGTGAGGCCTGCGGTGTTGTTGTCGTCGCGCCAGCTCAGCGTGACGCTGTCGGTGGCGAAGGTGAGTTCCACCGGTCCTTCCGGAATGGCAATGGGCATGCCGTCTCCTTCCCGGTAGGTGACGTGGCCTTGGATGGTGGCTTGCTGGGGCATGTGCGTGCTCCTGGGTCGTTGCGGTCAAAAGGGGGACGGGTGCCCCCTACCGCATTACAGGCCATCCTGCGGAGTGTCGGTTGTCAGACCAGCGCGCGTTTTGCGCCGCAGGCGTTTGCGTCGAGCCGCGGGCTGGCCCGGGTCCGTCGGGGCGGCGCGCTGTACCAGCGGAATCACCCACAGCACCACCACTGCCAGCAGCGTGCCCAGGATGGCCGTGCTCTCACGCCCCAGGCCCGCGGCCACGCCGATGGCGGCCGTGAGCCAGATGCCGGCTGCGGTGGTCAGGCCCTTGACCTGACTTTCCGCGTCGCCCTTCAGGATGGTGCCCGCACCCAGGAAGCCGATGCCGGCGATCACCCCTTGCAGCACACGGCTGTTGTCCGCCGGGGCAATGCCCGCCTGCTGCGCGACGAGCACGAACAACGCGGCGCCCATGGCCACCAGCATGTGGGTGCGCATGCCCGCGGCCTTGCCGGCCTGCTCGCGCTCCCACCCCAGCAGGCCGCCCAGCAGCGCGGCCACACCCATGCGCAAGACCACCCGCGTGGTTTGCTGGGGGTCGCCAATGTCCGAGAACTCGTGGGCGGCCACGGCCAGGGCGTCAGCCCACCAGCCGGTCATGGCGTGCCAGGCCTGAAGACCAGGCGAGAAAGGGGCAAAGCGGGGAGGAAAGCGTGGGGCGCTGCACGGTGCATGGCCGCCAGTGTGAAGCGCGCAGACCGGGGTGGGCAGCGGCGGCCGCCGCTCCTGTGGGTAGGACACGGCCGGGTGGCGGGATGCTCCGAAAAGCTGCAGGGCGTTAGATAAAAATTGGCCGGTAGCGCTTGCTAGGTAAGCGCGAAAAGCTACTCTTTTGGTAGCGCGTCTTCGATGTCCTGCTGCCAGGGCAGGGTCCAGATGTGTTGCTGCCAATCCGGCGCTGCGTCCGCGTTTGGCTGCGGGGGTGCGCTGGCGGTGGTGGATGTTCTGGCAGCGGGCCACTGCAATCCACTGTGCAGCGTGACCAGGCGGCCGTCTGCGGGGTGGGGCAGGCTGAGCTGCCACGCATGCAGCCACAGGCGGTGCAGGCCGAGGCGCTGTGCCCACCAACGGTTGAGCGGCCCCTTGCCGTGGGTGGCGTCACCCAGGATGGGGTGGGCCAGATGCTTGAGGTGGCGGCGGATTTGGTGGCGGCGCCCCGTGGTCGGCTCGGCCCGCACCAGCGATGCGCGCGTCGTGGCAAAGCGGGGGTCGCTGGACTCGGGCAGCTCCAGCCGCGCCAGGCGTGTGAGGCGCGTGTGGGCAGGCTGGGTGGGGGCATCGGGCGGCGCGTCGTCGGGGCGCAGCGGGTGGTCCACTTCGGCCTGCGCCGGTGCCCAGCCGCGTACCAGCGCCAAGTATTGCTTGCGCACGGCATGCCGGGCGAAGGCGTCGGCCAGGGCCCGCGCGGCGGCGGGGTGCAGGGCCATGACGAGCACGCCGCAGGTGCCCTTGTCCAGCCGGTGCACGGGGTAGACGTGCTGGCCGATCTGGTCGCGCAGCGCCTGCATCACGAAGCGCGTTTCGCCCGCGTCCAGTCCTGTGCGGTGCACCAGCCAGCCTGCCGGCTTGAAAACGGCCACCATGTGCGCGTCCTGCCACAGCAGGCGCAGCGGAGGGTGCGCGGGCGTCAGGGGTTGCGCCCCGGGGTGAGCTGGATGGTGCTCAGGCCCGAATGGGGCGGGTCCTGCTGCGAGGTGAGCCAGTACACCCACAGGCCGCGCAGCCACGCGCCCATGTAGATGATGGACACGGCAAAGATGCCCCACTGCTCGGCCTTCCACGAGGCGTAGAACCAGAACGGCTGCCCCAGCAGCCCGAAGATGCAGGCCCAGCGGCGCAGCGCCGTTCTGCGCGCCTGCGACAGCCAGGCGGCGGTGGCACCCAGCAGGGCGATGGCGATCTGGTCAAGTCCCATGGTGATGTGGCCGTTGCGTGGTGATAGGGTGTTAACTGGATGTTTGTACAGCCATGATAACAGTGGCGGGGGCTGCAGCGGCCAGGAGCTCCCGCAGGCGACGCGGGCGCGCTACGCCTTGGCGGTGGAGAGGGGCGTGCCGGGGAGTCGGTCGCGCCGGGCGATGAATTCGCGGGCCGCCTGGGCGCGCAGGGTGGCCCGGCCCAGCCCGGTGATGGTGATGACGCGTGCGGAGCGTACGGATTCGCCTTCGCCGGGCAGTTCAGCCTGCACCATGCCCGCAGCGCGCAGGACACGCAGCTTGTCCACCTCTGCCTCACCGACGACGGGGGCGGGAAACTGGTCCCGCTGCGCAAGTTGACGGAGAAGTTCCATGGGCATGTGACTGGCTCCCGGTGCTGCGCCGCGCAAACGGTGCGGCGGACGGGGTTATTGTGGCCCCTGGGGCGAGGCCGGTACAACAAAGGCCCCGTTCTCAAGTGGGCAGTTCGGTGCCGCGCGCTGACCGACAATCCCGCCATGACTGTGTCTTCGCGCTCCACCTTCCTGCCCCTGTCGCTGCTGGCCGCGCCGCAGCGGGACGACCCGCACCCGCTGGTGCTGTACCACGGCCGCTGCGCCGACGGTTTTGCCGCCGCGTTGGCCGCCTGGCGCTTTTATGGCGGTCAGGTCGAATGCCTGGGGCTGACCCACGGGCAGGTGGCCACCGTGGACGACCTGCCGTCGCTGCAGGGGCGGGCCGTCTATGTGCTGGACTTTGCGTTTGCGCCCGACCTGCTTGCCGCCATCGACGCGCGTGCCGCCCGGCTGGTGCTGCTGGACCACCACAAGAGCGCGGCCGAGCAGTTGGAGGGCTTTGCCTGCCGCTGCGGGGGCCTGCACTTCGACATGGGCAAGTCTGGCGCGCGCCTGGCGTGGGAGTTTTTCCACCGTGACGCACCACTGCCCGCCCTGGTGCGCCACGTGGAAGACCGCGACCTGTGGGCCTGGCAGTACCCCGACACCGCGGGCTATGTGGCGGCGCTGGACATGGAGCCATTCGACTTCGCCCGTTGGCAGCAGATCGCCGACTTCACGCCCGCCGAGACGGCGGCCTTCGTCGCGCGCGGGCAGGCCATGGACGAGAAGTTCCGCCACCTGGCGCAGGACGTGGCGGGCGGTGCGCAGCCGCTGGTGTTCAACGGCGAGGCCGGGCTGATGGTGAATGCGCCCGGCGCCTTCCACAGCCTGGTGGGCGAGTTGCTGTCGCGCCAGAGCGGCACCTTCGCGCTGATGTGGGTGGTGGGCAAGGACGGGCAGGTCAAGGTGGGCCTGCGCTCGCAGCGCGGCTACGACTGCTCGCCCCTGGCCGTGAGCATGGGCGGTGGCGGCCATGCCCAGGCCTGCGGCTTTCGCCTGCCTGGCGAGCGGCTGGCGCAGTTGCTGTCCGGCGTGTTTCAGGCCGACGAAACGGGTGCGAGTTCCTAGCCAAAATGGCCCGTAGCGCTTGATGGAAAAGCGCGAACAGCTATTGAAATGATAGTTGCCTACCGCTGCCGGCGCCGGTAGTCCCAGGGTGCCTGCGGGCGCGGCTGCGACCACAGCCCGGTCTGGCTGGCGCGTGCCTGGCGCTGCAGCGCCACCAGGTGGGGGTAGCGCTTGGCCTGCGGTGTATAGACCCAGGCCAGGCCGGCGCGCACTTGGGCCGTGCCCACGTCCTGCCCCTGGCAGCGCACATGCGCCAGCGTGCGGCCGTAGTCGTCGCGGCCCAGCGTGCGCAGGGCGGCCTGCTGGCGAAAGCACAGGCGCGCCAGGTTCTGGCGCGCGCGCTGGCCGAAGGCCTGGCGGCTCTCGGGCGCGTCGATCGCCACCACGCGCACGCGCTGCGGGCGCCAGGCCCCCGGCGTGCCGCAACGCACGGTGAGCGTGTCGCCATCGCTGATGGCAATCACAAGGCAGAGGAGGGCGGCAGCGGACACGGGTGGGGCAGAGGTGAAGAGCGGATAAAAGCGCGGCGCGGTGGCGGTGGCGGTGGCGGTGGCGGTGGCGGTGGCGGTGGCGCGTCGGCATGCGGCCGCTGCGGCCGCGCCGCTGTCGCATGGTGACGCCGCAAGGGCGCGCACTATAACCGCGTGGGATGCGCGCTTGCAGGTCCGCGCGGCATCGCGGCCTTGCCCATGCCGATTGCCTAAAAAATGGGCGATGCGCTGCAGCCCAAAGCCGGCGCGGCCTGCGCGGGGTTGTCCCGGCGGTTGTCCACAGGGCCGCCCACAGGCGGTGGGCATAAGTGGTGCGGCGGCGGGGCGCGCGCCAATGGCCGACAATCGCGGGTCGCACGCGGGCAAAGGCCTGCCCTTTCCTCGTTCGGGTACATGCCTGCTGTTCTCATCCGGATGCGTGCCTGTTGTTGTCTTGCCCGAGGCGGCGACGCCGTGTTGTCGCCGGGTTTCCCGCATCGTTTCTTGTCCACCTGCTGCCGTTGTGATCCAAGGTCTTGTTGCGTCCATCGTCGCGTCCGTTCTGTTCGGCGCCATGTATTACCTGGCACCGGCGCTGGCGCCGCTGGATGGCGAGCAAATCTTCGGCTGGCGCGTGCTGTGCACGCTGCCGTTCACCACGGCGCTGCTGCTGGCGCGCGGGCAGTGGCCGCGCGTGCGCCTGCTGGCTGCGCGCGCGTGGCGGCAGCCGCTGCTGGCGCTGGGGCTGCTGGCCAGCGCCGCCATGCTGGGCGTGCAGCTGTGGCTGTTTTTATGGGCGCCGCTGCACGGGCGGGCACTGCCGGTGTCGCTGGGCTACTTCCTGCTGCCGTTGGTGATGGTGCTGGCCGGGCGGGTGCTGTACCGCGAGCGGCTGTCGCACCTGCAGTGGCTGGCCACGGCACTGGCGGGCGCGGGTGTGCTGCACGAGGTGCTGCGCGCCGGCGGCATGTCGTGGGAGACCTGGCTGGTCGCGCTGGGCTACACCGCGTATTTCGTGCTGCGCCGGCGCCTGGCCACCGACCACCTGGGCGGCCATTGGCTGGACATGCTGCTGCTGGTGCCCGCGGCGCTGTGGTTCGTGGTGCGCGCGCCGTCGTCCCTTCCGCTGGTGCTGGAGCATGCGCACCTATGGGCGATGGTGCCCGTCCTGGGCGTGCTCAGCGCCGTGGCGCTGGCGTTGTACATGGCCGCCAGCCGCCTGCTGCCGCTGGGGTTGTTTGGTCTCTTGAGCTATGTGGAGCCGGTGCTGCTGGCACTGGTGGCGCTGGCGCTGGGCGAGAGCATCGGCGCGGCGCAGTGGCCCACCTACGGCCCCATTTTCGCCGCCGTGGCTCTGCTGGTGCTGGACGGCGCACTGCGCCTGCGCCGTCCAGCCGTGCAGGTTCAAGACAAAAAACCGCTCTAGCGCCCGTCCATCAAGCGCTTGCAGCTATTAAAATCGATGCAAACGGTGCCATTCGCAGCACCGCACAGCCACCCGAGGGAGCCCCCACATGCACGCCACCGTGTCCTGTCCGCGCCAGCGTTTGCGCGTCTTTTCTGCGGCGGGCTTGTGCTTCGCCCTGGCCACCGCTGGCCTGCTGGCGCTGCCCGCCACGCCCGCGGGCGCGCGCGACGCGTCCACCGCCTGGGGCAAGCGCCTGGTGGAGTCGTTCGAATTGACGCCCGAAGACCTGGCGCGACTGGCGCGCCACCAAGACAAGACGGCCGGCAGCAAGCCCGCGGGCTTTTTCTCCGAAACGGTGGCCTGGAAGGCGCCGCGCGCGCTGGACCTGCCCGCCAGCGGCAACCCCTACACGCTGGTGGTGCACGTGGCCGGCGTGGCCCAGGCCGACGGCGAGGGTCTCACGCGCTGGATGGCCGGCTGGGACACGGACAACGGCACGCGCCTGTCGATGGTGCAGGGCGCTTCGTTCGGGACGGGCACGCGCGCGGGCCAGGTGCTGCAGCTGGCGGGCACGGCCGGGCCGGTGAGCTTCAAGGAGGACCGCAAGGTGGCGCCGGCGCTGGAGTTCGCAGGCGCGAGCAACCTGCGGCTGGACGGCGTGCGCGTGGAGGTGTGGTCCGGCATGCGGCGCAGCTCGTTCGTCGAGCTGCTCATGTCCGCCGTGCCGCTACTCACGGGTGTGGTGTTCCTCGCGCTGGTCGTCTGGTGGCGCAAGCGCTAGCGCCGCGCGGCGCACTGCACACCGTGCAGGCCGCCCGTGGCGCTGGCGGGCGCGTGCCGCGCTAGAAGCCCAGCGGCTGGCCGGGCTTCCAGGCGTCGGCCAGGCGCTCGGCCTCGGCAATGTCGCTGGGATGCAGCTTGTCCTTGAGGCGGACCGGGCCTGCACGGGCGCTGGACGGGTAGTGCTGCTCGGTCAGCAGCGCGTCGCGCTCCGGCGCGGCGCGCGAGGCGCGTTCGGCCAGCGTGAGCAGCATCCACGCGGGGACGGGGCGTTGGCTTACGGGATCGGCGCCCCGCGCGTAGAGCATGCCCAGGCTGTACAGGCCCGCGCCGTCGCCCTGGCGCGCGGCACGCAGGTACCAGTTCTCGGCCAGTGAGGGCTGGCGCGGCACATGTTCACCGCGCTCATACAGGCCCCCCAGGCGCACGGCGGCAGTGGCATCGCCCGCGCGGGCGGCGCGCTCCAGCCATTGCTGCGCCTCGGCCGGGTCCAGCGGCTGGCCGATCGCGTTGCGGTAGCTGCTGCCACCCAGCAGCATGGAGCCCAGCAGCACCATGGCCCGCGGCTCGCCCTCGTCGGCCAGCGCGCGCACGGCAGGCAGCGCCTGGGCGCCTTCGCCCATGCGCCACTGGTGTTCCAGTGCATCGATGCGCGCCCGCCCGTCCTGCACGGCGCGGGCCTGGCTGACATCGGCGGCGCGGCTGTCGCTGGCGGCGCGTTGCACCTGTTGGGCGCTGCGCTGGCGCTCGCCGTTCCACTTCCAGCCCAGCAGCGCGGCCCCGGCCAGCACGGCGCTGCCCAGGGCGATCCAGGCCCAGGGCAGGCCCGCGCTGGCCCGGGCGCGGCGCGGGTCCAGCGGGACGGGCTGGGTATCGTCCTCTTCATCGTGGCCCGCGCGTGCGCGGGGGCGCGGCGTGGCCTTGTCGTAGACCACCGCGCAGCGCGGGCATTGCCAGGCGGGGGCGGTGTCGCTGGCCTGGCGCGTGTAGTGGCAGCGTGGGCAGGTGCGTGCGACGTGCGATGAGGCCGCAGCAGGCGCGGTTTGCGTGGGCGCGGGGTCGAGCGGGGCGAGGGACAGGCCGTCGCCAGGGTTCGTGGTCATGGTGTTCAGTTCCTCCCGCCGCGATTGTCGCTGCTGGGTGGAGGGGGCTGAGCGTAAGTGAAGAATCCGGCGGAAAGCCAATACAGGAAAGCGCCAGCAGCTCTACTTTTTGCGGTGGTGCGGCACTGGCGAGGGCGGGCTGGCGGGCTGCCAGCAGCCCGGCTCCAGCCCGTCCAGGGCGTAGGGGCCGATGGCCGCGCGCACCAACCGCAGCGTGGGGTGGCCCACGGCGGCGGTCATGCGGCGCACCTGGCGGTTGCGGCCTTCGCGGATGATGAGTTCGATCCAGCAGTCGGGAATGTTCTGGCGCACGCGGATGGGCGGATCGCGCTCCCAGAGGGCGGGCGGCGGCTCCAGCCGGCGCACGCGTGCGGGCAGGGTGGGGCCGTCGCCGAGCTGCACGCCCTGGCGCAGGGCCTGCAGCGCGGCCTCGTCAGGAATGCCCTCCACCTGCACCCAGTAGGTCTTCTCCATCTTGTGGCGCGGATCGCTGATGCGTGCCTGCAGCGCCCCGTCGTCGGTGAGCAGCAGCAGCCCCTCGCTGTCGGCATCGAGCCGCCCCGCCACATAGACGCCGGGCACGTCGATGAAGTCCTGGAGCCCGCGCCAGCGCCCCTCGGGCGTAAACTGGCTCAGCACGCCATAGGGCTTGTTGAAGCGCAGCAGCCGCGCCGCGTGCTGGGGGGCGGGTGCTGGCGCGGCCGCGGGGCGGCGCAGCGCCAGGCGCGGGCGTGGGGCGGGGGGCGTGCTCATGCGGGCAGGAACAGGGCCGGGTCCACCATGGTGCGGTTGAGCATCACGCCCCAGTGCAGGTGCGGGCCGGTCACGCGGCCGGTGGCCCCTACCCTGCAGAACGCATCGCCCGTGCGCAGTACGTCACCCACCTGGCAGTCCATGCGGCTGAGGTGGCAGTACATGCTGAGCAGGCCGCCGCCATGGTCCAGCCACACGGTGCCGCCGTTGAAGAAATAGTCGCCCACATCGATCACCCGGCCCGCCAGCGGCGCGGCGACAGGGGTGCCCGTGGCGGCGGCAATGTCCATGCCGCTGTGCGGATTGCGCGCCTGGCCGTTGAACACGCGCCGCAGACCGAAGCTGCTGGAGCGCCGTCCCGGCACGGGCTGGCGCATCTGCAGCCCCTCTGGCAGGGGCGTTGAAAAGGTAGCCATGACGTGCTGCTGGTGGGCGCGCTCACGCTCGTGGCGGGCCAGGTCTTCGGGTGCCAGGTCCACCGTGCGCGGTGCCACGGTCAGGCGCTGCTCGCGGTACTGCTTGGCTGCCACGCGGTAAGCCACGCGCCGCGCCGGTGCGGTCGGCGCGGCCTGTACCGTCACCTCGGCCTCGCCCACGGGCGCGGCCAGCGGGATGCCGACGATGGCCGTCCACTCGATCGCATCGCCCAGCACCAGCACCGGGATGTCGCCCGCGTGCACCACCGGCCGCTCGGCCGCGGGGCCCAGCGACAGCCGGGCCACGCCCCCGGGCACGGCCAGGGCCTGCGGCCATTGCTGGGCGGTGCCCGCCCGGACCAGCGCGGGCATGCCGGGCGCCAGGGCGAGGCCCAGCGCCTGCAGCAGCGTGCGGCGCCGTGCGCCTGAGGGGGAAAGGGGCGGAAAAGTGGGGTCGCAAGGAAATGGCACGGCCGCAGTGTAGAGCGCTCGTGGCCGGCGCCTGCCCGCCGCGTGGGCATGGTTATGCGCAAAGCTAAGGTTCTCATGCGCGTGCGAGGCAGTGGTCCATAATCCGCACCCAATGCCCTGGGCGCCATGGTGCCCGGGGCATTGCCACGTCTGGCACGGCACTTGCGCCCACAAGGTGCGCGCCCGGCTCCAGGGCGCTCCACGGCTGCACCCACCAAGCACCGCCTGCACCTCAGGCGGTGTTTTCACTTGGGGCCTGGCTTTGTTCCCCTTTTGTTTATTCCATTTCGCTAGAAAGCAGATCGACCATGCGTCAAGAACAGAACATGACTTCATCGGTATCAAGACCATTCCCCCGGACGCGTATTGGGGCGTCCACACCGCTCGTGCCGTAGAAAACTTTCCCATCACCGGCCACACCGTGGCCCACATGCCCGAGTTGATCCGGGCCTTTGTCTTCGTCAAGAAGGCCGCCGCCCACGCCAATCTGCAGCTGGGCGCGATCAACGCAACCCAAGCCCGCGCCATTGCCCAAGCCTGCGACGACCTGATCGCCGGACAGTTGCACGACCAGTTCGTCGTGGACGTGATCCAGGGCGGTGCCGGCACCTCCACGAACATGAACGCCAATGAGGTGATCGCCAACCGTGCCCTGGAGCACCTGGGATTGCCCAAAGGCCGCTATGACACGATCCACCCGAACGATCACGTCAACGCATCGCAAAGCACCAACGATGCCTATCCCACGGCGCTGAAGATCGCCACCTATTTCGGTATCGAGACGCTGCTCAAGGCCCTGTCGGCCCTGCGCGGCGCGTTCGAGGCCAAGGCCGAGGAATTCAAGGGCATCCTGAAGATCGGCCGCACCCAATTGCAAGATGCCGTGCCCATGACGCTGGGCCAGGAGTTTGCCGCCTTCGCCGCCATGATTGCCGACGATGAGCGCCGCCTGCGCGAGTCCGCCTACCTGATGACCGAGGTGAACATGGGCGGCACCGCCATCGGCACCGGCATCAACGCGCCCGTCGGCTACGTGGACGTGGTCATCCCTGAGCTGGCGCGGCTGTCGGGCGTGCCGGTCAAGGCTGCGGCCAACCTGATCGCCGCCACGTCGGACACGGGGGCCTTCGTTGACATCTCGGGCGTGCTCAAGCGCATCGCCGCCAAGCTCTCCAAGATCAGCAACGACCTGCGCCTGCTGTCCTCGGGCCCGCAGGCCGGTGTGGGCGACATCCAGCTGCCCGCGCGCCAGGCGGGCTCGTCCATCATGCCCGGCAAGGTCAACCCCGTTATTCCCGAGGTGATGAACCAGGTGTGCTTCGAAGTGATCGGCAACGACGCCGCCATCACCATGGCTGCCGAAGCCGGGCAATTGCAGCTCAACGCTTTTGAACCGCTGATGGGCTGGGCGCTGCACAAGAGCCTGCACCACCTGGCCAAGGCCTGCCACACCCTGCAGGTGAACTGCGTGGAGGGCATCGTGGCCAACCAGGGGCTGCTGACGGAACGCATCGCCGCGTCGGTGACGCTGGTGACCGCGCTCAACCCGCTGATCGGTTACGAGGAGGCGGCCGCCATCGCCAAGTCGGCCATTGCCACGGGCAAGCCGATTGCCGTGGTGGCCGAGGACCTGGGCATCATGACCCAGGCCGAGATGCACAAGCTGCTGGTGGCCGAGCGCCTCACGCAGGCGGGCGCCATCCAGGCCGCTGATTGACGGGCGCTGCCGGAGCCTCGGCTGCTGCCGAAGGCGCCGGTAGGCCGCGGCGGTCATCCGCCCAAAAAAAAGCCCAGTCAGGGACTGGGCTTGAAGGGATCCAGGAAACCAGAGTTTCGAGAGGATCCAAGGAGACAACTGGAGGGCCCTGCGACGTTCATTCCCATCGCCGGGCCAGTGGATGAATTATAGGGGTAAACCCTGAAATCTGCCAGCGGCGTGGCAGCGATTCACTCAACGCTTGCGGGGAGCAGCGGTTGCGGCGGTCGCCGTCTTGGCCGCGGTGGCGGCAGAGCTGGCCACGGCGTTGAAGTTGGCTTCGGCCACATCGCTGGCCTGCTTCACGGCCTTTTGCACCGACTCGAAGGCGTTGTTGGCGGCAGACACAGCGCTCTTGAAGACGGCGACGGTGGTCTCGGAACCAGCGGGGGCGTTCTTGGCGGCGCTGTCCACCAGGTTGGTGAAGTTGCGCTGCACTTCTGCGGCCTGTGCTTCGAAGGTCTTGCCGAACTCGGCGCCCGTGCCGGAAGCGATGTCGTACAGGTGGCGGCTGTAAGCCACGGCCTTTTCCGCCAGGGGCTGGAACAGGCTGGCTTGCAGTGCGAGCAGCTCTTGTGCGTCCTTGGTGGACAGCACGGCCTGGGTGTGGCTGGCGGCTTCGGCCAGGGCAGCGCGCGAGGCGGTCACGTTCAGTTCGACGAGCTTCTCCACGCCCTCGAAGGCCTTGTTCGTCAGGCCGAACAGGGTCTCCAGGTTGGCCTTGTGGGAAGCGAGGATTTGCTCAGGGGTCAGCGACATGTCATATCTCCATTGGATGCCCGGGATGGGCGGGTTGAGACATCTGCCCTGACTGACCTGTGCGTCATGTTGCAGTGCAGCATGAATCGAATTTTAGGGATCCTGTCGATAGGCGCAAGCATTTTTGTTGCAATGCAGCATTTTTAGGGGCAACTCCCAAAGTTCTGTTGGTTACATCTGGACCGGCGGTGGACTGCGCGCTGCCTATTACGAAGACAGGGGACAAGGGGAAGCCGCCGCTGGCCGCTGGCAGAATCAGCGCCTCATGAACACGTCCCTCTCTCCCTCAGGTGCGGCAGGCGCTGCGGGCACGGCCCAGCGGCCCCGGCCGCAGCCGCGCGAGGCCTACGCGGTGTTTCGCTCCATTGGTACACGCTGGATGGACAACGACGTCTATGGCCATGTGAACAACGTCGTGTACTACAGCTGGTTCGACACCGCGGTGAATGCCTACCTGATCGAGCAGGGCGCGCTGGACATCCATCACGGCGACACCATCGGGCTGGTCATCGAGACGCAGTGCAACTATTTCGCGTCGCTGGCGTTCCCGCAAACCATCGACGCCGGCATCCGTGTGGCGCGGCTGGGTGACACGAGCGTGCGCTACGAGGTCGGCCTGTTCGCCCAGGGCGAGGCCATGAGTGCAGCTTGCGGCCACTTCGTGCATGTGTACGTGGGACGGGACGACCGCCGTCCGCGTGCGCTGCCCGATCGGCTGCGCCAGGCACTGCAGCCCTTGTGCGTGGCGCGTTGATCGCGGGCGTGGCGCGCCGGCTTTCCCTGAGGTCTGCCGGGGCTGCGCGCCGGTTCGCGGCGGCCCGGGTGGGTTGATGCCAGAATCAGGGGCTCGCCGGCCCGGCCACGCGTGTGTGGCGGCGCGGCGGACCCCCATCGCCATGTCCAGTAGCGGGACAGTCTGCCCCGCGCGCATCCATGATCATCACCAGCCTGCTCGACACCGACCTGTACAAGTTCACCATGATGCAGGTGGTGCTGCACCAGTTTCCGGGCGCGCAGGTGGAGTACCGCTTCAAGTGCCGCAACCCGGGTGTGGAGCTGGCGCCCTTCGTCAGCGAGATCCGCGACGAGATCCGCGCTTTGTGCAGCCTGCAGTTCCAGGACGCGGAGCTGGCCTACCTGCGCTCGCTGCGCTTCATCAAGAGCGACTTCGTCGACTTCCTGGGGCTGTTTCGCCTCAACGAGAAGTACATCCGCGTGAGCGCGCTGCCCTCGGGCGAGATCGACATCACCATCACCGGGCCCTGGCTGCACACCATCCTGTTCGAGATCCCCGTGCTGGCGATCGTGAACGAGGTGTACTTCCGCAACACGCAGAAGGTGCCCGACTTTCCCGAGGGGCGCCGCCGGCTCGAAGCCAAGATCGGCCAGCTGCAGCAGCCGGGGTTGGACAGTCTCAAGATTGCCGACTACGGCACGCGCCGGCGCTTTTCGCGCGCCTGGCACGAGGAGGTGCTGCGCGTGCTGTGCGTGCGCCTGGGCTCTGACGACCGGCGCGGCGCGCCGGGGCAGTTTGCGGGCACGAGCAACGTGTTGTACGCAATGAAGCTGGGCGTGACGCCGCTGGGCACCATGGCGCACGAATACCTGCAGGCCTGCCAGTCCCTCGGCCCGCGGCTGCGCGACAGCCAGGTGTTCGGCTTCGAAATGTGGGCCAAGGAATACCGCGGCGACCTGGGGATCGCGCTGTCCGACGTGTACGGCATGAGCGCCTTCCTGCGCGACTTCGACCTGTACTTCTGCAAGCTGTTCGATGGCGCGCGCCACGACAGCGGCGATCCCTTCGCATGGGGCGAGCGGCTGCTGCAGCACTACCGCGACAACCGTGTCGACCCGCTGACCAAGACGCTGATCTTCAGCGACGCGCTGACCGTGCCGCGCATCATCGAGCTGTACCAGCGCTTCAACGGCCGCTGCCAGTTGGCGTTCGGCATCGGCACCAACCTGACCAACGACCTGGGCTACGAGCCACTGCAGATCGTGATCAAGATGACGCGCTGCAACGGCCAGCCCGTGGCCAAGCTGTCGGACGCACCCGGCAAGAACATGTGCAACGACGAAAAATACCTGGCTTACCTGCGCCAGGTGTTCGAGATTCCCTCGCCGCAGTGAGCGCGCGCCTGGCGCCGCCGGCGGCATTTCAACTTTCCCAAGAACGACCCGAGGAGACCTGTCCATGAACCCCATCCGCACCCTGGCCCTTGGGCTGCTGTGCCTGGCACCCGCGCTGGCGGGGGCGGCGGAGATCGACGGCAGCCAGCTGTCGGTGCTGTGGGGTGTCCCGTTTGCCGGCGTGCTGTTGAGCATTGCGCTGCTGCCGTTGCTGGCGCCGCTGTTTTGGCACCACCACTTCGGCAAGGTCACCGCCGCGTGGGCGCTGGCGTTTCTGGTGCCGTTTGCCGTGGTCTTTGGCCCCGGCGTGGCGGCGGCGGGCTTCGCGCATGCGCTGGTCGCAGAATACCTGCCCTTCGTGATCCTGCTCACGGCGCTGTTCACCGTGGCCGGTGGTATCTATATCCGGGGCAACCTGCACGGCAGCCCGGCCCTGAATGCCGGCTTTCTCGCCGTGGGCGCGGTGCTGGCCAGCTTCATGGGCACCACGGGCGCGTCCATGCTGCTGATCCGTCCGCTGATCCGTGCCAACGACAACCGCAAGCATGTGGCGCACGTGGTGGTGTTCTTCATCTTCATCGTCTCCAACGCCGGCGGCTCGCTCACGCCGCTGGGCGATCCGCCGCTGTTCCTGGGCTTCCTCAAGGGCGTGGACTTCTTCTGGACGGCCGCGCACGTGTTTCCGGAAACGCTGTTCCTCATCGGCGTGCTGCTGGTGCTGTTCTATGCGCTGGACAGCTGGTACTACCGACAGGCGGGCGAGTTGGGCGCGGCCGATCCCACCCCCGATTCGGCACCGGCCGCGCTGGGTTTTGACGGCAAGATCAACTTCGTGCTGCTGCTGGCCGTGGTGGGGCTGGTGCTGCTCAGCGGCATTTGGAAGTCGCCCGTGGAATGGGTGATCGCCGGCACGCCGCTGGGCCTGCCCGGCCTGGTGCGCGATGCGGGGCTGATCGCGGTGACCGTGGCATCGCTGGCGCTGACGCCGCGGCAAGTGCATGCGGACAACCAGTTCGGCTGGGGCCCGATGCAGGAGGTGGCCAAGCTGTTCGCGGGCATCTTCCTGACCATCATTCCCGTCATTGCCATGCTCAAGGCCGGCGTGAACGGGCCTTTCGGCGCCATCGTCTCCGCCGTCACGCGGCCCGACGGCTCGCCCGATCCGGCGATGTATTTCTGGGCCACCGGCCTGCTCAGCTCGTTCCTGGACAACGCGCCCACCTACCTGGTGTTCTTCAACACGGCCGGCGGCGATGCGGCCACGCTGATGACCACGCATGCCGCCACGCTGGCCGCCATCTCGGCGGGCGCCGTGTTCATGGGCGCCAACACCTACATCGGCAACGCGCCCAACCTCATGGTCAAGGCGATTGCGGAGGACCGCGGCGTGAAGATGCCCAGCTTCTTCGGCTACATGCTGTGGTCGTGCGGCATCCTGGTGCCGCTGTTCGTCATGATGACCTTCATCTGGTTGCAATGAGCCCGGGCCTGAACCGCGGGGTGCCTCGGCACGGCCCCGCGTTCAGGCTGCCGACACCTGACCGAAAGGAGCACTTCCCATGTCCAAGCCCCACATCCTCGTCGCGCGCAAGATCTTTCCCGAGGTCATTGAGCGCCTGACGCAGCATTTCGAGGTGTATGCCAACCAGGACGACAACCTGTGGACGCAGGCCGAGCTCATCGAGCGGCTGCAGGGCAAGGACGGCGCGTTGCTCACCGGCACCCAGCCGGTGAACGCCGAGCTGCTGGCCGCCTGCCCGCAGCTGCGCATCGCGGCCAACATGACGGTGGGCTACAACAACTTCGACATCGCCGCGATGACCGCCGCCGGCGTGCAGGGCACCAACACGCCCGACGTGCTGACCGAGACCACGGCCGATTTCGGCTTTGCGCTGCTCATGGCCACGGCGCGGCGCATCACGGAGAGCGAGCATTACCTGCGCGCCGGCCAGTGGACGCGCTGGAGCTACGACATGTTCGCCGGCTGCGAGGTGCATGGCAGCACGCTGGGCATCCTGGGCATGGGCCGCATCGGGCAGGGCATTGCCAAGCGTGGGGCGCATGGCTTTGGCATGAACGTGATCTACCACAACCGCTCGCGCCTGTCGCCCGCGCTGGAGGCCGAATGCAAGGCGCGTTACGTGGGCAAGGACGAGCTGCTGGCCCAGGCCGACCACCTGGTGCTGGTGCTGCCCTACACGCCCGAGTCGCACCACGCCATCGGCGCGGCCGAGATCGCGCGCATGAAGCCCACGGCCACGCTGATCAACATCGCGCGCGGCGGCATCGTTGATGACGCGGCGCTGGCCCAGGCGCTCAAGGAGCGCCGCATCGCTGCCGCGGGGCTGGACGTGTTCGAAGGCGAGCCCGCGGTGCACCCCGCGTTGCTGGAGGTGCCCAACGTGGTGCTCACCCCGCACATCGCCAGCGCCACCGTGCCCACGCGGCTCGCCATGGCGCAACTGGCGGCGGACAACCTGGTGGCGTTCTTCGACGGGCGCGGTGCCCTCACTCCCGTGAACACGCCCGCCAAGGTGTGAATGAAATTGGCCTCTGGCGCTTGATGGACAAGCGCTAACAGCTATTGTTTTGATAGTTCAAGAATGACATTCGAAATGACCGCCGCACTGGCGTTGCTGGTGCTCACCGTGGCGTTGCTGGCGGTGCTGCTGTTGCGCCGCCCGCGCGTGGACCTGCCGCTCGAATGGCTGGCGCGCCTGCAGACACTGGAATCTGCGGTGCAGGCCACGCAGCTGGCCGTGGCCAAGAATGACGGAGCGCTGGATGCCATGGCCCAGCAACTGCGCGGGTTCACCCAGACCACGCAGGCCCTGCTGGACGAGCGGCTGGCGCTGGCCGCGCAGGAGTCGCGCACCAGCCGCGGCGAGCTGCAGGCGTCGTTTGCCGCGCTGCAGTCGCGTCTGGAGCAACACCTGGCGCAGGCGCGCGCCGATGCGGCCGTAGCCCGCAAGGAGCAGGCGGATGCGCTGGCCGCCTTTCGTGCCGAGCTGAGCCAGACAGCGCAGGCGCTGGCGGCCGACAGCCTGAAGTCGCGCGACGCCATGGCCGAGAGCACGCAGCTCTTCGGCCAGCGCATCCAGGAGCGCTTTGAGGCGCTGAGCGGCACCACGCGCGGCACGCTGGACTCGCTCAAGGGCGACATCCAGGGCCAGCTGGGCACCATGTCGGGCGCGCTGCGCGACCAGCTGGAGGGCACCACGCACCAGTTGCGCAGCCAGTTCTCCGCCCTGCAGGAGTCCATGGGGCAACAACTGTCCGGCCTGGTCGCCAGCAGCCAGAACAATGCCGAGGCGCTGCGGGGCGCGCTCAACGAGCGCCTGGCCGCCATCCAGGGCGACAACGCCGCCAAGCTGGAGGAGATGCGCCGCACCGTGGACGAAAAGCTGCACGCCACGCTGGAGCAGCGCCTGGGCGAGTCCTTCAAGCTGGTGAGCGACCGGCTGGAGCAGGTGCACAAGGGCCTGGGCGAGATGCAGACGCTGGCCGGCAGCGTCGGCGACCTGAAGCGCGTGATGACCAACGTGAAGACGCGCGGCACCTGGGGCGAAATGCAGCTGGGCGCGATCATCGACAACGTGCTCACGCCCGAGCAGTTCGCCCGCAACGTCAAGACCATGCCGGGCAGCGACGATCTGGTGGAATTTGCCATCCGCCTGCCGGGTAAGAGCGACGAGCAGCCCGTGTGGCTGCCCATCGACTCCAAGTACCCCGTGGAGCATTACCAGCGCCTGCTGGACGCGCAGGACACGGCGGACAAGGGGGCCATCGCAGCGGCGGGCAACGCCTTCGAATCCTCCATCCGCCTGGAGGCCAAGAAGATCTTCAGCAAATACGTGGCACCGCCGTACACCACCGACTTCGCGGTGCTCTACCTGCCCACCGAAGGGCTGTTTGCCGAAGTCATGCGCCGCCCCGGGCTGGTCGAGGCGGTGCAGAACGACTGCCGCGTGATGATCACCGGGCCTGCCAATCTGGCGGCCATGCTCAGCAGCTTGCAGATGGGCTTCAAGACGCTGGCCATCGAGAAGCGCTCGTCCGAGGTGTGGAGCGTGCTGGGCCAGGTGAAGACCGAGTTCGCCAAGTTCGGCGACGTGGTGGAGGCTACGCGCAAGTCCATCGACGCGGCGGCCAAAAAGTTCGAGCAGGTGGATGTGCGCACACGTGCCATCCAGCGCAAGCTGCGCGGCGTGCAGGAGCTGCCCGCGCCGGAGCCGGCGGCGGGGCAGGGCGATGCAGAGGGTGCACCCTTGCCGGACCTGCTGATCGAAGACGAAGGCGAGTGACTTGAACCTGGCGCTCGCGCGGCTGATCGCCGGCCAGATCTGCATCCACGCCAGCATGGCGGGCATGCGCATGGCCGCGCCGCTGCTGGCGCTGCGCGAGGGCTACAGCGCGGCGGCCGTGGGTGTGCTGCTGGCGCTGTTCGCGCTCACGCAGGTGTTCCTGGCGCTGCCCGCGGGGCGCTATGCCGACCGCCATGGGCTCAAGCGCCCGGTGCGCCACGCGGTCGTCGCGGCCGTCCTGGGTGCCGGCGCGGCGCTGGTGTGGCCGACGTTTGCGGTGCTGTGCGCTGCGGCACTGCTCACCGGTGGCGCCACGGGGGCTGCCACGATCGCCTTGCAACGCCACGTGGGCCGCGCCGCGCACGGCGGCACGCAGCTGCGCCAGGTCTTCAGCTGGCTGGCCATCGGGCCGGCGGTGTCCAACTTCGTGGGCCCGTTCTGCGCGGGGCTGCTGATCGATCACGCGGGTGCACAGGCGGGCGCGACCACGGGCTTTCGCGCGGCCTTCGCGCTCATGGCGGTATTGCCGTTGGCCACCTGGTTCTGGGTGCGCGGCACGCAGGAGATGCCGCCGGTGGTGGCCGCGGAGGACGGCACGCGCGCGCGGGCCTGGGACCTGCTGGCCGAGCCCGGCTTTCGGCGGCTGCTCATCGTGAACTGGCTGCTGTCGTCGTGCTGGGACGTGCACACCTTCGTGGTGCCGCTGCTGGGGCATGAGCGGGGGCTGTCGGCCTCGGTGATCGGCTCCATCCTCGGCGCGTTCGCGATTGCCGCCGCGGTGATCCGCGTGCTCATGCCGCTGGTGGCCGACCGGCTGCGCGAATCCACCGTGGTCACCGGCGCCATGGTGGCGACGGCACTGCTGTTCGCGGTCTATCCGCTGCTGCCGACGGCCGTGACGCTGGGAGCGTGCTCGGTGCTGCTGGGGTTCGCGCTGGGCTCGGTGCAGCCCATGATCATGAGCATGCTGCACCAACTCACGCCCGCGCACCGCCATGGCGAGGCGCTGGGTCTGCGGCTGATGGCGATCAACGGCTCCAGCGTGGTGATGCCGCTGCTGTTTGGCACCGCGAGCGCGCTGGTAGGGCTGAGTGGCCTGTTCTGGGCCGTGGGCGCCACTGTGGGGCTGGGTGCGCGCGTGGCCTGGCGGCTGCGCGGCGAGGCGCCAGCCCCTCCGCCGCATCCCTGACAGGCCTGGACTGTCAAGGCGGTCCGCACGGGGCGCCGCGCCGCTGGTGCGCGGTCAGAGTTCGTAGAACGTGCGGATGATGCTCCAGGCCTCGGCTGGGTCGTCGGTGTAGTGGAACAGCTGGAGGTCCTCGGGCGAGATCGTGCCTTGCTCCACGAGCGCCTCGAAGTTGATCAGCTTCTTCCAGAAGGCCACGCCGAACAGCACGATGGGCACGGGCTTGGCCTTGCCCGTCTGCACCAGCGTGAGCACCTCGAACAGTTCGTCCAGCGTGCCGAAGCCGCCAGGGAACAGCACCAGGGCCTTGGCGCGCATCATGAAGTGCATTTTGCGCAGCGCGAAATAGTGGAACTTGAACGACAGCGAGGGCGAGATGAAACGGTTGCCGCTTTGCTCGTGCGGCAACGAGATGTTGAGGCCCACGTTGAGCGCCCCTGCGTCGTGTGCGCCGCGGTTGGCCGCCTCCATGATGCCCGGCCCGCCGCCGGTGCAGATGTACAGACGCTCGGCGGGCGGGCGGCTCTCGCTGTACTCGGCCACCAGGCGCGCGAACTGGCGGGCCTGGTCGTAGTAATAGGCGTTCTTCACCGCACGCTCGGCGCGCGCAATGCGCTCGGTATCGCCGCTGGCGCGTGCATCGGCCAGTTGCTGCTCGGCCGCTTCGGGCGAGATGAAGCGTGCGCTGCCGTACACCACGACGGTGTGCTCGATGCCCTGCGCCGTCTGGCCCAGGTCGGGCTTCAGCAGTTCCAGTTGAAAACGGATGCCGCGCGTCTCGCGGCGCAGCATGAACTCGGGGTCGGCGAAGGCGAGGCGGTAGGCCTCGGCGTGCAGCGGATTGCCGGCAACGGCGTAGTTGTGCAGCTCGGCCCAGGCATGCGCCAGGCGGCTGTCTTGAAGGTCGGTATTGGCTTGCATGGATGATTTTTCAGTGGAGGCGGCTGTCTGTGGGGCAGTCGCCGGGGTGCGCAGTGTAGCGAGGGAATTTTAATGAATATGGCCTGTAGCGCTTATGCATCAAGCGCTAGTAGCTATTAAATTAATAGTGATCAAGCGCCTTGCCGCGCGCCCGCCCACAGCCAGGGCAGGCTGTGCAGCCCGGCCCAGGTCATGCACAGCGAGCCGGCCACATGCAGCGCACACAGGCCCAGGGCCTGCGCCAGGCGCTGCTGCTGCAGCAGCCCGACCACTTCGGCCGAGAAGGTGGAGAAGGTGGTCAGCGCCCCCAAGAAGCCCGTGATGAGCAGCGCGCGCCAGACCGGGTCCAACTGCGGCAGTGCCTGGAACAGCGCCAGGCACAGGCCGATGAGGTAGCCGCCGATGAGGTTGGCCGCGAGCGTGCCCCAGGGCAGCAGCGCGCCCTGCGTGTTGAGCCACAGGCCCAGCCGCCAGCGCGCGAGCGCGCCGGCGCAGGCACCGGCGCAGATGGCAAGAACGTGGAACATCGGCGCATTGTAGGGAGGCGCTGCCGAGCGGCGGCGGCCTCGTCAGCGCGCCGTCATTTGCTGCGGGAGCCAGGTCACGATGCCCGGAAACACATAGATCAGCGTGACGGCCGCGCACATCAGCAGGAACATGGGAGCGGCCACGCGGGCGATCCACGGTAGCTGCTTGCCCGTCATGCCCTGCAGCACGAACAGGTTGAAGCCCACGGGTGGGGTGATCTGCGCCATCTCCACCACCAGCACGACGAAGATGCCGAACCAGATGGGGTCGATGCCCGCTGCGCTCACTGTGGGCATCAGCACGCCCATGGTCAGCACCACCATGGAGATGCCGTCCAGGAAGCAGCCCAGCACGATGTAGAACACGGCCAGCGCCACCACCAGTTGCGCCTGGCTCAGCCCCAGCGAAGAGATCCATTCCGCCAGGTGCCGTGGCAGGCCGATGTAGCCCATGGCCAGCGTGAGGAAGGCCGCGCCCGCGAGGATCAGCGCGATCATGCAGTACAGCCGCGTGGCGCCCATGAGCGCGTCGCGAAAGCTCGCCCAGTTCAGCGACCCCTGCGCCGCGGACAGCACCAGCGAGCCCACCACGCCCACGGCCGCGGCTTCGGTGGCGGTGGCGATGCCCGTGTAGATGGAGCCCAGCACCGCGGCGATGAGCAGCACCACGGGAATCAGCGCGCGCGATTCGCGCAGCTTGTCCAGCAGGCCCATCTGCCGATCGGCCGCTGGGACCTGGTCGGGGTGGCGCAATGCCCAGAACATGATGTAGCCCGAGAACAGCGCGGCCAGCAGCACCCCGGGCAGCACGCCGGCAATGAACAGCTTGGAGATCGATACCTCGGCCGTCACACCGTAGACGATCATGATGATTGAGGGCGGGATCAGCAGGCCCAGCGTGCTGGCGCCGGCCAGCGTGCCGATAACCATCTTCTCGGGGTAGCCGCGGCGCGTGAGCTCGGGCAGCGTCATCTTGCCGATGGTGGCGCAGGTGGCGGCGCTGGACCCCGACACGGCGGCAAAGATGGTGCAGCCCACCACGTTGGTGTGCAGCAGCCGCCCGGGCAGGCCCTGCACCCACGGGGCCAGGCCCTTGAACATGTCTTGCGACAGCCGCGTGCGAAACAGGATCTCGCCCATCCAGATGAAGAGGGGCAGGGCGGTGAGCGTCCAGCTCGACGAGGAGCCCCAGATGGTCACCGCCATGGCGTCGCCCGCGGGGCGCGAGGAAAACAATTGCATGCCGATCCAGGCCACGCCCGAGAGCGTGAGCCCGATCCACACGCCGCTGCCCAGGATCAGGAACAGCGACAGGATCAACAGGCCGGTGATGGCAAGGTCACTCATGAAGGCGTCTTCCGGTCATTCGTTGCGCAGGGCTTCGCCCGGCGTGGCGCCCGCGCGCCGGCCCAGGAGCTGCAGCACCAGTTCGTCCACGAAGGCAATCGCCATCACCATCGCGCCTACGCCCATGGACAGCTGCGGCAGCCACAGCGGCGTGGCGTCGCTGCTGGTGGAGATGTCGTTGAACGCATGCGACTGCCAGGCCAGCCGCACGCTGTAGTACGCGAACAGCACGGCCAGCAGCGTGCCCAGGGCCAGCGCGAACAGCTCCAGCGCCTGGTGCGCGCGCCCCTTGAGGGCGCTCAGCACCAGCGTCACGCGGATGTGCTCGCCGCGCTTGAGGGTATGCGCCAGCGCCAGAAAGCCCGCAGCCGCCATGAGATAGCCCGCATAGGCGTCGATGCCCGGTACATGGAAGCTGAGCTGCCGGCTCACGATGGACAGCAGCACGGCGCACAGAAGCGCCACCATGCACAGCGCCGCCAGCGCGGCGGCGCCGTCATAGAGGAAGTTCAACAGGCGTCGCATCGTGGTCTGGCGCGTGGAGGCTCTCTGGGCGGGGAGGAGTTACTTGCGGTAGGCGTCGATCAGCGCCTTGCCGTCGGGCCCGGCCTTGTCCAGCCATTCCTTGAGCATGGTGTCGCCCACCTTGGCCATGTCGGCCTTCAGCTGGCTGCTGGGCGGCACTACCTGCATGCCCTCGGCCTTGAGCTTGGCCAATGTGTCCTCGTTCACGCGGCGGCTGGCGGCCCAGCCGCGGGTCTCCGCGTCGGCGGCGGCCTTGAGCACGGCTTCCTGCACGGGCTTGTCCAGCGCATCGAACGCCTTCTTGTTCATGATGAGCGCGTTCTTGGGCAGCCAGGCCTGGGTGTCGTAGTAATACTTGAGGTGCTCGTAGAGCTTGCTGTCCACGCCCGTCGCGCCCGAGGTCATGGTGGACTCCACCACGCCGGTGGCGAGCGCTTGCGAGAACTCGGCGGCCTGCACCGTCACCGGCTGCGCGCCCACCAGCTCGGCGATGCGCGCGGTGGCGGGGCTGTAGGCGCGCCACTTGATGCCCTTCAGGTCGGCGGCGTTGTTCACGGGCTTCTTGGTGTAGATGCCCTGTGGCGGCCAGGCCACGGCGTACAGCAGCACCATGCCTTGCTCGGCCAGCTTCTTCTCCAGGAACGGCTTTTGCGCCTTGTACAGCTTCATCGACGCGTCGTAGCTGTCGGCCAGGAAGGGCAGGCCGTCCACGCCGAAGATCTGCCATTCGTTCTGGAAGTTGGCGAGCAGGATCTCGCCGAGCTGCGCCTGCGCGCCCTGCACGGCGCGCTTGATCTCGGGCGCCTTGAACAGTGCGGCGTTGGCATGCAGCGTGATCTTGAGCTTGCCTCCTGACCCCTTGTCCACGTCGCTGATGAACTGCGCCAGGTTCTCCGTGTGGAAATTGGTGGCCGGGTAGGCGGCGGCCAGGTCCCACTTGGTCTGGGCATGCAGGGCGGGGGCGCACAGGCCGGTGAGGGCAGCCAGTGCAACGGCGGCAAGGTTTCGACGCTTCATCTCGGGGGTCTCCGCAAGGGTTGAGAAGAGAGGGGGCTCAGCGCGTTCACTGTAGCGGGGGCCGCAGGGAAACGGCCTAGGTGATTCACCTGAATGTCGATAAATTGCCGGCAAATCATCGGGCTGCTCCCTACAATCAATCGACATGCACATCCCATGCCAATGCCGTCTGTCGCTTTTGGCGCAGTCCTCGGAGTGAAACCATGACCGCAGCCGCCAGACCCAAGTCCCCGGCCCCCGCTGCCACTGCCAAGGTGGGCAAGGCCGCCAAGGCGCGCGGGCCCATCGTGTCGTCCGCGCATCTGGTGTCGGACCGCAGTGCGGAGATGAGCGAGTTCGAGTTCGGCCTCATCGTCGCGGGCAATGCGTTCCACCGCTGGGTGGTGCACTGCATGGCCGCGGCCGGTCTGCGCGACCTCACGCCGCTGGACGTGGTGGTGCTGCACCATGTGACGCACCGCGCACGCGACAAGCGGCTGGCCGACATCTGCTTCATCATGAACGTGGAAGACACGCACGTGGTGAACTACTCGCTCAAGAAGCTGCTGGCGCTGGGCGTGGTGGCCTCCAGCAAGAACGGCAAGGACGTGACCTACGCCGCCACCGAGGCGGGGCGCGCCCATGTGCAGCGCTACCGTGAGATCCGCGAGAGCTGCCTGATCGATGCGCTGAATGCCGACGACGGCCTGAACCGCGACATTGGCGAGCTGGCGCGCCTGCTGCGCGTGCTGTCCGGCATGTACGACCAGGCGGCCCGTGCCGCGGCGTCCATGTGAGACGTGCTATATATTTAATAGCTGTTAGCGCTTGTCGGTAAAGCGCTAGAGGCCTATTTGGCTTGAAGTGCCGACGGGCGATGGCAGATGCGTGGCAATGTCCTGCCAGGCCTGCACGGCGGCCAGGGCGGTGTGCATCTGCACCGTGTGCGCAAAGCGGAAGGCGTCGCCGTGCACCGTCTCGTCGGGGAACTCGGTGATCAGCGTCACCGGCGCATCGTGCGACGTCTGCGACTGCATGCAGGCGATGCCATCCAGCACCTCGAAGGGCAGCGGGCCTGCGTGGTGCTCGTAGAGGGCCCGCTGGCGTGCGTTGAAATCCGCCAACCCCGGCACCTGCCGCAGGCGCGCGCACACGGCCTCCAGCAGCGCACGCGCGGGCTGCTGCCACCCGGCGTGGTAGCGCAGGATGAGGAAGAACCCCTTGGGCAGCATCCACTGCTCGAATCCACGCGGCACATAGCCCGACAGCGGTCGCGTCCACTCATGCGCGGGGTAGCCATGCAGGTTCACATGCAGTTGCGCGCCCGACAGCGCCAGCGCGGACTGGCGGGCCTCGCGCTCGTAAAGCGGCGCGTGGTTGCGGTATTCCACATCGTCGCCCAGCGCGGTGTAGCGCGCGGCATGGTGCATGTGGCCCGGATGGCGGGCGCTCAGCGCGCGGTGCAGAGCGTAGCCGTCGGGGTTCTCTAGCGCGATCAGCGCGAAGTGCGCGCCGGGTTGCGCCTGCAGCACTTCGGCGGCGCGCAACGCGCCCACGATGCCCGATGTCTCGTTGGCATGCTGGCCCGCGCTGATGAACACCGGTGCCTGCGTGCCCGCGTGGTACTGCCCCCATACGGTGCGTCCCTGGCGTGACCGGGCACTGAAACGTTGCGCGGGCCAGGCGTGCAGGGTCTGGGTGATGCGATCAGGGGCAGGGGACTCGGCCAGCGTCGCCAAACTGTCCGGGGCGTGGGCCATTGGGTGGGCTGGCAGGTCGTCGGCGCACGCCGCGAAGGGCAGCAGGTCCACCTGTACGTGCGGAGCGCCGTCGCCCACGCGCACGTCGGGCACGATCTGCCCGGGCTGCAACCGGCGGTCGCCCACGGGGCGGCCGCTGTGCTGTTGGAAGAACTCCAGCAGCGTGAAGTACAGGTCCTCGTGCAGCGCCTCCAGGGTGCTTATGGTCTCGCCGGTGGCGCCCACGGGCTGCTCGTAGCCCGGCAGGTCCACGCGCAGCAGCAGGCGGTCGAAGTACGGCTCATGGTCCGGCCACGCGTGACTGCGCACCGCCTGCACCGCCGCGGCGAAGGCCTGCTCGTAGTCGGTGCATACGGCGGTGTCGATCAGGTCGGCAGCGCCTTCCTGTGTGCCCACGCGCAGCCAGCCGGTGGGCGAGAGCACCGTGGCGCCCGTCATGTCGGTGTGTACGCGGTTGGGTGCGTGCACGTGCTGCACGGTGCGGGTGCCGTCGCGCAGTTCCAGTTCCACGTGGTAGCCGCCACTGGCGTCGTCGTGGGGCTCCATGTGCAAGATGCCGCCCCCCAGCAGGGCTGCGAGCGGATAGGCCTCCAACCGAAAGCGCTGTGCAGGCCCGTGCGCCGCCAGCGGATAGCGCACGCGGGCCTGCACCACCTGGGTGCAATCCACGTGGTCCATGAAATGCTGTACCAGCGGCTTGTAGGCACTGTGAAAGCGGGCATGCACGCCTGCGGCCGCCAGCTGCTGCGCCGCAGCAAGGCGCGCGGCCTGGCTTTCGAACACCCAGCCTTCCAGGTGGCAGCCGCGCCAGCGCGGCTCGCCAAAGCGCTGTACCCAGGCGTGCAGCGTGCGCTCCAGTGGCAGGTCAAGCAGCCGGGAACCTGTGGCGGCGGGCGGTTGGGTCATATGCGTGGGCGGGGTGGTGAATATCCGGTATGGATCATGCAGGCTTGCAGATAAATTATCGGTAAATTGTGGGTTCTTTCTCCGCAATGTTTCACACGCGGCACACAAAGGAAACGGGTATGGCAAAGAAACTCTGGCAGTTCTGGGTGGATCGGGGGGGGACGTTCACCGATATCGTGGGCCGGCGCCCCGACGGCAGCCTGGTGACGCACAAGCTGCTCTCCGAGAACCCCGAGCAGTACCGCGATGCGGCGGTGGCGGGCATCCGCCACCTGCTGGGGCTGGCGCCGGGCGAGGCCGTGACGCCTGAATTGGTGGAGTGCGTGAAGATGGGCACCACCGTGGCCACCAACGCGCTGTTGGAACGCAAGGGGGAGCCCACGCTGCTGGTTACCACGCGTGGCTTCAAGGACGCGCTGCGCATCGCCTACCAGAACCGTCCGCGCATCTTCGATCGGCACATCGTGCTGCCGCAACTGCTGTACAGCCGCGTCATCGAGGCGCAGGAGCGCGTGGGCGCGCACGGCGAGGTGGTACAGCCGCTGGAGGAAGACCACCTGAAGGAACGCCTGTGGGCCGCTTATGACGCCGGCTTGCGCAGCGTGGCCATCGTGTTCATGCACGGCTACCGCTATCCCGCGCATGAGGAAGCAGCCGCCCGCCTGGCGCTGGCTGCCGGGTTCACGCAGGTCAGCACTTCGCACGGCACCAGCCCGCTGATGAAGTTCGTGAGCCGGGGCGACACCACCGTGGTGGACGCGTATCTGTCGCCCATCCTGCGGCGCTACGTGCAGCAGGTGGAGGCCGAGATGCCGGGCGTGCCGCTGTATTTCATGCAGTCCTCGGGCGGGCTCACGGATGCGCACCGCTTCCAGGGCAAGGACGCGATCCTCTCCGGGCCGGCCGGCGGCATCGTGGGCATGGCGCGCACGGCGCAGATTGCGGCGCAGGCCGAGGCAGCGCCAGGGGCCGGTGCGGCCGCCACGCAGCCGCCGGTGCGCGTGATCGGTTTCGACATGGGCGGCACGTCCACCGACGTGAGCCATTTTGCGGGTGAGTTCGAGCGCGAGTTCGAGACCCAGGTGGCGGGCGTGCGCATGCGTGCGCCCATGATGAGCATTCACACGGTGGCCGCGGGCGGCGGTTCCATCCTGGAGTTCGACGGCGCCCGTTTCCGCGTAGGTCCCCAAAGCGCCGGCGCCAACCCCGGTCCCGCCAGTTACCGCCGCGGCGGCCCGCTGGCCGTGACCGATGCCAACGTGATGGTGGGCAAGATCCAGCCCGCGTACTTCCCGCGTGTGTTCGGCCATGGCGCCGACGAGCCGCTGGACGCGGTCGTGGTGCGCGAGCGTTTTGCGGCGCTGGCGGGCCAGACCGCAGGAGCGGCAGATGGCGCAGCTGCGCTGACGCCCGAGGCTTGCGCGCATGGCTTCATCCAGATCGCGGTGCAGCAGATGGCCAACGCCATCAAGAAGATCTCCGTGGCGCGCGGCTACGACGTCACGCACTACACGCTGCAGTGCTTTGGCGGCGCGGGCGGCCAGCACGCCTGCCTGGTGGCCGATGCATTGGGCATGCAGCAGGTGCTGGTGCATCCGCTGGCGGGCGTGCTGTCGGCCTACGGCATGGGGCTGGCCGACCAGAACGTGATGCGTGAGAAGGCGGTGGAGGCACGCCTCACACCCGAGGCGCTGCCCGGCATCACGGCCACGCTGGATGCACTGGCCGAGGCCGCCGAGGCCGAGATGGCGCAAGAGCGCCTCTCAGGCGGCGACATCGTGGTGCGTCGGCGAGTGCATGTGCGTTACGAGGGCACCGATTCGGCGCTGGCCGTGCCCTTTGGCGACCTCCAGGCCATCACGCGGGGCTTCGAGGCCGCGTACCGCCAGCGTTTTGCCTTCCTCATGCAGGGCAAGGCACTGATGGTGGAGGCGGTGTCGGTGGAAGCCGTGGTGGCGGGCGATGCGCCGGTCGAGCATGCGCAGGATCTGCAGCCCGAGCGCGAAGTGCCGCGGCGCGACACCGTGCGCATGTTCACGGTGGGCACGGACGGCACACCGGCCTGGCACGACGCCGCGCTGGTGGTGCGCGAAGACATGCGCCCCGGCGACCTGCTGCAGGGCCCGGCCATCATTGCCGAGAAGAACGCTACCACAGTGGTAGAGCCAGGCTGGCAGGCACGGCTCACGTCCCTGGACCATCTGGTGTTGCACCGCCACCTGCCGCGCGCCCAGCGCCATGCCGCGGGCACGCAGGTGGACCCGGTGCTGCTGGAGGTGTTCAACAACCTGTTCATGAACATTGCCGAGCAGATGGGGCTGCAGCTGCAGAACACCGCGTACTCGGTGAACATCAAGGAGCGGCTGGACTTCAGCTGCGCGCTGTTCGACGCCGAGGGCCAGCTGATTGCCAACGCGCCGCACATGCCGGTGCACCTGGGATCCATGGGCGAGAGCATCCGCACCGTGATCGCGCGCAACCGCGGCCACATGCGGCGCGGCGACGTGTTTGTGCTGAACGACCCCTACCACGGCGGCACGCACCTGCCGGACATCACCGTGATCACGCCGGTCTACATCGGCGACGACCACGGTGAGGCGGCCGAGCCCACCTTCTACGTGGGCAGCCGCGGCCACCATGCGGACGTGGGGGGCACCACGCCGGGATCGATGCCGCCGTTTTCCACGCGCATCGAGGAAGAGGGCGTGCAGATCGACAACGTGAAGCTGGTGGATGCCGGCGTGCTGCGCGAGGCCGAGATGATTGCGCTGCTGGAGAGTGGCGAGTACCCCAGCCGCAACCCGCAGCAGAACCTGGCCGACCTGAAGGCGCAGATCGCCGCCAACGAGAAGGGCGTGCAGGAGCTGCGCCGCATGGTGGAGCACTTCGGCCTGAGCGTGGTGCAGGCCTATATGCAGCATGTGCAGGACAACGCCGAGGAGTCCGTGCGCCGCGCCATCACGCGATTGGCCGCGCGCGTGCAGGACGGGCATTTCACCCTGCCGCTGGACAACGGCGCGCAGATCACCGTGGCCGTGCGCATCGACGCGGCCACGCGCAGTGCGGTGATCGACTTCACCGGCACCAGCGCGCAGCAGTCCAATAACTTCAATGCGCCCACGGCGGTGTGCATGGCCGCGGTGCTCTACGTCTTCCGCTCGCTGGTGGAGGACGACATTCCGCTCAACGCCGGGTGTCTCAAGCCCCTGCAGGTCATCATTCCGCCGGGCTCCATGCTCAACCCCAACCCGCCGGCATCGGTGGTGGCGGGCAACGTGGAGACCTCCAGCTGCATCACCAACGCGCTGCTGGGCGCCTTGGGCGTGTCGGCGGCCAGCCAGTGCACGATGAACAACTTCACCTTCGGCAACGCCCGCTACCAGTATTACGAGACCATCTCGGGCGGCAGCGGGGCGGGCGGCCAGTTCGACGACGCGGGCGCGCTGGTGGGGGGCTTTGATGGCACGAGCGTAGTGCAGACGCACATGACCAATTCACGCCTGACCGATCCGGAGGTGCTGGAGTTCCGCTTCCCCGTGCGGCTGGAGAGTTACGCCATCCGCGCCGGTTCGGGCGGCGGCGGCCGCTGGAAGGGCGGCGACGGCGGCGTGCGCCGCATCCGCTTCCTGGAGCCCATGACCGCGAGCATTCTGTCCAACGGCCGGGTGCACGGCGCCTTCGGCATGGCGGGCGGGCAGCCGGGCATGCCCGGCGTCAACCGCGTCGTGCGTGCGGACGGCCGGGCAGAGCCGCTGCAGCACATCGGGCAGGCGCAAATGGAAGCGGGGGATGTGTTCGAGATCCACACGCCGGGCGGTGGTGGCTTTGGTGGCCGCTGAGTGGTTTTGAGTGAAATAAGGCTCTAGCGCTTGCTGGTCAAGCGCTGTTAGCTATATTTTCAGTAGCAAATCACGAATCGAGCGTGCTGCTGTCCGCCACGCGGCTGAGGCTGGGCGGCACCTTCTCGCCCGCGCGGCGCGCGCGAAACAGCGCGGCGCGCATCAGGAAGATGTTGGTCACGGGCACGGTGATGGCGATGAACAGGGCAATCAGCAGCGCATGCAGCGCCAGGCCGTTGCCCGTCACGGAGAAGTACACCAGCGTGGCATGCATGATGCACCAGCAGCCCATGGTGGCGATGATGGAGGGTGCGTGCACGCGCTCGAAGTAGGTGGCCAGGCGCAGCAGCCCCAGTGACCCCATGAACGCGATGGCCGCGCCGCACAGCACCAGCGCGGACAGCACGATGTCCAGCCACAGCGGCAGTGCGTCGCTCATTCGATCACCTCCCCGCGCAGCAGGAACTTGGCCATGGCCGTGGAGCTGACGAAGCCCAGCAGTGCGATCAACATCGCGGCCTCGAAGTAGTTGGTGCTGCCGTAGTAGATGCCCAGTACCAGCATGAGCAGCATGCCGTTGAGGTACATGCAGTCCAGCGCCAGCACGCGGTCCTGCGCGGCGGGGCCCTTGAGCAGGCGCACCAGGCACAGCACCATGGCCGCGGCCAGCAGGAACATGGCGATGGGCAGCGCCCAGGACAGTACGGAACCGGTCATTCGAAAATCTCCATCAGCGGGCGCTCGTAGCTCGCCTTGACGTGGTCGATGATGGCCTGCGCATCGTCCACCTCCAGCACATGCAGCATCAGCAGACTGCGGTCCAGCGACAGCTCGGCCCAGGAGGTGCCAGGGGTGATGCACACGATCATGGCCAGTACGGCGAGGGCGTTGGGGTCGCGCAGCTCCAGCGGAATCTTGACGAAGTCCGGCGGGTGGCGGCGCTGCGACGGCAGCAGCAGAAAGCGCAGCACGGCAAGGTTGGACCGCGTGGTGTCCACCATCACCGTGAAGCACAGCCGGATGATCGTGCCGAGGTGGCGCACGCGCACCTTCTGCGGGCGCAATTCGCTGAACAGCACCGGCAGGCCCCATGCGAGTACCAGTGCCAGCAGGACGTGGCCGATGCTGGTGGTGTGGTTGAGCAGCAGCCACATCACGAACAAACCCAGGGAGACCAGCGGGGCGGGCAGCAGCTTCTTCATCATGGCGCGGCCTTCGTGGTGGCAGAGCTTTCCGCGCGCTCAGGCGTCGGCGTCGTGGTGGGGCCGGGAATGGGCGCGGCCGTCATCACGGCGCGTACATACGTGCCCGGCGCATGCAGCCCGTTGGCCGTTGCCTCGGTGAAACGCATCACGCCGTTGGCCTGCAGGGTGAGCGCCACGCAGGCCCCCAGCAGTATGGCGATGGGCAGCCCCTCCATCACGCGCAACTGGGGCGTGGGGCGGTCGTGCGCGGCCCAGAAGTGGCGTATGCCCGAGCGCGTGAGCGCCAGCAGCGCCAGCAGACCCGTGGCGATCATCAGCGCGATCAACGTCCAGCCCGGCAGGCCGGGCTGTGTGCCGGCCGAAGAGCCGAGCCCCAGCGGGTTTACCAGCGCCGTCAGCATCGCGAACTTGCCGATGAAGCCGGACAGCGGCGGTAGGCCCGCAATCACCAGCGTGCAGGCCATGTAGGCCAGACCCAGAAACGCGGCCGCGGCGGGGATGACGCGGCCGACCAGCACTTCCTCGTCCTCGTCCAGGTTCAAGCCGGTGGTGGGCATAAGCTCGGGGGTGAGGAAGGGGGCCACGTCGTCCAGTTCGTAAGGCGCCAGCGACGCGCCATCGTTGCGCCAGCGGTCGATCAGGTCGGCCAGCAGGAACAGCGCGCTCACGGCCAGCGTGGAGCTGGGCAGGTAGTACAGCAGCCCGGCAGTGAGCGCGTTTTGCCCGAAGCCTGCCGCCGCCAGCAGCGTGCCCGACGACAGCACGGCCGCATGGCCGGCCAGGTGGGTGAGGCGCTGCGAGGCCATCATGCCGATGGCGCCGAAGGCCATGGTGACCATGCCACCGCCGATCAGCCACAGGCTGCCGAACAGGGAGGAGGGACCGGCCTCGCTGCTGAACATCAGCGTCCACAGGCGCAGCAGCGTGTAGATGCCCACCTTGGTCATCAGGGCGAACAGCGCACCCACGGGCGCCGTGGCCGCGCTGTAGGCCGGCACCAGCCAGAAGTTCAGGGGCCACACAGCCGCCTTGATGAGAAACGCCGTGGCCAGGATGGCAGCCGCCGAGTGCAACAACCCCCGGTCGGCGGCCGACACCTGCGGGATGGCTTGCGCCAGGTCGGCCATGTTGAGCGTGCCCGTGATGCCGTACAGCATGGACGCGCCGATCAGGAACAGCGAGGACGCCGCCAGGTTGATGGCGATGTAGTGCAGGCCGGCCTGCACGCGCGTGCGGCCGGCGCCGTGCAGCAGCAGGCCGTACGAGGCTGCCAGCAGGATCTCGAAGAAGACGAACAGGTTGAACAGGTCGCCCGTGAGGAAGGCGCCCCCCAGCCCCATGAGCTGCAACTGGAACAGCGTGTGATAGTGCACGCCTGCGCGGTGCCAGCGCGCACCGGCGAACACGATGGAGCACAGCGCCACGAAGCCCGTCAGCAGCAGCATCATGGCCGAGAGCCGGTCCAGCACCAGCACGATGCCGAACGGCGCCGGCCAGTTGCCCGGCAGGTACACACCCATGGTCGCGGGCGCTCCGGATTCGTGCGACCACAGCAGCAGCGCCACGGCCACCAGCAGCCCGAGCAGGGTGGACAGGATGTTCAGGCCCAGCTTCAGGCGCTGCTGCTCTTCCTTCATGGTGAGCAGCAAAGCGGCCGTGAGCATCGGCAGCCCGATGGGCGCCAGCATCAGGTGCGGCATGAGCAGGGAGGTCAGCTCCGCGATGCGGCTCATGGCATCTCCTGCGTTTCACGCGAGTGCGAGCCGTCCACGTGGTCGGTGCCCGACATGCCCCGCGAAGCCAGCAGCACGACGAGGAACAGTGCGGTCATGGCAAAGCCGATCACGATGGCGGTGAGCACCAGCGCCTGGGGCATGGGGTCCGCGTAATGCTGCAGGTCTTGCGGCACGCCGGGCACGAGCACGGGCTCCTTGTCCACGGCCAGGCCCAGGCGACCCATGCTGAAGATGAACAGATTCACGGCATACGACAGCAGCGACAGGCCCATGATGACCTGGAAGGTGCGGGGGCGCAGCAGCAGCCAGACGCCCGAGCCCGTGAGCACGCCGATGGACAGAGCCAGCACGATTTCCATCAGACGGCTCCTTGTGTGGCGGGGACGGCTGCTTGCTCGCTGGCCGCTTGTTGTTCTTCTTCCATGAGACGGGCGTGGTAACGGTGGCTGCGCACCGACTGGTGGGCGATGGCAGTGAGGATGAGCAGCGTGGAGCCGACGACGAGCGCGAACACGCCCATGTCGAAGAACATGGCGCTGGCCACGTGGAGGTCCCCGATCAGCGGCAGGTGCAGGTGCGCGGTGTGGCTGGTAAGGAACGGATAGCCCAGCGCCACGGCGCCCAGTCCGGTGCCCAGCGCCAGCAGCAGGCCGGAGGCGATCCAGCGCCGCGGATACAGGGGCAGGTGTGCCTCGACCCACGATGTGCCCGAAATGATGTACTGCAGCACCAGCCCCACCGAGAACACCAGCCCCGCCACGAAGCCGCCGCCCGGCTGGTTGTGCCCGCGCATGAAGAGGTAGAAGGCCACCAGGGCCGAGAACGGCAGCAGCAGCCGCACCAGCACCGCGGGCACCATCAGGTAACCGACGGCCGTGTCGGTGGCGTTGCGCGGGTTCAGCAGGTCGGTCTGTAGATCGGCCGGCAGGTAGCGCTGCTGCTCGGGCAGGTCCATGGTCTCCACCGCGGGGCGAAAGCGCCGCAACAGCGCATACACCGTGAGCGCCACGATGCCCAGCACCACGATCTCGCCGAACGTGTCGAACCCGCGGAAGTCCACCAGCATGACGTTGACCACGTTGGTGCCGCCGCCTTCGGTGAGGGCGCGCTCCAGGAAGAACGTGGAGGTGCTCTGCGCGAAGGGCCGGCTCATCATGGCAAATGCCAGCCACGCCATGCCGCCGCCCGCGGCGACGGCCAGCAACAGGTCGCGCACGCGCCGCGTGCGCGCCAGCGCGGCGCTGGCGGGCGAGGCGGGCAGGCTTTCGTCGCGCTTGGGCAGCCAGCGCAGGCCCAGCAGGATCAGGATGGTGGTGACCAGTTCCACGGCCAGCTGGGTGAGTGCGAGGTCCGGCGCGGAGAACCACAGGAAGGTGATGCAGACGCACAGCCCTGCACCGCCCATGAGTGTCAGCGCGGCCAGGCGGTGGTACTTGGCCTGCCAGGCCGAGGCCACGGCGCAGACCATGCCCAACGCCCAGATCAGCACGAAAGCGGGCGACAGCGGCAGCGTGCCCCGATCTCCCAACTGCAAGCCGCGTGTGTACAGCGGCATGGCGGCGCCCACGAGCGTGACGAGCACCAGCCACAGCATCTGCCACTGCAGGCGGCGCGTGGACAGCAGGCGCCGCCCGCTGTGCCCCCAGCGCGTGATCTGCACCAGCACTGCCTCGAACACGCCGCGTCCGCTGACGCGGTGCATCAGTGGGGCGGCGTTGATGCGGCCTTGCTTGCGCTCCCAGCGCAACACCATGTACAGGGCGGTGCCGCCGACCAGCGCCACCAGGCTCATCATGAAGGGCGTGTTGAAGCCGTGCCAGACCGCCAGGCTGAAGGCCGGCAGTTCGCCCCCCACCACCGGCAGCGCCGCGGCATTCAGGTACTGGCCGATCGACCACGCGGGCAGCACGCCCACCACCAGGCAGGCGCAGACCAGCAACTCCACCGGCACGCGCATCCAGTGCGGCGGCTCATGGGGCTCATGCGGCAGATCGGTGGCGGGGGGGCCCCAGAACACATCGACGATGAAGCGCAGCGAATAGGCCACGCTGAACATGCCCGCGACGGTGGCCGCGATCGGCAGTATCTGGGCCACGGCCGGCGCAGCGTCGAAGAACACCGTCTCCGCGAAGAACATCTCCTTGGACAGGAAGCCGTTGAGCAGCGGCACGCCCGCCATGGCGGCGCTGGCGACCGTGGCCAGCGTGGCGGTGACGGGCATCATGCGCCGCAGGCCCGAGAGGCGCCGTATGTCCCGCGTGCCGCTTTCGTGGTCGATGATGCCCGCGGCCATGAACAGCGACGCCTTGAACGTGGCGTGGTTCATGATGTGGAACACGGCGGCCACGGCGGCCAGCGGGCTGTTGAGGCCCAGCAGCAGCGTGATCAGACCCAGATGCGAGATGGTGGAATACGCCAGCAGGCCCTTGAGGTCGTTCTGAAACATGGCCGCGTAGCCGCCGATGAGCAGCGTGGCCAGGCCCGCGCCGCCCACCAGCCAGAACCACGGCTCGGTGCCGCCCATGACGGGCCACAGCCGTGCCAGCAGGAAGACGCCCGCCTTCACCATGGTGGCCGAGTGCAGGTACGACGACACGGGCGTGGGCGCAGCCATGGCGTTGGGCAGCCAGAAGTGGAACGGAAACTGCGCACTCTTGGTGAACGCCCCCAGCAGCACCAGTACCAGCGCCGTGAGGTACATGGGGTGGTCGCGCACCAGCTCGGCTGCGCCCAGCACGCGGTCCAGGTCATAGCTGCCCACGATGTGGCCCAGCACCAGCATGCCGGCCAGCAGGCACAGTCCGCCCGCGCCCGTCACGGTGAGGGCCATGCGCGCACCCCGGCGGGCGTCTTCACGGTGGTGCCAGTAGCCGATGAGCAGGAACGAGAACAGGCTGGTGAGTTCCCAGAAGAACACCAGCTGGATGATGTTGCCCGACAGCACCACGCCGGCCATGGCGCCCATGAAAGCCAGAAAGAACGAGAAAAAGCGCGGCACCGGGTCCGCCGGCGACATGTAGTAGCGCGCATACAGCACCACCAGCGTGCCGATGCCGAACACCAGCATGCTGAACATCCAGGCGAACCCGTCCATGCGGATGACCAGGTTCAGGCCCAGGGCAGGCAACCAGGTGATCTCCTCGCGCAACACGCCCGCTTCGGCGATCTGGGGGAAGTACAGCGCCGTTTGCACCGTGCAAAACAGCGCGACCAGGCCCGCGAGCGTGGACTCGGTATTGCGCGCATTCGCGGGCAGCACGGCCGCCAGCAAGCTGCCCACAAAGGGAAGAAGAATGAGGAGGGTCAGAGGCATCAGCGTCTGATTCTAGGGCGTCGCCCCTTCCCGCGTGCTATGAAAACCCGAGCAAGTGGCGGCGAATACGCTGCCGTCCAGCGCGTTATGGCGCGCGGCTACCAGTGTGTGTCAGCGTGAGGAGGGGCTGTCGCCGACCCCCGCGTCGGAGGCTGCAGGCGCGCCCGCGGGCGTTGCTACGGTTGGATAGGCGGCGCCATTGACGGTGAGCCCCTGCGCCGACAGCCGGGCGGCGGCCGAGGGGCCGATGCCTTTCACCCGTGCGATCAGGTCGCTCCAGTCCTGGAAGGGCCCGCGTGCCCGCTCTGCCAGGATGCGCGACGACATCGCAGGCCCAATGCCCCTGACGCCATCCAGGTCCGCTTCGCGTGCGTGGTTCACGTCCACGCCGGCTAGCGCGACGGCGGCATGCAGCAGCACGAGCGCTACGCTCGCATGCCGCAGGGCCGGAGGCATGCGCACGGCTACAGTTCCTCGACGCGCCGTGCCGGATAACTGTCCCAGGTCTGGCAGCCCGGGCATTGCCAGAAGTGCTGGCGTGCCTCGAACCCGCAGGCTGCGCAGCGGTAGCGCGTGAGCGGCTTTGCCGCCTGCTCCAGCGCGCGCTGGATTTGCGGGTGGAACTGCTCATGGGTCAGCGTCTCGCCTGCCAGCCATTTCGTCGCGGCGACCAGGGAGGGCTCGCGCTCCAGGTGGCGCACGTACCATTCGCGCCCCACGGCCGCAGTGTCCGCGTTGGCAGCCTCCAGCGCCACCACGGCTTCCAGCAGATCCAGGGATGGCATGTCCTCGTAGTGGTGCTGCAGCAGCGCCTGGGCCAGCGGCGCTTGTCCCGTGGCGGTGGCGGTTTCCACCAGCAGCGGTGCGGCCAGCGGCAGCGCGGCGGGTGCGGCCTGGGCGAGCGCTTGCAGGGTGTCGAAGGCCGCTTCGGGCTGGCCCTGGCGCTGCTGCAGCCGCGCCAGCTCGATGCGCGCGCGCGGCGCCTGGGGCGCCGTGGCCAGGGCCTGCTCCAGCAGCGCCTGGGCGGCGGGCAGTTCGCCATGGGCCGCCAGCGCCAGCGCCTGCTCGCACAGGTAGTGCGCCAGCCGGGTGCTGAAGTCGCCCTGCTGCGCATCGTGCATGCGCCGTGCAATGTCGGACGCCTGTGGCCAGTCGCGCGAACGCTCGTAAATGGCCAGCAGGGCCATGCGTGCCTGGCCCTCGAAGGCGCTGCCCTCCAGGCGGCGCAGTGCGTCTTCCGCGCGGTCGAGCAGGCCTGCCTTGAGGAAGTCCAGCGCCAGTGCATGCTGTGCGCGCTCACGGTCGGCGCGGCTCAGGTCGCCGCGCGACAGCAGGTGCTCGTGCACCCGCACGGCGCGGTTGTACTCGCCGCGGCGGCGAAACAGGTTGCCCAGGGCAAAGTGCAGTTCGGTGGTGTCGGGGTCGTTCTGCACCGCCTCGATGAAGGCGTCGATGGCCTGGTCTTGCTGCTCGTTGAGAAGGTAGTTCAGGCCCTTGAAGTAAGCCTTGGGTGCGCGGCGGTTCTCCTCGCGCATCTGCCGCAGATCGAAACGCGAGGCGAACCACCCCAGCCCGAAGGCCAGCGGCAGCCCCAGGAAGATCCAGCTCAGGTCAAATTCCATGGACGGGCGGCTGCGGCAGGGCGGGGTCGACCGCCGCCGGAGATGCGGCAGGGGACGCGGGGGCGGGCGCGGCGGGGTGCGGCAAGGCCTGGTGCGCGCGGCGCGCAGCGCTGCGGTGGCGCCACCAGCGCGGCACCATGCCCAGCACGCCCACGGCCACGCCGAGCGCGAAGGCCGTCAGCACGATCAGCACGGCCGGTGCCGTCCACTGCGTGCCGAAGAAAAAGTACACCGTGGCGTCCTGCTGGTTGTTCAGCGCGAACGCGAACAGGGTAAAAAAAATGGCTGCCTTGAGCAGCCACAGGAGGTATTTCATGCATCTCCCCAGTGGTGGCGAGATTCTACGGGCAGCGTAGCGGCCTGAGCGGTAGGCGGCAGGCCATCCGTTGACCTCAAGCCAAAAACGGCTCTAGCGCCTGCCCAGCAAGCGTGAACAGCTATGGTTTTATTGCGCCTGTACGCCCTGCAGTTCAGCGGTGCGCTGGTCCACGGTTTCGCGCAGTGCCTTGCCGGGCTTGAAGTGGGGAACGCGCTTTTCGGGGATATGCACCGCCTCGCCGCTGCGCGGATTGCGGCCCATGCGCGGGGGGCGGCGGTTGACCGAGAAGCTGCCAAAGCCGCGGATCTCGATGCGGTGCCCGCGCACCAGTGCATCGCTCACGGCGTCCAGAATGGTCTTGACGGCGTATTCGGCGTCGCGCTGGGTGAGCTGCCCAAAGCGGGCAGCCAGTTCTTCGACGAGGTCAGATCGGGTCATGGGACGGCATTCGGGCAGAGGTTGATGTGACAGCGGGCGCTACCAGAGCGCCCGCTGTGTGTGGTGTGCCGCCACCCGCAGGTGGAGGCACACCGGCGCCTGCAGGGCAGGCCGCGACGGATTACTTGTCGGAGTTGTCCAGCTTGGCGCGCAGCAGGGCGCCCAGGCTGGTGGTACCGGCGTTTTCCTTCGCGGACTGGGCCGACAGGTGCGCCATGGCTTCCTGTTGGTCAACCATGTCCTTTTGCTTGATGGACAGCTGGATGTTGCGGGTCTTGCGATCCACGTTCACCACCACGGCCGTGACTTCGTCGCCTTCCTTCAGCACGTTGCGGGCATCTTCCACGCGGTCGCGGGAGATTTCCGAGGCGCGCAGGTAGCCCACGATGTCTTCGCCCAGATCGATCTCGGCGCCACGGGCGTCCACGGTCTTGACCTTGCCGGTCACCGTCTGGCCCTTGTCGTTCACCGTCACGAAGGTGGTGAACGGGTCGCCGTCGAGCTGCTTGATGCCCAGGGAGATACGCTCGCGGTCCACGTCCACGGCCAGCACGATCGCCTCGACTTCCTGGCCCTTCTTGTAGTTGCGCACGGCGGATTCGCCGGGCTCGTTCCAGGACAGGTCGGACAGGTGCACCAGGCCGTCGATGCCGGCAGCCAGGCCCACGAACACGCCGAAGTCGGTGATCGACTTGATCGGGCCCTTGACGCGGTCGCCGCGCTTGGTGTCCTGCGCGAATTCTTGCCAGGGGTTGGCCTTGCACTGCTTCATGCCCAGGCTGATGCGGCGCTTGTCTTCGTCGATCTCCAGGACCATGACTTCGACTTCGTCACCCAGCGACACGAGCTTGGAAGGAGCCACGTTCTTGTTGGTCCAGTCCATTTCGGAGACGTGCACCAGGCCTTCGATGCCGGGCTCCAGTTCGACGAACGCGCCGTAGTCGGCGATGTTCGTGACCTTGCCGAACAGGCGCGTGCCCGAGGGGTAGCGGCGCGATACGCCCAGCCACGGGTCGTCGCCCATTTGCTTGAGGCCCAGCGAGACGCGGTTCTTCTCGGTGTCGAACTTGAGGATCTTGGCCGTGATTTCCTGGCCGGCGGTGACCACCTCGGAGGGGTGGCGCACGCGGCGCCATGCCATGTCGGTGATGTGCAGCAGGCCGTCGATGCCGCCCAGGTCCACGAACGCACCGTATTCGGTGATGTTCTTGACCACGCCGTTGACGATGGCGCCTTCCTTCAGCGTTTCCATCAGCTTGGCGCGCTCTTCGCCCATGGAGGCTTCCACCACGGCGCGGCGGCTCAGCACCACGTTGTTGCGCTTGCGGTCCAGCTTGATGACCTTGAACTCCAGGGTCTTGTTTTCGTACGGAGTCAGGTCCTTGACGGGACGGGTGTCGATCAGCGAACCGGGCAGGAAGGCGCGGATGCCGTTGACCAGCACCGTCAGGCCGCCCTTGACCTTGCCGGAGGTCGTGCCGGTCACGAATTCGCCGGATTCCAGCGCCTTCTCCAGCGACAGCCAGGAGGCCAGACGCTTTGCGGTGTCGCGCGACAGGATGGTGTCGCCGTAGCCGTTTTCGATCGAGCCGATGGCCACGGACACGAAGTCGCCCACTTGGACTTCGATCTCGCCCTGGTCGTTCTTGAATTCGTCGATCGGCACATAGGCTTCCGACTTCAGGCCAGCGTTCACCACGACGAAGTTGTGCTCCACGCGCACGACTTCAGCGGTGATGACTTCGCCGGGACGCATTTCGGTGCGTGTCAACGACTCTTCAAAAAGGGCGGCAAAAGATTCAGACATGTAGTTCCTTGCCCGCATGCAGGTTTCCGACGGCACCATTGCCTTCGTTTCTAAGACTGCTTGCGGAGGTTGTGCGGCATCACACCGCGGGGTTGAGGTTGTAAGAACCACACGGCCAGTGCGCAGTCAGGGCGCGGCGGGGGCCGTGTGGGCCATGTACCGGCCGTCAGCGTTTACGCGCCGAACGGCTGGCGAGCCTGCCACCAGTCAATCACCTGCATCACGGCCTCGTCGATCGTGTGCTCGGAGTTGTCCAGTACCAGGGCGTCCTGCGCGGGCTTCAGGGGCGAGGCACTGCGGTTTGCGTCCCGCGCGTCCCGCGCTTCCAAGTCTGCGCGAAGGTCGGCGATATTAGCCGAAATTCCCTTGGAAATCAACTGCTTATAGCGGCGCTCGGCCCGGCAGGCGGCGCTGGCCGTGAGGAAGACCTTGAGCGGTGCCTGCGGGAAGATCACCGTGCCCATGTCGCGCCCGTCGGCCACCAGGCCCGGCAGGCGGCGAAAGCCATGCTGCAGCGCGACCAGGGCGCCGCGCACCGCCGGCAGCGCCGACACGCGCGAGGCGTTCATGCCGGCCTGCTCGGTGCGGATGGCGTCGGTGACGTCTTCCTCACCCAGCCAGATGCGGTCGCCCGCGAAGCGCACGGGCAGTTGCCGCGCCAGTTCGGCGATGCGCGGCTCGTTGTCGGGGCTGATCTCCAGGCCCGCACGGGTCGCCGCGAGGGCGGTGATGCGGTACAGCGCCCCCGAATCCAGGAAGTGGTAGCCCAGCGCACGCGCCACGGCAGCGGCCACCGTGCCCTTGCCCGAGGCCGTCGGGCCGTCGATGCAGATCACGGGGATGCGGTCCGCGTCGGTCTGCGCCACCTGGAACAGGGCCTCGAAGTAATCCGGGAAGGTCTTGGCGACGCACTTGGGGTCTTCGATGCGCACGGGCAGTCCGGCCGGGTTGAAGGCCGCCAGCGAAAAGCACATGGCCACGCGGTGGTCGTCGTAGGTGTGGATGCTGGCGGCGCGCCAGTCGCCGGACTGGGCGGGTGGCGTGACGCACAGGTAGTCCGCGCCTTCCTCCACCGTGGCGCCCAGCTTGCGCAGCTCGCAGGTCATGGCGGCAATGCGATCGGTTTCCTTGACGCGCCAGCTTGCGATGTTGCGCAATACGGTCGTGCCCCGCGCATACAGCGCCATGACGGCGAGGGTCATCGCTGCATCGGGGATGTGATTGCAGTCCAGGTCGATCGACTTGAGCGGCCAGGTGTCGCGGGCCACCTCCAGCCAGTTGGGGCCGCCGGTGACGCGTGCGCCCATGGCCTGCGCCGCCTCGACGAAGCGGATGTCGCCCTGGATCGAGTCCAATCCGACGCCCAGGATCTTGATGCCGTTTTGGCCGTTAGCGCCCGCAGCGATTGCGCCAGCAGCTATGAAATAGCTAGCAGATGATGCATCCGCCTCCACATGGATCAGCCCCGGCGATTGGTACCGGCTGCCCGCGGGAATGGTGAAGCGCTGCCACTGCTCGTGCCGCACGGCGATGCCAAAGCGCGCCAGCAGCTCCAGCGTGATGTGGATGTAGGGCTTGGAGATCAGCTCACCCACGACTTCGATCACCACGTCCTGCTGCCGGGCCACCAGCGGCAGCGCCATCAGCAGCGCGGTGAGGAACTGGCTGGACACGTCGCCGCGCACGCGGATCGGCGCCTGCAGCTGCAGCGGCGGCAGGCCGCCCGCGTGGGCGATGCGCAGCGGTGGAAAGCCTTGGTTGCCCAGGTAGTCGATGCGGCAGCCGAGCTGGCGCAGGGCGTCCACCAGGTCGCCAATGGGACGCTCGTGCATGCGCGGCACGCCCGACAGTTCGTACTCGCCGCCCAGCAGCGCCAGTGCCGCGGTGAGCGGGCGCATGGCTGTGCCGGCGTTGCCCATGAAGAGCTGCGTGGGCGAGGGCGGCGTGGACGATCCCAAACCCGTGATGCGCACGGTGCCGCCTCCGGCTTCGTCGACCGTGCAGCCGAGCTGGCGCAGCGCATCCAGCATCACGCGCGTGTCGTCGGAGGCCAGCAGGTCGCGCACCTCGGTCGTGCCCTGGCTCAACGCGGCCAGCAGCAGCACGCGGTTGGAGATGCTCTTGGAGCCCGGCAGCTGCACGCTGCCCTGCACGCTGGCCAGGGGCGGCAGGTCGAGGAACGCGGTGGAGAACATCAGTGGTCCTTGTGCTTGCGGGGCGCGCCCATGCGCCAGTGCGCGCGGGTGTGACTGGCGAGCGTGATGAGGTCTTCCAGCGCCTGGTCGTTGTCGGCCTGCATGGCCTCCTCTAGCGTCTGCAGTGCCTGCTTGAACACGCGCGACTGGGCCAGCACCTCGTCGCGGTTGGCGCGCAGGATGTCACGCCACATCTTGGGGTCGCTGGCGGCGATGCGGGTGAAGTCGCGAAAGCCGGGTCCGGCCAGCGCGAGCAGTTCGTCCGCGTTGGGCTGCGCGGTGATGCCCGAGATCATGGCGAACGCGAGCATGTGCGGCAGATGGCTCACGGCCGCGAAGCTGGCGTCGTGCGCCTCGGGCGACATGCTGCTCACGTGGCAGCCCAGGGCGCGCCACACGTCCTCCGCGCGGTGCAGCTGGGCGGTGAGGGTGCGCTCGGTGGGGGTCAGGATCACCTGGCGGCCGGTGTACAGATCGACGTCGGCATGTTCCACGCCCGACACCTCGCGCCCCGTGATCGGGTGCGCCGGCACGAACGAGCCGATCTGGTCACGCAACGCGCGGCGCGCGGCCTGCACCACGTCGGCCTTGGTGGAGCCCACGTCCATGAGCAGCATCTGCGGCGTGACCAGGTGCTTGATGGCCTTCAAGGTGGATTCGGTCGCGGCCACGGGAACGGCCAGCAGCACGATGTCGGCACCCGCGGCGGCCAGCAGCGCGGAGGGCGCCTCAACGTCAATCACGCCGAGCTGGCGCGCCCGATCGGTGGTGGAGGGCGACTTGCTGTAGCCCACGACGCGCTTGACCAGCCCCGCCTTCTTCAATGCCAGGGCGAAGGAGCCGCCCATCAGGCCGCAGCCGATCAGTCCCAGTTGTTCAAACATGCTGCCCCCTCACGCCGGAACGGGGTAGGTGCCCAGCACCTTGTAGAAGGCGCACAGCTGCTGCAGCTCGGCCAGCGCGGCAGCCACGTTGGGCTGGGCGGGGTGGCCTTCGATGTCAATGTAGAAGTAGTACTCCCACTGTCCGGTGCGCGCGGGGCGGGATTCAAAGCGCGTCATGGACACGCCGTGCTTCTTCAAGGGCACCAGCAGGTCGTGCACCGCGCCGGGACGGTTGGGCACCGAGATGATGAGGCTGGTGCAGTCCCGCCCCGTGGGCGCGGGCGTGGCCAGCGTGTGCGGCAGGCAGATCACGGCAAAGCGCGTGCGGTTGTAGGCGTCGTCCTGGATGGCGTGGGCCACCACATGCAGGCCGAACTGCTGCGCGGCGCGCTCGCTGGAGATGCCGGCCCACGCCGGGTTGGTGGCGGCCAGGCGTGCGCCTTCGGCATTGCTGGACACGGGCCGGCGCTCGGCGTGGGGCAGGTGCTTGGACAGCCAGCCCTGGCACTGTGCCAGCGCCTGGGGATGGGCCAACACGGCCTCGATGTGCTCGGCGCTGTTGGTGGAGCGCAGCAGGTTGTGGCGCACCAGTAGGCTGACCTCGCCGACCACATGGCAGGGGGTGTGCAGGAACATGTCCAGCGAGCGCGTGACCACGCCCTCGTTGGAGTTCTCCACGCCCACCACGCCGTACTGCGCGCTGCCCGCGGCCGTGGCGTGAAACACCTCGTCGAAGCTGTTGCAGTACATCAGGTCGGCCGCGCCGCCGAAGTATTCGATGGCTGCCTGCTCGCAGAACGTGCCCTCGGGGCCCAGCACGGCCACGCGCTGGGGCGATTCCAGCGCCAGGCAGGCCGACATGATCTCGCGCCAGATGGCGGACACGTGTGCGCCCTTGAGCGGGCCGGGGTTGGCGTTGGTGATCTTCTCGATCACCTGGGCGACGCGGTCGGGGCGGAAGTAGGGCGTGCCCTCGCGCTTCTTCAGCTCGCCCACCTGCTCGGCCACGCGGGCGCGCTGGTTGAGAAGCTGCAGCAGCTGGTGGTCCAGCGAATCGATCTGCACGCGCAGATCGGCCAGCGCGGGGCTGGCCTGGGGTGTGGGGCTTGAAGCGTTGTCTGCCATGGATTTGATAGCTGCCTGCGCTTGTCTGTTCTGTGTTTGAGTGGAGGAACTATCTCAAACCCAGATACATCAAGCGCGCGCAGCTCACATTTTTATGAAAGGGCCGTGCCGTGGCTTCAGGCAGCGGTGCGTTCGAAGTCCTGCAGATAGTCCACCAGCGCCTGCACGCCCGCCAGAGGCATGGCGTTGTAGATGCTGGCGCGCATGCCGCCCACGGACTTGTGGCCCTTGAGCTGCAGCAGGCCGCGCTCCTTGGCGCCGGCCAGGAAGGCGTCGTTGCGCGACTCATCGCGCAGGAAGAAGGGGATGTTCATGCGCGAGCGGCAGTTGGCCGCCACTTTGTTCACGTAGAACTGCGACTGGTCGATGAAGTCGTACAGCAGCCGCGCCTTGGCGATGTTGCGCTGCTCCATCGCGGCCACGCCGCTGGCCGCGCCCTCGCGCTGGCGCTTGAGCCACTGAAAGGTGAGGCCCGCCATGTAGATGCCCCAGGTGGGGGGCGTGTTGAACATGGAGTGGTTCTCGGCCACGATCTTGTAATCGAAGGCGCTGGGGCAGGCGGGCAGGGCGTGGCCCAGCAGGTCCTCGCGCACCACCACCAGCGTCAGGCCTGCCGGGCCCAGATTCTTCTGCGCGCCGCCGAAAGCCAGGCCCACGCGGCTCCAGTCGACGGGGCGCGACGCCACGTGCGAGGAGAAATCGATCACCAGTGGCGCATCGCTGCCCAGGGCGCGCAGGTCGGGCAGCTCCTGGAATTCCACGCCGTGGATGGTCTCGTTGCTGCAGATGTGCACGTAGCTGGCGCCGCGGCTCAGCTGCCAGCCGGCCGGGTCGGGCAGGGTGGTGAACTGGCTCTCTTCGCCGGAGGCCGCGGTGCGCACCTCGGCGGCGTATTTGGCTGCCTCCTTGCGCGACTTCTGGCTCCAGCTGCCGGTGACCACGAAGTCCACGGTGGCTGCGCGCGAAAGGTTCAGCGGCACGATGGCGTTCTCCGCCAGGCCACCGCCCTGCATGAACAGGATCTTGAACTCCGGCGGCACCGCCAGCAGCTCGCGCAGGTCGGCTTCGGCCTGCTCGTAGATCGCGATGAACTCCTTGCCGCGGTGACTCATCTCCATCACGCCCATGCCGCTGCCGTGCCAGTCCAGCATCTCGGCGGCGGCCTGCTGCAGCACTTCCTCAGGGATGGCGGCCGGACCGGCCGAGAAGTTGTAAGGGCGATTCATGGTCATGGGTCAAATGTGCTGCCAGCGCTTGTCAGTCAAGCGCTGGCAGCTATCGTTTTGGAAGCGGTTTCAGGCGTCAGCAGGCGGCGGGGCGTCGGCTGCATCGAGATCGGCGGCGTTCGCGTCGTTCTCCACGATGCGCTGCAGTCCGCTGAGCTTGGCGCCTTCGTCCAGCGAGATCAGCGTCACGCCCTGCGTGGCGCGGCCCAGTTCGCGGATCTCGGACACGCGGGTGCGCACCAGCACGCCGGTATCGGTGATCAGCATGATCTCGTCGTCGGCATGCACCAGCGTGGCGGCCACGACCTTGCCGTTGCGCTCGCTTTGCTGGATGGCGATCATGCCCTTGGTGCCGCGCCCATGGCGGGTGTACTCGACGATGCTCGTGCGCTTGCCGTAGCCGTTCTCGGTGGCGGTGAGCACGCTCTGGTTCTCATCCTCAGCCACCAGCATGGCGATCACGCTCTGGCCGTCCTCCAGCATCATGCCGCGCACGCCGCGCGCCTGGCGGCCCAGCGGCCGCACGTCGTTCTCGTCGAAGCGCACGGCCTTGCCGCCGTCGGAGAACAGCATCACGTCGTGCTGGCCGTCGGTCAGCGCCGCGCCGATGAGGTAGTCGCCATCATCCAAATTCACCGCGATGATGCCGCCCTTGCGGGGGTTGCTGAACTCGTCCAGTGCGGTCTTCTTCACCGTGCCCATGCTGGTCGCCATGAACACATAGTGGTCGGCGGGAAAGGTACGCATGCCGCCCGTCAGGGGCAGCACGACGTTGATTTTTTCGCCCTCGGCCAGCGGGAACATGTTGACGATGGGGCGCCCTCGCGAGTTGCGCGAGCCGGAGGGCACTTCCCACACCTTGAGCCAGTACAGCCGGCCGCGGTTGGAGAAGCACAAGATGTAGTCGTGCGTATTGGCAATGAAGAGCTGGTCGATCCAGTCGTCTTCCTTGGTCGCCGCCGCCTGCTTGCCGCGCCCGCCGCGCTTTTGCGCGCGGTATTCGGACAGTGGCTGGCTCTTGATATAGCCGGTGTGCGACAGCGTGACCACCATGTCGGTGGGCGTGATCAGGTCCTCGGTGGACAGGTCCTGGGCGCTGTGCTCGATGGTGCTGCGGCGCGCACCCACCTTGGACTGGCCGAACTCCTGGCGCAGCGTGGAAAGCTCTTCGCCGATGATCGTGGACACGCGCGCGGGCTTGGCCAGAATGTCTAGCAGGTCCTCGATGACCGACATGACGTCCTTGTACTCGGCCACGATCTTGTCCTGCTCCAGGCCCGTCAGGCGCTGCAGGCGCATCTGCAGGATTTCCTGGGCCTGCGTGTCCGACAGGCGGTACAGGCCGCCATCCTGCATGCCGAACTCGCGTTCCAGCCCTTCGGGGCGGTAGTCGTCCGCGTTGACCACGCCGCCATCGGCGCGCGTGCGCGTGAGCATCTCGCGCACCAGCTGGCTGTCCCAGGAACGCGCCATCAGTTCGGCCTTGGCCACGGGCGGCGTGGGCGACTCACGGATGATGCGGATGAACTCGTCGATGTTGGCCAGCGCCACGGCCAGGCCTTCCAGCACGTGGCCGCGCTCGCGGGCCTTGCGCAGCTCGAACACCGTGCGGCGCGTGACCACTTCACGGCGGTGCTGCAGGAAGACCTTGATCAGGTCCTTCAGGTTGCACAGCTTGGGCTGGCCATCCACCAGCGCCACCATGTTCATGCCAAAGGTGTCTTGCAGCTGGGTCTGCTTGTACAGGTTGTTGAGCACCACCTCGGGTACTTCGCCGCGCTTGAGTTCGATCACCAGGCGCATGCCGGATTTGTCCGACTCGTCTTGGATGTGGCTGATGCCTTCGAGCTTCTTCTCGTGCACCAGCTCGGCCATGCGCTCCTGTAGCGTCTTCTTGTTGACCTGGTAGGGCAGCTCGTCAACGATGATGGCCTGGCGCTGGCCCTTGTCGATGTCCTCGAAGTGGCACTTGGCGCGCATCACCACCTTGCCGCGGCCCGTGCGGTAGCCTTCCTTGACCCCGTTGATGCCGTAGATGATGCCGGCCGTGGGGAAGTCGGGCGCGGGGATGATCTCCATGAGTTCGTCCACCGTCGCGTCAGGCTGGCGCAGCAGGTGCAAGCAGGCATCCACCACCTCATTGAGGTTGTGCGGCGGGATGTTGGTTGCCATGCCCACGGCGATGCCGGCCGATCCGTTGACCAGCAGGTTGGGCAGCTTGCTCGGCAGCACCAGCGGTTCCTTCTCGCTGCCGTCGTAGTTCGGGCCGAAATCGACCGTTTCCTTGTCGATGTCCGCCAGCATCTCGTGCGCTATTTTTGACAGGCGGATTTCGGTATAGCGCATTGCCGCGGCGCTGTCGCCGTCCACTGAGCCGAAGTTGCCTTGGCCGTCCACCAGCATGTGGCGCAGAGAGAAGTCTTGCGCCATGCGCACGATCGTGTCGTATACCGCGCTGTCGCCGTGGGGGTGGTACTTACCGATCACGTCACCGACGATACGGGCGGACTTCTTATAAGGCCGGTTCCAATCGTTGTTGAGCTCGTGCATGGCAAACAGCACGCGCCGGTGCACAGGCTTCAGGCCATCCCGCGCGTCGGGCAGGGCGCGCCCGACGATCACGCTCATTGCGTAATCCAGGTAACTGCGCCGCATCTCCTCTTCGAGACTGATGGGCAGGGTTTCTTTGGCAAACTGGGTCATGTCGACGGAGGGGTGGCGGCAGGATGCGGCCATTTTAGGTGCAACGCCCTGTAGTAGCTGAGCAACACATCCCTGGGATTGCGCTTTTGTCCTACGGTTTGCACCTCGTCAAAGCAGCCCCGGCCTTGTTACGTATGGCACAATCATTTCAACGTTTTTGGTGATGGTCACTGACGACGTCCCTGATTCGCAGCGCGGCTGCGGCTTTTTCCCCAAGAGGAGAACCATGAAGAAACTGAACAAAGTGGCGATGTTGTTGGCCTCTGCTGTGCTTGCTACCTCGGCTGTTGCTCAAGTGAAGGCGGCAGACGGCGGTAAGGTCATCGATAACTGGCAAAACGGCTCGGGTGAGCTGGTCTGGAAGAACGGCACGAATGAACTGTGCTGGCGCGACGCCAACTGGACCCCCGCAACCGCTGCCGAAGGTTGCGACGGCGCTCTGGTGAAGGCTGCTGCTCCTGCTCCCGCAGCTGCACCCGCTCCCGCAGCCGCAGCTCCTGCCGCTCCTGCCCCCGCACCTGCTATCGCTAGCAAGGTGACCTATGCAGCCGACGCTTTCTTCGACTTCGACAAGTCCGTCCTCAAGCCCGAAGGCAAGGCCAAGTTGGACGACCTGGTTTCCAAGGTCAAGGGCATCAACCTGGAAGTGATCATTGCCGTGGGTCACACCGACTCCATCGGTACCGACGCATACAACCAGAAGCTGTCCGTGCGTCGCGCTGAAGCCGTGAAGGCTTACTTGGTGTCCAAGGGCATCGAAAAGAACCGCGTCTACACCGAAGGGAAGGGCGAAAAGCAGCCCGTGGCGGACAACAAGACCAAGGAAGGTCGCGCCAAGAACCGCCGCGTGGAAATCGAAGTGGTTGGTACCCGCGCCAACTGATCGATCCATCGGTCACAAAAAAGCCCCGGCAACGGGGCTTTTTTTATGCCTTGCTCGTTGCAGATGGGACAATGAAAACATGACTGTTTCTGTAAACGCCGATCCCGCTGAGTTGGCCAAGTTTTCGGAACTGGCCCATCGCTGGTGGGACCCCGACAGCGAATTCCGTCCGCTGCACCAAATCAATCCGTTGCGGCTGGATTGGATCAATCAACTCTCGCCTCTGGAAGGGCGCAAGGTTCTCGACGTGGGGTGCGGCGGGGGAATTCTGTCGGACTCCATGGCCCGCAAGGGGGCAGAAGTCACGGGGATCGACCTGGCGTCCAAGGCATTGCGCGTGGCGCGGCTCCATGCCCTGGAGGCGGAAACGCCGCGCGTACAGTACCGGGAGATCAGCGTCGAGGAGTTGGCAAACGAGTGTCCTGGGTCGTTCGACACGGTCACCTGCATGGAGATGCTGGAGCACGTGCCCGATCCCCAGTCGGTCGTGGCCGCATGCGCGCGCCTCGTCAAGCCAGGCGGATGGGTGTTCTTCTCTACGATCAACCGGAATGCGAAGGCCTTTGCGTTGGCGATCGTTGGGGCGGAATACCTGCTCAAGATGCTGCCCCAGGGAACGCATGAGTACGCCAAATTCATCCGCCCTAGTGAGCTGGCATCCGCATGCCGCCAGGCGGGCCTTGATGTGTTGCATACGCGCGGCATGCAGTACAACCCCGTAACCGGCCGCTATTGGCTGAGCGGGGATACCGATGTGAATTACCTGTTCGCTACCAGGCGACCCACTGCATGAGCGAGGTGTCTTTCACGGCGGTGCGCGGGGTGTTGTTCGACCTGGATGGCACCTTGATCGATAGTGCGCCTGACCTGGGCTTTGCTGCGGACCAGTTGCGGTCCGTCCGCGGGCTCCCTTCGCTGCCGCTGGAGGCCTATCGTCCCCTGGCCGGCGCGGGCGCGAGGGGTATGTTGTCGGTGGCATTCGGTATCACGCCGGACCATCCGGACTTTCCCGGCTTGAGGGAAGAGTTTTTCACCAACTACGAGCAATGCATCCACGATCAAACGGCATTGTTTCCTGGCATCCAGGAATTGGTGGCTACTCTTGAGCATCGTCCGTTGAAATGGGGTGTGGTGACCAATAAAGTGGAGCGTTTTACCTCGCTCATCGCCCAGCGCGTGGCGCTTTTCGCCAATGCGGGGGCCATCGTCAGTGGAGACACCACTGCGTATTCCAAGCCCCACCCAGAGCCTTTGTGGGAGGCTGCACGGCGTCTTGGGCTGGAGCCGTACGAGTGTATTTACGTCGGTGACGACGAAAGAGATATTCAGGCAGGGCAAGCTGCAGGCATGAAAACCGTGGTGGCCATGTACGGCTATCTTGGCTCGGGCGCCTCCCCGAAGAGTTGGGGCGCGGATGCAGAGATTTATTCCCCCCTTGACCTCTTGAAATTGATGGGCCTGGACTAAAATAGTCATCCAAGGGGCTGTCCCGGTTTCGACGTGGGTTCGGAATCGGAGCGGTGCATGTCGAGCTTGAGTGACGCTCGTAAATCTCCATTCACTAAACTAACTGCAAACGACGAACGTTTCGCACTCGCCGCTTAAATACCGGTGAGCCTTGCAACAGCACGCTGATGGGCTGGGCAAGGGGGCCGCAAGGCCTCCAGGCTGCAAGGGAATTTACATCAGCTGGTGGCATGCCGGGTACCTTGGCATGGCATGAGATTCAAGGGTGCTGGCATCTTGCGTAGCGTGTGCCTGCGCGATGTGAGATGTGAGATTCAAAACAGAGCACTAAACATGTAGATCTGCCCGAAGAAGGCTTGCGGACGCGGGTTCAATTCCCGCCAGCTCCACCACTCAAGACACCGCCACACTCTGGAGAACTGTGGCGTAAGGCATAAAGTGGCCATCTGGCCACGTTATGGTTTATTTGACGTTTGGCCAAATTTTGCTTTATGCAAAATTTGTGCTAGGAACCTTGGAAGAAGTTCCGCACGAGGTGGCTACGTGGCTACCTTGTGGATTTGTGGATTGTTTTCGCGTAAATGGATACGCCCGCGAGCGCATGCTCGCGGGCTTTTTTTGCGCAATGTGCGGGAAGTCTTTGGGACGTGCCCTTGAGACCTCAGGCTGTGCATCAGATCGCTTGTCGCGCTGCAAGCGCAAAAAGGCCGCGAAGAGCGGCCCGGTAACGCTTCAAGCCACGGGGTTCAGCGCGCCATCCCAGGCTTTGGTGATTCAGTGCAATCGTTGCTCGCGGGGACGGAGAGGCACTTACCCAACGTGCTGCAAAACCTCATAGACGTGGCATGTGTGATGTTGTCTATTGAGGCTTCTGGTCAAGATATGGGTAAGGCTGTAAATCTCTTCAGAACCAGAGACGCATTCACACCGCCAAAACCAAATCCGTTGAGCATGGCGTGCTCTATGGCATGGGCACGCGCACTCCCAGCGATCAGATCCAGGCCGTCGGCCAATGGATCTGGATGTTCTAGGTTGAGCACAGGTGGCGCCATTTGGTCGCGCAATGCCAATACGGTAAAGATCGCAGCGGCCCCGCCAGCGGCTCCCAGCATGTGACCCACGGCGGATTTGGTGGCTGTGATGGATGGGCCAGAGCCGGCTCCAAACACTTGTCGAATGGCTGCCAACTCGCCTCGGTCTCCCACGAGAGTGGAGGTCGCGTGCGCATTCAGGTGTTGAATAGTAAGCGTCCGGCAAACCCAGGCCTACCGAGGCCGGTGATCAGGCGTCGGCGGGTTTCCAGCGGTGTGGCAGGAGCTCGACGATGCGGCTGGCCTTGTGCGTGGGCAGTCGCGTGAGCACGTCCTTGAGGTAGGCATACGGGTCGTGCCCGTTCATACGGGCCGACTGGATCAGGCTCATGACGGCGGCCGCTCGCTGGCCCGCACGCAGGCTGCCGGCAAACAGCCAGTTGTTACGACCGATGGCAATGGGCCGGATCTGGTTCTCGATCCAGTTGTTGTCGACCGGCAGTTGTCCGTCATCCACGAATCGGGTCAGCGCATCCCAGCGCCGCAGGCTGTAGTCCAGCGCCTTGGCGGTTGCTGATCCGTCGGGCACCTGGCGCCGTTGCAGCGTCATCCACTCGTTAAGAGCGTCCAGGATCGGCCGGGTCTGCTGCTGCCGAACGGCTTGCCGTTGCTCGGTGTCCAGCTCTTTGACGTCCCGCTCGATCTCATAGACCCGGGCGAACTGCTGCAGGGCGAACTCGGCGATCTGGCTCTGGTTGGCCGCGTGCAGGTCGAAGAACTTGCGCCGGGCATGGGCCAGACAGCCCACCTCGGTCACGCCGCTGGCGATCAAGGCCTTGTAGCCGCTGAAGTCGTCGCAGGTCAGGCAGCCCTTCCAGGCCTTGTCGGTGCCGTGGCCCAGGAAGCGCCGGGCGTGTTCGCCCGAGCGGGATTCGCAGAAGTCGTAGACCACAGCCTTGATGCTCTCGAAGGCCCCCGGCGCATAGGCCCAGAGGTAGGCGCGGTGCGTCTTGCCATCGCCGGGCTTGAGCATGGCCACCGGCGTCTCATCGGCGTGTAGCACCCGGTGGCTGAGGATCTCGGTCTTCAGGGCATCGACCAGCGGCTGCAGCCGCACCCCGCAGGTGCCCACCCACTGCGCCAGGGTCGAGCGAGGGATGGCCAGGCCAGCGCGGCCGAAGATCGCCTCCTGCCGGTACAGCGGCAGGTGATCGGCGTACTTGCCCACCAGCACCTGGGCCAGCAGGCCGGTGGTGGGGATACCTTTGTCGATGACGTGCGCCTCGACCGGCGCTTGTTGAATGGTCTCGCACCGGGCGCAGGCCCACTTGCCGCGGATGTGGCGCTCGACACTGAAGACGCCGGGCACATAGTCCAGCTTCTCGGCCACGTCCTCGCCCACGCGTTTCATCTGGCAGCCACACGCGCACGTGGTGGACGTGGGTTCGTGGCGGATCTCGCGGCGTGGCAGGTGCGCCGGCAAGGGCATCCGCTTGGCCTGTCTCTTCTCGGGGGTGGCCGGTGCTTGCGTCTGCGCCAGCGCGTCGATCTCGCTGGCCACGGCCGCCAGGTCCGCTTCGATCTCGTCGTCGAGCAGGCTCTTCTGCTCAGGGCTGAAGCGCTCTGATTGGGCGGCGAACTTCATGCGCTTCAAGAGCGCGTTCTCGTGCGTGAGCTTGTCGATGAGGGTCTGCTTGAAGGCAAGCTCCTGGTCCTTGGCAGCAGCGGCTTGCAGCATGGACAGCAGCGCCGAGCGCAATTGCTCGGGACTCAGACTATCCAGGGATTGCGGCTCTACGACCATGGGCATGACTGTGCCAGCGCCGGTAACGCCACGCCATTGGCACATGCACCGATTGGCAGGCCGCATGTCAGCGATCAGATTCAGAGCACGGTGATGAGGCCACCATCGCCCAGGCGCTGCCAAGGCAACCCGAGCACCAGAGCGTCGAACTGCGAGCGGCTGAGCGTGGTGGTCAACGCACCGTCACGCGGCCAGACGAACTTGCCGCTGTTCAGGCGCCGCGCCGCCAGCCACACCCCAATGCCGTCGTGCACCAACACCTTCATGCGGCTGGCTCTCCGGTTGGCAAACAGGTAGGCGTGATGCGGACGCGCAGCACCGAAGACGGCCACCACACGGGCCAGCGCGGTGTCTGTGCCGGCACGCATGTCCAGCGGCTCGGTAGCCAGCCACAGGGCGTCGATGCGGATCACTTGAGCAGGTCCCGCATCCAGGCCGCGCAGTGCTCGGCCGCGCAGACCGGCCAGGTCAGCGAGATGCTGGTAGCGCCACGGCGCAACTCGATGCGGATGTCTGGGGCCGGCGCACAGCTGGGCGCAGGCAGCGTCACCGGCACGAAGGTGGGAACTTGCATATCTGTGCTGGGGGCATGGGCCAGTCGGCGCCATTTGTGCACGACGTTGGCGTTGATGCCGTGCGAGAGCGCCACGCTGGCCACCGATGCACCGGGCTGGGCGCACTCGGCCAGGATCTGCTGCTTGAGCTCGGCGCTGTGGCGCCGACGGGTCTTGTTCTGGGCTTCGGTCATGGTGTCCACCTATCTGGTTTGGTGGACACCATCGTTGCCGCTTACGCCGCCGCCCTCAAGGGTGGGATGACCGTGCGCTTACGTTGAATATCCCAAGGCTGCAGCTGTGCCTGGCGCAACGCGGCGCGCATTGATCGTGCGGCGCCAGAGCCATCCTCCGGCCCGGAGGTGACATGGTATGCATCAGCGGAGGTGCCGTAGCCCACGATCTCGGCCAGCGGCGTGGCACCACGCGCCAATGCATGATCCAGGACCTCCAGCACCAACAGGCCCGCACCCTCGGCCATGACAAAGCCGTTCCGAGCCAGGTCAAAGGGGCGCGAAGCCTTTGCGGGATCGCCGTCACTGTAGGTCGTTACTGCTTTCGCGGCGGCAAAGCTGCCCAGCGCAACCCGGTCAATGGTGGCTTCGCTGCCGCCGCAGAGCACCATATCCGCTTCGTCATTGCGGATCAGCCGTGCTGCATCGCCAATGGCTTGAATGCTGGCCGCACAGGCCGTCACCGGAGCACCCAACGGACCCTTCAGCCGGTGCCGGATCGACACCTGTCCGGCCGCCAAATTGGCCAGGAAAGCGGGTACGGTGAAAGGCGACAAGCGCTGCGGCCCCTTGCCATCCGTCGTGCGCACCGCTTCTGCGATGGTGCTAAAGCCGCCCACGCCGGAGCCGATGATGGTCGCCGCACGCTCTTGCTGCTCAACGCTTGGATGGGTCCACCGTGCGTGTGCCAGAGCTTGGTCTGCCGCGCCCAACGCAAAGGCGATGAAGCGGTCCATGCGACGTAGCTCCTTCGCCGAGACGACAGCTTCGGCGTTCCACCCCGCTTGCGGATCCTCTTCCTGGCTTGGCACCCGTCCAGCGATGGAGACACCCGTGCCTTCACCCACGGCTGCAGCCAGGGTGCGGATCCCAGACTGGCCAGCCAGCAGGCGTTGCCAGGCCACTTCCACATTGCACCCCAAAGGAGATACCAAGCCCAAGCCAGTGATGACGACCCGACGATCCATGCTGCACCTTCCACTGTGAAATCCAGCTCCTGCGAAGCGTTGAGCGTGATTTATTGATGATCGTTGTCATCATAAGTGAGTTTTGATGATGGGTATCATCTAATGCATGAAAGTGAGCAAAGCACAGGCCGCCGAGAATCGCGAAGGAATCGTGGAAGCCGCTGCGCGCCTTTATCGGGAGAAGGGCCTGGATGGCGTGGGCGTGGCCGAGATCACACGCGATGCAGGCTTGACGCACGGCGGGCTGTACCGACACTTTGAGTCCAAGGATGCGCTCGCGCGCGAGGCGTGCCTGCGTGCGTTTGAGTGGACGATCACGCCGCTAGACGGATGGGAGCCTCGGGAGGCGGAAGGTGCGCCTGAAACCAGACTCCGTGCGCTGGTGCATGGCTACCTTTCTGTGAACCACCGCGATCACCCTGGAGAGGGTTGCCCTGCTGCGGCATTGGCGGCGGATGCTGCAAGAGCGGGGCCTGAGATGTCAAAGGTTTTTGCACAGGGGGTGGAGCGCAACATCCAGCGCTTTATGAGCGTGCTCCCGGGTAATGACGGGGCCAAGCGTACCCGGACTATCGCGACCCTTAGCAGCATGGTTGGTGCATTGGTTCTCGCCCGCGCCACGGCGGCAGGCAACCCGGCGCTGTCCGAAGAAATATTGGCAACCTTGCGGGAGCAGTTAGCCCCGTAGTCGCTGGATTTGGACAGGCGCTCGCACATTTGAAGCGCTCATCACGTTAGTGCTGACGATGAGGCTGCTAGCCTTAGGGGCCTGTCCATCCTTTGCGCAGCGGGTTTGGATAGGCGCCAAACGGGCGCTTGGCTGAAAGGCTTCCGGCAACTTTTTTCACCACGCACTTTATGTACCTACCTGCACAATTCGCCGAGTCCCGGATTGGGGAGCTTCACCGCATCGTCCGCGAGAACGCGCTGGGCATGCTGGTGACACACACTCCCGCCGGTTTGGAGGCCAACCACCTTCCATTTTTTCTGGATGGCGACATGCTGCTGGCGCATGTGGCGCGTGGCAATCCCATCTGGCGCGAGGTACGCGACGGCGATCAAGTGCTTGTCGTCTTCCGCGGCGTCGAAGGTTATATCTCTCCCAACTGGTACCCCGGTAAACAGGAGACGCATCGGCGCGTGCCTACCTGGAACTACGAGGTTGTCCATGCCCACGGAACGATTCATGTCCGCGACGATGTGAAATTCGTTCGCAGGGTGGTCGCCTTGCTAACGCGCCAGCATGAGGCGGGGCAGGCACAGCCGTGGAAGATGGGCGATGCGCCGCCAGACTACCTGGATGAGCAACTGCGGCATATCGTGGGCATCGAGATCCGTCTCGGGCGACTGGAAGGAAAGCGCAAGCTGAACCAGCACCACAGCGAGCAAGACCGCGAGGGCGCGATTCAAGGACTGGAGTCCCGCGGCAACCATGGGCTCGCCAAAGCCATGAGGGAGGCGACGCCCCCCACATCGTGACCCGCAACTCCTTGGCCGGCCGGCTTGCGGCCATGCGCGGAGCGGGGTGGCGGGCCTCAGTGCGTTGCCTGCCAGGTGAATGCGCTGGCCAGCAAACGATCCAGGCCCTGACCTAGCAAGGTGGGCACTGGTGGTAAGCCCGGCCATGGTGGCTGCCATGCAATCCGTCGGCGGACCTGCTGGGGGCGGTAATGCCCGGCAGTGTGGTGGCGGATCGCCTCCTGCGCGCCTCGGTGAAAGCCGCGCGCCGCATCGCGTGCCGTCGCGTTGGCGCAGAGCGTGCAATGGCGACGCCGGAGCCGGTCGGCGCGGATGCCTTATTCCGGGAGCGGGCCCATGAAGGATTCCGAGGGTTGCCGCATCTCGCCCGCGGGCATGGCACCATGCGGTTTTCTATGTGGGAGTGAATCCATGAAATTCTGGCGGGCGGGTGCGTTCGGAGCGTTGGTGTTGGCGGGCTGTGCCAGCCAGCAAACGCTGGTGCCGCAGATTCAGCAAGGCGAATCCGAAGGGAAAAAGACCGTGACGGTGGCGCCCGCGAGTGCCGCGTGCTCCCGGCCCCAGTGCCCCGTGCTGGCGGCGGCGTGGAGCGCGGCGAAGCCGGCGCAGGCGGTGCTCACCGTGGGCCTGCCCCATCAGGCGGCGGAGGTCACGGGCGCGGACTTCCATTTGGGGGGCGGGCAGGCGGTGCGCGTGCGGTCGCGTTCGCGCGCCGAGGCCGCTGCGCTGGGCTACCCCGCCACGGCGTTCGATGTGCCCTTGCGGCTGGTGGACCAGATCGCCTATACGCCGCGTAGCTGGGTGCGGGTTCACACCGCCGATGGGCGCAGCGTGGATGAGACGCTCAACAGCGGTGAGGAGCGCAGCAAGGCCGTCGAGGCGATGAGCTACTTTGTCACTGCCGTGGAGTCCGCCAGCGGCCAAGTGGCCAACCCCGACAGCTCTCGCGGCGGCTTGATGGACCGCCTGGGCGGCGGCAAATAGGGCATCAGCGGTCCACGTCCAGCCAGCCCCACATCGACACGAACAGCGCCACCGCGACGGCGGCGCCCAGCAGGCTGTGGATGTAGAACAGCGCCAGCGGCACCGCCCAGATCATGAGGCGCAGCGACTGGCTGTAGTACAGGCCCGCGCGCATCAGACTGCGCTCGCCCAGGGTCTGCCATGACCGGCGCGCAGCGGACTCCACGGGCATGCCCACCACGAAGCCAGCGTGGTGGTAGTTGCGCGCCGCCAGCATCGAGGTCAGAAATGCCAGTGCCAGCAGCACCAGCACGGCGAACGCGTTCCAGAAGGCCAACCCCTGGTCGGTGCCCAACGGTGGAAAACCGTGGTGCCACCACTGCGACGGCCAGTGGCCCTGGGTGAGCGTGAGCCCGCCCATGAAGGCCAGGGTGGCGGTGGTCGCCGTCATGGTGCAGGACATGAGCGAGTTGCGTAGCGTCTGGACCCCCAGCACTTCGGTGCCCTTGTGCTGCGCGATGGCGGTAAACCATTCCTGCCGCAACCGTGTATGGGCGCGTGTGGCGGAAGGTGCCCACGCCCAGTGCCGCACAAGGTACAGCAACGGCAGTGCGGCGGTGAGGAGAAACAACAGGGAGTCCATGTGCATCGCTATGAATTAAGGAGCTTATAGCGCTTGCTGGTATTGGTTTTCAATGCGTTACTGCGATGAATTCGGCCAATGACAAGCGCTGCCAGCTATTTTTTCAGGAGCGCGTGCGGCGATCCCAGAAGTGTTGCAGCTGCATCCCCGCCAGCATGGCGGCCACGAACAGCCAGACCTCGCCGCGCAGCGTCCCCAGGTTCATCACGGCCGGGCCGGGGCAGAACCCCGCCAGGCCCCAGCCGATGCCGAACAGCGCCGCGCCGGTCAGCAGGCGTTTGTCCACCGCGGTGGAGGAGGGCAGCTGCATGGGGTCTCCCAGCAGCGAGGTCTTGCGCTTGCGGGCCCAGGTGAACGCCACCAGCCCCACAAAAATGGCGCCCCCCATGACGAAGGCGAGCGAAGGGTCCCATGCGCCGAAGAAGTCCAGGAAGTTCTGTACTTTTTCGGGATTGCCCATGCCCGACAGGATCAGGCCCAGTCCGAAGATCAGGCCGGCGAGCAGTGATGCGATGGCAGAAGCCATGGTGTTTCTCCTTGAGATGGGGTCAGGCCAGCACGTGACGCACCACGAACACCGTGGCGGCGCCGGCACCGATGAAGGTCAGGGTGGCGGCCAGGGAGCGCAGCGACAGGCGCGACAGCCCGCACACGCCATGGCCGCTGGTACAGCCCGACCCCAGCCGGGTGCCAAAACCGACCAGCAGGCCGGCCAGCACGATGACCAGCGGGTTACTGGGCATCTCCATGGGGGGCAGGGGGGCGATGAGCTGCCAGACCAATGGCGCCGCCACCATGCCGATCACGAAGGCCGCACGCCAGCCCCAGTTGGCAACGCTGGCCCAGCTGCTGCGCTGCAGCAGTGCGCCCACGATGCCGCTGATGCCGGCGATGCGCCCCAGCAGCACGATCAGCAGCGCCGCGGCCAGGCCGATCAGCATGCCGCCGGCCAGCGATGACCAGGGGGTGAACGAATTCCAGAGGATGGTCATGGGATCAAGCTCCTTGCTTGCAGAAAAGGCGATGGATGGCCTGCATCAGCTGCAGTGCGCGGTCGTCCGCCAGTTGGTACCAGATGAATTTGCCTTCACGGCGGGTTTGCACCAGCCCGTCGCGGCGCAATACGCCCAACTGCTGCGACAGCGTGGGCTGGCCGATGCCGGTGAGCTGCTCCAGCTCACCCACGGTGCGCTCGCCTTCGGTCAGCTGGCACAGCAGCATGAGCCGGTCTTCGTTGCCCAGCAGCTTGAGCATGGTCACGGCTTCGCCCGCATGGGCGCGCATGGCGGGCAGGTCCAGGGTCGTGGCGTCGTTAATCATGATGGAGGTGCAAGACAATATGTTTTCATATAATATATCAAAAAATAAACTGTTGTTGGTTGGTGGTGCTGCTTCGGCACTTCCGTCTTCATTGCGAAAGGACCTTCATGCCCCACGCCTCCATGCATATCGAGCCCTTCTTCGACCCCGTGACGGGCACCGTGAGCTATGTGCTCGCAGACACCGACGCCGGCCAAGCGGCCGTGATCGACCCCGTGCTGGATTTCGAGCCGAAGTCCGGCACGCTGACCAGCGCCTCATCGGACCGCATCATTGAATACGTGCGCCGCCAGGGCTGGCAGGTGCAGTGGATCCTGGAAACCCACGCACACGCCGACCATCTCTCGGGCGCGCAGCACATACGCCACCACCTCGGCGGCAAGGTCGCCATCGGCGCGCACATCCGCGCGGTGCAGCAGCTCTTTCGCAGCGTGTTCCATTTCGAGCGCAGCTTCCTGCCCGACGGCAGCCAGTTCGACCACCTGTTCGAGGACGGCGAGACCTTCCATGTCGGCGGGCTGGAGCTGACGGCGCTGCATGTGCCGGGCCATACGCCTGCCGACATGGCCTACCGCGTGGGTGACGACGTGTTCGTGGGCGACACGCTGTTCATGCCCGACGTGGGTACGGCCCGCGCGGACTTTCCGGGTGGCGATGCCGCCACGCTGTACCGCTCCATCCAGCGCCTGCTGGCGCTGCCCGCGCACACCCGACTGCACATGTGCCACGACTATCCGCCCGAGAACCGCGCACCTGCCTGGGTCAGCACCGTGGCAGAGCAACGCAGCGGCAACATCCATGTGCACGAGGGCGTGACCGAGGCCGCGTTCGTGCAGATGCGCACCGCGCGGGACGCCACACTGGCGATGCCCACCCTCATCCTGCCTTCGGTGCAGGTCAATGTGCGCGCCGGCAAGCTGCCGCCCGCGCAGGACGACGGGCGTACCTATATCCAGCTGCCCATCAATGCGTTCCTGAAAGGGGCTGGCGCGCCGCAGGGCGTGTCGTGATGCCGGCGGCGCACCTCTTTGCGCCAGCGGCCGCGTTGCTAAGGGGCGGAGTGGCCGCTGATGAGCGCGAGGTGTTGGGCCAGCGTGGCAGCCGACAGCTCGCCCACGCGCACTGCGGCCAGGCGGCCCTGGCGGTCATAGAACAGGGTGGTGGGCAGGGCTTTGTGACCTAGCGCGCTACCCAGCTGGCCCGCTGAGTCCAGCAGCACATCGGCGGCCGGCAGGCGCTGCTGCGCCGCAAACCGGGCGACTGTCTCGGGAGGCTCCCCCTGGTTCACCCACAGAAAACGCACCTGTGACTGGGGCGACTGCGCCTCGCGCGCCTGCAGTATGACGGGCATCTCGCGCCGGCAGGGTGGGCACCAACTGGCCCACAGGTTCACCACCACGGGCTGCCCCTTCAGCTCTGGCAGGGCGACCGTGCGCGCATCCAGCGCCACGCCTTGCCATGAGGGCAGGGCGGCCTGCTCGCGCGGTGCCGTAGCCTGCAGCACGCCCCAACCCAGCAGCCATACGCCGGCGAATGTGGCCAGCCCGGCCGTGGCGCTCTGCCGCCATGGGCTGCGGCGCAGCCACAGCAGCGCGACATAGAGCAGCGCGGCGCCCAGGCCCGCCCAGGGCGACCACCCGCCGTCGCGGATGTCGAGCACAGCCACCGGCGCGCTGGCATACAGATCCGCATAGCGCAGCACGAAGCCCAGCCGCGCCGCGATCAGTGCGACCAGGGGCAGCCGCCAGCCATGCGGGCCGCCCGTCAGGCCACGCCGTGCGGCCAGTCGCTCATGCACCATCGTGCCCAACTGCCAGGCGCCCAGGAGCACCAGCAACATCCACGGCAGGACCAGTGGGCCCAGGTGCAGTACGCGGTCCACGGCGGCGTCAGTCCTTTGCCGCCGAAGAGGTCACCGCCAGCGCCGGAAGGCACAGCCGCGCCCGCAGGCCGGGCTGGGCCGGCTCCAGCGTCAGCGTGCCATGGGCGCTTTCGGCGATGCGGCGCACGATCGTCAGGCCCAGGCCGCTGCCGGGCGAGGAGCTGGACTTGCGCCAGAAACGCCGCAGCGCTTGCTCGCACTCCGCAGGGGTCAGGCCGGGGCCTTCGTCGCGCACACAGACTTCCACCGTGCCCGGGCCGGCAGCATCGGCTTGCCAGCGCAGCGTGGCACTCACAGGGGCGGGGCCCTGGTGATGGCGCAGCGCGTTGTCGATCAGGTTGGTGATGGCGCAGGCCAGCAGCGCGGGGGGCAGCGGTAGCTGTATTGCCTGCCAGGCTGCCGGGTCGGCGGGTATTTCTGCCGCGTCCAGCGGTGGGGAGGGCAACTGAATGCCCTCGTTCTCGGCACGCTGCAGGGACTGGCTGCAGGCCAGGCGGAAGGCCTGCGCGATGCCGGTGCCCACGGTGGCGCGCGCCTCTCCCGCGCTGGCGCTTTCCACGCGTGCAAGCTGCAGCAGTTGCTCCAGCGTGGCGTGCATGTGGTCAATGCCTTCGCCCGCTTGGCGCAGTGCGTTGGCGGCCTTGTCGGGGCTGGCGTTGTTGTTGCCCGCGGCAAGTGTCAACTGCGCCACCTGCACATGGGTCTTGATGGCGGTGAGCGGCGTGCGCAGCTCATGCGCCGCGTCGGCGGTCCAGCGGCGCTCGTGTTCCATGCTGGCGTCCATGCGCGCCAGCAACTGGTTCAGGCTGTCCACCAGCGGGGCCAGTTCCTTGACGTCGCGGCCCGACTGCACGGGCGTGGGGTCGTGGGGTGGGCGCTGCACCAGCTCCTCGCGCAGGCGCTGCAGCGGGCGCAGGCTGCGCGTGCCCATCCACCAGGTCAGCAGCAGGATGACGGCAAGCGCCAGCACGAAGGGCAGCACCAGCGTGCGCACGAAGGTCTGCACCAATTGGTCGCGCACATCCAGCCGGTCGGCGGTGGCCACGCGCACCCCCTTGTCCTCCAGCACATAGGTGCGCCACTGCTTGCCGCCCTTGGTGATCTGGCCAAAGCCCGCGCTGCCGGCAGAGGCCATGTCCGGGATGTTGTTGGTGCGCGCGATGGGCAGGATGTCCACTTCGCTGCGCACCAGGCTCACCTCGCAGGCCACGCCATCGCGGCCAATGACCGACAGCAGCGCATCGTTGCTGGCGCGCGGCGCTGCCGCCAGCTCGGCCTGCTGGAACTGCTGCACGATGCCCACCACCATCCGGGCCGATGCGATGAGGCGGTCGTCCAGCAGCGTGCGCAGCTCGCGCTGCATGTTGGTGAACTGCCAGATCGCCACGCCGCTCCAGACCATGCAAATGGTCAGGCTCAGGCCCAGCACCAGCCGAACCCGCAGGCTTTGCATAGGTCGTGCCGTCATGCCGCACCGCCGCAGTAGCGCGCGCCCAGCCGAAAGCCCAGGCCGCGCACGGTGTCGATCACATCGGCGCCCAGCTTCTTGCGCAGATGGTGCACGTGCACGTTCACGGTGTTGCTGCCCACGTCCTGGTCCAGGCCGTACAGGCTGTCATGCAGCTGTGCCGCGCTCAGCACGCGCCCGTGCGCCTGCAGCAGGGCCTGCAGCAAAGCCCATTCGCGGCGCGAGATGTCTATCGCCACGCCGTTGCGCGTGACTTCGCCGGTGGCCATGTTGACCTGGCAGTCGCCCAGCGCCAGCAGGTCGCTGGTGCGCCCGCCCGCGCGGCGCAGCAGGGCGCGCAGGCGCAGCACCAGCTCCTGCAGGTCGAAGGGTTTGGTCAGGTAGTCGTCGGTGCCGGTCTGAAAGCCGGCCACCTTGTCCTCGATGGTGCTGCGCGCGGTAAGGATCAGCACCGGCAGCGCCAACCCCTTGGCGCGCCACTGGCGCAGCAGGCTGATGCCGTCGCCATCGGGCAGGCCTAAGTCCAGCACGCAGGCATCGAACTGGCGACTAGTCATGTGGGCCTGCGCCTGCGCCACGCTGCCCGCGGTGTCGCTGGTGAAGCCGTGCAACTCCAGCCCGGCCTGGATGCCGCTGGCCACCAGCGCGTTGTCTTCGACGATCAGGATGTGCATGCGGCCCGCTTGGCAAAAGCCCGCATTCTAGAAACGGCGCGTTATCCCCACATTAACGGCGCACCCGCTGCGCCGGTATCATTGACTGTATAAACGCACAGTCTTTTGTATGCCGCAGCCCAGCCCTGCGCCCGCACCGCACCGCTTTTACTACCTGCACAACTTCCAGCGTGCGCTGGACTGGCTGCACACGCGCTATGGCGACCTGCTCGGTGTGGACGACCTGCAGTTCCTCACCGACTTTCGGCAACTGCCCCAGGCCGCACAGGCCCTGCTGGTGCGCATGGTGATGCGGCGCGGGCCGTGGTTTCGCGCGAGCAAGCTGGCCTATGACGAGATTCCCGACACGCGCGACGCTGCCGCGCCGTTGCTGTCGCGGGGCTGGCTGTGCGCCGATGCGCCCCTGGGTCTATCGGAGCTGTTCGCTTTGCACACCAAGCGCGAGCTGCTACAGATTTTGCAGGGCACTGCGCTGCACCCCACCATGCGCAAGGCCGAGATGCTGCAGGCCCTGGCCGACCGCGCTGACCTGCGGCAGCCCTACGCCGCCTGGCACCCGCATGCCGACGAGCCCGTGTGGCAGGTGACGGTGGGCGCGCGCTGCGAGCGGCTGCGGCTCATGTTCTTCGGCAACCTGCACCAGAGCTGGGCGGAGTTCGTGCTGGCCGACCTGGGCGTGTTCCGCTACGAGGCCGTGCCGCTGGACGCTGCCTCGCGCGCTTTCCAGCATCAGGCCGATGTGGACACCTACCTCGCCCTCAGCGCCTGCCGCCAGGCGCTGGACGCGGAGGGCTTCGACGCCGCTGCGCTGCTGCAGGCCCTGGCCGCCGCGCACAGCGCCACGCCATGGCTGGAGCAGCGCCGCGCGCGGGTCCTGCTGCGCGTGGGCCAGGCCTGCGAGCGCGCGCGCGACTGGCCGCTGGCCGCCCAGGCCTACGCCGCCAGCAGCGCCCCCGGTGCGCGCCACCGCCAGATCCGCGTGCTGGAGCGCATGCAATGCTCCGATCAGGCTCTAGCCCTTGCCCATCAAGCGCTGACTGCTCCTGAAAGTGAAGAAGAACACCAGCGCGTGGCGCGCATGCTGCCGCGCCTGCGCCGCAGCCTGGGGCAGGGCGGCGGGCCGCGCCGGCCCGCGCTGGCCCCGGCCGTGGCTGCGCTGCGCATGGACGTGGAACTGCCCGCGCCCACGCCGCCCCAGTCGGTGGAGCACGCGCTGCGCGCGCACTGGCACTGCGCCGAGGCACCGGTGTTTTATGTGGAGAACACGCTCGTCAACGCCCTGTTCGGCCTGCTGTGCTGGCCGGCCATCTTTGCGCCGCTGCCGGGCGCGTTCTTCCACCCCTTCCAGAGCGGCCCGGCCGACCTGGCCGCGCCCGACTTCGTGGCGCGCCGCCAGGCCTTGTTCAACGCCTGCCTGGCCGAACTGCACGACGGCCGCTACCGCGCCACCATCCTGCAGCGCTTTGAAGAGAAGCACGGCACCCAGTCGCCCTTCGTGGCCTGGGGCGCGTTGAGCGCCGAACTGCTGGCGCTGGCGCTGGACTGCATTCCGCCCGCGCACCTGGAGCGGCTGTTCGCCCGGCTGCTGCGCGACGTGCAGGCCAACCGCACCGGCCTGCCCGACCTGGTGCGCTTCTGGCCCGGCCGCCCGCCCGGGGCCGAGCGCTATGCGCTGGTGGAGGTGAAGGCCCCCGGCGACAAGCTGCAGGACAACCAGATCCGCTGGCTGGATTACTGCGTGGCGCAGGGCATTCCGGTGCAGGTGTGCCACGTGCAGTGGTGCGGCCCGGCATGACGGCCGCCCCGCGCCCCCACGTGGTGGCCGTGCGCGCGCTGTGCGAGTTCACGGCCCGCACGGGTGACCTGGACCTGCGCTTCACCCCCGCCCCCAGCGCGCTCGAAGGCATGGAAGGCCACCGTGCGGTGCAGCAGCGCCGCGGCGCAGGCTACGAGGCCGAAGTGCCGCTGAGCGGCACGTACGACCACCTGATGGTGCGCGGCCGCGCCGATGGCTGGAACGCGGCGCTGGGGCAGCTCGAAGAAATCAAGACCTACCGCGGCACGCTGGACAGCGTGCGCCCCCACCACCGCGCGCTGCACTGGGCCCAGGCCCAGGTGTACGGCCACCTGCTGTGCCAGGCGCGCGGGTTGGCGGGGCTCAAGCTTGCGCTGGTCTACGTGCACGCCACCACCCATGCCGAGACCGTGCTGGTGCAGGAACACACCGCCGCCGCGCTGCAGGCGTTCTTTGCCACGCAGTGCCAGCGCTATCTGGCCTGGGCGCACAGCGAGGCCGCGCACCGCCAGCAGCGCAACGCCGCCCTGGTGCGGCTGCGCTTTCCGCTGCCCGCATTCCGCGCCGGGCAGCGCGAGCTGGCCGTGGCCGTGTACCGCACCGCACACCCCAACGCAGAGGGCGCCAGCGCCCCCGCCGGGCGTTGCCTGCTGGCCCAGGCGCCCACCGGCATCGGCAAGACCCTGGGCACGCTGTTCCCGCTGCTCAAGGCTATGGCGCCCCCGGCCACGGTACCCCCGGCGATGACCACGCAAGGGCAGGGCAGGCCGGCTCCGGCCGCTGCCGCATCCGGCGCCGCCGCCGATGCGGTGGCCAGAGGGGACAAGGAAGCCATCAAAAAAGAGAGCGCGTCACGCTTGCCCAGTGGCCTGGACAAGCTGTTTTTCCTCACCGCCAAGGGCACGGGCCACGGCCCGGCGCTGCACGCGCTGGCCCAGTTGCAGGGCGCGCTGGCACCCCACGCGCCCGGCACGCCGCTGCGCGTGCTGGACCTGCACGCGCGCGACAAGACCTGCGAACACCCCGGCAGCGCCTGCCATGGCGATGCCTGCCCGCTGGCGCGCGGCTTCTTTGACCGGCTGCCCGCCGCCCGCGCCGCCGCCGTGCAGCAGCCCGCGCCGTGGGATGCACCCGCCGTGCGCAGCGTGGCGCTGCAGCACGGCATCTGCCCCTACTACCTGTCGCAAGAGCTGGTGCGCTGGGCCGACGTGGTGGTGGCCGACTACCACTACTACTACGACAGCGCCGCCATGCTGTACGCCCTCACGCAGCAGCAGGGCTGGCGCGTGGCCGTGCTGGTGGACGAAGCCCACAACCTGCTGGAGCGCGCACGCAGCATGTACACGGCGCCGCTCTCGCCCTTCGAGCTGGCCGCCGCACGCCAGACCGCCACCGGTCCCGTCAAGAAGGCGCTCGACGCCTTGCACCGCCAGTGGAACGCGCTGAGCAAGACCCTGGGCCAGAGCGTAGAGGACGCTGACACGCCGGGCGCACCCGGCGCACTGCACACCGGCGCCACCGCACCCGCGCACCCCCTCGCCGCCACGCCCACTTACCAGGCCCACGCCACCGTGCCGCCCGCGCTGCTGGGCGCCGTGCAGCGCGCCGTGGGCGCCATGGCCGAGGCCCAGGCCGACCAGCCCCTGCCGCCGGGCGACGCGGTGCTGGCGTTCTACTGGTCGCTGCTGCACTTCCAGGCCCTGGCCGAGCAGTTCGGCCCGCATGCGCTGTTCGACCTGCAGCACACCGCCACGCCACCGCGCAGCCGCAGCGGCCGGGCCCGCACACCCGCCACCACGCTGAGCATCCGCAACGTCATGCCCGCACCGCACCTGGCGGCGCGCCACGCGGCAGCGCAGGCCACGGTGCTGTTCTCGGGCACGCTCAGCCCGCCGCAGTTCTACCGCGACCTGCTGGGCCTGCCGCCCGACACCGTCTGGCTGGACGTGGCCGCCCCCTTTGCCGCCCACCAGCTGCAGGTGCGCGTGGCCCCGCACATCTCCACCCGCTGGCGCGACCGCGAGGCCTCGCTCGCCCCCATCGCCGATCTGGTGGCCGCGCAGTACGCGCACCAGCCCGGCAACTACCTGTGCTTTGCCAGCAGCTTCGACTACTTGCAGCGCCTGGCCGCCACCCTGGCCCAGCGCCACCCGCAGGTGCCCCAATGGCAGCAAACGCGCGAGATGGACGATGCCAGCCGCGCCGCCTTCCTCGCCCGCTTCACCGAGGGCGGCCAGGGCGTGGGCCTGGCCGTGCTGGGCGGCGCCTTTGCCGAAGGCGTGGACCTGCCGGGCACCCGCCTCATCGGCGCCTTCATCGCCACGCTGGGCCTGCCGCAGGTGAACGCGGTGAACGACGCCATGCAATGTGCGCTGGACGAGGTGATGGGCCCCGGCCAGGGCTATGCCTGCACCTACCTCTACCCCGGCCTGCGCAAGGTGGTGCAGGCCGCCGGCCGCGTGATCCGCACCGAACAGGACCGGGGCGTGGTGGTGCTGATGGACGACCGCTTTCAGCGTGCAGAGGTGCGCGCGTTGTTGCCACGGTGGTGGCAGGTGGGGTGAGGGGCTGGGTTCGGAGGTGGGGCAGCACGCGTGCCCGTGATACCGAAAGGCGCTGGATGCTATGAATTTGGTAGCTGCTAGCGCTTATCTAAAGCGCCTTAGCGGCCTATTTAACTGATAGGCCGGCAGGATTTAATTCCCCGAATCGGCTTGAAGGGAAAGCTGATTTTTCAGTGAAATGCTCAGAAGGCGCTGAGCAAAGACCGCGCTTCAAAGGCTGTGGGGCAGCTTGCGGCCAGAAGGGGCCGGTCGCAACGCCTGCTGGGCTGGCTGCTTCAGGCTGATCTCCGACACTCGAACCTAACGCCTGAAAGTTCGCGTGTTGCGCAACTGGTCATTGGCCGAGCAGGGTCTCAAGCGACCGCTTTGTTGCTCAGACCGGTCACTCTATTGATGCGAGCCGGGCAAGGTAGCAGGAGCAACTGATCACACCAAGGATGAATTGGTTCTCCCGACCCGCTGCGGTCGGTGTTGATGTAGGCAACGATCCCAGAAAACCGTCCGAGAAACCGGGGGAATCCCACCCCGGATACTTGGCGGCACGGCTTATCGGAACCATTGCGAAGAGCATCCGCAGTTGGCCCGCGGGTCCGAAACACGTAGCCAAGGTCTTCTCAAAGAATTAGATCGGCCAGAACCATAGAACGTCCAAAAGCATTCTCTGGTGTGGTGACCTCATGGCTGCACCGAGCAGTGCGAAGCTGCCACATGAGCCGCTCAGTGCGATGCCTCGTAGTGTGCAAGCGGCTCGCTCCCACTCAGCGCGAGTAGCAAATTTTCAGCAGCCTGCAACTCGATGGCTCGGCGAACCTTCTTCACCGCCGAACCAATGTGGGGTGTGAAAACCGTGGAGGGGTGTTGCAAGAGTTCCGGATGAATCTGGCGAGGGCGATCTGCAAGCAGCCAGTCCTCCATCTCATAGACATCGGCGGCGTATGCACCCAGGCGCTCGTCCTTGAGCGCCCGTGCCACGGCAGCCTCGTCCACAACCGAGCCTCGCCCAATGTTGACCAGGATCTGCCCCCGCCGAACACCTTCAAGCATGGTGTCATTGACGAGGTGACGCGTTACGTCCAGCAGCGGAACGGCCAGAATGACATAGTCGGATTGCGACAGGGCCTCACCCAGGCTCACCATGGTCAGGCGTTCGTCATCACCATGCGGGTCCACGCCCAGCAGTTGAGCGCACCCGAAGCCACAGAGACGGTCCACAATGGCCCGCCCAACGGCGCCAAGTCCGACGACCGCCACTATCGAGCCGTGCAACCCCATTCCGTACAGCTGGGGACGCCATCCTGCGTAGCTCTTGCGAACACTGACGTCACCTGCCAGCACATGGCGCGCGGCGGCGATGGCCAGCCCAATGGCGAGTTCTGCCGTGGGTTCTGTGAGCAGGTCAGGAACGAAGCTCACGCTGACACCGGCTTGCGCACATGCCTTGAGGTCAAAGTTGTCATACCCCTTCAGGGCGCAAGCGATGGTCTTGAGCCTGGGAGCGTGCAACAGGGTTCGCTGATCTACCCGGTCAGGCATGAAAGCCATCATTGCGTCGGCATCCTTCAGATGACGGTGGAGCTCGGCCTCGCTCCACGGCTCAGGACCGGGATTCATCACCACTTCACCAACCTGCATAAGACGCGCCAGTACCTCTTCATGGATGGGCTGCGTCACCACAATTTTCGGCATCATTACCTTCCTCTCTCTTTCTATTTCAGATGTTTGCGAAGCGCCGACCCAATGCCGTCGACCACGAGCACGCATATGAGGATGGACAGCAAAATGGCGGAGACTTCGTCGTACTTGATCAGGCGCAGAGCTGCCATGAGTTCGAAGCCAATGCCGCCCGCACCCACGATGCCCATCACTGCCGATGCGCGAAAGTGATATTCCCATCGGTAGATGGTGATGTCCGCCAACTGGGGCAAAACCTGCGGTAACACAGCATGGGTGATGACCTGAAACCGGCTTGCGCCCGCGGCCTTAGCGGCCTCCAGGGGCTTGGGGTCCACATGCTCGATGGCCTCGGCGAAGAACTTGGCCACCATACCGGTGGAATGCAAGGCCAACGCCAGCACACCCGGCAGAGCGCCGAAACCAACGGCCGCGACGAACAGAATGCCCAGGATAATTTCAGGCACAGACCGAAATGCGGCCAGGATGGTTCGGGCAATTCGTCCCACCACCCTATTCGGCGCTGTATTGGGCGCCGCAATCAACGCGAGTGGTAAGGACGCCAGAACGGTCAAGGCCGTTCCCGCAATCGACATGGCCAAGGTGTCGCGCAGTGGAATGACCCATTGCTCCCAGCGAGCGAAGTTGGGCGGCACCATCTCAGAGGCCAACTGCTGAATGGCAGGAGCCCCTTCGATGAAACGCTGCGCGTCAAAGAAACCGGTGACAAACAATGCCAGCGTGCAAACGAGCAGGACTACGCAGGCTGCGCCCAGCCGTCTGAGTCGCCGCTGTCCGTCAATGGCAATGATGGATTCCAAGGCTACCGATGTCATTTCATGCGTCCCAGATCAAGCTTGAGAATTTGTGCGGTGTCACGCAGAACGTCGTAGGCCTTGTCATCGGTCGCGGCAAAGGCCTGCACACGGAATAACTTGAGAATCTCGGCGTCCTTCATCTGAAGAAAGGCGGCTCGGATGGCTTCCTTGAGCTCCGGCGTGAGATTACCTTGCATCGCAATGGGATAGTTCGGAATGGGTGCCGACAGTTCAAGTTGCACAATCTTGTTGGCATCCACCATGCCCTTTGCGATGAGGTTGTCCAGAATGGTTTTTGACAGAGCGCCGGCGGGAACCTGCCCTGCCTGAACAGCTCGGGCCACGGCATCGTGCGTGCCCAGGTGAACGGGGCGGTAGTCAGTCTCGCCGTTCAGTTGGTGGTTTTTAAGCAAGTGCGCGCGCGGTACAAGGTGACCGGACGTCGAAGCCTGATCGCCAAAGCCAAAAGGCTTTCCACGAACGTCAGCCAGGGTCTTGACCGGGCCGCCCGCCGTGGCAATGAGAACCGACTGGTAGGTCGGAGAGCCGCGCTCCACGCCAACGGCAAAAGGCTCAATGTTGGGCGCCTTGGACTTGGCCAGCACGTAAGAGAACGGTCCAAAGTAGGCCACCTCGATGCGGCCAAAGCGCATGGCTTCAATCATCGACGAGTAGTCCGTAGTCACCGTAATCTCTATTTCCTTCTTCAGGGTCTGTTCCAGGTACCGCTTCAGAGGCTGTGCGTTCTGAATGATGGTGGCGGCGTTTTCGTCCGGCAACAGTGCAACGCGAAGCTTGGAAGGATTTTTGCCCTCGGCATGGGCGCCAAGTGGCAACAGGGCGGCCAAAGTGGCGGCAGCGATAAATTGGAAACGGCGGCGATTCAGCACGGTAAAAACTCCTTGGATTGAGAGGGGGAATCAAATTGACTGCCCATGTTGGCAGGTGACGACTTCGCGTACAGGGCAGACTGGGCTTCTTCCGTCAACTGCGCTGCTGTCCCGTCGAACACCACCTGGCCCTGGCGAAGGCCCACAATGCGGTCGGCGAACATGCGCGCGAGGTTGACTTGATGCAGAGTCACGATGGCCGTGAGTCGGTCTTTCTTGCAGATGTCGTGAAGCAGGGTCAACACACTCTGCGCGGTCGCCGGGTCGAGGCTGGCCACCGGCTCATCGGCCAGCAGCAGGCGGGGCTTTTGCACCAAGGCACGCGCAATGCCAATGCGTTGTTGTTGCCCACCAGACAAGGTGTCTGCCCGTGCTAGGGCTTTCTCAAGCAGGCCTACGCGGTCAATGGCCGCCAGCGCCTCCAGCTTGTCAGCCTTGCTCCAAGGCCACAACGACGCCAGAGATCCGCGGGTGGCGAGCTTGCCCATCAACACATTGGCCAGCACGCTTTGCCGCCCGATCAGGTGGTGCTGCTGGAACACCATGCCGCAGTGGCGCCGATGCTCAAGAAGGTTGCGTTTTGAGACGGTGCCGCCCGGCAGATCGGCCACCGACACCTCTCCGTCTGTGGGGCTAACCAAGCCATTGATGCTGCGCAGCAGCGTTGACTTTCCCGCGCCCGACGCGCCCAGCAGCACAAGGAACGCGCCATGCTGTACCTCCAGCGAGGTGGGCGCAAGCGCCGTGTGACCATCGGCATAGGTCACCGTGATACCCCGCAAGCTCAGATAGCTCTCGCGAATTGCAGTTTTCATAGCTCGGTTTCATTTGTTGTGGTGCGCTAGACGCACACCAGGACTCAAGTGGTCAGAGGTATCTCTCGGGAAAGAGGAGGTTCTGGAAGAAACAGCTTCAGTGGAAGCACAGCTCAAGTCTGGGTGACCAAGGTGTCATGAATATGAAACTTTCATCCCTAAAAATGAGGGCACCCATAGATCACATCAATGTCTGGACTCAGCCTCCTCGCAGCCTTGAAGGCCTTTGACGCAACGGCCCGAGCCGGCAGCATGACCGCTGCCGCGAGAGTGCTCGCTATTCAACAACCGACTGTTTCTTCACACATACAGCGCCTGGAGGTCGACTTCGGCGTGGAGCTTTTTCATCGGCGCGGGCGGCGGCTTGAACTCACGTCCTTTGGACGCACTCTGTTGGACTACACCCGGCGTACCTTCAGTGGCGAGGAAGATGCGCACGCACTGCTCGCTGCTGCGAAAAATCAATACGTAGGGCGACTGGTCATCCATGCCATCGGGCCGCACAACGTGCTGCCCGTGTTGAAGCTGTTCATGAAACAGTTCCCCCAGGTCAACGTGGCTGTTGGCGTAGGCGACTCGCGAACCATCACTGAAAAGATTCTTGACTACCAGGGAGACGTGGGCATGGTGCTCAATCACGTCGCTCACCCAGATCTATTTGGCGCGGCTTACCGTACCCAGCGATTGGTGATATTCGGCAACACCCAACACCCACTCGCGCAACGGGCCACTCTCAAACTGCGTGATCTGCAGGGTCAGAGGTTCGTCATCCGAGAGGAAGGATCGACGACCAGACGCGTGTTTGAACAAGAACTAAAGGAGCGAGGCGTCGAGGTGCAGGTGGCTCTGGAGATGGGCAGCCGCGAGTCCGTTCGAGAGGCGGTGGCGGAGGGGCTGGGCCTAGGCGTCGTGGCGGAAACAGCCTACAGGCCGGATCCTCGCCTTGTTAAGTTAACTATTTCAGACACCAGCATGGCGACACAGGTGCACTTCATCTGTAGAAAGGAGCGGCATCAAGCTCCTCTGATCTCGACCTTCCTGGGTTTGGCGCATAGCGTAAGTCAGAAAATTGCCTAGGTATGGAACTTGGATTCCATGCAGCCGTGGGGCATGGGACCGAGGGGCAACTGTTCGCCTGTAGGCCGACTTAAGTTAAGGGTTGTAGGACGCCCGTAATCGCGCGGCGATCCCATCTTGACTGCGGGGCGCGGTCGTGTATCTGAATATGCGCTGTCAGGCTGACTGCCAGCGGTATGGCAGCAGCTCGCCGATCTGGGTGGCGGGCTGCATGGGCAGGCGTGCCATGACATCGCGCAGGTAGGCGTAGGGTCGTGCCCGTTCATGGGGAGACGTGTGCTAGACCATGACTGCAGCTCCCTCGATACCGGTCATCGATGCTGCCGCGCTGCTGGGTGAGCCAATGACAGCTTTGTGCCAGGCACCGTGAACTCAGGTCACGGCCGCGACCGACAGCAACCGCTGCAAAGCAGCCGTTGCTCGTTACAGATCGGACGGCGGCTCAGGGTCGAAAGCCGCCGCTGATAAAAAAAGCCCATCGCAGTTGCGATGAGCTTTTACATTCAAGAGCACCTGCGCCCGCAAGCGCCCGGTGCTCAGCACCCGGCAGGCATCACACCTTCCGCACCTTCACCGGCAACCCCTGCCGCACCACGGCCCCCGACACCCAGTCGATCCACACGTTGTCCTTGGCGGGACGGGTGGGATCGGCAAAGCCCAGCGCGTTCAGGTTTACGCCGTTGCCGTGCTGCGGGTTGTGGGCCATGGGCTTGCCGTCCACGGTGTGAACGGCGGCGCCCAGCTGCTTGTGGCCGTAGCCGTACTCGATGGCCAGGGCGCCCTGGGCGATGCCGCTGCGCACCAGGGCCACGCCCTGCAGCTTGGCGCCGGGGGTGCTGACCTCGATGCGGTCGCCGTTGGCGATACCCAGCTTGGCCGCATCGTCCTTGTTCAGGCTGATGGGGTTGTGCGGGTGCACCTGGCGCAGACGGCTGGCGGCGATCGACATGCTGCTCATCAGGTTGGACTTGTAGCTGCTCATGGTCAGCGGCCAGTCCTGCTCGGTGAAGCGTTCGCGCATGCTGCTGCCGTCGGCAAAGCGGGTGGGGAACCAGGTGGGGCAGCCCACGTAGCGCTCGCCGGTCATGGAGTGGCGCATCTTGGCCAGGCCCTCGTGCCACAGCTGCACGGGGAACTTGTAGGCGGCCTTGATCTGCTCGCCCTTCCAGGCGTCTTCGATCTTGTCGAAGCGCCCGCCGCGGCTCATCACCATGGCCACGCGGCGCACTTCCTCGGGCTTGAGGCGCTTTTCCACTTCGGGCATCCAGCGGGTGACGCCTGTCAGGGCGATGTCGTCGTCGCTGGCTTCAGGCACGGGCTTGCCGGCCTGGTAGGCGATGTTGCACATGCCGCGCAGGTAGAAGTCTTCGGCGCTTTCCAGGTCGAGCGGCTCGCCGTCCTTGGTGCTCATCGCGCCCTTGCCAAAGCCGGGCAGCTGCAGCTGCTTGGCCACGGCGAAGACGAAGCTCTCAAAGCTCACCGGCTTGCCATCGGCCGTCTTGGCGGTGGCGGGCTCCACGGTGGGCCAGCGCACGGTGCTGCTCTTGGCGATCACGTCGGCCCAGGGGGCGCCGATGCCCCAGCTTTCGTACGTGACGGTGTCGGGCACGATGTAGTCGGCCAGGGCCGAGGTCTCGTTGATGAACGGATCGACCGAGACGAACAGCGGCAGCTTCTTCGGGTCCTTGAGGGCGCTGACCAGCGTGTTCTCAAAGCCACAGATGGCGTACACCGGGTTGCTCATGTGGTTGATCCACGCCTTCACCGGGTAGGGGTAGCCCAGCAGGCCGGCGGCCAGCATTTCGCTGGAGAGGCCCCCGGGCGCCGGGTACCACGGTGCCTTGGCGGGGTAGGGGTTCTGGCCGGCTTCCTTCTTGCGCTTGAACTCGCTGGTCTTCTCGTACGGAAAGCGCGTGCGCGACAGCGCCACGCCCGTGGCTTTGACCGCGCCCTCGAACTGCGCGAAGTTGTAGCGCGGGCCGGGGCCAAAGGGGCCGAACGGGCCAGCGTCCAGCACCCAGCCGCCCTTGACGTTCAGGTTGCCGATCAGGTTGTTCAGCATGGCGATGGCGTAGGCGGTGTAGAAGCCTGCGCCGCTCATGGTGCCGCCGTGCGAGTTGGCCACGGCCTGCTTGCCGTGGCTGGTGAATTCGCGCGCCAGGTCTTCGATGTCTTTCACCGGTACGCCGCACAGGTCGGAATACTCCTGCAGCGTCTTGCGGCGCGCTTCCTCGCGCAGCTTGACGAAGGCGGTGCACACGGCGATGGGCGCGGGCTCTTCGGTGGCGCCCGCGGCCTTCAGGGGCGTGAATTCGCGCTCCACCACCAGCTCCGCCGGCTGGGCCACGGTGTGGGGCACCAGCTTGAAGCCGCCATTGCCATCTGCCACCTGCACCACATAGACGTCTTCGGCCGGGGTCTTTTCGTCCACCGGCTCGGGCATGGGCAGGCCCAGGTCGGCCCCGCGCAGGAACTGGCCGTAGCGCGGGTGCTTGGGGTCGTTGATGAGCAGGTGGGTGGCGTTGCTCCAGCTGGCCTCGCCCGCGGCGGCCATGGCAGCCGGGCCGGGCTGGGTGAGGTACTTGGCGTCGTAGCGCTCGTTGTCGATGATCCAGCGGATCAGCGCCATGGCCAGCGCCAGGTCGGTGGCGGGCTTGATGGGCAGCCAGCGGTTGTTGTCGCCCGCCGCGTGGCTGGACGACATGGGCAGCACGGGCGACACCACCACGTAGCGGTAGGTGTTGTCGTCGCGCGAGCGGGCCTCGGCCAGCTCGCGTCCCATGCGCTGGAACGGGTTGCCCGACTGCGCCGGCGCCGTGCCCAGGAACAGGCCGAAGCGCGAGTTCTTCCAGTCCGGCTTGCCGTGCGGCATGCCGGGGATGTTGCCCAGGGCCGCCGCCGTGCCCACGCGGTAGGTCTGGCCGCAGTAGGCGCCGTGGTTGGACACGTTGACCGTGCCGAAGGACTGGCGCGCAAAGCGGTTGATGAGCGGGGTGCGGCCTTCGTTGGAGGCATCGGTCACCAGCAGCTGGTTGGCCTTGGGGCCGTACTCGGGGTTCTCGGGGTCGATCAGCGTCTGCACGTCGCGGATGGCAGCCAGTCCGTCCACGTGGCCTTCGCCGAACAGGTCGCCGCCCTCGCAGATTTCCTTGACCAGCTGTTCCAGCGAGATGCTTTTCCACTGGCCGGAGCCGCGCGGGCCCACGCGCTTGAGCGGGGTGAGCACGCGGTGGGCCGCAGTCTGGTGCTCCAGCATGGCGGAGCCGCGCGCGCAGCTGGTGGCGCGGCCTTCCAGGCCGTTGTCGCCACCCAGCAGGGCGTACACCTCGCGCACGGGCGTCTCCATGGGCGCATGGTGCGTGGTGGCCAGCGGGTGGTAGGGGTTGCCGGCGATGCGGATGATCTTGTTGTGCTCGGTGTCCACGCGCACACGCACGCCGCACTGCGTCCAGCAGCCCAGGCAGCTGCTGGGGCTGACCACCTGGCCCGGCTGGGTGGTGAGCTGGCCGGTCACGGGGTCGATGCGGAACTCGGGCGTGAGCGAATTGCCGCGCGTGGCGCTCTTGGTGGCGGTGCCGGACGTGCCGGTCACCAGGCCCTTGGCGCCCTTGGCCACGGTTTCGCCGTAGCCGGCGGCAAAGGCCGCCAGGCCACCGGCCACCGCGCCGCCGCGCAGCAGCAGGCGGCGGCGGTTGGCGTCGGGGTGGGCCTCGGTCTCGGGAGAGGAATGCGGTTTCTTGTCAGTCATGGTCTGTACCTTCAAGGGCAGCGCCAGCGGGTATCACTTCAGTATTGATAGCTGCTCGCGCTTGCTGATATTGCGCTAAAGGCCGATTTGTCTATGAATTTCAGGCGGCGGTGGCCGTGGGTGCCTTGCGGGCCGGGAACAGCTCCAGCGCCCAGCTCGCCAGCCCGACCAGTGCCACGCACAGGCCTGCCACACCCACCATGCCCAGCAGCCCGTCGCCGCCCAGAGGCATGTGGTACAGGTACAGGCCGGCGCCGAACTTGGGCACGCCCTGCACGCCCATGAACAGCGCCCAGCGGAAGGCCCAGGCGGCGGCCGCCAGACCCAGGCCCAGCACCAGCGTGTAGCCCTTGGCATGCAGGCGGTGGCGCCCGCGCAGCAGCGCGCCCAGCACGGCGGCGCCACCGATGGCCGAGCCGACCATCGTCAGACGCCACACGGGGAAGTCGTTCCACAGGCGCAGCGCGGCGTTGAACGAGGGGCTGTCGCCCGCCATGCCGCTCGCGGCCCAGGCCAGCGCCACCACCAACAGCGCGCCGGCCAGCGCCAGGCCCATGCCGCGCAGCGTTTGCAGCGCTTCAGCGCCGGGGCGCAGCGTGGCGGGCAGGAAACGCTCCAGCACAAAGGCCGCGCCCACGGTGGCCAGCCAGCCGGTCAGCGCCAGGTTGACGGGCACCCACAGGGTGTTCCACAGCGGGCGCGAGCGCACCACCATCATCTCGGCGCCGGTGTAGACCGAAATGGTGAGCGCCGAGAGCACGAGCAGCGGTGCCAGCAGGCGCATCCAGCCGGTCTTGCCCAGCCACCAGGCGGCGCACATCGCCACGCTGAGCGTGACAAACACGGGCAGCAGCAGCGCGCCGACCGACATCCACGACCAGGGCGTGAAGTGCGCATAGAAGTGCCAGAAGCGCGCGGGCTGGTGCAAGTCGGCCAGCAGCGACACGGGGGCGGCGATGGCGCTGACGGCCAGCGTCATCACCGCCGCGGGCAGCAGGCGCTGCAGCATGCCGCCGTCTTTGCCCCAGGCGCACAGCGCGGCCAGAATGGCGGCGCCGGTGGCCACGCCGACCAGGAAGAAGTACTGCACGGCCCAGGGCAGCCAGGCCGCCTCGTAGTGCGGGGTCAGGAGTTCGATGATTTGCATGGTGCGCTCCTTGGGGTTCAGTGGTCCGACAGCAGACGCACGCTGGCCTGGCCGTCCACGCCGTTGACGAACGCATCGGGCAGGCCGATGTAGAACACGCGCGGCGCAGTGTTCATGCCGGGCTTGAGCACCTTGATGTCTTCCTTGTGCTCAGCCATGCGGCGGTTGATCTCGCTGCCCTGGTCGTTCAGGTCGCCGATGACGCGCGCGCCGCCCACGCAGCTTTCCACGCAGGCGGGCAGCAGGCCGGCCTCCAGGCGGTGCTCGCAGAAGGTGCACTTGTCGGCCGTCTGCGTCTCGTGGTTGATGAAGCGCGCGTCGTACGGGCAGGCCTGCACGCAGTAGCCGCAGCCCACGCAGCGCTCGTTGTCCACCAGCACGATGCCGTCGGTGCGCTGGAAGGTGGCCTGCACCGGGCACACGGGCACGCAGGGAGGCTCGTCGCAGTGGTTGCACAGGCGCGGCAGGCTGACCATGGCGGGCGCGCTGCCGTCGTCCTTGTCGATCTCGTACTGCAACACCGTGGTGCGGAACTGGCCAATGGGCGGCTGGTTCTCCACCGAGCAGCTCACCGTGCAGGCCTGGCAGCCGATGCACTTGCGCAGATCCACCAGCATGCCGAAGCGCTTGCCCTCCATGCCGGGGCGGCGCGGCGGCTGGCCCGGCGCGAAGGGTGTGGCGGCCTGGCTGGCGCCGGCCAGGCCAAAGGCGGTGGCCAGGCCGACGAGTTCTTGCAGGAAGGTGCGCTTGCCGGGTTGCGGCGCGGCGCAGGCGGTGGGGGAGGGGGTACTTTTTGACATAAATACCTTTGAATATTTACTGCGTAGATGCATTATTCTCCCCGCATCCCGATTATATTTTTGATAAACGTCAAATAGCTTCGTTGATATTCTTTTTGGGTTATTTGAGTTAAACCTTTTTATTTTATTAATCGAAAATTAATGAAATATTAAATAATCCCGAGCAATTGCGTATGGAATGTGGAGCGGCCGCAAAACGGCCATACGTGCGGGTTCCGGCCCCGCGGAAAGTCAGACTTCTGGGCTTGGGATACGAATGCCATCCTGGGTACCAAAATCCGAAAATTGCCGATGAATGGGCGGTGAGGCGTTGTGCCCCGATCGCCACCATTCCGATTAAAAGAATCGGTTATTGCCCGCGCCGGCGGAGTGCCTGTTACCCACAAGGGCAAGGGGCGGCGCTACAGTGGGGCGCATGGACGCTCACCAACTGCCGCTCGCCGGCGTGGAGCCCGATGCGCCACGCCCCAACCACCATCTTTTCTTTGCCGTGCTGCCCGAGCCCGGGGCGGCGCAGGCTGCGGCCGATCTGGCGCAGACGCTGATTGCGCGGCACGACCTGCAGGCGCAGGTGCGCGCGCAGCGCCTGCACGCCACGCTGCTGTCGCTGGGGTGGGAGCCTGCGCTGTCGCCCCGGCATCTGCAGTGGGCGCGCGACGCGGCGCAGCAGGTGCGGGCGAGGGCGTTCTCGTTGCGGTTCGATCGGGTGTTGAGCTTTCGCCGCGCGCCGCAGGCCAAGCGGCCCTGCGTGCTCTGCGGCCCCGCCGACGGGCAGCAGGGCTTCATCGCGTTGTACGAGGCGCTGCACGCGGCGCTGTGGTCGCAGGTGCGGGGGCTGGACGGCGTGCCCCCTGCGCCGCACATCACCCCGCACATGACGCTGTGCTACAGCCGCCAGGCCGTGCCCGAGCAACCCGTGCCGCCGCTGGAATGGACGGTGCGCCGCTTCGTGCTGCTGCACAACCTGCGCGGCTCGCCCGGCCCTTACGAGGTGCTGGGCGAGTGGCCGCTGGCGGATTGATTGCTATTGTTTATATAGCTGTTGGCGCTTGATGGATAAGCTCTAGAGGCCAATTTTCTCTGGCATCACGCCATGGTCATCAGGCTGGCATTGCCGCCTGCCGCCGTGGTGTTGATGCTGACCGCGCGCTCCAGCAACAGGCGCAAGGGCGCCTGCAGTGCGTCGGCGGGGCCGTCCACCGCCGTCACGCCCACGATGGGGCCGGGGCGCAGGGCCACGCGCTGGCATTCCACGCGGCGCGTTTCCGGGCTGCCGCTGTGCAGCACGGCGTCGTAGCCCAGGCCATCGCCGCGCCAGTCGGACACCAGGGCGATGCGCGCCTGCACCTCGCGCGGCAGCGTGGCGCACAGGGCCTGCGCGTCCTGCGGCCAGAGCGCAAGCGCGCCCGCGGCCAGCACCGCGCTCAACTGCAGCAGCAGCGCCTCGTCCGTGTCGGCCAGGCACAGCACGCGTTCGCGCGGCAGCAGGCGGTAGGTGTTGCGCTCGCCGGTGGGGCCGGGCAGGGTGCAGGCCAGGCCCGCGCAACAGGCCTGCGCCTGGGCCGCGCAGGCCTGTGCCAGCGCTGCGTTGCCTTGCGCCTGGGCCCAGTGCTCCAGCGCCGACAGCGGGGCGAGCAGCGCGGGCTGTGCGCTGGCGTCGGGCACCTGCACGGCCGTCGCCGCCAGCGCGCCGTGCGTGGCGTTGGCCGGGTGGCGCGACAGCAGGCGCAACAGATACAGCGGGCCGCCTGCCTTGGGGCCCGTGCCCGACAGGCCCTCGCCGCCGAAAGGCTGCACGCCGACCACGGCGCCCACCATGTTGCGGTTCACATAGACGTTGCCGGCCGTGCTGTGGGCCAGCACCTGGGCCACGGTTTCGTCGATGCGGGTGTGCAGGCCCTGGGTGAGGCCGTAGCCCGTGGCGCTGATCTGCGCGAGCAGCGCGTCCAGCTCGCCGCGCTCGTAGCGCACCACGTGCAGCACGGGGCCGAAGACCTCGCGCTCCAGCTCGGTGATGCTGTTCAGCTCGATCAGCGTGGGCGGCACGAAGGTGCCATGCGCCGTGCCCTGCCCACCGGCATGGCTTTGGAACACCGGCCGGCCGCTGGCGCGCAGGCGCTCGATGTGGCGCGCGATCGTGGCGCGCGCCTCCTCGTCGATCACCGGGCCTACGTCCACCGCCAGTTGCGTGGGGTTGCCCATGCGCAGTTCCTGCATGGCGCCGCGCAGCATCTGCAGCAGGCGGTTCGCGCAGTCGCGCTGCACGCACAGCACGCGCAGGGCGGAGCAGCGCTGGCCCGCGCTGTCGAAGGCCGAAGTGAGCACGTCCGCGACCACCTGCTCCAGCAGGGCGGAGGAGTCCACGATCAATGCGTTCTGCCCACCGGTCTCTGCGATCAGCGGAATGGGCCGGCCGCTGGCGTCCAGCCGTGCGGCCAGGCTGCGCTGCAGCAGCCGCGCCACCTCGGTGGAGCCGGTGAACATCACGCCCATCACGCGCGCGTCGCCCACCAGCGCCGCGCCCACCGTCTCGCCGCGGCCGGGCAGCAGCTGCACGGCGGCGGCAGGCACGCCGGCCTGGTGCAGCAGGCGCACGGCCTGGCAGGCAATGAGGGGCGTTTGTTCTGCCGGCTTGGCCAGCACTACATTGCCTGCGGCCAGTGCGGCGGCCACCTGGCCCATGAAGATGGCCAGCGGGAAGTTCCAGGGGCTGATGCAGGTGACCGGCCCCAGCGGCGGGTGGGTGGCGTTGTCGAAGTGCCCATCCACCTGCGCCGCGTAGTAGCGCAGGAAGTCCACCGCCTCGCGCACTTCGGCCACGGCGTTGGTGCAGGTCTTGCCGGCTTCGCGCATCAGCAGGGCCAGCAGGGCGGGCATATCGCGTTCCAGCCCATCGGCCGCGGCGCGCAGCAGCCGTGCACGTTCTGCGGGTGGCGTGGCAGCCCAGGCGGGCTGCGCCGCGGCGGCAGCCTGCAGCGCGGCGTCCACATCGGCGGTGGTGGCTTCTTGCACCTGCCCGACCACATCGGTGGCATCGGCAGGGTTGCGCACCGGGGCGCGCGGGCCGGTGGGAGCGCCGGCGGCGATGAGGGGTGTGGCTTCCAGCGGCGTGGCGGCGCTGGCGGCCAGCGCGTCGGCCACGCACTGCAGCGTGGGCTCGGCCGCCAAGTCCAGGCCCTGCGAATTGGCACGCGTCGGGCCGTAGAGCTGCGGGGGCAGCTCGATGCGCGGGTGCGGCAGGCCGGCGCCGCCTTCGGCGCGGGCCTCGGCATCCACCGTATCCAAGGGGTTGTCGATCAGCGCCTCCAGCGGCAGCGTGGCGTCGGCCACGCGGTTCACGAACGAGGTGTTGGCGCCGTTTTCCAGCAGGCGGCGCACCAGGTACGCCAGCAGCGTTTCATGCGTACCCACCGGGGCGTAGATGCGGCAGGGGCGCTCGGGCACCACCTGCTCGTACAGCGGCTCGCCCATGCCGTGCAGGCACTGGAACTCGTACTGGCCGGGGCGAAAGTCCGCGGGGCCCGCCAGCTCATAGATGGTGGCCAGCGTCTGCGCGTTGTGCGTGGCGAACTGGGGGTACACCGCGTCGGGTGCGCCCAGCAGCTTGCGTGCGCAGGCGATGTAGGAAATATCGGTGTGCGCCTTGCGCGTGTACACGGGGTAGTCCGCCAGGCCTTCGACCTGGGCGCGCTTGATCTCGCTGTCCCAGTACGCGCCCTTGACCAGCCGGATCATCAGGCGGTGGCCGCTGCGGCGTGCCAGATCGATGCAGTAGTCGATCACGCGCGGGCAGCGCTTCTGGTAGGCCTGGATCACGAAGCCGATGCCCTTGAAGCCCGCGAGGGACGGCGCATGGCACAGGCACTCCAGCAGGTCCAGCGACAGTTCCAGCCGGTCGGCCTCTTCGGCGTCGATGTTCAGGCCGATGTCATAGCCGCGCGCCAGTTCCGCCAGTTGCAGCACGCGCGGGTACAGCTCGTCCATCACGCGCTGCCACTGCGCGCGGGCGTAGCGCGGGTGCAGCGCGCTGAGCTTGATGGAGATGCCGGGCCCCTCGTACACGCCGCGGCCCGCGCTGGCGCGGCCGATGGCGTGGATCGCATCCACATAGGACTGCATGTAGCGGTCAGCGTCGTGCCCCGTGAGCGCGGCCTCGCCCAGCATGTCGTAGGAATAGCGAAAGCCCCGTGCCTCCAGGGTGCGCGCCTTGCCCAGCGCCTGTTCGATGGTCTCGCCGGTGACGAACTGCTCGCCCATCATGCGCATGGCGACGTCCACGCCCTTGCGGATCAGCGGCTCTCCCCCGCGTGCGGTGATGCGGCGCAGCGCATCCTTCAAGCCCCCTTCGCTGTGCGTGGTCACCAGCCGTCCGGTGAGCAGCAGGCCCCAGGTGGCCGCATTGACGAACAGCGACGGGCTCTTGCCCAGGTGCGCGGCCCAGTCGCCCGTACCGATCTTGTCGCGGATCAGCGCGTCGCGCGTGGCAGCGTCGGGGATGCGCAGCAGCGCTTCGGCCAGGCACATCAGCGCCACGCCTTCTTGCGAGGACAGCGCGAACTGCTGCAGCAGCCCCTGTACCAGGCCGGACCGCCCGCTGGCATGTTCGCGCTGGCGCAGCCCTTGCGCCAGGCGCAGGGCACGCGCCTGGATGTCCTGCGCCATGGCAGCGGGCAGGCGCGCCTGCGCCAGCAGCGGCGCCAGTGCCTCAGGCTCGGGCGGACGGCAAGCCTGGGTGACCGCCAGGCGCAGCGGGTCGGTGTCGCGAGGGCGAGGGGAAAAGTGGGCGGCGTGGGGGGCGGCGTTTGTCATGGGGTCGCATCATCCTTGGGTGAATGGCGAATGAATCACTAAAATCGGCAAGCACCACCGAATTTTTGCTCAATGACCGGCCAATTTCCCACTGATCTGGATCGCATCGATCGCAGGATATTGAAGATCCTGCAAGACGATGGGCGCATCTCCAACCTCAAGCTGGCAGAGACCGTGGCGCTGTCGCCCACTGCCGTGCTCGCGCGGGTGCAGCGGCTCACGCGCGAAGGCTACATCCTGGGGTATGAGGCGCGGCTCAATCCCCTCAAGCTGGGCGCGGGCATGCTGGTGTTCGTGGAGGTGCTGCTGGACCGCACCACGCCCAACGTGTTCGACCAGTTCAAGGCCGCGGTGCAGGTGCATCCCGAGGTCATGGAATGCCACATGGTGGCCGGCGGTTTCGACTACCTGCTCAAGACGCGCTGCGCCGACATGAATGCCTACCGCCAGTTCGCCGGCGCCGTGTTGTGGCAGTTGCCCGGCGTGCGCGAGACGCGCACCTACGCGGTGATGGAAGAGGTCAAGCACTCCAACCACCTGTACCTGGGTTGAAGCCCCTCGGTACGGAAGACGCAACGCCCGCGTCGTGCGGGCGTTGTGTTTTCCCATCAGCCCGCCGGGTACAGCGATTGGCGTTCCCTGTGTTGTGTCGATGTTTCGTTGCGCATCTCATCGATCACCTGCTGGCGGGTCTTGGTCGAAGCCGTTGAGGGTGCCGGTTCCGGAAAGCTGCTTTCCCCATAGGACAGGCGGCCCTGTCGCACTGCGGTCTCGGTTTCTGCCCTGACTTGCTCACGGGTCCGATCACTCTTGAAGTGCTCGGGGTGAACGACCACGCCCGCTTCGTTGTTGGCAGAGTGCCAGTAGCCGGCAGATGCCATCGTTGGCAGACCGAGTGCTGCGACGGCAGCCACGCTTGCGATCACGGAGAAAAGGGGAAGTCGGCGATTCGTCATGTTCAATATCCTGTGTTGGTTTGCCGGAGCGTGCATATCCCGCCCTTGCGCAGGGGGGGCGCAAAGGGGCGCTCACAGCAGATGAATGCTTGGAAGGGGGCTGGCATGCACCGGGGTGTGCAGCCGCCCCTCCAGTACTTGCGGTGTGCCCCTTAGTGGGCCAGCGGGATGGCCTTCCAGCCGCTGTGGCTGAAGTACTTGCCGTAGGCATTGGAGGCCTGGGCCACCTTGACCACGCCCTCGGCGCGCTTGTCCTCGCCGTGCTTGCCTTGCGCGGCCTCGGCACCGGCCATCAGGTCGGCCACGATGATGTGCAGCTGTGCATCGGCGGCGGGCGGCAGCTTGCAGTTCTCCACCATGTAGGCGACCTGCTGGTTGACGGTGTTGGCGAAGGCGTCGTAATCGGCCGGTGTGGCCTTGCCCGAGTGGGCGGTGGGCAGGATCTGCGTGACCGATCCGCGCACGGCCGTCATGGCCTTGCGCAGCGGCGCGTCGGTTTCCCACTTCTTGCCGGCGTTGAGCTGCAGTTGGTGGGTTTCGGCACTGCCGCCATGGTTGTGTGCGTCGGCGGCGTAAACGGCCAGCGGGGATGCCAGGGCGGCGGACAGCAGCAGTGCGGTGAAGGTGTTCATGAGAATGCTCCGTTGAAAAGTTGAACCATCAAGGCAGCCGCTCAAGGGAATGTGTGGCTGCCTTGCCTACTTCAACGAAGGGGGTGCCTCAATGTTCCATCTTATTTGCACCTTTTTCCTTCTCTCATCTCGGCGTTCACTTGCGGTGCAGCATTTCCTCCTCGGTGGCTTCTTCTGCATAGCGGGTCAGCAGCAATTGCAGCAGCCGCGTGCGCTGGGCATCGTCCAGCATGGCGCGCTCGGCCAAGAGTTGGTCAATCACGCGCTGTTGCTGCGCGGCCTGCAGGCGGGCGATGGCGGCCTGCTCGGCGTCAATGGCGGTGCGCTCTGGTGCGTCAGCAAAGATGTGGCGCACCAGGGCTTCGCGGTGGCGGCGTATGTCACTCCAGTTGGACGACAGGTCATGGAGGAAGGGGGTTTCCATTCCTTCCCAGCGCGCGCGCTGTTCGGGGGTGAGCTTCAGATACTCGGGCAGGTGGACCACGGGAGGCGCGCCGCCCTCGGGCACCGTGTCCGGCGCAGGGCGCAGCACCAGTGCGGCAACCACGCCCAGGTTGAGCGCCAGCGAGATCGCCAGCAGGGTGCGAATCCAGGCAGGGTTTTTCATGGCAGGGTTCTCGGCAAACGGCAGATTTCGGCGGCGGCGCACAGCCCGCCTGGCGGCACAGGGTCGAACACGCGCGCCATGGCAGGGCTGGCAGCCGGAAGGGCCGCGCCCGTGCCCAGCAGCAACCCCCCCAGCCAGACGCCGGACACCAGCGCGGCCCCCGCGGCGAGGCCCGTGGGCATCCAGCCCAGCAGGCTCCAGCCGGTGCGCCGGGACCGGGTGGGGCGTTGCGCCAGGTCCTGCGCCAGGCGGTCCTGCAGTTGCGCCGCCAGGTCGAAGCCCAGTGCGGGCGAGGGCAGGGCCAGCAATTGCTGGCGCTGTGCCTGCAATGCGGCAAGGTGCTGGCTGCACAGGGGGCAGGCGTGCAAGTGCTGCTGCAGCGCGACCTGTGCATGCGCGGGCAGCGCATGGTCGATCAAAGCGGAGAGGTCTTCGGTGCGAAGGCAGTTCATGGCGGCTCCTTGCGTTCAGCGTGGCATGAGTTGCAGCAGCCCGGCGCGTGCGCGGGCAATGCGGGATTTGACGGTGCCCAGGCTGATGCCCAACACCTCGGCGATGTCCTCGTAGGCCATGTCTTCGATGTCGCGCAGCAGCAGGATCTCGCGGTGCTCCACCGAGAGCCGCTGCAGCGCGCCTTCCAGCGCTTCGATGCGCTGGCGGGCCTGCAGTGCAGCCTCGGGCGTGGGGGTGTCCGCCGGCACCTGCTCGGACAGGGTCTCGTCCAGTTCCACGAACGCGACACGCTGCGCGCGGCGCAACAGGTCCAACGCCTGGTTGCGCGCGATGCGAAACAGCCAGGTGGACAGTTGTGCGTCCGGCCGCCAGCGGGGCAGTGCCTGGTAGGCGTTCAAGAAAGTCTCCTGGGCGAGTTCGCGCGCATCCTCCTGCGAGCGCGTCATGCGGAACAAAAAACGGTAGATGCGGTCCTGGTAGCGGGCCACCAGTTCGGAGAACGCCGCGACCTCGCCGCGCTGGGCGCGGGCGATGCAGTCGCTCTCTTCAAGGTGGCTCAGGGGGCGCATTGCCTCTTTCAACGCAGGGCCGCAGCAAAAGTTCCATGAAACCGTCAACACGGGGCCGGGAACAGCCGCTTACCGGGGCGGGCGCAAACTCCGCAATAATGCGCCGCATTCACAGCACAAGAAGGAAGGGAACCCTCATGCGAGCCATTCGCTTTGCCACGGCCTCGGCCGCCGCCATGATTGCCGGACTGTTTGCACCGGGCGCGTGGGCTACTTGCTACGTGATCTATGGCGCAGACCAGCAGGTCATCTACCGCTCGCAGACCCCCCCTGTGGACCTGTCGCGCAACCTGCACGAAACCTTGCCCCAGGTCGCGCCCGGCGGCACGCTGGTTTTTTCCTTGAACAACTATGGCTGCGAGGTGGAAGTCAACCGCCTGCCTTCCAATGTGGCTGCGGTCCGCAAGGATGCCGCTGCAGGCGCCCCCACCGCGCCCCGTGCGCCGCGCGCCAGCCGCAGCTGAAAGCCGCCCGCGCGGCGGCAGGGGTGGGCCGGCCTGAGACAATCGGGGCATGAGCGACCCCACAGAATTCAGCCCACCACCGCCCACCTCCACGGATCTTCCCCCCGGCTGGCTTGAAGTCACCGCCATGGACATGGACGCCCAAGGCGTCGCGCGCAAGCCCGATGGCAAGGTGGTGTTCATCGACGGCGCACTGCCCACCGAGCTGGTCAGTGCCAATACCCACCGCAAGAAAAACAACTGGGAGCAGGCCAGCCTGACGGAAGTCCACCGCCAGTCCAGCCAGCGCGTACAGCCCGGCTGCCCGCACTTCGGCCTGCACGCGGGCGCCTGCGGCGGCTGCAAGATGCAGCATCTGCACGTGGCGGCCCAGGTGGCCGTGAAACAGCGCGTGCTGGAGGACAACCTCTGGCACCTGGGGAAAGTGAAGGCCGAGACCATCCTGCGCCCCATTGAAGGCCCTGCCTGGGGCTACCGCTACCGCGCGCGCCTGTCCGTGCGCTACGTGCCCAAGAAGGACAAGGTGCTCGTGGGCTTTCACGAGCGCAAGAGCCGCTACATCGCCGACATGGAGACTTGCAAGATCCTGCCGCCGCATGTGGACGCCATGCTGATGCCGCTGCGCGCCCTGATCGGCAGCATGGCCGCACGCGACACCTGCCCGCAGATCGAGCTGGCCTGCGGCGATACGGTCACGGCGCTGGTGCTGCGCCACCTGGAGCCGCTGTCCCCGGAGGACAAAGACAAGTTGCGCGCCTTTGCCGCCGCGCATGGCGTGCAATGGTGGTTGCAGCCCAAGGGGCCGGACACGGTGCATCTGCTGGACGAGGGCGGCGAGCCGCTTGCCTATGGGCTGCCCGACTTCGGCATCACCATGCCCTTCAAACCCACCGACTTCACGCAGGTCAACCCGCACATCAACCGCGTGCTGGTCACGCGCGCGCTGCGCCTGCTGGACGCGCGCAAGGACGAGCGCGTGATCGACTGGTTCTGCGGCCTGGGCAACTTCACGCTGCCCATCGCCACCCAGGCGCGCGAGGTGCTGGGCATCGAGGGCAGTGAGGCGCTGGTGGCGCGTTCGCGCGAGAATTACCAGTCAAATCAGGCCCAAAGGCAGGATGGATCTGCGCTGGCAGCTACCAGCTTTGTAGCGCGCAACCTGTTCGAGATGACGCCTGAGATGCTCATTGCCGATGGCGCCTCCGACAAATGGCTGGTGGACCCGCCGCGCGAGGGGGCGTTCGCCCTGTCCAAGGCGCTGGCGGACATCCACCAGGCGCGCATCGGTGCCGAGGACGCGCCGCCGCTGCCCGCTGGGCACGAAGGCTGGCAGCCCCCCCGGCGCATCGTCTACGTGAGCTGCAACCCGGCCACGCTGGCGCGGGACGCGGGCCTGCTGGTGCACCAGGCGGGCTACCGCTGCGTGGCGGCGGGGGTGGTCAACATGTTTCCGCACACGGCCCATGTGGAGAGCATGGCAGTGTTCGAGCGGGGCTGACGCCCGCGGTGGCTCAAGACGTTTTTGGCCAGGGGCGCTTGCCTAGCAAGCGCCAGCAGCTATCGTTTGGATAGCATCAGCTACGGTTGCGGGCGGTGCGGTCCTCGGTCTGCAGGTCGGCCTCTTCGTCGCTTGCGCGGCGACTGGCGGGCTTTTTCTCCAACTGCGTGAGCACCGAGGCCGTGCCCTCGATCTTGTTCTCGCGCATGTACAGATCCATGTCCTTCCAGCCCGCGAACACCTGGGCCTTCGGGGCCTTGGGGTTCAGCGTGAAGCAGTCCTCCAGCCCGCGCAGCGCATGCCGGCAGGCGCCACCGATGGCCTTGGCCTCGGCCTCACGCTGGGCCACGCGCGGGTCCGGCCCCATGCCGGGAATCTCACAACCCGCCAGCGGCAGCAGCGCGGCAGCGATCAGGGCGGCGCGAGCGCCGGCGGCAAGGAGGGGGGGGTGGCGAGGCAGCATGTACAGGGGTTATCGGCAGGCGTGCCGTCAAGTTGAGGCTGTCAGCCAAGGGCGGACGTGAAAAAGGCCCCGGAAATCGGGGCCTTGCGACGCATGTGCGGTGGGAACGCCGTTCAGTCGCGCTCGCCGCCCATGATGCCCAGCAGGGCCAGCAGGCTCTGGAACACGTTGAAGATGTCCAGGTACAGCGCCAGTGTGGCGCTGATGTAGTTGGTCTCGCCGCCGTCCAGGATCTGCTTCAGGTCGTACAGCATGTAGGCGCTGAAGATGCCGATCGCCGCTACCGAGATGGCCATCATGCCGGCCGACGAGCCGACGAACACGTTGATGATGGCGCCCACCATGAGCACCAGCGCGCCCACGAACAGCCACTTGCCCATGCCCGACAGGTCGCGCTTGATGACGCTGGCCAGGCTGGCCATGACGAAGAACACGCCCGCCGTGCCGGCGAAGGCCGTCATGATGAGGTCGGTGCCGTTCTTGAAGCCCAGCACCATGCCGATCAGGCGCGACAGCATCAGGCCCATGAAGAAGGTGAAGGCCAGTAGCACCGGCACGCCCGCGGCCGAGCGCTTGGTCTTCTCGATGGCGAACATGAAGCCGAAGGCGCCGCCGAGGAACACGATCAGCCCCAGGCCGCCGCGCAGCGACTGCGTGATGCCCGTGGCCACGCCGATCCAGGCGCCCAGCACGGTGGGCAGCAGGCTGAGCGCCAGCAGCCAGTACGTGTTGCGCAGCACGCGGTGGCGCTGCTCCTGCGAGATGCCATAGCCCGCGGAGCCGACACTGGTGATTTCTGGGTTCATCTGGTTTCTCTCCTGATTGGCCTGCACAGCGCAGACCCGAATGATTCTATGTGGTGGCTTTTGGCGCCGAATGCAATACCCGCGCACCATCCCGTACTTTATGGGTTGCATTCTTTTGCCCTGCGGCGGGGCATTGGGCGGGCCTGCTGGCACTATGCTTTTCGTTTTCCCGTTGCGCGCCCTGCCGGCTGGCCGGGCGCATCCACCCACCTCCTGCAGGACTGCCTCATGAAGACCAAACCCGAACTTGAACTCTCCGACGTCAAGCTGATCGCCGCCGCCGCCGAGGCCGAGGCCCTGAAGAACCAGTGGGCCGTGACCATCGCCATCGTGGACGACGGCGGACATCTGCTGTGGCTGCAGCGCCTGGACGGGGCCGCAGCGGTGTCCGCGCACATCGCGCCGGCCAAGGCCCACACGGCCGCCTTGGGCCGCCGCGAGAGCAAGGGCTATGAAGACGTGATCAACGGCGGCCGCACGGCCTTCCTGAGCGCGCCTGCGCTGCAGGGCATGCTGGAAGGCGGCGTACCCATCATGAAGAACGGCCAGTGCCTGGGCGCCGTGGGCGTGAGCGGCGTGAAGTCCCATGAGGACGCGCAGATTGCGCGCGCGGGGATTGCGGCGATCGGGCTGTAAGCACTCATCGGGACTGGATTGCTATTGTTTTGATAGCTGCTAGCGCTTGGTGGAAGGGCGCTAGGGACCAAAAACATATTGGGTTCCAACAGAAAAACCGGCGCGTGGGCCGGTTTTTTCATGGGTGTGCAGGGAAAAAAAGCCTGGCTACGCGGGCATGCCCGTTGGCTGGCCAATACGACCCTTCGGACCGAGGTCCTGGAGTCGCCCCACGATGAAACTTATTTGGTCAGGATCAGCTTGCCGAGTTTGGTGGCCTGCAGCCGGTAGACGGCGCCGTTGTGCACGATGGCCACGGCCTTCTGGCCGCGCAGCAGGGTGCTGCTGTCGACGGCGCCGCCTTCGGCGTGGGACGCCGGGCTGGAATCGGCGGGCACTGCGAACATGCGGGGTGCGGTCAGTGCGGACGGTGCGGTCAGGCTGGCATGCATGGTGAAGTCTCGGTGCGTTACGATGGTCAAATGATAACCATTCTCAATTAAAGATCAAGCATCCGGGGCTGAAAGTTTCCTGTCGATTCGTATCCAGATGCAAGAGGCAGCCCCCGCAGGTGGCGCTGGCGACGGTGCTGCGCCGTCCGTGGGGCGGCAGCTGTGAAGGCCGGCGCGCCGGCGCGGCCGTGGTGCGTCAGGGCGTCGGGTCGGTCACGAAGCCGATCTTGCGCACGCCCGCGCGTTGCGCCGCCGACATCGCCTGCGCCACGCGCTCGTAGCGCACGTCCTTGTCGCCGCGGATGTGCAGGTCCGGCTGCGGGTCCTTGCGGGCCTCGGCCTGCAGGCGCGGCTCCAGCTCGTCGTCGCCGATCGTGGTCTCGTTCCAGTGGTACTTGCCGTCGGCCGTCACCGACAGGCGGATGGTTTCGGGCTTGATGATTTCGCGCTCGTTGGACGCACGCGGCAGGTCCACCGGCACCGCGTGCTTCATCACCGGCACGGTGATGATGAAGATGATGAGCAGCACCAGCATGACGTCCACCAGCGGCGTCATGTTGATTTCGTTCATCACCTCGTCGGCATCGTCCTGGGTTCCGAAAGCCATGGCGCATCAGCCTTTCTTGATGGGCAGCACCTTGGCTGCCTCGCCGTGTACCGAAACGCGCGCGCCGGTGACGAAGTAGGCGTGCAGATCGTGCGCAAAGCTGTTGAGGCTGTGCAGGATGGATTTGTTGCCCCGCACCAGGGCGTTGTATCCCAGCACGGCGGGAATGGCCACGGCCAGGCCCAGCGCGGTCATGATCAGCGCCTCGCCGATCGGGCCGGCCACCTTGTCGATGGTCGACTGGCCCGAGGCGCCGATGGCCACCAGCGCATGGTAGATACCCCACACGGTGCCGAAGAGGCCGATGAATGGCGCCGTGGAGCCCACGGACGCCAGGATGGCCAGGCCCGACTGCACGCGCGCCGTGAACTCGTCGATGCAGTTGCGCAGGCAGCGCGTGACCCAGTCGCTCACGTCCAGGCTGTCATGCAGATGGGCCTGCGTGTTGCGGTGGTGTTGCGTGGCTTCGCGGCCTTCCAAGGCGAGGTGGCGGAAGGGGTTGCTCGGGTCGGAGCCCAGCTTGGTCAGGCCGGCGGCGAAGTCTTCGCTGTGCCAGAAGTCGCGTGCCTGGCGGGCGTGTTTCTTGAACTTCAGGATGTCCAGCGCCTTGATGATGATGACGATCCACGATGCCAGCGACATGCCGATGAGCAGCACAGCGACGGCGCGGGTGACGAAGTCGCCCTGTACCCAGACATTGGCAATGCCGAAATGCGATTCCATGAAAACTCCTGCGAGACTTATTGTTGGAGAACGAAATTGATCGGGACCAGATTCCACATGGCTTCTGGCACGCCGTTGCGCTTGCCGGGTACGAAGCGCCAGCGCATGACGGCGTCGATGGCCTGGCGGTCGAGGCGCTCGAAACCGCTGGACTGCTTGACTTCCACTTTCTGCGGCAGTCCGTCGGTGCCGATGAGCACGCGCAGCATCACTTTGCCTTGTTCTCCCAGCCGCTTGCTCACGGCGGGGTAGACGGGCTTGGGGTTGTTCAGGTAGCTCGCGTCGCTGGAGGGCAACTCGATGCTGGGTGCGGCCGGCGCCGGTGGAGCCGCGGGGGCCGCCGGTGCGGCGACGGGCGCGGCCGCAGCCGGTGGGGCCGGGGGCTGAGGCTCAACGACGCCCGTGGGCGCGGCGGGGGCGGGTGTGGGGTCGGGGACCGCCACGGGCATGGGAGCGGGGCGAGGCTTGGGCGCCACGGGTTTGGGCGGCGCCGGGGCTGGTTTGGGCGGCGGCGGAGCGGGGGGGGCCGGTGGGGCCGGAGGCGCGGGCGGCGCGATGAATTCGCTCAACACCTCAGCAGGGATGATGATCTCCGCCGTCTTGCGCACCAGACCCGACTGCAGGGCCCACAGGCCGGCCACGTGCAGCACCACCACGGAGCCTGCGATCACGGCATTGCGGCTCAAGCCCCCGGGGGAGCCGTATCGGTCAGAGGACATAAAAATGATAGCTGCTGGCGCTTGTCCAGCTTGGTCGGAAGGCCAAAAAAGCCTTGAATAGGCGGTCTATTTATGCAGGATCCACCAGACCGAGCATATGACGATGATCAGACTTCCTGCGAGTGCGTAGAACAGTTGCATGCCTTGCCTTCCGGGATGAGGGTGGCAAGCTGGACGGCTGTGGGATCGGTGTCCTTGTACAGGGCGGCCACCGGTTGCGATGCGCAGCACTGCGCCACGACATCGCGGGCACAGTCTTCGCAGCGGCCGCACTGCGTGGCGACGCCCAACTCGAACTGAATCTCATCGAAGCTCATACCTGCGCGCGCATGGCGTGCAATCTCCCGGTCGGAAACGCGGTGGCAAACACAGACGATCATGGTGCAGGCAGTCGTGGCTGGCTATGGACGATGAACTGATTATAAATGCGAATTCATCGCATTTGCAGTCCTTGGCCCCACTGCCGTGTAAGAAACCATTGCCGAGTGCCTTGCAGGCGAAAAAAAACCGGCATGCGCATGCCGGTTTTTGTTCGCCCGGCTCTCGCAGAGAGCCTGGCAGGGCAGATTACTTGACGTGCTTGCCAATCAGCCCGGCCATCTCGAACATCGAGACCTGGGGCTTGCCGAACACTTCCTTGAGCTTGGCATCCGCGTTGATCATGCGCTTGTTGGAGGCGTCCTGCAGGTTGTGCGCCTTGATGTACACCCACAGCTTGCTGATGATCTCCGTACGCGGCAGCGGGGTGGCGCCGACCACGGCCGCCAGAGCGGGGCTGGGGGTCAGGGGCTTCATGAAAGCGGCGTTGGGGGTGCGCTTCTTTGCGGGTGCTGCGGACGCGGTCTTTGCAGTTGCCATGTTGGGTTGTTCCTTGTTGGAAATGAAATATGTCACCAGCGAACGCCGCAGCTCCACTGGCAGCGGTGATGCTACTGGGAAAAAAACCGGTTTCCAAGGCGAGCTGCCTCTTTTTTGCCTCGATTTGTTGCTCTGGCGGCCAACTGCCGGCAAGCGCGAGAATGCGCCACCGCAGCTTGCTGCGGCGCACCATCCCCCTTTATGCACAGAAAGGCTTCCCTTCCATGTCTGCACACCCGACCCCGGCCATCAGCACCTGCGATCTCTGCGACGCCCACAAGGGTGACGACAGTGGCGCGTTCCGCGTGCTGCCGCCCGTGTTCCAGAGCTACGGAGCGCTACCCTGTTTCAGCGGCCCCGTGAGCACGGTGAAATGCTTCGAGGACAACACGCTGGTCAAGGCGGCCGTGGATTCGCCGGGCAACGGGCGCGTGTTGGTGGTGGACGGTGGAGCTTCGCTGCGTCGCGCGCTGGTGGGGGGCAATCTGGCAGCCAGCGCGGCGCGCAATGGCTGGGCCGGTATCGTCGTGAATGGCTGCGTGCGCGACGTGGCAGAACTGAATGCCGAGCGCGTGGGTATCCGCGCACTCGCACTCATGCCGTTGCCCACCGAAAAGCGGGGCGAAGGGCTTTCTGACGTGGCGGTGCAGGTACAGGGCGTGTGGGTGCGGCCGGGCGACTGGCTGTACGCGGATGCCGACGGCATCGTTATCAGCGACCGCGCGCTGTAACGTCGCCGGTCAGGCGCGCATGTCGCGGCCGGTGCGCCATGGCAGCCGTGCGGGCATCGTGGCCAGTACGACGCTGGCCAGTGCGATGCCAAAGGCCATGAACTGCATGGTCGTGAAGCGCTCGCCCAGCGCCAGCACGCCCACGAGCGCCGCGCTCACCGGCAGCAGCACGGTGAATACGCCACTCTGCGCGGCGGGGACGGTCTTCAGGCCGGTCATCCACAGCCACACGCTCCACATGCATGCTGCCATGGCGTAGAACACCAGCAGCAACCAAGTGGGCCAGCGTACGGCTGTGAAGTCGAAGTACAGGGCGAAATACAGCCCGAAAGGCATCGAGAGCATGAAGCCCCACAGGTTGATCAGCGCCGTGATGCGCCGTGGCCCCAGAGTGCCGGTGAGCTTCTTGCCGATGACGGAATAGGCGGCCTCGCACAGCGATGCGGCCAGCAGCAGGGCATAGCCCAGCCATTGCAAGTTTTGGGAATTTTCGGGCTGTAGGGCATTGCTGGCGTGTGCGGAGTGCTCTGGTTTGGATAGCGCAAACAGCACAATACCCGCCACTGCGCAGGCCACCGCCACCCAGGTGCGGGTCGCCACCTGTTCACGCAGGAACAGCCAGCTCATGACCGCCACACATGCGGGGATGGTCGCCATGATCACCCCGGCAGAGGTCGCGCTGGTGAGGCTCACGCCGTAGATCATGCAAACGGTGAACAGAAAGTTGCCCAGCAGCGACTGCAGAAAAAGCAGGCCTTGGGTCTGCCGCGTCAGAGGTGGCTCCTGGTGCGGCTTCTTCAACCATCCGAGCATGGCTATTGCGCCGATACCGAAACGCAACCACGCCAGCAAAAGCACGGGGAACGCCGCGGCCAGCGGCTTGGAGAGCGCCACGTAGGCACCCACCAGCATCATGCTGAGCGCCAGGCAAAGGTATGCGGTGGGGCGGTTTGGCATCTGATGAAGATTCCGAACGGAGGCTCCATCATGCATGAGCGCGGGGCAGCCCATGGAAAGGAACTCACCAGGCCTCTTATTTCGCATGGAGAAAGTCCAATTTTTCAATATGAAAATTTTGATTGCTGCGTTGCAGAAAAATTTCTCGATATGAGAAATGAATTTTCATATAGAGATATAAAAGTCGTAAGCCATTGATTTTTATGGGTTAAATTTATCTCTTATATAAGACATAAGAGATTGATGTGGTCTTATAGAAGACTTAAAGTTGTGTCCAAGGGTCCCGGGAGCGGTACCCGCCCATTCCTTCATCTCTTGGAGAGCAACATGCCAGATTCCCTGAACGCACAACTGAGCCGTGAGCAGCAAATCGCAGCCCTGGAAAAGGACTGGGCCCAGAATCCCCGCTGGAAGAGCGTGAAGCGCGGCTACACAGCCGCCGACGTGGTGCGTCTGCGTGGCAGCCTCCAGCCCGAATACACGCTGGCCAAGCGTGGCGCAGAGAAGCTGTGGGACAAGATCAATGGCGGCGCCAAGAAGGGCTATGTGAATGCCTTCGGTGCCATCAGCGCCGGCCAAGCCATGCAGCAAGCCAAGGCGGGCCTGGAAGCCGTGTACCTGTCGGGCTGGCAGGTGGCCGCTGACGGCAATACCAGCGAGACCATGTACCCCGACCAGTCGCTGTATGCCTATGACTCGGTGCCCACGATGGTGCGCCGCATCAACAACACCTTCAAGCGTGCCGACGAGATCCAGTGGGGCCGCGGTATCAATCCCGGCGACAAGGAATTCATCGACTACTTCCTGCCCATCGTGGCCGACGCCGAAGCCGGCTTCGGCGGTGTGCTGAACGCCTTCGAACTGATGAAGAACATGATTGCCGCTGGCGCGGCCGGCGTGCACTTCGAAGACCAACTGGCTGCCGTGAAGAAGTGCGGGCACATGGGCGGCAAGGTCCTCGTGCCCACACAGGAAGCCATCGAAAAGCTGATCGCTGCCCGCTTCGCTGCCGACGTGATGGGCGTGCCCACCATCGTGCTGGCCCGCACCGATGCCGAGGCCGCCAACCTGATCACCAGCGACCACGATGCCAACGACAAGCCGTTCTTGACGGGCGAGCGTACGCAGGAAGGCTTCTATCGCGTGAAGAATGGTCTGGAGCAAGCCATCAGCCGCGGTGTGGCCTACGCCCCCTACGCCGACCTGGTGTGGTGCGAGACCGGCACGCCCGACCTGGGTTTTGCCCGCGAGTTCGCCCAGGCCGTGCATGCGAAGTGCCCCGGCAAGCTGCTGTCGTACAACTGCTCGCCGTCCTTCAACTGGAAGAAGAACCTGGACGAGAAGACCATCGCCAAGTTCCAGGACGAGCTGTCCGCACTCGGCTACAAGTACCAGTTCATCACGCTGGCCGGCATCCACATCAACTGGTACAACACGTTCCAGTTCGCCCATGCTTATGCCCGCGGCGAAGGCATGAAGCACTACGTGAACATGGTGCAGGAGCCCGAGTTCGCCGCACGTGAGCAGGGCTACACCTTCGTGTCGCACCAGCAGGAGGTGGGCGCAGGCTATTTCGACGACGTGACCACCGTGATCCAGGGTGGTTCTTCGAGCGTGAAGGCGCTGACCGGCTCCACCGAAGAAGAGCAGTTCCACTGATCTTCTTGGTTGATGCGAGAAGCCCGGGGCCCCCGCCTCGGGCTTTTCTATTGCTGCAGGGTAAAATGCCACATCTGTTCACCAACAAGGGCGAGAAAGGCAATCTGGTTATGACACCGCGAACTACGACGGAGATCTGTTCCAGCCGCTGAGGCTGGCCGTTCGCGCCTGCACGAGATTTCTCTCGCCCCCATAAAAGCGCGGACCTGTACCGCGCTTTTTGCTTTCTGAACCCCAGTCAAGCGCGGCTCACCTACCGAAAAAGACTCGATAAGGATTTCCATGATTCACATTACGCTTCCCGACGGTTCCCAGCGAGAGTTTGCTGGTCCCGTGACTGTGGCGGAGGTGGCTGCCTCCATCGGTTCGGGCCTGGCCAAAGCGGCGCTCGCCGGCAAGATCGGGGACAAGGTGGTGGATACCAGCTACCAGATTACGCAAGACAGCCCGCTGTCCATCGTGACGGCCAAGGATGCCGACGGCCTGGAGGTGATCCGCCACTCTACGGCCCACCTGCTGGCCTATGCGGTCAAGGAACTGTTTCCCGATGCGCAGGTGACCATCGGGCCGGTGATCGAGAACGGCTTCTACTACGACTTCTCGTACAAGCGTCCGTTTACGCCGGAAGACTTGGCCGCCATTGAAAAGCGCATGGCGGAACTGGCTGCGAAGGATGAACCAGTGGTGCGCCGTGTATTGCCTCGGGACGAGGCGGTGGCGTACTTCAAGGGCCTGGGCGAACACTACAAGGCCGAGATCATTGCCAGCATCCCGACGAATGAGGACGTGAGCCTGTACCGCGAGGGCGGCTTTGAAGACCTGTGCCGTGGCCCCCACGTACCCAGCACCGGCAAGCTCAAGTTCTTCAAACTCATGAAGGTGGCGGGCGCCTATTGGCGCGGCGACCACCGCAACGAGATGCTCCAGCGCGTCTATGGCACGGCATGGGCCACGAAGGAAGAACTGCAGCAGTACCTGCACATGCTGGAAGAGGCCGAGAAGCGCGACCACCGCAAGCTGGGCCGTGAGCTTGACCTGTTCCACATCGACGAGCATTCGCCCGGCACGGTGTTCTGGCACCCCAAGGGCTGGACGCTGTGGCAGGAGGTGGAGCAGTACATGCGCCGCGTATACCGCGACAACGGCTACCAGGAGGTCAAGGGCCCGCAGATCCTAGACAAGACGCTGTGGGAGAAAACGGGACACTGGGACAAGTACCGCGACAACATGTTCACCACTGAGAGCGAGAAGCGCGACTACGCTCTCAAGCCGATGAACTGCCCGGGCCATATCCTGATCTTCAAGCAGGGCATCAAGAGCTACCGCGACCTGCCGCTACGCTACGGCGAGTTCGGCCAGTGCCACCGCAACGAGCCCACGGGTGGCCTGCACGGCATCATGCGCGTGCGCGGTTTCACGCAGGACGATGGTCACATCTTCTGCACGGAAGACCACATCCTGGCCGAATGCACAGCTTACACAGCGTTGCTGCAAAAGGTCTACAAGAACTTCGGCTTCCACAACATCATCTACAAGGTGGCCACGCGCCCCGAGGCACGCATCGGTTCCGACGAGAGCTGGGACAAGGCCGAGCATGCGCTGATGGAAAGCCTGCGCGCGTCGGGTTGCGAATTCGAGATCGCTCCCGGCGATGGCGCCTTCTATGGCCCGAAGATCGAGTACACGCTCAAGGACGCGATCGGACGGCAGTGGCAGTGCGGCACCATGCAGGTGGACTTCTCGATGCCCGAGCGGCTGGATGCAGAGTACGTGGGCGAGGATGGCGGGCGCCATCGGCCGGTGATGCTGCACCGCGCCATCGTGGGCAGCCTGGAGCGCTTCATCGGCATCCTGATCGAAGAACACGCCGGGGCCTTGCCCGTATGGCTTGCGCCCGTACAGGTGGCGGTGCTCAATATCACCGACGCGCAGCAGGATTACTGTCGTGAAATCGCCGCAAAGCTGCAAAAAGCGTTGCCGAATCAAGGCCTTAGGGTGGTGACTGATCTGCGTAACGAGAAGATTACGTATAAAATACGGGAGCATTCGCTGCAAAAGCTGCCCTACATCCTCGTCGCCGGCGACAAGGAAAAGGCTGCAGGGGCTGTGGCAGTGCGTGCCCGGGGTAACAAAGACCTCGGCGTGATGTCCCTCGACGCATTCGTCGATCTGATCGCGCAGGACATTGCCTCCAAAGTCTGAATCATCGCTTGAAGCGCATCCCTGGTGCGTAAGCTGCTACGCTTTTCGTAGCTTTTTAATTGAAGGTGAGAGCCATCGCTACCGAATTTCGTGACCGTCGCCAGCGCGAGGAGCGCAAGCATCGACTGAACCGTGAAATCATGGCGCCTGAAGTGCGCCTGTCCGGTCCGGACAACGAGCCCCTGGGCATCGTCAGCCTGCAAGAGGCCCTGCGCATGGCGGGCGAGCTGGATGTGGACTTGGTTGAAATTGCAGCCACGGCTAATCCACCGGTCTGCCGCCTGATGGACTACGGCAAGTTCAAGTATCAGGAGCAGAAGAAGGCGGCCGAGGCCAAGGCCAAGCAAACGGTCATCGAGATCAAAGAAGTCAAGTTCCGCCCTGGTACGGACGATGGTGACTACAACATCAAGCTGCGCAACATCCGCCGTTTTCTGGCGGAGGGCGATAAGTGCAAGATCACGCTGCGCTTCCGTGGCCGCGAGATCACGCACCAGGAGTTGGGCCTGGCATTGCTCAACCGCTTGAGGGATGACCTGGGCGACACCATTTTGGTGGAGCAGTTTCCCAAGCTGGAAGGTCGCCAAATGATCATGATGATCGCGCCGGCCCGCAAGAAGCCGGCAGGTAAACCTGCCGCCGAAAGCGCTCCCGCCGCTGACGACAACGCTGCGTAAGCAAGGAGATTTGGCGGGCGCCCCCTAAAAAAGGGTGCCGGCCGATAGGCGGCATGCAAGTGCCGCCGCACGGCGAGCCGCAAGGCGCGTCGTTTGAAAAAGTGGCTCGGGGCCAACAAGGTTGCACAGCGGTGTGCAAACGCCTCACGAGCACAACCAACAGGAGCATTCACATGCCCAAGATGAAGACCAAGAGCAGCGCGAAGAAGCGTTTTCGCGTTCGTCCAGGCGGTACGGTCAAGCGTGGCCAAGCTTTCAAGCGCCACATCCTGACCAAGAAGACCACGAAGAACAAGCGCCACCTGCGTGGCATTGTGAACGTGCATGAAGGCGATATGGGTTCCATCGCAAAGATGCTGCCCTCCGCTGGCCTGTAATCAACTGACGAACAAGGAGAAAACACATGCCTCGCGTCAAACGTGGTGTAACGGCCCGCGCCCGTCACAAGAAGGTCCTCGCCCTTGCCAAGGGCTTCCGTGGTCGCCGCGGTAACGTCTTCCGCATCGCCAAGCAGGCGGTGATGAAGGCGGGGCAATATGCCTACCGTGACCGCCGCACCAAGAAGCGCGTGTTCCGCCAGTTGTGGATCGCCCGTATCAACGCCGCTGCCCGTGAACTGGGCCTGACCTACAGCCAGTTCGCCAACGGCCTGAAGAAGGCATCCATCGAGGTCGACCGCAAGATGCTGGCCGACCTCGCGGTGCATGACAAGGCTGCCTTTGGCAGCATCGTGGAGCAAGTCAAGGCCAAGCTGGCTGCTTGAGTTCACGATTGGTAGCTATAAATTGTATAGCTACTAGCGCGCAAACAACAAGGGCTAGGGCTTGAAAAGGCACTAGCCCTTGTTTCTTTTTCAAGAGTCGATATGAACGAGTTGGATTCCTTGGTGACGAGCGCGCGCGAGTCGTTCGCGCGTTCCGCAACCCCTGCCGAACTGGAGAACGCCAAGGCGCAGTTCCTGGGCAAGTCAGGCCGCCTGACCGAGCTCATGAAGGGCATGGCGCAGCTCTCGCCCGAGGAGAAGAAAACCCGCGGCGCCGCCATCAACGTGGCCAAGCAGGCCGTGGAGGCAGCCCTCGCCGCACGCCGCCAGGAGCTGGCGGACGCCGAGCTGCAGGCACAGCTCAAGGCCGAGGCGCTGGATGTGACACTGCCGGGCCGCCAGCGCGGCCGCGGCGGCCTGCATCCCGTGTCGCTGACGCTGGAGCGCATCGAGCGGATCTTCGGTTCGATGGGCTTCGAGGTGGCGGACGGCCCCGAGATCGAGACCGACTGGTTCAACTTCACGGCGCTGAACACGCCCGAGGACCACCCCGCCCGGTCCATGCACGACACCTTCTACGTGGAAGGCGGCACACCCGAAGCCCCCAACCTGCTGCGCACGCACACCAGCCCGATGCAGGTGCGCTACGCCGTGCAGCATGTGAAGAAACACCGTGGCCTGATCGACGCCGGCCAGGCCATGCCCGAGATCCGCGTGATCGCTCCGGGCCGCACCTACCGCGTGGACTCCGACGCCACGCACTCGCCCATGTTCCACCAATGTGAAGGCCTGTGGATCGGCGAGAACGTGAGCTTCAAGGACCTGAAGGTCGTGTTCACGGACTTCTGCAAGACCTTCTTTGAAAGCGATGACCTGGTGCTGCGCTTTCGTCCCAGCTTCTTCCCTTTCACCGAGCCCAGCGCCGAGATCGATATCCAGTTCCAGTCGGGCCCGTTGGCCGGCAAGTGGCTGGAGGTGGCGGGCTCCGGCCAGGTGCACCCCAACGTGGTGCGCAACATGGGGCTGGACCCCGAACGCTTCATCGGCTTTGCCTTCGGCATGGGGCCGGACCGACTGACCATGCTGCGCTACGGCGTGAACGACCTGCGCCTGTTCTTCGACGGCGACATCCGTTTCCTGTCGCAGTTCCAGTAATGCAAAAAAGTGAGCTGCCAGCGCTTGTTAAGCCTAATCTTCAATATGTTTCCATATGGAAAACAATAAGTAGCAAGCGCTAGCAGCTCTCTTTTCAAGAGCACGCCAAAGAAGTCTGACTATGCAATTCCCCGAATCCTGGTTGCGCGAGTTCTGCAACCCTCCGCTCAACACCCAAGAACTGGCCGACACCCTGACGATGGCAGGGCTGGAGGTCGAAGAGCTGCAGCCCGTCGCGCCGCCGTTCACGAAGATCGTCGTCGGCGAGATCAAGGATGCTCAGCAGCACCCCAATGCCGACCGCCTGCGCGTGTGCCAGGTGGATGTGGGGCAGGGCGAGCCGCTGACCATCGTCTGCGGCGCGCCCAATGCCCGCGTGGGCATCAAGGTGCCGTGCGCCATGGTGGGCGCGGAGCTGCCGCCCGGCGAGGATGGCAAGCCGTTTCTCATCAAGGTGGGCAAGCTGCGCGGTGTGGAGAGCTTTGGCATGCTGTGCTCGGCGCGCGAGCTGAAACTGTCGGAGGACCATGGCGGCCTGCTGGAACTACCGGCCGACGCGCCGCTGGGCCAGAACATCCGCCAGTACCTGAACCTGGACGACACGCTGTTCACGCTCAAGCTCACACCCAACCTGGCGCATTGCCTGAGTGTCTACGGCATCGCGCGCGAGGTGTCCGCGCTGACGGGCGCGCCGCTGAAGGCGCCGCAGTTCCCCGCCATGACCACCGCGATCGATGACCGCTTGCCCGTGCGCGTGAGCGCGCCTGACCTGTGCGGGCGCTTCTCCGGCCGCGTCGTGCGCAACGTCAATACCCAGGCCGCCACGCCGCAGTGGATGGTGGACCGCCTGGCGCGCTGCGGCCAGCGCAGTGTCTCGCCGCTGGTGGACATCTCCAACTACGTGATGTTCGAGTTCGGCCGCCCGTCGCACATCTTCGACCTGGACAAGATCCATGGCGGCCTGGAAGTGCGCTGGGGCAAGGCCGGCGAACAACTCAAGCTGCTCAACGGCAACACCGTCACCGTCGATGAGAAGGTGGGCGTGATCGCCGACGAGCGCGAGGTGGAGTCGCTTGCCGGCATCATGGGTGGTGACGCCACGGCTGTGTCGGATGACACGCGCAACATCTACGTCGAGGCGGCCTTCTGGTGGCCAGAGGCCGTAGCCGGCCGCTCGCGCCGCTACAACTTCTCCACCGACGCCGGCCATCGCTTCGAGCGCGGCGTGGATCCCGAGCTGACCGTGGAGCACATCGAGCGCATCACGCAGCTGATCGTCGACATTTGCGGTACGCCAGAGACGGCATGCGCTCCCATTGATGATCAGCGCGTCAACATGCCCGCGCAAACACCGGTGCGCATGCGCGTCGCGCGTGCGGCCAAGGTGATCGGCATGCCGCTCACGCAGGCGCAGTGCGTGGATGCGCTGAGGCGCCTGGGCCTGCCGCTGCAGGAGGAAGAGGGTGCCGTGACGGTCACGCCACCGTCGTTCCGCTTCGACCTGCGCCTGGAGGAAGACCTGATCGAGGAAGTGGCGCGCGTGGTGGGCTACAACAACCTGCCCACCACCCCGCCGCTGGCGCCGATCACGCCCAAGTTGCGCGCTGAATCGCGCCGCAGCAGCTTCGCGGTGCGCCGTGAACTGGCGGCATTGGGCTACCAGGAGACCATCAACTTCAGCTTTGTCGAAGAGCATTGGGAAAAGGAACTGGCCGGCAACGCCGCGCCGATCAAGCTGCTCAACCCCATCGCCAGCCACCTGAGCGTCATGCGCTCGTCGCTGCTGGGCTCTTTGCTGCAGGTGCTCAAGTTCAACCTGGACCGCAAGGCCGGCCGCGTGCGCGTGTTCGAGCTGGGGCGGGTGTTCCTGCGTGATGCGAGCGTGCAAAACACCGACCGCACGGTGGAAGGCTTCGCGCAGCCGATGCGGGTCGCGGGCCTGGCCTATGGTGCGGCCGATGCGCTGCAGTGGGGCCGCAAGGACAAGGCGGTGGACTTCTACGATGCCAAGGGTGATGTGGAAGCGCTGCTCGCGCCGCTGCGCCCCACGTTCGAGCCAGCAGCGCATCCGGCACTGCACCCGGGCCGCTGCGCGCGCGTGCTGCTGGAGGGTCACCCCATCGGCTTTGTGGGCGAATTGCATCCGCAATGGCGCCAGTCCTGGGACCTGCCGGCTGCGCCGATGATGTTTGAACTGGAGCTGGACGCCGTGCTGCAGCGCAAGGTGCCGGGCTTTCGCCCCGTGGCCAAGCGCCAGCTGGTGGAGCGGGACATTGCCGTGGTTGTGGCCGAGCGGGTCTCGCAGGATGAGGTGATGCGTGCCATTGGCGGTGCACTGGCAGGCGATCTGCTGCGCTCCGCGGTGCTGTTCGATGTCTTCCGGCCCCAGCCGCAGCGTGCGGGCGAGGCCGTGCCGGCGGGCGCTCTGGCGCAGGGCGAGAAGAGCCTGGCCATTCGCCTGACGCTGGGCAGCGACGCCGCCGCGTTGACGGACGCTGAGATCGAAGCCGCAGTGCAATCGGTGCTGCAGGCGCTGGGTACCCACACAGGAGCGAGGTTGCGATGACTCTGGGGATGGAGCCGGGGCCGGTGGAGTTCGCCGTAGAAAGCCTGGAATCGCCTGCGCTGACCAAAGCGCAGCTGGCGGATCTGCTGTTCGAGCACATCGGCCTGAACAAGCGCGAGTCCAAGGACATGGTGGACGCCTTCTTCGACCTGATCGTGCAAAGCCTGGTCGACGGCCAGGACGTGAAGCTGTCAGGGTTTGGCAACTTCCAGATCCGCACCAAGGCGCCGCGTCCGGGGCGTAACCCGCGCACCGGCGAAGCCATTCCCATCAAGGCGCGACGCGTGGTGACCTTTCATGCCAGCACCAAACTCAAGGAACAGATCCAGGGGCAGGACAAAGCTTGAAGTAGTTGACCCGAACCGGTGTTTTTGGCCCAGAGATCCTGGCCGCCGGTAAGGGGCTGCAGTACGCTCCACAGTCTTGCCCGTTTTTTGCGCCATTCCCATGAGCACCTTGCTGCCACCCATTCCGGCCAAACGCTATTTCACGATTGGTGAAGTGGCGGAGCTCTGTGGCGTCAAACCCCATGTCCTGCGCTACTGGGAACAGGAATTCACGCAGTTGCGCCCCATGAAGCGGCGCGGCAACCGGCGCTATTACCAGCACCATGAGGTGCTGATGATCCGCCGCATTCGCGACCTGCTGTATGACCAAGGCTTCACCATCAGCGGTGCGCGCAACCGGCTGCAGGAGCTGGCCCATGCGGACAAGGCCCTGCGCGATGGTGGTGCGCCGCATGCGGACGGCCTGGAAGCGGCTGTACCTGCGCAGGGTGCGAATGAGGGGATGAGCGTCGCGCAGGCGATTCCTTTGAACGCGGCGACCCTGCGAAAAGAATTGGAAGAAATTCGCGCACTTCTTCTTACGGTCTGATTTTTCGGTATAGAATTCAAGTCTTGTCGGCGTGTAGCGCAGCCTGGTAGCGCACTTGCATGGGGTGCAAGGGGTCGCGAGTTCGAATCCCGCCACGCCGACCATTTATCCCAAAGGGACCACCGTGAAAACGGTGGTCCCTTTCTTCTTTGGCCCGCTTGGATCCTTGGCGGGACCAATGTCCTGTGCGCAGTGAGCATGCGCCTCTCGCGCTACAATGAGAGGCTTTCCCGCAAACAAGTCGCCCGGCCGCATCCAAAGCAATTTTCAACAAGCAGTAGCCTTCAGGAACATCGCCGTTCCTGCGGCTCCCGGGCGACCCGTAAACCATCGGAGAACCCAGTGCTTTTGTCTCTCAAGGGAACCTTCCCGCCCGCCATCCTGGCGCTCGCAGACGGCACGGTCTTTATCGGTAACTCGATCGGTGCCGCCGGCACCACGGTCGGCGAAGTGGTCTTCAATACCGCCATCACCGGCTACCAGGAAATTCTCACGGACCCCAGCTACTGCCAGCAGATCGTCACCCTGACGTATCCGCACATCGGCAACTACGGCGTCAACGCAGAGGATATCGAGGCTGAAAAAGTCCACGCCGCAGGCCTCATCATCAAGGACCTGCCGCTGCTGGCCAGCAACTTCCGCATGACCGAGACGCTGCCCGAGTACCTCGTGCGTGCCAAGACGGTGGCCATCGCCAACATCGACACCCGCAAACTGACCCGCCTGCTGCGCACCCAGGGCGCGCAAAATGGCGCCATCGTCGGCTTGGCGGCTGGCGAGGCCGTGACCCAGGCGCGCATCGACGAAGCCGTGGCCGCGGCGAAGGCGGCGCCCAACATGAACGGGCTGGATCTGGCCAAGGTCGTGACCACGCGTGCCGCGTACGCCTGGGACCAGACTGAGTGGAAGCTGGGCGAAGGCTACGGCACGCAGACGGCCCCGCGCTTTCACGTCGTGGCCTATGACTATGGCGTGAAGCTGAACATCCTGCGCATGCTGGCCGAACGCGGCTGCAGGCTCACCGTGGTGCCCGCGCAGACCCCGGCGGCAGAGGTGCTGGCCATGAATCCCGATGGCGTGTTCCTGTCCAACGGCCCGGGCGACCCGGCGGCCTGCGACTACGCGATCACGGCAGTCAAGCAGATCATCGACAGCGGCGTACCTACCTTCGGCATCTGCCTGGGCCACCAGATCATGGCGCTGGCCAGTGGCGCCAGGACTTTCAAGATGGACAACAGCCACCATGGCGCAAACCACCCTGTGAAGGACTTGGACAGCGGCCGGGTAAGCATCACCAGCCAGAACCACGGTTTCGCGGTGGACATGGCATCGCTGCCGGCCACCTTGCGCGCCACGCACATCAGCCTGTTCGACGGCACGCTGCAGGGCCTGGAACACAAGGACAAGCCGGCCTTCTGTTTCCAGGGGCACCCCGAGGCGTCACCCGGTCCGCACGACATTGCCTACCTGTTCGACCGCTTCACCACTCTGATGCAGGCCGCCAAGGCCCAGTAAGCCCAAAAGGAAACCGGCGCCATGAAACTCTTCAGCTTCCCGGCTGCAGCGCTTGAGAAAGCCATTCACAAGCGCGTGCTGACATTGCCTCCAATGCACCGCGAGTGGTTCACCGAACGCTGGCAGCAAAAGCCCTACAAGAAGTCGTTCGTCGAGAACAAGGCCATGCCCCTGGTCACGCTGATCGCCAAGGGCAAGACCTGGGACGATGCGACCTTCGCAGAGGCCATGCAGGAGTGGGACGTGACGTTCTACGAGGCAGAGGCCGAAGTGTTGCGACCCCTGGTTCAGCGCGACGGCCTGCTGCAGCTGATGCAAAAGAACCTCCCCGCCGAGCGGGCCCAGGCGCTGCTGGACAGGCTGAATACGCGGCGCCCCGCAGCGGTGTCTGCCGCCCCAGCCTCCGCCCCAGCGACCGATTGACAGACATACCATGCCAAAACGCACAGACATCAAAAGCATCCTCATCATCGGCGCCGGCCCGATCATCATCGGCCAGGCCTGCGAGTTCGACTACTCGGGCGTGCAGGCCTGCAAGGCGCTGCGCGAGGAGGGCTATAAGGTCATCCTGATCAATAGCAACCCCGCGACGATCATGACCGACCCGGCCACGGCCGACGTCACCTACATCGAGCCCATCACCTGGCAGACGGTCGAGAAGATCATCGCCAAGGAGCGCCCCGACGCCATCCTGCCGACCATGGGCGGCCAGACTGCACTGAACTGCGCGCTGGACCTGTGGCGCAACGGCGTGCTGCACAAGTACAAGGTCGAACTGATCGGCGCGACGCCCGAGGCCATCGACAAGGCCGAAGACCGCCTGAAGTTCAAGGATGCGATGACCCGCATTGGCCTTGGGTCGGCGCGCTCCGGCATCGCCCACAGCATGGACGAGGCCTGGGCCGTGCAGAAGAACGTGGGCTTCCCCACCGTCATCCGACCCAGCTTTACGCTGGGCGGCACGGGCGGCGGGATCGCCTACAACCCGGAAGAATTCGAAACCATCTGCAAGCGCGGCCTGGAAGCCTCGCCTACCAACGAGCTGCTGATCGAAGAGTCGCTGCTCGGCTGGAAGGAGTACGAGATGGAGGTCGTGCGCGACAAGGCGGACAACTGCATCATCGTGTGCTCGATCGAGAACCTGGACCCGATGGGCGTACACACAGGCGACTCGATCACCGTGGCACCCGCGCAGACGCTGACCGACAAGGAATACCAGATCATGCGCAACGCCAGCCTGGCAGTGCTGCGCGAGATCGGCGTAGACACGGGCGGCTCCAACGTGCAGTTCTCGGTGAACCCGAAGGACGGCCGCATGATCGTGATCGAGATGAACCCACGCGTGTCGCGCTCGTCGGCGCTGGCCTCCAAGGCCACGGGCTTCCCGATCGCCAAGGTCGCTGCCAAGCTGGCCGTGGGCTATACGCTCGATGAACTGAAGAACGAGATCACCGGCGGCGCTACACCTGCGTCGTTCGAGCCCTCCATCGACTACGTCGTCACCAAGATCCCCCGTTTTGCGTTCGAGAAATTCCCAGCGGCCGACAGCCGCCTGACCACGCAGATGAAGTCCGTAGGCGAGGTGATGGCCATGGGCCGCACTTTCCAGGAGTCCTTCCAGAAGGCGTTGCGCGGCCTGGAGGTGGGTGTGGATGGCATGAATGAGAAGACCCAGGACCGCGAACTGCTCGAGAAGGAGCTGGGCGAGCCGGGACCTGAGCGCATCTGGTACGTGGGTGACGCGTTCGCCATGGGCCTGTCGGTGGACGAGGTGCATGACCTCACCAAAATCGACAAGTGGTTCCTCGTGCAGATCGAGGAGATCGTGAAGATCGAACTCGACCTGGACCAACTCACGGCCGAGAAGGGCGATGGCGCGCTGGCCTCGCTGGATACGGACACGTTGCGCGCGCTCAAGAAGAAGGGCTTCTCCGACCGCCGCCTGGCCAAACTGCTCAAAACCAACGAGAAGGCTGTGCGCGAAGCGCGCCATGCGCTGAATGTGCGCCCGGTGTACAAGCGCGTGGATACCTGCGCCGCCGAATTCGCCACCAATACCGCCTACATGTATTCGACCTATGAGGACGAATGCGAAGCCGAGCCCACCAACAAGAAGAAGATCATGGTGCTGGGTGGCGGCCCCAACCGCATCGGCCAGGGCATCGAGTTCGACTACTGCTGCGTGCATGCGGCCCTCGCCATGCGCGAGGACGGGTACGAGACCATCATGGTCAACTGCAACCCCGAGACTGTCTCGACCGACTATGACACGTCGGATCGCCTGTACTTCGAACCGCTGACGCTGGAAGACGTGCTGGAGATCGTGGACAAGGAAAAGCCCGAGGGCGTGATCGTGCAATACGGCGGCCAGACGCCACTGAAGCTGGCACTGGGCCTGGAGGCCGCTGGCGTGCCGATCATTGGCACCACCCCCGACATGATCGACGCCGCCGAGGACCGCGAGCGTTTCCAGAAGCTGCTGGGCGACCTGGGCCTGCGCCAGCCGCCCAACGCCACCGCGCGTACCGAACCCGAGGCGCTGGAGAAGGCCGCTGCCCTTGGCTACCCGCTGGTGGTGCGCCCCAGCTACGTGCTGGGCGGCCGTGCCATGGAGATCGTGCATGAGCAGCGCGACTTGGAACGCTACATGCGCGAAGCCGTCAAGGTAAGCAACGATTCGCCCGTACTGCTGGATCGCTTCCTCTCCAATGCCATTGAGTGCGATGTGGATTGTGTGCGCGATGCCTCCGGTGCCGTGTTCATCGGCGGCGTGATGGAGCACATCGAACAGGCTGGCGTGCACTCGGGCGACTCCGCCTGCTCGCTGCCGCCGTACTACCTGAAGGCCGAGACGGTGGCCGAGATCAAGCGCCAGACCACGGCCATGGCCCATGGCCTGAACGTGGTGGGCCTGATGAACGTGCAGTTCGCAATTCAGGAAACTGACGACGGTGATGTGATCTACGTGCTGGAAGTGAACCCGCGCGCCTCGCGCACGGTGCCGTTCGTCAGCAAGGCCACGGGCGTCCAGTTGGCCAAGGTGGCGGCGCGCTGCATGGCCGGCCAGACCCTGGCCAGCCAGGGCATCACCAAGGAGGTCACGCCGCCGTACTTCAGCGTGAAGGAGGCCGTGTTCCCCTTCGTCAAGTTCCCGGGCGTGGACACCATTCTGGGCCCCGAGATGAAGTCCACCGGCGAAGTCATGGGCGTGGGCAAGACCTTTGGCGAGGCCTTCGTCAAGAGCCAACTGGGTGCGGGTACGCGCCTGCCGCGCTCGGGCAAGGTGTTCCTCACCGTGAAGAACGCCGACAAGCAGCGCGCGGTGGCGATTGCCCGCGACCTGGCGGCCATGGGCTTCGAGCTGCTGGCCACCAAGGGAACGGCCGCGGCCATCGAGGCCGCCGGCGTGCCGGTACAGGTGGTCAACAAGGTGACCGAAGGCCGCCCGCACATCGTGGACATGATCAAGAACGACGAGATCGCCATGGTCATCAACACAGTGGAGGAGCGCCGCAACGCGATTGCCGATTCGCGCGCGATCCGCACCAGCTCGCTGCTGGCGCGCGTGACCACCTTCACCACCATCTTCGGCGCCGAGGCGGCCGTGGAAGGCATGAAGCACCTCGACAACCTGGACGTGTATTCGGTGCAGGAACTGCACGCCCGCTTGGCGGCTGCAGCCTGAGCGCGGCACCGGGTTTTAGAGCCTGTTCACGATCTTTTCATAGAGCCCGTTGCCCCGCACAAGTGGCAGGTGCAAGGCGCAAAGCGCAGCCGGGCTGGTGGCCCGGCGAGCATTTGCAACGCCGCAGATGCCATTTTTGCAGGGCAACCCGAAGGGCAAGGCAGCAAAAAGCCGCACTCGTCGTTGCGCACCTTGGCCAGGCCGCCAGCATGGCCTGCGGCGCGCGCCTAGAGTGCGGCTTTTTGCTGCCTTGCGGGCACTATAAAAAGATCGTGAACAGGCTCTAAGGTGCGGCCGGCCGCCGCAGCGGGCCGGGCCTGCGCTGCGTCAGATCACGCCCTGGGCGATCATTGCGTCGGCCACCTTCACGAAGCCGGCGATGTTGGCGCCGTCGATGTAGCTCACGCTGCCGTCGGCACGCTTGCCGTACTGCAGGCAGGCGGCGTGGATGCCTTGCATGATCTGCAGCAGGCGTGCGTCCACTTCGTCGCGCGTCCACGACAGGCGCATGGCGTTCTGGCTCATTTCCAGGCCCGAAGTGGCCACGCCACCGGCGTTGCTGGCTTTGCCGGGGGCGTAGAGCACGCCAGCGGCTTCAAATGCCTTGGCAGCCTCAATGGTCGAGGGCATGTTCGCGCCTTCGGCCACGCACAGCACGCCATTGGCGATCAGCACCTTGGCATCGTTCTCGTCCAGTTCGTTCTGCGTGGCGCAGGGCAGTGCCACGTCTACCTTGATGTGCCACGGCGTCTTGCCGGCGATGAACTCGGCGCCCACCTTCTCGGCGTATTCGTTCACGCGGCCATAGCGGTGGTTCTTTACGTCCATCAGGATGGCCAGCTTCTCGGGCGTGAAGCCGTCCTTGTCGTAGACCGTGCCCGACGAGTCGGACACCGTGACCACCTTGGCGCCGAGTTGCATGGCCTTTTCCACTGCGTACTGCGCCACGTTGCCCGAACCGGACACGGATACCGTCTTGCCCTGGAACGACTGGCCGCGCGTCTTGAGCATTTCATCGGCGAAATACACCGTGCCGTAGCCCGTGGCCTCGGGGCGGATCAGCGAGCCGCCGAAGCTCAGGCCCTTGCCGGTGAACACGCTGGAAGCGTTGTTGGCCAGCTTCTTGTACATGCCGGCCATGTAGCCGACCTCGCGGCCACCCACGCCGATGTCGCCGGCGGGCACGTCGGTGTCCGGGCCCACGTGGCGGAACAGCTCAGTCACGAAGGCCTGGCAGAAGCGCATGACTTCGGCCGGGCTCTTGCCCTTGGGATCGAAGTCCGAACCGCCTTTGCCGCCGCCCATGGGCAGCGTGGTCAGCGCGTTCTTGAAGGTTTGCTCGAACGCCAGGAACTTGAGCACCGACTGGTTCACCGAGGGGTGGAAGCGGATGCCGCCCTTGTAGGGGCCGATAGCCATGCTGTGCTGGATGCGGAAACCGCGGTTTACATGCACGGTGCCGTGGTCGTCCTGCCAGCTCACGCGGAACTGGATGGCGCGCTCGGGCTCGACCAGGCGCTCCAGCAGGCCGTGCTCTGCGTACTTGGGGTGCTTTTCAATGAAGGGCCACAGGCTTTCCATGACCTCGGTCACGGCTTGCAGGAACTCGGGCTGGCCGGGGTTGCGCTGGGCAACATGGTCAAGGAATTGGCCTGCGGACGCGTACTTCATAAAAAAAGGCTTTCGATGAGGAAAAGTGATGTGGCAGTGCAGCAATGAATTATGCCAAAAACGTATGTATTCATGCATAACAGTCGCACCGTTTTGGTGAGAAATGCGGCGCAAATGCCACGTGGTGGTGCTTTGCGCACCAATAAGGAGGTTTTTGGGGTGTGCTGGGGCGGCATGGCAGACGTTTGTGGTGCGTTTTTTTGCCCATTCGTTTCGGCTGCCCCGGGGGGCGCGTGCCTTCATTTCCTGTTCAGGTCTGCTACCTAAACTGGCTGGTGTTTGTTTGCCAACGTGGCGAACCGGGTTCTTCACCATGCAGCCTTTCCTCCCTCACACCGCGCGCCGCGACTGGCGTGCGCTTTCTTGCTTTTTCCTTGCCACCTTGGCCATGGCCGCCGAGGGCGCCCCGCTGATTGCCTGGACCACCGCGCAGGCCGAGGCCGCAGGTGTGCGTACGCTCACACTTGCCGCAGCGCCGGTGCAGCCAAGTGCAGGCCTGGTGCTCCAGGGGCAGGTGGAGCTGCCGCCCCAGGCCACGGAGTTACTCAGTGCGCCATTGGCTGGCGTGGTGCAGCAGGTACTCGTGGCGCCGGGCGAGCGCGTGAAGGCGGGCCAGAGCGTGGCCCGCTTGCTCAGTCCCGAGTTGCTTGCCTGGCAGCGCGAGCTGGCGCAGGCGCAGTCCCAGGCGCGGCTTACGGCGAGCAAGCTGGCACGTGATACGCAGTTGCACGCCGAAGGCATCATTCCCGCGCAGCGGTTGCAAGACAGCCGGGCGCAGGATGAGCAGGCCCAGCTGGCCGTGCAGGAACGCCGGCAAGCGCTGCGGTCCATCGGGCAGGCAGGTGGCGGCTTGCAGCCCCAGGTGTTGCTGCGCGCCACGGCTGCGGCCACGGTGCTGGAGGTCAGCGCCGTGCCTGGCCAGCGCCTGGAGGCCGGCATGCCCGTGGTGAAACTGGCGCGTTCCGGGCGCCTGGCCATCGTGCTGCAGGCTACGCCCGAACAAGCCCGCAGCCTGCGCGTAGGCGACGCCCTGGCACTGCAAGGCTGCCAGGCACCTGCCAGGCTGGCGGCCATCGTGCCGCAGGTACTGGGTGCCAACCAGGCGGTTCAGGTGCGTGCGGAGTTCACGGCAGCCGAGGACTGCTTGCGCCTGCAGCAGGTCGTCCAGGCCACCGTGCTGCCCGCGCCAGGTGCGGCAAACGGCGCACACACAGGCCCCAGCGTACCTGTGCAAGCCGTGGTGCGCCAGGATGGCAAGGCCTATGTGTTCGTGCGCAGTGCGCAGGGCTTCGTGCCCACGCCGGTGGTACTCGACGGCGCCGCCCAAGGTGCTGGGCAGCAGGCTATGCAGCCTGTGCGTTCCGGGTTGAAGGTGGGCGATGAGGTGGCCGTGGGTGGCATTGCCGCCCTCAAGGGCGCTTGGCTCGGCCTGGGCCAGGAAGGCACGGCACCGTGATGTTGCAACGTCTGATTGCCTTTGCCCTGGCGCAACGCCTGCTGATCGCGGTGCTGTCGCTGGGCCTGGTGGGCGCGGGCTGGCTGGCGATGCGTGACCTGCCCATTGACGCCTTCCCGGACGTCTCGACCACCCAGGTGAAGATCATCCTCAAGGCTCCGGGCATGACGCCTTCGGAGGTTGAGGCGCGCATCGTCGCCCCCATCGAGCAGGAATTGCTGGGCATTCCACACCAGTCGATGCTGCGCTCGCAGGCTAAATACGCCATCGCCGACATTACGCTGGACTTTACCGACGGCACCGACATCTACTGGGCACGCCAGCAGGTCAGCGAGCGCCTGGCCGGTGTCATGGGCGATCTGCCCCAGGGCATCAGCGGTGGGTTGGCGCCCATCACCACCCCGTTGGGCGAGATGTTCATGTTCACCGTAGAGGGCGACGCGTCGCTGGCCGAAAAGCGCAAGCTGCTCGATTTCGTCATCCGGCCACGCCTGCGCGGCATCCCCGGGGTGGCCGACGTGAACACCCTGGGTGGACTGGTTCAGACTTTCGAGGTGGCGCCCGACATGGCCCGGCTGGCGGCGCGGCGCGTGTCGCTGCAGCAGTTGCAAGACGCGCTGGCCGCCAACAACCGTAACGACGGCGCCGGACGCCTTTCCAGCGGCGAAGAGTCGCTGCTGGTGCTCAGCGACGGCAGCATCACCAGCCTGGACGATCTGCGCGCCGTTGTCGTGCGCTCGCAAGATGGGCAGGCCACAGCAGCGCCCGTACGCGTGGGCGATGTGGCCGAGGTGCGCCTGGGCGCCCTTACACGCTACGGCAGCGTCACGCAGAACGGCCAGGGCGAGGCCGTGCAGGGGCTGGTGCTGGGACTGCGCGGTGCCAATGCGCGCCAGCTGGTGCACGACGTGCAGGCGCGCCTGCAGGAGATCGAGGCCAGCCTGCCCGAAGGCATGAAGATCGTGCCGTTCTACAACCGTGGCAGCTTGGTCGAGCGCGCCGTGGGCACGGTCAGCAAGGCGCTTGCCGAGGCCATTGCCCTGGTGCTCGTCTTGCTGCTGCTGTTCCTGGGCAACCTGCGCGCGGCGCTGGTGGTGGCGCTCATTTTGCCGCTGTCGGCGCTCGCCACGTTCGTGCTCATGCGCCAGTGGGGGCTGTCTGCCAACCTCATGTCGCTGGGGGGGCTGGCCATTGCCATCGGCATGCTGGTCGATGCCGCCGTGGTGGTGGTCGAAAACATCGAAGCGCGTCCGGTAGAGCCGGGTACGCCGCGCCTGCACGCGCTGTACCGGGCCACGCAGGAGGTGGCCACCCCCGTGGGCGCGGGCGTCGCCATCATCATGATCGTGTTCCTGCCGCTGCTCACGCTGCAGGGGCTGGAAGGCAAGCTGTTTGGCCCGGTGGCGCTGACCATCGTGTTTGCGCTGGGGGCATCGCTGCTGTTGTCGCTCACGGTGATTCCGGTGCTCGCCTCGTGGCTGCTGCGCCCGCATGCACCCGGCCACCATGCCAGCCCGTGGCTGGTGCGCAAGCTCGAGGCGGGCTATGCCCCGCTGCTTGATGCCGCGCTGCGCCATCCGCGCGTGGTGGGGGCGGGGGCGGTGCTGGCGCTGGCGGGGGCCTTGGCGCTGTTTCCGTTCATCGGCAAGTCGTTCATGCCGTCGCTGGACGAGGGCGACATCATCATGCAGGTGGAAAAGCTCCCCTCCATCAACCTGGAGCAGTCCGCCGCGACGGACCAGGCGCTGCAGCGCCGCATCCTGGCGCAGGTGCCCGAGGTCGAGCGCATCGTGGCCCGCGTGGGCTCGGACGAGTTGGGCCTTGACCCCATGGGCCTGAACGCGACCGACAGCTTCCTGGTGCTCAAGCCGCGCGCCGAATGGCGCTTCAAGACCAAGGAAGAGCTCATCGACGCCATCCGCGCTGCTGCCGAGGCGGTGCCCGGCGTGAACCTGAGCTTCACCCAGCCGATCGAAATGCGCACCTCCGAAATGCTCTCGGGCGTGCGCGGCGACTTGGCCGTGAAGGTCTTTGGTCCCCAGGCGCAAGAGCTTTCGCGCCTGGCCGAAGAAGTCGTGCAGGTGCTGCAGGGCCTGCCAGGCAGTGAGGACGTGCTCACCACCAAGAACGACGGCGTGCAGTACCTGCGCGTGGCCCTCGACCGCCAGGCCCTCGGCCGCCTCGGGTTGTCGGTGGAGCAAGTGCAAAACGACTTGCGCACGCTGGTCGAAGGCCAGCGCGCGGGCGTGGTCATGCAGGACGCGCGGCGTGTGCCTCTGGTGGTGCGCGGTAGCGATGACCTGCGCATGTCGCCGGAACGCTTTGCCGCTCTGCGCCTGCCCGTGCCGGGCGGCGACGCGGTGGCGCTGTCGCAGCTGGCGCGGCTGGAAGTGGCCGACGGGCCGGTGAAGATCGAGCGCGAGCAGTCCTCGCGCATGGCCGTGGTGCGCGCCAACGTGCGTGGCCGCGACCTGGTGGGCTTCGTGGCCGAGGCACAGGCCGCAGTGGCCCAGAAGGTAAAGCTGCCACCGGGCTACAGCCTGGCCTGGGGTGGTCAGTTCGAGAACCAGCAGCGCGCCGCCGCGCGCCTGGGCATGGTGGTGCCGGTGGCGTTGGCCCTCATCGTCGGCTTGCTGTTTGCCACCCTGGGCAGCCTGCGCCAGGCGTTGCTGGTGTTCGCCAATATTCCGCTGGCTCTGGTGGGCGGCATCGTGGCCCTGGCACTCACGGGGGAATACCTGTCGGTGCCCGCGTCGGTCGGCTTCATTGCGCTCATGGGGATTGCCGTGCTCAACGGGCTGGTGCTCGTCACCTGCTTCAACCAGCTGGCCGCACGCGGCATGCCGATGGCCGAAGTGGTGCGCCAAGGTGCGCTGCGCCGCCTGCGTCCGGTGCTGATGACGGCCAGCATCACCGCGCTGGGGCTGATTCCGCTGCTACTGGCCACGGGGCCCGGCTCGGAAATTCAGCGCCCGCTGGCCATCGTGGTGATCGGCGGGCTGGTCAGCTCCACCTTCCTCACGCTGGTGCTGCTGCCGCTGCTCTACCGCCGCTTTGGTCTTTCCTCTCCTTCCCCGCGCGCCGCAGGCGCCGTCTCGCCATGACTGCCGAACCCGCATTGACCACCCCCGACTGCCTGCTCACCCTGGCAGTTCCTGCTGCCCTCGAAGAAGACGTGCTGGATCTGCTGCGCACGCTGCCGCACATGGCCCCGGGCTTCACCCTGGTGCCGGCGCAGGGCATGGGAGCGCATATCCACCTCGCCTCCTCCATGGAGCAGGTGCAGGGCCGCGCACGGCGCGTGCTGGTGCAGCTGGCCATCGTCCAGACCCAGGTGGAGCCACTCATTGATGCACTGCGCAAGGCCCTGCCAACCCCGCAGATTGCCTACTGGGCCGCCCCCTTGCTGGCCTTTGGCCGCCTTGGGAGCCTGCCATGAGACGCGCCACTGTCCGTTGCCTCACGGTGCTGGCCTGCGCCGTTTCGTTGGCCTGCGGCGCGCGCGCCCAGGAGATGCCCAGGGCGGTACTGCCGCCGCCCGCCACCGTGCAGGAAGTCCTTGTGCAACTGCCCCAGGTGCGCGCTGCCGGTGCCGGCCTGGCACTGGCGCAAGCGCGTGGCGAACGCCTGCGCGCGGGCCCGCACGACTGGGTAGCCAAGGCAGGTGCCAACCAGCGCCGTGAGCAGGGCGGCACGCGCTACGCGGAAACCGAGCTGGGCCTGGAAACAGGCATGCGCTGGCCCGGCAAGGTGGCGGCCGACCACCAACTGGGCGCGGCCGTTGAACAGGTGGCCGTGCTTGCCCAGGCCGACGCCTGGCATGAGGCCGCGCGCACCCTGCTGGCGGACTGGTTCGAGGCCCTGCGCGCCGCGCGCACGGACCAACTGCTGCAGGCCCAGGAGGCGCTGATGGCGCGCACCCTGGCCGCCACGCAGCGCCGGGTGGATCTGGGCGAGGCCGCCACGCTCGAATTGCTCGCCACCCAGGCAGAGCATGCCCGCGTGAAGGCCCAGGCTGCGCGCGCCGCTGCCCAGGCCATGCTCGTGCGCCAGAGCCTGCTGCGCCGCTACCCGGGCTTGCCGGACCCGGCCAGCCTGCTGCCGCCAGCCGATGCCCCCTGGCCTGCCGAGGTGCCAGAGGGTGGTACAGACGGCCAGGACCCTGCCGCCGCCTGGGTTGCGCGCATTCTTGAGGACAACCACGAACTGGAGCTGGCCGAGGCGCAGGCCGGGCAAACACGCCTGCAAGCCGAGCGCATGCAGCTGGAGCGGACCCCCGACCCCACGGTGGGCGTGCGCGCCACGCGCGAGCGCGGTGGGCAAGAGCATGTGCTGGGGGTCTACGTCTCCCTGCCCCTGGGAAGTGCAGGGCGCCGTGCCGACGCGCAGGCTGCCTTGGCGCAGGCCGACGTGGCGCAGCAGGAGCTGGCGCGCACACGCCAGCGCGTCGAGGCCGAGGCGTGGCGCGTGGTTGGCGAAGCGGCACAGGCGCGCGCCACGCTGGCCCAGCAGCGCCAGGCCCTGGCCTACAGTGAGAAAAGCGCGGCGCTGCAGGCGCGCGCCTACGCACTGGGGGAGAGTGGCTTGGGCGACTGGTTGCTGGCCCAGCGCGGTGCCCTCGATGCCCGCCTGGCGGCGGAGACGGCTGCCCTGGAGGCCCAGCAGGCGCAAGCTCGGGTGCTGCTGGATGCGCACCGCATATGGACGCCCCCGGGCCACGGCACACCGCATGCCGAGCACTGATATTTGCTATTGAAAGGAGAGCTGCTAGCGCTTATTGGATAAGCGCTAGCAGCCTAAAAGGCGTCAAATGCCAGGCGCGGTGGGCTGGTCCGCTGCGCGCAGCACCAACGCAGCGCGCAGCCCGTGGGGCTGGCCGGGCGGTGGCGACTGCAGTGCCAGCGCGCCGCCCTGGCGCTGCACGATGGTCGATACGATCGACAGGCCCAGCCCGTAGCCGGGCACATGCGCTGGCGCGCTGCAGGCCGGGGGCGCATGGCCGTTGCGCTGGTGGCGCTGCAGCAGCGCGTGCGCGCGCTCGGGCGAAAGCCCCGGGCCCTCGTCGCTGACGCTGCAGGTGGCAGGCGCCTCCACCGCGATCGTCACCGGCCCGCTGGGGGCGTAGCGCACGGCGTTTTCCACCAGGTTGCGCAGTGCGATGGCCAGCGCGTCGAAATCGCCGCGCACCCACACGTCCTCGCTCTCGGGCAGCACCAGGTGCAGGCGCTGCAGCAGCGCGGGGTCGGACCAGAATTCCTGCGCCACCACGGCGGCCAGCTGGCCAAGGTTCACGCGCTCTTGTACCAGCGCCGCGCCCGACTCGGCGCGTGAGAGCTGCAGCAGCTTTTCGCTGCGCCGGCCCAGTTGGTCGAGTGCGTCCAGCGCCTCCGCCACGCGCTGCCGTGCGGGGCCGTCGGCCACCTGGGCCAGCGCGGTCTGCAGGCGCAGGCGCACGGTGGCCAGGGGGGTGCGCAGCTCGTGGGCGGCGTTGGCGGCCAGGGCGCGTTCGGTGTCCAGCGCGCCTTCCAGGCGCTGCAGCAGGTGGTTGGCGCTGCCGACGATGGTTTGCAGCTCGGCGGGCAGGGGCTGCGCCGGCGCCAGCGGGGCCAGGTGCCTGCCGTCGCGCTGCTGCAGTTCGCGGGCAATCTGTCCGGCGGGGGCGAGCACCCGGCGGGTGACGGTGCGAATCAGCCAGCCCAGCAGCGGCAGCACCACCAGCAGCGGCACCAGCAAGCCCAGCAGCGTGCGTGTGCGCGTGGCCTGGCGGTGTGCCAGCGGGTCGCCCGCGTGGATGTACATGGGCAGGCTGGGGTGGGCCAGGGTGTAGATGCGCAGGCCGGCGTATTCGCGAAAGCCGGTGCTCAGGGGCACCGGCAAAGGGTAGCGTGGCGCGTCGGCCGAGCGCAGCAGCAGCTCGTTGTCGGTGTTCACCACCTGGTACAGCAACACGTCGTGCTTGGCGCCGTGCAGCTTGCTGTGAGGCACCTCCAGCCGGAACAGCGTGCCGTCGCGTTCGGAGGGCTTCTCGTGGTTGCGTGCATCGTGTGCCGCCAGGTCGAGCAGGCGTTCCGCGCTCTCGACCAGCCCGGCGTCAAGCTGCTCGGCCAGCTCATGCTGCACATACCAGGCCACGCCCAGGCTGATGGCCACCCACACCAGCGCCACCCAGGGCAGCAGGGCGCGCGTGAGCGACCAGGACAGGCTGCGCTGCTTCATGTGCCGGTGGCGGCGGTGTTGAGCTTGTAGCCCAGGCCGCGCAAGGTTTGGATGCGCTCGCGCCCAATCTTGCGGCGCAGGTTGCTGATGAACACCTCCAGCGTGTTGCTGCTGGCGTCGGCGTCCAGGCCGTACAGGGCGTCGAGCAGGCTTTCGCGCGGGTGAATGCGGTCGGGCCGCTGCGCCAGCACGCGCAGCACGGCCCATTCCTTGGCGGTCAGCTCCACCGCCTGTCCGTCGAGCTGCACGGCCATGCGGCCCAGGTCGATCGACAGGCCGGGCAGCTGCAGCAGGGCGCTGGCTGCGCCGCTGCGCCGGCGCTCCACGGCGCGCAGGCGCGCCAGCAACTCGTCCGGGTCGTAGGGCTTGACGAGGTAGTCGTCGGCCCCCGCGTCCAGGCCCTGGATGCGGTCGGTGATCTGGTCGCGCGCGGTGAGCACGATCACGGCGGCTTCGGGCAGGCGTGCACGCAGCAGCGGCAGCAGCGCCAGGCCTTCGCCGTCGGGCAGCTGCCAGTCCAGCAGCACGGCGCCCCAGTGGGCCAGCGGCAACAGGGCGCGCGCGGCCTGCAGGCTGGCGGCGCACTCGCACACAAAGCCCTTGGCACACAGGAATTCGGCCAGGGCGCTGGCCAGGGGGAGGTCGTCTTCGACCAGTAGGATGCGCATGGCCGGCGCTCAGCGTCCGCGCAAAAACAGCGCGTCCAGCTCTTTCATCGTGAGCTGGCGCCAGGTGGGGCGGCCGTGGTTGCACTGGTCGCTGCGGTCGGTGGTTCCCATCTGGCGCAGCAGGGCGTTCATTTCGTCCAGCGTGAGCTTGCGGTTGGCGCGCACGGCACCGTGGCAGGCCATGGTGGCCAGGATTTCATTGCGCGCGCGCTGCACCACGGTGGTGGCGTCGTGCGCGGCCAGTTCGGCCAGCACGCTGCGCGCCAGCTCCACCGCATCGCCTTGCGCCAAGCTGGTGGGCACGGCGCGCACGGCCAGGGTTTTGGGAGAGAAGGGCACGACCTCCAGGCCCAGCGTGGCCAGCACCTCGGCGCATTCTTCCGCCGTCGCCACCTCCTGCGCTGTGGCGGCGAAGGTGGCGGGGATCAGCAGGGGCTGGCTGGCGATTCGCGCGCCGCTGTCCACCTGGGCCTTGAGGCGTTCGTAGACGATGCGCTCGTGCGCGGCGTGCATGTCCACGACGACCATGCCCTGCGCGTTCTCGGCCAGGATGTAGACCCCGTGAATCTGCGCCACCGCCCGGCCCAGGGGCCATGCGGGTTCTTCGGCGGCGGGCGGCGCAGGCGTGGCCCAGTCCCTGGGTGGCGGCTCTGCCACCCCCTGTGCGGGCGTGGCCGTGGGCGCCGCAGACGGCGTGGGCTGCCACAGCGCTTGCAGGTCGCTGACCTTGTGGCCGGGGCGCTCTTCAAATTTGATAGCTGCTTGCGCTTTTCTCGTGAACGGTTCAGAGGGTTTTCTATCCGAATCGCTTTCTGGTAAAGCGCTGGCAGCTACAAAAGACGGAGCAAGCGCCGCCGCGCGCGGGGCGGCCAACGCGTTCTCCACGGCATGGCGCACGGCCTGGTGCACCTCGCGGCTGTCGCGAAAGCGCACCTCGATCTTCGTGGGGTGCACGTTCACGTCCACGCGTGCCGGGTCGATCTCCACGTACAGCGCATAGACGGGCTGCTTCTGGCCGTGCAGCACGTCCTCGTAGGCGCTGCGCGCCGCGTGCGTGAGCACCTTGTCGCGCACGAAGCGGCCGTTCACGTAGCAGTACTGGTGGTCGGCACGGGCGCGCGCGGCATCGGGCAGACCGGCACGGCCTGTCACGGTGACGGGGCCCGCGCGGTGCAGCACGGCCACGGACTGGGCCACGAAGTCCTCGCCCAGCACGTCGGCCAGGCGGCGCGCCAGCGCGTCCTGTGCCTGCCCCGCGCCGGGCACGAAAGTGGCGCGCCACTGTTCCAGCAGCTTGCCTTCGTGCCAGATGGCGAAGCCCACGTCGGGCCGCGCCAGCGCGTGGCGGCGCACGGCCTCGACGCAGTGCGCGAGTTCGGTGGCGTCGCTCTTGAGGAACTTGCGCCGTGCCGGGGTGGAGAAGAACAGCTCCTTCACCTCCACCGTGGTGCCGTGGCTGCGCGCGGCGGGGCGGATCTCGCCGCTGCGCGCATCGAGCAGGAAGGCGCTGGCCTGCGCCTGCGGGCGCGACAGCAGCGCCGTTTCCGACACCGAGGCGATGGCCGCCAGCGCCTCGCCGCGAAAGCCCATGGTGGCCACGGTCTCCAGGTCGTGCAGGTTGGTGATTTTGCTGGTGGCATGGCGGCGCAGGGCGACGGGCAGCTCGTCCTGCGGGATGCCGCAGCCGTCATCCTCCACGCTGATGAGGCGCACGCCGCCGGCAAGCAGCCGCACGGTAATGGCCGTGGCGCCGGAGTCCAGCGCGTTGTCCACCAGCTCGCGCACCACCGACGCGGGGCGTTCGACCACCTCGCCCGCGGCGATCTGGCTGATCAGCTCGTCGGGCAGGTCGCGGATGGGGCGGCGGGGGAGCGGGGCGGGCGCGGCGGTAGCAGGGAGGGGGGAGCTTGCATTCACCCGGGGAATTCTAGGAGCTGCGGATAATGCGCGCTTTGCCCTTGGGCGCACCCCGCTTTTTTCATGGAACTCGTCAGCTTTCTCATCGACTTCATCCTGCACGTGGACAAGTACCTCGAGGCCTTCGTCGCCAACTACGGCGCCTGGGTGTACGCGCTGCTGTTCCTCATCGTCTTCGTGGAGACGGGCGTGGTGGTCATGCCCTTCCTGCCGGGCGACTCGCTGCTGTTCATCGTCGGCGCGCTCAGCGGCGCGGGGCTGCTGAACTTCCCGCTGGCCTGCGCCATCTTGCTGGTGGCGGCCATTCTGGGCGATCAGTGCAACTACACCATTGGGCGCTATTTCGGGCCGAAGGTGTTCCAGTGGGAGGATTCGCGCTGGTTCAACAAGCGGGCGTTTGACCAGGCGCATGGGTTCTACGAGCGCTATGGCGGTATCACCATCGTGCTGGCGCGCTTCATGCCGTTCATTCGCACCTTTGCCCCCTTTGTGGCGGGTGTGGCGGCCATGGGGCGGGGCAAATTCTCGGCCTATAACGTGGGCGGTGCGCTGGTGTGGGTGCTGGGCATCTGCACGGCGGGCTATTTCTTCGGCAACCTGCCCTGGGTGCGCCAGCACCTGGAGAAGATCATCTGGGGCCTGATTCTGGTGCCGGGGCTGATCGCCATCTTCGGCGCCTGGCGCGCCGGACGTAAAACGGCGTAACCATTTCGCCCCGCCAGAAACAATATCGCCCGCGCGTGGCGGGCGAAAAACAGGGGCACCGCGGGTGTTAGCGGCGCTTGGATTTGGTCAATTCGTTGCCGATCACCGCGCCCGCTGCGGCACCGCCCACGGTACCCAGCGGGCCGCCGAACAGCACATGGCCCGCGACGCCGCCCGCCACGGCACCTGCAGCGGTACCCAGCTGGTTGTGGGTCGGTGCGCTGGCGCAGCCGCCCAAGGCGAATGCGGATGCCATCGTGGTCACGGCAAGCAGGTAACGGGTCTTCAGCACGGGGGACTCCTTTTGTGGGTTCAACATGCCTTCAATGTAGAGCGGTGGCTGGGAGTGGCTGTTACAAGCCGTGTCGTGTCTGGGCAGGCGCGCACCGTGGCAAGTGTTGACCAACGCCCCCCCTGGAGTGAACGCCAGCGCAGCCGCGTGTGAACCACGGCGAACCAGCCCGGGCGGTGCCTGAGAGCCTGTTCACGATCTTTTCATAGTGCCCGCAAGGCAGCAAAAAGCCGCACTCTAGGCGCGCGCCGCAGGCCATGCTGGAGGCCTGGGCAAGGTGCGCAACGACGCAGTAGCGGCTTTTTGCTGCCTTGCCCGAAGGGTTGCCCCGCACAAGTGGCATCTGCGGCGTTGCAAAGGCTCGCCGGGCCACCAGCCCGGCTGCGCTTTGCGCCTTGCATCTGCCACTTGTGCGGGGCAACGGGCTCTATGAAAAGATCGTGAACAGGCTCTTAGGGGATGACCGCCGCGGCAAACGCGGCATAATCGCCCTTGATTTGTGAGACCGCCGCGCGGCAACGCGCGGCGGTTTGCTTTTTGCATCTGGAATCTGGAGACTGACCCATGGCCACCATTCCCATCACCAAGCGCGGCGCAGAGAAACTCAAGGAGGAACTGCACCGCCTCAAGACCGTCGAGCGGCCCGCCGTGATCAGCGCCATTGCGGAGGCGCGCGCGCAGGGCGATCTGAGCGAAAACGCCGAGTACGAAGCCGCCAAGGACCGCCAGGGCTTCATCGAAGGCCGCATCATGGAGATCGAAGGCAAGCTGTCGGCGGCCCAGATCATCGACCCCTCGGCGCTGGACGCAGGCGGTCGCGTGGTCTTCGGTGCCACGGTGGAACTGGAGGACGAGGACACGGGCGACGCCGTGAAGTACCAGATCGTGGGCGAGGACGAAGCCGACTTGAAGCACGGCCTGATCAATGTTTCCAGCCCGATCGCGCGCGCGCTCATCGGCAAGGAAGAGGGCGACACGGCCGAGGTGCAGGCGCCTGGGGGCGTGCGGCGCTACGAAGTGGTGGCCGTCAGCTACATCTGAGGGTGCACGCCATGCGCGAACGCCTGCCCGTGCTGGCTGCGGCCCTGTGGTGGGGTAGCCTCTCGGCCATGGGCTTCGTGGCCGTGCCGATGCTGTTCGTCTACCTGCCCACGCCGAGTGTGGCGGGGCAGATGGCAGCCCGTTTGTTCGAGGCGCAGACTTATATTTCGATAGCGTGTTGCGCTTGTCTGTTGGTGCTTTCCAAAAGAAAACACGCGGAAACCGAGGAACAGTGGGCGCGAGCAGCTATGGTTTTTGTGATCCTCGGCCTGCTGCTGGCCTTGCTGGTGCAATATGGCGTGGCGCCGCGCATCGTGGCGCGCCAGAACCTGCGGCTGTGGCACAGCTTGGGCAGTGCCATGTATCTGGTGCAATGGCTCTGCGCGGGCATCACGTTGTGGAAAACTGCGAGGCAAGGAGGGTGAGCGAGCATGGAATCCCAGGTCGTACGCATCGAATCCCGTGATTGGTCGGTACCGGGGACCGACGCCTGGCGCGCTGCGCTGGAGGGCGGCAAGGTGCTGTTCTTTCCCAACCTCGCCTTCGAGGTGCAGCCTGACGAGCGCGCCCTGCTGCGGCCTGACATCCGCGACCCTGGTGCGCGCAACATCAGCCTGAATGTCGACGGCAGCCTGAAGGGCGCGGTGGGCGACGCCACCACCCAGGCGCAGTTGACGGCCATGATCACGCGCTTTCGGGCGCAGGCGCTGGGCTTGATCGAGGCGCTGCTGCCGCATTACACCTCTGCGCTGCGACTGGCCCCCACCAGCTACCGGCCGATGCAGGTGGAAAGCCGCCAGCAATCCTGGCGGGCCGACGACCGGCGGCTGCACGTGGATGCGTTCCCCTCGCGTCCCAACTATGGCGAACGCATCCTGCGCGTGTTTGCCAACGTCAACCCCGACGGGGCGCCCCGTGTGTGGCGCGTGGGTGAGCCCTTCGAAGCCATGGCGCGTAAGTTCCTGCCACGCGCCAAGCCGTATTCGGCGTGGCAGGCCAAGGTGCTGCAGGCGCTGCGTGTGACCAAGTCCTTTCGTAGCGAGTACGACCATCTGATGCTGCAACTGCACGACGGCATGAAGGGCGACTTGGAGTACCAGCGCACCAGTCCGCAGGAAACGGTGCCGTTTCCGGCGGGTTCGGTATGGGTGTGCTTTTCGGACCAGGCCACGCATGCGGTCATGTCCGGCCAATACATGCTGGAGCAGACATTGCACCTGCCCGCGTCGCATGCGTATGACCGGGAAGCGAGCCCCTTGGCGATCCTCACGCGATTGACGGGCCGGCCGTTGCACGGCGTTCCGACGGCCTAACCGGCGCCTTCGCGCTGACGGTTCCTGTCCGCCCCGCTTCATGGCGGGGCGACCTCGTCATTCGTGCCAGTGGCGCGCCACCCAGCGTGCGGGCTGGATGTGGTGAAAGCGCTTGTTGCGCCGTCCCTCCAGCGCATCCGGCGGATTGCATTCGCCGTGGAAGATCATGATGCGTGCGCCTTCGGGCACGAAGGGCTCGCGCCAGTAGTTGCTCGGCCACGCGGGAATGCCGTCGTACTTGAAGCTCGGGCACCAGCCTTCAGGCCAGTACGACAGCTTGCCCTGGGCATGCAGGAAGCGTGACAGAAAGGCCTGCTCGTTGCGATAGCTGGCCTGCACCTCGTCCATGTGCGTGCGAAAGTACGCTAGCACATCGGCATGCGCGCCCAGTTCAAAGCGGTAGACCGAGGAGTTGCCCGTGATCCGCTGGCCAAAGCGCCAGAAACGGGGGTAGTCGTGGATGATGAGGAATTCACCCGGCTGCTCGAAGAAGGGATCCAGCCCGCCCACGATCACCACGTCGAGGTCGAGGAACAGCGCTGTGCCGCGAAGGCCGTGCAGGTCGGCCTCAAAGGTCGTGAGCTTTTTCCAGGCGCCGTCCCGCTGGCCGGGCGCCAGTTGCAGATTCAGCGGCGGGATGGGCAGGCACTGCACCTCGGGGCGTATGCCCGCATCGTCGTCGGTGAGGCAGACGAAGTTGAACTCGCCACTCAGGTGGCGGCGCACCATGGCGTAAAGCCGGTTGACGTACTCGGGGCCATATTTCGTGCCCCACTTCATGCAAAGGATGTGGCGCTGGTGCTGCTGCGGTGCGTTCATGGGATCTAGGGTCAATCGGCCTGGCGTTTTTTCACCGACTTCTGCTTGGGCTTGGCACGCTTGATCTGCCCGCCAGGCGTCAGACGCTGGTTACCCAGCACACGCAGTTGTTTGACCTCGGGGCGCTGGCCGCCGCGCTTGCTGAACTTGAGTACCTTCACATCGCGGGGACCGGGCATGCGGTCTTCGTCGATGGCTTTCTCTTTCGCAGGAATGGGCCGCCACAGCACCAGCAGCTTGCCGATATGCTGGATGGGTGCGGCGTTCAGCGCATCGGCCAGTTGCTGATACATCTCCTCGCGTGCGGCGCGGTCGTCGTTGAAGACGCGCACCTTGATGAGGCCATGGGCCTTGAGTGCGGCATCGATCTCCTTTTGAACGGCGGCCGTAAGTCCGTCGCCACCGATCAGGACCACGGGGTCCAGATGGTGGGCATTGGCGCGGTGTTCCCGGCGCTCGGCGGGAGTCAGTTGAATTTGAGGCATACCCGTATTATCTCAACGCTCCGGCAATGGCCGGCATACTGCTGTCCCCCGATCCGGGGCGGCGCACCGATCTATCCATGAAAGCCCAGACCAAAAGCAAGAAGGTGAACAAGGCATGGCTTCACGACCATGTCAACGACACCTACGTCAAGCTCGCCCAGAAGGAGGGCTACCGCGCACGCGCCGCCTACAAACTCAAGGAGATCGACGAACAGCTCGGGCTGATCAAGCCCGGCCATGTGGTGGTGGATCTCGGGTCGTCTCCGGGGGCCTGGAGCCAGTATGTGCGCCGGCGGCTGTCGCCGGACGGGGCTGCAGTGGGGCAACTCAACGGCGTCATCATCGCGCTGGACATTCTGCCGATGGAACCCATTGAAGGCGTCACCTTTTTACAGGGGGATTTTCGGGAGGAAGAGGTGCTGGCACGCTTGCAGGAGGCCGTGCAAGGGCGGCCCGTGGATGTGGTGGTGTCGGACATGGCTCCCAATCTGTCGGGCGTGGAGTCGGTGGATGCCGTGCGTATCGCGCACCTGATCGAGCTGGCGGTGGACTTTGCCGTGCACCATCTGAAGCCTGAGGGGGCACTGGTTGTGAAGCTGTTCCACGGCAGCGGTTACTCCCAGCTGGTGCAACTCTTCAAGGACACCTTTCGCGTGGTCAAGCCGATGAAGCCCAAGGCCTCGCGCGACAAATCATCGGAGACCTTTCTGGTGGGCATGGGGCTCAAGCGTCAAGGTTGACCGCAGCGCCTTGACCATGGCCTGTGCCGGGGTTAATGGGCGGTGCTGGCGGGTTGAAACGCCTAAAATGAACCCTAATTGCGTTAGGACGTTTCCATGACAGTGTCGTGGCCGGCCTCCCACTTCTGAATCTGGAGTTCCGCTTGAACAATCAGTGGTTTTCAAAAGTCGCCGTCTGGCTGGTCATTGCCATGGTGCTCTTTACGGTGTTCAAACAATTTGACACCCGTGCGGGCGCGGGCGCCGGAACCATCGGCTATTCGGAATTCCTGGAAGAGGTGCGCAGCAACCGCATCAAGAGCGCGACGATCCAGGAAGGGCAGGGCGGCACCGAGATCGTGGCGGTCACCAATGATGACCGCCGCATCCGCACCACGGCCACCTACCTCGACCGCGGCCTCGTGGGCGACCTGATCAACAACAACGTCAAGTTCGACGTCAAGCCGCGCGAAGAAGGCTCGCTGCTCATGACCCTGCTGGTCAGCTGGGGCCCGATGCTGCTGCTGATCGGCGTGTGGGTGTACTTCATGCGCCAGATGCAGGGTGGCGGCAAGGGCGGTGCGTTCAGCTTCGGAAAATCGAAGGCGCGCATGCTGGACGAGAACAACAACACCGTCACCTTCGCGGACGTGGCGGGCTGCGACGAGGCCAAGGAAGAGGTGAAGGAAGTGGTCGACTTCCTGAAGGACCCGCAGAAATTCCAGAAGCTCGGTGGCCGCATCCCGCGTGGCCTGTTGCTGGTCGGCCCTCCGGGCACCGGCAAGACGCTGCTGGCCAAGTCCATTGCTGGCGAAGCCAAGGTGCCGTTCTTCAGCATCTCGGGCTCCGACTTCGTGGAAATGTTCGTCGGCGTGGGCGCGGCCCGCGTGCGCGACATGTTCGAGAACGCCAAGAAGAACGCCCCCTGCATCATCTTCATCGACGAAATCGACGCCGTGGGCCGCCAGCGTGGCGCCGGCCTGGGCGGCGGCAACGACGAGCGCGAGCAGACGCTGAACCAGATGCTCGTCGAGATGGACGGCTTCGAGACCAACCTGGGCGTGATCGTCGTGGCTGCGACCAACCGTCCCGATATCCTGGACGCTGCATTGCTGCGTCCCGGCCGTTTTGACCGCCAGGTGTATGTGACGCTGCCCGACATTCGCGGCCGCGAGCAGATCCTGGGCGTGCACATGCGCAAGATCCCGGTGGGGCAGGACGTGAACCCCGCCATCATCGCGCGCGGAACGCCCGGCATGTCCGGCGCAGACCTGGCCAACCTGTGCAACGAAGCAGCGTTGATGGCTGCACGGCGCAATGCGCGCACGGTGGAGATGCAGGACTTCGAGAAGGCCAAGGACAAGATCATCATGGGCCCTGAGCGCAAGACCATGGTCATGCCCGAGGAAGAGCGCCGTAATACGGCCTACCACGAAGCAGGCCATGCGCTGATCGGCAAGTTGTTGCCGAAGTGCGACCCGGTGCATAAGGTCACCATCATTCCGCGCGGCCGCGCGCTGGGCGTGACCATGAGCCTGCCCGAGAAGGACCGCTACTCCTACGACAAGGAGTACATGCTGAACCAGATCGCCATGCTGTTCGGCGGGCGCATTGCCGAAGAAGTGTTCATGAACCAGATGACCACGGGAGCCAGCAATGACTTCGAACGCGCCACGTCCATCGCGCGCGACATGGTGATGCGCTACGGCATGAGTGAGGCCCTGGGGCCCATGGTGTACGCGGAGAACGAAGGCGAAGTGTTCCTGGGCCGTTCGGTGACCAAGACCACCAATATTTCCGAAGAAACCATGCAGAAGGTGGATGCTGAGGTGCGTCGCATCATCGACGAGCAGTACGGATTGGCACGCCGCCTGATCGAAGAGAACCAGGACAAGATGCACGCCATGGCGAAGGCCATGCTGGAGTGGGAAACCATCGATGCCGAACAGCTGGACGACATCATGGCCGGCCGGGCGCCTCGCCCGCCCAAGGACTGGACGCCGCGCACCCCTCCTTCGGGTGGTGATGGTTCCAGCGGCGGCACTCCGGCCGTCAAGCCGGACCCGGCGCCCTCCGCCGCCTGACAGCGGTTTGGCATGAAGAACGGGGCCTCGCGCCCCGTTTTCTGTATTTCACGGCTCTCACTCACTCACGCATGCGCTGGCAAACCACACGTTTCGACGTGGACCTCACGCGTCCCCAGGTCATGGGGATCGTCAACGTCACCCCAGATTCCTTCTCAGACGGCGGCCGGCATGTTGATACGCGGGGAGCGTTGCGGCACTGCGAGCAGCTGATCAAGGATGGCGCGGATATCCTGGACATCGGCGGTGAATCCACGCGCCCGGGTAGCCCGGCGGTGCCGCTGGAGCAAGAGCTGGCGCGCGTCGTGCCGCTGGTGGCGGAGGCGGTGCGCCTGGGGGTGCCAGTCTCGGTCGACACCTACAAGCCCCAGGTCATGCAGGCGGTGCTGGACCTGGGGGCGGACATCGTCAACGACATCTGGGCGTTGCGCCAGCCAGGGGCGGCCGGGATCGTCGCCGCCCATCCGCGCTGCGGCGTGTGCCTGATGCATATGCACCGGGACCCGCAGACCATGCAGGCCACGCCCATGGAGGAAGATGTGGTGCCGTCAGTGCTCTATTTTTTGGAGCGCTCAGCGCAGGAACTGCAAGCGCTGGGCGTGGAAAAGGCCCGCATCGTACTCGACTATGGCATTGGGTTCGGCAAGACAGTCGAGCAAAATTTCGCCCTGCTGGCCCGCCAGCCCGAGCTCCTGGCCTTGGGCTACCCGTTGCTGGCCGGCTGGTCGCGCAAATCGTCCATCGGTTCCGTCACTGGCCTACCTGTGCACGAACGCATGGCACCAAGCGTTGCCGCGGCCGTGCTTGCCGTGGAGCGCGGTGCGCGGGTGGTGCGTGTGCATGACGTACGCGACACCGTGGCGGCGCTGGCGGTGTGGAGCGCGATGCGGCAGCAGGACACCGGCGCCGCCATTTCCCAGTAATCAAGGAATTTCATGACCCGCAAGTATTTCGGCACCGATGGCATCCGCGGCACGGTGGGACAGTCGCCCATCACCCCCGACTTCGCGCTGCGCTTGGCACATGCGGTAGGGCGTGTGCTGCGCCGCACGCAGGAGCGTCCAACGGTGCTCATCGGCAAGGACACGCGCATCTCCGGCTACATGCTGGAAAGCGCGCTGGAATCGGGCTTCAACTCGGCGGGTGTGGATGTCGTGCTGCTGGGGCCGCTGCCCACGCCGGGCGTGGCCTACCTCACGCGTGCCCAGCGTGCGAGCCTGGGCGTGGTCATCAGCGCCAGCCACAATCCCTACCCCGACAACGGCATCAAGTTCTTCAGTGCGCAAGGCACCAAGCTGCCCGACGCATGGGAAGAAGAGGTGGAAGCCGCCCTGGAGCAACCGCCCGTGTGGGCCGATTCCGCATCGCTGGGCAAGACGCGACGGCTGGATGACGCCGCCGGCCGTTACATCGAATTCTGCAAGAGCACTTTTGCCAACGACCTCACGCTGCGGGGCCTGAAGATCGTCGTGGATGCCGCACATGGCGCGGCTTATCACATCGCGCCCAAGGTGTTCCATGAACTGGGGGCCGAGGTCCTGGCGATCGGGTGCGCGCCCGATGGACTCAACATCAACCATCAGGTGGGCGCCACGCATCCGGACGCGCTGGTGCGAGCCGTGCGTGCCAACCATGCTGACTACGGCATTGCGCTGGACGGCGACGCGGACCGCGTGCAAATGGTGGATGCGGCGGGGCGGCTTTTCAACGGTGACGAATTGCTCTACGTGATGGTCGCCGCCCGGCTGGCGCGCGACGAGCATGTGCCCGGCGTGGTCGGCACCTTGATGACCAACATGGCCGTGGAAGAGGCCCTGCAGCGGCGCGGCGTGAAATTCATGCGCGCCAAGGTAGGGGACCGCTATGTGCTGGAAGAACTCCAGCGCCAGCATTGGCTGTTGGGCGGGGAGGGCTCGGGCCACCTGCTCGCGCTGGACCGGCACACCACGGGCGATGGCCTGATCAGCGCGTTGCAGGTGTTGCAGGCGTGCGTGCGCAGCGGCAAAACGCTGGCACAGCTGCTCGCGGACGTGCCGTTGTTTCCTCAGGTGTTGCTCAACGTACGCTTGAACCCGGGCCAGGACTGGAAAACCAACCCTGTGCTCGCGGATGCCATCCGCGACGCAGAGGCCGAATTGGGCGCCCATGGCCGCGTGCTGGTGCGCGCCAGCGGCACGGAGCCACTGTTGCGCGTGATGGTGGAGGCACGTGAGGCCGAGCAGGCGAACCGCTGCGCACAACGCATAGCAGACGCAGCGCGTGCGGGCTGATTTGCTATTGTTTTTGTAGCTGCTTGCGCTTGATAGGCGGGCGCTACAGGCACTTTTGAGTGTTCATTCAGGCAGGGCGCTGCAGCAAATACTGCTGCAGATGCGGGGCCCCCAGGGGCCGGCTGAAATAGAAACCTTGGGCTTCATCACAGCCCTGTTCGCGCAGGAACGTCAGCTGATGGGCGGTTTCTACCCCCTCGGCCGTGGTGCGCATGCCCAGCGCCTGCGCCATGCGGATGATGGCGCTGACGATGGCGCGGTCGTTGCCGTCATGGTCCAGGTCGCGCACGAAGGACTGGTCGATCTTCAGCCGGTAGATCTGGAATCGCTTGAGATGGCTCAGCGACGAATAGCCGGTACCAAAGTCATCCATCGACAGGCGCACGCCTTTGGCGTGGAGCTGGTCCATCGTCGCGATCGCGGCGTGGGGGTCCGCGACGGCCACGTTCTCGGTCAGTTCCAGCTCCAGCAGATGGGGCTGCACTCCGTACTCGGCGAGGAGCCGGTCCACCAGCTCCAGCAACTGCGGCTGGCGGAACTGCACGGCGGACAGATTCACTGCCATCGTCAAGGCCGGAAGTCCCTGGCTATGCCAGGTGCGCAACTGCGCCAGCGCCGTGCGCAGCACCCACTCGCCAATGGGCAGGATTTGCCCAGTGTCTTCTGCCACCGGAATGAATTCTGCCGGCGATACCGCGCCCAGCTCTGGGTGATGCCAGCGCAGCAGCGCCTCCACGCCGCAGACCCGGCCCGTCGCTATGGACACCTGGGGTTGGTAATGCAGCGACAACTGGTTGCGCTCCAAAGCCCGCCGCAGCGCGTTGGTCAACTGCAGCGCTCGGGCCGACTGCGCCTGCATCGTGGGCGTGAAGAACCGGAAGCTGTTGCGTCCGTCCGCCTTGGCGCGGTACATCGCGGTATCGGCCGACTGGATCAGGGTCTCGAAATCGCTCCCATGCTCAGGAAAGAGCGCAATCCCCATGGACAGGGCCAGCGACAATTCATGGTGCTGGATGTGCACGGGCTGCAGGGCTGCTTCCTGCATCTTGGCCGCCACCCGCGCGGCGCCTTGCGCGTTGGCGCCGGGTAGCAGGAGCACGAACTCGTCACCCCCTAGGCGCGCCACGGTGTCCCTTTGCCGCACCGTGGTGCGCAGGCGCTGTGCGATTTCCACCAACAGTGCATCGCCGATGCGATGGCCCAGCGAGTCGTTCACGTGCTTGAAGTTGTCCAAGTCCAGGAACATCACGGCCAGGGGCGCACCGGACTCTTGCGCGTGGCGGATCGCGTCCTGACCGCGCTCGGCCAGAAGGACGCGGTTGGGCAGTTCGGTGAGCGCGTCGTAGTGCGCCATCCAGTAGATACGTTCCTGGTCGCGTTGACGGTCCTGGATCTCGCGGTGCAGGTTGCCCACTGTCTCCTGCAACTCGCGCGTGCGGTCGCGCACTTGCTGCTCCAGTTCGCCATGCATGCCCGCGAGCTGCCTCTGAATGCGCAATCGCTCGCTCACATCCATCACGATCCAGATGGAGCCCTGCGCGACATTCGACGGATCGACGGCCTTGCTGCGTACCTCACATTCAATAGCGCGCCCATCGCGGGTGCGCAAGACCATCTGGCCTTCGAAGGCCTGTCCCTGCACCAGCGGCGCATAGCAGCGCACCCCGGCCTCGTGCCAGTCTTCGTCGCTCAAATACCACCGCCGCGACGAAGACCCTGCCAGTTCGCCCGGGCCGTACCCCAGGATCTGCTCGAAATGGCGGTTGCACCGTGTCATGCGCCGCTCTTGCAGGAAGACGATGCCCACCATGGCACTGTCGAACAGCACCTGCTTTTCCCACAAGGCCGCCTGCAACTGCGCCTGAGCACGCTTTTGCTCGTCGATGTCGTCGATGATCCAGATGGACCCTTCGCGGCTGTCCCGGGGGTTGATCAATCGCCCGGTGAGGTGCGCCCAGAACAGTTGGCCGTCGCAGCGTTTCAGCTGGCGCTCCGTGCGATACGCCTGACCGCGCGCGAGGGTCGGATAAGCGGCGCGGCCGAGTTCGCGGAACGCTCCCCGGCTTGGGTGCAGGGCTTCGCTGCTTCGGCCAATCGCGTCTTCGGGCGAGGGTAGCCCGAAGATCTCTGCGCAGCGCTGGTTGCACCGCACCAAAGCGCGGTTGCGAATGAACACGATCCCGACGCCCGCGCTGTCCAGCAAGGTCTGCTGTTCGCGCAGGACGCGCTGCATCGCCCCGGGAGAAACCTGCCCTGGGTCCTGCGCCAGGGCGGTGGACGGATGCGACATGGACAGCAGTCCGAAGATGGTGACGTTGGAAATCCTGATTTGTAGCAAATTGTATTCGTGGCGGGGCGTTTTCGGCCATCTCTTTTTGGCAGGGTTAGTCCCATGACACAAAGTCGCCACGAAGGCGACACCGCGCCGTCACGGGCCGTATGCACAGTCATGTCCAAGGAATGCGGTGCTCCGGCATCTTCGGGCAGGCACGCGTGGTCCTTGCGACATCAGGAGTGCCAATGAGCGACTTGCCGAACCCCACCATGCCCTTGAGCCCCGTGACCCTTCCCAGGGGGTCACTTCACCGCCCACGCAGCACGGAAGGTGTGGGCCACGGTGCAGCGCCGCACGGCGGTGTGGAGGTGGCCTGGGCGCGGCATCTCGATGAAGTCCGCGAAGCGCAGCGGTTGAGATTCGATGTCTTCGCTTCGGAAATGGGCGCACGTCTGCAGACCGCGCTGCCCGGCCATGATGTGGACCTCTTTGACGACTACTGTGAACATCTGCTGGTGCGCGACACGCAGTCGCGGCAAGTGATCGGCACCTACCGGGTCTTGACGCCTGCGCAGGCCCAGCGCGTGGGCAGCACGTATAGCGATACCGAGTTCGACCTGACACGCCTGCGCGGCTTGCGTGAGCGCATGGTGGAACTGGGCCGCAGTTGCGTTCACCCCGACCATCGCCACGGCGGCGTCATTCTTGCGCTGTGGGGCGCACTGGCGGACTTCATGGCCCGCAACCGGCTGGACACGATGATCGGCTGCGCCAGCATCCCGATGCTGCACGGCGGCATTGTCACGGGCGACGTGGCCGCCAGCATCTGGCACCAATTGCGCCAGACGCATCTCGCGCCCATCGAATACCATGTCTTGCCCCGCTTGCCGCTGCCTGTTGAGCACTTGGACAGCAGCATGGATGTGGAGCCGCCAGCGTTGATCAAGGGCTATTTGCGCCTGGGTGCCAAGATTCTGGGAGCGCCTGCCTGGGACCCGGATTTCAACACGGCCGACCTGCCCATGCTGATGCGCCTGGTGGATCTACCCCCTCGCTACCGGAAGCACTTCCTGGGACATTGACGAGTACGCCTTCGGAAAGGTATCCCGAGCAACGCATGACAGAAACAAGTCAATGTCATGAATTTGTCATTGGCGTGGCGAATACTGGCAGTCACTTCTTCTTCTGTGTGCTCCCATGTCCTCTTCCGTGACTCCGTCCGCTGTCTCTCGCCAGATCGACGAGGAACCGGATACCGGCGTGGAAAAAAAGGGGGCCGCCGCCACTCTGCCGGTTCCCGTGGGTGGCGTGCCGTTGCTGGACCGTGATCACAGCATTCTTGCTTTCAATGAACGGGTGCTGGACTGGGCGATGCGTGAAGACGTGCCGCTGCTGGAGCGGCTGCGCTACCTGTGCATCGTTTCTTCCAACCTTGACGAGTTCTTCGAAGTACGTGCCGCTGCCCATCTTGCCGCGGCGGACGGTGGTGAAGCCAAGCAAGGCTACAGCCTGCATTCGTTTGAGGCGCTGGCACGCAAAGCCCACGATCTGGTCGAGCGGCAATACGCCCTGTACAACCATTCGCTGATTCCCGCGTTTGCCGCCCAGGGCATACGCATGGTCTCGCATGGCGAGCGCACGGCGGCGCAGCGGCGGTGGGTGCGTGAGTATTTCCAGCGCGATGTGCGCCCGCTGCTCATTCCGGTGGGGTTGGATCCGGCGCACCCATTTCCCCAAGTGGCGAACAAATCCCTGAACTTCATCGTGCGCCTGCGCGGCAGCGATGCCTTCGGGCGTGAAAACGAGATCGCCATTGTCAAGGTGCCGCGCGTATTGCCGCGCATCATGCGCCTGCCCGCACATGTGGCGCCCACGGGCATGCAGTTCGTCAGCCTCTCCAGCATCATCCGCACGCACCTGGTGGACCTGTTTCCGGGCCGCGAGGTGTACGAATTTTCGCAGTTCCGCGTCACCCGTCACTCGGACCTCGCTGTGGATGAGGAAGACGTGCGCAACCTGCGCACCGCCCTGCGGCAGGGACTGCAGCAGCGGCACTTCGGTCAAGCGGTGCGCCTGGAGGTGTCTTCCGGTTGCTCGCGATTCCTGGCCGAATTCTTGCAATCCCAGTTCGCTCTGCCTGCCGCGGCGCTGTACCGGGTGCATGGCCCCGTCAATTTGGTGCGGTTGGTACAGATGGTGGAACTGATTAATGTGCCAGCCTTGCTGTTCCCTCCGTGGCGCCCGGCATGGCCAGTGCAATTGCCGCGCTCCAGTTCCATCATGGCGGAGCTGCGCCGCAGAGACCTGCTCATCCACCAGCCGTTCGAGAGTTTTGACGGAGTGCTGGCATTCCTGCGCGAAGCGGTCAACGATCCGCAGGTGCTGGCCATCAAGCAGACCATCTATCGCACGGGCTCGGATTCGGAACTTATGGAGCTCCTGCGTGAGGCGGTGCGTCGCGGCAAGGAAGTGACGGCAGTCGTGGAACTGAAGGCACGCTTTGACGAGGAGGCCAACATCAACTGGGCCGAAGCGCTGGAGTCCATCGGCGCGCAGGTGGTGTATGGCGTCGTGGGCTTGAAGACCCATGCCAAGATGCTCTTGGTGACGCGCCGCGAAGGAGGGCGCCTGCGGCGCTACGGGCACCTGTCCACTGGCAATTACAACCCACGCACGGCCCGGCTCTACACCGATCTAAGCTATCTGACGGCGGATGCGGACCTGACGGCGGACATGGATCTCGTCTTTGACCATCTGGCCAATCAGAACCGGCTGCCACCGCTGAAGCAGTTGGTCATGGCGCCCTTCGACCTGCACTCGTTCCTGTTGGAGCAAATTGAGCAGGCAGGGCTGGCGGCTGAGCGCGGCGAGGGCGGCCGCATCGTTGCCAAGATGAACGCGCTGACCGATGAGGCATTGGTGCAGGCGCTCATCCGTGCGGGCCAGCGTGGCGCAAGCGTGGACCTCATCGTGCGCGGCGCATGCATCCTCCCCGCACAGGTGGCGGGCGCCACGGAGAACATCCGGGTGCGTTCCGTCATCGGTCGCTTCCTGGAGCACACGCGCGTGTTTTACTTCCGCAGCGGTACGCGGGAAGACCTTTACCTGTCCAGCGCCGATTGGATGAACCGCAACATGCTGCGCCGCGTGGAACTGGCGTGGCCAGTGACGGACAAGAAGCTGCGCCAGCGCATCATTGACGAATGCCTTGTGGCCTACCTGCACGACAACCGTGATGCGTGGAGCCTGGAGAGCGATGGCAGTTATTCCCGCGCGCCGCATGTGCTGGATGGCGCGGGAGCCCAAAATGCCCTGATGGCGCGCTACGCCCCCGTAGCTGCGCCCGTGCCCCGGAAAGAAAGCGCATGACGGATCTCATACTTTGGCGCCATGCCGAGGCGGAAAATGCCGGTGAGAACGAAGACGACCTGGACCGGCCGCTGACGCAGCGTGGCGAAAAACAGGCGGCGCGCATGGCGGTGTGGCTCGATCGCCAACTGCCCGACGGATTGCGCGTGCTTGCCAGCCCCGCACGGCGCACCGAGCAGACCGCAAAAGCACTGGGCCGCAAATACAAGCTGCGTGCAGAACTGTTGCCGGGCGGACAACCGGATGAGCTACTGGAACTGGCCCAGTGGCCGCGTTCGCGGGGGGCCGTGCTGATAGTGGGCCATCAGCCGATGCTGGGGCAAACCGTGGCACGGCTCTTGGGCTTGCGTGCCGATGAATGTTCCATCCGCAAGGGAGCCGTGTGGTGGCTGCGCCATCGGCAACGACAGGATGCCAGCGAGACCATCCTGCTTGCGGTGCAATCGCCCGAATTCCTGTAGCTGGAGCGCAGGACAGGGCAGGCGATCTTTCAACCTGCCTTGCAAAGCAGACTATTTCTTGTCCGACTTAGGGCGCCCGGTCTTGATTGCGGGTATGGACTGCATTGCCTTTTGCAGGGTGGCATCGTCCAGTTGCGACAATACCTTGAGGCCGGCCCGCAGTAACTCGCTCTTCTTGGCAGGTGTCGACAAGCGGGCCGTGCGTTCCTTCAGCGTTTCGATGACAGCGTACTCGTCCTTCGGGATGGTGAAGCTATCGCGCACCAGCTTGGGCTTCTTGGCCTTCATGTCTTTTTCTTTGTCGGCCACAGATGGTGCTGCCTTGGTGGCCGCCTTGAGGGGCGCTTTTACGTGTGCCTTGGAAGGCTTTGCCGGCGACCTCTTCGGCGAAGCCGCTGGCGCTTCTGTTGCCAGATCTTTTGCCGGAGCTGGAGCAGGGGCCTGCGCGGCCGGGGCCGCTGTGTCGGTAGCGGGAGTTCGTGCCATATACCTTGCCTGACTGAAAAACGATATAAACAGTTTATATCGTTTTATGTTGCGGCGCCATCAGATCAAGAAAGCTCGGTCACGAATTCCCATGGCGTTTTTTGCCAGGCATCGGATTCTTCCCGCAGCAGGTGTGCAGACTGCGGATAGGCCGCTGCCCAGCCGGTGCGCGACTGCACGGTACAGCGGCGGCCTTCCACCTGCAGATGGATACCTTCTACGTCTGGGGGGCGCCGCGCGTGGCACAGGGCCACTGCTGCGCGCAGGCACATGAGCTGCAAGGCAAAGACCGGATCGGCGAGATTCGCGGCTTCCAGCTTGCGCACCTTCCCCCGGTGGCCCAGCACCAGGAGCCCCAGATGGTGCAGTTCGGGCAAGGCAAAGCCGGCTGCATCCGTATGGTCCAGGATGTAGGCGCCGTGATGGTGGTAGTCGCTGTGTGAAATGCGGCATCCGATCTCGTGCAGGCAAGCGGCCCAGCCGAGCTTGCGGGCGGCACGTTCGCTGCCTTGCGGGGAAGCCTCGCGGAACAGGCGGCAGGCCAGTTCGGCAACGCGCTCGGCATGGGCGTGGTCCACCGTAAAACGGTGCATGAGCGAGCGCACGGTAGCTGAGCGCAAATCCGTTTCGGGCTGGTCGCGGTCCAGAAGATCGTAGAGGGCACCTTGGCGCAGAGCGCCTTGCGCCACGGTCATGCGTTCGATATCCAGCAGATCAAAGATCGCACGCACGATGCTGACGCCCCCTCCAATCACCGCCTTGCGGTCGTCCTTGAGGCCGTCCAATCGCAGGCGGTCTACATGGCGTGCACGCATCAACTGGTCCTGCAGCCAGTCGAGGCCCTCCCGGCGGATCACACCCTCCTCACCGCCAGCGGCAGCAAGGATGGAGCCAACGGCCCCGACGGTGCCTGATGAGCCATAAGCCACATCCCACGTCTGGCGCCGGTAACTGTCCATCGCCTCGTCCAGCACGGCCTTGGCGGCGATCTCAGCGGCTTCGAAAGCGTGGCGCGTGAAGGAACCGTCAGCGAAGTAGCGGGCAGACCAAGCCACGCTGCCCACGCGGTAGGACGCCACGGTACCTGGCGTGAACTGCTGCCCCAGAATCAATTCCGTCGAGCGACCGCCGATGTCCACGACCAGGCGCTTTTCGTCGGATTGCGGCAGCAGTCTTGCCACGCCCTGGTAGATGAGCCGCGCCTCTTCAGGCCCGGATACGACGTCGATGGGAAAGCCCAGAATCCGGCTTCCTCGGGTAATGAATTCTTCCCGGTTGCGTGCCTCGCGCAAGGTTTGCGTCGCCACCGCACGGACATGAGCAGCTGGAAAACCCGCAAGCCGCTCTGCAAACCGGGCAAGGCAATCCCAGCCACGCTGCATGGCGTCCTGCGTGAGGTTGCGGTCCTCATCGAGGCCGCCGCCCTGGCGAACGGTTTCTTTCAGGTATTCGACACGGCGGATCTGCCCGTGTTCGAGGCGGCCGATTTCCAGGCGAAAGCTATTGGAGCCCAGATCCACGGCTGCCAGCAGTATTCCATCTTGCATGGGGATGCACGCTGTGCGCAGGTTTTCCAGCGGTGCAGCATAGCATCGGCGCCGGGGAGAAAACGACTGCAGGGTGGCCACGTCTCAGCCCACGATGCGTCCGTCGGCCGTGAGCATGCTTTGTGTGACGTGGGTATTGGCCAGGCGTCTGTCTTCGTAGGCCACCAGGTAGCCGCCGACCTGGATTTCTACGCGTTTACGCAACGCGGCGAGAACGCTGGCACGTGTGACCGGCCCGGTCACCGATTGCAGCACCTCTGCGGTATACCGTGCGGCGATGAAGCCCGCCAGCCCCTGGGGCGAGGGGGGCTCGTCGTAGAGCTTGGCCATGACCTCGCGGTAGTTGCGCACGATGGACATGCCGTGCGACACCAAGGGAACCGGTTGCGTGGCGATGACGGAAATGCCGCGCGGAATGCCGCCCAACTGCGCCAGCACCTGCAGATTCGCATCGGCAAGGGCCACTACATAGCATTGCCGGCCCTGGGGCAGGGTCAGGTGTCTTACATATTCGTGAAGCTCCGGAGTGCCCCCGATGAACAGCACGATGGCGGGGGGAATTCCGCGTTGCTCCTGGGGCGAGAGGGGCTGGATGCGTAACCCCATGGCCTTGCCCACTTCGGTGACCAGACCCTGCAACTGCTGCTGGAGTGTCGCATTGGCGTAGACCGCACCTGCCTGTTGCACTCCCATGACCGCGAGAGAGCGAATGGCATGGGTCATCTGGGCCCGGTAATTGGGAAAGATGGGAAAGACGGTGTCGCTGTCGTCCTTCCATTGCCGCAGGAGCCACGGTGCCAGGTGGGCCAGTGCGGCCTCGCCCGTCTGCAGGGTGGCGATGGCGGCCGCCGTGCTGTCCCCCACGCACCCGGACAATGCCACACACGCGGCGTTGTCGTATGCCGCCTTCCAGGCCGTGCGAACCGCGGCAGCCGACCCGTCGGTCTCCACCACCACATGCTGGACGGAGCGGCCGCGAATGCCGCCGCCACGAGCGTTCAGGTCCGTCCATGCAGCCCGGGACCCGATCAGGAAGTCACGGCTGACGTCCTGGTTCTGTGGCGACAGATCCACGATCTGTGTGACTGCGAGAGCGCGTGGCTCCTGCGCCCGCGCCACGGGCGCATATGCCGCTGCGCCCATGGCGCAGGCAGCGCCCGCCGCCTTCAACAGGGCGCGCCGCTGCAATCGCAGGCTGCAAGAAAGGGGAGGATGCATGGTCTGGAAGGACAGGTTGGCGTGGAACGGCTTACTTCTTGCGGGGAGGCACCAGCACGCGATCAATCACGTGCACGACACCGTTGCCCGCCTTCAGGTCGGCCTGTTCCACCAGGGCGTCCTCCACGGTCACAAAGTCTGCGGCGCGTGCCAGAGCAATGTCCGAGCCCTGCAGGGTCTTCAGCTTGCCGGCCTTGGCGCTTGCGGTGACGTGTGCCGGCACGATGTGATAGCTCAGCACGGCCTTCAGCTGTTCCTTGTCGTTCTTGAGGGCGTCGCGCGTCTTCGCAGGAAGCGCCTGGAAGGCTGCATCGCTGGGGGCGAAAACCGTGTAGGGGCCGGAGCCGTTCAGCGTGGCTGCCATGCCTGCGTCGGCGACCAATTGGTTGAAGGTGCTGAGGTTCTTGGTCTTGGCAACCACGCCGCCCACCGTGTTAGGGGCAGACGCGGGGGTTGAGCAGGCGCCCAGGGTCGCGACGATCGCGAGGGCCAGGGTGGTTTGAAGAGTCAGGCGACGGAACATGTGGTTCTCCCGTAGAGGTGTGTTTGTTACCGACTGTTGTCGGTGGCGGGAGCGTACGTTCCCGGTGCGACAGTTCCGTGACAAGGAAATGGGGCAGCGCTGCGGACGGTGTATGACGGTCAAGAATGAATGTCACGGTGATGTCACAAACGGCTTCTAGAGTCGCAGCATTGAGTTTTTTCAACCAAGAGGTCTCTTCCATGAAACTCTCCGCGATTCGCGTTCTGGTGTCTGGTGTTGTGGCAATGGGCGTGTTTTCTGGCGCCTGGGCACAGCAGGAAGCAACGGGCGCTGGCGCCAGCTTCCCTGCACCCCTGTATTCCAAGTGGGCGGCCGACTACAACAAGGCCACGGGCGTCAAGATCAACTACCAGTCCGTGGGCTCGGGCGCCGGCCTGCGTCAGATCGAGGCCAAGACGGTTGATTTCGGCGCTTCCGATGCGCCCCTGAAAGACGAAGAACTGGCCAAGAAGGGGCTCGTGCAGTTCCCTACCGTGATCGGCGGTATCGTTCCCGTGGTGAACATCAAGGGTATTCAGCCCGGCCAACTCAAGCTCAACGGCCAACTGCTCGGCGACATCTATCTGGGCAAGATCACCAAGTGGAACGACGAAGCCATCAAGGCCTTGAACCCTGGCCTGAACCTGCCTGATGCCGCCATCGCCCCGGTGCGCCGTGCCGATGGCTCCGGCACCACCTTCGGTTTCACCAACTACCTGAGCAAGGTGAACGCCGAGTGGAAGGCCAAGGTGGGCGAAGGCACTGCCGTGAACTGGCCCACCGGCGCGGGCGGCAAGGGCAACGAAGGCGTGGCCGCGTTCGTGGGACGCCTGCCCAACTCCATCGGCTATGTGGAGTACGCCTACGTGAAGCAAAACAAGCTGACGTTCGCGCAGATGCAGAACAGCGCTGGCAACTTCGTGTCGCCTGATGAGGCCACCTTCAAGGCCGCCGCCGCGGGTGCGGAATGGACCAAGAGCTTCTACCAGATCCTGACGAACCAGCCCGGCAAGGATGCATGGCCGCTCACCTCCGCCACCTTCATCCTGATGCAGAAGTCGCAGGACAAGCCGGTGCAGGCTGCTACGGCACTGAAGTTCTTCGAGTGGGCATACAAGTCGGGCGACAAGACCGCCTCTGATCTGGACTATGTGGCCATGCCGGAAAATGTGAAGGCCGTGATCATGAAGTCGTGGGGCGAGATCAAGGACACTTCGGGCAAATCCATCGCCCTGAAGTAAGCTGACACGGTGGCCCGCCCTCCCGGGTGGACCACCGGTTCCCCTGTTTTACAAGGCAATCAGACGTGTCCAGTACCATGCCCGTCCACGAGGCCCCGCCGCTTGATGCGGCTGTTGGCGCATCCAGGGGTTCCCCCCCGCCCCGTACCACCCTGTTTTCCGGCGTGATTGCCGATCGCATCTTCGGCTGGTTGGCGCGCGGCGCGGCCGTGCTGACCCTGGCGCTTTTGCTGGGCATCATGGCGTCGCTCGTGCACGGTGCCTGGCCATCGATCCAGCAGTACGGCCTGGGCTTCCTGACGAGCAGCGTCTGGGATCCCGTACAGAACGAGTACGGCGGCCTGGTGATGGTCTATGGCACCCTGACGACCTCCATCATCGCGCTGTTGATCGCCGTGCCGGTCAGTTTCGGCATTGCGCTGTTTCTGACGGAGCTTTCCCCTGCATGGCTCAAACGTCCGCTGGGAACGGCCATCGAACTGCTGGCGGCTGTGCCTTCGATCGTCTACGGCATGTGGGGCCTGATGGTGTTTGGCCCCATTCTTGCCACTTATGTGCAGCAGCCGCTGCAGTCGCTGTTCCACGGCGTGCCTTACCTTGGCGCGCTGGTGTCGGGGCCGCCCGTGGGTATCGGCATTCTGTCGGCCGGCATCATCCTGGCCATCATGATCATCCCCTTCATCGCGTCGGTCATGCGCGATGTGTTTGAAGTCACTCCCGCGCTGCTCAAGGAGTCCGCCTACGGCCTGGGCTCCACCACCTGGGAGGTGGTGTGGAAGGTGGTGCTGCCCTATACCAAGTCCGGTGTCCTGGGCGGCATCATGCTGGGGCTGGGCCGTGCGCTGGGCGAGACCATGGCCGTCACCTTCGTGATCGGCAATATGAACCAGCTGAATTCACTGTCCGTGTTCGAGGCGGCCAACAGCATCACCTCCGCGCTGGCCAACGAATTTGCCGAAGCCGGCGAGGGCCTGCACCAGGCGTCGTTGATCTATCTGGGACTGGTGCTCTTCTTCATCACTTTCGTGGTGCTGGCCTTGTCCAAGCTGCTGCTGGCGCGCCTCAAGAAAAACGAAGGGGCCCGCGCATGAGCACGTCGCAAAAACTCATCTCCGCGGCCGAGCTGGCCCAGGTGCGCCAGGCGCGCTATACGTCGCGCAAGCGCCTGAACCAGATCGCATTGACGCTGTCGCTTCTGGCCATGGCGTTTGGCGTGTTCTGGCTGGTCTGGATCCTGTGGGAAACCATCCGGCTGGGCGTGGGCGGGCTGAGCGTGGCGCTGTTCACGCAGATGACGCCCCCGCCCAACGAAGCCGGTGGTATCGCGAACGCGATCTTCGGTTCCTTCGTCATGGTGCTGCTGGCGACGTTCGTGGGCACGCCCATCGGCATCATGGCGGGCGTCTACCTTGCGGAATACGACGCACGCGGCTGGCTGGCATCCACGACGCGCTTTGTGAATGACATCCTCCTGTCCGCACCCAGCATCGTGATCGGCTTGTTTGTTTATGCCGTGGTGGTCGCCCAGTTCAAGAGCTTCTCGGCCTACGCCGGGATCATGGCCTTGGCGCTCATCGTCATCCCCGTGGTGATCCGCACCACCGAAAACATGCTGATCCTCGTTCCGGCCAGTCTGCGCGAGGCGGCCTACGCCCTGGGCACACCCAAATGGAAGGTCATCACCATGGTGACGCTGCGCGCGGCCCGCGCCGGCGTGATCACCGGCATATTGCTGGCGGTGGCACGCATCGCAGGCGAGACGGCGCCCCTGCTGTTCACTGCACTGAACAACCAGTTCTGGAATGGCGACCTGTCCAAGCCCATGGCCAGCTTGCCGGTGACCATCTTCAAGTTCGCCATGAGCCCCTATGAGAACTGGCAGCAGCTCGCCTGGGCTGGCGTGTTCCTCATCACCCTTGCGGTGCTGGGCCTGAACATCCTGGCCCGTGTGGTCACGCGCCAAAAGTAACTATTGCCTCCGGAAGACATTCATGCCCTCCACCAAGACCTCCGCGCCCGTGCAATCCAAGATCACGGTCCGTGACCTGAACTTCTATTACGGGAAGTTCCATGCCCTCAAGAGCATCAACCTCGACATTCCCGAGAAGAAGGTCACCGCCTTCATCGGGCCGTCGGGTTGCGGCAAATCCACGCTGCTGCGCACCTTCAACCGCATGTTCGAGTTGTATCCCGAGCAGCGCGCCGAGGGGCAGATCATCCTCGACGGCGAGAACCTGCTCACCAGCAAGCAGGACGTGGCGCTGATCCGCGCCAAGGTGGGCATGGTGTTCCAGAAGCCCACGCCGTTTCCCATGTCGATCTACGACAACATTGCCTTTGGCGTGAAGCTTTTCGAGAGCCTGAGCGCGAGCGACATGGACGACCGCGTGGAGTGGGCGCTGCGCAAGGCGGCCTTGTGGAATGAGGTCAAGGACAAGCTGGACCAGAGCGGCGCAGGCCTGTCCGGCGGTCAGCAGCAGCGCCTGTGCATCGCGCGGGGCATCGCCATCAAGCCGGAAGTACTGTTACTGGACGAGCCCTGCTCGGCGCTGGACCCCATCTCTACCGCCAAGATCGAGGAATTGATCGCCGAACTGAAAGACGACTACACCGTGGTCATCGTCACGCACAACATGCAGCAGGCGGCGCGCTGCAGTGACTACACCGCCTATATGTATTTGGGCGACCTGGTGGAGTTCGGGGACACAGAGCAGATGTTCTTCAAGCCGCAGCGCAAGGAGACAGAGGACTACATCACGGGCCGCTTCGGCTGATGGAGGTACGGGACATGGCAGACAAACATCTTTCTTCACAGTTCGACAGCGAACTGAACAACATTTCCTCCCGCGTCATGGAACTGGGCGGCTTGGTGGAGTCGCAGATTCGCCAAGCCATCTATGCGCTTTCCCACTTCAACCTGGAAGCCGTGGAACAGGTGGAGCAGTTGGAGCGCCGCGTGAACGCCATGGAGGTCGAGATCGACCATGAGCTGGCCTCCGTCATCGCGCGCCGCCAACCCACCGCACGCGACCTGCGCCTGCTGATGGCCTTCTCCAAGGCCATCGCCAATCTGGAGCGCATGGGTGACGAGGCCACGCGCATGGCGCGCATGGTCAAGTCCATCATCGAAAGCGGGGCCGCCCGTTCGCTACCGTCCAGCGACCTGCGTGTGGCGGCCGACCTGGCTTCGGGGCTCCTGCGCAAGGCGCTGGATGCGTTTGCCCGCCTGGACACCAAGGCCGCTGTTGCCATCCTGAAGGAAGACGATCTCATCGACCGGGAGTTCGACGGTTTCGTGCGCAAGCTCATCACCTACATGGTGGAAGACCCGCGCACCATCTCCGCCAGCCTGGACTTGCTGTTCCTGGCCAAGGCCATCGAGCGCATTGGCGACCATTCCAAGAACGTGGCCGAGCTGATCATCTATCTCGTCAAGGGCAAGGACGTGCGCCACACGGCGCTGGACGAGATCGAGTCGGCCGTGGCCTGAGAAAGGCGGTGAACCGATGAAGAAGCTTCCCCGGGTACTCATCGTCGAGGACGAGTCCCCCATCGCAGAATTGGTGGCCGTGAACCTGCGCCACAACGGCTTTCAGCCCATCTGGGCGGAAGACGGCGAGTCGGCGCAGCGCGAGCTGGACGCGGTGCTGCCCGATGTCATCTTGCTGGACTGGATGCTGCCGGGACAAAGTGGCCTGCAACTGGCACGCAAGTGGCGTGCCGACAGCCGCACCAAACAGATTCCGATCCTCATGCTGACGGCGCGCGGTGACGAGCCCGACAAGGTGGCCGGGCTGGATGCCGGTGCCGACGACTACATCACCAAGCCGTTTTCCACGCAGGAACTGCTGGCGCGCATCCGCGCCGTGCTGCGCCGGCGTGCGCCCGAGCAGGTCAGCGACAGTGTCTCTATTGGTGAACTGGTGCTGGATGCGGCCACGTATCGCGTCAGCTACCAGGGCCAGCAGCTCAAGGTCGGGCCGACAGAGTTCAAGCTGCTGCACTACCTGATGAAGCACCCGGAGCGCGTGCACAGCCGCGCGCAACTGCTCGACAAGATTTGGGGGGACCACGTCTTCATCGAGGAGCGTACGGTGGATGTGCACGTGAAACGCTTGCGTGAAGCGCTGGGGGTAGGCGGCGCCATGGTGGAGACCGTGCGTGGAGCGGGATACCGGCTCACCGCGCAGCCGCAGACACTCATGCGGGCGTGATGGCGGGTGCCCGACGCCTCCGTGTTTTTTCAGGCGCCCGGAGATGATGCGGGCGCTTTTTTGTTGTTGACCTGAGCCCTGCGGCCATGCTCCTGCGCTTCTTTTTCTTTCTGCTGTGCCAACTGATCGGCGGTGCGCTGGGCTGGTGGCAGGCGGGCCCCTGGGGTGCCGGCATCGGCGCCTGTTTCGCCGCATGGTTGTGGTTTGCCTGGGATCTGTGGCGCGGCGCGCGCGTGCTGAACTGGTTGCGCCAGGGAGACCCCACGCAAACGCCACGCCTGAGTGGCCTGTGGGGAGAAGCAGCGGACCGCGCACGGCGCTTGGTGCGCCAGGGCCAGCTGAAGGCGCAGGCCGGCGATGCGCGCCTGCAGGAAATCCTCCAGGCGCTGCAGGCATCGCCTAATGGCGTGATGCTGCTGGATGCCGAAGGCCATATCGAATGGTGCAACCAGATGGCCGAGGAGCACTTTGGCCTGGATGCGGAGCGTGATGCGCAGCAATCCATCGGCAACCTCGTGCGGGACCCGGACTTCAGTACCTACTACGCGTCCAAGGACTACACGCGCGACGTGGTGCTGCCCGGACGCGCCAGCACGCCCTCGCGGCCGGTGCGCGTATCGGTGCACCTGCACCCGTATGGCGATGGCCGCAAGCTGCTGCTGTCACGCGACGTGACGGCGCTGGAGCAGGCCGAGGCCATGCGGCGCGACTTCGTCGCCAACGTGTCGCATGAGATCCGCACCCCGCTCACCGTGCTGATGGGCTTTGTCGAAACCCTGCAGACCCTGCAGCTCAGCAACGAGGAGCGTGCGCGCTACCTGCGCATGATGTCGCAGCAGGCCGTGCGCATGCAGAACCTGGTGCAAGACCTGTTGACGCTGTCGCGCCTGGAGGGAAGCCCTCCGCCCAGCATGCACGAATGGGTCGCGGTTTCGACGCTGCTGCGCCGCTGCGAGGACGAGGGGCGCGCGCTCTCGGCCCTGCTGACGCAGAACCAGCCCGGCAAGCCTCACCAGATCACGTTCCCCACGGCCGAAGCAGCGCAGGCGGCCGGGCAGGTGGCCGGCAATGCGGCCGAGCTGCAAAGCGCCCTGGCCAACCTGGTCAACAACGCTGTGCGCTACACGCCACCCGGAGGCAGTATCACCGTGGCGTGGGACGTAGAGCCTGATGGCAGCGCCCGTTTCATGGTGCGCGACTCAGGGCCTGGCATTGAGCCGGAACACCTGCCGCGCATCACCGAGCGCTTTTACCGCGTGGACCGCAGCCGCTCGCGCGACACGGGCGGCACGGGCCTCGGACTGGCCATCGTGAAGCATGTGGTGCAGCGCCATGGCGCAGCGCTGCAGGTGGCCAGCGTGGTGGGGCAGGGCTCGACGTTCACGGTGGTGTTTCCGCCGTCGCGCCTGCGGACGCCGCCGCGCAGCCTCAGCGGTGGGGGTCCTGCGGTAGCGGCGGAGCCGCCCGGCGTATCTGCAGCCTGAGCACGCCCAGCAGCAGGGCCGTGAAAATCAACGCCGTCGCGCCTAGAGCGGCAGCGCTGGCGGCCCAAAAAGGCGAAGGGGAATGCATCGGCCCCCAACCCGCCAGGCCGCGGTAGGCCAACACGTAGCCTCCATACAGTCCTACGCCCCACAGCAGCACGCAATAGACCGCCAATGGCGCCAGCGTGATGCGGTAGCTGCGCAGCACGAAGATGCACAGCGTCTGCAGGGCATCCGCCACATGGTAGGCGGCCACCCATACTGCCAGCGCGCCTGCCATGGCGACGACTTCCGCGCTGGTGGAGTACAAGGCCGTGATCGTGCCTTTTGCTATTAATAATATAGCTGCTAGCGCACATCCCATAAGCGCTGCAAGCCAAAAACCCTTCAAGGCGACGGCAGCGGCCTGGTGCTCGTTCCCCGCGCCACGCCAGAAGCTCACGCGGGCGCTTGCGGCAATGGCCAGCGACAAAGGCACCATGTAGAGCACGGCGGCGAGGTTGGAAGCGATCTGGTGCGCAGCCGAGGCCAACGCCCCCTGGCGTGCGATGAACAGCGCCATCATCGTGAAGGAGGTCACCTCCACCAGGATGGATAAGCCCGCTGGCAGGCCCAGCCGCACAAAGCGCGCAATCTGCGCGGGGTCGGGCCGCTCCAACGGGCGCCACAGCCGCAGCGGGCCGTACATCGTGTGGCGGCGCAGCATCCACCAGCCCAGCAGCATCAGGCCGTAGTTCACGGCCAGCGTGGCCCATGCGCAGCCTGCAGCACCCTGCGGCGCCAGACCGGCACCGCCGAAGGTGAACCAGACCGAGAGCGGCACCTTGACCGCCAGCGAGCCGACCTGCAGCCAGGTGACGAGCTGCGGGCGCCCCAAAGCCTGGTTGAGGGTGCTGTAGATGCGAAACAGCAATGCAGGCGGCAGGCCGAACGCGAGGATGGCCAGGTAGGCCTGCACCTCGCCGCGCAGCGCCGGCGGCACCTCGGTCCATTGCAGGAGCGGGCCTGGCGACAGCAGCATGGCCATGCCCAGCACCGCGGCACCCGCCCACAGGTACAGCGACTGGCGCACGCTGGCGCCCATGCCGGCCTGTGCGTTCGCGCCGCGCTGCTCGGCCCAGATGGGCAGCAAGGCCTGCAACACACCCATGAGCGCCACGTACACGCTCACGAACACGGCTGAGCCGATGGAGAGGGCGGCCAGGGACTCCTGCGAATGGCGTCCGGCAACGATGGTGTCGGTGACCCCGAAGGCCATCACCGCAAGCTGCCCGGCCAGCACGGTGAGTGCGTGCCGTGCAATGGTGGACAGCTCGGACATCAGCGCTTGCGGGCCGTGCGGCGCAGCACCAGCATGCGGTCGCCGCGGTCCGTGGGGCGGCTGACGCTCGCCATCTCCTGCCACTGCGCCGGGGGCAGCAACGCGCTCACCAGCGGTGCGGCGGAGGCGTCTGCGATGACCCAGTCACACTGCGCCAGCTGTTCGGTGGGCACCATGTGCAGTTGCCCATGGTGCAGCAGCGCGGCCAACTGCGCACGGTTCAGCCCGTAGCCGACCACGCAGCTGTCGCGGTCGGTGATGGCTGCGGCAACACCCGCCACCTGGGGTGCGAAGCTGCGGCCATAGTTCAGCAGCGGCAGCCACAAGGTCATCATGAGCAGCCAGCCCAGCGTGGCGCCACCCGCGGGCAACACCAGGCTGCGCCAGATGGCGGGGCGGTTGCGTGCCGCGCGCCAGACCACCAGCAGGCACCACGCAGCCGTGGCGGCCAGCGCCACGCCGAAGGCCAACAGCGAGAACGACGGCACGTAGCCGGGCGCCAGCTTGGCCACGTTGGCCGCGGGCTTGGCCGGCACCCCCGTCTGCACCGCCAGCCACACCACCCAGATACCGATGGCCGAGGCGCTGAAGAACAGCAGGGTGAACCAGTCGATCAGCGCTGCGATGCTGCGCCGCAGCGTCGGCAGCGCAAAGGCGGCCAGCGCCGCCAGGGCGGGCAGGCCCAGCAGCAGTGCGCGGTCGGCCGGCTGGGTGGTCAGTGTGGCTGTCACGGCCACGAGGGCAAACCACAGCGGCAGTAACAGGTGCCGGTGCCATTCGCGGCTGAGGATCTGCTGCCGCCAGCACCACAGCGTCCACAGCGTGAGGGGCCAGGCGGGCCAGCTGAACCAGATGAACAGGCGCACCAGGCTTTGCCACTGTTTCAGATCTTCGAAGCGCACGATGCGCCAGCGCCATAGGTCCAACTGCAGCGCCAGCGCGGCAGCGGCCACTGTGGCGGCCAGCAGCACGCCCGCTGCCACTGCGCGGCTGCGCAGTGTCGCGCCGCGCGTGCAGGCCACCAGCCAGGCACAGCCCAGGCCCAGCAGCACTGCGAGCGTGGGGGCGCCGCTGAGCACCAGCCCCAGCAGACCGGCAATGGCGGTGAAGGTGGGCCACGCCGTGCGCCAAGGCATTGCGGAGCCAGCGTAAAACAGCAGCGCGGTGCAGCACAGCTGGGTGAGGTAGCTCGTGGTTTCATGCGACAGCTGGGCCAGTCCCAGGCAGGCGATGAAGGCCAGCAGGCCGGCGTCGGCCATGGCGCGGGCATAGTCGGCGGGCTGCGCCTCGCCGCCGAAGGCAAAGGCCACGGGCTGTGCGCCGGGGCTGCGCGCCAGGTAGTACACGCTGTACCAGGTGGCCGCCAGGGTCAGCAGCAGCAGAGCGACGAACGGCAGGCGCGCGGCAAGCTCCGCCGGCAGCCAGCCGTCCAGCGCCTGGATGGCCCACGCGCCCAGCCAGTAGGGCAGCAGTCCGTCGCCATCCGGCGGCACGCCCACCAGCAGCGGGTCCATCCAGGAGGTGCGCCCGAGGGCCAGTTCGCGCATGTAGCCGAACGAGGCGATGTCCGCATTGCGCCACGGGTCGCGCCCCACGAAGCCGGGAACGGCATAGGCCAGGCACAGCAGCAGCAAGGCCCAACGCGGCAGCGGGCGCACGGCGCTCTGGGCAACGATGGCGGGGGTCGGGTGTATCACGCGGACGGGGGGAAATGGCGTTGGGCCGAGGATAGCGGAGTGCGCAATAAAAAAGGCAGCGCGGAGAAGCCGGGCTGCCTAGTGTGTGCAGGTGCGGCGAATGGGTTCGCCACCTGCCTGCACGGGCCTGCACGGGGCAGGCCTTGCTGCTTACTTCGCTGCGGTCTTGCCGAAGCGGTTGCGGAAACGCTCCACGCGGCCGCCCATGTTGTCCACCGACTTTTGCGTGCCGGTGTAGAAGGGGTGCGATTCGGAGGACGTGTCCAGCTTGTACAGGGGGTATTCCTTGCCTTCGAAGGTCTCGGTTTCCTTCGTGTTCACGCAGGAACGGGTCACGAACTTGAAGCCGTTGGACAGGTCAACGAACAACACTTCGCGGTAATTGGGGTGGATGCCTTCTTTCATGATCTTCTTCCTCAAGTCAGCGGGAGCCGCACCAGCCTATTCCAGTGTACTTTCCGCAAAAAAGCCCGCAATTATCGCACAAGCTGATTCAGCGGTGCTAGGCCATGCTGCTGATGGTGCGGCGAAAGCGCGCCAGCGACAGGGCGAACAGGACCGAGCCGATGCCCACCAACGCCAGGAACTGCGGCCACACCACGTCCATGCCTGCGCCGCGGTACAAGATGGCCTGGCCCAGCTCCACGAAGTGCGTGGTGGGGGCCGCCAGCATCAGGTCCTGCACCAGCGCCGGCATGCTCTCGCGCGGCGTGGTGCCGCCCGACAGCATCTCCAGCGGGATGAGCGTGAGCACCATGAGCAGCCCGAACTGCGGCATGCTGCGCGCCACCGTGGCCATGAAGATGCCCATGGAGGTGGTGGCGAACAGGTGCAGCGCCGCCCCGGCCAGGAAGAGCCCCAGTGAGCCGCCAATGGGCACGCGCAGCAGGCCCTGCACCACCAGGACCAGCGACGTCGTGGCCGCCAGCAGCACCACCAGCGCCATGGACCAGACCTTGGCCAGCATGATCTCGGTGGGTGTGACGGGCATGACCAGCAGGTGCTCGATGGTGCCGTGCTCGCGCTCGCGGATCAGCGCCGCGCCCGTGAGGATGATGGACAGCATGGTCACGCTGTTGATGATCTCCATCAGGCTGCCGAACCATGCCTTGTCCAGCGCGGGGTTGAAGCGCATGCGCAGCGCCAGATCCACGGGTGGGGCTGCGGTGCCGCGGTAGCGTTGCACGAATTCGCTGACCTCGCTCAGCACGATCTGCTGCACGTAGGCATTGCCGCTGAAGGCCTGGCTCATGCGCGTGGCGTCCACGTTCAGCTGTACTTCCGCTGCGCGGCCCGCGAGCACGTCGCGCTGGAAGTCGGGCGGGATGTTGAGCACGAAGGTGTAGTGCCCCGCGTCCATGCCCGCATCCATCTCGCGCGCGGTGATGAGCGCCGGCGTGTTGAACTGCGGCGGGTAAAAGGCCGAAACGATGCGCTGCGACAGTTGCGACTGGTCCTCGTCCACGATCGCAATCGGCGCCTTGTGCAGGATTTCGGGCATGGCTGTGGCGGCGGCGTACACCGACAGCGTGAACACGTACACGATCAGCACCAGCATGGTGGGGTCGCGCAGCAGGCTCCACAACTCCTTCACGCCCAGGCGGTAGATGTTGAGCAGGTGCAGGCGCACGGATGAGGAGGAGCCGGGCATTGGTCAGCGCTCCTGCTTCTTCAGCAGCGCAATCGCGCCCAGCATGACCACGGGCACCGACGCCAGCAGCGGCAGCAGCGCTCCCTGCAGGTCGGCCAGTCCCAGTCCCTTGCTGAAGACGCCGCGGCTGATCATGAACATGTACGTGGCCGGGTAGACCGAGCCGATGAGGCGGCCGCTGCCCTCCAGCGACGAGACGGGATCGATCAGGCCCGAGAACTGCACCGCTGGTATCAGCGTGCCGATGAGTGCGAAGAACATGGCTGCGATCTGGCTGCGCGTGACGCTGCTGGCCAGCAGGCCCATGCCGGTGGAGGTGACCGAGAACACCAGCGCTGCCAGCGCCAGCGTGGCAAAGCTGCCGGTGATGGGCACGCCGAACACGGTCACCGCCAGCAGGCACATGAGCAGGAAGTTCAGCATGGCCAGCAACACGTAGGGCAGTTGCTTGCCCAGCAGGAATTCGGTGCGTGTGACGGGTGTAACGTACAGGTTGAGGATGGAGCCCATCTCCTTCTCGCGCACCACGGCCAGCGCCGTGAGCATGGCCGGCAGCATGAGCATCAAGAGCGGAATCACCGCCGGCACCATGGCGGGCAGGCTGCGCACGTCGGGGTTGTAGCGGTAGCGCGATTGCACGGTCACGCTGCTGGCCAGGCGCTGCCCCGTGCGCTCGTGCAGTTGCGCGGCCAGCCAATGCTGGTGCATGCCTTGCACATAGCCGCGCACGGTCTCCGCGCGCATGGGCATGGCGCCGTCCACCCAGGCGCCGATCTCCACGTTCTTGCCGCGCAGCACGTCGCGGGCAAAGCCGCTGGGGATCTCGATGGCCAGCGAGAGCTCGCCGCTTCGCATGCGCCGGTCCAGCTCGGCATGGTCCGACAGCGGCGGTTGCTCGATGAAATAGCGCGATCCCGAGAGCGCGTTGGCATAGCTCTGGCTCAGCGTGGTCTGGTCGCGGTCGAGCACGGCGTAGCGCAGGTTCTCCACGTCCATGTTGATGCCGTAGCCGATCACGAACATCAGGATCAGCGAGCCCGCCAGTGCCAGCGTGGCGCGCACCGGGTCGCGGCGCAGCTCCAGCGACTCGCGCCACATGTAGCTCAGCATGCGCTGCAGGCTGAAGGCGCGGTGCCGGGGTGCTTCTATTTCAGGAGCTGCCGCCGCTTGATCTGCGGGTGTTTCAAACTCTTTTGCGTTTGATACGACCGTCGATAGAGCGCTGGAAGCTCCTGTTTTCGTAGCGTTGTCATCTGCAATGGGCTCGCCAGCGGCCTCCAGCAGGTAGCCGATGAACGCCTGCTCCAGCGTCTGGGCGCCGCGCCGGGCCATCAGCGCGGCCGGCGTGTCGCTGTCCAGCACCCGACCCGCGTGCATCATGGACATGCGGTCGCAGCGCTCGGCCTCGTTCATGAAATGGGTGGAGATGAAGATCGTCACACGGTCGCGGCGCGACAGTTCGACCAGCAGGCGCCAGAAGGCGTCGCGCGCCACCGGGTCCACGCCGGAGGTGGGCTCGTCCAGGATCAGCAACTCGGGCCGGTGCACCATGGCCACGGCCAGCGACAGGCGCTGGCGCATGCCCAGCGGCAGGTTGGCGGGCAGGGTGGCACGCTCGTCCTGCAGGGCAAAGCGCTGCAGCATCTCGTCCACGCGCGCTGTGACCTGTTCTTCCGGCACATGGAACAGGCGCGCGTGCAGCACCAGGTTCTGCTCCACCGTCAGCTCGCCATACAACGAGAACGCCTGCGACATGTAGCCCACGCGCCGGCGCGTGGCCATGTCGTGCGGGTCCACCGCCTGCCCGAACAGCCAGGCACGGCCCTCGGACGCAGGCAGCAGTCCGGTGAGCATCTTCATGGTGGTGGACTTGCCGCAGCCGTTGGAGCCCAGAAAGCCGAAGATCTCGCCGCGTCGGATGCGAAAGCTCACCTGGTCCACGGCCACGAAGTCGCCAAAGCGCATGGTCAGGCCCTGCGCCTCGATGGCAATGTCGTCCTCGCCGTTGGTCGGCAGCGGTGGAATCACCACCGGGCTGTGGCCGCGCTTCCGGGCTTCGGGCAGCAGGGCGATGAAGGCTTCCTCCAGGGTGTCGACGCCAGCACGCTGCAGCAGCTCTTGCGGTGTGCCCGTGGCAAGAACGGCGCCATCGTCCATGGCCACCAGCCAGTCGAAGCGCTGCGCCTCGTCCATGTAGGCGGTGGCGACGATCACGCTCATGTGCGCGCGCTCGGTGCGGATGCGGGCGATCAGCTCCCAGAACTGCGCGCGTGCAAGGGGGTCCACGCCGGTGGTGGGCTCGTCCAGGATCAGCAGGTCAGGGTCATGGATCAGCGCGCAGCACAGCCCCAGCTTTTGCTTCATGCCGCCCGAGAGCTTGCCCGCGGGCCGCGCGAGGAAGGGGTACAGGCCTGTGCTGCGCGTGAGGTCGTCAATGCGCCTGCGCCGTTCGGCCGCGCCGTGGCCGAACAGGCGCGCGAAGAACTGCAGGTTCTCCTCGACCGACAGCGTGGGGTAGAGGTTCTTGCCCAGGCCCTGCGGCATGTAGGCGATGCGCGGGCAGATCGCGTCGCGGTGCGCCTTGCGCGCCATGTCGCCGCCCAGCACCTGCACGCTGCCCTGCTGCAGTGCGCGCGCGCCGGCCATCAACGCCAGCAGGCTGGACTTGCCCACGCCGTCCGGCCCGATCAGGCCCACCATGCGGCCGGTCGGTATGTCCAGCGTGATGCCGCGCAGGGCCTGGGCCGCGCCGTAGCGCAGTTGCACGTCCCGCAGCCGGGCCACGGGGGTGGCGGTCTCAAGGTGCTGGGGCATGGAGCAGCCGGGCGTTACGGTCCGTCAGGGGGCCACGACGTTGTGCAGGTGCGCCGGCCAGTCGCGGCCCTCGTCCAGCTTGATCCAGGCCTGGCCGGGCAGGCCGGTCTTCACCTGCGTGATGTGCTTGCGCAGCAGCTCGGGTGCGATGCGCGCGCGCACGCGGAACATGAGCTTTTGCCGCTCGCTGGCCGTCTCCACGGTCTTGGGCGTGAACTGCGCCGTGCTGGCGACGAACGACACCTTGGCCGGGATCACATACTGCGGTGCGGCGTCGAGCACGATGCGCACCTCGGTTCCCAGCGCTACGCGGCCGGCCACGGTCTCGGGCAGGAAGAAGCTCATGTACACGTCGGTCAGGTCCACCAGGTTCAGCAGCTTGCCGCCGCCGCCCAGCACTTCGCCGGGCTGGGCCAGGCGCAGCTGCACGCGGCCATCGCGCGGGGCGGCGAGTTCGCTGTCGGCCAGGTCGGCGTTGATGCGCTGCACGGTCGCATCGGCGGCTTTTACCGCCGATTCGGCGCCGGCCACCTGGGTGCGCGCCGCAACGATGGCCGCGCCCGCGGCCTGCGCCTGTGCCTGCGTGGCCTTCAGCGCGGCCTGTGCGCTGCGCACGCGGGCCCGGTCATCGTCCAGTTCCTGCTCGGAGGATGCGCCCTCGCGCGCCAGCGTCTCCGACCGTGCCGCGCGGCGCTGAGCGGCGTCCAGGTCGGCCTCGCGCTGGGCGATCAGGGCCTGGGCGGCCGTGTGCTCGCTCTCGCGCAGGGCCACCTGGGCGCGCGCGGAGGCCACGGCCTGCAGGGCGCGGTCGCGGCTGGCCTCGGCCTCGCGCTGCTGGGCCAGCAGGCTGTCCACCTGCATGCGCGCCAGTGTCTGGCCGGCCTGCACGAAGTCGCCTTCCTGCACCAGGATCTCGGCCACGCGGCCGGCGTACTTGGTGGCCACGTCCACCTCGGTGGCCTCAATGCGCCCGTTGCCGCCCACAAGGCCGGCGTTCTGCTGCGTTTCCTTCCACTGCAGCCAGGCGTAGCCGCCCAGTGCGGCGATGGCAGCGATTGCGGCTGCGGCGATGAGGATTTTCTTGGGAATGGTCATGCGAGGGTCCCGTTGGGTTGTCAGCGCGCGGGCGCGCCGCCGCCCAGCGCGGCATAGACGGCGATGTGTGCTGCCTGTAGCGCATAGCGTGCCTGCACGAGTTGCTGCTCGGCGGCCAGCAGGTCGCGCTGGGCATCCAGCACTTCGAAGTAGGGCGTGGCACCGTGGTCGTAGCGCAGTTGCGCCAAACGTGCGCGTTCATGCAAGGCGTCGCGCTGGGCCTGCTGCAGCGTGATCTGGCGCGCTGCCGTGGCGCGCGTGGCCAATGCGTCTGACACTTCGCGGAAGGCCGTCTGCACGGTCTTTTCGTAGTCGGCCACAGCGATGTTCTGGCGTGCGGCGCTCAGATCCAGGTTGGACTGCAGGCGCCCGCCGTCGAAGAGCGGCACAGAGATGCTGGGAGCGAACGTCCAGGCGCGGCTGCCGCTGTCGAACAGGCCGTCCAGGTGCGCGCTGGCGGTGCCCGCACTCGTGGTCAGAGCGATGCGCGGAAAGAACGCTGCGCGCGCGGCTTGCACGCGGGCGTTGGCGGCGTGCAGGGTGTGCTCGGCGGCGGCAATGTCGGGGCGGCGCAGCAGCAGGTCGGAAGGCAATCCCGCGGGCACGGTGGGAAGGGCGACGGCAGCCTGGGGCGGCGCCAGGGCCAGCGCATCCCACGGTACGCCCACGAGCTGCGCCAGCGCATGGGCCTGCAGTGCCTGCTGCTGCGCGAGCTGGGTGCCGATGGATTCGGCCTGGTACAGCAGAGATTCCACCTGCGTCAGCGCCAGGCGCGAGATGGCGCCGGCCGCGTGGCGGCGCCCGAAGATGCGCAGGCTCTCGCGGCGCGTGGCGATGGTGTCTTCTGTCAGCGCGATGCGTTCCTGCGTTTCGCGCCATGCGAGGTAGTTGCGTGCCACCTGGTTCACCAGTGCGGCCTGGGCGGCGCGGCTGCCTTCGGCGGAGGCGAAGTAGGCCTGCTGCGCTGCCGCCTCCAGGCTGCGCACGCGGCCCCACAGATCCAGCTCCCAGTTGCTGATGGCAAGGCCCACGCGGTGCTCGCCGGTGGTGACGGCGCGGCCGCTCACGTTCAGGTCCCCCGGCACGCGTGCGCGGGTGTGGCTGCTGCCCACGGCCAGGGTCGGCCAGCGTTCGGCGGACTGCAGGCCCAGGGCGGCGCGCGCCTCGTCCACGCGCAGCATTGCCAGGCGCAGGTCGCGGTTGTTCTCGAGCGCCTGGCGCACCAGGCCTTGCAGTGTGGGGTCGCGGTAGAACATCCCCCACTCGGCCTGGTCGTCAACGCTGACGGTGCTGTCATCGAAGGCGACGGGTGGCACGGGCCATGCGGCGGGCAGCAGCGCAGGGGAGGGCACGTCCGTTCGCACCCCTGCCATGCATCCGGCGACTGTGACGCAGATCCCGAGCAGGCCCGTGCGCAGCGCTGGGCTGTCAAGGAGCGACACGAGGGCGGGGAGGGCGAAGGGCATACGCAGGCCGGCGATGGTAATCCGCAATTTCGTTCGCAGCGCCCGGTCCTTTGGGCGCCCCATTGCGGGCCACCATGCTATCGAAATGAGATGACAGCCAGTATGGGCCGGCGCGTCGCGCCGTGTCTTGAGGCGAATCAAGTGAGCGGTGGGCGGGGAGTCACGCCTGCGCACAGCGAGGGGCAATGGGCGGCCATGAAAAAGCCCCGCACGAAGGCGGGGCTGGGCAAAAGCGGTGGAGCAGGTCAGCCGCCGCGGCGCATGGCCTCGAAGAACTCCACGTTGTTCTTTGTTTCCTTCATCTTCTTGATCATGAGTTCCATGGACTCGATCTCGTCCATGTTGTACATGAACTGGCGCAGGATGCGCGTCTTCTGCAGGATCTCGGGTGCCAGTAGCAGTTCCTCGCGGCGTGTGCCGCTCTTGTTGAGCTCGATGGCCGGGAACACGCGCTTTTCGTAGAGGCGGCGGCTCAGGTGGATTTCGCAGTTGCCCGTGCCCTTGAATTCTTCAAAGATCACTTCGTCCATGCGGCTGCCGGTATCGACCAGCGCCGTGGCAATGATGGTCAGCGAGCCGCCTTCCTCGACCTTGCGCGCTGCGCCGAAGAAGCGCTTGGGGCGTTGCAGGGCGTTGGAATCCACGCCGCCGGAGAGCACCTTCCCGCTGGAGGGCACCACGTTGTTGTAGGCGCGGGCCAGGCGGGTGATGGAATCCAACAGGATCACCACGTCCTTTTTCAGTTCCACGAGGCGCTTGGCGCGCTCGATCACCATCTCGGCCACATGCACGTGGCGTGCGGCGGGCTCGTCGAAGGTCGATGCAATGATTTCGCCCTTGACCGAGCGCTGCATCTCGGTCACTTCCTCGGGGCGCTCGTCCACCAGCAGCACCATCAGGTGCACATCGGGGTTGTTGGCCGTGATGGCATGGGCGATGTGCTGCATCATCACCGTCTTGCCGCTCTTCGGAGGCGCGACGATCAGCGCGCGCTGGCCGCGGCCGATGGGGGCGATGATGTCGATGATGCGGCCGGTGATGTTCTCCTCGCCCTTGATCTCGCGCTCCAGCCGCATCTGCTCCTTGGGGAACAGCGGCGTGAGGTTCTCGAACATCACTTTGTGCTTGTTCTGCTCCGGCGGGCCGCCGTTGACGGAGTCAAGCTTGGTCAGCGCGAAGTAACGCTCGCCGTCCTTGGGCGTGCGCACCTCGCCTTCGATCATGTCGCCGGTGTGCAGGTTGAAGCGGCGCACCTGGCTCGGACTGATATAGATGTCGTCGGTGCTCGCGGTGTAGCTGGTGTCGGGGCTGCGCAGGAAGCCGAAGCCGTCGGGCAGGATCTCAAGCACGCCGTCGGCAAAAATCTGCTCGCCGGCTTTTGCACGCTTCTTGATGATGGCGAACATCAGCTCCTGCTTGCGCATGCGGCCGCCGTTTTCGATTTCCAGGTCTTCGGCCTGCTTGAGGACTTCAGACACGTGCAGTGCCTTGAGTTCGTTAAGGTGCATGGAGTGACTCCTGGACGGAGTGGAAATGTCTGTGTGAGGGGAAGGGCTGCGTTTCGTGCGGGCCATGGGTGATGGCGGACTTGGCGAGCCTGTGATCCGGAGCCGGCCGCTGGGTGCACGTGCGGCGAGGCGATCAGCGCGAATTATGACAGGAAAAGTTCTGCGCTATTCGCAGGTTGCCCGGGTGCTGCGCACCTCGGAAGACTGCCGGCCGCGCAGGGCGGCCGGCAAGAAGGGAATCAGGCCAATTGCTGGTCGATGAAGGCGGTGAGCTGGGCCTTGCTCATGGCGCCTACCTTGGTGGCGGCGAGTTCACCGTTCTTGAACAGCATCAGCGTGGGAATGCCGCGGATGCCGAACTTGGCGGGAATCTCGCGGTTCTCGTCCACGTTCATCTTGGCGATGGTGAGCTTGCCCTGGTAGGCGCCAGCCACCTCGTCCAGGATGGGGGCGATCATCTTGCAGGGGCCGCACCACTCGGCCCAGTAGTCCACCAGCACCGGAGTGCCGGCTTTCAGCACGTCGGCTTCAAAGCTGGCGTCGGAGAGATGTTTGATGAGTTCGCTGGCCATGGCGCGTTCCTTGGTTCCTTGTGTGAGCAGTGGGCGATGCCGGTACGTATAAAGTCCAGTCATTGTGACAGAAACCGAATCCCTGCATCCTCATATGGCCGGTGCTTGTAACGCTATGACACCCATAGCAAAAGACGATCACGCCGCAGCGTGCAGCGCGGGGTGGCGCGCGGTTTTCGAGCAGGTGCGCTCAGCGGCCGCGCAGCGCGGCGCGCACCTGGCGGCCACCGTGGTGCTGGTGCCGTACGCCCAGCTCATGGGCGAGGCGCGCCGGCAATGGCAGCGCGCCTACCCTCAGGGTTTCGCGCCGCGCTTCGAGACCACGCGCAACTGGGCTGCCCAGCTGGGCGCGCCTCTGGCGGAGGGCAGCGAGTACGCGGGCGATATGGCGCGCGATGCGGTCACCGCACGTGCATTGCTCGACCACGCCGGTCTTGCCGCGCACCGCGAAGTCCTCAGCGGTCCGCTGCTGGAGATGGCTGCGCAGTTGGCGGTGGTGGCAGCGGCCGTGGCTCCTGGCCGGCGCCCGGACTGGGGCGAGGCGGCGCGCGCCCTGCTGCCGGCGGCGGGCGACGGTGGCGCGCTCCGGCTGGAGGCCGCCGCAGCGCGCATCGCCCTGGAATGGGTGCTGGCCTCGCGCCACGTGGGGGATGTGCTGTTCGAGTCTGGCGTGCGTGCGGCCGTGCCGCTGCTTGTGGTGGTGCAGGGCTTCCAACCCGACCCCCTGGCCCGCACGCTGGCGCAGCACTGGGCAGAGGCGGGCCTTGTCGTGGACCTGCCGCAGGTGATGGACGGCGGGAAGGCCGGCGTGCCAACCTTGCATGCCGTGCCCGATGCCGAGGACGAGGCCCAGCGCGCCGCCGCCTGTGTGCTGCAGCACCTGGCGCAGGGACAGGCGCCCGTGGCACTGGTGGCCAACGACCGCGCGCTCACCCGCCGCATCAGTGCCTTGCTCGCCGGCGCGGGCGTGGCAGTGCACGACGAAAACGGCTGGCTGCTCTCCACCACCCACGCCGCGGCGCGGCTGATGGCGGTGCTGCAGGCCGGTGCCTGGGACGCCACCGCCGATGCCGTGCTCGACTGGCTCAAGCAGTCGCCCGCGGTGGATGGGGCCGCACTGCGCGCGCTGGAGCACTGGCTGCGCCGTGCGGGCGCCCGGCATTGGAGCGGCGCGGTGACGCAACTGCAGGCGTTGGCTGAGCGGCGCCCGGCCGAGGCCGCGTTGGCGGACCAGGTACAGGCCTGGCGCGCGCAGCTGCGGGCCGCGCGGCCGCTGGCCCAGTGGTTGCAGTCGCTGCGCGTGCTGCTGCAGGACTGCGGCCTGTGGGACGGGCTGCAGCAGGACGAGGCCGGTGCGCGCGTGCTGGCCGAGCTGCGCCTGCCCGAGGGCCTGCAGGACGATCTGCAGGACATGGACGGGGCCGGTGCGCGCATGGCGCTGGCGGACTTCACACGCTGGGTGGGAGAGGTGCTGGAATGCGCGCGCTATCGACCGGCCTATGTGGACGATGCACCCGTGGTGGTTCTGCCCCTGCCGCAGCTGCTGGCGCGCCCGTTCGCTGCGCTGGTGCTGCCCGGCTGCGATGAGAAACGCCTGCAGGCCGCGCCTGAACCGCCCGGCCCCTGGACGCAGGCGCAGCGCGAGGGACTGGGGCTGCCCACGCGCGACCTGTTGGCCGCCGCGCAGCGCGCCGCCTGGCGGCAGGCCCTGCGTATTGCGCGTGTCGACCTCCTGTGGCGCGTGGGTGACGAGGGGGGCGAACCCCTCCTGCCGAGTCCGCTGGTCCAGGCGCTTCGGCTGGACGGAACCGGCACGGACGGTGCCGATCCCCGGGTGACGCGCAGCGTGCCCGTGGCACCCACGGCGCGTCCGCTGCCGGTGGGCGCGCAGCTGCCGGTGCAGCGGCTGTCGTCCTCGGCATATTCCGACCTGCGCCACTGTCCCTACCGCTTCTTCGCGCTGCGCCAACTGCAGCTGCAGGAAGACGACGAACTGGACGCCGGGCTGGACAAACGTGACTTCGGCACCTGGCTGCATGCCGTGCTGCAGCACTTCCATGAGGCGTTGCAGGACGCGCCCACGGGCGACGCCGCGGCGCGCACGGCGCTCATGGACGAGGCGGCTGCGCGCGCCACGCGCGAGCTGGGGCTGCAGGAGGGCGACTTCCTGCCCTACGCCTCGGGATGGCCCGCGCTGCGCGCCGGCTATCTGGAATGGCTGGGCAAGCACGAAGCCGCTGGCGCCTGTTTTCGCCAGGCCGAGTTGCGCGCGCGCCAGCCGCTGGGCGCGCTGGAACTGGTCGGCACACTGGACCGTGTGGACGCCGTGCGCCCGCAGGGCGGCGGCGAGCCCCTCACGCTGGTGATCGACTACAAGACCGAGAGCGACGCCCTCACGCGCGGGCGCATCAAGGCCGGGGCCGAGGACACACAGCTCGCCTTCTACGCCGCGTTGCTGCAGGACGACACCCTGCGGGCTGCCTACGTGAATGTGGGTGAGCGCGGCGAAACCCGGCTGCACGAGCAGGACGACGTGGTGCACCTGCGCGACTTGCTGCTGGGCGGCATCACGCACGACATGCAGCGCATTGCAGCCGGCGCGCCGCTGCCCGCGTTGGGCGAGGGCAGCGTGTGCGAATGGTGCGCCGCGCGCGGTTTGTGCCGCAAGGATTTCTGGAATGAGTGAAGCTGCCGCGCAAGCCGCCTACGAACACAACGGCCAACCGGTCACGCGGGAGGCCTTCTACGCCATTGCCTGCGACCCGCAGCGCAGCGTGGCCGTGGAGGCCTGCGCCGGCGCCGGCAAGACCTGGATGCTGGTCTCGCGCATGCTGCGCGCGCTGCTGGACGGCTGTGCGCCGCACGAGATCCTGGCCATCACCTTCACCAAGAAGGCCGCCGGCGAAATGCGCCAGCGCCTGCAGGAATGGCTGCAGGAGTTTGCGGCCAAGCCGCTGCCCGATCTGGAAAAGGAGCTGATTGCAAGAGGAATCGGGCCGCAGCGCGCTCTGGAAAAGCGCGAGCAGCTACAAAAACTATACCGTCAGACGCTGGACGCGGGCCGCCCCGTGCAGATACGCACCTTTCACAGCTGGTTTGCGGCGCTGCTGGGCACGGCGCCGCTGGCGGTGCTGGAGCAGCAGGGCCTGCCCGCCCATTACGACTTGCTGGAGGATGACGCCGAGGCAGTGCGCGAGGTTTGGCGCCCCTACCTCGCCGCCGTGGCGCAGGACGCCGCGCTGCGCGCGGATTACGAAGCCTGCGTAGCACATCACGGCCGCTCGCAGACGCACAAGGCGCTCGAAGGCGCGCTGGCCAAGCGCGTGGAGTTCGCGCTGGCCGACGAGGCGGGCGTGGTGGACGCATCGATCCCGCATTTCGGCACGCAGTTCTCGGACCTTGCCGGCTTGCACCATCCGGCCGATGCGCTGGCCAGCGACGCAGCGCGCCAGCGCTGGCATGCCTGGGCCCAGGTGCTGGGGGCGCAGGCGAACAAGACGCCGCAGAAGGCCGCCGACGCGGTGATCGACGCCTGGCTGTGCGACGACCTGGGCCAGCGTCTGGACACGCTGCGCAAGGCCTTCTTCGTGGCCAGCGAGGATCGCCTGTCCAAGAATCTGGAGAAGTTCGCCGCCGCGCAGGAGGCCGAGGGCGAACTTCAGCGCCTGTGTGCCGCGCGCCGCCAGCACGAGGCCTGGCTGCACCAGCAGCGCATGGCGCGGCTGGCGCGTGCGCTCATCGCGCAGTTCGCCCAGCTCAAGCGCGAGCGCGGCTGGGTGGACATGAACGACGTGGAGCGCACGGCGCTGGTCATGCTGTCCGACCCCATCCTCTCGGGCTGGGTGCAGGAGCGCCTGGACGCGCGCGTGCGCCACCTGCTGGTGGATGAGTTCCAGGACACCAACCCGCTGCAGTGGCAGGCGCTGCATGCCTGGCTGGCCGGTTACGCGGGCGCGGGCGGCGGCCAGCAGCCGCCCAGCGTGTTCATCGTCGGTGACCCCAAGCAGAGCATCTACCGCTTTCGCCGCGCCGAGCCGCAGGTCTTCAAGGCCGCCCAGGCCTTCGTACGCGAGGGGCTGGGGGGCGACCTGCTGGCCTGCGACCACACGCGGCGCAACGCCATCGGCGTGATCGCAGCGGTGAACCGGGCCATGCAGGCGGCGCAGGCGCAGGGCGAGTACGCGGGCTTTCGCGACCACACCACCGAATCGCGCGACCCGGGGCAACTGCTGCGCCTGCCCCCGATCACGGCGCCTGACGGGGGTGATGCCGCCGCGGCCACTGCCCCCGAGTGGCGCGACACTCTGACCCAGCCGCGCCATGAAGCCGAGGAAACCCTGCGCATGCGCGAATGCGCGCAGGCTGCGCAATGGGTGGCGGCGCAGATCGCCGCGGGCGTGCAGCCGCAGGAGATCATGGTGCTCGCGCGCAAGCGCGACCGGCTGGCCTCCCTGCAGGAGGCCCTGCGCGCGCTGCACGTGCCCTGCGTGCAGCCCGAGAAGGCCGAGCTGGGCGAGGCGCCCGAGGTGCAGGACATCGTCGCGCTGCTGGATGCGCTGGTCTCACCGGGGCATGACCTTTCGCTGGCGCGTGCGCTGCGCTCGCCGCTGTTCGGCCTGACGGATCACGCGCTGGTGCAGATTGCGCTGCGGGTACGCCAGACGGCCGCAGAAGGATCCCCGTGCAGCTGGTTCGACGTACTTCAAAAAAGTGAGCTGCTTCCGCCCGACCTGCAAGCGCTGGCGCCTGTTTTGGCTCAATACAAGCGATGGGTGGAAACACGCCCCCCCCACGATGCGCTGCATGCCATCTACGAACACGGCGACGTGCCCGCGCGCTTTGCCGCCGCGGCTCCCGCCTCGCAGCGTGCGGGCGTGCTGGCCAACCTGCGCGCTTTGCTGGCCGCGGCGCTGCAGCAGGACGGGGGACGCTACCTCACGGCCTATGCCTTCGTGCGCGCCATGAAGCGCCCGGGCATGCGCGCACCCGGCCGCGTGGAGGCGCAGGCCGTGCGCCTGCTCACCATCCACGGCGCCAAAGGGCTGGAGGCGCACAGCGTGCTGCTGCTGGACACCGATGCGCGCGCGCAGAAGGCCGAGACCATGGGCGCGCTGGTCGACTGGCCGGGCGAGCAGGCCGCTCCGCTGCGCTTTGTCTTTCTGGCCAGCGAATCCAACCCGCCGCCCAGTGCGGTGGACCTGCTGGCGGCGGAACTGGCGGAGCGCCAGCGCGAGGAGCTCAACACCCTCTATGTGGCCATGACACGCGCCAAGCATTGCCTGGCCTTGTCGGCGGTGCAGTCCAGCACGGCCGCGCCCGGCAGTTGGTGGAACCGGCTGGCCGAGTCCCTGCAGGACGCGCCAGTGCCGCCCGCCGCGCCATTGGGCGATGTGGCTGACGATGCCGCCGTCGCGTTGCCGCAGCTTCCGCCGTATGCGGGGGCTGCGCCGGGGGCACAAGCCGCTGCGGCGGGTGCTCCCGTCTCCACCCCGCAGTCGCGCCAGGGCGAGGCCATGCACCAGTTGCTGGAGCAGGCGGGCGTGGTCGGCGCCCCGCGGGCGGGCGGCGTGTGGCCCGCGCGGCGGCTGGCGCAGCTGGCGCGTGACTTCGACATCACGGCGGAGGCCGCCGCACAGGCCGCAGCGATGGCGCGGAGCATTCTGCAGGGCGAGGGTGCCTGGGCGTGGAACCCCGATCACGTGGAGCAGGCCCTCAACGAAGCGCCGCTGGTGTACCAGGGCCAGGGTCTGCGTCTGGACCGCCTGGTGCGGCTGCGCCAGCCGCGTGAGGGTGCGCGCTGGTGGGTGCTGGACTACAAGAGCGCCACCGCGCCCGAGCGCCAGCCGCAGCTGATGGCCCAGCTGCGCCTGTACCGCGAAGCGGTGGGAGCGCAGTTTCCGGGCGAACAGGTGGGCGCGGCTTTCTTGACGGGCGATGGGAGGCTGGTGGTCGTGGACGCGCCAGGGCAGGGCGTGCTGTTCTGACCGGGTGGGCAGGCGCCGGGCCTGTGGCCGGCGTACGGGAATACCCCGCGTCGTGCGCAGGGGTAGGTACCATCGGTTGATTCTGCCGATTGATCGATGACCCATGAACCACACCCTCGTCCCTGATGAACTGGATGTCCTGGTCGAGTTGCTGCCAACACCCGGCACGCGCGTCATCGAACTCGGATGCGGCGGAGCGCGCATGGCGCGGCAGATGCTGCAGCGTTGGCCGGACATGCGGTATCTGGGGCTGGAAGTGGACCTCCGGCAGCACGCCATCAACCTGCAGGACACGCCGCCGCGCATGCGCTTTGCCGTGGGTGGTGCGCAGGCCATTGCATGCGATGACGCGCAGTTCGACCTGGCTCTGATGCTCAAGTCCCTGCACCACGTGCCGCTGGATGCGATGGACCAGGCGCTGACCGAAGTGGCGCGCGTGCTGCGTCCCGGCGGGCATCTGTACGTTTCGGAGCCGGTCTACGAAGGCGCGCTCAACGAGATCGTGCGCCTGTACAACGACGAAGGCATCGTGCGCGCCGCTGCGCAGGCGGCGCTGGACCGCGCCCTGGCCGTCCGCAGCACCTGGGAGCAGGTGGCGCAACGGCGATTCGACATGCCTGTGCATTTCGAGGACTTCGCCCAGTTTGAGCGGCGGATGATGAACCCCACCTTTGCCGACCACCGCATCGACGCGCCCCTGCGCGAGCGCGTGGCGGCGGCCTTCGCGCCGCATTGCACGATGGAGGGAGCGCACTTCGTGCGGCCCATGCACGTGCGCCTGCTGCGGCGTGTGGGTTGATGAAAGCAACACCATGATGGATACGGATCTGCGATCTTGCGAGATCGCCGTGATTGGCGCGGGGCCGGCTGGCCTGATGGCCGCCGAGGCCGCAGCAGCGGCGGGCCTGAGCGTGCAGGTGTTCGACGCCATGCCTTCGGTGGGACGCAAGTTCCTGCTGGCGGGCAGGGGCGGGCTGAACCTCACGCATTCCGAACCGCTGGCGGCCTTCATGGCGCGCTATGGCGATCGCCAGCAGGCGCTGACGCCCTGGCTGCGAGACTTTGGCCCCGAGGACTTGCGCGCGTGGGCTGATGCCTTGGGCACGCAGACCTTCGTCGGTACGTCGGGCCGGGTGTTCCCCAAGGACATGAAAGCCGCGCCGCTTCTGCGTGCCTGGCTGCAGCGCTTGCGCGGGCAGGGGGTGCAGCTGCACATGCGCCATCGCTGGATGGGCTGGGCCGACGCATTGAATGGCATCACGCCGCCTGTGCTGCGCTTTGCCGCGCCGGCGGGAGAGGTGCGGGTAAGGGCGCGCGCCGTCGTGCTGGCCCTGGGCGGCGGCAGCTGGGGCCGCCTGGGCTCGGACGGTACCTGGGCGCCGCTGCTGGCGCAGCGCGGCGTGCCTGTAGCGCCGCTGGCGCCGTCCAACTGCGGTTTCGACGTACCGCGCGTGGATGCGCCCGTGGGCGAGACGCGGCGAGAGTTCTTTCTGGAGCTCATCGGCCGAGGCGCGCCCGCCGTCGGCTGGACGCCGCATTTCGTCGAGCGCTTCGCGGGCCAGCCCTTCAAGTCGGTGGTGCTGTCCTTCACCGACAGCCAGGGCCGGCGCTTTGAGCGGCGCGGGGAATTCGTGGCCACGGCCACGGGCGTGGAAGGCAGCCTGGTCTATGCGGTCTCCAGCCTGCTGCGCGACGAGATCGTGGCACACGGTCACGCCACCTTCCACCTGGACTTGCTGCCCGACCACACGCCCGAGCGCGTGCTGGCCGAGGTGCGCCACCCGCGCGGCTCGCGCAGCCTTTCCACCCACCTCAAGAGCCGGCTGGGCCTGGACGGCATCAAAACCGCCGTCCTCTACGAACAACTGGGCAAGGACGGTATGTCCGACCCGGTGGCGCTGGCCCATGCCATCAAGGCCTTGCCCATCACCGTGGTGGCAGCACGCCCATTGGATGAGGCCATCAGCACGGCCGGCGGCGTGGCCTTCGAAGCGCTGGATACGCGCCTCATGCTGCGCACCATGCCCGGGGTTTTCTGCGCGGGCGAGATGCTGGACTGGGAGGCGCCCACCGGGGGGTATCTGTTGACTGCGTGCTATGCCACCGGGCGTGCGGCAGGAGCGGGTGCCGCGCACTGGCTGGCAACGCAGGCGTAGCACAGCAGGGGCGCCGCCTTGGGCCATGCTCTGCGGTCATTGCGGGAAGGTCGGCGTCAACCCAGAGCGTTGCTGAGCGCGCGGTCAAAACTTCGCGCGGTAATACACCATGGGCCCGCCGCGGCGGGCGCGCAGCACCAGCCGCGCATCGCCTTGCAACTGCACGCCGATGGCGCCCAGCTCGGGGACCAGACCGCGCGTGCGCGATGCGGACCATTGCACCTCCAGACGGGTGCCAAAGTTGCTGCCTTGGTCGCGACCCCAGATCATGCCCATGGCGTCGTGCAGGCCCGTGTGCGGGTGGGTGCGGGCCCAGGCCTGCAGGTCCAGCCGTACGCGCGGCTGCAACTGTGATCGCCAGCGCAGACCCAGGTCGTAGGCCAGCGGGGTGCCTGACGGGTAGGCCGGGCTGACGGCTCCTGCGCGGGCCGCGCCGTCCGACGGAACCACCACGCCCAGCGTCAGCCCCAGGCGAGAGGCTTGCAGCGGTGTAAGCCAACGGGTGATGTCCGTGTACTGAACGCTGTTGCCGAATGCTGCGCGCGGAAGATCGCTGCCGTTCAGGTCGGGGTAGGTGGCGGTGTCCTGCGTGAAGGCGGCGGAAGAAGGCTCATCCTGAGCCTGTCGCAATGCGGCCGCAGCACCGTCTGGCAGGCTCTCATCGCCCCGGGCGGGAAATGCCGCGCACAGGCACAGCAGGCACACAATGCCCCAATCCATGGCCGGCCGTGGCAGCGGCCGGAGCAGATGACTTGCAAGCAGCGCGGACATGGCAGACAGCATGGCGGCACGGGACAGCAAGAAAGTGGATCGGTGGCGAGAACTCCTGGGGCGCAGTATGGACCGCGGGCACGTGCTTGTCGCGATCGCCGTGCTTGTTCCACTGTAGGACGGAGCTGACGCATCGCGTTCATGTGCGGGAACGCCGCAACCGCCCGATGAAACGCAAAGCGCTCAGGCGACGCAAAAAAAGAATGGGGAAGAAAAGAAGAAGGTGACGAGCCTTACCCCCGGCACTGGCTCCACAGTTAGGGCTGCTTGGTTCCCCACCTGACCCGGTTGGCCGCTTCACCATGCGGGGAGGCCCGTCGCCTGTGATTGTACGACGAACCACGCTCTGCCCGTGGCCTGTCAGAACTTTGCCCGGTAGTACAGCATGGGGCCGCCGCGCCGGACGCGCAGCAGCAAACGTGAGTCGCCCTGCAACTGCACGCCGATGGCGCCAAACTCGGGCGTGCTGGGCAGCGAGTAACCGTCTGGCTCGGGGTGGTTACGCGCACGCACATCCAAAGCCGCAGGTAATGGCTGTTGCTGCGTCGGCGGATCGGCAGCGGCGGTGTTTTGGGAATCCTCCTGTGCTTGCGTTGGTGGCTGCAGGCACAGACACGGTAGCCAGCAGGCGAGACGCACCCCAGCCGACCGGGTCAGCAACCCTTGTCGCGATAGTCGCCTGCGGGCCGCAAGGGATGGAAGCAGGGCGGGCAACATGGCGGTACGGTGCGACTGGCAGTTTGCAGTCATTCCCGGGGAGTATGAATCCTGGCAGAAAGCAGATCGCCCTCGGTTGGCGCGGTGGCCTGCGTAGGCACGGGCCAGCTAGAAGCCTTGGCGCGCTGGTGTCTGGCCCGCACATAGAATCACGCCCCATGTCCTATCTTGTGCTCGCCCGCAAATACCGTCCCAAGACCTTCTCTGAGATGGTGGGGCAGGAGCACGTGGTGCAGGCGCTCTCCAACGCGCTCACGCAGCAGCGGCTGCACCACGCATACCTGTTCACCGGCACGCGCGGCGTGGGCAAAACCACGGTCTCGCGCATCCTGGCCAAATCGCTCAATTGCCAGGGGCCGGACGGCCAAGGCGGCATCACTGCCACGCCCTGCGGCGTGTGCCCGGCCTGTACCGACATCGACAGCGGCCGGTTTCCTGACTACACCGAGCTGGATGCCGCCTCCAATCGCGGCGTGGACGAGGTGCAGGGGCTGCTGGAGCAGGCCGTCTACAAGCCGGTGCAGGGGCGCTTCAAGGTCTTCATGATCGACGAAGTGCACATGCTCACGAACACGGCGTTCAACGCCATGCTCAAGACGCTGGAGGAGCCGCCGGAATACCTCAAGTTCGTGCTGGCCACCACCGATCCACAGAAGGTGCCAGTCACGGTGCTCTCGCGCTGCCTGCAGTTCAACCTGCGGCCCATGGCGCCCGAGACGGTGCTGGAGCACCTCACCCGCGTGCTCGCCGCCGAGAACGTGCCCGCCGAGCCGCAGGCCCTGCGGCTGCTGGCCCGCGCCGCGCGCGGTTCCATGCGCGACGCGCTCAGCCTGACCGACCAGGCGATTGCCTTCGGCAGCGGCCAATTGCAGGAAGCCGCTGTGCGCCAGATGCTGGGCAGCGTGGACCGCAGCCATGTGTTCCGTCTGATCGACGCGCTGGCGCAGGGCGATGGCCGCACGGTGGTCGAGACGGCGGACACCCTGCGCATCAACGGCCTGTCCGCCGCCTCCACGCTGGAGGACATGAGCGCCGTGCTGCAGCGCATGGCCGTGCTGCAGGCCGTTCCGCAGATGGCTGCGGCCGCGGACGCCAGCGACCCTGAGGCGGCAGAGGTTGCGCGCCTGTCTGCCGCCCTGCCGGCCGACGAGACGCAGCTGCTGTACAGCATCTGTCTGCACGGCCGCGCCGATCTGGGTCTGGCGCCCGACGAATATGCCGCGCTGACCATGGTGCTGCTGCGCCTGTTGGCGTTCAAGCCGGCGGCTTCGGAAGGCGGCGCGGCTGCCTCGGCTGAAAAAAAAACTCTGACGCGGCCTGAAGCCGCAGCGCCGTCGGCCCATGCGCCGGCCGATACGCCGGTAGTCCAGGCACCGCAGGCTGTGCCGGCCGCCGCGGACCGGGCTCCCGCACCGCCGGTGTCGGTGCACCCGGCTCCGGTCGAGGCGCCCGCGATGGACTGCGCGACTGCCGCGCCCGCCCGGCCCGCCGCATCGGCAGCACCCACGCGGGCGCAAGCCACGCCGGACGATGTGAACCAGGCCGTGCAGGAGGCGTTGGACGCGGGCGACCGCGAATCGCCCCCGTGGGAAGCCGGCGATACGGCCCAGGCGCCCGTACGGGCCGCAGCGCCTGTGCGTCTGCCCGTACGCTCCCCTGAGGATCTAAGGCAAAAAACACCTCTAGCGCCCGCCCATACAGCGCAGACAGCTCCTGAAACGGTAGCAATCCCCGTGCGTACCGCGCCGGAACCCGGGGCGCGCCTGCAGCCCCTGCCATCGGCGGCCCCGGCACCCGCGCGGCTGGTGCGCACGGAGGAGGGCGATGTCTGGCATGCCACCGTGCAGCAGCTCATTGCCCAGGAGGCCATCACCGCCCTGGTGCGCGAACTGGCGCTGCAGTCGCAGCTGGTGGCGCGTGACCCGGACCATTGGCTGCTGCGCGTGGAGCGGGAGTCGCTCAACCAGCCCACGGCGCGCGAGCGCCTGCGCGCGGCGCTGGAGGCCGCGGGCCATGCGCGCCAGATCAGCGTGGAGGTGGGTGTGGTGATCGACAGCCCCGCGCGCCGCAACGCGCACGCCGCGGCCGAACGCCAGCGCGTGGCCGAGGAGATCGTCCACAACGACCCCTACGTGCAGCAACTGATGCGTGATTTCGGGGCGAAAATCGTCCCGGGCAGCATCAAGCCTGCATAACCATTTTTGAAACGCAAAGGAAACCATCCATGTTCAACAAGGGACAGCTCGCCGGCCTCATGAAGCAGGCCCAGGCCATGCAGGACAACCTGAAGAAGGCCCAGGACGACCTGGCCAACATCGAGGTCGAGGGCGAATCCGGCGCCGGCCTGGTGAAGGTGCTGATGACCTGCAAGCACGACGTCAAGCGCGTGACCATCGACCCCAGCCTGCTGGCCGACGACAAGGACATGCTGGAAGACCTGGTGGCCGCCGCTTTCAACGCCGCGGTGCGCAAGGCCGAGGAAACCTCGGCCGAGAAGATGGCCAAGATCACGGCCGGCATGCCAGGCCTTCCCGGCGGCATGAAATTCCCCTTCTGAGGGCAGGCTACTGCGCGCCGGCCATGCGTCGTGGGGCGGTGCTCGCAATCCTCACGTACTAAGCAAGTACGTTCCGGTTGCCGTGCTCCGTCCGCCTCGCCTGGCAGGCGCTCGCTACGCCCTTGGGGGCGGCGTTTGCACTCCGAAATCCATTCTTCATGTCCGACACCAGCTCCCTTGACGCACTGATCCAGGCCCTGCGGCGCCTGCCCGGTGTGGGCGTGAAGTCGGCGCAGCGCATGGCGTTTCATCTGCTGCAGCATGACCGCGCCGGAGCGCAGATGCTGTCGCAGGCGCTCGCGCAGGCGGCAACGCAGGTACGCCATTGCGAGCGCTGCCACACCTTCACCGAGGGCGCGGTGTGCGAGACCTGCCTGGACCCGGCGCGCGACGCCACCCGCCTGTGCGTGGTGGAGACGCCCGCCGACCAGGCCGCGATGGAGCGCACCGCGGCGTTCAAGGGGCTGTACTTCGTGCTCATGGGGCGGCTGTCGCCGCTGGATGGGGTGGGGCCGCGCGACATCGGTGTGCACAACCTGCTGGAGCGCGCCAGCGACGGCGTGGTGCAGGAGGTGATCCTGGCCACCAGCTTCACGGCCGAGGGAGAGGCCACGGCCCACGCGATCGGCGAGGCGCTCAAGCGCCGCGGCGTGCACGTCACGCGCCTGGCGCGGGGCGTGCCCGTGGGCAGCGAGCTGGAATACGTGGACCTGGGCACCATCGCTCATGCGCTGGCGGATCGGCGCTGAATATCAAAAACAATAGCTGCTAGCGCTTGTTGGATAAGCGCTGGAGGTCAAAAACACTGCAAAAATGAACACAACAATGCATGTGGCCCGCTTCACCGTGGCCTACTGGTGCGTGCTGATTGCGGCGCTGCTGCCCATGGCTTGCGCGCTGCTGGCCAAGCGGGGGGGCTTTCGCGGCAGCGACAACCACGACCCGCGTGCGTGGCTGGCGCGCCAGACCGGCTGGCGCGCCCGTGCCAATGCGGCGCAGGCCAACAGTTTCGAGGCGCTGCCGTTCTTCATCGGCGCGGTCATCATCGCGCACCAGCTGGGCGCGCCGCAGATGATGCTGGACCTGCTGGCCTTCCTGTTCGTGATGCTGCGCGTGTGCTACATCACCATGTACGTGGGCGACATGCCCACGGCGCGCAGCCTGGTGTGGGGCGCGGGACTGCTGGTCAACATCGCCATCCTGCTGATCGGCTGGCGCTGACACCAGCGGTTAAAGGTGCTGCTGCGGCACGGGGATCTCCGCGGTGCGCATGCCTAGCGCGGTGACCACGGCGCTCAGCAGGGCCATGGCGCCGCAGAACACCAGCAAGCCGCGGTTCAAGCCCAAATGGTCCGACAGCCAGCCCATGCCCAGGATGGGCACGATGGTGCCCAGGTATCCCACGATCAGGTAGGACGACAGCAGGCCGCCGCGCTCTTCGGGCGTGGTGAGCTTGGCCACCACGCCCATGCCCGCCACATTGGCCAGCCCATGGCCGAAGGCCGTGGCGATCACCGCCGCGCCAAACACCAGCGTGGCGCCGGTGAGCGTGGTCGCCATGAGCAGCAGGTTGCACAGCACCAGCGCGCAGCCGCTGGCCAGGGCCACGCGCTTGGTGCGCCAGTTGCGCACCATGAACTGGAACGCGGACGACAGGAACAGGATCATCGCGATCGACAGTCCGCTCACGGCCGGCCCATGCCAGGGCACGATCTCCTGCATGAAGCTGGGCGCCAGCGATGAGTACAGGCTGAACATGCCGAAGGCACTGAAGGCGCCCATGCTCGCCAGCCAGAACTGGCGCCGGCGCAGGCGCGGCGGCGGCGTGAGCCGCGGCATCCACTGTGCGATCACGCCGCGCCAGGTGCCGGGCGGCAGGGCGTCGTCCCGCGTTCCCCCTGTGGGCAGCCCGCGCAGTTGGTGCAGCGCATACACCGCCAGCAGGCCCATGGCCGCCGTGGGCACGTAGGCAGTGACGAGCGGGTGGGGCACCCACTGGGCCATCAAGCCGCCCACAAGCGGCCCCAGGCCGAAACCCAGCGTCATCGCCACGGTGGTCAGTGCGGCCGTGCGCCGTGGATCACGCCCGGGGCGGGCCTGCACCATGCCGATGGAGGCCGAGGTGGTGATCATTCCCGACGCCAGCCCGATCATGAGCCGCGCCAGCATGAAGACGGGCACATTCCACGCCAGGGCTGACAGGACCACGCCCGCGGTCATCAGCGCGAGGCCCGTGCGCAGGATGGCCAGGAAGCCGTGGCGCTGCGTGAGCCGCCCCAGAAACAGCAGGCTGGTGAGCGCGCCGAACATGTACACCACGAAGAGATGCGTGATGTCGCTGGGCTTGAGCCCCCAGGCCTGCTGGTAGAGCGGGTACAGCGGGCTGGCCAGCGCCGTGCCCATGACGCCGACGCACATGGCATAGCCAATCCAAACAACGGGAGACCAGGAGCGTTCTTGCATAGGTGGAGGGAGAAAGCCCGCGCGGTGGGGAGCGGCGGCGACGGGGAGCCGGCAGCGGGGCGTGTCGGGAACGGTGAATGGTGAATGGTACGGTGGGCGAGGGCCCCCATGGAGGCCGCCGGCGCTAGACCCCACGCGCCACGCAGCCGTGGATAGGTGGCGCGCCATACGCCTGTGCTGTCGGTGGTAGGCGAGTCTTGCGCATCGCTGGGCGGGCGGGCGCCGTTTCGCCACTCGCCCTGGCAGGACGGCTGCAGTTGCGCGTGTTCCTGCCCCAGGCGCAGGCGCACGCCGGCCCGGGGATGTGCCCCGTCACCTAAAATCGCCCCTGTGCTCCGCTACTGCGTGGCACTGCCGCCCGGCAGGGGCAGCGCCCGGCTCGCTGAAGCACGCCTCATAACGGGGCCGTCTTATGTGCCTACTTTTTGTTCGTTGGGTTTTTCATAACGAACAATTACATTCACGCGCTGTTCTGATCTTCACCCGCCGCGGCTGGCCATCCCTGAGGGGGCAGCCTGCGCGCGCTTTGCATTGCATTTCATGATTGACCTTCGGGGTATCACCCAGATCTACCCGGGCCCGCAGGGCCCCGTCGAAGCCCTGCGCGGCATCGACCTGCATGTCACGCCGGGCGAGGTGTTCGGCATCATCGGCCGTTCGGGCGCGGGCAAGAGTTCGCTGGTCCGCGTCATCAACCTGCTCAACCGGCCCACCGCCGGCCAGGTGATGGTGGCGGGGCGCGACATGACACAACTGTCCGACGCCGACCTGCGCGCCGCGCGCCGCGAGATCGGCATGGTGTTCCAGCACTTCAACCTGCTGTCGTCGCGCACGGTGTTCGACAACGCCGCGCTGCCGCTGGAGCTGGCGGGCATGCCGCGGGCCGAGATCAAGAAGCGCATCGACCCGCTGCTGGACCTGGTGGGCCTGGCGCACCTGGCCGACCGCTACCCGGCGCAGATCTCGGGCGGGCAGAAGCAGCGCGTGGGCATTGCGCGCGCGCTGGCCAGCAACCCGAAGGTGCTGCTGTCCGACGAGGCCACCAGCGCGCTGGACCCCGAGACAACCCGTTCCATCCTGGACCTGCTGCGCCAGGTGAACCGCGAAATGGGCGTGACGGTGGTGCTGATCACGCACCAGATGCAGGTCATCAAGCAGATTGCCGACCGTGTGGCCGTGATCGACGCGGGCCGCATCGTGGAGATGGGCCCGGTGGTCGACGTGTTCACCCGCCCGCAGCAGGACATCACCAAGAGCCTGATCGACGAGATCGTGCCCCAGGAGCTGCCCGCCGGGGTGCTGGCGCGCGTGCGCAGCCTGGCCGCGCGGCTGGAGCCGGGCGCGAGCGGCCAGCTGCTGCGCCTGTCGTATGCGGGCGAGCATGCCTACGAGCCGATCCTGTCGCACCTGATCCGCGAGCTGGGACTGGACCTGTCCATCCTGCATGGCCAGATCGACGAGATCCAGGACCAGACCTTCGGTTCGCTGGCGGTGTATGCCAGCGGCAACATGGCGCGCATCGGCGCGGCCATCGACTATCTGCGTGCCAACGGCGTGGTGGTGCGCACCGTGGAAGTGACAGGCTGAGGGGCGGGCGATGTTCGAGAACTTTTCTGAAATGATGCTGGAGCTGTTCGTCACCTCGCTGTGGGAGACGATCATCATGGTCGGCGTGTCCGGCATCGTCGGCGGCCTGGTGGGCATTCCGCTGGGTGTGTTCCTGCGCCTCACGGATGCGGGCGGCGTGCTGGAGAACGGCCCGGCCAACAAGATCGTGGGCTGGATCGTGAATGCCGTGCGCTCCACGCCGTTCATCATCCTGCTGGTGGCCATCATCCCGTTCACGCGCTTCATCACCGGATCGTCCATCGGCACCTGGGCGGCCGTGGTGCCGCTGACCATCGCCGCCGCGCCGTTCGTGGCGCGGCTGGTGGAGACGGCGCTGCGCGAGGTCGACAACGGCCTGGTGGAGGCCGCGCAGTCCATGGGCGCCACCACCGGCCAGATCGTGTGGAAGGTGCTGCTGCCCGAGGCCCTGCCGGGCATCGTGGCGGGCCTGACCATCAGCTTCGTGAGCCTCACGGGCTACTCGGCCATGGCCGGGGCCATCGGCGGCGGCGGGCTGGGCGACCTGGGCATCCGCTACGGCTACCAGCGCTTCCTGCCCGACATCATGCTGGCCGTGGTGGTCATCCTGATCTTCTTCGTGCAAGCCATCCAGAGCCTGGGTGACTGGGCCGTGCGCCGCCTGTCGCACCGCTGATGCAGGACAGGGGGGCGCACACGGGATGTGTAAGCTCCTGATTTGATAGCTTCTGGCGCTTGTGCAGCGGGCGCTGCGGGCTGTTTTGACAGAAGAACTGCGTGTGCGGGCGGCTTGGCCGATACTCGATGGCAAAGCCACTACCACGAAGGAGACCCCGCCATGTCCGCACTGCCCGCCTTTGCGCCACCGGATGACGCGCTGTTCCAGCGCGCCCAGTCCCTGCTGGACGATGAATGGCTGGCCCACGATGCCGATCTGGCTCCCGTGCTGCCCATGGTGCTGGCGCGCGGTGTGGGGCAGGACTGGCACAAGGCCGGAACCTTCCGCCATCACCTGGTGGGCGTGGCCCGGTCGCTGGCGCTGTGGGGCCAGCCCCGGGACGTGCGTCTGCTCGGGCTGCTGCACAGCGTGTACGGCAATGCCTTCGTCGACCTGGTGAAGTTCGACGCAGCCAGCGAGCGCGGCCGCCTGCAGGCGCTGGTGGGCGAGAGCGCAGAGCACCTGGTGTACCTGTTCTGCACCATGAGCCGCGCGCAGTTCGTGCAAAAGGTGCTGGCCGGCGAGCTGCAGGCCGACGGCTCACTGGTCGTGGAGAAGAACGGCCCCGCGCCGCGCCAGACCGTGCACCTCGCACCCTACGAGGTGGCGGCTTTCACCATCGTCAGCATGGCCGACACCATTGAGCAGTGGTTCAGCTGGCAGGACGACATCTACTCGCGCTTTCCCGCCGTCGATCCTTCGCGCCCGCAGGCCGTGCACTGGGCCGCGTCGCTGTGGCCCGGACCCATGCGCCCCACGGCCCGCATGGTCAGCCAGATCGCGGCGCTGGGCCTGGCGTTGCAGCACCCCGGGCTGCGCGGGCAGTTGCCGCTGCCGCCCGTGTTCGACCACTGCAGCCAGGGCCTGACGGCGCAGGACGAGGCGGCCGCCACGGCCCTGTATTGGTCGGTGATCCAGTTGGCGCAGCCGCTGGTGGACCTGGACGGCGCCACGGCCACGCTGGAGCAGGCCGTGCGCCTGAACCCCTGGGTGGGCGAGCCGCAGATGGTGCTGGCACAGCTGTACCTGTCGGCCGGCCGCGCGCACGACGCGGCGTGCGCCGCACGCGGGGCGCTGCAGGCCTTCAGCGCCTGGGGCAACGCCTGGGACAAGCGCGTGCAGTGGGACGCCTGGATCGCCTGGACGCGCATCCTGCTGCAGTCGGCCGAGGAGGGCGGCTGGCCCGCGCGGTTGGACAAGCTCAACAACGTGGCGCTCAAGGGCTGACGGGGCGCCGCCGCGGCCTTCCCGGGGCGGTGGAGAATGCGCGGCCTTTCACCTTCGCACGTGCTCTGCTGTCCGGGTGCTCTTCATGTGTGCGGGTTCTTTGGATATGGAAAAGTATTCGTTCTGAGGGCGCGCCGCGGGCGCTACGATGCCGGCTCTCCCTGTAACGGTATGAAAGGTTTCCCGTGATTTCCAAGCGCTCCCTGCTCCAATCGACCCTGGCCCTGGCAATGGCCGCCGGCCTCTCGGGCCACGCCCTGGCGCAGGACAAGCCGCTGAAGATCGGCGTGACGGCGGGCCCGCACGCGCAGATCTTCGAGCAGGTCAAAAAAGTGGCCGAACAGCAGGGCCTGAAGATCCAGGTTGTGGAGTTCAGCGACTATGTGCAGCCCAACGCGGCTCTGGCCGCCGGCGACCTGGACGCCAACAGCTACCAGCACAAGCCCTACCTGGATGCGCAGATCAAGGACCGTGGCTACAAGTTCGCCGTGGCGGCCAACACCGTCAACTTCCCCATCGGCCTGTATTCCAAGAAGGTCAAGAAGCTGGCTGACCTGAAGGAAGGCGCGCGCTTCGGCATTCCCAACGACCCCACCAACGGCGGCCGCGTGCTGCTGCTGCTGCAGGCGCAGGGCCTCATCAAGCTCAAGGACGGCGCAGGCCTGAAGGCCACGCCGCTGGACGTGGTGGGCAACCCGAAGAAGCTCAAGTTCGTGGAGCTGGACGCCGCGCAGCTGCCGCGCTCGCTGGACGACCTGGACGCCTCGGCCATCAACACCAACTTCGCCATCTCCGCCGGCCTGAACCCCAAGACCGATTCCATCGCGCAGGAAAGCCCGGACGGCCCCTACGTCAACCTGCTCGTGGTGCGTGAGGCCGACAAGAACAAGCCCTGGGTGGCGCAACTGGTCAAGGCCTACCAGAGCGAGGAGATCCGCCGCTTCATCGAGACGCAGTTCAAGGGCTCGGTGCTGGCAGGCTGGTGATGGCGCGCGGCGGGGGGCCTCGACCGGCCCCGGCCCCGGTGCCGTGACCGCCGCTTGTCTGACAGCAGCGTTCCACGGCGGCCCGTAAGATGGTCCGGCCGCCCGCCACGGCGATGGCGCTGCGCGGCGCCTACCTCTGCCAGAAAGGGTCCGTATGAGCCACTACCGCATTGCCGTCGTCGTCGGCAGCCTTCGCAAGGATTCGTTTAACCGCAAGCTGGCCCATGCGCTGGCGCGCATGGCGCCCGCGGACTGCGAATTCCACCAGGTGCGCATCGACGACCTGCCGCTGTACAACCAGGACGACGACGGCCAGCAGGCCGAGTCCGTGCAACGGCTCAAGAAGGAGATCGCCGGGTCGCAGGGCGTGCTGTTCGTCACGGCGGAATACAACCGCTCCATCCCCGGCGTGCTCAAGAACGCCCTCGACAACGCATCGCGCCCCTATGGCCAGAGCGCCTGGGCGGGCAAGCCCGCGGGTGTGATCGGCGTGTCCATCGGCGCCATGGGCACGGCGATGGCGCAGCAGCACCTGCGCAATGTGCTGGCCTACCTGGACATGCCCACCCTGGGCCAGCCCGAGGCATTCATCCATGCCAAGGACGGCCTGTTCAACGAAGACGGCACCATCGGCGAGGGCAGCAAGGACTTCTTGCAGCGCTGGATGGACCGGTACATCGCCTGGGTCAAGCGCCACAATGGCTGACGATTGCTATCGATTCGATAGCTTGCCACGCTTGAAAATCAAGGGTTAGAACCCATTTTGATAGGAAAAAACCCGCCCGGGCATGGCCGGAGGCGGGTTTTGTTTGGCGAGGCGCCGGGGCTGGTCAGGCGGCCTGGCTGACGCGGTCCTGGTTGGCGGCATGGGCCTTTACGTGGGCCTCGATCGCCTGGGCGGCGGCGGCCAGGGCCTGGGCCTTGGCATCGCCACCCATAGCCACGCCCTCGGCGCGCACGAAGCGCACGTCGGTCACACCGAAGAAGCCCAGCACGGTCTGCAGGTAGCTTTCCTGGTGCTCCATGGCGCGGCCGCCTTCGCTGGTGGAATACACGCCGCCGCGGCTCGACGCCACGATCACCGTCTTGCCCTTGGCCAGGCCCTCGGGGCCGTTGGCGGTGTACTGGAAGGTGCGGCCGGGCTGGGCGATGCGGTCGATCCAGGCCTTGAGCTGCGTGGGGATGGCGAAGTTGTAGAACGGTGCGCCGATCACCACCACGTCGGCCGCCAGGAATTGGCTCACCAGCCGCTCGGACACGGCGTTCTCGCGCTGCTGCGCCTCGCTCAGGCCGTCGGTCTGGCCGGTGCGCGGTGCCATCGCATCCATCGTGAAGTGCGCAGGCGCGTCGGCCACCAGGTCCAGGTAGCTCACCTGGGTGGCGGGATGGCTGGCCTTCCAGGCCTCGACGATCTGCGCCGTGAGCTGGCGCGAGACGGACTGGTCACCGGTGATGGCGGAATCGATGTGCAGCAGTTGCATGGAAATCTCCTGGAGATAGGGACAAACCCGCAATGGGGCGATGGATAGATTGTCGTTTTGGACCGAATGTTTGATAAGCAGGCGGTGATGCGATAGATTGTTCTGAATTTGGAACGAAAGGCGAGCGATGCAGGATCTGAACGACATGCTTTATTTCGCCGAGGTGGCCGAGCGCGGCGGCTTTGCCGCGGCGGGCCGGGCGCTGGGGATCCCGAAGTCGCGCCTGTCGCGCCGCGTGGCCGAGTTGGAAGCGCGCCTGGGCGTGCGCCTGCTGCAGCGCACCACGCGCACGCTGTCGCTCACCGAGGTGGGCGAGGCCTACCTGCGCCATTGCCAGGCCATGCGTGATTCGGCCCAGGCAGCGCAGGACACGGTGGACCAGGTACAGACCGAACCGCGCGGCACCGTGCGCGTGACCTGCCCGGTGACGCTGGCGCAGACGGTGGTGGCCGAGCTGATGCCGCAGTTCCTGCAGCGCCACCCCCAGGTGCGCCTGGAGATGCAGGTCACCAACCGCGTGGTGAACGTGGTGGAAGAGGGCGTGGACGTGGCGCTGCGCGTGCGCCCCACGCTGGAGGACAGCGGCAGCATGGTGGTCAAGCGCCTGGACGAGGTGCGCCTGCTGCTGGTGGCCAGCCCCGAGCAACTGCGGCGCCAGGGCACGCCCACCTCGCTGCGCGACCTGGCGCTGCTGGACACGCTGGCCATGTCCGCGGCCGACGGGCGCGCCAGCCTGCGCCTGATCGGCCCCGAGGGGCGCGAGGAAACCGTGCACTTCACGCCGCGCTACGTGGCCGACGACCTGCTGACGCTCAAATTCGCCGCGTTGGCGGGCACGGGCCTGTGCTGGATGCCGGACTACATGTGCATGTCCGAATTGCAGGAGGGCCGGCTGGTGCACCTGCTGCCCCAGTGGACGCAGCCGCGCAGCGTGGTGCATGCAGTGTTTGCGTCGCGTCGCGGCTTGTCGCCGGCGGTGCGCAGCTTCCTGGACTTTCTGGGTGAAACCGTGCCCGGCCATTCCGCCGCGGTCTGTGAGCGGGGCGACACGGCCACGGCCGGCGCGGCACTGCCCCGCTGATGCGGCGGCGCGTGGTGTACGCAAGAGCGCGGGATGCATGGGCGGTGCGGCTTGATCCCCAGTGGGGGGGCGATGTAAGGGTGCTTTGCTTTTGATAGCTGGTAGCGCTCATCGCATAAGGGCTAGAGACCAATTTGGCTTTCAATGGCGGTGCCGGGAGCCTGCGTGCCAGATGTCATTGCATATGCTCATCCGTGGATAAATTTACAAAAATATATTCTTTTGAGTTTTAACCTGCGCTCTCCACAATGCATGATTTCCTGCAACGTGGAGGCGCTCCTATGACCCCGGCAACCAAGCTCAAGACCCTTCTCGCCACGCTGGCCCTGGCGGCCAGCGGGCTGGCCTCGGCCCAGGCCAATGCGCTGCTGAACGTCTCCTATGACGTGGCGCGCGAGTTCTACAAGGACTACAACCAGGCCTTCATCGCCCACTACAAGAAAACCAAGGGCGTGGACATCAAGGTGGACCAGGCCCATGGCGGCTCCAGCGCCCAGGCGCGCGCCGTGAACGATGGCCTGGCCGCCGACGTGGTCACCTTCAACACCACCACCGACGTGCAGTTCCTCGCGGACAACGGCGTGGTGGCCAAGGACTGGGCCAAGAAATTCCCGCATGACGCATCGCCCACCACCTCCACCATGCTGTTCCTGGTGCGCCACGGCAATCCCAAGAACATCAAGGACTGGAACGACCTGATCCGCCCCGATGTGAAGGTGGTGGTGGTGAACCCCAAGACCGGTGGCAACGGCCGCTACGCCTACCTGGGCGCCTGGGGCTCGGTGCGCGAGAAGGGCGGCAGCGACGCGCAGGCGGCGGAGTTCGTGGGCAAGCTCTACAAGAACGTGCCCGTGCTGGCCAAGGGTGGGCGTGATGCCACGGCCACCTTCCTGCAGCGCAACATTGGGGACGTGCTGATCACGTTCGAGTCGGAGGTGGTGTCGGTGGAGCGTGAGTTCGGCAAGGGCAAGGTGGATGCGGTCTATCCCTCGGTGAGCGTGACGGCCGAGAACCCTGTGGCCATCGTGGAGCGCACGGTCGCCAAGAAGGGCACGGGCGAACTGGCCAAGGCCTACCTCGACTACCTGTACTCGGATGAAGCGCAGGAGATCGCCGCCAAGCACGCGATCCGCCCGCGCTCCGAGGCGGTGCTCAAGAAGCATGCCGACCTGTTCAAGCCCATCCAGCAGTTCACGGTGGCCAAGTACTTTGGCTCGCTGACCGAGGCGCAGAAGGTGCACTTCAACGACGGCGGTCAGTTCGACAAGCTCTACACGCCTGGCAAATAAGCAGTGAACACGCCCCTGAGCCGCCTGGCGCCTTCACCCCGCCATGACTGCCCGGGTAGGGTGGCGGTGCCCGCGCATGCAAGCGCGGTGCCTGCGGGCGTGGGCCGCACCGGCTTTTGACTGGCGGCGAATAACGGATAACTCCATATGAGTGGCAAGAAAAGCGCCCCCAGGCGAGCCAAGAGGGTATTGCCCGGCTTTGGCCTCACGCTGGGCTACACGCTGTTTTACCTGAGCATCATCGTGCTGATCCCGCTGCTGGCGCTGCTGCTCAAGACGTTCACCATGACCTGGCCGCAGTTCTGGGAAGCGGTGGCGTCGCCGCGCGTGCTGGCGTCGTACCGCCTCACGTTCGGTGCCTCGTTCATCGCCGCCTGCGTGAACTTGGTGTTCGGCCTGCTCATCGCCTGGGTGCTGGTGCGCTACAAGTTCCCGGGCAAGAAGATCGTGGATGCACTGGTGGACCTGCCGTTCGCGCTGCCCACAGCGGTCGCCGGTATTTCGCTCACCGCACTGCTCGCGGGCAATGGCTGGGTGGGGCAGTACCTGGAGCCGCTGGGCATCCAGCTCGCATTCAACCCCAACGGCATTGTGATTGCGCTGATTTTCATCGGCCTGCCATTCGTGGTGCGCACGGTGCAGCCAGTGCTGGAAGACAGCGAGAAGGAGTTGGAAGAAGCGGCCACCAGCCTGGGCGCCACGCGCTGGCAGATCTTTCGCCACGTGATCCTGCCGGCCATCATGCCCGCGCTGCTCACCGGCTTTGCCATGGCGTTCGCGCGTGCCGTGGGCGAGTACGGCTCCGTCATCTTCATCGCCGGCAACATGCCCATGGTGTCTGAAATCACGCCGCTGATCATCATCGGCAAGCTGGAGCAGTACGACTACGCAGGCGCCACTGCCGTGGCGGTGGTGATGCTGGTGATCTCTTTCGTCCTTCTGCTGGTCATCAACGCCTTGCAGGCCTGGCAGCGCCGCCACGCAGGAGCACCCGCATGAGCGCCGCGAACACCCGTACCGTGCGGCGCGCGCAGGCCGGAACGACCGAGGCGCGCTGGATCCAGTGGGCGCTGATTGGCCTTGCCATGGTGTTCCTGCTGCTGTTCCTGGTGTTGCCGCTGGCCGCCGTGTTCACCGAGGCGCTGCGCAAGGGCGTGAATGCCTACCTGGAGGGATTGCGCGAGCCCGACGCCTGGTCTGCCATCCAGCTCACGCTGCTCACTGCCGTGATCGCCGTGCCGCTGAACCTGGTGTTCGGCATCGCCGCGGCGTGGTGCATCGCCAAGTACGAGTTCAAGGGCAAGGCCTTCTTGACCACGCTGATCGATCTGCCGTTCTCCATCTCGCCCGTAGTGGCGGGCCTGATGTACGTGCTGGTGTTCGGCGCCAACGGCTGGCTGGGGCCCTGGCTGGCGGCGCACGACATCAAGATCATCTTCGCCGTGCCGGGCATCGTGCTGGCCACCGTGTTCGTCACGTTCCCGTTCATCGCGCGTGAACTGATCCCGCTGATGCAGGCGCAAGGCAACGACGAGGAGCAGGCGGCGGTGGTGCTGGGCGCGAGCGGCTGGCAGACCTTCTGGCACGTGACGCTGCCCAACATCAAGTGGGGCCTGCTGTACGGCGTGATCCTGTGCAATGCCCGGGCGATGGGCGAGTTTGGCGCGGTGTCGGTGGTGTCGGGCCACATCCGCGGCCAGACCAACACCATCCCGCTGCACGTGGAGATCCTCTACAACGAATACCAATCGGTGGCCGCGTTCGCAGCCGCCTCGCTGCTGGCACTGCTGGCATTGGTCACGCTGGTCATCAAGTCGGTGGCCGAGTGGAAGAGCGAACAGGAAATGAAGGCTGCTGCCGCGCTGCCGCCCGAGCGGCCTGCGCCCGCGCCCGGCGCGCCGCGCTGAAGGATGAACACATGAGCATTGAAATCCGCAACGTCAGCAAGCAGTTCGGCGACTTCCAGGCGCTGCGCGACGTCAGCCTGGACATCCAGTCGGGCGAACTCATCGCGCTCCTGGGCCCCTCGGGCTGCGGCAAGACCACGCTCTTGCGCATCATCGCGGGGCTGGAGACCCCCGACGTGGGCAGCATCCACTTCAGCGGCGAGGACACGACCGACGTGCACGTGCGCGAGCGCGGCGTAGGCTTCGTGTTCCAGCACTACGCGCTGTTTCGGCACATGACGGTGTTTGACAACGTGGCCTTCGGCCTGCGCATGAAGCCGCGCAAGGAGCGGCCGTCCGAAGCGCAGATCAAGGAGAAGGTGATGAGCCTGCTCAAGCTCGTGCAGCTGGACTGGATCGCCGACCGCTATCCCTCCCAGCTTTCGGGCGGGCAGCGCCAGCGTATCGCCCTGGCGCGCGCGCTGGCCGTGGAGCCCAAGGTGCTGCTGCTGGACGAGCCCTTCGGCGCGCTGGACGCCAAGGTGCGCAAGGAGCTGCGCCGCTGGCTGCGTCGCCTGCACGACGAACTGCACGTGACCAGCATCTTCGTCACGCACGACCAGGAGGAGGCGCTGGAAGTGGCCGACCGCGTGGTCGTCATCAACCAGGGACGCATCGAGCAGCAGGGCACGCCCCAGCAGGTATGGGACAACCCTGCCAGCCCATTCGTCTATGGCTTTTTGGGCGACGTGAACCTGTTCAAGGGCCGCGCCAACGACGGCCGGGTGTACCTGGACGACGGCATGCAGCTGGAGAGCCCCGAGGCCCAGCACGCCGACGATGCGCGCGCGTTCGCCTACGTGCGCCCGCACGACCTGGACGTGGAGCGCTATTCCCCCGGCCAGGCGCTGGACGCGCACGGGCGCCCGCGCGGCATCGTGGTGCAGTTGGCGCGCGCCATCGTGGTGGGGCCGATCGCGCGGCTGGAACTAATCCCCGAGGGCGATACCCAATCGGCGGACAATGCGCCCTCGGACGCGTTGATCGAAGCGCAGATTCCGGCGCAGCAATTCCACGAGATGGGGCTGCGTGAGGGCGAGACGCTGGTGGTGACACCGCGGCGCGCCAAGGTGTTTCTGGACGAAGCCGCCGGCATTTGAGCGCCGCTGCCTGCCAAGGGAGCGGATGCGGAGGCCGCTCCCTGCAAGGAAAACAAAAAGTGTTGTTGAACTGGATTGATACCGCCCCGCGCCGCATCCTGGCGCTGATCAGTGCCGCCTGCGTGGCCATGCTGGCCTTTGGCATGTACCTGCAGCATGTGGTGGGACTGGAGCCTTGCCCGATGTGCATCGTGCAGCGCTATGCTCTCATAGGTGTAGCGGTCTTCGCAGGACTGGCAAGCGCTAGAGGCGCAAAAGGCTGGTGGATGGGTTGGACGGTGCTGGCGCTGGCGGCGGCGGGTTTTGGCGGCTTCACGGCCGCGCGCCAGAGCTGGCTGCAGTGGTACCCGCCAGAGATCGCCACTTGCGGGCGCGACTTCTACGGAATGATCGAGAACTACCCCATCAGCCGCGCCATCCCCATGATCTTCCGCGGCTCGGGTGACTGCACGGCGGTGGACTGGACGTTCCTCGGCGGCTCCATCGCCAACTGGTCGTTTGTCTGGTTCTTGGTGTTTGCCGTGCTGCTGCTGGTGCTGTTGGTGCGCGGCGGGCGCGGCGCGCCGGACACGCTGGCCCGGGCATAACTACGCGTCTTTTTTGACCTCTCGCGGGGCGCCTTCGGGCGCCCCGCGGCGCTTCACCTCGTCTTCACCCCGTCTCCAACCCATCTCACGCGGTTGGGGGTGGGAAGACCACGGGCGGCGCGCCGGGCTTCCAGGCCTCGTACTTGTGCATGACGCCCAGGAACAGCGGCGACTGCTGCCAGCGCACCAGCCATGCGCGCAGATGTGGCCAGGGCGCGGCCTGCCACTGCGCGTCGTCGATGCCGGCGAACTGGCGCACGAAGGGCGCGATGGCCATGTCGGCCAAGGCGGCGCGTGGGCCGAAGAGGTGCCCGCCCGGCTCCAAGGCCAGGCGCTGTTCCAGCACCCGCAGCCAGGCATGGGCGGCGGCCCGTTCGTCCGCCGGGCTGGCGTCAGGGTAGCGGTTGGGGTACTTGCAACGGTCCAGCGCCCGCTTGAACGGACCATCGCACTGCGCGATGAGCTCCAGCATGGCGTCCAGCTCGCCCCGGTCGGGGATGAGCCAGCCGTGCGGGTCATGGGCCGCCAAAGCCCATCGCATGATGTCCAGGCTGTGCTCCAGCACCTGCCCCGGCAGCACCAGCACGGGCACCGTGGCCTGGGGCGATACGGCCAGCAGCGCCGCCGGCTTGTCGCGCAGCACCACTTCGCGCAGTTCGCAGCGCTGGCCGCTCACCGCCAGCGCCATGCGCGCGCGGATGGCATAGGGGCAGCGGCGAAACGAATACAGAACGGGCAGGGCAGACGTGGCGGGCATGCACCCGAGTATGCAGCGCTGTCCATCACCGCATCGGGGCCTGGGGTGCGGCAGGTGTGTGCCAGCCCAGCTTGCGCCGTACGCGCCGCCAGCCCAGCACGATGCCGCTCAGGCTGATCACCGTGCCGCCCACACTCAGCGCCACCAGCAGCACGTCCCACAACGGCCGGCGCTGCAGCAGTGGCAGCCAGTCCCAGCTGTGCAGCAGGCCGAACAGCCAGCGCGAGGTGCGGCGGTGCCGGTCCAGCCGACCCAGCACGGCGCCCGTGTGTGGGTCCAGGTGCACCCAGCTGGCGTGCGGGTCACCGAACACCAGCCGCAGCACGGGCAGCGGTTTGTCGGTGCCGCCGGTCATGGTGTGGGCGTCCCGCGTGTAGTAATAAGCGTCGTACGCGCGCAGGGTCTCGACGCGCTGTAGCGGCGCATCGACCAGCCGGGCTGCGGCGGCTTCCAGCTCGCCCGGCTGCCATGCGTGGGGCAGGGCGGTATGCGCGTCCAGCACCGTGGGCGGGCCAGAGGCGGGCAACGCCTGCACCAGCGTATGGCCGGCGGTGCGCCTCCACCGCAGTTCGCGCGTGTCGGTGGGCGCAGCCTGCAGCAGGGCGGCCACGGGTGCGCCTGCGTGGGGCAGCTGCAGGGGCCCGTCGTGCATGGCGTTGGTGCGCAGAGCGGGTGCGCCGCTGTCGAAGATGCGCCAGGGGTTCATGGACATCAGGCCGCTGAAGATCCAGGCGAGCGTGACGACCATGAACAGCAGGCCCGCCACGTGGTGCCAGCGCGCCCATGCGGACGGGAACGGCGTACGCCGGCCGCTGCGGTAGGTGCCCGCGAAGCGCCAGCGAAGGATGCCGATCACGCCGCCTGTGACCACTGCGGCGATACCCAGCAGCGACAGCGCATTGACGATGTCCGCCCAGTAGCGGTCCACCAGGCCGCCGCGCAACGGGTACAGCCAGTGCAGCCACGCGCCCGCGTAGTTCCATTGGCGCTCGGTGCGTGTGGCATCGCGCACCACCTCGCCGGTCGTGCCGGAGATGTAGAGCACCGTGTCGTGTGCATCGCCCAGGCGCACGCGGTGCAGGGGCCGGTGCATGTCCAGCGCGCGGGAGTGGGTGAAGGCGTCTTCCTGCAGCGTGCCTTCGTGAACGGCATGGGCCGGACCCTGCGCGTAGGCTGCAGCGCTGGCCAATGCCCGTGGCGCGTCGACGGCCGTGAGCACGGCGCCGGTGCGGGCGTCGATCACCACCGGGGCGCCGCGCGGGCGTGCGTCGCCGGGCGGGGCGGCCTTGGACGGCTGGGGCGTGGCCAGGTACACCGCCCGCCCGCCGTTGGCCACGGCCAGCCGCAGGTCGCGCAGCGGGCCCTGCAGCCCGGCGGCGCCCAGGGCCTGGTCGGGCTCCAGCGCCACGGCGGCGCCGCGCAGCGGCGGCAGGTGCATCAGCCGCTCGGCGGGCGTGAGCTTGGGATAGCCCACGTACATCATCACCACGCCGGAGACGAACCACATGGCGAAGAAGGCGCACAGCAGCACGCCCAGCCAGCGGTGGACCAGAAACAGCCAGCGTTTGGCATGCACCATCATGGCCTCCGGTTGCTCAGAAGGCGACGTGCAGCGTCACGTCGCCCGTGCGCGGCGCGCCCAGGTAGGCCTGGCCCGGGCGTCCTTCGGCGGCGTAGATCCGATCGGTGGCATTGCGCAGGCGCCCGGTCAGCGAGGCTGTCTTGCTGATCTTCCAGGACAGCCCCAGATCGAGCAGCGTGTATGACGGCCAGTAAATGGTGTTGGCCGCGTCGGCATAGGTCTTGCCCACATGGCGCAGTCCCGCGCTGGCATGGAGGATGGGGGTGATGGCGTAGGTCACCCACAGGTTGGCGACGCGTTCGGGCGTGAACGTGGGGGTCTTGCCGGCCAGCGAAACCCCGCCCTGCATGAAGTTCTCGTACCGGGCACGGGTTGCCATCAGGTTGGCCTGCACTTGCCATTGGACGGAAGGGCGCAGGCCCACCGCGAGTTCAATACCCCGGGAGGACTGCTCGCCGACCAGGATGGTCAGGCCGGGGTTGTTGGGGTCCTGCGAGGCGATGTTGTTGCGTGTGATCTGGAAAGCGGCCAGGGTTGCGGAGCCCTTGCGGTCCCAGAAATCGAATTTACTGCCCAGCTCGAACTGGCGTCCGGTCGTCAGCTCGCTGTTGTTGCGCACATCCCCGAAGGTCGCGGTGGAGAGCGAGCCGGAGGGCGGATCGCCGGCGGTGGCGTACTGTGCGTAGAGATTCGCGTCGGGAGCTATGTCCCAGACCATACCGATGCGTCCCGTGGTGGGGCGGTAGCCGCGGCTGAAGGTCGCGGGGTTGGCGGTCGTGACGGCGCGTCGGTTGGTCAGGTCCAGCTCGATGCGCTCGTGGCGCAGGGCGGTGACGAGGTGGAGGGCGGGGAGCACCGCGGTGCGGTTCTCTAGATACAAGGCCGTGGACGTGGTTTTGTTGTCGCGGTCCGGGTTGAAGCCCGGTTGCATGTCGGGAATGTCGAAGAAGTTCTCAGTCGTGAACTGGTAGGGGTCCACCGTGCTCACGATGCTGGAGAGTCCGTTGGGGAAGCGCGTTTGCCGGTTCACGCTCACATCCAGGCCGAAGGCCCAGTCGCTCTTGCGGCCAGCCAGGCTGCCTTTGTAGGTGCCTTCGAAACGGTTGCCCAGCACTTTCTGATCATGGCGTTGCAGGTAGGTGCCCGTGCGGATCACCTGGGTGTTGCTGGCATTGAAACGGTAGGTTTCCACGTTGCGGTAGTCCCGCAGCGCGTCATAGGCATAGAGCGTGTTCTTGAACTGCAGCGCATCGGAGGTGCGCCATTGGGCAATCGAGCGCAGCCATTGCACCTGGTGAGCGTAGATGCCGTCGGCGCTGTTGTAATTCTTGAACCGGGTGGCTCGGTCGATTCGGGTTTCCCCGGCCGTCGGATTGAGTGTGGGTGTGCCCCAGTAAGGGCGGTCCACGTTATCTTTTTGCAGTTCGTAGGCGAGGGTGTGCGTGAAGCCGCCCCCGAAGTCGGACAGCAGCGAGGTAGCCAGTTGGGTGGATTGTGTGTGCATTCCTTCGACCCAGCTGCCGGCATTGCGGTGGTTCAGATCGATGCGCGCGAAATGCTGCGTGCCCGCCGTGCCATCGCTGCTTCCCAGACGGCGGTTCAGGCCCAGCGAGATTTCCTTGAGGTTGTTCTGGCCCAGCCGCAGCTGGCCTTCGCTGAAATCGTAGCGTTCGGCCGTCTTGGTGATGTAGTTGAGGGAGCCACCCACGGCGCCTGATCCATACAGAAAGCTCGATGCACCGCCCACGGCCTCCACGCGGTCGTAAATCCAGCTGTCCACGGCGCGCGTCGCGCTGCCGTAGTGGACGGTGATGCCGTTGTAGAGCTGGGTGACCGAGTTGCCGGTGAAGCCACGGTAGCTGGCCGACATGGAGCCTGGGGCGTTGTGGGCAGAAACGCCGGGGATGGCGCGCAGGACCTCCTGGGTGTCCTGGGCGCCGCGCGCTTCGATGGTGCTGCGGTCCACCACGGTGACGCTGGCGGGCGTCTCGCGCGGGGTCAGGCCCAGGCGGCTGCCGGTCTCCACCGGGGTGTCCAGCGGCAGCAGGCCGGGGGCCTGGGTGGCGTCGCTTACCTCCACGGTGGGCAGGGTGGGCGTCAGCGGGTCGGTGGATTGGGCGGGGGCGGCACCGGCCAGCGCGGCCAAGGTGAACGCGCCGGCGCTCTGGCGTATGTCGATACGGAACATGCGTGAAAACTCTCTCGGTCTCTGCAGAAGAACGGCCGACGAGTGCAGCGCGCCGCCCCAGTGGTGCGCGGGGGGTGGTGCTGTCTCGTGCGGCAAGGCACACCCAGTGCGTGGGCGTGGTAAGGGCCGCTTGGGGAGCCAGCAGGCTCCTTGCGGCCCGGCAGGGTCAGAGAGTCGAGGGAGGGCCGCGCGCCGGCAGCGGCGCTGCGGTGGCCGCGGCAATGCGCGCCGCCTCGATGGGTTGCAGCGCATGGGCCAAAGGTGGAGGCGGCTCGACCAACGCGGTTTCGGGGGCGGGCGGTGCGCCTGCGGGCGCGCACAAGGGGCAGTCCATACCGGACGCGCCCAGGGCGCCCACACTGCCGTCGTCCGCCTGGACCATCAGCATCACCGCGCCCGAGGCCGAGCACACCAGCTGCAGGGACTGTGGATGCACCAGCGGCGAGGCCACGGCCACGCCCAGCGAAGCCATGAACCAGCCCAGCACCCAGGTGCGCAGTGTGAGCGAGAGGCGGGGCCAGTTCATGGCGGCGATTATGCCCATTGCGGGGCTGCGCCGCGCAGGCATTTTTTCAACCAGGGTGCTTCCACTTTTATAGCTGCCGGCGCTTGATTTATAAGGCTGAAAGGCTTTTTTGATGTGATTTTGCTGGCGGGGTGGCATCACTGCGGCGGCGCGGACTCGCGCAGCAGCCAGTCGCGGAACGCCTGCAGGGCATCGGTCGGGGCGCGTGACTTGAGGCGGCACAGCCAGTAGTCGCCCAGCGCTGCCGTGCACGCGAAGGGCTGGACCAACCGCCCCTGGCGCAGTTCGCGCTCGAACATGCGCACGGGCAGCAACGCCACGCCCGCGCCTTGGGCTGCGGCCTCGGCCAGGGTCAGCGACGAGTCGAACACCGCGCCGCGCAGCACGGGGCAGGGCGCATGGGCAGCGGCGAACCATGCGGGCCACTCGTCGGTGCGGTAACTGCGCAGCAGTGCCTCGGCGCCCAGGTCGGCGGGTTCGCGCAGGCGCGCAGCCACTTCTGGCGCGCACAGGGGCGCCAGCGGCGCGGGCATGAGCCGCTCGGCGTCGGTGCCGTGCCAGGCACCGTCGCCGAAGCGGATGGCGCAGTCCAGCCCTTCGCCCGCAAGGTCCACGCGGTTGTTGTGCGTGAGCAGGCGCAGGTCGACGAAGGGGTGGCTTTCATGGAAGGCGCGCAGGCGCGGCAGCAGCCACCCCACGGCGAACGTACCCACCACGCCCACGGTGAGTACCTCGCGCGGGCGGGTGTCGGCCAGGCGCTGCAGGGCTTGGCCGATGCGCGCAAAGCTGTCGGACAGCACGGGCACCAACTGGCGGCCCTCATCGGTCAATGCCAGGCCGCGCGGCAGGCGGCGAAACAGCGGCTTGCCCACGCGTTCCTCCAGGTTGCGGATGTGCTGGCTCACCGCGGTTTGGGTGACGTGCAGTTCCTCCGCGGCGCGTGTCAGGTTCAGGTGGCGGGCCGCCGCCTCGAAGGCCCGCAGCGCATTCAGGGGCAGGTGCATGGGTGAAGTTTTTCTAAGGGCTGGTGGCGATTATTGTCGATGGTCAAGCCACTTGTGCCGCCTTATCGTGGCGCCTTCTTTCCACACATGACGAGGTAAAACAATGGACCGAAGAAGCTGGTTGCTGGGTGCCGCGCTGCTGCCCCTGGTAGGTTGTGCCCAAACCGGGGTCGAGAAAAACAGGGCTCAGGCCACGCAGCAGTTGCAGGCCGCGCTGGGCCGGGTGGAGCAGCGCGTGGGCGGGCGGCTGGGCGTGGCCGTGCTGGACACGGGCTCGGACGCCCTTGCGACCTACCGCGGCGACGAGCGCTTTGCGCTGTGCAGCACCTTCAAGCTGCTGCTGGCCGGCCAGGTGCTGCAGCGTGCGGACCAGGGGCTGGAGCGGCTGGATGCACGCGTGCGTTATGGCCGGCACGATCTGGTGGAATATTCCCCGCGCACCGAGCCGCACGCGGGCGGCGCCGGCATGACCGTGGCCGAGCTGTGCGAGGCCACCATGGTGCTCAGCGACAACAGCGCCGCCAACCTGCTGCTGCGCCGCCAGGGCGGGCCCGCCGGCCTGACGGCCTGGCTGCGCACGCTGGGCGATGCGCACACACGGCTGGACCGCATCGAGCCCGCGCTCAACGATGTGCCTGCGGGCGAACTGCGCGACACCACCACGCCGCGCGCCATGGTGCACACCGTGCAGAAACTGGTGCTGGGCGATGCGCTGTCTGGCGAGGCACGGGCGCGGTTGCAGGGCTGGTTGCTGGGCAACCTCACGGGAGACAAGCGGCTGCGCGCGGGCATGCCGGCGGGCTGGCGCATCGGCGAGAAGACCGGCACCGCCAACGGCACCAGCAACGACGTGGGCGTGGTGTGGCCGGAGGGTGGGGCGCCGGCCGTGGTGGCGTGCTATCTCACGCAGTGCCCCGCCGCGCCCGCGCAGCGCGACGCGGCGATTGCCGAGGTGGGGTCGCTGGCGGCCGCATGGCTGGCGGCCGCAGGGTGAAGCTCAGAGTTTCTTGACCAGCACCTGGCTCTTGCGGTCCCAGTTGTACTTGCGCTTGCGTGCGTCGGGCAGCCAGTCGGGGTCCACGGGCGAAAAGCCCCGCTTGATGAACCAGTGCATGGTGCGCGTGGTCAGCACGAAGATGCTGGACAGGCCCAGCATGCGCGCGCGCTGCTCGATGCGCTTGAGCAGCTTCTCGCCGTCGCCGGTGCCCTGGCTTTGCGGGGACACGGTGACGGCGGCCATCTCGGCCGTGCCGGCCTCCGGGTAGGGGTAGAGCGCGGCGCAGCCGAAGATCACGCCGTCGTGCTCGATCACGGTGTAGGCGGCGATGTCGCGCTCGATCTCGGTGCGGTCGCGCTTGACCAGCGTGCCGTCGCGCTCGAACGGCTCGATGAGCTGGATGATGCCGCCCACATCGTCGATGGTGGCTTCGCGCAGCTCTTCCAGCTTTTCGTCGATGACCATGGTGCCGATGCCGTCGTGCACGTAGATCTCCAGCAGCAGCGCGCCGTCCACCGCGAACGGCAGGATGTGGCTGCGCTCCACGCCGTGCTCGCAGGCCCTCACGCAATGCTGCAGGTAAAAACCCACATCGGTCGGCTGCTGCGCGGGCGGCAACTGGGCCAGCAATTGGCGCGCTGCGGCCAGGGGCAGTTCGGTGTCGATGGGGTTGTCCTCGGCGTCGGGTTCCAGCGGCTGGATGCGGATGCCCGGCACTTCGGTCAGGAACAGCAGCTTGTCTGCCTTGAGCTCGGTGGCCACGCGTGTGGCGACTTCCTCCATGGCCAGGTTGAAAGCCTCGCCCGTGGGCGAGAAGCCGAAGGGCGAGATGAGCACCATGGCGTCGGACTCCAGCGTGCGTCGGATGCCTTCCACGTCCACCTTGCGCACCAGGCCCGAGTGCTTGAAGTCCACGCCGTCCACGATGCCCACGGGCCGCGCCGTAAGGAAGTTGCCGGAGATCACGCGCACGCGCGAGCCCGCCATGGGCGTGTTGGGCAGGCCCTGGCTGAAGGCGGCCTCGATCTCATAGCGCAGCTGGCCCGCGGCCTCCTGGGCGCAGTCCAGCGCCACGGAATCGGTCACGCGCATGCCGTGCGAGTAGCGCGGGGCGTGCCCCTTGGCGTGCAGCTGTTCGTTGACCTGCGGGCGAAAGCCATGCACCAGCACGATCTTCACGCCCATGGCCTGGATCATCGCCAGGTCCTGCACGATGCTCTGCAGCTTGCCCGCGGCGATGGCCTCACCCGTCAGGCCCACCACGAAGGTCTGGTGCCGGAACTTGTGGATGTACGGCGCCACGGACCGGAACCAGGGAACGAAGGTGAAGTTGAAGACCGTGGACATGGGCGGTGCGTCAAAGGGTTGGCGGTGGAGCGGTGAAAAGAGGGGCGGAGACGAAAAGCGCTCGCGGCTTCCCGTGCGCCTGTACCAGGGCAGGGGCGCCAGCAAGCGCAGGCCGCAGTGTAGCGGGCTGCGCGCCGTGCCGCGGGCAGCGCGGGGAGGGAGGAGGAATGCTCCTTAAATAATAGCTGCCAGCGCTTGATTGTGATAGTTTCTGAAGGGTTTTATTTTGGAATCCACCGCAGGACAAGCGCAGACAGCTATTCAAATAATAGCTGCCCACGCGGCCATCAGCGCTCGCCGCGCGCCGACAGCGCCAGCGAACCGCGTGCGGTAGCCGGCCGCGCCGTCCGCACGGGGGCCGGCTTGCGCTGGGCGGGGCGGGCATCGCGCCAGCGCATGGCCCAGCGTTCCACGGTGTAGTACGACAGCGCCGCCAGCGCCGCCGAGATCAGGAAGCCCAGCACCACCACGGCCGGCCACGGCAGGTCGGCGCGCAGGTAGCGCACCACGGGGTAGTGCCACAGGTAGATGCCGTACGACAGCTTGCCCACCAGCATCAGAGCCGGTGCACTCAGCATCTGGTGCAGCGCGCCGCGGTGCTGCTGCACCGCCAGCAGCACCACCAGGGCGGCGCATTCCACCACTGTCATGCCCCAGAGCATGGCGTTCATGTCGTCCCAGGACTGGGCCATCAGCAGCGGCACGGCCAGCACCACCCACATGAAATGGTGCAGCCGCTGGCGCAGCGCCTGGAACCAGGCGGGTTGCTCGTGCAGCAGCGTGGCCAGCAGGCTGCCGGCCAGCAGGCCCGTGGCGCGGGTGTCGAAGCGGAAGAAAATCTCGTAGAACTGCTGGCCCTGCGCCACCCACAGCACGCGCCAGGCCCACGCCAGCACCAGCAGGCCCAGCACCGGGCGCCACAGCGCGCCGCGCGGCGTGAAGCGCGCCAACACCACCAGGAGCGGCGGCCAGACCAGATAGAAGTGCTCTTCCACCGACAGCGACCACATGTGCAGCAGCGTGTCGGGGCTGTCGAAGAAGGCGATGCCGTAGTCGGCCAGGTACAACAGGGACACCAGCGCGTCGGAATACACGTCCGTGAGGTCCGGCCACAGCAGCGGCGCGAACACGCAGTACGCCCCCAGGAACAGCGCCAGCGCGGGCATCAGGCGGAAGAAGCGGCGGCGGTAAAAACGCCAGTAGTCCAGCCGGCCGTTGCTTTGCAGTTCCTGCAGCAGCAACGAGGTGATCAGGAAACCGCTGAGCACGAAGAACAGGTCCACCCCGTAGAACGCGCCGTCGAACAGCGGCGCATGGGCGTGCGACAGGATCACCAGCAGGATCGCCACGCCGCGCAGTCCGTCCAGTGCGCTGTTGTAGGCCAGACTCGGCGCGCGGCCGTCATGGCTGAGGGGGGTCACCCGGGGGTTGTCCATTTTGTCTGCCAAAACGCGGCACCTCCATTGCTGGGCAGGCCTGGCGCCCGCCGTGTTCATCACCAATCACATTGAATCGCCCCGGGTTTTCTAGACACCTCTGAGCCTCAAACCTGAGGCCCAATAGGAGGTGCCATGAGCAAGCAGAGATACCCCGAAGAATTCAAGATCGAAGCGGTCAAGCAGATCACCGAACGAGGCCACAAGGTGGCCGACGTGTCGGCCAGGCTTGGCGTCAGCCAGCACAGTCTGTATCAATGGATCAAAGTCAAGCAGATGTCGCCTGACCAGCGCCAAGCGCAGTGCTCGCAAGCCGACGAGATGCGCCGCCTGAAGGCCGAGCTCAAGCGTGTGACCGAGGAGCGCGACATCTTAAAAAAGGCCGCAGCGTACTTTGCCAAGCAGTCCGGGTGAAGTACGCATTTATCGAGCGGCATGAACACGAGCACAGCGTGCGCCGCATGTGCAAGATCATGACGGTGCACCCCAGCGGCTACTACGCCTGGAAGGCCGATCCGGTGAGCCCACGCGCCCAGGACGATCAACGGGTGCTGGGCCTGCTCAAGCACGCGTGGTTGGAGAGCGGCGGCGTGTACGGCTACCGCAAGCTCACCCTGGACATGCGCGATCTAGGCGAGTCCTGCGGCAAGCACCGCGTGGCCCGATTGCTCAAACTCGAAGGACTGCGCTCGCAGACCGGCTACCGCCGTCGCCCTGGCATGCGTGGTGGCAAGCCCGCGGTCGTCGCGCCCAACCACCTGCAGCGCCAGTTCTCCGTGGCGCAGCCCAATCAATCCTGGGTGACCGACATCACCTACATCCGCACCCATGAGGGCTGGCTGTACCTGGCCGTGGTGGTCGATCTGTTCTCGCGTCAGGTGGTCGGCTGGTCAATGGGTAGCCGCATCGATACCGGGCTGGCGCTCGATGCGCTGGTGATGGCCTTGTGGCGTCGTCGACCCGAGCAGCCAGTCACAGTGCATTCGGATCAAGGCAGTCAATTCACTGGGCATGACTGGCAGGACTTCCTACGCGACCACAAGCTGATCTGCAGCATGAGCCGTCGCGGCAACTGCCACGACAACGCCGTGGCCGAGAGCTTCTTCCAGTTGCTCAAGCGCGAACGCATCCGCCGCCAGATCTATCCGACCCGCGATGACGCGAGAGCCGATGTCTTCAACTACATCGAGATGTTCTACAACCCTAAGCGCCGCCATGGCACTGCCGGAGATACTTCGCCGGTAGAGTTCGAGAGACGCCATTCCCAACGGCTCAAAAGTGTCTAGGGAATCCGGGGCGATTCACATCCCGACCCGGAATGGGCTTTTCGCCAGTCCAATGCGCTGCCCTGGCCGTGCCTGGCCGCATTGCGCTGGCTGGGAGTGGTCGACACTGCCAGCCGTCCCTGAGGACGGCGCGGCACCCTTCGCTCCTGTGTCGGTAAGGCAGGCCGTGAAAGCGGTCCTGCGGTCGTGGGCACGCGCTGCGTGCCGCGCCGGATCTGCGCCCGGCCGTCGGATTCTAGGGGCCGTCCACAGGGGGCGGGTTACCAAATGTCGCTACCAATTCAGGGTGATGACTTTCGGGTGAGTGCGAAGTTCCGCTGCAAGCAACCGTGGCGTGACCGCGGGCACGCGGGGCCCATGGCGGAGACGGTGAAATTGTCTTTCCGGTTACCATCAAAGGGTTAACCCTGATGATGCGTTCGCCCCAGCGGACGCTTTTTCTTTTCTGCAAGCGGCCCTTCGCGGGCCTCGTACACCGGCCCCACAAGGGCCTTCAATGAAGGAGAGCTTATGTTCCGCAGAACCGTTCTTGCCGCTGGCGCAGTCCTGGCCCTGGCCGCAGGCGCACCCACGATGGCGCTGGCCAAGGATGCCTGGCCGGTCAAGACCATCACGCTGGTGCAGCCCTACGCACCCGGCGGCACCAGCGACATGCTGGCGCGCATCATCGCCAACGAGCTGGAAAAGCGCATCACTGCCAGCGTGATCGTGGAAAGCAAGGCCGGTGCCAACGGCAACATCGCCACCGCCTACGTGAGCCGCGCCAAGCCCGACGGCGGCACCTTCCTGGTGGGCTCCAGCAGCCCGGTGGTGATCTCGCCCACGCTGTACAAGAACGTGCCCTACGACCCGGTGAAGGACCTCACGCCCATCACCCCGCTGGCCAAGGCGCCGTTCCTGCTGGTGACGGGCGCCAACTCGGGCATCAACTCGGTGGATGAACTGCTCAAGCTCATCAAGGCCGACAAGATCAACTTCGGCTCGGCCGGCGCGGGCTCGCCCCAGCACATGATCGTGGAGATGTTCCACATGCAGGCCAAGGCCAAGACCATGCACGTGCCGTACAAGGGCTCCGCGCCGCTGGTGCTGGCCGTGATGTCCAACGAAGTGCAGTACGCCATCGACAACCCCGTGCCGCTCAAGCCGCAGATCGAGGCCGGCAAGATCAAGGCGCTGGCCATCACCAGCAAAACCGCCTCGCCCAAGTTCCCGGGCGTGAAGCCGCTGGCGGAGCAGGGCTTCCCCGGCTTCGAGGCCGAGCCCTGGTACGGCATGATCGGCTCCAAGGGCCTGCCCAAGGACCTGGCCGAACGCATGAACAAATACGTGCGTGAGATCCTGGCCCAGGAGAACGTGAAGCAGAAGATCTCCGACCTGGGCGCCGAGGCCTATGGCCTGAGCACGGCCGACTTTGCCAAGCTGATCGCCGCCGATATTCAGAAGTGGGGTGCTGCGGTCAAGGCATCGGGCGCTACGGCGGACTAAACGCATGCAATAGGTGACAAAAAAGGCCGTGAGGATTCACGGCCTTTTTTGCGTCTGACGCCCACCGGTCAAGCGCGGGCAGCTATCAATCAATGAGTGCTGCTACTGTCCCGGAGCCTCCAGGGCGAACAGCGGCACCTGCGCCTGGCGGCTGAGCCACAGGCCCCCGCCCATGTCGATGAAGTGCCGCGCAAGGCCGCGGCGGTACAGCGACGCGCGGTGGCGGTACAGGCGCGGGTCGGTCAGGTCTTCGTCGATGATGTCGCGCTCGTAGTCCTCGCGCGTGACGGCCTCCAGGTACAGCGCGCCGCGGCACAGGCGCCCCAGGTTGTCCAGCGTCCGCGCCAGGTCCTGCGTGCCCAGGTAAGGCAGCACGCCCTGGCAGATGACGAAGTCGAAAGGCTCGCGCGCCGTGTAGTCCACCACCGAGCCGCGCTCCCACCCAAAACGCTCGCACAGGTAGGGGCTGTATTCCACGCCCTGGTAGAGCGCGCCGGGCAGGTGGTGCTGCACCATGTCCCGCCACAGGCCGATGCCGCAGCCCACGTCCAGCACCCGTGCCACGGGCACGCGCAGGTAGTGCAGATAGCTGCAGACGAAGCTGCCCAGCCGCTGCGCATGGCCGGGGTCCACCACGCTGGTTTTCTTGTCGAAGTAGTAGCGCTGGTAGTACGCCTCGTCAAACCACTGCTCACTCGCCGATTGCACGCATGCTCCTGAAGAAGGCGGCGCCGGGCTGGGACCGCTCGCCGGGAGTATGGACCAGTCCATCGCGATGGCGGGCGGTTGCCGTGGGGGCTCCCCGGTGTGCTGCGCGTACTGCGGCGTCTATATTGCGCGGCAGTGCCGTATGAGAACCCGATGAAAGGAGCGCCCATGTCCGCCGGAGACTGGAAAGACCTGTACGCCGCCGCCTCCGCGGGGGATCTGGCCCGGGTGCGCTATCACATCAGCGCGGGCGTGGATCCCAACTACCAGCACCCCGAGGTGCTGTGCACGCCGCTCGTCGCCAGCCTGGTGCAGGGCCACGATGCGGTGGCGCGCTACCTGCTGGAGCACGGGGCGGATCCGCACCTGCTGTCGGAGTTCGACGGGCTCACGCCGCTGCAGGCTGCGCTGCGCCATGGCCGCGGTGAGCTGGCCGCACTGCTGCGCAGCCGGGGTGCGCGGGACGTGCCGCCGCCCAGGCGCGTGGCAGCGTGGCGGCGCTGGCTGCCGTTGTAGCGCACGGGGCGTAGCGTCAAGGCATTTTTTGTGCTGTAGCGCTTACTGATAAAGCGCTGGCAGCTATAAAAAAAGGAGTAATCAGCTTTGGATAGCGGCCCCGCGGCGCTGGCGCAGGCTCTGCCAGCCCAGCAGCGCCAGCACCACCGCCACCATGGGCAGCATGCCGGCGTTGATGCCGCCCCAGCCGACGCTGTGCAGCAACTGGCCCGAGCCGAAGGACGCCACGGCCACGGTGCCGAAGACCAGGAAGTCGTTCAGCGCCTGCACCTTGGCGCGCTCGGACGGGCGGTGGCAGTCGGCCAGCAGGGCCGTGGCGCCGATGAAGCCGAAGTTCCAGCCCACGCCCAGCAGCACCAGAGCGCCCCAGAAATGGGTGAGCGCCAGTCCCATCAGCGCCAGCAGGCCCGACGCGGCAATCAGCACCAGCCCCAGGCCCGTTACGGCGCGCTTGCCCCAACGGGCGATCAGACGGCCGGTGAAGAAGCTGGGTGCGAACATGGCGAGCACATGCCACTGGATGCCCAGGGCGGCTTCGCCCACGCTGTGGCCGCAGCCCACCATGGCCATGGGAGCGGCCGTCATCAGAAAGGCCATCAGCCCATAGCTCACCACGCCCGCGATGGCCGCCACGATGAACTGCGGCGTGCGCGCGATCTGCGACAGCGGCCGCGCGCCATGCGGCTCGGCACGCGGCGGTGCGGGCGGCAGGCGCAGGGCCAGCAGCAGGGGCAACGCCAGCAGCGCAAGCGCGGCCTGGCTGTAGAAACTGCCGGCGAACGGCGTGGCGGGCAGGCTGTCGCGCGTCCAGATCACCACCTGCGGGCCAATGATGGCCGCGATCAGCCCGCCCACCATGACCCGCGATATGGCGCTGGCGTGCCGCGTGGTGTCGCCCACCGCGTCGATCGCGGCGAAGCGGTAGCTCTGCACGCAGGCGCCGTAAAAGCCCGCCAGCGTCGTGCCCAGGCAGAACAGCAGGAAGTCCGACTGGCTGATGCCCCAGGCCGCGATCAAGCCCGACAGCACGCCCAGCACCGCGCCCAGCAGATAGGCCGTGCGGCGGCCCGCGCGGTGCATGAGCCATGCCGCGGGCAGGGTAGAGAGGGCCAGGCCCAGCTGGTACAGGCTCACGGGCAGCGTGCTGGCGGTAGGCGTGCTCGACAGCATCTGGCCCACCAAGCCCCCGAGCGAAATGATGATGGGGGGCGAGGCACCACCCAATGACTGGGCGGCGACCAGCAGGCCAAGATTGCGGCGTTCAAGAGCGGTGGAAGAGGTTTTCATGGGCGGAAGGCGGCGAACAGGACACCTATTGTCTTCGCTGGATGTACGGTTCCGGGATAGACCATGCATCATTTTTCGCGGTAGATGACGCGATAAAGGATGCAGATGGTGGCATGAAGAGGGTGGGTTGTCGCAAATGAGCCCAGTTGAAGGTAACTGCGTTGAAAGGGCCGAATTTTTGTGCTCTTTTGCTGAAGGTTGCGGATGTGATTTGCCTGCTTATTGTCGGAAATTGATTGGCGATAGATGCTTTTTGCTGAAAGAAAAGGATTTTTAAGGGGCGTAGAATCCGCGGCGAATTTGCTTGGCTTTTTGGCATGCCCCCCTCCTGTTCCTCTCACCCCCTTAGCGCTCCCGTGCTGCAAGTGCGGCAGGTGCGCCTGCGCCGCGGTGTCACGCAGGTCTTTGACGGGCTTGATCTCACGCTGGCCGAGCCGCGCATTGGACTGATCGGCCACAACGGCGCAGGCAAGACCAGCCTGCTGCGGCTGTTGTGCGCGCTGGAGGTGCCCGACGACGGCCAGGTGCTGTCGCACGGGCAGGATTTGCAGGCACTGCCGCAAGGGCAATTGCGGGCCCAGCGCGTGGGCATGATGTTCCAGAACCCCGACGATCAAATCATCTTTCCCACGGTGGAAGAGGAGCTCGCCCTGGGCCTGCAACCGCAGGGCCTGTCCCGGCGTGATGCGCTGGCGCGCGCCCGCGCCTTCCTGGCCGAACGGGGCCTTGCCGACTGGGCCGCGCGCGCGGTCGGGGCGTTGAGCCAGGGCCAGCGCCAGCACGTTTGTTGGCTCGCATTGCTGCTCGCCGGGCCGCGAACGCTGTTGCTGGACGAACCCTTCGCCAGCCTGGACCTGCCGGGGCAGGCACGGCTGGCCGATGACATTGCCGCCTGCGGGCGGCAGGTGGTGGTGTCCACCCATGTGCTGGAGCATGTGCGCGACTACCCGCGCGTGGTCTGGCTGCATGAAGGCCGGGTGCAGGCGGACGGCCGCGGCCACGATGTGTGCGCGGCGTATGAAGCCGCCGTTGCCCAACAGGTGGCGCGGGCCCGCGCCGCGGCGGGCATGCCACATGCCCATATGCGCGCCGCGGCCTGAGCGAAGGATGCACCGCCATGGGTAGCCTCTACAGCGAACACCTCACCTGGCTGCACCGCTGGCCCGCGGGGTGCAAGCTGGCCGGCATGGCGGTGCTGGGCACGTTGCTGTTCGTGCTGTCGGCGCCGGGGGCGTTGGCGGCGGCGGGCGTGGCGTGCGCACTGTTGTGGTGGAGCCTGGGGCCGGCCACGCGCGTGGCGCGCCGGCTCATCGTGTCGGTGCTCATCGCCGCGGCGCTGGTGGCGGGCTTTCACCTGTGGATGGGACGACCCGAGGTGGCGGCGGTGAGCGCGCTGCGCCTGGCCTGCGCCTCCACACTGGGGGTGGCGCTCACCGTGAGCACGCGTCCCATGGACTTGCTGCAGGTGCTGGATGCGCTGCTGCGGCCCCTGGCGCGCCTTGGCCTGCGGCCGGAGCGCGTGTCGTTGCAACTGGCGCTGATGCTGCGGTTCACCGAACATTTTTTCGTGCAGTGGAAGAAGCTGGACGAAGCCCACCGCCTGCGCACCGGCCGTGCCGGCGGCCTGCGGCTGGTCGCGCCGCTCACCGTGCAGATGCTGCAGGGGGCGCAGCGTGTGGCCGATGCCCTCTACGCCCGTTTGGGCGGCTGACTATTCCTGTTTTTTCTTGTCGACCCAAGGAGTTGTATGACTGCTGCCATATCCCGCAAGGCCTCTCACTCCATGGCGCTGGTGGCGCTGTTCGCCGCGCTCATGGCCGTGATGGGGCTCATTCCCAAGATCGACCTACCGCTGGGCGTGCCGATCACGCTGCAGTCGCTGGGCGTGATGCTGGCCGGCTGCCTGCTGGGCGCGCGCCGGGGCTTTCAGTCGATGCTGCTGTTCCTGGCGGCCGTGGCGGCCGGCCTGCCGCTGCTGTCGGGCGGGCGGGGCGGCCTGGGGGTGTTCATGGCGCCGTCGGCCGGCTACCTGGTGGGCTACGCTCTGGCGGCAGGGGTGACAGGCGCGCTGATGCGCACACTGCCGCAGGGCACGCCGCTGCGCACGGCCGCGAGCGCGTTCATCGCTTCCGTGCTTGGCGGGCTGGTCTTCCTACATGCCATGGGCATTGCCGGCCTCGTGCTGCTGGCGCAGATGCCGCTGGACAAGGCCTTTCTGGCGGACCTGGTCTTCGTGCCCGGTGACCTGGTCAAGTGCGCGCTCTGCGCGGTGGTGGTGCATACCGTGGCCAAGGCGCTGCCAGACTGGCCGTTTGGTGGGCGCGAACGTTGAACACCCACCCTTGCAAGCGGCAGGCGCTGGCGCCCCTGCCGCAACTGCTGACGGGCGATGCGCTGCCTGAGCTGTTCGAGTGGGTACATGGCCCCCTGGCGCACTGGGCCCGCACGCGGCCGCACTCCCTGGCGCTGGCCAATGAAACCACCCAGTGGGACTTCGCGACGCTGCACGACCGTGTGCAGACGCGGGCGCGCTACTGGGATGCGCAAGGCGCGCCGGCCACCGTGCTGCTGCCCGGTGATGCCGGCACGCTGGAGGGGGTGGTGGAATTCCTGGGCGTGATCGCCAGTGGGCGCTGCGCGGCGATGGGCGATCCCCAGTGGCCGGCGGGTGTGGCCCGGGCGGTTGCCGAGCGGCTGCCTCTGGGCTCCGGCGGCCCGGCAGCGGCCACGCCGCAGTCGCCGTTTTACGTGGGCTTCACCTCGGGCAGCACGGGCCTGCCCAAGGGCTTCATGCGCCACCACCGCTCCTGGGTGGAGAGCTTTCGCGTCAGCCTGCAGGACTTTGGTGTCGCGGCGGCCACGCGTGTGCTGGCGCCGGGCCGCATGTCGCATTCGTTGTTCCTGTTCGGCGCGCTGCTGGGCCTGTGGACGGGCGCTGGCGCGGTGCTGCAGGAGCGCTTTTCCGCGCCGCGCGCGCTGGACACCCTGCGCGCGGGCGGCGCGCCCTTGCTGGTGGCGGTGCCCAGCCAGCTTGTGCTGATGCTGCAGTGGGCCGAGCGGCGGCAGCTGGCACCGATCGAGGGGGTGGAGCTGGTGCTGATCAGCGGCGCGCGCTGGCTGCGCGAGCGCACACCCGCGCTGCGCCGGTTGTTCCCGCGCGCACGCATCGTGGAGTTCTACGGTGCATCCGAGGCCAGCTACGTCGCCTGGATGGATGCAGAGCCGGGCGCGCCGGCCCAGGCCGTGGGCCGGCCGTTCAGCAACGTGGACCTGCACATCGGCCCCGATCCCCGCAGCGCCGCGCTGCCGCAGGGCGTGCCGGGGCTGATCTGGGTGCGCAGTCCAATGCTGTTCATGGATTACGTGAACGCCGCCGACGGCACCGCCGCCCTGCGCGAGGGCGACTGGCTCTCGGTGCGCGACATGGGTTACGTGGACGACAGCGGTTTGCTGCACCTGTGCGGTCGCGAGAACCGCATGCTCGTCACCCAAGGCAAGAACCTGTTCCCCGAGGAAGTGGAGGCGCGCCTGCTGGCCCACCCACAGGTGGCGCAGGCCAGCCTGCAGGGTGTGGCCGACGGCCTGCGCGGCCTGCGTGTGCAGGCGGTGCTGCAGTGGCAGGGCGACGCGCCGCCACCCGGAGCGCTGGAGCTTGCGGCCTGGTGCCGCGCGGTGTTGGAGCCTTACAAGGCGCCGCGCCACTGGTGGGTGTGGGTGGGCGACTGGCCGCAGACGCCCAGCGGCAAGACCGACCACACAGCCATCGCCCGCGCGCTGCAGGCGCCGTCGCCCCCGCTGGAGCGCTGGCGGTGAACGCTATTCCCATATTGGCCTGGGCGCGCACGCCGGTGGCGCCGGTCGGCGGGGCGCTCGCGGCCTGCCAGCCGCACGATCTGGCGGCGCCGTTGGTGGCGCGCATGCTGGCGGATGCCGGGTTGCCGGCCGAGGCCGTCGATGCCGTGGTGCTGGGCAACGCCCTGGGAGCCGGGGGCAACCCTGCCCGCATGCTGGCGCTGGCGGCCAGCCTCCCCGAGGGCATTCCCGCCGTGACGCTGGACAGCCAGTGCTGCGCGGGGCTGGATGCCGTCACCCATGCCTGCGGTCTGCTGGCGCTGGGCCAGGCCGATGTCGTGGTTGCCGGCGGGGCCGAGGCGTGGAGCCGCGCACCCCTGCGCATGCATCGGCCTCTGCAGGCGGAGGAGGCACCCGTGCCCTATGACCGGCCACCCTTCACGCCCTGGCCCGCGCGCGACCCCGACATGCTGCTGGCCGCGCTGGACGGCGCGCGGCGCCTGGGGCTCACGCGCCACGCGCAGGATGCGTACGCCATGGCCAGCCACGCGCGCAGCGTGGCGGCGCGCGCTGCCATGGCCCATGAAATCGTGCCGCTGCGGGGGTTGGCGCAAGACGCCTACCCGCGCCTGTTGAGCGCCGCGCGGGTGGCGCGCATGCCTGCGGTGGCCAGCGGTCAGTCGGTGGACGGCCAGGATTGCAGCCTCAGCACCGTCGCCGTGTCGCCCAAGGCGGACGGCGCGGCCCTGCTGCTGTTGGCCACGCCCTCGGCCTGCGCGCGCTGGGGCGTGCGGCCGCGTGCGCAGTGGCGCGGCAGCGTCAGCGTGGGTGGCGCGCCCGAGTCGCCCATGCTCTGCGCCGTCGACGTGGCACGCGCCGCGCAGCAACGCTGTGGCTGGGATTGGGCGGCGCTGGAGGCGCTGGAACTGCACGACGCCTTTGCGGCGCAAGGCCTGGCGTTCTGCAATGCGCTGGGCTTGCCGCTCGGTGCCATCAACCGGGGCGGGGGTGGCCTGGCGCGCGGGCACCCCATCGGTGCATCGGGCGCCATTGCGCTGGTGCGCGTGCTGGCGCAGATGGCGCAGCGGCAGGGTGCCGACCGCACCGACCGCACGCTGCGCGGCATGGCGTGCATTGCGGGTGCGGGTGGCCTGGGTGCGGCCACCTGGGTGGAAATGCCGGAGTGAGAATGACCGAACCGCTGGTGATGCCTGTGGCGCAGGACGCCTTCGAGACGCTGGCGCAGGCGCGCCATTCCGTGCGCGCCTTCCTGCCGCGGCCCGTGCCCCTCGCGCTGCTGGAGCGGTTGCTGGCTGCGGCGCGGCTGGCGCCCAGCGGGGCCAATCTGCAGCCGGGTCGCTTCTGGGCCGTGGAGGGCGCGGTGCGCGAACGCCTGAGTGCCGCGCTGTGCCAGGCGTGGCGCGACCAGGTGCCTGAGGCCGAGGACTATGGCTATTTCCCCCGCCCCATGCCGCTGGCATTGCGCAAACGCCAGGTGGCAGCCGCGCAGGCGCTGTACGGGGCGCTGGGTGTGGCGCGCGGCGACGGCGCGGGTCGGGCCACGCAGTTCGAGCGCAACTACCGCTTCTTCGATGCACCCGTGGCGCTGATCGTCACCATCGACCGCGGTTTCGGCGCAGGTGGCTTCATGGACTTGGGCATGTGCCTGCACGGACTGATGCTGGCCGCGCAGTCCCAGGGGCTGGCCAGCTGTGCCATTGGTGCGCTGGCGAGCTACCCGCAGGTCGTGCGCGACGCGCTGGACCTGCCGGCCAGCGAGGCGGTCGTCTGCGGCATGGCGCTGGGCTGGGAAGACGCGGGCGCACCCGTCAACCGCACGCGCACCGAGCGCGAGGCGCTGGAGCGCTACTTCACCGTGCTGCGCTGAGGGAATGCGGAACACGTTCCCTCGCGTGTCGTGAGCCGCACCTTTTCTGCGGCCTGCTGCGTTGCATAACGGTCGCGATGGTGATGGCGGGGCTTTGCGTGCGAGGTGCGTCCCCTCGCAGCGCAGGGCGTACCCTCGTGCCGACTTATTCAGTATTTGACGGCACCGGGCCGTCGCGCGGTCTTACGACGCTGTGCCACGGCGCAGCACCAACAGGTCGATATGGGGCTGCACGCCCAGCCGCACTGCGAAGCCGGCCCACAGGCCCGCGCCCGCGCTCACGAACAGGCGCATGCCGTCCACGTCGTATTGCCCGCGCACGAAACCGTTGTTGAACGGAGCGACCAGCCAGCGGTCCATGCCGCTGATCAGCCCGCCGTGCGTGTGGCCCGAGACCTGCAGGTCCACGCCGTGCGCGGCGTTGTCGCGCGCGAGCTTGGGCTGGTGCGCCAGCAGCAGGTGGAAGTCGGCCTGCGCCGCGCGCGCCTGCCGGGCCACCGCGGGTACATCGGGGGGCACGCCCTCGGGCACGCGCGGGTCGGCATTGTGGTGAGAGGTGCGCCCGTAGACCGGGTCGCCCACGCCGGACAGTGCCAGACGCGCGCCATTCACCTGCAGCACCTGGGTCTGGTTGGCCAAGACGCCCAGGCCCAGGCGGCGAAATTCCGCCATCCAGGCGTTGTAGCCGCCGTAGTACTCATGGTTGCCGGGTGCGGCCCATACGCCGTGCGGTGCGCGCAGTTGCGCCAGTGGAGCCACGAAGGCGGCGCTGCTGCCTACGCCGCCATCCACCAGGTCACCGGGCAGGACGATCAGGTCGGGCCGCGCCGCGTGGGTGCGCTCCACCACGCTCTGCACGTAGGCGGTATGGTTGATGGGGCTCGCGTGGATATCCGCCAGCACGGCCACACGCAGGCCATCCAGGGCCTCGGGCAATTGCGGCAGGTGCACCAACTGTTCACGCACCGTGGGCGGCTGCAGGCCCTGCGCCGTGCCAAAGCCCGCCGCGCCCAGCGCCAGTGCCACGGCGGTGCCGGTCAACCGCCTGCCGCGCAGTCGCAGGTGCCATGTGTCGCACCCGCCCATGAGCGCGGCGGCCCGCGCCGCGAGCCATGCGGCATCACGCGCCAGAAGAAAGGCAATGATCAGCACCAGTGTGCCCAACACCCAGCCGCCGGGCACCTGCAGATAGGCCAGGGTGGCGTAATCCATCGCGCCGGCCTGCAAGAGCTTGAGCAGTAGGGCCGGAGTAACGCCCAGCAGGGCGGTCAGCGCAATGGCCACCAGGCGCGCCCGGCGCGACATGCCGCGCACGGGCCCCCAGAGCCAGACCGCCAGCAGCGGAATCACCAACGCAGCAAGAGACACCATGGAAAGCCGGGGATGCAAAGAAGAAAGCGGCACCGGCGTATGGGGCCGGCGTGGGGGCGGCGCGGCGACAAGAGGGTGCGCCCCGCCGGACGAGAACGTGCGCAGGATAACGGTCCTTTTCAATGCCTTGCAGGCGGTGGGGTACTGGGGCGGTGTCCCGGCCTAGGGCGTATCCCAAGAGACGTGGGGCGTACCCTGCGCTACGGTGGCCGTGGGATTCCCACCGGCCCGCGCGCCAGCAGGCGCCGGGGTTTCGCGCCGCAGCGGCGCACTTCCATCGTTTGCCATACCCATGAACCTTCACCAGAAACTGCTGCAGCGTGCCCGGCAAGGGCGTCCCATCCGCATTGGGCTGATCGGCGCGGGCAAGTTCGGCGCCATGTACCTGGCGCAGGTGCCGCGCATGCCGGGCGTGCACCTGGTGGGCATTGCCGATCTGTCGCCGGCCAACGCCCGCGCCAGCCTGGCGCGCGTGGGATGGGCGCCCGAGCAGTCGGAGGCCGCCTCTGCCCAGCAGGCGCTGGAGCAGGGCACGACCTGGATCACCGAGGACTGGCAGGCCCTGGTGCGCCACCCGCAGATCGAGCTGATCGTCGAATGCACGGGCAACCCGCTGGCGGCGGTGGACCACATTCTCGACGCCTTCGCCCACGGCAAGCATGTGGTGAACGTGACCGTGGAGGCCGACGCTTTCTGCGGCCCGCTGCTGGCGCGCAAGGCCCTGGCCGCGGGCGTGGTCTATTCGCTGGCCTATGGCGATCAGCCCGCCATGATCTGCGAGCTGGTGGACTGGGCCCGCACCTGCGGCTTTCCGGTGGTGGCGGCCGGGCGCGGGCACAAGTGGCTGCCGCATTTCTGCGAATCCACGCCCGAGACGGTGTGGGGCTACTACGGCCTGACGCCCGAGCAGGCGCAGCGTGGCGGCCTGAACCCCAAGATGTTCAACAGCTTCCTGGACGGGTCCAAGCCTAGCATCGAGAGCACGGCCGTCTCCAACGCCACGGGCCTGGCCGTGCCGAGCAACGGCCTGCAGTACCCGCCCGCCAGTGTGGAGGACATTCCCTACGTCACGCGCCCGGTGGGCGAGGGCGGAGTGCTAGAGAAAAAAGGCATGGTGGAAGTGATCTCGTCGCTGGAGAAGGACGGCCGCCGGATCCCCTACGACATCCGCATGGGCGTGTGGGTCACGGTGGAGGGCGAGACTGACTACATCCGCCACTGTTTCGAGGAATACAACGCCCACACCGACCCCACGGGCCGCTACTTCACGCTGTACAAGCGCTGGCACCTCATCGGGCTGGAGGTGGGCATGTCGGTGGCCAGCGTGGCGCTGCGCGGCGAGCCCACCGGCGTGCCCCAGGGCTGGAACGCCGATGTGGTGGCTACGGCCAAGCGTGACCTGCGCCCGGGCGACCTGCTGGATGGCGAGGGCGGCTACACCGTCTGGGGCAAGCTGCTGCCGGCTGCGACGTCGCGCAGCCTCAGGGGCCTGCCGCTGGGCCTGGCGCACAGCGCGCGCGTGGTGCGCCCGGTGGCAAAAGGCCAGGCATTGTCCTGGGACGATGTGGAGATGGACGCCACCACCCACGCCTATCGGGTGCGCCGGGAGATGGAGGCCATGTTCCCCGCCTGACCCTGGTGCGGCACGGGTGCCTGGGGGCTGGGATAATTCCCGCCCCTATGCCCCTCACGATCACCTTTCCCGAGCAACTCCCCGTTTCCAGCCGCCGTGACGAAATCATGGCGGCCATGGCCGAGCACCAGGTCATCATCGTCTGCGGCGAGACGGGCTCGGGCAAGACCACGCAGCTGCCAAAAATAGCGCTGGCCCTGGGACGCGGCAAGTGCAACGCGCCCGAGGGCGCGCGAGGACGCCTGATCGGCCACACCCAGCCGCGGCGCATTGCCGCCAGCAGCGTGGCCAAGCGCATTGCCGAGGAGTTGAACACCCCCTTGGGCGAGGTGGTGGGTTACAAGGTGCGCTTTCAGGACACGCTGCAAAAGGGCGCTTCGGTCAAGCTGATGACCGACGGCATCCTGCTGGCCGAGACGCAGACCGATCCGCTGCTCAAGGCCTACGACACGCTCATCATCGACGAGGCGCACGAGCGCAGCCTGAATATCGACTTCCTGCTGGGCTACCTCAAGCAGATCCTGCCGCAGCGGCCCGATTTGAAGGTGGTCGTGACTTCGGCCACCATCGACGCGGAGCGCTTCGCCAAGCACTTCGAGGGCAAGGCCGGTCCGGCGCCGGTCATCATGGTGTCCGGGCGCACCTATCCCGTGGAGATGCGCTACAAGCCCTTTGAAGAAAAGAAGGACTTCGACCTCAACGATGCCATTGCCGACGGCGTGGACGAGTTGTGGACGGGCGGCAAGGGCGGAGACATCCTCGTCTTCCTGCCCGGCGAGCGCGAGATCCGCGAGGCGGCGGACCACCTGCGCAAGCACCTGCAGCACTCGCCAGTGCTGCGGAACGCCGAGGTACTCCCTCTGTTCTCGCGCCTGTCGCAGGCCGAGCAGGACCGCATCTTCGACGGCCACACCGGACGGCGCATCGTGCTGGCCACCAACGTGGCCGAGACCTCGCTCACCGTGCCGGGCATCCGTTACGTCATTGACGCAGGTACGGCGCGCGTGAAGCGCTATTCCTTCCGTAGCAAGGTGGAGCAGTTGCTGGTGGAGCCCATCAGCCAGGCGGCGGCCAACCAGCGCGCCGGGCGCTGCGGCCGCGTGGCCAACGGCATCTGCATCCGCCTATACGACGAGGCGGACTTTCACCAGCGCGACCGCTTCACCGACCCCGAAATCCTGCGCTCGTCCCTGGCGGGCGTCATCCTGCGCATGAAGTCGCTGGGCCTGGGCGACGTGGTGAACTTCCCGTTCCTCGAGGCGCCCTCGGGCCGTGCGATCGCCGACGGCTATCAACTGCTGCAGGAGTTGGGCGCCGTGGACGAGCGCGGCAATTTGCTGCCCATGGGCCGCGAACTGTCGCGCCTGCCCTTGGACCCGCGCGTGGGCCGCATGATTCTGGAGGCCCGCACCCGCGGCGCCGTGGCCGAGGTGCTGGTCATTGCCTCGGCCCTCAGCGTGCAGGACGTGCGCGACCGGCCGCTGGAGGCGCAGCAGCAGGCCGACCAGCAGCATGCCAAGTTCGACGACGAGAAAAGCGAGTTCACCGGCTACCTGCGCCTGTGGAAGTGGCTGCAGGATGCGCGCGGCGGCAAGATCGTCGCCAAGACGCGCAAGGAGATGGCGGCCCAGACCGCACCTGCGGCCCAAGCGCGCAACACGGCCTTCCTGCCCGTCGCACAGCGCAGCAGCGGCGCGCAAGCGGAGGGCGCAGGCGAGGAGCGCCTGGCACAGTTCCACCCCGCCGATGCGGAGGAGGCCACCCACAAGCTCAGCAACCGGCAGTGGGAGCAGTTGCTGCGCCAGAACTACATCAACATCCGCCGCGTGCGCGAGTGGCGCGACATCCATTCGCAGCTGCTCACCGTGGTGCGGGAGCACCAGTGGCAGGTGAACACCGAGCCCGCGGGCTACGAGGCCGTGCACCTGTCCATGCTGTCGGGCCTGCTGGGCAACATTGGTTACAAGGCCGAGGAGAGCGAGGCCTACCTGGGCGCGCACGGCATCAAGTTCCACCCGCACCCGGGCGCGCACCTGTCCAAGAAGCCTGGCCGCTGGATCGTCGCGGCCGAGCAGGTCGAGACCTCGCGCCTGTACGGCCGCGGTATCGCGGCGATCGAACCGCAATGGCTGGAAGAGGTGGGCGGCCATCTGCTCAAGAAGCAGCTGCTGGACCCGCATTGGTCCAAGAAACAGGCCGACGTGGTCGCGCTCGAGCGCGCCACGCTCTACGGCCTGGTGGTCTACAACGGCCGCCGCGTGAGCTATGGCCGCGTGGATCCGTACGAGGCGCGCAACCTGTTCATTCGCCAGGCGCTGGTCGAGGGTGAGTGGGAGACGCATTGGCCGTTCCTGGGCGCCAACCTCAAGCTGGTGCGCAAGGTGCAGGAGCTGGAGCACAAGAGCCGCCGCCAGGACGTGCTGGTGGACGACGAGCTCATCTTCGCCTTCTACGACCAGCAGATTCCCAAAGACGTGTACAGCGGCGCCACGTTCGACAAGTGGTTCCGCAGTGCCGGCAAGGAGAACGTCGGCCTGCTGCTTCTCAAGCGCGACGAGCTGATGCGCCATGAGGCCGCGGGCATCACCACCGACAACTTTCCCAAGACGGTGAAGCTGGGCGGCGTGGACTGCACGGCCAGCTACCTGCACAGCCCCGGTGACGCGCGCGACGGGGTCACCGTTACGGTGCCGCTGTTCGTGCTGAACCAGGTGAGCGAGGAGCGTGCGGAATGGCTGGTGCCCGGCATGCTCAAGGACAAGATCCAGGCACTGCTCAAGAGCCTGCCGCAGCGCCCGCGCAGCCGCTTCGTGCCGCTGCCGGAAAGTGCTGCGCGGCTGGCGTCGCTGTTCACCGAGCAAGAGCGTTGGGCCCAGGGCAGCTTGATCGACACGCTGCTCAAGCAAGTGCGCGATGAAACCTCGCTCGACGTGAAGCGCGCGGACTTCAAGCTGGACATGCTCAGCCCGCACCTGTTCATGAACTTTCGCGTGACGGATGAGCACGGCCGCCAGCTCGGCCAGGGACGCAACCTGGGCGCGCTCAAGGCGGAGTGGGGGAGCAAGGCACGTGGGGCGTTCCAGGCGCTTGCTTCATTAAAGATAGCTGGTGGCGCTCACCAGAAGCCAGACTCCGGTGGAAAACCATCTGAAACCAAGGAAAATAGAGCGCCAGCAGCTATCAAAAAAGAACCACTCGTCGGCGCGCCCGCGGCCCGCAAGGCCGATGCCCGCTACGAGGATTGGAGCTTTGGGGAACTGCCCGAGCTGATGGAAATCGCCAAGGGCAGCCAGACGCTGATCGGTTTCCCCGCGCTCATCGACCACGGCGATGCGGTGGGCATCGAGGTGTTCGACGAACCCGAAGTCGCCGCCGCGCGCCACCGCGTGGGCCTGCGCCGGCTGTTTGCGCTGCAGATCAAGGACGCGCTCAAGTACCTGGAAAAGAACATCCCCGATCTGCAGAAAATGGCCGTGGCTTTCATGCCGCTGGGCACGCAGGAGGAGCTGCGCGCACAAATCATCGACGTGGCCATCGACCGCGCCTTCCTGCAGGAGCCGCTGCCCAGCAACGAGGCACAGTTCAAGCAGCGCGTGCAGGACGGGCGCGGGCGCCTCACGCTGATCGCCAACGAGGTGGCGCGCATGGCGGCGGCCATCCTCATCGAATACGCCGCCACGCAGCGCAAGATCAAAGACACCAAGAACGCTCCCGAGGCCACGGCCGACGCGTCACAGCAGCTGCAGCGCCTGATGCCCAAGCAGTTCATCGCTGCCGCGCCCTGGGCGCAGCTGCAGCACTACGCGCGCTACCTCAAGGCCATCGCCACGCGCCTGGACAAGTACCGCGCCGACCCGGCACGCGATGCCGCCAAGCTCAAGGAACTGCAGCCGCTGGAGCAGCGCTATTGGCGCATGGTCGCCGAGCGCAAGGGCCAGGTGGATGCCCGTATGCAGGAGTACCGCTGGATGCTGGAGGAACTGCGCGTGAGCTTCTTCGCGCAGGAGTTGCGCACGCCGTATCCGGTCAGCGGCAAGCGGCTGGACAAGGTCTGGTCGCAACTGGTGTCTTGAGGGGCTCTCGCGCGGGGACAGGCCTTCGGGGCAGATGTGCCGCCACCGGCTGCCGTGGGCGGGGCCGTTCATGCTTTGGCGCGCACGGCGAGCGTCCGCCAACCAATCACCAAACCGGCCCTGGCAGCGGCCCGTATGGCCTTCCCGGGCACCGGGCTTGCGGCCGCCAGCGCTCGCCTGGGCGGAACGGCCCTTGCCATCCAACTGCTGGCGGCGCCGATCGCCCCAGCGTCAAGACGTGAGCAGCGCCTTCAGCTCCTCGGCAGATAAATCCCGCGCCGCGCCAAACCCTGCCACGTGGCGGCCCACCGAAGGGATGATCTGCACGAACTGGAAGTCGCCCAGCGCCGTCATGGGCGCTGCCTCAGGGAAGCGCCGCAGGTAGGCGGCGCGCGCGCTGGCGGCTGCCTCGGGCGCAAGCAGTACGGCTTGCCCTTGGATGGCAACGCGCTCCAGCGCATGCACGGGCTGGGCCGCGTCCTCGGGCGCCGTGATCAGGAGAGAAACCGCGGGCGATTGCCGCAGGTTGCGGGTATGGGCGGCGAGGGCGCTGACATGCAATACCAGCACCTGGGCCGTGGAGTCGATGGCATACGGAACGAACGACACCGCCGGCGTTGTGAATGGCACCGATTCCGCGCCGGGCAGGGTTTGCAGCGTTGCCAGCGCGGCCGTGCGCCGGCCCCACAGCAGTTGCCGCAGCAAGCGGTCCAGGCGGGACTCGTGGGTCATGGCGTGCTTGGGGGCGGGAAGTTGCAAGTGCCGTGCATTGTAGAAACGGGCCTGCGATGAACGCGCTGCGGCCGCGACGCCTTCGAAAAGTGTCAGAAGCGGTCGCAGCAGTGCCCCGCGGTCAGCGCAGGGCCAGGCGCTCCAGTTCCGCGCACACATCGGCCATGCGGCCGGAAATCACGAGCTTGCAGGCGTCGTCGGTGTCATGGCGCAGGATCACGCGCAGGGGGAGCGAACGGGTAGAGATCGCAGGCCGCAGACCTGTGTGCTGCGTGGCCGCATCCGCGGCAGGCATGGCAAAGGCGCGGTGGCGGGCCGGATTTTCTGGCGCCATGCCCGCCACGGCGGGGCTATCGGGAGGGCCGGCGTTGGGCGTCGCTCCCTGGAGTGCATCGACGCGTCCGTGCGTGGTGCAAGCAGAGGGTGCCGCGCCGCGCGACATATGACGTGCGGCCAGTCCCCATCGGCGCAGGCGGCGCAAGGGGCGGGAAAGGGAGGCAAAGGCAAAGAGGGCAAATCCCATGTGAAGACTCCGGCATGCCAGGGCATGAAGGTGGAACACAGGCAGGATTGCCAAGGACGTCAAGCGCGCATCCGCAGGGTTGGCATGCCGCAGCCACGGGGCATGCCCGGGCTACCGCCTGCCAAACGCCCGCCACCTGCGGCGGCGCTGCATTCAACGGACTACATGAGCATGGTGTTGCGTATCAGGCCCACGGCCAGCCCTTCGATCTCGAAAGGTTCGCCCGGCTCGACGCGGATCACCGGGTAGTCGGGGTTCTCGGGCAGCAGTTCGATGGCGCTGCCTGTGCGGCGCAGGCGCTTGACCGTGACGTCATCGCCCAGGCGCGCCACGATGATTTGCCCGTTGCGCGCCTCGCGCGTTGCCTGTACGGCGAGCAGGTCGCCGTCCATGATGCCCGCGTCGCGCATGGACATGCCGCGCACCTTGAGCAGGTAGTCGGGCTTGTGCGCAAACAGGCTGCCTTCCACCGTATAGGTCTGGTCCACATGCTCCTGGGCGAGAATGGGCGAGCCAGCCGCCACGCGACCCACCAGCGGCAGCGTGAGCTGCGACAGGCCGGGTATCGGCAGGTTGAACTGGGCGCCGCGCGCCGCGTTGATGTTGCGCACGGTTTCGCCGCGCAGTCGGATGCCGCGCGAGGTGCCGCTGACCAGTTCGATCACGCCCTTGCGGGCCAGCGCCTGCAGGTGCTCCTCGGCCGCGTTGGCGGACTTGAAACCCAGCTCTGCCGCGATCTCGGCGCGGGTGGGCGGGGCGCCGGTGCGCGCGATGGCGGTCTGGATCAGGTCCAGGATCTGCTGCTGGCGGGCGGTGAGCTTGGGACTGTCGAGCATGGTGCGATCCAATGCGGTCGGTGGTTGAGTGGGTTACTGTTTTTTAATCCAGTATCTGTATTTTTGAACAGTTTTTGGAGGGATGCAAGTGGCAGCTGCAAGAAAAATCGTCGTTATGGGCACCGGCGGCACGATTGCGGGCTCTTCCGCGGTGCAAGGTGCGAACGTGGGCTACACGGCCGGGCAGATCGGCGTGGAGCAATTGCTGGCCGCGGTGCCCGGCCTGGTGCAGGCCGCGGGCGGTGCGCTGGTGGCCGAACAGGTGGCGCAGCTGGACAGCAAGGACATGGGCTTTGACGTGTGGGCGCGCCTGGCCGGTCGTTGCGCCGCACACCTGGCCGACCCGGCCGTGGCCGGCGTCGTCATCACCCACGGCACGGATACGCTGGAGGAAACCGCATGGCTGCTGCACAACCTGCTCGATACCACCGCCAAGCCGGTGGTACTGACCTGTGCCATGCGTCCGGCCACGGCGCTCGCGCCGGACGGGCCGCAGAACCTGCTGGATGCCGTCACGCTGGCGGCCGATCCCTCAGCGCGGGGGGTTCTGATGGCGGCCGCTGGCGTGGTGCACGGGGCACGCGAGGTGAGCAAGGTGCACCCGCTGCGGCTGGACGCGTTCGACTCCGGCGATGCTGGGCCTCTGGGCTGGATGGAAGCGGGGCGCGTGCGCTGGGCCCGCGGCCTTGCGCCGCAGGTGGAACAGCCCGCGCATGGCGCGCTGGTGCCGATCCTGCCAGATGCCGCCTGGCCACGCGTGGAAATCGTCCTCAGCCACGCCGGCGCGGATGGCGCGTTGGTGGACTGGCTGGTGGAGAAGGGCGTGCACGGCCTCGTGGTGGCCGCCACCGGCAATGGCACGCTGCACCATGCGCTGGAGGCCGCGCTCGCGCGTGCCGTGACGGCTGGGGTGCAGGTGCGCGTGGCTTCGCGCTGCCTGCAGGGGCGGATGATGGACCTGACGGGCACGCCCTGGCGCGATGCGGATGGGCTGAGCCCTGTGAAGGCACGGGTCAGCCTGCTGCTGGAGCTGATGCAGTCCGCTAATTCATAAGCACCGTCATGGGCCGAGGCGCTTGCCTGGGCACACAGCACAACGCCCCGCATTGCGGGGCGTTGGCGGGGGCCGGCGGCGGGTTCGTCAGCTTGACAGTGCCGTCAGGGCGCGCTGGGTGATTTCCTCCACGCTGCCGGTGCCTTGAATGGCACGGTACTTGGGCGCGTTGGCGGGATCGGTCTTGGCCCAGCTGGAGTAATAGTCCACCAGCGGGCGGGTCTGGTCGCTGTAGACCTGCAGGCGCTTCTTGACGGTTTCTTCCTTGTCGTCCTCGCGCTGCACCAGGGGCTCGCCCGTCACGTCGTCCTTGCCTTCGACCTTGGGCGGGTTGAACTTCACGTGGTAGGTGCGGCCCGAAGCCGGGTGGGAGCGGCGGCCGCTCATGCGCTCGATGATGGCGTCGAACGGCACATCGATCTCCAGCACATAGTCGAGCTTCACGCCCGCGGCTTTCATGGCGTCTGCCTGGGGGATGGTGCGTGGGAAGCCGTCGAACAGGAAACCCTGGGCACAGTCGGGCTCGGCGATGCGCTCCTTCACCAGGTTGATGATCAGGTCGTCGCTGACGAGCTGGCCCGCATCCATGACGGCCTTGGCTTGCAGGCCCAGGGGCGTGCCGGCCTTGACGGCGGCGCGCAGCATGTCGCCGGTGGAGATCTGGGGGATGCCGAATTTCTGGCAGATGAACGCGGCCTGCGTACCCTTTCCGGCGCCGGGAGCGCCGAGCAGAATCAGTCTCATGGATGTCCTCTAGTGTTTTGAAATCAGCGGGCACGCTTGCCGTCGGCGCGCCAGCGCGGGACAGGTGCTCTTGTTGCGAACAAGGATAGCACGCGGGCCATGCGCCAAGCTGACGGCCGCGCTAGCCGCCCAGGAGGGTGCGCACGCGCTCCAGGTCGGCTGGCGTGTCCACGCCCGCACCGGGTGCGCTGCCGGTCACGTGCACGGCGATGCGGTGGCCGTGCCAGAGGGCGCGCAGCTGCTCCAGCGCTTCCAGTTGCTCGGTCGGCGCCGCTGGCAGCTGTGGAAACCGGCGCAGAAAGCCTGCCCGGTAGCTGTAGATGCCGATGTGCCGTAGCGGTGCGAAACCCACGGGCACCCCCGTCTGGCCCGGCTGCCACCAGAGGCTGCCCGGCCCGTGGTCGCGTGCGTGGGGGATGGGGGCGCGGCTGAAGTAGTGCGCGAGGCCCTGCGCGTCCAGCACCACCTTCACCACGTTGGGGTTCGCAAAGTCCTCCGCGCTGTCGATGGCGTGCGCGGCGGTGCCCATGCTGGCATCGCCGCGCGCATGCAGCAGTGCGGCCACGGCGTCGATCAGCCGTGGGTCGATGAGGGGCTCATCACCCTGTACGTTCACCACAATGTCTTCGCCCGCCAGGCCCAGCAGCTCGCAGGCCTCGGCCAGGCGATCGCTGCCGCTGGCGTGGTCGGCGCGCGTCAGCAGAGCCTGCACCCCGTGCGCCTGGCAGGCCTGGACGATGCGCGCGTCGTCCGCCGCGACCACGCAGCGCTGGGCGCCGCTCTGGCTGGCGCGGCGGGCCACATGCACCACCATGGGCAGCCCGGCGATATCGGCCAAGGGCTTGTTGGGCAGGCGGGTGGAGGCCAGGCGCGCCGGTATCAGCACCGTGAACGGTGCGGCGCGACTCACTGTTCCAGCTCCTCGTCGCTCAAGGGGCGGGCCTCGTTTTCCAGCAGCACGGGAATGCCGTCGCGCACGGGATAGGCCAGCCGCGCGCTGCGCGAGATGAGTTCCTGGCGTTCGCGGTCGTAGGTCAGCGGGCCCTTGGTGACGGGGCAGACCAGCAGTTCAAGCAGTTTGGGATCCATGGTGTTCCTCAATGGCCGGACGATGATAGCGACGCCAGGCGGGCGTCGAGCGCGTCGAAGAAGGCCGGCGGGATCCGCAGGGCCAGCGGCACGGCCAGCGCGTCCGGGTGCGCGGGCCAGAGCTTGACGGCGTCTTTTTCGGTACAAATCAGCCGTAAGCGCTTATCCGGCGGGCGCTTCCAGCTAGAAAAATCATAGTGATCGGGCAGTGCTTCCTCGCTCTCGGGCTGAATGCCCCTGGCGTGCAGCATCGCAAAAAAGTCGTGCGGCCGCGCGATCGCCGCGAGTGCGTGCGAGGGTTCGCCCTGCAATTGCTCCAGCGGCAGCTGGTGCCCGCTGGCATTCACGGCATGGGTGGCGAGTTCACGTGACAGCGCGAATTGCGGCGCGCCCCCACCGGGCGAGGAGCCGGCGTGGAGCACCAGGTCCACCGCGCGCGGCCAGGGCTCGCGCAGCGGGCCGGCGGGCAGCATCCAGCCGTTGCCGGCGCCTTCGTCGTTGAAGACGCAGACTTCCAGGTCGCGCGCCAGGGCCAGGTGCTGCAGGCCGTCGTCGCAAACCAGGATGTTGGTGGCGGGGTGGGCGGCCAACAGCGCGCGCCCTGCCTGGGCACGCCTGCGCGCCACGAAGACCGGGGCGCCGCTGGCGCGGGCGATGAGCAGCGGCTCGTCGCCCACCTCGGCCGCGCTGCTGGCGGGCAGCACTTCGCGGCAGTCAACGGTGGCGCGGCCGTATCCCCGCGAGATGACGCCCGGCCGCCAGCCGCGGGCCTGCAGGTGGCGCACCACGGCCAGGGTCACGGGCGTTTTGCCGGCGCCGCCGGCGATCACGTTGCCGACCACGATGACGGGCACGGGCAGCCGCTCGCTGCGCAGCAGACCCGTGCGATAGAGCGCGCGGCGCAGCGCCGTGAGCACGCCGTACAGCAGCGACAGCGGCCACAGCGCCAGGGCCAGCGCGCCACGGTGCTGCCAGGCGCCGCGCAGCCGCTCGGCCAGGGGGGACGGGCGGCCGGGCGCGGCCATCGGCGCAGGCTTACTTGCCGGCCGTGGCCGACGACTGGGTGGCAAAGGTGATCTGCGACAGACCCACGCGGCGCGCGGCCTCCATCACCGTGACCACGGACTGGTGGGGGGCCGATGCGTCGGCGCTGATGATGACCACGCTGTTCGGCCCCGCAGTGGCGGCATCGGCCAGCGCACGCGCCACCTGGTCGACCTGCCGGCCCTCCAGCGTGGTCTTGTTGATGGCGTAGCGTCCGTCGGCGGCCACGGCCACGATGACTTCCTTGGGGTGGTCGCGCAACTGCTGAGCGTCCGCTACGGGCAGGGTGAGCTGCAGCTCGGTGAACTTGCTGTAGGTGGTGGTCAGCATCAGGAAGATGAGGATCACCAACAGCACGTCGATGAAGGGGATCAGGTTGATCTCCGGTTCTTCCTTTTGGCGGGGGCGAAAGTTCATGGCGAAACGTGCCTCTGTGCGCTGGCGCCGCTCACTTGCGCAAGCGGTTGATGTGCCGCACGAATTGCTCGGACGCCAGTTCCAGCGTCAACAGGTAGGCGTCCACGCGGCTGCGGAAGTAGCGCCAGAAAATCAGCGCCGGGATGGCCACGATCAGGCCGAAGGCGGTGTTGTACAGCGCAATGGAGATGCCGTGCGCCAGTTGCGCAGGGTTGCCACCGCCCGTCGCGCCCACGGCGCCCGTGCCGGCCTGGGAGCCGAAGATCTCGATCATGCCGATCACTGTGCCCAGCAGGCCCAGCAGCGGTGCGGCCGAGGCGATGGTGGCCAGGGCGTTGAGGTACTTCTCCAGCCGGTGGGCGACGGCGCGGCCCGCGCCCTCCATGGCGGCGCGCACATCGGCCTCGGTGCTCTGGGGGTTGCTGTTGAGCGTGCGCAGGCCGCTGGCCAGCACTTCGCCCAGGGCCGAGTTCTGCGCCAGCTGGTTCACCACATCGGGCGAGGGAATGGACTTGGAGGAGACCGAGATGGCCTCGTCCAGCAGCTTCGGGGGGGCCACACGGGCGGTCTTCAGTGCGACGAAGCGCTCAAAAACCAGCGCCAGCGCCAGGATGGAACAGGCAATCAGGGGCCAGATCGGCCAGCCCGCGGCTTGTATGATCGACAGCAATTCTCACTCCGCTCACGTAAAAAGCAGCGGGGATTATGGCGCAGCTTCCAAGCCGGCCTTTGGGCGCATCGTCTGCTTTACGCCACCCCCGTTCGGAGCACAGGGCCGGGGCACGTAGAGTCGCCCGGGAGACTCACATTTTCTGTGGATAACTTTGTGGGAAACCACGTGCATACCCGTCGCGAAGCGGCGCCGTTACGTGGTTTGCTTAGTTTGATGAAAAACTGTGCATCAAAAAAACCTTTGAAATCAATGGGTTGCACGTACTCTTGTGGTATGGGGGCGGGTTGGCGCATGGCCTTCCGCCGTGGCGCCGGATGCCCGGATCTGTGGACTAGTGCACCGGCCCGGTGCGCGTACAAGCGTGGAGCGGCCTGTGTTTGAGCGTGCAGATACAGGCGTGGCGCCGCGAATCTGGGAGGTTGGCGCGTTATGCCGCGCCATTGCTGATGCGCTGGAGGCGCGGTTCAATCCTGTCGCGGTGCGCGGGGAGATCACGGGCTTCTCGCGCGCGTCCAGCGGGCACTGCTACTTCACGCTGAAGGATGGAAATGGTCAGATCCGCTGCGCCATGTTCCGCCGTGCGGCAGGCGTGCTGGATTTCACCCCGCGCGACGGCGAACTGGTCGAAGTGCGCGGCCGGCTGGGCGTGTACGAGGCACGCGGCGACCTGCAGCTCATCGTCGACAGCCTGCAGCGCGCGGGGCAGGGGGCGCTGTTCGAGCAGTTCATGCGCCTCAAGGCGCAACTGGAGGCCGAAGGCCTGTTCGACGCGGCGCGCAAGCGCGCGCTGCCGGCCATGCCGCGCGGCATTGGCGTGGTCACGTCGCCGGGCGCTGCGGCACTGCATGACGTGGTGACGGCACTGCGCCGGCGCGTGCCGCACATTCCCGTGGTGTTGGTGCCGGCCCTGGTGCAGGGGGCGCAGGCGCCGGCATCGATTGCCGAAGCGCTATCAAAAATGTATCTGCTTGCGCAGGCAGGGCGGGCGCTGGACGGTGATTTGACTCTGAATGCCGGGGCGTCGCCAGCCATCGACGTGATCCTGCTGGTGCGCGGCGGTGGCTCCATCGAAGACCTGTGGGCGTTCAATGACGAGCGCGTGGCCCGCGCCATCGTGCAGAGCCCGGTGCCGCTGGTCAGCGGTGTGGGGCATGAGACCGACTTCACCATCGCCGACTTCTGCGCCGACCTGCGCGCGCCCACGCCCACGGCCGCCGCCGAGTTGGTGGCACAGCCGCGTGCCGTGTGGCTGGGGGCACTCGACCTGCTGGCGCAACGGCTGGCCGACGGCGTACAGCGCCAGTTGGACCTGCGGCACCAACGGCTGGACCAGGCGGCCCAGCGGCTGGGCCGGCCCTCGGGTTTCGTGGGGCGGCAGCAACTGCGGCTGAGCGGCCTGGAACAGCGCCTGCGCCACGGATTGCTATTGAAAACGCAGCGGCTTACGCATGCGGGGCAAGCGCTGCAGAGTCATTTTCCTCAAATCGTGCAGCGCAGCCTGGTGCAGCGCAGAGAGCGCCTGGAGCGCGCGGCGCTGCGGCTGCAACTGCTGGATCCGCGCCTGGTGCTGCAGCGCGGCTATGCCTTGCTGACCGATGCGCAGGGGCAACCCGTGACGCGCCCCGCCCAGGTGCGCCTGGGCGACGCCGTGCATGCCCAGTTGGCCGAGGGTGAACTGGACCTGACGGTATCGCAGCGCCGCTTGCTGTGAACGCGGCGCGGGTCAATCCCGTACCAGAGGGCAGGAGTCGCCGCCCGCCTACAGCGGCGAGTGCTATTACTTTCCTACAATGCCCGTTGCTTCGCCGTGCCCTGGTGGCCGCGATCTCCCCCATCCCAACCCACGAAGGACTTGACCATGGAACATACCCTGCCTCCGCTGCCCTACGCGATTGATGCCCTGGCCCCGCACTACAGCCAGGAAACGCTGGAATACCACCACGGCAAGCACCACAACGCCTACGTGGTGAATCTGAACAACCTGCAAAAGGGCACCGAGTTCGAGAACATGACGCTGGAGGAGATCGTCAAGAAGTCGTCCGGCGGTATCTACAACAACGCCGCGCAGATCTGGAACCACACCTTCTTCTGGAACTGCATGGCCCCCAACGGCGGTGGCGAGCCCAGCGGCGCGCTGGCCCAGGCGATCCATGCCAAGTGGGGCAGCTACGCCGCGTTCAAGGAAGCGTTCGTGAAGAGCGCCGTGGGCAACTTCGGCTCCGGCTGGACCTGGCTGGTCAAGAAGGCCGACGGTACGGTGGACATCGTGAACACCGGTGCCGCCGGCACGCCGCTGACCACGGCCGACAAGGCGCTGCTGACGGTGGACGTGTGGGAACACGCCTATTACATCGACTACCGCAACCTGCGTCCCAAGTTCGTCGAGACCTTCCTGGACAAGCTGGTGAACTGGAAGTTCGCCGAAACCAACTTCGCCTGAGCCGAAAGCGCACGCCGCGCCCTGCGGCGTTGAGCGACCCAAAGACAAACGGCCCGCAGAGGAATCTGCGGGCCGTTTTTTCGTCTGGCTTGACGGCCCGGGCGGCGGCCTCATTGGTACGGCCTCCCTGGGTAATTTGGCAGCGGGACGACAGTCTTGTAGAAGACTTGCAAAAAAAAGTGCCAGTTCCCCTGTCAATTTTTTGCAATGCGATATTCGATTGCAAATTACACGATTTCCGCGCAACGACTCGCGCACAATCCGGACTGTCACATCGGATGACTGCGCGCGAGGCCGCGGACCGGCGGCGCAAGACCTCTGTTTTGTTTACCTGAGAGACGAGATGAGCACCCAGAAACCCACCATCATCTATACCCTGACCGACGAGGCTCCCCGCCTGGCCACGGCCTCCTTCCTGCCCATCGTGCGCAGCTTCGCGTCGGTGGCCGGTATCGAAGTGGCCGAGAGCGACATCTCCGTGGCGGCGCGCGTCCTGGGTGAGTTCCCCGACTTCCTGACGCCCGAGCAGCGCGTACCCAATACGCTGGCTGAACTGGGCAAGAAGACGCTCGAGCCCGACGTCAACATCATCAAGCTGCCCAACATCAGCGCGTCCGTGGCGCAGTTGATCGCCGCCATCAAGGAACTGCAAGGCAAGGGCTACAACCTTCCCGACTACCCCGAGAACCCCACCACCGACGAGGAAAAGGCCATCAAGGCCCGCTATGGCAAATGCCTGGGCTCGTCCGTGAACCCGGTGCTGCGCGAGGGCAACTCCGACCGCCGCGCGCCTGCCGCGGTGAAGAACTACGCCAAGAAGCACCCGCACTCCATGGGCGAGTGGAAGCAGTGGTCGCAGACGCATGTGTCCCACATGCACGAGGGCGACTTCTATCATGGCGAAAAGTCCCTGACCCTGGACAAGGCCCGCGACGTAAAGATGGTGCTGGAGACGAAGTCCGGCAAGACCGTCGTGCTGAAGGAAAAGGTCGCGCTCAAGGACGGCGAGATCATCGACTCCATGTTCATGAGCAAGAAGGCCCTGTGCGCCTTCTACGAGAAGGAACTGGCCGACTGCAAGGAAGCCGGCATCCTGTTCTCGCTGCACGTGAAGGCCACGATGATGAAGGTCTCGCACCCGATCGTGTTCGGTCACTGCGTGAAGATCTACTACAAGGAAGCCTTCGAGAAGCACGGCGCGCTGTTTGACGAGCTGGGCATCAACGTCAACAACGGCATGGCCACGTTGTACGAGAAGATCGAGACGCTGCCAGCTTCCAAGCGCGAAGAGATCATCCGCGACCTGCACGCCTGCCAGGAGCACCGTCCGGCGCTGGCCATGGTGGACTCCGCCAAGGGCATCACCAACTTCCACTCGCCCAACGACATCATCGTGGACGCCTCCATGCCCGCCATGATCCGCCAGGGCGGCAAGATGTGGGGCGCCGACGGCAAGCCTTACGACTGCAAGGCCGTGATGCCCGAGTCGACCTTCGCCCGTATCTACCAGGAGATGATCAACTTCTGCAAGTGGCACGGCAACTTCGACCCGCGCACCATGGGCACCGTGCCCAACGTGGGCCTGATGGCGCAGAAGGCCGAGGAATACGGCTCGCATGACAAGACCTTCGAGATCGCCGAAGACGGCGTGGCCAACATCGTGGACATCGCCACGGGTGAAGTGCTGCTGTCGCAGAACGTGGAAACCGGCGACATCTGGCGTATGTGCCAGGTCAAGGACGCTCCGATCCGCGACTGGGTGAAGCTGGCCGTGACCCGCGCACGCAACTCCGGCATGCCCGCCGTGTTCTGGCTGGACCCCTATCGCCCGCACGAGAACGAGCTGATCAAGAAGGTCGAGAAGTACCTGAAGGACCACGACACTACCGGCCTGAACATCCAGATCATGAGCCAGGTGCGTGCAATGCGCTTCACGCTGGAGCGCGTGGCGCGTGGCCTGGACACCATCTCGGTGACCGGCAACATCCTGCGCGACTACCTGACCGACCTGTTCCCGATCATGGAACTGGGCACTTCCGCCAAGATGCTGTCCATCGTGCCCCTGATGGCCGGCGGCGGCATGTACGAGACGGGCGCGGGCGGCTCCGCTCCCAAGCACGTGCAGCAGCTGGTCGAAGAGAACTACCTGCGCTGGGACTCGCTGGGGGAATTCCTGGCGCTGGCCGTGTCGCTGGAAGACCTGGGCCTGAAGGAAAACAACGCCCGCGCCAAGCTGCTGGCCAAGACGCTGGACCAGGCTACCGGCAAGCTGCTGGACGAGAACAAGTCGCCCTCGCGCAAGGTGGGCGAGATCGACAACCGCGGCAGCCAGTTCTATCTGTCGCTGTACTGGGCCCAGGCCCTGGCCGCGCAGTCCGAGGACGCCGCGCTGGCCGCCAAGTTCGCTCCGTTGGCCAAGACCCTGGCCGATAACGAGGCCAAGATCGTCGAGGAACTGCGTGTGGTGCAGGGCAAGCCCGCCGACATCGGTGGCTACTACCTGCCCGATCTGTCCAAGCTGGACGCCGTGATGCGCCCCAGCGCCACGTTCAACGCGGCCATCGCAGCGCTCGCCTGACGGAGCACCGGCTGGGTGTCATCCCGGCCGTTGGCACCCGGCCGTGACCGGCCTTCCCGCAAGGGGAGGCCGGTTTCTTTTTGTCCGGCCTCCGGGGGGTCTCGCCATCGCGGACTATGGTGCTATGAAAAATGAAGCTATTCGCGCTTGATACGCAATGGTTTCAAGGTAAATATTTCATGAAATCCTTGCGGGGAAAGCGCTGCCAGCTCCTGAATAAATAGCGCGCTACCGCTGCGCAAACGGTTTTCCGCTGAGCCTGCTGCCCGCCTTCAGCCCGCGCTTGGCGAACCAGCCCTGGTTCATCTCCAGCACGAAGCGCACCGGCCGCTTGGAGCAGTGCGATTCTTCGGACAGCGGCTGCATGTCCACCAGGTTCACGATGGTGCCGTCGTCGGCCACGAAGGCCGCGGTGAGCGGCAGCAGCGTATTGCGCATCCAGAAGCATTGCGTGGCCGGCTGCTCGAAGACGAACAGCATGCCCTCGTGCATGGGCATGTCGCGGCGGTGCATCAGGCCGACTTGGCGCTCCTGCGGCGCGGTGGCGACCTGGGCGTCGATGCGGTGCATGCCTGCCTGCAGCTCCACGCGCGGCAGGTTCATTTGCGGAACACCCTGCGCCGCCGCGGCTGCGCACAGGCCTAAGGCCACGCCGTATGCCAGCAGGGGAGACAGAAAGCTGCGCAGCAATCGCGCGATGGGCATGGCAGATGCGGTGAGCGAAAACATGGGCATGGAAGACATGGGTTGGCAGGGGCAATGCGGAACCCCGAGCGTAGCAGGCAACAAAAAGCCCGCCGAAGCGGGCTGTTCAGCAGTGGCCGCGGCAATCAGGCGGCCGTCTTGCTTCGCTTGGCGGTCTTCTTGGCGACCTTGGCGCTCTTGTGCTTGGCGGGCGCCTTGGCGTGGTGATTGCGCAGCTTGGCGGGTTTGGTGGCGGCGGCCGGAGCCGGTGCGGCGGCCGCAGGGGCGGCCGTGTCGGGGGCGGCCACAACGGCCGGGGTGGCGGGAACTGCGGGCGTGGCAGGGGTCGCTTGCGCGAAGGCCCCCGTTGCGAGCAGACCGCCGGCCAGGATAGCGAGGAGTTTTTTCATATGTGCCAATTCCTTGGAAGGGTCGGTAACCGGTATACGCCAGGCGGCCAGGCCGCATGGCACGGATGCGTGCGTCGGCCGCGGAGCCTGTTGCACGCCCTGTCTCAACGGCTTCCCGGAGCGCGCGTTGACAGCGCCCCTCCGCGGGTCATCATGCCGGGCCGACATGCGCTGCAGGGCGGGCCACCCTGCAGCCTTGCCCTAGAATCTTTGGGCCCGTTCCTGCGCGAGCAGCCCGCCGCCTTGCGCACGCACCTACAGGAGACCCGCTTCATGACCAGCTACCAGCACATCCAGATTCCGCCCCAGGGCCAGAAGATCACCGTCAACGCCGACATGTCGCTGAACGTGCCCCACCAGCCCATCATCCCGTTCATCGAGGGCGATGGCACGGGCATGGACATCACGCCCGTGATGCTCAAGGTGGTGGATGCGGCTGTGGCAAAGTCTTATGGCGGGCAGCGCAAGATCCACTGGATGGAGGTGTATGCCGGCGAGAAGGCCACCAAGGTCTATGGCCCCGACGTGTGGCTGCCCGAAGAGACGCTGCACGCCGTGCGCGACTACGTGGTTTCCATCAAGGGGCCGCTCACCACGCCCGTGGGCGGCGGCATCCGTTCGCTGAACGTGGCGCTGCGCCAGGAGCTGGACCTGTACGTCTGCCTGCGCCCGGTGCGCTACTTCAAGGGCGTGCCTTCGCCGGTGCGTGAGCCCGAGAAGACCAACATGGTCATCTTTCGCGAGAACTCCGAGGACATCTATGCCGGCATCGAGTTTGAGGCCGAGTCGGACAAGGCCAAGAAGCTCATCAAGTTCTTGCAGGAGGAGTTCGGCGTCAAGAAGATCCGCTTTCCTGAAACGTCGGGCATCGGGGTCAAGCCGGTGTCGCGCGAGGGCACGCAGCGCCTGGTGCGCAAGGCCATCCAGTACGCCATCGACAATGACCGGCCCAGCGTGACCCTGGTGCACAAGGGCAACATCATGAAGTTCACCGAAGGGGGCTTTCGTGACTGGGGCTATGAACTGGCAGCCCAGGAATTTGGCGCGCAGCTGATCGACGGCGGCCCGTGGATGCGCATCAAGAATCCCCGCACCGGCAAGGACATCACCATCAAAGACAGCATCGCCGACGCCTTCCTGCAGCAGATCCTGCTGCGCCCGGCCGAGTACAGCGTGATCGCCACGCTGAACCTGAATGGCGACTACATCTCCGACGCATTGGCGGCGCAGGTGGGCGGCATCGGCATCGCCCCGGGTGCCAACCTGTCCGACAGCGTGGCGATGTTCGAGGCCACCCATGGCACGGCCCCCAAGTACGCGGGAAAGGACTATGTCAACCCGGGCTCCGAGATCCTCTCGGCCGAGATGATGCTGCGCCACATGGGCTGGACCGAGGCGGCCGACCTGATCATCAGTTCCATGGAGAAGGCCATCCAGAGCAAGAAGGTAACTTATGACTTTGCGCGCCTCATGGACGGGGCCACGCAGGTGAGCTGCTCGGGCTTCGGGCAGGTGATGATCGACCACATGTAAGCGCCCCGCCAACCACGGGTGCGTGACTGGGCCCGCCGCTGGTCGGCGGGTTTTTTTGCCCTAGCGCAAGGTCAGCGCCCAGCAAAAAGGCCATCCCAACAGATGTTGGAATGGCCTTGAATGGCTCTCAACCTGGGTCGAATTCATCAACACAAGTTATTGAATTGCTTATATTTTGCCAATTATTGGCAAATTAAATACCGCCAAAAGTACCGTCAGAACGCCAACCCAAGATGCGTACGCGATGAACAAAAGTCCGGGCAAAAACTATCGTATGTCTTTGTTTTCATTGAACAAATTCAAAAAAACTTCTTGACACAAAGAAGTTTTTAGAAGACACTATGAAACATGGACACACAAGCATTTTTGGCAAGGCTGGACGCAGGGGATGACCCTAGCGGCGAGTCGGGCTGCTTGTGGTCTTTTGCCTTGGCCGAGGTGGGACAGGTGTTGCCATCGCGCCCGCAGCTCCTTGGTTGGCTGACTGAACTGCGCCGCGCCCTTGGTCTGCGCGGCTTCACTGCGCCCTTGGAGGCTGGCCAGGTGCTGGGCCTTGGTCTTGCATCCCTGATCCTGCTGGCCGCGCGCCTTGAAGCAGCTGGCGCCCTTGCTGCGCGTCGGCTGGATACCCTGGCCCGCCCGGCGATCCCGCCGCGCCTGCCGGCCGCTTGCGCCGGCCTCAACCTCTCCCCACGCCTCCTGCCCATCCCCCGCGCCGTGCTGGCGGGGTGACGGTGCCATCGAGGCCGCAGCGCCTCCACACCCGCTAGCAAAATCATAGCTTGCGGCCTTGCCCCAACAGGGACAAGGAAATGAATTTTTTGAAACTTCCCGAGGTGCTGCAGCGCGGCAAGGTCTCGCGCAGCGCGCTTTTGCGCTGGCTCGACCAGCCAGAAATAGGTTTCCCCCAGCCAGTGAAAATTGGCAGGGGAATTTTCTGGATTGACACCCAGGTGGACGCCTGGTTTTCCAGGCAAGCAGAGTCGAGCGCAGCCGCCACGGCGGCGGCGCAGGCGCAGGCGCTGGCGCAGGCCGCCACGGCGGCGGCGCGGGCACAGGAGGTCACTCCCAGCCGTCGCGGCCCGGGGCGCCCGCGCAAGGTTGCCGCAGCAGCGCAAGGGGGTGCAGCATGAGCCGCCCCCTGAAAAAGCTGCCCCAGGCGCTGCAGGGCGCCGGCCTCAATGCCCGCGCCTTGGCCGGGCTGCCGCCCACTCTCCAGGAGATGATTAAGGCCCATTCTGTGCTGGCTCCTGGGCCTGCCACAGGACTGGCGCGTCCGTCTGTCGCACCTTGCAGACCAAAAGACAGACGGGCGAGACAGCACGCGCGCCGGCCTCGCCGAGCTGGAGACAGCTGGCTACCTTTGGATCGAGCGGCGACGCGACGGCGGGCGCTTTGAGCGCGTCGTGTGGCACGTCACTGACACCCCCGAGGCCGCCAATTTCCCGCAAAAAAACGCAAACAAACCGGCAATTTCTGCGGATTTGCCGAGTTCGGGAAACACGAAGACGGCGAACCCGAAGACGGCAAACGCGAAGCTACGAAGAACAAAGGATACGAAGGACTTAGGCGACGAAGAACTTATTCAAACACCACCACCCCCGCGCGCACACGCACACGCACACGCGCAGGGGGAGCAGCAGACCGGCAGCCTGCCGGCTGCAGGTGGTGGTCACGATGAAAATTTTGTGTACCAGGCGGCCTGCAAAGCCAAGCTGTCCCCGGCGACTGGCCGTAGAGTTGCCAGGCTGGTCGAGGGTGCCGCGGCTGAACAAGTCGCGTGGCTGGCCCTGCTGCTGGAGCAACTGCCCGCCCTGGCGGCTGAGAGGAAGGTCGAGGCCCCGGAAGGCTACGCCCTAAGCCTGGCCGAGCGCGCCGCCGCTGGTGAACTCACGCGGCCAGCCAGTGCCGCGCCTGCACCGGCGCCCGTGGAGGTCTACAAACCCGAGCCTCGAGGGCTGACGACCCCAGAGGGCCTAGCGGCCGGCAAAGCGGCAATCGCAGCCCTGCAGGCCAAGATCCACGGCGGCCGCCACCACGGGCCGGAGCCCTGCGGCATAGCTCAGGGTTCGATCCAGCGGGACGCCCTAAGCCCGCTGCGGGCGCGCTAGTGGCCGGGTGCCCTATGCCGTGGGTCACGCCGCGCGACTGGATGTGAACAGGCCCGCAGGGGCGGGCCTACGGGAGCAGTTGCGCAAGAAGACCAGCAGCAGGGCGTTACGGCGCCTGTACGGGCTTTTCTGACGCCGAAGCCACCACCCACGCGCGCACCACACAAAGGCCCTCCAGCGCCCGATTTGGCGCCTTCCTGGGGGTTTGCAGAATGGGGCAGCGTCCCATGTCCCCGCCCCGCCGCGCGACGTGCCCCACGGCACAGGGCGCCCGGCCACCAGCGCGCCCCCATTGCCCATGCCAGCCCGCCCGGCCGCGCCCTGCCGTTTCTGCCGACCAGCCGCACGGCCATGGCCCGCCGCGTGGCCTGGTGCCGGTGCCCCCGCCCGGCCTGCCCGCGCCCTGATCAACCAGCTTCCGAACCCGCTTTCCGCAGTCGCTTTCGGATATGTGTTTCCGATTCCGATTCCGAAATAGACCTCCGAAACCAACATCCGATTCAGATTGATTCATATAACGTATCGTATCAATACGATATGAAATACAGCCAAGCCAAGGCATTTTCAGAGGGAAAGCCACGCCAAGGCGGCGGCGCAGCGATACAAACACCCCGACCAACACCCGCCATATCCATTTCCGAATCCGATTCGGATTCGGAATCAGAAATCGGTTTCGGAAGTAGCAAACCAACATCCGAAGCCGAAAGCCCATCGGAAACGGCAATCGGAATCGCAAGCGCTTTCCACCCAGGGGAAAAGCAGAAGGGCCATTGAAGCCCCTTCGATGCCCCTTCCCAGCACCATCCAAGCCCCTGGCCGTGGCCGTGGCCACCTGGCACCAGGCCGCGCCCGCGCGTGCTGCCCCCGGCCCGCCCCTGCGGGCCTTCCCCTTTCTCCATCTTTTTGTGCCCGGCGCCCAATTTATGTCCGCGAACTGCAGAAGTAGATAGCAGCCCTGGCAGTTCAGGGCGGCACCTACAGAAAGGAGGGCGCGCATGGTGCGTCAAGAAGTCGGCGAAGCCTGGTGGCTTCTCAAGTGGGCCGCAGTCCTGGCCCTGGCGGGCGCTGTGGCCGCCGTGGTCATTTTCATGTTCAGGCATACAAGCTGGCAGGTTGCCAGCTTCGGCTACTACACCAATTTTTTCCGTGAGCTGTTCACCAATCCGCAATATCAAGAAGGACTATTTCAATTCAAGTTGGCCGCAGCGCTGGGGGCATTGATAGGCGGACTCCCTCCGATTCTTTTCATTTTCAAGAAGTGAGATTTTCAAATGACCAATATCCTGTTGTATTCCATTACTGCAATCCTGGCTGCTGCCGCATTTTGGGTGCTGCGCGGGCGAGAAAATCGCGTATTGATGTACCTACGCCACTTCGCCGCCGCGCTGGCCGTGGCTTCGGTTGTCATTGCCTTTGAGGGCAAAGAGGCATATAGCATCGGCAAACTGCTGCTTGCCGCAGCTGTCGGCCTTGGGCTATTTTTCTATGCGCCCATCAATATTTTTAATAAGTTTCGTGGCGGCCTCGGAAAAATCGGCATCAGCTTTGGCGAGACTTCGGGTAGCGCAGGGGGCGAATACATTCGCGGGGCGAAACTCGTGAACGGCCAGCAGCTGCAAAAGATTCTCAAAAAAGAATCCGGTTCCCTCACCGTGGGCGGCCAGAAAATCCCTGAGCGATTGGAAGCCCGCCATTTCATGCTGGCGGGTTCAACTGGTGTCGGTAAGTCTGTGGCAATCTCCGAAATGCTGGATGGTATTGCGGCGCGTGGCGACCGGGTTTTTATTGCCGACGCGGGCGGAAACTTCCTCAAAAATTATTACGACGAAGAACGCGGCGACATTATCCTGAATCCGCTGGATTCACGCGCCGTCAGTTGGTCACCGCTGGCAGAAATGGAAGGCCCTTGGGATGCCGACCTGATTGCAAAATCCATCGTTCCCGATGGCGATGGCGGCTCCAAGGAATGGAATCAATATGCCCAGGTCATCACGAGCGCGGTTCTCAAACACTGCTGGCAAAACGATCTGACGAACTTCGATATTTTTCGACTGGCAATCATTGCCAATATCGAGGAATTGCGGATGGTATTTGAGGGCACCCCGGCGCAGCCGCTGGTGGCCGAAGGCAATGAAAAGATGTTCGGCAGCATTCGCGGCATCGTCGGCACCTACATTTCACCCTTCCAATACCTCGACCCCGCAGCAGGCGCGAACAATGGATTCTCCCTCAAATCAATTGTTGAAGACAACGGCGCCAAGAACTGGCTATTTTTCAACTACCCCGACAAACAAATCAGCACCGTCGCCCCAATCATCGCGGCGATGACCGATATTGTCAGCAAGTCGATTCTCTCGCTGGAGGCGGACAACAACCGCAAATTCTGGCTGATCATTGACGAATTCGCCAGCGTTGGCCGGATTTCTTCGATTCTCGATTTTCTGACGAAGGCCCGTAAAAACGGAGGCCGTGCGATTATTGGCGTGCAGACGATTTCCCAGCTCAAGAGCGCCTATGGCGTCAATGACGCATCGACGCTAATGTCTTGCTTGTCTTCTCAGATTGTTTTCCGGGTTCCCGATCCAGACACGGCGGATATTATGTCTCGCCTCCTGGGCGACCAGCAAATCAGCCGCGTTATTCAAAGCGGCGGTGAATCGTCGCAGAGCATGCAAATTGGCGGCAGCAAATCCGAGAACTGGAGCCAGCAAATCACGACAGATCGAATCGTGATGACCGGCGAGATTATGAACTTCCCCGATCTCTACGGCATTCTGAATTTCGCGGGCGACATTCCAGCGGCGCCGATTGAAGTCGAATGGATGGAGCGCCATAAAGTCGCCGAGCACTTCCAGGCCACGACCCGCAAGGAAATCAAGATCGCGGCACCAGCAAAACCCGCAGAGATTCAAAAGCCGACAGAGACAGAGAATACCGCCGTCAGCGATTCAGATTTGCCCGGCGTCGAATCCGACGACGTGATCTGATTATCCTTTTCACCCCTCGCCCAGCCTTTGCGCTGGGCTTTTCTTTTGGACTTCCCAGGCAGTCCGTGGAGAAGCAAGAAACTCAGTATCAAGGTATGCACCCTACCCACCAAGGGTGCAGGCGCTTTAGGTGCTGTGCCCAATGCCGGAGCGGGTTTGCGCGTCCTACGTTTGCGCCACGCCCGCATTACAAAAAATGTCCGCGAACTGCAGAAGTGTAGTAGCGGCGCGGGTTTGCGCCGTATTACACGAAGGGATGCCCGCATGAGCAAAAAACACGTTATCACGTTCCGCCTGGACGGCGACGAAATGACCGAAATCGAGCGCATTTGCAAGACCCTGCGCCTATCGAAAACCGATTACCTGCGCGCCGTGGCCCTGGGCGGACAAGCGCCCATCGGCCTACCCGTCGCCACACCAGCACCGCCCATGGACGAATCGCGCTTGGTGGCGCTGGAGGCTGGGCAGCGTGATATGCAAATGGCCCTCAATGATTCAGCTTCAGCATTTACCCTGCTTCTCACGAACTTGAATGAGTTCCTGCGCATCCCGACTTTCCGCGAATATCGCGCCCGCGACCTGGCGGGGAATTCGATAAAACGCGACGGAGAGGCCGAAGAAGTTTATTTGCTGCGCTTGGCGCACCGATATTTTATTCAATATCAAGTTTGGCCCGATCCAGAAGACAAAACCAAGTTTGGCCCCGCACCTGGCGCCGACCTTGCGAAGTTCCCCAGGATCAAACCCGCAGGTTAATCCATTTGAATCAACAGCGAGCAATCATGAACATCGACAAAATCAAAGCCAAACGCGACGCCATGAAGTCACAGCTGGCCGAACTGGACGCCAAGATAGAGAAGGCCAAGAAAGATACGCAGGCCGCACGCCATAAGGAAATCATCAGTCTGATCAACAAGCACAACATCAGCGCAAGCCGGTTGCGTGAAATTCTGCAGCGCGAGGATGAAGCCAAGCAAATGCCTCTCGCTCTGCCGATTGAATCCGCAAATCCAGCAGATCAAGCTCAAGGAGAATAACCATGCTTTCGATGAAATCAATTAAATCTGGTGGCGGCGTTTCCAAAGTCGCAGCATATTACGAGGGCTACCAGCTGGGCGCAGAAGACCCCAACGCTAAGCAACACGACGAACCCAACGGAAAATGGATTGGCGCATTCTCCGAGCGCCTGGGCTTCAAAGATTCCATCGTTCATCGTGGCGAGATCGAAAGCGCGCTGAAGGGCTACGACCCTAAAACCGGCAATCCGTTTTCCAACAACGCCGGGGATGAACGCCACAAGCCAGGCTATGACCTGACATTTTCCGCGCCCAAATCCGTTTCCGTCGCCTGGGCGAGTGCATCGCCCGAGCTGCAAAGGGAAATCAGCGCGGCACACCAACGCGCCATTGAATCGGCAATCGAATACGCCGAGCAAACCGGGGGCGCATTCATCCAGCGCGAGGGACACGCCGGGGCAATCAAAGTCCCCCATCACGAAATCGCCGCCGCCACGTTTGAACACAGCAGCAACCGCGCAGGCGAGCCGCATTTGCACACGCATTGCGTTGTGATGAATATCAGTGAGAACGGCAAGCGCGTCGATTTCGACACCCGCTATGCACACACCATCGGCACCGCCTATCGTGCCGAGTTTGCCCACGAGCTGGAAAAGCTGGGTTTCCAAATCGAGAAAGACGGCAAATCGTTTCGCCTTGACGGATTCCCGAAAGAGTTGGAACAGCAGCTTTCCACCAGGGCCGCACAAATCGCCGAGCGCCAGGCGCAGACCGGAATGAAAAGCGACAAAGCCCGGGAAATGCACCAGTTGGCCACGCGCGAAATGAAGGGCGAGCGCCCCCGCGAGACAGCATTTAATGCCGCCCGCGAAGCAGCAGCAGAAAACGGGTTCAACGTCGAATCTCTGCGCGACCAGTCGCACCAGGCTAGCCAGGGCAAAGAGCCGCCCGCGCAGCTGCACGAAACCGCATTCAGCGAAGCCTCAACCCTCAGCCGCGCACAACTGGAGCGAGCCGCATTTGAACGCGCCCAGGTCAATGGCCAAGACATTAAAGCGGCACTGTCAGAGCTGCGCGAGCTGGAGCAGTCCGGGGAGCTGGTGCGCCTAAAAGACAAGGAGGGCAACGACCGTTTTACCAGCCGCGAAATGCTCGAAATCGAAACCGGCCTGGCGCAATATGCCAAAGCCGCTGCGCACACGCCAACCGACGCCCGCGCGGATTCGCGCAACGTCGAAGACCTAATTCAAAAGAAAGGGCTCTCAAACGACCAGGCGCAGGCCATGCGCCACATTACCGACAGTCGCAACAGCTTTGCGGTTGTCGAAGGCACGGCCGGGGCGGGCAAGTCCTACATGCTGGGCGCCGCCCGCGAAGCCTGGGAGGCCAGCGGTTCCCGCGTTGTCGGCTGCGCCCTGGCCGGCAAGGCCGCTAGCGGCCTAGAGGAAGGCAGCGGGATCAAGTCGGACACGATTCACGGCACGCTGCAGCGCATCGAGCGCGGCGAGCTGCAGCTAGACAAGCAAACCGTCGTCGTCGTGGACGAAGCCGGCATGGCAGGCTCTCGCCTCATGTCGCGCCTGTGCGACCAGGCGCAGCAGGCCGGCGCCAAGGTGGTGCTTGTCGGTGACACCCGGCAACTTCAGCCAGTGGACGCAGGCGGAGCCATGCGCAGCATGAAGACCGCAGCCGGCCAGGCCGCAGAGATGACCGAGATCCGCCGCCAGCACCACGAGGCAGACCGCCAGATGGTGACCGACCTCAAGAACGGCGAGGCCGGCAAGGCGCTGCAGACTATGCAGGAGCGCGGCTACCTGCGTGAGCACGCCACGCCCGAGCATATGCGCGAGGCCATCGCGCGCAACGTCGTCAACGACCTGCGGGAGGGGAAGACCTCAATCAGCCTGGCCGCCCGTCGCCAGGAAGTGCAGGCCATCAATCAGGCCGCACGCGCCCAGGCCAGGGACGCCGGCCTGTTGCACGGCCCCGACCGCACTTTCACGACCCAGCGCACGCCCGAGAGCGCGGAGCGCGCCCAGGCGTTTGCCGTGGGCGACCGGGTTATCACGCTCAAGAACGACCGCAGCCTAGATCTGAAGAACGGCCAAACCTGGACTGTCACCGCCGCCCAAGACGGCCGTTTGACCCTCAAGCGCGACGGGGACGGCAAGGAGCAGAGCATCAGCCAGAAGCAATACAAAGCCCTCGATCACGCCTACTGCGCCACAGTCCACAAAAGCCAGGGCGTGACCGTTGACCGTGCCCACGTCGCGCACGACAGCGCCATGAGCGACCGCAGCCTGAGCTACGTTGCAGCCAGTCGCCACCGCGAGGCCATGAGCTACCACCACACCAACGCGCAACGCGACGAGCTGCATAAGGAGATGAGCCGCGCCCGCGACAAGGACACCAGCGCCGACTATGAGCGCGCCCAGCCGCCAGGCCACGACGGGCCAGGCCCCGAGGGTGGCGCCGCAGCCAAGGGCAAACAGGCCGAGCAAGAGCACGACGACGAGCAGCCACGGCGCCCGCAGACCGACGCGGAGCGCCGTCAGGAGCATGAAGCATGGGCAGACCGCGACCGCGACCGCGCGCAGGACTACCAGCGCGACCAAGCCGAGCGCGCCGCAGAGCGCAGGCCGCAACAGGCGCAGCAGCCGCGTGAGCTGATACGCGACCGGCGCACGCCCGAGCAGCGCGAGCACGACGCGGATCTAGCACGCGCAGCGCTCAAGACCGGAGGCACGATGCCCCAGGCGGCGAAGATCAACCGCGACATTGAGAAAGGCCGCGCCCGGTGGGAGTACAACAGCCAGGGCGACCGCTTTTTGCAGTATCGGGACGGGCGCACGTATCACCGCGACCTGCACGCACGCGGGCCGCAGTCCGTAGAGCTGCGGCAGGCCGCTACGCTGGGCCTGACCACCAAGCGCGCAACCATCGTCACCCGTGGGGGTGCTGACATGGCCAACCCCGAGAGCCAACACGCCGCCGCCAACGCAGGCCCACGCGCGCCCAGCGCTGGCGAGCGTTGGATCATGGCTGCGCGCGACGACTACAAGCAGAACAAGCAACCGGCTTTCCAAGACGGCCGCGGACGTGCAGAAGCAGGCGACGACGGTGCGCGGCATCAATTCCAACGTGGGCGGCCTGCAAGCCCTGGCGAGCCAAAACATGCAGGTTCAGGCGTTACTGGGGGACATCTCCAGCTCGATCGCCCAGGCCAACGCGAATGCGGCGATGGAGGCTCAGCGCACGCAGGAGCGCGAGCAGCAGCGCGCCGAGGGAGATGCGAAATTCCGTGACGCCCGCAATGCTGCCGTGGAGCACAAGGACGCGGCGCCAACGCTCAAGCTGCCCAGCGATTATCCGACGCACTCTCGCGCGTGACGCGGGGCGCGCTGGTGCTGATCCTTCCGCTTGCGCTGCTGCTGAACTGGACGCCGTGGATGCAGACCACGACGAAGTTTTTTACGACAGAGCTAACCGCGCCGATTACCAGCGCGGCAGGCGGCGGCAGCGCCGGGGATGCCGTCAAGACGGCAATCGAAAAGCTCAATACCGCGATGTTCCCGAGCGCGCAGAAGGACGACGGCAAAAGCGCCTGGTCAAAGGCGTGGGACTTCATCACGGGCGATGCCAGTATCGGAAAGGCGCTTATCGGCAGTCTCACCCAGGTTGCCTTCGACGTGATCCTTTTCTTCATCTCCGGCCTGGTCAGCTTCGCGCTACTGCTGGCCCTCTATGGCCCCCTGTTGGCCCTGCAACTGGGTGTGATCTTCGGCCCGCTGCTGGTGGCCTGGCTGCCCTGGCAGCCGATGAGCCATCTCTTTCACAACTGGCTCAGGTTCATGCTGGCCAATGGCGTTTCGCTGGTCGTTGGTGTGACGCTGGCCACGCTGGGCGCGGGGGTCATCGGTGACTTTGCCGCCCAGATGGCGACCATCGGCGCCGATCCCGAATTGCCGTGGTTCATGGAATTGATGGTCAGGGCCGGCGCGTTCATGTCGTCGGTGGCGGTGATCGTTTTTGTCGCGTACTTCCTGATGAAGTCCGAAGACATCGCCAGCAGCCTGATTGGTGGCGGCGGCAGCGGCGCGGGCGCCGTGGCCAGCGGCATCATGCATGGCGCGAAGAACCTGCGCGGCGAGGTCGTGCGCAAGGCCGGCAAGCCAACGCTTCCGAAGAAGTAGCAGCGCCTGCAGGCGCAACACAGAGCCGGGAGACACGCTGCGCGCAACTCCCGGCTTCTTCGCATTCAGCCAGGCGCAGCCCCTTGCAGGGACTGCGCAGACAAAGAGCAACGCTGCAGCGCTGGCGCTTTCGCCTTGCGGGCTTGTGCATCACAGCGCGCCCGCCGTGAATTCCTGCTTTTCGGAGCCGCCCAAGCTGCTACGAGCTTGCCTCGCATTTGCAACCGTCGCGCCAGCCTGTCGGGAGTGAGCATAAACCGGTCGCTTCGCTCCCTATTTATCCCTCCCTCCCGCCCCCTGCGGGGCGCTACGCGCAGGCTGTCACGCCGGCTGCAACTCGGCATCCCCTGCGGGGCACGCTCTCCACAGCTTTTCAGTGAGGCGGCTCCGAAAAGCAGGAATTCACTAGACAGAAAGGCGAACCATGACCACACAAGCAAGAACCCCACAAAAGGCACTTCGCGGCCCTGCGGGCCTTGACCGCCCCCTTCGGGCGGCCCCCGCGAGGCTCACCCAAAAGCAGGGGCGCGGCGTGGCCGCGAACTGCTGAAGTCATCAACACCGGGAGAAACGAAATGGGCCTGCTTCTACTTATCGAAATGTTCGTCGCGGTCTTCGGACTGGTTTTCAAAGTCATCGGCGGCGTGCTGCTGATGATTCTCAAAGTCGCTTTCGTGCTGGTTCGCGGAATGCTGATGCAGTACGTGCGCGCCTGGCGCCTGCTGCGCCGTCGCTGGCAGGAGCGCCAGCAGGACAAGCGCATGAAGGGGTCGCCTCAGAAAACGGAAAATAAAGCACGTTAAGGCAAAACGGCTCCGCCGTTGGGCATCAATACGGCTTTGTCATTGACGCGCTGTCGCGCATTCCTGGCAGAACACAACAGCAGGATCGGCGTTCAACAGTTCCGGCTCCAAATCACTGTGACAGGCGCAGCACAGCCCATAGGTGCCAGAGTCGAGGCGGGCCAGCGCAGCTTCGACCTTGCGCTTGCGAATGGTCAGCCGCTCCCGCAATCCTTGGGCAAGAGCCTGTTGTTGGAGGGCGTCGATACGCGACACCCTACCGACACAGGATTGATCCAGCTCGACCGGCGCGGCGGACTGTTGAGCCTGCTGGATTGCCTCAACGGTTTCCCTTTGCTCGATCAGCAGTCGAGCGCGGAACTGTTCCATGTCCATTGAGGCGACTCCTTCGCTATCGCAGTAGAAGCGTGGGGATGGTCGAGGAACGCAGCAGGTCAGCGGTCTTGCTGCCGAACATCAAAGTGCGCAGCGGCGAGTGACCGAATGCGCCCATGATGAGCATGTCGATGGACTGCTCCTTGACCGTCTTGGCGATGATGCTTTCCGCATCGCCGGGGATCAGTGAGGCGGTGACGTCGAAGCCAGCCGATTCCAAGGTGGTCTTGGCCCAATCAAGCTGCTTGGGTGCATCCTGGCTTTTCTTCCCCGACATCAGCAGGATGATAGGCAAACCTCGGAACAGCGGGCTGCCAGCGACCATTTCGACGCCACGCCGGGTCACGACACCGCCGTCGAAGGCGATCATCACGCGCTGCGGCTCTTTGAAGCCTTCGGTCACGGTCAGGATCGGTTTGTGCAGCGAACGTACCACCCGCTCCACATTGCGGCCCAAGTCGCGCTGTGTGGCTTCTGCGGCTTCGCCACGGCGTCCGAGTATCAGCAGGCGCACGCCGTCTTCCTGTTCGGCCAGCGTTGCTTCAAGTTCGCCGTGCCGCTGGCGAACATCGACCAGCGCGGCACCGGCAGCGGTGGCCCGTTCGCGCAGTCGGTTCAGGAAGATGCGGCCTTGCTCGCGAGCATTCTTGGTGCGGGCCTCGTCTTCGGCGGTGAGCTTGGTCAGCAGATTTTCCTGGGCGTCAATGCCGATGGCACCGCTGTGATCTTCGCCCGATCCCTGCTCGGGGTGGCGGTCGATGACGTGCAGAAACTCCAGCGGCGCGTCCATTCGGCGAGCGGCCCATGCGGCGTAGTCGGCCACGTAATCGGCGAAGTGGGATTGATCCACGCAGGCCAGCACTTTGTTTTCGTTCTTCATGATCCTGTTTCCTCTCAGTGGCCCATCAGCATGTCTTCGGCACCGTCTTTGTCATGCACGGCGAGCGTCACCGAAGCGCAGAAGCTTGCGCAGCCCGAGGACTTCGATTTCCTGCACCGCATCGGCGAAAGCTACGCCACGCTGCGCCGCTACGCGCCGGAATTCCTTGCCGTGCTCAAGCTGCGGGCCGCTCCCGCCGCGAAGGACGTGCTCGACGCCATCGAGGTGCTGCGCGGCATGAACAGCGACAACGCCCGCAAGGTGCCCGCCGACGCGCCGACCGAGTTCATCAAGCCGCGCTGGCAGAAGCTGGTCATGACCGACACCGGCATCGACCGGCGCTACTACGAACTGTGCGCGCTGTCGGAGATGAAGAACGCGTTGCGTTCCGGCGACATCTGGGTGCAGGGGTCGCGCCAGTTCAAGGACTTCGAGGACTACCTGGTGCCGCCCGCGAAATTCGCCAGCCTCAAGCAGGCCAGCGAATTGCCGCTGGCCGTGGCCACCGACTGCAACCGGTACCTGAACGACCGGCTGACGCTGCTGGAAACACAGCTTGCCACCGTCAACCGTATGGCGACGGCCAACGAGCTGCCGGACGCCATCATCACCGAGTCAGGCTTGAAGATCACGCCGCTCGACGCGGCGGTACCCGACACCGCCCAAGCGCTGATCGACCAGACGGCAATGATCCTGCCGCACGTCAAGATCACCGAACTGCTGCTGGAGGTGGACGAATGGACGGGCTTCACTCGGCATTTCGCGCATCTGAAATCGGGCGACCCGGCCAAAGACAAGAACCTGTTGCTGACCACGATCCTCGCCGACGCGATCAACCTGGGCCTGACCAAGATGGCGGAGTCTTGCCCCGGCACGACCTACGCCAAGCTGGCTTGGCTGCAAGCCTGGCACATCCGCGACGAAACCTACGGGGCGGCGCTGGCCGATCTGGTCAACGCACAGTTCCGCCATCCCTTCGCCGAGCACTGGGGCGACGGCACCACCTCATCGTCGGACGGCCAGAACTTCCGCACCGGCAGCAAGGCCGAGAGCACCGGCCACATCAACCCGAAATACGGGAGCAGCCCAGGGCGGACGTTCTACACCCACATTTCTGACCAGTACGCGCCATTTCACACCAAGGTCGTGAACGTCGGCGTGCGCGATTCGACCTACGTGCTCGACGGCCTGCTGTACCACGAGTCCGACTTGCGGATCGAGGAGCATTACACCGACACGGCGGGCTTCACCGATCACGTCTTCGCCCTGATGCACCTCCTGGGCTTCCGCTTCGCGCCGCGCATCCGCGACCTGGGCGACACCAAGCTCTACATCCCGAAGGGCGACGCCGCCTATGACGCGCTGAAACCCATGATCGGCGGCACGCTCAACATCAAGCACGTCCGCGCCCATTGGGACGAAATCCTGCGGCTGGCCACCTCGATCAAGCAGGGCACGGTGACGGCCTCCCTGATGCTCCGAAAGCTCGGCAGCTACCCACGCCAGAACGGCCTGGCCGTGGCGCTCCGCGAGCTGGGCCGCATCGAGCGCACGCTGTTCATCCTGGACTGGCTGCAAAGCGTGGAACTGCGCCGCCGCGTGCATGCCGGCCTGAACAAGGGCGAGGCGCGCAATGCGCTGGCCAGGGCAGTGTTTTTCAACCGCCTGGGTGAAATCCGCGACCGCAGTTTCGAGCAGCAGCGCTACCGGGCTAGCGGCCTCAATCTGGTAACGGCTGCCGTCGTGTTGTGGAACACGGTCTATCTGGAACGGGCTGCGCACGCGCTGCGTGGCAACGGCCATGCCGTTGATGACGCGCTGTTGCAGTACCTGTCGCCGCTCGGTTGGGAGCACATCAACCTCACCGGCGATTACCTCTGGCGCAGCAGCGCCAAGATCGGCGCGGGCAAGTTCAGGCCGCTACGACCGCTGCAACCGGCTTAGCGTGCTTTATTTTCCGTTTTCTGAGGCGACCCCATGAAGGCGGCGGCAGCGCGACGAGCTGCGGCGGCTGATGGCCGGGAGGGCGAGCAATGACGGGGGCCGTCGCCACAGGGAGCAAGGTTGTCTACCAGGACGGCATCTACACCGTCCGAGCCGTGGACGGCGCCGTCCTGGAGCTGGCCTACCACACGGGCCGCTTTTTTCGGCTGGTGCATATCTCCAGCGTCATCCCGTGCCCTCCCGATCTCAACAGCAGGGCAGAAAGGCGAACGATGACCGAAGCACTTGCCGCCATGTTTTGCAAAGCCGACTACTCCCATATTGCCCGCGATGCCACCGTTACCGTGAGCATCGCCGCCGCCGAAATGGCCGCGCTACTGGGCGCTTATGACCGTGGCCTAGACGCACTCGACCAGGACGAGCGCGACGGCCTGAATGCTGTTATTGGCAAGCTGAAAGATGAGCTGTGGCCATAACGGACGCCCCCTTTGAAGGCCCTTGGAGGCCCCTTGGGAGGGGCATCGAAGCCCCCTTCAAGAATTGGCCCGCAGCTTGACCACATCGGCGCCGGTCTTCAGCTTGTCCAAGTAGTCGGCCCACTGCTGCATCATTTCATGCCGGGCCGGCAAATGCGCCGTGCGGTTGTACGCGCGCCCATTGGGATCGCGCACCGCGTGCGCGAGCTGATGTTCGATAAAGTCAGGCCGAAAGCCCAGCACCTCATCCAAGATGGTGCGCGCCATAGCCCGGAAGCCATGGCCGGTCATCTCGTCTTTGTCAATGCCAGCGCGCCGCAGGGCCGCGAGGATGGCGTTATCGCTCATCGGGCGTTGGCTTTTGGCGGCTGGACTCATCGTCCTCGCGCTGGGAAAGACATAGACCCCGCGCCCAGTGATGGGCCTGATTTCCTCCAGGATAGCCAACGTTTGGCGTGACAGCGGCACGATGTGCCGTGTTTGCGTTTTGGTCACCAGATAGCGCCATTCGCACGCCTCAAAATCAATATCTGCCCAGCGCATCGAGCGCAACTCACCAGGACGCACAAACAGCAGCGGTGCAAGGCGCAGCGCACAGCGCACCGTCGCCGTGCCATCGTAGTCATCCAGCACCCGCAGCAGCGGCCCGACCTTCTCCGGCTCGGTCACGGCCGCGAGGTGCTTTGTCCGCATTGGCGCCAGGGCGCCGCGCAAGTCGGCGGTAATGTCGCGCTCGGCGCGGCCAGTGGCGACTGCGTAGCGCATGACCTGGCCGCACTCGCTTAGTGTGCGTGACGGTACTTCACCGAGGCCGCGCGCCTCCAGTTTTCGGACGACGGCCAGTAGCGCCGAGGGCGTCATGTCGGCAATGGGCACACTGCCCATGTAGGGGAACACGTTCTGGACGAAGCGCGCGAGCATTTTTTCAGCGTAGCGCGGTGACCATTTCGGCGCTTGCAGCGCGTGCCACTCGCGCATGATGGCTTCAAAGGTGTTTTCGTCATCGGCGAACAAAGCCGCCTTCTGTGCCTTGCGAGCCTCGCCAGGATCTACCCCTTCGACCAGCAGGGCGCGCGCATCGTCGCGCTTCTTGCGTGCTGTGGCCAGCGTGACGCCGGGGTACACGCCGAGGGCCAGGGTCTTGCGCTTGCCGGCGTGGCGGTAGTCCCAGCGCCAGTATTTCCCAGCCTGGTTGACAAGCAGGTAAAGCCCGCCAGAGTCTGAGAGCTTGGCGGGCTTTTCTTGTGCCTTGGCGGCACGGCAGGCGGTATCTGAAAGCATGACGGTACGTGATCGACGGCAGTTGAGAAATGCCGTCGAAAGTACCGCCACTTAAAGCGGTATGTCAAGGAGGTCAAAAACACCTCCTGACACGTTGACCACCGATAAGACGTTGATTTCTTTGGGTTTTTCCCATTTTTTGGCATCTTGTGAAACGCCTAGAAATCAATAAATGGCTCCTCAACCTGGGCTCGAACCAGGGACCTACGGATTAACAGTCCGGCGCTCTACCGACTGAGCTATTGAGGAATGATCGGTGTTTGTTTTTGGCAGGCCTTGTGCAATTGCAAGGCTTGGAATTTGGCTCCTCGACCTGGGCTCGAACCAGGGACCTGCGGATTAACAGTCCGTCGCTCTACCGACTGAGCTATCGAGGAACAAGACTTAGATTATATACATAAAAAAGTGCCGCCTTGACGCTGTGCTGTGCAAGGGATGCGAAGGGCGATGTCAGCGCTGCGGCTCAGGGCGAAGCCACAGCCACACCAGTACGCAGGCCATGCTGACCACCGCGCTGATGGACGCCCAGCGCGGGATATGCACCACCCACAGCACCAGCGCGCACAGGGCCATCAGGAAGGTGGCGCTCCACTTCGCATGGCGGCTCACGCGCCCGCCGTTGGCCCAGTTGCGCAGCATGGAGCCGAACAGCGGGTGGAACCACAGCCAGCGGTACAGGCGCGGCGAACTGCGCGCGGCCGCCCAGCCTGCCATGAGGATGAACACCGTGCTGGGCAGGCCCGGCACGACGATGCCGATCACCCCCAGCGCCAGGCAGAGTGCGGCAAACACCAGCAAGAGCCAGCGCGCCAGCGCGGGCAGGGGCGCTTGCTCAGGGACGGGCGGCAGTGGCTCGGGCGGCGGAGACATTCCTGCCATTGTGCAGGTGTTGCCGGGCGTTATGCTCCAAGGCAGGGACGCCGCCATGCCTTTCGCCATGCCCTGCGCTTGGCGGCTGCAGCCCGCAGACCCACCATGACCATCCGCACCATCCTGAAGATGGGCGACCCGCGACTGTTGCGGGTGGCCCAACCCGTTACCGCATTCGATACGCCCGCGCTGCACCAACTGGTGAACGACATGCGCGAGACGATGCAGGCCGTGAACGGCGCGGGCCTGGCAGCACCGCAGATCGGGGAGGATTGGCAGGTGGTGATCTTCGGCTCCGGCGAGCGCAACCCGCGCTATCCCGACCGCCCCATCGTGCCGCCCACGGTGCTCATCAATCCCGTGATCACGCCGCTGGGCGCCGACGAGGAGGACGACTGGGAGGGCTGCCTGTCCGTGCCGGGCCTGCGCGGCAAGGTGCCGCGCTTTGCGCGCATCCACTACCGCGGCGTCGATCTGCTGGGCGCGCCCATCGATCGTGTGGCGGAAGGTTTCCACGCGCGGGTAGTGCAGCACGAGTGCGACCACCTGATCGGCAAGCTCTACCCAATGCGCGTGCGCGATTTCACGCAGTTCGGTTACACGGAGGTGTTGTTTCCGGAGATTGGTGCGGTAGAAGACGATTGAGCGCTCAATCAGGCTGTAGCGCCCTTGTGGCAAGCGCAAGCAGCTATCGAAATCATAGTCATTGATCGGCCAGCGCCTGCAGTAGCTCGGTCTCGATCTGGATCTGCCGCGCGTTGTTTTGCATCTCCGGGCCCTGCACCAGGAACACGTCTTCCACCCGCTCGCCCAGCGTGCTCACCTTGGCCAACTGCACGCTGAGGCCGTGGCGCGAGAGCACGCGCGCCACCAGGTACAGCAGGCCGGCACGGTCGCTGGCGGAAATGCTGATGAGCCAGCGCTGGGCCTTTTCGTCAGGGCGCAGCGTGACGCGCGGCGCGATGGGGAAGCTCTTGACGCGACGCGACACGCGCTTGCGCGTAGGCTCGGGCAGCGGCCGCGGGTCTTCGATGGCGCGCAGCAGGTCGTTCTCGACCATGTGAATGAGCTCGCGGTAGGCGCCTGGCTGGCTGGAGGCAACGACCTGGAAGGTGTCCAGCGCATGGCCGTTGTTGGCGGTGTGCACACGCGCATCCAGGATGGAAAAGCCCGCACGGTCGAAGTAGCCGCAGATGCGCATGAACAGGTCGCTTTGGTCCGGCGCATACACCAGCACCTGCAGGCCTTCGCCCGCCAGCGACTGGCGTGCGCGCACCACCGGCTTGCCGGCACCCACGTGGCGCGAGAGGTGGCGGGTGTGCCAGGCGATGTCCGCCGCCTCGTGGCGCATGAAATAGCTCACGTCCAGCGTATCCCACAGCTTCTTGTGCGCCTCGTGGGGCTGGGAGGCCAATGCCAGCAGCACCAGCGCTTCGCGTTTGCGCGCCTCGATCTCGGCGGCGGCGTCGGGTGCGCGCCCGCCCAGGGTACGCAGCGTCGCGTGGTACAGGTCTTCCAGCAGCTTGCCCTTCCAGGCGTTCCACACCTTGGGGCTGGTGCCGCGGATGTCGGCCACGGTGAGCAGGTACAGGGCGGTGAGGTAGCGCTCGTTGCCCACGCGGCGCGCAAAGGCGGCGATCACGTCGGGGTCGGACAGATCCTGCTTTTGCGCCACCTGGCTCATGGTGAGGTGTTCGGCCACGAGGAATTCAATGAGCCGCGCGTCCTCGCGCGTGATGCCGTGCGCCGCGTGCTGGCGGCAAAAGCGCCGCACTTCCTGCGCGCCGATCTGTGAATGGTCGCCGCCGCGCCCCTTGCCGATGTCGTGGAACAGCGCAGCGATGTAGAGAATCCACGGTTTGTCCCAGCCAGCGGCGAGCTGCGAGCACGACGGGTATTCATGCGCGTGCTCGGCCATGAAAAAGCGCCGCACGTTGCGCAGCACCATCAGGATGTGCTGGTCCACGGTGTAGACATGGAACAGGTCGTGCTGCATCTGCCCCACGATGCGCCGGAAGGGCCACAGGTAGCGGCCCAGCACGGAGGTCTGGTTCATGAGCCGCATGGCATGCGTGATGCCTGCGGGCTGCTGCAGGATCTGCATGAACAGCGCGCGGTTCGCGGGGTCGCGCCGGAATTCACTGTCCATTACGCCACGCGCGTTGTAGAGCGCCCGCAGCGTGCGTGCCGACAGATCCTTGAGCCCTACGGTGGTCTCGTAGAGCAGGAAGGTTTCCAGGACGGCGTGGGGTTCTCTTTCGTACAGGTCGTCGCTGGCCACTTCGATCATGCCGGCCTTCTCGAAGAAGCGCGGGTTGATCGGACGCAGTTCATGCGTGGAGGGGTTCAGTCGCTCCTCGATGCCCAGCAGCAGGATCTGGCACAGCTGCGACACGGCCTTGGCGGCCCAGTAGTAGCGGCGCATCAGCGTCTCGCTGGCACGCATCGCCAGGCGCTGGCCGTCCGGTGCGGTGGAGCGGTAGCCGAAGGTCTCGGCCACTGCGGTCTGCAGATCGAACACCAGGCGGTCTTCGCGCCGGCCGGCCAGCGCATGCAGGCGCGCGCGGATCAGGAACAGCAGCGCCTCGTTGCGCTCGATCTGCTGCACCTCGAACGGTGTGGCCAGGCCACTGGCCGCCAACTCGCGCCAATTGCGCCCCAGGCCCGCGGCGCGCGCCACCCACTGGATGAGCTGCAGGTCGCGCAGGCCGCCAGGCGACTCCTTGCAGTTGGGCTCCAGCGCGTAGGGGGTGTTTTCGTATTTCGTATGGCGCTGGCGCATCTCCAGCGTCTTGGCGACCAGAAAGGCGCGCGGGTCCATCTGCGCGTCGTAGCGCTGGCGGAACGTATCGAACAACGCGGCGTTGCCGCACAGCAGGCGCGCTTCCAGCAGCGATGTCTGCACCGTCACATCGGCGGCGGCCTCGCTCAGGCATTCGGCCACGCTGCGCACGCTGGATCCAACCTCCAGCCCCGCGTCCCAGCAGCTGCCGATGAAGGTCTCGATCGGTGTGCAGGGCGCCGCACCTGCATGGCCCGCGGCCACGCTCATGCCGTCCGGCAGCAGCAACAGCACGTCCACGTCGGAATAAGGGAACAGCTGTGCGCGTCCGTAGCCCCCCACGGCGACCAGCGCCATGCCTTCAGGCAACTGCGCGCGGTCCCACAGCCGGCACAGCAGGCCGTCGGTCAGCGAGGAGAGGCGATGCAGCAGGCTGCGCACGCCGCGCGTGGACGCTCCGGGCGCGCGCAGGGTCGCCAGCAGGGCGGCCTTGTCCTGGCGGTAGGCGTCGCGCAGCGCATGCAGCTGCGCGAGATCCGGTGCGGTGGCGGGGGGGCAGGGGGGGATGGAAGGCATGGAGGACGTTTAGCAAGAACCGTGCATGCCTTGCGGCGCTCTGGGCGCGGCGGCCTGGCTCAGGTCGTGGTGGCGGTGACGAAGGCCGGCAGCGCGGGGGAGCCGGCGGAGAGGGTCAGCACGTCGTAGCCGGTCTCGGTCACGAGCACGGTGTGTTCCCACTGCGCCGACAGGCTGTGGTCTTTGGTGATGATGGTCCAGCCGTCCTTGCCCAGCTCCTTGATGTCGCGCTTGCCCAGGTTGAGCATGGGCTCGATGGTGAACGTCATGCCGGGCACCAGCTCCTCGCCCGTGCCGGGGCGGCCATAGTGCAGCACCTGCGGGTCCTCATGGAATTTCTGGCCGATGCCGTGGCCGCAAAACTCGCGCACCACCGACAGGCCGTGGCCCTCGGCGAACTTCTGAATGGCGTGGCCGATGTCGCCCAGGCGCGCGCCCGGCTTGACTTGCTGGATGCCCAGCCACATGGATTCGAACGTGAGCTGCGACAGCCGCTTGGCGGCAATGGAGCATTCGCCGATAAGGTACATGCGGCTGTTGTCGCCATACCAACCGTCCTTGGTGATCACGGTGACGTCCACATTGACGATGTCGCCCTTCTTGAGCGGCTTGTCGTTGGGAATGCCGTGGCAGACCACATGGTTGACCGAGGTGCACAGGTGGCCGGGGTAGGGCGGGTAGCCCGGAGGCTGGTAGCCGATGGTGGCGGACACGGTGCCCTGGGCGGCCATGCATTCCGCGCCCAGGCGGTCGATCTCTGCGGTGGTGATGCCGGGCTTGATGTGTGGGGCAATGTAGTCCAGCACTTCGGACGCCAGGCGGCAGGCCTCGCGCATGCCGGCGATGCCCTGCGCGTCTTTGATGGTGATGCTCATGGCGCAAATTATCCCATCGGCCTTTGCCCCCTGTGGGCGCGGGGCGGGCAAGGGCGGGTGCGGCGGGCTAAAATAGCGGGCTCCCACCAACACGCGCTGCCGGCGCGGCGGCCCCATTCAGCGGCTGCCTCAACCAGCGGGCGAAACGCCTCTTTCTGCCACCACACAGGCCGCTACCGTGACCTTGCACATCACCCCGCTGGAGGGCGGCAATGCCCTCAGCACCTTCCGCGCCCAGCAACTGCAACCCGCCCTGGCGGCCATTCATCCCAAGATCGACGGCATTGCGGCGCGCTTCGTGCACCTGGTAGCTGGCGACGCCGCACCCGATGCCGCCGCGCGCGAGCGCCTGGCCGCGCTGCTGACCTACGGCGACCCATACGCCGGCCCGCGGGACGGCATGGTGCTGTATGTCACTCCGCGCCTGGGCACGGTGTCGCCCTGGGCGTCCAAGGCCACGGACATCGCCCACAACTGCGGCCTGGCGGTGCGCCGCATCGAGCGCATCACCGAATACCGCATCAGCCTCAAGGGCGGCCTGCTGGGTGGCAAGCCCGAGTTGAGCACCGAGCAGCTGCAGCAGGTTGCGGCGCTCTTGCACGACCGCATGACGGAATCGGTGGTCACCACGCTGGACGAGGCACAGCGCCTGTTCACCGAGCTGCAGGCCGAGCCCATGGCCTTCGTGGATGTGCTGCAGGGCGGGCGTGCGGCGCTGGAGGCTGCGAATAAGGCCTGGGGCCTGGCCCTGGCCGACGACGAGATCGACTACCTGGTCAACGCCTTCACAGGCCTGGCGCGCAACCCCACCGACGTGGAGTTGATGATGTTCGCCCAGGCCAACAGCGAGCACTGCCGCCACAAGATCTTCAACGCCCAGTTCACCATCGACGGCGTGGCGCAGGACAAGAGCCTGTTCGGCATGATCCGCAACACCGAAGCCGTGTCGCCCCAGCATACCGTGGTGGCCTATGCCGACAACGCCTCCATCATGGAAGGCAGCGAGGTCGAGCAATTCATCGCCAAATTCGAGTCTTTCGCCCAACAGGTAAGCGCTCCAAGCTATCAAAAGCGTAGTGCAACCCACCATGTACTGATGAAGGTGGAGACGCACAACCACCCCACGGCCATCTCGCCATTCCCCGGCGCTTCCACCGGCGCGGGCGGCGAGATCCGCGATGAGGGCGCTACCGGCCGCGGCTCCAAGCCCAAGGCGGGTCTCACGGGCTTCACCGTGTCCAAGCTCTGGGGCAGCGAGGTGGGCAAGCCCGAGCACATCGCCAGCCCCCTGCAGATCATGACCGAGGGGCCGCTGGGCGGCGCCGCGTTCAACAACGAGTTCGGCCGGCCCAACCTGACGGGCTACTTCCGCGAATACGAGCAGGTGGTCGGAACGGGCGAGGGCGCCATCATCCGCGGCTACCACAAGCCCATCATGATCGCGGGCGGCCTGGGCACGATCGACGCGCGGCTCACCCAAAAAATCCTGTTCCCCGCCGGCACGCTGCTGATCCAGCTGGGCGGCCCCGGCATGCGCATCGGCATGGGCGGCGGCGCCGCCAGTTCCATGGCCACGGGCACCAACGCGGCGGAGCTGGACTTCGACTCCGTGCAGCGCGGCAACCCCGAGATCGAGCGCCGCGCACAGGAGGTCATCAACCACTGCTGGGCGCAGGGTGACCAGAACCCGATCCTGGCGATCCACGACGTGGGCGCGGGCGGCCTGTCGAACGCCTTCCCCGAGCTGACGAATGACGCGGGCCGCGGCGCGCGCTTCGACCTGCGCGCCGTGCCGCTGGAGGAGTCGGGCCTGGCGCCCAAGGAAATCTGGTCCAACGAGAGCCAGGAGCGCTATGTGCTGGCCATCGCGCCCGAGTCGCTGGCGCAGTTCACGGCCTTCTGCGAGCGCGAGCGCTGCCCGTTTGCCGTGATCGGCACGGCCACCGAGGAGCGCCAACTGGTGCTGGAAGACACGGTCGTCGCATCCGGCGAGCAGAAGTACCCCGTGGACATGCCCATGGACGTGCTGCTGGGCAAGCCGCCCAAGATGCACCGCGATGTGACCAGCGTGCAGCGCAGCTTCGCGCCGCTGAACGTGGACGGCCTGCCGCTGGAGAAGGCTGTGATCGAGGTGCTGGCCCACCCCACGGTGGCGTCCAAGCGCTTTCTCATCACCATCGGCGACCGCGCCGTGGGCGGCCTGACCCACCGCGACCAGATGGTGGGCCCCTGGCAGGTGCCCGTGGCCGACGCGGCCGTGACGCTGGCCGACTTCCGTGGCTTTGCCGGCGAGGCCATGGCCATGGGCGAACGCACGCCGCTGGCGGCGCTCAATGCGCCCGCGTCGGGCCGCATGGCGGTGGCGGAAAGCATCACCAACCTGTTGGCGGCACCCATCGAACTGCCGCGCGTAAAGCTGTCGGCCAACTGGATGGCGGCCTGCGGCGAGCCCGGAGAAGACGCCGCGCTGTACGAGACCGTGAAGGCCGTGGGCATGGAGCTGTGCCCGCAGCTGGGCATCTCCATCCCCGTGGGCAAGGACAGCCTGTCCATGCGCACCCAGTGGAGCGAGGACGGCGAGACCAAGAAGGTCACCTCGCCCGTCAGCCTCATCATCACCGCGTTCGCCACGCTGGCCGACGTGCGCGGCACGCTCACGCCGCAGCTCGACGCCAAGGAAGAGGACACGACCCTCGTGCTGATCGACCTGGGCCGCGGCAAGATGCGCATGGGCGGCTCCATCCTCGGGCAGGTGCTGAACCAGACCGGCGACGAGACGCCCGACCTGGACGACGCCAAGGATCTGATCGCCCTGGTGGATGCCGTGAACGCGCTGCGCGCTAAAGGTGCGATCCTGGCCTACCACGACCGGGGCGACGGCGGCCTGCTGGCTACCGTGGCCGAGATGGCCTTTGCCGGTCAGGTGGGCGTGGCGCTGAACGTGGACATGCTCATCACCGAGGGCGACGGCATCACCGACAGCCGCATGGACAGCGGCGAGGGCAAGAACTGGGGCGCCCAGATCAGCGGCCGGCGCGAGGAGCGCACGCTGCGCGCGTTGTTCAACGAGGAACTGGGCGTGGTGCTGCAGGTGAGGACCAGCGAGCGCAACGAGGTCATGCAGACGCTGCGCGCGCACGGCCTGTCCACTTGCAGCCACTTCGTGGGCAAGACGCGCCCGCTGTCCTCGCCCATCGATGCAGGCAAGGGCGAGTTGCAGGTGTGGCGCGATGCCAAGGCCGTGTTCAGCGCCAGCCTGCCGGACCTGCACCAGGTGTGGGACGCGGTGAGCTGGAAAATCTGCCAGCAGCGCGACAACCCCGCCTGCGCTGACAGCGAGCACGCCGCGGCCGGCGATCCCGCAGACCCCGGCATGCACGTGCAGCTCACGTTCGACCCATTGGACAACGTGGCCGCGCCGTACATCGCCACTGGCGCGCGCCCGCGTGTGGCGGTGCTGCGCGAGCAGGGCGTGAACTCGCATGTGGAAATGGCCTACACCTTCACCGAGGCGGGCTTCGAGGCGTTCGACGTGCACATGACCGACCTGCAGACCGGCCGTGCCGACCTTGCGCAGTTTGCTGGCGTGGTGGCCTGCGGCGGCTTCAGCTACGGCGACACGCTGGGCGCGGGCATCGGCTGGGCGCGCTCCATCACGTTCAACGAGCGCCTGTCGGCCCAGTTCCAGCAGTTCTTCGCGCGTGGCGACACCTTTGCCCTGGGCGTGTGCAACGGCTGCCAGATGTTTGCCGAACTGGCCGACATCATCCCTGGCGCGCAGGACTGGCCGCGCTTCACCACCAACCAGAGCCACCGCTTCGAGGCGCGCCTGTCGATGGTCGAAGTGCTGGAATCGCCCAGCATCTTCCTTCAGGGCATGGCCGGCAGCCGCCTGCCGATCGCTGTGGCGCACGGCGAGGGCTATGCCAACTTCCAGTACCGTGGCAATGCCGACAAGGTGGTGCGTGCCATGCGCTTCGTGGACAACCATGGCCAGCCGACCGAGCGCTACCCGTTCAACCCCAATGGCAGCGCCGGCGGGCTCACGGCCGTGACCACGGCGGATGGCCGCTTCACGGCCATGATGCCGCACCCCGAGCGTGTGTTCCGCAACATCCAGATGAGCTGGACCGATCTGGCCGCCACGGGGGGCAAGGACGCGTTCAGCCCCTGGATGCGCGTGTGGCGCAACGCACGCAAGTGGGTGGGGTGATCGGCGCCGCGGCGCGCGGCTAGCAGCCGCCGCGCACCTGGCACTCGGGCACGATGCGCCCGTGCGAGTCGCGCCACTGCAGGGTCGGGCCGCCGGAAGACGGCTCCACCGGCGCGGGTGGCTGCGGCGGCCGGTACGGATCGTGCAGCACGGTGGATGAGCCCACGCCGGCTCCGACGTGTGCGCCGCCCATGGGAACCGAGGCGCCCACGCCCACGCCGCCAGTCACCTGGCCGCTTGGGTGCACTCCCACTCCGACGCCCACCGGCCCCACGCCGGTGCCCACCCCGGCCGATACGCCGCCCGAGCCCACGCCGACGCCCACGCTGAACGGCCCCACCGGCACGCCCACGCCCAGGCGCGCCGACGGGCCGGCGCAGGCGGACAGCACCAGCGCGGCCAGCGCGGCGGCGGTGCGCACGGGGCGCGAGGACGCAGTGCGAGAGGGCATGCCGCCATGGTACGCCTGCCCGCCTATTACAAAAACAATAGCTGTCAGCGCTTGTCCCACATGCGTTAGGGGTGTTTTCATTCAGAATGGCGGCTTCTTGAAAGGAACTCACCCATGGCCGGCGCCAGCCTTCTGACCCTGCTTGACGACATCGCCACCATCCTGGACGACGTGGCCCTCATGACCAAGGTGGCCGCCAAGAAAAGCGCCGCCATGGCCGACGACGTGTCCGTCATGACCAAAGTGGCGGCGCAAAAGACCGCAGGGGTGCTGGGCGACGACCTGGCGCTCAATGCCCAGCAGGTCACTGGCGTGCGGGCAGAGCGCGAGATCCCCGTCGTGTGGGGCGTCGCCCGCGGGTCCCTGGTGAACAAGGCCATCCTCGTGCCGGCGGCGCTGCTCATCAGCGCGTTCGCGCCGTGGGCCGTGACGCCGCTGCTCATGGTGGGCGGGGCCTTCCTGTGCTTCGAAGGCTGCGAAAAGCTCGCGCACAAGCTTTTACACACGCCCGAGGAAGATGCCGTGCAACACGCGATCCATGCGCAGGCCAACGCCAATCCCAATGTGGACCTGGCGCGGGTGGAGAAGGACAAGATCAAGGCGGCCGTGCGTACCGACTTCATCCTCTCTGCTGAAATCATCGCCATCACCCTGGGCGCCGTCGCGGGCGCGCCTTTTGCGCAGCAAGTGGCGGTACTGGCGGGCATTGCCGTCCTGATGACGGTGGGGGTCTATGGCCTCGTGGCGGGCATCGTGAAGCTGGACGACCTGGGCCTGTGGCTCTGCCGCCAGGCCAGCAACGCGGCACAGGCCCTGGGCCGCGGCATCGTCGCGGCCGCACCCTGGCTCATGAAGACGCTGTCGGTGGTCGGCACCGCAGCCATGTTCCTCGTCGGCGGGGGCATCCTGGTGCATGGCGTGCCGGCGCTGCACCATGCCGTCGAGGGCGTGGGCGCGGCGGTGCAGGGTTGGCCGCTGGGCGGACTGTGGTCGGTGCTGGTGACCAACCTGCTCAATGCCGTGGTGGGCTTGGTGGCGGGCGCCGTGGTGCTGGCGGGGTGGACGCTGGTGGGACGGCTGCGCGGCAAGGCGGCTGCCAATGGCACGCATTGAGTGAGGCCATATGCCGCCGTTTGTGACGGAATAGACACATACGAATAGACACACAGATTCTGGGTTTGATCTGCAGCAATATTGACCATATTACTCGTGGGCTTAATGCGCGTACGGGGGTCGTCCCCGGTCAACCCAACGTATCGAGTCAACATGAAAAAGAATCTTCTGGCCCTGGCCGTTCTGTGTGCGATGACCTCCGGCGCTGCCTTCGCGCAGCAGGTTGCGGAAGGTTCCTGGCTGGTGCGTGCACGCGCGGTGCATCTGGACAGCGCCAACAACGGTGCCGCCGGCGACGCGGGCGTGAGCATCAACGACAAGTGGATTCCTGAAGTCGACGTCTCGTACTTCTTCACGCCCAACCTCGCTGCCGAACTGGTCCTGACCTACCCGCAAAAGCACGACGTGCGCCTGAACGGCGACAAGATCGGCTCGCTCAAGCACCTGCCGCCCTCGCTGCTGCTGCAGTACCACTTCACGAACTTCGGCGCGTTCAAGCCGTACGTCGGCGCTGGTGTCAACTACACGCGCTTTTCCAGCGTGAAGCTGCCCGCGGGCCTGGACGTGAAGCGCAACAGCTGGGGCGGTGCCCTGCAAGTGGGCTTCGACTATGCGCTGGACAAGAACTGGTCCCTGAACGTGGACGTGAAGAAGGTGTACATCGACACCGACGTGCGCGGCGTGGGCACTTTCAAGGTCGACCCGGTGCTGTTCGGCGTGGGCGTGGGCTACCGCTTCTAAGCACGCAAGTTCCGTTCTTCATGGTGGGGTGGGCCGGCGCATGCGCCGGCCCTTTTTTTTATCCTCGGCGGACGGTAAATCGATGCTCTCATTGAAGGAGCTATTTGCGCTTGATGGGCAAGCGCTTCCGCCTGATTTGATCCTTTATTGGCTGGGCGGCGAAAAAGCCAACCACAGCGGGCAATCCTGCACAAGAGGTGCACTGTGGATTGTCCTGCAGATCGCGCGTACGTCCTACCTGAAGAGGTGTCGTTGGACTGCAGGGGCGCGTTGGCAGGTGGCCTACGCTGCAGCGCTATGTCTGCAGTTTCTCCCCTTGCTCGGCTTGACGGCGTCCTTCACCACCTCGGCCTGGCACCGCCGCAGCCGCCCGCGGGTGTGGCCTCGGCCGCCGAACGCGGCGAGATCCTGGCCGGCCTGTTGCAGCCGCAGGCGGCGCTCTCACCCAAGTATTTCTACGACCAGCGGGGCTCGGAACTCTTCGAGGCCATCACCCGCCTGCCCGAGTACTACCCCACGCGTACCGAGCGTGCCTTGCTGCGGCGCCACGGGCACGCCATTGCCCAGGCCGTAGGCCCGGCGCGTGTGGTGATCGAGCCCGGGGCGGGCAATTGCGACAAGGCGCGCGAGCTCTGCGCGCTGGTGCGGGCCACGCACTTCGTGGGCGTGGACATCTCCGCCGACTACCTGCGGGATGCCATCGCGCGCCTGCGCGTGGCACTGCCGGGCCTGCATGCCCGCGCCGTGGGCGCGGACATCACCCGGGGTGTGCACCTGCCGCCGGACGTTCCCGGTGCGCGCCGCCTCGTCTTCTACCCCGGCTCGTCCATCGGCAACTTCGACCCGCCCCAGGCACTGGCCCTGCTGCGGCACATGCGCGAACTGGCGCTGGACGATGGCGGCCTGCTGATCGGCTTCGACCTGCCCAAGGACGTGGCCGTGCTGGAGGCCGCGTACGACGACGCCGCCGGCGTGACCGCAGCCTTCAACCGCAACGCGCTGGCCCACGTGAACCGCCTGGTCGGCAGCGACTTCGTGCCCGCGCAGTGGCGCCACCGCGCCTTCTTCAACCCCCATGCCTCGCGCATCGAGATGCACCTGGAGGCCGCGGGGCCGCAGCGCGTGCGCTGGCCGGGCGGCGGGCGCGACTTTGCGGCGGGCGAGCGCATCCATACCGAGAACAGCTACAAGTACCCGCTGCCGGATTTCACCGCGTTGCTGCACGACGCGGGTTTCACGCGCACGCAGGCCTGGACGGACGATCGCGGCTGGTTCGCCATGGTGCATGCCCAGGCGTGATGCCGCCAGGGGATACCACATGCGCTTGCCACCCTCGACTCTCACGCTGCCGTCGTCGCCGCAGCAGTCGCAGCCCTCGATGGCGCGGCGCTACGCCGCGGTGCGCGCGGCCACCGAGGCGCTGGCGCGCCCCCTCTCGGCCGAGGACTGCTGCGCGCAGTCGATGCCCGACGCCAGCCCCGTCAAATGGCACCTGGCGCACACGAGCTGGTTCTTCGAGACCTTCGTCCTGGAGGCGCACGAGAGCGGCTTCCGAGCATTCGATCCGGCGTTCCGCGTGCTGTTCAACTCGTACTACCACGGCGTGGGGCGGCAGCACCCGCGCCCGCAGCGTGGGTTGATCACGCGGCCCGACCTGGCCACCGTGCGGGCCTACCGCGCCGGCGTGGATGCGCGCATGCAGCAGCTCCTGTCGCAGCCAGAAGTTCCGGGTGACGTGCTGGCGCTGGTGGAACTAGGCCTGCAGCATGAGCAGCAGCACCAGGAGCTGATCCTCACCGACGTCAAGCACCTGCTCTGGTGCAACCCGCTGTGGCCGGCCTACCAGGGCACAGCCGCGGCCGTGGTGGCGGAAGCCATTGCGGCACAAGACACCGCGTGGCGGCGCCTGGAAGGCGGCCTGGCGCAGATCGGCCACGATGGCGAGGGCTTCGCCTTCGACAACGAGACGCCGCGCCACACCGTCTTCCTGCAACCCTTCGAGATCGCCACTCGACCGGTGACCAACGCGCAGTACCTGGCTTTCGTGCAGGCCGGCGGCTACCGCGAGCCGGCCCACTGGTTGGCCGAGGGCTGGGACTGGCGGCGTGCGCAAGGGCTGGAGCACCCCATCTACTGGCGCGGTGATGGGGAGTGCGGCCAAGGCGGCGGGCCGGGCGGCTGGAGCGAATTCACGCTGACGGGCGAGCGCCCGCTGCATCCTGCGCAACCGGTGGTGCACCTGTCCTACTACGAGGCCGATGCCTTTGCCCGCTGGGCCGGCGCGCGCCTGCCCACGGAAGCCGAGTGGGAGGTGGCCGCGGCGGCCTGTGCCGGGCCCGCGGGCTGCGTGGACCATCCCGCTGATGCCGATGTCTTGGACGACGGCGGCCGGCTGCATCCCCGCCCAGCGGCGCCGGCGGTCGGCGCCGATCCCTTCCAGCCGATGGGCGGCGAGGTCTGGGAATGGACGCAGTCGAGCTACGCCCCGTACCCCGGCTTCGCGCCCGCGCCCGGTGCCGTGGGCGAGTACAACGGCAAGTTCATGGTGAACCAGTACGTCCTGCGCGGCGGCTCCTGCGCCACGCCGCCCGGCCATGTGCGTGCTAGCTACCGCAACTTCTTTCCCGCCACGGCGCGCTGGCAGTTCACGGGCCTGCGGCTGGCACGCGATGCCCGCTGAGCAGTGGGTATGCTCCTGAATCAGGAGCTACTAGCGCTTGCCAGGAAAGCGCTAGAGCCGAAAATCGCTTAAACCGCGTCCAGCGCCTGGTGCAGGTCGGCCAGCAGGTCGTCGATGTGCTCGATGCCGATGGACAGGCGCACCATGCCCTCGGTCACGCCCGCCTGGGCCAGTTCTTCGGGATTGAGCTGGCGGTGCGTGGTGGACGCCGGGTGCGTGGCCAGCGACTTGGCGTCGCCGATGTTCACCAGGCGCGTGAACAGCTGCAGCGCGTCCAGGAAGCGCGCACCGGCGGCGCGCGGGTCGCCGCTGGCCTTCAGGCTGAACGACAGGATGCCCGAGGCGCGGCCCTTCATCTGGCGCTGCACCAGGGCATGGTCCGGGTGGTTCGGCAGACCGGCGTAGCGCACCCACTCCACCTTGGGGTGGCCCTGCAGCGCCTCGGCGATCTTCTGCGTGTTCTCGCAAATGCGGTCCATGCGCAGCGCCAGCGTCTCGATGCCCTGCAGGATCAGGAAGGCGTTGTGCGGCGAGATGGCAGCGCCCGTGTTGCGCAGCGGCACCACGCGTACGCGGCCAATATAGGCGGCCGGGCCCAGGGCCTCGGTGTAGACCACGCCGTGGTAGCTCACGTCGGGCTCGTTCAGGCGCTTGAAGCGTGCCTTGTGCTCGGCCCAGGGGAACTTGCCGCTGTCCACGATGGCGCCACCCATGCTGTTGCCGTGGCCGGCCAGGTATTTGGTCAGGGCGTGCACCACGATGTCGGCGCCGTGCTCGATGGGGCGCAGCAGGTAGGGGCTGGGCACGGTGTTGTCCACGATCAGCGGCACGCCATGCGCATGGGCCACGTCGGCGAGGGCGCGGATGTCGGTCACGTTGCCCAGCGGGTTGCCGATGGATTCGACAAAGATGGCCTTGGTGCGCGCGTCGATCAGCTGGCCGAAGCTGGCGGGATCGCGTGCGTCGGCAAAACGCACCTCGATGCCCTGCTGGGGAAAGGTGTGGGCAAACAGGTTGTAGGTGCCGCCATAGAGCGTGCTGGCGCTGACGATGTTGTCGCCCGCCTCGGCGATGGCCTGGATGGCGTAGGTGATGGCCGCCATGCCCGAGGCCACGGCCACGGCGGCAATGCCGCCCTCCAGCGCCGCGACGCGCTTTTCCAGCACGTCGGTGGTGGGGTTCATGATGCGCGTGTAGATGTTGCCGGGCACCTTCAGGTCGAACAAGTCCGCGCCGTGCTGGGCGCTGTCGAAGGCGTAGGCCACCGTCTGGTAGATGGGCACGGCCACGGACTTGGTGGTGGGGTCGGGCGAATAGCCGGCGTGGACGGCCAATGTCTCGATGCGCATGTGCTTCCTTTACGGGTGAAGGGGAGGGCGGGGCCCGGCGTCCTGGGGCGCTTCCTAGTGCGAGCCCCTGGGCGCCCTGGGGCGGAGATAGCCGCGCGATTATGGCGGCCCACCCTCCACAGGCCAACGATGCATTGGCAATGTCGATATGCGCCCGCGCGGCGCCGGGCGGGCGTTGCGTTATCCCCGCAGCCTGTGGGCTGTGCTGTGGAAAACCCCGTGGGCAACTGCGCGAAGCCGCGCCAGTCATGGCCTGGCACGCGATGCCCATGTTTTGGGCAGCAGGCCAGGCTCAGGCGGAGGTGGGCGCCGGTCGCGTGCGGTAGAACTGCAGGGGCTGGGCCTGCATGTCCTTGAGATGCTGGTTCATCACCGACTTTTTCATCTTGCCCACCACGTGCATCTCGCAGGGCTTGCAGTCAAAGCGCAGGGTGAGTTTTTCCTTGCCGTTGATGAGCTGCAGCGGCTCGGCCTTGATGGTGCCCTTTACGCCGATCACACCCTTGGCCTGCTTGGGGCACAGGCTCATGGAGAAGCGCACGCAGTGCTTGGTGATCATCAGGCTGACTTCACCTTCTTCCTCTTTCGATTCGTACGCGGCGTCGATCACCTTCACGCCATGCTTCACGTAGAAGTCGTGCGCCTTGTGGTTGAACACATTGGCTAGATACGTCAGCGTGTCTTCGGGGAAGGGCACGGGCGGCTGCACCGGCACGGCGCGCGGCAGGCGCACGAAGCCGGCGGTGCGCGCGTCCTCCAGCGCGACCACGGCGTCACGGCGCAACTGGTTCAGTGCCGATGCGGGTACGAACCACGGCTGCGAGAGCTGCAGCGCCATGGCGTGCACGGCAAAGCGGGTGGCGCCAAAGCGTCCGAGCTGATCGCGCAGCGTGGCCTCGGCCTTGACCGCATCGGTGGCTGGCTGGTGGGGCTGGATGACCGACGCACTGCCCACGAAGCCGTCTTCGTCGGTGAGCGTGAGCGCAAAGCCGTCGGCGGTCTCGGCCAGATGGGCCCACAGGCCGATGCGGCGGTCGCTGGATTTCTTCTCCAGCGTGCGCACCCAGTCCATGTCGCGGTTGCGGTTGATCTCCAGGCCCTTGCGCAGGTCCTTGAACTCGGTGATCTCGTTCTTGGGGAACACGCGCCAGATGCCCTTCTTGGGCGCCACGCATTCGGCGCGGTTGATGTGCACGCCCACCAGTTCCTTTTGCAGGTCGTAGTAGCACAGGCCGTCGCCGTTGTGCAGTGCGGTGGTTTTATCGCTCACCTCCAGCTCGAACCAGTTGTCGCCGATCTGCGTCACCCAGCCGATGGCGCGGCCCGGCGTCTTCGGGGTGTCGAAGGCGCCGATGTCCTCCTTGCGGCCGTTGACGAAGTAGTCGGTGAACTCGCGGTTGAAGTTCTGGTCGGGATCGGGCTCGAACGTGAAGGTGGTGCGGCCGCTGGACGAGCGCGCCAGCGGCTCGCCCGTGAACTCGCGCTCCTCGATGATTTCGTCCAGCAGCTTGCGGTAGTGGGCGGTGATGTTCTTCACGTAACCCATGTCCTTGTAGCGGCCCTCGATCTTGAAGCTGCGCACGCCGGCGTCGATCAGCGCGCGCAGGTTGTCGCTTTGGTTGTTGTCCTTCATCGACAGCACGTGCTTCTCGTGCGCGATGATGCGGCCGGCGCCGTCCAGCACCTCGTAGGGCAGGCGGCAGGCCTGGTTGCAGTCGCCCCGGTTGGCGCTGCGCCCGGTGTGGGCATGGCTGATGAAACACTGCCCCGAATAGGCCACGCACAGCGCGCCGTGCACGAAGAATTCAATAGTGGTACGGCTGGGGTCGGTGGCTTCGCGAATGGCCTGGATCTGCTGCAGATCCAGCTCGCGCGCAATCACGATCTGCGACAGGCCTGCGTCCTGCAGAAAGCGCGCCTTCTCGGGCGTGCGGATATCGGTCTGCGTGCTGGCGTGCAGCTGGATGGGCGGCAGGTCCAGCTCCAGCAGGCCCATGTCCTGGATGATGAGCGCGTCGGCGCCGGCCTCGTACACCTGCCAGGCCATCTGGCGTGCACCCTCCAGCTCGTCGTCGCGCAGAATGGTGTTCAGCGTGATGAAGATGCGGCTGTTGAAACGGTGCGCATGCTGGATGAGTCGCTCCAGGTCGCGGATGTCGTTGCCCGCCGTGGCCCGCGCGCCAAAGGCGGGGCCGCCGATGTAGACGGCGTCGGCGCCGTGGTTCACGGCCTCGATGCCGATGTCGGCGTCGCGCGCGGGGGAGAGCAGTTCGAGCTGGTGGGGCAGGAGGGACATAGGGCGTGAATTATCCCGGTCTGCGCCCGGCCGTGCCGGGGCGGGGGTACCCGGCGGCAGGTGCGCGTCTGGCAAAATTGCGGGTTTTCCCGGATGGTTCATGGACAGGGCGCTTAGCGCGCGTGTGGTTTGTGCGCCTGCCGCTTCCACCGCCAGCGGCACGGCTGGGTTGCGTCCGCCGGCGTGGTTCTTCCTTTGAGATCACATGGATATACAGTTCAGCACCTACTACACCCTGATCTTCGCGGCCATCGTGCTGCTGGTGGGCAAGTTCCTCGTGCAGCGCATCCGCTGGCTGCGCGAATTCAACATTCCGGAACCCGTGGCGGGCGGCCTGGTGGCGGCGCTCATCTCCTGGGGGCTGAACGCCGCGTTCGATGTGCGTGCGTCGTTCGACACCGGCCTGCAGACCGCCTTCATGCTGGTGTTCTTCTCCTCCATCGGGCTGAGCGCCAACTTCCTCAAGCTGCGCGAGGGCGGCATGGGGCTGATCGTCTTCCTGCTGGTCGTGGTGGTGTTCATCGGCGTGCAGAACAGCGTGGGCGTGGCGCTGGCCACCGCGCTGGGGCTGGACCCGCTGATCGGCCTGATCGCGGGCTCCATCACTTTGGTGGGCGGGCACGGCACGGCCGGGGCCTGGGGCTCGGTGCTGGAAAACGACCACGGCATCCCTGGCGCCATCACCTTGGGCATTGCCTGTGCCACCTTCGGCCTGGTCATCGGCGGGCTGATCGGCGGGCCGCTGGCCAAATGGCTGATCCAGCGCCACGGGCTGAAGCACCCGCAGGGCACGGGCGATGCCGGCGCGCTGGAGGCGGGCACGCCCAACTTCGAGTTCCCGCACAAGACGCGCCTGATCACCGCGGACGCGGCCATCGAGACCATGGCCCTGTTTGCCGGCTGCCTGGCCTTTGCCGAGTTCATGAGCCAGTTGACGAAGGGCACGGCGCTGCAACTGCCCACCTTCGTGTGGGCGCTGGGCGGGGGCGTGCTGATCCGCAACGTGCTGGACTACGTCTTCAACTTCGAGGTGTTCGACCGCGCCATCGACGTGTTCGGCAACACCGGGCTGTCCGTCTACCTGGCGATCGCGCTGCTGTCGCTCAAGCTGTGGGAGCTGGCCGGGCTGGCGGGTCCGCTGGTCATCATCCTGGGCGTGCAGACGCTGGTCATGGCGGCCTACGCGGGCTTCGTCACCTTCCGCCTGATGGGAAGCAACTACGATGCGGCCGTGCTCTGTGCGGGGCATTGCGGCTTCGGCATGGGCGCCACGCCCACGGCGGTGGCCAACATGCAGGCCATTACCAACCAGTACGGCGCGTCGCACAAGGCTTTCCTGATCGTGCCCATGGTGGGCGCGTTCTTCATCGACCTGGTCAATGCCGTGGCCATCCAGGTCTTCATCAACGTGTTTGGCTAAGCGCCCACCACGGCGCGGAGGGCAGGCGGTGCGTACAGGATTCGGACTGATCGGGCTGCTGCTGGCCCTGGCCCTCGTGGCCGTGCTGGTCAAGAAGCAGATGGGCGCCACGCGCGTCGCCGTGCCGCCCGCCGTGCAGGGGCTGCCGGCGCCGGCGGAGGGCGCCGCCTCCACGGTGCGCGCGCAAAGCCAGCAGGTGCAGCAGCAGGTGAAGCAACAGATGGACGCACTGATGCAGCAGCCACGCACCCTGCCCGAAGATTGATGGCCAAAATGGCCTCCAGCGCTTACCCATAAAGCGCGAGCAGCTATTGAAAGATGAGCGAATCCGACGACGCCCACTGGATGCGCGAGGCCATCGCCCAGGCGCACGCCGCGCAGCAGGCGGGCGAGGTGCCCGTGGGCGCCGTGCTGGTGCGCGATGGGCAGGTGATCGCCACCGGGCGCAATGCCCCCATCGCCGGGCACGACCCCACGGCGCATGCCGAGATGGCCGCGCTGCGCGCCGGCGCGGCGCAGCTCTCCAACTACCGGCTCGACGGCTGCACGCTCTACGTCACGCTGGAGCCGTGCGCCATGTGCAGCGGCGCCATGCTGCACGCGCGCCTGCCGCGCGTGGTCTACGGCGCGGCGGATGCCAAAACCGGCGCGGCGGGCTCGGTGGTCAACCTGTTCGCCGAGCCGCGTCTCAACCACCAGACCGCGGTGCAAGGTGGCGTGCTGGCCGATGAATGCGGTGCACTGCTCAGCGACTTCTTCCGCGACCGCCGCCGCGCCCAGCGGGCGCAGCAACTGGCCGCCCACCCGCTGCGCCAAGACGCGCTGCGCACGCCCGATGCCGCGTTCGCCCATCTGGACGGCCCCGCGCCGCATTACGTGAGCGATCTGCCCGCGCTGGCCGGCCTGCGCCTGCACTACCTGGACGAAGGCCCACGCGACGCCGCCCGCACCTGGCTGCTGCTGCATGCCAGTCCTGGCTGGAGCCATGGCTGGCAGCCCATGCTGGTGGCCTTCGTGCAGGCCGGCCACCGCGTGGTGGCGCCGGACCTGATCGGCTTCGGCCGCAGCGACAAACCCAAGAAAGAAGCCGCCCACCGCCTCGACTGGCATCGACAGGTGCTGGCCGAGCTGGTGCAGCGCCTGGCCCTGCGCGGCGTGGTGCAGGTGGCGCAGCCCGGTGCGCCGCTGCTGCCCGATGCGGCGTCGGCGCCCCTGGTGCGCGTGCTGCATGTGCGGGGGGGCGCGCCCTGCGACGCCGCGCCGTTCCCCGATGCCGGCCATCGCGCCGGGCCGCGCGCCTTCGCCCGTTTTGCCGATGCCGATGCCGCGCCGCTCCTCACCGTGCCGGACGCCAGCGCCGCCTCGGCGCTGCGCGCTATGGAATACTTCACCCGCTATGCCTAACCACCCCCACGACTGCGGCCACGATCACTGCGATCACGCTCACGGCCCCCGGCACATCTACATCTACTCCCCTTCCGGCGCGGTGCGCGACAAGGCCGCGTTCAAGCGCGGCATTGCCCGCCTGCAGGCCATGGGCCACGAGGTGGAGGTGGACCCGGACGCGCTCGCGTCCCACACGCGCTTTGCCGGCGACGATGCCACGCGCCTGGCCGCCATCCACCGCGCGGCCGCCAGCGGCGCCGACGTGGCGCTGATCAGCCGCGGCGGCTACGGTCTCACGCGCATCCTGCCGGGCATCCAGTACAAGGCCGTGGCCAAGGCGGTGGAGCGCGGAACCCAGTTCGTGGGCGTGAGCGACTTCACGGCCTTCCAGTCCGCGCTGCTGGCCAAGACCGGCGCCACCACCTGGGCCGGCCCGGCGCTGGTGGGAGACCTGGGCGTGCCGGGCGAGCCCGACGACATCATGCTGGCCTGCCTGGACGATCTGCTCACCGGCCACGGCGAGGGCAGCGGCTGGCGCATGAACGCCGAGAAACCCCGCGCCGACGGCCAGCCCGCCGTGCGCGACATCTACGTGAAGAAGGCCACCCTGTGGGGCGGCAACCTGGCCGTGCTGTGTTCGCTGGTGGGCACGCCGTACTTCCCGCAGGTCAAGGGCGGCGTGTTGTTCTTGGAGGACGTGGGCGAGCACCCTTACCGCGTCGAACGCCTGCTCACCCAGCTGCTGCACGCTGGCGTGCTGGCCCAGCAAAAGGCCGTGGTGCTGGGCCAGTTCAATGAATACAAGCTCACGCCGCACGACAAGGGCTTCAAGCTGCAGAGCGTGGTGGACTGGCTGCGCACGCAGATCAAGGCGCCCGTGCTCACCAACCTGCCGTTCGGCCATGTGCCCACCAAGGTGCTGCTGCCCGTGGGCGCCGAGGTGTCGCTGTCGGTCGAAGGGCGCGACGCGCTCATCTACTGGGGCCATGCCCACTGAGATGCTATTGATTTAAGAGCTGCCGGCGCTTTGAGGGTGGGCGCGATAGCAGGTTTTGGCTTAAAACGCCGCGACGGCGGGGGAGGCGGCATGGGCAGATTGCAACGCATCGGCGCAGGCGCCGTGGTGGCGCTGGTGGCAGCGCTGCTGCTGGCCGGCAGCGTGGCCGCGGTATATGCGCTGCGCAGCTTCCCGCAACTGGACGGGGCGCTGCGCGCCGCCGGGCTGCAGCACGCCGTGGCGGTGCGCCGCGACGAAGCCGACGTAACGCACATCGAGGCGCAGACGCCCTGGGACGCGTGGTTCGCCATGGGCTACGTGCATGCGCAGGAGCGCACCTGGCAACTGGAGTTCAACCGCCGGCTGATGCACGGCGAGCTGTCCGAGATCCTCGGCCCCGCCACGCTGGACACCGACAAGCTCATGCGCACGCTGGACATCATGGGCGCGGCGCGCCGCCAGTACGCCGCGCTGCCCGCGTTCGCGCGCGAGGCGCTGCAGGCCTACAGCCGGGGCATCCAGTCCTTCCACGCGGCGCGGACCCAGGCGCTGCCGCCGGAGTTTTTGCTGCTGGGTGCGCGGCCCGGCGGTGCGCAGGGTGTGGCCTGGGCGCCTGAGGACAGTGTGGCCTGGGCGCTGATGATGGCGCTGGACCTGGGCGGCAACTGGGGCAACGAGTTCGCGCGCCTGTCGCTGGCGGCCACGCTGCCCACCGAGCGGCTGTGGCAGCTCATGCCGCCCTATCTTGGCGAGGCACCCGCGACGGCGGTGGACCTGCAGGCGCTGTACCGGTCGCTGGGCGTGTACCGCACGCCGCAGGCGGCTGCACCGGCACCGCAGGCCGATGCCGAGTCCGCAGGCGAAGGCGCGGCGCAGGCGCTGCAGGCCTGGTCGCAGGACTTCGTGGCGGGACTGGGCACGCCCGGCGGGCGCGGCAGCAACAACTGGGTGCTGGACGGCACGCGCACGGCCAGCGGCCGGCCGCTGCTGGCCAACGACCCGCACTTGGGCCTGGGCGCGCCGGCGCTGTGGTACTTCGCGCACCTGAAGGCGCCGCAGGGCAGGGCGTCCGACGGCACGCCCGTCGCGGCCATCGACGTGATCGGCGCCACTTTGCCGGGCCTGCCCTTCGTGGTGCTGGGCCGCACGGCCGAGGTGGCCTGGGGCTTCACCAACACCGCGCCCGATGTGCAGGACCTGTACATCGAGGCCATCCACCCCGACGACCCCACGCGCTACCGCACGCCCGAGGGTTGGCAGGGCTTCGAGCAGCGCGAGCACGTGATCCGCGTGAAGGGCCGCCCTGATGTGCGCCACACCGTGCGCAGCACGCGCCATGGGCCGGTGATCAGCGATGCGCAGCCCGCGCTGCACGGCAGCGTGCTGGACCTGCGCCGGCATGTGATCGCGCTGCGCTGGAGCGCACTGGATGCCGACAATTACACCGTGCTGGCGGGCCTGCTGAGCAACCAGGCGCGCTCGGTGGAGGAGCTCTTCGCAGGCATGGCGCACTACCACTCGCCCATGCAGAGCGTGGTGGCGGCGGACGTGCATGGCGCGATCCGCTTCCAGGCCTTTGGGCGCGTGCCCCTGCGTGCGGCCGGCAACGACCTGCGCGGCGTGGCCCCGGCGCCGGGCTGGGAGGCGCGCTACGACTGGCAGGGCTGGCTGCCCCTGGCGCAGACGCCGCAGGACGACGGCGGCGCGCGCGGCTGGATCGCCACGGCCAACCAGCGCATCACGGCGCCGGGCTATCCGCACTTCCTGACGCAGGACTGGGCCTTGCCCTACCGCTACCAACGCATAGAGCAGCAGCTGGAGGCACGGCGCCTGCACGACCTGCCGTCCCTGCGCGCGCTGCAGGGCGACACGGTGTCCCCCGCCGCGCTGCGCCTGTTGCCCCATTTGCTGGCGGCTCCGGTTTCGCAGCCGCTGGCGCGGCAGGCCCAGGCGCTGCTGCGCGGCTTTGACGGCGACATGCGCGCCGACCGCGCGGCGCCGCTCATCCTGTCGGTGTGGGCCGACGAGCTCACGCGCGCACTGGTCGTGCCCCGCGTGGGTGAGGAGCGCTTTGCCGCCACCTACGGCCGGCGGGACTTCCGTTCGGGCCTGGAAGGCATGCTGGAGCGCGGCGACACCTGGTGGTGCCCGCCCCACGGCTGCGCCGCACATGCCGGCGCGGCGCTGGAGCGTACCGTGCAGCGCCTGGCCGCGCGCTATGGCAACCAGCCCGAGCGCTGGACGTGGGGCGCGGCGCATCCGGCGCTTTCCGTGCACAAGCCGCTGGGCAGCGTGCCCGTGCTGTCGCGCTGGTTCAACGTGGGCGTGCCCTCGGGGGGCGATGCGTACAGCGTCAACGTGGGCCAGTACAACGCTGCGCAGCCCGTGGAGCCCTTCGCCAGCCGGCACGCGCCCTCGCTGCGCGCGCTGTACGACCTGCAGGACCCGGAGCGTTCGCTGTTCATTTACCAGACGGGTCAGAGCGGGCTGGTGTTCTCGCCGCGCTACGCCGACATGGCCCAGGCCTGGGCCGGCGGCGGCTACCGCGCCTTGCAGCGCCAGCCGCGCCGCTACGTGCACCAGCTGCAGCTGCGCCCCTAGACACCGGGCGGGCGCACGCCGCGGTGCCGCTTGTCACGCCTGTCACGCCTGTCGCATTACAGTGGCACGGACAACCCTGAAGGAGAGCCGTCCATGACCATCCAGTTGCAGCGCATCGAGGGCACCCCCATGGCCCAGCGCCTCACCATCCGCAGCCACGAATGGGTGGTGGACGGCACGGCCGCCGAAGGTGGCGACGACACCGGCCCCAACCCGCACGACCTGTACGACGCCGCGCTGGGCGGCTGCAAGGCGCTCACGCTGCTGTGGTACGCGCGGCGCAAGGGCTGGGACGTGCAGGACGTGCGCACCGTGGTGGAGCGTGATGCCTCGCAGGAGCGCAGCGGTACCTATCGCCTGGCCACACGGCTGCAAGTGCAGGGCGACTTGAGCGATGCGCAGATCGCCGAGCTGCAGGCCGCGATCGGCAAATGCCCCGTGCACAAGCTCATGACCCAGGTGACCACCGAGATCACCACCGTGGTGGAGCGCGCATGAGCGCCGGCGCCATTCCTGCGCAGGGTCCTCTGCGCCTGAGCGGGCACTTCAAGGACCTGGGCGGCGGCTTCACCGTGCGCCGCCTGCTGCCGGCGCTGCAGCGCCGGTCGGTGGGGCCCTTCGTGTTCTTCGACCACTTCGGCCCCGCGACGGTGGCGCCTGCATCCGCCTACGACGTGCGGCCCCACCCGCACATCGGGCTGGCCACGGTCACCTACCTGTTCGAGGGCGCGATCCTGCACCGCGACAGTTTGGGTTCGCTGCAGCAGATCGAGCCCGGCGCCATCAACTGGATGACGGCGGGGCGGGGCATCGTGCATTCCGAGCGGCGCCCGTCCGCGCTGGCGCACAGCACTTATGTGAACCACGGCATCCAGCTCTGGGCGGCGCTGCCGCAGGCGCATGAGGAAGAACCACCGCACTTTGCCCATACCCCTGCGGACCAGATCCCGGCCTACCAGCATGGCGGCGCAGCGGTGCGGGTGCTGATCGGCGCGGCCTTCGGCTGCCAGTCGCCCGTGGCCACGTTTGCGCCCACGCTGCTGCTGGATGTGCAGCTGGAGCCGGGTTCTGCGCTGGACCTGCCCGCGCTCGCCGACGAGATGGCGCTCTACACCGTGAGCGAGGGGCTGTGGCTGGACGCCGAGGCGTTGCCCGCGCAGACGCTGGCGCTGCTGGAGCCCGGCCGCTCCACCAGCGTGCGCGCGGGTAAGGCGGGGGCGCGGTGTGTGGTGATCGGCGGCGCCGCCCTGGACGGCCCGCGCCACATCTGGTGGAACTTCGTTTCCAGCCGCAAGGAGCGCATCGTGCAAGCCGCCGATGACTGGGAGCGCGACGCCATGGGCCACATCCCGGGCGAGAGCGAACGCATTCCCCTGCCGCCGCGGAGGTTCCTGGGGTAAGTTATTGAGGGAAAAGTGGCTGTAGCGCTTGTTGGGTAAGCGCTAGCAGCTATTTTTTCAGGAGCGATTTGCGCCCGGTCCTTCGGGGGATGGCGTGAGCATCGTGGACTCCACCTTGTTCGCCAACTGGGCCACGGCCAGCGCGGCCGGGCAGCCGGGCATCTGCAGCATCAGCAACTGGCGGCGCATCACGGCGTCGCGCACCGAGGTGTCGGCGGGAATGTCCCCTACGTGGATCAGCCGCATGGGGCGGCCGGTGTCGGTGGTCACGAAGCGGTCCAGCACCTGCTGCAATTGCCCGGTGATGGCGCGTCCGTCCCCCGGACGTGCGGCCTGGTTCACCACCATGCGCACGTGCTGGCGCTTTTGCTGGGTGGCCAGCACCTTGATGGCGGCGTAGGCGTCGGTGAGCGACGTGGGCTCGGGCGTCGCGACGATGAGTACCTCGTGCGCCAGCGAGACGGAAAACAGCACCACGTCGGAGATGCCCGCGCCGGTGTCCAGCAGCACCACGTCAAAGCGGGGTGCCAGCGTGTGGATGACGTTGAGGAATTCGTTGCGCACCTCGGGCGTGAGGCGCGAGTACTCGACCATGCCGGAGCCGGCCAGCAGGACCGAAAAGCCGCCGGGCGCCTTGATCACGGCGTCTTCCAATTGGGCCTTGCCGGTAAAGACGTCGTGGAGCGTGACCTTGGGGTGCAGGTTCAGCACCACGTCCAGGTTGGCCAGGCCCAGGTCGGCGTCCAGCACCAGCACGCGGTGCCCGCGGCGGGTGAGGGCGGCCGCCAGGTTGGCGGACACGAAGGTCTTGCCCACGCCGCCCTTGCCGCTGGTGATGGCGATGATGCGTGCGTTGGCAGGTGTGGTGGAGGGCACGGAAGCAGAAGCCGGCGCAGCGGCGCCGGCCGGTGGAGTCGTCGGGTTGGGGGACAGCGCGTCGTTCATCACTACTGGGCTTTCAATAGGCGCTGCCTGTGGATGGATCCAAAGGCGGGGGCAGCTCGCCCCATCCCGACGGAGTGTATAGCGGGCCGAACAGCAGACTCTTTTCTTCCGCAGTGACCGTGCTGTCGGGTTGTTCTTCGATGCTGATGCAGTTGCGGCCGCCGAGCTTGGCCTTGTACAGCTCGGCATCGGCCCGGTCGGCCCACAGGGCGGTGGTGCTGCGGATCCATTGCAGCGCGAAGGCGCCGCCGATGCTCACGGTGACATTCAACGTGAGCGATGGCGAGATGCGCACGGGCGTGGCTTCGATCGCGCGGCGCACGCGTTCGGCGATCACCCGGCCAAAGCCGAACTGGCAGGCGGGCAGCACGATGGCGAATTCCTCGCCGCCGTAGCGGGCCACGGTGTCCATGGGCCGTACGCAGCTCTCCAGCGTACGCGCGACGGACTGCAGCACGATGTCGCCGGCCAGGTGGCCATGGCGGTCGTTGACCTGCTTGAAATGGTCGATGTCCAGCATCAGCAGCAGCGCGGCTTCGCCCGAGCGCGCGACCCGGTCGATCTCGCGCTCCAGCACCGCACGCACGTGGCGGCGGTTGGCCAGCCCGGTGAGCGGGTCCTTCAGCGAGAGTTCACACAGACCGTCAATGAGGTTCTGCAGGTACAGCAGCGGCGTCTGGCCCTGCAGGGACACTTCGGAACCCAACGACTGCGCCACCAGGGCATGGGCCGTGGCCAGACGCAGGTCGCGCAGAGAGACGGAAGCGGGGGACGCGGTGTTTGTCACAAACAGAAACAAATATCTATCGGCAGTGTAGCAGCTATAGCTTCGGTAGCGGCTGAGCTGGGCCACTTGTGTCGGACTGCGGGGCCGAGGCAGGGTTCCCGGCGTCGGGGGGAGCCAGCCTCTGCAGTGCCGCGATGGCCTCGGCGTCGGTGCGGTACAGCGCGAAGTTGGGTCCCGGCGCCAGCGCGCCTGCATTGTCCAGCGTGTGCTGTACCGGCAGCTTGATGCCCGTCACATGCAGCGTGCCGCCGTGGCTTTGCAGCAGCGCGCGCAGGCGGATGAAGGCCTCCACCCCTGTCACGTCGATGCGGTTGATGGGCAGCGCGAACAGGCACAGGTGGCGGATGGACGGGCGCTGGGCCAGCTCGTCGGTCACGCGGCGCTCCAGCGCATTGGCGGAGGCGAAGTCCAGCTCGGCATCCATGCGCAGGGCCAGCAGCTCTGGCGCCAGCGGGGGCAGCTGCCACAGGTGGCGGTCGCGCAGGCTGCCGTCGGGGTGCAGGCCCACCTCGATGATGCGCGGGTGCAGCCGCTGGTAGAAAAAGTGGCTCAGGTTCATCAGCAGGCCCACCAGCACGCCCCAATACATGCGTGGTGCTGTGGCCAGCGTGAGGCCGAAGGTAACGAGGCCGATGGCCGTCTCCACGCGCGAGACGCGCCACAGGCGGAACATGCCGGCGGGCTTGATGAGGCTGGTGACCGCCGTCACCACCACGGCGGCCAGCACCGGCTGTGGTACGTGGTACAGGGCCGGCGTGAGCCACAGCAGCGTTGCCAGCACCAGCACCAGCGCGAACAGCGTCGCCCAGCCGCTCTTGGCGCCTGCATACAGGTTGATGGCGGAGCGCGAGAACGACGCGCTGGTGGCAAAGCTGCCGCACAGGCCCGAACTGATCTTGGCCATGCCATGGGCGATCAGGTCCTGGTTCTCGTTCCAGCGGGTGCCGCCCTGGTGGTGCTCCACCTTGGCGCTGGAGGCGGTCTCCAGGAAGCTGACCAGCGTGACGACCATCACCGGCATCACCAGCGCGCCCATTTCTTCCCACGAGAGCCATCCCGGCCAGTACAGCGTCGGCAGGCCGGAGGGCAAGTGGCCGATCACGGCGCCGTCGGCATCGGCATAGCCCATGGCCCAGCTGATGAGCGCCGCCAGCGCGATCACCACGATGGCGGCCGGGAAGCTGGAGCGCCAGCGCCGCGCCAGCACCAGGCAGCCCAGGCTGCCCAGGCCGAACGCCAGCGCGCGCAGGTCGAAGTGGTGCAGCGACGGGCTGACCGCCAGGGCGCTCCAGCTGGTGCGAAGGCCCAACAGGTCGGGCAGTTGCGAGGCCAGGATCAGCAACGCCGCAGCCTGCGTGAAGCCGCTCAGCACCGGCGAGGTCACCAGGTTGAGCAGCCAGCCGAAACGCACCACGCCCAGCAGCAGCTGCAGCAGGCCCGACAGCAGGGCCATCCACACCGCCAGCGTGACCCAATGGGCGCTGCCGGGCTCGGCCAGCCCGGTGATCGACGCGCCGATGAGCAGGCTGGTGAGCGCCGTGGGCCCGACGCCCAGGCGGGTGGATGAACTCCACAGCACGGCTACCAGTGCCGGCACCAGCGATGCGTAGATCCCTGTCACCAGCGGCATGCCGGCCAGCGCGGCGTACGCCACGCCCTGCGGCACCAGCATCAGCCCGACGGTCATGCCGGCCCAGAACTCGCCCTGCAGCAGCGCGGATGTCGGGCGGGGCCAGGAGAGAAAGGGAAACCAGCGATGCAGCAAGGATGAGGACATGGGCCGATTGTCCAGGCTTGCGTCGGCACGTGCCTGAAAGCCGCTGTTGTCCTACTGCAGTTTCGGTCCTCTCCGACCGGCTCGGCAGCCAGTGCTTTCTACAGTGGACCCCGTACCCACTGGAAGGAGATATGCCCATGACAACCCCTCTTTTTCGAGCGTCGCGCTGGACCGTTTTCGCCGCTGCTGCTGCCCTGGCCGCCGGGCTGAGTGCTTGCAACAAGGCCGAGGAACCCACGGCCGGGCAGCGCCTGGATTCCGCCATCAACAAGACCGAACAGGCGGCCCAGGATGCCAAGCAAAAAATGGAATCCGCGGCGCAGGAAGCCGGGCAGGCTTCACGCAACGCCACGGCCGACGCAGCCGCCCTTATGGACGATGCCGGCATCACCACCAAGGTGAACGCGGGCCTGGCACAAGACCCGGACCTCAGCGCCATCAAGATCGACGTGGACACCCGCGCGGGCGTCGTCACGCTCAATGGCCCCGTGAAAAGCGAGCAGGCCCGTGACCGCGCCAGCCAGATCGCGCAGGCCGTACCGGGCGTGACCTCGGTGGTCAACAACCTCACCATCTCCAGCGGCGGCTGAGCCTGGGCGGGGGACAGGCTCTACCATCGGCGCATGAAGCAGCCCTCCACACCCGACCTGTCCACCCGCCTCATTCACCACGAGTACACACCGCCGCAGGGTTTCCATGCCCCGCAGCCAGCGGTGCACAAGGCGTCCACCGTCATCTTCCCCAACGTCGCCGCAATGCGCGCGCGCGAGTGGAAGGACAAGAGCAGCTACACCTACGGGCTGCACGGCACACCCACGACCTACCAGCTGGAAGAGCGCCTGGCCACGCTGGAAGGCGGGCTGCAGTGTCTGCTGGTGCCCAGCGGATTGGCCGCCATTTCCACCGTATCGCTGGCGCTGCTGCGCCAGGGTGACGAGGTGCTGATCCCGGACAACGCCTATGGTCCCAACAAGGCACTGGCCGAGGTGGAGCTGCGCCACTACGGCATCCGCCACCGTATCTATGACCCCTTGGACCCGGCGGACCTCGCATCCAAGATCACCGACGCCACGCGGCTGGTGTGGCTGGAGGCGCCGGGCTCCGTAACGTTGGAGTTCCCCGACCTGGTGGAGCAAGTGCGCATCTGCCGCGCACGCGGCGTGGCTACGGTGCTGGACAACACTTGGGGCGCGGGCCTGGCTTTCGCACCCTTCGACCTGCTGGGCCATGGTGCGGGTGCCGAGGGCGCGTTGGGCGTGGACGTATCCGTGCATGCGCTCACCAAGTACCCCAGCGGCGGCGGCGATGTGCTGATGGGCAGCATCACCACGCGCGACGAGGGCTTGCACCTGCGCATCAAGCTCACGCACATGCGGCTCGGGCTCGGGGTGGGGGCGAACGACGTGGAAGCGGTCTTGCGGGCGCTGCCCAGCATGGCGCTGCGCTACCACGCGCACGATGCGGCCGCGCGCGACCTGGCGCAGTGGATGGGCTTGCAGCCCGCGGTGGCACAGGTGCTGCACCCGGCGCTGCCCGGATCGCCGGGCCATGCGCAGTGGAAGGCGCTGTGCGGCGCAGCCAATGGTGGGCAGGGCGCTGCCGCCGGCCTGTTCAGCGTGGTCATTGACGCACGCCACAGCCAGGCGCAGGTGGATGCCTTTTGCGACGGCCTGCGCCTGTTCAAGCTGGGATACAGCTGGGGCGGGCCGATGAGCCTGGTGGTGCCCTACGACCTGCCCAGCATGCGCACGGGCGCCACCGCGCATCTGCGGCCCGGCACCGTGGTGCGCTTCTCCGTGGGACTGGAGGCCGTGGACGACCTGCGTGCCGACCTGGCCCAGGCGATGCACCAGGCCTTTGGAACTGCCTGATGCGTTGGCGGCTGGTGCGGCGATGCTGGTAGTTTCCTTGATGGTGGTCAGGCATTCAGGTGGTTAAGGTGGCAGCAACGCCACTGCCGCAGCGATGCCGACCGCCATGTCTGATTCTTCCGCGCCAGTCACCTCCGCGCCGGTGTCCGCACCGGTGACTCTCAACCCCTTGCGCTGGCCGGACCCGCTGCGTTGGCTCGTGCTGGGGGCGCGCGACATGATGGCCGCGCCCGGCGTGGCGCTGTTCTACGGTACGTGGTTCTGGGGCATGGCACTCCTGCTGGGCTGGGTGTTCCAGGCGCGGCCGGAATACACCATGTCGTTTGCCAGCGGCTGCCTGCTGGTGGGCCCCTTCCTGGCCATGGGGCTGTACGACACCAGCCGCCGGCGCGAACAGGGATTGGCACCCGATCTGGGCGAATCGCTGACCTGTTGGGACCGCCACCTGGGCAGCATGGGCATGCTGGTACTCGTACTTGTGGTGCTGGAACTGCTGTGGGGCCGCGCGTCGCTCGTGGTGTTTGCCGTGTTCTTCAACACCGGCATGCCGTCCACCACGGGGGTGGTGCAGGCGGTGTTCAACCCGGGCAACTGGCAGTTCGTCGCCGTGTACTTGCTGGTGGGCAGTGTGTTCGCGGCCCTGGTGTTCTCCAGCATGGTGGTGTCCATTCCGATGATTCTGGACCGCGACACCGATGCGCTCACGGCCGGCATTGCGAGCATGCGGGTGGTGGTGGAAAACCCCGGCGTGATGCTGCTGTGGGGCCTGCTCATCACGGCGCTGGTGGCGTTGTCGCTGTTCGCCTGGGGCGCGGGCTTGCTGGTGGTGGGGCCGGTGCTGGGGCATGCCAGTTGGCATGCCTACCGCGCGGCGGTGGCGGCGCCCACTGCGCCCCTTGCGCCCGCGCAGGCACCGCAGAGCGCCGGCTGATTCTCTGACGATGATTTACAGCAACGCGCGCAGCGCGGGCCACACGTTGTCCAGCATGCGCGGGTGCGCCTGGGCCGTGGGGTGGATGCGGTCGGGCTGGAACAGCGCCGTGGGATCGGGCCCATCGGCCACGCCCTTGAGCAGGAAGGGCACGAGCGCCGCCTTGCGCTCCTGGGCCACGTTTTCGAAGACCTCGGCGAACTGCCGGGTGTAGTTGGCGCCGTAGTTAGGCGGCACCTGCACACCCACCAGCAGCACGCGCGCGCCCGCGGCCTGGGCCTGTTCGGTCATCCACGCCAGATTGCCCTGGGTGCTGGCCAGCGGCAGGCCGCGCAAGGCGTCGTTGCCGCCGAGTTCGATCACCACATGCGTAGGCCGGTGCTGCTGGAGCAGTGCGGCCAGCCGCGCGCGGCCGCCGGCGGTGGTGTCGCCGCTCACGCTGGCGTTGACCACCGTGGCGGGGATCTTCTCCTGCGCTAGCCGCTTGTCCAGCAGCGCCACCCAGCCGGTGCCGCGCGGCAGGCCGTATTCGGCGCTGAGCGAGTCGCCCACCACCAGGATCACGGGCGCGCGGGTGGGCTTCTTGCCACCGGACTGCGCAAGGGCGGGCGCCGCGCCCCACAGGGCCAGGGCGCCCGCCACGATAAAGTCACGCCGAACCATATGCTTCACTGCCGAGAACCTTTCATGTCCGAAACCTCCGCCGCCGCGGCCCCTGCCGCCTCCAACGACCGCATGCCGCCCGAATCCATCATCGCGGTGGAGCATGTGTTCAAGTCCGTCACGGACTCCACGGGTACGCTGGAGATTTTGCGGGATATCGATTTCCGCCTGGCGCCGCGGGAGACTGCGGCCATCGTGGGCGCGTCGGGCTCGGGCAAGAGCACGCTGCTGTCCATCATCGCCGGCCTGGACACGCCCACGCGCGGCACGGTGCGCCTGGGCGGGCAGGACCTGTTCGCACTGGACGAGGACGACCGCGCCGCACTGCGCGCCCGGCAGGTGGGCTTCGTGTTCCAGAGCTTTCAGCTCATGGGTAACCTCACGGCGCTGGAGAACGTGATGCTGCCGCTCGAGTTGGCGGGCATTCGCGATGCACGCCGCCGCGCGACCGACATGCTGGAGCGCGTCGGCCTGGGCCAGCGCTTGACGCACTATCCCAAGGTGCTGTCGGGCGGCGAGCAGCAGCGCGTGGCGCTGGCACGCGCCTTCGTGGTGGAGCCCGCCGTGCTACTGGCCGACGAGCCCACGGGCAGCCTGGACTTCGCCACGGGAGAGACCATCATGGAACTGATGCTGGCCCTCAACCGCGAGCAGGGCACCACGCTGGTGCTGGTCACGCACGACCGCGGCATTGCCGCGCGCTGCGACCGGCGCATCACCATTGAGGCCGGACGGCTGGTCGATAACTCCTGAAAGAATAGCTGCCAGCGCTTGATGCTAGCTGGTTTTCAATGAATTTCATATTGAAACCCTTGCATAGCAAGCGCTGACAGCTCTCGTATCGATAGCGAGCTGGTGGTGAATCAGACCTGCGCCTTGCGCTCCTGTGCCAGGCAGGCGGCGGCGGTGAAGATCACGTCGGTGGAGGAATTCAGCGCCGTCTCGGCCGAATCCTGCAGGATGCCAATGATGAAGCCGATGGCCACCACCTGCATCGCCACGTCGTTGCCGATGCCGAACAGGCTGCACGCCAGCGGAATCAGGAGCAGCGAGCCGCCGGCCACGCCCGATGCGCCACAGGCGCACAGCGACGCAACCACGCACAGCAGCAGCGCGGTAGGCAGATCCACCTGGATGCCCAGGGTGTTGGCCGCGGCCAGCGACAGCACGCTGATGGTGATGGCCGCGCCGGCCATGTTGATGGTGGCGCCCAGCGGAATGGCGATGCTGTAGGTGTCCTCGTTCAGGCGCAGGCGCTTGGCCAGGGCCAGGTTGATCGGGATATTGGCGGCAGAGCTGCGCGTGAAGAACGCCGTCACGCCGCTCTCGCGCAGGCACATCAACACCAGAGGATAGGGGTTGCGGCGGATCGCCACGTACACGATCAGCGGGTTGACCACCAGCGCCACGAACAGCATGCAGCCCAGCAGCACGGCCAGCAGTTGGGCATAACCCCACAGCGCCTGGGCACCGGCTTCGGCGAACGTGCTGGCCACCAGGCCCAGGATGCCCAGGGGCGCCAGGCGGATCACCAACTGGATCACCTGCGTCACGGCCGCGGCGCCGTCCTGCAGCATGGCGCGCGTGCCCGCGCTGGCGTGGCGCAGCGCCAGGCCCAGCGCAATGGCCCAGGCCAGGATGCCGATGTAGTTGGCCTCCAGCAGCGCCTTGACCGGGTTTTCCACCACGCTCTTGAGCACGTTCATCAGCACCTCGGACACCGACCCCGGCCCCGCGGCGGCCTGTGCGGGCGCCTGCAGCGTGAGCGTGCTGGGAAACCACATGCTGGCCACCACACCCACGGTGGCCGCGGCCAGCGTGCCCACCGCGTACAGCACCAGCACCGGGCGGATGTGCGTCGTCTCGCCCGGTGTGTGGTTGCTGATGGCGGCCATCACCAGCACGAACACCAGCACCGGCGCCACCGCCTTCAGGGCCGAGATGAACAACGCGCCCAGAATGGACAGGTGGGGCGTGGCGGCGGGCCATACAGCCGCCAGCACAATGCCGATGACCACGGCGATGGCGATCTGGGTGACCAGGCTCGTGCGCTGCACCCAGCGCAACAGGGGAGAGAGGATCATGATCTGAACAGAAGGAGGGCCTGAGCCGCTGCGCAGGCCGCGCAGCGCGGCGCCTTGTGGCAGGCGCGGCCGCCACAGGGACGGCCATGAAGGCGGTCAGGCAAGCGGCGCCGCTTGTGGCAGCGGCCCGTTTGTCAAGGGAAGAAACGCGGATTTTAGCGGCTGTCCGGCGGTGGCCTGCGCCGCGCCACGGTGCCAGTGGGGTCGCCGGCGGGATAATCGCTACCCATGTCCTCCCCCAAAGTCCTCTTCGGCTTTCACGCCGTGGGCGTGCGCCTGAAGACCGCGCCGCAAAGCATCATCGAGATCTATTACGAGCCCACGCGCCGCGACGCGCGCATGCGCCAGTTCCTGGAGCGCGCACGCGAGGCGGGGGCGCGCCTGATCGAAGCCGACGGCCTGCGCCTGGCCAAGCTGGCCGGCAGCCATGGCCACCAGGGCGTGGCGGCGCGGGTCGAGGCCGTGGCGCAGGTGCGCACGCTGGACGAGCTGCTGGACGAGCTGGAGGCCCGTGGCGTGAAAAATCCGCTGCTGCTGGTGCTGGACGGCGTGACCGACCCGCACAACCTGGGCGCCTGCTTGCGCGTGGCCGATGGCGCGGGCGCGCATGCGGTGATCGCCCCCAAGGACCATGCGGTGGGCATCAACGCCACCGTGGCCAAGGTGGCCAGCGGCGCGGCCGAGACGGTGCCGTACTTCATGGTCACGAACCTGGCGCGCACGCTGAACGAGCTCAAGGAGCGCAACATCTGGGTCATCGGCACCAGTGGCGATGCCGACAAGACGCTGTACCAGGTGGACCTGAAAGGCCCGGTCGCCCTGGTGCTGGGCGCCGAGGGCCCGGGCATGCGCCAACTCACGCGCAAGACCTGCGACGAACTGGTGGGCATCCCCATGCAGGGCGCTGTCGAGAGCCTGAACGTGTCGGTGGCCAGCGCGGTGTGCCTCTACGAGGCGCTGCGCCAGCGCGCCTGAACGCCGAAGGCGCCCGGCCCCTAGCCGCGGTGCGCCGCCTCGATGGCGGCAATGTCGATCTTGCGCATCTGCATCATCGCGTCGAACGCGCGCTTGGCGGCGGCGCGGTCGGGGTTGGTCACCGCGCGGGTCAGGGCCACGGGCGTGATCTGCCAGGACAGGCCCCATCGGTCCTTGCACCAGCCGCAGTCGCTTTCCTGGCCGCCGTTGTTCACGATGGCATTCCAGTAGCGGTCGGTTTCTGCCTGGTCGGCGGTCGCCACCTGGAACGAGAAAGCCTCGCTGTGCTTGAAGGCCGGGCCGCCGTTGAGCCCCAGGCAGGGGATGCCCAGCACCGTGAACTCGACCATCAGCACATCGCCCTTGTGGCCTGACGGAAAGTCCCCCGGCGCGCGGTGCAGCGCGCTCACGGATGAGTCGGGAAAGGTTTTTGCGTAGAACCGCGCGGCTTCTTCGGCAGTGCCGTCGAACCACAGGCAGACGGTGTTTTTGGCGGGTTGCGTCATGGGGTGCTCCTGCTGAGTCGGGACTGCTGGGCCTTTAACCCGGGACGTCGGGCTCCACCAGCGCGGCCAGCTGGGTGAGAGATTCCTGCCAGCCCAGGTAGCACATTTCCAGCGGAATGGCCTGCGGAATGCCGGCCTGGGTGATGCTCAGCTCGGTGCCGCAGCTCACGGGCGTGAGCCGGACGGTGACCTCCAGCGTGCCGGGCAGGTTCGGGTCGTCGAACCGGTCGGTGTAGCGGATGAGCTCCCCCGGCACCAGCTCCAAGTATTCGCCGCTGAAGGCGTGCGACTGGCCCGAGCCGAAGTTGTGGAACGACATGCGGAAGGTGCCCCCCACGCGGGCGTCGAGTTCTTGCACCCTGCAGGTAAAGCCGTGGGGTGGCAGCCATTTGGCCATGGCGTCGCCCTCCAGGAAGGCGCGGTACAGCTTGTGCGGCGTGGTGCGCAGCACCCGGTGCAAACGAACGGTGCGGTCGGACATAGGGCCTCCTTGGGTGTGGGGCATCAGGCCTGTGCCGTCACGTTGACCATCCACGGCGTGCCGAAGCGGTCGCGCGCCATGCCGAAGCCGGGTGACCAGAAGGTCGCGGCAAATGGCATGACGGTCTCGCCGCTGGCGCTGAGCGCATCGAACAGGCGGCGCCCCTCGGCCGCGTCGGCGGCCTGGATCGACACCCACAGACCCTGCGGCAGTTGGTAGCCGCCACCACAGGCATTCGGGTCCTGCCCAGGAATGGCTGGCATGGCGTCCGATCCCATCAACGACTGGTCCTTGATCTGCAGCTGCACATGCATGATGCGGCTCTTGGCTGCCTCGGGCAGCGGGGGCATGTTTTCGGAGGGAGGTATCTCCCCAAAGGTGCTCTGGTGGACGATGGTGCCGCCGAACAGCTTGGCGTAGAAGGCAAAGGCCTCGGCACAGTTGCCGTCGAAGTTGAGGTAGGGCGTGAACTGCATGGTGTCTCCTTGGGGTGGTTTGAGTGGAGTAGAAGGGGAAGAGGTGCGCGCCGTTTACGCGTGTACCAGCACGCGAAACCCGCCATAAATCACACGCTGGCCATCGAAAGGCATGTCCTTGGGGCAGAGCGGGTCGTCCATGACGGCCTGCATGCCGGCATCGCGCACCGCGCGCGAGGGCCACACGACCCAGGAAAAGACCACGGTCTCGTCGTCCTTGCGCTGCACGGCCAGGGGCATGGAGGTGAGCTTGCCCTCGGGCACGTCGTCGCCCCAGCATTCCACGATCTCCAGGGCGCCGTGCTTCTTGAAGATCTGCGCGGCCTCGCTGGCGTGCTGGCGAAATGTCTCCTTGTTGGCAGTGGGGACGGCAAGCACGAAGCCGTCGATGTAGCTGTCGGGTTCCATGGCGCAACTCCTTTGTGGACAATGTACACTTGCAGTGTATTCGGGCTGCGTCGATAAATGTGGACGGTGTATCTGTAAAAACTCGTAAATGCCGAATGAAGACCTGAGCCCCGCGCGTGCCACGTACCGCCATGGGGATTTGAAGCGCGCGCTGCTGGACGCCGGTGTGGCGCTGGCGCGCGAAGGCGGCCCTGCCGCGGTAGTGCTGCGCGAAGCCACGCGCCGTGCCGGTGTCGTGCCCAATGCGGCGTACCGGCATTTTCAGAACCACCAGGCGCTGCTGGAAGCCGTGCGCGCGGTGGCGCTGTCGGAACTGGCGCGCGCGATCGAGGCCGAGATCCATGCCACGCGCCGGCTGCGCGATCCGCGCCCGCGTGCACGCGCCGCGTTCCGCGGCGTGGGCTTGGGCTATCTGCGCTTTGCGCGGCACGAGCCGGGCCTGTTCTGCACCGCTTTCGTGGCGCGGCCCTTTGATGTGGACGAGCGCGCGCCGGACGATGGTGCGGCGCGCGGGGCCAGCGGCATGGATCCGTTCGAACTGCTGGGGCACACACTCGACGGCATGGTGCAGGCCGGTCTGCTGCCACCCGCACGCCGCCCGGGCGCCGAGTTCATGGCCTGGTCCGCCGTGCATGGCATGGCGATGCTGATGCTGGACGGGCCCTTGCGCGGCCTGGACGAGGCCGGCTGCCAGGCGCTGGCCGAGCGACTGGTCGCCATGGTCGAGCAGGGCCTGCTGGCCGAGGCCGCGGCATGACGGACGATGCCGGAACGTCCGGCCCCTGCACCCCGCTGGACGAGGTGCGGGCGTGGGTGCGCGATGCGCGCCGCATCGCGGTGCTGACAGGCGCAGGCATCAGCGCCGAGTCGGGCGTCCCCACGTTCCGGGATGCGCAGACGGGCTATTGGGCGCAGTTCAACCCCATGGAGATGGCCAGCGAGACCGGCTTCAGGGCCCAGCCCGCGCGGGTGTGGGACTGGTACGCCCACCGCCGCGGCTTGCTCGCGGGCGTGCAGCCCAACGCGGGCCACCGGGCGCTGGCGGCGTTTGCGCAGCACGGGCGCGGGCGGCTGACGCTCATCACCCAGAACGTGGACGGCCTGCACCAGCGCGCCGGCAGCCCGGATGTGCTGTGCCTGCATGGTGACCTGACGGCCGACCGCTGGCTCGACCGTCCGCGTGCCTGCTGCGATCTGGCCGACGCTGCGCCCGGCCACCCGCCGCGCTGTCCCACCTGCGGCAACCTGGTACGCCCTGGCGTGGTCTGGTTCGGCGAGGCCTTGCCGCTGCCGGTGCTGGCCGCGGCGCAGCAGGCGGCGCAGTCCTGCGAGCTGATGTTGGTGGTGGGCACCGCGGGCGCCGTGTACCCGGCCGCAGGGCTAGCGCACCAGGCGCGCCATGCCGGTGCGCGCGTGGTGGTGGTCAACACCGCGGCCAGCGAGCTGGACGGTATCGCCCACGCCGTGCTGCGCGGCCCGGCGGCGCGGCTGTTGCCGTTGCTGCTGGACGGGCCGCCGATGGTTGAGGCGCCATAATCGGCAGGTCTTCAGGGCGGGGTGGAATTCCCCACCGGCGGTAGGCGGCGCATGGAGGTTTTCTTGCACCGCGAGCCCGCGAGCGCCCCGGTTGCCATCAGTGCAACCGGGGGTCAGCAGACCCGGTGCGGGGCGGCGCAGGCCACTCCCAGTCCGGGGCCGACGGTCATAGTCCGGATGAAAGAAGACGTGCCGCGACCGGGGCCCAGCGCCCTGGGCGCGGCCGTGTGCTTCGCGCGTGCCGGGCCCCGGGCCCATGGCGCGCGTGGGTGCTTCTTGCATGCCTTGAGGCGTTTCTTCATTTCAACCGAGGAGCGTTTCATGTCTTTTCCCGCCACTTTCTTGTCCGCCCCTGGCGATCTCCCACAGGAGGTCACGCTCGCGCCCATGCCAGCGGTGATCGCTGCGATCGCGGCCGGCCGCCCTGTACTGGTGCTCGATGACGCCGACCGCGAAAACGAGGCCGATCTGGTCTGCGCTGCCGCCAACATGACCGAGGCCACCATGGCACTCATGATCCGTGAGGGCAGCGGCATCGTTTGCCTGTGCCTGACGCCCGCGCATGCCAAGGCGCTGGGGTTGCGGCCCATGGTGGAGGTGAACCGCTCGGCGTTCTCCACCGCGTTCACCCAGTCCATCGAAGCCGCGCATGGCGTGAGTACCGGCGTGTCGGCGGCCGACCGTCTGCAGACCGTGCGGTGCGCCCTGCGCATTCCGGCGCCGGGGTGCGTGCCCGAGGTCGTAAGCCCGGGCCACGTGTTCCCACTGGTGGCACGCGCGGGCGGGGTGCTGGAGCGTGACGGCCATACCGAGTCGGCCGTGGACCTGGCCGTGCTGGCCGGCCTGCCGCCTGCGGGCGTGCTGTGCGAGCTCATGAACCCCGACGGCAGCATGGCGCGCGGCGCACAGGTGGCCCGCTTTGCCCGTGCGCATGGCTTGCTGTGCACCACGGTGCGGGCGCTGGCCGACTACCGTCGCGCGCGCCAGCCCTGACACCGCGCTAGACCCAGCCGAACGCGCCCAGCAACGCCCCCGCGCCCAGCAGCCATAACAGGTGGATGCGCGTGCGCCACACCAGCAGGGTGGTGGCCGCGCTCAGCAGCCACAGTGGCCAGTCTTGCGCGGGCTCGCCATGGGCGCTGCCCAGCACCCAGGCCGTGGCCAGCAGCAGGCCGATCACCAGTGGTGCCATGCCTTGCTTGAAGGCGCGCACCGAGCGGCGCTCGCGGTTGCGGTGTGCCCAGCGCGTGGCGGCCCAGGTCAGCAGGCTGCTGGGCAGCAGCACCCCCAGCATGCAGACCGCCACGCCCAGCGCGCCGAAGGCCCAGGCCGCATGCGTGCCGGTGCCGGCTGCGTTCAGGCCCACGTTCCAGCCCAGCAGGGCGATGAACAGTACGTTGGGCCCGGGAGCCGACTGTGCGATGACGATGGAGGTGTTGAACTGCACCTCGGTCAGCCAACCCTGGCGCTCCACCAGGAAGCGGTGCATGTCCGGTGCGGTGGCGATGGCGCCGCCCACGGCCAGCAGCGACAGCGACAGGTAGTACAGGAACAGGTTCAGCCAGTCCAGCGGCTGCAGGTGCAAGGTCAGCGGTGCGGCCATGGCTGCGTCAGTGCCCCGCGGAAGCGAGCTTGCGCCAGGTGAGGGCGCAGGCCGCGCCGCCCACCACGGGCAGCACCCAGGCCAGCGGCAGGCGCAGCACGCTCATGGCGACGAAGGTGGCGGCCGCGATCGCGCCGCAGGCCCAGGGCCCCAGCGGGTGCTTGCGCAGCGATGCGGCCAGGCGGCAGCCCACGCCCGCCACCAGGCCTGCGGCCACGGCGCCCATGCCGTGCAGAGCGCCGGCCACCATGGGCTGGTCGGCAAAGCCGGCGTAGACCACGGCCAGCACCACCACCAGCAGCATGGGCAGCAACAGCATGCCCGCCACGGCCACCAGCGCGCCGCGCAGGCCGAAGTAGCGGTCGCCCACCATGATGGACAGGTTCACCACATTCGGGCCCGGCAGGATCTGCGCGGCGGCCCAGTCCTCGACGAACTGCTCGTTGCTCATCCAGCGGCGGCGTTCCACCAGCTCGCGCTGCACCACGGCCAGCACGCCGCCAAAGCCCTGCAGCGCCAGCCAGGTGAAGGCCCAGAACAGCTCCCGCAGGCTGTGCGGGCGTGGGTGGTCGTCCGCGGGGGGGCTGGCGGGCGATTCGGGGATGTGAGGGTGCATGGCGGGGCGGCGAAGCTGCGCATCGTACGCGTGCCGCGCGGCGGCCGTGCCGGCCTCGCCATCGCCAAACGCGATGCGGCCATCAGTCGATGCGATGGATGAACGGGATGGCGTGCATAAGATCGTCCCGACCAAACCCACGGAGACACCCATGAAACTCGTCCGCCACGGACAACCCGGCGCGGAGCGCGCCGGCCTGATCGACGCCCAGGGCGTGCTGCGCGACCTGTCCATGCTGCTGCCGGACATCGGCCCCACGCAGCTGACGCCGCGCACGTTGGCCGCGCTGGCCGCCATCGACGCCGCGCGCCTGCCCGCGGTGGAACCCGGCACACGCCTGGGCTGCCCCGTGGGCGGTGTCGGCAAGATCGTCTGCGTGGGCCTGAACTACGCCGACCATGCGGCCGAGGCCGGCTTGCCCGCGCCGGCAGAGCCCGTGCTGTTCATGAAGGCGACCAGCGCGCTCAGCGGCCCCACGGACGCCGTGCGCATCCCGCCCGGCGCGCTCAAGACCGACTGGGAGGTGGAGCTGGGCATCGTCATCGGCACGCGCATGCAGCAGGTGGCCGAGGCCGATGCGCTGGCCCATGTGGCCGGATACGTGCTGGCCAACGACGTGTCCGAGCGCAGCTACCAGATGGAGCGTGGCGGGCAGTGGGACAAGGGCAAAGGCTGCGACACCTTCGCGCCCGTGGGCCCCTGGCTGGTGACCACCGACGAGATTCCCGACCCGCACGCCATAGGGCTGTGGCTGGAGGTGAACGGCCAGCGCATGCAGGACGGCCACACGCGCAATTTCATCTTCGGCGTGCCCCGTGTGCTGGCCTACATCAGCCAGTTCATGACGCTGGAGCCGGGCGATCTGGTGCTCACCGGCACGCCCGCCGGCGTGGGACTGGGACAGAAGCCTGCGCCGCGCTTCTTGCGCGCGGGCGACGTGATGCGGCTGGGCGCGACGGGGCTGGGCGAGCAGCGGCTGGTCTGCACGGGCGGGTAGGGTGTAGCGTGGGAATTTCAAGCCAAATATGCCTGGAACGCTTTCCCATCAAGCGCGAGCAGCTATCATTTTGATAAATCTCGCACGCACCGCACTTTCTTACCCATGCATCCGTACCTTCTGCTCGGCATCTCCATCGTGGCGGAGGTGGTGGCCACCTCGGCGCTCAAGTCCTCGCAGGGGCTCACGCGGCTGGGGCCCAGCGCGCTGGCGGTGCTGGGCTACTGCGTGGCGTTCTACCTCGTCTCCAAGGTGATGAACCACATGGCCACGGGCGTGGTGTACGCCGTGTGGTCGGGGCTGGGCATCGTGCTGATCTCGCTGGTCGGCTGGCTGCTCTATGGGCAGAAGCTGGACCTGCCGGCCGTCATCGGCATGGCCATGATCGTGGGCGGCGTGCTGGTGATCCAGCTGCTCTCCAAGGCCACGGGGCATTGACCCGTGCGGCCTGTCAAGCTATCGAAGCCATAGCGCAATTGCGCGGCGGGGCAGGGCGCCCGTTCCTACAATGGCTCACACCTTGACGCTGGAGAACCCCATGACCGCCACGCCCGAACGCCCCGCCCTGGATGAAGCCACCCTGGCCTTTGCCGAGAAGGTGTTCGACGCCGCGCGCCAGGGCGACGCCGCCCGTCTGGCGCTGTGGCTGGACAACGGCCTGCCGCCCGACCTGCGCAATGCCCAGGGCGACAGCCTGCTGATGCTGGCCAGCTACCACGGCCATGCCGAGGCCGCGCGGCTGTTGCTGGCGCGCGGAGCCGATGCGGGGCTGGTGAACGGCCGCGGGCAGACGCCGTTGGCCGGCGCCGCCTTCAAGGGCGACGTGGACATGGTGCGCCTGCTGCTGGACGGTGGTGCGGCCGTGGACGGGCCTTCGCCCGATGGCCGTACGCCGCTGATGTTCGCCGCCCTGTTCAACCACCCGGCCGTGGTGGAACTGCTGCTGTCACGCGGCGCCAACCCGCGCGCGGCCGACCTGCAAGGCAACACCGCCTTGGGCTGCGCCCTCGCGATGAAAGCCGACGCGGCAGCCGCCCTGCTGCGCTCGGCAGGTGCCGAAAGTTTTGAGTGAAAAGACGATCTGGCGCCGGTCGGATAAGCAGTTGAAGCTACTTTATTGATAGCAAAATAGTTGGCATATGCCCGGCAGTGGATGCCACCGCCGGGCAATGCGCTTTGGTGCCCAACCCGTTAACCACCCCACAACTGCAACACCACCTGCGTATACAGCGGGATGCCCAGCAGGATGTTGAGCGGAAACGTCACACCCAGCGACAGGCTGACGTACAGCGAAGGATCTGCCTCGGGTATCGCATAGCGCACCACGGCGGGCACGGCGATGTACGACGCACTGGCGGCCAGCACCATCAGCAGCACGGCGTCGCCCGCGGGCACCTGGGCGAGCCACGCCAGGCCGACCGCCACGCTGGCATGCACCAGCGGACCCCACACTGCGTAGGCCAACAGCCAGGGCGACTGTTTGCGCACGGCGGGCAGATTGCGCGCGGCAGACAGGCCCATGTCTAGCAGGAACAGGCAGAGCATGCCCTTGAACAGGTCACCCGAAAACGGCTGCATGGCGGCCTTGCCTGCGTCGCGCGTGATGAGGCCGATGAGCATGGCGCCCAGCAACAGCAGTTGGGTGCCATCGGTGAACGATTCGCGCAGGATCTTCCCCACCGACAAGGCCGGACCGCCCTTGCCCGCTGGGGTGGGGTCCGCGGCACCCAGCCCGCCGGGGCCGGCCAGGGCCACGGCGCCTGAAGCAGAAACGGCCAGCACGGGCGCAGCATGGGCTGCGGGCACCGCCTGGCGCTGGCGCAGCGCATTGGCCAGCATCACGGCCAGGAGGATGGCGGGCGACTCCATCAGCGCCATGGCCGCGGCCATGTAGCCGCCGTAGGAGATGGATTGCGATTCCAGGTACTGCGTGGCGGTCACGAATGTCACTGCGCTGACCGATCCGTACGTGGCCGCCACGGCCGCCGCGTTGAAGCCCGACAGCACCCGCCGCAGCAGCGCGTAGCCCGCCAGGGGCACGACCACGGCCAGAAGCACCGCCAGCCCCAGGCTGCTGGCCACGCTGGCCGTGAAGCCCGAGGCCGCCAGCGCAAAGCCGCCCTTCAGGCCCAGCGCCGTCAGCAGGTAAATCGACAAGAACTTCGAGATGGCCGCTGGCATCTCCAGGTTGGACCGCACCAGGCCCGCAAACGCGCCCAGTGCAAAAAAAAGGACCGCAGGGTCCAGCAAACTTTGCATTCTTCAACTCCACATGGGTGATGGGAGGCGATGCTAGAGAGGGCAGGGGGCAAAGTAAAATCGATTCGAATGCGGTTATCTATAGATAAAAGTCTATGAATATCACTTTTCGCCAACTGCGCCTGTTTCTTGCGTTGGCCGAGACCGGCAGCGTGAGCGCCGCCGCCAAGCTCATGCACGTGACCCAGCCCACGGCTTCGATGCAGTTGCGCGAGGTAGCGCAAGCGGTGGGCGTGCCGCTGTACGAGGTGGTGTCGCGCCGCGTGTACCTGACCGAGGCGGGCCAGGCCCTGGCCCGCACCGCCCGCGCCATCGCCAGCGAGTGGGATGCGTTTGAGCAGGGCATTTCGGGCGCCAAGGGCCTGACCAGCGGCCGGCTCAAGGTGGCGGTGGTGAGCACCGCCAAGTACTTCGTTCCCCGCCTGCTGGGCAGCTTTTGCAAGCTGCACCCGCAGATCGATATTTCGCTGGAAGTTCTCAACCGCGACCATGTCATCACCCGTCTGCGTGCCAACCAGGACGACCTTTACGTGATGTCCATGCCGCCGGGCGATCTGCCGCTGGAGGACCACGTGCTCATGCCCAACCCGCTGGTGGTCATCGCTCCCGCGGGGCACCGGCTGGCCGCCAAGAAACGGGTGGCCTTGCCGCAGTTGCAGAGCGAGCGGTTCATCCTGCGCGAGAAAGGCTCAGGCACACGAATGGCGACGGACGCCCATCTGCGCCAGTTGGGCTTTGCGCCCGCTGCGGTACTGGAGCTGGGCAGCAACGAGGCCATCAAGGAGTCGGTGCAAGGGCAGCTGGGCGTTTCCATCGTTTCGCGGCACGCGCTGGGTCCGCACCTCGATGGCCTGGCCATTCTGAACGTGCAGGGTTTTCCCATCCAATCGCAGTGGCACCTGGTCTGGCCCAAGGGCAAGCGGCTGTCGCCCATTGCCGAAGTGTTTCGCGGGCATTTGATGGATGAGGCTGCTGGATGGATGCAGAGCCGCTGAGGGGCTGCGGCGGGGCTTGGCTTATCCCTTGACCAATGAAGGCGCAGTCGCCGCCGCCTCATGGCTGTGACTGACGATGGTGGCCAGACTCGGGGGCAGGCACCGGTTTGCAGTCCATCTAGGCAGCACTCTGTGGTAAAGGCTGTCGGGCAACGGGCTGCTGCGCCGGCTCATGCGCGTGCGGGGCGTGGCCCCACAGGCTTTTCACCGACGGGGGTGGGTGCCGCACCCGCCTGGACCGGGCCCGACTGTTATGGGTGCGTGAGTGTGACGCCACCCGCCAGCCGCGCCTGCACGGTGCGCTGCAGCGTGGAGGGGGCGTCAGCCAGCAGTGCGGGCCAGTCGGCCTGCGCGCGGCGTACCACGTCCCGCAGCAGTGCCAGGTGGCGCGGTATGCGCAACAGGCCGGCGGTCTTGATGAGAGCCTGCAGTGCGTCCCAATCCAGCGCGCGCATGCTGCGGTCGATGGCGCGGTTCACCGCGTACTGGTGTTCGGTCGCTCCCTCGAAGAACGCAGCCACGCACACCGGGTCGTACAGCGGCGCCAGGCGCGGCGTGTGCCCGTCGGGGTAGACCAGGGCCCAGTTCTTCAGGTGCGCGTCGGTGTTGCCCATGAGGATGAACGCCACCATGCGCGCCAGGAACTCGCGGGTGTCTTGCACCGGCTGGTCGCTCAGGCGATCGACCACGCGCAGCATGGTGGCCCAGTCCTGCAACAGGCCCTTGCCGTACTTCTGGCGCGGCGCGTAGCCCAGGGCCTGGTTGAACTCCTCCATGTGCACGCGGGTGCCGTCGGCCAGATGGTCGAAGCGTTGCACGGCCAGGATGTCGTCGAACGGCACGGCCTCGGGCAGCTCCGCCTCGGCGCGGGTGATGATGCGCGCCTGGGCGCAATGCAGGCCCAGGCTACCGGCCAGCTGGTAGCAGGTGAACTCGTTGGCCACCAGGTCCGGGTGGGCGGTGGTGGGTAGCTTGAGGATCACGCTGCCGGCGGCGCCGCGGCGCTTGACGAGGTAGCGGCGCCCGTCCTGCACGGCACTGAACTTGGTGACCACACCGGGCAGCGACGCGGCGTCTTCCACCGGGTATTCGACAAAACCGGGCTCCAGCACGTCCAGGCCCTGCGTGGTGTGCCAGTAGCGCACCACGTCGGGAACGCCCTCCTGGGCGGGCACGGGTTCGACCTCCAGCGCCCCCATCAGGTCGTGGCCGGCGGCGGCCAGCAGCTCAAATTCGTCGTCGGGCGCGCAGCCGCGTTCGCGCGCCAGGCGGTCGCGGTTGTGGCCCTCGGGCAGCAGGTTCTGGAAGTACGCCGGCCAACGCCCGTCGGTGCGCACCAAGCGGGCGTCACGCGCCGAGCGCAGGATCTGCTGCGTGTCCGCCTCGTTCGCGCCGCGGTAGCTCAGCGACAGGGTGGGGCGCTGCGGGTCGGCGATGTAGTCCTCATCGAAGGACACGCGCAGGATGTCGCCGTACTGGGACAGGTAGCCGATACCGCGCCGCCCGCCCCCCTGCGCTGCAGGGCGGTGCAGGTACAGGCGCAGGTAGCGGATGGCGGTACTCATCGTGCGTCTTGATCAGCGACCTAGGCTCTCCACCACCGAGGGGGGGGCGTCCGCTCCCGAGGGCTGGCCCAGGAACTTGCCCCCCGACTGGATGAAGGCCTGCAGCGCGGGGCCCAGTTCGGCCGGCACGGCAATCAGTTCCATGCCGAGCACGCGGGCCATCTCGGCCAGGGTGGAAAAGCGCGGGTCCACGTCCCCCGTCTCGGTGCGCTGCACGGCCATGCGCGACAGGCCGGCTTGTGCGGCCAGGTCGGCCTGCGTGATGCGCCGGGCTTTGCGCACTTCTGCCAATGTGGTGATCAACGAATGCGTCATGCCATCCTTTATACGCTTTTTTATTAAAAAGCGCTTTATAAGTTTCTTTTTTCAAGCGGGATACGGCAGCAGAGCCCCGCGCAACTCCGCAAAGCGCTGTGCCTGCAGCGCCAGCCATTCCTTGACCAGCAGCATCGGCGGGCTGGGATGCGCCGTGGTGACGAAAGAGTACGACGCCCGCGAGCGCACGCTGCACCCGAACAGCGGTACCAGCCGCCCGTGCCGTATGTCTTCCAGCACGAGGGCCGCGCGCCCCATGGCAATGCCTTGGCCCGCCAGGGCGGCGCTCAGCGCCAATTGCGACAGGTTGAACTGCTGCCCGGCGCCCCAGGCGGGCGGCGCTGTGTCCGTGCAGTTGCACCAGTGTTGCCATTCCTCGAACGGCTCGGCACCCTCCCAGGCACTGCTGTCGTGCAGCAGCCATTCACCGCGCAATTGCGATGGTGACTGCAGGTCAGGATGGGCGGCCAGGAAGGCGGGGCTGGCCACGGGAATCAGCCACTCATCCAGGAACACGCTGGCGCGCAGGTCGGTGTAGCCGCCCAGGTCGAAGCGAACTGCCGCCTCGACCCCGTCGCGCACCATGCGGGTGCGGTCCAGCCGGTGGAACTCGCCAAACACGCGCAGGCCCACGTCTGGGTGTTCACGAAAGAATTCCCCCAGCCGCGGCGTGAGCCACTGCATGGCAAACGAGGGGGAGCAGCTCAGCGTGGCCACGGGCGTATCGCCGGTCACACGCATCTGCGACAGGGCGTCCTCGACGGCGCCGAAGCTCTCACGCAGCACCACGGCCAGCCATTTGCCCTCGGGCGTGGGCATGAGGGTGCGGGGCGTGCGCACGAAGAGGGGGCGCCCCAGCCAGGTTTCCAGTTGCTTGACCTGCTGGCTCACTGCGCCCTGGGTGATGCACAGCTCCGCCGCCGCGCGCGTGAAGCTGCCGTGGCGTGCGGCTGCTTCAAAGCAGCGCAGCCACGCGAGCAGGGAAGGAAAAAGCCGTGAATTCATTATTCAAACTAATGCACTCGTCAATATAAATGAGTTGTATCGGTGCCGGGGCATGCCAAGAATGCCGTCTATACCCACCTTCCACCGACCGCAGCCCATGCCCTCCGTTGTTTCCCCACAGGACCGCTTGCAGGACGACGCCCCGGCTGCACAACTGCGCCGCGCCGAGCCCTGCCTATGGCTCAACCCGCACAGGCAGCCCATACCCGCCGCACGGCAGGCCGTGGCCGGTGATCACATTAGTCTGGATGATACAAAGGAGGCGGCGGCACGCTTCGCGCGCTTTGCGCCGCTGCTGGAGGGCGTGTTCCCCGAGTTGCAGGCGACGGGGGGCGTGATCGAGTCGCCCCTGTTACCCGCATCCAGCCTGCATGCCGCGGCGGGGCTCGTCGCGGGCCAGGGCGCGCTGTGGATCAAGGCGGACCACCGGTTGCCCGTGGCCGGGTCCATCAAGGCACGCGGAGGCATCCATGAAGTGCTGGAGCTGGCCGAGCGCCTGGCACTGCAGCACGGCCTGCTGACGCCGCAGTCCGATGCCGACGACTACCGCGCCCTGGCAAACCCCGCTGCGCGCGCCGTGTTTGCGCGCTACACCGTGGCCGTGGGCTCCACGGGCAACCTGGGCCTGAGCATCGGCGTGGCGGCATCGGCGCTGGGTTTTCACGCCGTGGTGCACATGTCGGCCGATGCCAAGGAATGGAAGAAGCAGCGTCTGCGCCAGCGCGGCGTGCAGGTGGTGGAGCACGCGGGTGACTACGAGGGCGCTGTGGCCGCGGGGCGTGCGCAGGCGGCGCAGGACCCGTTCAGCCATTTCGTGGACGACGAACGCTCGCTGTCGCTGCTGCTGGGTTACAGCGCCGCGGCGCTACACCTGCGCCAGCAGTTGCAGGACGCGGGCATCGCCGTGGACGCGCAGCACCCCCTGTTCGTCTACCTGCCCTGCGGGGTGGGCGGGGCGCCGGCGGGCATCACCTTCGGCCTGCGGCAGGTGCTGGGGGCGCATGTGCACTGCTTCTTCGCGGAGCCCGTGCAGTCGCCGTGTTTCATGGTGCAAATGATGGCCGGACAGGGCGCACACCCCTCGGTGTACGACTGGGGCCTCACCAACCGGACGGAAGCCGACGGCCTGGCCGTGCCACGCGCGTCCCTGCCCGCGGCCGAGCTGATGGAGCCGCTGCTGTCGGGCTGCTTCACCGTGTGCGACGACACCCTGTTTCGCCAACTGGTACAGGTGCTGGATGCCACGGGCGAGCGCATCGAGCCGTCCGCAGCGGCGGGCCTGAGCGGCCCCGGTTTCCTGACGGGCACCGAGACGGGCCGCACCTGGCTGCACGCGCAAGGTCTGTGGCCCCACCTGGCGCAGGCCACGCACCTGGTGTGGACCACCGGCGGGCTGTACGTGCCGCCCGAGGCCTACGCGCGCTTCGAGGAACGTGGCCGGGCCCTGGGTTGACGCGCCTTCGCCGAGTCCTGGCCCCGCGAAAGGATCTGTTTTTTTAACTGGCTTGACTGGAGAGAACGCCATGAACCGCAAGACGATGTTGTCCATGCTGGCCTGCGCCCTGGGTGCCGCCGCTTTCGCCCCCGCGCATGCGCAGGAGGCGTTTCCCTCCCGGCCCATCACGCTGGTGATTCCGTTCCCCGCGGGTGGAGCCACCGACGTGCTGGGCCGCCTGATCGGCAAGAAGCTCGGCGACAAGCTGGGGCAAAGCGTGGTCATCGACAACCGCGCTGGCGCGGGCACGGTGATCGGCGCGAGCTACGTGGCCAAGGCCGCGCCGGACGGCTACACGCTGCTGCTGAGCTCAGGCACCACCTTCACGGTGAACCCGGCGGTGCGGCCCCGGCTGCCGTATGACCCCGTCAAGAGCTTCGATCCCATCGGCATCACCGGGCGCACGGGGCTGATCCTGCTGGCCAGCAAGAGCGTTCCGGTCAACGATGTGAAGCAGTTCGTCAGCGCCGTGAAGGCCGCGCCCGATAAGTATTCCTACGGCTCCTTCGGCGCGGGCACGACCTCGCAGTTCGCGGGCGAGATGTTCTTTCATGCCGCGGGCCTGAAGATCCAGCACGTGCCCTACAAAGGCAGCGCGCCGGCCATGGTGGACCTGATCGGCGGGCAGATTCCGTTCACCGTGGACACGGTGTCGGCCGCGCTGCCCCAGCTCAAGGAGGGCAAGGTCAAGGCGATTGCCGTGACCACCGAGAAGCGCTCGACCCTGCTGCCCCAGGTACCCTCGCTGGCCGAGAGCGGTTACCCCGGCCTGAACATGGACACCTGGCTGGCCCTGGTGGCGCCCGCAGGCCTGCCTGCCGCGGTGAAGACGCGGCTGGAAAAGACGCTGGCCGAGGTGGTGGCCGACCCCGACACGCGCGAGCGCCTGCTCGCCCTGGGCTTTGAGCCGGCATTCGCCTCGTCGGCCGAGCTGGCTGCCCTGATCGAGCGGGAGCTGCCGCTGATGCGTGCCATTGCCCAGCGCGCGGGCATCACCGCCGACTGAGGCGCGGCTCATCCACAATGGCCCCTGGACCTTCTTCACGACCATGACTGCTGATCCCACGCTGGTGGAACTGTCCGCCAATGAACTGCGCCACCGCATCGGCACGGGCGAGCTCTCGCCCGTCGAGCTGCTGCAGGCCTGCATCGACCGCATCGAGGCGGTGAACCCCTATGTGAACGCCGTCACCGCCACCTGCTACGACCGCGCCCGCGCCGAGGCGCAGGCCGCCGAGCGGGCGGTGCGCGCCGGCGAGCCCCTCGGCCTGCTGCACGGGCTGCCCATGGGCGTGAAGGATCTGGAGGCCACCGCCGGCCTGCTGACCACCTACGGCTCGCCCATCTACCGCGAGAACATCCCTGCGCAGGACAACGTGCTGGTGGCGCGCCTGCGCGCGGCCGGCGCCATCGTCACGGGCAAGACCAATATTCCCGAGATGGGCGCGGGCGCCAATTCGCGCAACGTGGTCTGGGGCGCCACGGGTAACCCGTTCGATCCGCGCCTGAACGCGGGCGGCTCGTCCGGCGGGTCGGCCGCGGCGCTGGCCTGCGACATGTTGCCGGTGTGCACGGGCTCGGACACGGGCGGCTCGCTGCGCATCCCTGCGGCCAAGTGCGGCGTGGTGGGTTTTCGGCCGTCGCCCGGCGTGGTGCCCAGCTCGCGCAAGCTGTTGGGCTGGACGCCGATCTCCGTGGTCGGCCCCATGGGCCGCACGATGGCCGAGGCCTGCCTGCAGCTGGCCGCATCGGCCGGCCTGTCGGCGGGCGACCCGCTGACCTACCCCCTGGACCCCCACAGCTTCCTGCACCTGGAGCCGGCCGACCTGGGCGGCCTGCGCGTGGGCTACACCGAAGACTTCGGCGCCTGCGCGGTGGACGACGGCATCCGCGCGGTGTTCCGCGCCAAGATCGGCGCCATGCGCCACCTGTTCCGCTCTTGCGAGGAGATCCGGCTGGACCTGGGCGACGTGCACCGCTGCTTCGACGTGCTGCGGGCCGAGAGCTTCTTGGCCGGCATGCGCGAGGCCTACGAGCGCGACCCCGCCAGCCTGGGGCCCAACACGCGCGCCAACTACGAGATGGGCGCGGCCATGTCGCTGCTGGACAGCGCCTGGGCGCAGGCCGAGCAGACGCGCATCCTGGCGCGCTTCCAGGAGGCGTTTGCCAACTTCGACGTGATCCTGGCACCCACCACGCCGGTCTCGCCCTTCCCGTGGACCGCGCTGTACGCCAGCCATATCAACGGTGAACCCCAGGCCAACTACTACCGCTGGCTGGCACTGACCTATGTGACCACGCTGACCACGCACCCCGCGCTCAGCGTGCCCTGCGGGCGCGACACGGCCGGCATGCCGTTCGGCCTGCAGGTGGTGGGGCGCTTTCGCGACGACCATCGCCTACTGTCCATCGGCCTGGGGCTGGAGCAAGCCTTTGCCCGCATCGATGGCCTGCAGCGCCCGCGGCCCGACCTGGCCCGGCTGGGGCCGGTGCAACCCGCGCTCACCTCCATCGTCACCCACGCGCCGGACCCCGATGACGCGCGCGGCGTGCCGCGGCTGGGCGCACGCGGTACCGCGGAGCAGGCGTCGGCGGTCTGACAGTGATTGGCGAGGGAACTCATGCAACCCTATGACTTTGTGATCATCGGCGCGGGCATTGCCGGCGCCTCCGCCGGTTGGGAACTGGCCGCGCACCGCCGCGTGCTGCTGCTGGAGCGCGAGGCCCAGCCCGGCTACCACACCACCGGCCGGTCGGCTGCGCTGTACTCGGCCACCTATGGCACGCCCAACATCTGCGCACTCACACGGGCCAGCCGCGCGTTCTACGATGCGCCGCCGCCCGAATTCGGCAGCGCCCCCATCCTCACGCCGCGCGGCGTGGTGTACCTGGCGGGGCCCGACCAGCTCGACCTGCTGGAAGCCGCCTACGCCGAGGCGCTGCCGCGCAACCCGCAGGTGCGCCGCCTGACGCGCGAGGAGCTGCTGGAGCAGGCCCCGTGCCTGCGCCCCGAGGCCGTGGCCGCGGGCATGAGCGAGCCCGGCGCCGCCGACATCGACGTGCATGCGCTGCACCAGGGCTACCTGCGCGGCCTGCGCCAGCGTGGCGGCGAGATCCGCACCCATGCCGAGGTGACGGCCCTGCAGCGGGGCGAGGAGGGCTGGCACATCACCCTGGCCGATGGCGAGGTGCTGCACGCGCGCGCCGTGGTCAATGCCGCAGGCGCCTGGGCCGACGTGGTGGCAGCCCAGGCGGGCGTGCCGCCCATCGGGCTGGAGCCGCGCCGGCGCACGGCCTTTACCTTCCCCGTGCCGGCCGGCATGCAAGCGGCCCACTGGCCCGCTGTCATCGGCATTGCCGAGGACTATTACTTCAAGCCCGACGCGGGGCAGATGCTGGGCTCCCCCGCCAATGCCGATGCCGTGGCGCCGCACGACGTGGTGCCTGAGGAACTGGACGTGGCCATGGGCATCCACCGCATCGAGCAGGTGACGTGCTTTCAGATCCGCCGCCCCTCGCACACCTGGGCGGGGTTGCGCTCGTTCGTGGCCGATGGCGACCTGGTCATTGGCTGGGACAACCATGTACCCGGCTTCTTCTGGCTGGCCGCGCAAGGCGGCTATGGCATCCAGAGCGCGGCGGGCGCGGCGCTGCTGACGCGGCAGTTGGCACTGGGCGAGCCGCTGGCCCCCGAGTTGGCGCGCGAGGGTGTGGACGTGGCGGGCCTGTCGCCTGCGCGGCTGCGCTGAGCAAGGCCAGAGCTGAAGCTGCCCTGAGCCGCCGGAAAAGCCAGCGCGCCGTGCGCGTCAGGCGTAGGTGTTGAGCTGCGTGCCCAGCGGGCCTTCGGTCGCCAGCGGCGGCTGGGGCAGGGCGGCGAGCAGGGTGGCGGCGGCCGTTTCCTGCGTATCCAGGGCCTTCTTCAGCACGGTGACCTGGACGGCATCGGCCGTCTCGCGGCTGGCGAGGGCGTTGGCGGTGCTGACGATGGATTGGGTGAGGGCGACGTCCATGGTGATCTCCGGTGTACCTCTTGTTATCGGCCAGTTCACCGCGGACTCAAGGGTGCTTCTATAAACATAGCTGTTGGCGCTTGATACGTAAGAATTTCAAGCTGTTTTGGTGCTGAAAATTCATCCTGGCAAGCGCGGCCAGCTATTGTTTTTGTATCAGTCCAGCGCGCTCGCGCCGTAGGCCTCGCAGGCGGCGAGGTCGGAATCGCTGGCCTTGGGCAGGCGCGAGGCCGCGTCGCGCAGCGCCGTGCGCAGGCCTTCCTCCAGCACCGGATGGTAGAAGGGCATGCGCAGCAGGTCGTGCACCGTCAGCCGCTGCTCGACGGCCAGCGCCAGCAGGTGAGCCATGTGTTCGCCCGCTGGCGTGCACAGCTCGGCGCCCAGCAGGCGGCCGCTGCCGTGTTCGGCGTACACGTTCAGGCGCCCGTGGTTGCACTGCGCCACGCGCGCGCGGCCCTGGCGTGCAAAGTCCACCGTGCCCACCACCCATTGCCCCTGGGGCAGATCGGCATGGCGCTGTCCCACCACGGCTGCATGGGGCTGGCTGAAGGTGATGGCCAGCGGCGTGCGCCGGGCGAAGCCGCGCGGCGTGGGCGCCAGGGCGTTCAACCCCGCAATGTGGCCCTCGTCCGCAGCCTCATGCAGCAGAGGGCGGTCGCCATCGGCATCGCCCGCGATGAAGACGGGCAGATCGCCCACCTGCAGGGTGCACGGATCGATGGGCGGGCGGCCCTTGTCGTCCAGCGCCACGCCCAGCGTGTCCAGTCCCAGGTGTTCCAGGTTGGGGCGCCGGCCCATGGCGGCCACCACCTGGTCCACCACCACGGTCGCGCTGCCGTTGGTGACCTGTATGCCGCCGGCCACCTCGCGCAGCTCGGCCTTGTCGCCCACGTTGACGATGAATTCGTCCTTCAGCCGCGCCAGCAGCGCGTCGTTGATGGCGGGGTCGCTCAGGCCGGCCACGCTCTTGCCCGTCGCGAAGGCCATCACCTCCACCCCCAGCCGCGCGAGCGCCTGCGCGATTTCCACCCCCAGCGGCCCCAGCCCGATGACGGCCACGCGCGGGCCGAGCGTGGGCTGCTCGAACAGCGTATCGGTGGTCAGGATGCGGTCACCAAAAGCCAGCCAGTCCTCCGGCACGATGGGGCGCGAGCCCGTGGCGATGATGATGCGCCGCGCCGTGTGCACCTGGCCGTTCACTTCCACACGTTGCGCGTCCAGCAGCCGGGCGTGGCCGCTGATGGCGCGCTCGCCCGCATCGGTGGCGGCCAGCGTGCCGGCCACGAAGTCATCGCGCAGCGCGCGCACGCGGCGCAGCACGGCGGGCAGGTCCACCCGCAGCGCATCCGCGCCCTCGATGCCGAAGGTGTGCAGCGCGCGCCGCGCATGGTAGGCGTTGGCGGCCTCGATGAGCATCTTGGACGGCATGCACCCCACGCGCGCGCAGGTGGTGCCCCAGGGGCCGTCGTTCACGATGCGCCATTGGTCGGTGCGCTTGCGCACCTCGCGCAGCGCCGCCAGTCCGGCGGACCCGGCGCCCAGGATGATCACGTCCAGCGGCTGGCTCATGGAGGGGGCTCCTTGTCAATGCGGGCCGCCAGTGTCGCCGCGCGCGCCGGCGCGGCATGTAGGCGCGCAGGCATTGTTGGACTTGCGCGGGCGCGGCCCCGGTCCCAGCCTTCAATCCGTGGATTCGCCCCAGGCCACGCGGCCCTGGCCTGCTTCGTTCACATGGTGGACGAAAGCCTCGGCCTCGGCCTCGGGCAGGCGCAGTTGCAGCGTGACCAGCGTGGCATGCTGCACCTGCAGCAACTGCGCGCCAGCACCGTCGATCATGCGGCGCAGCAGTCCTTCCAGGGCGTAGGGCACGCTGCATTCCAGGGTGCGCATGCGCTGCAGCGGCACCTTGTCGGCCTGCAGCAGCGCCTGGGCCACGGTATCGGTATAGGCGCGCACCAGGCCACCCGCGCCCAGCTTCACCCCGCCGAAATAGCGCACCACGGTGGCCAGCACGCCCTCCAGGTCCTGGTGACGCAGCACATCCAGCATGGGCCGCCCGGCGGTGCCGCTGGGCTCGCCGTCGTCCACCGCGGCGGACTGGCCACCCGCCAGCAGCGCCCAGCACACATGGGCCGCGCCCGGGTGTTCGCGCCACAGCGCATCCACCACGGCCTGCGCGCTCGCGCGGTCGGCCATGGGCTGCACGCAGCCGATGAAGCGGCTTTTCTTGATGGTGAGTTCGCTGTGAACGGGGGCGCTGAGGGTGTAGGGCATGGGGGCGGCCGAGCTTACCCCATGGGCCGACGGCGACAAGGGCCATGCGGGGGCGGTTAGGCGCAAAGGGGGCATGGCTTCTAAAATGCCCGGCCCTCACCTGCAGGCCCGCCCATGAACGCCCCGATCGATGTCTCCTTCTTCCCGCGCAACGCCAAGCCGTTGACCAGCTACCGCCCGTATTGGGCCAAGCGCTTTGGCGTGGCGCCGTACCTGCCCATGAGCCGTGCCGAGATGGAGCAGTTGGGCTGGGACAGCTGCGACGTGGTGCTGGTGACGGGCGATGCCTATGTGGACCACCCGAGCTTCGGCATGGCGGTGATCGGGCGGGTGCTGGAGGCGCAGGGCTTTCGCGTGGGGATCATTGCGCAGCCGGACTGGCAGAGCGCCGACGCGTTCAAGGTGCTGGGCAAGCCCAACCTGTTCTGGGGCGTGACCGCGGGCAACATGGATTCGATGATCAACCGCTACACGGCGGACCGCAAGATCCGCAGCGACGACGCTTATACGCCCGGCGACGTGGGCGGCAAGCGGCCCGACCGCGCCGCCGTGGTCTACAGCCAGCGCTGCCGCGAGGCGTACAAGGACGTGCCCATCGTGCTGGGCGGCATCGAAGGCTCTCTGCGCCGCATCGCCCACTATGACTACTGGAGCGACAAGGTGCGCCGCTCCATCGTGGTGGACAGCAAGTGCGACATCCTGCTGTTCGGCAATGCCGAGCGCGCCCTGGTCGAAGTGGCCCACCGCATTGCGCGGCGCGACCCGGTGGAGACCATCACCGACGTGCGCGGCACGGCCTTCGTGCGGCGCGCGTCCGAGCCCGGATGGTTCGAGATCGACTCCACCGAGGTGGACGAGCCCGGCCGCGTGGATGAGCTGATCAATCCCTACATGACCACCAGCGAGCAGGCCGCAGCCCAGGGCCAGGCGTGTTCGCAGGAAGATGCTGCAAATTCAATAGCTGCCAGCGCTGATCCACAAAGCGCTGCAGGCCAAAAACCCTTGCAGACCGTGCAGATCGTGCCCAACCCGGCGCTGCCCTCCAAGGGGCGCAGCGGTCGGGCGCTGCCGCCGCGCGAGCGCACCGTGATCCGCCTGCCCAGCTACGAGCAGGTGAAGGCCGACCCGGTGCTCTACGCCCACGCCAACCGCGTGCTGCACCTGGAGACCAACCCCGGCAACGCCCGCGCGCTGGTGCAGGCGCACGGCGAGGGCGCAACGGCGCGCGACGTGTGGCTGAACCCGCCGCCCGTCCCGCTCACCACGGCCGAGATGGACTGGGTGTTCGGCCTGCCGTATGCGCGCAACCCGCACCCGCAGTACTTGGACGCGCAGGGCAGCTACGAGGGGCCCACCAAGATCCCGGCATGGGAGATGATCCGCGCGTCGATCAACATCATGCGCGGCTGCTTTGGCGGCTGCACCTTCTGCTCCATCACCGAGCACGAGGGACGCATCATCCAGAGCCGCTCGGAGGATTCCATCATTGCCGAGGTGGAGGACATCCGGGACAAGGTCAAGGGCTTCACCGGCACCATCTCCGACCTGGGCGGCCCCACGGCCAACATGTACCGCCTGGGCTGCAAGAGCCCAGAGATCGAGGCCGCCTGCCGCAAGCCGAGCTGCGTGTTTCCCGGCATCTGCCAGAACCTGCACACGGACCATGCGCCGCTGGTCAATATCTACCGCCGCGCGCGCAAGCTGCCGGGCATCAAGAAGATCCTCATCGGCTCCGGCCTGCGCTACGACCTGGCCGTGAAGTCCCCCGAATACGTGAAGGAGCTGGTACAGCACCACGTGGGCGGGTACCTCAAGATCGCGCCCGAGCACACCGAGGCGGGGCCGCTGTCCAAGATGATGAAGCCAGGCATCGGCAACTATGACCGCTTCAAGCAGATGTTCGAGCAGTACACCGAAGAGGCGGGCAAGAAACAGTTCCTGATCCCGTACTTCATCGCCGCCCACCCCGGCACCACCGACGAGGACATGTTGAACCTGGCCATCTGGCTCAAGAAGAACGGCTTTCGCGCCGACCAGGTGCAGGCCTTCTACCCCAGCCCCATGGCCAGCGCCACGGCCATGTACCACTCGGGCCGCAACCCGCTCACGCGCGTGCGACGGCAGATGCGCGACGTGGCCGAGGAACAGGTGGACGTGGTGCGTGGCGAAAAGCGCCGCCGCCTGCACAAGGCCTTCCTGCGCTACCACGATCCCAACAACTGGCCGCTGCTGCGCGAGGCGCTGAAAAGCATGGGCCGGGCCGACCTGATCGGCAACGGCAAGCACCACCTGATCCCCACCTTCCAGCCGCTGGTCGACGGCAGCTACCAAAGCGCCCGCAAGAAAAACAGCACCGGGCCCAAGGGTGGCGGGGCCGGCGTGGGCTACACCATCAACAAGGACGGCAAGGCCGTGGCGCTGCGCCGCCGCCCGCAGGAGCTGGAGGAGCCGCAGGGCGACGTACGTTTTCGTAGCAGTGCGCCGCAGCCGGGCCGCATGCTCACGCAGAACACCGGCCTGCCGCCGCGTGCGGGCACCGCGGGGCGCCGGCAGGGCGGGGCCGGCACCCCGGCGTCGGGCAAGGGTACGGGCCGGCGGCGCTGACGGGGCGGCACCCGGCCGTCAGCGCGCGGGACCGGCGGGGGCGGGCACCAGTTCCTCAATGATCAGGCGGCGGTAGTAGAACGCCGCCAGCGGGCCCAGCGGCTGCAGCAGGTCGCGCAGCGTCTCAGGAGCGTCGGAATCCGCGGCACGCAGCAACAGGCCGTGGGCGCCGTCGCTGGCCAGTTGCGCGATGCGGCGCACGATCACGCCCTCCGCACCGACCGAGGGCAGAGGTGCATCGGCATTGCCCAGCGTGCGCACCACATGTTCCAGGATCATCGGCGGCGTGGCGTGCGCCACGTCATCGCGACCCTGGGCCTGCAGCGCCTGGCCTGCGGAGCGCGCCGCCTCCTCGTTCGCAAACAGCGCGAACACATGGCCCGTGGGGTAGAAAGTCCCGGTCGCCGTGGTCATGCTCGGGTCGAGGGTGAAAGGCTTCATGGCGTCGTTCTCCAATGCGGCAAAAAACTGGACCCATTGGAGGCGCAGCAGCGTCGCCTGGCTGTAGGGTGATGGAAGGCCGCGCTGTCGGACGTGGCCGCAAGGCATGCCGCAGATCCCGATAAAAACCGGCCCCGCCGCAATGCTGGAAAGCGCTAGCAGCTATAAAAAAGAAAGCACTTCGCGAAGCGTGTGCGGCCGCAGCGTCCACACCGCCAGTGCGGCGCAGTTCAACACCACCGTGCCCCAATACACCGCGCGGAAGTCCTGTTTGCGCGATTTGTGCCGCAGCCACTGCTGGGCCCACCATGCGGCAGGCCAGCCGCCCAGCAGGGCGAGCAGGTGCAGGTGGCTCTCCCGGGTGCGCCACGTGCCGCGTTGGGCGGCGCTCTTGTCCAGCGCGTAGGTGAAGAAGGTCAGCAGGTTCAGGGCCGCCGTCGCGCCCAGCCACCACAGCGGGAACCGCTGCACCCAGGCGCCCCCAGCCCCACAGGCCCAGCCAGAGCAGCATCAGCGCCAGCGCGATGCCCGCGCCTGCGGGTGCCTGCGGCGCGGAGCGCGGGCGCGTGTGCCTGGCGGTGGCAGGCGTGGGGCGCGCGGTGGGTCGCGTGGATGGCGGGGCGGATGCTGCGCGGGCCGGAGACCGGTGGGCGGAAGGGGAGCCGCTCGGTTGGCTGCGTGGACGCACATCCATCGCGCGCGGTCCCTTGCCGCCCACGTGGATCTCTTCATACTCCACCGGCATCCCGTGGGCGGGCGGCGCCGTGCCCCGGAAGTCCCGTACATGAAAGAACACCTGGGTGCTGGCAGCGCCCTGGATGAAGCCAAAGCCTTTGTCCGCGTTCCATTGCCGGACGATGCCATGTGTGCGCATGTTCAAACATCCGCCGCGCTGGACGGCGGAAGTGTGGCCATGGGCTGGCCGTCAGGGGGCAGGGTGGTGGCCTGTGGTCCAGGACATGCGCGGGCACTGAGCCGGCGGCATGCCAGCGGGGCAGGGGGATCGAGCGCGAGAGGCATGGGCGGAAAGCGGAGGCGGTGAACGGAGGGCCGCGGCTGGAACTTCGGCGCCCGTGCGCGCTCCGATCCCGGCTGTCCGGCAGAAAATCATATCGTGCCCTCTCACGCCTTCCTCTTGCCGCAGCGCCGCCGCACCATGGCCGCGCTGGCGGGCCTCGCCACCCTTCCCGGAGTCTTCATGAGCCCCCTGTCCGAAGCCGCCCCGTTGCTGGAGGCGCTGCGCCCCTCGCCGCGCATGCCGGTGCTGTTCGTGGGCCATGGCAGTCCCATGAACGCCATCGAAGACAACGCCTGGCGCCGCACCTGGCAGGACATGGGGGCGGAACTGCTGGCGCGCGGGCAGCGGCCGCAGCTCATCCTGTGCGTGTCGGCCCATTGGCTCACGCGCGGCGGCTGGCAGCTGACGGGCATGGCTGCGCCCCGCACCATCCACGACTTTGGCGGTTTCCCGCGCGAGCTGTTCGAGCAGCAGTACCCGGCGCCGGGCGCGCCGCAGGTGGCGCGCAGCCTGGCGCAGGAGCTGCGCTCACCCGCAACGGCGCGCGCCCTGGAGGTGGACGCGGGGGCGTGGGGCCTGGACCACGGCACATGGTCGGTGCTCAAGCCCATGTTCCCGGCGGCGGACATTCCGGTGCTGCAGCTCAGCATGGACTACGCGCGCCCGCCGGCCGAGCATTACGCGCTGGGCCAGCAGCTGCGTGCGTTGCGCGAGCGTGGGGTGCTGATCGTGGGCAGCGGCAACGTGGTGCACAACCTGCGCGCCGCACGGCGCGGCACAGGTATCAATGCAGCCTACGAGTGGGCGAACGAATTCGACGTCAAGGTGCAGGAACTGGTGAAGGCGGGCCGCCTCGACGCGCTGGTGGCCTTCCAGCAGTGGGGCCCGATGGCGCCGCTGGCGCATCCCACGCATGAGCATTACCTGCCACTGCTGTATGCCGCAGGCGCTGCACTGCCCACGGAGATGCCGCGCTTTTTCAACACGGGTTTTCAGTCGGCCTCGATCTCCATGCGCTCCATGCTTTGGGGCTGAGCTATCTAAATTGATAGCTGCTAGCGCTTGCTGGATGGGTGTTTGAGTCCGAAAACACATGAAAAAACCGCCCGAAGGCGGTTGTTTTTTGGGGCATCGCTGCGGCTCAGATCACCTTGGCGATGGCCTGGCAGACGTAGTCGATGTTCTTGCTGTTGAGCGCGGCCACGCACATGCGGCCGGTGTCGGTGCCGTATACGCCGAACTCATTGCGCAGGCGCACCATCTGGTCTTTGGACAGGCCGGAGTAGCTGAACATGCCGATCTGCGTGGTGATGAAGCCCATGTCCTGCTTCACACCGGCGGCCTTCAGGCCGTCCACCAGCTTCTGGCGCATTTCCTTGATGCGCACGCGCATTTCGCCCAGCTCCTTTTCCCACAGGGCGCGCAGCTCGGGGTTGTTCAGCACCGCGGCCACCACGGCGCCGCCGTGCGTGGGCGGGTTGCTGTAGTTGGTGCGGATCACGATCTTGAGCTGCGAGAGCACGCGCGCGGCCTCGTCCTTGTCGTTGGCCACCACGGACAGCGCGCCCACGCGCTCGCCGTACAGGCTGAAGCTCTTGGAGAACGAGGTGGACACGAAGATGTTCAGGCCGGCCGCGACGAACTTGCCGATCACGGCGCCGTCCTCGGCAATACCGTAGCCGAAGCCCTGGTAGGCCATGTCGAGGAAAGCCACCAGGCCCTTGGCCTTCACGGCGGCGATCACCTGTTCCCACTGCGCGGCGGTGATGTCGTAGCCCGTGGGGTTGTGGCAGCAGGCATGCAGCACCACGATGGTGCCGGGCGCGGCGGCGTTCAAGTCGGCCAGCATGCCGTCGAAGTCCACCTTGCGGTTGGCGGCGTCGTAGTAGCGGTAGCTGCCCACCTCGAAGCCGGCATTGGTGAAGATGGCGCGGTGGTTTTCCCAGCTCGGGTCGGAGATCAGCACCTTCGCGTTCGGGCTGATCTTCTTGAGGAAGTCGGCGCCGATCTTCAGGCCGCCCGTGCCGCCAATGGCCTGCACGGTGGCCACGCGGCCGGCCTTGACGACGTCGGACTCCGCGCCGAACACCAGGGCCTTGACCGCGTTGTCATAGGCGGCGATGCCGTCGATGGGCAGATAGCCGCGCGCAGCGGGCTTGTCCATCATGGCCTTTTCGGCCGCCTGCACGCACTGCAGCAGGGGCAGCTTGCCGTTGTCGTCGAAGTACACGCCCACGCCCAGGTTGACCTTGGCTGGATTGGGGTCGGCGGCGTATTGTTCGTTGAGACCCAGGATCGGGTCGCGGGGAGCCATTTCGACGGCGGTGAACAGAGACATGAAAAGTCCTTGAGGGGATGGAAATCTGACGACGGGACCTCACCTACGGTAGGCTTTCGGTCCACTCTTGATTTTAACGGCCGCCCCCGCGCGCCGTTTACCTCCGCCATGCATGAAGTCACCTCTGAGCCGGCCGCTGGCGCGGCGGACGGGCAGTTCGTCCAGTTTCCAGGTTCGCCCTTTTCGTTGTACCAGCCATACCCGCCCGCCGGCGACCAGCCCGAGGCCATCGCCAAGCTGGTGGAGGGCGTGCAGGACGGCGAGGTGTTCCAGACCCTGCTGGGGGTGACGGGCTCGGGCAAGACCTTCACCATGGCGAACGTGATCGCCCGCCTGGGACGGCCGGCCATCATCTTCGCGCCCAACAAGACGCTGGCCGCACAGCTGTACAGCGAGTTCCGCGAGTTCTTCCCCAAGAACGCCGTGGAGTACTTCGTGAGCTATTACGACTACTACCAGCCCGAGGCCTACGTGCCTCAGCGCGACCTGTTCATCGAGAAGGACAGCGCCATCAACGAGCACATCGAGCAGATGCGCCTGTCGTGCACCAAGAGCTTGCTGGAGCGGCGCGATGTGGTCATCGTGGCTACGGTGTCGGCCATCTACGGCATTGGCGAGCCCGAGAGCTACCACCGCATGATCATGACGCTGCGCGTGGGTGACCAGCTGAGCCAGCGTGACGCGATCGCGCAGCTGATCCGCATGCAGTACCAGCGCAACGAGCAGGACTTCAGCCGGGGCAAGTTCCGCGTGCGTGGCGACACCATCGATGTGTTCCCAGCCGAGCATTCCGAGCTGGCGGTGCGCATCGAACTGTTCGACGACGAGGTGGAAAGCCTGCAGCTGTTCGACCCGCTCACGGGGCGTATCCAGCAAAAAATCCCGCGCTTCACGGTGTACCCCAGCAGCCATTACGTGACGCCGCGCGACAAGGTGCTGGCGGCCGTGGAGACCATCAAGCAGGAACTGGACGAGCGGCTCAAGTTCTTCGTGGCCGAGGGCAAGTTGGTGGAGGCGCAACGGCTGGAGCAGCGCACGCGCTTCGACCTGGAAATGCTCAGCGAAGTGGGGCACTGCAAGGGCATCGAGAACTACACGCGCCACCTGTCGGGTTCTGCGCCTGGCGAGCCGCCGAGCACGCTGACCGACTACCTCCCGCCCGATGCGCTGATGTTCCTGGATGAGAGCCACCAGATGATCGGGCAACTCAACGCCATGTACAACGGCGACCGCGCGCGTAAGACCACGCTGGTCGAGTACGGCTTTCGCCTGCCGTCGGCATTGGACAACCGGCCGCTCAAGTTCGAGGAGTTCGAGCAGCGCATGCGGCAGGTGGTGTTTGTATCGGCCACTCCGGCTGATTATGAGAAGGAGCACTCGGGCCAGGTGGTGGACCAGGTGGTACGGCCCACCGGCTTGGTGGACCCGGAGGTGGAGGTGCGTCCCGCTACCCATCAGGTGGATGATGTGCTGCAAGAAATACGCATTTGCACGCAAAAGAATCAACGCGTACTCATTACGACGCTGACGAAGCGCATGGCGGAGCAACTGACCGATTACCTGAGCGACAACGGGGTCAAGGTGCGCTATCTGCACTCCGATATCGACACTGTGGAGCGCGTGGAAATCATTCGCGACCTGCGCCTGGGAGCCTTCGATGTCCTGGTGGGGATCAACCTGCTGCGTGAGGGGCTGGACATTCCTGAGGTCTCCCTGGTGGCCATCCTGGATGCCGACAAGGAGGGTTTCCTGCGCGCCGAACGCAGCCTGATCCAGACCATCGGCCGGGCGGCGCGCAACCTGCACGGCAAGGCCATCCTGTATGCCGACCGGATCACCGACTCAATGCGCAAGGCGATCAGCGAAACGGAACGCCGCCGCGCCAAACAGATCGCATACAACGAGGCCCGGGGTATTACGCCGCGCAGCATCGTCAAGCAGGTGCGAGACCTGATTGACGGCGTGTACAGCGAGAAGGCAGGCCAGGAAGCCCAGCGACTCCGCGAAGACGCGGCGCGGCAGGCCGAACTGGAGGAGATGTCCGAAAAGGACATTGCGCGCGAAATCAAGCGGCTGGAAAAGCTCATGCTGGAACACGCCCGCAACCTGGAGTTTGAGCAGGCTGCTCGGGTGCGCGATCAATTGACCCGTCTCAAGGACCGGGTGTTCGGAGCGCATGGCGGCGATCAAATCCCTGCCGCATGACCCGGTTTTGCGACCCTGCAGGAGAAAACGCGACTGTTTAGTCTAGTTACCCGACAAAATTAATAGGGATTTGTGCTATACTTGTCTCAAATACTCAAGAAAGAGCCCCACAACAAACAAGGGCCTTGGAGGCTGCAACCGTAGCGCTTCAGGGAAAGGGTGGAGACGGTGCCCGGTTGGCTATACGCATGCCGCGGCGTTTCTATAACGATCAAGCCTAGACAAGGAGCTTGCGATGCGTCTCACAACCAAAGGCCGTTTTGCGGTCACCGCCATGATCGATCTGGCCCTGCGCCAGAACAACGGGCCCGTCACCTTGGCGGCCATCAGCCAGCGCCAACAGATTTCGCTGTCCTATCTGGAGCAATTGTTCGGAAAGCTGCGCCGCCACGAACTGGTGGAATCCACGCGCGGCCCTGGCGGCGGTTATACGCTCGCCCGCAAGGCGGGCGATATTACCGTGGCAGACATCATCGTCTCCGTGGACGAGCCCATTGATGCCACGCAGTGCGGTGGCAAAGAAAACTGCCTGGGCGAGGCGGGCCGTTGCATGACGCACGAGCTGTGGGCCTCTCTGAACCAGCGCATGGTGGAATTCCTGGATTCCGTCACGTTGCAGAAACTGGTGGACGACCAGCTCGCCAAGGGCGTGCAAATCGAAGACAAGCCGGTCACGCGCCGCGCGATTTCCACCACACCTGTGGTCAAGCCGATCCGTGTGAACGCACCCAATTCGGTGTTTGCCCTCGGCAACGCGTTCGCCAAATCTTGAGCTGCAGGCTGACCCGCGCCGGCCACTGGCTGCGCGCCGGGCGGGCTCGCCACGTCGACCCTATTGCTTTCTGATGCCAGCCAGAACCTTTCACTGAGCCAGCCATGGACATGACTCCGCATTTCCCTATCTATCTTGACTACGGCGCCACGACCCCCGTGGACGGCCGGGTCGTCGACGCGATGATTCCCTGGTTGCGCGAACATTTCGGCAACCCGGCGTCGCGCAGCCACGCCTGGGGCTGGGAGGCCGAAGAGGCCGTGGAGCAAGCCCGCGGCCATGTGGCCGATCTGATCGGCGCCGACCCGCGCGAGATCGTGTGGACCTCGGGCGCCACTGAATCCAACAACCTCGCCATCAAGGGCGCTGCCCATTTCTACCAAGGCAAGGGCAAGCATCTCATCACCGTGAAGACGGAGCACAAGGCCGTCCTTGACGTGATGCGTGAACTGGAGCGCCAAGGCTTCGAGGTGACCTACCTCGATGTGCAGGAGAACGGCCTGCTCGACATCGAGAAGTTCAAGGCCGCCATCCGCCCTGACACGATCCTGGCCAGTGTCATGTTCGTGAACAACGAAATCGGCGTGATCCAGGACATTCCCCAGCTGGGTGCGCTCTGCCGCGAGAAGGGCATCATTTTTCATGTGGATGCCGCGCAGGCCACCGGCAAGGTCGAAATCGACCTGAACCAATTGCCCGTGGATTTGATGAGCCTGGCTTCGCACAAGACTTACGGACCCAAGGGCATCGGAGCCCTGTACGTGCGCCGCAAGCCGCGCGTGCGCCTGGAAGCGCAGATGCATGGTGGCGGGCACGAGCGTGGCATGCGTTCGGGCACGTTGCCCACCCACCAGATTGTGGGCATGGGCGAGGCTTTCCGCCTGGCCAAGCTGGAAATGGCCCAGGATTTGGGCAAGGTCCAAGCGCTGCAAAAGCGTCTGCTGGACGGTCTGAAGGATGTGGAGCAGGTCTTTATCAACGGCGACCTGGAGCGGCGCGTACCCCACAACCTGAACATGAGCTTCAACTTCGTGGAAGGCGAATCCCTGATCATGGGCATCAAGGGACTGGCAGTGTCTTCCGGGTCGGCTTGCACTTCGGCGAGCCTGGAACCCAGCTATGTGCTGCGTGCCCTGGGTCGCAGCGATGAGCTGGCCCACAGCAGCCTGCGCATGACCATTGGCCGTTTCACGACGGAAGAGGAAATTGACTACGCGATCAGCACCATCCGGCACAACGTCGCCAAGTTGCGTGAGTTGAGCCCCCTCTGGGAGATGTACCAGGATGGGGTGGACCTGAGCACCATCCAATGGGCGGCTCACTGACCACACGCGGCACGACGGAATACAGGAGAAACACACCATGGCTTACTCGGACAAAGTGATTGACCATTACGAGAACCCCCGCAATGTGGGTTCCTTCGACAAGGGTGACGACTCGGTGGGCACCGGCATGGTCGGTGCGCCGGCTTGCGGCGACGTGATGAAGCTGCAGATCAAGGTGAACCCCGATACGGGCGTGATTGAGGATGCGCGCTTCAAGACCTACGGCTGCGGCTCCGCCATTGCGTCCTCGTCGCTGGTGACGGAATGGGTCAAGGGCAAGACGCTGGATGAGGCTGCCTCGCTCAAGAACAGCCAGATTGCCGAAGAGCTGGCGCTGCCGCCGGTGAAGATCCACTGCTCCATCCTGGCGGAAGACGCCATCAAGGCCGCGGTCAACGATTACAAGGCCAAGCACGGAGCGGCTGTCGAGGCCGCCTGAAGACCATGGCGATCACGCTGACCGAAGCTGCCGCGCGCCATGTGACGCGCTACCTCGCCCGGCGGGGAAAGGGCGTGGGCGTGCGCCTAGGTGTCAAGACCACCGGGTGCTCAGGCCTGGCTTACAAGCTTGAATATGTCGATGAGCAGGCACCCGAAGACGTTGTGTTTGAAAATCACGGCGTCAAGGTGCTGATCGATCCCAAGAGCCTTGCTTATATCGACGGGACCGAGTTGGATTTTGTGCGCGAGGGCCTCAATGAAGGCTTTCGCTTCAATAACCCGAATGAGCGCGACCGCTGTGGTTGTGGAGAGAGCTTCCGCGTGTGAGCACGCCGTAGGCCGCTTATTGCACAGGACCGCCATCGCCCGCCGCGCTGGCGGTTTTTTTATTGCCATGAACCTCCAATCCGACGATTTCGAACTTTTTGGCGTACCACGCCGCTTTGCGCAGGACCGCGACGCCCTGGACGCGCGGTGGAAGGACCTGCAGCGCGAAGCCCATCCCGACCGGTTTGCGGCGCAGGGCGCCGCCGCCCAGCGTGTGGCGATGCAATGGTCGGTGCGCATCAACGAGGCGTACCAACGCCTGAAGGATCCTTTGAAGCGGGCGGCTTACCTTTGCGAACTGGGCGGCTCGCCCATCCGCGCCGAGGACAACACCGCCATGCCCGCGGCCTTCCTGATGCAGCAGATGGAGTGGCGCGAAGCCCTGGATGAGGCCCGCAGTGCTGCGGAGCTTGACGCGCTGGACGACACCACCCATATGGCGCGGCAAGTGGCGTTGGCCCGTTGTGCGGAACTGCTGGACCAGCATCAGGACTATGCCGGCGCAGCCCGCGAGGTCAGAGCCCTCATGTTCATTGCGCGATTTGCGCACGACATCGATTCGCGCCGAGAGCAACTGGGACAATAGGCGCTTTATTCGGTCACTCCTGCCTGGGCGTGCGCTTGCGGGCCCCGGCTTTTCCACACTCATTTCATGGCGCTTCTGCAGATTTCCGAACCAGGGCAATCGCCCGATCCTCACCAGCGGCGCGTTGCCATTGGCATTGATCTGGGCACCACGCATTCGCTGGTGGCGGCGGTGCGCAACGGGGTCGCCGAGTGCTTGCCCGATGCGCAGGGCAGGGTGCTTTTGCCTTCCGTCGTTCGCTACCTGGGCGGGGGCGGGCGGCAGATCGGCTACGAGGCCGCTGCAGCGCAGATGCAGGACCCGGCCAACACGGTGTCATCCGTCAAGCGATTCATGGGCCGGGGCCTGGGTGACATCACGGGGCGCGAGAAGTTGCCTTACGACTTCATTGCAGCGGCCGACAGTGGCGGAATGCTCTCGCTGTCCACCGCGGCAGGCGTGAAATCGCCGGTGGAAGTCAGTGCCGAGATCCTCGCCACGCTGCGCTACCGTGCCGAAGACAGCTTTGACAGTGACCTTTACGGCGCCGTGATCACGGTGCCCGCATATTTCGACGACGCGCAGCGCCAGGCGACCAAGGATGCCGCCCACCTCGCGGGCCTGAATCTGCTGCGCCTGATCAACGAGCCGACGGCCGCCGCGATTGCCTACGGGCTGGACAACGGAGCCGAAGGCGTCTATGCCGTGTACGACCTGGGCGGTGGCACGTTCGATATCTCCGTGTTGCGCCTGGCGCAAGGGGTGTTCGAAGTCATTGCCACCGGGGGGGATTCAGCCCTGGGCGGTGACGATTACGACGCGGCCCTGGCCGAGTGGGTGATGCAGCAGACAGGTGTTCGGGCGAGTACGCCCGAAGACAAGACGTCGGTGCGCTTGGCCGCGCGCGCCTGCAAGGAAGCGCTGACTGCTACTGATAATGTAGCTTTTACCGCAGATGTGGCGGGCGCTACAGTGCAATTTGATGTCAAGCGTGAAGATTTTGCGGCAGTGACGGCGGAGCTCACCCAGCGCTCCCTGGCGGCGGTGCGCCGCACCTTGCGCGATGCGCAGATCGAGCGCGACGAAGTCAAGGGCGTGGTGCTGGTGGGCGGTTCCACGCGCATGCCGGTCGTGCGCGCCGCGGTGGCCGAATTCTTCGGCCGTGAACCGCTGACCAACCTCAACCCGGACGAAGTGGTGGCCATCGGCGCGGCCATCCAGGCCAACCAACTGGCCGGCAACGATGCGGCCGGCGATCTGCTGCTGCTGGACGTGATTCCGCTGTCGCTGGGCATCGAAACCATGGGTGGGCTGGTCGAACGCATCATCGGCCGCAACGAGACCATTCCCACGGCCAAGGCGCAGGACTTCACCACCTACAAGGACGGCCAAACCGCTCTTGCCATCCACGTGGTGCAGGGCGAGCGCGACCTGGTGCAGGACTGCCGCAGCCTAGCGCGCTTTGAGCTGCGGGGCATTCCCCCCATGGCAGCGGGCGCGGCGCGCATCCGCGTCACGTTCACGGTCGATGCAGATGGTCTGCTCAGCGTGGCTGCGCGCGAGCAGGCCAGCGGTGTGGAGGCGCGTATTGACGTCAAGCCATCCTACGGGCTCAGCGACGAGCAGATCGCGCGCATGCTGCAAGAGGGCTTTGCGACCGCGCAGCAGGACATGCAGACGCGCGCATTGGTTGAAGCCCGTGTGGATGCCGACCGCCTGCTGATCGCCACGCAGAGCGCACTGGACGTGGACGGCGATGTACTAGCGGCCGCGGAGCGCACAGCGATCGACGACCTGATGCATGCACTGCGCGCCACGCTGGAGACCAGCACCGACGCGGCGGCTGTCGAGGCTGCAGCGCAGGCCCTGGCCAAGGGCACCGAGGCATTTGCCGCGCAGCGCATGAACCGCGGTATCCGCCAAGCCCTGGCAGGCAAGAACGTCAGCGCCCTCTGAGCGCACAAACCTCATCCATTGATTCAAACACCCATGCCCGTCATCAAGATCCTGCCTCATCACGAATACTGTCCCGAGGGCGCGGAAATCACTGCGCCGGCCGGCACCTCGATCTGCGAGGCATTGCTGGACAACGGCATCAAGATCGAGCACGCCTGCGATATGAGCTGCGCCTGCACGACCTGCCATGTGGTCGTGCGCAAAGGATTCGAATCGCTCAATGATGCGGAAGAGGAGGAGGAAGACCTGCTGGACCGCGCGTGGGGCCTGGAGCCGCAATCGCGCCTGTCGTGCCAGGCCATCCTGGCGCAGAGCGATGTGACGGTGGAGATTCCCAAGTACTCGATCAACCACGCCAAGGAGAACCACTGATGTCCCGACAGATTGTTCTGGACACGGAGACCACCGGCCTGTCGGCGGAAGGGGGCGACCGCATCATCGAGCTGGGCTGCGTGGAGCTCGTCAACCGCAAGCTCACCGGCAACAATCTGCATCTGTACCTGAACCCCGAGCGCGACAGCCATGAGGACGCGCTGAAGGTGCACGGCATCAGCAATGAATTCCTGCGCGACAAGCCCAAGTTTGCCGAGCGGGTGCAAGACATCCTGCAATACCTGCAGGGCGCGGAACTCATCATCCACAACGCGAGCTTCGACGTGGGCTTCCTGGACAAGGAGCTGGAACTGGTCGGCCTGGCGCCGCTGTCCGCGCATGTCGGGGGCGTGATCGACACCCTGGCCATGGCCAAGGAGATGTTCCCGGGCAAGCGCAACTCGCTGGACTCGCTGTGCGACCGGCTGGGCGTTGACAATTCCAGTCGTACGCTGCACGGCGCCTTGCTGGACGCGGAGTTGCTGGCGGATGTCTACATCAACATGACCCGCGGGCAGGATGCCCTGCTGATCATGGATGAGGCCACCGCCGGGGCAGGAGGCACCACCGTGGCCGCGGTAGATCTGAGCCGCATTGCGCTGACGGTGCTGACCGCCAGTGCGCAGGAGCTTGCCGAGCATGAGGAAGTACTCGTGCAGATCGACAAGTCCAGCGGCGGTAAAACAATTTGGCGGACTTTGTCTGAGGCGTGAGAAAGCTATGCCATAATCGCGGGCTGTCGCAGCAACGACACGGGTGATTAGCTCAGCGGTAGAGCACTGCCTTCACACGGCAGGGGTCACATGTTCGATCCATGTATCACCCACCAGTTTTGTCAGGGCCTGTACTCGCAAAAATACAGTCCTTTGGGTGATTAGCTCAGCGGTAGAGCACTGCCTTCACACGGCAGGGGTCACATGTTCGATCCATGTATCACCCACCAATCCGAACCCCTTGCAGCCGGTATGGCCGCAAGGGGTTTTTTCTTGGCGCTGAGGTCGTGAGGGACTGCCGGCGTCGATGACAATCCGGCAGTCGCGATTGACTTGGCCGCCGTCGATGATCACCTTCCATAACCCGCTGCAGCACACCCACGCTCCCGAGCACGAATTTTTCCGCGGCGAGCGTGTACCGTGTTTCGAGAACCCGACGCGCGCGGCCTATGTGGAAGCCGCTTTGACTGCGCGGGGTCATGTACTGCACCCCCCGGATGTGGATTGCGCTGAGATCCTGGCAAAGATCCATGCGCCGAGCTACCTGGCTTTTCTGGCTTCGGCGTGGCAGCAGTGGCTGTCGCTGGGTGAAGGGCAGGACCGTGTGCAGCCGTTTCCGTCGGTATGGCCGGTACGCACATTGCGCTCGGATGTAGAGCCCGACAATTTCATTGCCAAGCTGGGGCTGTACTCCATGGACAACGGCTCGCCGCTTGCAGCGGGCACCTGGACGGCAGCCAAAGCAGGCGCCGACGCGGCGGCCAGTGCCGCGGCGCGCCTGGCGGCTGGCGAGCGCGCCGCGTTCTGCAGCACACGCCCGCCGGGGCACCATGCAGGCCCCGATTTCATGGGCGGGTACTGCTTCTTGAACAACGCGGCCGTGGCGGCCCAATGGCTGCGCGACCACGGCGCGGCCCGTGTGGCCGTGTTAGACGTGGATTACCACCACGGCAATGGCACGCAGAGCATCTTCTATGACCGTGCGGACGTGCTCTTCGTCAGCATCCATGGCGATCCCCACACCGAATACCCCTTCTATCTGGGACATGCCGATGAAACCGGCGCAGGCCTCGGTGCGGGCTGCAACCTGAACCTGCCTCTGCCGGCCGGAACCGATGCTGCCACTTGGTTTGCGGCCTTGGAGCAGGCCTGCGCGCGCATCGCCGCTTTTGGAGCGGATGCCCTGGTGGTCTCGCTCGGACTGGATACCTATGAGGGCGATCCGATCTCGCGCTTTCGGCTGGCGACGACGGATTTTCTGCGGCTGGGTGCGCGGCTGCGTGGTGTGGGACTGCCCACCGTGCTGGTGCTGGAAGGCGGCTACGCAGCGGCGGCGCTGGGAACGAATGCGGTGAATGTGCTCGAGGGTTTCGAGCAGGCATGACAACGGAGGCATGAGCGATGAGTGAGATGGTCGATTGCGTCGTGGTGGGCGCGGGGGTGGTGGGGCTGGCGGTGGCGCGCGCATTGGCGCTGCAAGGGCGCGAGGTCTGGCTGCTGGAAGCGGCCAATGCCATTGGCACCGAGACGAGTTCGCGCAACAGCGAGGTGATCCACGCCGGCATCTATTACCCGCAGGGTTCGCTCAAGGCGCGCTTGTGCGTCCAAGGCAAGGCCATGCTGTACGACTACTGCAGCGAGCGCGGCGTGCCCCATAGTCGCTGCGGCAAGCTCATCGTCGCCACGTCGACCGAACAGCAGAACGCGCTGACGGGCATCAGAGCGCGCGCGCAGGCCAATGGCGTGGATGACCTGCAATGGCTCTCGCGGGAGGAAGCACGTGCGCTGGAGCCCGAACTGGAATGTGTGGCAGCGCTGCTCTCGCCCAGTACCGGCATCGTGGACAGCCATGCCCTCATGCTGGCGTTGCTGGGCGACCTGGAGAACGCGGGTGGTGTTCTGGCATTGAATTCGCCTCTGGCCAAGGCCCATTGCGCGCCACAAGCTATCCATTTGGAAGCAATGGATGGCACGTGCATCAGTGCGCGCACGGTGGTCAACGCGGCCGGTTTGCATGCGCCAGTCCTCGCGCGCCAATTCGAGGGGTTGTCCGCGGTGCATGTACCGCAGGCGGCCTATGCCAAAGGCAACTATTTCACGTTGTCCGGCCGGGCACCCTTCAGCCATCTCATCTATCCCGTCCCGGAGGCGGCGGGGCTGGGCGTGCACCTGACGCTCGACCTGGGGGGGCAGGCCAAGTTCGGCCCCGACGTGCAATGGGTGGAAGGCCCCGAGGACCTGGTGGTGGATGCGAGCCGCTCCGAGGCCTTTTATGCCGAGGTGCGCAAGTACTGGCCCGGCCTGCGCGACGGTGCATTGGCGGCGGGCTACGCCGGCATACGCCCGAAGATCCACGGCCCCCATGAGCCCGCGGCGGACTTCCTGATCCAGGGGCCGCGCGATCACGGAGTCTCGGGGCTGGTCAACCTGTTTGGCATCGAATCACCTGGGCTGACCAGCGCGTTGGCAATCGGTGCGCACGTGGTCGGTCTGCTGCACCAAGACGCCGTGTCTTGATGCAACGCGGTCATTTTGTGATAGCGGCCATGCCCTGCGGCGCGAGCACTGGGCTAAGATGAGATACCCGCCTACATGGTTTGCCATGTACGGCGTATTACCGTTGTTTCCTGCTATGAAAGGCTCGCGTATGACCACCGTATCCGAAACCATTTCCTCCACCCAGGCAGAACTCGAAAAGCTGGTGGGCGACCTGCGCGGTCTGCTGGCCAGCAAGGATCTGGACGGTATTCCCGAGATCAAGCAACTGCGTCAGCGCCTGGATGACGGCATTCATTCGGTGCGTGATTCCGCCGTGCGTGCCGCTCAGGAGGCAGCCCTGCAGGCCAAAGATGCCGCGCGCGCCGCCGACCGTTATGCCCACGACGAGCCCTGGCGCGTTGCCGGCGCTGCGCTGGCCGTAGGGGCGCTGGTGGGCTTCATGCTGGCCCGCCGCTGACCGGTAGCGCAGTGGCAGGGCGAATCGTCAACGCTGCGGCGCGCTCCAGCGCCAGGGAGGGGCTTGCATGAACTGGTTGTCGCTGCTCGGCCTGGAAGGCTGGGTTGCACGCTGGCGGGCCGCCATCATCGAAGGCGCGATCGCGGCGGAAGACCGTATCGAACTCGCACGGCTCGAATGGGCCGACCAGAAGCGCCGCATGGCCCAGCTGGTGGTGCTGCTGGTTCTCTTTGGGTGCGTGGCCGTGATCGCCCTGCTGCTGTTGTCACTGGCTGTGCTGGTCCAGTTCTGGGATTCACCGCAGCGCGTGCTGGTGGCATGGTTGCTGGCAGGCGGCTGGTTGCTGGCCTGGGTGGCAGTGGCGGTGGCCCTGGTGTCCATCGGCCGACAGGCGGGTAATGCCTTTGCCCTTACGCGGCGGGAGTTGCAGCAGGATTGGCGCACCATCAAGGAGCAGTTATGAGCCCCTCTTCCCTGGACTCTGGGCAGCCGACGCGCGTGCCCACCCCGCAGCAGCAGAAGGTGCTGGACCGCATTCTGGTGCAGCGTGAGCGGCTGCGTGCTCGGCGCGCGGCCCTGCGCCAGGCGCGCGCCGTGGCCGCAGGCGCGGAAGTTCGGGTGGAACCCGATGCGCCGCTGGCGGCCCGGCTGGTGGCGTTTGCGCGCCTGCATCCCGTTGCGGTGGCAGCGGTGGCGGGCGCTGCTGTGCTGGCGGGGCCTCAACGGCTGGTGCGCTGGGCCACCCTGGTGATGCCGCTGGTCATGCGCATGCGGCGCGGCTAAGGCCCTGTTCCACCGTCTCTATCAGGCCGCATCGCGGCCTTTTTTCTCGGTCCGTTTTTAACGCAGATCGCGGATCGCCTTGGCCGCACGGCCCACGAGGGCAGGGCCTTCATAGATCAGGCCGGTGTAGATCTGCACGACATCGGCGCCTGCGCGGATTTTGCTCACAGCATCTTCGGCGCTCAGAATGCCGCCCACGCCTATGATCGGGAAAGCCGGGCCCAGCGCGGCACGCAGCTGGCGGATCACGGCGTTGCTGGCTTCCAGCACGGGTGCACCGCTCAGGCCTCCAGTCTCGCCGGCATGGCGCAGGCCCTGCACGGCGTCCCGGCGGATGGTGGTGTTGGTGGCAACCACGCCATCCATGCCGTGGCGCTGAAGTGTGGTGGCAATCACGGCCACTTGGGCCTCGTCCAAATCCGGCGCAATTTTCACGAAGATGGGCACGCGGCGGCCCTGGGCGGCGGCGAGCTGTCCGCGGTGTTCGGCAATAGCGCCCAGCAGGCAGTCAAGCGCCGCATCGCTCTGCAGAGCGCGCAGGTTCTGCGTGTTGGGCGAACTGATGTTCACCGTAACGTAGTCGGCATGCGGGTACACGCCTTCCAGGCAGGTGAGGTAGTCGCGCGTGGCGTCTTCGATGGGCGTGGTGGCGTTCTTGCCGATGTTCAGACCCAGCAGCAGTTTGCTCTGGCCGCGGCCCTGTGTGCGGACCTGCGAGCGCTGCACGTTGGCAACAAAGGCATCCAGCCCTTCATTGTTGAAGCCCAGGCGATTGATGAGCGCACGCGCCTCGGGCAGGCGGAACATGCGCGGCTTGGGGTTGCCGGGCTGCGCACGGGGCGTGACGGTGCCAACCTCCACGAAGCCGAAGCCCATGGCGGCCAGCGCGTCGATACAGCGGGCATTCTTGTCGAGCCCCGCCGCGAGGCCCACGCGGTTGGGGAAGCGCAGGCCTGCCAGTTCGATGGGGTCGCTCACGGTTTCGTTGCACCAGGCCCATTGCAGCGGCGTGCGCTGGCCGCGCGCCAGCATGTCCATGGTGAGTTCGTGGGCGGCTTCGGCGTCCATGCCGAAGAGAAAGGAGCGGGCGAGGGCGTAGGGCAGCAGAGACATGGGGATAATTCAATGATCTTTCCGGATTTTCCCCCATGACTGCACCCACATCCCTTTCCCAAGACGAACTCAAGACCCTGGTCGGCCAAGCTGCACTGCAATATGTGGTGCCGGGCGAACTGGTGGGCGTGGGGACCGGCTCTACCGTCAACAAGTTCATTGACGCGCTGGCATCTATCAAGGACAGCATCCGCGGCGCGGTTTCCAGCTCCGAAGCCAGCACGGCGCGGCTGAAGGCGCTGGGCATCCCCGTGCTGGACGCCAACGACGTGCGCTTGCTGTCGGTGTACATCGATGGCGCCGACGAGATCGACGGCAACGGCTACATGGTCAAGGGCGGAGGGGCGGCCCTCACGCGCGAGAAGATCGTCGCCGCGCTGGCACGGCGCTTTGTGTGCATAGCGGACGAGTCCAAGCTGGTGAACGTGCTGGGCGCGTTCCCGCTGCCGGTGGAGGTCATTCCGATGGCCGCCGCGTACATCGCGCGGCGCTTCGAGTCGCTGGGGGGGCAGGCGACGCTGCGTCTCAAGGATGGCCAACCGCTCGTGACCGACAACGGCCAACACATACTGGATGTGCGCGGCCTCACCATCAGCGATCCGCTGGCGTTCGAGACCGAGGTGAATCAATGGCCGGGGGTGGTGACGGTGGGCGTGTTTGCGCTGCAGAAGGCCAACGTCTGCCTGCTGGGCACGGCACAGGGCGTGCGTACGCTGTCCCTGTAAGACGGTGGACGGCAGTGGCGCGGCAATGCCGCGCCGAGCATCCCCTCGCTTTTAGAAAATGATGCCGGCCGGATTGGAGGGAGACGGCCCCGTGGGCGCTGCCGGTGGCGCTGAGGGGCGTCGTGCGGGAGCAGCGGACGCCTTGTCCGCAGCCGGTGCTGCAGGCTGCGCAGGCACCGCAACGAGCGGGGCTGCCGCAGGGCGGCGGTAGTTCGGCGGCAATTGCGACTGCTTGGGGTAGCCGGCGGCGTCCAGGTACTGCGTCCACTCGGTGTCGGAAAAGCCCCGCAGCTGCTGTGCGCCAATGGTGCCGAAGGGCAGGCTGGATTCACCGCTCATGCGCTTGAGCGCGTCGATGTCCTCGTTGGTGCTGACGGTGCGCTCGGTGAAAGGAATGCCACGGTTGATCAGCAGATTGCGCGCGCTGTTGCAGGGCACACAGTCGCTGCTGGTGTACAGCGTCACGGGAAAGCGCGTGGCCACCTGGCGTAGAGCGTAGGGCAGGGCCTCGGCGCCGCCGCCGCCGCTGCGTGGTCCGGCGCCGACCGCTGTGCCCTCGGCGTTTGCGGCAGGAGCGCGGTCGGAGAAGGTCACCTTGCCATCCGGCCCGACGATGCGGTACACCTGCTGGGCCAGCGCGGCCGTGGACAGCAGGGCGGCCGTGGCGCATGTGGTGGCCAACACGGCAGCGTTGCGAATGATGGACATGGGTTCCTCTCCTCTTGGTTTCTTAAAAATAATAGCTGGTCGCGCTTGCTGCAAGCCATTTTCCAGTAGAAAGCAGGCGCAAACGCCCGGCAGACAAGCGCGAACCGCTCACTTTTATGCTGCCATGCCCTGGTGGCGCAGCAGCGCGTCCAGTGTGGGTTCGCGCCCGCGGAAGGCCTTGAAGGAGTCCATGGCGGGGCGGCTGCCGCCCGCTTCCAGGATGGCCTGGCGGTAGCGCCGGCCGGTCTCCGCGCTGGGCTCCCCGCCCGCGCCGGCAGTTTCCTCGAACGCGGCATACGCGTCGGCGCTGAGTACCTCGGCCCACTTGTAGCTGTAATACCCCGCCGCGTAGCCGCCCGCGAAGATATGGCTGAACGTGTGGGCCGAGCGGCTGAAGGCGGGAGGCTTGAGCACGGCCACCTCGTCGCGCACGCGGTCCAGCAGCGCCAGCACGTCGCCTTGGGGGTCGTGCTCGGTGTGCAGCAGCATGTCGAACAACGCGAACTCGATTTGGCGCAGCGTGGCCATGCCGGCCTGGAAGTTCTTGGCCGCGATCATCTTGTCGTACAGCGGGCGCGGCAGCGGCTCGCCCGTGTCCACATGGGCGGTCATGTGGCGCAACACTTCCCATTCCCAGCAGAAGTTCTCCATGAACTGGCTGGGCAGTTCCACGGCGTCCCATTCCACGCCGCTGATGCCTGACACGTCGCGCTCGTTCACCTGGGTGAGCATGTGGTGCAGGCCATGGCCGAATTCATGGAACAGGGTGATCACGTCGTCGTGCGTGAGCAGGGGTGGGCGCCCGTCCACCCCATCGGCGAAGTTGCACACCAGATGCGCCACCGGTGTCTGCAGCAGGCCCGTGTCCGGGCGCAGCCAGCGGGCGCGCGCATCGTCCATCCAGGCCCCGCCGCGCTTGCCCTGGCGGGCAGGCTGGTCCAGGTAGAACTGACCCACCAGCTCGCCGCCGCGCTCGATGCGGTAGAACTCCACGGCGCTGTTCCATACGGGCGCAACGTCGCGGCGGATGGCCACCTCGAACAGCGTCTCGACGATCTTGAACAGCCCGGCCAGCACCTTGGGCGCCGTGAAGTACTGCTTGACCTCCTGCTCACTGAAGGCGTAGCGCGCTTCCTTGAGTTTCTCGGAGATGTAGGGCCAGTCCCAGGACTGGGGGTTGGCCAGGCCCAGATGTTCCGCAGCAAAGGTGCGCAGATCGGCCACGTCCTTCTCCGCAAAGGGCCGGGCGCGGTGCGCCAGGTCCCGCAGGAAGTGGATGACTTGTTCGGGCGATTGCGCCATCTTGGGCACCAGCGACACCTGGCCGAAGTTGCCATAGCCCAGTAGCTGCGCCTCTTCCTTGCGCAGCGCGAGGATCTCGGCCATCACGGCGGTGTTGTCGAAACGCGCGGCGTCGCCGCTGGCCTGGTCCGATGCGCGTGTGACGTAGGCGTGGTAGAGCTTCTCGCGCAGGGCACTGCTGGTGGCGAACTGCATCACCGGCAGGTAGCACGGCATCTTCAGCGTGAGCTTGTAACCGTCCTTGCCCTCGGCCTGGGCCGCGGCGCGGGCGGCGTTCTGCACGTCGGCCGGCACGCCGTCCAGCTCCTCGGCCGTGGCGTAGTAGGCGTAGGCGTCGGTGGCGTCCAGCGCGTTCTCGCTGAACTTTTGCTGCAACTCGGCCTGGCGTTCCTGGATGGCGGCAAAGCGCTCCTTGGCTGCGCCCTGCAGCTCGGCGCCCGACAGCACGAAGTTGCGGATCGCATTGCTGTGCGCCTGCCGCTGTTCCGGGTTGAGCGTGGTGGGGTCGATCGCCTTGTATTTGGCGTACAGGCGCTCGTCGGCGCCCAGGCGGGTCCAGAACTCGGTGACCTTGGGCAGCGCCTCGTTGTAGGCGGCGCGCAGCTCGGGCGTGTCCGCCACGCTGTTGAGGTGGCTGACGGCGCCCCATGCGCGGCCCAGTTCCTCGGTGGCGACATCCAGTACCTGCGCAATCGCATCCCAGCGGGCCGGGAAGTCCGGCTGGGTGACGGTTTCCAGTGCGCCGTCTGCGCGTTGCAGCAGCACATCCACCGCAGGGGCTACGTCGGCGGGGGTGATGCGGTCGAAGGGAATGTGGCCCGAGAAGTCGAGGAGGGGATTGCTCATGCTGGCTTAGATGGCGTTGCCGTGAGTGGGTTCAAGCCGTTGGCGCAAACGCGCGCCCACCGGCACTCGGGTCAGGGGTGCCTCGCGTCAGAGGCGCTCAGCCGCTTCCAGGGTGTTCACCAGGAGCATGGTAATTGTCATCGGGCCCACGCCGCCGGGCACTGGCGTGATGTAGCCCGCCACCTGCTTGACGCCCTCGAAGTCCACGTCGCCGCAGAGCTTGCCTTCGTCATTGCGGTTCATGCCCACGTCGATCACCACGGCGCCGGGTTTGACCATGTCGGCCGTGAGCACGTTGCGCTTGCCCACGGCAGCCACCACCACATCGGCCTGGCGCGTCATGGCGGCAAGATCCGCCGTGCCGCTATGGCAGACCGTGACGGTGGCGTTGGCTGCCAGCAGCATCATGGCCATGGGTTTTCCCACGATGTTGGAGCGACCGATGACCACGGCGTGCTTGCCGCGCAGGTCCTTCATACCGATGGATTCGAGCATCTTCATGCAGCCGTAAGGCGTGCAGGCCTTGAAGCCCACCTGGCCCACCATCAGTGCCCCGGCGCTGGCGACGTGAAAGCCGTCCACATCCTTGAGGGGCGAGATCGCTTCGATGACCTTGTGGTCGTCGATGTGCTTGGGCAGCGGCAGTTGCACCAGGATGCCGTGGATGCTGGGGTCGTTGTTCAGCGCCTGCACGCGCGCCAGCAGCTGTTCTTCGCTCATGCTGGCGTCGTACTTTTCCAGCACCGAGTGAAAGCCCACGTCCTCGCAAGCCTTGACCTTGTTGCGCACGTAGACCTGGCTGGCAGGGTTGTCGCCCACCAGCACCACTGCGAGGCCAGGGGTGATGCCGCGGCTTTTCAGCGCGGCCGTGCGCGCGGCGACTTCAGTGCGCAGTTGGCGGGAGAGGGCGTTGCCGTCGATCAGTTGGGCTGTCATTGATGAATCCACGATACAAATGAAAAAGCTGCCTGGCGCTTGTCTGGTATGCGCAGGCAGCTATTAAAAACGGAGCAATTAGGCCTTGGCGCTACCTGGCCCCAGGGCAATCTTGAGCAGGTCGGCCACGGTGTTGGCGTTGAGCTTTTCCATGATGTTGGCGCGGTGCGCCTCCACCGTCTTGATGCTGATGCCCAGGTCGTCGGCGATCTGCTTGTTCAGGCGGCCGGCAACGATGCGTTCCAGCACCTGCGCCTCGCGGCTGGTGAGTTTGGACAGCAGCGCGTCGCGGCTGGCGGCCTGCTGGTAGTCGGCAAAGGCTTCGCGTGCATGGTCCAGCATGCGCTCAACCAGGCCCAGCAACTCTTCTTCGTTGAAAGGTTTCTGGATGAAGTCCAGCGCGCCCTTCTTCATGGTGTTCACGGCCATGGGGACGTCGCCGTGACCAGTGATGAAGACGATGGGCAGGGGCGACTTGCGTTCGACCAGGCGGTCCTGCAGCTCCAGGCCCGTCATGCCGCCCATGCGGATGTCCACGATCAGGCAGGCGACTTCGCGCGGGTCATAGCGTGCGAGGAACGATTCCGCCGAATCAAAGCAGCGTACACGGTAGTCCTTGCCCTCCAGCAGCCACTGGAGCGAGTCGCGGACGGCTTCGTCGTCGTCGACGACATAGACGGTGCCTTTTTTCGGAATCAAACTCATGCAATAGTCCTTGGGGTTGACGTTGCTGCGGAATTGATAGTGGCATCCGCAGCAGTGGCGAGCGGAAGCCAGAAGGAGAACCGGCAGCCGGTGACCTCCGATCCATTGTAGAGGTTCTCCGCGTGCATCCGGCCCTGGTGCGACTCGACGATGCTGCGGCACAGGTTCAGGCCCATGCCCATGCCTTCGCTCTTGGTGGAGAAGAATGCCTCGAACAGGTGCGCCAGCACTTCCGGGGCCAGGCCCTTGCCCGTGTCCTGCACCGAAAACTCGATCACCCCGCGGCCATCCACATGGCGCGGCACCACGCGCAGCTCCACGCTGCGCCCGGATGGGGGGCGGTGGGCCTGGGCGATGGACTCGGCGCCGTTCTTCATCAGGTTGATGAGCACCTGCTCGATCAGGATCGTGTCGGCCATCACCTGGGGCAGCCGGGCGGCGACGTAGTGCGTCAGGTGCACGTTGTGGCGCCGCAGCTCGATGTCGGCCAGTTCCACCGCTTCGCTCACCATCTCGTGCACGTCGGCCAGCGTGCGGTTGGGTTCGCTTTTTTTCACGAAGGCGCGGATGCGCTGGATGATCTGGCCGGCGCGCTGCGCCTGGTGGGCGGTCTTTTGCAGCGCCGTGAGCAGTGCCTCCTCGCTGATCTGGCCGCCCTGGATGCGCGAGACCATGCCGCTGCAATAGTTGCTGATGGCGGTGAGCGGCTGGTTGAGTTCGTGGGCCACGCTGGAGGCCATCTCGCCCATGGTGATGAGGCGGCTGACCGACTGGGCGCGTTCGGCCTGGCGCGCGGCCTGCTCCTCGGCCTGGCGGCGCGGCGTGATGTCGGTGGCAATGACCATTTGCGCCAAACGGCCGTCCACCCAGTTCAGGTAGCGCGAGCGCACCTCCAGCCACTTGCCCAGATCGGGCAGGTAGATCTCGGCGTTCTCCGAACGGGCGCTGGTCAGCGAGTCGGTGGGCAGGCCCATCAGGCCATCTTCGTCGTCCATGCCGCCGGAACTGTAGGAGGTGGGCAGCACGCCCGCCTGCGCCACCAGTTGTAGGTGGCCGCTGGTCTGCGAGCCGAACCATTGGCGGTACAGGCGGTTGGCAAACAGCAGCTCCTCGCTCCCCAGCGGCGCCACGGAGACGGAGGCGTCCAGCGCCTCCAGCACGATGGTGAAGCGCTCATGCGAGGCGGTGAGTTGCTCGCGCACGCGGTTGGGCTCGGTGATATCGGTCATCGAGGTCATCCAGCCTGTCTGGTGACCGCGTGCGTCGATCAGCGGTGAGACGTACAGGCGTGCATCGAACAGCGTGCCGCTCTTGCGCCGCACGCGTACCTGGAATCCACCGGGCACGGTCTTGCCCGAGAGTTCGTCCCGCAGATTGGCGTGCAGCGACTCATATTCGCCCTCGGGCCAGTAGCTGTAGGGCGGGGTCTGCCCGACCAGCTCGGCCTCGGTCCAGCCTGTCATCTGGCAGAACGCGGCGTTCACATAGGTGATGCGGCCCTCCAGGTCCAGCGCGCGCATGCCGGTGAGGATGGAGTTCTCCATCGCCCGGCGGAAGTTGGTTTCTGCCACCAGTGCTTCCTGGGCCTGCAGCCGCCTGCGCGTGTGCCGCCAGGTGGCGATGAGCATCCATGCCGTCATCACGCTGAGCGTGCCCACGAGCCAGAACAGCCCGCTGCCCACCACGCCCAGCGACGTACGGTACGCCTGCGCCCGCATCACGAGGCCGTTGCCCACCGGGGAGACCGGGATCTCGTACTGGTTGGCCTTGGTGGTCCAGGGCAGCAGCGCATTGGTGCGCGGGGGCAGGGGCGTGCCCGCCAAGGTGCGGCCATTGCCGTCCAGCAACGTGACGGCGTAGCGCGCCAGCACCTCCGTGGGAGTGCCGTAGCGCAGCAGGCTGTCGATGGAGTATTCCGCCAGCACCACGCCGCCGAACTTGCCCTGGGGCGACAGGGGCACCTGCAGTTGCAGCAGGGGAGCGCTCTCGCCCTCGGTGGCCGTGGGTTGCGAATACAGCGGCTGCTGCAGGTCGCGGACGGCGTTGAAGAGGTTGGTGGTCTCGCCGGGCTTGAGCACCTCGCCGCCCACGCGCAGCTGGCTGCTGGTCACGGCGGGCGCGGCGTGGCTGGCGCGGATACGCCGGCGCTCGTCAATCCAGGTGATGGCCTGCAGCTCGGGGTACTGGCTGATGAGCGGCTCGGCGCGGCTGCCGAAGTCCGCGCGCTCCACATCCTGGTTGGATAGATCGCGCGCGATGCGCATGATCTGCTCTTGCCGCTCCAGCAAGCGCAAACGCACGCGCTGCTGGGCGTATTCCACGTCGCGCCTGAGGGCTTCCTTCTCGCGTTCCACCTCTTCCGTGCGCAAATACCAGAACGAGGCCACGATGGCAGCGAGGAACATCAGCACCGATGCCACGGGCGCCAGCGCCGCGAACCGGTCCTGGCGCGTGGGCGAGAGGCTGCGCCACCAGGCACGCCACCAGCGCGCCGGGGTTTTAACGGCAGACACGGTGGAAGAGGGCGCGACAGGAGACTCCATGGGCGCGGAGTTTAAAGGCTTCGCGGGGGCGATTTCATCTGAAGAAATAATGTGCAATCGCAGCAATTTTTCATATTAAGAGATGAAAAAGCATCATTTGAAATGATGAAAATTTGTGCGAAACTCGCGCCCGTATTACCGTTATTGCCACTGAATCAAGGAGACAGGTATGTCTGATCCGACCAAAGTCCTGACCGCTACCGACATCGACCAACAGGAAACCCGCGAATGGCTGGACGCGCTGTCGGCAGTGATCGACAAGGAGGGGCCGGAGCGTGCCCACTTCCTGCTGGAGCAATTGCTGGAGCAGGCCCGCCAGAGCAGTATTGACCTGCCGTTCTCCGCCAATACGGGATACGTGAACACCATCGAGCCGGACCAGGAGGCCCGCTGCCCGGGCAATATCGCCATCGAGAAGCGCCTGCGCGCCTACATGCGCTGGAATGCCATGGCCATGGTGGTGCGCGCCAACCGCCTGCATCCGCATGACGGCGGCGACCTGGGCGGCCACATCGGCTCCTTCGCTTCGCTGGCCTCCATGTGGGGCGCGGGCTTCAACCACTTCTGGCACGCCGAGAGCGAGAGCCACGGCGGCGACTGCATCTATTTCCAGGGCCACAGTGCGCCCGGCATCTACGCCCGTGCCTACCTGGAAGGCCGCATCACCGAGGACCAGCTCGAAAACTTCCGCCAGGAAGTAGGCGGCAAAGGCCTGTCCAGCTACCCGCACCCCAAGCTGATGCCGGGCTTCTGGCAGTTCCCCACGGTGTCCATGGGCCTGGGGCCGATGATGGCCATCTACCAGGCGCGCTTTCTCAAGTACCTGCATGCCCGCGGTATCGCCAATACCGAGAACCGCAAGGTCTGGATCTTCCTGGGCGACGGCGAGATGGATGAGCCCGAGAGCAAGGGCGCGATCAGCCTGGCCGCACGTGAAAACCTGGACAACCTGATCTTCGTTATCAACTGCAACCTGCAGCGCCTGGACGGCCCGGTGCGCGGCAACGGCAAGATCATCCAGGAGCTGGAGGGTGACTTCCGCGGTGCGGGCTGGCATGTCATCAAGCTGCTGTGGGGCAAGGGCTGGGACGAGCTGCTGGCACGCGACAAGAGCGGCAAGCTCAAGCAGCTGATGATGGAGACGCTGGACGGCGACTACCAGACCTACCGCGCCATGGACGGCGCGTATATCCGCAAGCATTTCTTTGGCAGGTACCCCGAGACGGCCAAGCTCGTGGAGCACCTGAGCGACGACGAAATCTGGGAACTGCGCCGCGGTGGTCACGAGCCCGAGAAGGTGTATGCCGCCTTCCATGCGGCCAATGAACACCAGGGCCAGCCCACGGTGTTGCTGGTCAAGACCGTCAAGGGCTATGGCATGGGCAAGGCCGGTGAGGGCAAGAACACCGTGCACCAGACCAAGAAGCTGTCGGACGAGGACATCAAGTACATCCGCGACCGCTTCAACATCCCGATCCCCGACAGCGAGCTGGACAAGCTGCCCTACTACAAGCCGGCCGACGACACGCCGGAAATGAAGTACCTGCACGAGCGCCGCAAGGCCCTGGGCGGCTACCTGCCGCAGCGTCGCACGCACGCCGACGAGAGTTTCACCGTGCCGGCGCTGGAGACGTTCAAGGCCGTGCTGGAGCCCACCGCTGAGGGCCGCGAGATCTCCACCACCCAGGCCTACGTGCGCTTTCTCACGCAGCTGCTGCGCGACAAGGCCCTGGGTCCGCGCGTGGTGCCCATCCTGGTGGATGAGGCGCGTACCTTCGGCATGGAGGGATTGTTCCGCCAGATTGGCATCTACAACCCCAAGGGCCAGCTCTACACCCCGGTCGACCGCGACCAGGTGATGTACTACAAGGAAGACAAGGCCGGTCAGATTCTTCAGGAGGGCATCAACGAGGCGGGCGGCATGTGCTCGTGGATCGCTGCGGCGACGTCGTATTCGACGAACAACCGCATCATGATCCCGTTCTACGTGTACTACTCGATGTTCGGCTTCCAGCGCTTTGGCGACTTCGCCTGGGCCGCGGGCGACATGCAGGCGCGCGGCTTCATCCTGGGAGGCACGTCGGGCCGCACCACGCTCAACGGCGAAGGCCTGCAGCACGAGGACGGCCACAGCCATATCCTGGCCAACACCATTCCCAACTGCGTGAGCTACGACCCGACCTTCGCGCACGAGGTGGCGGTCATCATGCAGAATGGCCTGAAGCGCATGGTGGAGAAGCAGGAAAACGTCTACTACTACATCACGCTGCTCAACGAGAACTACGCCATGCCGGGCCTGCAGCCGGGCACGGAAGAGCAGATCATCAAGGGCATGTACCTGTGCAAGGCCGGTGCCGAGGGTGACAAGCGCGTGCAGCTGCTGGGCTCGGGCTCGATCCTGCGCGAGTCGATCGAGGCGCAGAAGCTGCTCGCCGCCGACTGGGGCGTGCAGGCCGACGTGTGGAGCTGCACCAGCTTCAACGAGCTGACCCGCGAGGGCCAAGACGTGGCGCGCTGGAACCTGCTGCACCCGCTGGAGACACCGCGCGTGTCCTTCGTGGCGCAGCAGCTGGGCGGCCGCCCGGGCCCCGTGGTGGCGTCCACCGACTACATGAAGAACTACGCCGAGCAGATCCGCGCCTTCGTCCCCGCAGGGCGCTCCTACACCGTGTTGGGTACCGACGGCTTTGGCCGCAGCGACTTCCGCTACCGCCTGCGCGAGCACTTCGAGGTCAACCGCCACTACATCACCGTGGCCGCGCTGAGCGCACTGGCCGACGAGGGTAAGCTGCCCAAGGCGAAGGTGGCCGAGGCGATTGCCAAGTACGGCATCCAGACCGAGAAGATCAACCCCTTGCACGCCTGATGGCCCGGGAGACACGACATGGCATTGGTAAACATCCAGGTTCCCGACATCGGCGACTTCGACGAAGTCGGCGTGATCGAGCTGCTGGTCAAGGTGGGCGACACGGTGAAGGCGGAGCAGTCGCTGATCACCGTGGAGTCCGACAAGGCCTCGATGGAAATCCCGTCGAGCCACGCGGGTGTGGTCAAGGAACTCAAGGTCCAGCTGGGCGACAAGGTCAAGCAGGGCAGCGTGATCGCCGTGCTGGAGGCCACGGGCGAAGCCGCTGCTTCTGATGAAAAACCGGCTCCAGCGCCCGCCGCGCAAGCGCCGGCAGCTATCGAAACGCAAGCGCCTGCCGCGCCTGCTGCACCCGCCGCCCCTGCTGCGGGTGGTGGCGCGGTTGAGGTGCGTGTGCCCGACATCGGTGACTTCAAGGACGTCGCCGTGATCGAGTTGCTGGTCCAGCCCGGCGATGCGGTCAAGGTGGAGCAGTCGCTGTTCACCGTGGAGTCCGACAAGGCCTCGATGGAGATCCCTTCGCCCGCCGCCGGCGTTCTCAAGGAGCTCAAGGTCAAGATCGGCGACAAGATCAATGTGGGCGATCTCGTGGCGGTGCTTGAAGGTGCCGCCGCTGCACCGGCTGCCGCCCCGGCGCAGGGTTCTACACCAGCGGCCGCTTCCGCTCCGGCCGCTGCCGCGCCCGTGGCGGCTCAGGCCTCCGCGCCCGCACCAGCTGCGGCAACGGCAACGGCGCCCGTGCCGGCCCACCAGCCCTCGACGCCCACGCCGGGCCTGCCGCACGCCAGCCCCTCGGTGCGCAAGTTCGCCCGCGAACTGGGTGTGCCGCTGGCGGAGGTCAAGGGCACGGGCATCAAGGGCCGCATCACGCAGGAGGATGTGGCGGCCTTCACGCGCCAGGTGATGAGCGGTGCGCTGCAGACCCAGGCACAGGGCAGCAAGGCGCCCGCTGCGGGTGGCTCCGGGGTGGGCCTGGACCTGCTGCCGTGGCCCAAGGTGGACTTCGCCAAGTTCGGCCCCGTCGAGCGCAAGGAGCTGTCGCGCATCAAGAAGATCAGCGGCGCCAACCTGTCGCGCAACTGGGTGATGATTCCCCACGTCACCAACAACGACGAGGCCGACATCACCGAACTGGAAGCCTTCCGCGTCTCCACCAACAAGGAGAACGAGAAGAGCGGCGTCAAGGTCACCATGCTGGCCTTCGTCATCAAGGCCGTGGTCGCGGCGCTGAAGAAGTTCCCCGAGTTCAACGCCAGCCTGGACGGCGACGCGCTGGTCTACAAGCAGTACTTCCACATCGGCTTTGCGGCCGACACGCCCAACGGCCTGGTGGTGCCTGTGCTGAAAGATGCCGACAAGAAGGGCATCCTGCAAATCAGCGCCGAGATGGCCGAGCTGGCCAAGAAGGCCCGCGACGGCAAGCTGGGTGCGGCCGACATGCAGGGCGGCAGCATGTCGATCAGCTCGCTGGGCGGCATTGGCGGCACGCATTTCACCCCCATCATCAATGCGCCCGAGGTGGCCATCCTCGGCCTGTCCAAGAGCCAGATGAAGCCCGTGTGGGACGGCCAGCAGTTCGTGCCGCGCCTCACGCTGCCGCTGAGCCTGTCGTACGACCACCGCGTGATCGACGGCGCCTCTGCCGCGCGCTTCAACGCCTACCTGGGTCAGGTGTTGGCGGACTACCGCCGCATCCTGCTGTAAGGACGGAGCACAACATATGGCAATCATCGACATCAAGGTGCCCGACATCGGCGACTTCGCCGAGGTGGGCGTGATCGAAGTGCTGGTGCAGCCGGGCGACACCATCCGGGCCGAGCAGAGCCTGGTCACCGTGGAGTCCGACAAGGCCTCCATGGAGATTCCCAGCAGCCACGCCGGGGTGGTCAAGGAGCTCAAGGTCAAGCTGGGCGACAAGGTGGCCGAGGGCTCCGTGCTGCTGACGCTGGAAGTGGCGCAGGGTGCGGCGGCGCCGGCTGCGGCCCCTGCCGCGGCGAGCACACCCAGCGCACCGCCATCTGAGTCAAAACCGGCTCCAGCGCCCGCTGTTCAAGCGCCAGCAGCTCCTAAAACCGAAGCAGCCAGCTTCGGCGGCAGTGCCGACGTGGAGTGCGATGTGCTGGTGCTGGGTGGCGGCCCCGGCGGTTACAGCGCCGCCTTCCGCGCCGCCGACCTGGGCCTGAACGTGGTGCTGGTCGAGCGCTACGCCACCCTGGGCGGCGTGTGCCTGAACGTGGGCTGCATTCCCTCCAAGGCGCTGCTGCACGTGGCCGCGGTGATGGACGAGGTGAGCCACCTGAAGAGCGCCGGCATCGACTTCGGCGCGCCGCAGGTCCACATCGACACCCTGCGCGGCCACAAGGAAAAGGTCATCGGCAAGCTGACCGGCGGGCTGGCGCAGATGGCCAAGATGCGCAAGGTGACCGTGCTGCGCGGCTACGGCCACTTCGTCGGCGCCAACCACCTGGAGGTGGAGGAAACCACCGGCACCAGCCAGGACAAGACCGGCGCCAAGAAGGTGGTGGCGTTCAAGCGCGCCATCATCGCCGCCGGCAGCCAGGCGGTGCGCCTGCCCTTTATGCCCGACGATCCTCGCGTGGTGGACTCGACCGGCGCGCTGGCGCTGCAGGGCGTGCCCAAACGCATGCTGATCCTGGGCGGCGGCATCATCGGCCTGGAAATGGGCACGGTGTACAGCACGCTGGGCGCGCGCCTGGATGTGGTGGAGATGATGGACGGCCTGATGCAGGGCGCCGACCGCGACCTGGTCAAGGTATGGCAGAAGATGAACCAGCACCGTTTCGACAACGTGATGCTGAATACCAAGACGGTGGCCGCCGAGGCCACGCCCGAAGGTATCAAGGTGAGCTTCGCGCCCGCCAAGGACGGCGTCACGGTGCCCGAGCCCCAGGTGTACGACCTGGTGCTGCAGGCCGTGGGTCGCACGCCCAACGGCAAGAAGATCGCCGCCGAGAAGGCCGGCGTCGCCGTGACGGACCGCGGCTTCATCAACGTCGACATCCAGATGCGCACCAACGTGCCGCACATCTTCGCCATCGGCGACATCGTGGGCCAGCCCATGCTTGCGCACAAGGCGGTGCACGAGGCGCACGTGGCGGCCGAGGTCATCGCCGGTGAACTGCAGGGCAACAAGGAACTGGCAAGCGCCGCCTTCAACGCCCGCGTGATCCCGAGCGTGGCCTATACCGACCCCGAAGTGGCTTGGGTGGGCCTGACCGAGGACCAGGCCAAGGCGCAGGGCATCAAGGTCAAGAAAGGCCTGTTCCCCTGGGCGGCCAGCGGCCGCGCCATCGCCAACGGCCGCGACGAAGGCTTTACCAAGCTGCTGTTCGACGACAGCCCCGAGGCGCACGGCCACGGCCGCATCCTGGGCGGCGGCATCGTCGGCACGCACGCCGGCGACATGATCGGCGAGATCGCCCTGGCCATCGAGATGGGCGCCGACGCGGTGGACATCGGCAAGACCATCCACCCGCACCCCACGCTGGGCGAGAGCATCGGCATGGCGGCGGAGATTGCCCACGGCAGTTGCACGGACGTGCCGCCGCAGCGCAGGTAAAGGCCGCGGCCGTAGCAAAAAAGCAGCCTCTGGCTGCTTTTTTTATGCTTTTGATAGCGCCTAGCGCTTGCTGTGCAAGGGCTGGAGGCGTTTTTTAGTATGAGGTGCTGGGTTGGCGAGTGTGCGTGGCAGTTCAGGCCTGCACCAGTGCCACGCGGTAGCCCTGGCCCGTCTCGATCACCTGCAGCAGCCGGTCGATGTTGGGGTGGCTGCCGGGATGCTGGCGGGCATCGGCGGTGTGTTCGGCGAACAGTTCCAGGCCTTCCTGCGCCGCGGCGACGGTGATGCCACCGTGCTTGGCGGCCAGCGCGGCGTACACGGTCAGCGAGCCCGTCTTGCCCTGCTGGTTGGGAATGGTGGCCACCACCTGGCCGGCGTCGTCCAGCAGTTGCAGGGCTGCCAGGTGGGCGATGGAGGGCAATTGGCGCAGGTTGTCAGCGAAGGTCATGCAAAAGCCTTGAACGGAGCGGATGAAACCGTGACGATAACGTAAAAACCATAGCTGTTAGCGCTGGCACAATCTGCGTTAGAGGGCATTTTGATGCCTATTTTTCTTTGCGCCCGACCCCACTCATGCAAGCCCTGCTCGACGCCATCGCCACCCTCACTCCGCCCGTTGAGGCCTGCCGCATCTTCCATGGGCGTGGCGGGCGGTTTCCCGGCAGCGAGCAGTGGACGCTGGATGCCTATCCACCCGTGCTGGTGCTCACCAGCTTCGCCCCGGTGACGGACGACGCACTCGCCACCATCGACGGCGCCCTGCGCGCACGCTGGCAGCAGGTGGCGCCAGGGCAGCCGCTGAACTGGGTGTTCCAGCACCGCGGCGAGGCGCTGCGCATCGAGGGCCGCAGCGATACGCGGCTGATGGCGGGCGAGGTGCCCGAGCCGCATGTGGTCACCGAGGATGGCGCACGCCTGCGCGTCCAGGTGCTGCGCGGGCAGAACCACGGGTTGTTCCTGGACATGGCCGAAGGGCGTCGCTGGGTGCGCGCGCATGTGGCGAACCACCGCGCACGCACCGGGCGCGGCGCTCGGGTGCTCAACCTGTTCGCCTATACCTGTGCGTTTTCGGTCGCTGCGCTGCAGGCGGGCGCGGCAGAGGTGGTGAATGTGGACATGAGCCGGGGTGCCATAGCCACCGGGCAGCAGAACCACCAGCTCAACGGGCTGGGCGCCGGTGCCCGCTTTCTGGCGCATGACATCTTCAGCTCGTGGGGCAAGATCACGCGCAGCGGGCCGTACGACCTGGTGATCGTGGATCCGCCGTCCTACCAGAAGGGCAGCTTCGTCGCGACCAAGGACTATGCGCGGCTCATGCGGCGCCTGCCGGAACTGCTGATGCCGGGCGGCCACGCCCTGCTGTGCCTGAACGCGCCGGAGCTCGGGATGGAGTTTCTGCGCGAGCAGATGCGATCCCAGGCGCCTTCGCTGGCGTTCGTGGAACGCGTTCCCAACCCGGCGGCGTTCGCCGATGTGGACGAGGAGCGGTCGCTGAAGGTACTGGTTTTCCGGGATACGGCGGCGGTGGGTTGAAGGGGCTCCGCGCGCCACAATGCGGTGGACACCGCTTCCCACCCACCGGTTGAAACGCAGCACATGAACACCCCTCGCATCGGACTGATCGGCGTAGGCCTGATGGGCCACGGCATTGCCATGAATATCGCCCGCAAGGGCTATGCGCTGACGGTGCTGGAGCACCCTGGCAACCAGCCCCTGGATGCATTGCGCGCCCAGGGCGTGGCCAGCGCCGCATCGGTGCATGAACTGATGCGACAGGTGCAGGTGCTCATCCTGTGCGTGACGGGATCGCCCCAGGTAGAGGCGGTGCTGCTGGGCGAGGAGGGCGCCCTGGCCGCCCTGCAGCCCGGCACCGTGGTGATCGACTGCTCCACGGCCATTCCCTCGTCCACCGAACCCGTCGCCCGCGCCGTGGCGGCGGCCGGCGGGCGGTTTCTGGATGCGCCGATGACCCGCACCCCCAAGGAGGCCGCCGAGGGCCGGCTGAACCTGCTGGTGGGCGGCGAGGCCGCACTGCTCGACGAAGTGCGCCCGGTGCTGCAGTGCTTTGCCGAGAACATCACGCATACCGGTGCCGTGGGCAGCGGCCACCGCATGAAGCTGCTGCACAACTATGTGTCGCTGGGCAGCGTGTCGCTGATCGCGGAGGCTGCCGCGTGCGCGCTGGCGGCCGACGTGGCCCCGCAGGTGTTCCTGGATGTTCTCGCCAAGGGCGGCGGCGGCGGCGTGGCGCTGGAGCGCCTGCGGCCCTACCTGCTGCAGCAGGACCCCTCCGGGCTGCGCTTCTTCATGTCCAACGCGCTCAAGGACATGGGCTACTACACCGCCATGGCGCACGACGGCGGTGCGGCCGATGGCATTGCCCAGGCCGTGCACGACACCTTTGCCGCCGCCGTTGCCGAGGGTGGGCCGCAGGCGCTGGTGCCGGAGCTGGTAGCGCTGCTGCGCGCCAAGGGGGCGGGTTGATGAAGGTTGGACTTCTGGCGGGGATTCCCTCTTCCCGCCTCCAGTCCTCCCGCCTCCCGCCTCCCGCCTCCAGCCTCCAGCCTCCAGCCTCCAGCCTCCAGCCTCCAGCCTCCAGCCTGTTGATGCGTGGCGGGGACACCCGCGCGGCCCGCTAGTCTGCCGCGAGCACCTGCGTGATGAAGGTCCACTCCTGGGGCTGCAGCGGCGTGATCGACAACCGGTTGCCTCGCTGCAGTACGCGCATCGACGCCAACTCGGGATGGGCGCGCAGTTCCGCCAGGCCAATGAGCCGTGTCTTGCGCACGGCTTGCACGTCCCGCAGCAGCCACCGGGGTTTCTCAAGGGGTGACTTGGGGTCGTAGTAAGGGGATTCAGGGTCGAACTGTGTGGGATCGGGGCGTACGCCCGAGGCTATGCGTGCAATGCCGGCGATACCGGGTGCAGGGCAGCTTGAGTGGTAGAAGAGCACGCCATCCCCCACCTGCATCTCGTCGCGCATGAAGTTGCGCGCCTGGTAATTGCGCACGCCGGTCCAGGGCACGGTGGCGCCCGGAGCGCCCAATGCGTCGTCAATGGAACACTCGTCGGGCTCCGATTTCATGAGCCAAAAGCGCGTAGTGGGTGTGGTCATGGCTGGAAGGAGACTCAGGACACCTGTGTGGCTTGCACACCGTCACCCCATGTGCAGGCACTGAAAACGCTGGCCCGGTGCGTAGCTACTTACCGCAATTACTACAGCAGTGCCGGACAGGGTGCCGGCCCCGGTCTCAGTTGGCGGCCGGAGAGCGCGCGGAAATGGCCATGGCGGCGGCGTCTTCGTCCGTGGTCACGCGCCGTGCACCGTTGAAGCGCCGCTGCCAGTAGGAAGCGCCCATGTCTTCCACGCGCACCTGCGCACCGGAGCGCGGGGCATGGATGAACTTGCCGTCACCCACGTAGATGCCTACGTGGCTGAACGCGCGGCGCATGGTGTTGAAGAACACCAGGTCGCCGGGCTGCAGGTCTTTTTTGTCGATGACTTCGGTGGCGGCGGCCTGCTCGTTGGCGCGGCGTGGAAGCACCATGCCCTTGGCCTGCTCGTAGATGGCGCGCACGAAGCCGCTGCAATCAAAACCCGTCTCGGCACTGCTGCCACCCCGGCGGTATGGCACGCCGATGAAGCCCATGGCGGTGGAAATCAGGGAGGAGGTGCGGTCTGCCACGTTGTGCTGAACGTCCTGCAACTGGACGAGCAGGCTGCGGTCAATGCTGGCTGCAGGGGTGGCGGCTGCCCGCTCTACCTCGGGGGAGGGAGCGGCGTAGGCACTCGAGCAAAGCAGCAGCAGCAGGCACAACCGACGAAACATGGGGCGCGAGGGTACCACGGCATGACGGGAAATCTGCCGACAACTGATAGTAAATAGTTGATTTACGTGGATTTTCATGAACGTGCCCGCGGCGATAGGCAACGTCTTGCTGGGTTTTGCCCGGTGATGGGGTGCAGTGCCTCCGCATACCTGCCACTCACCATCTCGGGAAAGTGCTTCTACTTTGATAGCGGTTCATGTTTGGTGAACAGGGCCCAACATCGTTTTGACGGATATGACCAGCGCATTAGTCCGCAAACGGGCCCCAATGGCACACTTTGGCCTTCTTTTCTGAGCCCGCCATGGGCGATTTCATGACGCGTGGACCTGTTTCCCCCACTTCGCGCCAGCCGCTGCTGTGGGTGGTCGCGCTGGGCTTCTTCATGCAGACGCTGGACGCCACCATCGTCAACACGGCCTTGCCGGCCATGGCGCGCGACCTGGGCGAGAGCCCGCTGCAGATGCACTCGGTGATCGTGGCGTATTCGCTGGCCATGGCGGTGCTGATTCCGGCGTCGGGCTGGCTGGCGGACCGTTTCGGCACGCGGCGGGTGTTCATGTCGGCGATCGCGTTGTTCGTGCTCGGCTCAGTGTTGTGCGCGCTGTCGTCCACGCTGCCGCTGCTGGTGGGCGCGCGCGTGGTCCAGGGGCTGGGCGGTGCGCTGCTGCTGCCCGTGGGGCGGCTGGCGGTGCTGCGGGCGTTTCCGCGCGACGAGTTCATCCGCGCCATGAGCTTCGTGGCGATTCCCGGGCTGGTGGGGCCGCTGATCGGGCCGACCCTGGGCGGCTGGATGGTGGAGTACGCCTCCTGGCATTGGATCTTCTGGGTCAATGTGCCCGTGGGGCTGGTGGGCTTGATGGCCGCGCGGCGCTTCATGGCGGCGGGAGAGGTGCTGGCCGTGCGTGGATTCGACGCCGTGGGTTATGGCCTGCTGGCCTTTGGCATGGCGGCCGTGTCGCTGGCGGTGGAGGGCATGGCCGGCGGTGGTGCGCGCAGCGCGTCGTCGCTAGTGATGATGATCTTTGGCCTGGCCAGTCTGGCGGCCTACTGGCTGCATGCGCTGCGCAGCGATGCGCCGCTGTTTGTGCCGGGGTTGTTCGCGGTGCGCACGCTGCGCGTGGGGCTGCTGGGCAACTTGTTTTCGCGGCTGGGCAGCTCGTGCATGCCCTTCATGATCCCGCTGGTGCTGCAGGTCAGCCTGGGCTACGCACCCATGCAGGCGGGCATGATGATGCTGCCCACGGTGCTGGGCAGCATGGCCGTGAAACCTGTGGTCACCTTCATGGTGCGGCGCTGGGGCTATCGCGAGGTGCTGGTGGTCAATACCTGCGCGCTGGCGTTGCTCATCGCCAGCTTCTGCCTGATCACGCCCGGCCAGCCCCCGTGGCTGCTGATGGTGCAGCTGGCGGCGTTTGGCGGCGTGAACTCCATGCAGTTCTCGGCCATGAACACGGTCACGCTCAAGGACCTGGACACGGGTCATGCCAGTAGCGGCAACAGCCTGCTGTCCATGGTGCAGATGCTGGCCATGGGCATGGGGGTGGCGGCTGCCGGGGCGGTGCTGGCGAGCTTCCAGGGCTACTTTGGCGCCGCAGATGCGCAGGACACGCTCCACGCGTTCCGCGCCACGTTTGCCTGCATGGGTGTGCTGACGCTGGCGGCCACGGCGCTGTTCCTGCAGTTGCCGCCGCACGAGCCGCCGCGCCCCCATCCCCTGGGCCCCGAGGAGCAGAGCTGAACCGGGACTCTTCAGTCTCTTGTGCTATTGTTATAAGAGCTGTTGGCGCTTGTCAGTATTGCCTCGGAGGCCTATTTCTGTCTCGATTGCCATGATCGTGCGCGGCCGATCCTGTATCGCTCAGGCCTCGTCCGGGTCCTGTCCCATGAAGCCGCCGCTCTGGTGCGTCCACAGCCGCGCATAGACACCCCCTTGCGCCAGCAGCTGTGCGTGCGTGCCTTCCTCGACGATGCGGCCGGCGTCCAGCACGATGAGCCGGTCCATGGCGGCGATGGTGGACAGGCGGTGCGCGATGGCGATCACCGTCTTGCCCCGCATCAGTCCGTCCAGGCTCTGCTGGATGGCAGCCTCCACCTCGGAGTCCAGCGCACTGGTAGCCTCGTCCAGCAGCAGGATCGGGGCGTCCTTGAGCATCACGCGCGCGATCGCCACGCGCTGGCGCTGCCCGCCCGAGAGCTTGACGCCGCGCTCGCCCACCTGGGCGTCGTAGCCGCTGCGGCCCTGCAGGTCGGTCAGCTCGTCGATGAATTGCACGGCCTCGGCGCGTTCGGCAGCCAGGCGCATGTCTTCCTCGGAGGCATCGGGGCGGCCGTACAGGATGTTGTCGCGCATCGATCGGTGCAGCAGCGAAGTGTCCTGCGTGACCATGCCGATCGCCTGGCGCAGGCTGTCCTGCGTGACGTGGGCGATGTCCTGCCCGTCCACCAGAATGCGTCCGCCCTGCACGTCATGAAAGCGCAGCAGCAGGTTGACCAGCGTGGACTTGCCCGCGCCGGAGCGGCCGATCAGCCCGATGCGCTCGCCTGGGCGGATGGTGAGGTTCAGCCCGTCGATCACTGCCGCGCCGTCGCGGTAGCCGAAGCGCACGTTCTCAAACTGCACCTCGCCACGCGTGACCTGCAGCGGGCGGGCATCGGGCGCATCCACCACCGTGCGCGGGCGGGTGAGGGTGTTGATGCCGTCCTGGATGGTGCCCACGCTCTCGAACAGCGTGGTCATCTCCCACATCACCCAGTGGGCGTGGCCCGAAACGCGCAGTGCCATCGCGGTCACCGCGGCCACCGCGCCGGCGCCTACCTCGCCCCGCGACCACAGCCATAGCGCCGTGCCGCAGGCGCCGAGGATCATGCCCACCACCAGGGCGTGGTTCACGATCTCGAAGCGGCTGACCAGCCGCATCTGTGCGTAGCCCGTGGTCTTGAACGCGTCCATCGCCGCGCGGGCAAACTCGGCCTCGCGCCGCGTGTGCGAGAACAGCTTCACCGTGGCGATGTTGGTGTAAGCGTCCGTCACGCGGCCGGTCATGACGGAGCGCGCGTCGGCCTGGGCCTTGCTCACCTGGCCCAGGCGTGGCACGAAGTACCAGCACGCGGCCGCGTAGCACAGCGCCCACGCAAGAAAGGGCAGCAGCAGCCGCCATTCAAAGCCGCCCGCCAGTGCCAGGATGGTGACCAGGTAGACGCCCATGCCGATCGCCACGTCGCAGGTGGTAAAGATCATGTCGCGCACGGCCAGCGCGGTCTGCATGATCTTGGTGGTGATGCGGCCCGCGAACTCGTCCGCATAGAACGCCATGCTTTGGCCCAGCATCAGCCGGTGGAAGTTCCAGCGCAGGCGCAGCGGGAAGTTGATGGCCAAGACCTGGTGGCGCACGGTGGTCTGCAGCGCCACTATGCCAATGCTGGCGACCAGCACCGCAGCCACCCCGGCGAGCAGCGTGCCGCGCTCGGCCCAGAAGCGCTCGGGCGCAGTGGCGGCGATCCAGTCCACCACCCGTCCCAGCACGGCAAACAGCAGCGCCTCGTAGATGGCCACCACGGCAGACAGGGCGGCCATGGCCCCGACATAGCCGCGCAGGCCGCGCGTGCTGGCCCACACGAAGGCGAGGAACCCGGCGGGCGGCACGGTCGGCTCGGCCGCAGGGTACGGGGGGACACGATTTTCGAACAACCGAAACAACACGATGGCGGGCACTCCTGATGCGGCCATGGTACGGGCCGGCGGCTGGCGACGCCGGCGTGGGGAATTGCGCAGGCGCCGCAGCCGCGCGGTCGCAGCAGACGTTGGCGGTGCCTGTTGCCCCCGCATCGGTAAATGCCGCTATGCTCTGCGGCGCGGCGGCGGCCTATCAGCCGTTGTCCTCCCTGTCCATCTGCCCGCATGCAGACATCCAACGCACAGCGCTCGTTCCCCTGGCACTGGCTCCCCGGAGCGGCCGTGGCGCTGGCCGGTTGCGCGGCAAGCTACGCGCTGTACCACCAGCAGCAATCCTCCATGCAGGCCATCGCGCGGGTGCGTTTCGAGCAGGAGGCCCGGCTGTTTGTCGAGACGCTGCAGCGGCGCATGGAGTCCCACGCGGTTTTGCTGCAGGGCATGCGCGGCCTGCTGACGGTGAATCCGCAGCTGCGGCGCGCCGACTTCGAGCGCGTGGCGCGTGAGCTGGATCTGCAGCATTACCACCCCGGCGTGAAGAACATCAACTTTACGCGGTACGTGCCCGGCCCCCGGCGGGCGGCCTTCGAAGAGCAGGCGCGCTCCGACCCGCATCTGGACGGCGACCTGCCGCGGGATTTCGCCATCCATCCGCAGGCCGTATTGCCCGACTATTTCGTGGTGGACTACCTCTGGCCCCAGGGGGGCAACAGCGGCTTGCAAGGGTTGGAGATCCATTCCCAGCCAGCGAACCTCGAAGCCATGCGCCGTGCGCGCGACACCGGCGGGCTGGTCGCCTCCGCGCCGTTCGAGCTGCACCAGGAAACCGAGCACCGCACGGGCGTCATCATCCGCATGCCGGTGTTTGCCGAGCCGGCGGCCGGACAGGCGGGGCCGGCGCGCTTTCTGGGGGCGGTGGGCGTGAGCCTGCGCATCTACGACATCGTGCATGCCGTGCGCACCGCGGGCAACATGCAGGGCCTGGCGCTGCGCATGGCGGACGTGGGCCCCTTCAGCAGCGAGGAGCCTGCTCCGCCGCAATCCCTCTTTGAATCGGAGACGCGCGTCGGCACCTCTGCCATGGAATATGAGCAAAGCGTGCGCGTGGGCGGAAGGCGCTGGAGCCTGCAGTTCCAGCCCGTCGTGCCGTTCCTCTCGCCGCAGGAGTCGCGCCTGCCCTGGCTGCTGGGCTCCGGCGGCCTGTTGGTGACCGCACTGCTCACCGCGCTGGTATCGATGCTGGTGCTGCGGCGGTCGCAGGCACTGGACCATGCCAAGGAGACCGATACGGCCTTGCGCGAAAGCGAGGCGCGCCTGCGCGCCGTGTTCAACCAGGCCGCGGTGGGCATCGCCCAGACCGACTCGCGCACCGGCCGCCTGGTGCGCATGAACCAGAAGTTCTGCGACCTGCTGGGCTACAGCGCGCAGGAACTGCAGCAGATGCGCTTTCAGGACTTCAGCGAGCCCAGCGACCTGGCCGCGGACCTGGAGCAATTGCAGCGGATGCTGGCCGGTGAGCTGAGCGAATACCGCATGGAAAAGCGCTACCGCCGCAAGGACGGCAGCGAGGTGTGGGTGGACCTCATGGTCTCGCCGCTGCGCCTGGAAGGCCAGCCCGAGCACCACCTTGCGGTGGTGCAGGACATCAGCAAACGCAAGCACATGGAGCAGGTGCTGCGCCAGAGCGAGGAGCACCTGCGCAACATCCTGAACCACATGCCCGTGGGCGTGAACCAGGTGCAGGACGGCAAGATCGTGTTCCGCAACGACCGTCATGTCCAGATCTGCGGCTACGACATACGCGAGGCGCCCGACGTGGACACCTGGTGGCGCCTGGTAATGCCCGACGCACGCCAACGCGAGCATGCGCGCGAGGCATGGCACGCCGCATGCACGGCGGCGCTGAAGAACCCCGACGGTGCCATCCGTACCGTGGAATGCGTGATCACCGCCAAGTCGGGCGTGCGCCGCGCGGTCGAGCTGTCCGGCATGATCCTGGGTGACTCGCACATCGTCACCATGGTGGACCAGAGCCAGCGCAAGGCGGCCGAGGAAGAGGTGCGCTACCTGGCCTACAACGATCCGCTCACCGGCCTGCCCAACCGCCGCCTGCTGCTGGACCGCCTGGAGCAGGCGCTGGCCATGAGCGCCCGCCACCAGCTGTGCGGCGCGGTGATGATGCTGGACCTGGACAACTTCAAGACCATCAACGAGACACAAGGTCCGGACATGGGTGACCGCCTGCTGCGCGAGGTGGCCCGGCGGCTGCGCGACTGCGTGCCCGAGGACGAAACCCTGGCGCGCCACGGCGGCGACGAGTTCGTCGTGGTGCTCAAGGACCTGGGCGCCGACCCGCAGGAGGCCGCCAACCGCGCCGAGGAGATGGGCCAGACGATCCTGGCGGCCATTCGCGCGCCCTTCGACATCGACGGTCAGCAGCACCACACGGCGCTCAGCGTGGGCATCGCCATCTTCCGCGGGGTGCGCGAATCGGCGGACGAGCTGCTCAAGCGCAGCGACCTTGCCATGTACGAGGCCAAGGCCGCCGGGCGCGATACGCTGCGCTTTTTCGATCCACAGATGCAGGCTGCCGTGTCCGAACGCGCGGCGCTGGAGGCGGACCTGCGCGCCGGACTGGATGCGGGACAGTTAGAACTGTTCTACCAGCCCAAGGTGGACCAGGGCCGCATCACGGGCGCCGAGGCGCTGGTACGCTGGCGCCATCCGGACAGGGGCTTCATCTCGCCAGCGGAATTCATTCCCTTGGCGGAAGAAAGCGGACTGATCCTGCGCGTGGGCGAGTGGGTGATGCGCAGCGCCTGCGCACAGCTGGCGCAGTGGAGCGCGCACCCCGTGCTGGGTGAGCTCACCGTCGCGGTGAACGTGAGCCCGCGCCAGTTCCACGAGGGTAGCTTCGTGCCCCAGGTGCTGGAGGCGCTGGCCGCCTCGGGCGCCGACGCGCGCCGCCTGCGGCTGGAACTGACCGAGGGCATGCTGCTGCAGGACGTGGAGGACACGATCGCCAAGATGGTGCAGCTGCGTGGCTACGGCGTGGGCTTCTCGCTGGACGACTTCGGCACGGGCTACTCGTCGCTGGCCTACCTCAAGCGCCTGCCCCTGCACGAGCTGAAGATCGACAAGAGCTTCGTGCGCGACGTGCTCACCGACCCCAACGATGCCGTGATCGCACGCACGATCGTCGCCCTGGGCACCAGCCTGGGCCTGCGGGTGGTGGCCGAGGGCGTCGAGACCGAGGCGCAGCGCGCCTTTCTGGAGCGCAACGGCTGCCATGCCTGGCAGGGCTATCTGCTCAGCCCACCGCTGCAGGCCGCGGCGTTCGAGGCCTTGGTGCTGAAGCGGGCCGGCGTCTGAACGCTGCGGCCTTCTTTTTCATCACGCATTCACGCATGCTGCCTTTCAAGACCCTGGCCCTGTTCCTCCTCACTGCCGTGGCGGAAATCGTCGGTTGCTATCTGCCCTGGTTGTGGTTGCGCCAGGGGCGCAGCGCCTGGCTGCTGGTGCCGGCGGCCGCCAGCCTGGCGCTGTTTGCCTGGCTGCTCACGCTGCATCCGGCGGCCACAGGGCGTGTGTACGCGGCCTACGGCGGCGTGTATGTGGCCGTGGCGCTGGTCTGGCTGTGGACGGTTGACGGCGTGCGCCCCGGCCCATGGGACTGGCTGGGCGTGTCCGTCACGCTGTGCGGCATGGCCATCATTGCCTTCGCCCCGCGTGGGGGCTGAGCTGCCGTAGGATGCTCTCGTAAGAATAGCTGCTGGCGCTTGCTGGGTAAGCGCTAGAGGCCATTTTTGCTTGCAATCGAAGGATGCCCGGCTGGGCATGGGGCCGACACGAGCGCCACGGTATGATTCCGGTCTTTCCTGCACCTGCGAACCGCCCTGTCCAACGCCTGACCCGTGCGTCTTAACTCGATCAAACTCGCCGGCTTCAAGTCGTTTGCCGAGCCCACCAACTTCATGCTGCCGGGGCAACTCGTGGGCGTGGTGGGCCCCAACGGTTGCGGCAAGTCCAATATCATGGATGCCGTGCGCTGGGTGCTGGGCGAGAGCAAGGCCAGCGAGCTGCGCGGCGAGAGCATGCAGGACGTGATCTTCAACGGCACCACCAGCCGCAAGCCGGCCAGCCGTTCCAGCGTGGAGCTGACGTTCGACAACAGCGACCACCGCGCGGGCGGGCAGTGGAACCAGTTCACCGAGATTGCCGTCAAGCGCGTACTCACGCGCGACGGCACCAGCAGCTACTTCATCAACAACCAGCCGGTGCGTCGCCGCGACGTGCAGGACGTGTTCCTGGGCACGGGCCTGGGCCCGCGCGCCTACGCCATCATCGGCCAAGGCACGATCAGCCGCATCATCGAAAGTCGCCCCGAGGAACTGCGCCTGTTCCTTGAAGAAGCCGCGGGCGTGTCCAAGTACAAAGAGCGCCGGCGCGAGACCGAGAACCGCCTGTCCGACACGCGGGAGAACCTCACGCGGGTGGAGGACATCCTGCGCGAACTCAATGCCAACCTCGACAAGCTGGAAAAGCAGGCCGAGGTGGCCGCGCGCTACAACGCGCTGCAGCAGGACGTGACCCTCAAGCAGCACCAGCTGTGGTTCCTGAAGCGCGCCGAGGCGGAAAGCGAACAGGCCCGCGTGCGCACCGAGGGCCTGGCCGCCGTGAACGACCTGGAGTCGCGCATGGCCGACCTGCGCCATGTGGAGGCCGACCTGGAGACCATCCGCCAGGCGCACTACGAGGCGGGCGACAAGGTCAACCAGGCACAGGGGCGCCTCTATGAGGCCACGGCCGAGGTCGGCAAGCTGGAAGCCGAGATTCGCTACGTGGTCGAGGGCCGCCAGCGCGTGGAGCAGCGCCTGGTGCAACTGGCCGAGCAGATCGCCCAGTGGTCCGCGCGCAAGGAAGAGGCTCAAGCTGAAGTCGAAAGCATCGAAGGCGCCGGCATGAATGCCGAGGAGCAGGCCGAGATCCTGGCCGCACAGGTCGAGGAGCAGGCGACACGCCTGCCCGAGCTGGAAGACGCCCTGCGCCAGAGCCAGCAGCGCAGCGACGAGCAGCGCGCCGCCGTGGCGCAGGTGCAGCAGCAGATCCAGGTGCTGGCGGCCGAGCAGCGCAGCCTGGACGAGCAAAGCCGCCAGTTGGAGGCGCGCCTGGAGCGCCTGCGCACCGACCGCAATGCCCTGGCTGCGCCCGACGAGGCGCGCCTGGCCAACCTGCGCCAGCAGTTGCAGCAGGCCGAGGAGGGTGCCGAGATGGCCGAGGCGCGCCTGGCCGAGCTGCAGGACAGCGTGCCCCAGCTCGACGAGGACCGCCGTGCGCGCCAGCAGGTCGTGAACCAGGAAACGGCCCGGCAGGCCGACCTGTCCGCGCGGCTGGAAGCGCTCAAGGCCTTGCAGGAGAAGGTCAAGGTGGACGGCAAGCTCCAGCCCTGGCTGGCCAAGCACGGGCTGGAAGGGCTGCAGGGACTGTGGAGCCGCATCCACATCGAACCCGGCTGGGAGAACGCGCTGGAGGCCGCGCTGCGCGAGCGCCTGGCCGCGCTGCCCGTGGGCCGGCTGGACATGGTGCGCGGCTTCCTGGGCGCGGGCGGGCAGGATGCGCCTCCGGCGCGGCTGGCTTTCTACAGCGCGCCGTCTGCGCCCGCGCCCGAAGCCCCCGCTGGTTCATCGCGCTTGTCGGATCTGCTGCGCGTGCACGACGCCGGGCTGCACGCCGTGCTCGTGGACTGGCTGCAGGGCTGCTACACCGCGCAGACACTGGACGATGCGCTGAACCGCCGTGCGCAGTTGCAGCCGGGCGAGGCCATCTATGTGGCAGCCGGCCATGCCGTGGGCGCGCACAGCGTGAGTTTTTATGCGCAGGACTCCGAGCAGTCCGGCCTGCTGGCCCGTGCGCAGGAGATCGAACACCTGGAGAAGGAGCTGCGTGCCCAGGCATTGATCGCCGAGGAGGCGCGCACGGCGCTGGTGCGTGCCGAGAGCCTGTACGCCGACGCGGCGCAGCGCCTGGTGGCCGCGCGCCGCGAGGCCAGCGAGGCCCAAGGCCGCGCGCATGAGCTGCAGGTTGAGACCCTGCGCCTGTCGCAACTGGCCGAGCAGACCCGGGCGCGCAGCGAGCAGATTGGCGCCGATCTGTCCGAGGTCGAGGCGCAGTTGGGCGACCTGCAGGAGCGCCGCGTCACCGCGGAGGCGCGTTTTGAAGAACTGGACATGCAACTGGCCGACAGCCAGGAGCGCCATGCGCAGTTGGGCGACCGTGTGATCGAGGCCGAGCGCCGCCTGGCCGAATGCCGTGAGCAGCAGCGCGCGCTGGAGCGCCAGGCACAGGAGGCGCAGTTCTCCCAGCGCAGCCTGCAGGCCCGGCGTGCCGAGCTGGCGCGCACCATCGACACCGCGGCCACCCAGGCACGCGCGTTGCACGATGAGCGCCAGCGCGCGCAGGACGAGCTTTCGCGCCTGTCCGATGCCGCCGCCCAGGGCGGCCTGCAGCAGGCGCTGGACCTGAAGATCGAGCGCGAAAAAGACCTGGCCGCCCAGCGCAGCCAGTACGACGACCTGACGGCGCGGCTGCGCGCCAGCGACGAACTGCGCATGCAGAACGAGCGCACGCTGGAGCCCCTGCGCGCACGCATCACGGAGTTCCAGCTCAAGGAGCAGGCGGCGCGCCTGGGCCTGGAGCAGTACAGCACGCTGCTGGCGGACGCGCAGGCCGACCTGGCGGCGGTGGAGCGTTCCATCCAGGACGGTGGCGTGCGCATGGCGGGGTTGCAGGGCGAGATCGACCGCCTGCACCGCGAGATCACGGCGCTGGGCGCGGTGAACCTGGCCGCGCTGGAGGAGTTGCAGCTCGCGCGCGAGCGCAAGGGCTTCCTGGACGCGCAGACCGAAGACCTGACGCTGGCCATGACCACGCTGGAGGACGCCATCCGCAAGATCGACGGCGAGACGCGCACCCTGCTGTCGGGCACCTTCGAGACCGTCAACGGGCACTTCGGCCGCATGTTCCCCGAACTGTTCGGCGGCGGCCAGGCCAAGCTCATCATGACGGGCGACGAGATCCTCGACTCCGGCGTGCAGGTCATGGCCCAGCCGCCGGGCAAGAAGAACCAGACCATCCACCTGCTGTCGGGCGGCGAGAAAGCACTCACCGCGATCGCGCTGGTGTTCGCCATCTTCCAGCTCAACCCCGCGCCGTTCTGCCTGCTGGACGAAGTGGACGCGCCGCTGGATGATGCCAACACCGAGCGGTATGCCAAGCTGGTGTCCAGCATGTCCAAGGGAACGCAGTTCCTCTTCATCAGCCACAACAAGATCGCCATGGAGATGGCCGAGCAACTGATCGGCGTCACCATGCAGGAGCAGGGCGTGTCGCGCATCGTGGCCGTGGACATGGAGTCCGCGCTGTCCATGGCCGAGGCCTGACCCCGTATTCACCATGAGCAACTTCCAACTTGGTCTCATCATCGCCGGCGCGCTCGTGCTGATCGTCGTCGTCGCCTACAACGCCTGGACAACCCACCGCAACGCGCCCAAGCGCCCGCGGCCGGCCGAGGCCGATCCCGCGCAGGAGCCCGTGGCGCGCCATGAGCCCGCCTTTGATGGCGCGGTGCTTACCGGCGCGGTGCTTACCGGCGCGGGGCTCACCGGCGCGGGGCTTGTCGGGAGCGGCGCCGAAGGCGAGGCCGAGCCCGGCTTTGACGGCCACGCCGTGGATCTGCGTGATGCGCTGGACCTGCCCGTGCCCACGGCCGAGCGCCGCGGCGGCCTGGATCCGCTGATCGACGCCATCGCCCCCATCGTGGCCGAGCAGCAGGTTTCGGGCGATGCGGCCCTGGCCGCGCTGCCGCCCACGCGCCGCGCGGGCAGCAAGCCGTTCGCGGTGGAGGGCTTCAACGACGCCGCGCAGCAGTGGGAAACCCCCCAGCCCGGCCAGCGCTACCTGCAGTTCCAGGCGGGCGTGCAACTGGCCAATCGCCTGGGTGCGCTCAATGAGATCGAGTTCTCCGAATTCGTCATGAAGGCCCAGGGCTTCGCCGACGCGATCAATGCCGCGCCCGACTTTCCCGACATGCTGCACGAGGTGGCCCGCGCGCGCGAGCTGGACCAGTTCGCCAGCGAGCACGACGCGCAGCTCACCTTCGTGCTGCGGGCGCGCCACGCGGCCTGGAGCCCCGGCTACGTGCAGCAGAACGCCGCACGCCTGGGTCTCGTCGCCGGCGCCATTCCGGGCCGGCTGGTGCTGCCGGCGCAGGGGCCGGGCCTGCCGCCCGTGCTCACGCTGACCTACGACGCGCAGGCGGCCATGTCCGACGACCCCGAGCAGTCCGCCGTGCGCGACATCGTGCTGAGCCTGGACGTGGCCCAGGTCCACCGCTCGCAGCAGCCCTTTGCGCGCCTGCGCGAGGTGGCGGCCGCGCTCGGCGAGGCCATGGACGGCGTGCTGTGCGACCAGAACGGCACGCCGCTGCCCGCCATGACCATGGAGCCCATCGCCGCCGATCTTGAGCAGCTGTACGACAAGCTGGACAGCCGCGAACTCTCGGCCGGCTCCGCGCTGGCGCGGCGCCTGTTCAGCTAGGAACCGGCATGATCGACCTGCGCGCCCACGATGTGCGCTCTTTCCTCCCGGCCCAGGACTTCGCGCTGTCCAAGGCGTTCTACGCGGCCCTGGGCTGCACCCTGGAATGGTCGGACGAAGACTTGGCCCTGTTCCACCTGGGCGGGGCGCGGTTCTATCTGCAGCGCTACTACGTGAACGAATGGGCGGACAACTGCATGCTGCACATTTCCGTGCAAGACGCGGCCCAGTGTTTTGCAGACGTTTCGCAGCTCATCGGCACGGGTCGCTTTCCTGGGGCCCGCGTGTCCGCGCCGAAGCAGGAACCGTACGGCGCGTGCGTGACCTACGTCTGGGACCCGTCGGGCGTGCTGCTGCACCTCGCCCAATGGGACCGGGCCTGACCCTTTCCGGCATGACTGAACAATCCAGCCTTTTTCCGGCTCCCGCGCCCAAGGGGTCTGCGCTGGTAGCTGCAAAAATCAAAGCGCTGCGCGAGCAGTTGAACCGCTGGGCGCACGAGTACTACGTCCAGGACACGCCGAGCGTGCCCGATGCCGAGTATGACCGCGCGTTCCAGGAATTGCAGGCGCTGGAGGGCGCTTACCCCGACCTGGTGACGCCCGACTCGCCCACGCAGCGCGTGCTGGGCGCGGTGCTGGACGGGCTGACACCGGTGCGCCACCGCGTGCCCATGCTCAGCATCCGCACCGAAACCGACACCGAGGCCAGCGGCGCCCAAGCCTTCGACGCGCGCGTGCGCCGTGAACTGAAGCTGCCGCCCGATGCGCCGCCGGTGGAATACGTGGCCGAACCCAAGTTCGACGGCCTGGCGATGAGCCTGCGCTACGAGGGCGGGCGCCTGGTGCAGGCCGCCACGCGCGGTGACGGCGAGGTGGGCGAGGACGTGACGCACAACGTGCGCACCATCCGCCAGATCCCCCTGAGCCTGCCCGCCGGCGTGCCGCGGGTGCTGGAGGTGCGCGGGGAGGTCTACATGCGCCGCGCGGACTTCGACGCACTCAACGAGCGCCAGCGCGAGAAGGGCGACAAGACCTTCGTCAACCCGCGCAACGCCGCCGCCGGCGCGGTGCGCCAGTTGGACTCAGGCATCACCGCGCAGCGGCCGCTGTCCTTCTTCGCCTACGGCCTGGGCGAGGTCACGCCGGCCGCCGAGGGCGGGCCCGACTTCGGCACGCACTTCGGCATGCTGCAGCAGCTCAAGGAATGGGGCTTTCCGGTTGCAGCCCAGGTGCAGATTGCGCAAGGCGCTTCTGAACTCATAGCGTTCCATCAGCGTGTGGGGGCCGAACGGGACGCGCTGCCCTACGACATCGACGGCGTGGTCTACAAGGTCAACAGCCTGGCACTGCAGCGCCAGCTGGGCTTTGTGACGCGCGAGCCGCGCTGGGCCGTGGCTCACAAATACCCGGCCCAGGAGATGGTCACGCGCGTGGAAGGTATCGACGTGCAGGTGGGCCGCACGGGCAAGCTGACCCCTGTGGCGCGACTCGCGCCGGTGTTCGTGGGCGGCGTCACGGTGACCAATGCCACGCTGCACAACCTGTTCGAGCTGCGCCGCAAGAAAGTGCGCGTGGGCGACCAGGTGATCGTGCGCCGCGCGGGCGACGTGATTCCCGAGGTGGTGGGCGTGGTGCCGGCGGGCGCAGGCCTGGCAGTGCTGGCGGGCTCCGACGCGCTGGTGGACGCCGCCAGCAGCGCGGACGGCACCGCACCCGCGCAGCCGCTGGCGGGGCCGCGCCAGCCCTACGTGCCCAACTTCCGCATGCCGCGCCAGTGCCCCATCTGCGGCAGCGCCGTGGTGCGCGAGCCGGGCGAGGTCAACCACCGCTGCTCCGGCGGGCTGTTCTGCCCCGCGCAGCGCAAACAGGCGGTGCTGCACTTCGCCCAGCGCCGCGCCATGGACATCGAGGGCCTGGGCGAGAAGCTGGTGGACCAGCTCGTCGAGGGCCACGTGATCCGCACGCTGCCCGACCTGTACCGGCTCGGGCTGTCCAGCCTTGCGCAGCTCGACCGCATGGCCGAGAAGTCCGCGCAGAACGTGCTGGATGCGCTCGACAAATCCAAGCGCACCACGCTGGCGCGCTTTCTCTTCGGCCTGGGCATCCGCCATGTGGGCGAGGCCACGGCCAAGGACCTGGCACGCCACTTCGGCCGGCTCGACGCCATCATGGATGCGGGCGTGGAACAGTTGCTGCAGGTGAACGACGTGGGGCCCGTGGTGGCCGAGGCCATCCACACCTTCTTCGCGCAACCGCACAACCGCGAGGTGGTGGAGCAGCTGCGCGCCTGCGGCGTCACCTGGGACGAGAGCGAGCCCGCTGCCGCCGCCACGCTGCCCCTGGCGGGCATGACCGTGGTGCTGACCGGCACGCTGCCCACCTTGGGCCGCGACGCAGCCAAGGACCTGCTGGAATCCGCCGGTGCCAAGGTGGCGGGCTCGGTCAGCAAGAAGACGCACTACGTGGTGGCCGGCGCCGACGCGGGCAGCAAGCTCGCCAAGGCGCAGGAACTGGGCATCCCCGTGCTGGACGAGGACGGGTTGCGTGCGTTGCTGCGGGGCGCGCCGCCCAACGCAGGTGGGGGCTAGATGGCACTGACCCGCCGCGCCCCACGGCTGGGCCTTGCGTTGGGCAGCGGCTCGGCGCGCGGCTGGGCGCACATCGGCGTGCTGCAGGCGCTGCGGGAGGAGGGCGTGCGGCTGGACGTGATCTGCGGCTCCTCCATCGGTGCGCTGGTGGGCGCGGCCTACGCGGGGGGCGAACTGGAGCGCTTTGCCGACTGGGTGCAGGGCCTGGGCCTGCGCGATGTGTTCGGCTTCATGGACTTCAATCTGTCGGGCGGCATGCTCAAGGGCGAAAAGCTCATCGCCTTCTGGCGCCGCAACTTCGCCGATTTCGACATCGACGCGTCGCCGCTGCCCTTCGGCGCGGTGGCGACCGACCTGCACTCGGGTGCCGAAGTCTGGCTGCGCCACGGCTCCATCGCCGACGCGGTGCGCGCTTCCATCGCGCTGCCGGGCCTGTTCACCCCCGTGAACCACACCGACGGGCGGCTGCTGGTGGATGGCGGACTCGTCAACCCCGTGCCCGCATCGCTGGCCCGCGCCATGGGTGCGGACATCGTCATCGCCGTGGACCTGAATTCCGACATCCTGCACCGCCACATGCATCCGCTGGCGGTGGTGCGCGAGCCGCAGGCCTCCGTGCCCACGGATGCGGCGCCGGTCCCCGGGCCGGAGCCGGTGCCCGAACCGCTGGTCAGCGCCGACTGGATGCGCCGCCTGAAGTTCTGGGCGCCCGCCAGCGGCGAGGCGCCGCCCCCCAAGCCATCGGCGCTGGACGTGATCATGACCAGCGTGAACATCATGCAGATGCGCATCACCCGCAGCCGCATGGCGGGTGACCCGCCCGAGGTGGTGATCGCCCCGCGCCTGGCGCATTTGGGCCTGCTGGACTTTCACCGTGCCAGCGAAGCCATTGCCGAGGGCCGGCGCGCCGCACATGCCAGCCTGCCGCAATTGCGCCAGTTCATGGGCTGAGGTGGTGGCGCGGGCCACCGGGCGGTCAATGGCATCCGTACAGCGGCCCAGCCTGGCGCGGGATTGGCGGTATAAAGCAGGCCCGGCCCGTCGCCAGGCGCCGCGGCTGGCGCGGCGACCGGCGCGGCGGCGCGTGTTCTGCCTGCCGCGCATGGCCGGGCACCCCTGTCTACGCATTGCTTCTGAATTCATAGCTGCTAGCGCTTGCTGATCAAGCGCTACAGGCCATTTTTGCCCATAAATTACATGGATCTTTCCACGACCCTGCGAGCCCGCTGGGCCCGCCTGCGGCCCGCGCTGGCGCAACTGTTGCATCGGCCCGAGCGCTGGCTGTCCGCGCATGGCCTGGTGTGGCTGCTGGCGGCGCTGGCGCTGGCCGGCGTGCTGTATGTGCTGGCGCTGACCCCGTTCACGCCGGGGATCAGCGACATCCGCAAGGCCAAGAGCGACCAGCCTGCGCAACTGGTGTCCGCCGACGGGCGGCTGCTCGCCGAGTACCGGTGGGTGAACCGCGAATGGGTGCCGCTGGAGACCATCGCCAAGCCCGTGGTCGATGCGCTCATCGCCACCGAGGACCACCGTTTCTACGACCACTTCGGCCTGGACTGGCGGCGCACGCTGTCGGCCGTCGTGCGCACCGTGGGCGGCGACAAGCAGGGCGGCTCCACCATCACCCAGCAGCTTGCGCGCAATCTCTACCCCGAGGACATCGGCCGCGCGCCCACGCTCACGCGCAAGATCAAGGAGGCGATCACCGCGCTGAAGATCGAGTGGCTGTACTCCAAGGACGAGGTCCTGGAGACCTACCTGAACACGGTGCCCTTCCTCTACAACGCCTACGGCATCGAGATGGCGGCGCGCACGTACTTCGACAAGTCGGCCGACAAGCTCAACGTGCTGGAGAGCGCCACGCTGATCGGCATGCTCAAGGGCACGGCCTACTACAACCCGGTGCTCAACCCCGAGCGCGCGCAGGCCCGGCGCAACACCGTGCTGGCGCAAATGGCCAAGCGGGGCAAGCTCTCGCAGACGGAATACGAGCGGCTGATCAAGCGCCCGCTGCGCATCCGCTTCGAGCGGCAGGCCGAGGTGGCGGGACTTGCACCGCACCTGGCGCAGCAGCTGCGCCGCCAGCTCATCGACTGGGCCGACCGCAACGGCTACAGCCTGTATTCCGATGGGCTGGTGATCCGCACCACCATCGACGGGCGGCTGCAGGAGATGGCCAACCGGGCCGTGCAGCAGCAGGGCCGGGCGCTGCAGGGTGTGGCCGACAGTGCGTGGGCGCCGCGCAGCGCCTGGGGCCCCAAGAGCGCGCTGGTGCAACAGCTGGTGCGCGAGTCGCCCCAGTACGAAAAGGCGGTGGCCGCGGGTGCCGCACCCGAGGAGGCACTGCGCGAACTGCTGGACGACGGCAGCTTCCTGCGCACGCTGCGCCAGTCCAAGACCCGCGTGCAGGCCGGCTTCATGGCCATGGACCCGCGCAGCGGTGCGGTGCTGGCCTGGGTGGGCAGCCGCGACTACGCGACCGATCCGTTCGACCACGTGCAGGCTGCGCGCCGCCAGCCGGGCTCCACCTTCAAGCCCTTCGTGTACGGCGCGGCCTTTGCGATGGGACTGCAGCCGACCGACACGCTGCTGGACACCGCGGTGGAGATCCCCCTGGGTGGAAAGCGGGTCTGGCGCCCCACGGACGGCCGCACGCCGCCCAGCGAGGAGCCCATGACGCTGCGCGACGGGCTGGCGTATTCCAAGAACACCATCACTGCACAGCTCATGCAGAAGGTGGGGCCGGCGCGCGTGGTGCAACTGGCCCGCGCCATGGGCGTGCGCGAGTCCGAACTGGAGGCCGTGCCCGCGCTGGCGTTGGGCACGAGCTCGGTCACGCTCAAGGAGATGGTCGCCGCCTACGGCACCATCGCCAACGGCGGGCGTTACCTGGCGCCCCGGGTCATCACGCGCATCGAGGACAAGGACGGCAAGCTGCTGGAGGAATTCAAGCCTGCATCGCCCGAGCGCGCGCTGGACGTCACCGCCGCGCAGCAGCTGCGCGACGCGCTGCGGGGCGTGGTGGACAAAGGCACGGGCGCGGCCATCCGCAGCCGCTACGGCATCACGGCGGACGTGGCGGGCAAGACCGGCACCACGCAGGACAACACCGACGGCTGGTTCATCCTGATGCATCCGCAGCTCGTCGCGGGGGCCTGGGCGGGCTTCAACGACGGGCGCATCACCCTGCGCAGCGACTACTGGGGGCAGGGCGCGCACAGCGCTCTGCCTATGGTGGGCGACGTGTTCCGCCAGGCCCTGCGCGCCAAAGTCATCGACGCACGCGAGCGCTTCGTGGATGAGGAGGAAAGCTCCTGGATCGGCTCGGCCGCAGGCACGCTGCGCAACTGGGTCTATGACCTGTTTGGTCGTCCCACGGGTGAGCAGGCCGGCCCGGCGGGCGCTCCGGCGCCGCAGCCCGAACTGCCGCAGACGCCGGCGCCGGCCGCCAGCGGCCCGCCGCCGGAAGAGCGCCCCGAGATCACGGATGCGCCCCTTGTGCCGCTGCAGGAGGTCACGCCCCGCCCCGCGCCGGCCGAGCCGCCGGTGTGGGTGACCGAGCCGGATGCACCGTTGCCGGGTCCGCCAGCCGCTGCTCCGGCGGCGCCCCCGGCGCCACCCGGTGCCGGCCCCACCGCGCCGCAGGTCGTTCCCGGCGTGGTGGTCGATCCCGTGCAGCGTGGCGTGGTCGTACCCCGGCCGCAGGACAACGCGCCGTTTTTCGTCGAAACCCGCTGACCACGGCCCCTTGGCATGCAGACGCCGCGCCAATTCTCGCCAGCGCGCATCCCCGCCGCTGTATGGGCGCTGGGCCTGGTGAGCATGCTGATGGACATCTCGTCCGAGATGATCCACAGCCTGTTGCCGATGTTCATGGTGGGCGCGCTGGGCATGTCGGCCTTCGCGGTGGGCCTCATCGAAGGTCTGGCAGAAGCCACGGCGCTGATCGTCAAGGTGTTCTCGGGCACGCTCAGCGACTATCTTGGCAGGCGCAAGGGGCTGGCGTTGCTGGGCTATGGGCTGGGGGCCGTCACCAAGCCGCTCTTCGCGCTGGCTTCGGGCGCCGGCTTGATCGTGACGGCGCGCCTGATCGATCGTGTGGGCAAAGGCATCCGCGGCGCACCGCGCGATGCGCTGGTGGCCGACGTGACCCCGCCGGAGATTCGCGGTGCCGCGTTCGGCCTGCGCCAGTCACTGGACACGGTGGGCGCCTTCGTCGGGCCGCTGCTGGCCGTGGGCCTGATGCTGTTGTGGGCCAACGACTTTCGCGCCGTGTTCTGGGTGGCGGTGGTGCCGGGCGTGCTGTCGGTGGCCGTGCTGGCCTGGGGCGTGCGCGAGCCTGCGTCCCAAGGGGGCGTGCGCCGCACCAACCCCATCCGGCGCGAGAACATCCGCCGCCTGGGGCCCGCCTATTGGTGGGTGGTGGCCGTGGGTGCGGTGTTCACGCTGGCACGTTTCAGCGAAGCCTTCCTGGTGCTGCGCGCCCAGAACATCGGCATACCCATGGCACTCGTGCCCCTGGTGATGGTGGCCATGAACCTGGTGTATGCGGCGGCGGCCTATCCATTTGGCAAGCTGTCGGACCGCGTGAGCCACACGCGGCTGCTGGCCTGGGGCCTGGTGGTGCTGATCCTGTCAGACGTGCTGCTCGCAACGGCCCAGCACTGGACCCTGGTGATTGCCGGCGTGGCCGTATGGGGCATTCACATGGGCATGACGCAGGGCCTGCTGTCGGCCATGGTGGCGGATGCGACTCCGGCCGACCTGCGCGGCACGGCCTATGGCGTGTTCCACCTGGCCAGCGGTTTGGCCATGCTGGTGGCCAGCGCGGTCGCCGGGTTGCTGTGGGATGCCGTGGGGCCGGCGGCCACGTTCTGGGCTGGCGGTGCGTTTGCGGCGCTGTGCCTTGCGGGTCTCGGTTGGCGCAGCGCAGGGGCTGGCCGGTTGCTCAGGTGATGTCGATGCAGTGCATGCCGAAGCGCCCCGCGCGACGGTCGGCAAAGAACTGCTCCAGCGTGTGCTTGACGGTGCGAAACGCGATCTCGTCCCAGGGGATCTCGTCCTCGGTGAACAGGCGTGCCTCGATGGTCTCGTGGCCGGGGTCGAAGCGGTCGCTGAGCAGCGTGGCCAGGTAAAAAAGGTGCACCTGACCCGCCTGCGGCACGTTCAGCAGCGAAAACAGCGGGCCCATCTGGATTTGCGCGCCCGCTTCCTCGTCGGTCTCGCGCGCGGCGCCCTCGACGGTGGTCTCGTCCAGTTCCATGAAGCCGGCCGGCAGGGTCCACTTGCCTCGGCGCGGCTCGATGTTGCGCTTGCACAGCAGCACGTGGTCCCCCAGTACCGGCACCGTTCCCACCACCATCAGCGGGTTTTCGTAGTGGATTACGTTGCAACTGGGGCAGACGGCGCGCTCGCGCGTGTCACCGTCGTCGGGCACGCGGTAGGCCACGGCCGTTCCGCAGGCGCGGCAATGCTTGATGGGGCGGCGGAAATTCATCGTTGTATGAATAAAAAACGGCTGCAGCGCTTATGGAGAAAGCGCTAGCAGCTATTTTTATGATAGTGAATCAGGCCACGGCCACGCGCAGCGTGCCCAGGCCGTCGATGCCGCCTTCCAGCACGTCGCCGCGCACCACCGCGCCCACCCCCTCGGGGGTGCCGGTGAAGATCAGGTCGCCGGGCTGCAGCTCCCACGCGGCGGACAGATGTTCGATGGTCTCCGCGATGTTCCAGATCAGCTGGCCCACGCTGCTGCGCTGGCGGTCCGTGCCGTTGACCTGCAGCCAGATGGCTGCCTGCTGCACGTCGCCCGCCTGCGCCGCGGGCGTGATCGGGCCGATGGGCGCGCTGGCCTCGAAGCCCTTGCCGATGCACCAGGGGCGGCCCTGCTTCTTCATCTCGCCCTGCAGGTCGCGACGCGTCATGTCCAGGCCCACGGCGTAACCCCAGATGTGCGACAGCGCGTCGGCCGCGGCGATGTGCTTGCCGCCCTTGCCGATGGCCACCACCAGCTCGATCTCGTGGTGCAGGTCCTTGGTCAGCGTGGGGTAGGGCATCTGGCCGGTCTCGCCCGGGTTCACGGGCAGCACGGCGTCGGCGGGCTTCATGAAGAAGAACGGCGGCTCGCGGCCGGTGAAGCCCATTTCCTTGGCATGCTCGGCATAGTTGCGGCCCACGCAGTAGATGCGGTGCACGGGAAAGCGCTGGGTTGAGCCCACGACGGGCACGCTGGCCTGCGGTGCGGGAGGGATCACATAGCTCATGGTTCTCTCGGTGGTAGCGGCGGTGTGAAGGGATGAAGCAGTGTGCCACGGCGCGGCGCCGCGCATGGGCGGGGGCCCGCATTACGCCCGGCGCCGGCTTGGCTTATGCTGCGGCCGCATGAAGCTCTACAACTACTTCCGCTCCTCGGCATCGTTTCGCGTGCGCATCGCGCTGGAAGTCAAGGGCCTGCCCTATGACTACCTGCCGGTCCACCTGGTCAAGGCGGAGCATTTGGCGCCCGGCTATGCCGACCGCGTGGGTGACACGCTGGTGCCGGCGTTGCAGACCGATGACGGCCACCTGCTCACGCAGTCGATGGCGATCATCGAATATCTGGACGAGACCCACCGCGAGCCTGCGCTGCTGCCGGGCGACGCGCTGGCGCGCGCGCGCGTGCGGGCGCTGGCGCAGATGGTGGCCTGCGAGATCCACCCCCTGAACAACCTGCGCGTGCTCAAGTACCTCAAGCACCAGCTGCAGGTGGAAGACGCCGCCAAGGACGCCTGGTACCGCCACTGGGTGCGCAAGGGCCTGGAGGCGTTCGAGCGGCAGCTGGGGCTGCTGGACGGCGAACGCCAGGCCGCCGGGCTGGCACCCTCGCGCCTGTGCTGGGGCGATATGCCCACGCTGGCCGACTGCTGCCTGGTGCCGCAGATCTTCAACGGCCGGCGCTTCCATGTTGACATGGACGGTCTGCCGCGCACGATGGCCGCGTTCGACGCATGCATGGCGCTGCCGGCCTTCCAGCGCGCGCAGCCGTCTGCCTGCCCGGACCACGAGGCCTGAAGCCCGTGGCACAGACCGCTCCCTCCGCAGTTCCGCACGACTGGCTGGTTCCGGACTGGCCCGTGCCCGCCCGGGTACGTGCGCTGTGCACCACGCGCAACGGCGGCGTGAGCGCGCCGCCCTGGGACAGCTTCAACCTGGGCCGCTTCGTGGGCGACGACCCCGCCGCCGTGCAGGCCAACTGGGCTGCGCTGCAGGATGCGCTGGGCGCCGGCGGCTCCGTGGTACGAGCGGTGTACCTGCGCCAGGTGCATGGCACGGCAGTGCAGCCGCTGGACGCACACACGCCCGACGGGCTGGACGCCGATGGCTGCACCACGCAGGCCGCAGGCGTGGCCTGCATCGTGATGGCGGCGGATTGCCTGCCGGTACTGTTCACCAACCGCGCGGGTACGCGCGTGGCCGCGGCGCATGCGGGCTGGCGCGGTCTGGCCGCAGGGGTGTTGGAATCGACTTTGGAGTGTTTCAGGCCCGCAGCGCAGGCAGGTCAAGCGCGAGCAGCTATTGAAAACGGAGCGACGGCGGATGCGGATGACGTAATGGCCTGGCTGGGGCCCTGCATCGGCCCCGAGGCCTTCGAGGTGGGCGCGGAGGTGCGCGAGACCTTCTGTGCGCAGGATCCGCGGGCGGCCGCGTACTTCCGCCCGCATGCCAGCGATGGCAAGTGGCTGGCGGACCTGGCCGGGCTGGCACGCCACCGCCTGCGCGCCTGCGGCGTTACGGCGCTGTACGGCAACGACAGCACCATCGCCTGGTGCACCGTGGCCAATCCGTCACGGTTCTTTTCGCACCGGCGGGACACCGCCCGGCTCGGCAGCAGCGGGCGCATGGCCGCCTGCATCTGGCTGGCCGCCTGAGGCGGCTTCCACCTCGGCCTGCTGCCGGGCGCGCAGCGCGCGCTTGCGCCCGGGCGTGCCCAGGATGTAGAGCACGATGGACATGGGCAGCAGCCCGTACAGCACGAAGGTGACGATGGCGCCCAGCACCGTGCCGTTGGCGGACGTGGCCTCGGCCAAGGCCATCAACACGGTGACATACAGCCATGCGATAACCACCAGGTACATGATCGATTCCGAAGGGGCAAAGCGGCGATTGTGGCCGGCTTGCCACGGCTGCGGAAACCCAAAGCCCTGCGAATGCGCTGCAGTTTTCCGAGGCACCGCCTGCTGGGCAACAATGGCATACGGGGCCCGCGCCTGGGCCGCGATGGAGGCTGCATGAGCACGAATTTCGACGCCAGCTGGGCCGACAGCGCCCGGCAGTTTCAGCAGATGGTGGGCGAGGGCTGGAGCCAGATGCTGCAGGTCCTGCAGCCCAAAGAAATGGGCGCCGCGCTGTCCATGCCAGCTGCCGGCCCGGTGGGCTTCGCACCCGACAAGCTGGCTGCGGTGCAGCAGCGGTACCTGCAAGAGGTGCAGGCGCTGTGGAGCCACGCGCTGCATCACGACGATGCACCCCTCAGCAACGACCGCCGGTTCGCGGGCGAGAATTGGGCGCACAACCCGTTGTCGGCGTTCTCGGTCGCGGCCTACCAGTTGCAGGCGCATGCGCTCATGGGCCTGGCCGACGCGGTGCAGGCCGACGACAAGACCCGTGCACGCATCCGCTTCAGCGTGGAGCAATGGCTGGCCGCCATGGCGCCCAGCAACTTCCTGGTATTCAACGCGGACGCGCAGCAAAAAGCCCTGGAAACGCACGGCGAGAGCATCGCCAAGGGCGTCGCCAACCTGCTGCACGACCTGGGCCAGGGGCATATCTCGATGACCGACGAGAGCCGCTTCGAAGTGGGCCGCAACGTGGCCACTACCGAGGGCGCCGTTGTGTTCGAGAACGAGCTGTTTCAGCTGCTGGAATACAAGCCGCTCACCCCCAAGGTGTACGAGCGGCCCTTGCTTATGGTGCCGCCGTGCATCAACAAGTACTACATCCTGGACCTGCAGCCCGACAACTCGCTGATCCGCCATGCCGTGGCCCAGGGCCACCGCACCTTCGTGGTGAGCTGGCGCAACCCCGATGCGTCGCTGGCGCACAAGACCTGGGACGACTACATCGACGAGGCCGTGCTCACGGCCATCGCCACCGTGCAGCAGATCGCTGGCGCCAAGCAGATCAACGCCCTGGGCTTTTGCGTGGGCGGCACCATGCTGGCCACGGCGCTCGCGGTGCTGGCGGCGCGCGGCGAGGAGCCTGTGGCCAGCTGCACTTTCCTGACCACGCTGATCGATTTTGCCGACACCGGGATCCTCGACGTGTTCATCGACGAAGGCTTCGTGCGCATGCGCGAACTGCAGATGGGGCAGGGCGGGCTCATGAAGGGCCAGGACCTGGCATCCACCTTCAGCTTTCTGCGCCCGAACGACCTGGTGTGGAACTACGTGGTGGGCAACTACCTCAAGGGCGAGACGCCGCCGCCCTTCGACCTGCTGTACTGGAACAGTGACAGCACCAACCTGCCTGGGCCGTACTACGCCTGGTACCTGCGCAACTTCTACCTGGAGAACAACCTCATCCGGCCGGGGCGGCTCACCGTGTGCGGCGAGTCACTCGACCTGACCCAGGTCCAACTGCCTGTGTACATCTACGGCTCGCGCGAGGATCACATCGTGCCAATCGGCGCGGCCTACGCCTCCACGCAGGTATTGCCGGGGGACAAGCGTTTCGTGATGGGCGCGTCGGGCCATATCGCGGGGGTCATCAACCCGCCCGCCAAGAAAAAGCGCAGCCACTGGCTGCGCGAGGATGGGCAACTGCCCGCCACGCTGGATGCGTGGCTGGCTGGGGCCACCGAACTGCCCGGCAGTTGGTGGGACGACTGGTGCGCATGGCTGCACGGCCACGCCGGTCGGCAGATCGCCGCACCCAAGGCCTATGGAAAGGCGCCGAAGTTCAAGGCCATCGAACCCGCGCCAGGGCGCTACGTGCAGCAAAAGGCCTGAGGCCGGCGCCGCACGCTCCCGGGGCGGCGTTGCGGCGCGCTGCGGGGTGACTACGCAATAGTCCTGACACCGGGCCGACAGACAATGGCTACTGGCCTGCGGCCGTGCAGCCGGCAGGTGCCACTCCCGAAAGGACACACCATGGAAGACATCGTCATCGTTTCCGCCGTGCGCACGCCCGTGGGCAAGTTTGGCGGCGCACTGGCCAAGACCCCCGCGACCGATCTGGGCGCCATCGTCATCCGTGAGGCGCTGGCACGCGCCCGCGTCGCTCCCGATCAGGTGGGCGAGGTCATCATGGGCCAGGTGCTTGCGGCCGGCTGTGGCCAGAACCCGGCCCGCCAGGCCATGATGAAGGCGGGGCTGGCCCAGGAGACGCCCGCGCTCACCATCAACGCCGTGTGCGGCTCGGGTCTCAAGGCCGTGATGCTGGCCGCCCAGGCCGTGGCGACGGGCGACAGCGAGATCGTCGTGGCCGGCGGCCAGGAGAACATGAGCCTGGCACCGCACGTGCTCAATGGCTCGCGCGAAGGCCAGCGCATGGGCGACTGGAAGCTGGTCGACACCATGATCGTCGACGGCCTGTGGGACGTGTACAACCAGTACCACATGGGCATCACGGCCGAGAACGTGGCCAGGCAGCACGGCATCACGCGCGAGATGCAGGATGCGCTGGCCCTGGCCAGCCAGCAAAAGGCCGCCGCCGCCCAGGACGCAGGGCGCTTCACGGACGAGATCGTGCCGGTGACACTTGCGCAGAAGAAGGGCGACCCCGTCATATTCGCGGCAGACGAATATCTCAACCGCAAAACCAGTGCCGAAGCTCTGGCTGGCCTGCGCCCCGCTTTCGACAAGGCCGGCTCGGTCACGGCGGGCAATGCCTCGGGCATCAATGACGGTGCGGCCGCCGTGGTGGTGATGAGTGCCACCAAGGCTGCGGCCCTGGGCCTGCAACCGCTGGCCCGCATTGCGGCCTACGGCACCAGCGGACTGGACCCCGCCACCATGGGCATGGGCCCGGTGCCGGCATCCCGCAAGGCACTGCAGCGCGCGGGCTGGAGCGTGGGCGATGTGGACCTGTTCGAACTCAACGAGGCCTTCGCTGCCCAGGCGTGCGCGGTGAACAAGGAGCTCGGCATCGATCCCGCCAAGGTCAACGTGAATGGCGGCGCCATCGCCATCGGTCACCCCATCGGCGCCTCGGGCTGCCGCGTGTTGGTGACCCTGCTGCACGAAATGCAGCGCCGCGATGCCAGGAAGGGCCTGGCTGCGCTGTGCATTGGTGGAGGCATGGGCGTGTCCATGGCATTGGCGCGTTAAGCAGAGCACCGGCGTTGTCATGACTCAGAAGGCCGTAGGGGACGCCCATGCGGCCTTTTTTTATGACTATGTCTCCATTGAGTAAAAAGAGCCGATAGCCGCCTGCAACAAGGCCTGCGGGTAGGCGGGCGATGGGTGCCCAGGGTGCGCCGCCAGCCGAGGTAGTGGGGTAAACAGCGTGTGGCCGCCGTGAAACCGTAACAGCCACTGGCGCAGGCGGCTGTGATAGCACTGACGATCTGTACGTGGACGGCCTCGTTAACGTGAGCACCCTGAGAGAGATCATGGCTTCATGCGTAATGCTGGCCTCGGCGGCAAAGTGATAGCACATAGCATTGGCGTCACTGACCAGCAGCGCATCATCGGAGAGTTCCAACTGCAGGCCTTCGCGCAACTGGGCCTTGGTCACCGGGCCGACTCCCGTCATGAAGTCCAGTGCCTGGCCCATACGGTCGCGGGCGATGAGCACGCATACCTACAACCGCACTAAGGACTGGGACTCTATTGCTGCTATTGAAACGAGAGCAACCTGCCAGGGCGCTGGCGTGCGGTTTGAGGTGCTGGCTGCTTCCGGAAGCGTAGGTGCCTTGTGCAGAACGTGTTTATCGATAAGATAGTAATAAATTACTTTCTTTTGGTGATTGCATGAGTGAGCTGCCCAAGTACCTGCCCGCCGACGAACGGCGCACCGCCACAGTGGAGGCCGTGGTCGATCTGGCGGCCCAGCAGAACCCCAGCGACATCACCACCACCGCCATTGCCCAGCATATGGGCGTGACGCAGGGGGCACTGTTTCGGCATTTCGCGTCCAAGGACGCCATCCTGCAGGCCGTGATGTCGTGGGTGGCGCAGCGTCTCATGGCGCGTGTGGACGCGGCGGCGAATGGAGCAGCGTCCCCCCTGGCGGCACTGGAGGCTGTGTTCATGGCGCACATCCATTTCGTGTGCGAGCGCCCTGGTGTGCCACGCCTCATCTTTGGGGAGCTCCAGCGGCCCGGACAAACCCTGCCCAAGCAGATGGTGCAGACCCTGATCGCGGCTTACGGCGAGCGCCTGCGCGGGCTGCTGGAGGCGGGCAAGGCCGCGGACGAGCTGGACCCGCAACTGGACGCGCAAGCCGCCGCCGTGCTGTTCATCGGCACCGTGCAGGGGCTGGTGATGCAGTCGCTGCTCGCCGGTGATGTGCAGCGTATGCGCAAGGATGCCCCGGGGGTCTTTGCCATCTATCGCCGAGGCATAGGGAGGGTGCAATGAAATTTCCACGTTTGCAGCGTCGCACGTTGGCGCTGATAGCCGTCATTGCGCCACTGATGGTGCTGTTCGTCTATGTCGCACTGCGGTCAGGGCCGTTGGCTCCGGTGGCGGTCACGCTGGGCAGCGTGCAATCGCGCGCCATTGCCCCGGCACTCTCGGGCATAGGCACGGTGCAGGCGCGTTATCTGTACAAGATCGGCCCCACCTTCGCCGGGCGCGTGCAGCGCCTGGACGTGCAGGTGGGTGACATGGTTCAGGCCGGGCAGGTGCTGGGCGAGATGGACCCAGTGGACCTGGACGACCGCCTGCGCGCACAGCAGGCGGCCATCAAGAGCGCCGAGGCCGCGCTGCGCCAGGCAGAGGCCAGGCAGAGCTATGCGCAGACCCAGCACCAGCGCTACGGGCAACTGGTGGCGGTGCGCGGCACCAGCGAGGAAAGCTACGCCACCAAGCAGCAGGAACTGGCCGTGGCGGACGCCGCGCTCGCCGCTGCCCGCGAGGATGCGAGCCGTCTGCGCGCTGACTTGCAGGCATTGCGCGCGCAGCGTGGCAACCTGCGGCTGGTGTCGCCCGTGGCCGGCATGGTGGCTGCGCGCGATGCCGACCCTGGCACGACCGTGGTGGCGGGGCAGGCAGTGGTGAAGCTCATCGACCCGGCCAGCCTGTGGATCGACACGCGCTTTGACCAGATCACCGCCCAAGGGTTGGCGGCGCAGCTACCGGCCGAGGTGGTGCTGCGCTCGCGCCGCGGGGACAACCTGGTCGGCAGCGTGCTGCGCGTCGAGCCCCTGGCGGACGCGGTGACAGAGGAGACGCTGGCCAAGATCGTCTTCGATGCACCGGTTACACCGCTGCCCCCCGTCGGTGAACTGGCCGAGGTCACCGTGCGCCTGCCGGCACTGCCCGAAGCGCCCACCATTCCCAATGCGGCCATCCGCTTCGTGGACGGGCAGCGCGGCGTGTGGAAGCTGGTCAGTGGCAAGCCGCAGTTTGCGCAGGTACGCCTGGGCCGTGCGGACCTCGACGGCCATGTGCAGGTGCTGGACGGGCTGGCCGTGGGCGACTCCATCGTGGTGTACAGCGAGAGGGCGCTCACGGCGCGTAGCCGCGTGCACGTGGTTGAGCGCATTGCCGGAGTGGCGCCGTGATCAGCCTGGCAGGGCGCGACATTCTGCATGCCTGGGGGAAGTTCGTCTTCACCGGCATCGGCCTGGGCCTGCTGATCGGCGTGACGCTGACCATGGCGGGCGTCTACCGCGGCATGGTGGACGACGGTAAGGTGCTGCTGGACAACAGCGGCGCCGACCTGTGGGTGGTGCAGAAAGACACGCTGGGCCCCTACGCGGAATCCTCCAGCGTGCCCGACGACCTGTGGCGCGGCATCCGCGCCATGCCGGGCGTGGCGCAGGCCGCCAACATCACCTACCTGACCATGCAGGTGGGCCACGGCGACAAGGATGTGCGCTCCATGGTGGTGGGCATCACCGCGAGCGGCCCAGGCGCGCCCGGCTGGCCACCGCAGTTGGTGGCGGGGCGCCAGATCACGCGCGGCCATTACGAGGCCGTCGCCGACGTGGCGGCCGGCGTGCGTCTGGGCGATGTGCTGAAGATTCGGCGCAACCACTACACGGTGGTGGGCCTCACGCGGCGCATGGTCTCGTCCAGCGGCGACCCGATGGTGTTCATACCGTTGAAAGATGCGCAGGAGGCGCAGTTCCTCAAGGACAACGACGCCATCCTCATGCAGCGCCGGCGCACCGAGGCCAACCCGGCCTTCAACCGCCCCGGCGTTCCCGACCTGTTGGATGCGGTGGTGGCCTCGCAAACCAGCAACAGCTATGTGAATGCCGTGCTGGTGCGCATGCAGCCGGGCTTCACATCTGAGGAGGTGGCCGAGCCCATCCGCCGCTGGAAGCGGCTCACGGTGTACGACCGGGCGCAGATGGAAGGCATCCTCGTGGGCAAGCTCATCGCCACATCGGCCAAGCAGATCGGCATGTTCCTGGTGATCCTGGCGCTGGTCAGTGCGGCCATCGTGGCTTTTCTCATCTACACGCTGACGATGGACAAGATCCGCGAGATTGCCGTGCTCAAGCTCATCGGCACGCGCAACCGCACCATCGCCTGGATGATCCTGCAGCAGGCGCTGGTGCTCGGCGTGATCGGTTTCGTTGTCGGCAAGATCACGGCCACCTTTGCCGCGCCGCTGTTTCCCAAATACGTGCTGCTGGTGCCGTTCGATACGGTGGCGGGGTTCATCGCGGTGCTGGCGATCTGCGTGCTCTCCAGCGTGGTGGCCATCCGCATGGCGCTGCGGGTCGATCCGGCCGAAGCGATAGGGTGAGGACGCAGCAATGAGCAGGAAAGGGATCCACATCGAGCGCCTGACCAAGCGCTACGGCTCCGGCGACACGGCGTTCCTCGCCCTCAAGGACGTGAACATGCACGTGGCACCGGGTGAGGTGGTGGGCCTGATCGGCCCGTCCGGCTCGGGCAAGAGCACGCTGCTCAAGTGCCTGGGCGCGGTGATCGACCCCACGTCGGGCCGCATGACGCTGGGCGATACGGTGATCTATGACGACGGCTGGCAAGTACCCGACCTGCGCGCGCTGCGCCGCGACCAGATCGGCTTCGTGTTCCAGGCGCCGTACCTGATCCAGTTTCTGGATGCCACCGACAACGTGGCGCTGCTGCCCATGCTGGCCGGCGTGCCCAACGACGAGGCGCGCCGCCGCGCACTGGAGTTGCTCACGGCCCTGGACGTGCAGCACCGCGCCACGGCCATGCCATCGCAACTGTCGGGCGGGGAGCAGCAGCGTGTGGCCATCGCCCGCGGCTTGGTCAACCGCCCGCCGGTGATCCTGGCCGACGAGCCCACGGCGCCGCTGGATTCGCAACGTGCCATGGCGGTGATCCGCATCCTGAACGACATGGCGCGGCGCCTGGAAACGGCCATCATCGTCGTCACGCACGACGAGAAGATCATTCCCACCTTCAAGCGCATCTACCACATACGCGACGGCGTGACCCACGAGGAGGCGGGCGAGGGTCGCGGCTTCGAGTGAAGCGGCGATCTTGATGAAATCAGGCTCTAGCGCTCATGCAGCAAGCGCTAGTAGCTATCAAGAAGGAGTAAAAACAACGGGGTGACGCCGGCTCAGGGCGTCAGCAGTCGCTGCAATAGTTCGCGCGTGGCATAGCCATCGGCGGGCAAGCCCACACTTTGCTGGTAGCGGCGCACCCCAGCGCGCGTGGCGGGTCCTGCCACGCCGTCGGGCGTGCCGGTGTCCAGGCCGCGTGCATTCAGCGCCTCCTGCAGCGCGCGTACTTCGCTGCGCGACAGAGGCTGCAGTTCGCGCGGCCAGGCGGATGCCAGGCCCGCGCCGCCGTCGATCTGCCGTGCCAGCAGGCCCACGGCCAGGGCGTAGTTCACCGAGTTGTTGTAGCGCAGCAGCGCGCGGAAGTTGGGCCCGACCAGGATGGCGGGTCCACGCGCGCCTGCCGGGGTAAGGACGGAGGCGTCCTGCAGCGGCGGCAGCTCCGCGTCACCCACGCCGCGCACCCCTTCAGCGGCCCAGTCGCTGCTGGCTTGGCGCACGCTCAGTTCGGCGCGTGCGTAGTCGAAGCCGGGCGGCAGCAGCACTTCGGCGCCCCACGGCTCACCGCTCTTCCAGCCCGAATGGGCCAGGAAGTTGGCCGTGGACGCCACCACGTCGGGCACGCTGCCCCAGATATCGCGCCGCCCGTCCCCGTCGGCATCCACCGCATGGGCAAGGAACACCGAGGGCAGAAACTGCGTGTGCCCCATGGCTCCGGCCCAGGAGCCGATGAGCGCGTCGGCCGCGATGTCGCCCTGGTCCACGATGCGCAACGCGGCCAGCAGCTCCCGCTGGGCCCATGCGCTGCGGCGCCCGTCGTAGGCGAGGGTCGCCAGCGCATCCACGGTGCGGAAGCTGCCGAAGTTGCGGCCATAGTTGCTCTCCATGCCCCAGATGGCCGTGACCACGCTGGCGGGCACGCCGTAGCGCTGCGCTGCCGCGTCCAGCGCGTCGGCGTACTGGTGCCGCTGCTCGCGTCCCTGCGCAATGCGCTGGGATGACACTGCGCTGTCCAGGTAGGCCCAGGGCGGGCGGGTGAATTCGGGCTGGGCGCGGTCCAGTTCCACCACGCGCGGTTGCCACTGCGCCTGGCCCAGGGTGGCGGCCACGGTCTGCGGGCGGATGCCGGCGGCCAGCGCCTCGCGTGCAAAGGCGCTCACCCAGGCGTGGAAGCCGGCCAGCGTGGTTGCGGTGGTGTCGGGCGCCGGCGGCGCGACCGGCGTGCTCGCAGGTTCCACGGTGGATGTTGCCGGGGCAGGCGCCGGGGTGGTGGGCGCTGCGGGCGACGGCAGTTGGGGGATAACCGGCGCGGGCGCAGGGGCGCTGGGTGCAGCGGATGGAGCCGCTACGGCGGGGGTCGCTGGCGGAGCGGAGGCGCACCCCGCCAGTGCTGCCACGCCCAGTGCGGAGGCGGCGGCGCGGCGCCGGGCGAGGGTGTCGGGCATGAAGAGAAAACGCATGCGGCCATTGTGCCGGCCTGCCATGCATACTTCGCCCTGGCACTGTTTCCGGCTGCAACTTCTTCCTCATGCACACTTTTCTCTGGCACGACTACGAAACCTTTGGCGCCAACACGCGCCGCGACCGCCCCGCACAGTTTGCCGCCGTCCGCACCGATGCCGAGCTCAACGAGATCGGCGAGCCGCTGATGATCTACTGCCGCCCGGCCAACGACTATCTGCCGGATCCGCAGTCGTGCCTGATCACCGGCATCACGCCCCAGCTGTGCCTGGAAAAGGGCCTGCCCGAGCGCGAGTTCGCCGCCCGCATCGAGGCCGAGCTGGCGCTGCCCGGCACCATTGGCGTGGGCTACAACACCATCCGTTTCGACGACGAGATCACGCGCTTCATGTTCTGGCGCAATCTCATGGACCCGTATGCGCGCGAGTGGCAGAACCAGTGCGGCCGCTGGGACCTGCTGGATGTGGTGCGCCTGACCTACGCGCTGCGCCCCGAGGGCATCGAGTGGCCCGAGGTGGACGGCAAGCCCAGCTTCCGCCTGGAGCATCTGTCCCAGGCCAACGGCCTGGCGCACGACGCCGCGCACGACGCGCTGTCGGACGTGCGCGCGACCATCGCACTGGCGCGGCTCATCCGTTCACGCAACCCGCGGCTGTTCGACTTCGCGCTGTCCCTGCACAAGAAGGACCGCGTGGCGGCCGAGTTGCGCCTGCCCACCACGGCGCAGGAGGCACGGCCGTTCCTGCACGTTTCGGGCATGTTCCCTACCGAACGCGGCTGCCTGGCCGTGATGTGGCCGCTGGCCAGCCACCCGACCAACAAGAATGAGCTGCTGGCCTGGGATCTGGCGCAAGACCCTTCCGAGCTGGCCCGGCTGTCCGCTGACGAGATCCGCACGCGCCTGTTCACGCGCGCGGCCGACCTGCCCGAAGGCGTGACGCGCCTGCCGCTCAAGAGCGTGCATCTGAACAAGTCGCCGATGGTGGTGGGTAACCTCAATACGCTCACGCCGGCCATGGCGCAGCGCTGGGGCATCGACCTGCCACAGGCCGCGCTGCATGCCGCCGCGGCGCGCGCGTTGCCCGACCTGACAGCCGTGTGGGCCCAGGTGTTCCAGCGCCCTGCGGAGGGGCCGCTGGATGTGGACCAGGACCTGTACGGCGGCTTCGTGGGCAATGAGGATCGCCGCCGCTTGAACCGTCTGCGCGCATTGCCCGGCGAAGAGCTGGCGCACGAGCGCCTGGGTTTTGACGACGCGCGCCTGGCCGAGCTGGTCTGGCGCTACCGTGCGCGCAACTTCCCGCACACGCTCTCGCCCGAGGAGCAGGAGCGCTGGGAGGCGCACCGCATGGCCGTGCTGGTGGAGGGCGAGGGCGGCGGGCTGACGTTCGACGCGCTGTTCGAGCGCCTGGACACGCTGGGTGCCGAGGCCGATGACGAACGCACCGAGGCCATCCTCGGTGCGGTGTACGACTACGCCGAGAGCATCGCGCCCGGCATGGACTGAGGGCTGTGATGCAAGCTGCCGCCAACGTTGATGCGCTGCTTGACTTCGTGCGCCGCCATCCGCGCCTGTTCGTCATCACGGGCGCGGGCTGCAGTACGGAGGTGGGCATTCCCGACTACCGCGACCACAACGGTGAATGGAAGCGCCCCCAGCCCGTCACCTTCCAGGCCTTCATGGGCGATGAAGCCACGCGCCGGCGCTACTGGGCGCGCAGCCTGCTGGGCTGGCGGGTGATGGGCCGCGCCCAGCCCGGTTCGGCGCACCGTGCGCTGGCTGCGCTGGAAGCGGCGGGCCGTATCGAACTGCTGTTGACCCAGAACGTGGACGGCCTGCACAGCGCAGCGGGCAGCCAGCGCACGCTGGACCTGCACGGGCGCATCGACACCGTGCTGTGCATGGACTGCGGCATGCGTGCGCCGCGTACCGCGTTGCAACACGAACTGGAGCGGCGCAACCCCGGATGGGTGGCGCTGCAGGCCAGCGCTGCGCCCGATGGGGACGCCGATCTGGAGGGGCTGGATTTCGGCGGCTTCGATGTGCCTTCCTGCGCACATTGCGGCAACGGCCTGCTCAAGCCCGACGTGGTGTTCTTTGGCGAGAGCGTGCCGCGCGAGCGTGTGGAGGCCGCGCGCGCGGCGCTGGCACGCTCGCAAGCGGTGCTCGTCGTGGGCTCGTCGCTCATGGTGTATTCGGGCTTTCGGTTCGTGCAGGCGGCGGCCGATGCGGGCCTGCCGGTGGCAGCGGTCAACCAGGGGCGTACACGGGCCGACGGGCTGCTGGCGCTCAAGCTCGAGCAGGACGCAGGCACTGCCCTGCAGGCGTTGGCCCACGCGTGGGCGCAGCCCCATGCCAGCGTGCCCGCCGCGGTTGCTGGGCTCGTCAGCGGCCGTTGATGCTATCGTCCGGTCCCAAAGCGCCGCCTGGCCGCGTGCCGTGCAGCGCATAGCTTGCATAGGAGACACCATGCACCGCACCGCAACGCCCGGCGCGCATCCTTCCGCGGGTGCCGCGCTGGCGCTGACCACGGCAGGCGTCGTCGCCCAGGCCCACGCCCGCTCGCAGTCGTTCGGGCTGCAGCCCCATGAGCAGGCCGACCTGCACCTGCTGGACCGCCAGACCCTGGCCTGGACCGTGGCACGCAACGAGGCCCTGTGCGCCCATGCGCGGCCCGTCATGGAAACCCTGGCGCAGCAGCTGCGCGGCACGCAGAGCATGGTGATGCTGACCGACGCGCAGGGGGTGATCCTGCATGCCGAGGGCGATGATGCCTTCCTGGACCGCGCCGGCCGCGTGGCCCTGCAGCCCGGTGCGGGCTGGTCGGAGCGCAGCAAGGGCACCAACGCCATTGGTACGGCGTTGGCCCTGGGCGATGCGGTGCAGATCAACGGGCGCCAGCATTACCTGGAAGCCAACCAGTTCCTCACCTGTTCATGCGCTCCCATCCTGGATCCGCAGGGGCAGATCCTCGGCGCGCTGGACGTGAGCGGCGACCGCCGCGGCCACAGCGCCCACACGCTGGCGCTGGTGCGCATGTCCGCCGCGATGGTGGAGAACCACCTCTTCGGCAAGGTGTACGAGGATGCCGTGCGCCTGCGCTTTCATGCGCGCGCGGAGTTCCTGTGCACGCTCATGGAAGGGCTGGCGGCGTTCACCCCGCAGGGGCGCTTTCTGGCGGCCAACCGCAGCGCGCAGTTCCAGCTGGGGTTGTCGGGACCGGCGCTGGCGGCACACACCTTCACCTCGCTGTTCGGCCTGTCGATGGGCGCGCTGCTGGAGCATGCGCGCCGCTCGGTGCCCACGCTGCTTGCGCTGCAACTGCCGGCAGGCGTGTCGGTGCACGCACAGGTGGAGTTTGCGCCACGCGGCGGCGTCACGCTGCCGGTGTGCCCGGACGGCCCGGCCGCGGCCCCGCCGCCGCGCGCGCGACCCGCCGCGGCGCCGGGCCTGTCCAGCCTGCGCTACCTGGACACGGGCGATGCCCAGCTGGCGCAGGTGATCGAGCGCGTCACGCGGCTGCTGGGGCGTGGCGTGCCCACGATGATCCTGGGTGAGACGGGCACCGGCAAGGAGCTGCTGGCACGTGCCATCCATAACGACGGCCCGCGCGCGCGGGGGCCCTTCGTGGCGGTGAACTGCGCGTCCATTCCCGAGTCGCTGATCGAGGCCGAGTTGTTCGGCTACGAAGAGGGCGCCTTCACCGGCGCGCGGCGCAAGGGCAGCGTGGGCAAGATCGTGCAGGCGCACGGCGGCACGCTGTTCCTGGACGAGATTGGCGACATGCCGCTGGCCATGCAGGCGCGGCTGCTGCGCGTGCTGCAGGAGCGCAGCGTGGCGCCTCTGGGCAGCACGCGACAGATCGAGGTGGACGTGAACGTGGTCTGCGCCACGCACCGCAACCTGCGCGCCATGATGGCCGACGGCCAGTTCCGTGACGACCTGTACTACCGGCTGAACGGCCTGGTGGTGCGACTGCCTGCGCTGCGCGAGCGCACGGACCTGGCGGTGATCGTGCAGCGGTTGCTGCGCGCCCAGCACGACTCTCCCGGCGCGGACAGCCCCATGCCGGTGGCGCCCGAGGTGATGGCGTTGTTCGCCGCCCACCCCTGGCCGGGCAACCTGCGCCAGCTGTCCAACGTGCTGCGCACGTCGACGCTGTTGGCCGAGGGCGCGGACGCGATCACGTGCGCGCACCTGCCGGAGGACTTCCTGGAGGAATGCGAGGCGCTGGCGCAGCAGGGCCGCGTGGTGGCGCAGGCGTTCTCTCAGCCGGCGGTGCCGCCAGCGGACGGCGCGCGCGCCGCGGCCCCAGCCCCGGCCAGCGTGCGGCCGCTGGGCGACGTGGCGGCCCATGCGCTGCAGCAGGCACTGGATGCGCACGCGGGCAATGTCTCCGCCGCCGCGCGCGCGTTGGGCGTGTCGCGCAACACGGTGTACCGCTACCTGCGCGCGCAGTCGTGTCGCTCCTGAAAAAGGAGCGCTTTGCGCTGGTTGGGCGGGTGATTCAGTCGAAATTGACCTGAAAAACGCCACCGATACAGCGCGAGCAGCTATTAAATAAAGAGCAACTCTAGAACAGCGTCACTGGCCGCCCGATGGCGGCGGCCCCAGCGCTTCGATGGCGGCCCATTCCTCGTCGGTGTACAGCCGTGAGCGCGTGAGAAAGCGCATGCCCGTGGGCCCTTCGAGCGAGAACATACCCCCGCCGCCCGGCACCGCATCGATGAGGAGGTGCGTGTGCTCCCAGTACGCGAACTGCGAGCGGCTCATGTAGAACGGCTGCCCGGCGATCTCGCCCAGCAGCACGTCGGCATCGCCCAGCAGGAATTCCCCGCGGGCAAAGCACATGGGCGCGCTGCCGTCGCAGCAGCCGCCCGACTGGTGGAACATCAGCGGCCCGTGCTGGGCCACCAGGCGCTTGATGAGCGCCGTGGCCTCGGGTGTGGCCGACACGCGGGTGGCGGGCGGCGCTGGCGTGGTCATGGCGTTGCCTGTGCTGCGGCGTCAGGCCGCCATGTCCAGCACCACGCGGCCCTGGATCTGGCCCTTGTGCATGCGCGCGAACACGTCGTTGATGTTCTCCAGCTTCTCGGTGCGCACCGTGGCCTTCACCTGGCCGCGCGCGGCGAAGTCCAGCGACTCCTGCAGGTCCAGCCGCGTGCCGACGATGGAGCCGCGCACGGTCACGCCGCGCAGCACCATGTCGAAGATGGGCAGCGGAAAGTTGCCCGGCGGCAACCCGTTGAGCGACACCGTGCCGCCGCGCCGCACCATGCCCAGCGCCTGCTCGAAGGCCTTGGGCGACACGGCCGTGACCAGCGCACCGTGCGCACCGCCGATCTCCTTTTGCAGGAAGGCGGCCGGGTCGGTGTCGCGCGCGTTCACCGTCACGCTGGCGCCCAGCTGGCGGGCCAGCGCGAGCTTGTTGTCGTCCACGTCCACCGCAGCCACGTTCAGCCCCATGGCGCGGGCGTACTGCACGGCCATGTGGCCCAGGCCGCCAATGCCGGAAATCGCCACCCAGTCGCCGGGCTTGGTGTCGGTCACCTTCAGGCCTTTGTACACGGTCACGCCGGCGCACAGCACGGGGGCGATGTCCACGAAGCCCACGTCTTTCGGCAGGTGGCCCACGTAGTTGGGGTCGGCCAGCGCGTAGTCGGCAAAACCGCCGTTGACCGAATACCCCGTGTTGCTCTGCGACTCGCACAGCGTCTCCCAACCACCCAGGCAGTGCGTGCAACAGCCGCAGGCCGAGTGCAGCCAGGGCACGCCTACGCGGTCGCCTTCCTTCACATGCTTGACGTTGGCCCCCACGGCAGCGACGAAGCCCACGCCCTCATGCCCCGGGATGAAGGGCGGATTGGGCTTGACGGGCCAGTCGCCCTCGGCGGCGTGCAGGTCGGTGTGGCACACGCCCGAGGCCTCGATCTTCACCAGGATCTGGTCGGCGGTGGGGGCGGGCACGGGCACCTCTTCGATCGTCAGCGGCTTGCCGAACTCACGGACCACGGCGGCTTTCATTGTCTTGGCTGGCATGGGATAAACCTCCTTCTCTGTGCAAATGAACGCAAGGGGAGCCCCCGTGCACAGCCGCCCCCGCTGGGACGGCCAGTGGGGGCGCTGTATGGGCTTAGAAGAAGCCCAGCGGCTGCTGGGTGTAGCTCACCAGCAGGTTCTTGGTCTGCTGGTAGTGGTCCAGCATCATCTTGTGGTTCTCACGGCCGATGCCCGACTGCTTGTAGCCGCCAAACGCGGCGTGCGCGGGGTAGTGGTGGTAGCAGTTGGTCCACACGCGCCCGGCCTGGATGCCCTTGCCCATGCGGAAGGCGCGCGCGCCATCACGGCTCCACACGCCCGCGCCCAGGCCGTAGAGCGTGTCGTTGGCGATCTCCAGCGCCTCTTCTTCGGTCTTGAAGGTGGTCACCGAGACCACGGGGCCGAAGATTTCCTCCTGGAAGATGCGCATCTTGTTGTGGCCCTTGAACACCGTGGGCTGCACGTAGTAGCCGCCGGCCAGGTCGCCGCCCAGGGCGGTGTTGCGCGCGCCGCCGATGAGGCACTGGGCGCCTTCCTGCTTGCCCAGGTCCAGGTAAGAAAGGATCTTTTCCAGTTGCTCCTGCGAGGCCTGGGCGCCGATCATGGTGTTCTTGTCCAGCGGGTGGCCTTGCTGGATGGCGGCCACGCGCTTGAGCGCGCGCTCCATGAAGCGCTCGTAGATCGATTCCTGGATCAACGCGCGGCTGGGGCAGGTGCAGACCTCGCCCTGGTTCAGCGCGAACATCGCAAAGCCTTCCAGCGCCTTGTCGAAGAAGCCGTCGTCGGCGGACATCACGTCCTCAAAGAAGATGTTGGGGCTCTTGCCGCCCAGCTCCAGCGTCACGGGAATGATGTTCTGGCTGGCGTACTGCATGATGAGCCGGCCGGTGGTGGTCTCGCCGGTGAAGGCTATTTTTGCGATGCGGTTGCTGGAGGCCAGCGGCTTGCCGGCCTCCAGGCCAAAGCCGTTGACCACGTTGACCACGCCCGGCGGCAGCAGGTCGCCAATGATCTCCATCAGCACCAAGATGGAGGCGGGCGTCTGCTCCGCGGGTTTCAGCACCACGCAGTTGCCCGCAGCCAGCGCGGGGGCGAGCTTCCACACCGCCATCAGGATGGGGAAGTTCCACGGAATGATCTGCCCGACCACGCCCAGCGGTTCATGGAAGTGGTAGGCGATGGTGTCGGCGTCGATCTCGCTGATGCCGCCCTCCTGCGCGCGCACGGCGCCGGCGAAGTAGCGGAAGTGGTCGATGGCCAGCGGAATGTCGGCTGCCATGGTCTCGCGCAGCGGCTTGCCGTTGTCGATGGTCTCGGCCACGGCGATCTGCAGCAGGTTGGCCTCCATGCGGTCGGCGATCCGGTTCAGGATGTTGGCACGCTCGGTGGTCGAGGTGCGGCCCCACGCGGCCTTGGCTTTGTGCGCGGCGTCCAGTGCGGCGTCGATGTCCTTGCTGTTGGAGCGCGGCACGGCCGTGAACTTCTGGCCGTTGATGGGCGAGATGTTCTCGAAGTACTGCCCGTCCACGGGCGCCACCCACTGCCCGCCGATGTAGTTGCCGTACTGCTGCTTGTAGGGATTGGCGATGCCAAGGCTGGCGATTTCGGCCATGTTCATGTGGTGTCTCCTGAGTGCTTGTGAAGGAATGCCACCGATGCGGCGGCGGCAGTGCCTCAGTGCAAGCGCCGTGCCAGCACGGCTGCAGAGGGAAGGGGGCGGTGGGGCGTGCCGCGGCTGTGCCGCAGCGGCGCAGCCGTGTGCCATAACGCAACAGTGCGCCGACCCATGACGGAACACCCGCTGGGAGTGCAGCCGTACGGGTGTGCTCGGATTGCTATGTTTTATATAGCGGATAGCGCAGTATGTAAGGGCGTTTCAGGCACTTTTTGCATGATCTACTCTCGCGGATCACTCGGCGCCGGGTGTGCCGCCTGTGGGGCCGTTGGCGGGCGGGGTGGGCTTGAGACGCGGCAGGGCCGCCAGATGCTGCGCGGCCTTGTGGGCCTGTTCCACGGCGCGGCGCAGGTCGCCCAGCAGGCCCGTCCACTCGTGCGCGGCCGTCACTTCCAGCAAGCCCTGGGCACCCGCGCGCAGCACGGCGGCCTTGGCGGCTTCGTACGCCGCGTCGAACACGGCGTGTGCGGTGTTCACCTGGTCCAGGTCGTGGGCCTTGGGATCAGCGGCAGCAAAGAAATCCAGCGCCGCGGTGAAGGCCAGGGGCAGTGCGGCCAGGGGGTGGCCTTCGGGCGTGGTGGGCGCCACCGTTGCGGGGTGTGTGACGCGCAGCGCCTGCTGGCCCACCTGGTGCATGACACGCGCCAGCGTGTCGTAGTAGCCCGCAATGCGCAGCAGCTCGGGCATCTGGTCGGCCACGTCGCGCGACAGCGGCTGGCGGCTCACGTCGCTCACAAACGCGCCCACCTGCTGCTGCAGCTGCTCCAGCGCCTGCAACTGGCGCGTGAGCTGGCTCGCGGCCTGTGCGCCGGCCGGTTGCCAGGGCAGGGCGACGGGCGCCATGCGGGTGGCATCCGACGCCAGCTGCAGTGCCAGGTGGCCTACGCGCGCCATCTCGCGGCGCAGCGCCTGCAGGGCCAGCGCGGGCACGGCGGCCACGTTGTGGTCCAGGAACTGCGCACGGGCCACGTCTTCGTCCGCCGAGCGAAAGCGTGCCAGCAGAAAGCGCGCGAGCGGCCCCGACAGCGGCCACATGAGCAGAACGCCCAGCAGGTTGAACGCGGTGTGGAAGATCACGAGCTGCGTCACTGCGTCTCCCTCACCCGTGAGCCATACGCCCAGGTGGTGGATGGCCGCGAGCAGGGGCGACAGCAGCGCCAGGGCCGCCGCGGCCGTCACCACGTTGAACAGCACGTGTGCCGCCGCCAGGCGCCGCGCGTTGGACGTGGCGTGGATGGCGGCCAGGATGCCCGTGAGCGTGGTGCCCACGTTGGCGCCGATGACCACGCCCGCGCCCACTTCCACCGCCAGCGAGCCGCCCGCCACGGCCGTCAGCACCACCGCCAGCGTGGCCGACGAGGCCTGCAGCACCACCGTCATGCCCAGGCCGATGAGCACTGCCAGCGCCAGGCCCGGCAGGTCGCTGGACAGCGGTGGCAGCGCCTGCGGACCCAGCCCGGTGAAGCCCTGGCGCAGCAGTTCGATACCCAGGAACAGCACGCCGAACCCCGCCACCGCCTGGCCCAGCGCCCCGCGCCGCGTGCCGCTGCCGGTGATTTGCAGCGCCATGCCGATGCCGATGAAGGGCAGCGCGAAGGCATCGGCCTTCACCGCAAAGCCTAGCCACGCCACGAGCCAGCCGGTGACCGATGAACCCAGATTGGAGCCGAACACCACCCACAGCGCGGAGCTGAAGTCCAGCAACCCCGCGTTGACGAAACCGATGGCCGCCACCGTCATGGCGGTGGACGATTGCACCAGCGCCGTGAGTGCCACTCCCGTCACCAGCCCGTGCAGCGGCGTGCGCGTCCAGGCGGCCAGGATGCGCTCCAGCGCGCGCCCGGCCGCCAGCTTGAGCCCGTCGGTCAGCATGGTCATGCCCAGCAGGAACAGGCCGATGCCGCCCAGCAGGGTGCCGGCGGCAATCAGGGGAGTGGCGGTGGCGGTCAAGGCGGCGGCGCGGTGGTTTTGTTCGGGTAGGCCGGTAGGTGCGTGCCGACGGGGCGGTGCGGCAGAGGCGCTTTTATTTTGATAGCTGCTCGCGCTTGCTGCAAGCGCGCTGGGGCTATTTTAGGTCATTGATCGGTAGGGCGGAGCGCCCTGCGGGCGGCGCGGTGCACGGCGTGCGCTGTCAGTCGTCCGCCCGCGTGCATTCTGTGGCGGCTGCCGCCTACAGGGGCGCGGGGCCGCGCAGCAGACAATACGCGCCGGAAACGACTTCGAGAAGCGATGCAAGGGGACAACGCCATGGGCAACAGCGGGCCGCAGGAGCCGACCGATTCCAGGCCGGCCAGGGATACGGGGGCGGCGCGCGGCGCCACCGCTTCGGGCTATCCGCCGCAGCGCACCGTGCACACCGCCACGGCCTTGGACGCCACGGTGCCCAGCCTGCGGTTCATGATCGGCCTGGTGATCGCGGCGCTGGTGGTCGCGGGCCTGTATTTCGGCCGCACGCTGCTGGTGCCGCTGGCATTGGCGTTCCTGCTGAGCTTCGTGCTGGAGCCGCTGGTGGCGCAGCTCAAGCGCATGGGCCTGCCGCGCCTGCCCTCGGTCATCGCGGTGGTGATGGCAATGCTGATGGTGCTGGGCGTGGGGGCGCTGTTCGTGGGTAACGAGGCGCGCGAGCTGAGCGCGCAGCTGCCCTCCTACCAGAGCACCATCCGCAAGAAGCTGCGCAGCCTGCGTCAGGAGTTGCGCGCGCCCGGCATGTTCGACGGCGCCAAGCGCACCTTCGACATCGTGCAGCGCGAGGTGGAGGCGGCCGCTCCCGCCTTGTCGGGTGCCACGCGCGCGCCGGCCGTGCAAAAGGTGCAGGTGCAGCCGCCCGTGCTGTCGCCCGCCAACCAGCTCATGGCCGCGCTCTCGGCGGTCAGTGGGCCGCTCACCCAGGCGGGCCTGGTGCTGGTGTTCGTGATCTTCATCCTGCTGGACCGTGTAGACCTGCGCGACCGCCTGCTGCGCCTGTGGGGGGGCAATCTGCACCGCGCCACCGATGCCATGGACGAGGCGGGCGACCGCATCACGCGCTACCTGACCATGCAACTGCTGGTGAACGTGACCTACGGCATTCCCATGGCGGCGGGCCTGTGGCTCATCGGCGTGCCCGGTGCCGTGCTGTGGGGGTCGCTGGCCGCGGTGATGCGCTTCGTGCCCTACCTGGGGCCGTTCATCGCTGCGGCGTTTCCGCTCACCCTCGCTTTCGCGGTGGACCCGGGCTGGGATCTGGTGCTGTGGACGCTCGGCCTCATCGTGCTGCTGGAACTGGTGAGCAACAACGTCATCGAGCCCTGGCTGTATGGGTCCAGCACCGGGCTGTCGGCGCTGTCGCTCATCGTGGCGGCCACCTTCTGGGCGGCGCTGTGGGGGCCGGTGGGGCTCATCATGTCCACGCCGCTCACCGTGTGCCTGCTGGTGATCGGCCGCTACCTGCCGCAGTTGGCCTTCCTGGAGGTGCTGCTGGGCAGCCGGCCGGTGCTGGACGAGCCCACGCGCATCTACCAGCGACTGCTGGCGGGCGACGCGGCGGAGGCCATCGAGCTGAGCACCACCCGCATCGAGGCCCTGAAGGGCGCCGTGCCCGCTTTCTACGGCCAGGTGGGCGTGCCCGTGCTGCGCATGGCCGTGGGTGACCATGCGCAGGTGGCCACGCCCGAGCACCGCCTGCGCCTGGTCGAAGGCATGGACGCGCTGCTGGACGAGTTGGAGGAGCAGTACCCGGTGCCCGACGCCGCTGCGCAAGAGCCGGTGGTGTGCCTGGGCGGCAAGTGGGAGGTAGACCTGTTCGCGGCGCGCATGCTGGCGCATGCGCTGTCGCTGCAGCATTGCCCGGCGCTGGCGCGCGTGGAGGGCGCCATGAGCGCCGAACATCTGGATGGCCTGGACCTGGACGCCGTGCGCGTGGTCTGCGTGGTGTGGCTCGCGCCCGAGCCCACCGCCGCCGCGCGGCACCTGTGCCGCAGGCTCAAGCGCCGCTGGCCGCATGTGCACATCGTGCTGGCGCTGTGGGGTGGGGTGCAGTCCCAGCCGCAGGACGAGCTGAGTGCCCAACTGGGCGCCGACGCGCTGGCGCTGTCGCTGGAGGAAACCCTGGCCCAGGTGGCGCAGCTGCAGGGCGCCAGCGTGGAAGGCGCCTACACCCCCGCGCCCATTCCCGCGGACGACGAGGCGCGCCTGCGCGCCCTGCAGGCCAGCGGCGTGCTCGACAGCCCCGCGCTGCAGCAGTTGTGCCAGCACACGGCCCAGCGCGCGGCCGACATCTTCGACGTACCGTTGGCGATGGTGTCGCTGGTGGATCGCGAGCGGCAGGTCACGCTGTGTGCGCACGGCCCGTTGGCGGCCGGCGGGGGGCAGGCCTGCTCGGCGGGTCAGGGCCTGCCGCGCGGCCTGTCGCTGTGCGGGCATGTGGTGGCGCGGCAGCGGTCGCTGGTGGTGCTCGACATTGCGCGGGATGCGCGCTTTGCCGGCAATCCGGCGCTGCGCGAGCAGGGTCTGCGCTTTTACGCGGGCGTTCCGCTGCGCGACGCGGCGGGCCATGCGCTGGGCACGCTGTGCCTGATGGACACCGCGCCGCGCGCGTTCGATGAGCGGGAAAAGCGGTTGCTGCAGGCCATGGCCAATGACCTCATGGCTGGCTGGCGCGACGCCCAGGCCGCGGGCGGCCCGGCGCTACCCGCGGGCCAGGCCGCGCCATCGGCCACGGTGGGTCAGGTGGTGCCGCAGTAGCCGACGTTGTCCGAAATCGTCCGAAATGGTCTGAAGTAGGAGCGACCGGCGCGGCCAGGGTCGGGGCAGCGCCTGTCGCCAGCGCGTTACTTGGTGCCGAAGATGCGGTCGCCCGCATCGCCCAGGCCGGGCAGTATGTAACCGTGGTCGTTGAGTTCGCGGTCGATGGCGGCGGTGTAGATGGGCACGTCGGGGTGGGCCTTTTGCAGCGTGGCCACGCCCTCGGGTGCAGCCAGCAGGCACACGAACTTGATCGAGCGCGGCTGCAGTTGCTTGAGGCGCGCGACGGCCGCGGCGGCGGAGTTGCCGGTGGCCAGCATCGGGTCCACGACGATGATGTCGCGCTCGGCCATCTCGGAGGGCATCTTGAAGTAGTACTCGACCGGCTGCAGCGTGTCCGGGTCGCGGTACAGGCCGATGTGGCCGATGCGCGCGCCCGGCACCACGTTGAGCATGCCGTCCAGGAAGCCGTTGCCCGCGCGCAGGATGGACACGAGCACGAGCTTCTTGCCGTCGATGACCTTGCCGGTCATGGTCTCCAGGGGGGTTTCGATCTGGATGTCCTGCAGCGGCATGTCGCGCGTGACTTCGTAAGCCATCAGGGTGGACAGCTCGCCCAGCAGGCGGCGGAAGCTGTTGGTGCTGGCGTCCTTCTTGCGCATCAGGGTCAGCTTGTGCTGTACCAGGGGGTGGTCGATGACGTGGACGTTGCTCATGGGCTGGTGCCTCTTATTGGGGTAGAAAAAAAGATCGGAGCCGGAATTTTGCACTCTGGCGCCAAGCCCCTGCGCGCGGGCAGCGCCGACGCACCGCCGGCCAGCGGCCCATCCGCCTCAGGTCAATCTGCCGACGCCGCGGTCAGCAGCTGTGCGTAGCGGGTCATGTCCACGTTGCCGCCGCTGATGACGACGCCCACGCGCTTGCCCTGCAGCCGCACGCCGCCATGGCACGCGCCCGCCAGTCCCAGCGCGCCCGTGGGCTCGACCACGATCTTCATGCGTTCGGCAAAGAAGTGCATCGCGCTCATGAGCTGCGCGTCGGTGGCGGTCACGATGTCAGAAACGCCGGCGTGGATGAGGGGGAAGGTGAGCGCGCCCAGTGCCTGCGTCTGCGCACCGTCGGCAATCGTCTGCGGTGTGTCGATGCGCACCACGTGGCCTGCGTTGAGGGACTGCTGTCCGTCGTTGCCGGTCTCGGGCTCCACGCCGACCACCTTGCACTGCGGCGCCAGTTCGCGGGCTGCCAGCAGGCAGCCCGACAGCAGGCCGCCGCCGCCCAGAGGCACGAACAGGTAGTCCAGGTGCGGCACGTCCTCGAACAGTTCCTTGGCCACCGTGCCCTGGCCGGCGATCACGTGGGCGTGGTCGAAGGGCGGAATCAGCGTCATGCCGCGCTCGGTGGCCAGGCGGCGGCTGATGGCCTCGCGGTCTTCGGTGAAGCGGTTGTAGGTGACCACCTCGGCGCCGTAGCCGCGCGTGGCGGCTATCTTTGCAAGCGGCGCATCCTCCGGCATGACGATGACTGCGGGAATTTCCAGCAGCCGCGCCGACAGCGCGATGGCCTGTGCATGGTTGCCCGACGAGAACGCGATCACGCCGCGCTGGCGCTGCGCCTCGCTGAACTGCACCAGTGCGTTGAACGCGCCGCGGAACTTGAACGCGCCCATGCGCTGCAGGTTCTCGCACTTGAAGAACACCTGCGCGCCGAGCAGCACATCCAACGTGCTGGAACTCAGCACCGGCGTGCGGTGTGCCATGCCCTTGAGGCGATGGGCCGCTTCGGCAACGTCGTCGTAGGTGGGCAGCGGAGGGCGCGGCAGGTGCATGGCTGTGGGCGAACGCTGGTGAATGGAAACGCGGCGCGGTGCCGCGCCGCAGGCGGGTTGCCGCATCATAGCCCGACACCCGGCGGTATATGCCTCGATTGGCCTGCAACGCCCTTGCAGCAAGCGCGCCCAGCTATCAACTTTGAAACCGGGGCCGCGCGGCGCGTGCGTCAGCCGAGTTCGCTGAAGCGCTTGAGCGGCGCCAGCGCCGGGAAGTCGCCCGCGCGCTTGGCCTGCATGGCGGAGACGGCCTCGCCCACGTGGCGGTTGCTCCAGATGGCACCCTGCAGCCAGCCCATCTGGCGCAGGCTGTCGTGTACGCCGTGGTCCCGCGCATAGCGCACGGCCTGTTTGGTGCCCCAGACGGCCACCGGAGGCTTGGTGGCAATCTCGTTCGCGCAGGCCAGGGCGCCGGCCACCAGCGCTTCGTGCGAGTCGAACAGCTGCGTGACCAGTCCGCATTCCAGGGCGCGCTCGGCCGGCAGGCGGCGGCCGGTGTAGGCGAGCTCGTTCAGCAGGCCCAGCGGCATGAGTTTGGGCAGGCGCTGCAGGCTGCCCACGTCGGCCACCATGCCGATGTTGATCTCCTGGATGCAGAAGAAGGCATCGCGCGTGGCATAGCGGATGCAGGCGGCCGCCACCATGTCCAGCGCGCCACCGATGCAGCCGCCGTGGATGGCCGCGATCACGGGGATGCGCAGCTCCTCGATGCGCGTGAAGGTGGCCTGCATGTCCGTCAGCAGGTCGAACACGGCGGCGCGCCCCTCGGGGCTGCGGTCGTCCAGCGTGATCGCGCCGCCGAAGGTCTCCAGCGCCATGCCCGCGCTGAAGTGCTTGCCCGTGCTGCTGATGACCAGCGCGCGCGCATCGCCGCCGCGGTGCAGGTCGGCTAGCACGGCGTCCAGCTCGCGCCAGAACTGCGGGTGCATGGTGTTCATGGCCTCGGGGCGGTTCAGCACCAGGTGGGCCACGTGGTCGGTGACGGTGAGGGTGAAGCAGGTGAGGGTGTTCATGGCACGACTGTAGGAGTGGCCGGCGGGCCGGGGCGTCGCTTGCGCGACGGTGCGGCGGTCATCGGGCACAGAGCGAAATCGGCCTGCAGCGCTTGTAGAGCAAGCGCAGGCAGCTATTTGATGCATAGCAAAGAAGCGCCATCTCGCGCGGCGCCGCCGGCAGGCGCCCCTCTGTCGCGGTCCAGCCGGTCTGGCGGCGAGGTATACACTTTGCCGCTGCGGCGCAGGCCGCATTTTTTGTTGGCTCCAAGCAAAGGAATCGCAGCCATGGGCGCGCAATGGAAGGCAAAGGGCAAGGCGCTGGTCGCCGATGCCAAGGGCAGGCTTTTTGGGAAGCTGGTCAAGGAAATCATCGTCGCCGCGCGCGCGGGGGCCGACCCGGCCGGCAATTCGCGCCTGCGCCTGGCCATCGAGGCGGCGCGCAAGGCGTCCATGCCCAAGGACACGCTGGAGCGTGCCATCAAGAAGGGTTCGGGCGTGGGGGGTGACGCGGTGAACTACGAGCGCGTGATCTACGAGGGCTTTGCCCCGCACCAGGTGCCGGTGATGGTGGAGTGCCTGACCGACAACGTGAACCGCACGGCGCCCGAGATGCGCGTGTGCTTTCGCAAGGGGCAGATGAGCGCCGTGGCCTGGGACTTCGACCACGTGGGCATGATCGAGGGCGAGCCCGAGCAAGCCGGCGCCGACGCGGAGTTGGCCGCCATCGAGGCCGGTGCCCAGGACTTCGAGCCCGGCGAGGAAGAGGGCCAGACCCTGTTCCTGACCGACCCCTCGGACCTGGACGCGGTGGCCAAGGCATTGCCGGGCTTCGGCTTCAAGGTGCTGTCGGTCAAGCTGGGCTATAAGGCCAAGAACCCGGTGAGCATGGCCAGCCTTTCGCCCGAGGCGCAGGAGGAAGTGCAGGCCTTCCTGGCGGGCATCGAGAACAACGACGACGTGCAGAACGTGTTCGTGGGGCTCGTGGACTGATGCACGCGATGCACCGTGCCGCCGAGGCCCCCGTCCACCCACGAAAAAGCCGCTGAACAGCGGCTTTTTTTCATGGGCGCCTCGGTGCTTGGTTAGCGGCGCACCGTGCCGGCGTCCTGGCCGAAGAGGATCTTCTTGGCCGCCTCGTCCACCGTGGGCGCGGTATTGATGGCCTGTGCCAGCGCGTAGGCGCGGCCGGTGGCGGGCCGTGCCTGGATGCGCTCGAACCAGGCCCGCAGGTGCGGGAAATCCGCCAGGTCCTGGCGCTGCCTCTCATGCGGCACGATCCAGGGATAGCAGGCCATGTCGGCAATGGAATAGTCCCCTGCGATGTAGTCGCGCCCGTCGGCCAGGTGCTTGTCCAGCACGCCGTACAGGCGCGCGGTTTCCTTCACGTAGCGGTCGATGGCGTAGGGCACCGGCTCAGGCGCGTATTGCGTGAAGTGGTGGTTCTGCCCGGCCATGGGCCCCAGGCCGCCCATTTGCCAGAACAGCCACTGCAGCGCCTCGTTGCGCCCGCGCAGGTCCTGCGGGATGAACCGGCCGGTCTTGTCGGCCAGGTACAGCAGGATGGCGCCGGACTCGAACACCGACAGCGGCGCGCCGCCATCCGCGGGCGCCTGGTCCACGATGGCGGGGATGCGGTTGTTGGGCGCGATGCGCAGGAAGTCCGGCGCGAACTGCTCGCCCCGGCCGATGTTCACCGAGTGCACGCGGTAGGGCAGGCCGCTTTCTTCCAGGAAGAGGGTGATCTTGTGGCCGTTGGGCGTGGTCCAGTAGTACAGGTCGATCATTGAATGCTCCTTAAATAATAGCTGTTAGCGCTTGATAGTAGAGCGCCGGAGCTGAATTTGGCTTGGAACGCCTCAACGCTTCCTACCGCCGAAGATGCCGCCCAGCACGCCGCGCAGTATTTCCTTGCCCAGGCTGGTGCCCATGGTGCGTACGGCCGACTTGGCCATGGTCTGCACCAGGCCGTCGCGCTTGCCGCCGCGCGGCCCGGTGCTGCCGAACAGCACGTCGTTCAGGCCGCCCATGAGGCCGCTGTCGCCCTGTGCCGTGCCGTTGCCGGGGGCGCTGGGGGCGTTGCTGGCAGCCTGCTCGGCGCGGCCGCGCAGCTTCTCGTAGGCAGATTCGCGGTCCACGGCCTGCTCGTAGGTGCCCGCGACGAGCGATCCGCCGATGAGTGCGCGGCGCTGCACGTCGGTGATGGGGCCGATCTGGCTGCCGGGCGGCAGCACGTACACGCGCTCGGTCTCGCTGGGGCGGCCCTTGGCGTCGAGAAAGCTCACCAGCGCCTCGCCCACGGCCAGCTCGGTGATGGCGGCCTCGATGTCCAGGCCCGCCTTGGGGCGCATGGTGGTGGCCGTGGCCTTCACGGCCTTCTGGTCGCGCGGGGTGAAGGCGCGCAGCGCGTGCTGCACGCGGTTGCCCAGCTGGGCCAGCACGCTGTCGGGGATGTCCAGCGGGTTCTGGGTGACGAAATACACGCCGACCCCTTTGGAACGCACCAAGCGCACCACCAGTTCGATACGCTCCACGAGCACCTTGGGCGCCTCGTTGAACAGCAGGTGGGCTTCGTCGAAGAAGAACACCAGCTTGGGCTTTTCGGGGTCGCCGATCTCGGGCAGTTGTTCGAACAGCTCCGACAGCATCCACAGAAGGAACGTGGCGTACAGGCGCGGCGAATTCATGAGCTTGTCGGCCGCCAGGATGTTGACCACGCCGCGCCCGTCCACGGTCTGCATGAAGTCCTGGATGTTGAGCATGGGCTCGCCAAAGAACTGGTCGCCGCCCTGCGTCTCGATCTGCAGCAGCCCGCGCTGGATGGCGCCCACGCTGGCCGTGGAGATGTTGCCGTACTCGGTGGTGAACTCCTTGGCGTTGTCGCCCACGTAGGTGAGCATGGCGCGCAGGTCCTTCAGGTCCAGCAGCAGCAGGCCGTTGTCGTCCGCGATCTTGAACACCAGGTTCAGCACGCCCAGCTGGGTTTCGTTCAGGTTCAGCATGCGCCCCAGCAAGAGCGGCCCCATGTCCGAGATGGTGGCGCGCACGGGGTGGCCCTGCGTGCCGAACACATCCCACAGCGTGGTGGGGCAGGCCGTGGGCTCGGGCGCGGCCAAGCCGCGGTCGGCCAGCGTCTTGCCCAGCTTCTCGCCAATGCTGCCCTTCTGGCTGATGCCGGTGAGATCGCCCTTCACGTCGGCCATGAACACCGGCACGCCGATGCGCGAGAACTGCTCGGCCAGCGTCTGCAGCGTCACGGTCTTGCCGGTGCCGGTGGCGCCGGTGATCAGGCCGTGCCGGTTGGCCAGGCCCGGCAGCAGGTGGCATTGCGTGGAATCACGCTGTGCAATCAGGAGAGGTTCGGACATGGCGGTAGTGATGGGGTGAGTCAAAAGTAAAATCGCGGCCGCAAGATTAAATCAATCAAAGGACGCTGCAGTGGCAGGACACAGTAAATGGGCCAACATCCAGCACCGCAAGGGGCGCCAGGATGAAAAGCGCGGAAAGATCTGGACCCGCATCATTCGTGAAATCACCGTCGCGGCGCGCACGGGCGGCGGCGACCCCTCGGCCAACCCGCGTCTGCGCCTGGCCATCGACAAGGCCAAGGCCGCCAACATGCCGGCCGACCGCATCAAGTACAACATCGACAAGGCCTCGGGCACGCTGGAAGGCGTGAGCTACGAGGAAATCCGCTACGAGGGCTACGGCATCGGCGGCGCCGCGATCATCGTGGACACCATGACCGACAACCGCGTGCGCACCGTGGCTGAAGTGCGCCACGCCTTCAGCAAGTACGGCGGCAACATGGGCACGGAAGGCTCCGTGGCCTTTCAGTTCAAGAACGTGGGCCAGATCATCTTCGCCCCCGGCACCAGCGAGGACAAGGTCATGGAAGTGGCCCTGGAGGCGGGCGCCGAGGACGTGATCACCGATGATGAGGGCGCCATCGAGGTGCTGACCGCGCCCGGCGATTTCGAGGCGGTGCGCGATGCGCTGGGGGCTGCGGGCCTTCAGCCGGAGGTGGCCGAGGTCACCATGCGCCCCGAGAACACCATCGCCCTGGAGGGCGACGATGTCGCGCGCATGCAAAAGCTCCTGGACATGATCGAAGACCTCGACGATGTGCAAGAGGTCTACCACAACGCAGAGCTCTAGGAACTTGAGCACCGACACCCTATGAAAATCCTAGTCATTGGCGGCGGCGGCCGGGAACACGCACTGGCCTGGAAGCTGAGCCAGTCCCCCAAGACCTCCAAGGTGTACGTGGCGCCCGGCAACGGCGGCACGGCGCTGTCGCCAAAGTATGAGAACGTGCCCATCAGCGACGTGACGGCCCTGCGCGAGTGGGCGCAGGCGCAGAAGATCGCACTCACCGTGGTCGGCCCCGAGGCACCGCTGGCCGCTGGCGTGGTGGACGAGTTCCGTACCCACGGCCTGCGCATCTTCGGCCCCACGCAGGCTGCCGCGCAACTGGAAAGCTCCAAGGCCTTCTCCAAGGCCTTCATGAAGCGCCACGGCATCCCCACGGCCGAGTACGAGACCTTCACCGACCCGCAGGCCGCGCATGCCTACGTGAACCGTCTGGGCGCACCCATCGTCATCAAGGCCGACGGCCTGGCGGCGGGCAAGGGCGTAGTGGTAGCCATGACGCTGCAGGAGGCCCACGACGCCGTGGACTTCATGCTGGTGGACAACAAGTACGGCGTGGCCCACAACGAAGGCGGCGCCCGCGTGGTGATCGAGCAGTTCCTCGAAGGTGAGGAAGCCTCGTTCATCGTGCTGTGCGACGGCAAGAACGTCCTGGCGCTGGCCACCAGCCAGGACCACAAGCGCCTGAAGGATGGCGACCAAGGCCCCAACACCGGTGGCATGGGCGCGTATTCGCCTGCGCCGGTGGTCACGGCCGATGTGCATGCGCGCGCCATGCGCGAGGTGATCCTACCCACCATCCGTGGCATGGAAAAAGACGGCATCCCCTACACGGGCTTTCTGTATGCCGGCCTGATGATCGACGCGACGGGCCATCCCAAAACGTTGGAGTTCAACTGCCGCATGGGCGACCCCGAGACACAGCCCATCCTCATGCGCCTCAAGAGCGACCTGGTGGAGGTGCTGGGGGCGGCCGTGGACGGCAAGCTCGACCAGGTGGAACTGCAATGGGATCGCCGCACGGCGCTGGGCGTGGTGATGGCTGCCCAGGGCTATCCCGAGAACCCGCGCAAGGGCGACGCCATCACCGGCCTGCCGCAGGACGCGGACGACGCCATGGTCTTCCACGCCGGCACACAGCTCGTGGACGGCGTGGTGCGGACCAGTGGCGGGCGCGTGCTGTGCGTGACGGCGCTGGCCGACAGCGTCAAGCAGGCACAGCAGCGCGTGTATGACGTGGCGCGCGGCATTCACTTTGACGGCGCGCAGTACCGCCACGACATTGGCCACCGCGCGGTGAAGGCCAACGGATGACCACACAAAAACCCACCTTCAACACGGCGGACACCGTGGCCCGCGTGCGCGGCTATCTGGAGGGCCTGCAGGCGCGCATCACCAGCGCGCTGGAGGACATCGAGGGGCCGCAAAGCCACGGCGGGGCGCGCTTTCGGTCCGATGCCTGGCGGCGCGAAAGCGGCTCTGCACTGCAGGGCGACGGCATCACGCGCATCCTGGAAGGTGGGCGCGTGTTCGAGCGCGCGGGCTGCGGCTTCTCGCATGTGAGCGGGCCGCGTCTGCCGCCCTCGGCCACGCAGCACCGGCCGGAGCTGGCGGGTGCGCCGTTCGAGGCCATGGGCGTGTCGCTGGTGTTTCACCCGCGCAACCCCTATGTGCCCACGGTGCACATGAACGTGCGCATGATCGCAGCCGGCACAGGTGCGGCCGGCACAGGTGCGGCCGGCACAGGTGCGGCCGGCACAGAAGCGGCAGGTCAGGCAGGCCAGGGCCCCATCTGCTGGTTCGGCGGCGGCATGGACCTCACGCCGTACTACGGTTTCGACGAGGATGCGGTGCACTTTCACCGTGCCTGCCGCGATGCGCTCGCACCCTTCGGCGAAGGCCTGTACCCGCGCTTCAAGACCTGGTGCGACGAGTACTTCTACCTTAAGCACCGCAATGAGCAGCGCGGCGTGGGCGGCATCTTCTTTGACGACTTCGCGGAGCTGGGCTTCGAGCAGAGCCTGGCCATGACGCAGAGCGTGGGCGATGCCTTCCTGGGCGCTTACCTGCCCATCGTGCAGCGGCGCATGCACATGGACCATGGCGAGCGCGAACGCGAGTTCCAGCTCTACCGGCGTGGCCGCTATGTGGAGTTCAACCTGGTGTGGGACCGCGGCACGCACTTCGGCCTGCAGTCGGGTGGGCGCACGGAATCCATCCTGCTGTCCATGCCGCCGCTGGCGGCCTGGTCCTACCAGCGCGAGCCGCAGCCGGGCTCGCCCGAGGCGCTGTTGACCGAGCGCTTTCTGCAGCGCCGCGACTGGATCTGAGTGTGTGAGCGCGGGTAACTATAATTTCAATAGCTGCCTGCGCTTGATCATCAAGCGCCAGACCCGTTTTTGATATCTGAAACATGCCCTGACAACCGCTCCGCGCCCCCCTTGGCCGTGGCGGTGCTTGCAGGCTATATTGATTCCATTCCTTCACTGAAGACCACCTGATGACCACTTCCAGCAAATCGGAAACCGCCGCCAAGAAAGACGTCACCAAGCTCCAGCGCGCCATCGTCGATGGCCTGGAAGACGTCAAGGCGCAAGACATCCAGGTCTTCAACACCGAGCATCTCTCGCCGCTGTTCGAGCGCGTGGTCGTCGCCACCGGCAGCTCCAACCGCCAGACCAAGGCGCTGGCGGCCAGCGTGCGCGACGCCGTGCGCAAGGCCGGGTTCCCCAAGCCGCGCAGCGAGGGCGAGGACAACGGCGAATGGATCATCGTGGACTGCGGCCAGGCCGTGGTGCACGTCATGCAGCCCGCCATCCGCCAGTACTACCGGCTGGAGGAGATCTGGGGCGAGAAGCCCGTGCGCCTGAAGCTGGGCGCTGCCAAGCCGCGCAAGATCATGGCCTCGGAAGGCGACGACGAGGCACCCGCGCGCAAGCCGGCCGCCAAGAAGGCCGCAGCTGGCCAGAAGCCGGCCAAGGCGGCAGCTCCCGCGGCGGCCAAACCGGCAGCGAAATCCGCAGTGAAGACCGCATCCAAGCCCGCTGGCAAGGCACAGAAGGCACCGGTCAAGGCCGCATCCAAACCCGCAGCGAAGAAGACCACGGCAAAGCCCGTGGCGGCGAAGAAGCCAGCTGTCAAGAACGCGGTGAAGACCGTCGTGGTGAACAAGCCTGTGGCCAAGAAGGCACCCGCCAAGGCCGCCGCTACCACCACGGCACGCAAGCCGGTCGCCAAATCCACCGGCAAGGCTGTTGCGAAGAAGGCCCCCGCACGCAAGAAGGCCTAAGCCTTTCGCTGACCCATGAAGCTGCTGATCGTGGCCGTGGGCCAGCGGGTTCCCGACTGGGCGCAGACGGCCTATGACGACTATGCCAAGCGATTCCCGCCCGAGCTGAAGGTCGAGCTCAAGGCCGTCAAGACCGAGCCGCGCGGCTCCAAGACGCTGGAGACGCTCTATGCTGCCGAGCGCGAGCGTATCGAAGCGGCCATCCCGCGTGGCACGCGTGTGGTGGTGCTGGACGAGCGGGGCACGAGTCTCACCACCAAGGCCCTGGCCCAGCGGCTGAAGGACTGGCAGCTCGGGGGGGATGATGTGGCCCTGGTGATCGGCGGTCCCGATGGGCTGGAGCCTGCGTTTCGGCAGGCCGCGCATGAGCGCATCCGCCTGTCGGACCTGACGCTGCCGCATGCCATGGTGCGCGTGTTGCTTATCGAGCAGCTCTACCGTGCTTGGTCGGTGAATGCCGGGCACCCGTACCATCGCGAATAACTTCAGATTTGATAGCTGCTCGCGCTTGCTGGTCGGGCGCTGGAGGCACATTTGACTCAAGAAAACCGCTTCATCTACCTGGCCTCCCAGAGCCCGCGGCGCCGCCAGTTGCTGGAGCAGCTGGGGGTGCGCCATGAGCTGCTGCTGCCCAACGCGGCGGGGGACGAGGCCGAGGATGCCGAGGCCATTGAAGCCGTGCTGCCTGGTGAGGCGCCCACGACCTATGTCGAGCGGGTGACGGGGCTCAAGCTGGACGCTGCCGTGGTGCGCCATGCGCGGCGCGGGCTGTCGCCAGCGCCCATTCTGTGCTCCGACACCACCGTGGCCCTGGGGCGCACCATCTACGGCAAGCCCGAGGATGCGCACGACGCGGTGCGTATGCTGGGGGAGTTGGCGGGGCATGAACACCGCGTATTGACGGCCGTCGCGCTGCAGGTGGGTCCCCGACGCCTTACGGCGCTGTCAGTCTCGCGCGTGCGCTTTGCGCCCATGTCGCCGGCGCAGATCCAGGACTACGTGGCGACGGGCGAGCCGCTGGGCAAGGCGGGCGCCTATGCGATCCAGGGGCGCGCCGCCGCCTATGTGGAGCACCTGTCGGGCAGTTACTCCGGCATCATGGGCCTGCCCATGTATGAGACGGCGCGCCTGTTGCGCGCGGCGGGCGTGCTGGCCGTCTAGGCGCAGCCTGTCAGGCCCGGAGCCTGGTTACATCGGGTATTTGGCCAGGCGCGCCGTATCCGGGATGTGGATGTCGCGCTTGTCGATGTGGATCAGGCCGGCGGCCTCCAGGTCGTGCAGTACGCGAGAGAAATACTCGGGCGTGATCGACAGCCGCGAAGCGATGGTGGCCTTGCTCACCGGCAGCGAGATGCTGCGCGCGCTGGCTGGCGGTGCGGGAGCAACGGACTGCAGTGCCGCGCGGGCCGGGCATTGCGGAGGCACAGGCGCGGTAGGGGGATGAGGCGCGTCCTCGGGCAGGGCGTGCAGCAGGTAGCCGATCACGCGCTGCGCGCCGTTGTGCAGCGTATAGGTCTGCACGTCATGCACCAGGCCGTGCAGGCGGCGCGAGATGCCGGCGAGCATGCGCATGGCAAAGCGCGGCTCGTTCTCGATCTCGCGCACCACGGCCGCCTTGCCTACAGAGAGCAGCAGGGTATCGGTCAGGGCCTGGGCGTTCACGATATAGGGACGATCAGTAAACATCAGCGCCTCGGCGAAGCTGATGCCGGGGCCGGCAAGCTCGATCACCTTCTCCTGCCCCGCTGGCGACAGTGCAAACAGCTTCACCTGCCCCATTACGGTGACGTGGAATTCCTCGCAGGGCATGCCAACGCTGAACACCATCTCGCCGCGCGCATAGCGGCGTAGCCGGCAACCCGTGCCCAGGCGTTCCAGCTCCTGGGGTGCCATTTCCTGGAACAGGGGCAGCGCCGCAAGGTAGCGCGGTATGTCGAAGTGCGCGATGTCCATGCGCGCATTACAGGGGAGACCCCTAGGTTTTGACTTGATCTATCTCAAATCGTTCAGTGCGATGTGCCCTCACTGCGGGTGATCTTGTTCCAGACGTTGTATTTCCCCACGGGCTTTTTCATGGGCAGGCGCTTGACTTCCTTGAAGGTGGCGGCGTCGTAGACCACCAGTGCGCCGTCCATTTCCCAGACACTGGCGAGGGCGTAGCGGCCATCGCGGGTGAACTCGATGTGCGCCAGCGTCTTGCCGGGCTCGCGCACCTGGGCCACCGGCTGCAGCGTGCGCTTGTCGATGATGGTCAGAGTGTCCTTGGCCGTGGGGCTCATCATGGAGTCGGTCCAGGCGTAGGGCGTGTCCTCATGGCTGCGCATGAAGAAACCCGGGCCGGGCGTGGCGATGGTGCGTACCGTCTTCCAGGTCTGCATGTCGATGACGTCCACGGCCCCGCCGCCCAGGTTGGGGCTGGCCAGCACAGTGGTGTCGCCCCAGGCGAAGGTGATGCCCGAGCCCAGGTGCGGCATGCCGGCGATGGGCAGATCGGCCACCTTGCGCCGGATGTCCAGGTTTACGACCTGCGCGCTTGCGCGTTCGTCGGCGCCACTGCGCGGGCGCGTGGCGCCGAGTACGTGGCGGTAGGACTGGTCGAAGAAGAAGTCGTCCAGCGGCTCGCTCAGGGGGGTGCGCCGCACGCCCAGGTAGCCGGGCTTGGCGATGGCCTCTCCCATCTTGTAGTCGTGCACCAGACCATCGTAGATGGGGGCCGCGTTCCGGTCGTACGAGATTTCCCAGAGCTCGGGGATGTCCTTGAGCGCCACCACAAAGCTCTTGCGCGGCGTGGCGTCGTACACGGCCGAAACGCGTGAACTCGCCTTGCCGTCGAGCGTGGCTGCGGCGTATGTCTGCACGAGGTTCAGATCGGCATCGAACAGCGCCAGCGTGTGGGGCAGGTAGTTGGCGGCCATCACCCAGCGCCCGTCGCCGCTCACGGCCACGTTGCGCATGTTCAGGCCCGCGCGCACCTCGGCCACCACGCGCAGGCGCCACAGGTCGTATTTGGTGATCCAGCCGTCGCGCGAACCGAAGAACACGTAGCGCCCGTCCGGCGTGAACTTGGGGCCGCCATGCAGCGCATAGCGGCTGGCAAAGCGCGTGATGACCTCGAAGCGGTCGCCGTCGAGCAGCGAGACATGGTGGTCGCCTCCTTCCACGACGAGGAAGAGGTTCATCGGGTCTGCGTTCCACTTCGGCTTGGCGGGCTCATCGTCGGGCATGGGCGTGAACGTGCGTGACGCCCGGATATCGTCCTCGCCCCAGCGCGGCGCGGGCACCACGGGGGTACGTACCCACGCGGCCAGGGCGCGAATCTCCGCGTCGCCCAACTGCTCGGAGAACCCGGGCATCTGGGTGGCGGGGCGCCCTTGCTGGATGACGCGCAACACCTCGGCGGGGCGCACACGCTCCAGGCTCTCGGGCAGCAGCGCGGGGCCCATGATGCCGGTGCGCTGCGCGCCGTGGCATACAGCGCAGTGCTGCTGGTACAGGGCGGGGGCGTTGGGCTGGAGGGCTTCGGTGGTTTGGGCGTGCAGGCCCGCGAGCCAGAACAGACCCAAGGCCGCCAGATAACGGCTCGGTCCAGACCAGCGGCTGCCGCGCAAGGGCCGCTTCGCCGCGTCGGTGTCCACCTTTTTCGCGATAGCGCAGAGAAGGGGGAAGCGGCGTAGCCGCTCAGGGAAAGGTATTTCTAGTTTACGCATGGGCAATCTCGATCGTGCGACGGCGCTCATGCTTGGCAGGGGATTCGAAGGGCGTGCTGGATGCGCCCACTTCGGCATCGGTGAGGTAGCAGCCGGGGTCCTCGAACCAGGGGTTGCCCGTGAGCTGCTGTGCGCGCACGCGGGTGTTGCCATTGCAGATCGTGAGGTACTGGCAACCGGCGCAGCGGCCCTGGACAGGGCGCGGGTGCTGCTTGAGCCCCGCCATGAGCGGGTCGCTGATGTCGTTCCAGATCTGCGAGAAGGGGCGTTCGCGCACGCTGCCCAGGTCGTGGTGCCACCACATGGTGTCGGGGTGCACATGGCCCAGATTGTCGATATTGGCCACCATCTGGCCGCTGGCATTGCCGCCCCAGGCCACCAGGCGCTGGCGCAAGGCGTCTTCCCATTGCGGCAGGTGCTCGCGCGCCCATTGCAGTAAATAGGGGCCGTCGGCATCGTTGTTGCCGCTCACGTAGTCGTCCAGGCTGCCGGCCTGGGCATCGGCCCAGGCGTGGTTGAACAGCAGGTCCATGGCCTGGCGTGTGGCCTGGTGGTGCGCGTCCTTGTCGCGGTGGATGTTGCCACGCCCCGCGTAGTTCAGGTGCGAGAAGTAGAACTTGTTGGCGCCCTCGTCCTTCATGAGCTGCAGCAGTGCGGGCAGATCGTGTGCATTCAGCGCTGTCATGGTGAAGCGCAGGCCCACCTTGACGTTGTGCGTGGCCAGGTGGCGGATGGCGGCCAGGCTGCGGTCGAACGCACCGTCCAGACGGCGGAACTTGTCGTGCGTGGGCTTCAGGCCATCCAGGCTGATGCCCACGTAGTCGAAGCCTGCGCCAGCGATGCGCGCGGCCATGGGCGCGTCGATCAGCGTGCCGTTGGTCGAAAGGCCGGTGTAGAAGCCCAGGTCACGCGCGCGCGCCGCGATCTCGAAGAGGTCGGGGCGCAGCAGTGGCTCGCCGCCCGAGAGGATGAGCGCAGGCACGCCGAAGGCCTTGAGGTCGTCCATGACGGTGTACACCTCTTGCAACGACAGCTCTCCAGCGTAGTCGTGGTCGGCCGAGAGCGCGTAGCAGTGCTTGCAGGTGAGGTTGCAGCGCCGGATCAGGTTCCAGATGACCACGGGGCCGCGCGCGTGCCGTTCGCGCGAAGTGGGGTAGGTTCCGGTGGCTTGGGCCTGGGCGAGTTCACGCAGGTACTGGCTGATGCGAAACATGGTCAGTCTTCCTTGAGGCGCAGGCCGGTCTTCTTGAGGATGGCCGTGGAGTACAGGATGTCGTGGGCGCGGCAGGCATCGCCCAGCAGGCCGGCAATCTGCTCGGCCTGTTGCTCGACATGCGCGCGGTTGGGGCCATGCAGCATGGCAAACAGGTTGTAGGGCCAGTGGGGCAGGTGGCGCGGGCGGCGATAGCAGTGGCTCACGCCCGGCAGCGCGGCGACTTGGCGACCCAGCGCGGCGACCTGGGTATCGTCCACGTCCCACACGCTCATGCCGTTGGCCGTGTAGCCCAGGCGGTAATGGTTGGGCACCGCGCCGATGCGGCGCACCAGGCCCTCGTCGATCATCCGGGCCAGGCGCTCGCGCACCTGCTCGCCGGGCACGCCCAGCATGGCGCCCACGGCTTCGTAGGGGCGCGCCACCAGCGGCAGCCCGCCCTGCGTGGCGGCGATGAGCGCACGGTCGAAGGCATCAAGCGCCATGGTGTTCTCCGGTGGACTGCGCAGGCAGGGGCGGCAGGCGCAACTCCACGAAATACTCTTCTTCCTTGGGAAAGGCGTAGACCGGCAGGCCAGTCGCGGCTTCGATGCGTGCCAGGGTCTCGCGCGCCAGCGCGGGGGACTCGGCCGCCACCACGAACCACATGTTCAGCGCATGCTCGCGGCGGTAGTTGTGCGCCACCTCGGTGAAGGCGTTGACGGCAGCGCACACGGCGTCAAAACGATCCTCGGGCACAGCCATGGCCGCGAGGACGAATTGGCCGCCTGCGCGTTCGATCTGGAACAGCGGGCCGAAGCGCGTGAGCACACCCTGGGCGAGGAGGCGGTGCAGGCGTTCGATGACCTGCTCTTCGGTCCAGCCGATGTCGGCGGCGACGGCGGCGAAAGGGTGGTCCACCAGCGGAAAGCCGCCGTGCAGGTGGTCGATCAGCCGAGCGTCTTCAGGGGAGAGCATCGACGGCCTCCTGCATGGGTTCGGGAATGGCATGGGGCGCATGGTGGGCAAACCGCCGCGCACCCGTCTGTTTGAAACGCCGCAGCGAGAACAGCACGGCGCTGGGGCAGGGGGCTAGGCCCGCCTGGGCCACGGCCTGCGCCAGTTGGGTATGCACCGCTGCGCGGTCGCGCCCATGCACCATGCAGTACAGGTTGTAGCGCCAGTCCGGCGTGCGCGCACGGCGGTACGCCAGCGTTACGCCGTGCGCATGGGCCAGGGCCATGCCGTGGGTGTCCACGTGGTCGTCCGGCACGTCGAACACGGCCATGGCATTCGCTGTGTAGCCCAGTTCATGGTGACGCACCACCACGCCGAAGCGGCTGAGCAGCCCTTCGTCCTGCCAGCGGGTAATGGTGGCCAGCACGGCGGGCGTGCTGCTGTGAAGCTGGTCGGCCCATACGTCATAGGGCCGCTCGGTCAGCGGCAGGCCCTGCTCGGCCAGCGCGGCCAGGGGCCAGTCTTCGGGTGCCAGGGGGGTGCGTGCGCGGCCCGTGGGGCCCGTGGTGCCGACGCCGTCCCCCACGCCTGCGGATGTCCTCTCCAGGTCGAAGGCGGTGTCGATGCGGTAGGGGCGCAGCATGGGCAGGCGCTGCACGGGCAGGCCGGTGGTGTGCTCGATGGACTGGAGCAGGCGCTCCACCTGGTCCGCGTCATGGCCGGTGGCCACGAACCACAGGTTGGTGGTGTGCTCGCGCTCGTAGTTGTGGTTGACGCCTGGGTGGGCCGACACCGTGGCGGCCACGTCGTCGAGCCGCTCGGGCGGCACGGCCATGGCCGCCAGCAGGGAGGCGCCCCCCGCGCCCGGTGCGAACACCGCGCCGATGCGGCTGAGCGCGCCCGCCTGCCACAACCGTGCGTAGCCGCTGAGCACGGCCTCGGCATCCATCCCCAGGCTGTGGCCGATGGCCGCGAAGGGTTCGGCGCACAGGGGGAAGCCGCGCTGCCAGTGGTTGAGCAGCGCGAGGTGGGTTGCGTTCTGGCTGCTCGGCATGGCTTAGAACCCCATGCGCTGTGCGCGGGCAGTGAAGAAGATGCCGCTGGGGGCGTCCACGTCCAGCCTGGCTTGGGACTGTAAGGTGTGCGTGTCGTAAACCTGAACGCGGTTGTCGTCACGGCAGCTGATCCAGACCGATTCGCCGCGCGGCGTGAATTCCATGTGCAGCACGGCCTTGCCGGGCTCCAGCGTCTGCACCACGCGCTGGCTCGGAGTGTCGATGACCTGCACGCGGTTGTAGTCTGGCACAGAGAAGTTGACCCACACCTGACGTCCGTCGGGCCGCGCCATCACGAACACCGGCTGGCCCGCGACCGGAATGCGGCCGACCTCGGCCCAGGTGGCGGTGTCGACCACCAGCACCTCATGGCGGCCAATGGCCGGCAGATAAGCATGGCCTCCCGCGATGGCCCAGCCGCGCAGATGGGGCATTTTGTACACCGGCAGCGGTTGCTGGCCGCGGCCGTAGCCTGCGAGGATGCGGCGCACGCGCGGCGGGTTGTCCCAGAGGTCCACCATGGCCAGGCCGTCTTCACCGAACAGGCCGGCGATGTAGTGGCGTCCGTTGGGCGAGACCAGCGCGTCGTAGGGCTGGCGGCCGATGTTGGGGATGGTGGTGACCTGCGGCTTTCGGGGGTTGGAGCAGTCGGCGATGCAGATGGCGTTCGCGTCGAACAGGCTGTAGATGAACCGGCGCTGCGGCAGGTCGGCCAGGCCGACGACGCGCGAGCGTTCGCCACTGGCCGTGTGGGCGGGAAGGTCGGCCAGCAACTCCAGGGTGGCGGCGTCGAAGACCTTGACGCCGCCGGGCGTGTAGTTCTGCGCCACGACCAGGCTGCCGTCGGCGCTGATGGCGCCACCGATGGAGTTGCCGGCCTGCATCACGCGGCCCGTGATGTGCTGGGTGAGCAGGTCTACCTGAGTCAGGCCGCCGTCGCGGCCGAAGACGTAGGCAAAGCGCTCGTCACGCGAGAACACCACCGAGGCGTGTGACAGGTCGCCCAGGCCGGTAACGCGGCCCACGGCTTCGCGCCGGCTGGTGTTGATCAGGGTGAGTGCGCCCTTGGCGCGCTCAATGACCACGCCCAGATCGCCCGTGCCCTGCAGCGTGGCTGCAGGAGCGGCGGATGTGGAGGTGGTGGAAGAGGGAGCTGCACAGCCCGTGGCAATCAGGGGTGCACTGGCGGTAAGGGAGAGCAGGGCACGCCGTTTCATGGGGCGGACCTCCTGTTTTCTTCGGGGAACCCATTGGCCAGCTGTTCGGCGATCCACAGGGCCTCGCTTCCCTGCAGCATGGCGCTCCAGGGCGGCATGGGTGTTCCGGGGATGCCGTGGGTGATGACGGCAGCCAAATACTCGGGCGGCTTGCCGGCCAGGGCCTCGCGGGTGAGCGCGGGACCCAGGCCGCCCGTCAGGCGCATGCCATGGCACGAACCGCAGTCCTGCCGCACCATGCGCACGAGCTGGGCGGCTCGGTCAGGGTCGGGCGTGCCCTGTGCGCCGGCCGCCGAAGCGGCCAATGCCAGGGCCAGGGACAGGAACGCGGTGCGTGACATGGTTGGCCTTCGAAGTGCGTCAATAGACGTCGTGCTGGGTGTTGTACACGTTGAAGTGGCCGGTCGGCGTGATCAGGCGCGGGTCCTTGATCACGGACTTCAGCTTGAGCGTCTTGTCGTCCACGACGACCAGCGCACTTTGCTTGTCCTTGGCCGACCACACGGCGAACCACACTTCGTCACCTGCCTTGTTGTACTCAGGCTGGGTCACGCGCTTGGCGCCACCGTCATCGGGCAAGCCTGCCCATTCGGCGATCGGCAGCGTGACGTAGCCCTTGTCCAGGTTGTTGATGTCGAACACCACCACGGCTTGCGAGACCTTGGGATCAGGATTCAGCGGTGCGTCGGACCACAGGTGCTTGGACTTGGGATGGGTCTTGATGAACAGCGCTCCGCCGCCCGGGCCCTTGAGCTTGGCCACTTCCTTGAAGGCGTATTGCTTGTTCTTCTGCGGGTCGGTGCCGATCAGCGAGATGGTCTCGTCGCCCAGGTGACCCGTGGCCCACACCGGACCGTACTTGGGGTGCGTGAAGTTGGCGCCGCGGCCGGGGTGGGGGATCTTGCCCACTTCGGTCAGACCGGCCAGCTTGCCGTCCTTGGCGTCGATCGCAGCAATCTTGTTGCTGTTGTTGGCAGCCACCATGAAGTAGCGCTTGGATGCATCCCAGCCACCGTCATGCAGGAAGGGGGCCGAGCCGATCTCGGTGGTCTTCAGCGCATTCAGGTTGGAGTAGTCCACCATCATCGTCTTGCCGGTTTCCTTCACGTTCACCAGGAACTCGGGCTTGTAGTGCGATGCCACGATGGAAGCCACGCGCGGTTCGGGGTGGTATTCCTGCGTGCCGACGACCATGCCGCGGGTAGACACGATCTTCAGGGGCTCCAGGGTGTTGCCGTCCATGATGGTGTACTGGGGAGGCCAGTATGCACCGGCGATCGCCAGCTTGTCCTCATAGCCCTTGAACTTGGAGGTGTCCACCGAGCGTGCTTCCAGGCCCACGCGGATTTCAGCCACGTTGTCGGGCTTTTCCATCCACAGGTCGATCATGTTGATCTTGGCGTCGCGGCCGATCACGAACAGATAACGCCCCGAAGCCGACATGCGCGAGATGTGCACCGCGTAGCCGGTCTTGACGATGTTGATGATCTGCTTGGTGTCGCCGTCGATCAGCGCCACTTCGCCCGTGTCGCGCAGCGTGGTGGAGAAGATGTTGTCCAAGTTGTACTTGTTCATCTTCTTCTTGGGACGCTGGTCTGGCGGCACGATGACCTTCCAGGTGTTCTTGGCGTCGGCCAGACTCCACTCGGGCGGTGTGGGAGGGTCCTGCTGAATGTAGCGGGCCATCAGGTCCACGGTCGCCTCGTCGAATTCGCCGGACGTCTGCCAGTTGGGCATGCCGGCAGGCGAGCCGTAGGCGATGAAGACCTTGAGGTAGTCCGTGCCCTTGGGCAGGGTCACGTCCGGTGTGAGCGGCTTGCCCGTGGCGCCCTTGCGCAGCACGCCGTGGCAGCCCGCGCAACGCTCGAAGTAAATCTGGCGTGCGCGGTCGAACTCGGCCTGCGTCATCTTGGGTGCCTTGGGGTTCGTGCTCTGGTACATGGGCACTTCCGCCAGCGGCGATCCGCCTGCCTGGTAGTTTTTCTCGGCCTCCGAGACTGGCTTGGCGTCCTGCGCCATAGCGGTGGCAGACACCAGGGTGGCGGCCGCTAATGCGACCAGCCTGGCGATCCTCTTTGCTGTCATTGTGGGTCCTCTGCGTCACGGATCAGCGCTTGGGTGGGCCCTGGCGGCTGCCACGGCCACTCTCGCGAGGTCGCTGTCCATCCCCTCTTCATGCGAGTGGGAGCATCGTCGCAGCGGGTGTTGCCGCTGTCCTTGAACTGGTTCAAGGACGCAAACGGTGCAGCCTTTGAACAATGGAGCCACCCCATGATCCGCAAAGGAGAGGCCCATATGAGCTTCATTGAAGATGCGCGCTGGTTCACCGTGGCACCCGCAGCAGGAGAGTCCGGACAGCCCCCGAAGCCTGGACACGTGACGCTGGTGGGCGCAGGCCCGGGCGACCCTGAGTTGCTCACGCTGCGCGCCGTCAAGGCCCTGCGCGGCGCGCGCCTGGTGCTCTACGATCACCTGGTCGGCAAGGAGGTGCTGCGCTACGTGGCCGAGGATGCCGACCTGATCTACGTGGGCAAGCAGTCTTCGCACCATACGCTGCCGCAGGAATCGATCATTGACCTCATGGTGCGCCTGGCGCGCAGCGGGCGCAGCCTGGTGCGCCTGAAGGGCGGCGATGGCTTCATCTTCGGCCGTGGCGGCGAAGAGGTGCAGGCGCTGGCCGAGGCCGGTATCGCGTTCGACGTGGTGCCGGGCATCACGGCCGCGCAGGGTGCGGGCGCCTGCGCCGGCATCCCGCTCACGCACCGCGACCACTCCGCGACCCTGGTGTTTGCCACCGGCCACCTGCGCGGCGACAACGAAGTGGCGCTGGACTGGGAGGCGCTGGCGCGCCCGCGCCAGACCGTGGTGATTTACATGGGGATGGGCACGCTGCCGATCATCTGCCGCGAACTGGTGCGCCACGGCCTGCCGGACAGCACGCCCGCAGCGCTGGTGGAGCAAGCCTCGCTGCCCGGGCAGCGCTGCATCACCGGCACGCTGCAGGACCTGCCCGCGCTGGCGCAGCAGCACCGCGTGCGTCCCCCTGCGCTCATCATCGTGGGCGACGTGGTGGCGCTGCAGCCGCAACTCATGCAGGGCATGCTGGCGACGATGGTGTGACGGGCGCCGGCCGCCGGTAGGGCGGCGGGCAGCGCTGGTTCTGAGGCATCATGGGCGCCTCATCTGGCAAAAGCCCATGCAACAAGACATCCTCATCAACTGGTCGCCGCAGGAAACGCGCGTGGCCGTGGTCGAAAACGGCGCCGTGCAGGAACTGCACGTGGAGCGCACGCTGGAGCGGGGCCTGGTCGGCAACGTGTACCTGGGCAAGGTCTCGCGCGTGCTGCCGGGCATGCAATCGGCCTTCATCGACATCGGGCTGGAGCGTGCGGCCTTTCTGCACGTGGCGGACGTGTGGCACCGCCAGGAAGGCGGCGAGGCGCCGATGTTCGCGCGCAAGAACGAACCGCCCGTGCCCATCGAGAAGCAGATCTTCGAGGGCCAGGCGCTCATGGTGCAGGTCATCAAGGACCCCATCGGCAGCAAGGGCGCACGCCTGTCCACGCAGATCAGCATCGCCGGGCGGTTGCTGGTCTTCCTGCCGCAGGACGACCACGTGGGCGTGTCGCAGAAGATTCCCCAGGCCGAGCGCGACGCCTTGCGCACGCGGTTGCAGAAGCTGGTGGATGACCAGGCATCGGGCAGCAGCGGCGGCTTCATTTTGCGCACCAATGGTGAGGACGCCAGCGACGAAGAGCTGGCCGAAGACATCGCCTACCTGCGCAAGACCTGGGCAGGCATCCGGCAGGCAGCGCTGACGCATCCGCCCACCTCGCTGCTGTACCAGGACCTGAGCCTGCTGCAGCGTGTGCTGCGCGACCTGGCGGGCGAGCAAACGCAGAGCATCCGCATCGATTCGCGCGAGCAGTTCGTGGCGCTGAAGGCGTTCGGCAATGAATTCATGCCTGCGGCCGCCGCCAAGCTGCAGCTGTACAAGGGCGAGCGCCCCATATTCGATCTGTATTCCATCGACGAGGAGATCGCCCTGGCGCTGGGCCGGCGCGTGCAGCTCAAGTCGGGCGGCTACCTCATCGTGGACCAGACCGAGGCGCTGACCACCATCGACGTGAACACCGGCGGCTACGTGGGCGCGCGCAACTTCGACGACACCATCTTCAAGACCAACCTGGAGGCGGCGGGCGCCATCGCGCGGCAGTTGCGCCTGCGCAACCTGGGCGGCATCGTCATTGCCGACTTCATCGACATGCTGCGCGAGGACCACCAGGCCGCGGTGTTGGCGGAGTTCCGCAAGCAGCTCGCGCGCGACCGGGTCAAGACCATGGTGGGCGGTTTTTCACAGCTGGGCCTGGTGGAGATGACGCGCAAGCGCACGCGCGAATCGCTGGCGCACATGCTGTGCGAGCCGTGCCCCACGTGCCAGGGCGCGGGTCAGGTGAAGACCGCGCGCAGTGTGTGTTACGACATCCTGCGCGAGGTGCTGCGCGAGGCACGCCAGTTCAATCCACGCGAGTTCCGCGTGGTGGCGTCCCCGCGCGTGGTGGAGCTGTTCCTGGACGAGGAGAGCCAGCACCTGGCGGGCCTGTCGGACTTCATTGGCAAGCCGATCTCCCTGCAGGCCGAAAGCGCCATGGGCCAGGCGCAGTACGACATCGTGCTGTTGTGAGTTGAGATCAAATTGGCCTCTGGCGCTTGTGGGACGGGCGCTAGCAGCTATCAAAAACATACCAACGTCGCGAGCCTGGGTGCGCCGCGTCTATCGCCCGTGCCGGTCGACGGCGGAAAGGTCGAGATGAATGCGGGCCCCTCTCGTGCTCCCGTGGTCTTCCGGCGTTGGCGAGCGGCCAATGGTGGTATCCGCCGTACTGCTCCACGGCTTGCTCGGGGCTGCGCGGCGCAGTGGCGCGACTTTCCGCGGCACCTGTGTGCCACACGGGGTGTCACAGGTGCTGGCCCGCGCCATGCGCTACGTCGCTCGCCGTCGATTGCGTGCGCCAGGAGGCAACGCTCCTGGGTGCTATTGAATGATGAGCTGCTAGCGCTTGCTGGATAAGCGCGGGGGCCTGTTTGGGCTTAAAGCGTGCGCAGGCGTTCGATGGCCGCACGCAGCGTTTCGTCCTTCTTGGCGAAGCAAAAACGCACGACGCGCTGGTCGAAGCCGTCGCCATAGAAGGCCGACAGGGGAATGGCGGCCACGCCGATCTCGCGCGTGAGCCACTGGCAGAAGTCCGCTTCGTTCAGGTCGCTCACGGCCGAGATGTCCACGCACTGGAAGTAGCTGCCGGTGCTGGGCAGCAGCTTGAGTCGCGAGCCCTCCAGCCCCTGGCGGAACAGGTCGCGCTTGGCCTGGTAGAAGGCCGGCAGCTGTAGGTAAGGCGCGGGGTTCTGCAGATAGTCCGCGAGGCCGTACTGCATGGGTGTGTTCACGGTGAACACATTGAACTGGTGCACCTTGCGGAACTCCGCCGTCATGGCGGCCGGGGCGGCCACCGTGCCCACCTTCCAACCCGTGACGTGGAAGGTTTTGCCGAAGCTGGAGACGATGAAGGCGCGTTCCGCGAGGCCCGCGAAGCGCGCGGCGCTCTGGTGCTCGGCGCCGTCGAAGACCATGTGCTCGTACACCTCGTCGCTGATCAGGAGCACGTCCGTGGGGGCCAGCAGTTCCTCCAGCGTGCGCATGTCGTCGGCCGTCCACACGGTGGCGCTGGGGTTGTGCGGCGTGTTGATGATCAACAGACGCGTGCGCGGCGTGATGGCCGCCGCGATCTTGGCAAAGTCAGGGCGGAAGCTGCCCGGCGTGAGCGGCACCCGGACCACGACGCCGCCGGCCAGCGCGATGTTGGGCACGTAACTGTCGTAGCAGGGCTCCAGCACGATCACCTCGTCGCCCGGCTGCACGCAGGCGAGGATGGCGGTGAGAATGGCTTGGGTCGCCCCGGCCGTGATGGTGATTTCGGCGTTGGGGCAATACTGGCGAGCGTGAAGTGCTTCAATTTTTGAAGCAACGGCCTGCCGCAGCGCGGGCACGCCGGCCATGGGCGGGTACTGGTTATGGCCGGCCTGCATGGCGCGCGTGACGGCGTCGATCAGTTGCGGGTCGCAGTGGAAGTCAGGAAAGCCCTGGCCGAGGTTCACGGCCTGGTGTTCGGCCGCCAGCGCGGACATCACGGTGAAGATAGTGGTGCCCACGTTGGGCAGGCGGCTGGGAAAGTGGGGCGTGGTCATTGGGTGTCACTCATTCAAAACTGGCGCAACGCGTGGCGTTCCGACGGCCGCATGCCTTGCGAACACGGGTCTTGGGGCGGGCTTGCCCAGGCCGCTCGCGTCGTCCCCATGCGGGAAGCCTTAAAGCGGCTCAGGGCGCATCACAACTCATAGTCGTTGACGTGCCCGGTCATGGCGCGGGCGATCAGGTCGCGGCTCAGGCGGTCGCTCAGCAGCTCGGCGAACTTGTAGACGAAGTTGCGCAGGTAGGCGCCGCGCTTGAAAGCCACGCGCGCCACGCTCTGACCGAACAGATGGCCGACGGGGCGCACGACGAGGTCGCCCAGCGGGTCGTCGCGCATCGCCATCTCCGCCACGATGCCGATGCCCAGCCCCAGGCGCACGTAGGTCTTGATCACGTCGGAGTCGATGGCCTCCAGCACGATGCGCGGCTGCAGCTTGCGGGTGGCGAAGGCCTGGTCGATCTTGCCGCGCCCGGTGAATGAGGGGTGGTAGGTGATGAGCGACTCGTGCGCGATGTCCTCCAGCCCCACGCGCTCCTTTTGCGCCAGCGGATGGCTGGGTGGCAGCACCAGGACGTGCTGCCACTCGTAGCAGGGCAGGGTGACGAGGTCGGGATACTCCGCCAGCGACTCCGTGGCCATGCCGATCTCGGCCACTTCGTCGATCACCATGCGCGCCACCTCGTGCGGCGTGGCCTGGTGCAGGCTGATGTTGACCTTGGGATACGCCTCGCGCAGCTTGACCACCGGTACGGGCAGCACATAACGCGCCTGGGTGTGGGTGGTGGCAATGGCGAGGGTGCCGCTGTCCTGGGCGCTGTACTGCTCGCCGATGCGTTTGAGGTTGCCCACCTCGCGCATGATGAGTTCGATGCTCTTGAGCACGTGCTGACCGGGCTCGGTCACGCGCTTGAGCCGCTTGCCGTGGCGCGCGAAGATGTCCACGCCCAACTCGTCCTCCAGCTCGATGATCGCCTTGGATACCCCCGGCTGCGAGGTGTGCAGTGCCTTGGCGGCTTCGGTGAGGTTGAGGTTGCGGCGCGCCGCCTCTTGAACGAAGCGAAACTGGTGCAGATTCATATTGAAATGCGGCTAAGAAGTCGCATCATTATGCTGCATCAATCTAACGGCGGGCGCGAAAGGTGCAGATATCGTTAAGGCACCAATGCTTCGGCGGCAATGCGCGCCATCAGGGCCGTCATGCGTTCGTCCTCGCCGATGGGAGGGCTGAGGTGCAGGCGCATCTGTGGAAACGCCTGGGACAACTCCTCGACCATGCGGGGGAGATCTTCGCGCGCATGCCGCCCGGTGCCGAGAAACATGGGCACGATGCCCACCTGGGTGATGCCCTGCGCCGCCATCGCGGCAATCGTTGAAGGCAGGTCGGGCGTGCACAGCTCCAGGTAGGCGCAGCGCACATCCAGCGCGGGCTGCTCGGCGCGCATGCGCGCGAGCACCGCCTCCATGGGCAGGCGCCACAGGGGGTCGCGGGAGCCGTGCGCGAACAGCACGATGCCGTTGGTACTAGGGTTCGTCATGTGTCTACTGCGGTGGGTCTAGCGCCTCAATACCAGCCATCCAAACGCTGCCAGCGAAAGCACGGAATAGATCAGGCCCGGCGCGGCCGCGGTCAGCCAGGGCGACCAGTTCTGCAGATTGCCCGCGAAGCCGAACACATTGTTCAGCAGGAAGAAGCTGATGCCCGCCATCACCCCGCCGAACACATAGCCCGCAATGCCCCCCGAGCGGAAATGCAGGTAGGCGAAGGGCAGGGAGAGCACCACCATCACCAGGCAGCTCAAGGGGTAGAAGACCTTGCGCCAGAACTCGATCTCGTAGCGCTGTGCCGACTGGCCGTTGGCCTCCAGGTGGCGTACGAAGCGGAACAGTTCGATCGTCGCCATCTTGTCCGGCTTGAGCAGCGACGCGGCCACCATGTCGGGGCTGATGCGCGTGGGCCAACGCAATGTGGGCTCTTGCAGGCGCGACACGCGCATGCCGCCATCGGCCTCGGCCTCGAAAAGGGTGCGCTCGACCTGCTGCAGATTCCACGCATCGCGGGCGTCGTCGAAGGTGGCCTGTTCCGCCTGGATGGTGGCGGCGACGCGTCCGCGCGCATCGAACTCGAACACCCGCACGCCGCGCATGGCGCCATTGGGGTCCACGGCGCGCACATTCACAGCGATCGAATGGTCGCCCTGGCGCTCCTTCAGCCATGCGCCCGTGGCGCCAGTGCTGATCTGGCCCAGCCGGCGGGCTTTCACGAGGGAGGCCGCTTTTTCGCTCGCCGGGGCAATGTAGTCCCCGACAATGACTGTGACCATGACGAACGCGCAGCCGAGCATCAGCAGCGTGCTCAGCGCCCGCCAGGGACCCAGCCCACTGGTGCGCATGATGGTGAACTCCGAACTCTGCGCCAGCCGTGCCATCACGAAGATGGTGCCGATCAGCACGGTGATGGGCAGTAGTTCGTAGAGGTGCTGCGGCAGGCTCAGCGCCACGAACAGCAGCGCGTGCGAGAGCTGGTAGCCATTGGCGCCCGCACGGCCCACCCAGCGTAGCTCGTCCACCATGTCGAAGAAGAAGAACAGCGCGAGGAAGGCGAGGGTGACGAAGGCCACGCCCACGACGACTTCGCGGTAGATGAAGCGGCGGATGGTTTTCATGCCGTCCTCCTGCCCAGCAGGCTTCGCAGCGACCAGTGGTTGTGGCGCGCGGCCAGCAGCAGTAGGCCCAGGGCCAGGGTACCGCCGTGCAGCATCAGCATGAACGGTAGCAAGCCCAGCCGGCCCACGCCGATCCATGTCTGTCCAACGGTCATGAGGTTGTAGTACACGACAAAGGCGAACAGTGCGAACACCAGGCTGGTGCTGCGCCCCGCCCGCGGGTTGACGACGGCCACCGCCAGGCCCAGGACGACGAAGTTCAACGCGGCCAGCGCCATGCCGATGCGCCAGCCCAGTTCCGCCTGGTGGCGCGGCTGCGGGTCGCTGACCAGCTCCCAGGTGTCGCGGGTCTTGATGGAGGCCGCCTCGGGGTCGTTCTGCGATCCGCCACCCACAAGCGTGCCGTACTCGGCAAATTCACTGACGCGCAGGCCCGGCTTGTCCCGCAGCGTCTCCAGCCGCTGCCCGTTGCTCAACAGCGCCATGCGTTCGCCGTTGCGGATCTCCAGGCGAGCGCTTTGCGCGGAGGTGACGGTTTCGCGGTTGGGTTCGTTGGTGGCAATGAAAACGTTGCTGGCCGAGTTGGCATCCGGTGCGTCCTTGTCAATGAAGAACACGCGTGAGCCATTGGAGGATTCCTGGAATTCCCCGGGCGCGATACGGTCCACGTCGCTGCGCTGCTCGTATTGCGTCTTGAGCTCCTGGATCTGCCGGTTGGCCCAGGGCCAGACCACGAGCGACAGCGCGGCGATGGTCAGCATGACGGGCCAAGAAAACCGGAACAGCGGTGCCAGCAGGCTCATCAGTCCGCGCCCTGCCGAAAACCAGATGACCATCTCGCTGTCGCGGTACATGCGCGACAGCGCCCCCACCACCGTGACGAACAGGCTCAGGCTGAGGATGGTGGGCAGCTGTCCCAGCACCGTGAAACCCATGACCAGCATCACGTCGGAAGGGTTCACGCTGCCCCGGGATGCCTGGCCCAGCGTACGGATCAGCATCATGGTCATCACGACGGTGACCAGAACCACCAGGGTCGCGCCGAAGGTGCGGGCCAGCTCCTTGCGAATGGATGAATCGAATAACATTGGCTCGAAGGAAAACGCTGATTATGAACTTCGAACTGAAGACGCTTTCGCTGGCTGCCGCTGCTGCGTACAAATGCGACCTGCTGGTGGTGTTGGTGCCTGAAGGCTTCCTGCCGGGCAGCGACGTGTTGTCTACCCTGACGGCGCATGCGCTCAAGCAAGGCGATCTGGAGGTTAAACCGGGCAAGCTCCTGCAGTGCTATGCCCCCGCCGGTGTTGCGGCGCGTCGGGTTGTGCTGCTGGGGTGCGGTGCGGCCGATGCACATGCGGTGCGCCAGGCCATGCAAGCCTTGGCCCCCTCGTTCAAGTTGCCGTCGGTCAAGCGCGTGGCGCTGGTGTTTGGAACCTCGGCCCAGCGGGGCGCCATCGGCGCTGCGGTGCGTGCGGTGTCCGATGGGAGCTATGTCTATACGGCCACCAAGACCAAGGCTGAGCCGCGTGCCCTGCTGCGTGTCACCCTGGGCGTGCCCGATGCGGGTGCAGCGCAGCCGGAGTTCGCCACGGCCACGGCCGTGGCGGCCGGTGTAGAGTTTGCGCGCGAGTGGGCCAATCGCCCTGCCAACCATGCGACCCCCACGCTGGTGGCCAATGCCGCCAAGACGCTTGCGAAATACCCCGGCGTCCAGTGCCAGGTGCTGGGCCCTACTGAGGTGGCCAAGCTGGGCATGGGGGCGTTTCTGGCGGTGGCTCAAGGATCCGATCAGCCGCTTCGCCTGGTGGAATTGCGCTACAACGGCGCGGCCCGCACGCAGGCTCCCGTGGTGCTGGTGGGCAAGGGCATCACGTTCGACACTGGGGGGATCTCGCTGAAACCCGCGGCGGAGATGGACGAGATGAAGTTCGACATGGGCGGGGCGGCGAGCGTCCTGGGCGTGTTCCGGGCGCTGGCGGAACTCCGGCCGGCGATCAACGTGGTGGGCCTCATTCCTGCGTGCGAAAACATGCCCGATGGTAAAGCGGTCAAGCCGGGCGATGTCGTGACGAGCATGAGCGGCCAGACTATCGAAATCCTCAACACAGACGCAGAAGGGCGTCTGGTCCTGTGCGACGCGCTGACCTACGCGGCACGCTTCAAGCCAGCCGCCGTGGTGGACATTGCCACATTGACAGGCGCTTGTGTGGTGGCGCTTGGTGGCCTGCGCAGCGGACTGTTTGCCTCCGATGACCTATTGGCGGAACAGCTCCTATCGGCAGGCGATGCCGCGCTTGACCCCTGTTGGCGTATGCCCTTGGATGACGAGTACGCAGAAGGGCTCAAGAGCAATTTTGCCGACATGGCCAATGTCGCAGGCCGGGCCGGTGGTTCGATCACCGCCGCGAAGTTCCTGCAGCGCTTCGTCGGGGACACGCCGTGGGCACACCTGGACATTGCCGGGACGGCTTGGAAGGGCGGCGCCGCCAAGGGCGCCACCGGCCGGCCTGTGGGACTGCTGGTGCACTATCTGCTGGAGCGGGCGACGGTGAGTACCGTGAAACCCAAGCAAAAGACGCGCAGCCGCAAGTCGGTGGCTTGAGGGCCATGTCGTTGGAGGTGCGCGCATGACACAGGTGGCATTCCACTTCAATGCACCCGACAAACTGGCGTATGTCTGTCGCCTGGTGCGAAAAGCCACCCGGCAGGAGGCGCGGGTGACGGTCACGGGTGATGCAGACACCTTGCTGCGGCTCGATCGCCAGCTCTGGGCGTTGGCGCCTTCGGATTTCGTCGGCCATTGCCTGGGAGACGCCGACGAGGAAATTCTGCGTGCCTCTCCCACCGTGTTGGTGCAAGACCCTCGTACCAGTCCGAATCGGGACGTGTTGGTCAACCTGGGAAATGTCTTGCCCGAGGGATTTGCGCAGTACGCTCGGGTCGTGGAGGTGGTCAGCCAGGCGGATGAGGATGATCGGAAGCGCGCGCGGGAGCGCTGGCGCGGCTATGCCGCGCTGGGGTATGACATCGTTCGCCACGATCTGGTACTCAAGGAAAGCGCGGGATGACAACACCCACCAAAAAACCTCCCAGATTCGTGCCCACGCTCACCGACGTGGTGCAGATGCCCGAAGCCGAAGGGAGCTCGGCGCGTCCGTCGCCGCCTCCGGTGACACGGCCTGCGACCACCGCTGCGTCGCTCTCTGTGCCTTTGCCAGCGGCTCCGCATTCACCACCGCCCCTCGCAGTTCCCGCGCCGGTTGCGCCGCTGCCTGCAGGGCTGCCCTACGGGTTTGAGGAGTACGTGGTGCATCGCGTGATGCAGCGCGTGGACGTCGTGCTCGACCAACGTTTGCGCGAGGCGATCGCAGTGGTGGTACAGGAGCAGACACGGTCCATGGTGCCTCGCCTGCGAGAGGAGGTGGAATCGGTAGTGCGGCAGGCCGTCTACGAAGCCGTGGCCGAGGAACTGGCGGGCGAGCGCAGCGGCCATTGATGCTGCGTCAGGGTATTTCCCTGTGTCGTTTCGCAGAACCTCCTTGTGTTCCCTAGTGATGTGGAACATAAATTGCGATATGTTTCTCCGCGTTGGTTCACAACAATATTTCCAGCGCTTTTCTTAATTGGAGATCCATATGCAACTGAAGTTGAAAATGACCGTGGCTGCTGCGATCGCAGCGGTTGCCGGTGTGGCCGCTGCTCAAGAGGTGGTGAAGATTGGTCACGTGGCACCGGTCTCCGGCGCCCAGGCGCACTACGGCAAGGACAACGAAAACGGCGCTCGCATGGCCATTGAAGAGCTGAACGCCCAGGGCGTCACGATCGGTGGCAAGAAGGTGAAGCTGGAATTGGTGGCGGAGGACGATGCCGCTGATCCCAAGCAAGGCACGGCGGCCGCACAGAAGTTGTGCGATGCCAAGGTCGCGGGGGTGGTCGGGCACCTGAACTCGGGCACCACGATCCCTGCTTCCAAGGTCTACAACGACTGCGGGATCCCTCACGTCACTGGCGCCGCAACCAACCCCAACCTGACGCGCCCCGGCTACAAAACCACCTTCCGCATCATTGCGAACGACAACGCTCTGGGTGCTGGACTGGCGGCTTACGCGGCGGAAACCCTGAAGCTGAAGACTGTGGCCATCGTGGATGACCGCACCGCTTATGGCCAGGGCGTTGCCAACGTGTTCAAGCGAGTGGCAGCCGAGAAAGGCATGAAGGTTGTGGACGAACAGTTCACCACGGACAAGGCGACGGACTTCATGGCCATTCTGACGGCCATCAAGGCCAAGAACCCCGATGCGATCTTCTTCGGCGGCATGGATCCTCAGGCGGGTCCCATGTTGCGCCAGATGGAGCAACTGGGTTTGGCCAACACGAAGTATTTCGGTGGGGATGGCGTATGCACCACGGAAATTGCCAAGCTGGCGGCAGGCGCCAAGACGCTGGCTAACGTGATTTGCGCAGAGGGTGGCGCATCCCTGGCCAAGATGCCTGGCGGCACGGCCTGGAAGGCCAAATACGACGCCAAGTACCCCAACCAGTTCCAGGTCTACAGCCCGTACACCTATGACGCGACCATGCTGCTGGTGGACGCTATGAAGCGCGCCGGCTCCTGGGACCCGAAGGTGTATATCCCCGAGTTGCTCAAGTCCAACTACAAGGGCGTGACCGCGAACATTGCGTTTGAACCCAATGGCGAAATGAAGAACCCGGCCATTACGCTGTACACCTACAAGGAAGGCAAGAAGACGCCGTTGAACTGATCGACCTGTTCCGCCTCGCCTTGAGTGCGGATCTCGTAAAAAAGGGCTCCTTGGGGAGCCCTTTCTCTTGATATCAGCAACCGTTCAGCGTCGGACCTGCAGCGCGCCGGGGTTGACGATATTCGAGGGCGTGCCTTTGATGTAGTTCACCACATTGTCAAAGGCGGCTCCGAAATAGAGCTCGTAACTGTCTTGTTCGACGTAGCCGATGTGCGGTGTACAAATACAGTTCTCAAGCCGCAACAGTGCGTGGCCTTGCAAAATGGGCTCGCTTTCAAATACATCCACAGCAGCCATGCCCGGGCGGCCTCTGTTCAATGCGGCGATCAGGGCGTCAGGCTCGATGAGCTCGGCACGTGACGTATTGACGAGAAGGGACGTCGGCCGCATGCACGACAGGTCCTCTAGTGTGATCATGCCCTGCGTTTCCTCGGTCAAACGCACATGCAGTGAAACCACATCGCATTGGGAGAAAAACTCTGCCCGTGTGGCCGCTACCTGCAGGCCGTCGCTCAGTGCCTGGACCCGTGAGGCTTCCCGCCCCCACACGCGCACGTTCATCCCAAAAGCGCGTCCATAACCTGCCACGATCTGCCCGATCCTGCCGTAGCCCCAGATGCCCAGCGTCTTGCCACGCAAGACATTGCCCACCCCGAAGTTAGGCGGCATGGATGCGGCGCGCAGGCCCGACTGTTGCCATGCGCCATGCTTGAGATTGGCGATGTACTGGGGAAGGCGGCGCATGGCGGCCATGATGAGAGCCCATGTGAGTTCCGCTGGCGCAACGGGGGAACTCACGCCTTCAGCGACGGCGATTCCCCGCTCGGTGCAGGCAGCAAGGTCAATGTGCGCGCCCACGCGGCCGGTCTGGGCAATCAGCTTCAGGCGCGGCAGCTTGTCCACCAGTTGGCGCGTGATCTGCGTGCGGTCGCGGATCAGCACGATGACATCTGCGTCCCGCAAGCGCACCGATAGCTGCCCCAACCCCTTGACGGTGTTCGTGTAGACCTTTGCGGAGTAGGGGTCCAACCGTGCCGCGCAATGCAGCTTGCGCACGGCGTCCTGGTAATCGTCGAGTATTACGATGTTCATCTTGTCCACTTACTGCGCACACAGTGGCGCAGCTTTGTTTCTCTGCAATGGTCCAACGGAGCGCATTGCCGGTCTCAATGGATCATTGTCGCTGATAAGAAAACCTGTGCAGCGTAGTTCCACCGACAAGCACCAGGCGCATTACCGTGGCGAATACGCTATTGCTTACATCTTTCAGAGAGTATCTGCGCCTTTTTCCCATTTGTGCAGTTACAAATGGCCGTGCATTCCACAAGTTTGTTTTCGGCATCAGCAATCACCATGAAAAACCGCGAGCCTCACTCCCTCTCCTCAACCCTCCAACTGGCCCGCGGTTTGGCTATGGCCTTGGCCGTGGCAGCCTCCGCCGGGGGCGTGGCAGCCCAGACCTACATCAACGCCACGGTGGGCGGGCAGATCGCTCCCGGCGTCTATGGCCGCGTGGATATCGGCAACAGCGCGCCTGCGCTGCTGTACCCGCAGCCGGTGGTGATCGCACCTCCCGCGGTGTATGTTCCCCGTTCGCCCATCTATATGTATGTTCCCCCGGGCCATGCCAAGAACTGGTCCAAGCACTGCGCGCGCTACTCTGCTTGTGGTCAACCTGTGTATTTCGTGAAGGAGCCCCCGCGCCGGCCCGGCAAATTTCGCGATGACCACGACCGGTTCGATGGCCGTTCGTTTGACGATGGCCGCGGCCACTGGAACGGCCGCGACCGGGACGATGACCATCGCGGCCGTGGGAATGGAAAAGGCAACGGCAACGGCCGAGGCCACGGGCGCGGTGATCGCTGAGTCAGGCCTAAAGCCTGGCATCTGATGGCCGCAGCACGATGAGGGTCCAGGCTTTTCAAGGGAGGCATTTCCCACCCGAAGTTTTCGCGCCAACACTGCGTGTGCTCGGCGGTGTTGCCTTAAGCTTGTGTGCCTATGGCACATGTGACGTTCTCCCCTCCCTATACACCGCCCTCACAGGTCGTCGCGCAGTTGCGTGACCGGGGTTATGCGGTGCTGCAACCCCGGGACACAGCGACATGGGTGGGATGTGCCTTGAACGATTTGCAGGCCCTGGCGGCCGACTGGTCGGATCTGCCCCCGGATGACTACCTCAAGGACGGAGGCCGGTACCGCAGGCGGCGCCACTCCTGCTTCATTGTCGAGGGCCCCGCCGTGAACCAAGCACCGCACCGCGCGCACTGGCAGCCGGTGGAGTACAACGCGCTGCACGGAGGACTGCAGCGCTGGTTTGCGCCCATGTGTGACGAAACGGTGGCTCGACCGGTGTGGCGGCAACTCATGCAGGCGGCTGCTGGCCTCTCGCAAGCGATGTGCGGGCAACCGTCTCAACCCTGCTACATCGAAGCACATCAGTTCCGCATTGACACCGAGGGCGGCATCGGCCGTCCGACACCCGAAGGCGCGCACCGCGACGGCGTGGACCTGGTGGCGGTGTTCCTGGTAAGCCGCCAGGGCATCAAGGGCGGAGAGACCCGCATCTTTGAAGCCACGGGCCCGAATGGACAGCGGTTTACCTTGAGCGAGCCCTGGTCCGTCATGCTGCTGGACGATGCGCGCATGATCCATGAAACCACACCCATCCAGCCCACCGAAGATGGCGGCTGGCGCGATACCCTGGTGGTTACCTGCCGGGGCGGTGGCTTTCAAGGGGATGCGTCCCAATAATTGATGCGAATCAAGCCTTGGAGGCCGCGTACGCATCACACTCGTTGTTGTTGCGGGCCTTCCAGGCCTGCCACCCTAACCAAAAGGAGGTTCCATGTTCAAGCACATTCTGATTCCCGTCGATGGCTCGGAGACGTCCATGAAGGCCGTGGCCAAGGCGGCAGCGCTGGCCAAGACCTTCGGCAGCGCCGTGACGGCGCTGTACGTGATCGACCCTTATCCCTTCACGGGGGTGGGCGCCGATTTCGCCTACGGCCAGGCGCAATACCTCAGTGCCGCGACGGCCGAGGCGAACACGGCCCTGGACGCCGCCAAGGCCGCTGTCACCCAGGCAGGGGTCGCCAGCGTCAACACCATGGTAGGCGAGGGGCATGCGATCCACGACGGCATCCAGCGCGCCGTCGAGAGCACGGGCGCGGACCTCATCGTGATGGGATCGCACGGTCGCCGCGGGCTGGAAAAATTGGTATTGGGCAGCGTCACACAGCGCGTGCTGGGCGTGGCCCACGTGCCGGTACTGGTCGTGCGGGATTGACCGGGCGGACATCGCCACACATGAAAACGGCTCGCAACGCGAGCCGTTTTCTTTTCGCGCCCCGATCACGGAACGGGGCGCTGCGAGCACGGGTCACTCAATCCGTGCACCCGAGGCTTCCACGATACCCTTCCACTGTACGTATTCGTTTTTGAGCAGGGTCGAGAACTGTTCCGGCGACATGGCCTGTGGCTCTGCGCCTTGCGCTTGGATGGCGGCCTTCATGTCCGCGGTGGCGAGCAGTTTGTTGACTTCCGCGTTGAGCGTGTTCACCACGGCTGGCGGCGTGCCTGCCGGCGCCAGCACGCCGTACCAGGTGCTCACGTCAAAGCCCTTGAAGCCGGACTCGGCCACCGTGGGCACGTCGGGCAGCGACGAACTGCGCTTGGCCGAGGTGACCGCCAACGGACGCAGCTTGCCCGCCTTGATCTGACCCATGGCCGAGGGCAGCGACGAAACCAGCAGTTCCACATTGCCCGCCAACGCATCCATGAGCGCCGGGTTGGAGCCTTTGTAGGGCACGTGGCTCAGCTTGATGCCGGCAGCTTTCTCGAACAGGTCGCCCGCCAGGTGAATGGAGGTGCCGTTGCCGGGCGAGCCATAAGTGACGGTGCCCGGCGCGGCCTTGGCGGCCGCCACCACATCGGCCAAAGATTTGTACTTGGAGTTGACACTCGTGGCGATGACCACGGGCGTGTACGCCACGTGGGCCACGGCCGTCAGGTCCTTGGTGGGGTCCCACGGCAGGTTCTTGTACAGCCAGGGGCCGATGACCAGATTGTCCTTTTGGCCCATGACGATGTCATAGCCTGTGGGAGCGGCCTTCACCGCCTCGGTAATACCGATGGTGCCGCCAGCCCCCGGCTTGTTGTCGGCCACCACGGTCCATTTGTTGGCTTCCGTCAGCTTGGCGGCGACCAGGCGGGCCAGGATGTCGGTGCCGCCGCCGGGCGGGAAGGGCACGATCAAACGGATGGGCTTGGCGGGATAGGTGCCGGCAGCGGGTGCACTGGTCTGGGCATGGGCGGGCATAGCGCCCAAGGCACAGGCGAGGGTGGCAAGAGAAAGGATATGTCGACGAAGCATGGGGAAAAGTCTCCTGGAGAACCTGGTATGGAACATGGCGCATCTGGCGCGCGCCCGCCTGGATGATGGCCCAGCCATCGTGGGCCGCAGCGTGCCGAAGCGCGCGCATGCCATCGCCATCGGCGATGGCGGGGCGTGTCAGAGGCGCTCGAAAATGGCCGCGATGCCTTGCCCACCGCCGATGCACATGGTCACCAGCGCGTACCGGCCCTGGATGCGCTGCAGTTCGTGCAGTGCCTTCACGGTGATCAGCGCACCGGTGGCGCCGATGGGATGGCCCAGCGAAATGCCCGACCCGTTGGGGTTGACCTTGGCCGGGTCCAGGCCCAGGTCGCGCGTGACGGCGCAGGCCTGCGCGGCAAAGGCCTCGTTGGCCTCGATCACGTCCAGGTCGTTGACCGTGAGGCCTGCCTTCTTGAGCGCCAACTGCGTCGCGGGCACGGGGCCGATGCCCATGTACTTCGGGTCCACGCCCGCATGGGCGTAGGCCACCAAGCGCGCCAAAGGCTTTGCGCCACGGGCCTGCGCTGCCTTGGCATCCATCAGCACGACAGCGGCAGCCGCATCGTTGATGCCCGAGGCATTGCCCGCCGTCACCGTGCCGTTGTCTTTCGCAAACACGGGCTTGAGCTTGGCCATGTCGTCCAGCGTTGCGCCGGCGCGGAAGTGCTCGTCGGTGGCGTATTGCACCTCGCCCTTCTTGCTCTTGAGGGTGACCGGGACGATCTGGTCCTTGAAGTAGCCCGCTGCCGTGGCACGCTCGGCACGGTTGTGACTCTCCACGGCCAGGCGGTCCTGGTCTTCGCGCGTGATGCCCCACTTGGCGGCGATGTTCTCGGCCGTCACGCCCATGTGGATGTTGTGGAAGGGGTCGTGCAGGGCGCCGATCATCATGTCGATCATCTTGAAGTCGCCCATGCGCGCGCCCCAGCGGCTGGCAAGGCTCGCGTAGGGTGCGCGGCTCATCACCTCCGCGCCGCCGCCGATGGCCACGTCGGCATCGCCCAGCTGGATGGTCTGTGCGGCTGACACGATGGCCTGCAAGCCCGAGCCGCACAGGCGGTTCACGTTGAACGCGGGCGTGCCCTCGGCGCAGCCGCCCTGGATGGCCGCCACGCGCGAGAGGTACATGTCCTTGGGCTCGGTGTTCACCACGTGGCCAAACACCACATGGCCGACGTCCTTGCCGTCCACTTGCGCGCGTGCCAGCGACGCGCGCACCACGAGCGCGCCCAGCTCGGTGGGCGGAACGTCCTTCAGGCTACCGCCAAAGGTGCCAATGGCGGTGCGCACGGCACTGACTACGACGACGTCACGGGACATGGTTTTCTCCTGTAATGGTTTTGAATCAAATCAGGCTCTAGCGCTTATTGGATAAGCGCTAGCAGCTACAAAATGCATAGTAATGGTTACACTGCGCCGGGGCACGGCATCAGGCCTCGCGCACGTCGGCCACGGGGTTGGCGCCGAAGTCTGTACGCTGCAGCCAGGCGAGCACGCGGGCAGCCGCGGCGTCTGGCGAGGTGAGCATGCCGCCCGTCTTGAGGGCGGCGAAGTTCTGCACATCCGGAAAGTCGGCCGGGTTGGCGCCGCGCAGTTGGATCTGCATGTCGGTGTCGATCACACCGGGAGCCAGCGAGCATACCTTGGCGCCGTGGGGCTTGGCGGCTTCGTCCAGCGCCAGGCACCGCGTGAAATGGTCCATGCCGGCCTTGGCCGCGCAGTAGCCCGACTGGGACGCCATGGCGCGACGCCCCAGCCCCGAAGAGATGTTCAGTACCTTGCGCACCACGGAGTGGGGCGGTGCAGCCCAGCCTTCGGTCGCGCCCAGGAAGGCGGCCGTCAGCAGCATCGGCGCCTCCAGACCCACGCGCAGCGCGTTGGCCAGATCGGCCATGTCCTGCGGGCTGGTGCATGCCGACAGCGGCGCGATGCGGGGGATCACGCCGGCGTTGTTGATCAGCGTGGCGCTGGCGTACCGGCTGGCAGGCTGCGTGGCCAGCCATTCGCGCAGGCGCTGAGCGGCCTGCGCAGGCTGGGCCAGGTCCACGCTCCATTGCTCCAGCGTCGCGCCCTGCGGCACGGCCGTGGACAACGGCGCAGAGGTGCTGCGCGCCAGGCTGATCAGCGTGTTGCCGGGTTTCAGCAACTGGTGTGCCATGGCCAGGCCCATGCCGCGCGAGCCGCCGGTGAGGATGTAGAGGTGTTGCGTCATGCGGGCATGGTAACGGCCACGCACGCGGCGATCAAAACGGCGGTGCCGAGGCAAACGCGCACCAGCCACCCTGCAGCGGGTGCGCGAACTCCAGCACGCAGGCGTGCAGCAACAGGCGCGGTGCGCGGGCTTGTACGGGCGCATCGGCATAGAGCTGGTCGCCCAGGATGGGGTGGCCCAGTGCCGCCAGGTGTACGCGCAGCTGGTGCGTGCGACCGGTGACGGGTTCCAGCTCCACGGAGGTGGTGTCGCGGGCGGCGTCGTGCGCCAGCACGCGCCAACGCGTGAGGCTGGGCTGGCCGTGCGTGGCATCCACCACGCGCAGCGGACGGCGTTCCCAGTCCGCCGCGATGGGCAGCGCGATCTCGCCCCAGCCGTCCGCGTGCGCAGGGTCGGGCGGCGGCATGCGGCCCGCCACCACGGCGCGGTAGCGCTTGTGCACCAGCCGCTGGGCGAAGCTGTGGCTGAGGGCCCGCTGCATCGCGGCGCCCCGCGCCATGAGCACCAGTCCGGACGTGGGCTGGTCCAGCCGGTGCACGATGAGCGCGTCGGGCCACAGCGCCTGGGCACGCGTACTCAAGGCATCCTGCTTGTCGGGGCCCCGTCCGGGCACGCACAGCAATCCCGAGGGTTTCTCCAGCACCAGCAGCGTGTCGTCCACGTGCACGCTGCGGACGCCCTCTGATGGGCCGGCCGGCATACCCTGCAAAGGTGCATGCGCCCCCGCCGTCTGTACGGCCTGCGGTGCTGTCAACTCAACCGCCATGGGCCAGCCGGTCCACGGTCGCGCACAGCTCTTCCACGTCATTGGGCTTGTGGATCAGCGCGCGTGCGCCTTCGGCCAGCGCGGCCTGTTCGATTTCCGCCGTCACATAGCCGGAGGCCAGGGCCACTGGCAGGTCGCTGCGGATGGTGCGGGCCGCGCGCACGAGATCCAGGCCCGAGTAGCCCGGCATGTTGTAGTCCGTCACCAGCAGGTCGTAGCGCTCGGGGTGGGCCTGCAGGGCGTCTGTGGCTTGGTGCGGGTCGGTGAAACCGCTGACCTCGTAGCCGCGGCGGCGCAGCAGGCGCTGCACCAGAAAGACCAGCGCCTGGTCGTCGTCCACGTACATCACGTGCAGCAGGCGGTCTGTTGCCGGCGCCACGGCGGGCGGGCTGGCGGGCGCGACCGGCGCGGGAACCTCCGGCAGGGCGGCCACCATGGTGTACGACGCCACGGGAAAGTACAGCGTGAAGCGGCTGCCCTCGCCGGGTGCGCTGTGCACGTCCACGCCACCACCGTGGGTGCGCATCACGCCGTGCACCACCGCCAGTCCCAGGCCGGTGCCCTGGCCCACGGGCTTGGTGGTGAAGAAGGGTTCGAAGATGCGCGACTGGGTGGCGGCGTCCATGCCCGGGCCGTTGTCATGCACGCGCACGGCCACGTAGTCGCCCGCGCTCAGGCCCAGGCTTTCGCGCATGCGCTGGTCGGGCTGGATCAGCGCAGCATCCACGCGAATGCGGCCACGGCGGCTGCCGATGGCGTGCACGGCGTTGGTGCACAGGTTCAGCACCGCTTGCTCCACCTGCGTGGCATCCGCCAATACGGGGGGCAGGTCGGGGGGGACATGCACGGTCAGCTCGATCTCGGGCGGCAGCGTGACCCTCAGCAGCCGTTCGGTGTCGTGCACCACCTCTGCCAGGGTGACGGCGGCACGCTTGGGCGGCTCGTTGCGGCTGAAGGTGAGGATCTGCCGCACCAGGTCGCGGGCGCGCCGGCCGGCCTTGTCGATTTCCAGCAGGCTTTCGTACATCGGCGTGCCGGGTGGGCAATCGGCTTTGGCCAGCTCCACGTTGCCCAGGATCGCATGCAGGATGTTGTTGAAGTCGTGCGCGATGCCGCCGGCCATGGTGCCGACGGCCTGCATCTTGTGCGACTCGCGCAGCTGTCCCTCCAGCGCGTTGCGGCGGGCTTCTTCGCGCTTGCGGGCCGTGAGGTCGCGGGCAAACACGGTGGTGGTCTCGCCTTCCGCATGGCGCTCGAACGACACGCTGATCTCCACCGCCAGCTCGCGGCCCGATGCCGTGAGCGCCGTCATCTCCCCCAGTGCCGCCTGCGTGGTCAGTTGCGCGAACGCCAGCACCTGCTGGGCCTCGGGCAGAAAGCGGCTCAACGGGCTGCCCAGCGCGTCGCTGGTGGCGCACTGGAACAGCATCGCCGCCGTGGGGTTGAACACGGTGATGCGCTCGTGCTGGTCCACGCAGATGATCGCGTCGAGCGCGGAGTTGATCACCGCCTCCAGCCGGCGCTCGCTGGTGTGCAGTTGCACGTTGCGCTCCTGCAGCTCCTGTGCGCTGCGCTGCAGGGCCTGGCGTTCGGCCAGCAGCGGCCCCTGGTCGATCACGGCGCACAGAAACTGCGTGAGCGGCGCGTCCTGCTCGGAGCGCGACTCGATGCGCGCGATGTGCAGGTCGCCAGTGATGTGGCGGCCCTCGCTGATGTGGAACACAACCTCCGTGGCCTCTGCCGTGCCCATGGCCCGCGCCTGGTCGAAAGCCTCGCGTACACGCGGCGCGTGGCTGTCGCTCACGAAGGGCATCAGTGCCGTCAGGGGGCGGTCCGTCTCGCGCGGTTGGAACGAGCGCTGTGCCATGGAGTTGGCCTGGACCACCATGTCATGCTCGTCCACCACCATGAGCGACAGCGGCACGCTGGAAAACAGGGCCTCGAATCGCTCGGAAGCGCTTTCGGCCGCGGCCTGGCTGTAGCGCAGCACCTGGTTTTGCGCCTCCAGCTCGGCCTGTGAGGCGCGCAGCTGCGCAATCAGCTCGGCCACGTCGCCGCTGGCCCGTTGAGGGCCGCGGCGCTCCGGCTGCTCAGGGGGGGGCGAGGCAGGCTCCGCGGCGGGAAACAGCAGGGACAGGTCGGGGCGGCTCATGGGAATCGGGCAATCCGCAGGCCTGCCAGTGTACGCGTCTGCCTGGTGCCCTACAGGCCGGTGCCGCTGCCTCGTTCAGCGGCGCACCGACAGCAGCTCGATCTCGAAATTCAGCGTGGCGTTGGGCGGAATCACGCCGCCCGCGCCGCGCGCGCCATACGCAATCGCCGGCGGGCAGGTCAGCTTGGCCTTACCGCCCGGCTTCATGCGCTGTACGCCTTCGGTCCAGCAGGGGATGACGCGGTTCAGCGGGAACTCGGTCGGCTCGCCGCGCTTGTAGGAGCTGTCGAACTCCTTGCCGTCGGGGAAGGTGCCGCGATAGTGCACCTTGACGGTGTCGGTGGCCTTGGGTGATTCACCGCTGCCGTCCTTGAGCGACTCATAGACCAGGCCGCTGCCGGTGGTGACGGCAGGGGCCTGCGCCTGGGCTGCGGAGGCGAGGGCAAGCGATGCAAGCAGTGCGAGAAGGGGGCGCATGGGTCAAATGTTCAGAAGCAACAAAGGCCCGATGGTAGGGCCTTTGTGAATGCCTGTGCGGAGAAGGCCGTCAGCCCAGTTCGCTCACCGGAACACAGCTGCAGAACAGGTTGCGGTCGCCGTAGACGTTGTCCACACGGCCCACGGGGCTCCAGTACTTGTTCTGGCGCAGGGCGGCAACGGGATAGGCTGCCGCATCGCGCGGGTAGGGGTGCTGCCAGTCGGCTGCCAGCAGGCACTCGGCCGTGTGGGGCGCGTTCTTGAGGGGGTTGTCGTCCTGCGGCCAGGTGCCGGCCTCGATCTGGCGGATCTCGCGCCGGATGGCGATCATCGCGTCGATGAAGCGGTCCAGCTCGAACAGCGTCTCGCTCTCGGTGGGCTCCACCATCAGCGTGTTGGGCACGGGGAACGACAGCGTGGGTGCGTGAAAGCCGTAGTCGATCAGGCGTTTGGCCACGTCCTCGGCCATCACGCCGCTGGTGTCCTTCAACTGGCGCAGGTCCAGGATGCACTCGTGCGCCACATGGCCGTTGGCGGAAGCGTACAGCGTGGGATAGTGGTCCTTCAGGCGCGCGCTGATGTAGTTGGCGCTCAAGATCGCTGTCTCGGTCGCGGCCTGCAGACCGTCGGCACCCATCATGCGGATGTACATCCAGCTAATGGGTAAAACGGCTGCATTGCCCAAGGGAGCTGCGCTGACAGCTCCTGTTTTGGAAGCAATGCCGCCCGTGGCGTGGCCGGGCAGGTAGGGCACGAGGTCCTCCACCACGCACACCGGGCCCACGCCGGGGCCGCCGCCGCCGTGGGGGATGCAGAAGGTCTTGTGCAGGTTCAGGTGGCTCACGTCGCCGCCGAACTCGCCCGGCGCGGCCACGCCGACCAGGGCGTTCATGTTGGCGCCGTCCACATACACGCGCCCGCCGTGGCGATGCACCAGCTCGCACAACGCCTTCACCTGGGTCTCGAACACGCCATGCGTGCTGGGGTAGGTGATCATCACGCAGGCGAGGTTGGCACTGTGCTTCTCGCATTGGGCTTGCAGGTCCGCCATGTCCACGTTGCCGTTCTCGTCGCACTTGGTCACCACGACCTGCATACCCACCATCTGAGCGCTGGCGGGGTTGGTGCCGTGCGCGCTACTGGGGATCAGGCAGATGTTGCGGTGGGCGTGCCCCTGCGCCGCGTGGTAGGCCTTGATGGCCAGCAGGCCGGCGTATTCGCCCTGGCTGCCTGCGTTGGGCTGCAGGCTGATGCCGGCGTAGCCCGTGGCCTGGCACAGCCAGGCGCGCAGTTGCTCGTCGAGCAGGCGGTAGCCTTCGAGCTGGTCGGCCGGGGCGAACGGGTGCACGTGGGCGAACTCGGGCCAGGTGATGGGGATCATCTCGCTGGTGGCGTTGAGCTTCATGGTGCATGAGCCCAGCGGGATCATGGTGCGGTCCAGCGCCAGGTCCTTGTCAGACAGCTGGCGGATGTAGCGCAGCATGCCGGTTTCGGAATGGTGGGTATTGAACACCGGGTGCGCCATGAAGCGGCTGGTGCGTGCCAGTGCATCCGGGAACAGCGCCGGTGCGCCGGCCGCGTCCATCGCCTCGATGGTGGGCAGTTGCTGGCCGTCCCGCGCAAAGATTTTCCACAGCAGCTCGATATCGGCGCGGGTGGTGGTCTCGTCCAGCGAGATGCACAGGTATTCATTCCAGGCTTTTCGCAGGTTTGCGCCCATCTGGACTGCGCGAGCAGCTATTGAATCCGTAGCATCCTTGGTGTGCAGGCTGAGTGTGTCGAAGGCCGAGCCATGGTGGCGGCTGGTGAACCCCAGCTGCGCCAGGCCGCGGCTCAGGATGGCGGTGAAGCGCGCCACGCGGCGGGCGATGCGCGTGAGGCCCTCGGGGCCGTGGTACACGGCGTACATGCTGGCGATCACGGCCGGCAGCACCTGGGCCGTGCAGATGTTGCTCGTGGCCTTCTCGCGGCGGATGTGCTGCTCGCGCGTTTGCAGCGCCAGGCGGTAGGCGGGCTTGCCGTGCACGTCCACGCTCACGCCCACCAGGCGGCCGGGCAGGCTGCGCTTGAATTCGTCGCGGCAGGCCATGAAGGCGGCGTGCGGGCCGCCGGCGCCCATGGGCATGCCAAAGCGCTGGGTGGAGCCCACCACGATGTCGGCGTCCCACTCGCCGGGAGCCTTGAGCAGCGTGAGCGCCAGCAGGTCGGTAGCGAAGATGGCGGCGGCCTGCTTGGCGTGGATGGCGTCCACGTCGGCCTGCCAGTCCTGCACCCAGCCGCTGCTGGCAGGGTACTGGATGAGGGCGGCGAAGAAGTCGCCGGCCAGGGCCGCCTGCCATTCCTCCTGGGAATTGGCCACCACCACGGTGATGCCGATGGGGGCGGCGCGGGTCTGGATGACTTCGATGGTCTGCGGGTGCGCATCGCCGGCCACGATGAAGACGTCGCTCTTGGACTTGACCGAGCGCTTGGCCAGCGTCATGGCCTCGGCGGCAGCGGTGGCCTCGTCGAGCATGGAGGCGTTGGCGATGGGCATGGCCGTGAGGTCGCACACCATGGTCTGGAAGTTGAGCAGCGCCTCCATGCGGCCCTGGGAGATCTCGGCCTGGTAGGGCGTGTAGGCCGTGTACCAGGCAGGGTTTTCCAGCACGTTGCGCAGGATGACGCCCGGCGTGTGCGTGCCGTAGTAGCCCTGGCCGATGAAGCTCTTGAGGATGCGGTTCTTCGACGCAATGGCCTGGAGTTCAGCCAGCGCTGCGGCCTCGGTGGCCGGCGCGGGCAGGTCCATGGGGCGCTGGCGCGCGATGGAGCGCGGCACGATGGAATCAATGAGCGCGCGGCGCGAAGCCTCGCCGATCACCGACAGCATGTGTGCTTCGTCGGCGGCGTCGATGCCAATGTGGCGGGGCAGGAATTCAGCGGCGTTTTCAAGCGCCGCCAGGGGCAGGGGGGAGGGCATCTGCATGGCGAGGGACCAGTCTCAAGAGCGATGGGGCGGTGCGGCGGCGCCGTGTGCACGGCGCCGCGGGTGCATCAGGCGTTCTGGGCGAAGGCGGTATAGGCCGTTTCGTCCATCAGGCCGGCGAGTTGGCCGGCGTCGCTGAGCTTGACCTTGAAGAACCAGCCGGCGCCCAGCGGGTCGGAGTTGGCCAGGGACGGGTCGGCGCGCAGGGCCTCGTTGACCTCGACGATTTCGCCGGACACGGGCATGTAGACATCGGCAGCGGCCTTGACGGACTCGACCACGCCGGCCACGTCGCCCTGGGCAAAGGTGGTGCCCACCGCGGGCAGGTCCACGAACACCACGTCGCCCAACGCATCCTGCGCGTGGACGGTGATGCCGACGACGGCCGCGGCCGGGTCGGCTGCGTTGATCCATTCATGGTCTTTGGAAAACTGGATGCTCATGAGGGGCTCCGGGAAGAAGAGGTGGAAGGAAAAGGTTTGAGAGTGGTCAGCCCGCACTGTAGCCGGGCTGACCTGGGCGCGGTGGCAGTTCGCCGTGGTGAATTCAGCCGCGGTAGTAGCGTGTGGGAACAAAGGGCGTGGCAGCCACTTCCATGGGCACGGCCTTGCCGCGCACCATGGCGTTCACACGGGTGCCGGGGGCGGCATGGGCGGGCATTACGTAGGCCAGGGCGATGGGCTTGTCGGCAGTGGGGGCCAGCAGGCCGCTGGTGACTTCGCCGATGCGCTCGCCCGACTCGTTTTGCAACTCGGTGTGCTCACGCACGGGCACGCGCTCCAGCGCCACCAGGCCCACGCGCTTGCGCGTGAGAGTGGCCGGGCTGTCGATCTGGGCCAGCACCTTGTCAGCACCTGGAAAACCGCCAGCGCGCGCGCCGCCTGTACGGCGCACCTTCTGAATGGCCCAGTTCAGGCCGGCTTCGGGTGGGGTGGTGGTGGTGTCGATGTCGTTGCCATACAGACACAAGCCGGCTTCCAGGCGCAGCGAATTGCGTGCGCCCAGGCCGATGGGCTTGACCTCGGGCTGGGCCAGCAGCGTGCGCGCCAGGGCCTCGGCCTGCGTGGCGGGCACCGAGATCTCGAAGCCGTCCTCTCCGGTGTAGCCGCTGCGCGTCACGAAGCACTGCGCCCCGGCGATGTCGAAATGCCCGCCGGTCATGAACACCAGTTTGTCCACGCCTGGTGCCAGACGCGCGAGCACCGCTGCCGCCTGTGGGCCCTGCAGCGCGAGCAGGGCCTGGTCGGGCATGGGAATCACCTGGCAGCGTTGGCCGATGCGCTCCTGGATGTGGGCAATGTCGCCCACCTTGCAGGCGCCGTTGACGATCACGAAGAGTTCGTCCTGCGCCATGCGGAAGAACATGAGGTCGTCGATGATGCCGCCCTCGTCATTGAGCAGCAGGCCGTAGCGCTGCTTGCCCACGGGCAGGTCGACCACGTCCACGGGCATCAGCGTCTCGAATGCTGCTGCGGCGTCAGGGCCGACCAGCTTGAGCTGCCCCATGTGCGACACATCAAACAGGCCGGCCGCCGTGCGCGTGTGGTGGTGCTCGGCCATCAGGCCCATGGGGTATTGCACGGGCATGGAGTAGCCGGCGAAGGGCACCATGCGGGCGCCCAGTTCGATGTGCAGGGCGTTGAGGGGAGTGGTGAGCAGGTCGGACATGGCGGACATGGCAATGGGCGAAGGCAAATGGTGGAGCGATCTCTCGATCGCCGATTTGCCCCGCTGTCCGCTTTACCTGAGAGATTCACCCCGCCTGCATGGCATGTCACGGGGCTTGCTCCTTCGGTGGGCCGCATGCTGCTGCGGCCTCTCTCCAGCAAGGGAAACACCCGCATCCCTGCGGGCGTGTCGCCAGTCCTTTTGCCTGAGCGTTCGGCTGCTGCCTGCGCCTTCGGCGGCCCGGCCCTGAGGGGCGCGGACTCTCTCCTGACGGGACGGATTCTATCTATTTATTTTGCGTACACGAGATCACGCAGGGCCAGTGAAAGCGATGGCACGTAGGTGATGACCAGGAGGCACAGCAGGACCACGCCCACGAACGGCAACAGGTGGGCGACGATACGATCCAGGGAGATGCGCGCCACCGTGCACGCCGCGAACAGGTTCACGCCGAAGGGTGGCGTGATCATGCCGAGCGCCAGGTTCACCACCATGATCAGCCCGAAGTGCACCGGGTCCACGCCGAAGTGCTGGGCCACCGGCGCCAGGATCGGCGCCAGCACGATGATGGCGGCGCTGGTCTCGATGAACATGCCGATCACGAACAGCGCGGCATTCACGCCCAGCAGGAACAGCGCGGGCGACTGCAGTACCTCCTGCAGCCAGCGGCCGATGGCGTCCGGCACGCCAGCGCGCGTGATGAGGAAGGCAAACAGGCCCGCATTGGCAATGATGAACATGATCACTGCCGACGAGATGGCCGACTTGCGCAGGATGGCGAACAGGTCCGCGACGCGGATCTCGCGGTAGATCAGCATGCCCACCACCAGCGCGTAGAACACGGCCACGGCAGAGGCCTCGGTGGGCGTGAACACGCCGCCGTAGATGCCGCCCAGGATGATGACTGGCATCAGCAGTGCCCAGCCCGCCTGCAGCAGCGCGCGGCCGAAGGGCATGCGCCCGTCGCCGTCATGCTTGCCCCAGCCCTTGTACTTGCAATACGCCCAGACGAACAACATCAGCGCACCGCTGATGAGGATGCCGGGGCCGAAGCCGGCGATGAACAGCTCGCCAATCGACACCTCGGCCGCCACACCGTACAGGATCATGGGGATGGACGGCGGGATGATCACACCCAGCTCGGCACTGGTGGCTTGCAGCGCGGCCGCGTAGCTGGTGGGGTAGCCATGCTTGATGAGCGCAGGAATCAGGATGGCGCCGATGGCGAACGTGGTCGCCACCGATGACCCTGAGACGGCCGCGAAGATCATGCAGGTGAGCACGCAGGTCATGGGCAGGCCGCCCTGCACGCCGCCCACGATGCTCTTGGCAAACTCCACGAGCCGGCGCGAAATACCGCCGGTCTCCATGAGGTTGCCCGCCAGGATGAAGAACGGAATGGCTGCGAGCGGAAACTTGTTGATGGAGGCGAACATCTCCTTCACGGAGATCAGCATGTTGGCGTTCGCCACCTGGATGCCCAGGATGGAGGCCAGCCCGATGGAGACGGCCACGGAGATGGTGAGCGCGAAGCACAGCACCATGGTGGAGATCATGACCGTGGTCATAGGGCCCCCACGCGCGTCATTTCATGTACTCGTCGTCCCCCGAGGGGGGCGCTCGCTTGCTTGAGGTGGCTCTGCGCGGCGCTCATTGGGCAGTCTCCAGTTCATGGCGCTGCGGGTCGATCAGATTGCCCACGATGCCGAGGATGCTGAACAGCCCACCCACGGGCATGGCCAGATAGGCCCAGAACATGGAAACCGACTCCAGCCCTGCCATCGACTGCACGCCGCCGCGGCGCGCGTAGTCCCACCCCCACCAGATGATCACGGCGATGAGCGCCAGCGCTGCCAGGCACACCACCCAGTCCAGCACGCGGCGCAGCGGGCGCGGGCTCCAGCGGTAGAGCACGTCGACGCTGACCATGGCGCCCTGCCGGAATGCCATGGGAATCGCCAGAAACACCATCCAGATCAGGCTGAAGCGGATCAGCACCTCGGTCCACTCGGCCGGCTCTTCGAAAACGAAACGCATCAGGATCTGGAACATGCCGAGCGCCGAGGCCAGCGCCAGCATGGCGCAGGCGCCCCACATGGCGACGGCGGTGCTCCAGCGCTCGCAGGAGAGGAAGAAGGTTTTCATGCGCACTCACGAAAATATGAATAAAAACGCCCGTGGCGCATGATCCACGGGCGGTAGCAGCTACTGAAAAGTGAGCGTCACTTGTAGTTGCGGATCTTGTCGAGGTTGGCCTTACCGAACTCTTTCTCGAACTGCGCGTTCACGGGCGCGAGCGCGGCGACAAACTTGGACTTGTCCAGATCGTCGATCACCGTCATGCCCTTGGCGCGCAGGTCGGCCACGCCCTTGGCGTCGTCCTCGTCCACGCGAGCGCGGTTGGCCTTGGTGCCCTCCTTGGCGGCGTCGATGAAGGCCTGCTTGTCCGCAGGGGAGAGCTTGTCGAACACCGCCTTGTTCATCACGAAGAGGCAGGGTGAGTACACGTGACCCGTCAGCGAGAGGTGCTTTTGTACCTGGTCGAACTTGGCCGAGATGATCACGGGCAGGGGGTTTTCCTGGCCGTCCACCGTGCCTTGTTGCAGGGCGGTGAACACTTCGGGGAAGGCCATGGGCGTGGTGATGATGCCGAAGCCCTTGTACGCGGCGATGTGCACCGGGTTCTCCATGGTGCGCATCTTCAGGCCCTTCAAGTCCTCAGGCGTCTTCACGTCGCGCTTGCTGTTGGTCATGTGGCGAAAGCCATTCTCCGCCCAGGCCAGCGCCTTGAAGCCCTTGGCATCGAACTTGGTCAGCAGGTCCTGGCCGATCGGGCCGTCGAGCACGGCGCGGGCGTGGGCCTTGTCACGGAACAGGAAGGGCACGTCCAGGATCTTGGTCTCGGGCACGAAGTTGGGCACCGGACCGGTGGAGCTGAAGGCCAACTCCTGTGTGCCCAACTGCACCGCCTCGATGGATTCGCGCTCGCCGCCCAGCGCGCCGTTGTAGAAGGTCTGCACCTTGTAGCGCCCGCCGGTGCGCTTCTCGACCTCCTTGGCAAACTTGTCGATGGCGACGCCCTGGTGGGAGTTCTGCGCCGTCGAGATGCTGATGCGCATTGTGGTTTGTGCCAAGGCCGTTGCGGCCATGCCCAGTGCCAAGCCCAGGCCCAGCGCAAGTTTGGTCAGCTGCATGTTGTCTCCTGTGAATCTGCGGGTGCTGCCGAAAAATTATGGCAATGCAACATGACGCAGGTCATAGGGGTTTGCGCGGGGACTTGAGAAGGCCGCCTTGGCCCGTATTGCCAAGTCCCCGCCCAGCGGTAACCGGGCGGGGTCTCGTCAATGTCGTGCGCCCCGGTAAGAGCGCCTTGATGGAGAAGAAGTATGCGCCGCGGGTTGTGGATGAATTTGCTGAATTTCTCTATAAAAACCTACATTGAAGAAAAATTTTCTGCAGTATCTAGGTTTCACGAATAATGCAGCACATGGATCGCCTAGACAGAAAAATTCTCTCCGTCCTGCAAGGCAATGCACGCGCCAGCCTGCAAGAGATTGGCGCCGCCGTCGGCCTGAGCCCCTCGCCGTGCTGGGGCCGCATCAAGAAGATGGAGGAGGCCGGCGTGATCGAAGGCTATACCGTGCGCCTGAACCCGCTGGCGCTGGACCTGGGCGACACGGTGCTGGTGCAGGTGACGCTGGACAGCCATTCGGACAACACGCTGGAAAAGTTCGGCGAGATGCTTGCCAGTATCCCGGAAGTGGTGGAGGCGCACCTGGTCTCTGGCGACTACGATTACCTGCTGCGCGTGGTGGTCAAAGACACGCGCGACTACGAGCGCCTGCTGCGCGAGAAGCTTTACAGGATCAAGGGTATACGCCACAGCCGCTCGAGCTTCGTGTTGCGCACGCTCAAGAAGGCGGACCTGCCCCTGTTCCCGGGTTAACACTTCTCGCGGCGATTGGCCGTCAGAACTTCCACGTCACGTCCAGGCGTACGTTGCGGCCCGGCTCGGCGAAGCCCCGGCCACTGATGGCGCCAGCGGTACTCACGTAGTAGGCGTAGCTACCCTGGTCGTAGTAGAACTTGTTGAGCAGGTTGCGCGCGCCGAAGGTCACGCGCAAGCGGTCGTTGCCGTAGGGCAGCCAGTTGACGTAGACGTCGTGCACGCCAAAGCCGGGCTTGTGCTTGGTGGCGGTGCGGCTTTCGGAAATCAGATATTCGGTCGAGGTCTTGGATTCCACGAAGCGCCCAAACCATTCCAGGTCCAGGTTCCACGTGGGGATGCGGTAGCCCAGGTTCAGGTTCCAACTGCGGCCGGTGGACACGCCCAGCCCGTAGGCCTCGTCGCCCAGGTCGTAGCCGTTGAGCTGGGGCTTGGCGCTGGCCACAGCAAGACCGCTGCGCCACACGCTGCGATTCCATGCCACACCGACCTCGTAGCCTGAGGACTTCATCGTACCTACGTTGGCCACGGCCCAGGTTGCGCCGGTGGTGGTGGAGATGAAGTTGCGGATCTGCTGGCGGAACACGGTGGCTTTAGCGCTCCACGGGCCCTCGTTGTAGTTCACGCCCAGCTCGACGTTGCGGGCCTTTTCTGGCTGCAGTCCGGGGTCGTTCCGCCAGCGGGTGTTGTCCACATAGAACGCCTCCTTGAGTCCCGCGCCGCGCAGGGCGGTGCCTGCGGACGCGCGCACGCTCAGCGCGTCGGTCGCCATCCAGGTCAGAGACATGTTGGGGCTCAAGCCGCGGCTGGAGATACGCTGCGCGTGGTTGTCGGTGTAGCCGTACCAGTCGTAGCGCGCGCCCGCCCCCAGGAGGAACTGGTCGCCCAGTGGGACGCTGCCTTCGGCGAACAGTCCCTTCACGCTGCTTTCTTCGCGCCCGTTGCTGGTGGATGCGGCGGGCGGGCGGGCATGGACGGCGTTCATCTCGAAGCGATGGATGTTCAGTCCGTAGCGTACGGTGGCGTCCGCCACGCGGGTGGCGGCTTTCAGGTTCAGCCCGCTGGAGGCGATCTCTTCGCCGAACTGATGACCCAGCGGCTTGTTGAACTGCGGCTGCGCGGCCGTCGTGATGCGCGTGACCTTCATCGTGTCGGAGAACAGTCCTAACTCCATGGCCGGAAGGGTGCGCGTGCCGTCATAGCGGTAGGTGACGGTGAGCGTGTCACGCGTGGTCTTCTGGGGCATGAGCGAATTTCCCTGGCCCTGCCAGAAGTTGGGGCGCAGGTAGCGCGAACCCTCGTCCTGCACGGCCTGATAGCCCAGCGTGAGGCGGTGGCCGGCGGCGATGCGCCAGTTGAGCTTGCCCAGCCCGCTGCTTTGCTTGGAGCCGCTGTGCGTCTGCCGGATGCCGTCGCCCGCCTGGTAATCATCGTTGTCGTCACGGTTGGCGGACACCAGAAAGTCCACGCTCTCGCCCGCCAGGCCGTACAGCGCCGCGCCCCAGCGGTGCCCGTCGTTGGATGCCACGCCGCCGCGCACGCTGGCGCCAAAGGTCTGGCCGTCGCGCAGAAGCTGCCGGCCATCCTTGGTGGTCATGCGGATGGAGCCTGCCAGGGCCCCCGGCCCGGCACTCGCGGGTGTGGCTCCGCGGTCAATCTCCACGCTGTGGATGAGTTCCGGGTCGATCAGCAGGCGGGACTGGTGGTGGAACGCCCGGCCGCTCTGCGCCGCGCCGTCCAGCGTGGTGTTGAGCATGGAATCCTCCACGCCCCGGATGTAGAGTTTTTGTGCGATGGCCGCACCGCCACCCACCGACACGGCGGGCTCGTCGCGCAGCATCTCACCCAGGCTGCGCGCCGCGTGGGTCTGCACAGCTTCGCTGGTGACGGTGGTGGTCACGTCGGACACGAGTTTTTCCTGCACGCTGACAGTGGCGAGTGTGGGCTCCTGCGCCAGCGCGAGAGAGGCCGAGAACAGGCCGGGCAGGGCCAGAAGCAAGGGGTAGGGGCAAGGGTGTTTCACGAACATGGAAGAGGGAGCGCCTGGTAGGTGTGGCGAGACCGCTGAGATTGAGAATGGTTATCAACTGGCGTGTAGTATCGGGACAGCTCCGTTCTTCTTCTTTTGCGCTGACAGGGAATATGTTTGCCGCGACAAAAACCTTTGCCTCGATCGTGAATCGCCGGCAGGCCGAGCCCCAGGCGGGGGAAATGACGGCCCTGCTGCTGGACCGGCTGGCGCACGGTGGGGCTTTGAGCGGGCCCGAGCAGGCCGTCGGCGGTTCCGTGTTCAACGGCACGTTGTCCCTGGCCGAACTGCGCGACGGGTTCTTCCTGCACCGCACGGACATCGCGTACCTGCGTGGCTTGACCAGCCGCTTCCCGCTGACCAAGAGCGGGATCAAGATCGTGCTCAAGCTGCAGGGCGGCGGCAGGCTGCGCATCGGCCCCCTGGTCCTGCCGGTGGAGGTGCCCCCGGGCGGGGGTGCCCGGGCGGCGGTGGTGGCACTGCGCGGGCCGGCGCCGTACGAGCACCGCTGCCGCGCGCCGTCGCGCGAGCGCATGCTGGTTCTCACGCTGGCGCCGCACTGGCTGGACAAGGCGGGGCTGGGCCACCTGAATGCGCTGCCCCACCTGACCATGACGGCGTGGGCGCCTTCGCCCAGGGCGGTGTGCGTTGCCGAGCAGTTGTTGGCAGAGGGCCAGGTGCAGTACGGGCCGCTCAGGGGGCTGCAGCAGGAGTGCCTGACGCTCGAACTGGTCATCGAGGCGCTGGCGCAGTGGGTCGCGCCCGCCAATTCCGCCGCCGCATGCGAGGCAGCCGGATTGCGGCCAACCGCGTACCAGCGGGCATGCCATCTGCGCGACTGGCTCGACAGCGGCGCCGCTGACTCCCTCACCATGGGCGCAATCGCGCGACACATGGGCTGCAACGCCAGCACCCTGCAAACGCAGTTCCGCCAGGCATTCGGCAAGCCCATCTTCGAACACTTGCGCGAAGGCCGCTTGCGCAGGGCGGCCGATGCCATCACGGCACAGGGCATCACCGTGGCGCAGGCGGCGGACTTGGCGGGCTACCGCAGCCCTGCGAATTTCTCCACCGCCTTTCGCCGGCTCTACGGCTTTTCGCCCAAGAATCTCCGCGCGAAGCGGTGACTACCGCGCGGCGCACGCTTCCCGTATTTGAAGCGAAATTGCCCTCTAGCGCTTTCCTGAAACGCGCTAGTAGCTATTAATAGAGAAGCATCAGCCGAGCAGCAGCGCGTCGTCGGCCAGCTTCTCGCCGCGCACCTTCTCGAACATCTGCAGCAGGTCGGGCACGTCCATACGCGCGCGTTCGTCGCCCGAGACGTCCAGCACCACCTGGCCCTGGTGCAGCATGACGGTGCGCTGGCCTACGTCCAGCGCCTGGCGCATGCTGTGCGTGACCATCATGGTGGTGAGCTGGTTCTCGGCCACGATGCGGGCCGTGAGCTGCAGCACGAAATCGGCCGTGCGTGGGTCCAGCGCGGCGGTGTGCTCGTCCAGCAGTAGGATGCGCGAGGGCTGCAATGCCGCCATGAGCAGGCTCACGGCCTGGCGCTGGCCGCCCGACAGCAAACCGATGCGGTCGGTGAGGCGGTTCTCCAGACCCAGGCCCAGCGTGGCCAGGCGTTCGCGGAACATGGCGCGTTCAGACTGCTTGACGGCGCCGCGCAGGCCGCGACGCGTGCCGCGCTGCTGGGCCAGGGCCATGTTCTCCTCGATGGTGAGGTCTTCGCAGGTGCCGGCCATGGGGTCCTGGAACACGCGCGCCACGCGGCGGGCGCGCTCCCACACGGGCTGGCGCGTCACGTCCTGGTTGTCGATGGCGATGCGGCCGGTGTCCACCGACAGGTCGCCCGAGATGGCATTCAGGAAGGTGGATTTGCCTGCCCCGTTGGAGCCGATGACGGTGACGAACTGACCCGCCGGGATGTCCAGCGACATGCCGCGCAGCGCGCGCGTCTCGATGGGCGTGCCGGGGTTGAAGGTGATGAAGAGGTCTTGTGCGCTCAGCATGGGGAGAGCCTTCCTTTCAGCGGCCGCGTGCGGCCAGCTTGCGCTTGAGCTGCGGAATCACGAGGGCGATGGTGACCAGCACGGCGGTCACCAGGTTGAGGTCCTGCGCCTTCAGGCCGATGAAGTCGCTGTTGAGCGCCAGCGCGATGAAGAAGCGGTACACGATGGCGCCAATGATCACGGCCAGCGTGGCCAGCACCAGGCGGCGCGAGGGCAGAATGCTCTCGCCCACGATCACGGCGGCCAGGCCGATGACGATGGTGCCGATGCCCATGGAAATGTCCGAGCCGCCCTGCGTCTGCGCGAACAGCGCGCCCGCCAGTGCCACCAGCGCGTTGGATACGGCCATGCCCAGCAGCACCATGGCGCCGGTGTTGATGCCTTGTGCGCGGGCCATGCGCGCGTTGGAGCCGGTGGCTCGGATGGCCAGGCCGCGCTCGGTGGCGAAGAACCAGTCCATGAACAGCTTGGCCGCGATCACGATCACCAGCAGGATCATCGGGCGCGACCAGTAGTCGTCCAGGCCCGGCGGCTGCAGCAAGGTGAACAGCGTCTCGTCGTTGATCAGCGGTACGTTGGGGCCGCCCATGATGCGCAGGTTGATGGAATACAGCGCGATCATCATCAGGATGGACGCCAGCAGGTCCATGATCTTCAGGCGCACGTTCAGCCAGCCCGTGACCAGACCGGCAACAGCCCCTGCAGCGGTGGCGGCCACCGTGGCCACGTAGGGGTTATGGCCGGTGGAAATGAGGATGGCGCAGACCGCGCCGCCCAGCGGGAAGCTGCCGTCCACCGTCAGGTCGGGAAAGCGCAGCAGCCGGAACGAGATGAAGACGCCCAGCGCGACCAGGCTGAAGATCAGGCCGATCTCGACGGCACCCAGCAGGGAAAAGAGTGACATGGACAGTGGCGGATAGAAAACAAAGCAGGAGCCATGGCGCCATGGCTCCTGCGTGGGGTGCCAGTGGCCCGGGCTGCCGCGGCGGCCCGGCCTTGGCGCGAAGGTTTATTGGACCACTTGCGTGGCGGATTTCACCAGCGCGTCGGAGAGCTTCACGCCCTGCTTCTCGGCGGCGCCGGGGTTCACGAACAGTTCCATCTTCGTGCTGACTTCGGGCTTGATGTCGCCGGGCTTTTCGCCCTTGAGCAGGCGCACCACCATGCGGCCGGTCTGTTCGCCCAGGTCGCGGTAGTTGATGCCCAGGGCGGCGATGGCGCCGCGCTTGACGCTGTCGGTGTCGGATGCCACCAGCGGCACCTTGGCCTCCTGGCCGACCTTCACCAGCGACTCGTAGGCCGAGACGACGTTGTTGTCGGTGTTGGTGTAGATCACATCCACCTTGCCCACCAGGCTGCGCGCGGCGCTGCTCACGTCCACCGAGCGCGGGGCGGAGGCTTCCACCAGCGTCATGCCCATCTTGGGCAGCAGTTGCTTGAGTTCCTTGACCACGACGACGGAGTTGGCCTCGCCGGGGTTGTAGACCATGCCCACGCGCTTGGCGCCGGGCACGACCTGCTTGACCAGGTCCATCTGCTTGTCCAGCGCCAGCATGTCGGACACGCCGGTCACGTTGGTCTTGGAGGGCTCCCAGTTCTTCACCAGCTTGGCGGCCACGGGATCCGTCACGGCAGAGAACACCACGGGCACGGTCTTGGTGGCGGCCACCACGGCCTGGGCGGAGGGCGTGGCGATGGCGACGATGGCGTCAGGCTTGTCACCCACGAACTTGCGCGCGATCTGCGCGGCGGTGCCCGTGTTGCCCTGCGCGCTCTGGTATTGCCACTTGAGGTTCTTGCCCTCTTCAAAGCCGGCGGCCTGCAACTGGGCCTTCACGCCGTCGCGGATCGAGTCCAGGGCGGGGTGCTCCACGATGGCGGTCACGGCAACGGACTTTTGCTGCGCATGCGCCGCGGGCGCGAGGGCGGCTGCGGCCAGGGCGATAGCGCCCAGGGGCGCCCAAGACAAACTCTTCATAACGGTTCACTCTCCAATTGAACGTGCGGTGTTTTCCTGTGTTTGTAGTACCAGGCCGGCGCAGGAACCACGCGCGGCCTTGTGGGGAGTCTACCGTTTGCCTGCCGTCCGTGGACGGAACGGGCGCTGCGGCACTTTGGGGTGGAAAGTGCCTCCACGGCTTTTCAGTCAAGCGCTAACAGCTATTAAAAATATAGCATTGCGCAGCAACCCCTTGGTTACATGCCCGAATAGTTCGGACCGCCGCCGCCTTCCGGCGTGACCCAGACGATGTTCTGCGTCGGGTCCTTGATGTCGCAGGTCTTGCAGTGCACGCAGTTCTGGGCGTTGATCTGCAGGCGTTGTGCGCTGCCGCCCTTGGCTTCGTCCGGCACGAACTCATACACGCCGGCCGGGCAGTAGCGCGCCTCGGGGCCGGCGTACTTGGCCAGGTTCACATTCACCGGCACGCTGGCGTCCTTGAGCGTCAGATGCGCGGGCTGGTCCTCCGCGTGGTTGGTGTTGCTGATGAACACGCTGGACAGGCGGTCGAAGGTCAGCTTGCCGTCCGGCTTGGGATACACGATGGGCTTGCACTCGGCCGCGGGCTTCAGGTAAGCGTGGTCGGGCTTGTCGCGGTGCAGCGTCCATGGAATGTGGCCTTTGAGCACGAACTGCTCGATGCCGTTCATCACCGTGGCCGTGACCAGGCCCTTCTTGAACCAGGCCTTGAAGTTGCGTGCCTTGTTCAGTTCGGTGTAGAGCCAGCTGCCCTCGAAGGCCTTGGGATAGGCCGAGAGCTCATCGTGCTGGCGACCGCTTTGAATGGCGTCATATGCCGCCTCTGCGGCCAGCATGCCGGTCTTGATGGCGGCATGGCTGCCCTTGATGCGGCTCACGTTCAGGAAGCCCGCCTCGCAGCCCACCAGCGCGCCGCCCGGGAAGACGAACTTGGGCAGGCTCATCAGGCCGCCGGCCGTGATGGCGCGTGCGCCGTAGCCCAGGCGCTTGGCGGGCTTGATGCCCTTGGCCTCGTCGCCCTCCAGGTACCAGCGGATGTTGGGGTGGGTCTTCCAGCGCTGAAATTCCTCGAACGGACTCAAGTAGGGGTTGCTGTAGTCCAGGCCGGTGATGAAGCCCAGCGTGACCTTGTTGTCCTCCAGGTGGTAGAGGAAGGCGCCACCGTAGGTGCTGTTGTCCATGGGCCAACCGGCGGTGTGCAGCACGAAGCCGGGCTGGTGGCGCTGGGGGTCGATCTCCCACAACTCCTTGATGCCGATGCCGTAGGTCTGGGGGTCGCTCTCCGCATCCAGCTTGTAGCGGGCGATGATCTGCTTGCCCAGGTGACCACGCGCACCCTCGGCAAAGATGGTGTACTTGGCATGCAATTCCATGCCCAGCTGAAATTCGCCCGTGGGCTCGCCGTCCTTGCCCACCCCCATGTTGCCGGTGGCCACGCCCTTGACGGAGCCGTCTTCGTTGTAGAGCACTTCAGCGGCGGCAAAGCCGGGGAAAATCTCCACGCCCAGGCCTTCCGCCTGTTCGGCCAACCAGCGCACCACGTTGCCCAGGCTGACGATGTAATTGCCGTGGTTCTGAAAGCACTGAGGCAGCAGGAAATTGGGCGTGCGCAGGGAGGACTTCTCGCCCAGGAACACCATGGCGTCGTCGGTCACGGGCTGGTTCAGCGGCGCGCCCTTGGCCTTCCAGTCGGGGATCAGTTCGGTCAATGCCTTCGGGTCCATGATGGCGCCGGACAGGATGTGCGCGCCCGGCTCGGAGCCTTTTTCGAGCACGACGACGGAAACGTCCTGGCCCTTCTCGGCCGCCAGTTGCTTCAGGCGGATGGCGGTGGCAAGCCCGCCGGGGCCGCCGCCGACGATCACCACGTCATATTCCATGGCTTCCCGGGGACCGTAGGTGCTCAGAATTTCGTCGTTCGTCATGGGTGTCTCTTCTGCTTCGATAGTGGAAAAAGGCAGGGTGCCGGCCTGTGGGAGCGAAGGCCCTGTGTGGTGACCGATTGTATTCAGGCCGTCGCACAGGAATCGCACGGTCGTTCACTTCTCGCGATGCCGTCCAGACACTTCATTTTGTGCAGTGCACAAGCGCAAACGGGGCGTTCGCGTACCTTCGCTTTATGGGGGAGTGAACTGAAAAACGGCAAGCGATGCCCGCTTTTTCGAATCCCGCATTCCGTAATTTGGCAGCACTTTCGTTATGTGAAAGTGAAGGCCACGGCAAAACCCGAGTCTGGCACCGCAACGGCCAGCGCTGTGGCAACCTGGCGAAAATTGGACGGGACACTAGGGTAAACACTTAGTTCTAGCAGGGACATTCTGCGGGAGATGCTTGTTACCAGCCACTTCCGAATAAAGTCACACTTATTTACATTTGGCGGTTTTTCCTTCTCGTGCTTGCTTCACAGACGGTAAGTCAGCCGTTCACGTTCCGAGGGACATATGGAAAACTTTCGTATCGGCACCCGCCTGACGGCTGGGTTTGGCCTGCTCATCCTGTTTGCGATGCTCATGCTCACAGTGGGGGTGTGGCAGTTGCAGGGGGTGGCCGGGAGCACGCGGCAAATCCTTTCTGTGCCGCTCCAGAAGGAACGGCTGGTGACCGACTGGTACGGAGTGATTCGCGCCAGCATCCAACGTGCCACTGCTGTCGCGCGCAGCAGCGACGACTCGCTGACGGAGTTGTTCGCCGCAGAGAACGCCGCGTCGAGCAAGGAAACCAACGAACGGCAGGCCCAGTTCGTCAAGCTCATTTCCGGCAGCGAAGAGCAAGCCCTCTTTGACACTCTCAGCGGACACCGTCAGGCATACATCCAGGCCCGTGACTCCATCATCGCCGCCAAGAAGGGCGGGCAGGCAGAGCAGGTGACCACCCTGTTCGAGCGCCAGTTCGTTCCTGCCTCCCGTGGCTATCTGGAAAGCCTGGCGGCGCTGCGCGACTTCCAGCGGGCCAGTATCGATCGCACCGGGCAAGACATCGACAGCAGCGCTACCGCAAGCTCCTGGCTGATGGGCGGCATCGGGCTGGTGGTCCTGGTGGCGGGCATCGGCGTGGCCTGGATTCTTACCCACAGCATCACTGCGCCGTTGGCCCGCGCTGTCCAAGCAACGCAGGTGGTCGCCGCAGGAGACCTCACGCATGCCGTGCACTCCAGCGGCCGGGACGAAGGTGCCCAGCTGTTGCAAGCGCTGCAAGCCATGACCGACCGTTTGCGTACCATCGTGGGCGAAGTGCGCCAGGGCGCCGACAGCATCGCGGGCGCGTCGGCAGAGATTGCCGCAGGCAACATGGACCTGTCCCGGCGCACGGAACAGCAGGCCAGTTCATTGGAGGAAACGGCTGCTTCCCTGGAAGAGCTGACGTCGACGGTGCGTCAGAACGCCGACAACGCCCATCAAGCCAACCAGCTGGCGCGCACGGCGGCAGACCAGGCACAGCAGGGCGGCCAGGTGATGGACGATGTGATGCAGACCATGCGCGCTATCGACGCGTCGTCGCGCAAGATCGTGGACATCATTGGCGTGATCGACTCCATTGCCTTCCAGACCAACATCCTTGCGCTCAACGCGGCGGTCGAAGCGGCACGGGCCGGCGAGCAGGGGCGGGGGTTTGCCGTGGTGGCCTCCGAAGTGCGCTCATTGGCCGGCCGCTCGTCCGAAGCGGCGAAGGAAATCAAGGACTTGATCGGACGTTCGGTCGATACCGTCGAGGCGGGTAACCAACTCGTGGCGAAGGCCGGCACATCCATCCAGGACATCATTCGCAGCGTTGACCAGGTGAGCGCGCTGGTGGGCGAAATCAGTGCGGCAAGCCGTGAACAGAGCTCGGGCATCGAGCAGGTGAATATCGCGGTGGCGCACATGGACCAGGCGACGCAGCAGAATGCCGCGCTCGTCGAAGAGGCCACCGCTGCGACGCAATCGCTGCAGGGCCAGGCGGCGCAAGTGGCCCAGGCCGTAGGGGTCTTTCGCGTTGATTCCTCGGCAGTCGCGTTGCCGGCACCGCAGGCCTGATCCTGGATACCACCGCACACCCCGGCGGGCCCCCGGGGCCTGGCGCTGGCGTAAGGGCAACGGCTGGCTTACCTGGGCGTCAGCAACAGCCGCGCCTCGAACCCTCCAGTCTCGCCAGCCAGGGGTGACGTGAGTTGTAGCTGGGCATCGTGCTTGGCCGCAATGGTCGCGACGATGGACAGACCCAGCCCATACCCCGTGCGGTCCGCGCTCTGGCGCACATGGCGCTGCTGCAGGGTCTGCAGGCGGTCGCTGCTCACACCCGGGCCGTGGTCGCGCACGGCGATAGCGCAGCCGGGGCCCACGATGAGTTCCACCGCGCTGTCGCCGGCATAGCTCAGTGCGTTCTCCAGCAGGTTGCGCAGGGCAATGGCCAGCGCGTCGAAATCGCCCCGCGCTACGGGAGCGGGCCCTTCGTAAGCGGTTACCAGATCCAGCCGGTCGGCGGCGCGATCATCCTGCCAAAACTCCTGCGCCACCGTGGTGGCCAGTTGGGCCAGGTCCACGGGCTCCCGGGTATAGGGAGCACTGGACTCGGCGCGCGACAGCTGCAGCAGCTTTTCGGTGCGGCGGCTCAGCGTTTGCAGCGCGGCGATGGCGGCCTGCACGTCGTCACGGTGCAGGCCATGTTCCAGCGCGGTCTGTAACCGCAGGCGGGCCGCGGTGAGCGGGGTGCGCAGTTCGTGCGCAGCGTTGGCGGCCAGGGCGCGTTCCACGTCCAACGCGCGGGACAGGCGGTCCAGCAACCGGTTCACATGGTCTTCCACGCTGCGCAGTTCGCGCGGCAGGCCGGGCAGGGCGATCGGGGTGAGCTGCTGCCCGTCGCGCAGGCTGATTTCGTGCGTGAGAGCGTCCAGCACCTGCAATTCACGCCGTGCGATGCGCCGCAACAGCAGCGCCAGCAGGGGCAGCATAGCCACCATGACGATGCCCAGGCCGACCAGGGTGCGGTTCACCGCCTCGCGCCGCTCGTGCAGCGGGTCGGCCACCTGCATGAAGAGAGGGCGAGTGGGGTGCGACAGGGTGTAGACACGCCATCCGTGCGTGTTCTCGAAGCCCGGCGCCAGCGGTACGTCGAACTGCTCGGGCTGGGCCTCGGCCGACCGCGCCAGCACGCGCGTGTCGGGCGCGACGATCTGGTAGAGCAGGTCGGCATCGGCAAACGATCCCGGAGAGGGCAGGACCAGCGGCCCCTCGGTCGCGTCGCGCGGGCCGGCCGCGTCCAGGTGGTCCAGGGCAATATCGAAGAAACGGTGTGAGACCTCGACCAATTCGCTGTCGAAGTTGTAACTGATCTCGCGGTCCGTGTACCACACCACGCCCAGCACGCACAGCAGCCACACGCCGCCCACCCAGAGGATCAGGCTGCGCGTCAGTCGCCCCGCAAGGGTCTGCGTGCGCAATGGCCCGCGGTGTGTCCTCATGCCGTTGCGCCTTCGTCAGGACGGTGCACGAGGCGGTAGCCCAACCCGCGCAGGGTCTCGATATGTTCGCGCCCCAGCTTGCGCCGCAGCCGGCTGATGAACACCTCCAGCGTGTTGCTGTCGGCCTCGTCGTCAAAGCCATACAGCGCGTCCTGCAGGCTTTCGCGCGTGTGGATGCGCTCGGGGCGGGTTGCCATCACGCGCAGCAGCGCCCATTCCTTCTGCGTGAGCGCGATCGGCACCCCGGCGCGACGCACCTGCTCACGCGACAGGTCGATCTGCAGGTCGCCCAGCGCCAATACCGGTACATAGGCGGCGTTGCGGCGGCGTTCCACTGCGCGCAGGCGGGCCAGCAGTTCACCGGGGTCGTAGGGCTTGACGAGGTAGTCGTCCGCTCCAGCGTCCAGGCCGGCGATGCGGTCGCTGACCTGGTCGCGCGCCGTCAGCACGATGACGATGGGCCGGTCCTTGAGGGCACGGATCTGCGGCAGCAGGCTCAGGCCATCCCCGTCGGCCAGGTGCAGGTCCAGCAGTACCGCGGCGTACTGGGCCGCGCGCAGGGCGGCGCCGGCCTGCGCCAGGCTGGGAACGGCATCGACCACGAAGGCCTTGGCGCGCAGATAGCCGCACACGGCCTCGGACAGGGCTTCGTCGTCTTCTACCAGCAGCACGCGCATGCAGATTTCTCTAAGGTGGGTGAGGCCGAAAGTGTAGGGCGCTGCGGGCGGTCTGGTGTTCATGGTGCATTCAGGCCGCGGGCGTAGCCTGACGGGGTGCCGTTTTCTGCCCATGGCGGTGTTGTGCCGCCATCCTTTGCCATGCCCTTCTGGAATTTGCGCCGCCTGTATGCGGTGACGTTGTTGCTTTTCCTGTTGCTCGTCTTGTGGGACGCTTCGGGCCTGGATCTGCCATTGGCCCGCCTGTTTGGGGGGGCGCAGGGCTTTGCCTGGCGTGACCACCATACCTTTGCCCTGCTGACGCATGAGGGTCCGCGCTATGCCAGCGGCGTGCTGCTGGCCGCACTGGCGGTGGGGGTGTGGCGGCCCTGGGGATTCCTGCGCGTCATGGCGCCGGCGCAGCGCGCGCAACTGGTGCTGTCCGTCATCGGTGCGATGCTGGCGGTTTCGGTGTTCAAGCGCCTGAACACCACCAGCTGTCCCTGGGATCTGGCCGAGTTCGGCGGGGTGGCGCAGTACGTCTCGCACTGGGTGTGGGGCGTGCGCGACCTGGGGCCGGGGCACTGCTTCCCTGCAGGGCATGCCTCGGCCGCGTTTGGTTTTGTAGCGGGCTGGTTCGTACTGCGCCGCGCGGCGCCGAACGTGGCGCGCCTCTGGCTGCCCGGCGCTCTGATGGCTGGGCTGGCACTGGGCTGGGTCCAGCAGATGCGCGGTGCACATTTCATGAGCCACACTCTGTGGTCCGCCTGGACCTGCTGGACCGTGGGCCTTGCGTGGGAAAGTCTGGCGCAGCTGCACGTGCGCCTGGGAGTTGCGGCAGATACAAAGCTGAACGAAGCCTGAGCGGCGTCTTCAGCTTGGCTTCAGTGGCAGGTTCCACGATGGCGGCATGTCTTCGCGCGCCTCCATTGCCTCTGCCTCCTCGGCCTCCGTGCCGCTTGTGTCATCTTCCAGCCCTGCCGACGAAGGCCTCTTGCGTGGTGCGTTGCGCCGGCTGGATGGCTGGATGACCACCCCGCTGTCGGCGCAGCAGGTGGTGGTGCGCCTGTCGCTGTACTTGGTACTGGCGGCCAACTGGCCGCTGTGGCTGCAGATCACGCGCATTGGCGGCGCGCCCAGCCTGTACCTGCGTTCAGCGGCTGCCTTGGCCGTGCTGACGGCGTGCGGCACGGTGGCCATTTTGGCGTTCACCGCCTGGACGCGCGGCATGAAGCTGCTGTGGTGGATGGTGGTCATGGTGGCCGCGCTGTCGCAGTACTACATGCTGACCTACAGCGTGGTCATGGACCCCAGCATGGCCGCCAACGTGTTGCAGACGGATGCGCGCGAGGTGGCCGACCTGCTGAGCCTGCGCATGCTGGCTGCGGTGCTGGCCGTCGCGGCGCTTCCCTCCTGGTGGTTGCTGCGTGTGCGTATTCCCGCCATGCGGCCGCTGCGCCAGGTGGGCCGCAACCTGGCGCTGCTGGTGCTGGCGCTGGGCCTGGCCGCCGGCACGGTGGCGGCCATGTCGCGGGACCTGGCGCCGCTGATGCGCAACCACCCGCACCTGCGCTACCTGATGAACCCCTTGGCCAGTCTGTACTCCACCTCCGTGTCGGCCCTGCGACCGGTGTTCGCGCGCAGCCGCACGCTGGTGCCGATGACCCAGGGCGCCGCGCTGGGCGCCAGCTATGCGGCCGGGGCGCGGCCCACGCTGTTCGTGCTGGTGGTGGGCGAGACGGCGCGCGCGGACCATTTCGGCATCAACGGCTATGGCCGCGACACCACGCCGGAACTGACCAAACGCAACGTGATGAGCTGGCGCGAAGTGCGCTCGTGCGGCACCAGCACGCTGGCGTCGCTGCCTTGCATGTTCTCGCCACTGGGCAAGAGTGCATTCGAGTCGCGTGACAACGACTACGAGAACCTGCTGGACGTGGCGCAGGCCGCGGGTATGGGCGTGCTGTGGCTGGACAACCAGTCCGGCTGCAAGGGCGTGTGCGACCGCGTGCCGCACGCATCGGCCGCCGAAGGCCTGGATGCCGAGGCGCGCAAGCAGTTGTGCGATGGCGGAGAATGCCGCGACGAGGCCATGCTGCACAACCTGGATGCGCGCCTGGCCGCCTTGCCTGCGGCGCAGCGCGAGCGCGGCGTGCTGCTGGTGCTGCACCAGATGGGCAGCCATGGGCCGGCCTACTACAAGCGTTCGGCCGATGCAGGCAAGCGCTTCATACCCGAATGCCGCACGGAAGTGCTGGCCGACTGCACCCACGGCGAACTGGTGAACGCCTACGACAACTCCATCGCCGCAACGGACGCCTTCCTGGGCAAGACCATCGACTGGCTGCGTGGCCAGAGCGCCAAGTACGACACGGCTCTGCTGTACCTGAGCGACCATGGCGAGTCGCTGGGCGAGTACGGGTTGTTCCTGCACGGCATGCCCTACGGCGTGGCGCCCGACATGCAAAAGCACGTGCCCATGGTGGCGTGGATGGACACCTCCTTCATGCGCCGTGACGGGTTAGCGGCCGACTGCCTGCGCGCCAGCGGCGATGCGCCGTTGACGCACGACAACCTCTACCACACCGTGCTGGGCCTGCTGGACGTGCAGTCGCCTTCCTACCAGCGCCCGCTGGATGCCTTCAGCGGCTGCCGGAGCACCGTGTTGGCATCCAAATAAAAACAGCCGCCAACGCTTATCTATAAAGCGCGAGCAGCTATTTTTTTAAGAGCATCTTGGCGCTCAGGCCTTCTTCTCGCGCGGCAGGCGGCCCATCAGGTAGAACTCGGGATTGGGCTGCATGCCGGCAAAGCTGGCCATGCGGTTGGACAGGCCGAAGAACGCGGTGATGGCGGCGATGTCCCAGATGTCTTCATCGTCAAAGCCGTGGGGGTACAGCGCCTCGAAGTCGGCGTCCTCGATCTCGTGCGCGCGCTGGCAGACCTTCATGGCGAAGTCGAGCATGGCCTTCTGGCGCGGCGGAATGTCGGCCTTGCGGTGGTTCACCGCTACCTGGTCGGCCACCAGCGGCTTCTTCTCGTAGATGCGCAGGATGGCCCCGTGTGCCACCACGCAGTACAGGCACTGGTTGGCGGCGCTGGTGGTGGTGACGATCATCTCGCGCTCGCCCTTGGTGAGGCTGCCTTCTTCCTTCAGCATCAGCGCATCGTGGTAGGCGAAGAACGCGCGCCATTCGGCCGGGCGGCGGGCGAACGCCAGGAACACGTTGGGGATGAACCCGGCCTTTTCCTGCACCTCCAGGATGCGGGCGCGGATGTCCTCGGGCAATGTGTTCAGGTCGGGGAAGGGATAGCGTTCGGCCATGGGTGTCTCCGATTTTTTATGAAAGGTCTGGTCCGAGCATAGCCGAGCGTGCTGCACCTTCGCGCGAGCACAGCAGCGCCATCAATGCGTCCATGGCCTGACCCAGTGCGGCGATGTGCGGGTTGGCGGGTTCCAGTTGCTGCAGTGCGCACTGCGCGGCCTCCAGCGTGCTGAGCTGGTGCGGCGCGTGCGCCTTGCGCACGGCGTAACGCGTGGGCGGTACCTGCTGCAGGGCCAGGCGCGGCAGGGCCTGCAACGCAGGGTTGGCCCACAGCATCCTGCGGCTCTTGCGCCAGGTACCGTCCAGCACCACCAGGCGCAGCCGTTCGGGCGCTGCCAGCCAGTCGGTCGACAGCGGCGGTGCGGGCAGCATGGGGTGCTGCGGGTCGGGCGGCGTGGGCGGGTACAACAGCACTGCGCGGCGCGGTGCCTGCCGGTCGCCATCAACCCAGGGGGCGTTGATTTCCTGCGCCAGCGCGGCGGCATCGAACGTCTCGCCCACCACGATGCGGCTGCCCGGCAGGCACAGGTGCAGCAGCCGTGCCGTGCCCTTGGCTTGGTGCTGCTCCAGCGGGTGCATGAGGATCAGTACCTGCACTTGGTGCGCCACGGGCCGCACGGCGGCGCAGATGCAGGCTGCGGCGGGGCGCTGGCAGCGGGGGCATACGGGCCGGCGGGGCAGGTGGGTGCAGGAGGGCATCGAGCTTGTCAAAAACAGAAGCGCCCAGCGCTTGTCAGGTAAGGGCTGGGCGGTATTTTGATGCTTGGCCCGGGTGCGGGCCTGGGCAGGGCGGCGGCGGTGCTTATTACAGCGTGCCGGCGCGCACGGCTTCCAGGGCAGCCTTCACGCCGGCGCCGTAGGCCGGGTCGGCCTGGGTGCAGTGCGCGATGTGGCGGTCAATGATGTGCTGCGACACGCCGTTGATGTTGCGCGCGGTGTTTTCGCACAGCAGGCGCTGTTTCTCGGGCGTCATCAGGCGGAACAGGTCGCCGGGCTGGGTGAAGTAGTCATCGTCGTCCTCGCGGTAGTTCCAGCGGCTGGCGTCACCGTAGAGCTTTTCCACCGGTTCGGCGTACGCGGGCTGCTCCTGCCACGCACCCTGGGTGTTGGGTTCGTACGCAATGGTGCGGCCGGCATTGCCGTCCACACGCATGGCGCCGTCGCGGTGGTAGATATTGACCGGGCAGCGCGCGGCGTTCACCGGGATCTGGTGGTGGTTCACACCCAGGCGGTAGCGCGCGGCGTCGGCGTACGAGAACAGGCGCGACTGCAGCATGCGGTCGGGCGACGGGCCGATGCCGGGCACCAGGTTGCTGGGCGCGAACGAGGCCTGCTCCACGTCGGCGTAGTAGTTGTCGGGGTTGCGGTTGAGCTCCATCACGCCGACTTCGATCAGCGGGAAGTCCTTCTTGCTCCACACTTTGGTCAGGTCGAAGGGGTGGAAGCGGTAGGTCTGCGCCTCTTCCTCGGTCATGATCTGCACGCACAGCTTCCACTTCGGAAAGTCGCCGCGGTCGATGGCTTGCAGCAGGTCGCGCTGGCTGCTTTCGCGGTCATGGGCGACCACGGCGGCGGCCTCCTGGTCGGACAGGTTCTCGATGCCCTGCTGGCAGACCCAGTGGAACTTCACGTAGTGGCGCTCGCCCGCGTGGTTGATGAGGCTGTAGGTGTGCGAGCCAAAACCGTGCATGTGGCGGTAGCCGCGCGGAATGCCGCGGTCGCTCATCACGATGGTGATCTGGTGCAGCGCCTCGGGCAGGCCGGTCCAGAAGTCCCAGTTGCTCTCGGCGCTGCGCATGTTGGTGTAGGGGTCGCGCTTGACGGCCTTGTTCAGGTCGGGAAACTTGAGCGGGTCGCGGAAGAAGAACACCGGCGTGTTGTTGCCCACCAGATCCCAGTTGCCTTCCTCGGTGTACATCTTCACGGCGAAGCCGCGGATGTCGCGCTCGGCGTCGGCCGCGCCGCGCTCGCCAGCCACCGTGGAAAAGCGCGCGAACAGCTCGGTCTGCTTACCGATCGCCGAGAACACCTTGGCGCGGGTGTAGCGGGTGATGTCGCCGGTCACCGTGAAAGTGCCGAAGGCGCCCGAGCCCTTGGCGTGCATGCGCCGCTCGGGGATCACCTCGCGGTGGAAGTGGGCGAGCTTTTCCAGGTGCCACAGGTCTTGCAGGAGCATGGGGCCGCGCGGGCCCGCGGTCAGCGAATCCTGGTTATTGGCCACGGGTGCGCCGGCGGCGGTAGTGAGGCGATGGGTCATGGGAGAGCTCCTTTCTGGACTGCTACAGGGTTAAATAGATACGAACTATTTGTTTTGAAGAATTATTGTTCTAATCTATTTAAAGGGCAAGCCAAAACCCATTGAATTTCCGCAACGCGGCAATAGGCGCAGGCTTGCCTACACTGTAGAGCGGTAACCTGGAAGAAGGTTTGACATGCATTACGACATCGTGATCGTGGGGGGTGGGGCCGGCGGCCTGGAACTGGCTGCGCGCCTGGGCCGCGCGCTGGGGCCGCGCCAAGGGCGTGAGCGGGTGCTGCTGGTGGACCGCTTTGCGTTCCACATCTGGAAGCCCACGCTGCACGAAGTCGCGGCCGGGACGCTAGACGCCCATCAGGAGGGTCTGTCGTACCCCGTGCTCGCACGGCGCAACCATTTCAGCTTCACCATGGGCGAACTGGCCGGGCTGGACGCCGCGCGCAAGACCATCGCCCTGGCCCCTCAGCGCAATGCACATGGCGAGGAGGTGGTGCCCGCGCGCACGCTGAGCTTCACGCGTTTGGTGCTGGCGCTGGGCAGCGGCTCCAACGCCTTTGGCACGCCGGGCATCGAACACGCCTATCTGCTGGAAAACGTGCGCGATGCGCAGCGCTTTCATGCCGACTGGCTGAGCGCCTGCGCGCGGGCATCGTTCACGGACAAGCGCGCCCTGTCCATCGCCATCGTGGGCGCGGGCGCCACGGGGGTGGAGCTGTCCGCCGAGCTGCTGGAAGCCCATGCCGAACTGCTGGAGAGCCTGGGCAGCAGCCAGCGTTTTCGGCTGGACGTGACGCTGGTGGAGGCGGGCGACCGCATTCTGGGCGGCCTGCCCGAGCGCATCTCTGCCCAGGCCGCCGTGGCCCTGCGCCGCAAGCAGGTGCGGGTGATGACGGGCACACGTGTGCTGGAGCTGCGTCCGGGCGTGCTGGTCACCTCGGCCGGAGAGATCGCGGCCGAGATGATGGTCTGGGCCGCGGGCATCAAGGCCGCGGACGCCAACGCCGCGCTGGGCCTGGAAGTGAACCGGCTCAACCAGTTCGTGGTGGACGAGCGGCTGCGCACCTCGGCCCCTGACGTGCTGGCCCTGGGCGACTGCGCGGCCTGCGTGTGGGAGGGCGGGCGCATGGTGCCGGCACGCGCGCAGGCCGCGCACCAGCAGGCCGACTACCTGGCGCGCGTGCTGCTGGCGCTGCTGCGCGAGCGCGAGGTGACGCAGCCCTTCGTCTACCGCGACTTCGGCTCACTCGTGTCGCTGGGCGAGAACAAGGGCGTGGGCAACCTGATGGGCGGCCTGGCGGGGCGCAACTTCTTCGTGGAAGGGCTGATCGCCAAGTGGATGTACATGTCGCTGCACTTGATGCACCACCGCGCCATCCTGGGTCTAGGCAAGACGGCGGTGCTGGCGCTGGCGCGGCTGCTGCAGCAACGCGTGTCGGGGCGGCTCAAACTGCACTGACCGGCGCGACGGCGGCTTCAAAAACCATAGCTGGCAGCGCTTGCTGCGATTGGATTTCAGGCAATAAACGCCTTGAACTGCTTGATTAGCAAGCGCCAACAGCTCACTTTTTTGATGACTTATCCCGCCAACAGCTTCTGCACCAGGTCCGCGGCCGTGGACGCGCCGTACTTGCGCATGAGCCGCGCGCGGTAGATCTCCACCGTGCGGTGGCTGATGTCCAGCGCGCGGCCGATCTCCTTGGAGGTCATGCCGTCCAGCAGCCGCGCGGCCACCTCGCGTTCGCGCGCCGTCAGCTCGGCGCGCACGGGGCGCTGCGCGCTCAGGTCCTCGAAGCTCCAGATGCCCGAGGCGTGCGGATCGTTGCGATCCAGCGCGCGACCGGACACGTGGCACCAGAAGGTTTCGCCGTTGGCGCGCTTCATGATGCGGTTGTCGGCATAGTGGCCGCGTGCGTTCAGGATGGGCGCCATGCGTGCGCCCAGCCGCTCATATTCGTCCGGGCTGGGGTAGAGGATCTGGAACGACTGGCCGATGAGCAGTTCGCGCGAGGCGCCGAATATCTCGCACACATGTCGGTTGCAATCCACCATGGTGCGGTTGCGCGAAATCACCAGGCCCACGGGTGCCATCTCGAAGGCCAAGCGGTAGTCGGCAACATTCATAGTGGTGCAAGTCTTTAGGGAAAACTACTTAAAAAACTACGTAGTATCGTAGCGTATCCACCCAGCAAACCAGGAGACTGTAGTGAACAAGCTTTACCCCTCGGCGGCCGAAGCGCTCAAGGGCGTCGTGGCCGATGGCCAGCTGATGGCCGTTGGCGGTTTCGGCCTGTGCGGCATTCCAGAGGCCTTGATCGATGCGCTGCAGGCCAGCGGCGTGAAGGACCTCACGGTGATTTCCAACAACGCGGGCGTTGACGGCTTCGGCCTGGGCAAGCTGCTGGAGACGCGCCAGATCAAGAAGATGATCAGCTCCTACGTGGGCGAGAACAAGGAGTTCGAGCGCCAGTACCTCGCGGGCGAGCTGGAGCTGGAGTTCACCCCGCAGGGCACGCTGGCCGAGAAGCTGCGCGCCGGCGGCGCGGGCATCCCGGCCTTCTTCACCAAAACCGGTGTGGGCACCATCGTGGCCGAGGGCAAGGAGCTGCGCGAGTTCGACGGCGAGACCTACGTGATGGAACGCTCGCTGGTGCCGCAGGTTTCGCTGGTCAAGGCGCAGCGGGCCGACAAGTCGGGCAATCTGCAGTTCCGCCTGACGGCACGCAACTTCAACCCGGCCGCCGCCATGGCGGGCAAGCTGTGCATCGTCGAGGTGGAGGAGGTGGTGGAGACGGGCGCCCTGGACCCCGACCAGATCCACCTGCCCGGCATCTACGTGCACCGCATCGTGCACAACCCGAACCCCGAGAAGCGCATCGAGAAGCGCACCATCACCGAGAAAGCAGGAGCCTGAACCATGCCGTGGACCCAAGACCAGATGGCGGCCCGCGCCGCGCAAGAACTCGAAGACGGCTTCTACGTCAACTTAGGGATAGGCATTCCCACGCTGGTGGCCAACTTCACCGGCGATAAAGAGGTGTGGCTGCAGTCGGAGAACGGCATGCTGGGCATCGGTGCCTTTCCCACCGAGGACAAGGTGGATGCCGACCTCATCAACGCCGGCAAGCAGACCGTCACCACCATCCCCGGTTCGTCCATCTTCAGTTCGGACCAGTCGTTCGCGATGATCCGCGGCGGCAAGATCAACCTGTCCATCCTGGGCGCCATGCAGGTCAGCGAGAAGGGCGACCTGGCCAACTGGATGATCCCCGGCAAGATGGTCAAGGGCATGGGCGGCGCCATGGACCTGGTGGCCGGTGTCAAGCGCGTGATCGTGCTCATGGAGCATGTGGCGCGCAAGAAGGACGGCACCACCGACCTGAAGATCCTGCCGGCCTGCACGCTGCCGCTGACGGGCGTGGGCGTGGTGGACCGCATCATCACCGACCTGGGCGTGATGGACGTCACCCCCGAAGGCCTGAAGCTGGTGGAACTGGCGCCGGGCGTGAGCTTCGAGGACATCCAGTCCAAGACCGGCGTGCCGCTGCTGCGCTGAGGGCAGGCACCGCCAGGCCGCATGCGCATGCACGGCGGGGGCGCGGGGCCAAAACTACGGGCCGGGTGGGATCACCCGGCTTTTTTGTCTTTTTGCGCAAGGCAAAGCGCCGTATAGTGCGCGTGACATTTTTTAACATTTCGTCTGCGCATGAACGCACCCGACCTCAGCCCCGCAGCTTTTGCCGACGGAGACAGCCATTACCTGCGCGCCATCACCGACATGGCCGATCGCCGCACCGTGGTCACGCAGGAAGCGCTTTACACCGACCGGGGCATCAAGCTGGTGGACAAGGGCGCGCGCGTGGACAGCCGGCTCTACGACCGCTTGGTCAAGCACAAGCTGCGCGGCAGCATCGACGAGCATCTGGCCATGGACGACATGGTCAACGTGCAGTCCATCGTGCAACTGGCCGCGTCGCAGTGCGAGCACGACACGCTGGCCTATCTGCTGGTGCACACGCTGGAGGGCATGACCGCCGAGAAGCTGCTCGCGCCCGTGCGCGCCTTGCTGCTGCCGCCGTCGCTGGCCTTCAAGCTCACCGTCATGCGCGAGCAGCATCCGGTGCTGTTCGAGCACAGCGTGCGCATGATGCTGGCGGCCGTGTACCTGGGCATCAAGAGCGGCTGGAGCGACCGCGAATGCGTGCCTCTGGCGACGGCGGCGCTGCTGCACGACATCGGCGTGCTGCACATGGACCCCGTCTGGCACGACCCGGCCAACAAGATGACGGCCGTCGGGCGCCAGCAGCTCATGGCGCACCCCATCACGGCCATGTTGATCATCCGGGGGCAGAACATGTTTCCGCGCTTGGTGGAGCAGGCCGTGCTGGAACACCATGAATGCATGGATGGCAGCGGTTATCCGCGCGGCCTGCAGGGGGACCAGATCTCGCTCATGGGGCAGATCCTGATGGTGGCCGAGGTGGTGGCCGCCTTCTTCGAGAAATACGCCAACGAGGCTGCGGCCCAGCGCCTGTCGCTCACGCTGCGCCTGAACCACCGCAAGTTCCCCGCAGCGCTCATCGCCTGTCTGCTGCCCGTGCTGCAGATACGCGCCGTGCAAACCGATGTACAGGTCACGCCGGCAGATGTGGAGCGGCTGATTGAGCAGTTGTCCACGGCCTTCGGCGACTGGGACACCCGCCGCGCCGGGCTGCAGCCAGAGGCTGCGGAATCCGAGGCCTGCGCCTTCGTGGAGCAGCGGCTTTCCGCGCTGCAAAAAACCCTGTTCGAGGCTGGCTCCCATCCCCAGCAGCAGGCTGAGGCCCTGCAATACCTGCAGGGCGATGAACAAGGCTTGGCCGAACTGGCTCTGCTGGGGCGGGAAGCCCTGTGGCAACTGCAGGGCATCGTGGATGCCACCCACAGCCGCTGGCTCACGCTGCAACACAGCCCGCAGGTGGGCGACCAGGCGGTCGTGCAGTGGCGCGATGCCTGTGCGGTGCGCTTGGCGCAGCGCTGAGATTCGTTCCCTGACGCACCCCCGGATCAGACGCTAAGCCCTGACGCCGGCTGGGTTGGAGCCGCCAACCGCCGATGATTACTGTATATTTGAACAGTATTCATCGGCGGTTCGCATGGCGGCTTTTCTTTCCTCTTCCCTGAACGCGCTGCCCGGCGTCTGGCAGGGCGATGCCTGGGCGCACGCGCCGCAGCCGGCGGTGGCCACGGGCCATGCGCCGCTGGATGCGCAACTGCCCGGTGGGGGGTGGCCGCTGGGGTGCATGAGCGAGTTGCTGCTGCCTCCCCAGGCCCATCCCGAGTGGACCCTGGTGATGCCGGCCCTGGCCGCGCACCTGGCGCAAGGCCCGGGACGCGCGGTACTGGTCACGCCGCCGCTGGAGCCCTTCCTGCCGGCGCTGCAACCCCTGGGGCTTGCCGCCGACCGGCTGTGCTGCATTCACCCGCCCAGCCCGCGTGCGGACATGGCCGCGGCATGGGCCTGCGAACAGGCGCTGCGTTGCCGCGACGTGCGCGCCGTGCTGGCCTGGCTGCCGCAGGTGCCTGCCGCCGTGCTGCGGCGGCTGCAGCTGGCGGCCGCGCAGCACCGCCAACTGCTGTGGGTGATGCGCCCCGAGCGCTCGCGCGCGCAGGCATCGCCCGCGCCGCTGCGCCTGTGGCTGCAACCGCAGGGCGAGGAGCTGCACGTCCATGTCGTCAAGCGGCGCGGCCCGCCGCTGGCGCAGCCCGTGGCACTGCCCGCACGCACGCCGGTACTGGCCGCGGCGCTGCAGGCACAGGCCCAATGGCGCCGCCAGGTGCAGGCGGCCGCCTGGGGCATGGGGGGCCGCACACCGCAGGAGGTGGAGGATGCATTGGCTTGCCTGGCACTTGCCACCCATTGAGGCCACGACCGGGCCCGCCACCGGGTCCGTGATCGGCCTGCCGCCTGCCGCGCAGGGCTGGTGGGCGCTGCGCTTCACGCCGCGCGTGGCCCTTGTGGACGAAGCGCTGCTGCTGGAGGTGAGCGGTACCGAACGCCTGTGGGGCGGGCGCGCCGCTCTGCAAAGCCTGCTGCGTGACCACGCGCCCCCCGGGCCCGAAACCCTGGAGGGCGGGTCTCTCTGGGCCAGTGCGCCCACGGCGCTGCAAGCCCTGGCCCTGCTGCGCCTGCAGCGCCAGGGCCGGCCCGTGCCGCGGCGGCTGCCGCACGATCTGCCGGTTGCCACCCTCTCGGCGCTGCGCCCGCATGCCCAGGCGCTGCAGCAGCTGGGCTGCCGCACCTGGGGCGCCGTGCGTGCGCTGCCGCGCGCCGGGGTGGCGCGGCGCTTCGGCGCCGAACCCCTGGCGGCGCTGGACCGCGCTTGGGGCGACGCACCGCATGGCCTGGACTGGATCACGCTGCCCGAGCAGTTCGCGCTGGAGCTGGAACTGCCCGCGCTGGCCGAATCGGCCCCCGCGCTGCTGTGGGCCGGCCAGCGCCTGCTGGATGCACTGCAGGGCTGGCTGCGCGCGCGCCACCAGGGCGTGCAGGCGCTGGAGCTGGCCTGGCGCCATGACCTGCGCCGTATCGACGGCGTGGACCTGCCCCCCTGGCAGAGCCTCACGCTGCGCACGGCCGAGCCGCTGCAGGGCATGGCGCACCTGCGCCGCCTGCTGGCCGAGCGCCTGGCGCACCAGCGCCTGGCCGCGCCCGTGAGCCGGCTGGCGCTGCGCAGCCTGCAAACCGCGCCCATGCCACAGGCCAGCGCGGACCTGCTGCCGCCCCAGCCAGGCGACGCGGGGGCGGGGCAGGGCGAGCCCTGGCACCAGTTCGTCGAGCGCCTCTCGGCCCGCCTGGGCGCGGACAGTCTGCGGGTGCCGCGGTCCCAGGCAGACCACCGTCCCGAATGCATGCAACAGTGGCAACCGGCCTTGGCGGCCCGCGCCGCGCCGCCGGCGCCCGCACAGGACTGCACCCTCGCGCCCTTGCTTCCGCCCTGGCTCGTGCGGCCTCCGCGGCCGCTGGCCCTGCGCGGCAGCCGGCCTTGCCTGCACGGCCAGCCGCTGCGCTTGCTGGACGGGCCGCAGCGCGTGGAAACCGGCTGGTGGGAGGCCGCAGCGGACCTGAACGACGACGAGAGCGATGTGCAGGTCAGTGCACACAATGGCGCGCAGGACGGTGGCTCGGCCCTGGTGCGGCGCGACTATTTCATTGCCCACAACCCGGCGGCGGGCACCGTCTGGGTCTTTCGCGACCGGGCGACGGGCGGCTGGTTCTTGCAGGGGGTGTACGGATGATGCTGCCCGCCTACGCAGAGCTGCACGCGCTGAGCAACTTCAGCTTTCAGCGCGGCGCCTCGCATCCGCAGGAACTGGTGCAGCGCGCGCACAAACTGGGCTACAGCGCCCTGGCGCTGACCGACGAATGCTCCGTCGCCGGCGTGGTGCGCGCCCATGGCGCGGCGCAGGCGCTGGGACTGCCGCTCATCGTGGGCAGCGAGTTCTGCTGGGGCGACGTGCGCATCGTGGCGCTGGCGCGCGACGTGCAGGGCTGGGGCGACCTGTGCGAATTCATCACCGCCGCGCGCCAGCGTGCCGGCAAGGGCGGCTACCGCGTGGATGCCCAGTCGCCCTGGGCGCTGCTGCAGGGCTGCGAGGTGCTGCTGGCGCCGCGGCGCGAGGCGTTTGTCGATGCTTCTGATTTAATAGCTGTCAGCGCTTGTCTGGAAAGCGTTAGAGGCCTATTTGCCTCTAACTGCTGGCTGGCGGTAGAGCTGCACACCGCACCGGACGACGGCCTGTGGCTGCGCACGCTCACGCAGGCCGGCGCACAGCTGGGCCTGCCGCTGGTGGCCGCGGGTGACGTGCACATGCACTCGCGCGCGGCCAAGCCGCTGCAGGACGTACTGACCGCCGTGCGCCTGGGCCGCAGCGTGGCCGCGTGCGGCTTCGCGCTGCAGCCGCATGCCGAGAAGCGCCTGCGCCCGCGCAGCCGGCTGGCGGGCCTGTACCCGCCCGCGCTGCTGGCGGCCACGCTGCAGGTGGCGGCGCGCTGCACCTTCAGCCTGAACGAGATCAAGTACCGCTACCCGCTGGAGACCGTGCAGCCCGGCATGACGGCAAGCCAGACGCTGGCCTGCCTCACCTGGGAGGGCGCGCGTGTCCGTTACCCCGATGGCGTGCCAGAAGCGGTGGTGACGCAGGTCGAGAAGGAGCTGGCGCTGATCGCCGAGTGCGGGTACGAGATGTACTTTCTCACGGTGCACGACATCGTGCGCTATGCGCGCAGCCAGGGCATTCTGTGCCAGGGGCGGGGCTCGGCGGCCAACTCGGCGGTGTGTTATTGCCTGGGCATCACGGCGGTGGACCCGCAGAAGACGCGCCTGCTGTTCGAGCGCTTCATCAGCCGCGAACGCAGCGAGCCGCCCGACATCGACGTGGACTTCGAGCACGACCGGCGCGAGACCGTCATCCAGTACATCTACGACAAGTACGGGCGCGATCGCTCCGCGATCACCGCGGTGGTCATCAGCTACCGCACGCGCAGCGCCCTGCGCGACGTGGGCAAGGCCCTGGGTGTGGCGCCGGCGCTGGTGGATGCGTTCGCCAAGGAGCACCACTGGTTCGACGACGTGCTGGCCACGGAGCACCTGCTGGCGCTGGCCGAGCGCCTGGGCGAGCCGCTGGGCGCGCACACGGCCGCGCTGTGGCTGCAACTGGCGCGCCAGTTGCGCGGCTTTCCGCGCCACCTGAGCCAGCACGTGGGCGGCTTCGTGCTCACCGAGGGCAAGCTCACGCGCCTGGTGCCCGTGGAGCCGGCCGCCATGGACGGGCGCTCCATCATCCAGTGGGACAAGGACGATCTGGACGCCATGGGCCTCTTGAAGGTGGACGTGCTGGCGCTGGGCATGCTCAGCGCGCTGCGCCGCTGCCTGGAAATGCGTGCCGCGCTGCGGGGCGAATCATGGGACCTGGCCGACATCCCGCCCGAAGACCCGGCCACCTACGACATGGTCTGCCGCGCTGACACCGTGGGCGTGTTCCAGATCGAGAGCCGCGCGCAGATGAGCATGCTGCCGCGCCTGCAGCCGCGCGAGTTCTATGACCTGGTGGTGCAGGTGGCGATCGTGCGGCCCGGGCCCATCCAGGGCGGCATGGTGCACCCCTACCTGCAGGCGCGCGAGCGCCGGCGCCAGTGGCAGCGCACGAAGCGCGAGGAGCCGTTCCCCATTGAATACCCGAGGCTCGGCAACGCCCTGCGGCGCACGCTGGGCGTGCCCATCTTCCAGGAACAGGTGATGCAGATCGCCATCGACGGCGCGGGCTTCAGCGCGGGCCAGGCCGACGAGCTGCGCCGCTCCATGGCCGCCTGGCGGCGCAAGGGCGAGGTGCACCGCTTCGAGAAACCCTTCAAGGACGGTCTGTTGGCGAACGGCTACCCGCCGGAATTTGCCGACCGGCTGTTCCAGCAGATCCTGGGCTTTGGCGAATACGGCTTTCCCGAAAGCCATGCCTACAGCTTTGCGCTGCTGGCCTACGCCAGCAGCTGGCTCAAGCGGCACGAGCCTGCGTGCTTCCTGGCCGCGCTGCTCAATGCGCAGCCGCTGGGCTTTTACACACCGGCGCAACTGGTGCAGGACGCGCGCCGCCATGGCGTGTGCGTGCTGCCCATCGACGTGGCGACGAGCGACGTGGACTGCACGCTGGAGGAGCCCCTGGCACCCGTTGCCGGCGTGTCCTTGGCGCAGCCGGCCGTGCGCCTGGGCCTGCGGCTGGTGGCGGGGTTGGGCGCGGCGGCGGCCGAGCGGCTGGTGCAGGCACGCGGCAGCGGCCCCTTTGTCAACAGCGAAGACCTGGCCCTGCGCGCGCGGCTGGACAGGCAGGATCTGCAGGCTCTGGCCGCGGCTGATGCGCTGCGCGCGCTGGCGGGCCACCGGCGCCAGCAGATGTGGGACGCCGCGGCCCAGCTGCGTGCTCCGCCGCTGCTGCAGGACGCGCCCGTGCATGAGGCCGCCCCGCAGTTGCCCGCCGCACCAGAGGGCGAAGACATCTTGTGGGACTACGCCGCCACGGGCCTGACGCTGCGGCGCCACCCCCTGGCGCTGCTGCGCGAGAAGCTGCAGCGCTGGCGGCTGGCCACGGCGCAGCAGTTGCAATCGGCGCCCCATGGGCGGCGCGTGCGTGCCTGCGGCATCGTCACCGTGCGCCAGCGGCCGGGCTCGGCCAACGGCACGATGTTCGTCACGCTGGAGGACGAGACGGGCTCGGTCAATGTGATCGTGTGGCCCGCGCGGCTGGAGCGCTGGCGCAGCGCGCTGCTGCGCTCGCGCCTGCTGGCGGTGGAGGGCGTGTGGCAGTGTGCCCGCTCACCGGGTGCGGACACGGCCGTGCGCCACCTGGTGGGCGAGCGGTTCAAGGACCTCACGCCGCTGCTGGGCCGCCTGGCGCAGGCGCTGGACGGCAGCCGCGATTTCCATTGAGTTTCAAGAGAAATCGGGCTCTGGCGCTTATTTGACAAGCGCTGGCAGCTATCAAAACAATAGTCAACGTGGCCCCACGGGCCGGCCCGAGCGCCATTCCTGTGGAATCAGCGCGTACAGCGGCGTGGGGTCGCGCACGAACAGCTGCGGTGTGGGCGGCGGCTGCAGGGTGAGCACCGAACCCTCGGGCGACAGCTCCATGGTGGAGAGCTGGCGCATCCAGGCCACATCGATCGTGCCGTCGGGCGCGGGGCGGGAGTAGATCAGCTCCAGCATGCGCTTGGCGGGTCGGCTGCCGCTGGCGGCGGCGATCTGGTACAGGCGGATGGCTTCGGTGTAATTGGACGGCACGCCGTCGCCGCGGTGGTAGCGGCGCGCCTGCGCCAGCCATTCGTCGGCCGTGTGTGGGGCGGGCTGTGCGCTGATGGTCTGCTCCATGCGGCTGGCCAGCAGCCGGGCATTGGAGGCTGCCGCGGGCGAGCGCGGCGCCGCCGCGCGGAACTGTGCCAGCGCATCGGGCAGGCGCGCCGCGGCGATCTGGCGCAGGCCCAGTTCGTTGAGCGCCTGGGCGCTGCCGGCCTGGGCGGCGCGCTGCAGCAGAGCTGCGTGTCCGTTCTCCTGCGGGGGCGCATCCGGCGCGCGCGGTGCGGCGGCGGATGGCGGCAGCGGGGCCAGGCGCTCCTGCGCCCACCATTCCAGCAGCAGCGCCAGCGGCGCGTCCACCGCACGCAACTGGGCGATCCACGGGCGCGCGGCCGCAGGTTGCGGCGGGCCCACGCAGCCATCGATCTCGCACCAGGCCAGGCCGGCGCTGGCGTGGGGCTCACCCAGCGTGCGGGCGCGCTCGAACCAGTACCGCGCCTGCGTGCGGTCCAGGGGCACACGCTCGCCGTGCAGGTACAGCAAGCCCAGGACCCAGGCGCTGCGCGCGGCGGCCTTTTCCGCTGCGCTGCCCTTGCGCGCTGGCGCCAGGGCCGTGGCGCGCAACCGGCGCAACTGCGCCAGGGTGGCCTCGTCCTCGGGCTGGGGCAGGCGCAACGGTTCGGCCTGAGGTTGGCCGGAGGGCTGGATGCGCGGCACGCTGGAGGAGCCGGATGGCTCGATCAGCGGGGCCGTGGGCTGCACCGCCGGCGGCGTGAAGTCGCCGCCGCCCTGGCTGGGCTGGATGGCGGGCTGCGGCAGCGCTTCGATGCGCGCTTGGGCCGGAGCCAGCAGCGTGCACGCCAGGAGCAGCACGGCCGGCAGGGCCAGCCGTCTGCCGCCGGGCGGCAGGGCGGCACCGGCCCGGGGCGCGAAAGGGCGGAGCAGGGGCGTCATGGCGGCGTCCTGGCGAAGTGGGGCGGGCCGCGCCCTCAGCGCTTGGCGGGCTGCGGGGCGGCAGGTGCGGCCACCGAGGGCTGGGCCTTCTTGGGTTGGGTCTTCCAGTACACCTCGGACTTCACGTAGCCACTGGTGCCCACGCCCTGCTGGAAGGCCTTGTCGATGTCCTCGATGGTGCGGTAGCCGGGAATGTTGACCAGCCCTGCGCCTTGCAGTGGCGCGGGCAGCCGGGGCAGCACGTCGGTTTCGGCGGCAAAGCAGGCCACGCGCTCGGTGCCAGGGCGGCTCGCGTCCATGATGAAGGCGGGGTTGGGCACCAGCCAGTCGGGCAGTCGCAGCGCCTGGTTCGCCGCCACCAGCGAATGCGGCGTGACCTGGTTGGGCGTGAGTCGCATGACGTTGCCCGAGGGGTCGGCAAAGTAGCAGTACATGTGTGAGGTGCGCGACACGGTGGCCGACACGAACACCTGCTCGCCGACTTCGAAAGTAGGCTCCATGCCCGGGGGCAGCGCATTCTCGATCTGCATGTCGATGCGCCGTGGCGGGGGCGTGGTGGAGGTGAGCACGAGGCCCGAGGTGCGCACCGGCGTGGAATCCCCTTTGTTCTCGGCCATGCTGCCGGTGGGGCCCGACGGGCCCCAGCCCACCCGTTGCAGGGAGCCGTCGGGTGCCAACGTCACGAAGTGGCGCATCGCGCGCTCGTAGGTGGAGAAGTCCAGCACGCCAGTGGGCACCAGCAGGCTGTCGATCTGGAACTGCGTGAGCGCGGTGCGCAGCGCAGGCGAGTCCAGCGCCAGCAGGTCGGTGCCCGCCTGCAGGTAGCCCTGGGCGATCAGCGAGTTCTGCACCAGCGTGGCCTGGCCTACGCCGCCGCTTTCGTCGAACCAGTCGCGCATCTGGCGCTGAAAGTCGGGATGCGTTTGTTCCAGCGTCAGGCACTGCCAGTAGGGCACGCGCGCCCACTTGCCCACCAGCTCGATGGTGGCCAGGTCAATCAGCGTGCGCATGGCGCCGCCGGCGCCCAGCGCGTAGTCGCGCCCCACGTTGAAGTTGACGCCGTAGCTGCCGATGCGCCCGGCCACGTCCAGGCCCTGGCTGCCGCTGCCGATGACCACCTCATTGGCTGAGTCCAGTCCGGGAATCAGCGTGCGCGTGCGAAAGTCCCCCAGGTGCATCTCCAGCCCGATCACGGTGGCCGAGCGGTTGCGGCTGTAGCCTGTGTCCAGGCGGCTGGCGGAGGTGCCGGCGTCGAAGCGGTTGGTGGCCACGTTCTGGTCCACGAACGCAATGGCACCCGACACGTACAGCGCGGGGCGCTGCAGTTGCATGAGGTTGTTGTTGAGCAAGATGGTGGTGAGGTTCTGCACCGTATCCTGGCGCACGATGTCCACCTCATAGTCCACGTAGCGGAAGGCGTTGGACAGCCGCGACATCTGCGACAGAGAGGTGATGATCATGTCCTTGGCAGCAACGGGCACGCGGCTGGAATAGTCGATGACCTGCTTGCTGGTGATGAGCGTGGTGGGCACCTGCGCGGCGCGCAGCATGTGGTCCATGCACATCAGCGAATCCGAGAAGCTGGAGACCGAGCGCGTCGGGCGCACGACGGGGCGGTCCGTCGTATAAGCCGCCTGCTGCAGCGATGCGTCCTTGCGGGGGTCTAGCGGCGTTGTGCAGGCGCTGAGCAGTAGAGCGCCCGCCAGCATCAGCCAGGCAGCGCCACGGCGTGGGGCGCCGTTGCGGCCGGGACCGCGGGGAAGTGTGGTTGCGGTGTTCATGGCAAAGCCCTCTCGTCTTCGCGTTATCCAACCCTCTGGCGCGGCCGAGCAGGCGCGCGGCGCATGCCCGGCCGCGCCCGCACGCTGATGGCCGTCACCAGCAGATATTGACCAGATCCCCTCGCAGCACCACCACCTGGTCGGCGCCGGGCTTGCCGGTGCCACCCGAGGCCGCGGTGCCGAAGTTGCTGCCCACGGATTGCGAGCACACGACCTTGGAGCCTTGCGTGTTCACCGCGTTGACGACGTCCTTTTCGGTCACGATGCCCGTGGTGTCGCCAGAGAACGCCTTGGCCACGTAACGAGTCAGGCGCGCCTGTTGCCAGGCGGGCAGGCCGGTGTCGTGGTTGATGTAGCCGGAGCGCGGCGCAGAAGGCAACGGCTGCATCTGCACATTGACCTTCTTGTCCAGCACCACCGGGTCTTCTCCCGGCGCGGCCCAGGCGGGTGCCGCGGCGCACAAGGCCAGGGCTGCCGTGGCGGGCGCCAGGAAGCGTGTTGCGCGACTGAGCATGGCGAATCTCCTCAAGCAACCTGCACAAAAAGCGCCAGGCCTTCAGTAGGCCTGGCGCTCGCGGACTCACCAGTTGGGGCGATAGCAGTTGCCGCCGGGGCAGGGATCCTCGGCGCAAGCGTCATTGGAGGAGATGTTCTGCACCGCGAACGAGTGCGAGCCCTTGGCCTGGTTGACTGCGCTGCCACCGATGAAGTTGGCCGTCTGGGTGGAAGCTGCCGCTACCACCACATGCCCGTAGTTGGAGGCGACGTTCTGGGTGGCGTGCGCATCGCTGCCGTCAGCCAGGTTGCTCAGCACGGCACCCAGGCTGTTCACCGTCTGGTTGGACGCAGCGCGGATTTCCACCTTGCCGTTGTTGCTGGCGAGGTTCTGGCGGGCAAGGGCGTCGTCACCCTTGGCTTCGTTGGTCACGGCACCCAGGCCCAAATTGGCGGTCTGTGTAGACGAGCCCCCAGCAAAGACCTGCACGGGGCCGGCGTTGGAGGCAATGTTTTGCAATGCCTCGTTGTGTGCGCCGGACGTATTGGAGATGGCGGTGCCGACCGAGTTGGTCATTTGCACGGACGGCCCATTCAGGGTGATGGTGCTGGGCGGTTGCACTGCCATGGCAGCAGTCGCGACGGCACTCAACGCAAAAAATGCAAGAACTTTCATGACTGTCTCTCCTATAACGTGTCAAAAAGACCGCGCCCTCCGGTGGCTTGGGTTATGACCGGTGTCACGGCTACATCGACAAGAAGAAAGACCGCACCCGACCCGAGGAGGAATGCCGGAGGCCGCCCGTCTTTTTGTCTGGCTCCAGTTTCCGCAGGGGGGCCTCCGGCATCCATCTCCCATCGCGGGTAGCCGAAGAAGGGGGCGCTCTGACAGCACTGCAAATGCATGCGTCAGAGAGGAAAGAGGGCCAAGAGAGGCGCTGAAAAGGATCGGCGCAGGGGTGTTTCTCAGGTAGTGTCATTCGGTAACAACCGAATCGCTGCGGATGGGATGTGTTTATTACCAGTGAGGGCCGGACCGGGCGGGACTGCAAAAAACGGCTGGCACGCCTGCATATTCTTTCGCAGGGAAAATTTCCCATTAATGTGTTTGAGCGAGGTTTATCCCTTATCTGCGTTAGTTTCAAAATGTGAGTCAGGTAACTCACGAAGAAATTACGAATATCTCCGGATGTTTCGGTGTAATTTGTTTTCCTGTGAGGAAAGCACCCAAAGCGTTGGGATGATCTTTCCGTGGTTACGGTGTGCAAACGCTGAGGGGCCGCCAACAGGCGCCCCCGTCTGGAGACTTCTTTATGCTGCCCGTCAACGATCCTCCTGGTGCAATGGCCGCTCCGCGGGGGGCGTCTGTCACCCCAGGCCAATTCGCCATGCACCAGAATCCGCCCTCCATCTGGCCGGACTTTCTGGCGGGGCAGCTAGAAAAGCCTGTGCGCGTTTTGCTGGTGGATGACGATGCGCACATGCGGCGCGTCATCGCGCAAGAGTTGATGAGCGACCAGCGTACGCTGCTGGTGGCGCAGGCCACCAGCGTGCGCGAGGGCCGCAAGGCCATCAAGCAGCATGAGTTCGATGTGATGCTCGTGGACCTGAACCTCGGCGATGGCGAGGGCTTCATGCTGATCGACTACATGAAGTCGGTGCGCCCCACGGCCGAGGCCATCGTCATCTCCATCATGCAGAACGATGAGCAGGTGCTGCACGCCTTCGAGCTGGGTGCCACGGGCTATCTCGTCAAGAACTCATGGTTCGGCAGCTATCCGCAGGCGGTACTGCAGGTAGCCAACGGCGGTGCTTCCATCACCCCCAACCTTGCGCGCCGCCTGCTGCAGCGGTTTGACCCGAGCGGCGCCGCCGCCCCGCACGCCCAGCGGCGCGTGGAGCAGGAAACCGAGCGCCTGTCCCAGCGCGAGAAAGAAGTGCTGCGCATGGTGGCCAGCGGTTACACCAGCGCCGAGATCGGCAACCGGCTGTTCATCAGCAGCCTGACCGTGAACACGCACATCAAGAACATCTACCGCAAGCTGCAGGTGCGCACGCGGGCGCAGGCCGTGCGCTTCGCGTCACTGCGCGGGCTGTTCTGAAAGAAGAGCCGCCTGGGCGCACAAACGTCCGTCGCACCTGCTGCAGGGATCAGGGAGATTTCCATGTTTCGCACCCGTCCGCCGGCCTTTGCAATCGCCTGCGTTGCTGTCTGGTTGCTTGCCATGTCCGTTGATACCCTGCTGCTGGCCTCTGCGGAGCAACTGAGTCTGCAGGCGCAGTTGCGCTGGAAGCTCCTGGGCCTGGGGGCTCTGGTAGTGCTGGGCATCTTGCTGATCGTGCAGTTGCCGCGCGCACTGCAGTGGCGCCCACGGCGCAGCATCCGGCCCAGCCCTGACGTGAAGCGCGAGCGCGAACGCATTGCACGCAACCTCCACGACCAGGTGGGGTCCCAACTTGTCAACGCCATCGCCCTGGTGGACGAGCGGGATCCCGAACACGGGACGCTGATGCAGTCGCTGGAGTTGTGCCTGCTCGACCTGCGCCTGTTGGTGGATTCGATGGACGGCGAGGACGATTCCCTGGCGGACCGGCTCGCGCGGCTGCGCCACCGCATCCAGCCTGCGCTGGACCGGCGCGGCATCGCGCTGCACTGGGAGATTGCGCCACACGATGAACTGGCCCTGCCAGGAGGAAAGGTGGCGCGGGAGATAGCCGCCATCGTCCAGGAAGCCGTGAGCAATGTGCTGCAGCATGCGGACGCCACGGCGCTCGTGATCCGCCTGCACTCCGTTCAAACGATGCAGGGCAGGGCATGGCAGTTGCAGGTGGCAGACAACGGCGCAGGGCTGCCGAGCGGCGAGCCCACGTGCCACAGTCTGGGACGCGGCATTGACAGCATGCGCTCGCGTGCGGCGGCGTTGGCGGGCTGGCTGGAGCTGTTGCCGCAAGAAGGCCGCGGTCTGTGTGTGCAACTCACGGTTCCGGCCGTGCAGTGAGCACGACCAGTGCGTGCCCCAGGCCGCACACCCAGAAAACTATTAAAACAATAGCTGTTGGCGCTGTGTTGGCGAGCCTTGTGGGCTGCTTTAACGTTGAGCGCGCGAGGCGGGCTTGGCCGGCGCAGATGCCGGTGCCGCGCCGGCCTTTGCCAAAAGTGCAGCGCAGTGCGCGTCGTCCTCGGCGGCGGGCACGGTAATCGGCAGCAGCGCCAGCGCCGCGGGCGCCGTGAGGGCGGCAGCCACCGCCGCCCCCGCGCGCAGCAGCAGCGGCCCGGGTTCTACCCCCACCTGCGGATCTGCGAAGGTGCCGCGCACATACAACGGCGTGCGCAGTGAGAAGAATTTCCACTTCAGCGAATCGGGCGTGATGCGCAGGTTGAGCAGTTCGTCGCCGAGGTCCACCGTGCCCTTGGCTTCGACGATGGCCTCCTCGGTGTTGAGCTTGACGGTGCGCGTGCTGGCCACGCCACCTTGTACGTCCAGGTTGGCCACGGCGCAGCGCAGCTTGACCTCCTTGTCGTCGCCGAACAGTTTGGAAACGATGACGCTGCCCAGGTTGAGCGCCGCCAGATCCAGCAATTCCTTGCTCAGCGTGCCGTCGCGGATGTACAGCCGCATTTCGCCCCCGCTGGTGCTCAGCATGCGCGCCACCGACTGCCCCTGGCCGGTCAGCGCCAGAGCGCCGTCCAGCCGCCCCAGGCTCTTTTGCATGCGCTCCACCTTGGGAAAGAGGGCCGACAGCTGCAGGCCCTGGACCGAGCCCTGCAACTGCACCTGCAGCGGATCGGTGCGGCTGTCCAGCAGCACGTTGGAGTCGATGCGGCCGTGGGCCACGCCAAAGCGCAGCGGTGTCAGGCGCAGCTGGCGGTCTTCCAGCACCGCGCGCACGCTCAGGTTGTCCAGTGGCAGGCTGTCGGGGCGCACCACCTTCTGCCCGGCAAATGCCAGGTCCAGGTCCATGGCGCCCCAGCGGTCGGTGGCGAAGCGGGCATCGGGCAACACCTTGCCGGGGCGGCGTGAGGTGCCTTTCTCCTGCGCGCGCACGCCGCTGGGCGCGCCCAGGACCGGGCCCAGATCCGCCAGGCGCAGTTGCTTGGACGTCATATGGCCCTGCAGCTTGGGACGGGGCTCGCCGCCTGTGTAGGTCAGGCTGCCGTGCAGGTCGCTGCTGCCCACGGTGCCGTTGAAGTCGCGGTATTCCCACACCGCTTTGGCCGGTGCCAGGTTGCCGAGCAGGCGCCCCTCGACCTGGAACGGCGGCGTGTTGGGCAGCACCAGGCCGGTCAGTTCATACAGGTCCGCCATGCTGGGCGCCTTCACGAACACCTGCAGATCCATGCCCGAAAGCTTGGCGGGATTGTTGAGCACGCCTTCCACCCGCGTCTGCACGCTGCCCGAGCGCGCGGAAAAGCGCAGCGGATAGCGCGCGGCCTGCTGGCGCAGCGACAGCACCGGTCCTGCCAGTCCTTCTCCGGTGATGCGCGCCTTGCGGTAGGTGCCCTGCAGCGCGATCTTCATGCCGTACTTGCCTTCGGCCTCCGGTGCACCAGTGGGCAGGGTGTCGATGCGGGCACGCAGCGCCAAATCCTTCAGGCCATCGGCATAGCCCAACCAGCCGCCGCGCACGACGAGCTGGTTCAAGCGCAGATCCCAAGGGTTGTCCTCGGCAGTGCTCTCTCGGGCATGGGAGCGCGTGAAGGTCCAGTTGTTGCGCCCGTCCTGCCGGCGTGCCAGCACGATGTCGGGCGCCGTCAGTACGACCGTGTCCAGCAGCAGCGTGCGGGACAGCAGCGGCAGCAGGCGCAATGTGGCGCTGGCGCTGGCGATGGTGCCCATGCCTGTGGGTGGGCGTGCCGGAGCATTCGCTTGGGTATCCCCCACCTCCAGCGCGACGGCGCGCGCGGCGTCGGACGCCGCCGAACCCGCAGACGCAGGCGCTGCTGCCGCCGTGCGCGCGTCGGCATCACCTGCGGGTGCGGCTGGCTCGGGGCGCGGGGGAAGGGCGGGCAGTTGGTCCGTGCCTTTGCCCGGTGCTTCCGGCACCTCAAAGCCCTCCGGATTGCTCAGGGAGAGCTGCTGGGCACGCACGGTCACACCGGGTACCCAACGGCGCCAGCCTTCTTCCAGCGGTTGGGGCCAGTGCCACTCAGCCGACAGATCGCCATCAATGGAGAAAGTGCGCCCCGTGGCCTCGCTCACCTTGTCGTTCACCCAGGGCTTGGCGCGGTTCCAGTCCCAGTTCACCAGCACCACGATGAACAGCACCAGGGCCGCCACCACTGCGCCTATCGTGCCCAGCGTCCAGCGCAGCACGCGCTGGCGCGTGGAACGGTGGGGGAGGGAGGCGGCGGGGGGCGTGTTTTCAGGGGGCATGGCGAAGGCGCCGCAAGCTGGCCAAACGGGTGTGCCTTGCCGCAGGGCGCGGAGTGGTGTTTGAAGCCATGCTAGTGCGAACATCCTCGCGCTGGGCCGTGCGTACGGCGATTACCGGGCTTGTCCTACAGCCCACCCATAGGACGCCGCCGGGGGCGTGCATGCGCCTTTGGCCTACGTTGAACCACAGCTGTTGCTTCAAGAATGGTGCCATTGCATTCACTTACACCAAGGCGCCCCTCATGCAAACGACCGACGCACTCACCCAGGAAACGATCTTCGGCGTGGCCGACAGCGTGACCTATTCCGGCATGCTGTGCCTGGCGCCGGATGGCCGCCGCTACTTTTACGCCCATGCCCAGGTGGATGGACGCACGCTGCCCCTACCGCATGACCACTGGACCTCGCGCGATGCCGCGGTGCGCGGCTTGGCGGCCATCGCATCGGGCGAGAGCAAGCCCGCGGTCGCATGACACCGGAGCCCACCGCGATGGATGCAACGCCTGCGCTGCCCCAGGTCCTGGAAGAGGGTTATCGCGGCTTCCTGATCCGCATTCCTATTCCTGAGGCCACACCCGCCGCTGCCGGCACGCCGGTCCAGGTCAGCGTGGCAGCCATCTCGCAACACGCGATAGCCCATATGGACGCCATACGCTGGGCGCCCGTGGAAGGATCGGAGGGCGACCTGCACACGCTCGCACGGATCAAGCAAGCCATCGACGAGGCGTTGGACGGCGTGGATCGCGCTTCGTGATCGTCGGTTTGTAACCCAAGACAAAATAGCATCTAGCGCTTTACCATCAAGCGCTGATAGCTATCAAAACAATAGTATTGGTGCATAGAGTGGGAACCTGGGCCCCTACAATCGCGGCCCCATGCACAACAGCCACGATCCCCGGGTCCTGCCCATGCGCGACGGCGTCAACCCCAGTTGCGTGGTTCTGCCCTCGGCGGGGCAGGGGCTTCTGGTGGACTTCCTCGCACAGCGCCTGCCCGCCGTGTCGCGCGAGGACTGGCTGCGCCGCCTGCGCGCGAGCGAAGTGGTGGACGAGTTCGGCGCGGCCGCCACGGAGCGCAGCGCGTTCACGCCGGGCGTACGCTACTACTACTATCGCGAACTGCCGCCCGAGCCCGAGTTGCCGTTCCACGAAACCGTGCTCTACCAGGATGCGCATATCCTCGTGGCAGACAAGCCCCACTTCCTGCCCGTGGTGCCCGCGGGCCGCTATCTGCAGCAGACCCTGCTGGTGCGCTTGAAGCGCCGGCTGGGCCTGAGCGAGTTGTCCCCTGTGCACCGCATCGACCGCGACACGGCAGGCCTGGTGCTGTTTTCCGTGCAGCGGGCAACGCGCGGCACCTACCAGGCCCTCTTTCGCGACAGACGGGTGCACAAGGTCTATGAGGCCGTTGCACCGTGGCGTGCCGACCTGCCGCTGCCGTGCATCCATGAAAGCCGGCTGGAGGAAAGCGGCCATTTTTTCCGCATGCACGAGGTGCCCGGCACGCCCAACGCGCGCACGCACATCGACGTGTTGGAGGTTGCGTCACCCTGGGCGCGCTACCGGCTGGAGCCCATCACCGGAAAGCGCCACCAGTTGCGCGTGCACATGGCCGCGCTGGGCCTGCCGCTGCGCGGCGATGCGTTCTACCCGGAGGTGAACGACCCGCCGGAAGGGGACTATTCCAACCCGCTGCAACTGTTGGCGCGCACGCTTGCCTTTACCGATCCCCTCAGCGGAGAGGCGCGGCTGTTTGACAGCCGGCTGAAACTGCGCCCGCTGACGGATTAGCGTGTGGGAAAGTGGGGGAGGGGAGAGCAGCCGGAAGGCCGCGTTGCAGCATGCCTTGCCGGAATGCTGGAGCGGGCGATGGGAATCGAACCCACGTCTTGAGCTTGGGAAGCTCAGGTCCTACCATTGAACGACGCCCGCAAAGTCGGTGGATTCTAGCGCACTGCCGCGTGCTTTCCGCGCAACCGTGCGATCTGCGCCGGCCGACGACCAGCCTGTCCTGCCGGTACATAGGTTCGTGGGCATTTCTGGCCATCGGGCAATAGGAGCAAGCGCTGGCAGCTACGAAAAAAGAAGCAAAGTGCTCTCTACTTCTGGATATCGCCCACGCAGAGGTATTTGATCTCCACATAGTCGTCCATGCCGTAGTGGGATCCCTCGCGCCCCAGGCCCGACTGCTTAACGCCGCCGAAGGGCACATGCTCGGTCGCCAGAATGCCGACGTTCACACCCACCATGCCATATTCCAGCGCCTCGCCCACTCGGAAGATGCGGCCCACGTCGCGGCTGTAGAAGTAGCTGGCCAGGCCGAACTCGGTGGCGTTGGCGGCAGCGATGGCTTCCTGCTCGGTCTCGAACCTGAAGACCGGCGCCAGCGGGCCGAAGGTTTCCTCGCGCGCGCACAGCATTCCAGCGGTGGCGTTGGCCAGCACCGTGGGTTCAAAGAACTGGCCCGCGCCCAGTTCCGCCAGGTGCTTTCCGCCCGTCACGACGCTGGCGCCCTTGGCGACGGCGTCGTCCAGGTGGCGCTGCACCTTGTCCACCGCGGCGGATTCGATCAACGGGCCCTGGTTCACGCCGTCCTCGAAGCCATTGCCGACCTTCGCGGTTTTTACGCGGGCGGCAAACTTGGCGACGAAGGCGTCGTACACCCCCGCCTGCACGTAGAAGCGGTTGGTGCACACGCAGGTCTGCCCGGCATTGCGGTATTTGCTGGCAAAGGCGCCTTCCACGGCGGAATCGAGGTCGGCATCGTCGAACACGATGAACGGCGCATTGCCGCCCAGCTCCAGGCTCAGCTTCTTCACCGTGGGCGCGCACTGGGCCATGAGGATGCGCCCGACCTCCGTCGAGCCGGTGAACGACAGGTGGCGCACGACGTCGCTTGCGCACAGCACCTTGCCGATGGCGATGGAGTTCTCCGCATCGGCCGTCAGCACGCTCAGCACGCCTGCGGGAATGCCCGCGCGCAACGCCAGCTCGGCCGCGGCGAGGGCGGTGAGGGGGGTGAGCTCGGCCGGCTTGATGACCACCGGACAGCCCGCCGCGAGCGCCGGCGCCACCTTGCGCGTGATCATCGCCAAGGGGAAGTTCCACGGCGTGATGGCCGCGCACACGCCGATGGGCTGCTTGAGCACCAACAGGCGGCGGTTGTTGTCGAACTGCGGCAGGGTCTCGCCGTTCACGCGCTTGGCCTCCTCGGCAAACCACTCGACGAAGCTGGCGCCATAGGCCACCTCGCCCTTGGCCTCGGGCAAGGGCTTGCCTTGCTCCGCCGTCATGAGCCGGCCCAGGTCGTCCTGGTGCTGCATGAGCAGGTCAAACCACTGGCGCAGGATGGTGCTGCGCTCCTTGGCGGTCTTGGCCTTCCATGCGGGCCACGCTTCGTTGGCGGCGGCGATAGCCAGCTCGGCTTCCTTGGCCCCCAGGTTGGCCACATCGGCCAACTTCAGGCCGGTGGCCGGGTCGTGCACGGCAAAGCGTGCGCCGCCTGCGAACCACTGGCCTCCCAGTAGGGCGTCGGTCTTGAGCAGGCTCGGATCCTTGAGCAGGGAAAGGGGTGATGTCTTCATGTCCATGGGGTGGCTCCTGGAAGGCCGCGGCGGGCAGGGCAAAGGGGCAGGATAGCGCCGTGTGCACGCAAGGGTGAAATCTATAATGGCAGGTTGGTCACGACGGGATGCCTTGCGCTGCCATACCCGCCCACGAACCCCATACACACCATGAGCACACCCACTTTCTCCGTTGCAGACATTCGCAAGACCTTCCTGGACTTCTTCGCCGCCAAGGGGCATACCGTGGTGGCGTCCAGTCCGCTGGTGCCGGGCAACGACCCCACGCTGATGTTCACCAACTCGGGCATGGTGCAGTTCAAGGATGTGTTCCTGGGTACGGACAAGCGCCCCTATGTGCGCGCCACATCGGTGCAGACCTGCCTGCGCGCCGGCGGCAAGCACAACGATCTGGAGAACGTGGGCTACACCGCGCGCCACCACACGTTTTTCGAGATGCTGGGCAACTGGAGCTTTGGCGACTACTTCAAGCGCGAGTCGCTCAAGTGGGCCTGGGAGCTGCTGACCGAGGTCTACAAGCTGCCTCCCGAGCGCTTGCTGGCCACGGTCTACGCCGAGGACGACGAGGCCTACGACATCTGGACCAAAGAAATCGGCCTGCCGCCCGAGCGTGTGATCCGCATCGGCGACAACAAGGGCGGCCGCTACAAGAGCGACAACTTCTGGATGATGGCCGACACCGGCCCCTGTGGCCCGTGCTCGGAAATCTTCTACGACCACGGCGAGCACATTGCCGGCGGCCCCCCGGGCAGCCCGGATGAGGACGGCGACCGCTTCATCGAAATCTGGAACAACGTGTTCATGCAGTTCGACATGGACGAGCAAGGCAACGTCAAGCCGCTGCCCGCACCCTGCGTGGACACCGGCATGGGCCTGGAGCGCCTGGCCGCCATCCTGCAGCACGTGCACAGCAACTACGAGATCGACCTGTTCGACGCGCTGATCAAGGCCGCGGCGCGCGAAACAGGCACAAGCGACCTGACCAACCCGTCGCTCAAGGTCATCGCCGACCACATCCGCGCCACCGCCTTCCTGGTCGCCGACGGTGTCATCCCCAGCAACGAGGGCCGCGGCTACGTGCAGCGCCGCATCGTGCGCCGCGCCATTCGCCACGGCTACAAGCTGGGTCGCAAGACGCCGTTCTTCCACAAGCTGGTGCAAGACCTGGTGCAGCAGATGGGCGATGCGTACCCCAAGATCCGCGAGCAACAGGCGCGCATCACGGATGTGCTGCGGGTGGAAGAGGAACGCTTCTTCGAGACCCTGGCGCACGGCATGGAGATTCTGGACAGCGCTTTGGCTGGCGGTGCCAAGACGCTGCCGGGCGACGTGGCGTTCAAGCTGCACGACACCTATGGCTTCCCGCTGGACCTGACGAACGACGTGTGCCGCGAACGGGGCGTCAATGTGGACGAAGCGGGCTTTGCCACCGCCATGGAGCACCAGAAGAGCACTGCCCGCGCCGCAGGCAAGTTCAAGATGGACCGCGCGCTGGAATACACCGGCGCGGCCAACCAGTTCACGGGCTACGAGCAACTGGCCGAAAGTGCCAAGATCGTCGCGCTGTACGTGGACGGCACCAGCACTGCGGCCCTGCACGCGGGTCAGAGCGGCGTGGTGGTGCTGGACCGCACGCCGTTCTATGCCGAAAGCGGCGGCCAGGTGGGCGACCAAGGCACCATCGGCGCTGGCTCGGCGTGCTTCAGCGTGGCCGACACGCAGAAAATCAAGGCCGACGTCTACGGCCACCACGGCACGCTGGAAGCCGGCACGCTGAATGTGGGCGACACGGTGCAGGCGCAGGTGGACCTGCAACTGCGCGCGGCCACCATGCGCAACCACTCGGTCACCCACCTCATGCACAAGGCGTTGCGCGAGGTGCTGGGCGACCATGTGCAGCAAAAGGGCAGCCTGGTGAACGCCGAGCGCACGCGCTTTGACTTCGCGCACAACGCGCCGCTGACGGCCGCGCAGATTCGCGAGATCGAACGCCTGGTGAATGCCGAGGTGCTGGCCAATACCGACACTAACGCGCGCCTGATGGATATCGAAAGCGCGCAGAAAACGGGCGCCATGATGTTGTTCGGCGAGAAGTACGGCGAGACTGTGCGTGTGCTGGACATCGGCACCAGCCGCGAGCTGTGCGGCGGCACGCACGTGCGCCGCACGGGCGACATCGGCCTGTTCAAGGTGGTGGCTGAGGGCGGCGTGGCCGCAGGCGTGCGCCGCATCGAGGCGGTGACCGGCGAGAACGCGCTGGCCTACCTGCAGTCGCTGGAGTCCACGGTGGACCAGGCTGCAGCCGCCCTGAAGGCGCCCCCCGCGGAGCTGACCGCCCGCATTGGCGGTGCGCTCGATCAGATCAAGACGCTCGAGAAGGAACTGGCTGCACTCAAGGGCAAGCTGGCTTCCAGCCAGGGCGATGAGCTGGCCGGCCAGGCCGTGGACGTCAAGGGCATCAAGGTGCTGGCGGCCCGGCTGGAAGGCGCGGACGCCAAGACCCTGCGCGAGACCATGGACAAGCTCAAGGACAAGCTCAAGACGGCGGCCATCGTGCTGGCGGCCGTCGATGGCGACAAGGTGCAGCTGGCGGCTGGCGTGACGGCCGACAGCATCGGCCGTGTCAAGGCCGGGGATCTGGTCAACTTCGTGGCGGCCCAGGTGGGTGGCAAAGGGGGCGGAAAACCCGACATGGCTATGGCCGGCGGCACCAACGCGGCGGCGCTGCCGCAGGCGCTGGCAGCCGTGCAGGGCTGGGTGGGCGAGCGCATCTGACGACGGCCTGGGCCCCCCAGACGGGGGCCCGGTGCACGTGCGGACATGGTTGTACCCGCGCGGGCGGCGGCGGCCTGCGCCGCGGTTACACCGGACCCAGGGGGCTAGGCAAAAGACGGCAGGCACAGCGCCGTCTGCCGGCAAATGGGCTAGAACAGCTCCACTTCGTCGTGCGCCACCTTGATCTGCAAGGCGCCACTGTTGACCAGATCTTCATAGAAGCAGACCTGGTTGCGTCCATGTTCCTTGGCATAGTAGAGCGCCTGGTCCGCGCGCCCCAGGATCTCCACCGGCGAGCCCTGTTGCGTGGCCGCGAAGCCGATGCTCACGGTGATGTGTCCGATCTGCGGGAACACATGCGTCTGCACGGCCGCGCGCAACCGCTCCAGCGCCTGGCGCGCCTGCGCCAGCGTGAGGGAACGCAGCAGCACCACGAACTCCTCTCCGCCGAAGCGGAAGATGCTGTCCTGGCTCTGGAACTGGGTGCGCAGGCGGTTGGCCACCAGGATCAGCACCTCATCCCCATAGAGGTGTCCAAAGCGGTCATTGACCGACTTGAAATGGTCGATGTCGATCACCGCCAGCCATTGGCGCACGGTGTCTTCGCCCTCGCCTGGGCTGGCGGGTGTGCCGGTCTGTCGTGAGAACTGCTCCTCGAAGGTCTTGCGGTTCAGCAGCCCGGTGAGCGCGTCCCGCTCGCTGTAATCCAGCAGGCTCTGGTAGTTTTGGTAGACCAGGAACACGCCCATGATCACGTCGCGCTGGTGCCGCGTGAAGCGGCGGGACTGGGTGATTTCCAGGCACGCCGTGGGGCGCCCGCTCAGCCACATGGGCAGCCAGAGCGTGTGGCGCTGCTCGGAGGCACGCGCGGCACTCTCGCCCTGGGTGGCGATGCAGTGGGCCAGTTCAGGCTCTTGCGCCAGCGGGATGCGCTGGGGATCTGAAGCAGCGTCGTACTCACTGGAGACTAACTGCCCTTCGTGGCTCCAGCTGCGCGGGCGCAGCATCAGGACTTCGTCCTGCGTGAACAGCTCCAGCGCCCGCACCTGCACGATATGGCCCAGCTTGAGCAGCGTGGACAGCACCGAGACCTCCAGGCGCAGGTGGTCCCGGTGGGCGGTCATTTCGGCCAGGTTCTGGAGGATGGGCTTCATCGGGAAACGGGAATAGACGCTCAGCGGCGCGTGAACACCAGGTCCCACACGCCATGGCCGAGCCGCATGCCGCGGTTCTCGAACTTGGTCAGGGGGCGGTAGTCCGGCTGCGGAGCATAGCCCTCGGCGGTGTTGGACAGCAAGGGTTCAGCCGACAACACCTCCAGCATCTGCTCCGCATACGCTTGCCAGTCGGTCGCACAGTGGATGTAGCCCCCCGGCTTCAGGCGTGCCGCCAGCTGCGCCACCAGCGGCGGCTGGATCAGGCGGCGCTTGTTGTGGCGCTTCTTGTGCCAGGGGTCGGGAAAGAAGATATGCACGCCGTCGAGCGATCCGGGCGCCAGCATGTGCTCCAGCACCTCGACGGCGTCGTGCTGCAGGATGCGGATGTTGTGGATGTCCTGCTCGCCGATGCGCTTGAGCAGCGCGCCCACACCGGGTTCATGCACCTCGCAGCACAGAAAGTTGTCTTGCGGGCGCACGCGCGCGATGTGTGCCGTGGCCTCGCCCATGCCGAAGCCAATCTCCAGCACCAGCGGCGCGCTGCGGCCGAAGGCCGCAGTGGCGTCCAGCAGGGCGGGCGCATAGTCCAGCACGTAGCGCGGGCCCAGCTCTTCCAGCGCCTTGGCCTGGCCGGTGGTGGTGCGGCCGGCGCGGCGCACATAGCTTTTGATGCCCTTGGGATGGGCGACGTCTGCCGGGGCGCTGCCTGCGGCACCGGGCATGGGGGGGGCCGCGGGGGCCTGCGGGTCTTGCGAAGAAAGCGTTTGAGTCACAGCGGCGAATTGTAGGTTCCAGGCCATGCCTTGACCCAGAATGCGAGCGCATCGGCGATGCCTGCTATGCCTGTAGGTGACGGCAATCCCAGTACCTGGGCTGCGTTTGTCAAAGCCTGCAGCGGCTGGCTGTCGTCGATGGGGGGAGCGCCATGTTGTTTGGAGAGCTTCTCGCCATCCGCCGCACGTACCAGGGGCGTATGCAGGTACTGCGGCGTGGGCACGCCCAGTGCGGACTGCAGCAGGATCTGGCGCGGCGTGTTGTCGGCCAGGTCTTCGCCGCGTACCACATGGGTGACGCCCTGGTCGGCGTCGTCGACCACTACCGCAAGCTGGTAGGCCCACAGGCCATCTGCACGCCGCAGCACGAAGTCGCCCACTTGCCGCGCCACATCCTGAAACTGCGGGCCCAGGCGCCGATCGGTCCAGGAGACGCCGGAACTTGCTATTGAATAAATAGCTGTTTGCGCTTGCTGGATGGGCGCTGGAGGGATTTTTGATTGATACCTCTGGGTATGGAAGCGCCAGGCGCGCGGCGTGCGTCCACCCAGGCCGTGGCGGCAGGTGCCAGGGTAGGGGCGTTCCACATGGCGTTCATGCACTAGGCCTTGCGCCTGCAAGGCGGCTTCGATGTCGCGGCGCGTGCATGCGCATGGGTAGGCCAGGCCGGCGTGGAGCAGCCCGTCCAGCGCCTGCTGGTAGCGGTGGCCGCGGGTGGATTGGTACAGCGGCTGCTCATCGGGCAGCAGGCCGCAGCGGGCCAACTGCGCCAGAATGCGCTCGTCGGCGCCGGGCACGCAGCGCGGCGGGTCCACGTCTTCGATGCGCACCAGCCAGCGCCCGCCGCGTCCTCCAAGGGCCGCGCGCGCGTCCAGCCAGCTGGCCAAGGCGGCGACGAGCGAGCCCGCGTGCAGCGGGCCGGTCGGGGAGGGGGCAAAGCGGCCGACGTAGCCCGCGGCCGCCGTCATGCAGCGGTGAGCGCGAGCTCCAGGCCCGAGACGAAAGCGTCTTCCAGCCGGTGCCCCAGGCACCAATCCCCGCAAACGCCCAGGCCCAGGGATGCGTCCCACAGGAAGCTCTGGCCCAAGGGCTTTTGCGTCTGCGCGTGGCGCCAGCGCCGCATCTCGGCATGCGTGGGCGTGGCGCGTATGCCGGTGACTTCGGCAAACGCCTTGATGAGCTTGGCTTGCACGCGGGGGGCCTCGTCGTTCAGGTGCTCCAGCGACCAGGCGGGACTGGCCTGCACCGTCCAGCGCTCGATCTGTGTCCGGCCGGGCTTGCTGGACTCACGGGCCAGCCAGGCAATGCGGTGGTGCGTACTGCGTGCAGCGTTCCACTGCGGGCCGAGCGTGGTCAGCCCGGGGCGCACGGCTTGCGCAAAGGCCAGCATCAAGGTCCAGCAGGGCGCGATGTCCACGCCGGCCAGGGCATCGTCCCACGGCGTGGAAATGCCGGACTGCTGCAGCAGCGCCCGCGACAGCGGTGCGGGCTGGGCCAGTACCACGCCATCGAAACCCGCATACACCTGCGATCCCCCATCCAGCGTCTCGGTGCGCAGCTGCCAGGCCGTGGGTCGCATCGCGTCGCGCTCGATGTGCGTGACGGCCGTGCGCGTGTGCAGGTGGCCTTCGCGCGCCAGTGGTGCGGCCCAGGCCTGGACCAGCGCATCCATGGCGGGGGCCGCCACCCAGTGCGCTTCACCGGGCGGTGGCGCGGCGGTGGCGACGCGCCCGGCGGCGTCTAGCACGCGGATGGTGGTGGCACTCCAGGCGCGGCACAGGCCGGAAACGGTGTCGAGCGCCCGCTGAAAGCGTGCGTCGCGTACCGTGAAGTACTGCGCGCCCGAATCAAAACTGCCAAAGGGCGACGCCAGCGCCGCCGTGCGCCCGCCGGGCTGCGGCGCCTTCTCGAAGACGGTGACCATGTGGCCCGCCTGGGCCAGGGTGCGGGCGCAGGCCACGCCGGCCATGCCGGCACCCACCACGGCAAAGCGCCGCGCGGCGCCCAGGGGCGCGACCTGCTGGCCTTGTTTCAGTCGATCGCTGGAGCGGGAGGAAAAGCGGGTCATGGCAGGCCTTCGATGACGTCGGAAATGGGCTGGTGCAGTGCTGGTAATTAGCGCAGCGCTAGTGTTGACTCTACACGCGCCGCGCGGCCCACGCATTCAGAACTGGTGGTGGTTTTCCAGCAGCGCACGGCGTGTGGCGTCACTTTGCAGTTGCGACAGCCACCACTGCAGCGCGCGGCCCGGCGCAGCGTGCCCGGGGCCACCCCATTGGTAGCTCAGGCGCACGTTGCGCGCGGGGCGCGCCACCTGCCGCTCGACCAGATGGCCGGCTTCGAGGTACGGACGCACCATGGGCTCGGGCAGAAAGCCCCCGCCCAGGCCGCGCAACTGTGCGTGGATCTTGGCACGCATGTTGTCCACGGTGAGGACGTCCTGCCCCGCGAGGATGCCCATGGTCACGTTGCTGCGCCGTGCCGAGTCGGCCACGGCGATCGCGCGGTGTTCGCGCAGCGTGGTGTCGCTGATGGGCTCGGGCACCTTGGCCAGTGGGTGGTGGGGCGCCACGACGAAGATGAAGCGCACCTCGCCCAGCGGGGCGGATTGCAGCCCGGCGACGTTGGAGGCACCCACGGCCACGCCGATGGCCAGGTCTGCTTGGCCCGACGTCAGCGCTTCGGCCGTGCCGCCGAGGATGCCGTCGCGCCACTTCACGCGCGTGGGTGGACCGAGGGCGTAGAACGCCTCCACCAGCTCCAGCATGGTGGTGGGCGAGATGACGCCGTCCACCGACAGCGTGAGCTGCGGCTCCCAGCCCGTGGCCACGCGGCGCACGCGGTTGGCGATGGCGTCCACGTCCTCCAGCAAGCGCTTGCCTTCGCGCAGCAGCTCCATGCCCGCATCGGTGGGCCGTGCGTGGCGGGCGCTGCGGTCGAACAGCAGCACGTCCAGCGCATCCTCGATCTGGCGCACACGGTAGGTCAGTGCGCTGGGCACCACGCCGAGCTGGCGTGCCGCTGCGGCAAAGCTGCCCGTCTCCGCAATGCTCTGCAGCATGGCCAAGTTTTCGGGGGTCAGGGCATCGCGGGTGTTTTGCATGATCGACGGCCTCTTCATTCAATGAGTTTGAATGATGCCTTCAAGCCCGCTGTCCCTGCAAGGGCGCTGCGCCACCTACAGTTCTCTCCAACGCAACGCATTTCCAGGAGCGACCCCATGCTGACCCTTCGCAAATCGCAAGATCGCGGCCACGCAGACCACGGCTGGCTCAATTCGTACCACAGCTTCTCGTTCGCGGGCTACTACGACCCGCGCCACATGGGCTGGGGCAACCTGCGCGTCATCAACGAGGACCGCATCGCGCCGGGCACGGGCTTCGGCACCCATGGCCACCGCGACATGGAGATCATCAGCTACGTGCTGTCTGGCGAACTGGCGCACCAGGACAGCATGGGCAACGTCAAAGGCATTCCGCCCGGCGACGTGCAGCGCATGAGCGCCGGCACGGGCGTGATGCACAGCGAGTTCAACCACGCCGAGGGCCAGCAGACGCACTTTCTGCAGATCTGGATTGAGCCCAATGTGCGCGGCATCGCGCCGAGCTATGAGCAAAAGCGCTTTTCCGATGCCGACAAGCGCGGCCAGTTGCGTCGCGTGGCCTCGCCCGACGGCGCGCAAGGCTCGGTCACGATCCATGCCGACGCCACGCTGTACGCGGGCCTGTTCGACGGTGCTGAGGCGGCGCAACTGCCCATTGCCGCAGGGCGCAAAGCCTACGTTCACCTGATCCGCGGTACGCTGCAGGTCAACGGACAGCATCTGAGCGGGGGCGACGCGGCCCTGCTGGATAACGAAAGCAGCGTGACCCTGTCCGGGGGAAGCGATGCCGAAGTTCTGGTTTTTGATCTCGCCGCGTGAAGTCTGCCCATCCACTTCAACCCTAGGAGTTCCGCCATGTTTGCTACCCTGCAAAACCCTCTGGCCCTGGTGGGCCGCATCCTCATCGCCCTGTTGTTCATCCCTGCGGGGTTCGGCAAGATCAGCGGCTTTGCCGGCACCGTGGGCTACGCCACGTCCGTGGGCATGCCCATGCCCACCGTGGCCGTTGCCGTCGGTCTGTTGATTGAACTACTGGGCGGCCTGGCACTGCTCTTCGGATTCGGAACACGCATCGCTGCGCTGGCGCTGGCCGTGTTCACGCTGGCGGCCAGTTTCTTCTTCCACGCCTACTGGGCTCTGCCGGCGGGCCAGCAGATGATGCAGCAGCTGTTGTTCTTCAAGAACGTTGCCGTGACGGGCGGCCTGCTGGCATTCGCCGCCTTCGGTGCCGGGGCATGGAGCGTGGACGGCGCACGGTCCGGGCGCTGATTGCTATTAAAAAAGAAGCTGCTTGCGCTTGATGGATGGGCCCTGGAGGTCGATATGACCTGCAAGGTCCATCAACTTTTGGAACGCTGCCAGCGGCCGTCGATGCGCAGCTCATGCGGCATGAAGCGCGCCTTGTAGTTCATCTTCGGGCTCTGCTCGATCCAGTAACCCAGGTAGACATACGGCAGGCCCAGCGTGCGCGCCTGCTGCACCTGCCACAGCACGTTGTACGTGCCGTAGCTTGCGCCCGGCTCGGGCTCGTAAAAGGTGTACACGGCGGAGAGGCCGTCCTCCAGCACGTCCAGGATGGACACCATCTTCAGTGTCCCCGGCTGGCCGTCGGCCCCGGTCTCACGGAACTCCACCAGCCGCGAATTGACCCGGCTTTGCAGCAGGAACTGGGTGTACTGGTCGATGCTGTCCTGGTCCATGCCGCCCCCGGCGTGGCGTGCGTTCTGGTAGCGCAGGTATAGCTGGTAATGCTCGGGCAGGTAGCACAGGCGCAGCACCCGCGCCTGCAGGCCGGCGTGGCGCTTCCAGGCACGGCGCTGGCTGCGGTCGGGCTTGAATGGATCAACCACCACGCGCAGCGGGGTGCAGGCCTGGCAGCCGTCGCAGTAGGGGCGGTAGGTGAACATGCCGCTGCGCCGAAAGCCCCGCGCCACGAGGCCCGAATACACATCGTTCTGAATCAGGTGACTGGGCGTCGCCACCTGCGAGCGCGCCTGCCGCTCGGGCAGGTAGCTGCACGGGTAGGGTGCCGTGGCGTAGAACTGCAGGCTTTGCAGCGGAAGATCGTTGAGTTGGGTCACGCCGCTGAGGGGTTGGGCAAAAGCTCGGTCCAGTATACGGGCTCGAATTTCCAGGTGCAGGCAGGGTCTTGCCGCGCTCGCGCCACGTGATTCAGGAACTGCGAACGTTCCATCTCCCGGGCGCCCAGCGAGGCCAGATGACCCGTGTTCTGTTGGCAGTCGATCAACGGGACCCCCTCGCGCCGGCACAGGCATACCAGCGCCGCCAGGGCGATCTTGGAAGCATCGGTCGCGTGCGCGAACATCGATTCGCCAAACACGGCCCGTCCTAGCGCCACGCAATAAAGCCCCCCCACCAGTTGCCCGTTCACCCAGGTTTCCACGCTATGGGCATGGCCAGCAGCATGCAGCGCCTCATACGCGGCAACCATGGAGGGCACGATCCAGGTGCCGGACTGCCCGGCCCGCGGCTTGTTGGCGCAGGCGTGGATCACGGCGGAAAAGTCGCTGTCGATGCGCACCTCGCAACCGGGCGTGGCGCGAAAGCGCTGCAGCACGCGGCGCAGCGAGCGGTGCAGACGGAATTCCTGCACATGCAGCACCATGCGCGGGTCCGGGCTCCACCACAGGATGGGCTGGCCAGTGCTGAACCACGGAAAGACACCCTGCGCATAGGCCTGCACCAGGCGGGGCACTCCCAGCGTGCCGCCCGCGGCCAGCAGGCCGGGCGCGGGAGAGTCCGCGCCCCAGGCACCGTCGGTGGGTGGAAAAGGATCGTCGGGTTCCAGCCAGGGAAGCGATGTGGTCATGCAGGCAATCAAGGGCGCGCGTAGAGCGCGATTGTCGCCCGCCCGCGTGCTCAGAACGTGATCAGGACGGAGGACGCGCTGCGCTGGTGTGCGCCATGGAATACCGCCTCGATGTTGTTGCCGTCCGGGTCCAGCGCAAAGGCGGCGTAGTAGCCCGGGTGGTAGGACCGCTCGCCCGGGGCGCCGTTGTTGCGCCCGCCATGCGCCAGCGCTGCGCGGTGGAAGGCATCCACCATCTCGCGGTCTTTCGCCTGGAAGGCGAGGTGGTGCCGCCCAGTGAGGTGGCCATTGGCGGCGGGACTGCTGGCCGTGGAGACGAACAGCTCGTCGGCCCAGAAGTAGCTGTCGGTCTGGCCCCCCAGGGGGATTTGCAGCGCGCCCAGCACCGCCTCATAGAACCGCAGGCTGGCGGGCAGGTCGCGCACCACCAGCTGGATATGGTCGATGAGGCGGCCGCGGTGCAGTTGCTGTGCTTCCATCATGGCGCTCCTTTCCTGTCGTGGCGGAATACCGCGCGACCCAGCGCGCGGTGCGTCCGGCCATTCTAGGCAGGGGTGCATGACGGCATTCAGCGCACCATGCAGGGCCGCTTGGGGTCGAACTGCCAGCCCGGAATCAGGCTTTGCATCCCGATGGCGTCGTCGCGTGCGCCCAGGCCATGCTCCTGGTACAGCGCATGCGCGCGCTGCAGTGCGGCGCGGTCCACCGTCACGCCCAGGCCTGGGGTCTTGGGCACGTCGACGAAGCCGCCGCGGATCTGCAGTGGGTTCTGGGTGAGGAATTGCCCGTCCTGCCAGATCCAGTGCGTGTCGATGGCCGTGACCTTGCCCGGGACGGCGGCCGCCACGTGGGTGAACATGGCCAGCGAGATGTCGAAGTGGTTGTTGGAGTGCGAGCCCCAGGTCAGGCCCCAGTCGCGGCAGGTCTGGCCCACGCGCACCGAGCCGGCCATGGTCCAGAAGTGCGGGTCGGCCAGCGGGATGTCCACGGACTGCAGCGACAGGGCGTGCACCATCTGGCGCCAGTCGGTGGCGACCATGTTGGTGGCCGTGGGCAGGCCGGTGGCACGGCGGAATTCGGCCATGACCTCGCGGCCCGAGAAACCCCCTTCGGCGCCGCAAGGGTCTTCGGCATAGGCCAGCACGCCGCGCATGTCACGCATCAGGCGGATGGCGTCCTTGAGCAGCCAGCCGCCGTTGGGGTCCAGCGTGACGCGCGCCTGCGGAAAACGTTGAGCCAGTGCAGTGACGGCTTCGATCTCCTGCTCGCCGGCCAGCACGCCGCCCTTGAGCTTGAAGTCGTTGAAGCCGTAGCGCGCGTGCGCGGCTTCGGCCTGGCGCACGATGGCGTCCGGCGTCATGGCCTCCATGTGGCGTACCTGGTGCCAATCGTCGGTGCCTGAACGGTCCTCTCCCGCCTGCACGTAGGGCTTACCGGTCTTGTGCGACGGCCCCACGAAGAACAGATAGCCCAGCATCTCCACGCGCTCGCGCTGCTGGCCTTCACCCAGGAGCGCCGCCACGGGCACGCCCAGGTGCTGGCCCTGCAGGTCCAGCAGTGCGGATTCGATGGCCGTCACGGCATGCACGCCAACGCGCAGGTCGAAGGTTTGCAGGCCGCGCCCACCAGGGTCACGCCCTTCCAGGGTCTTTTGCACCTGCTGCAGCAACTGCAGGCGCTCACCAATGGGGCGGCCGATGAGCACGCCGCGACTGTCCTCCAGCGCCCGGCGGATGCCTTCGCCACCGGGGACTTCCCCCACGCCGGTGCGACCCGCGCTGTCATGAATCAGCACCACGTTGCGTGTGAAGAAGGGCGCGTGCGCGCCGCTGAGGTTCATCAACATGCCGTCGCGCCCGGCGACGGGGATGACTTCGATCTCGGTGATGGTGGGAGTCTGTGACATGGTTCAGGGAACAGAAAAACGGAAATGGAAACGGCCCGGATGTCAGGCGGAGTGCGCCTGCCGGGCCGCAGCCGCCGACCAGGGCACTTCCTGCACCGGCACGCCCGTGGCAAGGCAGCTGTGCAGGTTTTGCAGCACCAGGTCGGCCATGGCACGGCGGGTCTCCTGGGTGCCGCTGGCGATGTGGGGGGCCAGGACGACGTTGTCCAATGCGAGCAGTGCTGGCAGCGGGTGGGGCTCATCCTCGAACACGTCCAGACCGGCGCCGGCAATCCGCTGCTGCTGCAGGGCAGCGACCAGCGCGGCCTCGTCCACCACGCTGCCGCGCGCTACGTTGACCAGGAACCCCTGCGGGCCCAGCGCGTCCAGCACCTCGGCATTCACCAGGTGGCGCGTGCTGTCTCCGCCCGCAGCGGTGATGACGAGGAAGTCCGCCCAGCGCGCCAGTTCCATCAGCGATGGCAGGTACTGATGGGGCGAGTCCTCCACCGGCCGGCGGTTGTGGTAGCCCACCTCCATGTCAAAGCCCGCGGCCCGGCGCGCCACGGCAGCGCCGATGCGCCCCATGCCGAAGATGCCCAGGCGCTTGCCGCTGGCGCGCGTGTGCACGCCAAAGCGCTGGCGGCTCCAGTCACCGCGGCGCACGAAGCGGTCGGCCGCGGACAAGCTGCGCGCCGCGTCCAGCAGCAGGGCGAAGGCCATGTCGGCCACGCAGTCGTCCAGCACACCGGGCGTATAGCCCACGCGTGCGCCGCACTCCAGCAGCGCAGCCTGGTCCAGTGCGTCAAAGCCCACGCCAAAGCTGCTGACGAACCGCAGGCGGGGCAGGGCGCGCACCACGTCGCCCGGCAGCCCCATGGCGGCGGAAGTCACCACGCATTCGAAATCTGCGCCGTGTGCGGCCAGGAAGCCGGCCCGGTCTGGCTGCTCGCTGAGCACGGTCACGTCGAACTGGGCGGCCAGTTCGTGGTCCAGTGCGGGCAATGGCATGCGGCCGTACTGGAGGATGCGGGGAGGGCGATGTGTCATGAGGGCGTCAGATGCAAGGGGCGCCCGCACCGGCAACTGCGGCGCGGACGTCGAGAGGGCGCGGCAATCAGTCGATGCTGATTTTGCGGGCTTCGATGAGCGTCTTCCAGCGCGCATATTCGCGCGCCTGGAAGGCCGTGAACTCCTCGGGGGTGTTGGCAACGATCTCCATGCCCTGGTCCGTTAGGCGCTTCTTCAGCGTCGGCTCATTGATGGCCTGGATGGCGGCGTCGGCCAGCTTCTTCTTCACATCCGCGGGCAAGCCCTTGGGCGCGGCCATTCCTTGCCAGGAATAGATCTCGGCCCCTTTCACACCGGCCTCGGCCAGCGTGGGCACGTCGGGCAGAACGGGGGAGCGCTTGTCGCCCGTGACGGCGATGGCCGTCAACTTACCGGCACGGATGTGCGGCAGCACCGCGTTCACGTTCTGGAACGAGAAATCCACCTGTCCGCCCAGCAGATCGTTGATGGCCGGTGCGCCACCCTTGTAGGGCACGTGCACGCCCGTGGTGCCGCTTTGCTGCCAGAACAGCTCGGCCGAGAGGTGGTCCGACGAGCCATTGCCAGAGCTGGCAAAGCTGATCTTGCCAGGTTGCGCATTGAGCGCAGCCACCACCTCGGCCAGCGTACGTGCCTTCTGCGCGGGCGAGGCGACGAGCACATTGGGCGCTTGCACGGGCAGGGACAGGTAGTCGAAGTCCTTGACTGCGTCATAGGGCACGTTCTTCACCAGATGCGGCGCGATCACGTAGGGGCCGAGCGAGGCCACGAGCAGCGTGTAGCCGTCGGGCGCGGCGCGCTTGACTGCCGTGGCGCCAATGGTGCCGGTGGCGCCCGGGCGGTTGTCCACCACGAATGCCTGGCCCAGTTTCTCGCCCATGTGCTGGGCCATGGCGCGGGCAATGGTGTCGGTGGAGCCGCCGGGCGGGAACGGTACGACGATGTTCACACTCTTTTCCGGCCAGGCGGCCACGGCAGACAGGGCCACGCTGGCCGCGAGGGCCACGAGGACTTTTTTCATGGGGTGCTCCTTGGATCTTTATGTGCCGGGATGAGCGGCCCCGCCAACGCTGGGCGGGGCCAAAAGGCATCAGACAGGCTCGACCTTGCGGATCAGTTCGGCCAGCATCTCGATCTCTTCAGCCTGCAGGTCGGCCAGCGGCGCACGCACGGGGCCGGCGGGGTGGCCGACGATCTTGGCGCCGGCTTTGATGATGCTCACCGCGTAGCCGGCGCTGCGGTTGCGGATCTTCAGGTAAGGCATGAAGAAGTCCTTGAGCAACTGGTGCTGCGTGGCCTGGTCGTCGTTCTTCACCGCTTCGTAGAAACGCATGGCTGTTTTCGGGATGAAGTTGAACACGGCGGACGAATACACCGGCGTGCCCAGCGCCTTGTAGGCGGCGGCATAGACCTCGGCCGTGGGCAGGCCGCCCAGGTAGGCCAGGCGGTCGCCCATGGCCAGGAACATGGAGGCCATGCCCTCGATGTCGCCCACGCCATCCTTGAAGCCGACCAGGTTCGGGTTGCGCTCGCACAGGCGGGCAACGGTTTCCGGCGTGTAGCGGGTGATGCCGCGGTTGTAGATGATCACGCCGAAGTTCACGCTCTTGCACACGGCTTCCACGTGGGCTGCCAGGCCTTCTTGGCTGGCTTCTGTCATGTAGTGGGGCATGAGCAGGATGCCGTGCGCGCCGGCCTTCTCGGCGGCCTGCGCGCATTCGATGGCAAAGCGCGTGGGGCCGCCCGCACCGGCAATGATGGGCACCTTGCCGCGGCAGGTGTTTACCGCCGTCTGGATGATCTGCGGATATTCGCTGGCCGTGAGCGAGAAGTACTCGCCCGTGCCGCCCGCAGCAAACAATGCGCTGGCGCCGAACGGAGCGAGCCACTCCAGGCGCTCGGCATAGCCCTTGGCATTGAAGTCGCCGTTGTCATGGAAGTCGGTGATGGGGAACGACAGCAGGCCGGAACTCATCACGTTCTTCAGGTCTTGGGGAGTCATCTCAGTCTTTCTTTCAAAGCCGCTGCGCGGCAGGTTGGCGACGTGGGGTTAAGTTAAAGAGGGGAAATCTGGGCGCGGTCAGTCCAGCTGCAGCTTCTCTTGCTGCACGACCTTGGCCCAACGGGCGCGCTCGCTGGCAAAGAAGCTGTCCACTTCCGACGGGGACATGGTCACCACTTCGGCGCCCTGGCCCGTGAGGCGTGAGCGCACATCGGGCGTACGGATGGCGGCCACCAGGGCCTCGCCAATGCGCTTGGTGATGGCCGGCGGTGTTCCTGCGGGCAGCATCACGCCTTGCCACGAGCCGGTTTCGAAGCCCGCCACGCCCTGCTCGGCGATGGTGGGAGAGCTGCCGATGAGCGGCATGCGCTCGCGCTTGGACACACCCAGCAACTTGAGCTTGCCGCTTTGCACATGGGGATAGGTGGCCAGCATGCCGTTCATCAGCACCTGCGTCTGGCCGGCCACCGTGTCCTGCACCGACTGCACGCCGCCCTTGTAGGGCACGTAGACCCACTTGGCGCCCGTGGCGCGGGCCAACTCCACACCCGCCAGGTGCGGTGCGCTGCCGGTGGCCGTGACGGCGAAGTTCAGGTCGCTGGTTTTGGACAGCTCCACCAGTTCCTTCAGGTTGTTGGCCTTGACGGAGGGGTGCACCACCAACAAGTGGGGCGAATACGCCAGCATGGCAGCGCCGCGCAGATCCTTGGACGGATCGAAGGGCAGCTTGGTATAGATCGACGGGCTGATGGCCAGCGCGCCCAGATCGCACAACAGCAGCGTGTAGCCGTCAGGCGACGACTTGGCCACGATATCGGCGCCCAGATTGCCGTTCGCACCGGGCTTGTTCTCGACGATCACCGGCTGCTTGAGCGACTCGGACAACTGCTGGCTGATCGAGCGGGCAATGATGTCCGAACTGCCGCCCGGCGGGTAGGGCACGACGATCTTGAGCGGACGGCTGGGCCAGTTGTCTGCGGCGTGAACCATGGTGGTGCTGCAGGCCAGCGCGGCGCAGGCGAGGGCAAGGCGGCGGGTCAAAGTCATGCGATGTCTCCTGAGGTTATGCAGGTTAAGTTATACGTCATCGTACAACATCATTGAACGAACAACAAACGTTTCAGCGCAAATTTTTCAGTGGATGGCTTGTGGGGCTCAGGCGGGCAGGGCGGACGCTGCGGCGGCCGCTTCCTGAGCCTGGCGCAGCCGTTCGCGGCTGTTGGTCAGGTGCACGCGCATGGCCGCGCGGGCGGATTCCGCATCCTTGCGCGCAATCGCCATGTAGATCTCTTCGTGCTCTCGGTTCACGCGCTGCAGGTAGCCGTCATTCGGCGGGGAGCTGCGCGCGGTGCCCACGCGGGTGCGCGGAATCAGCGTGGTGCCCAGGTGGTTCATGATGTCCGCAAAATAGCGGTTACCGGTGGCCTGGGCAATCTGCAGGTGAAAGCGAAAGTCGTGGGCTACCGTGTCTTCGCCCAGTTGCGTGCTCTGCGCAAAGTCATCCAGTGCGGCACGCATGGCCTGCAATTGCCCCTCGGTACGGCGTTGCGCGGCCAGCCCAGCCGACTCGGTCTCCAGGCTGATGCGCAGCTCCAGCACGGCCAGCACGTCCACGGACTCGGCCAACTCGGAGGGGTCCAGGAAGAACATGCCGCCGCTGCGGGGTGGCAGTACGAAGGTGCCGATGCCGTGTCGGGTCTCCACCATGCCGGCGGCCTGCAGCTTGGACAGCGCCTCGCGCACAACCGTGCGACTCACATCGTAGCCCTGCACCAGCTCCGATTCCGTGGGCAGCTTGTCGCCTTCGCGCAGCAGGCCTTGGCGAATCTTGCTTTCAAATTCATCGAACAGCACCTTTGCCAGGCTGCGCCCTGCGCTGCGGCCCGCTCTGCCGCGCAGTGAAGAGGCGTGCTGGGCTGCGGACGCGATGGATTCGGGTAATCCCGTGGAGGGCGTGTTCATGGATGTGATCATAATTCGTTGCACGTTATAAGACAACATATGTCTTAGCCGAGCCGCACCATGAAATGCCGGCACGGATGCCCCTCTCAACGCACGAAGATGAGCACCTCCCACGCGATCCGCCATATCCGCATCACACCCATTGCCTTCCGCGATCCGCCGCTGCTCAATGCGGCCGGCATCCACGAGCCCTGGGCCCTGCGCTCCATCATCGAGATCGAGACCGCCTCGGGTCTGGTGGGCATCAACGAGAGCTATGGCGACCAGCCCATGCTGGACGCTTTGGCCAAGGCGGCGCCCGCCCTGGTGGGTCTATCCCCCTGGGCGCTCAACGCAATGGAGCAGCGCGTGGCGGCCCTGGTCGCACCGCCCGCACAAACGGCCTCGGAATTCCTGGGGCAGCAGGTGTCGCTGGCACCGGGCACGCATGTATCCAAGACCGTGGCCAAGGTCATCAGCGCGTTTGAAGTGGCGATGATGGACCTGCAAGGCCAGTTGGCCCAGGCCCCGGTCGTGGATCTGCTGGCCGGCGCGGCGCGCGACAGCGTTCCCTTCTCGGCCTACCTGTTCTACAAATACGCCGAACACATCGACCAGCCCTATACGCCGGATGCCTGGGGCGAGGCACTCACGCCCGCGCAACTCGTCGCCCAGGCGCGGCGCATGATCGCCCAGTACGGCTTCCAAAGCATCAAGCTCAAGGCCGGCGCCTTGCCGCCCGACCAGGAGGCGGCCGGCATCCTCGCGCTGGCCCAGGCCTTTCCGGGTATGCCGTTGCGCATCGACCCCAACGCCAACTGGACGGTACAGACCAGCCTGAAGGTGGTGCAACAACTGCGCGGCGTGCTGGAGTATTACGAAGACCCGGCCCCTGGCCTAGAGGGCATGGCTGCCGTGGCGCGCGCGATGGAACGCGAAGGCGATGTGCCGCTGGCCACCAACATGGTGGTCACCGACTTTGCCGAATTCCGCCGCAACGTCGACCTGGGCTGCCCCGTGAAGATCGTGCTCAGCGACCACCACTACTGGGGCGGTCTGCGTGCCACGCAACGGCTGGCCACGCTGTGCAAGACCTTCGACCTGGGTCTGTCCATGCACAGCAACTCCCACCTGGGCATCAGCCTCGTCGCCATGACGCACCTGTGTGCCAGCGTGCCGCAGCTCACCTATGCCTGCGACACGCACTACCCGTGGCAGGACGAGGAGGTCGTCGAAGGCGGCCGCCTGCAATTCGAGCAGGGCAGCCTGCGCGTGCCTACGACGGCGGGCCTGGGCGTCACGCTGGATCGCGAGGCGCTGGCCCGCCTGCACGACAACTACCTGCACTGCGGCATCCGTAACCGCGACGACCTCGGGCAGATGCGCAAGTACGACCCCGGCTTCACCGGCCGCCAGCCACGTTTCTGAGTCCTTTCCATCCAACCAGGAGACATCCCCCATGCAACGCCGCACCTTGATCAAAAGCTCCCTCGCCGCCGCCAGCGCCTTGCTGCTGGGCAGCGCATTGACCCCCTTGCCTGCAGCAGCGCAGGGCAATTGGCCCGCGGGCAAGGCCATCACCTACCTGGTGCCCTTTCCACCCGGCGGTAATACCGACACGCTGGCTCGCGTGGTAGCCCAGCCTCTGGGCCAGGCCCTGGGCACACCCGTGGTCATTGACAACAAGGGCGGCGCGGGCGGCAGCGTGGGATCGGCCATCGCCGCGCGCGCGCCCGCCGACGGCTACACCATCCTTGGCGGCACCATCAGCTCGCACGCCATCAACGTGAGTCTGTACCCCAAGCTGGACTACGACCCCGTCAAGTCCTTCACGCCGATTGCCATGCTGGGCTCTGGTCCGCTGGTGCTGGTGGTGCCCGCCGCCAGCCCGTACAAGACGCTTGCGGAAGTGCTCGCCGCCAGCAAGGCCAAGGTCGCGGCGGGCGGCCTGTCCTCGGCGTCGCCCGGCAGCGGCACCTCCAACCACATGGCGCTGGAGCTGCTGGCCTATCAGACGGGCGTGAAGTTCACGCATGTGCCGTACAAGGGCAGCGGCCCTGCGGTCCAGGACGTGATCGGTGGCCAAGTGGACATGATGTTCGACACCGCGCTGGTCGTAGGCCCGCACATCCAGTCGGGCAAGCTGCGCCCCATCGCCGTGACCAGCTCCAAACGCGTGGAGTCGCTGCCCGACGTGCCCACCATTGCCGAAGCCGGAGAAAAAGGCTTCGACATGGGCTCCTGGCAGGCCGTGTTCGCGCCCGCCGGCACACCCAAGCCCATCGTGGACCGACTGCACGCCGAGATCATGAAGATCGTCGCCACCCCGGAAGTCCAGGCGCGCCTCAAAGCCTTCGGCATGGTGCCATCCACCATGACGCCCGCCGAACTGGCCACATTCCAGAAGGCCGAGGTGGCCAAGTGGGCGCAGGTGATCAAGGCCGCAGGCATAAAGGCGGAATGACCCCTGAGCGGCCGCACGCCTTCCGCTAACGGAGATGCCGCCCCGTTGCCGGGTAGCCCTTGCACGGCAAACCGGTTGCAGGCGTCAGCTCCGCCGCCCGCGGGCGGGCCGTAGCGCCATGGAAACTGGAAAAGACATTGGTATGAGTACACAAGCTCCGCTTTGCATCGCCATGCACCCGGCCGACAACGTCGCCATCGTGGCCAACGATGGCGGCCTGCCTGCTGGCACCCGGCTGGCCGGCGGCCAGGTGCTGGTGGACAAGGTGCCGCAGGCGCACAAGGTGGCGCTGGAAGACATCCCCGAGGGCGGCGCCGTGCGCCGCTACAACGTGGTCATCGGCTATGCCCTCAAGTTCATAGCGGCTGGCCTGTGCTTTTCGCCCGATGAGAAGGTGCTCTACATCGTCGAGGGCCGCCACCAGCCGCATCGCGTGGTGTGGGCCTACGACGTGGGCCCGGGCGGGCGGCTGTCCGGCAAGCGTCTGCACATCGACGCGGGCGGCCCGGGTGCCCTGGACGGCATCAAGTGCGACGAGTTCGGCAACCTCTGGTGCGGATGGGGCAGCAACGGCGCCGTGGGCGCCAACCCGGCGGACCTGGATGGCGTGATGGTCTTCAACCCCGAAGGCAAAGCCATTGGTCACATCCGGCTGCCTGAGCGTTGTGCCAACCTGTGTTTTGGGGGTGCCAAGAACAACCGCCTGTTCATGGCCAGCAGCCATTCGATCTACGCGCTTTACGTGGAGGCGCGCGGCGCTGTCTGAGTGCAAACGTCCCCGTGGCGGCCGCCCGCCACAGGGCAGGGGCCGCCCCGTGCGGCCCAGGTCATCAGGGCCGCAGGGATCACGGTGTACTGAGCCAACCGCCCCGTTCGCACAAACGCACCGCATCAACGGCAACAGCCGCCACCCCCGTGGGGGTTGGCGGCTGTTTCGCTTCTGTTTTGATAGCTGCTGGCGCTTTTTGGTCAAAGGCTAGAGGCCAAAAAGGCTTAAAACCTACTGGCTGACGCCAGCCCAGCGCTGCGCGGCTACCCTGTGGTGCGCGGCTCAGTCTTGCACGTACCAGGCGTCCTTCAGCTCGCTCACCGTGGCCTCGGCCACCTCGGGCTGTGCAGCCAGCCAGGCCTGCGTGGCTTGGCGGTCGTCCTCGGTGGCGGAGCCACGCACGAAGGCCGTCACGAAGCCTTCGCGCACCCAGCCGGCGGCCGCCAGATTGCGGGGCACCAGCAGGTCCCGCACGAAGCGGTCCATCAGCGCCTCCTCTTGCTCGGGCGTCAGCTCCTGCTTGACCTTCAGCTCGTACTCGAAGCCGAATTCCTGAAACTCGGCCACGCGCATCTTCTTGCGAAGGCGGCGGCTGCGTTGCTTGTTGGGTGGCAGTGCCATGGTCAGGTTCTCTCAGTTCAGTGAATCAAGGGCGGCATGATGGCAGAACACGCGCCGCGCCCGCCCGTCAAAGCCCCAGCACCTTGGCGACGTAATCCGCATCCTTGTCGCCGCGGCCCGACAGGTTGACCAGGATGTGCTGGTCCTGGGGCAGCGTGGGCGCCACGCGGATGGCCCAGGCCACGGCATGGGCGCTCTCCAGCGCGGGGATGATTCCTTCCACGCGCGACAGCTGCATGAACGCGTCCAGACATTCCTTGTCGGTCACGGCTTCGTACTGCACGCGGCCAATGTCCTTCAGATAGCTGTGCTGCGGGCCCACGCCGGGGTAGTCCAGGCCCGAGGCAATGCTGTGCACGGCGGCAGGCACGCCCGGCGCATCCTCCAGCACATAGCACTTCATGCCGTGGATCTCACCGGGCTGGCCCATGCTCAGCGTGGCCGCGTGCCGGCCGGGCTTGTCGGTGCCTTCGCCCGAGGGTTCCACGCCCACCAGCTTCACATCGGTATCGCCCAGGAAGGCGGTGAACATGCCCATGGCATTGCTGCCGCCGCCCACGCAGGCGGTCACGTAGTCGGGCAGGCGGCCGTGCCTGGCCTGGAACTGCTCGCGCGCCTCGCGGCCGATGATGCTCTGGAAGTCGCGCACCATCATCGGGAACGGGTGCGGGCCCACCACCGAGCCGATGGCGTAGAGGTAGTCGGTGGGGTTGGTCAGGTACTCTTCGAAGGCGCTGTCCACCGCCTCCTTCAGCGTGGCCGCGCCGCGCGTCACCGCCACCAGCTTGCAGCCCAGGATGCGCATCTTGGTGACGTTGGGGTGCTCCTTCTCGATGTCCACCTGGCCCATGTGGATCTCGCACGGGATGCCCACCAGCGCACAGGCCGTGGCCAGCGCCACACCGTGCTGGCCGGCGCCCGTCTCGGCGATTACCTTTTTCTTGCCCATGAACTTGGCCAGCAGCGCCTCGCCCAGGCAGTGGTTGATCTTGTGCGCGCCGGTGTGGTTCAGGTCCTCGCGCTTGAGGTGGATCTGCGCGCCGCCCAGCAGGCCCGAAAGCCGCTTGGCATGAAAGATCGGGCTGGGCCGGCCCACGTAATCGGCAAACAGCTGTGCCAGCTCGTCCTGAAAGTCCTTGCGCTGCGTGATCTCGGCATAGGCCGCGGCGATGTCGTCCATGGCGGCTTTCAGGTGCGGCGGCACAAGCTGCCCGCCGTAGGGGCCAAAGAAGCCGGCGGCATCGGGCATGGGGGCGAAGTCGGTGGAGGCTGTCATCGCAGTCAAAGGAGGAGGGTGGGTGAAAGAACTTCGATTTTGATAGCTGCCCGCGCTTTTCAGACGGGCGCTGGGTGGCATTTTCATGCTGAACCATTGCGGGGTGCTTACGGCCCGCCAACGGCAACACGGGGCAATATACGCGCGTGTTGCGCCTCACGGTTCGATACACGCCCCCGGTTGCCGCGCGCCGCCGGGCCGCCACAGAATCGACCATGCACCTGCAACCCTACGAAAGCGTGAATGGCGTGCCCCTCACCGCCACGCGCGGCGACATCATCAGCGCCCACGGCCAGCCACGCAGCGAGTCGCGCAACAACGTTGGCCTGACCGCGCTGGACTATGGCGACGCGGTCTACCGCTTTCAGGACAGTGGCCGCCTGGAAGAGGTGACCGCCCGCGCGGAGGCGCTGCACCTGGGCACCGTGGCCGTGCCGTTCCGTGACCTGGCCGCGTTTGTGCAATCGAGCGATGACCGGGCATTCGACCGCTCCGGGTTTCTGGTCAGCCCGCGGTACGGGATTGCCTTCGTACCGGGGGAGCCCTGCTGGGTGACGGCGCTGGCCCGCCATTGCGTGCAAGAGTGGATGGCGATGGGTTGAATTTCTATCTAACCGATCGTTTTATAAAGAGTTTCGGCATAAAAAGAAAAACAGGAAAAATACCGAAATGCAGGAAATCAGCCCTGCCGTTGCCCCAATACATCGACGCCGCGGCCGCCTTCGAAGCCTGGAAAGAGGCGCAGCGCGACAGAGAGGCACTGAAGCGGTGGCGTGATGAACTTTAGGCCAATGCGGTTCAGAGACTGGTGGATGAATATCTGCCCTGAATGGTGCTTTTAAGTAACCCGATACGCCGGGCATTTGTGAGATGTCTTGACGCTGTGTACATGAAGAGGCTTGATTTAGCCAAGGACCGGTGACGGCCAAGAGCCGACAGTCACATCCATTACTCCAATGACCGGATTCGGCTTCTAGTGTTGCGCGGAGCTATCTTTTTACGGCAAAAGTGCACCTGAGTAGTGGCTTACTTGGTGAGGTCTGGAGCATCAAGTTTGTAGGGATAGCTACAGCATTGCAGGAGTCATGACAGCATCCTATGCTTCAGCCATGACTCTCATTTCGGACTATTGGCTGGCTTTGGTCGTCAGCCTCCCATCCTCTAGCGCTACGCCACGCATGCGAATCTGGCGTGCCGTGAAGGCGTTGGGCTGTGCTGCCCTGCGCGATGGAGCCTACCTGCTGCCAGCGGCGGCGAAACAGGCCTCGCAGCTGCAAGCCCTAGCGGACGAGGCTTTGCAGGAAGGAGGACAAGCCTGGCTGCTCCATGTCAAAGCCCACGATATGGCAGAACAAGCTGCCTATCAGGCTTTGTTCGACCGCACAGACGACTACACAGCATGGTTGGCGGATCTGGCCGAAGCGCGCAAGACGCTCTCGCGCCTGAGCACCGCGGAGCTTAATCGCTTGCAGCGTCGGCACGCGCGCGCCTATGAAGCCATCCGCAAGATCGATTTCTTTCCTGGTGAGACCTCAGCACGCGCCGTAGTCCAATGGCAGGACTTCTCCAACGCTATTGACGCCATTCAGTCTCCTGGCGAGCCACAGGCATCAACTGGACGCATTGCGAGGCGCGATCGTATGCAGTTCCAGGGTCGCCTTTGGGCTACACGCCGCAACCTCTGGGTGGACCGTGTGGCGAGCGCTTGGCTGATTCAGCGCTTCATTGATCCACATGCACGCTTTCAATGGCTGGATAGCCCGGCCGACTGTCCATCGGATGCGCTGGGCTTCGACTTCGATGGTGCGACCTTCTCTCATGTCGGCGACCAGGTGACGTTCGAGGTTTTGGTGACGAGCTTTGGCCTCGACAGTGACCGAGGGCTGTCTCAGCTGGGCGCGATGGTGCATGCACTCGATGTGGGCGGCACATCCACCGCCGAAGCTGCTGGCTTTGAAGCTGTACTGGCCGGAGCGCGCAAGCGTTGGTCCGACGACGACTCACTACTTGCGGACATCAGCGGGGTTTTGGATTCGCTGCATGCGCACTTTTCCGGCCCACGCAAGCCCTAACGCCTCCAGCACCACGGAGATCCACATGAACGACCTCAACGCAAAGGCAGTGGCCGGCATCAGCACGACAATCACTCCTGGCTACACACTCTGGCAGCTCGTGCGCTACATGCTGGCTTTGGGAACTTGGGGTTTTGGCGGTCCGGTGGCTTTGGCAGGCTACATGTACCGCGATTTGGTGGAAAGACGCCGGTGGATTACCGACGGTGACTACAAAGAAGGCCTAGCACTTGCCCAACTCATGCCTGGGCCACTGGCAGCCCAGCTCGCTATCTACCTGGGCTATGTCCATTATCGATTCCTGGGTGCTTCCCTCGTAGGGATCGCTTTTGTCCTGCCATCCTTCGTGATGGTCGTGGCGCTTGGTGCTGCCTACGTGGCATACGGCGGTATCGGCTGGATGCAATCAGTGTTTTATGGTGTGGGCGCCGCGGTGATCGGCATCATCGCCATGAGCGCCTACAAGTTGACGAGCAAGAGCGTCGGCAGGGACAAACTGCTGTGGCCTATCTTTCTGGTCAGCGCAGCCGTCACAGTGATCACCAAGTCGGAAGTGGTATGGCTCTTCTTCGGTGCAGGTGTGTTGGTCTGGCTCTGGCGGGCGCCGCCCTCCTGGCTGGCGCATAAAAGTGGCCTCAACAGCGTTGGATTGCCTCTGGCCGGGATGTTCGCACTCAGCACCATCGACTGGACCAAGCTCAAGCAGATCAGCCTTTATTTTGCGTATGCAGGCAGCTTTGTCTTCGGCAGTGGCCTAGCGATCGTTCCCTTCCTCTACGGCGGCGTCGTCAAGGAATACGGCTGGCTGACAGAGCAGCAGTTCGTGGATGCAGTGGCCGTTGCCATGATCACCCCGGGCCCGGTAGTGATCACTACCGGCTTCATCGGCTACCTGGTCACTGGCTTCTGGGGTGCTGTAGCTGCGGCAGCAGCTACCTTCGTACCTTGCTACCTGTTCACGGTGATCCCTGCGCCGTACTTCAAGAAATACGGCAAGCGCCCTGACGTTGTCGCCTTCGTGGACGGCGTCACGGCCGCCGCGATCGGCTCCATCGCAGGGGCGGTGATCGTCATCGGCCAGCGCTCCATTTCCGACTGGATCACTGCTGCGCTGGCCATTGCCACCGCAGCTATCCTGTGGCGCTTCAAAAAACTCCCGGAACCTGTCATCGTGGTTGCAGCAGCTGCTATCGGCCTGGTCGTGCACCCGTTGGTCACGCACGGCTAACGACCTGCGAAGCAATCCATCGGGAAATCAATCAGTGTGCGTGCCCCCCAACAACTGCCACAGCCGCAGTGACCAGCAAGGATCCAACTAACAGCCACACCATCTGGACAATGGTTTGGCGCAATCCCATGGGTTTATTGAGTTGCGGGATCAAGTCTGCCAGCGCCACATAGGCAAAACTGCTGGCGGCAAACACGAGGAACAATGGCAGCCATTCGCCCAACTGACCCACGATGAGATAGCCCACCAGCCCCCCGACCACGGTCATAGAGCCAGCCAAAGACACCTTCAGCACGGCTTTCCTTGGCTGGTTGCTGCCACTGCCCACCACGGCCAAATCTCCCATGTGGTGTGGCACTTCGTGCAGCAGCACTGCAAATGTCGCGGCCACACCCAGCTTCCAGTCAGCCAAGAATGCGGAGGCAATCAAAATGCCGTCGGCAAATGCATGCACGCCATCACCAAAGAGCACAGACCAGCTTCCGGTTGGGCCGTGCGCATGGTGAGCATGCTGATGCCCGCACTGTTCTCCAGCTTGGCCGTGCTCGTGCGCGTGGTGCCAGACTTCGGCTTTGTCCAGCACGATGACAACCAGCAATCCCGCGAAGAAGATCAAGAACAGGGAGTGGACAGAGTATTCGCTCTCGAAGGCCTCAGGCATCAAATTGATGAACGCTGTGGCCAGCAGCGCTCCGGCGGCCAGGCTCAGCATGTGTTGCGGATACCGGGACAGAAAGCTTTTGCTCAGCACCCAAGCCAGCCACACACTAGCCACACCGGCCAGCAAAGTGCCCGCGACGATTTGAATCAACATGGTTTTACCAATTCACAAAGACCGCGCTCTGCATGGCGCAGAACGCGGTACATGGTTCAGCTTTAGTGCCTGATTACTGGCGCGACAACTTTTCGTAGTCGCCTGCGACCTTCAAGGTCATCGTGACGTCCGCCTGGCCACGGTTGCGCCAGAACCAGCCGTGGTTGCCTGTGAACGCCGCTGTCAGCTCTCCCGTCTGAGCAGGAACCGCACGCCCTTTCTCATAGCTGATGCTTTTGCCAAAAGCATCGCCATGGGTGTCGTAATTGACCACACCGCCCTGGACAGCCCAGGCAAACTGGGCCTTGGCATCGCCTTTCATGCGCAGCTTGTACTCGACCCCTTCGCCGGGTTTGAGGACAAAGGTGACCTCATCCTTCCATTGCGGTGCCGCGACCTGTGCAGGGGCAGGTTGTGCGGGTGCCGATGCTTGTGCTGACGTGGCGCCTACAAGGCCAGCCACTGCGGTCGTGGCAGCAGACTTGCCATTCGCCTGCGCAGCACTGGCAGCAGGCACGGCAGGCGCGGCAGGCGTTGCTGCACGGTCTGCTTCTGCTTCCGCAGCCAACTGGGTCTTGATTTCACCCATTTCAGTCAGGCCCAGTGCGCGCCCAATCCCGGTGGGATCAATCGCATACTCGGAGGGCAACACCACGGTCACCAGCAGCACGGCCGCAGTGGCAATCGCTGTGAAAGTGGATTTGAGCAGTTGTTGGCTGCTGGGCAGTTCGACGGAAGTGGGGATATGACGTGTATTCATGGCATTCAACTCAGCTGGCGGTGGAGACAAACAGACCGGTCAGTTGCATGCCAAACAGCACAAAACCTGCGGTCATCATGGCGACGTTGGCGGTATAGGCATACCGGCCAAAGCTGGCACTGCGGCGCCAGTAGCCCATGGCAATCAGAATGGCGCCAAGGGCCAGCAACTGGCCCAGCTCCACACCGACGTTGAATGCCAACAGATTGGGAACAAGCCCGTCACGGCTCATTTCATATTCCTGGATCTTGGTGGCCAGGCCAAAGCCATGGCACAGGCCAAAGACGAATGTCGCGATGCGGGGATTGGGCTGAAACCCCAGCCAGCGCTCGAAGGCGCCCATGTTGTCGAGAGCCTTGTAGACAACAGACAGACCAATGATGGCGTCAATCGCGTAGCTGCTGATGCCGATGTCAAAGTACACCCCGATGAGCATCGTGGTGGAGTGCCCGATGGCAAACAGGCTCACATACAGGCCAATGTCCTTGAGCCGGTAGAGGTAGAAGATCACCCCGAACAAGAACAAGATGTGGTCATAACCGGTCACCATGTGCTTGGCACCCAGGTATGTGTAGGGAATCAGGTTGACGCCCGAAATCTCTTGGATATAGCCCTTGTCACCCTCGGTGACAGCATGTGCCAGTACATCCATCGGCATCACGGCCAACATGGCAAGCAGCAGCAAGCAAAGACGCAAAGGCACGCTCAGCCCTCTCGTCTGCAAAAACGAATATTCACGAAGCATGAAAACTCCAAATAGACCTAACCAACCCGCATGTGGAATGCGGGCTACCTTTTAGAGGTAAAAGTTGGGCATTGGAGGCCGCTCAAGACGCTGGGGTTCGTGGCTGAAGAACCCCTCGGGGGGCATGAGTGCCAGTCTGTGGCGCAAGTGTCCTGTCGGCTGGGCAACCAGAGGCGGAAGGTTGGCGGTCTCGTGGCTGTGATCCAGCGGGTTGTGTCCATGCTGGCCGTTGTCTGCTGCATGTGAGTGCACCACATCAGCCTCTTGTAGCACTGCGATTTCCTCTGGAGCATCCTCGTCATGCGCGTGGCCGTGCGAGGCATGGATTTCCCCATGAGGTTCATGCCCTGCGGCATCCAGCAATGCGATGCCGTGCGACTGAAACATGCCCAAGCTGGACAGCAGCAAGCATGCGGTCATCAAGGACAGCACACACAGATGCAGCAACTTTTGTTTGAACAAGTGCACGGTTTTGACCAAAGCCACGCCGAAGCAGGCAAAGCAGGCTCGAGGGCCAGCGCCTGCCCTTTGACTGGCGCATAATTTGGAAATTCTAGCATCCCCCCCAGGGGGATAAACCTAAAGGGCATTGCATGTCAGAACCCCACATTCACGCCAGTCATCCTGCGTTGATCAACCGACTCAAGCGAGCGAATGGTCACCTGGGCAGCGTGATCGCCATGCTGGAGGACGGTCGTTCTTGCGTAGATGTCGCCCAGCAGTTGCAAGCAGTTGAAAAAGCTATCCAACAGGCCAAAAAAACGCTGATTCAAGACCACATTGACCACTGCCTGGAGCATGCGATGCGTGGCGACCACCAGCACGGGCAAGGACACGATTTCTCTGAGTTCAAAGAAATCACCAGATACCTCTGATCTGCTCGCAATCCCGCCACCACCCGCGCACTTCATGTCCGAACAATCAATCTGCTGAAGCATGTCCATCCGTAATGCTGCCCCCGCACTGGCTGCCGCTGCGCTCTTTGGCGCGAGCACCCCATTTGCCAAGCTCTTGGTCGGCGATGTGGGCCCACTGCTGCTGGCTGGGTTGCTGTACCTGGGCAGCGGTGTTGGCTTGAGCTTGCTGCTCGGACTGCGTCGCATGCGTCCCAGCGCCGCAGATGAGCGCGCTTCCCTGCGCATTCCAAAGGCGGAATGGCCATGGCTGCTAGGCGCTGTGGCTTTTGGCGGTGTGCTTGGCCCCGTGTTCTTGCTGCTCGGGCTGACCCAGACCAGTGGCGCAGCCGCCTCGCTTTTACTGAACATCGAGGGCGTGTTTACCGCAGTGATTGCTTGGTTTGTCTTCAAGGAAAACGCAGACCGGCAAATCGTGCTGGGCATGCTCACGATCATGGGCGGTGGCTTGCTGCTGTCTTGGGCGCCAGGGGCCGCCAGTTTTTCGATGGGAGCGCTGCTTATCGTGGCAGCCTGCCTGTGCTGGGCGATCGACAACAACCTCACACGCAAAGTGTCCACCAACGACGCGATGCTGGTGGCAGCCATCAAAGGCTTGATTGCCGGCATCAGCAACACAAGCTTTGCCCTGCTCAGTGGTGACAGCTTGCCTGGGGTAAGCACCTTGGGTGCCTGCATGGCTGTCGGCTTCCTGGGCTACGGCCTCAGCCTGACCCTGTTTGTCGTGGCCCTGAGAGGGTTGGGCACCGCACGAACTGGCGCGTACTTCTCGATCGCCCCGCTCTTTGGTGTCGCCATTTCCTTCGCTATCTGGCCCAGCATGCCGGGGCTGCTGTTCTGGTTGGCTGCTGCCTTGATGGCGATTGGCACATGGTTGCACATTCGTGAGCGCCATGAGCATGTGCACACGCATGAGCCTTTAGAGCACAGCCACCGTCATCGGCATGACGAGCACCATCAACACAGCCACGATTTCGCCTGGGATGGTGTCGAGCCTCATTCCCACCCACACCAGCATGTGGCTATGACCCACAGCCACACGCATTACCCAGACATCCATCATCGCCACCAGCATCCGAAGCGTCGCGATTGACCATCTGGCAACGACACAAAGCAGTCACAGCAGCGCCCACCCGTGAAGACTGCTTAGGGTCGAAAGAGGCCATAGCAAGGCATTCTGCTCAGAATAAAAAAAGGCGCTGCAACGCAAGTCACAGCGCCTTTTTGCAGAAGGCATGCCGGAAAGCCTGCTTCAGCCCTTCTTCTGCACCATCTTGATCACGCTGGAGAAATCCTCCCCCCCGTGCCCCGCAATGCTGTGCGCCGCGTAGATTGCGCGCGCCATGCCGCCCAGCGGGGTGCTGGCCTTGGTGGCGATGGCGTTTTCCTGGGCCAGGCCCAAATCTTTCAGCATCAGGTCGGTGCCGAAGCCTCCCGCGTAGCCCTTGCTGGCGGGGGCGTTCTCGTGCACGCCGGGGAAGGGGTTGTACTTTTCCAGTGCCCAGTTGCCGCCGGAGCTGCGGCGCATGATTTCGCTCAGCACCTTGGGGTCCAGGCCGTTGGCGACGCCCAGCGCGATGGCTTCGCTGGTGCCCACCATCAGGATGCCCAGCAGCATGTTGTTGCAGATCTTGGCCGTCTGGCCCGCGCCCACGGCGCCGGCGTGGAAGATGTTGGCGCCCATTTTTTCCAGCAGGGGGCGTGCGCGCTGCAGTTGCGCGTCGGTGCCGCCCACCATGAAGGTGAGGGTGCCGGCGATGGCGCCGCCGGTGCCACCGGAGACGGGGGCGTCGATGAAGTCGATGCCGGCGGCCTCGGCCGCCTTGGCCACCTTCTGGCTGGTGGCGGCGGCGATGGTGGAGCTGTCGATCACCAGCGTGCCCTTGGCGATGCTGGCCAGCAGGTTGCCGTTGCCCAGGAACAGGCCTTCCACGTGCTGGCTGGCGGGCAGCATGGTAACGACGGCCTCAGCGCCCTGCACGGCGTCTTGCGCGCTGGTGGCGACCTGCAGGCCCTCGGCCCGGACCTTGGCAAGCGCGTCAGCGCTCAGGTCGAAGGCCTTCACGCTGTGGCCGGCCTTGTGCAGGTTGATGGCCATGGGGGCGCCCATGTTGCCCAGCCCGATGAATGCGATTTGCATGGTGGTTGTCTCCTGTGGTGTGTGATGGGAACTATTATTTTGATAGCAACTAGCGCTTTATGGACGGGCGCTACAGGCCAAAATGCCTTCAATCATGATCGCGTGCCCTTGCTGCGGCTTGTGGCCGCCTTCGCCCGCCGAGGCGAGGCCTTGGCAAGCGGGTTGAAGGCGAGGGCGGTGTCGATCCAGTGCTCCCACTGGGCGCGCGTGGCGTAGGCAGCGGGCTCCAGCCAGAAGTAGCCGGCCATGCCGCCGCGCGGGTCCAGTTCGCGCACGCCGGGGGTTTCAGCGGTTGCGTCGTGCTGCTGCGGCGGCAGGCGCACCAACAGCTCTTCGCCCTTCACGCCCAGGCAGAGCTTGCCGTCCACCATGAAGGCGTGGCAGCCAAAGAGCGTGCGCTCCTCTACCTCCACCTGCGCGTTCAGCCGCTCGCCCAGCGCGTCGCGCACGGCGGCGATCAGGTGCAGCGCTTCGTCGGACAGGGGGCGAGCAGGCATGGTGGTTTTGGAGTCAAATAGGCCTCTAGCGCTTATCCATACAGCGCGAGCAGCTATGGTTTTTGAATTTCAACGGATCACCTCCGGCGCGTCGCCGTCCAGCATGCGCCGGCCGATGATGACGCGCATGATCTCGTTGGTGCCTTCCAGGATCTGGTGCACGCGCGCGTCGCGCAGCAGGCGCTCCAGCGGGTATTCGCGGATGTAGCCGTAGCCGCCGTGCAGCTGCAGCGCCTCGTTCACCACGGTAAAGCCCACGTCGGTGGCAAAGCGTTTGGCCATGGCGCAGTAGGTGGAGGCATCGCGCGCGCCTGCGTCGAGTTTGCTGGCGGCCAGCCGCACCATCTGGCGCGCAGCCACCAGCTCGGTGGCCATGTCGGCCAGCTTGAACTGCAGCGCCTGGAAGCTGGCGATCGGCTTGCCGAACTGCTTGCGGTCTTGCATGTAGCGCTGGGCGTGCTGCAGTGCGCCTTGCGCGGCGCCGACCGAGCAGGTGGCGATGTTGATGCGCCCGCCGTCCAGCCCCTTCATGGCGATCTTGAAGCCTTCGCCCTCCTGGCCCAGCAGGTGGTTGGCGGGGATGCGCACGTTGTCAAAGCTGATCTGGCGCGTGGGCTGGCTGTTCCAGCCCATCTTTTCTTCCTTCTTGCCGTAGTGGATGCCGGGCAGGTTCGCGGGCACGGCAAAGGCGCTGATGCCGCCCGCGCCGGATTGCGCGTCGCCGGTGCGTGCCATGAGCACCAGCACGTCGGTGCTGCCCGCACCGCTGATGAAGGCCTTGCTGCCGTTGATGACGTACTCGTTGCCGACCAGTTCCGCGCGCGTCTTGATGGAGGCGGCGTCGGACCCCGCGCCGGGCTCGGTCAGGCAGTAGCTGGCGAGCTTTTGCCCGCTGGTGAGTGCCTCGCCCCATTCGGCGCGCACGGCATCCGTGGCCCAGGTGCCCAGCATCCAGGTGGCCATGTTGTGGATGGTGATGAAGGCGGTGGTGCTGGGGTCCACGGCCGCCAGTTCCTCGAACACCAGCGTGGCGTCCAGGCGCGGCAGGGCCAGGCCACCGGCGCTCTCGGGCGCGTACAGGCCGCAAAAACCCAGCTCGCCCGCACGGCAAATAGCCTCGCGGGGGAAGATGCCCTGCGCATCCCACTCGGCGGCGTGGGGCGCCAGCTCCGCCTGGGCGAACTGGCGCGCGGTGTCGGCAAAAGCGCGCTGGTCTTCGCTGAGTTCAAAGTCCATGGCGGTGTCTCCTTCTCTTATGTGTCTTATGGCTTGTTCGTCGTGGGCTGCGGCGCCTCGCCATGGTGCAGCCAGTGCATCAGGGCGTCGCGCCGCGCCTGGGTATGGACCGTCAGGCAGTCGTGGTACAGGCGCGGCCATTCGGGGCGGGACTCCGCCGCGCGCTGCGCCTGCTTGCACTGCGCGGCGCGCGTGCGCTGCCAGGCGGCCTGGTCCTGGCGCAGGGTAGGGCGTTCATGGGCCGACAGGGCACGCATCACATCGCCATACAGAATCTGAGTGGCGGTGTCCGCCTCCTGGTAGCGCTGCACGGCGCAGGCGTTGGTCTCATCCACCGTGCCGCCGGGGCGGCAGGCAGCGCCGGCCTGCGCCTGTGCCTGGGTGGCAGCCAACAGGGCGCACGCAGCGGCCAGGGTGCGCAGGCGGGCGGCATGGGGTTTCACGCATCGGGTCATGCCTGTGATTTCACCATGCGCGCACCGCGCGGCGCCGCTTACTTCAGGCTGATGGTGGTGTTCACGCCGTGGCTGGTGGTGCTGTCGTCAAACCAGCGCGCCGTGACGGTCTTGGTCTGCGTGTAGAACAGCACCACCTGCTTGCCGTAGGGGCCCAGGTCGCCCAGCTTGGAGGCGCGGCTGCCGGTGAACGAGAACAGCGGCACGGGCACGGGGATCGGCACGTTGATGCCCACCTGGCCCACGTCGATGTCTTCCTGGAACTTGCGCGCGGCAGCGCCGGACTGCGTGAAGATGGCCGTGCCGTTGCCGTTGGGGTTGGCGTTGATGAACTCGATGGCCTCGTCGATGTCCTCGGCGCCGGCCAGGCACAGCACGGGGCCGAAGATTTCCTGGTCGTACACGCTCATGCCGGGCTTCACGCCGCTGAAGATCGTGGGGCCGACGAAGTTGCCCTTGTCGTAGCCCGCCACCTGGGGCTTGCGGCCGTCCAGTTCCAGCGTGGCACCGTCGGCAATGCCGCGCTCGATCAGGCCCTCGACGCGCGACAGCGCGGCGCAGCTCACCAGCGGGCCCACGTCGGTGCCGGGCTCGGTGCCGGCGGACACCTTCAGCGTCTTGGCCTTCTCGACCAGATCGGGGATCCAGTTGCGCGCCTCGCCCACCAGCACGGCGACCGACAGGGCCATGCAGCGCTGGCCGGCCGCACCGAAGGCGGCGCCGGCCAGGGCGTTCAGCGTCTGCTCCTTGTTGGCGTCAGGCATGACGATGGCGTGGTTCTTCGCACCCATCATGCATTGCACACGCTTGCCGTTGAGGCTGGCGCGGTTGTACACATGGGTGCCCACCTTGGTGGAGCCCACGAAGCTGATGGCCTTGATGTCGGGGTGGTCGCAGATGGCGTTCACGGCGTCTTCACCGCCATGCACCACGTTCAGCACGCCGGCGGGGATGCCGGCCTCCAGCGCCAGTTCGCACAGGCGCATGGTGACCATGGGGTCTTGCTCGGAGGGCTTGAGCACGAAGGTGTTGCCCGTGGCGATGGCCATGGGGAACATCCACAGCGGGATCATGGCGGGGAAGTTGAAGGGCGTGATGCCGGCGCACACGCCCAGCGGCTGCATGATGGAATAGGTGTCCACGCCGTTGGCCACGTTGTTGGCCAGCTCGCCCAGCTGTAGCGTGCCGATGTTGGCCGCGTGCTCCACCACTTCCAGGCCGCGGAACACGTCGCCTTCGGCGTCGGGCAAGGTCTTGCCTTGCTCGGCCGTCAGCAGGGCGGCCAGTTCCTTCATGTTCTCGCGAATGAGCTGCTGCAGCTTCAGGAAGATGCGTGCGCGCGTGCCGATGGGGGTCTTCTTCCAGGTCTTGAAGGCTTCCTTGGCGGAGGCCACGGCGGCGTTGATCTCGTCGGGCGTGGCGAAGGGCACGCGCGCCAGCACTTGCTGCGTGGCGGGATTGACCACGTCGCGCCACTGGGTGGTCTTGGATTCGACGAACTGGCCGCCGATCAGCAGCTTGACTGTGGGGGCCTTCACGGCCTGGGAGGTGGATGCGTCCATGGTTGTCTCCTGGGGTCCTGGGGTGGTCTGCAATGAAGCCGGCACGGCAAGGTGCCGACTTGGCATGGCTGCATCGTAGTTGTGCGAAATTGCGTAGGCAATAGACAATCACGCACCTTGGCTTTGCAAATTTGCACATCACCGCAGAGGAGCCGTATGGATTGGGACAATTTGCGCTACTTCCTGGAGCTGGCGCGCACCGGCACGCTGGCAGGGGCCGCGCGCCGCACGGGCGTGGAACACACGACAGTGGCGCGGCGCATCCAGGCGCTGGAAAAACAGATGGGTGCGCCGCTGTTCGCCCGCGAGGCAGCGGGACATCGGCTGACGGAAACCGGCCGCCACCTGCTGCCCGCCGTCGAGGCCATGGAGGCCGCCGTGCTGGGGGTGGAGCGCGCATCGCCCGCCAACTCCCCGGGCGCGGGCCCCTCGGGACTGGTGCGCGTGGGTGCCACCGAGGGTTTTGGCACGGTGGTGCTGGCGCCGCATCTGGCGCGGCTCACACAGAAGCACCCGCACTTGTCCATCGACCTGCTGGCCCTGCCGCGCATGCTGCACCTGAGCCGGCGCGAGGCGGACATCGTGATCTCCCTGGAGCGGCCCAAGCGCGGCTCGGTGATCGTCACCAAACTCGCCGACTACACCCTGCGTCTCTACGGCCAGCGCGAGTACCTGGCGCGCAGACCGCTGGTGGCCAAGCGTGAAGACCTGCGCCACCACGCCTTCATCAGCTACGTGGACGATCTGCTGTTCACAAAAGAGCTGCAGTTCATCGACCAACTCTACCCGCCCGAGCGTTTTGCGCTGCGCAGCACCAGCATCACCGCGCAGTACGAGGCCGTGCGCGCCGGCGCGGGCCTGGCCGTGCTGCCCGCATTCCTGGCCGACCGTGACCCCGTACTTGCGCGCGTGCTGCCCCACGAGGCCGAGTTCACACGCACCTTCTGGATGAGCATGCCGGCCGAGTCCAAGCACTTGGCGCGCATGCAGGCGGTGTGGGCCTTCCTGAAAGACGTGGGCCAGCGCGAGGCGGCATCGCTGGTCCCACGGAAACCAGCGGCAGGCTAGGGCACGCTGCGGCATACAGAAAAAGGCCCCCGCATGCGGGGGCCTTGCGGACCAGGGGATCAGCGAGGATCAACCCTGTTCTTTGTTCTTGCCCGACGTGCCCTGGCTGGATGAGGTAGCGCTGTTGCTTCCGCTGCTCTTTTGCCCGGCGCCGCCGCGCGAGGTGCGCCAGGTGTTGAAGTCATCGGCAAACTTCTCATAGCGCTCCTTGCGCCAGGAGTCGTAGTCGTCATCCAACTGGCGCAATTGGTCCTGGCGCCACTGGTGGTAGTCGGGGTCGTTCTGAAAGCGCCCGCGCTGCTCTCCGCCGGTGCCGGAGTACTGCGAACCAAAGTCCGCGTCGCGATGGCCTTCATAACCCTGGCCTTGGGAGCCGTACCCCTGCGAACCGTACCCACCGTAGCCGCTCTGGCCCATACCCCCCTGGGCGCCATAGCCTTGAGCGCCGCGGTAGCCGCGGCCGTACGAGCCCTGCATCGGGTTGTTGCCCCCGTACATACCCTGCTGCTGCCCGCCTGCGCCAAAGTCGCCGCCATAGCCGGCACCGCCCTGGTAGCCCTGGCCTGATCGCGACCCTGCGCGGAAGTCGCTGTCATAACCCGCCTCGTAGCGGTCGCGGTAGTTTTCCTCATAAGGGCGCTGCTGTTGCATGCCCTGGTAGTCGCCGGCCCACTCGCGCTGGGAGCGCTGGGAGCCGCCGCCTTCCTGGCCATAGGAGGAATAGCGCTCCCGGTCGTCCCCGCTGCGGTAGCCGCCGCCTTGCTGGGATTCGCGCCCGCCGCGGCCCATGCGATTGTCATGATCGTCACGGCTGCGGTCTTGGCGGTAATTGCGTTCGTCGTTGTCTCGGTATGCCATTGCGTACTCCTGAAAAAAAGGGGGGTGGAAGAGGGGGCTGAAAACGCTCAGCGCTGCTTTGAACTGCGGTTGGATGAACCGCTTTTCACATTCGAATCGCCTTGCGATCGCGTGGAGTTCTGACCGCTGGCCGTGGCGCCACCCTGGCGGCTCTGGCTCTTGCGCTGGTTCGCGTTCTCCGTGTACTGGTTGTGGCCTTGCGGGTTGTTGTTGGGCATCGATTTCTCCTGAAGTGGTGGTGTGAAGGGCGCACAAAACCTGATGTGCGTGATTCATTCTTCGGTTGCGGTGCATGCGGGTCGGTAGGACCGGTCCTATCGGCGGGTAGGTGCCCTGCGATGACTGGGGACACAGCGCATGCGCATCAGACGCATCAGGCGCCGTCCCCCGCGTTGCCGGTAATGGGCAGCACGATCCCGGTGATGTAGCTGGAGCAGCATGGCGCTGCCAGGAACACGTAGGCCGGAGAAATCTCCTCGGGCTGTGCCGGCCGGCCCAGGTGCGTCTTCTCGCCGAAGTGAACGATGTCCTTGGACGATTGGTCCGCCGGGTTCAGCGGCGTCCATACCGGCCCCGGGGCCACCGCATTCACGCGGATGCCCTTTTCCGCCAGGTTGTGTGCCAGGGCTTTGGTGAAGGCATGGATGGCCCCCTTGGTGGCCGAATAGTCCAGCAGCTTCTTGCTGCCCCGCAGGCCGGTGACGGAGCCGGTGTTAATGATCGCGTCGCCGCGCGACAAGTGCGGCAGCGCGGCCGTGGCCATGTGGAAGTAGCCGTAGATATTCGTGCGGAAGGTTTCGTCCAGCCGTTCCTCGGTGATGTCCGTCAGCGATTCCGCGTGTTCCTGGAATGCGGCGTTGTTCACCAGGATGTTCAGCTTGCCGAGCTGGGCCACGGCCTGCTTCACCGCGTCGCGGCAAAACGCCGCGTCTTTCACGTCACCCCGAATGACCACACATTGACGGCCTTCCGCCTGCACCAGGCGGGCGGTCTCCTGTGCGTCCTGGTCGGCGCTCAGGTAGACGATGGCGACGTCGGCACCCTCGCGGGCAAACAGCAGCGCGACCGCGCGGCCAATGCCGGAGTCGCCCCCCGTGATCAGGGCCGCCATGCCCTGCAGTTTGCCGCTGCCCTTGTAGTGGGGCGCGTCGAAACGGGGCTGGAGCTCCATGGCATGTTCATGCCCGGGCTTTTGCAGATGCTGGTCCGGCATGGGTGGAGCGGGCTCCTCGCGGCCCGGGCCGGGTGCCGCCTTCTGTGATTGCTGGGGGTCGCCTGAGGACTTGGCGGCGTCTTTTTGGTCTTGCTGCTGCTGTATGTCCCGCTGTTGTTGCTGGGTCTCGTCGGCGGTGGGCGAGGAGGGTGTCTGGCTGGCCGGTGTATTCATGAGAAGGCTCCGTGGACGGTTCAGAAAGAGAGAGGACTGCTGCTCAGCCCAGTGATTTCCAGTGGGGAAGCTCGGGATCGGGGCAAAGCGGCGCGATGTGGCAGTGACGGGCGGCGGTTTCCATGGCGTTGGCTCCTGCATAAAAAGTAGCTGAAATGACGGGCTAAAAACCACAGGGCCGGGCACGCGCGATGGCGGGCCCGGCCCTGCTGGCCAGTGCGCGTCAGCGGTCGCTGCTGCGGCGAGGGCTGCTCTGGCCGGCGCCGCGGGAAGCGTGGGTGCCCCCATGGCTCTTGGCGCCTGCTGCGCGTGCCTCGGCGGAGGTGAATTCGTGTGCATTGCCCGAGGCATGGGCCGCGCGCCCGCCTTGCGAGGCCGTCTCGCGCCGGCGCTCGAGGTCCATGCAGGTAAATTCCCGTCCATCCTGGCTGCTGGCCTGGGGCGGGGTGCCGGCGCGCTGATCTCGGCTGGCGGGACGTTGGGAGGTAGGGCTGGGCATGCGTAAGCTCCTGCGTGAAGGGGGAAATGAACAAGCGGCGACAGTGAATCGCTGCCAATTCACTCTAGGCCGCTGGATTTGCATGCACAGGTAAGAAGATTCCGACGGAGAGGTCGGAATCGGTTGCGCTGAGGCCGTGGTGGCGCTTACCCCTTGGCGGGCTGGCCGCCACTTTCTGCGGTGGGCGCGTCGGCCTCCGCTGCAATGCGCAGCTCTGCGGGCGGCAGCAGGGCCAGGTGGTCGTTGCTGACCACGGGAATGAACCCCAGCGCACCCCGCTGCTTGTGAAAGGGTGTGGAGAACTTGGCTTCGATGAGCGCGGTCACCTTCTGAAAGAAGGCGAGGTGCGGCGGGTCTCCATACGCCATCTCCGTCTGGTTCCAGCGCACGCGCCATTGGTTGCGCACGCGCTGCACACCGATACGCACATGCTCATCCAGGCATCCGTGGTTCATCTTGAAGACGATCGTGAGACCGAAGTAGATGAAGCCATCGTCTCCCGGCTGCAAGCGGGGCGAGAGGGTGGTTCCCTCGTCCTTCATGCGCTCCAGGTTTTCATTCAGCACGTGGAACTCAATGTCCGCCGACCGCGCACCCAGGTATTCGATGTACTCCACGCGCATGTGCTCCGCGAACACGCGGCATTCCTCCTTGTAGCGCCCATATTCCGAGCACCATTGCGAGGCTTTGGCTTGCAGTTGTTCGAAGATGGGAGGACTGCTCATACGGGGCTCCTCATCCAGGGATCATGGTGTGTGACGGCGGGCGCGGACGGCCCGCCCCGGCACGCGGACTCCGCGGTGGACGGCGCCGCCGCGGTGTATTCAGCAGGAGCAAGGGCTGCCCGGCAGGGGCGCCATCCTCGGGAATTCGCATCGATCCACTCTGCGCCTGGGAAAAATGCCCGGCTGTAGGACAAGGGCAGTAATGGGCCGGGACCCTCATCGCTTGGGCGCCGCATCCCGCCCAGGTCGGCAGTACCGCCCAGCCACGCATTGCGCAGGCGCGCCTTCCCCGGTACGGCGGCTGGTCCTACAGCCCGGCGCCTGCGCGTTTTCCACACTGAAGGCCAACCCGTTGCAAGAAAGGACTTCCCATGGCCAAGCAGTGCGAAACCTGCGGCAATACCTACGACCGCACGTTCGATGTGATTCTGGACGGCAAGCCGCACACCTTCGACAGCTTTGAGTGCGCTATTTCGCGCCTGGCACCGCGGTGCGGGCACTGCGAGGTGCCCATCATCGGCCACGGCGTGCAGGCGGGAGAGCGCATCTTCTGCTGCAACCACTGCGCCGAGGCCACGGGTGTCCAAGTCCTGCGCGATCGCGCCTGACCCTTGTCTTTCATGAATGGAGTGAGCTATGCAGAACGTTTCTGATGTGATGACCCGCGGGATCCGCACCATGGCACCCGACGACACCCTGACCACCGCCGCGCAGGCCATGCGCGAATTGAATGTGGGAGCCTTGCCGGTGTGCGATGGCGAGCGCCTGGTGGGCATGGTGACGGACCGCGACATGGTGCTGCGCGGCCTGGCCGAAGAGCGCACCCACTCGCGCCTGAACGAGGTCATGTCCCGCGAGGTGTACTACTGCTACGAGGACCAGCCCGTGGACGAAGCCATCGCTTCCATGCGCGACATGCAGGTGCGCCGGCTGCCCGTGGTGGACCGTGACCAGCGGCTGGTGGGTATCGTGTCGCTGGGCGACGTGGCCACCAACGTGGACGAGCGCCAGTCCGGCACGGCGATCCGCGACATCTCCAGTCCTTCGGAGCCCGACCGGCGCAGCCAATCGGCCGCCAGCGGCGCCGCAGGCGGCGGCCAGACCTCGTGACAACGGCCGCGCCCACGGCGGCCCTCGCCACAGCGGGGCGCAGGCCCCGTTTTTTATATGCGCCCCATCAGCAGCAGGATGAGCACGATCACCACCACCAGCCCGACACCACCGCCCGGACCGTAGCCCCAGGAACGGCTGTACCCCCAGGTCGGCAGCACGCCGATCAGGATCAGCACCAGGATGATGAGCAGCAGGAGGGAAATCGACATGGTTTTTCCTTTCGTTGGCAACGCGGGCATCGCGTGGCCTCATCGTGCGGGCGCTGGGGGCGCACGCAGCTAGGCAGGCGGCGCATGGCGTGGTCAGGCAGCATGCCGAGCGGGCTGTAGGCCAAGGCCCCGCTCTTGCCTGGACAGTGGCCGGCGCTTCGCTGCCGGCTGCGCGGGCCGCCGCGTGCGGGTTCGCTGAATGATGGGGTTGCCTGTGCGGCCCGGCCGCGCACAATGCACATGCCACGGTGTCAACGCGGCGCCATGGCCCTCCGCGTAGCCCCGCGTGCCGCATACAGCCCCGCTGGCGCAGCACCATGACAGCACCCACGGTTGATCCCAGGAATCTTTCCCATGAACTCTGTGCCAAAAGTGCCTGCAAGCCATACTGGAAGAGCGCTAACAGCTATTATTAACATAGCATTAACCGGCGCCGCCATGCTGGCGGGCGGCGAGGCGCTTTCCCAGGAGGTCGCACCCGTCCCCCCCGTGCCCGCGCGCGGTGAGGCGTCGGCGGAGGTAGTGGCTTCGGGCCTGAGCCATCCGTGGGGCCTGGCCTTCTTGCCGGGCGGGCGCTTCCTCGTCACCGAGCGGCCCGGCCGCCTGCGCGTGGTAGAGGCCGACGGGCGCCTGGGGCCGCCGCTGGCCGGGTTGCCGCAAGTGGCAGCGGGCGGGCAGGGCGGCCTGCTGGATGTGATCACCGATGCGGACTTCGCGCGCAACCGGCGCATCTTCTTTTGCTACACCGAACCCGCGCCGAAGGGCGGCGGCAACAGCACGGCCCTGGCCAGCGCCACGCTGGCGCCGGACGCGGCGGCGCTGCAGGACGTGAAAGTGCTCTTCAGCCAACGTCCCAAGGTGGCGAGCCAGTTGCACTTCGGCTGCCGCATCGTGCAGGCGCCGGACGGCCATCTGTTTCTCACGCTGGGCGAGCGCTACGGCCGCAAGGAGGACGCCCAGCGCCTGGACAACCACCTGGGCAAGGTCGTGCGCATAGCGCCCACGGGCGGCGCGGCGCCCGGCAACCCGCTGGCGGGCCGCGCGGGCGCGCTGCCGGAGATCTGGAGCTGGGGCCACCGCAACCCCCAGGGAGCGGCCTGGGGGCCAGACGGCCGGCTGTGGATCCATGAGCACGGCGCGCAAGGGGGCGACGAGATCAACCGCCCCGAAGCAGGCCGCAACTACGGCTGGCCGGTGATCACCTATGGCGAAAACTATGGCGGCGGCAAGATCGGCGAGGGCACGGCCAAGGCCGGCATGGAGCAGCCGCTGCATTACTGGGTGCCGTCGATCGCGCCGTCGGGGATGGCCTTTCTCACCAGCGACCGGTACGGCACGGCTTGGAAGGGGAGCCTGTTCGTGGGTTCTCTCAGGTTCGCACGGCTGCACCGGCTGGAGCTGCAGGGCGCGCAGGTGGTGCGCGACGAGTACCTGCTGGATGGCCTGGGCGCGCGCATCCGCGACGTGCGCCAGGGGCCGGACGGTTGGTTGTACTTGCTCACCGACAGCCCGGACGGGCAGTTGCTGCGCCTGAGGCAACGTTGAACACGCCTGCGCGAGGACGCGCCACAGTGCGGGACCGGCTGCGAGGGGGCGTCCCCTGTGCCCGAATCGGGACACGCGGCGCACGAGGAACTTGCGCGCTGTTGCCCCGCTGCTACCCGTAGCGCCTGCGACAATGACCGCCCGACTGAACAACGATGACCGCCATGCTGCTTGACGCCTCCGAATCCCAACTCGTTCTCGTGGATTACCAGGAACGCCTGATGCCCGCCATCTTCGAGGCAGAAGCCGTACTGGCCAACGCGCGCAGGCTGGCGCAGATTGCCAGGCTGATGGACGTGCCGGTGTGGGGCACGGAGCAGAATCCTTCGCGCCTGGGACCCAACGACGCCGCGTTGCGCGCGCTGTGCCAGCGCACCTTGTCCAAGATGCACTTCAGCGCCACCGAGGAGGGCCTGGGCGAGTGGCTGCGCCCGCCCGCCAAGCCCCAGGGCGGCAATGCGCGCAGCCTGCCCAAGCATCTGCAAAAGGGCCGCGAGCCCCAGGCGCCGGAGCGCGCCAGCATCGTGGTGGCCGGCTGCGAGGCCCATGTCTGCCTGCTACAGACGGCGCTCGATCTGCTGGAGGATGAGTTCGAGGTATGGGTGGTGACGGACGCCTGCAGCTCGCGCACGGAGCGCAACCGCGACGCCGCCTTCGACCGACTGGCCGGCGCCGGCGCCGAGCTGGTAACCACCGAGATGGTGGCCTTCGAGTGGCTGCGCAGCTGCGAGCACCCGGCATTCAAGGAGATGCTGGCCTTGGTCAAATAGGCCTCTCAGGCACACCCACCAAGCGCAAACAGCTATGAATAGTGAAGCGCAAAGGTGGGGCGTAGAGGGTGCGGCGAGCGCCGCGTCAAGGACCGCGTCTGCGACCGCGTCAGCTTCCCGCAAGCGCGGCATGAATAATTATGAATTTTGGATAACCACCGACCCGCGCCACGTCGGCGCGGAGGATTCCAAGGAGACAGCACCATGGCCGCCGACTATGCCGACTTCTACCGCCGCTCCATCGACGAGCGCGACGCCTTCTGGGCCGAGCAGGCTCGCCTGATCGACTGGCAGCAGCCGCCGCAGCAGATCTGCGACTGGAGCAACCCGCCGTTCGCCAAGTGGTTCGTGGGCGGCACCACCAACCTGTGCCACAACGCGGTGGACCGCCACCTGGCCGAGCGCCCGCTGCAAAACGCGCTCGTGGCCATCTCCACCGAAACCAATACCGAGCGCGCCTACACCTACGCCGAGCTGCACCAGGAAGTGCAGCGCATGGCCGCCAGCCTGCAGACGCTGGGCGTGCGCCAGGGCGACCGCGTGCTGATCTACATGCCCATGATTGCCGAGGCGGCGTTCGCCATGCTGGCGTGCGCGCGCATCGGGGCCATCCATTCGGTGGTGTTCGGCGGGTTCGCGTCGTCGTCGCTGGCTTCGCGCATCGAGGACGCCGAGCCCACGGTGATCGTGAGCGCCGATGCGGGCTCGCGCGGCGGCAAGGTGGTGCCCTACAAGCCGCTGCTGGACGAGGCCATCGAACTGTCGGCCCACAAGCCCGCGGCCGTGCTGTTGGTGGACCGGGGCCTCGCGCCCGCCGCCATGCGCGCGGGCCGCGACCACGACTGGGCGGCACTGCGCGCGCGGCACATGGATGCACAGGTGCCCTGCATCTGGGTGGACGCCACGCAGCCCAGCTACACCCTGTACACCAGCGGCACCACCGGCAAGCCCAAGGGCGTGCAGCGGGACACGGGCGGCTACACCGTGGCGCTGGCGTCCAGCATGCGCCACATCTTCGAGGCACAGCCGGGCGACACCTATTTCTGTACCAGCGACATCGGCTGGGTGGTGGGCCACAGCTACATCATCTACGGCCCGCTGATTGCCGGCATGACCACCATCCTGTACGAAGGCCTGCCGGTGCGGCCCGACGCGGGCATCTGGTGGAGCATCGTCGAGAAATACCGGGTCACGCACATGTTCTCGGCCCCCACGGCGGTGCGCGTGCTCAAGAAGCAAGACCCGGCCTACCTGAAGAAATACGACATCCGCAGCCTGAAGGCGCTGTGGCTGGCGGGCGAGCCCCTGGACGAGCCCACGGCGCAGTGGATCAGCGACGCGCTGCAGGTGCCCATCATCGACAACTACTGGCAGACCGAGACCGGCTGGCCCATCCTCACGCTGTGCAACGGCGTGCAGAAGCAAACCTCGCGCTTCGGCAGCCCGGGCAAGGCCGTGTACGGCTACAACGTCCAGCTGATCGACGAGGCCACGGGCGAGGAGCTGACCCAGCCCAACCAGAAGGGAGTGGTGGCCATCGAGGGGCCGCTGCCCCCTGGCTGCCTGCAGACCGTGTGGCGCAACGATGATCGCTTCGTCAACACCTACTGGAAGAGCATTCCCGGCCGGCTGGTCTACAGCACGTTCGACTGGGGCATCCGCGATGCCGACGGCTACTACTTCATCCTGGGCCGCACCGACGACGTGATCAACGTGGCCGGCCACCGCCTGGGCACGCGCGAGATCGAGGAATGCATCGCCGGCCACCCCAATGTGGCCGAGGTGGCCGTGGTGGGCGTGGCCGACGCGCTGAAAGGCCAGGTCGCGATGGCCTTCGCGGTGCCGCGCGATGCCTCGGGCCTCACCGACGAGGCCGCGCGCCTGAAGCTGGAAGGCGAGGTGATGAAGCAGGTCGATACCCAACTGGGCGCCGTGGCCCGCCCGGCGCGCGTGCTGTTCGTGACGATGCTGCCCAAGACCCGCAGCGGCAAGCTGCTGCGCCGCGCCCTGCAGGCCGTGGCCGAGCGCCGCGACACGGGCGACCTGACCACCATGGAAGACCCCGTGGCACTGCAGCAAATCAAGGAACTGCTGGGCTGACGCGCAGGAATTTGCTATCGATTTAATAGCTTTCAGCGCTTGTTGGACGGGCGCTGGAAGCTTTTTTATTGCTTGATTCGATACGCCATCAAGCGGCTATCGCCGCCGCCGGTGGTACGGGCGCGGCGGCCTGGCTTGTGGCGCGCCATGGTGCGGGGGCCTGCCAGGCCTTCGCCCAGTCCATGAATTGCTCCACGGGCATGGGCATGGCGATGCAGTAGCCCTGCGCGTGGTGGCAGCCCATCTGCAGCAGCGCCAGGCCTTGCTCCACCGTTTCCACCCCTTCGGCCACGATGCCGCAGCCAAAGGAGTGCGCCAGCCCGATCACGCCCTGCACGATGGCCCGGTCGCCCGCATCGCCCAGCATGCCGGCGACGAAGCTGCGGTCCAGCTTGAGGTGGTCCATGGGCAGGCGGCGCAGGTACGCCAGCGACGAGTAGCCCGTGCCGAAGTCGTCGAACGAGATCTGCATGCCCAGCGCGCGCAGTCTGGTCAGCTCCCGCGCCACGTGGTCGATGTCGTAGAGCGCGGCGCTTTCGGTGAGCTCGATGGCCAGCAGCCGCGCCGGCACCGCGGGGTGCTGCGCCAGGCGCAACGCCATCCAGTCCGCAAAGCCTCGGCGGTGCAGGTGCTCGGGCGTGATGTTGATGCTGACGGGCAGTTCCAGACCCTGTGCCATCAGGCGGGCGATCTGCTGCAGCGCGGTGTCCACCACCCATTCGCCAAAACGCATCTGCAGCTCGGTGTGCCCTTCGATGAGGTGCAGGAAATGCACGGGCGACAGCAGGCCGCGCTCGGGGTGCTGCCAGCGGGCCAGGGCCTCGGCCCCCACCACGGTGCCCAGCCGCATGTCCACTTTGGGCTGCAGGAACAGTGTCAGTTCGCCACGCTGCAGCGCGCGCAGCAGTTCGCCGCACTGCTCGCGCCGCAGTTGCCGGGCGCGCTCCTCGGCGGCGTCAAAGCCATGGAAGCGGTTGCGCCCCGCCTGCTTGGCCGCATACATGGCCTGGTCGGCGTGGCGCAACAGGGTGTCGGCGTCGGCCTCATCGTCGGGGTAGAGGGTGTAGCCGATGCTGGCGGTGACCAGCACGCGCTCGCCGTCCAGCGTGTACGGGGCCGCGACGCTCTCCATCACCGTATGCAGGCGCCGCTCGCATTCCTCGGCATGGGCCAAGCCCGACAGCAGGATCACGAACTCGTCCCCGCCCAGCCGCGCTACCGAGTCGGTCAGGCGCAGGGCGCGCTTGAGCCGCTCGGCCACCACCACCAGCAGCCGGTCGCCCGCCGCGTGGCCCAAGCGGTCGTTGACGGGCTTGAAGCCGTCCAGGTCCAGGTAGGCCACGCCCAATTGCTGGCCGCGCGCACGGCTGTGCTCCATGCCTGCGCGCAGCCGCCGCTCCAGCATCACCCGGTTGGGCAGGCCGGTGAGTGCGTCGTAATGGGCCATGCGCTCTAGTTGCCGCTCCTGCGCGCGTTGGCTGCTCACGTCGATGGACATGCCCACCATGCGCGCGGGCTGCCCGGCGGCGTCGTACGCCACCACCTTGCCCACGCTGCGGATCCAGCGGCCGTCGCCCTGGGGGGCAAGCACCTCGCAGGTCACGTCGAACGGTTTGTGCGGCTCCTGCAGGTGGCGCTGCAGCTCCTGGGTGACCACGTCGATGTCTTCCGGCGTGATACCCGACGCCCAGTGCACGGCAGCGCTGGCCCCAGGCTCCACGGGCGCCAGCCCGTACATGGCGCGCCAGCGCGCGTCGCCCGTGACTTCGCCGCTGGGCAGGTTCCAGTCCCACAGGCCCAGCGCCGCCGCCTCGATGGTGAGCGACAGCAGTTCCTCGCGTTCGCGTACGCGCTGTTCGGTCTGCTTGCGCTCGGTGATGTCGTGCAGGCCGAACAGCCAGCAGGCCTCGCCGTTCACTTCGATGGGGCTCATGGACTGCAGCACGGTGCGCTTGTCGCCGCCGCGCGTGGTCAGTTCCAGCTCGTAGCCCACAAGCTGCCCTTCGGCCGTCGCCGCCTCCAGCAGCGCCGCGCGGGTGGGGGCGGAGTAGATGCCCAGTTCCACCACCGTGCGCCCCACGGCTTCCTGGCGGGTGTAGCCCAGGGCCTGCTCCCACGCCGGATTCACGTCGAGGTAGGTGCCGTCCTCGCGGCGCGAGAACCCCAGCGGGTAGGGCAGCAGCTGGAAGATGCGCGCCAGCCGTTCTTCGGAAGAACGCAGCCGCTGCGCCGCGCGGCGCGGCTCGTCGATGTCCTGCAGGATGCCGCGCACGCGCACCACGCGGTCGCCCTCGATGATGGGCTCCCCGCGCACGCGCACCCAGACCAGGCGCCCATCGGCGCGCACGATCTCGATTTCCTGGCTCCACACAGTGCGCTTGCGCAGGCAGTCGCGCAGGGCTGCGTGCATGGCTTCCCGCCAGACGGGTGCGACGAACTGCTGCACATAGTCGCGCGGCAGCGGCGTGCCCGGGTCCAGCCCGTGGATGTCGAAGCACACGTCGGACCAATAGGTGATGCCTTTGCCCGGCTCTTCCTCCCACACGCCCAGCCGCGCCATCCAGCCCGCCTGGCGCAGCAGGCGGTTGGCGGCGAGCAATTCATCGCGCACACGGCGCTCCTGCGTCATGTCGTGGAACACGAAGACCAGGCAGTCCTCGCCCTCAATGCGCGACACCCGTCCCGACATGAGGCCCGGCACTTCGGCGCCGTCGCGCAGCGCCGTCATCGGCAGGCCGCGGACCTCGCCCTGGTTGCGCAGCGCCTCGGTGAGGCGGGCGCGCTCCTGCGTGTCGCCCCACACGCCCAATTCCATGGACGAACGCCCCAAAATCTGGTCGCGCGGCTTGCCCAGCAACCGCTCGAACGCAGGGTTCACGTCCAGGTAGCACCCGTCGGACAGGCGGGTGATGCCCGCGGCGTCGGGCAGCGTCTGGTAGACGGTGGTGTATTTGGCTTCGGACACGCGCAGCGCGTCGCGCATCTCGTGGTGCTCGGTGATGTCCAGGTCAATGCCGGCCATGCGCAGCACCCGGCCGGCGGAGTCGCGCTCCACCGCGTGCCCGCGCGAGACCACCCAGCGCCAGTGGCCCTCGTCATCGCGCATGCGCGACTCGGCATGGAAGCTCTCTTCCAGCCCGTCCTGCACGCGCTGCAGGTACGCACCCAGGCGCTCGCGGTCGTCGGGGTGGCGCCGGGCGTTCCAGCGCTGCCATGACTCGCGCACATCGAAGGCGCGCAGCGGTGTGAAGTCCTCGTCGTCGGGGCTGTTGGCCAGACCGAAAGCCCGGTAAAAGCGCCCGTGGTAGGTGAAGCGGCTGTTGCGCAGATCCCATTCCCAGCGCCCGCCGCCCGAGGCCTTGAGCACGCGCAGCAGCTCGTCCTCGTGCTGTCCCAGCGTCTGCAGCGACCGGGCCCGCGCGCGCAGCAGCTCGACGGCGCCGCACAGCGCCACCACGCCGAAGGCGTAGCGCCAGGGAATGCCCTGCCACGGGGCCGATCCCTCCTGCGCAGCGAGGGCGCTGGCCGTCTCGGTCCAGGGCAGCAGCGCGGGCGGCACCAGCACGGTGAGCGCGACCACCAGCGATATCGCCGTCAAGCGTGTCGAGCGCCCCAGCAGCCACGCCAGGCAGCCCATCAGCCAACAGGCCGCGGACAGGCTGATCATGGCGCCCCAGTGGGCCGGCGCGTCCAGCCAGCCGCTGGCCAGCGCAGCCACTGCGGCCACGCCACCGCACAACGGCCCGAACAGGAACGCGGCGGAAACGATGATGGGCGGGTGGATGTACGCCACCCCGGGCGCGTCTAGCGGCATGCCCTGCAAGGCCACCAGCGTCGACGCCGCCCCGGCCACCAGGCCCAGCGCGATGCGCACGCCGCGCGAGGGTTGCAGCAGGACGGGTTGCGGCAGCGCGGTCGCCCCGGCGATCAGCAGCAGGTGCACGATGCCGGAGAGGAACACCTCAGTGGGCATATCCCTCCTGTGCATCCGCGCGCTGGTCGCCCCCGCGGTCCCCGCCGTCCTGGCGCAATGGCGCAGCGCCCGCGGGCCGCGGCCCGGGGATGCGTGCAACGGCAGGGAATACGGCGAAGGCGCAAGGTGACATGTTTCAGAGTGTATTGCGCCCGGCGGTCCATGTGCGTGCCGCGCGTCGCGCAGCGGACCCGCGGGCGTCGGGTGAAACCCTGCCGCGGCGCGTCAGGGCGCCTTTGTACCCGGCCGCACCGCGCCGCCCACCAACCCCGTGGAGAGCGCCGTGCCGCACGCAATGATCACGCCGCAGCCCAGCATCCACGGCGTGACCGCTTCGCCCAGAAACACCGCGCCGTAGAACACTGCGAACACGGGCGCCAGGAAAGTCACGGCCAGCGCCCGGCTGGGGCCGGCATTGGCAATCAGGCGGAAGTAGAGGATGTACGCAATGCCCGTGCACAGCACGGCAATGGCGGCGATGGCCGCCCAGGCGCGCAGGCTCGGCGTCTGCGCGGGCCAGGCCCACCACATGGGCAGGGCCAGCCCGAGCGCCGCGCCCACCTGGCTGCCCGTGGCCGTGGCCAGTGGCGGAATGCCCACCAGGTAGCGCCGTGCGTAACTGGCGGCCACCGCATAGCAGGTGGACGCCAGCAGGCACGCCGCAATGGCCCAGCCCACCTGGCTGCCGCTGGCGCCCACGCCAGCCGGTGCGCGCCAGGCCAGCAGCGCCACGCCGACGAAGCCCAGCGCCAGCCCCGCCCAGCGCAGCCGGCTGATGCGGTCGCCCAGCCACAGCCAGGCCACCAGCGCGCCGAACAGCGGCACCGTGGCATTAAGAATCGATGTCAGCCCGGTGGCGATGTGCATCACCGCCCAGGCGAACAGCGCGAACGGGATCGCCGAGTTGATGAGCCCGGCGAACAGCACGGGCCGCCAGTGGCGCCGCAGCGCGGGCCATTCGCCCCGGTGCAGCAGGAAGGGCCAGAGGAACAGGGCCGCCATCAGCACGCGCAGCCCGGCCATGGGCAGCGGGCCGAACTCGGCCGCGCCCAGGCGCATGAAGAGGAACGACGCCCCCCACAGGCTGGACAGCAGCACGAACTCGCCCACCCAGGCGGGCGCGTGGGGGGAGAGGGCCTCAGCGCTCGTGTGTGGTGCTGTCATGCGAAATTCAATAGAGGGGTGAAGGGAACGGCGCGGGCTTGCGGGCCCGACTCCAGCGCCAGCAGCGCCTTCTTGCGCGGCAGTCCCCCCGCGTAGCCGGTGAGGGCGCCCGCACTGCCGACGGCGCGGTGGCAGGGCACGACGACGCTGAGGGGGTTGCGCCCCACGGCCGCGCCCACGGCACGCACCGCGGTAGGCCGGCCGATCTGGCGTGCCAGCGCGCCATAGCTGGTGGTGGCGCCGTGCGGAACGGCCAGCAACGCCTGCCACACGGCCTGCTGGAAGGGTGTGCCGCCCGACAGGTCCAGCGGCAGATCGAACCGCGTGCGTTCGCCCCGCAGAAACTGCTGCAGTTGCTGGGCCGCCGCGCGCAGCACGGGATGGGCATCGTCTGTGGGCCACACGGGTGCGGCATCCAGTTGCGCGGGCTGGTGGCGCTGGCCGTCGAACCAGAGCCCGACCAGGCCTTTCGCGCTGGCGGCCAGGCGCACGTCGCCCAGGGCCGTTGCGATGCGGCTTTGCACGGTGTCGCGGGGGTATTGCATGGTGAATCCTTCATTAAACGCGAAATTTGCCTTTTGCGCAGGCGTACCCAGCGCCGGCAGCTATTGGTCTGATAGCGCCAGAGCCAAACCACTCCACGCGCGCAGCACGCCATAGCTGCGCCAGGGGCGCCAGGCGCGCGCTGCTTCAGTGGCGGCGCGCGCGGGTTGCGGCTGGCCCTGCACGCCCAGTGCCTTGTGCAGCGCCACGTCCCCGGCCGGAAAGGCGTCGGGCCAGCGCAGGGCGCGCATGGCGATGTACTGCGCCGTCCAGTCGCCAATACCGGGCAGCGCACGCAGCACGTCCAGCGTGGCGGGTACGTCGGCGCTGGCATCCAGCAGCAGCGTGCCCGCGTCCACGGCCTGCGCAAGCGCCACGATGGCGGCCTGCCGCTGGCGCACGATGCCCAGGCTGCCCAGTGCGTCCCCTTCTGCCCCGGCCAGAGCGGCCGGTGTGGGAAACAGCCGATGCAGGTCCGGCCATGGCGTGGCGATGGGCTCGCCAAAGCGCTCCACCAGCCGCTGCGCCAGCGTGCGCGCGGCGGCCACCGTGATCTGCTGGCCCAGAACGGCGCGCACCGCCAGCTCGAAGCCGTCGAACGCGCCCGGCACACGCAGGCCGTCGCCCTCCGGGAAGGAGGGGTGCAGCACCGCGTTGATGGCCTGCGGGTCCGCGTCCAGGTCGAACAATGCGCGCACCCGCGCGATGAGCTGTGGCAGCACGGGCTGCAGGCCGTCGCTGACGCGCAGCCACAGCTGGGGGCGCCCGTCATCGAAGCCGGCTTCCAGCCAGCCGGTGAAAACGGTGCCCGCGCTTGCCAGCCGCACCGTTCTGCGCAGAACCTGCGCCCCCGGCCCGGTGCGGATGCTCTCCATGCCGTGGATCTGCCGCGCCGCCAGAAAGCCCATCAGCGCGGCCGTGTCGTAGGGCGGGCGCAGGCCCAGACGCACCGCTCGAGCGCCTGCCTGTACCCCATCGGATGCGGCGCCTTGCCGGCGCAACTGGGTGGGATTGAGTCCGTAGTGGGTATTGAAAGCCGCGTTGAAGCGGCGCACGCTGGCAAAGCCGCTGGCCAGCGCCACCTGGGTGACGGGCAGATCGGTATCGGTCAGCAACTGCTTGGCCGCCAGCAGCCGGCGCGTCTGCAGGTACTGCAACGGCGAGATGCCCAGCGCGGCCTCGAAGATGCGGCGCAGGTGCCGGTCGCTCACGCCCAGGCGCGCGGCCAGCTGCGCCACCACGGCGCCGCTTTCGCACGCGCCCCAGGACTGCGGCGCATCCAGCATCCGCAGCGCCTGGCGCACGAGGATGCCCGATGCGTCCTGCACCGACCAGGCCAGCGCCTGCGGCGCCAGCTCGGGCCGGCAGCGCAGGCAGGGGCGAAAGCCGGCACTCTCGGCCTGCGCCGCCAGCGTGAAAAAACGGCAGTTTTCGCGCCGGGGCGTGCGTACGGCACAGACGGGACGGCAGTAGATTCCGGTGGAGGTCACGCCGGTGAAGAACCGTCCGTCAAAACGCGCATCCCGGGCCCGCAGGGCCAGGTAGCGGGCCTCGTCGTCGTCGGCCGCAGAGGCGGTGCTGGCGGGTGGAGCAGGGGAATGAAGAACGTCGGGCATGGGGCCATGATAGGCACGCGCAGCCGTTCTACTGGCCGTTTTCGGACATGCGCCTAGCCGGCCTCAGTTGGGTCCCCGGCTGACAGGTGCGCGCCTGGACCGGGCCTACAATTCCGACCTTTCTGCCGGCCTTCCTGCCGGCCTTGCCTGGACGGCGGACCTCCCGGTCCAGCCCCTTATCTCCAAGGAATCCCCTGTGCAGCTTTCTCCCGCGATCTTCAAGGCCTACGACATCCGCGGCATCGTGCCCAGCACGCTCAACGACGACGTGGCCCGCGCCCTCGGCCGGGCCTTTGGCACCGCCGCACTCGCGCAAGGCGAGCGTACGGTGGCTGTGGGACGCGACGGGCGCCTGTCGGGCCCCGCGCTCTCGGCCGCGCTGATCCAGGGCCTGGTGGACGCGGGCGTCGAGGTCATCGACATCGGCATGAGCACCACGCCCCTGCTGTACTTCGCGGCCAGCACGCTGTGCGCCAGCGGCATCCAGGTCACGGGCAGCCACAACCCCAAGGACTACAACGGCTTCAAGATGGTGCTGGCCGGCCGCGCGATCTACGGAGAGGAAATCCAGCAGCTACGCCGCACCATGGAGCAGCAGAGCTGGCAACTGCGCGAAGGGGGCCACGTGCGCCATGAGGACGTGCTGCCCGCCTACGTGCAACGCATCGTGGGCGACGTGAAGCTCGCGCGGCCCATGAAAATCGTGGTGGACAGCGGCAACGGCATCGCCGGCGCGTCGGCGCCCGGCATCTTCCGTGCACTGGGCTGCGAGGTGATTGAGCTGTTCTCCGAGGTGGACGGCAACTTCCCCAACCACCACCCCGACCCCAGCAAGCCCGACAACCTGCGCGACGTGATCGAGGCCTTGAAGACCAGCGACGCCGAACTGGGCCTGGCCTTCGACGGCGACGGCGACCGCCTGGGCATCGTGACCAAGGACGGTCAGAACATCTTCCCCGACCGGCAGATGATGCTGTTCGCCCAGGATGTGCTCTCGCGCGTGCCGGGCGCACCCATCCTGTTCGACGTGAAGTGCACGCAGCGCCTGGCGCCCGCCATCGAGGCCGCGGGCGGCCAGCCGCAGATGTACAAGACCGGCCATTCGCTCATCAAGGCACGCATGAAAGAACTGGACGCACCCCTGGGCGGCGAGATGAGCGGCCACATCTTCTTCAAGGAACGCTGGTTCGGTTTTGACGACGGCACGTATGCAGGCTGCCGCCTGCTGGAGATCCTGAGCCACCATGCCGACCCCAGCGCCGTGCTGAACGCCCTGCCCACGAGCCATTCCACGCCCGAACTCAACGTGCATTGCGAGGAGGGCGAGCCCCATCGCCTGACGGCCGAGTTGCAGGCGCTGGCGGCCGACGCGTTTGCGGCGCCGGCCCGCATCAGCACCATCGACGGCCTGCGCGTGGACTGGCCCGATGGCTTTGGCCTGATCCGCGCCAGCAACACCACGCCTGTGCTGGTGCTGCGCTTCGAGGGCCACACCGACGCCGCGCTGCAGCGCATCGAAGCCGCCATGCTGGCGCTGCTGGAACGCGTGAAGCCCGGCGCCCAGGTGGGCGGCGCCGCGCACTGAGGGCAGCGCGGGCGGCATGCACCAGCTCATCCTGTGGCTCTACAGCCTGGCCGTGTGGCTGGCCACGCCGCTGCTGCTGCGCAAGCTGCGCCGCCGCGCGCTCACCGAGCCCGGCTACGCCGTGGCCGTGCCCGAGCGCTTCGGCCACTACCCGCCGCCCATGGACAGCCTCTCGCCGTCATCGGAGACCGAAGCCGACGAGCAGTTCATCTGGATCCACGCCGTCTCCCTGGGGGAGACACGCGCGGCGGCCATCCTGCTGAAGGAACTGCGCCCGCTGCTGCCCGGCATGCGCCTGCTGCTCACCCACGGCACGGCCACGGGCCGGGCCGAGGGCGAAAAGCTGCTGCTGCCCGGCGACGTGCAGGTGTGGCAGCCCTGGGACACGCCCGGGGCCGTGCGGCGCTTTCTGCGGCAGTTCCGCCCGTCTATCGGCATCCTCATGGAGACGGAGATCTGGCCCAACCTCGTCGCGGCCTGCCGCCGGCGGCGCATCCCGCTGGTGCTGGCCAATGCGCGGCTCAACGAAAAGTCGCGCGCCGGCGCGCGCCGGCTGGGCTGGCTGTCGCGCCCGGCCTACGCCGGCCTGTCGGCCGTGTGGGCGCAGACCGAAGACGACGCCGCCCGCCTACGCGACGTGGGCGCGCATGTGGCGGGGGTCTTCGGCAACCTGAAGTTCGACGTGGTGCCGTCACCCGCCCTGCAGGCGCAGGGCCGTGCGTGGCGCGCCGCCAGCGCCCGACCGGTGGTGCTGCTGGCCAGCAGCCGCGAGGGCGAAGAGGCCATGTGGCTGGAGGTTTTGAAGCAAAAAACGCCTCTAGCGCCCGCCAGTCAATCGCCAACAGCTATTAATTCAGGAGTGAGCCAATCCGTGCAGTGGTTGGTGGTCCCGCGCCACCCCCAGCGTTTTGACGAGGTGCAGCGCCTGTGCGAGGCCGCCGGCCTGCGCGTGTCGCGGCGCAGCCAGTGGACCGCTCAGCCGGACAGCGCCGATGTGTGGCTGGGCGACTCGCTGGGCGAGATGGCGCTGTATTACGGTCTGGCCCACGTGGCGCTGCTGGGAGGCAGCTTTGCGCCGCTGGGCGGGCAGAACCTCATCGAGGCCGCGGCGGGCGGCTGCCCCGTGGTCATGGGCCCGCACACCTTCAACTTTGCCGAGGCCGCGCGCCTGGCCATCGACGCCGGCGCCGCCCTGCGCGTGGCCGACATGGCCGAGGGCGTGGCCGCCGCGGCCGCCCTGGCGCAGGACCCGCAGCGGCGGAGGGCGCTGTCCGAGCGCTGCGTGGCGTTCACCGAGGAGCACCGCGGCGCGGCCCTGGACACGGCCCTGGCCGTCCTGCAGCGCCTGCGCGAGGCCGTGGACGACCGTCCCGACTGAGCGGTCCGCCCGCGTTTCCTGCGATCACGACTGCAACCACGACTGCGAGGGCGCTGACACAGCGCAAGCCGCCGGCGTTGCCTGTCTCGCCAAGCAACGCCGGGATGGCAGAGAATCGCTCCATCATGATGGACAAGCACTACCTCACGCCCCTGTTCACGCCCAGCTCCATCGTCGTGCTGGCCGGCAACGCCGATGCGCCCGATACGCACACGCCCCAGGCCAAGGTGCTGCGCGAGGCGCTGGCCGCCCAGCGCTTCACGGGCACGCTCACCTACCTGGACATCCATACCAGCGGCACCCTGGCCGACCTGGCGCAGACGCGTGCGGACCTGGCCATCATCGCCCAGCCGCCGCAGGACCTGCCCGCCGCGCTGGAGGTGGCGGGGCGCATCAACTGCCGCTCGGCACTGGTGCTGTCCAACGGCGTGGATGCGCAACTGGCCGAGCAGCTGCGCAAGATCGCGCGTCGCGAGGGCATCCACCTGCTAGGGCCCAATTCGCTGGGCATGCAGCGGCCGTCGCTGCAATTGAACGCCAGCGCCGCGGGGCCGCTGGCGCGCGAGGGGTCGCTGGCCCTGGTGTGCCAGTCGGGCGCGCTCACCTCGTCCATCCTGGACTGGGCCAGCAACAACGCGGTGGGCTTTTCCAGCGTGATTTCGCTGGGCCCGCACACCGACGTGGGGCTGAGCGAGGCGCTGGACTTCCTGGCCAACGATGCGCGCACGCAGAGCATCGTGGTCTACATGGAGGGCATCCAGAATGCGCGCCGCTTCATGAGCGCCCTGCGATCGGCGGCGTATGCCAAGCCGGTGGTGGTGCTCAAGGCGGGGCGCAAGCCTGCAGGCAACGAGGCGGCGCAGACGCACAGCGCCGCCATCGTGGGCAGCGACGATGTGTTCGACGCCGCGCTGCGCCGCGCGGGCGCCGTGCGCGTGCGCTCGTTCGTGGAGCTGTTCTCGGCCGCCAAATGCCTGGCCTCGCGCTACCGCCCCGTGGGCAAGCGCCTGGCCATCATCACCAACGGCGGCGGCCCCGGCGTGCTGGCGGCCGACTGGGAGAACGAGATCGGACTGGACCTGGGCCGCTTTTCGCCCGAGACCTGCGCTGCGTTGGCACCCAAGCTGCCGCCGCTGGCCTCGCTGGCCGACCTGATCGATCTGTCGGAAGAAGCGGGGCCGGAGCACTATCGCCTGGCGCTGGAGGCAGCGTTCCGTGACAAGCAGATCGATGGCCTGCTGGCCATCTTCTCGCCCAAGGCCGGCGCCGACGCCGAAGCCGTGGCCACCGTGCTGGCCGATGCCAAGCGCCTGGCCTCCAAGCCCTTGCTGTCGTGCTGGATGGGCGACGCCTCGGTGGTGCCGGCGCGCCGCATCCTGCGGGCCGCGCAGATTCCCACCTTCCGAACGCCCGAGGCCGCGGTGGGCGCCTTCGGCAACATCGCCTCGTTCTACCAGAACCAGCAGCTTTTGCAGCAGACACCGCCGCCGCTCACGACGCTGTCCAAGCCCGACATCGAGGGCGCGCGCCTGGTGATCGAGAGCGTGCTGGCCGAGCGGCGCAACGTGCTGACCGAGATGGAGTCCAAGACGCTGCTGGCGGCCTTCCACATCCCGGTGACCAAGACGCTGCTGGCGCGCAGCAGCCACGAGGCGATGATGATCGCCACGCAGCTCGGCTTCCCCGTGGCGCTCAAGATCGATTCGCCCGATATCGCGCACAAGTCCGACGTGGGCGGCGTGGCGCTGAATGTGCACAACGGATCGGCCGCGCGCGATGCCTACACCGACATGGTGCAGCGTGTGGCGCGGGTACAGCCCGGCGCGCGCATCAACGGCGTAACGGTGCAGAAGATGGCACGCGGGCGCCGCGGGCGCGAGACCTGCATCGGCCTGGTCAGCGACGAACCCTTCGGCCCGGTGATCACCTTTGGCGCCGGCGGCACGATGATCGAGCTCATCAACGACCGCGCGATGGAATTGCCGCCGCTCAACCAATTCCTGGCGCGGCGGCTCATCGACCGCTCGCGCGTGGCCGAGACGCTGGGCGAATGGCGCGGCGCCACCGCCGTGGACCTGGAAGGGCTGGAGCAGGTGCTGCTGCGCGTGTCCGAAATGGTCTGCGCGCTGCCCCAGCTGCGCGAGATGGACATCAACCCCCTGATCGTGGACGAGCAGGGCGCCGTGGCCGTGGACGCTCGCATCGTCATCCATGAAACCGCCCAGGGCGGCTCGCGCGGCGAGGTGGCCGGCTACGGGCACTACGGCCACCTCTCCATCCTGCCGTATCCGGCGCGCTATGAAGCAGTCTGGCCGCTGCGCGGCGGGGGTGAGTATCTGGTGCGACCGATCCGCCCGGACGATGCGCAGATGGTGCAGCGCCTGGTCAAGGAACTGTCGCCCGAGAGCCGCTACTTCCGCTTCGTGTCGCAGTTGGCCGAGCTGCCGCCTTCCATGCTGGCGCGTTTCACCCTCATCGACTACGACCGCGAAATGGCCCTGGTGGCCGTGCACCGCGAGCGCGTGGTGGACGAGGAGGGCGAGGTGAGCCACAAGGAGCGCATCGTGGGCGTGTCGCGCTACGTGACCAACCCCGACCAGACGAGCTGCGAGTTCGCGTTGCTGGTGGCCGACGACTTTGCCGGCAAGGGGCTGGGATCGCGCCTGATGCTCAGCATCATGGACGTGGCGCGCGATCGCGGCCTGGCCGAGATCCAGGGCCTGGTGCTGGCCAACAACCCGACCATGCTCAAGCTGATGCGGCGCCTGGGCTTCGAGGTGCGCACCTTCGAGGACGACCCAGAGTTCCGCCTGGTGGTGCACCAACTGTAAAAACCGATGGGCTGGCTCGTCACCAAATACCTGATCACCGCGGCGGTGGTGGTCGCCGTGTCCGAAGCAGCCAAGCGCAGCGACAGGCTGGGCGCATTGCTGGCGGCGCTGCCGCTGGTGACGTTCCTCGCGCTGGTCTGGCTGTACGTGGAAAAGCAGCCGCAGGAAAAAATCGCCAACCACGCTTGGTACACGTTCTGGTACGTGGTCCCCACGCTGCCCATGTTTTTGGCCTTCCCCTGGCTGCTGCCGCGCATCGGGTTCGGCCTGACCCTGCTGGCCAGCGCCGCCATCACCGTGGTCTGCTTCGGCCTGTTCGCGCTCGCCGTGCGGCCGCTGGGCGTCGAGTTGCTGCCCTGACCCTGCAGAGCTTTGCGGGACGGCCCACGCGCTATAAACCGTCCATGAAAACCCAGTATTTCACCGCCACCAGCCTGGACGGCTTCCTCGCCACGGAAGACGACTCGCTGGATTGGCTTTTCACCCTGGGCAGCCTGGAGGAATCCAGCTATCCCGCCTTCATCGCGCAGGTGGGTGCCCTGGCCATGGGGTCATCCACCTACGAATGGATGCTGCGCAACGCGGACGCCGTGCGCGCCGAAACGGGCTCCGCCTGGCCCTACACGCAGCCCGCCTGGGTTTTCTCCTCGCGCCGCCTGCCGGGCATCGACGGGGCGGACATCCGCTTCGTGCAGGGCGACGTGCGGCCGGTGCACGCGGCCATGCGCTTGGCGGCGGGGACGAAGAACCTCTGGGTAGTAGGCGGCGGGGACCTTGCCGGCCAGTTCTACGACGCTGGCTTGCTGGACGAGCTGATCCTGCAGGTGGGCTCGGTCACGCTGGGACGAGGCAAGCCGCTGTTTCCGCGCCGGCTGCCCAGCACCGCGTTGCGCCTGCTTGACGCACAGCCCCTGGGGACGGGCATGGTGGAGCTGCGTTATGCCGTGAACCGGACGGGTGACCCGGCGGACTTTGACCGGGAATGATGGTCTTTTAAGCCTCTAGCGCTTATCCATCAAGCGCTAGCAGCTACTGTTTATATAGCAATAGCGGTGGGTATCGCAGGGTGTCAGCGACTCAGCAGGCTGTCCACCGCCACCACGTCGTCCATGGACAAGGTGCCGGCGGCCTGCTTGAGGCGCAGCGTGCCCATGAGCACGTTGTAGCGTGCCACGGCCAGGTCGCGCTTGGTCTGGTAGAGCTGGCTCTGGGCGTTGAGCACGTCGATGTTGATGCGCACGCCCACCTCGTAGCCCAGCTGGTTGGCTTCCAGCGCGCTCTGGGTGGACGCCTCGGCCGCCTGCAGCGCCCGCACCTGGCTCTGGCCCGACTGCACGCCGAAGAACGCGGCGCGCGTGGCCTGGGCCACGCTGCGGCGCGCATGGTCCAAGTCGGCGCGCGCCTTGTCTTCCAGCGACAGGGTTTCCTTCACCCGGTTTTGCACCGCGAAGCCCGCGAACAGCGGCAGGTTGAGCGCCACGCCCACGCTGGCGACGTTGGCACGGGAGTGCACGCCCGGCATGGTGACGGTGCCGTTGGGCGTGCGCTGCACGCTGTAGCCCGCCTGCAGATCCACCGTGGGCAGGTGGCCGGTCTCGGCCTTGGCGGTCTCCAGGCGCGCCACGTCCAGCGCGATGGCTGCCTGGCGCACCTGGGGTTGCTGATCTTCCGCGACGTGCACCCAGCTGTTCACATCGGCCGGCTGCACCGCGGGCAGCTGCACCGGCTGGGCCAGGGGCAGCGGGGTCAGGCCCGAGCGGCCCACGGTCTGCTCCAGTGCCAGGCGCTTGACGTGCAGGTCGTTCTCGGCCGCGATCTCCTGGGCCGACACCAGGTCGTGCCGCGCGTGGGCCTCGCGCTCGTCGGTCACCGTGGCGGTGCCGACCTCGAAATTGCGCTTGGCCGCGGCCAGTTGTTCGGCCACGGCAGCCTTTTGGGCCTGCATGAAGGTCAGGGTGTCCTGGGCGGCCAGCACATCGAAATACGCCTGGCTCACGCGCACCAGCAGGTCCTGCTCGGCCCCGTCACGCTGCGCGCGGGCAATGTCGATCCCGCGCTGCCCCTGCTCGAAGCCGATGCGGTTGGCCGGCCGGTACAGCGGCTGCGAGGCCACCACGCCCACGGTCTGGGTAGGGGCGTGCAGGTCCAGCGGGGGCAGGGGGCCACGGGTCAGGTCGGTGCGGGCGTAGGTCACGCCCCCATTCAGCGCGGCGCTGGGCAACAGTCCTGCGCGCGCCTGCTCGGCACGGCTGTCGGCGGCCTGCAACTGTGCCTGCGCGGCCTGCCACGGGGCGTCATAGCTGCGCGCCCATTCCACCAGCGTGGACAGGCTCTGCGCCTGCGCGGGCAGGGCGCCCAGCGCGCAGACGCCCACGGCCAGGGAAACGGAGAGCAACCGTTGCAGTGATGTCATGGCGTTCTTCAGGAAGGTCTGCGGTGATCAATGGGAAGGCTGCAGCACGCCGGGCGACGTCCGTGGTGGCTCAATACCGGGGCACCGCCGGGTCGCGCTCATGCGACCAGGCCTCGATGCCGCCCGTGATATTGGCCACCTGGTCGAAGCCCTGGTGCGCCAGGAAGCCCGCCACCCGCAGGCTGCGCATGCCGTGGTGGCACAAGCAGGCCACAGGGCGGGCGGGGTCCAGTTCATCCAGCCGTGCGGCCAGCTCCCCCATGGGGATGGCCACGAGCTCAAACCCCTGGGGCGTCACGCTGGCGGTCTGCAGCTCCCATGGCTCACGCACGTCCAGCACCAGCGGGCGGCTGCCGGCGTTAGCGGTCAGCCAGTCGGCCAGTTGGGCAGGGCGCACGTGGTCGATCATGCAAAGGTTCCTGAAGGACGCTGAAGGGGTGTCAGAACTTGAAGCGGGTCGGCTCCGGGAAGTGGCGCAGGCGCGGCACCACCACATCCCAGGGTTGAGTGGTCTCGTACCGGTCACCTTGGCGGCGCACGAACGTGGCGCGCATCATCGGCATGTGGCCCACGAAGGCGCCCAGGCGGCCGCCGTCGCGCAGCAGGCCCAGCAGGCGCTGGGGAATCTCGGCCACCGAGCCGCTGAGCACGATCACATCGAACGGACCATCGGGGATGGGGTCCAGCGCGCCGTCGGACTGGCGCACCTCGGCGTTGTCCACGCCGGCACTGCGCAGGTTCTCGCGGGCGAACTCGGCCAGCTCCGGGACGATCTCCAGCGACACCACGCGCTCGGCGCGCGCGGCCAGCAGCGCGGCCATGTAGCCCGAGCCCGCGCCGATCTCCAGCACGCGGTCGGTGGATTGCACCTGCAGATCCTGCAACATGCGCGCATCCACGCGCGGCGCCAGCATCACCTGGCCCAGGCGCTCGGCTTCTTCCACCGAGGGGTTCAGCGGGATCTGCGTGTCGATGAAGGCGGCCCCCTGGTAGGCCGGAGGCACGAACTCCTCGCGGCGCACGGTGAACAGCAACTCCAGCACCGCCTCGTCCAGCACGTTCCACGGGCGGATCTGCTGCTCGACCATGTTGTAGCGGGCCTGCTCGGTAGGATCGCAAATGTCAGCGGACGTGTTCAGAGGCATGTTCATGGGGTACTCCGGAGGCGGGTCACTGTGGTTCAGACAAACTCCTGATTCTAGGTCGGCCGCACGCACAGCCCCTGCAAGACGTTCTCGGCCTGCAGGCGGATGTATTCCTGCGCGGAGAACGTGTCAGGGTTCGGGATGCACAGCGACAGCGAAGGCTGCGAGAACATCAGGAACATCAAGGGCGCCAGTACCAGATAGACAGCATGGTCCAGATCCAGCGTGCGGAACTCGCCACGGTCCATGCCGCGCTGCAGGATGCGGCGGATCAGGCGGTGGCCGGGTTCCACGACCTCCCGGCGGTAGAACTCAGCGATCTCCGGGAAGTTGTTGGCCTCGCTCAGCATGAGCTTGCCCAGGCCCGATGCCTTGGTGGAGCCCACGCGCTCCCACCACGTCTGAAAGCAGTACTGCACCAGTTCGCTGCTCGTGCCCTCGAAGGTTTCCATCTCCAGGTCCCATTCAGGGAAGCGGCCCGCAATGTTCTTGCGCACCACGGCCTTGAAAAGGTCTTCCTTGCTGGGGAAGTAGAGGAACAGCGTGCCCTTGGACACGCCCGCGCGCGCGGCGACCTCGTCCACCCGGGTGGCGGCAAACCCTTTTTCCACGAACAGGTCCAGGGCAGCGTCCAGCAATTCACCGGGCCGGGCTTCCTTGCGGCGGCCACGGCGCGGGGGTTCGGACGATTCGGGGACTGGGGGGAGGGCGGCGGCCATAAATTACTGACTGACTGGTTAGTAATATAACAACCCGCCTTGCCCCCGTCAACGCAAGGGCAGACTTCGGGACGGCGCCTTCGCTTCATTTCTATGATGAGGCTTTCATCCCTTCACGAGGCGCAATCCCATGTCCGATCTGCAGTCCATCACCCTCGGCGGCGGGTGCTTCTGGTGCACCGAAGCCGTGTTCGACCGCGTGCGCGGCGTGACCGACGTGCAAAGCGGCTATGCCAATGGCGACGTAGCCGAGCCCACCTACGAGCAGGTGTGCAGCGGCACGACCGGCCACGCCGAGGTGGTGCGCGTGACCTTCGACCCCGCGCAGATCGGCGTGCGCGAGATCTTGGAGATCTTCTTCGCCACGCACGACCCCACCACCCTCAACCGCCAGGGCAACGACGTGGGCACGCAGTACCGCAGCGCCATCTACTTCGCCGACCCCGCACACCAGGACGTGGCCGAAGAGCTGTTGCGCCAGATGGGGCAGGACAAGCTCTTTGGCGCGCCCGTGGTGACCGAGGTGGCACCCCTGGTGAACTACTGGCCCGCGGAGGACTACCACCAGGACTACTACCGCAACCACCCCAACCAGGGCTATTGCGCCTTCGTCGTGGGGCCAAAGGTGGAGAAGTTCCGCAAGACCTTCGCACGGCACCTCAAACCCGGCGCCTGACCGCTGTGCGGCCCAGGTCGCCGCCAGCGGGTCCACCGCCTTCCCACAGCGGCGCATCCGCGCAGCCTTTTGGGAATCCCTGCGGGTTCCTGCGCTATCCTCCCGGGCCCGCGCCGCAACAGCGGCGCGGTGTTACTTTGGAGGAAGCAACCCATGAAACCCTGGCTCGCCACCCTGCTGCTGGGCTGCGCCGCCGTCGCGCACGCGCAGGAGCACACCGCGCAGCAGACCAAGGTCGACATCGAGCGCCACCGCGCCATGGCAGCAGCGCACGAGGCCGCTGCCAAGTGCCTGGAATCCGGCAAGGGCGAAGAAACCTGCCGCAAGGAATTGCAGGCCGCCTGCAAGAACCTGGCGATCGGCAAGTACTGCGGCATGAAGCACGCCCACTGACGACTGCACCTTTCACCCAGCCCGCATGTCCCTGACACCCGCGCTCTTGCCGCAACTGCGCCGCCGCCTGGCCCTGACCTGGCTGCTGCTGGCGCTGGTGCTCGCGCCCGCACTCGGGCGCATGCACCAGGTGTTGCACCTGCCCGCGGGGCAAGGGCTGGCGCATGCCTTGCACGACGACGGGCATGCACGGGATGCGGCAAGCGCCGGGCAACAGGCCCTGGACACCCTGCATGCGCTGTTTGCCGGGCACGGCGCCGCGGACTGCCAGGTGCTGGACGAGCAGACGCTGGTGGGCGCCGCGCTGGGCCAGGCCCCCGCGCAGGTCCAGGCACAGCCGCAGCTGCCCCCTGCCAGAACCCCAGCACCCGTGCCGCGTGCAGGCCGGGCGGCGCCTTTCCATGCCCGCGCTCCGCCCCTGAGCGCCTGAGGCTCCCCGCCTCGCGCCGCCCCTTTGCGTGCCGGCGCCAAAAAACTCCTCTTTTTATAGCTGCTCGCGCTTGATACATAAGCGTTAGAGGCAGTTTTGAATCAATTTTCAAGCGCGGCCGCGTGCGGCCCAAGCGCTCGCGCGCGCCTGCCGCCTTTTGACGGAAATCGTTGTATGAACTCCTTCACCCCTTTCGCCCGCATGCCGGGCGCAATGCACCCGCTGGCCTGGGCCGCGCTGCTGTGCCTGACCAGCGCAGCACCCGCGTGGGCGCAGGCGGATGCCCGCCTGCCCGAGGTCACCGTGTCCTCCAGCGGTTTGCAGCTGGGCGTGTCCGAAATGACGCAGCCCGTGTCTGTGCTGGAGGGCGACGCCCTCGTGCGCCAGCGCGAGGCCACGCTGGGCGAGACCCTGGACGGCGAGCCCGGCATCACCGGCAGCCATTTCGGCGCGGGCGCCAGCCGCCCTGTGATCCGCGGCATGGACGGCCCGCGCGTGCGCGTGCTCTCTGACGGGTCCGAACTGCACGACGCCTCCACCGTCAGCCCGGACCACGCCGTGGCGGCCGAGCCGCTGCTGGCCACGCAGGTCGAAGTGCTGCGCGGGCCGTCGGCGCTGGTCTACGGCGGCGGTGCCGTGGGCGGCGTGGTCAACGTGCTGGACGGCAAGGTGCCCACGGCCGTGCCCGACAAAGGCTACGAAGGCAGCGCCGAGCTGCGCGCCGGCAGTGCGGCACGCGAAAAGGCCGGCGCTGTCGCGCTGACCGGTGGCGCGGGCAACCTGGCCGTGCACGTGGAGGCCGCCGGTCGGGACGCCGACGACTACCGCGTGGGCAGCGGCTGGGCCGAGGGGCGCCGCGTGCCCGGCAGCTTCAACCGCACGGGTACCGGCAGCGTGGGGCTGTCCTGGGTTGGCAGCCGCGGCTACCTGGGCCTGGCCTTCACACGCCAGAACGCCAAATACGGCCTGCCGGGCCACAGCCACAGTTTCGAAGGCTGCCACACCCATGGCAACCACCTGCACTGCGGCAGCCATGACGAGCACGACCACGAGGACGACGGGCATGACCACGACCACGGTCACGAAGCCGTTCCTGTGGTGGACCTGCGCAGCGAGCGCGTGGACATCCGCGGTGAGCTGCGCGACCCGTTCACCGGCTTCTCCGCGCTGCGCCTGCGCGCGGGCGTGACCGACTACGTACACGACGAGGTGGAGGAGGGCACCGTCGCCACCACCTTCAAGAACAAGGCCCACGACCTGCGCGTGGAGTTGCAGCACGAGCCCGTCGCCGGCTGGCGCGGCGTGCTGGGCCTGCAGACCGGGCAGCGCAAGTTCAGCGCCGCGGGAGAAGAGGCCTACGTGCAACCCACCCTCACGCGCCAATGGGGCGTGTTTCTGCTGGAGGAATACCGCCTGGGCGACTGGCATGGCGACTGGCGCATCGAGACCGCGCTGCGTCACGACCGCCAAAGCGCCGAAGCGCAGGACAGCGGTGTAGAGCGGCGCCACCACGGCACCTCCGCATCGCTGGGCGCGGTGTGGCGCTTTGCGCCTGGCTACGCCGCGGGCGCGAGCATCACCCGCGCCCACCGTGCGCCCACCGCCGAGGAACTGTACGCGCGCGGCCTGCACATGGCCACGTCCACCTACGAGCGTGGCGACGCCAGTCTGCGTGCGGAAACCTCGCGCAACATCGACCTGAGCCTGCGCAAGACCAGCGGGGACACCACGTTTGACGTGAGCGTGTTCCATAACCGCATCCGCAACTACATCTACGGCCGCACGCTCGACGAACTGGACGGCCTGCAGCTGCTGCAGTACAGCCAGGCGGGCGCCACCTTTACCGGCATGGAGGGCCGGGTGCGCCAGCGCATCACGCAGCGCCTGGGGGTCACCCTGTTCGGGGACAGCGTGCGTGCCCGCCTGGACGGTGGCGCGCGGTTGCCGCGCATCGCCCCCGCACGCGTGGGCCTGCGCCTGGATGCCAACTGGCGCGACTGGGACGGCGCGGTGGAATGGGTGCAGGTGGCGCGGCAAAACCGCGTGGCCGCGTTCGAGACCGCCACGCCTGGCTACGGCATGCTGAACCTGGGCCTGGCCTACAACAGCCGCACGGGCAGTGGCACGCCGTGGCAGGTGTACCTGAAGGCGCGCAACCTCACGGACCGCCTGGCCTACGCCCACACCTCGTTCATCAAGGACGCGGCCCCGCTGGCAGGGCGCAACGTGACGGTGGGCGTGCGCGTGTCGTTCTGACACCGTCATCCCCGGCCCGCGGCGGGTGCGCATGCACATCCGCCGCGCAGCACGCACGGCGGTGCGCAAAAGACCGCGCGCCGCCGTGCGACAAGGTTGTCCCGCGAACTGCGCACTGCTAGCATGCGCGCCCATGTTCCCGACCACACCCGTCCGCCGCACCCTTGCGCGCAACCGCGTGGGCGTCGTGGCGCGTGTGCTCTGGCCATACCAGCCGGTCGCACATTCCTCCGCCCGGCGATAAAGCACCCTTCCTCTTTCCAACGCGCAGAACCACCATCGCCGGGCACCCGCCCTGCGCAACGGCGGACGACGCCTTCCCACGCCCGCTCGCGCGGGCCCTTCGTCCGCCGGGTCACCCCAGGCCCCCGCAGCAGCACCGCACGGGCGCCTTGCAAGGATTGGAGCGTCGCATGGAATTCACCAAGCAGTTTCTCCGGGCCAAGAGCCCCTGCGCCAACGGCTTTCGCTGGTTCGTGCGCCATGTCGAGGACGGTGTGGGCTACCAGCAGGCGCTGGACCAGCTGGTGGCCGCCGGCCGCGTGGACGACGCACTGTGGCTGCTGGGCCAGTTCGGCCCCTCGAACGCAGTGCTGCACCTGGACAGCCTGGAGGCGGAGTCCCTGGTGTTCGCGGGCACCGTGCAGGTGCGCGGAGGCATCGAGGTGGACGGCGTGATCCACGTCGGCCGCTCCCTCCATTCAGGGGGCGGCATCCGCGCCGGCAGGGCCATCGTGGCGGGCGAGGACATCCGCGCCGGCGCGCACATCCACAGCGATGGGCGGCTGCACTGCGGCGGCCACCTGCGCACCGACTGGGGCGTGCAGGTGCAGGAATCGCTGCACTGCGGCGGCGACCTGCGCGCGGCGTGGGACGTGGTCTGCCACGGCGCGCTCAGCGTGGGCGCCAGCGCCTTCGTGGGGCAGGACCTGCTGGTGCACGGCGGCATCGACTGCGGCAAAAGCCTGCGCGTGGGCGGGCATGTGAGCGGCGAAGGCAGCCTGCGCGCGGGGCAGGGCATCGTGGTCGGCGGAGCCATCAGCGGCCTGACGCACCTGGAGGCCGGCTGGGGCATCAAGGCGGGCGAGTGCATCCACACGCAGGGCGCCATCAAGGCCGGCGAGAGCCTGAGCGCGGGTGAGGACATCCGCGCGGGCGAAGGCTACGGCATTTTCGCGGGCCTGAACGTGCAGGAGCCCGCCTGGGAGGTGTGTGCCCAGGTCTGGGCGCAGCAGCCGCCGGCCGGCCTGCGCAGCGGGGTGTGGATGGGGCCCTGCGCTATCTGATGCCCCACAGCGGCTGCGGCTGCAAAAATCAGGAGGTCTGCTTGCGCGCGCACGCGTCGCGCCCCGCTGCTGGCACGCGGCGCCAGTCATCCGCGCGCCACGCGCAATAGCGATACTCGGGGTTTCTCGCCCGCTGCATGCCACCCATTTCTCCTTTCGCCGCCACCCGCCACCACGCCAGCGCCTGGCGGGTGTTCCTCATCTTCCTGCGCCTGGGTCTGACGTCGTTCGGCGGGCCAGTGGCCCATCTGGGCTACTTCCGCGAGGAATTCGTCGCGCGCCGCGGTTGGCTGACGGAAGACGCCTATGCCGACCTGGTGGCGCTGTGCCAGTTCCTGCCCGGCCCCGCCAGCAGCCAGGTGGGTCTGGCGCTGGGCCTGCGCCAAGCGGGGTGGGGCGGCGCACTGGCGGCCTGGCTGGGTTTCACGCTGCCCTCCGCGCTGGTGATGGCGCTGCTGGGCCTGGGCCTGGTGGCGGGGCAGGGCCTCGTACCCGCGGGCATGCTGCACGGCCTGAAGGTGGCGGCCGTGGCCGTGGTGGCGCAAGCCGTGTGGGGCATGGCGCGCAGCCTGTGCCGCGGGCCCGCACGGCTGCTGCTGATGGTGCTGGCCTGTGCGCTTGCGCTGCTGTGGCCGGGCGTGGTGGGGCAGGTGGGCGCCATGCTGGTCGCGGGGCTGGCCGGCCTGGGGCTGTGGGGGCGCGCGGGCGCCATGCCGGCTCCACCATCGCAGGGCGGGCTGGCGGCCGGGGTGCGACCGCGTACCGGAGCGCTGCTGCTGGCCGCATTTGCGGCGCTGCTGGTGCTGCTGCCGCTGGCTGCGCGCGCTTGGCCTCAAGGATGGCTGGTGCTGGCCGATGCGTTCTACCGCGCCGGCGCCCTGGTGTTCGGCGGCGGCCACGTCGTGCTGCCGCTGCTGCAGGCCGAGGTGGTGGCCACCGGCTGGGTGGCGGCCGACGATTTCCTGGCAGGCTATGGATTGGCGCAGGCGGTGCCGGGGCCGCTGTTCACCTTTGCGGCCTTTCTGGGCGCAGCGGCAGGCCACGGCGCGGGCGGCTGGCTGGGCGCGGCCGTATGCCTGGTGGCGATCTTCGTGCCAGCATTCCTGCTGGTGGCGGGCGCGCTACCGTTCTGGGATCGGCTGCGGCACAACGCACGTGCCCGGGCGGCCTTGGCGGGCGTGAATGCCGCCGTGGTGGGCCTGCTGCTGGCGGCGCTCTACCACCCGGTGTGGACCAGCGCCATCCATGCGCCAGCCGACCTGGCGTTGGCACTGGCGGCCTTTGCCGCGCTGGTATGGGCGCGCGTGCCGCCGTGGCTGGTGGTGCCGTTGTGCGGCGCAGCAGGTTGGCTGCTGGGCTGATTACAGAAGGAAAACGGCCTCAGCGCTTATCCATCAAGCGCTAGCAGCTCTCATTAATAGAGCATCAACCGCCCACGCTGCGACGGTCGATCTTGCGGCTGAGCACGATGCTGGTCTGCGTGTTCTGCACGCCGTCCAGCTGGCCGATGCGGTCCAGCAGGCCGTCGAGCTGCTCGTGGCTGGTGCAGCGCAGAAACACCAGGTAGTCGAACGGCCCGCTCACCGCCGAAACCTCTTCCACCTGGGGCAGGGCCTGCAACGTTTGCAGCACCGCCGGCCCGGCCTTGGGCAACACGCGCAGTGCGCACCACGCGCGCACGGCGCTGCCTGCCAGCCGCTGGCCCAGGCGCACGCCGTAGCCGGCGACCACCCCTTCACGCTCCAGCCGCGCAATGCGCGCCACCACCGTGGTGCGTGCCAGGCCCAGGCGGCGCGCCAGCTCGGCCGTGCCCTCGCGCGCGTTGGCCTGCAGCAGGCTGAGCAGTTGTTGGTCCAGTGCGTCCAGTTCCACGGGTGTCTCCAATGCTGCCGATACGTCGTGCAATGCCGTCGATATGACGATCGTTGATGCTTTTATCGACAGTTGTGATGCTACACACTGACAACGATCCGGCCTAGTATGGCTCTACCGAACGACAACGCAAGGAGACCGCCATGACCCGCCTGCATCCCGTCAATGCTTCCCACCCGCACCGCGTACTGATCCTGGGCGCGGGCCATATCGGCCGTGCCATTGCGCTGCTATTGGAGGACGCGGGCAGCTACACGCTCACCGTGGCCGACCGCGACGCCGCCGCACTGAAGCGCCTGCAGGTCCACAGCGCCGCCACCTTGCAGGTGACGGACGACGCCATGCTGGAGGCTGCCATTGCCGGGCACCATGCGGTGCTGAACGCACTGCCGTTCCACCAAGCCGTGCCGGTGGCCACGCTGTGTGCACGCCATGGCGTGCACTACTTCGACCTGACGGAGGACGTGGCCAGCACCCGTGCCATCCAGGCGCTGGCCGAAGGCGCGCGCAGCGCGTTCATGCCGCAGTGCGGGCTGGCGCCCGGCTTCATCGGCGTGGTGGGCAACGCCCTGGCGCAGCGCCTGGACCGCGTGGAAGCGCTGCAACTGCGCGTGGGAGCGCTGCCGCGCTACCCGCAGGGCGCCCTGCGTTACGCCATGACCTGGAGCACCGAGGGCCTGATCAACGAATACTGCAACCCGTGCGACGCCATCGTGCAGGGCCGGCGCACCAGCGTGCCTGCGCTCGACGGGTTGGAAACGCTGCTGATCGACGGCGTGGAATACGAGGCCTTCAATACCTCGGGCGGCCTGGGCACGTTGCCCCAGACCTGGGAGGGGCGCGTGCGGCAGCTCGACTACAAGTCGGTGCGCTACCCCGGCCACCATGCCATCCTGCAGCTGCTGCTGCACGAGCTGCGCCTGCGCGACCGGCGCGACCTGCTCAAGGAGTTGCTGGACGGCGCCGTCCCGACCACGCAGCAAGACGTGATCGTGATCCTCGCCAGCGCGCGCGGCCAGCGGGACGGCCGGTTGGTGCAGGAAAGCTATGCCGCCCACATCCTGGGCGCATCGGTGCGCGGGCAGATGCTCAGCGCCATCCAACGCACCACGGCCGCGGGCATCTGCGCGGCGCTGGACCTGGTCATCGCGGGCCAGCTTCCGCAGGCCGGTTTCATCGGGCAAGAGCAGATCGCGCTGGAGGACTTCCTGGCCAATCGGTTCGGGCGCGTCTACCGCGTGCCGGGAAGCGAGGGGGACGCGGGGTCGGCCCAGGCCCCGCTTGCGCGGTCATTGCAAGCGGTGGGGGCCTGATCAGCGCTTTTGGTACATGGCCTCGATGGCGGCCGCGTAGTGCGCCATGAGGTTGGTGCGCTTGAGCTTGAGCGTGGGTGTCATGAACGCGTTCTCGATCGTCCATGGCTCGCGCACCAGATGCACGGCGCGCGGCACCGCATAGCGCGGGAAGCCGGCCGCCAGCTTCTCGATGCGCGCCAGTGCCGCCCGTTGGGCGCTGGGGTGCGCAAGGCTGGCAGGGTCGTTGGCGTCCAGTCCCAGTTGCCCGGCCAGTTGGCGCCACTCTTCGGCATGCACCACGGCCACGCAGGCGATGAAGGGGCGCTGCTCGCCCACCACAAAGGCCTGCTCGAACAGTGCATCGGCGGTGATGGCCAGCTCCAGGTCGGCCGGCGGCACCTTCTCGCCCGTGGAGGTGACGATGATTTCCTTGATGCGTCCCAGGATGCGGATGCGGCCGTCGACGATCTCGGCCTGGTCGCCCGTGCCCAGCCAGCCGTCGGCGGAGACGGTGCGGGCCGTATCCTCGGGGCGCTTCCAGTAGCCCTTCATGACGATGGGGCCGCGCACCTGCAGTTCGCGGTTCTCGCCGATGCGCACCTCCACGCCCGGCAAGGCGCGGCCGACGGTAGACGGGTCGTTATCCTCCAGCGTGTTCACGCTGACCACGGGCGTGGTTTCGGTCATGCCGTAGCCCTGCACCAGTTGCAGGCCCAGGCCCAGGAAGCAGTGCGCGATGGTGGGCGACAGCGGCGCGCCCCCGCTCACGGCCACGCGCACGCGGCCACCGAACTGCGCCAGCAGCGGCTTGGCCACCAGCGCACGCAGCAGCGGCCAGGGCAGGGCGCGCATCCAGCCGCCCGCGCCGTCGTCCTGGGGTGCTGGCAGGCGCTGCGCGGCGCAAAACCGCTTCCAGCCCACGGCCTGCGCGGCCTGGAACAGCTGCATCTTCAAGGGCGAGGGCGACAGCGTCTCGATGAGCTTGGCATGCACGCGTTCATAAATGCGCGGCACCGACACCAGCACCGTGGGGCGCACATTCTTCAAGTCCTCCGCCAGTTGCGCCACCGAGCGCGCATAGACCACGCAACTGCCCGAGGCCATGGGCAGGTAGTAGCCGCCCGTGCGCTCGAAGGTGTGCGACAGCGGCAGGAAGGACAGGAACACATCCTGTGGCGTGGGGGCGATGCGCTCCAGCACCGCCTTCACGTCGGCCACCACGTTGGCATGGCTGAGCATCACCCCCTTGGGCTTGCCGGTGGTGCCGCTGGTGTAGACGATCGCCGCCAGATCCTCAGGGCCGGGCGGCGGGGGCAGCGGCGTATCTGCCGCGGCATGCTGCAGCCATGCAGCCAGTGGTGCGACCGGTACGTCCTGCTCGGCGGCGGTGGGCAGCCCGGTGCTGGCGTTGGTCGTCACCACGCCCATCAGGTGCGGAAGCGGCATGCCCACGTCGCGGATGCGCCGCCATTGCTCGGGTTCTTCCACGACGAGCAGCGACACCTCGGCATCCGCCAGGATGTAGGCGATGCTGCCCGGATTGTCGATGGCATGCAGGGGCACGGGCACACAGCCCGTGGCCATCACGGCCTGGTCGATGCTCATGGCATCCAGCCCGTTGGGCAGCAGGATGGCGATGCGCGCCCCCTGTGGCAGGCCCGATGCGGCAATGGCGCGGCCCCACTGCTGCACGCGCTCCTGGGTCTGAGCCCAGGTCAGGCTGATCCACTGGCCGGTGCCGGGGTCGCAGGCACGGTAGGCCTCGCTGTGGGGAGTGAGGGCGGCGCGGAACGCCAGCAGTTCGGGCAGCGTCTGCACGCCGCGCAGGTCGGGGGTGGAGGAATTCATGCGTGCAATACGTGCAGTGCGTGCCGGCAGGGCGGGGCGCCATTGCGGAGCCAAGCCGCCGGGCAAAAAGCGGAATCATAGGCCGGGCACGCGCGTTTTCGCACGATCGTTCGCAAACTTGTCGCTCGCGCGACGGAAAAAAGAACGGCGGATGAGGGGCGGGCCCGGTCAGCCCGCTGCCTCCAGCCCATGCGCGAAATGCGCGGACATGGCGGCCACGGTGGCCTGCGGGTCGCGCGCGCGCAGCGCGGCCAGGATGGTTTCGTGCTCGGCCAGCGAATCCTCGATGCGTCCCTGCTTGAGCAGCGAGTTGTGACGGTTGAGCTTCATGACCTTGCGCAGGTCGGCCACCATCTGGCTGCGCCAGCGGTTGTCGGCCATCTCCAGCAGGCGCATGTGGATGCGCTCATTGATGGTGAAGAAGCGGTCGCGGTCCTGCACGGCGGCGGCCAGGTCGGCATGCAGCTGCTCCAGTTCGCGCAGTTGCTCCGGCGTGGCGCGGGCGGCCACCACGCCTGCGGCGTCGCTCTCCAGCAGGCTGAGCAGGTGGTAGACATCGTGCAGGTCCTTGTCGGACATCTCGGTCACGTAGGCGCCGCGGCGCACCTTCATGGTGACCAGGCCTTCCGCCGCCAGCACTTTGAGTGCTTCGCGCAAAGGCGTGCGGCTGATGCCGAACTCCTCGGCGATCTTCAGTTCGTCGATCCAGCTGCCAGGCTCCAGCTCGCGCCGGAAGATGCGCTGGCGCAGTTGCTCCGCCACTTGTTCATAGAGTGCGCGGGGAGTGAGGGTGACGGCTGACATGGGCGGACTGTACCTGAAAAAAACTAAGAATTAATAATTACAGATCAGGTAAACTCCGCAAAATTGCGAAAACGCAGCACGCATAACCACATCTCTTTGCCATCTTTGCGAAAGCGCCCCCGCCATGAGCAGCCATCCTGATCCCATCTTCCAGTCCGCCGACCTTGCCGCCTGGGCCAAGGCCGCGGCCAAGTCCGCGCCCGGCGGCGACGTGAATGCCCTGAACTGGGTGACGCCCGACGGCATCAGCGTGAAGCCCCTGTACACGGCGCAAGACACGCAGGACCTGCCCTACGCCAACACGCTGCCGGGCTTCGAGCCCTACCTGCGCGGCCCGCAGGCCACCATGTACGCCGTGCGCCCCTGGACCATCCGCCAGTACGCGGGCTTTTCCACGGCCGAAGAATCCAACGCCTTCTACCGCAAAGCGCTGGCCGCGGGCGGGCAGGGTGTGTCGGTGGCCTTTGACCTGGCCACGCACCGCGGCTACGACTCCGACCACCCGCGCGTGACGGGCGACGTGGGCAAGGCGGGCGTCGCCATCGACAGCGTGGAGGACATGAAGATCCTGTTCGACGGCATTCCGCTGGACAAGGTGTCTGTTTCCATGACCATGAACGGCGCCGTGCTGCCCGTGCTGGCCGGCTACGTGGTGGCAGCCGAGGAGCAGGGCGTGAGCCAGGACAAGCTGGCCGGGACCATCCAGAACGACATCCTCAAGGAGTTCATGGTCCGCAACACCTACATCTATCCGCCCAAGCCGTCGATGCGCATCATCGGCGACATCATCGAGTACACGAGCAAGAACATGCCCAAGTTCAACTCGATCTCGATCTCGGGCTACCACATGCAGGAAGCCGGCGCCAACCAGGCGCTGGAACTGGCCTTCACCCTGGCCGACGGCAAGGAATACGTGAAGACGGCCATCGCCAAGGGCATGGACGTGGACGATTTCGCCGGGCGCCTGTCGTTCTTCTGGGCGATCGGCATGAACTTCTACCTGGAGATCGCCAAGATGCGCGCCGCGCGCCTGCTGTGGTGCCGCATCATGAAGGGCTTCAACGCCAAAAACCCCAAGAGCCTGATGCTGCGCACGCACTGCCAGACCTCGGGCTGGTCGCTCACCGAGCAGGACCCGTACAACAACGTGGTGCGCACCACCATCGAGGCCATGGCGGCCGTGTTCGGCGGCACGCAAAGCCTGCACACCAACGCGCTGGACGAAGCCATCGCGCTGCCCACCGAATTCAGCGCACGCATCGCGCGCAACACGCAGCTCATCATCCAGGAAGAGACCCACATCACCAACGTGATCGACCCCTGGGCCGGCTCCTACATGATGGAAAAGCTCACCCAGGACATGGCCGACGCCGCCTGGAAGATCATCGAAGAGGTCGAGGCGATGGGCGGCATGACCGCCGCCGTGGACTCGGGCTGGGCCAAGCTCAAGATCGAGGCCGCGGCTGCGGAGAAGCAGGCGCGCATCGATTCGGGCAAGGAGGTCATCGTCGGCGTGAACAAGTACAAGCTTGCCAAGGAAGACCCGGTGGACATCCTGGAGGTGGACAACGTCAAGGTGCGCGAGAACCAGATCGCGCGCCTCAACGCCATCAAGGCAAAACGCGATCAAAGCGCCGTGGATCAAGCGCTGGCTGCTCTTACTTCTGCAGCAGAGAGCGGCCAGGGCAACCTGCTGGATCTGTCGATCCAGGCGATTCGCGCACGCGCCACGGTGGGCGAGGTGTCCGACGCACTGGAAAAAATCTTCGGGCGCCACCGCGCCGATACGCAAAAGGTGACCGGTGTGTACGCTGCTGCCTACGACTCGGCCGAAGGCTGGGAAAAGCTCAAGGGTGAAATCGATCAGGCCGCCGAACAGCTCGGTCGCCGCCCGCGCGTGATGATCGCGAAGCTCGGCCAAGACGGCCACGACCGTGGCGCCAAGGTGGTGGCCACAGCCTTTGCCGACCTGGGGTTCGATGTCGACATGGGCCCGCTGTTCCAGACCCCCGAGGAGTGCGCGCGCCAGGCCATCGAGAACGACGTGCACGCCGTGGGCGTCTCCACCCTGGCCGCGGGCCACAAGACGCTGGTGCCCGCCATCATCGAAGAACTGAAAAAGCAGGGCGCCGACGACATCATCGTCTTCGTGGGCGGCGTGGTGCCCGCGCAGGACTACGACTTCCTCTACGGTGCAGGCGTCAAGGGCGTCTATGGTCCCGGCACGCCGATCCCGGCCAGCGCCAAGGATGTGCTGGAGCAAATCAAGAAGGCGCAGGCGCAGTGACCCCCCAGCAGCTGCAAGAAGGCATCCTGCACGGCGCGCCCGCCGTGCGGCGCCGCGCCATGGCCAAGGCCATCACGCTGCTGGAATCCACGCGGGCCGACCATCGCACGCAGGGCGACGAACTGCTCACCGCGCTGCTGCCGCACACGGGCCGGGCGTTTCGCCTCGGCATCAGCGGCGTGCCTGGCGTGGGCAAGAGCACCTTCATCGAAGCCTTGGGCCTGCACCTGATCGCACAAGGCCTGAAGGTGGCGGTGCTGGCCATCGACCCGTCATCCACCGTCTCGGGCGGCTCCATCCTCGGTGACAAGACGCGCATGGAGCACCTGTCGGTCCACCCCGATGCCTACATCCGCCCCAGCCCGTCCAGCGGCACGCTGGGCGGCGTGGCCGAGAAGACGCGCGAGGCCATGCTGGTGTGCGAGGCTGCGGGCTATGACGTGGTCATCATCGAGACCGTGGGCGTGGGCCAGAGCGAGATCGCCGTGCAGGGCATGACCGACATGTTCTGCGTGCTGCAGTTGCCCAACGCGGGCGACGACCTGCAGGCCATCAAGAAGGGTGTGATGGAGCTGGCCGACCTGGTGGTCATCAACAAGGCCGACATCGACCCGCACGCCGCCACACGCGCGCAGGCGCAGATCACTTCCAGCCTGCGCCTGCTGTCCATGCATGGCAACCCCGAGCATGCGCACCACGACGAATCCCTGTGGACGCCGAAGGTCATCACGCTCAGCGCGCTGAAAGGCGAGGGGGTGGATGGCTTCTGGGCCGCGGTGCAGGAGTTCCGCCGCCTGCAGACGGCCAACGGCCGCCTGGCCGCGCGGCGCGAGCGGCAATCACTGGCGTGGATGTGGGAGCGCATCGACGCAGGCCTGAAGCAGGCCTTCCGCCAGCACCCGCAGGTGCGCGAGCTGCTGCCCCGCCTGCAGCAGGACGTGGCCGCGGGGCGCGTAGCGGCTTCCACTGCAGCACGAAATTTGCTTGCGGCGCAATCTGGACAAGCGCTGCAAGCTACTATTTAAATAGCACTTCACTGAAAGAGCGACCATGCAAGACATCCTGGATCAACTGGAGAAAAAGCGCGAACTCGCCCGCCTGGGCGGTGGCCAGAAGCGCATCGACGCCCAGCACAAGAAGGGCAAGCTCACCGCGCGCGAGCGCATCGAACTGCTGCTGGACGACGGCACGTTCGAGGAATGGGACATGTTCGTGGAGCACCGCTGCACGGACTTCGGCATGGAGAACACCAAGATCCCCGGTGACGGCGTGGTCACCGGCTACGGCATGATCAACGGCCGCCTGGTGTTCGTGTTCAGCCAGGACTTCACGGTGTTCGGCGGCGCGCTCTCCGAGACCCACGCCGAGAAGATCTGCAAGGTCATGGACCAGGCCATGAAGGTCGGTGCGCCGGTGATCGGCCTGAACGACTCGGGCGGCGCGCGCATCCAGGAGGGTGTGGCTTCCCTGGGTGGCTATGCCGACGTGTTCCAGAAGAATGTGCTGGCGTCCGGCGTGATCCCGCAGATCAGCATGATCATGGGCCCCTGCGCGGGCGGTGCGGTGTACAGCCCGGCCATGACCGACTTCATCTTCATGGTCAAGGACAGCTCGTACATGTTCGTGACCGGCCCCGAAGTGGTGAAGACCGTGACGCACGAAGAAGTCACGGCCGAAGAACTGGGCGGCGCCATCACGCACACCACCAAGAGCGGCGTGGCCGACATGGCCTTCGAGAACGACGTGGAGGCGCTGATGATGCTGCGCCGCCTGTACAACTACCTGCCGCTCAACAACAAGGAAAAGGCGCCCGTGCGCCCGAGCAACGACCCGGCCGACCGCGCCGACCTGTCGCTGGACACGCTGGTGCCCGACAACCCCAACAAGCCGTATGACATGAAGGAGCTGATCGTCAAGACGGTGGACGACGGTGACTTCTTTGAGCTGCAGCCCGACTACGCCAAGAACATTCTCATTGGCTTCGCGCGCATGGAAGGGCAGACCGTGGGCATCGTGGCCAACCAGCCGCTGGTACTGGCGGGTTGCCTGGACATCAAGAGCTCTATCAAGGCCGCACGCTTCGTGCGCTTCTGCGATGCGTTCAACATCCCCGTCATCACCTTCGTGGACGTGCCCGGTTTCATGCCAGGCACCAGCCAGGAATACGGCGGCATCATCAAGCACGGCGCCAAGCTGCTCTACGCATACGCCGAATGCACGGTGCCGAAGATCACCGTCATCACGCGCAAGGCCTACGGCGGCGCGTACGACGTGATGAGCTCCAAGCATCTGCGCGGCGACGTGAACCTGGCCTGGCCGAACGCCGAGATCGCCGTGATGGGCGCCAAGGGCGCGGTGGAGATCATCTTCCGCGAGGACAAGAACGACCCCGCCAAGCTGGCCGCCCGCGAGGCTGAGTACAAGGCGCGCTTTGCCAACCCGTTCGTCGCCGGCGCACGCGGCTTCATCGACGACGTGATCCTGCCGCATGAGACACGCAAGCGCATCTGCCGCAGCCTGGCCATGCTCAAGAACAAGCAGCTTGATAACCCGTGGCGCAAGCACGGGAACATTCCGCTGTAAGCAGGCCAGGCCGGCAATGACGCACACCCGCCCCGTATTTTTCTCCCGGGTCGATGCCTGGATCCTGGCCATCGGCCCCGTGACCGGCCTTGCCGCGGTCGGCATGGCGCTGCCGCCGGCCCTGCGCTCGGGCGCAACGGCCGAGGTGGCCGTGCTCGGGATCGTGCTCGCGTCCACGCTGATTCTGCCGATCTGGCTGCTGCTCGATACCCACTACACGTTCACGGCGGACACGCTGCGCGTGCATTGCGGCCCATTTTGTTGGCGCATCGCGCTGGCCGAGGTGACCGAGGTGTCGCCCTCGCGCAGCTGGGTGTCTTCGCCCGCGCTTTCGCTGGACCGCCTGCGCATCCGCTATGGAAGAGGGCGCAGCATTTTGCTATCGCCGCGCGAGAAGCAGCGGTTTGTGGAGCAGTTGCGTCCGCAGTGCCCCCACGTTTTAGTAACCGGTTTTTGAATTCCCTCCTGAGGAACTCGTCATGTTCACCAAAATTCTGATTGCCAACCGAGGCGAAATCGCCTGCCGCGTGATAGCCACGGCCAAGAAGATGGGCATTGCCACCGTGGCCGTCTACTCCGACGCCGACAAGGACGCGCGCCATGTCAAGCTGGCCGACGAGGCCGTGCACATCGGCGCTGCGCCCAGCCGCGAGTCGTATCTGCTGGCCGACAAGATCATTGCCGCCTGCAAGCAGACCGGCGCGCAGGCCGTGCACCCAGGCTACGGCTTCCTGTCCGAGAACGAAGCCTTCGCCAAGCGGGTGGAGGAGGAGGGCATCGTCTTCATTGGCCCCAAGCATGCGGCGATCGCCGCCATGGGCGACAAGATCGCTTCCAAGAAGCTGGCCAACCAGGCGGGCGTGAACACCATCCCCGGATACAACGACCCCATCGCCGGGCCCGAGGCCGCGGTGGAGATCGCCAAGGGCATCGGCTACCCGGTGATGATCAAGGCCTCGGCCGGTGGCGGCGGCAAGGGCCTGCGCGTGGCGTTCAATGACAAGGAAGCCTTTGAAGGCTTTGCCAGTTGCCAGAACGAGGCGCGCAACAGCTTTGGCGACGACCGCATCTTCATCGAGAAGTTCGTGCAGGAGCCGCGCCACATCGAGATCCAGGTGCTGGGCGACGCCCACGGCAACGTGATCTACCTGAACGAGCGCGAATGCTCCATCCAGCGTCGCCACCAAAAGGTGATCGAGGAAGCGCCATCCCCCTTCATCAGCGACGCCACCCGCAAGGCCATGGGCGAGCAGGCCGTGGCCCTGGCCAAGGCCGTGGGCTACCAAAGCGCCGGCACGGTGGAGTTCGTGGTCGGCAAGGACCAGGACTTCTACTTCCTGGAGATGAACACCCGCCTGCAGGTGGAGCACCCGGTGACCGAGTGCATCACCGGCCTGGATCTGGTGGAACTCATGATCCGCGTGGCCGCCGGCGAAAAGCTCGCCATCCGCCAGGAAGACGTGAAGCGCGACGGCTGGGCCATCGAGTGTCGCATCAACGCCGAGGACCCGTTCCGCAACTTCCTGCCCTCCACCGGACGGCTGGTGCGTTTCCAGGCGCCGGAGGAGTCCATGTTCCAGGGCGACACGACCAAGAAGTATGGCGTGCGCGTGGACACGGGTGTGTTCGAAGGCGGTGAGATCCCGATGTACTACGACTCGATGATCGCCAAGCTCATCGTGCACGGCCAGGACCGCAACGACGCCATCGAGAAGATGCGCGCCGCGCTCAACGGCTTCGTGATCCGCGGCATCAGCAGCAACATCCCTTTCCAGGCGGCGCTGCTGGCGCACCCGAAATTCGTGGCCGGCCAGTTCAACACCGGCTTCATTGCCGAGCACTACAGCAAGGGCTTCGCCGCCGAAGACGTGCCGCACGACGATCCGCTGTTCCTGGTGGCACTGGCGGCGTACATGAACCGCCGCTACCGCGCGCGTGCATCGGGCATCAGCGGCCAGCTCACGGGTCATGAGGTGCAGGTGGGCGCGCAGTTCACCGTGGTGGTGCTGGGCGCGCAGGGCAACAACATCCACCATGAAGTGACGGTCACCGACTATGAGCCAGAGAGCCGCTCCAGCGCCGTGACCATCGGCAACACCACCTACCGCATCAGCAGTACGGCCGGCCTGGGCGACATCCGCGTGCAGGGGCAGTGCAACGGCAAGGGCTTCACGGCGCAGGTGGAGCGCGGTACGGCCAAGAACCCGCTGGCGCTGCGCATCAGCCACAACGGTACGCAGATCGACGCGCTGGTGCTGTCGCCGCTGGGCGCAAGGTTGCACCAGCTCATGCCCTTCAAGGCGCCACCGGACCTGTCCAAGTTCCTGCTGTCGCCCATGCCGGGCCTGCTGGTGGACGTCGCGGTGCAGCCGGGCCAGAAGGTGCAGGCCGGCGAGAAGCTGGCCGTGATTGAGGCCATGAAGATGGAGAACATCCTCTTCGCGGCGCAGGACGGCGTGGTGGGCAAGATCGTCGCGGGCAAGGGCGAATCGCTGGCGGTGGATCAGGTCATCCTGGAATTTCAATGAAAACAGCATCTAACGCTTGCCCTGCAAGCGCTAGCAGCTATCAATAAAGGAGTAAATGGATGACACGCCCCTTCAAAGTGCTGGGCATCCAGCAGGTGGCCATCGGCGGCACCGACAAGCAGCGCATGAAGACCTTGTGGGTGGACATGCTCGGCCTCACGCAGACGGGTACCTTCCAGAGCGAGCGAGAGAACGTGGACGAGGACATCCTTGCCATGGGGCAGGGCGCCTTCAAGGTGGAGGTGGACATCATGCAGCCCCTGGACATCGAGAAAAAGCCTGCCGTGCACGCCACGCCGCTGAACCACATCGGCCTGTGGATCGATGACCTGCCCAAGGCGGTGGAATGGCTGACCGCACAGGGTGTGCGCTTTGCGCCCGGGGGCATCCGCAAAGGCGCGGCGGGCTACGACATCACCTTCCTGCATCCCAAGAGCAATGACGAATTCCCGATCGCCGGGGAGGGTGTCCTGATCGAACTGGTGCAGGCGCCGCCCGAGGTGATCGCGGCGTTGGGTTGAAAAAGACAAACTTCGACGCAACCGCCTGACTGCTGAAAAACAAGAGAGCCCTGGTCCATGCGACCAGGGCTTTTTTTATGGTCATGCCGCATCTTCAGCAAGAACAGCAGGGTGTTTCTGGTAATTAAGGGGAGTTAAATGGGAGTTGATGGCAGATGAACAACATGACTTGCTTCCTCCATCTTCATTCCCGCTTTTTCACTTATATGCTTTCAAGATACATTAAAAATAACGCAAATACGCTTCTTTTAGGCACATCTTTTTTCATCCTGCTTTTTGAACGCTAAACCTTCACAGACCACTCAAGCCTTTACACAATCAGGAGCAGCGCCCAGCAGTGGCGACCGCAGAACCGGAGAAATTTGATGACCTCAGCCACGACAGCCCCGCATACAACCCAGACCCTGCAGTTTCATCCTCGCGTTGCCGAGAGTGTTGCGACGCAGCGAGGGGAGGGCTGGAGCATTCAAGCGGTACAGGAGCTCCTCGATCTTCCATTCATGGAACTGCTCTGGCGCGCGCAGGCCACGCACCGCGCACATTGGCCCCAGGGCGACATCGAATTGGCCACGCTGCTGTCCGTGAAAACAGGCGGCTGTCCGGAAAACTGCGGCTACTGCCCCCAGTCGGCGGAGTTCGATACCGGCGTGAAGGCCGAAAAACTCATGAGCGTGCAGGAGGTAACCCAGGCAGCGCAAGCCGCCAAGGACGCCGGCGCGACGCGCTTTTGCATGGGCGCCGCCTGGCGAGCACCGAAGGACCGCGACATCGAGAAGATGAGCGAGCTGATCACCGCCGTGAAGGACCTCGGCCTGCAGACCTGCGCCACGCTGGGCATGTTGCAGTCGCACCAGGCCCTGGCGCTGAAGGATGCCGGACTGGACTACTACAACCACAACCTGGACACGGCCCCCGAGTACTACAGCGACGTGGTCAGCACGCGCCAGTACCAGGACCGGCTGGATACGCTGCGCCATGTGCGCGACGCAGGCATCAACGTGTGCTGCGGCGGCATCGTTGGCATGGGCGAAGCGCCGGTGCACCGCGCGGGTCTCATCGCGCAGTTGGCCAACCTAAACCCGTATCCGGAGTCGGTGCCCATCAACAGCCTGGTGCGTGTTGCCGGAACACCGTTGGCCAACAGCGAGCCGGTGGACCCGCTGGACTTCGTGCGCGTGATCGCGGTGGCCCGCATCACCATGCCCAAGGCTCGCGTACGCTTGTCCGCCGGCCGCCAGCAGCTTGGCGACGCGGTGCAGGCTTTGTGCTTCTTGGCGGGTGCCAATTCCATCTTCTATGGCGACAAGCTGCTCGTGACGAGCAACCCGGATGTAGAGGCCGACACCCAACTGCTGGCCAAACTGGGGTTGAAGGGTACGCCCAACCAAACCACCACAGAAACTGCTTGCGGTGCTTAATCTGCATGCGCTGTTTTGTGCAGAGGATGCGCGCTTTGAAGAATCAGGGTGCCACCAGAGCTGCGTGCGGTTTTTCGGTACGCCATCTGTAGGGGCCACAAAGTTTCGGTAACCCGTTGGCCAGAAAATCAACGACTTACGAAACTTCGCGTGTTTCTTCGCCTGGCGAAGCGCTTTTTCAAAAGTCTTTAAAAATCAATAGCTTGCGTTTGGCCCCGTGTGACGACCGTCAGACGGGGCCAAATTTTTGGTAACCAACACCCCAACGTCACCCCGCTTTAATTGGTGCCGTGTCACCGTAGCAGGCGATTGGTCCAACAGGGCCAGTCAAACCCCCCCTCGTTTCACTGTTGGAAACGTCACCCGGGCGCCACTTCAGGACATAGATGACGGTTGTGTCCAGCTGGTAGCCCAGCATCAGAGGGCATCCCGCTCCGGCTGATTCTGCGTGGCGCGCTCGGGCAAATAGTCCTCACTGACCCCAGGGGGCCCCAAGAAGAAACTGTCCCAAACGTCGGGTAGCTCTGTGTGAGTTGGTTCGCTCATAGTGGGAATATCACTATCCAGAGCAGAGGGAAACTTTGAACTGACTTGAGCAGGCTTGGACCTTGATGCGCTTTTAAGTGAACGTCGGCGAGTCACTTTGTCGAACTCGGCGTGAAAAACGTTGGCAACCTCGTCCGGCAGTTCCAAGCTGACGCGAACGCCCATGCGCTGCAGCAAACTGAGCACCATACCCATTTGTACAGTGTCTTTGCCATTTTCGAGGTCTGTCATGAACTGCTTGCTCACACTTGCAGTGAGAGCAAAATCGTCGATGCGGATTCTGGCACGCTTACGCATCGTGCGAATCGCAACACCGACGGACTGGACGGAAGTAAGAGGAATTATCAAAATATTCCTTCGATAGCAGGAATTGTGTCCACGAAATATTGGGCAGCGACTGAATTCCTGGGTTCTTAGGAATTTTTTTGATGCCGCTTACCAGGCCTACTCCTGCTGACCAATCGCGGTATTTCAGGCCTGCTGTGCGCCAGCCAATATCAAATTTGCTTCATCCTCTGGAACAAGCAGGTCAGCCCACCTAAATGGTCGGCTCCAGGCAAACGAGCCAACAGCCCCGCTCAGCAGCACCTTCACGCCGCGAATCAATGTGTCGAGCGGTTTTGTCGTCCGAGTCGCCAGCTTTCCAAGCGAGACCATCCCGGCCAAAGGCACATGTTCATCGAACTTGGCGAGCAGCTGTAAGTGGTATTCCATGACAACCCCCAGCTCGATGCGCCTGTCCGAGTTGTTTCTGGGATTCCACGATGGCAAACCGGTCTCGCCAGCATCATCAGCACCGAACAGGGGGATGCCGAGCAACATAGCCAGTTCAGCGGGAGTCAGCAGACCGTCGCTCAAAAACCGCTGGGCCCCGAGTAGTTCATCAATGTCGAAGGCCTCACCCATAGCTGGAATGGCAATTTTTCTGGCTTTGATGAGTGCGTGGACGGTGGGCCCACTGACGCCCAGAAAATCCGCAACGGCTTCGTTTGAATAGAACGACGGTGGACGTCCTTGGAAAACCTCATGCCCCGGTGGCTCATCGCTGAACGGCATTGAGTACGACAACGCCTCGGCCAACGGCCGCGGAATACCCAATTCACCCTGCCATATGCGCATCGCGTGTTTTCGGATGGCGGTTGGTTTGGGGATGGAACGCAACGGCTCAAGGATGGTTTCTGTGTGCCCAGCAAGTGCAGGCAGATGGTAGCTGCCGTCGTGACGAACCCGGGCCAGCAGTTGAGTGACTTGGTGGCGCTCGGACAAACTCATGTCCCGCAAGTACTTTGGTGGGACTTCGACCGCAGCCCAGTGCCGGCGATTCAGTGCCAGTCCTTTGAATATCCGAAATCCTGCGTCCCACTGCTGCGTCAGGCCTTCAGCGCCATGTCCCAGAAAACGAAACGGTGCCACGGCAGCAAAGTCGCCCGCGACGTCGACCTCTGCGCTCTGTGCGGCATTGGCGTTGGCGTGCCTGAAGTCGGCGCCGCAATGCTCGCAATGGCTGGGGTGGGACCGATTCCAAGTGATGGCGCCGCCGCACTCTTGACACTCGTCAAGCAGCAGACTGCCGTGCTCCGTGCATACCGTCACCAGGGCGAAATCCCATTCTTCCAAGAGGACGCCTCGCGCCGCCAGACAACGAGGGCAAACTTGGGCACGACCTGCCAGCCAGGCGTCGTCATCCACTCGTGTGTTGTGCAAGCCGATGGCCCCGTCGATGATGGCGAAACCAAGGTGGTGCACGAGGTGGCGGTCGTCGCCCACGGCCACCCGGGACATCGTTTTGAGGTCGTTTTCTGACAGCCGCAAGGCGTGAACCATTTGGGCTGCACTTGCTTTTCGTACCCCAGTGCATGCCCGCAAGAGGTCGGCAATGCCGTCGTACCCGTTCGCGTGAGACAGTCGCAACAAGTAGCCTGGCAGTGACTCACCCGTCTCCTGCGGGAAGTTTTTGTAGCAGCCAGGCAAAAATCCTGCAGTCATGACCAGTCCTTGTGTTGATTGTTAGATTGACGCAAGGCCGATGCCACGCGGTTCTGAAGTTCCTCCGGCGCCAATTCAAATGGATTCGTCGCGCCACTGCTGTTGATGGCCGGAAAAGCCTGGGCCAACAAGGCCAGGGGTGGAAGGTCACGGTTTTTGCCGGCCTTGTTCCATAAAGTGGCTGTTCGCTGGAGTAACTTTTCAAGCAGACGCAAGTGGCCGTTGCAGGCCAACATGATTCGGGCCGCCAAGTCGTTGTCGTTGGCGACCAGCCAGCCAGTCAACTCCTCGTGCGCAACCATTTGCTTGAGCACGCCCCTGAACTCCTTGAAGGCCGCTGGAGGCGTGAATCCGAGTTGTGGGGCACGGACGATGGTGCTGAAGCGGGAGCTAAGCTCGGCATCTTTATCAAAAACTGGCAACAGCTCCTCGGTGCCCGACACGACGATGATGACCCGCCAGTCGTCGCGGCCTGGAGCTGGTTTCGACCATCCCAGGCTGGAATCCTCGGGCGCCATGTTCCAGATGTTTTTCAGCAGGCGTGCGGCTTGGCCGCGCAGCTGCGGGGTGCCTTTCAAAATGGCGTTGTGGAACTCTTCCAAAATTAACAGCCGAACACGGCGGGCATGCATGGCCTGCAGGAAATCCGCTTCCAGTTTGCCAAGCCCTGGCCGTTTTTCTTTCAGCACCACTTTGCCCAGGCGCGCGAGCAGATGCGTCAACATTGAATTCGCATCCGCTTTGGCATCGGCCGCATAGCGCAACACAGGGGTTATTGGCTGTATCCCGGCTGTGGCAGCCCACGGCTCGCGCTGGACCCAATCAAGGAAGTTGGAAGCCAACACATCCAGACCATGGGTTTTGCCAACGCCTGAACTGCCCATGAGAATCAGACCTTGGGAGTTCCGGCCGCGCAGCAGCTCTTCGTACGACATCAAAACGCTGTCGAGCAGGTCGCGCTGGAACGTGAGTAAATATTCAGGCTTCGTCGTCAAGCTCTGACCCCTTCAAGAGTTCGTCCAACGAAAGCGACGGGGCGGCAGGCGGGCGGGCCGCTGGCGGCATGGCAGCGGCCTGGGTCACGGCCTGGATTTCTTTACGTGCTGTGGTTCCAGCAATCCGCAGCTCGGTGGCTTCTTGCAGGTCCGCCAGAACCGACCCAAAATGCATCGGAGCAGCGACGGGCTTACCGGTTTGCGCCGCCGCACTCGCGTTGCTATTGGCCTTGATTGCCATCTGAAGCAGTTCAAGACCGGACCGTTCTGACAGTGAATATGTGGTCAGAAATGCCTCAATCGGCTCGGCATATTGCGGCACGATGACCAGCACCGACCGAACATCGTCTGGGTCTAACTTGACCACCACTGTTCCGCTGTAGCTTCGGTATGCGGCGTGAAGGTCTTCACTGTTGAATCGCAGGGTCTCCACCTCCACCCCTTCCCGCGTTAATTTCACCTCATAAGTGAGGGCAAAGGTCAGTCGTTGCTGAATCTGGCCAGTCAAAAGGAGCGGCGGAGCCATTTCCAGACCATTTCGATATACATGAATGCGAGGAATCTTCAGGTGCGGGTGTTTTTCGTGGTTGTATTCAATAATGTGCTGCGCCAACTGGTGTTCGTATTCCTGTACTGTCAAGCGTGCAGCGCTCTTGGCCCTTTCACGGACTTTGCTGTATTTAGGGTTGAGCCCCACGGCGACTTTGGGAATGTAGCCCGGCATGTGATGGATGTACCGAGACTCCACGGTGTTAATGCATCGTTCCACGGTGCCTTTTAAGTCCCCGCGCCGCGGCGGAATACGCAAAATCACGACGCCTGACATCAACAGCATGATGGTCGTAGCGTTCGAGATGAACTCTGCACCGTTGTCCATGGCCACCAAATGGGGAAGGCCAAACACATCCCACAGTTGCGCAACGTCTGAAAGACTCGATGGCAGCCATGTGCTTTTTGGCATGACGTAGCGCTTATACAACCGGACAATATCGCGCGACGTCGGACTGGTTGTCGTGACAAAACTGCCAATTACTCCGGACGTGTGGTCGACACCTAAGCCATCAAAGTACAGCTCCGGCTGATTCCAATTGCTGTTGGGATACAGAAATACGCCGTACTTTGTGAAATCAAATTCCGTCCGTTGGCCGGGATACCATGTGTGCAGCTTCCCAATCGCACGAACGTCTTGAACCGCAAACAGGTGACCAAGCAGGCGGTTCTTCTGTTCAAACTTGTCGTGGGCCTTAAGGAGCTGACGAACGAACTCCATGGAGACAGAAAATTCGGTCATGGCCGCATCTCCAGGTTGTCCAACCCCTTGTTGACTTGCCGGTGCAGCCCCGCCGCTGAAACAGCAGGTTCTTTATTTAGTACCTCGGCGGCAATTTCTCGTGCAAGGTCATACAACTCACGACTCTTGGACCATGGGCTGTACTCAACGCCTTTTTTCTGCAAGGCCGCCATGTCGTGACCCGCATAGCGCCATCGCAAGATGTCGTGATACAGCGTCCAAGCCGACCAGTCAGGGGCGTATCCAGTCCCCATTTCGGCATGCCAAACCGACAATTCGGCGCTGGCCTGGGCGAGGGTCTCCCTGAAAACTTTTGATTTGGGTGAGCGCCCCTCCAACGGTAACAACGCCTTCAGTAAATAGACCTTGCTGTGCCAGTCGAACATTCGCGGGATGGAGAGGTGCGAAATGTCAGTCCACTGTCGACGACGCACCCCCAAAGGCTCCGGCTCTTCCAGGTCGTCCAACATCCGAGCTTGTTCGCTGGCCACCAAGGTCGCGAGCTCGTTTCTGCTCACAGTCGAAGCGGGCCCTGCATAACCTTCAAGTTGCAGTTCAACGGTAGAGGCCATCCGCTCGCACTTGGACACCAAGAATCGCGACCCCCCGATTTCCAGCCGCGTGCCGACCCGAAGGGAAAATGGCGTCAGTCTCGACACTGAATCGCCCCGGTTTTTGAGGAGGCTCAACACTCTGAGAGGATTGAGCCATGAAGAAGACGAACAAGTTCTCGCCCGAGGTGCGTGAGCGCGCAGTGAGAATGGTGCAGGAGCAGCGCGGGGATTACCCATCGCTGTGGGCCGCCATTGAATCCATCGCCCCCAAGATTGGCTGTGTACCGCAGACCCTGAACGAGTGGGTCATCCGCGCTGTAACCGATGACGTGCAAGAGGACGGCGAGTCACCTGGTGGGCTGGCTTACCGCGTAGAGGCGGGCGTCTTCAAGCGCATTTGCGACGATGCAAAGCGCGATAAGGTATCTGAGGCACAGGTCGGCATTCGCCCCGATGCAACGGTGTGGAAGATGTCCATCGAAGAAGCGGCAAGCGACGGGGTCACGCGAAATTACTGCTTTAACCACGGCGAAGCGCGCATTGGGTGGGAGAACGCCGGTGACTTGCTGACGCAGAATTTTGAGAAGATGGCTGAACTGGGCGGCAAGGAAAAAAGCTCGCTGCGCCACTTTGGATTCAACGTGCAGCCAGGGGATGTGGTGGTTTGCCTCAAGACGGTCAAGACCATTCAGGCTGTCGGCGTAGTCACGGGCTCGTACCAATATGAGTCAGACGTACCCCCAGGGGTTAGGACAGACTATGTGCACAAGCTGCCCATCCACTGGCTTGCCACTGGCATCGACCTGGATATCACTGCGCTCAATGGTGGCAAGCAGTTGTGCAAGTGCCTCGGCACCGCCAAAGCTGGGCTGTGAATGCAGAAGCGTTTGACCGCTTGGACAGCTACGCGGCAATTTTGAATGCGGTAGGCGCCCCTGCGGTGTCACATGCAAACGTTCTGCTCAAAGAGGACGACGAGGAAAGCGTGCTGGCGCAGTGAAAACAGACATGGTCACCGTCCGAGAGCATGCACGCCTGACCACTGGTAGCTGCATTAACACCCTCGATACCCACCATGTCAGCCCCACAGCATTTGATTGGCTCTGCGCTTTGCAGTCACGCTTGCGCCCGGGAGGCGCAAGCCTTCTGGAGGTGGAGGGTCGGCAGTGGTTGCGCTTGGACAGTCTGGTGGGCGTGATTCAGACGCCATGCGGCACTACGCTGGAAATCCTGCCGAAAACGCATGACCATGAAGACGATGCCTCTTGTAGCCGGGCCATGCTCCGTAAGATGGTTGCGTCGCTGTTGGACCTCCCCGCAAAAGAAGCGGGGGAGGCTGCACTTGAGCATTTTGATGTACCGCTGACCGAATGGGTCATGCGCCAATTTCTGCTGAGCTTGCAGAGATTGGTGCAGCAAGGCCTGCGACAAGACTATGTGCGCGTGGAGGAAGAGCTGCCCTACCTGCGGGGCCAACTTCACACGACCGCCCAAATGCGTCAGCTTCCTGGACGCGCCCATCACTTCCATGTGCGCCATGATGTTTTCGTGCCAGACCGGGCGGAGAACCGTCTCCTCAAGCTGGCTCTGGAGCGTGTGCGCCACGCAACCAACCAGGCCGACAACTGGCGATTGGCCCAGGAGCTGAGTGCCCGCCTTCACGAGGTGCCAGCCAGCACACAGCCACAACAGGACTGGCGGGCGTGGTCCCGCACACGCTTGATGTCGCACTACCAGCCTATCTATCCATGGTGCCAACTGGTGCTGGGGCAAGGCATGCCCGTTGCGCTTGCCGGTGACCAACAGGGGCTAAGCCTGTTGTTTCCGATGGAAAAGCTCTTCGAATCCTACGTGGCCCGCTGGCTACTTAAGCACCTGCCGCAGCATCTATGCCTGACTGCGCAGGCTGCCAGCGAGTACCTTTGCTGGCATGACGGGCGCCGGATGTTCCAGTTGCGCCCTGACCTGCTGCTGCGCAACCACAACGGTGCCGCTGTGATGGTTTTGGACACCAAATGGAAGCGACTGGAGGCAGACAACCGCGCCAACAACTATGGACTGGCCCAGGGAGATTTCTATCAGATGCTGGCCTATGGTCAGCGCTATCTGACGGGGCAGGGCAAGCTGGCGCTGATTTATCCAGCCTGGACGGGGTTTGATGTTCCGCTGCCGATGTTTGAAATGGGGCCTGGGTTACGGATGGAAGTTCTTCGATTTGACGTGGAGAATGACAAGCTCTGTGTCTCCGACAGCTTTTGGCATCAATCCCCCGTCATTGAGGTGGTAAGTCAACGTCTGGCCTGAACTTCACATCAAAGTTGCACCCGTCACGGTACTGAATCAAGCTAAAAGTGAGACATGACTGAAGACCAACTGGAAAAGGAAACCCTGGGCTGGCTGGCTGATGTTGGCTACTCACTCCACAATGGGCTGGATATCGCCCAAGACGGCATCAACCCCCAGCGTGCCGATTACCGCCAAGTCGTCCTATCGTTTCGACTGCGTGAAGCCATCCAGCGCCTGAATCCGCACATCCCGACGGCAGCCCGTGAAGACGCCCTGCACCGGGTGCTGGATTTGGGTATCCCGTCCCTGCTGTCGGCCAACCGGGCCTTCCACAAGCTGCTGGTCGGTGGAGTGCCGGTGCAGTACCAGAAGGAAGGCGAAACCCGTGGTGACTTTGTTCGCTTGGTTGATTGGTCGGAGGCGTCGCGCAACGAGTTCTGGGCGGTCAATCAGTTCACCATCAAGGGGCCGCACCACACGCGCCGCCCCGACATCATCCTGTTCGTCAACGGCCTGCCGCTGGTCCTGCTGGAGCTAAAGAACCCTGCTGACCAGGCCGCCGACATCTGGAAAGCCTATGACCAGATTCAGACCTACAAGGAGCACATACCGGACGTATTCCAGTACAACGAGGTGCTAGTCATCTCGGATGGCACCGAGGCGCGGCTCGGTTCCCTGTCAGCCAATGCCGAGCGCTTCATGCAATGGCGCACCATCGACGGCGTGAACCTGGACCCGCTGGGGGAGTTCAACGAGCTGGAAACGCTGGTGCGCGGTGCCCTGGCACCCCAGTACCTGCTGGACTACCTGCGCTACTTCGTCCTGTTCGAAGACGACGGCAGCCTTGTTAAGAAAATTGCTGGCTACCACCAGTTTCATGCTGTGCGCTCTGCCATCGCGCATGTGGTGGCCGCCTCCCGGCCCGACAGTGCTGCCAACCAGCGAGGGAAGGGCGGGGTGGTGTGGCACACCCAAGGCAGCGGCAAGAGCATCACCATGACATGCTTTGCCGCCCGGGTGATGCAGGAGCCCGCGATGGCCAATCCCACCATCGTCGTCATCACCGACCGCAACGACCTGGACGGGCAACTGTTTGGAGTGTTCAGCCTGGCGCAAGACCTGCTGCGCGAGCAGCCCGCCCAGGCCAGCACCCGGCAGCAATTGCGGCAACTGCTTAGCAACCGGCCCTCGGGCGGCATTGTGTTTGCCACCATCCAGAAGTTCATGCCGGGCGAGGATGAGGACATGTTCCCTGTGCTCTCAGAGCGCCACAACATCGTGGTGATTGCTGACGAAGCCCACCGCACCCAGTACGGCTTCGAGGCCAAACTCAAGACCATCAAGAACAAGGGTGCCAGTGCCGCCAAGGCGCTGGTCCTGGCCGACGGCGAGACCTCGGGAGCAGCCGTTACCGCCGACTTTGCGGAGCCGGAGTACCTGACGAAGTACCAGGTTGGCTATGCCCAGCACCTGCGCGATGCCTTGCCACACGCCACCTTCGTGGCCTTTACCGGCACGCCCGTCAGCAGTACCGACCGCGACACCCGTGCTGTTTTTGGTGACTACATCTCGGTCTACGACATGCAGCAGGCCAAAGAAGACGGGGCCACGGTCGCCATCTATTACGAAAGCCGGCTGGCCAAGCTTCGACTCAAGGAAGAGGACCTGTCCTTTCTTGATGATGAAGTTGACGAGTTGGCCGAGGACGAAGAAGAAAGTACCCAGGCGCAACTCAAAAGCCGCTGGGCTGCGCTGGAAAAGGTGGTGGGCGCCACGCCCCGCGTGGCCAGCGTGGCCGCTGACCTGGTGGCGCACTTCGAGGAGCGCAACAAGACCCAGGACGGCAAGGCCATGGTGGTCGCCATGAGCCGGGACATCTGCGTGCACCTGTACAACGAAATCGTGAAGCTACGTCCCGACTGGCACGACAGCGACCCAGAAAAAGGTGCCATCAAGATTGTGATGACTGGTAGCGCCAGCGACAAAGCCTTGCTGCGCCCCCACATCTACAGCGCCCAGGTCAAGAAACGCCTGGAAAAACGTTTCAAAGACCCCACGGACCCGTTGCGCCTGGTCATCGTGCGCGATATGTGGCTCACCGGCTTCGATGCCCCTTGCGTTCACACCATGTATGTGGACAAGCCCATGAAGGGGCACAACCTGATGCAGGCGATTGCCCGCGTCAACCGTGTTTTCAAGGACAAGCAGGGCGGCCTGGTCGTGGACTATATCGGCATCGGCAATGAACTGAAGGCCGCCATGAAGGAGTACACCGCCAGCCAAGGCCGCGGCAAGCCTACCGTGGATGCCCACGAGGCCCTGTCGGTGCTACTGGAGAAGATGGACGTGCTGCGCGCCATGCTGCACGGGTATGACTACTCAGGCTTCCTCACAGGTGGCCACAAGACCCTGGCGGGTGCAGCCAACCACGTTCTGGGCATCAAGTCCGAGGGCAAGGACAGCAAGCGTGACGGCAAAAAGCGCTTTGCTGACAGTGCGCTGGCCATGAGCAAGGCCTTCAGCCTGTGCTGCACCCTGGACGAAGCCAAGGCCCTACGCGAGGAGGTGCCAGCACGCGACTCTTCAAAGGCGTGCTTCCAGGTGCAAGCTGTCCTGAACTGTGGGCGCTTGAAACTGTGAGAACTCATGGAGTCGAAGCCGTGTGCTCTATGTTCGGTCTGGAGTCGATGCAGAAGGCCGAAGCGGTTCTTGCCGGTTGCGGCCTCTCTGACCCGCACGCCATACCCTACGAGCTGAGTCAGGCGTGTCGGTTGGCTGAGCCCATCGCTTCAACGTACTTGGCAGCTGTTGCTGCTCGTACTTCGGATGCTGGGCGCCAGCTTGTCATTGAGGCAGTCGAGCGGGCTCTCGTTTGACCGTGGAGCTACTCAGTAGAGGGTTACCAAAATTTTTGGTCCGGTTACCAAAATTCCGTTGGCCCGACACCATCGAGTAAGCGGCAGGATTAGTCAGTTCAATTATTTAACATAATATACATCGTATCTAGTAGCCTGGGACTGAGGCTGCGGCGCAATGACCGTGACACCCGTCTACAACAGGCGCAGAAGTTCCGGGCCATGTACCGCAACCTGGGCTTGGACCTGTCCGGCTGCGCGAAGCTTCTTCATGTGACCGAGCGGACTTTACATAACTGGGAGTGCGGCAAACACGACATTCCCTATGCCACCTTCAAGCTGCTGCGCCTGCTCAACGGCATGGAGCTGCCCGGCGAGTCCTGGCGTGGCTGGTGCTTTCATGGCGGGAACCCGAGAGGAGGCGCGGGCTGATGTGTTCGACTACATCGAGCGGTTCTACAACCCGACTCGGCGGCACTCGACGATCGGCTACGTCAGCCCAGTACAGTTCGAACAAGCTCAAGGAGCTTAGGTCGGTGTCCAGAATTCCGGCAGCAGCCCATCTGCTGGTGCGTCAAGCGGCGATGTTCGGTCAGTTGATGGCTGGGGCTCGGCAGGCGCTGTGCGTCACTGGTCGGGACGCGCAGCGCCACGGCCAGGGGCGCGAAGCGCCTGGGCTTGTCTCAGTATCAACAACTTGCAGGAGCGGTGATATCAACAGATTTGATATCACTGGTGATCGCAAGTTGACATCAGATTTGATGGCTCCTATGATTTCTGCGTCATACCAGTTTGATTACAGATTGATATCATGTCCTACCCCCTCCGGCTCCGGCCCAACCTTGAAGCAGCAGCCCGCGAGCGGGCCGCAGCCATCGGCATCAGCTTCAATGCCTTCCTCTGCGTTTGTGTCGATGCCTACGTCAACGGCGCAGGCAAGCCCGCCCCGGAAGCCAGCGCTCCCCGGGCGCCCACTCAAAGCGAGCGACGACGCGCAAGGCTCGATGAAGCCGAGTTCCAGGCCGTTGCAGATCAAGCCTTTGACGACAACGGGCAACCGATCGGATATGACGAGAAGTGGAAGCTCATCTATCCAGACCCCGAGATGTGGCCCTGGCATGACCCGGAGCCCGCATGGGACAGTCGCCGAGATGAAATCCTCGGCCAAGACGGGCACGACCCCAGCTTCGAACAGATCGAACGCCATACGCGCCAGCTTGAGGCCGAATACTGGGCCACGCGGGAGCGTCCCGCCTATGCAGAGCCAGGACGCGAGCTGGCGAAAGGCAAGCGGCGCGGCAAGCGTGGAGGCTGACGCGCAGTATCAACAAATTGATGGAGGGCGTTGAGGCGCAGGACGCGCCTTCATAAAAGCGCACAGCCCAGGTGGTGGAACACCCGGGCCGTGCTGACCAATTGAAAAACCCGCTGAGGTAATCGAAATGGCTGAATTGAATTCTATGCTTTGCGTGGCTGCAATTGCCACGGCTGGGGGTGTCCGATGAACGCCCCTCATGAGTTCCCCCCCGAAAAAATCCCGTCCGATTGCTGGGACTGGATCACCCGCGAGGACGTCACGCGCCACGCTCTGGGTGCCTTCGAGATGGCACGCCGGGAATGCTTCCCGCCCGAAGGTGAACGTTTCTTGGACGCCGATTTGTGCGCATGGTCCAGCAGGGAAACCTTTGCTGATTGGCTGGCCGATTGCTTCTCTATGCGCATCAAGGCCATGGCTTATGGCTATGGCTTCGGGGACTTCTTGCCCGAGGTGGAGCGCCTGAATCTGTGGCGTCAGTTGGGCAGCTCTCGTACGGTCAAGCAGGATGAGGCTTCCTCATGACGCGCTTCACTGATGACCTGTATCGCCAGTGGCTGCGCCAGCAGGGCTATGCGATGGGGCGAAGCCCCATGTCCACGTTCGGTCGCCCGACGTGCCCCACGGCACAGGGCGCAACGTCACCAGGGCGCCCGCAGCCGTTAGGCGCGGGCGCCCTGCAATCCCCTGCCCTGTCGGGACCTGTGCATTCCCCTTATCTGCCGCCGCGGAGCGCGGCAGTAAAGACACAGCCGACCGTGCTTGCGCGCCCTGATAAACAAAAGCTAGATTATGTGGACAAGTCTAAAAATTGACCCGTCCCCTATTTTTTTAATATCAGATGAAGATTATTATCTAGGGCGTGGCGATTATGAGCATATACATCGTATCTAGTACGCCAGCGGCTGGGCCTGAGGCACCACGATCCCGAAACCCGCGCCCAGCTTGGGGAGCGCTTCAAGGCGATGCGCCTGAACCTGGGATGGGACCGGGCCACCTGCGCGAAAAACTTTCACGTCACCGAGCGGACTTTACATAACTGGGAAACCGGTAAGAACGACATCCCGTACACGGCCTACCGGCTGCTGCGGCTGCTCAATGGCATGGAGCTGCCCGGCGAGTCCTGGGCTGGTTGGTACTTCGCCGGGGGCACGCTGTACACGCCCGAGGGCTACCCGCTGACGGGCAAGGATGGGTCCTGGTGGTCACTTCTGGTCCGCCGGGCAGCCATGTTTGATGAGATGGTGCGAGGGCGAGGCGGTGCGACAGCGGCTGGGGGGATGCGTAGCGTCTCCCCGGCCGGGGGCGCAGCGCCGGGCCCCACGGCGCCAGCCGGGGGGCGGCGCGAAGCGCCGGCCCTAGATTTATCCCATAAACACTTTAGAACACGGAAGGAAAAAACGGCGGTAACTCAGGCGCTGCCGCTATCAAATTTGATGACTATGGGGTATGGGGCAGCGCCCCATGTCCTCATCCCGCAGCGCAGCGTGCCTCCTACTGAGGGCGCAACGCCCCCAGCGCGCCTGCGAGTCCTACTCCAGCTAGTCCCCCCTGCCCCTGCCGCCTCGGACGCTCCATGGCCCGGCTACGGCCCGCCGCGAGGCACCCAGCCTGGCTTAACTCCAATGGCCATTCCGCGCCCTGGAAAACAAAGACGGGATTATGTGGACAACCTGTGTGAAACTATTAACTCAGGCGGGCGGTGAAAATGACCTATACATCGTATCTACCAAACTGGCAGCTGAGTATCCGTCGCCACAACCCCGACATCCGCGCCCAGCTCAGGGAACGATCCCCTCCGCGTAAACATTCAGTGACCGGCCCTTTTCAATTGACTACGATGGCTGGCATGTCCCAAACACTCTCCACGTCAACTATCTCCTTCGGCCACCAAGGTCGCGTGTGTATTGTCACGGGCGGTGCCCAGGGCATTGGCGAGGCCTGCGTGCGCAGGCTGGCGCGCGACGGTGCCAAGGTGGTGATCGCAGACATGGATGATGCCCGCGGACGTGCTCTTGCCGATGCGGTGCCGCAAGCCGCCTACATTCATTGCGATGTGGGCAACAAGTCCGAAGTGGATGCCCTGGTAGGTCAAACCATGGCGCTGCACGGGCGCATCGATGTATTGGTCAACAACGCGGGCATCTTCCGCGCTGCGGATTTTCTGGAGGTGACCGAGGAAGACTTCGACGCGGTACTGCGCGTGAACCTCAAGGGTGCCTTTCTCATGGGCCAGGCTGTGGCACGCGAAATGGTGCGCTCGGGCGGCGGCAGCATCGTGAACATGAGTTCCGTCAACGGCGTTTTGGCCATTCCGAACATCGCCAGCTACAACGTGAGCAAGGGTGGCATCAATCAGCTCACCCGCGTGATGGCGCTGGCGCTGGCGGACCGTGGCATCCGCGTGAACGCGGTGGCGCCCGGCACCATCGCCACGGAACTCGCCGCGAAGGCCGTGCTGACGAGCGACGAGGCCCGGCTCAAGATCCTGAGCCGCACGCCGATGAAGCGCCTGGGTGAGCCTTCGGAGGTCGCTGATGTGGTGGCATGGCTCGCCAGCGACGCCGCCAGTTATGTGACCGGCGAGATCGTCACCGTGGACGGCGGCCGCATGACGCTCAACTACACCGTGCCGGTCTAGCCCAGCCCATCACTCTGCGCAACAGGCCGCAGGGTCTTTGGGTTGACGGCACAATCCATGCCATGAGACTTCTGCACACCATGCTGCGCGTTGGCAATCTCCAGCGCTCCATCGATTTCTACACCCAGGTGCTGGGCATGCAGTTGCTGCGCACCTCCGAAAACCCTGAATACAAATACTCTCTGGCCTTCCTGGGCTTCGAGGGCGGCAACCCCGGCCAGGCCGAGATCGAGCTGACGTACAACTGGGGGGTGGAAAGCTATGAGATGGGCACAGCCTACGGCCACATTGCCCTGGGCGTGCCCGACGCCTACGCCGCCTGCGAGAAGATCAAGGCAGCCGGCGGCACCGTGACGCGCGAGGCCGGGCCGGTCAAGGGCGGCACCACGGTGATCGCCTTTGTGACCGACCCTGACGGTTACAAGATTGAATTGATCGAGCGCAAGAGCGATGCCGGCGCAGGCACCGGTCTGCGCTAGTTTGCTCTTTCTTTAATAGCTGTTAGCGCTTATCCACAAAGCGCTACAGCCCATTTTTACTTGTATTCATCAAACCCGCTGCAACGCGCTGGCTTCGCGCGCTAGACGGGTGATGCGGGACCAGTCGCCCTGCTCCAGCGCATCCGCGGGCACCAGCCACGACCCGCCCACGCAGGCCACGTTCTTGAGCGCCAGAAACTCCGCCGCATTGCCGGGCTGGATTCCACCCGTCGGACAGAACGCCACGTCGCCAAACGGCCCCTGCCACGCTTTCAGCATGGCCGTACCGCCCGCCTGCACCGCAGGGAAGAACTTGAGCGCAAAGAAGCCCTCTTCCTGCGCCGTCATGATCTCGCTGCCCGTGGCCACGCCCGGCAGCAGCGGCAAGCCCGCATCGCGGCAGGCGCGGCCTACGGCGGGCGTAAAACCCGGACTGACGGCAAACCGCGCCCCGGCGCGCGCGGCAGCAACCGCATCAGCACTGGTGCGTACGGTGCCTGCGCCGACCACGGCATCGGGCACTTCCGCGGCGATGGCCCGCATGCATTCGAGGGCTTGCGGCGTGCGCAACGTCACCTCCAGCATGCGGATACCACCGGCGACCAGCGCGCGCGCCATCGGCACGGCATGCCGCACGTCGTGCAGAACGATGACCGGGATCACGGGCGCATCGCGCATCACATCGAGCGCCGTGAGGGTGGGTTGCGTCACAGCCATGTACAGGCCCCCTCTTCCGCGCTGAGCGCATTGCGCCGCATGCCGGCGAACAGTTCGCGCCCCCAACCGCGTGCGTTGTCCTGCAGCAAGCCGGGCGGCACGGTGGCAGGGGTGCGCGCCTGCCATTCGGCCGCATCGACCAGCACATTGAGCGTGCCCGCCACGGCATCCAGCCGGATGACGTCACCGTCGCGCACCAGCGCCAGCGGGCCGCCGGCATGCGCCTCGGGCGATGCGTGGATGGCCGCAGGCACCTTGCCCGAGGCGCCGCTCATGCGGCCGTCGGTGACCAGCGCCACCTTGTAGCCCTTGCCCTGCAGCACGGCCAGCGGCGGGGTGAGCTTGTGCAGTTCTGGCATGCCATTGGCCTGGGGCCCCTGCCAGCGCACCACGCAGACCACGTCGCGGTCCAGTTCGCCGGCCTGGAAGGCCTGCTGCAGTTCGCCCTGCGAGGCAAACACGCGTGCGGGCGCCTGCACCACATGCCGGTCGGGCGGCACGGCAGAGACCTTGATCACGCTGCGCCCCAGGTTGCCCGACAGCAGCTTGAGGCCGCCCGTGGCGCTGAAAGGGTCGGCCGCAGGGCGCAGCACGCTGTCGTCACGCGAGGCGCCGATGTCGGCCCAGTGCAGTTGCTGATCAGCGGTTCCCTGCGGCTCGCGCGTGTATTCGCGGATACCTCCAGGGCGAACGGTGAGCACGTCCTCATGCATCAGCCCGGCATCGAGCAGCTCGCGGATCACATAGCCGGGGCCGCCGGCGGCCTGGAATTGGTTCACGTCCGCGCTGCCGTTGGGGTACACGCGCGCCAGCAACGGCACGACGGCGGACAGGGCGGAAAAGTCGTCCCAGTCGATCACGAGGCCCGCCGCGCGCGCCACAGCCACCCAGTGGATCAGGTGGTTGGTGGATCCTCCCGTGGCCAGCAGCGTCACCATGGCGTTGACGATAGCGCGCTCGTCTACCACGCGCCCGATAGGTGGGCATGACGCCCCCTTGTCGCCCAGCACCGTGCGTGCGGCCTCGCGCGTAAGTTCCTGGCGCAGCGCCTGGCCCGGGTTCACGAAGGCCGTGCCCGGCACATGCAAGCCCATGGCCTCCAGCATCATCTGATTGCTGTTGGCCGTGCCGTAGAAGGTGCAGGTGCCCGGCGAGTGGTAAGCGGCCATCTCGGCCTCCAGCAGTTCACCGCGGCCCACCAGACCTTGCGCGGCCTGCTCTCGCACCTTGGCCTTGGCGCTGTTGGACAGGCCCGAAGTCATCGGCCCCGCCGGCACGAACACCGTGGGCAGATGGCCGAACTGCAGCGCACCCACCAGCAGACCAGGCACGATCTTGTCGCACACACCGAGCATGAGCGCGCCATCGAACACGTCGTGGCTCAGCGCCACGGCCGTGGCCATGGCGATCACGTCGCGGCTGAACAGGCTCAACTCCATGCCGGGTGTGCCCTGCGTCACGCCATCGCACATGGCGGGTACGCCGCCGGCCACCTGGGCCGTAGCCCCGCGCTTGCGCACCTCGTCCTTGATCAGGTCCGGGTAATGCTGCAGCGGCGCATGGGCCGACAGCATGTCGTTGTACGCCGTGACGATGCCGATGTTGGGTGCCTTCTGGACCACCACACGCAGCTTGTCGTTGGCAGGCATGCCGGCGAAGGCGTGGGCCACATTGGCGCAACCCAGGCGGTCTGCACCGCGGTCGCGGCGCGCGTGGAACTCAAGCTGTTGCAGATAGGCGCCGCGCGTAGGGGCGCTGCGCTGGCGGATGCGCTCGGTGACGGTGTGGACGGTGTCGTGCAGGGGCATGCTGGGTGGCGCGAGGGCGGCTGTGAGAAGGTTGCAGAAAACGACTGCGGGCAAGCATTGCCCCGGATCCTACGCGCCAGTGGGCGACACAGGTGTAGGCCGAGGGCACATGGCAGGGAACCGAGGGCAGGCGCCGCCGCCTGCCCCACCCTGCGCTTACTTGGCGTTGCGCGCCTGCTGGACGGCGGCGTTCACCTCGTCCCAGGTCTGCTGGCCCACCGACTTGGCGATGCCCGCGTTCACGCTGACCAGCTTCTCGCGCATGCGGTTGGCCTCGGCGGCCGACAGCTCGTTAACCTGCATGCCCTTGCCCTTCAGGTCGGCCAGGGCCTTGGCGGCCTCTTCACGCGTGTCCTTGCGCTCGAAATCGCGGCTCTTGATGGCGGCGTCCTGCAGCACCTTCTTCTCGGCTGCGGACAGGCCGTCCCACCATTTCTTGCTCACCGTGACGATCCAGGGGCTGTACACATGGTTGGTCACCGTGAGGTACTTCTGCACCTCGTAGAACTTGCTGGAGACGATGGTGTTGTAGGGGTTCTCCTGACCGTCCACGGCGCGCGTTTCCAACGCGGTGAACAGCTCGGAGAACGGCAGCGGCACGGCGTTGGCGCCCAGGGCCTTGAAGCTGTCGAGGAACACGTTGTTCTGCATCACGCGCAGCTTGATATCGTTCAGGTCTTCCAGCTTGGCGACGGGGCGCTTGCTGTTGGTGAGGTTACGGAAACCGTTCTCCCAGTACACCAGGCCCACCATACCCTTGGCTTCCAGCTTGGCCTTGATCTTGTCGCCCACGGGGCCGTCCAGCACCACATCGGCTTCCTTGGCGTTGCTGAAGAGGAACGGCGTGTCCCACACGGCCATCTCCGGCACCAGGCCCACCAGCGTGGCGGTGGAGCCCACCATCATCTCCTGCGCGCCGCCGATCAGCGCCTGCTGCATCTGCGTGTCGGAGCCCAGCGAGGCGTTGCCAATGGCACGCACCTTCATCTTGCCGCCGGTGGCCTTTTCCACTTCTTGCGCAAACATGCGGGCCGCGCGGCCCTGGTTGGAGTTGTCCACCAGGCCATAGCCGAAACGCACGATGCGCGGCTTGAAGTCCTGCGCCTGTACAGCGCCGGTGGCAACGAGTGCGGCCACGAGGCCGGCAAGAGCAAAGCGGATACGCATGGGAAGTCTCCTTTGGACAGTCAGGGTGAAAAGGGATGAAAAGCTCAGTGCATCCAGCGCAGCGGCGCGGTGATGAGGGCCGGGAACAGCGTGAACAGGACCGCCAGCAGCACATACACGGCCAGGAAAGGCGTCGTGCCCTTGATCACGGTTTCCATGCGCAGCCGGCCCACACCCGCCACCACGTTCTGCACCGTGCCCACGGGCGGCGTGATCAGGCCGATGCAACCCACATAGATGAACATGAAGCCGAAGTACACGGGGTCGATGCCCGCCTTGGCGGCCAGCGGCGCGCAGACGGGGCCGAAGATCAGGATGGTGGGCGTGAGGTCCATGGCCGTGCCCACCACCAACAGGAAGGTCATCATCAGCGCCATGAACAGCACGGGGTTGCCCATCACGCCGGCGAAGCTGTCGGCCAGCATGTTGGGCAGGTCGGCCAGGGTGATCATGTAGGCCGTGACGGTGGCGGCGCCGCACAGGAACATGACCACCGCCGTGGTCTTGCCCGCGGCCAGGAACACGTCGTACAGCTGCGACCAGTTCAGTTCGCGGTACACGAACATGGACACCAGCAGCGCATACACGGCGGCGACCACGGCGGCCTCGGTGGGCGTGAAAATGCCGCCGCGCAGGCCGCCCAGGATGATGACCGGCATCATCATGGCCCAGAAGCTCTTCGCCAGCGCCTTCATGCGCGGGCCCCACGCCACACGCTCCATCGAGGGCAGGTCGTGGCGGCGCGCAATCCAGGCCCAGGCGCCAATCAGGAAGATGCCCATCATCAGGCCCGGTGCCACGCCCGAGAGGAACAGCTTGCTGATCGAGGTATTCGTCGTCACCCCGTAGATCACGAACGGCATGGACGGCGGGATGATCGGCGCGATGATGCCGCCGGACGCCAGCAGGCCCGCGCTGTAGCTCATCGGGTATTTCTGCTCGCGCATCATCGGCAGCAGGATGGTGGCCAGCGCCGCCGTGTCGGCAATGGCCGAGCCGCTCATGGACGCCAACAGCACGGCCGCGCCAATCACCACGAAGCCCAGCCCGCCGCGGATATGCCCCACGAAGGCGCGCGCCAGGTCGATGATGCGCCGCGACAGGCCGCCCGCGTTCATCAGCTCGCCCGCCAGGATGAAGAACGGCACGGCCAGCAGCGGAAAGTTGTCAAAGCCGGCCTGCAGGTTTTGCGCCAGCAGCTGCGAATCGAAGAAGTCCAGGTGCCACATCAGGGCGACACCCGTCAGCACCAGGGCGTGGGCGATGGGCATGCCGATCACCATGCCGCCGATGAGCACCAGAAGAAAGATGGCGGTAACGATCATGGTGCGCCCTACTCCACCGACGTTTCCGCGTCGCTGCCATGCGGCAGTGGCTCGCCGCGGCGCAGATCCACCACCACGCCCACCAGCAGGCCCACGGCCAGTACCAGCGTCGCCGCGGCGCCCAGCGCCAGCGGATAACCCAGCACGGTGCTGTAGCTGCCCATGCCGGCGATCACCTGCTCCCACGAACCCTTGAGCAGCAGCAGCATGCCGCCCGCCACCAGAGCCTGGCTGGCCCAGAACAGCAGCTTGCGCGAGCGGCCCTTCAGGCGCGAAGTGAGCATGTCGAAACCCAGGTGCTTGCCCTCAAAGGCCGCGACGATGGTGCCCACCGCCACCAGCCACACGAACAGCAGGCGCGAGATCTCCTCGTACGAGACGATGCTCGTGGAGAACACGTAGCGCAATACCACGTTGACGAACACGGCCACGACCATGCCGGCCAGTGCGAGCACCATGAAATGCTCGGCCAGGCGCTGCACCAGGGGCTTGCGCGGCCGTTCCTGCGGGGAAGGGGAAGAAGCGCTCATGCACTGTCTCCGGAAGACGACGAAGGGGAAGCAGCTGCGTTGCCTCGCAGCCATTGGACGACGGACCGGGCCAGCTCGTCCACGGGGCGTGTGGCATCCAGCGTCAACACGCGCGGCTCGCCCTCGGGCGACTCCAGCGTGGCGAACTGATCGGCCACCAGAGCGGGCGAAAAGAAATGCCCCGCGCGCGTCTGCACGCGCTGCAATGCCTGCTCATAGTCCAGCGCCAGAAACACGAATCCCACGCGCGGGTTGCCCGCACGCAGGCGATCGCGGTATTTGCGGCGCAGCGCCGAGCAGGTCAACACTACGCCCGCCGTGCCCGCGGGCGCCGCCAGCAATGCGGCCAACCGGTCCAGCCAGCCCGCGCGGTCGGCATCGGTCAAGGGCACGCCGGCGCGCATTTTGGCAATGCTCTCGGGAGCATGGTGGGCATCGCCTTCATGCAGCACCCAGCCCAGCGCTTTTGCGCAGGCCTCGCCCACGCTGGACTTGCCGCAGCCGGAAACGCCCATCACCACGATGGCATCGATGTCACAGGTCAAGATAGCGCTATCTTTAAAGATTCAAAAAAACGGCTGCATCCCAGGACGCAAGCCGTTCACCCGAAGTTCACGGCTTCACGCCGCGGCTTCTCATGGAGAAATTTCGCTGCATCGCATGGGGAGAAGCTACTCCCTCCCCACAAACCCGCGAAAACCCCATGAAAGATAGCGCTATCTTAAGGGACAATTTTGGCCAGAATTCCTAGGAATAACCCTTGACCGCCAACCGACGACCGCGCCGCTCCAGCGGCCGCATCACCCTGAACGACGTGGCAGGCGCCGCCGGCGTGAGTCCCATCACCGTGTCGCGTGCCCTGCGCGGCGAACGCACCGTGGACCCCGCGTTGGCCGAACGCGTACGCGAGGCGGCCGATCGGCTGGGCTACGTACCCGACCCGGCCGCGCGCGCGCTGGCGTCGCAGCGCAGCACGCAGGTGCTGGTGCTGGTGCCGCTGCTGTCCAACGCGCTGTTCGTGGATCTGCTGGAGGCGGTGCACCGCACGCTGTTCCCCAAGGGCTTTCAGCCGCTCATCGGCGTGACCCACTACGACAGCGCCGAGGAAGAGTTGCTGCTGCGCACCTACCTGCCCCACCGCCCCGCCGGCCTGCTGGTGACGGGGTTCGACCGCAGCGAGGCCGCACGCCAGCTCATCGTGCACAGCGGCGTGCCGTGCGTGCACCTCATGGAGACCAGCGCCGCGCCTGGTGTGGCCTGCGTGGGCTTTTCGCAGCAGGACGCGGGCGCCACCATCACGCGCCACCTGCTGGAACGCGGGCGTAAGCGCATCGCCTTTTGCGCCGCGCAACTGGACCCGCGCGTGCTGCAGCGCGCCGAAGGGTACCGGCGCACCCTGCGCGAAGCGGGCCTGTACGATCCGCGCCTGGAGTTGCTAAGCCCCGAGCGCTCTTCCATCGCCCTGGGCGCCCGGCTGTTCGAGGACCTGGTGCAACGCATGCCCGACGTGGACGCCATCTTCTTTTGCAACGACGACATTGCCCAGGGCGGGCTGCTGGCGGCCAACCGCATGCGCATCGACGTGCCGGGCCGCATCGCCGTCGCGGGATTCAACGACTTGGCCGGCAGCGCGCAGATGGTGCCGCCGCTGACCACCATCCGCACACCGCGCAGCGAAGTCGGCCGCGCCGGCGCCGACATGCTGCTGGGCCTGATGCGCGGCACGCTGGCGCAGCCGCAGTGCGTGCAGCTGGACTACGAGCTGATCGTGCGCGAGAGTACGTGAACAAGGGTGCAGTGCAGCGCAGTGCGCTACAGCTTTGGTAGCTGTTCGCGCTTGCAAATCAAGCACTCAAGGCAAAAAAGTACCTGAATCCCCATTCAAACAAGCGCGACAAGCTATTGAATATGTAGCACGCCAGACACAAAAAAGCCCGGCATTACCGGGCTTTCGCAGGCTTGGCGCATCCAGCCTCAGGGAGCCAGAATCACCTCCACGCGGCGCGCCTCGGCATTGCTGCCGCTGCCCTGCGTGGCTTCGGGCTTCTTCAGCTCCACCTTCTCTTCGGCCACACCCAGGGCCTTCAGGGCGTCGCGCACGGCCAGCGCGCGCTGCTTGGCCAGCTCGGCGTTCACGGCCGCGTCGCCCGTGGCGTCATGGAAGCCCGACACCACCGCGGTCTTGCCGCCGTCCACCACGCCCTTGACCACGTCGCCCAGCGCTTCGTTGGCGCCCGGGGCCAGCTCGGCCTTGCCGGTGGCGAAGAAGAACTTCACCACACCGCCCTCCACCACCACGCTGGCGGCGTCCTCGGTGATCATGATCACCACGCCGGGCGCGGCTGCCTCAGCCGCAGGGGCCACGGCGGCGGCCGGCGCCTTGGGGGCGTGGGCAATGCCACGCTTGTAGACCACCACGCCCACGACGGTGGAGACCACCAGCGCGATCAGCGCAAAGAGGAACCCGAGTGCGAAGCGTTGCTGGCTGTCGTCGTCGGAGCTGTTGAAGGACATGTTGAGAACTCCCGTGAATAATCGGTGCGTTGGACAAAACCCATCGATTGTAGAGTCTCGCCATGCCGCCGCTTGCCGCTCCCCTGCGTGACCCCGCCCCCATGCTCGACCGCGCGCTGCATGAATGGGGCGGGCGCGACGACCTGTGGATCTTTGGCTATGGCTCGCTGATCTGGCGGCCCGACTTTGCCTACGCCGAGCGGCGCGCGGCCACGGTGCACGGCTGGCACCGGGCTTTGAAGATGTGGAGCCGCGTGAATCGCGGCACGCCCGAATGCCCGGGCCTGGTGTTCGGCATGCTGTCGGGCGGCAGTTGCCGCGGCATGGTGTTCCGCGTGGACCACAGCCACGCGCGCCAGGTCATGGTCAACCTGTGGCAGCGCGAGATGGTCCTGGGCGTATACGACCCGCGCTGGCTCAACTGCCGCACGCCCCAAGGTGCGGTGCGCGCGCTGGCTTTCACGCTGTCGCGCAAGAGCCCCAGCCACACGGGCGTGCTGGCGGACGAGGAATACCGCCGCATCTTCGCGCAGGCCAGCGGCATCTACGGCACCACGCGCGACTACGCCGAGGCCACGCACGCCGAGCTGCAGCGCATGGGCATCCACGACCGGGCGCTCTCGCGTCTGATTGCGTTGGCGCGCGAACCGCGTTAGTTTGGCGGTTTTCAACCCTCCTGGAGAAATCGCATGTCCCTTCGCTACCTCCCCACGGCCGCGGCCCTGGCGGCTGCCATCGCACTCGCCGGCTGCGCATCCATGTCCAGCGCGCCCTCGGCCACCGCACGGCTGGAGCCTACGCGCGGCAACAGCACCCAGGGCACGGTGCGCTTCGTGCAGAGCGGTGATGCGGTGCGCGTCAGCGGCACGGTCAGCGGGCTCAAGCCGGGGGCGGAGCACGGCTTTCACATCCATGAGAAAGGCGACTGCTCCAGCGGGGACGGCAACAGCGCGGGCGGCCACTTCAATCCCACGGGCACACCGCACGGCCAACACGGCAAGGGACCGCACCACACCGGCGACCTGCCCAGCCTGCGCGCGGACGGCAACGGCGTGGCCACCTTCAACTTCGAGTCGCGCAGCATTCGCGTGGGCTCCGGCGCCACCGACATCGTGGGTCGCGGCCTGATCGTGCATGCCAACCCCGACGACTACGTCACCCAACCTACCGGCAACGCGGGCGCGCGCCTGGCGTGCGCGGTGATCGCCGGTCGCTGATCGTGCAGGGCTGGGCGCCCTGCGGGCACAATCCCCGCATGAGCCACAGCCCTCTTTCCTCCTCCATCGCCGACCTGCGCAAGAGCTACGAGCGCGCCGAGCTCAGCGAGGACGCCTCCCACGCCGATCCCTTGCTGCAGTTCGACCAATGGCTGCGCGAAGCCATCGCTGCCCAGGTGCCCGAGCCCAACGCCATGACCGTGGCCACCGTGGGCAGCGACCTGCGTCCCAGCACCCGCGTGGTGCTCATCAAGGGGTATGACGCGCAGGGCATCGTCTGGTACACCAACTACGACAGCCGCAAGGGCCGCCAGCTGGCCGGCAACCCCTATGCCGCGCTGCAATTCCACTGGGTGGAGCTGGAGCGCGTGGTGCGCATCGAGGGCGTCGTGGAAAAGGTGAGCGACGAGGAAAGCGACACCTATTTCCACAGCCGCCCGCTGGACTCGCGCATCGGCGCCTGGGCCAGCCCGCAAAGCCAGGTCATCGCCAGCCGCGGCGTGCTGGTGGCCAACGCCGCCAAGTATGGCGCGCAGTTCCTGCTCAAGCCGCCCCGCCCGCCGCACTGGGGGGGCTTTCGCCTGCGGCCGGATCAGTGGGAGTTCTGGCAGGGCCGCAAGAGCCGCCTGCACGACCGGTTGCGCTACCGCCTGGAGGACGGCACGTGGGAGCGCGAGCGGCTGGCGCCGTAAGCGCCCGGAAGACGCCCTGCTCCACGCGCGTCTTCAACGCATGTTCAATGCATGAAGAACTGCGCCAACACCAGCACCACCGGCAGCGTGATCAGCGCCAGCGCGGTGGACAGCGCGATGGCCGAGGACACCTCCTCCTGCATCACGCCATAGCGCTGCGTGAACAACAGCACATTCGCGCCCACCGGCATGGCCGCGGCGGTGAACATCACCGCGATCGCCGGGCCTGACAGCCCCAGCGCCCACGCCAGCGTCCCCAGCGTGGCGGGCAGCGCCAGGTTCTTGATCACCGCCACCCGCAACGCGCCGCGCCAGTGGTTGCCAATGCGTGTGTGCGCCAGCGCAATACCCACCAGCAGCAGCGCCATGGGCCCCAGCGCCGCCGCCAGCACCTGCAGCGGGCGGTCCAGCATCTCGGGCAGCTTCCAGCCCGTCTGCGCGAACAGCAGGCCCGCCAGGATGGGCAGCGGCACCGGGTGCACGATGCTGTTGCGCACGGCCTGCCACACGGTGTGCGCCATGGGGCGCGGCGCGGCGCTGCCGGTGCGCTGCTGCTCGCGCGCCTCGGCCAGCTCGAACACCATGGTGGCCGCCGTCAGCAGCACCAGCGAATGCAGGGACACCAGCGTGAACAGCGTCACCAGGCCCTGCGGCCCATACACCAGACCCATGAGCGGCGCGCCGATCATCACCAGGTTGCTGAAGGTGTGCGCCAGCGCCCGCGCCGCCGCGGCCGTGGAGAACCGGCTGAACGCCAGCGTCAGCCCGAACAGCAGCGCCGCCGCGCTGAAGTACAGCAGCACGGGCTGAAAGTCCAGCTCTTGGAGCCGCACATTGCCCATGGTGCGAAACAGCAGCGCGGGCGTGAGCACCAAGAACACGATATTGGACAGATCTGGCACCGCCGTGGCGCGCACCCAGCCCACGCGGGCGGTGAGGTAGCCGATGCCGATGCACAGAATGACGGGAACCAGGGGAACGAGGATCGAGGACAGCAAGGTGGGCAGAGGGTCGAAGTGCCGGCGCGGCGCCGGGCGGCAAGTGTAGGGCCTGGGGATGCGGCGCGCTTGCACTCATGAATTAATAGCTGCCAGCGCTTGATGGACAAGCGCTGGAGGCCGAAAACGCCCTAAATCCCTTGCAACTGTGGCGCAGCGCCGGACCTGGGACAATACTGGCCCCCGCCCCGCTCCCTTGTCCCCCAGACCGCCCCGTCCTTCACCGTGCACGCTATGCCCTCCTCCATCGCCCACAGTCCCTGGCGTATGTCCGTTGCGCCGATGATGGACTGGACCGACAGGCACTGCCGCTACCTGCACCGCCTGCTGTCGCGCCACACGCTGCTCTACACCGAGATGGTGACCACCGGTGCGCTGGCGCACGGCGACGTGCAGCGCCATCTGCGCTTTGACGCGGCCGAGCACCCCGTGGCGCTGCAGTTGGGCGGCAGCGAGCCGGCCGACCTCGCGCACTGCGCCCGTCTGGGCGAGCAGTGGGGCTATGACGAGATCAATCTCAACTGCGGCTGCCCCAGCGAGCGTGTGCAGCGCGGCGCTTTCGGCGCCTGCCTGATGAACGAGCCGCAACTGGTCGCCGACTGCGTGAAAGCCATGGTGGACGTGGTTCAGGTCCCGGTCACCGTCAAGCACCGCATCGGGATCGACCAGAACGAAGACTACGGTTTCGTGCGCGACTTCGTGGGCGTGGTGGCCGACGCGGGCTGCCGCGTGTTCATCGTGCATGCGCGCAATGCGTGGCTGAAGGGTCTGTCGCCCAAGGAGAACCGCGAGATTCCCCCGCTGCGCTACGACGTCGCGGCCCGGCTGAAAGCCGACTTCCCGCAACTGACCATCGCCATCAACGGGGGCTTTCAGACCGACGCCGCGGTGCTGGAGGAGCTGGCCCGGGTGGATGGCGTGATGGTGGGCCGCGAGGCCTACCACAACCCCTGGTGGCTGGCGCGCTGGGACGAGCAGTTCTTTGGCGCCGCGCCCGCCGCGCCCACGCGCGAGCAGGTCGAGGAAGACATGGTGGCCTACATGGAGCGCGAAGCCACCGCGCACGGCACGCACTGGTATGCGGTGGCGCGCCACATGCTGGGCCTGCGCAACGGCCTGCCCGGCGCGCGACGCTGGCGCCAAGTGTGGAGCGACCACCGCTTGAAACACCTGCCCGCGCGCGAAGTGATGGCCCTGGCGCGCACCAAGCCGGGCGCCACCGCGCCCGATGCACTGCGCGCAAGCGCCGTGCAAGCCGGCGCCCTGCCAACGGAGCCGCTCAGCCTTTGAGGCCCGCCAGCCAGTCCCGCAGCGGCTGCGGCAGCCCGAACAGATAGCCCTGCAGGCCATGGCAGTGGTGGGCGATGAGGAAGTCCGCCTGCTGCCGCGTCTCCACCCCCTCGGCCACCACGCGCAGGCGCAAGTGGCGCGCGACCGAAAGAATGGCCTGCACGATCGCCGCGTCGTTCGCGTCGGAGGGCGCGTCCTGCACGAAGCTGCGGTCGATCTTGAGTTCGTACAGCGGCAGGCGCTTCAGATACGCCAGGCTGGAGTAGCCGGTGCCGAAGTCATCGATGGAAAAGCGCACGCCCAGCGCCACCAGCTCGTGCATGCGCCGGGCGGTGTCCTGCCAGTTCTCCACCAGCAAGCTTTCCGTGACCTCCAGCGTGAGCAGCGCCGCGGGCGCGCCCGTGCTGTGCAGCGCCGCGCGCACCTGCTCCACGAAGTCCGCCTGGCGGAACTGGCGGGGGCTGACATTGACCGAGATCGACAGCGCCCGGCCCTGCTGGTGCAGTTCGGCCAGCGTGGCGCAGGCCTGCTGGATGACACGCGCACCCATGCGCACGATCAACCCCGCCTGTTCCGCCACCGGGATGAACTGCGCCGGCGGCACGAAGCCGCGCTGCGGATGCGGCCAGCGCAGCAGCAGCTCCGCGCCGATGAGCTGGCCGGCGGCATCCACCTGCGGCTGCGCATAGGTCAGCAGCGCGTCGTTGTCGACCGCGCTCTTGAGGTCCTGCAGCAGCGCCAGGCGCTCCTGCGCTGCGGCGTGCATGTCCTGCTCAAAGAAGCACACCTGGTTGCGCCCCCGGTCCTTGGCACAGAACATGGCCGTGTCGGCCTCGCGCAGCAGGTCTTCCACGGCCTCACCGTTCTTGGGAAACAGCGTCACGCCGATGCTGCCGGTACTGCCGTAGTGCACCCCGCCCAGGTCATAGGGCGCATCCAGGCATTCGCGCAGCTGCTGGGCGCGCCGGCAGGCCTGCTCACGCGCAACGGAAGGGCCGTCGCCCAGCCGCGGCACCAGCATGACGAATTCGTCGCTCCCCAGCCGTGCCACGGTCTCCTGCGGCCCGGCCGCGTCCTGCAGGCGCGCGGCGACCTGCACCAGCAGCCCGTCGCCCACCCCGTGGCCGCGCGCGTCGTTGATCTCCTTGAAGTTGTCCAGGTCGATGTAGAACAGCGCGCCCATGCCCCCCTGCTGCTGGGCCGTGACCAGTGCATCCTGCAAGCGCTGCAGCAGCAGGCGGCGGTTGGGCAGGCCGGTGAGCGCGTCGAAATACGCGAGCCGGTACATGGCGGCCTCGGCTTCGTGGCGCCGCGTGACGTCGCGCGACAGCGCGATGAAGTGGCGCTGGCCCGGGCCGGCCCCGGTCTGCGGCGCCCCCCCCTGCTTGCAGGCCACGGACAGCTCGAACCAATGCTGGCTGCCCCCGATGTCCAGGCTGTACTGCCGCCCTTCGGAATAACCGTACTCGGCCGCCTCGTCCAGCGCAGCCATGCATTCGGCGGCGGCAGCGGGCGGCAACACATCCCCCAGCGTGCGCCCCACCAGCGCCTGGGCGCGCGTGCCGATCAGGTCCGCGCGGGCGGACCGGTAGTGGTGGATGCCTCCCTGTGCGTCCACCTCGAACAGTAGATCGGGCACGGCATTGAGTGTGGCTTCCAGCTCATCGCGCGTGCGGCGCAACTCGCGCGTCATCTCGCGGGCCAGCGCCATGGCCCGCTGTCGCGCGTTCACCTGCTGCCCCACGAACCATCCCGCCAGCAGGCTGAAGGCGGCGCCCAGCAGGGCAACCAGATGGTGTGTGGATCCTTCGAAGCGCTGCTCGAATGAGGGCAGCGGGTACAGCACCAGCGTCCAGCGCCTGCCGCCTACGTCGTAGCTGCGCACGGCCTCCAGCCCGCCATTGACCGCGTGGGGTGCATAGTCCGTGCGCGACGCAAACACGAGCACCCCACCTGCCACCGAGGGGCCGTCATGGATGGCCAGCGCAAGGTCGCTGTCCAGCTCGCGCGCCAGGCCCTGGATTACGTCGTCCATGCGAAATGGCGCGGCCACCCAGCCTGCAATGTTCTGGCGGCGCTGGGCCAGAGTGTCCACGGCAGCGTGTCTGGCATACAGCGGCAGGTACATGACCAGGGAGCTGCCGGCATTCCCTTCGCGGCTGCCCAGCGGGCCCGACAGCGCCAGCGTCCCGGAGTCGCGCGCGCGCAGCAGCGCCTCGCGCCGCGCCGGCTGCAGCATGGCATCCTGTCCCAATTCCTGCTGGTTTTCCGGCGTTTGGGGTGCGATGTGCGTGATCAACGCCTGCCCCGTGCGCGCCCCGGTGGATTCCGCCACGCGTGACAGCAGCGCCACGCCCTGCAGGCCCGGGCGCGTCTGCGGCAGGTGCAAGGCCTCCACATAGGCCTGGAATTCCTGCTGGTCGATGCTGTCGGAGCCTTCGTAGTAGCCCTTGACGCCACGCAACACCATTTCGTAGGCGGCGATGCGGTCCGACAGGTTGGAAACCACGCGGTCCACGGACAAGGCGAAAGCCTGCAGCCGGCGCTCGTCCCGTGCGCGCTCCACACCCTGCCAGACCAGATAGGTGACGGCGAGCAGCAGCAGTGAAAGCACCACTGCTGCGATCATGCCCGGATGCCATGGGGCCCAGTGCTGTGCGAACCCCCTCGGGGCAGCCACCTCTTTATTCATGCGTTTCCAAGCGTCGCATAGCGACCGCCGCAACACAATAGGGAAGCGCCAGATTGCCGCGCCGCGCGGCCCGTCTGTGGGACGCGGCCTTGTCCTACCCCGCCGAGGGCCACCGCAGGCCCTTTCCTGCCCTACCATCCGTGGCTGTCCCTTGACCCCTGCGTCTGCCGTGCCCCTCCCCTCACCCACGACCCATCTCACCCCTGAGGAGTCCGCGTTCCACGCGTTCTATGCGCAGGAGCGCCCGGCGCTGGACCACGCCTGCGCGTTTTACATGGCGCTGCTGCAGTCGCTGCTGTCGCAGGCGCGCCACATCGACATTGCCAAGATCGAAGGGCGCGTGAAGGACCGCGATGAATGCCTGCGCAAGTTTTCGCGCAAGTACCGCGCGGCGCTGGAGGAAAGCGGGGCCCCCTATGAAATCCGCCCCTACATCACCGACCTGATCGGCGTGCGCGTGGTCTGCCTGTACGAGGACGAGTTGGAGAAGGTGGCGCAGATCGTCCAGTCGCACTTCGACGTGATCGACGTGACCGACAAGGTCAGCGCCCTGGAGGGCACCGAGGCCTCTTTCGGCTACAAGGGCCTGCACCTGGACCTGCGGCTCAACGCCGTGCAAGCCGCCCTACCCGAGAACGCCGCCTACGCGGCGCAGCCGTTCGAGCTGCAGGTGCGCACCATCATCCAGGACGCGTGGAGCGTGCTGGACCACAAGATCAAGTACAAGAAGTCGATTCCGGCCGAACTCAAGCGCCGCATCAACGTGCTGTCCGCCCTGTTCGAACTGGCGGACCGCGAGTTCCGCCAGATCCGCGATGCCACCGATGCCGAACTGCTCTACGCACCCGACGAGACCACCGAGGCCGAGACCGAAGCCAGCCGAATGCCGGCGCCCGGCAGCGAGCTCAACGCCTTCACGTTCCTGAAGATTGCCCGCCATTTCTTCAAAGACGTGGAGTTCGACGCGCAGAAGGTGGACCTGTTCGTGGACGACATGCGCGCATGGTCACCGGGCATCACGCGTGCCCGCTTCAACACCCTGATGCGCGAAACGATTGCCACCGTCAAGCGCTACAAGCAGTTCTACGAGGCGCAGAACCCCGAGGGCAGCTTCAACCCCTTCACCGTGATCCGCCACTGCCTGTACCTGGGCGACCGGCAGGCGTTTCGCCGCGCGCTGCGCAACAGCTCGCGCGAAGCCTTCGAAGCGTGGCTGCAGGAAAATCCCACCCTGATATAAGTCAAATCGACCTCCAGCGCTTGTCCATCAAGCGCTGACAGCTATCAAAAGCATTGCATCAAGCCCGCCCGCCAATGTCGCGCGCGGGACACTGAATGCGTAGTTGCACGACACGCAAGCAAATGCAACTGCTGATATATTGCACTGCAACATAACTTGGTCCTGCCCCATGCTGTACACCCTCTACGAGACCCAGCGCTCCCTCATGGAGCCCTTCGCCGACCTGGCGCAGGCCGCCGCCAAGTTCTACAGCAACCCGCTGTGGCCGTTCAGCGAGACGCAACTGGCCCGTCGCATCTCGGCGGGCTATGAACTGCTGTACCGCCTGTGCAAGGACTACGAGAAACCCGAGTTCGGCATCAGCACCGTGGACGTGGATGGCGTGAGCGTGGCCATCCATGAGCGCGTGGACGTCGACAAGCCTTTCTGCGAACTGCGCCGCTTCAAGCGGTTTTCGGACGACCCGGCCACCTTGCTCAAGCTCAAGGGGCAGCCCGTGGTGCTGATCGTGGCGCCGTTGTCGGGCCACTACGCCACGCTGCTGCGCGACACCGTGCGCTCCATGCTGGAGAGCCACAAGGTCTACATCACCGACTGGAAGAACGCGCGCATGGTGCCGCTGCAGGAGGGCGAGTTCCACCTGGACGACTATGTGAACTACGTGCAGGAGTTCATCCGCTACCTGCAGGGCCAATACGGTAACTGCCATGTGATGAGCGTCTGCCAGCCCACCGTGCCGGTACTGGCCGCCGTCTCGCTGATGGCCAGCCGCGGTGAGACCACGCCACTGTCCATGACCATGATGGGCGGCCCCATCGATGCGCGCCGCTCACCCACGGCGGTGAACAACCTGGCCACCCAACGCAGCTTGGAGTGGTTCGAGAACAACGTCATCTACCGCGTACCCAGCAACTTCCCCGGCGCCGGCCGCCGCGTGTACCCGGGCTTTCTGCAGCACATGGGCTTCGTGGCCATGAACCCGGACCGGCACGCCAGCAGCCACTACGATTACTTCAAGAACCTCATCAAGGGCGATGACGCCAGCGCCGAGGCCCACCGCAAGTTCTACGACGAATACAACGCCGTGCTCGACATGGATGCCGACTATTACCTGGAGACCATCAAGACCGTCTTCCAGGACTACAGCCTGGTCAACGGCACCTGGGACGTGCGCTCGCCGGACGGCGCGGTGGAGCGCGTGCGCCCCCAGGACATCACCCAGACCGCGCTGCTGACCATCGAAGGCGAGCTCGACGACATCTCCGGCTCCGGCCAGACCGAGGCGGCGCAGGATCTGTGCACCGGCATCGCCGCGGACCGGCGCAACCACCTCGAGGTGAAGGGCGCGGGCCACTACGGCATTTTCAGCGGCCGCCGCTGGCGCGAGCTAGTCTACCCGCAGGTGCGCGACTTCATCCGTGCCAACCAGTCCGCCCAGCCCACGTCACGCCCCCGCCGCGCACGCAGCGCCGCCTGACGCCGGCCATGACCTCCCCCGCAGCGCAGCAGGCGCTCGTTGAGCGCATTGACGCGGCCCTGCCCCAGACCCAGTGCACGCGCTGCGGCTACCCTGACTGCCAGTCCTATGCCCGTGCCATCGCACGGGGCGAGGCCGAGATCAACCAGTGCCCGCCCGGTGGGGCCCAGGGCGTTGCACGCCTGGCCGCCATCACTGGCCGGCCCGAGCTGCCGCTGAGCGCGGCCCATGGAACGGAGGTCCCGCGCGCCGTGGCGGTGATCGACGAGAACTGGTGCATCGGCTGCACGCTGTGCCTCAAGGCCTGCCCCACAGACGCCATCCTGGGCATCAACAAGCGCATGCACACCGTGATCGCGCCGCACTGCACGGGCTGCGAACTGTGCCTGCCCGCGTGCCCGGTGGATTGCATCCGCATGGAAAATGCCAGCGGCCAGGCCACTGGCTGGGCCGCATGGTCCGCCCCGCAGGCCGAGCAGGCGCGCGTGCGCTACCAGGCGCGGCAAGAGCGGCTGCAGCGCGAGGAGGCGCAGGCCGCCGCCACCGAACCCGTTCCTCCGGCGCCGGACAACGCGCCCGATCCCAAGCGCGCAGCCATTGCCGCGGCCCTGGCGCGCGCCCGCGCGCAGCGCGCCGACCGCGGCTGACGCCGCTGCGCCGGCAGCCCTACCGCTCACGACCGCAGCGGGCTATGGCAATACGGCGCGATACGGCGACAGGCCTGCCGCATCAGGCCGCGAGCGACTTGTAGACGCCACAGCCCAGATAGACATCTCCCGCGCGCTGCACGTAGGACATCTTGGTTTGCACCGCGCCCGTGGCCGGATTGGTGATGTCGTATTCCACCCAGCCCGGCGCGCGTTCGGCCTGGGCCACGATGGCGCTGACCAGCGCATCCCCGGCAATACCGGGAATGTCCTGCACCCGCGTTCCCACTTTGGCGGGATTGCCGCCAAAGGCCAGGTAGGTGCCGCCCGCATCGAGCGCGAACACGTACATGTCGCGGTCGTGGTAGGGCTGTGCGGGGTCGGTCAACGTGCGAAGAAAGGCGTCGCGCGGCAGGCCGCGCTGCACGGCCGCAGCGCGCTGCACCAGGGCCACGGCCTCCTCGGCCGTACCCTGCTGCAGGCGAAACGCCAACACCGCCCGGGACAGGGTGGACGCCCGGCTCTCCAGCGCCTGTGCCTCGCGCAGGGCATCGCTCACCATCTGGGCATTGCGCTGCGTGATCTGGTCCAGTTGCTGCACCGCGGTGCTGATCTCGCGCAGACCCGTGCCCTGTTCATTGACCGAGTGGGAGATTTCGCTCACATGCCCGGCCACGCCACGGATGCCTTGCGCCATGGCCGCAATGCCCTCACCGGCGGTGCGGATCAGCCCCGCGCTGCCCTCCACCTGCCGCACGGACGTGCCAATGAGGTCGCGGATCTCGCGCGCCGCCTCGGCCGAGCGGCCCGCCAGCGTGCGCACCTCGGCCGCCACCACGGCAAAACCCCGGCCCTGCTCGCCCGCGCGTGCCGCTTCCACGGCGGCATTCAGCGCCAGGATGTTGGTTTGGAAGGCGATGCCGTCGATCACCTGGATGATCTCGCCCATGCGACGGGCATCGTTCTGGATGCCCTGCACCGCCTCCACCGCCCGCGCCATCGCCTGGGTGCCCGCCTCAGCGGCTTGGCGCACCTCGCCGGCGCGCTGATCGGCCACGCTAGCCGCCTGCGCGTTGTTGTTCACGGCGGAAGACAGCTCCTCCACGCTGGCCGCGGTTTGCTCCAGGCTGGCGGCCTGTTGCTCGGTGCGGTCGGCCAGTTCGCGGTTGTCCGCCGCCAGGCTTTGACCCGCGTGCGCCACCAGCGCCGCGTTGCTGCGAATGTCGGCCACCATCGACGAGAGCGTGTACACCATGCGGTTGAGTTGCTCGCCCATGTGCGCCAGTTCATCGCGGCCGCGCACTTCGGCCCGGCTGCACAGGTCGCCCTGCGCCGTGCGCTCCATGACGCCGCCCAGCCGCCGCAGGTCGCCCGCCACACTGGCCTGGAAAGCCGTGGCCAGATAGGCGGTGGCCAGCACCGCCACGCCACACACGGCCCACGTGGCGCGCGGCCCCCACCCCTGCACCCCCGCCACGGCCAGCAGTGCCAACACGGCCACGCCTCCCAACAGGGCCAGCTTGGCCGAGAAACGCAGGCGCCGCATGAGCCCTACGCCAGGTCGCAGAATGAATGAAACCGTCATCGCTTTTGTCCCCCTCGATGGCTGAAATGTGCGCCCTGGCGCGTCGCACTGATGAATTGATGCCGTTTGTAACCAAATTTTACGGCTGTGTAGAGCGATCAAACCCTGTAGTTGTTTTTGGGAACGGGTGGCGGGGCCGCGCCCTGTGGCGCCCGGCCGCATCCCTGATAATCGCCCCCCTATGAATCCCCTGCTCTCCCTACTGCAGCCCTATCCGTTCGAGCGGCTGCGACAGCTTTTTGCGGGGGTGACGCCCTCGGCCGCACACCGCGCCATCAGCCTGGGCATCGGCGAGCCACGCCATGCAACGCCGCCGTTCATCCAGGAGGCCCTGGCCGCCAACCTGGCAGGCCTGGCCAGCTACCCCTCCACCGCCGGTGACCCCAGCCTGCGCGAAGCCTGTGCCGGCTGGATGCAGCGGCGCTACCATATTCCCGTCAACCCCGCCACGCAGGTGCTGCCGGTGAACGGTTCGCGCGAGGCGTTGTTCGCATTCGCGCAAACCGTGGTGGACCCCACCCGCGCAGGCGCCACCGTGGTGTGCCCCAACCCGTTCTACCAAATCTATGAAGGCGCCACGCTGCTGGCCGGCGCCACGCCGTACTACGCCCCGAGCGATCCAGCGCGCAACTTTGCCGTGGACTGGGACAGCGTGCCCGAGGAGGTATGGCAGCGCACGCAACTGCTCTTCGTGTGCTCGCCCGGCAACCCCACGGGCGCCGTGATGCCCCTGCCCGAGTGGGAGAAGCTCTTCGCGCTGAGCGACCGTTACGGTTTCGTGATCGCCTCGGATGAGTGCTACAGCGAAATCTACTTCCGCGACGAGCCACCACTGGGCGGCCTGGAGGCTGCAGCCAAGCTCGGACGCAGCGACTACCGCAACCTGATCGCCTTCACCAGCCTGTCCAAGCGCAGCAACGTGCCGGGCCTGCGCAGCGGCTTCGTGGCGGGCGACGCGGCACTCATCAAGGCGTTTTTGCTGTACCGCACCTACCACGGCAGTGCCATGGGGCCCGCCGTGCAGGCCGCCAGCGTGGCTGCCTGGAACGATGAGGTGCACGTGGAAGAAAACCGTGCCCTTTACCGCCAGAAGTTCGCCCAGGTCACGCCCATGCTCGCCGAGGTGATGGACGTGCGCCTGCCCGACGCGGGTTTCTACCTCTGGGCCAAGGTGCCCGACGCCCTGGGCATGAGCGATGCGGAGTTCGCCCAGGCCCTGCTGGCTCAATACAATGTCACGGTATTGCCGGGCAGCTATCTCGCCCGCGATTCCGGTGGCGCCAACCCCGGCGCCCAGCGCTTGCGCATGGCCCTTGTGGCCGAGACCGCGGAATGCGCCGAAGCGGCCTCGCGCATCGTGCAATTCATCCAATCCCGTACGTTATTCCATCCATGACCCAACAATTGCAGACCCTGATCGACAACGCCTGGGACAACCGCGCCAGCCTCTCGCCCTCCGCCGCGCCCAAGGAAGTGGTGGATGCCGTCGAGCATGTGATCGCCGAACTCAACAACGGCAGGCTGCGCGTGGCCACGCGCGAGGGCGTGGGCCAGTGGACCGTGCACCAGTGGATCAAGAAGGCCGTGCTGCTGTCGTTCCGCCTGAAGGACAACGAGCTCATGAAGGCCGGCGACCTGGGCTTCTTCGACAAGGTGCCCACCAAGTTCGCCCACCTGTCCGCCGACGAGATGGCCGCCACCGGCGTGCGCGTGGTGCCGCCGGCCGTGGCGCGCCGCGGCAGCTTCATCGCCAAGGGCGCGATCCTGATGCCCAGCTACGTGAACATCGGCGCCTATGTGGACGAAGGCACCATGGTGGACACCTGGGCCACCGTGGGCTCGTGCGCGCAGGTCGGAAAGAACGTGCACCTGTCCGGCGGCGTGGGGCTGGGCGGCGTGCTCGAGCCCCTGCAGGCCAACCCGACCATCATCGAGGACAACTGCTTCATCGGCGCGCGCTCCGAAGTCGTCGAGGGCGTGATCGTCGAAGAGAACTCGGTCATCAGCATGGGCGTGTACATCGGTCAGAGCACGCCGATCTACGACCGCACCACGGGCGAGACCACCTACGGCCGCGTGCCCGCTGGCTCGGTGGTGGTCAGCGGCAACCTACCCAAGGACGGCGGCCGCTACAGCATGTACGCGGCCATCATCGTCAAGAAGGTGGACGCCAAGACCCGCTCCACCACCAGCCTGAACGACCTGCTGCGCGACTGAAGCTACGCCGCACCGGCACTGCACGCATACATAACCAGCACTGAGAGGGAACCAGCATGAGCACGATGGAGCGGATTCTGCGCCTGATGGCCGACAAGAAGGCATCCGATGTCTACCTGTCGGCCAACGCACCGGCGCTGATCAAGATCAACGGCGAATGCGTGCCGATCAACAGCCAGATCCTGCCGCCCGACGCGCCCAAGAACCTGCTGTCCGAGATCGTCCCCCCCGACCGCATCGAAGAGCTGGAAGAGACCGGTGAGCTCAACATGGGTGTGCCGCTCACCGGCGTAGGGCGCTTTCGCGTCAGCGCGATGCGCCAGCGCGGCACCTATGCGGTGGTGATCCGCTTCATCACGCAGAACATCCCGCAGTTGTCCACGCTGCACCTGCCGCCGGTGCTCAGCGAGCTGATCATGGAAAAGCGCGGCCTGATCCTGCTCGTGGGCGCCACGGGCTCGGGCAAGAGCACGACGCTGGCGGCGATGCTGGACGCGCGCAACGAGTCCATGACCGGCCACATCCTCACGGTGGAGGACCCGGTCGAATACCAGTTCAAGAACAAGAAGTCCATCGTCAACCAGCGGGAGATCGGCAGCGACACCCAGTCGCTGCAGACCGCGCTCAAGAACGCGCTGCGACAGGCGCCCGACGTGATCCTGATCGGCGAAATCCGTGACCGCGAGACCATGTCCGCCGCCATCGCCTACGCCCAGTCGGGCCACCTGTGCCTGGCCACGCTGCACGGCAACAACAGCTACCACGCCCTCAACCGCATCCTGTCGTTCTACCCCGTGGAGGTGCGCCCCACGATGCTGGGCGACCTGGCGTCCGCGCTCAAGGCCATCATCTCGCAGCGCCTGGTGCGCACCACGACCGGCGAGCGCGTGCCCGCGGCGGAGGTCATGCTCAACACCAAGCTGGTGGCCGAGCTGGTGGAAAAGGGCGACTTCTCGGGGATCCGCGAGGCCATGGAAAAATCCATGGCCGAAGGCTCGCAGACCTTCGAGGAAGCGCTGGCACACCTGATCCTGGAGGGCAAGATCGACCGCAAGGAAGGCCTGGCCTACGCCGACTCCCCCACCAACCTTATGTGGCGCCTGCAAAACGACTTCTCGGCTGCCGCGAAGTCGGCGCGCGCCGTCAACGATGCCGGCCAGCAGTCCGAGGACGATGCCCCCTCGTTCACCGAGATCGTGCTGGACGTCAAGCCCGCCTGAGCCCGTTTCGCGGCCGCTGCACGGCAGTGCGCCGCCTGTACCCATGTCCCCCACCCTGCTACTGACCGAACAGCTCATCGCCCACCCCTCCGTCACGCCCGACGACGCGGGCTGCCTGGACCTGCTGGCCCGGCGCCTCGCTCCCTTGGGCTTTGCCTGCGAACGACTGGACAGCGGGCCCGAGAACTTCCGCGTCAGCAATTTGTGGTCAAAACGCACTGCAGCGCGCTCTGGACAAGCGCAAGCAGCTACCAAAACAGTAGTATTTGCCGGCCACACCGACGTGGTGCCCACGGGCCCCGTGGAGCAGTGGAGCAGCCCGCCGTTCACCCCCACACACCGGGACGGCCGCCTGTACGGCCGCGGCGCGAGTGACATGAAGGCCTCGATCGCCGCATTCGTCGTCGCGGTCGAGGAGTTCCTGGCCGCCACGCCCGACCCGCGCCTGGATATCGCGCTGCTGCTGACCAGCGACGAGGAAGGCCCCTCGGTGGACGGTACCAAGGTGGTCATTGAGCAGCTGCGCGCGCGCGGGGAGCGGCTGGACTGGTGCATCGTGGGCGAACCCACCTCGGTCGAGCAGACCGGCGACATGATCAAGAACGGCCGCCGCGGCACGCTGTCCGGGCGGCTCACCGTGCGGGGGGTGCAGGGCCACATCGCCTACCCGCAGCTGGCGCGCAACCCCATCCATCAGGCCGTGCCCGCGCTCACCGAGCTCGCCGCCACCGTGTGGGATGAGGGCAACGCCTTCTTTCCGCCGACCAGCTGGCAGATGAGCAACATCCACGGCGGCACCGGCGCGACCAACGTGATCCCCGGCCAGGTGGTGATCGACTTCAACTTCCGCTTCAGCACCGAATCGACCGCCGAAGGGCTGCAGCAGCGCGTGCATGCGGTATTGGACCGCCACGGACTGGAATACGACCTGACCTGGACGCTGGGCGGCCAGCCCTTCCTGACCACGCCGGGCGAACTGGTGCAGGCGGTGCAGCAAGCCATCCGCGCCGAGACCGGTCTGGAAACCGAGCTGTCCACCACCGGCGGCACCAGCGACGGGCGCTTCATTGCACAGATTTGCCCCCAGGTGATCGAGCTGGGCCCGCCCAACGCCAGCATCCACAAGATCGACGAGAACGTGCGCTTGGTCGACATCGAGCCGCTCAAGAACATCTACCGCCGCACGCTCGACCACCTCAACGCACTGGCGGGCGCATGACCGCGGCAGTCCAGGGCGACACCATCGGGGCGCTGGTCGCCAGCGGCGCCGCGCGCCTCACACAGGCCGGCGTGGCCTTCGGCCACGGCACCGCCAACGCGCAGGACGAGGCCGCCTGGCTGGTGCTGTGGCGCCTGGGGCTGCCGCTGGACAGCGTGCTCGACGAGGGGGTCGAAGGTTCAGTGGCAAATCGGCCCGTAACGCCCGCCCATCAAGCGCTGGTAGCTACGCTTTTTGAAGAACGCATCGCCACGCGCAAACCGGCTGCCTACCTCACGCGCGAGGCCTGGTTGCAGGGCGTGCCGTTCTACGTGGACGAGCGCGCCATCGTGCCGCGCAGCTTCATTGCCGAACTGCTGGCCGACGGCAGCATCGACGACTGGCTCAGCGACCAGACGCGCCACGTGCTCGACCTGTGCACCGGCAACGGCAGCCTGGCCGTGCTGGCCGCCATGGCGTATCCCGACGTGCAGGTGACGGGCGCCGACCTCTCGCCCGACGCGCTGGCCGTGGCCCGCATCAACGTGGAGCGGCACGGGCTGCAGGAGCGCATCACGCTGGTCGAGTCCGACGGCCTGGCCGCCCTGCCCGGCCCCTGGGACCTGATCCTGTGCAACCCGCCCTACGTCAACGCCGCCAGCATGGCCCAGCTGCCGCCCGAGTACCGGGCCGAGCCCGAGCTGGCCCTGTCCGGCAATATGCGGGGCGGCCGGGACGGCATGGACTTCATTCGCCAGCTGTTGGCCGACGCCCCGGCGCGCATGAGCGAAGACGCCGTGCTGGTGCTGGAGATCGGCAACGAACGCGAACACTTCGAGACCGCCTTTCCCGACCTGCCCGTGTTCTGGCTGGAGACCAGCGCCGGCAGCGACCAGGTGCTGCTGCTCACGCGCCAGGCCCTGCTCCCACTCGCTCCCGCAAAGTGACGGCGCCGGCCCGGCCGGCCCCCGCCCCGTCCATTGGTTTGACCCATGATCACCCTGAAGAACGTCACGCTGCGCCGCAGCGCCAAGGTATTGCTCGACGGTGTCTCCGTCACCATCAACCCCGGGGAGCATGTCGGCCTGGTCGGGCGTAACGGCGCTGGCAAGTCCACGCTGTTTGCGCTGCTCAATGGTTCGCTGCACGAAGACGGCGGTGACTTCGTCCTGCCCGCGGCCTGGCGCATGGCCCAGGTGGCGCAAAACATGCCAGAGACGGACGAGTCTGCCACCGCCTTCGTGTTGGATGGCGACACTCGCCTGACGGAGCTGCGCCAGGCGCTGCACACGGCCGAGCAGGCGGGTGATGGCATGGCCATCGCCCAGGCGCACTCCGACCTGGCAGACGCCGGTGCGCACGACGCGACCGCACGCGCGCAGGCGCTCATCCTGGGGCTGGGCTTTCAGGTGGCGGAGCTGGAGCGCCCGGTCAACAGCTTCTCCGGCGGTTGGCGCATGCGCCTGCAACTGGCGCGCGCGCTGATGTGCCCCAGCGACCTGCTGCTGCTGGACGAGCCCACCAACCACTTGGACCTGGACGCGCTGGTATGGCTGGAAGCCTGGCTGCAGCGCTACAACGGTACCTTGGTCGTCATCAGCCACGACCGCGAATTCCTCGACGCCGTGACCCAGGTCACGCTGCACATCGATAACGCGCGCCTGACCCGCTACGGCGGCAACTACAGCAAGTTCGAGGAGCTGCGCGCCCAGCAGCTGGAACTGCAGCAGTCGGCCTATGAGCGCCAGCAGGACAAGATCGCGCACCTGCAGAAATTCATCGATCGGTTCAAGGCCAAGGCCACCAAGGCCAAACAGGCACAAAGCCGCGTGAAGGCGCTGGAGCGCATGGAGAAGATCGCCCCCGTGCTGGCCTCGGCCGACTTCACCTTCGAGTTCAAGGAGCCGGCCAACCTGCCCAACCCGATGCTGGCCATCACCGACGCGTCCTTCGGTTATCGCGCCGAGGATGGCAGCGAGACCACCATCCTGCGCCACGTGAACCGCTCGGTACTGGCCGGCCAGCGCATCGGCATTTTGGGCGCCAACGGCCAGGGCAAGTCCACGCTGGTCAAGACCATCGCCCGCACCATGGCGCCGCTCTCCGGCACCCTGACCGAGGGCAAGGGCCTGTCGATCGGCTACTTCGCGCAGCAGGAGCTGGACGTGCTGCGTCCCGGCGATAACCCGCTGGAGCACATGGTGCGCCTGGCGCGCGAACTGGGTGCCCAGGCCCAGGAACCCAGCCGCGAACAGGACCTGCGCAACTTCCTGGGCAGCTTCAACTTCAGCGGCGACATGGTGCACCAGGCCGTGGGCACCATGAGCGGCGGGGAGAAGGCCCGCCTGGTGCTGGCCATGATCGTCTGGCAGCGTCCCAACCTGTTGCTGCTGGACGAGCCCACCAATCACCTGGACCTGGCCACGCGCGAGGCGTTGTCCATGGCGCTCAACGAGTTCGAGGGCACGGTGATGCTGGTCAGCCACGACCGGGCGCTGCTGCGCGCCGTGTGCGATGAGTTCTGGCTGGTGGGCCGGGGTGCCGTGGCGCCCTTCGACGGCGATCTGGACGATTACCAGCGCTACCTGCTTGAGGAGTCCAAGCGCCTGCGCGAACTGGCCCGCGCAGCCGAGCAGGCGGTCGTTGCCGAGGCCGCGCCCCCAACCGCCACTGCCGCCCCTCCCCAGCGCGACGCACGCGAGCAGCGCCGCCAGGAAGCCCAGGCCCGCCAACAGTTGGCCGAGAAAACCCGCCCCCTCAAGCGAGAGCTTGAAAAAATCGACCAGCGCCTGGAAGCCCTGAACCGGGAAAAAGCGCAGTTGGAAGAACGGCTCATGCAGCCGTTGCCCCCCGCGGAGATCGCGGAATGCGGGCGGAGGCTCAAGGACTGCGCCGAAGAGGTGACAGCCCTTGAGGAAAAGTGGCTGGATGTTTCCTCAGCGCTGGAGGAACTGGCGCGCTGAGGGGACACAGGTATTTTTGGTATCTGTATAAAAACAGCCTCCAAGCCTTACGCATAAAGCGCAGACAGCTCCTTTTTCAGGAGTAAATTCTGGGGATATCCCGGGGTTGCATTTTTTTGCAGCGCACTGTCAACGCCCCCCCAGGGGGCCGCGTTGTGGGTACATCTAAGGAGTTTTCCCTATGACCATGACTGCAATCCTCTCTGCCTGGCCCGAAGACGAACGTGACCGCAAGCGCGCCCCGGCCCGCCTGTAAGCGTCCACTCGGCCTGTTCTGAAGGCCGTTCGTTGGAGGAATCGCCGCACTGCGCAATTCCCAGCCACTGCCATGGCCCGCCGGGAGCTACCGGCCCCGATTCACACCGCCCACTTCAGGGTGGAGACAAAAAAAGGAACGTGCCGCCACGTTCCTTTTGCATTTCAAGGCAGCCTTTTCCAGCTGCCGCTAGGTCAGCCCATGTGCAGGCCGCCGTTGACCGAGAAATCCGCCCCGGTGGCATAGCCGCCCTCTTCGGAGGCCAGCCACGAAATGATGGACGCGATCTCGCTGGGCTCGCCCAGGCGCTTCACGGGCACGGTGGCGACGATCTTTTCCAGCACATCCGGGCGGATCGCCTTGACCATGTCGGTGCCGATGTAGCCGGGGCTCACGGTATTCACCGTCACGCCCTTGGTGGCCAGTTCCTGCGCCAGCGCCATCGAAAAACCGTGCATGCCCGCCTTCGCCGCCGAGTAGTTGGTCTGGCCGGCCTGGCCTTTCTCGCCGTTCACGCTGCTGATGTTGATGATGCGGCCCCAGCCCTTGTCCACCATGTCTGCAACGACCTGCTTGGTCACGTTGAACATGCTGTTGAGGTTGGTTTCGATGACAGCGTCCCAGTCCTCGCGCGACATCTTGAGGAACATGCGGTCGCGTGTGATGCCGGCGTTGTTCACCAACACATCCACGCTGCCATGCTCGGCCTTGGCCTGGGTGAAGGCCTCCACCGTGGACTCCCAGTTGCCCACGTTCCCGACCGACGCGTAAAACGTATAGCCCAGCGCCTTTTGCTCGCCCAGCCACTTGTTGTAGTCGCGCGTGGGGCCGCACCCGGCGATGACCTTGAACCCGTCCCGGTGCAGACGCTGACAGATGGCCGTGCCGATGCCCCCCATACCCCCGGTGACGTACGCAACTTTCTGGCTCATGTGTGCTCCTTGGATGTGTCAAAAGTGAATCAGATCAGTGACCACTCTACCCAAGAATTACGACAATACCGAGGAGGAAAACACTGCGCCCCGGCATTATTGTTGCGGCGCAAAAATAGGGCATGATTACCTTTTTACGCGTCGTAGACGACCGTTGATATCGTCCGCGAAAAAAACCCGCAGCGCAGGCTGCGGGTTGGTCGAAGAACTGAGGCGGTGCCGGAATCAGTCGGCGGTGGCTTCTTCGGGCTCTGCCGGTTCGGACTTGGCTCCGCGCTCCTTCTTGGGCACCGGCTGGATATCCAGCAGCACCTCGGAAGTCTCCACGCCCTTGTCGTCCGTCTTGAGCTCAATGTCCACCGTCAGACGCCCGCCTTCGGTCAGACGACCGAAGAGCAGCTCATCCGCCAGCGCCTTGCGGATAGTGTCCTGGATCAAGCGCTGCATGGGGCGCGCGCCCATGAGCGGATCAAAGCCCTTCTTGGCCAAGTGCTTGCGCAGCGCGTCGGTAAAGGTAACTTCCACCTTCTTCTCGGCGAGCTGCTGCTCGAGCTGCAGCAGGAACTTGTCCACCACGCGCAGGATGATCTGCTCATCCAGCGGCTTGAAGCTCACGATGGCATCCAGGCGATTGCGGAACTCGGGCGTGAACAGGCGCTTGATGTCGCCCATCTCGTCGCCCGCCTGGCGCGGATTCGTGAAGCCGATAGCGGCCTTGTTCATGGTCTCGGCGCCCGCGTTCGTCGTCATGATGATGATGACGTTGCGGAAGTCGGCCTTGCGCCCGTTGTTGTCCGTCAGCGTACCGTGGTCCATGACCTGCAGCAGCACGTTGAAGATGTCCGGGTGTGCCTTCTCGATTTCGTCGAGCAGCAGCACGGCGTGCGGCTTCTTGGTGATGGCCTCGGTCAGCAAACCACCCTGGTCGAAGCCCACGTAGCCCGGAGGCGCACCGATGAGGCGGCTCACGGCGTGGCGCTCCATGTACTCCGACATGTCGAAGCGGATCAGGTCCACACCCATGATGTAGGCGAGCTGCTTGGCGGCCTCGGTTTTGCCCACGCCTGTGGGGCCCGAGAACAGGAAGGAGCCGATAGGCTTGTCCGCCTTGCCCAGTCCCGAGCGTGCCATCTTGACGGCGGCGGCGAGCACCTCCAGCGCCTTGTCCTGGCCGAAAACCACGCTCTTGAGGTCGCGCTCAAGCGTCTGCAGCTTGCCGCGGTCGTCATTGGACACGTTGGCAGGCGGAATGCGGGCGATCTTTGCCACGATCTCCTCGATCTCGGCCTTGCCGATGGTCTTCTTGCGCTTGGACGGCGTCAGGATGCGCTGCGCTGCGCCAGCCTCGTCGATCACGTCGATGGCCTTGTCGGGCAGGTGGCGGTCATTGATGTACTTGGCACTCAGCTCGGCCGCGGCCTGCAAGGCGGCGGCGGCGTACTTCACGCTGTGGTGCTCCTCGAAGCGGCTCTTGAGTCCCTTGAGGATGTCGATGGTCTCCTGTACCGTTGGCTCGACCACGTCCACCTTCTGGAAGCGCCGCGACAGCGCCGCGTCCTTTTCGAAGATGCCGCGGTATTCGGTGAAGGTAGTCGCGCCGATGCACTTGAGCTGCCCGCTGGACAGCGCAGGCTTCAGCAGGTTGGACGCATCCAGTGTCCCGCCCGACGCCGCGCCCGCACCGATCAGCGTGTGGATCTCGTCGATGAACAGGATGGCGTTGGGCTTGTCTTTCAGGCTCTTCAAGACGCCCTTGAGGCGCTGCTCGAAGTCGCCGCGGTATTTGGTGCCCGCCAGCAGCGCGCCCATGTCCAGCGAATACACCGTGGCCTCGGCCAGGATCTCGGGCACGTCGTTCTGCGTGATGCGCCAGGCCAGGCCCTCGGCAATCGCGGTCTTGCCCACACCGGCCTCACCCACCAGCAGCGGGTTGTTCTTGCGGCGGCGGCACAGTATCTGGATCGTGCGCTCGACCTCGTAGTTGCGGCCGATCAGGGGGTCGATCTTGCCGTCCTTGGCCGCCTGGTTCAGGTTCTGGGTGTACTGCTCCAGGGGCGACGCTTTTTCACTGCGCTCGCCTTGCGCGCCCTCTTCCCCGTCGGCCTGGCCCTCGGCCTTGGCGGGCTCCGGCGGCTCGCCCTTCTTGATGCCGTGGGCGATGTAGTTCACCACGTCCAGGCGCGTCACGCCCTGCTGGTGCAGGTAGTACACGGCATGGGAGTCCTTTTCGCCGAAGATGGCCACAAGCACGTTGGCGCCCGTGACTTCCTTCTTGCCGTTGCCCGTGGACTGCACGTGCATGATGGCGCGTTGAATCACCCGCTGGAAGCCCAGCGTGGGTTGTGTGTCCACCTCGTCGGTACCGGCGACCTGAGGGGTGTTGTCCTTGATGAAGTTGGTCAGCGATGCGCGCAGATCGTCGATGTTGGCAGCGCATGAACGCAGCACCTCGGCCGCGCTGGGGTTATCGAGCAGTGCCAGCAGCAGATGTTCCACGGTGATGAACTCGTGGCGTTGCTGGCGGGCCTCGACAAAGGCCATGTGCAAGCTGACTTCCAGTTCCTGGGCAATCATGTGAGAACTCCTTTGTGCTTGCGTGTTAGGGATGACTGTAGATCGGGAGCAATGCCCCCTTATTCAACGGGCTCACTCAAACATTGCAGGGGGTGGCCCGCCTTGTGCGCCGCTTCCAGCACCTGGTCCACCTTGGTAGCGGCGACATCGCGCGTATACACGCCACACACGCCTTTGCCGTCCAGATGGATCTTCAGCATGATCTGCGTGGCGGCCTCGCGGTCCTTGTTGAAGAACTCCTGCAACACGACGACGACGAACTCCATGGGGGTGTAGTCGTCGTTGAGCATGACCACCTGATACATCTGGGGCGGCTGGGTCTTCTGTGTACGCCGCTCCAGCACGACCGAACCACCCTCGTCCCAGGACGGAGGGGTGGGAGCCGGCACCGGCGCGGGGATTGGGGGGGTGGTTGCCATGAATTTCATTCTAGCGAGGCCGATGCGGCACCTGAGCAGACCGCACATGGTGCCGCGCAGGCTTTTTTCAAGCGCTGATCACAGTCCTACTCATAGACCACATTCACAGCACCGCTGCCCGCCTGAGCGCTCCACGCGGCCAGCGCAGCATCGCTGGGAAAGAACCGGCTGGCCTCTCCCAACTGCACCTCGGCCGTGGCCGCGCCAGCCGCCGCTGTGCAGCGCAACTGCATGCGCACGCGCAGGCCATGGGTAAGCACCTCGCCGTGCTCGGTTTCCTCCCGTTGCGGAGGATAGTCACGCACCAGCGCCCCGATGTCTGGCAACTGCTGCCCCAGGCACACCTGCAGATAGCGCCCATAGCGTGCCCGCGCACCCGCCAAATCCCAGACCTGCTGCACCTTCATGCGCAGGCCTCCGCTGAAGTGGTCCAACTGCAGCCGACCACTCACCACTACGAATTCATCGTCCTTGAGCAGGCCGGCGTTCGCATTGATCAGCCCTTCGTCGGCGGAAGCCTCGATGACGCCCGACTTGTCGTCCAGCTTGAACAACGCCAGCCTGCCGCGCTGCCCGTTGATGACGCGGTAGTCACTCACGATGCCGGCGACCACCTGCGTCTCGCGGCTGTCCACCAATTCGTCGATAGCAGTGCGCACGAAGCGGCGCACTTCCTGGTGCACTTCATCGAACAGGTGGCCCGAGAGGTAGAAGCCCACCGCGGTCTTCTCCTGCATCAGCCGTTCCTTGATGCCCCAGGGCATCACATCCACCAGATCAGGCTCCTGCGTGCTGGAGCCGATGGCGTCATCGCCCATCATGTCGAACAGCCCGCCTTGGTTGGCGTTGGCGATCTGCGCATTGGCAAACTCGAACGCCCGATCGAGGGATGCCACGAGCGCGGCACGGTTGAGCTGCAGGGCATCGAAGGCGCCCGCCTTGATGAGCGCCTCCACCGTGCGCTTGTTGACGCGCGTGCGGTCCACGCGTACGCAAAAGTCAAACAAGCTCTTGAAAGGCCCCCGGGTTGCGCCCTGTGGGCCCACGCCCTGCCCTTCGCGTGCAGCGATGATGGCCTCGATCGCCTGCTGTCCCGTGCCCTTGACTGCGCCCAGGCCATAGCGGATGACCTTGTCCGTCACCGGCTCGAAGCGGTAATTGCCGCGGTTGATGTCCGGCGGCTCGAAGGTCATGCCGAAATGTTTGACCGCATCTTCATAGAGCACCTTGAGCTTGTCGGTGTCGTCCATTTCCACGGTCATATTGGCGCAGTAAAACTCCGCCGTGTAGTGCACCTTGAGCCACCCGGTGTGGTAGGCCAGCAGCGAATAGGCGGCGGCGTGCGACTTGTTGAAGCCGTAACCCGCAAACTTTTCCATCAGGTCGAAGACCTCGTCGGCCTTGTCCTGACTGATACCCTTTTCGGCTGCACCCTTGCGGAAGATGGCACGGTGCTCGGCCATTTCCTCGGCCTTTTTCTTGCCCATGGCGCGGCGCAGCATGTCGGCGCCGCCGAGCGAGTAACCACCCAGCACCTGCGCCGTCTGCATCACCTGCTCCTGGTAGACCATGATGCCGTAGGTCTCGGCCAGCACGGGCTCCACCAGCGGATGCGGGTACTCCACCACCTCCTTGCCGTGCTTGCGGTTCACGAAGCTGGGAATCAGGTCCATGGGGCCGGGCCGGTACAGGGCATTCAAGGCGATTAGGTCTTCCAGCCTGCTTGGGCGCGCTTCCTTGAGCATGCCTTGCATGCCCCGGCTTTCAAACTGGAACACGGCTTCTGTCTTGCCGTCCGAGAACAGTTTGTAGGTCGCAGCATCGTCCAGGGGAATGTTCTCGAACGCGAAGTTTTCCTGCCCTTTGTGACGCTGCATGATGAACTCACGCGCGATTTCCAGGATGGTCAGCGTCGCCAAGCCCAGGAAGTCGAATTTCACCAGGCCGATGGCCTCCACGTCGTCCTTGTCGTACTGGCTCACCGCCGATTCGCTGCCTGGCTGCTGGTACAGCGGGCAGAAATCGGTCAGTTTGCCCGGCGCGATCAGCACGCCGCCGGCGTGCATGCCAATATTGCGCGTCATCCCTTCGAGCTTTTGCGCCATCTCGATGATGGTGCGCACGTCCTCCTCCTTGCGCACGCGCTCGTACAGGATGGGTTCCAACTCCAGGGCGTAGTTGTTCTTGTCCCCTTCCTTCTTGGGCTCTGGCGGGTAGGCCAGCGTATAGGTCTGGCCGGGTTTGCCGGGCACCAGCTTCGAGATACCGTCACAGAACGTGTAGCTCATATCCATCACCCGCCCCACGTCGCGGATGGCAGCCTTGGCCGCCATCGTGCCGAACGTGGCGATCTGGCTCACGGCCTCCTTGCCGTACTTGTCCTTCACATAGTCGATCACGCGGTCGCGGTTGGCCTGGCAAAAATCGATGTCGAAGTCGGGCATGGACACCCGCTCGGGGTTCAGGAAGCGCTCGAACAGCAGGTTGTATTGCAGCGGATCCAGATCCGTGATCTTGAGCGCATAGGCCACGAGCGAGCCCGCACCCGAGCCGCGCCCGGGGCCCACCGGGCAGCCGTTCTTCTTGGCCCACTGGATGAAGTCACCCACGATGAGGAAGTAGCCGGGAAAGCCCATCTTCAGGATCGTGCCCAGTTCAAACTCCAGCCGCTCCTGGTAGCGGGGGCGCTGGCGGTCGCGCTCGGCGGTGTCCGGGTACAGGTGCAGCAGCCGCTCCTCCAGGCCCTCGTGGGACGCGTGGCGGAAGTACTGCTCCATCGTCATCCCACCCGGAATGGGGAAGTTCGGCAGTTGCGGCTTGCCCAGCACCAGCGACACATTGCAGCGCTTGGCCACCTCCACGGTGTTGGCGAGGGCGCTGGGTACGTCGGCGAACAGCGCTTCCATCTCGGCACTGCTCTTGAAATACTGCTCGCGCGTGAAACGGCGCACGCGCCGCGGATTCGCCAAGATCTCGCCCTCGGCAATGCACACGCGCGCCTCGTGCGCCTCGTAATCGTCCGGCGTTGCGAACTGCACCGGGTGGGTGGCTACCACCGGCAGGGCCAGGCGCGCGGCAAGCTGTACCGCCGCGGTGACATGGGCTTCGTCGTCAGGGCGTCCGGCGCGCTGGACCTCCAGGTAGAAGCGGTGCGGGAAGATGCCCGCCAGACGCAGCGCCAGCTGCGCAGCTCCGGCGTCATCGCCCTTCATGAGCGCCTGCCCCACGGGACCGGCCTGCGCTCCAGCGAGGGCTATCAGGCCGTCGCCCAATTCCTGCAGCCACTCCCAGGTGCACAGCGCCTGGTTCCTGACGATGTTGCGCGTCCACGCGCGGGCCAGCAGTTCGGAGAGGTTCAGATACCCGGTGCGGTTCTGCACCAGCAGCACCATGCGCGAGGGTGCGCCTGCCGCTTCGCCCTCCAGGTAGATTTCGGCGCCCAGGATGGGCTTGACGCCCTTGCCCCGGCCTTCCTTGTAAAACTTGATCGCGCCGAACAGGTTGTTCAGATCCGTGATCGCCAGGGCGGGCTGGCCGTCTTTCGCCGCCGCCTTGACGACCTCGTCGATACGGGTGGTTCCGTCCACGACGGAAAATTCAGTGTGCAAGCGCAAGTGGACAAACATGCGGCATTGTAGGAACGCGGGCATGTCCCATGCTTGCTCAGGGCCCCGCGCGCAGCATCCTTACAATGGCGCAATGCGGCCGCTCCATGGAGGTGCCGCCGCCGTCGCATACCCTTAATCCAAGAGCTGCCGCCATGCCGCGTTTTCCCCTGCCTTTGATTTCTGCCCTGCTCGCCGCCGGCCTGCTGGCTGCCTGCTCCAGCACGCCTGAAGACAAGACCGCTGGCTGGAGCACCGACAAGATTTATTCGGAAGCACGCGACGAGCTCAATGGCGGCTCTTACGACAAAGCCGTGCCGCTGCTGGAAAAGCTGGAAGGACGCGCCGCCGGCACGCCGTTGGCACAACAGGCCCAGTTGGAAAAGGCCTACGCGCAATACAAGGGCGGCGAGAAGGCGCAGGCTATTGCCACGCTGGACCGCTTCATGAAACTGCACCCCGCCAGCCCAGCGTACGACTATGCGCTGTACCTCAAAGGCTTGGTGAACTTCAACGACAACCTGGGCCTGTTCTCGTGGCTCTCGCGCCAGGACCTGTCGGAGCGCGACCAGAAGGCTGCCAAGGACTCGTTCGAGTCCTTCCGCGAACTGGTGACCCGCTTCCCCGAGTCGCGCTACACGCCCGACGCCCGCCAGCGCATGACCTACATCGTCAACTCGCTGGCGCAGTACGAGGTACACGTGGCGCGCTACTACTATGAACGCGGCGCGTACGTGGCCGCCGTGAGCCGCGCGCAGAGTGCCGTTGCCGACTACAAGGATGTTCCAGCGACGGAAGAGGCTCTGTACATCCTGGTTCGGTCGTACGACGCGCTGGGACTCACGCAACTGCGTGACGACACCCGCCGCGTGATGGATGCTTCCTATCCTCAGAGCAGCCTGCCGCAGACGGGATTCAAGGCGAAGGCGAACCCCTGGTGGAAGTTCTGGTAAGGGCATCCAGCGCCGCGCCGAACTCTTCCTGCGTATGCAGCCTCCGCATGGGGGGCAATGCCCGCAGCAGAGGCTTGCCATAGCCCTTGTGCAACAGACGTGTGTCGGCGATGACCAGTATGCCGTGGTCGTTCTCGTTGCGGATCAGCCGGCCGGCCCCCTGCTTGAGCGCCACTGCCGCCGATGGCAGGGCGTGTCTGCGGAACACGTTGCCACCCTGGTCCGCCAGCCGCCGTGCCTGCGCCTGCTCCCACGGGTCACCCGGAGCGGGGAATGGCAGCTTGTCGATCACCACCATCTGCAGGGCCTCGCCCGGCACGTCGATCCCCTCCCAGAACGACGCCGCCCCCACGAGCACATGGCCCGCCGGCCGGCCGCTCGCGTCAAGCTGGGCACGAAAGCGCTCCACCATGCGCGACCGTGAGGCATGTCCCTGCACCAGCACCTCGATGCCGCCGCCGGGCGCGAACCGGCGGCATAGCTCATCCGCGATCACCGCAAGCGCCCGCAGACTGGTGGTCAACACCAGCGTATGCCCGCCAAGCCGTGCTACGGCATCACCCACCCAGCGCGCAAGCTGAACGCTGTGCCCCGCGTCGGAAGGCAGCGGGAGTGCGGGTGGCACATACAGCGCCGCCTGCCGCGCGTAGTCGAAGGGGCTAGGCACCTGCAGGGTACGAGCACCCTCCAAACCACAGGCATCGGTGAACCAGCGCAGGTCCTTGCCATCGCCCAGCGTGGCGGAGGTATAGATCCACGAACGCGGTGCGGACGCGGCAGGCGGTTCGTCGCTCTCGTCCCAGGCGCCCTCCGTGGGGGGCTTTCCCTTCCATAGCGTGCGCAGGGCGCCGGCCACATCCAGGGGTGTTTCCACCATGCGCAACGCGCCTGCAGATTCAACCCAGCGCACCGTGCCAGCTTCCGCAGAGGAACAGAAATGCAGTACACGCTCCAGCAACGCAACCGTCCGGCTGTGCAGGTGGGCCAGATCGGGAGCGTGCTGCGCCACGCCGTCCAGTGCGGCCAGCACCGCGCGGAGTGCCGCCACCACCCCCTCCAGCGCACCGTCCCAGGCTGACGCATCCAAGGCCTCGGGTGTGACGCCCGTCCAGGCGATGCGGGAGCCGGCTGCATCGGCAGCTTCGCCCGGAGCGACCGCCAGGCGCAGCGCGTGCGCGCACTGGCGCAGGTGCTGGAGCAACCCCTGCCAATCCGCAGCGCCGCGCGCATGCCGCGCCCCAGCCGCCACCACATCCTGCCCAAGTTGCAGCAGCTGGCTGGTGCTGACATGCGTGCCCAGGAACTGGGCCGCGGTCTCGGCCAACCGATGGGCTTCATCGAACACCACGACCCCGGTGTCTGGTAGCAGTTGCGCGGCCCCCGCCCCCTGCGCACCGAGGTCCGCAAAGAAAAGGTGGTGGTTGATGATGAGCACATCCGCCGCCTGCGCGTCGTGCCGTGCCCGGTAGACATGGCATTGGCGCAACCGCGGGCACCCGGAACCCAGGCAGTTGTCCACCGTCGAAGTGACCTGCCTCCAGGCGGCTGAGTATTCATCCAGACCGGGGACCTCCGCCAGGTCTCCGCTGCGCGTGGACTGGGCCCATCGCTCAACACACGCCAGATCGTGGGCGACTGCTTCGTCATGCCCCTCCCCGTCGCGACGCGCCTGCTCCAGTCGGTAAAGGCAAAGGTAATTGGCCCGGCCTTTGAGGGCCGCTACGCGTAGCGGAAGCGCCAGCGCCTGCTGCAGCAGCGGCAGGTCGCGCGTCAACAGTTGGTCCTGCAGTGTCTTGGTGGCCGTGGAAATGAGCACACGCTCGCCGCTCAGCAGTGCGGGAACCAAATAGGCAAAGGTCTTGCCAATCCCCGTTCCCGCTTCCACCACCAGTGACTCCCGGGCGTTGATGGCCTGCGCCACAGCGAGGGCCATGGCCGCCTGCCCCGGGCGGGAACGCAGATCAGGCCGCACACGCGCCAGGGGTCCGTCGGGCGCAAACACCGGGAGGACGAGATCGCTCAAGGACATGCGCCGCGGGCCAAAAGAAGTGTCAGAAAGGAATGGCCCTGCACCGGCCGTGATGCTCTAAAAACACAAGCAGACGCACCAGCGATGACAAGGCCCGGGAGTTGATCATAATAGGCGGCTCCCCCCGCTTTCGCGACTGCGAGGCGGCCTTTCGTCCTCCGCTCCAATCCCATGACCAAAGCGTTCCGCCTCATTGCGTCGACCGGCATCCACAAGGGTGACCGCGAGTACCAGCAAGACCAGGTCGCCCTGCTGTCGCACCCGCGTTTCAATGGATGCGTACTGGGCGTGGTGGCCGATGGCATGGGTGGCCGCAGCGGAGGACGCAAGGCGTCCGACCAGGTGATGCTCACCGCGCGCCAGTTGTTTGAACGCTACTCGCCAGAAACGGACGACGCCGCCGCCCTGCTCAAGCACATCGTGGAGGAGGCGCACATCGTGATCCGCCTCACCGCGATTTCCGCGGAACAGGAGCCACACAGCACCATCGCGGCATTCGTGATCAACCCACGCGGCGATTGCCACTGGGCCCACGCAGGGGACTCGCGCATCTACCACTTTCAGGGGGGGCGGCTGGTGTTCCGCACCAGCGACCACTCCTATGTGCAGGCGCTCGTGGACCGTGGCGAGATCACGGAAGCCGAGGCCAACACCCACCCCCACTCCAACATCCTCGTCGGCTGTCTGGGCACCGAGAGCGACCCTCCCATCACCACCCACCTGATTCCGCAGATGCAGCCGGGCGACGTGCTGTTGGCTTGCAGCGACGGCGTGTGGCACTACTTCTCACCTGCGGAACTGGCGTCGGTCCTGGATTCGCTGACGCCGCGCGAGGCCACCGAGTTCCTCATCGACAAGGCGCGCTCGCGCGCACGCGGGGGCGGCGACAACCTGTCGCTCGCCATCGTGAAGATCGAAACGCTGGTAGAGGAAAAGAAGCCTCCACGCTTGGCGCAACTCACACCCGCCACCTAAAACGCGCGTGGAAGACGGCCCCGCATGGGCCGTGGCGTCCACCGGGCCCTAAAGGGCACTCAACGGTCGCTGCTCGCGGCCGGGGCCGGCGGCGGCAATGCCGGCGACGGCTTGCGGCCGGCCGCCTCGGCTTGCTGGCGCTCAAGGCGTTCGCGGCGCTCACGTGCTTTCTGCTGCTTGGCCTCGTAGCGGGCGCGGGAATCCTGGATGCGCTGGGGCTGCGTTTGCTCACGGCGTTGCACATCGGCCGCATGCTCGGCTGCGCGGCGGCTCTGCTGCTGCGCACGGTCGCGCGCCTCCTGCTCGCGGGGCTTCTGCGGCGCGTTGCGGGGCGCCACCCGCATCGGGGCGGGACGCTCCCCGGCTTCCAGTTTCTGGCGTTGCTCCTGCTTGCGCTCCTCGATTGCTTGCAGGCGTTGCCCCGCCTTCTCCCGGCGCTCCGCATCGTTGATCTGCACTTCCTGGCGGTGCAGCACGTTGTCGGCCTCACGTGCCTGTACACGCACCCTGCGCAGGCAATCCTCCACGGCAAATTGCTGGTAGCAAGCCGCCTCGCCGCGCTCACGCTGCGCCTCGATCTCCCGGCGCTGCGCCTGGATGTGCTCACGCTGGGTCTGGCGCTGCCGCTGCGCCTGCGCTGCATCGGTCACTGGAGCGTCGGCAGCCCGCGCCGCCAGGGGAGGCAGCGCTGCCCCACCCACGCACAGGAGGGCTGCGGCAAGAAAGCGGGAAGGCAGTGCAGGCATCAGGTCAGTCCGGTATCGACGACGCGCCGCTCAAGCGCCAGGAATTCCTTGGATTGCATCTCGTTGAGGCGCGAAATGGTGCGTGGAAACTCATGCGCCAGGGGGCCTTCCGTATAGAGCTGCTCGGGCGGCACGGCGGCGGAGACGACGAGTTTCACGCGCCTATCGTAGAGCACGTCTACCAGCCAGGTAAACCGGCGCGCGGGCGACGCCATGCTGACAGGCATGTAGGGCACGTTGGACAGCAGCACCGTGTGGAATTGCGAGGCGATTTCCAGATAGTCGTTCTGCGACCGCGGGCCCATGCACAGCTCGCGGAAGTCGAACCACACCACGCCGCCCGCACGGCGGATGGCCTTGATCTCGCGCGCCTCAATGTGCAGCACCGGGTCTTCGTCACGCACTTCGGCCAGCTGCTCGAAGGCGTGCTGCATGGCCGCGTCCGCCGCGGGGCCCAGGGGCGTGTGGTAGAGCTCGACCAGCTCCAGCGCACGGCGCCGATAGTCCGTGCCGTTGTCCACGTTCACCACCTCCATGCGCTCGTTGAGCAGGTCGATGGCGGGCAGGATGCGGTCGCGGTGCAGGCCGCCCGGGTACAGTTCGTCGGGCTTGAAGTTGGAAGTGGTGACAAAGCCCACGTCGTTGTCGAACAGCGCCGCCAGCAGGCGGTGCAGGATCATCGCGTCGGTGATGTCCGCGACGTGAAACTCGTCAAAACAAATCAGCTTATAGCGCTTGGCGATGCGCGCACCCAGCACATCCAGGGGGTTCTGCGTCCCCTGCAGGCCAGCCAGCTCACGGTGCACTTCGCGCATGAATTCGTGAAAGTGCAGACGCACCTTGCGCTTGATGGGTACGGCGTTGAAGAAGCAGTCCATGAGGAAGCTCTTACCCCGCCCCACACCGCCATACATGTACACGCCCCGCGGCACCTGGGGCCGGTTGATGAGCTTCTTCAGCGTGTTGGAGCGGCGCTGCTTGTACGCTCCCCATTCCTGGGCACAACGCTCCAGCGCATCCACGGCCCGCAACTGGGCCGGATCGCTCTTGAAGCCCTTGGCGGCCAGCTCGGCCTCGTACGCCTGCCTGACGTTCACCCGCATGTTATCCCTATGCTTCAAAAACAATAGCTTCCAGCGCTTGTGTGACAAGCGCTGGAAGCCATTTTTGCCTCAAATTATCAGAAATTGAGGGTGCGCTTGTCCACGGCCAGCGCCGCTTCCTTGGTGGCTTCGGACAGCGAAGGGTGGGCATGGCAGATGCGCGCAATGTCTTCGCTCGATGCCTTGAACTCCATGGCGACCACGGCTTCGGCGATCAGTTCGGAAGCCATCGGACCGACGATGTGCACGCCCAGGATTTCGTCCGTGGCGGCGTCGGCCAGGAACTTCACCATGCCGGTGGTGTCGCCCAGCGCGCGCGCGCGGCCATTGGCCAGGAACGGGAAGGTGCCCGCCTTGTACTTCACGCCGTCGGCCTTGAGCTGCTGCTCGGTGCGTCCGACCCAGGCGATCTCGGGGCTGGTGTAGATGACCCAGGGGATGGTGTTGAAGTTGACATGGCCGTGCTGGCCAGCCATGCGCTCGGCCACGGCCACGCCCTCTTCCTCGGCCTTGTGCGCCAGCATGGGGCCGCGCACCACGTCGCCCACCGCCCACACGCCGGGCAGGTTGGTCTTGCAGTCGCCATCAACCACCACGGCGCCGCGCTCATCCAGCTTCAGGCCCACCCCTTCGGCATTCAGGCCGGTGGTGTTGGGCACGCGACCGATGGAGACGATCAGCTTGTCCACTTCCAACGCCTGGGCCTCGCCCTTGGCGTTGGTGTAGGCGATGCTCACGCCCTTTTTGCCAGCCTTGACTTCGCCAATCTTCACGCCCAGCTCGATCTTCAGGCCTTGCTTGTCGAAGGCCTTCTTGGCCTCCTTGGCGATCTGCTCGTCCACCGCGCCCAGGAACGTGGGCAAGCCTTCCAGAATGGTCACGTCGGCACCCAGGCGGCGCCACACGCTGCCCATTTCCAGGCCGATCACGCCGGAGCCGATCACGCCCAGCTTCTTCGGCACGCTGCCGATGGCGAGCGCGCCGTCGTTGGACAGGATCTGCTCTTCGTCGAAGGCCGCACCGGGCAGCGCACGTGCGTTGGATCCGGTGGCCACGATGACCTGCTTGGCGGTCAGCGTTTCTTCGGCCTTGCCGGTGACCTTGATTTCATAGCCGCCGTCCACCGCCTTCACGAAGGAGCCGCGGCCGTGGAAGAAGGTCACCTTGTTCTTCTTGAACAGGTACAGGATGCCGTCGTTGTTCTGCTTCACGACGTTGTCCTTGCGGGCAATCATCTTGGCCACGTCCATCTTCACGCCCGTGGCGGTGATGCCGTGGTCGGCAAAGTGCAGGTTGGCATGTTCGAAATGCTCGGACGACTGCAGCAGCGCCTTGGAGGGAATGCAGCCCACGTTGGTGCAGGTACCGCCGGGTGCAGCGCCGCCAGCGGCGTTCTTCCACTCGTCGATACAGGCCACATTCATGCCCAACTGGGCGGCGCGGATGGCGGCGATGTAGCCGCCAGGGCCTGCGCCGATCACGATGACATCAAATTGCTTGCTCATGGTTCAAAAACAGTATCTGGTGATGAGAAAAAACCCACCGCTGGACCGGGCCGGGGGTGGGTTTTCGTATGCGTCGAACCCTGTGGGAATTACAGGTCGAACAACAGGCGCGACGGGTCTTCCAGCGCGTCCTTCATAGCCACGAGGCCCAGCACGGCTTCGCGGCCGTCGATGATGCGGTGGTCATAAGACATGGCCAGGTAGTTCATCGGACGCACCACGACCTGGCCGTTTTCGACCACGGCGCGGTCCTTGGTGGCGTGCACGCCCAGGATGGCCGACTGCGGCGGGTTGATGATGGGGGTGGACATCATCGAGCCGAAGGTGCCGCCGTTGGAGATGGAGAACGTGCCACCGGTCATCTCTTCGATGCCCAGCTTGCCGTCGGCCGCCTTCTTGCCGAATTCGGCGATCTTCTTTTCGATGTCGGCAAAGCTCATCTGGTCTGCGTTGCGCAGGATGGGCACCACCAGGCCGCGCGGCGAGCCCACGGCGATACCGATGTCGAAGTAGCCGTGGTAGACGATGTCGTTGCCGTCCACCGAGGCGTTGAGCACCGGGTACTTCTTGAGGGCATGCACCGCGGCCTTTACGAAGAAGGACATGAAGCCCAGCTTCACGCCGTGCTCCTTGGTGAATGCGTCCTGGAACTTCTTGCGCAGGTCCATCACCGGCGCCATGTTCACTTCGTTGAACGTGGTGAGGATGGCGTTGGTGGACTGCGATTGCAGCAGACGCTCGGCCACGCGGGCACGCAAGCGGCTCATGGGCACGCGCTGCTCGGGGCGCTCGCCCAGATCAGCAGCGGACGACGGGGCTGCTACCTGGGGCAGCGCCTTGGTGGGCACGCCGGTGGGGATCACGGCGGCCGTCGACTTCACGCCGCCTGCCACTGCGGCCAGCACATCGCCCTTGGTCACGCGTCCGTCCTTGCCGGAGCCCGTCACATCGCCGACCGACAGGTTGTTGTCGGCCAGCAGCTTGGCGGCGGCCGGCATGGCCACGTCGCCCTTGCTGCCGCCAGCAGCGGCAGGCGCAGCGGCCGCCGGGGCAGATGCCGCTGCGGGCGCCGGTGCAGCGGCAGCAGCTGCCGGCGCGGCCGCGCCGGCCTTGCCCTCGGTGTCGATCTTGGCGATGACCTGGTCGGAGGCCACGGTGCCGCCGTCGGCGACCACGATCTCGGCCATCACGCCGGCGGCCGGTGCGGGCACTTCCAGCACCACCTTGTCGGTCTCGATTTCGATCAGGATTTCATCGATTGCCACGGCCTCGCCGGGCTTCTTCTTCCACTGCAGCAGGGTGGCTTCGGCCACGGACTCGGACAGCTGGGGGACTTTGACTTCTACGATAGCCATGTGATTCTTTCCAAAGAGGGTTCTGTACTGAAGGTGTGGGTTTGCGGCCTTACTTGGTCAGGACAAAACCCTTGAGCTTGGCGAAAGCGGCTTCCACCAAGGCCTTTTGCTGCTCCTGGTGCAGGTGAGCGTAACCCACTGCGGGGGAGGCAGATGCGGCGCGGCCGGCATAGCCCAGCTTCTGGCCATCGAGCATGTTCTCGTGGATGTTGTGCTGGATGAAGAACCAGGCGCCCTGGTTCTGCGGTTCGTCCTGGCACCACACGATGTCGGTGGCATTCGGGTACTTCTTGAGCTCGGCGGCAAAGGCCTTGTGCGGGAACGGGTAGAGCTGCTCGACGCGGATGATGGCCACGTCGGTAGCGTCCTTCTCCACGCGCTTCTTCACGAGGTCGTAGTAGACCTTGCCCGAGCAGGCGATCACGCGCTTGACCTTGTCGGCCTTCTTGGCGATCGCTTCGTCCTGCTCCGAGATGACGGTCTGGAAACCGCCCTTGGTGAACTCGGACAGCGGCGACGTGGCGTCCTTGTTACGCAGCAGCGACTTCGGCGTCATGATGACCAGGGGCTTGCGCAGGTTGCGCACCATCTGGCGGCGCAGCACATGGAAGATCTGGCTCGCCGTGGTGGGCTGCACGATCTGCATGTTGGTGTCAGCGGCCAGCTGCATGAAGCGCTCCAGGCGGGCCGAGCTGTGCTCTGGGCCCTGGCCTTCGTAGCCGTGCGGCAGCATCAGCGTGATGCCGTTCACGCGGCCCCACTTCACTTCGCCCGATGCGATGAACTGGTCGATCACCACCTGTGCGCCGTTGGCGAAGTCGCCAAACTGCGCTTCCCAGACCACCAGCGTGTTGGGGTCGTTGGAGGCGTAGCCGTACTCGAAGGCCAGAACGGCCTCCTCGGACAGGATGGAGTCGATCACCGTGAACGGCGCCTGGTTCTCGGCCACGTTCTGCAGCGGGATGTAGGTGCCTTCGTCCCACTTCTCACGCTTTTGGTCGTGAATCACGGCGTGGCGGTGCGTGAACGTACCGCGGCCGCAATCCTCGCCAGACAGGCGCACGGGATAGCCCGATGCCACCAGCGATGCGAAGGCCATGTGCTCGCCCATGCCCCAATCCACGTTGACCTCGCCACGGCCCATGGCGGCGCGGTCGTCGTAGACCTTCTTCACCAGTTGGTGCGGTGCGACGGTCTCTGGAATGGTCGTGATCTTCTCGGCGATGCGCTTCCACTCGGCCAGCGGGATGGCGGTGTCGCCGGCATCGGTCCACTTCTGGTCCAGGAAGGGGCTCCAGTCCACGGCGTACTTGCTCTTGAAGTTGGTCAGCACCGGATCGACCGTGTGCTTGCCCTCGTCCATGGCGGCGCGATAGGCCTTGGCCATGTCGTCGCCCAGCGTCTCGCCCAGACCCTGGGCTGCCAGCTTGTCGGCGTAGAGCTTGCGCGTGCCGGGGTGTTGACCGATCTTCTTGTACATCAGCGGCTGGGTCAGCGCCGGCGTGTCCTGCTCGTTGTGGCCCAGCTTGCGGTAGCAGATGATGTCCACCACCACGTCCTTGGCGAATTCCATGCGGAAATCCAGCGCCAGCTGCATGGCCAGGCACACGGCCTCGGGATCGTCACCGTTCACGTGCAGCACGGGCGACTCGATCATCTTCACGATGTCGGTGCAGTACAGCGTAGAGCGCAGGTCGCGCGGATCGGACGTGGTGAAGCCGATCTGGTTGTTGATGATCAGGTGCACCGTACCGCCCGTGGTGTAGCCACGGGTTTCGGACAGGGCCAGGGTTTCCTGATTCACGCCCTGGCCGGCAAAGGCCGCGTCACCGTGCACCAGCACGGGCAGCACCTGTTTCCCCTTGGGGTCGCCGCGGCGGTCCATGCGCGAGCGCACGGAGCCCTCGACCACCGGGTTGACGATTTCCAGGTGCGAGGGGTTGAACGCGAGCGACAGGTGCACCGGGCCGCCGGCCGTGGAGACGTCGGAGCTGAAGCCCTGGTGGTATTTCACGTCACCGGCGGGCAGGTCCTCGGGGGCGGTGTGGTCGAACTCGGCGAACAGGTCCTTGGGCATCTTGCCCAGGGTGTTGACCAGAACGTTCAGGCGGCCGCGGTGGGCCATGCCGATCACCACTTCCTGCACGCCCTTCGCGCCTGCGGAGTTGATCAACTCGTCCATGGCGGCGATGAAGGACTCGCCCCCCTCGAGCGAGAAGCGCTTCTGGCCCACGTACTTGGTGTGCAGGTAGCGTTCCAGGCCTTCGGCGGCCGTCAGGCGCTCCAGGATGCGCTTTTTCTTGTCGGCAGAGAAGTTGGGCTTGCTGCGGATGCTTTCCAGCTTTTGCTGCCACCAGCGCTTTTGCACCTGGTCGGTGGCGTACATGTACTCCACGCCGATGGTGCCGCAGTAGGTCTCGCGCAGCGCGTTCAGCAGCTCGCGCAGAGGCATCTTGTCCTTGCCGAAGAAGGTGTTGCTCGCGTCGAACACCGTTTCCTGGTCGGCATCGCTGAAGCCGTAGAACGACGGCTCCAGTTCGGGAATTTGGGGGCGCTCGGTGCGCTTGAGGGGGTCCAGGTCGGCCCAGCGCTGGCCCACGTTGCGGTACGCGGCGATCAGTTGCTGGACGGCGGTGCGCTTGCGGCCCATCTCGGCGTCGGCGCTGGCCACCACGACCTTGGTGCCGCCGGCCTTGGCACGCTCGGCAAAGGCGTTGATAACGGGCAGGTGGGGAACATCCTTGGCATTGCTGCCGTCTACCGCGGGCACATGTTGCAGTGCGTCAAAGTATTCGCGCCAGGAGTCTGGCACGCTGCCAGGGTTGGCAAGGTAGTTCTCATACATCTCTTCGACGTAGGGCGCGTTGCCGCCGAAAAGATAGGTGTTGCCTTGGTAGGCTTGGTAGACGGATGTCGGATCGCTCATATTCCGCTGACCTCCACTTCCCTGAAGGAAGCGTTAGCTGGTTAACAAACCTTCCGCGTCACGGCTGAACCGGTTGGCGGATGCGACTGTGGCAGGGGAAGGGCCTCGTTTGCGGCCGCTATTGTGCCATTGAACGCCTGCGCGCGCGGCGAGCGGTGTATCAAGACAGGCGTGTGTGTGGCTTACATTTTGGGCTTCGCTCCTTCCACCGCCCCCATGAACCCGCCCACGCTCCAGTCCCGCACCCTGCTGCTCCTGCTCACCGTCGTGACGCTGGCCTTTGGCGCCATCCTCTGGCCGCTCAACGGCGCCATCTTCTGGGGTGTGGTGCTCGCCATCCTGTTCACGCCGCTGCACCGGCGGCTGCAGCGGCGCATGCCGCGCAGGCGCAACCTGGCCGCGCTTGCCACCCTGGGCGTGTGCCTGGTGATCGTGATCCTGCCGGTCACGCTGATCGGCGCTTCGCTGGTGCAGGAGGCCAGCGTGGCCTACGAGCGCGCCCGCTCGGGGCAGCTGAACTTCGGCGCCTACCTGCAGCAGGTGCTGGCCGCGCTGCCCCCCTGGATGCTGGAGCTGCTGGACCGCTTTCACCTCACCACCCGCGCGGAGCTGCAAGCCCGCCTGACCACGATCGGCGCCCAGGCCAGCCAGTTCCTGGCCACCAAGGCGCTGGACGTGGGCCAGAACACGCTGCAGTTCGTGGTGAGCTTCGGCGTCATGCTCTACCTGTTGTTCTTCCTGCTGCGCGACGGCGCGCGGCTGGCGGCGCGCATCCGCGAGGCCATCCCCCTGGATGCGCGGCACAAGGAGCAGTTGGCCATCAAGTTCACCACCGTGATCCGCGCCACCGTGAAGGGCAACATCGTGGTGGCCGCCGCCCAGGGCGCCCTGGGTGGCCTGATCTTCTGGCTGTTGAACATCCAGGGGCCGGTGATGTGGGGCGTGCTGATGGCGTTCCTGTCGCTGCTGCCCGCCGTGGGCGCCAGCCTGATCTGGGGGCCGGTGGCCATCTACTTCCTGGCGACCGGCGCGCCGGGGCAGGCCGTGATCCTCACCGCCTATGGCGTATTCGTCATCGGGCTGGTGGACAACGTACTGCGTCCCGTGCTGGTCGGCAAGGACACCAAGCTGCCCGACTACGTGGTGCTGATCTCCACCTTGGGCGGCATGGCGTTGTTCGGGCTCACGGGCTTTGTGATCGGCCCGATGATCGCCGCACTGTTCATCGCCACCTGGGACCTGTTCGCGCCGCACGACGGCTCAGAACGCTCCTGAAATAGGAGCTACTAGCGCTTGATGGGCGGGCGCTGAAGGCCAAAACGCCTTCAACCCCGCCGACGCACTCATTCCGCCTCAATACCGGCGGCCTTGATCACCCTGCCCCACTTCTGGGTCTCGGCGGCCTGAAAGCGCGCCAGCTCTTCGGGCGTGGTGGTCCAGGCCTCGGAGCCTGCGGTCTCGAAGAACGACTGAGCGGCCTGGCTCCTCGTCGCCTGCGCCAGCAGCGCGTTCAGCCGCGCCACCACGGGCGCGGGCGTGCCGGCGGGCACGTAGGCCGCAAACCAGTAGCCCATGTCATAGCCCTTCACACCGGCCTCATCCAGCGTGGGCACCTCGGGCAGCTGCGTGCTGCGCTTTTGCGTGGAGTACCCCAGCGCGCGCAGCTTGCCCGCCTTGACCTGAGGAACGCCGGTGGACGTGTCGGTGATCATCAGGTCGATCTGCCCGCCGAGCAGATCGGTGATGGCCAACGGGTTGCTCTTGTACGGCACATGCAGGATATCCACCCCCGCCAGTTGCTTGAGCATCTCGCCGGCCATGCGGCTGGAAGAACTGCCGCTGCCAAAGCTCAGCTTGCCGGGGTTCTTGCGGGCGGCGGCCAGCAGGTCGCCCACGTTCTTGTAGGGAGCGCCCGCGTTCACCACCAGCACCTGGCCGCCCTTACCCAGGCCGGTGACGGGAGCGAAATCCTTCACTGGGTCGTAGGGCAGTTTCTTGTACAGGTGTTCGTTCGCGGCATGCGTGGTGTTGGTGGTGATGAGCACCGTGTACCCATCTGCCGGTGCCTTGGCGACGGACTGCGCGGCGATCATGCCGCTGGCGCCGGCCTTGTTCTCCACGACCACGGGTTGCCGCGCATCGGTGCTCACGGCCTGGCCCAATGCCCGCGCCAGCTGGTCGGTGGCACTGCCGGCCGCAAACGGCACGACGAAAGTGACGGGCTTGGCAGGATAGGCGGGGGCCTGTGCGTTGGCGGTGCCGGCCGCGGCACACAGGACGGCCGCAGCGGTGGCAGCCAGTACACGGCGGCGATGCGGGAACGGGTTCATGGTGTCTCCTTGGTTGTGGTGATGAAAAATGCCGCCGGCGCGCGTCAATGCGCTCCGGCCAGGTGATGTACAAGCGCCGCCGGCATCCGCACCGGCAGGTCCAGCAACAGAAAGGACAGCGCCTTGCCATGGCTGTCGAGGTTGAGCGCGTCGTTCACGCCGCCGTCCAGCACGCCATCCAGCACGAAATTCATCGCCTGCAGTTGGGGCAGCAGATAGCGCGTGACACGCGTGGGCCCCCGCGCCGCGAACTGGCGCGCCACGGCCTCCTCGGTAACCTGCTGCACCAGCACGTCCCACAGGGCCGGGTGCCAGGCGATCACACTGATGTTGGAGCGGTCGCCCTTGTCACCCGTGCGGCCGTGCGCCAGGCGGTACAGGGGAACCGTGAGATCGGTAGGGTTCATCGTGGTCCTTCAGTCCAGCAGCGTGTAGCCAGGATTGACCGCCTCGCGCGGCACGAGGCAGGAAACGGTGCCCAGGCGCGGGCGCATAGCCGTGCGCACACCGCCGCCCCCCGCCGGGCCGCAGCAGTACAGCGCCGTCACCTCGCGCACCAGGCGCTGCGCGCTGGCATGGTCGCGGTGCTGCAGTGCCACGCGCAGGCGTACGTCCTGCGCGCCCTGGCTTGCCTGCGCCGCCAGCCACCGCCCTGCGTCGTCACCCCAAACGCTGGCCACGCCGATCAGGTCCACGCGCAGCGGTGCCACGCTCGCAAGCCGCTCGCGCAGCACGTCGCCCGCCAGGCGGGCGCGCTCCTCGGCGCGCGCACCGGCATACGAAATCTCGCCCTCGGCAAACCAGCCGGACTCGAAGCACACATTCACCTTCAGCGACGGCGGCCGCGCATGGCCGCGCACGCCCTGCAGGTGCACGCGGTCGCTGCCGACCTGCGCCACGCTCGCCTGGGTGATGTCGGCCACCACGTCGGGCGTCAGGTAAGCGGCGGGGTCGTGCAGTTCATACAGCAGCTGCTCCTTGACCGTGCGCTCGTCCACGCGCCCCCCCGTGCCCGGCGGCTTGGTAAGGGTGCAATAGCCGTCGGCGTCGATCTCGGCGATCGGGTAGCCCAGCCGGGCCAGGCCCGGCACATCCTTGTAGCCCGGGTCGGCAAAGTAGCCGCCCGTGACCTGCGCGCCGCATTCCAGCAAGTGGCCCGCCATGGTGGCGCGCGCCAGGCGGTCCCAGTCGTCCATGCACCAGCCGTAATGCGCCAGCGCCGGGCCCAGCACCAGCGCAGGGTCGGCCACGCGGCCGCAGACCACGATGTCGGCCCCCGCGCGCAGCGCCTGGGCGATGGGTTCCGCGCCAATGTAGGCATTGGCGCTCACGATGGGCTGCGCGGGCATGGACGGGCCCAACGCCCGCTCCAGCACAGCGCGGTGCTGTGCGCCGCTCAGGTCGTCGCCGTGCACCACCGCCACGCGCGGGCGGCGCGCGCCCAGCTCGGCCGCCAGTTGCTGGATACGCAGCGCAGCGCCCCGCGGATTGGCCGCGCCAAAGTTGCTCACGATGCGCACGCCGTGTTGAAGGCATTGCGCGAGCACCGGCCGCATCAGTTCATCCAGCAGCGGCTCATAGCCCGCATCGGGATTGGCGCGGCGCGCCAGTTGGGCCAGCGCCAGCGTGCGCTCGGCCAGGGTCTCGAAGATCAACACGCCGGGCCGGCCGCTGTCCACCAGCGCCTGCACCACGGGTGCGGCAGCATCCAGGCGGTCGCCCGAGAAGCCGGCCGCACAGCCGATGAGCAGGGGTGAGGGGTTCGCCATTGCAGGGGTCCTTGGGGAATGTCTCCAGGGCGCACTGTAGGCACGGCAGGTTATTCTGTGAAATAGATTGTCAAGATCAATTCATCTGAATATCAAATGAATATCTCCACACGGCAGGTCGACGCCTTCCTTGCCCTGGCGGCGCAGCGCAGCTTCACGCGCGCCGCGGCGCAGTGCCACTTGTCGCAACCGGCCTTCAGCGCGCTCATCCGCGCGTTGGAGGACGACCTGGGTCTGCGCCTGTTCGACCGCAGCACGCGCCATGTGAGCCTGACGGCCGAGGGCGAGAACTTCCATGCGTCGGCGCTGCGCATTCGCGCCGAGGTGGATGCCGCGCTGGCCACGCTGCGCGACGCCGCACTGCTGCGGCGCGGGCGCGTGTCCGTCGCGCTGCTGCCCTCGCTGGCCGCGGGGTGGCTGCCGGGTGTGCTGGCCGGCTTTCGCGCACAGCACCCGGGCGTGGAACTGGACATTGCCGACGTGCTGTCCGAGCCTTGCATCGAGCGCGTGGCCACGGGCAAGGCCGACTTCGCGCTGGCCGCCATCCGCGCGGACACGCCCGAGCTGCAGGCCGAGCCCTTCTGCGAGGACGTCTTTCACCTGGTCTGCCGCGCGGACCATCCGCTCGCCCGGCAGCCCTTGCCCGCCGGCCGGCGCAGCGCCGCCGCGCAATGGCGCGCCCTGGCCGAGTGGCCATTCATCCATCTCGCGCGGCACAGCAGCGTGCGCCAGTACCTGGAGGCGGCCTTCCATCCCCATGCGATGCGCACGCTGATGGAAGTGGAGCAGTTGGCCACCGTCATGGGCATGGTGCGGGCCGGGCTGGGCATCAGCGTGGTGCCCACGCTCACGCTGTTCCACTTCCAGCAGGAGGGCCTGGCCACCCGGCCGCTGGCCCTGCCCGGGCTCACGCGGCAGATCTACCTGGTGCGCCGGCGCGACCGGGGCCTGTCGGTGGCCGCGCAGGCGCTGTACGCACGGGTGATGCAGCAGCGGCCGATGCATGCCGAAATGCCATCAAAACAATAGCTGGCAGCGCTTGACGGACAAGCGCTGGAGCCCGATTTCCCTGAAACTTGCGTTCACCCGCGCCCACGGCCTGCGGGGCACCCCCGGTGGCACTGCACGCTCTGCGATGCCACACTCGGGCCATCACATGCGTGCGCAGGAGGAAGCAATGAACACCCACGACACCGTGTATGCCTGCATCGACGGGCTGGCCACCACCCACGCCGTGGTGGACGGGGCCCTGTGGGCCGCGCAGCGCCTGCAGGCCCCCCTGGCGCTGCTGCACGCACTGGAGCGGCCTGAACCCATGCCGCCCGTGGGCGACTACAGCGGCGTCATCGGCATGGGCGCGCAGGACCTGCTGCTGCAGCGCCTGAATACCCTCGATGAAGAGCGCAGCCAGGTCGCACAGGAGGCCGCGCGCCGCATGCTGGCCGAGGCCCAGGCGCGCGTGGATGCCGCCCGCGTGCCTTCGCTGCAGGCGCTGCTGCGCCAGGGCGAGCTGACCGACGTGCTGCTGGAGCACGAACCCAGCGCGCGCCTGTTCGTGCTGGGGCGCCAGCACCGCGCCACCGCCGCGCGCAAGCTGCGGCTGGACTACCGTGTGGAAGGCGTGGTGCGCAACGTGCGCCAGCCGGTGATGGTGGTGACCATGCCGGAGTTCGTGGCGCCGGCGGGCTTCGTCGTGGCCTTTGACGGCAGCGCCACCGCGCGCCGCGCCGTAGAGGCCGTGGGCCGAAGCCCGCTGCTGCGCGGCATGCCCGGCCTGCTGGCCCTGGCCGGCGAGCCCACGCTGGAGATGCTGGAAGCGCTGCAAAGCGCCCAGTCACACCTGGAGGCCTCAGGCTTCGACATCACCACGCAGATCGTGCCGGGCGTGCCGGAGGAGGCGCTGCCGGCCCTGCTGCAGTCGCACGGCAACGTACTGCTGGTGCTGGGCGCCTACGGGCACTCGCGCATCCGCCAGCTCATCGTCGGCAGCACCACCAGCGCGCTGCTGCGGCTGTGCAGCGTGCCGGTGCTGGTGCTGCGCTGACGGGTTCACTATCGATTCAATAGCTGCTAGCGCTTACTGCATAAGCGCTGCAGGCCTTTTTTATCTGAACTGTGACGTCCCCACGCTAGCCCCCGCCCCGCGCCGGGGCGAACGCCCTCAATCCGCGCCGCGCGGCACGACACCCCAGCGCCGCGCCCAGGCCAGCCCCTGCGAGGTGCCGCCCGGGCCCGCGATCGCCGGACGGTATTCACAGCCCACCCAGCCGTCGAAACCGCAGGTGGTCGCCACCTCGTCGATCACGCCCAGCAGGTAGTCGACCTGCAGTTCGCCCTGGTCGGGCTCGTGCCGCTCGGGTACGCCGGCGATCTGGAAATGCCCCACCCGTCCCGTGGGCAGGTAGTGGCGGATCTTCGTGGCCACGTCGCCCTCCATGACCTGGCAGTGGTACAGGTCGAACTGCACCTGCACGTTGGAAGCGCCCAGTTCCTGCAGCACGGCATGGGCGTCCTGCTGGCGCTGCAGGAAGTAGCCGGGCATGTCGCGCCCGTTGATGGGCTCGATCATCAGCCGCACGCCCTGGCGCCCGGCCTGGCCGGCGGCCCAGCGCAGGTTGCGCAGGTAGCAGGCGCGTGCGTCGGCGTGCGCCAGCCCGGGCGGCACCACGCCAGCCATCACGTGCAGGCGCTCACAGCGCAGCGCCTGCGCATAGTGCAGCGCCTGTTGCAGCCCCTCCTGGAATTGCGCCTCGCGCCCCGGCAGACAGGCCAGACCGCGCTCGCCCGCCGCCCAGTCCCCCGGCGGGGCATTGAACAGTACCTGCGTCAGTCCATGTTCGGCCAGGCGCTGCGCAATCTGCTCCGCAGGATGGTCGTAGGGAAAAAGGTATTCCACCCCCCGGAAGCCGTCGCACGCGGCAGCGGCAAAGCGGTCCAGGAAGGCATGCTCGGCGTAGAGCATGGAGAGGTTGGCAGCAAGGCGAGGCATGACAGGAAGGGCGTTCGTACAAAAAAGGGCGCCAGTCGCGGACTGCCGCCCTTCATTCTAGGAACGCGTGGCGGGCGTCAGGGGAACGTGAAGTTCACCGTCTGGGTCGTTCCCGCGCCCAGGGTCAAGGCCTGCTGCTTGTCGGCCTGCCCCGCCAGACGCGCCTGGATGGTGTAGCGCCCTGCGGCTCCGGCATCGGCCGTGAACACGAGCGGAGTGGGCGCCGCGGCATACGGCGCCACCAGCGGGGCGGCCGTGGGCAGCGTGAAGCTGTAGGCGCCGGTCACGCCGTCCACGGGCTTGGCCGACACTTGCACCGTGCCAGCCGCTGCCAGCGGCTGCAGGGCCCGCACCCAGGCATCCACCGAGGTGGTGCCGTTCACGGTGCCAACGGGCGATGCCGGCAGCGCTACGGCCTGCGTGGACGTGCCGACGGAGGTGACCAGCTCGGACTGCACCGGCACCTGGGTCACCACGGCCGTGGTGCGGCCGGGTGCCGTCAGCACCAGCGTGTAGCTGCCCGGCACCACCGGCCGCAGCAGGTAGCGGCCCGAAGCGTCCGGCACGGTGGCGCGCACCACCTCGCCCTGGGACTGCAGCGTCACCGTGGCGCCAGCAACGGGTTCGACGAAGCCCTGCACACCAGAGACCAGGCGCGGAATCACCGCCACCACGGGCTTGAGCAGGTAGCGGCCCGATGCGCCGGCCGCCACGACGGACTTGCAGGCGTCGAAGTCGAGCACGAAGTCCGCCATCTGGTTGGCGGCGATGTCGATGTTCACGTTCATCTTCACGCCACTTTGCTGGCCGCTGGGCGTGGTCAGCGCTACTTCGCCCGACCCCGTGGGCACGACGGAGTTGGCGAAGGGGGCCGCTCCGCCATTGCCGGCCAGCACCAGACGCATCTGGGTGTATTTGCCTGTGGGCAGCGGCAGCTCGCCCAGTTCCTCCAGCACGCCGTTGGTCAGCGACAGCAGGTCCACGCGGCGCGCGGGGTTCAGCGTGAGCTCATGCCAGCCGGAAGCGTCATCCGCCGCCGTAGCGCTTTGGTGCACGCGTATTTTTTGCACGGTGACGTTCACCGCGTCATAGCCGCAGCTGGGAGCGTCGGTCAGCGCCAGCTTCAACGTGCCGGTGCCGCTACCGTCACCGCCATCACCACCGCCGCCGCCACAGGCGACCAGGGCAGCCAGCGCGGTGGCGCCAGCCAGATACTTGCAACAGGAGAGGGTTTTCGTGCGCATGATGTTCATCGCCTCCGGGGTTTTTCTTGCCGAGGAAGGTGCCGTCAGACCAGCCTGACCGCCCCGGGGCGCATTGTGAGAGCGGCATCCCGCGACAGCTGGCAGCCAAGTGTCAGGTGTGTTGCCTGATGTATGAAATCGCCAGAAAAACAGGAGCCGCCTTGTGCGCTGCAAAAAACCGGACAGGCACATGAAGTCGACATTCAACGCTATGAATAGCAGAGTAACCGGCCAACGGGCATGCAAGCAGATCGCGCCCGTGTCCTACACCAAACGCGGTAGGCGCCCACGGCCCCGCACACCCTGCTGCGCGACCCGCCGCCGGGCAGGTCAGACCGGCTGCGCGGCCTGCACCAGCCGTTGCGTGTAGGCGTGGCGCGGCGCATCCAGCACCTGGTGCACGCTGCCGCTTTCCACCACCTCGCCGTCCTTCATGACGATGACCTCATGCGCCATGGCGCGCACCACCGCCACGTCGTGCGTGATGAGCAGGTACGACAGCGCCCGCTCCTTCTGCAGGCGCTGCAGCAGGCTCAGCACCTGCTGCTGAATGGTGACGTCCAGCGCGCTGGTGGGCTCGTCCAGCACCAGCACCTGCGGCTCGACGATGAGCGCGCGCGCAATGGCCAGGCGCTGGCGCTGGCCGCCCGAGAACTCATGCGGGTAGCGCGCCAGCAGGCCCGGGAATTGCGCGTCCGTCAGGCCCACCTCGGCCAGCATGGCGGCCACGCGCGTGCGGCGCTCGGCCACGTCCAGCGCAGGCATGTGCACGCGCAGGCCCTCGCCCACGATCTCCTCCACGGTCATGCGCGGCGACAGGGATGAGAACGGGTCCTGGAACACCACCTGCACCTGCCGGCGCAGCTGCTGGTTGTGCGCGGTGTTGCGGTGGGCGGGCTGCTGCCAGGCCTGGCCGGCCACCTGCAGGTCACCGCGCGACGGCAGCAGGCCCAGCAGCGCCTGGGCCAGCGTGGACTTGCCCGAGCCCGATTCGCCCACGACCCCCAGTGTGCGCGCACGCGCAATGCGAAAGCCCGCATCCTTCACGGCCACGAATTCACCTTTGGCAAACCAGCCGCGGATGCCCGGCACCGGCACGGGGTAGGCCACGCGCAGGCCGCTTGCCTGCGCGGCGGGCACGGCGTCGCCGTCGGCACCGCCTTCCACCACGTCCCGCCGCGGCGTACTGCCGATCAGCTTGCGCGTGTAGGCATGCTGCGGTGCGTCGAACACCTGGGCGACGGTGCCCTGCTCCACCACGGCGCCCTGCTCCATGACGGCCACGCGATCGGCAAAGCGGCGCACCAGCAGCAGGTCGTGCGTGATGAGCAGCACGGCCATGCCCGTCTGGCGCTGCAGGTCGGACAGCAGGTCCAGGATCTGGCCGCGCAGCGTCACGTCCAGCGCGGTGGTGGGCTCGTCGGCCAACAACAGCTTCGGTCGACTGGCCAGGGCCATGGCGATCATGGCGCGCTGGCGCTGCCCGCCCGAAAGCTGGTGCGGAAAACTGCCCGCGCGCCGCGCCGGCTCGGGGATGCCGGTACTCGCTAGCAGTTCGATAGCTGCTTGCGCGCTCTGCGCCTTGCTCAGGGCCTGTTTTAGCACCAAGACCTCGGCCACCTGGTCGCCAATCGTCATCAGCGGGTTCAACGCCGTCATGGGTTCCTGGAACACCATGGCGATGTCGCCGCCGCGCACGCCGCGCAGTTCGCGCTCAGGCAGTTGGAGCAGGTCGCGCCCGTGCATCAGCGCGCTCCCCTCCAGTTGCGCATCGCCCGTCAGGCGCAGCAGCGCCAGCGCAGTCACTGTTTTGCCCGAGCCGGATTCACCCACCAGCGCGAGCTTTTCGCCAGGGGCCATGTCGAAGCTCACCCCATGCACCACCTGCTTGGCGCCGAAGCGCACCCGCAGGTCCCGCACCTGCAGCAGCGGCGCGGACGAGGGAGACAGGGGGGGCGCAGCGCGCATGGCAGAAGGGTTCACGATGCCTCAGTTCTTGCGGGGGTCCAGCGCGTCGCGCAGCGCATCGCCCATGAAGGTGAGCAGCAGCAGCGTGGTGACCAGCACCCCGAAGGTGAAGATGGAGATCCACCACGCGTCGATGTTGTTCTTGCCCTGCGACAGCAGCTCGCCCAGGCTGGGGGTGCCGGGCGGAACGCCCAGGCCCAGGAAGTCCAGCGACGTCAGCGCCAGGATCGCCGCACCCATGCGAAACGGCAGAAAGGTGACCACCGGCGTCATGCTGTTGGGCAGGATGTGGCGGCGGATGATCTGGCCGTTGGACACTCCCAGCGCCCGCGCGGCCTTCACATAGTCCAGTTGCCGGTTGCGCAGGAATTCCGCGCGCACATAGTCCGAAAGCCCCATCCAGCCGAACAGGCTGAGCAATACCAGCAGCAGCCCGATGCTGGGCGCGAACACGGCGCTGAAGATGATGAGCAGGTACAGCTCGGGCATGGAGCCCCAGATCTCGATGAAGCGCTGGAAAGCCAGGTCGGTCTTGCCGCCGAAGAAGCCCTGTACCGCCCCCGCCGCCACACCCAGCGCCACGCCCACCACGGTGAGGGCAATACCGAACAACACGCTCACGCGAAAGCCGTAGATCAGTTGCGCCAACAGGTCACGCCCGCGGTCATCCGTGCCCAGCCAGTTGTCGCGCGACGGGCCCGAGGGGTTGGGCTCCTTCGCGAAGTAGTTCAGGGTGTCGGGCCCGTAGCGGTTGAGCGTGTACAGCGCCCAGTTATCCCCCTGCGACAGCCGCTCGCGAATGAAGGGGTCGAGGTAGTCGGTGGGCGTCTGGAAGTCACCGCCGAAAGTCGTCTCGGGGTAATCTTTGAACAACGGGAAATATGTCTGACCCTCATAGCGCACGACCAGGGGCCGGTCGTTGCTGACCAGTTCTGCCCCCAGGCTGACCACGACCAGCGCGCAGAACACCAGCAGGCTCCAGAACCCCAGGCGGTTGGCACGAAAGCGCTGCCAGGCGCGCCGGCTGGGTGACGCCGAGGCGGCAACGGGCGCAGCTGGCGCCCCATTAGCTACCGAATCAATAGCTGCTAGCGCTTGATGGTCGGGCGTTGGAGCCATATTTCAATCAAACTTGACGCGGGGATCCACCCACACGTAGCACAGGTCGCTGATGAGCTTGGTCACCAGCCCGATCAGGGTGAACAGGTACAGCGTGCCCAACACCACGGGGTAGTCGCGGCGGATCACGCTCTCATAGGACAGCAGGCCCAGGCCGTCGAGCGAGAACAGCGTCTCTATGAGCAGCGAGCCCGCGAAGAACGCGCCGATGAAGGCGGATGGGAAGCCCGTGATGATGGGAATCAGCGCATTGCGAAACACGTGCTTGTAGAGCACCTGCCGGTCTGTCAGTCCCTTGGCACGCGCGGTGAGCACATATTGCTTGCGGATCTCTTCCAGAAAAGCGTTCTTGGTCAGCATCGCCGTCACCGCAAAGCTGCCGGCCACCATGGCCGTGATGGGCAGCGCGATATGCCATAGGTAATCCGTCACCTTGGCCCACAGGCCCAGCTCGTCCCAGTTGGCCGAGGTCAGCCCGCGCAGCGGGAACCACTGCAATTGCCCGCCAAAGATCACCAGCAGCGCCACGCCGAGCACGAAACCCGGAATCGCGTAGCCCACCAGGATGATGAGCGTAGTGACGAAGTCAAAGCGCGAGCCGGCGCGCACCGCCTTGGCCACGCCCAGCGGCACCGCCACGAGGTAGCTGATGAAGAAGGTCCACAACCCCAGGCTGACGGACACGGGCAGCTTCTCCTTCACGAGTTGCCACACGTCCTTGTTCTGAAAGAAGCTGCGCCCCAGGTCGAAGCGCGCGAACTGGCCCAGCATCTGGAAGAAGCGCTCATGCGCTGGCTTGTCAAAGCCATAGAGCTGCTTGATCTGCTCCAGCCGCTTGGGGTCCACGCCCTGCGCACCGCGATAGGCCATGCCGCCGCCCTCGCCGCCCCCGCCCATGCCGGCAGCGCTTGCCTTGGCCTCGGCCAGGTACTGCTCCACCGGCCCGCCCGGCACGAACTGGATCACGACAAAGGTCAACAGCAACACGCCCAACAGCGTAGGCAGCATAAGCAGGATGCGCTTGAGGATGTAGGCGAACATGGCGGTTTCAGTCCTTGCGCGGCGTCGCGGCCTTGGGCGCAGTCTCGGCGGTCAGCGCAGGCGAACGGGCCCACCAGGTATCCACCGCCCACATCTCTCCGGTCGAATACGGCGGCACCACTTCGGGCCGGTCCAGGCGCCAGGCGTTGTAGACCATGCGATGGGTGCCCGCGGACCACTGCGGGATGAGGTAGTGGCCGTGCGCAATGATGCGGTCCAGCGCATGGCACGCAGGCAACATCTGTTCCTGCGTCTTGGCGGAGACCATGGCACGGATCATTGCGTCCACGGCCGGGCTCTTTACGCCGGGGAAATTGCCCGAGTCTTCCTGGTCTGCCGCCGCGCTGCCGAACAGGTCGGCAAACTCCTGCCCCGGGTTGTTGGTGCCCTGGTAGGCAATGGTGGTGATGTCGAAGTCGAACTTCTGCAGGCGCTGCTGGTACAGCGCGAAGTCCACCGAGCGGAACTTGAGGGTGATGCCGAGCTTTTGCAGGTTGCGCATCCACGAGGACAACGTGCGCACGCCGCCTTCGCTGCTGTCCATGTATTCCAGCACCATGGCCTGGCCGCTGGCGTTGCGCAGCACGCCATCCTGCACCTGCCAGCCTGCCTCCTGGAGCAGCGCCTGCGCGCGACGCAGGTTGTCGCGCAGCGTGGTGGCGCCGTCGGTGGTGGGCGGCTCGAACATGGGGCCGAAGACCGCGGGGGGCAGATCCTTGCGCCAGGGCTCCAGCAACGCCAGCTCCTGCGGCGTGGGCATGCCGTGGGTCTCGCACATGGTGTTGCCGAAAATGCCGCGCACGCGCTGATAGGCACCATAGAAAAGCTGGCGGCTCATCCACTCAAAGTCGAACGCCAGCCCCAGGGCCTCTCGCACGCGGCGGTCCTGCAGTAGCGGGCGGCGGGTGTTCAGCACATAGCTCTGGAAGCCCGAGGGCAGTTTGTTGGCGAACTCGCCCTTGACCAGCTCACCCGTGTCGAACTTGCGGCCGTTGACCCGCCGCGCCCAGTCGCCCGCACTGAAAAACCGCATCAAATCGAACTCGCCGGCCTTCAGCGCCTCCAGCCGCGCAGTGTTGTCCTTGTAGATCTTGACCAGCACACGGTCAAAGTTGGCCGTCCCCTTGCGCACGGGCAGGTCGCGCGCCCAATACTGGGGGTCGCGCACATAGGTGATGTCCTTGCCGAAGTTGACAGGCCCAATCTTGTACGGTCCGCTGCCGATGGGGATGTCCATCACCACCTGGTCGAACGGCTTGGGCTTGCCGTCGGCGCCCAGTCCCCAGTCGCGGCTGAACACGGGTAGCCCCCCGACGGTGAGCGGCAGTTCGCGGTTGGGCGCCTTGAAGCGGTAGCGCACGGTGCGGTCGTCCAGCACATCCACACCGGCCACCTCGATCAGCAGCGTTTTGTAGCCCGGTGAGGTGTAAGGGCCCATCAAGGTGTCGAAACTGTGCTTTACATCCTGGGCCAGCACCGGCTTGCCGTTGTGAAAGCGCGCCTCGGGCCGCAGCCTGAAGGTGGCCGACAGGCCGTCCGGCGCCACCGCCACATCCTCGGCCAGCAGTCCGTAGCCGGTGGCCGTTTCGTCCAGCGAGCCGGTGAGCAGCGAGTCGAACATCAGCGCCGACAGGTAGGCCGGCGCGTTGCCGCGGATCGTGAATGGGTTGTACTTGTCGAAGGTGGAGGTGCGCAGATTGCTCACCAGGCGCAGTTCGCCGCCCTTGGGCGCCTGTGGGTTGACGTAGGGGAAGTGCGCGAAGTCGGCCGCCAGCGCGGGCGCCCCCCACATCGCGTAGGCATGCGCGGCCCAGGCCGCCCCGCCCGCCACGCTGCTCCCTCCCAGCCAACCGATCAATAAACAGATACGCCAGAACCGCATGCGACAATTCTGCACCACGCAAGCGGCCCGCAAGCCCCCGCGCCACGCTTGCCATTTCCCTTCGCACATCGCATTTCAGGAGAACAACAATGGGTTTTCTCGCCGGCAAGAAGCTGCTCATCACGGGCGTGCTGTCCAATCGTTCGATCGCGTACGGCATCGCCAGGGCCTGCCACCAACAAGGCGCGGAACTGGCCTTCAGCTACGTGGGCGAGCGCTTCAAGGACCGCATCACCGAGTTCGCCGCCGAATTCGACTCCAAGCTGGTCTTTGACTGCGACGTGGCCGACGACGCGCAGATCGACAAATTGTTCGCCGACATCGGCGCCGCCTGGGGCAAGTTCGATGGCTTCGTGCACTCCATCGGCTTTGCTCCGCGCGAGGCCATCGCAGGCAACTTCCTGGAAGGCCTCTCTCGCGAAGCCTTCAAGGTGGCCCACGACATCAGTGCCTACAGCTTCCCGGCCATGGCCAAGGCGGCCCTGCCCTACCTGAACGACAAGTCGTCGCTGCTGACGCTGTCGTACCTGGGCGCCCTGCGCTCCATCCCCAACTACAACACCATGGGCCTGGCCAAGGCCAGCCTGGAAGCCAGCGTGCGCTACCTGGCAGAAGCGGTGGGCCGCACTGAAGACGGCCGCTGCATCCGTGCCAACGGCATCAGCGCGGGCCCCATCAAGACGCTGGCCGCCAGCGGCATCAAGGACTTCGGCAAGCTGTTGGGCCGCGTGGCTGATGCCGCCCCGCTGCGCCGCAACGTGACGATCGAAGACGTGGGCAACGTGGCCGCGTTCCTGCTGTCCGACCTGGCCAGCGGCGTGACCGCCGAGATCACCTATGTGGACGGCGGCTTCAGCCAAACCGCCGGGCTTTCGGCAGACCAGGTGTGAGCCTGCGGCAATGACTGCGGAGTGGGTGCGCCACACCGCCCTTGCTTGAAGAACCAACGGGCCTGCAAGGCCCGTTGTTCGTTTCGGTCACTGTGCGCGGCCTTTTCAGGACCGCTGGTTGCCCATGATCGAGCCTTCGTCGGCGCGCCAAGACTCCTGCGGGCATGGCCCCGGGGCCTGGATCTCAGAATCGGTAGCGTGCCACCACCTGCACCGAACGCGGGGCACACGGCAGGTTCAAGTTCGGCGAACTGCCATGCCCGCCACGATATAGCGGTGGTCGAACAGATTGTTCAGCTTGAGTTGCACATCCCAGGCGCCCAGGCAGTAGTAGGCCATGACATCCACCGTGGTAGCCACGCAAGGTGACCGAGTTGCCGGGGTTGGCGAACCGCGCTCCCACATAGTTCAGGCCGCCGCCCACGCCAAAGCCGTGCCCCAGTGCCTCGGTCACCCACAGGTTCGCGCTGTGCCGGGGAGTCAGCGTGGCCGCTTGCCTTGTACAGGCTGGCCGCATCCGTCGCAGGCGCGGCGGTCATCTCGCCATCCAGTAATGGCATAACCGGCCCAGCTTAGTTCACATGCCAACCTTATATGGTTTGCCGGGATGCTGCCTCTACTACAGCCCTCGTTTTCAGAGGAGCCGCAACGAAAAAGGGTTAGCAGATGAGTACCTGCTAACCCTTGGAACGACTGGCGGAGAGGGCGGGATTCGAACCCGCGGTGGGGATTAGCCCACACACGCTTTCCAGGCGTGCGACTTAAACCGCTCATCCACCTCTCCGAAGCCCTCCATTATAGATGCTGCACAGACACTTTTTCAAAGATCTGACTGTTCCCCTCGAAAAAACATGCTTCCTCACGGGTCCTAAGATGGAACATCCCGGTTCCCCGCCTTTCAGGATGCCTCTCGCCCACGCCCCAAAAAATGGAACCGCATCAGGGTACGCTCCCGTGCGCTGGCGTGGTCCACTACCGGCAGTGGATAGTCGATGCCTAAACGCAACCCACAGGCCTGCAATTCCAGCGGCTTCATGCTTGCAGGGAAGTGGAGGTGCTTATCAGGAACACACGCCAGCTCTGGGAGATAGCGGCGGATAAACCTGCCGTCGGGGTCAAACTTCTGCGACTGCGCCACCGGGTTGAAGATGCGAAACCAGGGCTGAGCGTCGCAGCCGGTTGACGCCGCCCATTGCCAGCCGCCATTGTTGGCAGCCAGGTCGTAGTCGTTCAGGTGCTGGGCAAAGAAGCGCTCGCCACGGCGCCAATCGATACCCAAATCCTTGGTCAAGAAGCTCGCCACCACCATGCGCAGCCGGTTGTGCATGTAGCCCGTTTGCAGCAGTTGGCGCATGGCGGCGTCGACCAACGGATAGCCAGTGCGCGCCGCGCACCATGCCTGCCAGTACTCAGGCGCGTCATCCCACTGGACGCGGTCGTACTCGGGGCGGAATGCCTGGGTGACCACGTGCGGGTGGTGCCACAGAATCATGAAATAGAAGTCGCGCCACGCCAGTTCGGACAGCCAAGTCTGCGCGCCTTCGCAGCCTTGCGCGGCCTGTCGCGCGGCCAGTGAGGCCAGTTGGCGGATGGACACGGTGCCAAAGCGCAGATGCACCGACAGGTAGGACACGCCTTTACGTCCAGGAAAGTCGCGCGCCAGCTTGTAAGCTGCCATGTGCGGCAGGAAATCCTGCAGCAACTGCTGCGCGCCGCGCGAGCCCACAGGCAGCTGCAAATCAGCCAGGTTGGTGGCCACGAAGCCCAGATCCGCCAGCGTGGGCAGCCGCTCCCCCGCCGGGGGCACGGCCAGGTGATGTGCGTGGCGCTCCACGGGATAAGGCTTGGTCTGGAAGGCATCCAGCTTCTGCAGCCAAGTGCGTTTGTATGGCGTGAAGACGCTGTAGGGCTGGCCCAGCTGGTTCAGCACCTCGCCCTGCTCCAGCAGCACCTGGTCCTTGTAGTCGCTGAACGCGATGCCACACGCCGCCAGGCCGTCTGCCACGCGTCGGTCGCGGGCCAGGGCTGCAGGTTCGTAGTCGCGATTGGCCAGCACTTCGCGCACGCCCAGGCTGCGAGCCAATTGCACGATGCACTGCACCGCCGTACCGTGGCGCACGATCAGGCCGCCGCCGGGGGCGCCACTGCGCGCCGCCAGCGCGCGCAGGTCCTCATCCAATGCGCACACGCTGGCGTGAATGAACTCCACCCGCCGGTCGCACCGGGTCAGCAGCGCATCGAGGATGTCGGTGTCAAAGACGAAGACGCAGTACACGCGTTCGAAACGGCGCAGTGCGTGGTACAGGGCGGCGTGGTCATGGCAGCGCAGATCGCGCCGCAGCCACACAAGGGCGCTGGCTGGCATGGGACGGGAAGGACTGGTCTGGCTGACGGCGCGGCAGTACCCCTCAGGCCTGCATCACCACGGGGCCGCCCTGCTCCAGCGCCCGCTGGTAGGCCGGACGCGCCCGCATACGCTGGCGGTAGGCCACCAGGTGCGGCCAGGCCGTTTCGTCGCCCCCGCGCGCGAGGGCCGCCTCCACGGCAAAGCTCATCTGAAAATCGGCCATGGTCAGGTGGCCCCCGGCGAACCAGTCGTGCTGTGCCAGGTGCGCGTCCATGAAAGCCAGCGCGGTTTGCACATTCGGGCCGATGAGTCTTTGCTGCACTTTGGCGCACAGGGTGCGCGCGATGGGGCGCACAAAAAACGGCATGGGCTGGCGCGCAATGGTGTCAAACACCAGCTTCATCACCAGCCAATTCATCAGGGACCCCTCGGCGTAGTGCATCCAGAACCTGCACTGGCGCTGTTCTGCCGTGCCGCGCGCGGGTTCCAGATGGGCCAGATCCGCCGGCGCCTGTGCGCCGTAGCGCTCGGCCAGATACTCGATGATGGCGCCAGATTCGGCCACCACCATGTCGCCTTCGGTGATGACGGGCGACTTGCCCAGCGGGTGCACCCGCTTGAGCTCTGGGGGCGCCAGCTTGGTCGCGGGGTCACGCGAGTAACGGCGGATGTCGTAGGGCACGCCCAGTTCTTCCAGCAGCCACAGAATGCGCTGGGAGCGCGAGGTTTCCAGGTGGTGAACGGTCAGCATGGGCGGCATGGTAGTGCAGTCGCGCGCGAAGGGTTGGCGCCTGCCGCGGCACGGCGTGCCCCGCCATGGGTGTGCTGTCCCTCGCGCCGAGGCCCGGACCCACGTCCCTCACTTCGCCAAAGGAGCGCGGGGCGCTTTGCAAACTATATTTTTGATAGCTTATAGCGCTTACTCATCAACGCTTAGCGCCGATTTTCATCCAAAGACGGATCAACGCCGGCTGTAGATCTGGTCAAACAGTGCGCCGTCCGCAAAATGCTCCCGATTGGCCTTGGCCCAGCCACCGAAAGCCTGGTCGATGGTGGCCAGTGTGAGCTTGGGGAATTGCTTGTCGTACTGGGCCTTGGCCTTCTCGCTGGTTGGACGGTAGAAGTTCTTTCCAGCAATGTCCTGCCCCTCGTCGGAATAGAGGTAGGCAAGGTACTCCTCCGCCAGCGCGCGCGTGCCCTTCTTGTCCACCACCTTGTCCACCACCGCCACTGTGGGTTCGGCCAGGATGGACAGCGATGGCACGACGATCTCGAACTTGTCCTTGCCGAACTCCTTGAGCGCAAGAAACGCCTCGTTCTCCCAGGCCAGCAGCACGTCGCCCACACCGCGCTGCACGAAGGTGATGGTCGAGCCGCGCGCACCCGTGTCGAGCACCGGCACGTTCTTGTAGAGCTTGGACACGAAATCCTTGGCTTGAGTGTCGCTGCCGTACTTGCGCTTGGCGAATTCCCAGGCAGCAAGATAGTTCCAGCGCGCCCCGCCGCTGGTCTTGGGGTTGGGGGTAATGACTTGCACGCCGGGCTTGACCAAGTCATCCCAATCCTTCACGCCCTTGGGGTTGCCCTTCTTCACCAAGAACACGATGGTGGAGGTATAGGGCGCCGAGTTGTGCGGGAGGCGCTTTTGCCAAGCGGGCGCCAGCAGGCCGTGCTGTGCCAGCGCATCCACGTCTCCGCCCAGGGCCAGCGTAGCCACGTCGGCGTCGATGCCATCGATGATCGAACGCGCCTGCTTGCCCGAGCCGCCGTGCGACTGTTTGAACTGCACTTCCTGCCCCGTCTTGGCCTTCCAGTGGCGTGCGAAGGCCTGGTTGTAGGCCACATAGAGTTCACGCGTGGGGTCGTAGGACACGTTGAGGAACTGCGCGGGCTGCGCGAACGACGGCAAAGACGTCAGGGACATGACCGCCGTCAGGGCGGTGGCCAGGGGAAACTTGATAAAGTCGCGGCGATTGTTCATGAAGGGCTTTCGTTGCAGGGTGCGTCGGTGCGGTTCACCGATGCAAGGCATTCTGGAAGTCGCCCTTCAAAATCCAAACCAATAAGATTTCAGTTCGTTATTCCATTGACGTCTGAAGTTTCAGCAAGGAATCGCTCCATGGCACGTACCGTCCACTGCATCAAGCTCGGCAAGGAAGCCGAAGGCCTCGACTTTGCGCCCTACCCCGGCGATCTGGGCAAACGCATCTATGACAACGTGAGCAAGCAAGCCTGGGCCGACTGGATCAAGCACCAGACCATGCTGGTCAACGAGAACCGCCTGAACCTGGCCGACGCGCGCGCCCGCCAATACCTCGCCCGCCAGATGGAAAACCACTTCTTCGGCAGCGGCGCAGACGCTGCGGCGGGTTATGTGCCGCCCAGCGCGTAACGCAGTGCAGCGCTGCAAGAAGCGGTTTCGCTAAAGCCACTTCTTTGGCGCGGTGCAGATGCTGAGGCTGGCTGCGTCCCGCCCGGCGCATAACGCAGCGCTGCGCTGAAGCAGCGCCTCTTTGCAGTCGCCCCCGTCGCATCACTGTGGCGGGGGCGTTGCCGTTGTAGCCCACTGCGCCTGGCAGGCGGCCCAGGCCCGGCTCCCTGAGGAGATATTCATGTTGCCGTCGGTGTCATTGCTGGACTCGTTCCAGTTCTCACAGTTCACCACCCTGCTGGTGATCTACCTTGTGGCCATCACGGCCGAGGCCATGTCTGGCGCGCTGGCCGCAGGCCGGCGCAACATGGACATCTTCGGTGTCAGCGTGATCGCCTTTGTGACCGCGCTGGGCGGCGGCACCATCCGTGACATGGTGCTGGGCCACTACCCGATCGGCTGGACACAGCACCCGGAATACGTGTACCTGGTGATCTCCGCAGGCCTGCTGACGACGGTGGTGGCGCGCTACCTGCACCGGATCAAGCGCGTGTTCCTGCTGCTGGACGCCATGGGGCTGATCGCGTTCTCACTGATCGGATGCAACGTGGCCCTGGAACTGGGCTACCCGCCCGTGGTGGTGGTGATGTCCGGCATGCTCACGGGCATCAGCGGCGGCATCCTGCGCGACGTGCTGTGCAACCAGGTGCCCGTGGTCTTTCGGCGCGAGCTGTACGCCAGCGTGTCCCTGGCCGTGTGCCTGCTGTTCCTGGGACTGCGCACGATGGAAGTGGAAAACAACCTCAGCACTTTGGTGTGCTTCGCCGCCGGCCTGGCGCTGCGGCTACTGGCACTGCACTACCACTGGCGCCTGCCGGTGTTCTCGTACCAGCAGCGCTGGGAATGACACTGTTTCTGTAATCTTTTCGCGCCTCCCAACACCATGTCCGAACCGATTGAATGGCTGGAAGACGGCACGCCCTACAGCCCGCGCTTCTCAGACCGGTACCACAGCGAGCAAGGCGGCCTGGAACAAGCCCGCGGCACATTTCTCGCCGGCTGCGGCCTGCCCCAGGCCTGGCAGAACCAGCCGCAGTGGCGCGTGCTGGAAACCGGCTTCGGCCTGGGCCTGAATTTCCTCGTGACCTGGGCCGCCTGGCGCGCCGACCCCCACCGGCCACAGCGGCTGCACTTCGTGTCTTGCGAGGCCTGGCCCGTGAGCGCGGCCGATCTGCTGCGCGCCGCGCCCATCGATTCCACACTGCAATCGCTGGCCCAACAGTTGGCGGCGCAGTACTGGGGCTTGCTGCCGGGCGTGCACAGGCTCTCGTTCGACGGCGGGCAGGTGCTGCTCACGCTGTACATCGGTGACGCGCAAGCCCTGCTGAGGCAGCAGCAGCCCACGGCGGATTCGGTGTACCTGGACGGCTTCGACCCCCAGCACAACCCGCAAATGTGGGACATCCACACCCTCAAGGCCGTGGCGCGCTGCTGCCGTCGCGGCACCCGCCTGGCGACGTGGACGGTGGCGCGCGGCGTGCGGGACGGGCTGGTGCAGTGCGGCTTCGAGGTGCAAAAGGTGCCGGGTGTCCGCCCCAAGCGCGACAACCTGCAGGCCACCTACGCGCCCCGCTGGGAGCCACGCGCCGGCCAGCCCGTGCTGCCAGACGCCACGGTGGCCGCCCCGGCCCGCTGCCTGGTGGTGGGCGCAGGACTGGCGGGCGCCGCCGTGGCGGCCAGCCTGGCGCACCGTGGCTGGCAGGTCCAGGTGCTGGACCAGGCCGATCACCCTGCCGCCGGTGCATCCGGCCTGCCGGCGGGGGTGTTCGCGCCCAATGTCTCGCAGGACGACAACCTGATCTCACGCCTGTCGCGCGCGGGGGTACGCACCACGCTGAATACGCTGGCGCAGCTTCCAGCCGAGACGCGCGGCACCGACTGGAGCGTGTGCGGCACGCTGGAGCACCGTGTGGACGGCACCACAGGATTGGCCTGGAGCGACGGGCCTGGCCTGGACTGGAGTCGCCCCGCAACACCCGCACAACTGCAGGCCAACGGCTTATCGGCAGACACGGTGGCCTGCTGGCACGAGCACGCGGGCTGGGTGCGCCCGCCCCAGCTCATCGCCCACCTGCTGAACGACCCGGCCATCCACTGGCGCGGCAGCGCGGCAGTGGCGGAGTTGCGCCGCACCACCGTCGACGGCCAGCCCCTCTGGCAGGCACTGGACGCCGAAGGGCGCGTCCTGGCCGAGGCGGAACTTGCCGTGGTTTGCGCCGGGCACCACACCGGCCCGCTCACGCACGCGCATTGGCCCATGAATCCGCTGCGCGGCCAGTTGGCCTGGGGCCTGCATGCCCAGGCTCCCGCGGGCGCCCCCTGGCCGCCCCAGCCGGTCAATGGCAACGGCAACCTGGTGCCCCGTGTGCCGCTGCAGGGTGGCGCAGGCTGGGTGCTGGGCTCCACGTTCGAGCGCCTGAAGACCGCCCTGCCCCCCAGCCCTGACGACCAAGCCAAGGGCTTGGCCACCAATCAGGCCAAACTGCACGCGCTGCTGCCCCCCCTGGGCGTTGCCATGGACGCCGCCTTCACCCAGGCCGTCACCGCGCCGGACGGCCCCGTGCGCACCTGGGCGGCGGTGCGCTGCGGTGCGCTGGACCGCCGCCCCATCGTGGGGCCGGTGGACTCGGTGCGCCAGCCCGGCCTGTGGCTGTGCACTGCCATGGGCGCGCGCGGGCTCACGCTGTCATTGCTGTGCGGCGAACTGATCGCCGCGCGGCTGCACAGTGAGCCCCTGCCGCTGGACGCCCCTCTGGCGCGCGCGTTGAGCAGCGAGCGCTGGCTAGGATATGAGCCACAGTGAGCCGACACGCATTTCATATACAAATAACGGAATATATGAAGCATTAAAAAATAGTTTGTCTTTATAAGACAGACTTTTAAAGTGCGCCCATCGATGCTGCGGGCGCCATTCGGGGCCCGGCGGCACCTGTGTTGAAACGCCCACGGCCCTGCCATGTACCAGTACACCGAATTCGACCGCCAGTTCGTCCACCTGCGCGCCCAGCAATTCCGCGATCAGCTCGAACGCTGGCAGCGCGGCGAGTTGACCGACGAGCAACTGCTGCCCCTGCGCCTGCAAAACGGCTGGTACATCCAGCGCTACGCGCCCATGGCCCGCATCGCCGTGCCCTATGGCGACATCAACAGCGCTCAGCTGCGCATGCTGGCCCACATCGCCCGCGAATACGACCGCCCTACGCCCGAGCTGCTGGCCCATGCCCAGGCCACGCAGGACCAGCTGCAGGCCGCCCAGCCGGGCCTGACACTGGCCGCGCCCCCGCTGCGCTACGGCTACGGCCACTTCACCACGCGCACCAACGTGCAGTTCAACTGGATTCCCATCACCCGCGCGGCCGACGTGATGGACCTGCTGGCCAGCGTGCACATGCACGGCATCCAGACCAGCGGCAACGACATCCGCAACATCACCTGCGAGGCCTACGCCGGCATCGCCGAGGACGAGATCGTGGACACCCGGCCGTTCGCCGAGATCACGCGCCAGTGGAGTTCGCTGCACCCCGAGTTCACCTACCTGCCGCGCAAGTTCAAGATCGCCTTCAACGGCGCCGCGGAAGACCGTGCCGCCACCGGCTGGTATGACATCGGCCTGCAGGCGCTGAAGAACGCGGCTGGCGAGGTGGGCTTTGCCGTCAAGGTGGGCGGCGGCATGGGGCGCACGCCCGTCATCGGCACCGTGGTGCGTGAATTTCTGCCGTGGGACCAGCTGCTGAACTACATCGAAGCCATCGTGCGCGTGTACAACAGCTACGGCCGCCGCGACAACAAGTGGAAGGCGCGCATCAAGATCCTGGTCAAGAGCGAAGGCCAGCAGTTCATCGACGCGGTGGAGGCCGAATACCGCGCCATCCTGGAGCAGGACGGCGCCCCCCACACCATCACCCAGGCCGAGCTGGACCGCGTGACCGGCCATTTCGTCGTGCCACCACTGCGGCCCGCCGGCCGGCCGCACGGCGTGAACACCTCCGGCCAGCTGTACCAGCGCTGGCTGCAGCAGAACGTGCGCGGCCACCGCATGGCCGGCCTGAAGGCGGTGACACTGTCGTTCAAGCGCGTGGGCTTTGCGCCCGGCGATGCCGACGGCGACACGCTGGACGCCCTGGCCCAGCTGGCCGACCAGTTCAGCGCCGGCGAGGCGCGCCTGACGCACGAGCAGAACCTGCTGCTGCCCTGGGTGCACGAAGCCGACCTGCCCGCGCTGTACGAGGCCGCGCGCAAGCTGGGCCTGGCGCAGCCCAACATCGGCCTGCTGACGGACATGATCGCCTGCCCGGGCGGCGACTTCTGCTCACTGGCCAACGCGCGTTCGCTGCCCATCGCCGCGGCGATCACCGAGCGCTACCAGGATTTGGACGAACTGTTCGACATCGGCCCCATCGACCTGCACATGAGCGGCTGCATCAACAGCTGCGGCCACCACCACAGCGGCCACATCGGCATCCTGGGCGTGGACAAGGACGGCAAGGAGTGGTACCAGATCACGCTGGGCGGCTCCGACGGTACGCAGCTGTCCGGCCCCGCCATTGGCGGCAAGGTGGTCGGCCCGTCGTTCTCGGCCGCCGAAGTGCCCGACGTGATCGAGGCGCTGCTGGACACCTACCGCGCGCTGCGCAAGGGCAACGAGCTGTTCATCGACACCCTGCGCCGCGTGGGCCAGGACCCGTTCAAGGCCGCCGCCAACGGCGCGCGCCATCCCAAGGCGGCCGAAGAAGCCGTGGCCTGACCCCATCCGAAAGATCTCGAACACTATGAAAATCATAGCTGCTGGCGCTTTGTCCCTGGGCGCTGACGACCTCAAAACCCTGCAGATCGCCAACGACGCCGACCTGGCCGCGCTGGCCGCCGAAGGCGCGCTGGAGGGCGTGCAGCGCATCGAGCTGCAGTTCCCCAAGTTCACCGACGGCCGCGCCTACAGCCAGGCGCTGCTGCTGCGCCGCCGCTACCGCTTTGCGGGCGACATCCGCGCCACAGGCGACGTGCTGATCGACCAGCTGGTGCACATGCACCGCAGCGGCTTCAGCAGCGCGGTGCTGGCGCCCGGCGTGGACCCGGCCGCGGCCGAACGCCAGTTCGCGCGCTATGCCGCCTTCTACCAGGGCGACGTGCTGGAGCCGCGCCCGCTGTTCGCCCGGGAGGCCGCATGAGCACCGCCACGGCAGTCAGCGCCGCCGAACTCGCCCGCGTCAACGCCGAGCACGGCCACGATGCCGCCGCGCTGGTGGCCTGGGCGCTGGGCCTGGGCCAGACGCCCATCGTCACCACCAATTTCCGCCCGTTCGAGGCCGTGATCCTGCACTTGGTCACCCGCGTGCAGCCGGGCGTGCCCGTGGTCTGGATGGACAACGGCTACAACACCGAGGCCACCTACCGCTTTGCCGACGCGGTGACGAAGCAGCTGGGGCTCAACCTGAAGATCTACCTGCCGCGCCGCTCGCGCGCCCACCGCGAGGCCGTCGAAGGCCCGACGCCCGCACTGGACGACCCGCGCCACGCCGCGTTCACCGAAGAGGTGAAGCTCGAACCCTTCGCCCGCGCCCTGCGCGAAACGGCACCCAGGGTGTGGTTCACCGCGCTGCGCGCCACCGACACCGCCGTGCGCGCGCAGATGGAGCCCGTGAGCATCAACCCCGACGGCCTGATCAAGGTCGCGCCGCTATTGCACTGGTCGTCCAAACAGTTGCACGAATACTGCCAGCAGCACGGCCTGCCCAACAACTTTGACTACGTGGACCCCACCAAGGGCGAAGACAACCGCGAATGCGGCCTGCACCTGGCCCACTAAAAACGATAGCTGCCTGCGCTTGCCCCACAAGCGCTGGAGCCAGATTTTACTGGAACATCGAATGAACGTCCGTGTTGACTCCCAAGTGCTCAACCAGCTCAGCAACCGCCACCTGGACGCGCTGGAAGAAGAAACCATCTTCATCCTGCGCGAGGTGGCCGCGGCCTTCGAGCGCCCCGCCCTGCTGTTCTCGGGCGGCAAGGACTCGCTGGTCATGCTCAAGTGCGCCGAGAAGGCCTTCGGCGCGGGCCGCATTCCCTACCCGCTGTTGATGATCGACACGGGCCACAACTTCCCCGAGGTGACCGACTTCCGTGACTTCCGCGCGAAGGAACTGGGCGCCGAACTCATCGTGCGCAGCGTCGAGGATTCGATGGCGCGCGGCACCGTGCGCCTGGCCCACCCCGGCGAATCGCGCAACGTGCACCAGTCCGTCACGCTGCTCGAAGCGATTGAGGAGTTCCGCTTCGACGCCTTGATCGGCGGTGCGCGCCGGGACGAGGAGAAGGCCCGTGCCAAGGAACGCATCTTCAGCCACCGCGACAGCTTCGGCCAATGGCAGCCCAAGGCGCAGCGCCCCGAGCTGTGGACGCTGTTCAACACCCGCCTGGCCCCCGGCGAGCATTTCCGCGTCTTTCCCATCAGCAACTGGACCGAGCTGGACGTGTGGCAGTACATCGAGCGCGAGCAGATCGCCCTGCCATCGCTGTACTACGCCCACCCGCGCGAAGTGGTGGAGCGCCGCGGCCTGCTGGTGCCCGTCACGCCGCTCACGCCCCCGAAGGACGGCGAAGCGGTGCAGACGCGCACCGTGCGCTTTCGCACCGTGGGCGACATCACCTGCACCTGCCCGGTGGAAAGCCCGGCCGCCACGGCAGGCGAAATCGTGATCGAGACCCTGGCCGCCGAGGTCAGCGAGCGCGGCGCCACGCGCATGGACGACAAGACCAGCGACGCCTCGATGGAAAAGCGCAAGAAAGACGGGTATTTCTGATGACCACCGCCACTATCAATTCAATAGCTTCCAGCGCACAACCAGAAAGCGCTGGCGGCACAAATGATCACATTTCCGCGCTGCGCTTCATCACCTGCGGCAGCGTGGACGATGGCAAGAGCACGCTGATCGGCCGCCTGCTGGTGGACAGCCGCGCCGTGCTGCAGGACCACTTGGCCGGGGTGCAGCGCGGCGGAGAGACCGACCTGGCGCTGCTGACCGACGGCCTCAGTGCCGAGCGCGAGCAGGGCATCACCATCGACGTGGCCTACCGCTACTTCGCCACCGAGGCGCGCAAGTTCATCATCGGCGACGCGCCCGGCCACGAACAGTACACGCGCAACATGGTCACCGCCGCCTCCCAGGCCGACGCCGCCGTGGTGCTGGTGGACGCCACCAAGCTGGATTGGCAGAACCCGCAACTCACGCTGCTGCCGCAAACACGCCGCCACAGCCTGCTGGTGCACCTGCTGCGTGTGCATTCGCTGGTGTTTGCCGTGAACAAGCTCGACGCCGTGGCCGACCCACAGCTCGCCTACCGTCACATCCGTGCCGCGCTGGAGCAGTTCGCCCGACACGCGGGCATCGCGGTGGCGGGCGTGGTGCCGGTGTCGGCGCTCAAGGGCTGGAACGTGGTAGAGGCCAAGCCCGGCTGGTGCGACTACGCAGGCCCGAGCCTGCTGCAGATCCTGGAGCGGCTGCCCAACACCCCGCCCGACGCCGGCCTGCCCCTGGCCTTCCCGGTGCAGTGGGTGGAGAAATTTTCTTCCTCGTCCGACACTTCGCAGGGGCGCCGCGTGTTCTGGGGCCGGGTGGGCACGGGCCGCGTGCAGCCAGGTGTGCAGGTCGCCATCTTCCCCAGCGGCCAGCTGGCGCAGGTGGCGCAGGTGCTGGACCATGCGCGCCGCGCCACCGGCGTGGCCGCGGGCCAGAGCGCGGGCATCACCCTCGACCGCGAGGTGGACGTCTCGCGCGGCGACTGGATCGTGGCTGCGCCCGCACCCGCTGCCGCGGCCGAGGACGACTTCGACACCCCCGCCACCGTGCCCGCATGGCCCGGCCAGCGCGAGATCACCGCCACCGTCGCGTGGATGGACGACGAGCCGCTGGTGGCGGGCCGGGTGTACTGGGCGCTGCATGGCCACCGCTGGGTCAAGGTCAAGGTGCGCCGCGTGGTCCACCGCCTGGACATCAACACCCTGGCCGAGGAAGACGCCACCCAGCTGGAGCCCAATGCCATCGGCCATGTGGAGCTGCTGCTGCAGGAACCCCTGCCCGCGGCGCCGTTCGCGCGCAGCCGCGTGCTCGGTTCGCTCATCCTGGTCGACACCGCCAGCCACAAGACGGCGGGCGCCGTGCTGGTGAACGCACCGGCCCCAAAAGCTTGATCAACGTTAAGGTTTCCGCGCCTCAGGCATGGTTGGCTGGCCTGCTGAGGCGGCGGTCGGCCTAAAATCGCGGGCTAACCCCATACCAGAACACAACTACTCATGACTCACGTCGTCACCGAAAACTGCATCAAGTGCAAATACACCGATTGCGTGGATGTGTGCCCCGTGGACTGCTTCCGCGAAGGTCCCAACTTCCTCGTGATCGACCCCGACGAGTGCATCGACTGCGCCGTGTGCATCCCGGAATGCCCGGCCAACGCCATCTTTGCCGAGGAAGACCTGCCCAGCGACCAGCTGGCCTTCATCAAGATCAACGCCGAGCTGACGCCCAAGTTCAAGAGCATCACCAAGCGCAAGGCAGCGCTGCCCGACGCTGACGACTGGAACGGCAAGCCCGGCAAGCTGGACCAGCTGGAGCGCTGACTCCCGCGCTCCCGCCACGCCCGCATGCACCCATCCCCCAGCAGCCCGACGCCCCAGGCCGCGGACGCCGTGGTGATCGGCGCCGGGCCAGTGGGGCTGTTCCAGGTCTTCCAGCTCGGGCTGCAGGGCATCGCGGCGCACCTGGTTGATGCGCTGCCCCATGTGGGCGGCCAGTGCGCCGAGCTGTATCCCGACAAACCCATCTACGACATTCCCGGCATCCCTGTGTGCACGGGCCAGGGGCTCGTGGAACTGCTGCAGCGGCAGATCGCCCCTTTCGCCCCCACGCTGCACTTGGGCCAGCAGGTCCACACGCTGGCCGCGCAGGCCGAAGGACGTATTCTGCTCACCACCACCGCCGGCACCGCGCTGCTGGCACGCAGCGTCTTCATCGCCGCGGGCGTGGGCGCCTTCGTGCCGCGCGCCATCAAGGCCGAGGGGGTAGAGGCGCTGGCCCCCGGCCAATTGCTCTACCACCCTGACGCCGCCACGGCCACCCGTGCCGCGACCGGCAAGCGCGTGGTGGTACATGGCGGCGACGAGGCGGCCGTGCAGGCGGCGCTGGACTGCGTGGACGCTGCCGCGCAGGTGCTGCTGCTGCACCGGCGCGATGCCTTCCAGGCCGCGCCCGCGCTGCTGGCGCAACTGCAGGCACTGCGCGAGGCGGGCCGCATCCAGGTCGTGATCGGCCAGATCACGGGCGTGGAGACCGCGCCCGACGGCACCCTGCAGGCGCTGGCCCTGCTGGACCCACAAGGCCAGCCACAGCGCCAGCCGCTGGACCTGCTGCTGGCCTACCTGGGCATCTCTCCCCGCCTGGGGCCCATTGCCGACTGGGGCCTGGCGATGGACCGCAAGCAGCTGGCCGTGGACACGGCCACTTTCGCCACCAGCGTCCCCGGCATCTACGCCGTCGGCGACATCAACACCTACCCCGGCAAGCGCAAGCTGATCCTGTGCGGCTTCCACGAAGCCACCCTCGCCGCCTTCGCCGAGGCCGAACGGCAGGCGGGCCACAAGCTGCCCCTGGAATACACCACCAGCAGCGAACGGCTGCAGGCCCGGCTGGGCGTCGCCCCGGCCCGTTGACCTGCGGCGACGGCGCGGCGCGCCCTGCGGCAATGCGCCGGGCGCTATTGAAGCAGGAGCTTGCAGCGCGCTTTCCGCCTTGTTTCCAAATAGAAAACTGTCTAAGAATGGCTTGTAGATTGCGCTGGCAGCTCTATTTTTCATAGCAATTGACGTTTCGGCCATCGGTTCGCGCCTGAAACGGCCGGAACTTCGCACGCGGGCGGCCCTCCACCTGGGGGTTGTCATCCCTCAGTTCCAACTCCAAGGAGATCACCCCGTGCCCTTCGCACTGCCCCTGCCGCATCGCATCCTATCCAAAGCCCTGGCCGCCGCCGCGCTGGCCCTGCCCCTGCTCATGCCCGCCGGCGTGCAGGCGCGCGAGTTCGTCAGCATCAAGGGCAATGCGGTCAACGTGCGCGAGAAACCCAGCACCCGCTCGGCGACGCTGTGGGAGCTGGGCCGGGGCTATCCGCTGCAGGTGCAGCAGCGCAAGGGCCGTTGGCTCCAAGTGCGGGATTTCGAGGAGCCGCTCGGCTGGGTGTACGCGCCGCTGACCAGCAAGACGCCGCACCGCGTGGTGACGGCACGCGTCGCCAACCTGCGCGCCGGCCCCGGCCAGCAGCACAAGACCGTGGGCAAGCTGCAGCAGCATGAGGTGGTGCGCAGCCTGGGCCAGTCGGGTAGCTGGGCCCGGGTGCAGCGCGAAGACGGGCAAAAGGGCTGGGTGGCCCGGCGCCTGACCTGGGGCTGGTGATATTTCGGGTGCCGCGGCGGTGTGGGCCTGTGGCGCGCGCGGTGCCCGGCGCTCCCTCAGCCGCCCGTTACTCGATCACACGCTGCGCCACCGGCGCATAGCCATGGTTGAGCGGCCCGTGGCCGTGGCCGGTGCGCACATCGGCCCCCGCAGCGATCGCGCCCAGAATGTACTGGCGAGCCAACCGCACCGCCTGCGCCAGCGGCTGGCCCAATGCGAGGTGCGCAGCGATCGCCGACGACAAAGTGCAGCCCGTGCCGTGGCCGTTGTGCGTGACGATGCGCGCCGCATCCAGGCGGTGGCGCTCGTCGCCAGGCAGGGCCAGCACATCCACCACCCGGTCGCCCGGCAGATGCCCGCCCTTGAGCAGCACCGCGCGCGCGCCCAGCGCCAGCAGGTCGGTGGCGGCCGCGTCCAGCGCGCTTTCGTCGGCAATGGCGCGGCCCAGCAGCCAGCCGGCCTCGTCCAGGTTGGGGGTGACCACGGCGGCCAGCGGGAACAGCGCGCGCACCAGCGTGCCCACGGTCTCCTCGGCAATCAGCCGGTCGCCGCTGGTGGCGACCATCACCGGGTCCAGCACCACGTTGGGCAAGTCATGGCGAAGAATCGCGTCGGCCACCACCTGCACCACCTCGGGCGAATGCAGCATGCCGATCTTCACCGCGTCCACGCCGATGTCCTCGACCACGGCGTCGATCTGTGCGCGCAGCATCTCGGGCGGAATGCCGTGGATACCCGTCACGCCGCGCGTGTTCTGCGCGGTGATGGCGGTGATCGCGGTCATGCCGTAGCAGCCCAGGGCGCTGAAGGTCTTCAGGTCGGCCTGAATGCCCGCGCCGCCGCCGCTGTCTGAGCCCGCGATGGTCAACACGCGCGCATAGCGCCGGCCACCGCCGGGCGTCTGTGTCTCTTGGTTCATGGCAAAAATTATCGGCCAAGCCGCAGCGCATTCAACGCAGCCGCGGCAACGCCAGAGCCTGCGCCACGTCAACAACAGGGGCAACACCCCTGTGCTGTAATGCCGGCCACGGACGAAACAGGGGTGTCCCCGCCGCACTAAGAACGTGTTGACGAAAGCGGCAGGCGACTGAGAAATACCCTAAGCACCCGATCCAGGTCATGCTGGCGTGGGGAGTTTCAACAGCATCGGCGCGCCGCGCGCTCCCGTTTTGTCCTTTGGTTGTTTGGCCTGGCCTTTCATCACGGACACGATGCACACTTTCCCCACCCTTCGCTCCTCCTCCCGCGTCACCATCCTGGGCGCGGGCCTCATGGGCCGCCTGCTGGCCGTCGAACTCGCCCGCCAGGGCCACGCCGTTGAGGTGCACGAGGCCGGCACCCGTGCCGCCGAAGGCGCCGCAGCCTACGTGGCCGCCGCCATGGTGGCCCCCCTGGCCGAATCCATCGTGGCCGAGCCCGGCGTGGTGCGCATGGGCGTGCACTCGCTGGCGCGCTGGCCTGAGCTGCTGGCACCGCTGGCCGCACCGGTGTACTTCCAACATGACGGCACGTTGATCCTGTGGCACCGCCAGGACGCACCCGAAGCCGCGCGCATGCGCCTGAAGTTCGAGCAGACGCAAGGCCTGGTGCCCGGGCTGCCGCGCATGCAGGCGCTGGACAGTGCTGGCGTGGTTGCACTGGAGCCCACGGCCGCACAGCGCTTCCACCAGGGCCTGTACCTGCCCGGCGAGGGCCAATTGGACAACCGCCAGGCACTGGCCGCGCTGGCCGCCACCATGGACCAGTTGGGCGTGGTCACGCATTGGGGCAGCGCGCGCCGGCCGGCCGACTTCACTCCCGGCCAGGCCGGCCAGCCCGACTGGGTGCTGGACTGCCGGGGCCTGGGCGCGCGCGCGCAATGGCCGCAGCTGCGCGGGCTGCGCGGCGAAGTGGTACGCCTGCACGCACCCGACGTGACGCTGCAGCGGCCCACGCGCATCGTGCATCCCCGCTACCCGATCTACATTGCACCGAAGGAGAACCACCTGTTCGTCATCGGCGCGACCGAGATCGAATCCGACGACATGTCGCCCGCCAGCGTGCGCTCCACGCTGGAGCTGCTGAGCGCCGCCTACGCCGTACACCCGGGCTTTGCCGAGGCGCGTATCCTGGAAATCTCCACCCACTGCCGCCCCACCCTGCCCGACAACCTGCCCGCCGTGCGCGTAGTGCAGGATCGCGTGCTGGAGGTCAACGGTCTGTACCGCCACGGCTTCATGATCGCGCCGGCCATGCTCGATGTAGTCATGCAGGTGCTGAACACGGGACAATCCGAGCTCGCCCCTGAATTCGACCTCTCGCTGCAGCTCGACCGCGAAGCTGCGCTGCACACATGAACGTATTCATCAACCAAAACGCCGTGCAACTGCCCGATGGCGCTACCGTCGCCGACGCCGTGGCCCACCTGGCACCCCAGCCTCCGTTTGCCGTGGCCGTGAACCTGCAGTTCGTGCCCAGTGCCCGCTATGCCGCGCACGCCCTGCAGTCCGGCGACCAGATCGAAATCATTGCGCCGGTCACCGGCGGTTGAGCCTTTTTCACCCATGAACAGTCCTACCTCTTCCCCCGACACGCTGGTGCTCTACGGCCAGGCGTTCCAGAGCCGCCTGCTGCTGGGCACAGCGCGCTACCCGTCTCCCGCCGTGCTGGAGGCCGCCGTGCAGCGCGCGCGGCCCGCGATGCTCACCGCATCGCTGCGCCGCCAGGGCAGCAACCCGGCCGAATCCGGCAGCAGCTTCTGGGAACTGCTCAAGCGCCTGCAGGTGCCGGTGCTACCCAACACCGCCGGCTGCCATAGCCTGCAGGAAGCCATCACCACCGCCCATATGGCGCGTGAAGTCTTCGACACCCCCTGGATCAAGCTGGAACTGATCGGCGACGACTACACGCTGCAGCCCGATACGCTGAACCTGGTGCAGGCAGCCGAGCAACTGGTCCGCGAAGGCTTCTACGTGCTGCCCTACTGCACTGAAGACCTGGTGCTGTGCCAGCGCCTGGTGGACGTGGGCTGCCAGGCCGTCATGCCGTGGGCGGCGCCCATCGGCACGGGCCGCGGCCCGGTGAACCCCTATGGCCTGCAGCTGCTGCGCGAGCGCCTGGACGTGCCGCTGCTCGTGGACGCCGGCCTCGGCCTGCCGTCCCACGCCTGCCAGGTGATGGAATGGGGTTACGACGGCGTACTGCTCAACACGGCCGTGGCCCTGGCGACCGACCCCGTGCAAATGGCCGGTGCCTTTGCCGATGCCGTGGCCGCAGGCCGCGCCGCCCGCCTGGCCGGCGCGATGACGCCGCAGGAGGCGGCGCAACCCAGCACGCCCGTGCTGGGCACGCCGTTCTGGCACCACGCGCAGGGCTGAGCATGCCGCAAGCCGCCGCGCCATTGCCTTCTGCAGCCGCCATGGAGCAAGCCATCCGCCAGCACCATGCGTCGGCGTTCGCGGACTTCCCGCCCCAGCCGATGCCGGCGACAACCGTGGAAGACCCCGTGTACCGCGCAGCCCTTGCGGCCTGCAGCGCCCTGGGTTTCATCGCCCATGACGCAGACTGCCTGGCCCGAGCCTGGGCTGCGCAGACGCGGCGCACCGGCCGCTTCGACCCGGCGCAGTGGCCCGACGAGCCCGCAGACTTCGGACTGCAGCCGCGCCCCCATGCGCACCCCTTTGCAGCCTGCCCGCAGAACCTGGGTCTCTACGCCGTATTGCCCGATGCCCAATGGGTGGGCCGCATGGCGCAGGCCGGCGTGCCGACGGTGCAGCTGCGCTTCAAAAGTGACGACCCTGCTGCCATCACACGCGAGGTACGCGCCGCAGTGCAGGCCGTGCAAGGCACCGCTTCGCTGCTGTTCATCAACGACCATTGGCGCCAGGCCATCGCGGCCGGGGCCTATGGCGTGCACCTGGGCCAGGAGGATCTGGATGCGCTGAGCCCCGAAGAGCTGCGCACGCTGCGCGAGTCCGGGGTGCGCCTGGGCGTGAGCACGCATGGCTACGCCGAGATGGTGCGCGCCGACGCGGCCAGCCCCAGCTACATCGCCATGGGCGCGGTGTTCCCCACCACGCTCAAGAAAATGGCCACAGTGCCCCAGGGCGTGGCGCGGCTGGCGGGCTATGCCCGGCTGATGCGCGGCTATCCGCTGGTTGCCATCGGCGGCATTGGCCTGGCCCAGTTCCCGCAAGTGCTGGCCACCGGAGTGGGATCGATCGCCGTGGTGCGCGCCGTGGTGGCGGCCGATCAGCCGGAAGCCGCTGCAGCGCAGCTCATGCGGGCCATGGACGCCGGCAGGCGATAGCCCCGTCCGCGCATGGGGGGCGTTCTCGCTTCAGAAGCGGTTCTTTTGCGACTGCTCCAGTTCGAAGCGCAACTCCAGCTTGTCGTTTTCCATGCCAAAACCCACGGCCTGCCCTTGCGCGGGCGCCGGGGTGACGGGCACGGGCGGCAGATCGCTGAGGGTGATGTGAGGCGGCCCGGACACGTCCACGTCCACCGCGGCGGCGCAAGTGGATGCTGGCGAGCCGTCATCCACCGGCAGCAGCGCCAGGCCGGCCGCCATCGAGTCCAACGACCGGCCCGTCCCATCCTGCGCGCCCATCGGGTGGAGCGCTGGCGTGGCACGCGGTGTGGTGCGCGCGCGGGGCGGCGGCGCACCGCGCAAATGTGCGGGCGTGGTCTGGGCGATGGACAGCAGCAGCAGCAGATCGTCCAGCGCCGCCAGGTCGAAGGGCCCCTCGCCCTGCGTCTGTCCCCGGTGAAATAAGAGGCCCTCCAGCACGGCCAGCACCTCGGGCGAGGACCACGCCGCCTCGACCCGTGCCAGCGCCTCGGGATGCTCTTCCAGGCTCCGGCCCAGTTGCTGGAACTGCGCAAATGGAGGCACGCGTACGTTGAACCGCTCCTCGACCTGCGCACGCAGGCCGTCGAAGCTGTCGGTTCGCCCCAGTTGGTGGTACAGGCGCAGCAGTTCGAGATGCGCCAGCGGCGAGTCTTCGCCGTGCTGCGCGATGTATTGGCGCAGCACATGGATCGCCTGCTCGTGCTCGCCCACCGAGGTGAAAAATTCGGCCTGCTGTTGCAGATCGAACAGCGACTCGGGCTGCACACCGGACTGGGCCCTTGCCTGCAAGGGCTCCACAGCCGGCGCCGCCACCGCGGGGCCTGGAGCCGCCGCGGGTGCACTCACTGGCGCGGCGGTAGGCGTGAGCGGAGGCGGCCCACTGTCCGGCCCTTGCGGCGGTGGCGCTGTCGGCTGCCAGACATCGCGCGCATCCGGCTCCACCTGCAGCCGGAGCTTGCCGTCCGGGCCTTCCGCGGCCACGGCCCCGTCCCGCAGGCCACCGCTGAGTGCCACCGAGTCACGCCATGCCTGCAGCGCCTCGCGCCGCGTGCGACGCAGCAGCCAGGCAATGCAGGCCAGCGCGAGCACCAGCAGCCCCGCGAGCATGTACACCACGGTCGCGGGGAACCCCTGCGACTCCACCTGCGCCAGGCGCTCGCGCAGCTCAGCCGCCGTTGCGCGCTCGCGCTCCACCAGCTGGCCCTGCGCAGCCGCATCAGCCTCGAGCCTCTTGAGCCGCTCTTCAAACCGCTGTGTTTGGGCCGTCGAAGTGTCCAGCGCCTGCCACCACGCGGCCGACTCCGCACGCAAGGCCTCGCTGGGGCGCGGCGACATCTGGGGCGGCTCGCGCGTGAGCTGCAGCGCGGACGCATTGTCAGGACCCAAATCCAGGGGTTCCATTACCAGGCGGGAGGGAGCCGCCGCAGCCGCGGGCGGCGAGACTTTGGCGCTGGTGCGCAGCGTCGTGGCGGTCTTAGCTGCCCGCTCGGCCGGGGCTTGCGTGGACGCCGCGGGAACACGCGGCTGCGCACGAGGCCGCCGGACCGTGCGTGCGTCCTCCCCCTCGCCGCCCAATGCATTCCGCACTTGCGGCGTAGCGCGTGGTGCGGGCACCGCCAGGCGCGACAGATCGATGGGCTGCCGTGCCGCTGGGGGTGCAGTGCCGGGCGGGTCTGCCAAGAACGTGTAGGTGCGCGACACACGCCCTTCGCAGCCGGCGGTGAGCGTGGCAGTCAGCACCGGCTCATCCACGGGAATGAGCGCCTGCACGCGCACCATCGGAATGGCGCCTCCTTCCAGGGGAGTGACATGCATACGCGTTTCGGGGACAGTGGTTGCGCCTAAGACCAGCCGCGCCCCGAGGCAGGAAGACGCGACGGTCTTGCCGGGATCAGGCCGTACCTCGAAGGTGAGATCGATCGTGGACCCCAGAACCACTGTGCCGTGGCTGCCGCCAAGCGAAAGCGCGCTGGCCCCAAACGCTGCGGCATAGATCCAGGCGCCGACAAGTAGGTTACGCATAAACACAATGGTTTCAATTTGTTTATAAATTTTGCCATAACCCTGCCGCATCCGATAGCGCTAGATAATTGCCGCCATGCAAACGGTCTTCACTTCAATCGGCATCGTGGGCACTGGCGCCATGGGCCGCGGCATCGCGCAGATCGCCGCCCAGGCAGGCAGCACGGTCTACCTCTATGACACCCATGGCGGCGCCGCCGACGCCGCCCGCACCCACATCCACCAGCAGTGGCAGCGTCTGGTGGACAAGGGTCGGCTGGACGAGAGCCTGTTGCCGGCTCTGGTGCAGCGGCTGGTTCCCGTCACGTCGCTGCACGACTTCGCGGCTTGCGAATTGGTGGTGGAAGCCATCGTCGAGCGACTGGATTCCAAGCAGGAACTGCTCAAACAGCTCGAAGCCATCGTCTCGCCCGAAGCCGTGCTGGCCAGCAACACGTCATCGCTGTCCATCACCGCCGTGGCCGCACCGCTGCAGCGGCCGCAGCGCATGGCAGGCTTTCACTTCTTCAACCCGGTGCCGCTGATGAAGGTGGTCGAGGTCGTGGCCGGCCTGCGCACGGACCCCCATGTCTGCACCCGCCTGGCCGGCTATGCGCGCGCCATGGGCCACACCCCGGTGATGGCGCAGGACACGCCGGGCTTCATCGTCAACCACGCAGGGCGGGGCTACGGCACCGAGGCGCTGCGCATCGTGAGCGAGGGCGTGGCCGATTTCGCCACCGTGGACCGCATCCTGCGCGACCAGGTGGGCTTCAAGCTCGGCCCCTTCGAGTTGCTGGACCTCACCGCGCTCGATGTGTCGCACCCGGTCATGGAGTCGATCTACCGCCAGTACTACGACGAGCCGCGCTTTCGCCCCAGCGTGATCACGGCGCAGCGCTTGAGCGGCGGCCTGCTGGGCCGCAAGTCCGGCGAGGGCTTTTACCGCTACGTGGACGGTGCGCCCGAGCTGCCGGCCGAGCCGCCGGTGCCCGAGGTATCGGGCCTGCCGCCGGTCTGGGTCTCCACGCGCGCCGCCCGCCGCGCCGAGCTGTACCAGTTGCTCAAGGACCTGGGGGCAACGATCGAGACGGGCACCTCGCCCTCGGCCCAGGCGCTCACGCTGGTCGCGCCACTCGGCTTTGACGTGACCACCGTGGCCGTGGTGGAGCGCCTGGACCCCGCACGCACCATCGGCATCGACATGCTGATCGACGACGCGGCCACCCGCCGGCGCGTGCTGGCGACCAACCCCGCCACACGCGAAGACATGCGCGACGCCGCGCACGCGCTGTTCGCGCGCGACGGCAAGCCAGTGAGCGTGATCCGCGACAGCGGCGGCTTCGTCACGCAGCGCGTCGTGGCCAACATCGTCAACATCGCCGCGGACATCTGCCAGCAGCGCATCTGCAGCCCCAAGGACCTGGAGACCGCCGTGACCCTGGGCCTGGGCTACCCGCTGGGCCCGCTGGCCATGGGCGACCGCTGGGGCCCCACCAACATCCTGGAAGTGCTCTTCAACATGCAGACCGTGTACGGCGACCCGCGCTACCGCCCCAGCCCCTGGCTGCGCCGGCGCGGCGCCATCGGCCTGAGCCTGACGCACGAAGAACCCTGACCCTGCCACCACCCGCGCCGCCATGCCCGCCGAACTGCAAAGCACCAGCCAGGGCCAGACCCTGGTCCTGACCCTTCGCCACCCCGAGCTGCGCAATGCCCTGGAGCCGGCCATCTGCGCGGCGGGCATCGAAGCCCTGAACGTGGCGGAGCGCAATCCCGATGTGCGCTGCGTGGTCATCACGGGCGCGGACGGCCTGTTCAGCGCCGGCAACAGCCCCCAGCGGCTGCAGGCGTTGCGGCATCAGAGCGCGCCAGCGCAGGTGCATGGCCTGGATCTGCTGCACCACTGGATAGAGGCGATACGCACCCATCCCAAGCCCGTGATCGCCGCCGTGGAGGGTGAAGCCAAGGGTGCGGGGTTTTCACTCGCGCTGGCATGCGACCTGATGGTGGCCGCGCGCAACGCGGTGTTTGCCATGAACCATGTCCACGCGGGCCTGTCGCCCGATGGCGGCGCCAGCTGGAGCCTGGCGCAAATGCTGCCCCGCGCGCTGGCGCATGAGATCCTGATGTGCGGCGACCGCATCGACGCCGCACGACTGCAGTCCCTGGGCATGGTCAACCGGCTGGCCGATCCCGGGCGCGCCCTGCATGAGGCGCTGGCGCTGGCCCAGCGCCTGAACGATGGCCCGCCCCATGCGCTGGCGAGCATCAAGGAACTGGTGGGCGAGGCGCGGCACCACAGCTTCACCGAACAGCTCGCGCTGGAGCGCAGCCACTTCGTGCGCAACCTCCAGCATGCCCTGGCGGGCGAAACCCGGGCGGCTTCTGCCGACCCACGCGCTTAAAGCTACTATTTTTATAGCTGCTAGCGCTTGACGGTCAAGCGCCGGCGGCTTGTCTCATTCAAACCCATCCATGGCATTGCTGGCTCCGCGGCAGCGGCGCCAGCACGCGCGCGCCCGCGGACGCCCATGTGACAGCCCGCTCCCCGCGCCCCGGTCCCTCACGCGACAATGGACTGCAACCCAGTCACGCAAACGACAGACCATGGACGATCCGATTCTTACCATCGATGAACGCGAGGCGATCAACTCAGGTCGCTGGTTTTCTTCCCTCTCCCCTTCTTTGCGCCACGACATACTGCGATGCTCCTACGTCAAACGCTTCAAGGATGGCGCACTCATCGCAGCACGCGGCGACCCGCCCGAGGAATGGATTGCCTGCGCACGCGGCGCCGTGCGCGTGAGCTCCACCTCGATCTCCGGCAAGCAGATCACGCTGACCTACGTGGAGCCGGGCATCTGGTTCGGCGACGTGGCGATCTTCGACGGGGACGGGCGCACGCACGATGCCTACGCCCATGGCGACACCACCATCCTGTGCGTGGCGCGGGCCGACTTCAAGAAGATCCTTGCACAGCACTCGGAACTGTACGAGGCCATGCTGCGGCTGCATGCGCGGCGCATCCGGCAGCTGTTCGGGCTGGTGGAAGACCTCAACACCCTGCCCCTGCGCTCGCGGCTGGCCAAGCAGTTGCTGCACCTGGTGCGCAGCTATGGCGTGCCCAGCCTGTCCGACGGCAACGAAGTGCGCATCAGCCTGCAACTGGCCCAGGAAGAACTGGCGCAGTTGCTGGGCGCGTCGCGCCAGCGCGTGAATCAGGAGCTGAAGGCCATGGAGCGCGAGGACGCCATCCGCATCGAGCCCGGCGGCCTCGTGATACGCGACCGGGATGCGCTGATGCGCATCTCCGAAGCCAACCAATGAGCCAGGTTTACAAAAACCATAGCTTCCAGCGCTTGTCCCGCAACGGTTTCCATGTGAAAAGCCTTTGAATTCCATAGCTGACAAGCGCAAGCAGCTCACTTTTTTGAAAGAACCCTCCATCCCCATGAGCAACTTCGAGCACTTCATCGGCACACGCCCCGTCTCCGAGCAGCATGCCTTCGACACCAACGCGCTTACTGCCTGGCTGTCGCAGCATGTGGAAGGGTTTGCCGGACCGCTGTCGGTGGAGATGTTCAAAGGCGGCCAGTCCAACCCCACCTACAAGCTCGTGACCCCCACGCGCAGCTATGTGATGCGCGCCAAGCCCGGCCCGGTGGCCAAGCTGCTGCCGTCGGCACACGCCATCGAGCGCGAATACGCGGTCATGCGCGGGCTCGCCGGCACCGACGTGCCCGTGCCGCGCATGATTGCGCTGTGCGAGGACGAGTCCGTCATCGGGCGCGCGTTTTATTTGATGGAGTTCATGCAAGGCCGCGTGCTGTGGGACCAGTCGCTGCCTGGCATGCAGCCGGCCGAACGCGCGGCGATCTACGACGAGATGAACCGCGTGATCGCCGCCCTGCACCGGGTGGACTTCACGGCGCGCGGCCTGGCGGACTACGGCAAGCCGGGCAATTACTTCGAACGCCAGATCTCGCGCTGGAGCAAGCAGTACACCGCCTCGGTCACCCAGCCCATCGCCGAGATGGACGCGCTGATGCAATGGCTGCCCGCGCACATGCCCGACAGCGCGCGCGACGCAACCCGCGTGTCCATCGTGCATGGCGACTATCGGCTGGACAACCTCGTGTTTCACCCCACCGAGCCACGTGTGATCGCGGTGCTGGACTGGGAGCTGTCCACCCTGGGCCATCCGCTCGCGGACTTTGCCTACCACTGCATGAGCTGGCACATCCCCGCATCGCTGAGCCGGGGTATCGGCGGGCTGGACCTGGCGGCGCTGGGCATCCCGTGCGAGCGCGACTACATCCAGCGCTACTGCGAACGCACCGGCATCACCGACGTGGATGCGCTGCACCGGGACTGGAACTTCTACCTGGCCTACAACATGTTCCGCATCGCCGCCATCCTGCAAGGCATTGCCAAGCGCGTGGAGGCCGGCACGGCCGCCAGCGCACAGGCCAAGGCCGCTGGCGCCACCGCACAGCCCATGGCGCAGCTGGCCTGGTCCTTCGCGCAAAAGAGTTGATCCCCCTTCCCCACTGACGAGAAAGCACCCCATGGACTTCGATTACTCGCCCAAGACCAAGGAACTGCAGGCGCGCCTGATCCAGTTCATGGACGACCACATCTACCCCGCCGAGAAGGCCTATGCCGAGGAGATGGCGGCCAACACGGCCGCAGGCAGGCGCTGGACACCACTGCAAACCATCGAAAACCTGAAACCCAAGGCGCAGGCCGCGGGGCTGTGGAACCTGTTCCTGCCGGTGGACACCGCCCAAGCATCGGGCTACGAAGGCGCCGGGTTGACCAACGCCGAGTACGCGCCGCTGGCGGAGATCATGGGCCGCGTGCTGTGGTCCAGCGAGGTGTTCAACTGCTCGGCCCCCGACACGGGCAACATGGAGACCATCGCGCGTTATGGGTCCGAGGCCATCAAGGCCCAGTGGCTCAAGCCGCTGCTGGAAGGGCGCATGCGCTCGGCCTTTGCCATGACCGAACCCGATGTCGCCTCCAGCGACGCCACCAACATCGAAACGCGCATCGAGCGCCAGGGCGACCATTACGTGATCAATGGGCGCAAGTGGTGGACCAGCGGCGCCAACGACCCGCGCTGCAAGGTGTTCATCACCATGGGCAAGACCGACCCCGAGGCGCCCAAGCACTCGCAACAAAGCATGATCGTCGTGCCAGCCGATACGCCAGGCATCACGGTGGTGCGTGCACTCAACGTGTTCGGTTATGACGATGCGCCGCACGGCCACGCCGAAGTCCTCTTCGAGAACGTGCGCGTACCGGTGGACAACATCCTGCTGGGCGAAGGCCGTGGGTTCGAGATCGCCCAGGGACGCCTGGGCCCCGGGCGCATCCACCACTGCATGCGCCTGATCGGCCAGGCCGAGCGCGCGCTGGAACTGATGTGCCGCCGCGCCAGCAGCCGGGTGGCCTTCGGCAAGACGCTGGCACAACAGAGCGTGACCCAGGAACGCATTGCCGAAGCCCGCTGCAAGATCGACATGGCGCGCCTGCTCACGCTCAAGGCCGCCTGGATGATGGACACCGTGGGCAACAAGGTCGCCAAGACCGAGATCGCCATGATCAAGGTCGTCGCCCCCAGCATGGCCTGCCAGGTGATCGACTGGGCCATGCAGGTGCATGGCGGCGGCGGCGTGAGCGACGATTTCCCGCTGGCCTACGCCTATGCCAACGCGCGCACCCTGCGCTTCGCCGACGGCCCGGATGAGGTGCACCGCAACGCCATTGCCAAATGGGAACTGGGCAAATACGGCACCTACGGGCGTGGTGCGGCGCAACCGGTCACCCGCGGCGCTTGAGCGCAGCGGGACCTTGCTCCGCAGTTGAAGATCCGGTCCCGGCCTGGCCTACCCATTGGGGTGGCTAGGCCGCAAGTTTTTATCAGCCTGCGTTCAAGTCTTCGCTGCGGCAGTTCCCTGCACGAGGCCTGGCGCCGCACTGAGGAAGGCACGGACCGGCCGGACAGCCAGTGCGTAGAAGCAGCGCGGCATTTCACAAGATAAAATCACCGGTTCCTTGGTTCTGCCCTGCCTCATGAAGAAACACTCGCCGGACGCGCCCGCCAAACCCAGTGTCCAGGTGCTGGAGCGCATGTTCCAGTTGATTGACGTACTCGCTTCGCGCGAGGAAGCCATCTCGCTGAAGGAGATCAGCGAGAAGACGGGCCTGCATCCGTCCACCACCCACCGCATCCTCAATGACCTGACCATCGGCCGTTTCGTGGACCGTCCTGAGTCGGGCAGCTACCGCCTGGGCATGCGCCTGCTGGAGCTGGGCAATCTGGTGAAGGGGCGCCTGAGCGTGCGCGACGCCGCGATGGCACCCATGCGGCAATTGCACAAGCAGATCCAGCAACCGGTGAACCTCAGCGTGCGCCAGGGGGACGAGATCGTGTACGTGGAACGCGCCTACAGCGAGCGTTCGGGCATGCAGGTGGTGCGCGCCATTGGCGGCCACGCCCCGCTGCACCTCACCTCTACGGGCAAGCTCTTCCTTGCGGCCGACGATCCGCAACGCGTGCGCGCGTACGCCACGCGTACCGGCCTGCCAGGGCACACGCGCAACAGCATCACCCAGTTGCCCATCCTGGAACGTGAACTGGGCAAGGCGCGCCAATACGGCATTGCGCGGGACAACGAGGAGTTGGAACTCGGGGTGCGCTGCATCGCGGCGGGGGTCTTTGACGACCAGGGCCAGCTCGTGGCAGGCCTGTCAATTTCAGCGCCCGCCGATCGACTGGATGACGGATGGCTGCCCAAGCTCCAGTCCACCGCCGATGAAATCTCCCAGGCGCTGGGTTATACGGCGGGGCAGCGCACGGCCCTGGACGGCCCGCTCAAGACCTGAACGGCCTGACGCCGGCCGTCCGGCGGGTGGGTCGCAAGACGCATGCGACCCGTGGCCGCAACCGCGGCTAACCGTTGGTTCCTGCGTGCAGGATGGCGCCGGCGCTGGGGTGGGTCTTCTCGACCCAGGAGCGCACGCGCTCTGCGTCGCCCAGACGGCTGAACTTTCCTGCCGAATCGAGGAACACCATGATCAGCTTGCGGCCCGCCACCTCGGCCTGCATCACCAGGCAGCGCCCCGCTTCCGAGATGTAGCCAGTCTTCTGCAGGCCGATATCCCACGAAGGGCTCTTCACCAGCCGGTTGGTGTTGTTGTACTGCAGGGTGCGCCGGCCAATGGCGACCTCGTGGCTTGGAGACGTGGAGAGTTCACGCAGCAACGCATCACCATGCGCCACATTCACGAGCGTCGCCAGGTCGTGCGCGCTGGACTGGTTGCGGCTGGACAGGCCAGTGGGCTCGACAAAGCGCGTATCCGCCATGCCCAGCAGCTTCGCCTTGGCATTCATGCGTGCCACGAACGTATCCAGCCCGCCCGGGAACGTGCGTCCCAGCGCATGGGCGGCGCGGTTCTCACTGGACATGAGGGCCAGGTGCAGCAGTTCACCGCGCGAGAGTGTCGTTCCCACGGCAAGCCGTGAGCCGCTGCCCTTTTCCGTATCCACGTCGTCCTGCGTGATCGTGATGAGCTCGTCCATGGGCAAGTGCGCCTCGGAAACGAGCAAGCCGGTCATCAGCTTGGTCAACGAAGCGATGGGCAGCACGGCATGGTCATTCTTGCTGAGGAGAACTTCCTTCGTGTCCTGATCGATCACCAGTGCCACGCTCGACTTCAGGTCCAGCGGATCGCTCACGTCGTGCAGCCCTGCCAACTGCCCGAATGAGAGGCGCGCGGGCTCTGCCGCTACGCGCACGGGCGCACGGGCACTCACCGCAGACGCGCGCGCCGCCTTCACAGCCACGGTCCGGCGGGGCGCCTTGGCCGACGATTTGGCGGGGGTGCGTTTGGCAACCGCGGTGGACGCGGCTTTTTTTGCCACCGCCTTCTTGCGTTCGGCCGCATGCACGCCGGGCGAGGTCAATGCGATACCCATCACCAGAAGGGCCAATCCCTGAGAGATACGGGAGACGATGCGAGCGCGCATATGCATCAAATGCTCCAAGCAGCAAAAACTGTGTGGCAGTGTACAAAATCAAAAAAAGTCGCGCAAGATCAATACCTTGCGCGACTCTTTTAGAAAGTGCCTGAATTATAGGACGCGGTATCAGCCCTGTGCTGCCACGCGCTCAGCTTTACTTTGTAATTTATTCAGGGCACTGAGGTAGGCTTTGGCCGATGCCACCACGATGTCGGGGTCGGCCCCTACGCCATTCACCACCCGGCCGGCGCTCTGCAACCGCACGGTGACTTCGCCCTGGCTTTCGGTGGAGCCACTGATGGCGTTCACCGAGTACAGCACCATCTCGGCACCGCTGCGCACATGCGCCTCGATGGCCTTCATCGAGGCATCGACCGGGCCATTACCCTCCGCGGAGCTGCGGACTTCCTTGCCGTCCACGGTGAACACGATGGTCGCCTCGGGCCGTTCGCCCGTCTCGCTGTGCTGCGCCAGGGACACGAAGCCGAACTGCTCCTTCTCGCTGGTCACGCTTTCGTCGCTCACGAGTGCCAGGATGTCCTCGTCAAAGATCTCGCTCTTGCGGTCGGCGAGTTCCTTGAATTTGGCAAACGCCACGTTGATTTCGCCTTCGCTCTCCAACTGGACGCCCAGTTCCTGCAGACGTTGCTTGAACGCATTGCGGCCGCTGAGTTTGCCCAGCACGATCTTGTTGGCGCTCCAGCCCACGTCCTCGGCGCGCATGATCTCGTACGTGTCGCGCGCCTTGAGCACGCCGTCCTGGTGGATGCCCGAGGCATGGGCGAACGCATTGGCGCCCACCACGGCCTTGTTGGGCTGCACTACAAAGCCGGTGGTCTGGCTGACCATGCGGCTGGCGGCCACGATGTGCTGGGTATCGATGCCGACGTCCAGGCCGAAGTAGTCGCGCCGCGTCTTCACGGCCATCACCACCTCCTCCAGCGAACAGTTGCCCGCACGCTCTCCCAGGCCGTTGATGGTGCACTCCACCTGGCGTGCCCCGCCGATCTTCACACCCGCCAGCGAGTTGGCGACCGCCATGCCCAGATCGTTGTGGCAGTGCACGGACCAGATGGCCTTGTCACTGTTGGGAATGCGCTCGCGAAGGTTCTTGATGAAGTTGCCGTACAGCTCGGGAATGGCGTAACCCACGGTGTCGGGCACGTTGATGGTGGTGGCGCCCTCCGCGATCACCGTCTCGATCACGCGGCACAGGAAGTCCGGATCGCTGCGGTAGCCATCCTCGGGGCTGAATTCGATGTCCTCCACCAGGTTGCGTGCAAAACGCACCGCCTGCCTGGCTTGCTCCAGCACCTGCTCGGGCGTCATGCGCAGCTTCTTTTCCATGTGCAGCGCGCTGGTGGCGATGAATGTGTGGATGCGCGCGCGGTTTGCCTCTTTGAGCGCCTCGGCAGCACGTGCGATGTCCCGGTCGTTGGCACGTGCCAGCGAGCAGACCGTGGAGTCCTTCACTGCGCGCGCAATGGCCTGCACCGATTCGAAGTCGCCGTTGGAACTGGCGGCAAAACCCGCCTCGATCACATCCACACGCAGCCGCTCCAGTTGACGGGCAATGCGCAGCTTTTCATCGCGCGTCATGGAAGCTCCCGGCGACTGCTCGCCGTCGCGCAAGGTGGTGTCGAAAATGATGAGCTTGTCGGTCATGGATCGTCTCTTGAGGTCGTTGTGGGGATAGGGAATCAGGCAACCATCACCTGGGCTTGTATTTGCGGAGCACGCTGCAGCCCCGAAAGAATGGCACGGATCGAGGCGGACACGATATTGGCATCCATGCCCACCCCATATACGGTGTGGCGATCATCGATGCGCATCTCGACATAGGCCACGGCCTTGGCGTGGGCGCCCTCGCTGATGGCATGTTCGTTGTAGTCCAGCACGCGCACATCGCAGTCCAGCGCAGCGGCCACGGCCTGCACGAAAGCGTCGATCGGGCCTGTGCCTTCACCTTCAATCTGCAGCGTCTGGCCTTGCCAGGGCAGTTGTCCGCGCAATGCAACCGTGCCGTTTTCGCCTTCCATACGGTATACCGGCGTTGCTGCCTCGTCCAGACGGTATTCGCGCTCGAACAAACTCCACAGATCGGCGGCCGTGAGCTCCTTGCCGCTGGCGTCCATTTCGCGCTGCACTGCCTGGCTGAACTCGATCTGCAAGCGCCGCGGCAGTTGCACGCCGTATTCACTCTCCAGCAGATACGCGATGCCGCCCTTGCCGGACTGGCTGTTGACGCGAATGATGGCTTCATAACTGCGCCCCAGATCCTTGGGATCGATCGGCAGGTAGGGCATCTCCCAGATGTCGCCCTCGCGCCGGGCGGCAAATGCTTTCTTGATGGCGTCCTGATGGGAGCCGGAGAAAGAGGTATAGACCAGATCGCCCACGTACGGATGGCGCGGGTGCACGGGTAACTGGTTGCAATACTCCACGGTGCTGCGGATGCCGTCGATGTCCGAAAAGTCCAGCCCCGGATGCACGCCTTGCGTGTACATGTTGAGAGCCACGTTCACCACGTCCAGGTTACCCGTACGTTCGCCGTTGCCGAAGAGGCAGCCCTCCAGGCGGTCGGCGCCCGCCATCAAGGCCAGCTCCGCCGTTGCCGTGCCGGTGCCGCGGTCGTTGTGCGGGTGCACCGACAGCACCACGCAGTCCCGACGCTGGATGTGGCGGTGCGTCCACTCGACCATGTCCGCGAAGATGTTCGGCGTGGAATGCTCCACCGTGGTCGGCAGATTGATGATGCACTTCTTCTGGGGTGTCGGCTGCCACACGTCGGTCACCGCATCGATCACACGCTTGGAAAACTCCAGTTCGGTGTCCGAGTACATCTCAGGCGAATACTGGAACGTCCAGTCGGTAAGGGGGTACTGGGCAGCAATGTCCTTGAACATCTGCGCGTTGCCACGCGCCAGTTCCACGATTTCCTCCTCGCTCATGTCCAGCACCACGCGGCGCATCACAGGCGCGGTCGCGTTGTAGAGGTGGACGATGGCGCGGGGCGCGCCTTCCAGTGCCTCAAACGTGCGACGGATCAGATGGTCACGCGCCTGGGTCAACACCTGAATGGTCACGTCGTCAGGAATGCGGTCTTCCTCGATGAGCTTGCGCACGAAGTCGAACTCGACCTGGGAGGCCGACGGGAAGCCCACCTCGATCTCCTTGAATCCGATCTTCACCAGTTGCTCGAACATGCGCATCTTGCGCGCGATGTCCATGGGCTCGATCAACGCCTGGTTGCCGTCGCGCAGGTCCACACTGCACCAGATGGGCGCGCGGTCGATCACCGCGTCGGGCCAGGTGCGGTCCGTCAGGCGCACGGGGGCAAAGGGACGGTATTTGGCGGCGGGGTTCTGCAGCATCGGAATTCTCTCTTTCGTGGAACAAGGTAGGTGTCTGACCTGTGCTCCAGCGACCCCGGAAAAACAAAAACGGCCCGTCGCTGGTGCTCACGGGCCGTGGGAAGTAGGTGTGTACGCGCGCGCTACTATGCCTGCCCGAGGGACAAGTTCAGTAGTAGTGCTAGCGACAGGAAATGCATGCGAACGACTCTAGCACAAAAAACCCACGGCGACACGCAGGGCTACTCGTGCAACCCGCGCTCCTCGGGCTCGTCCTTGGAGGTGCTGATCACGCTGGCCCGATACCCCTTGGCGCGCCGCCATGCATACACGCCGTAGCCGCTCAATCCATAAGCCACGAAGATGCTGAACAGCACCGTGGGCGCATGGATGTTGATGATGGCGATCCCCAGCACGATGAGCACGATGGCCGTGAAGGGGACGCTGCGCTTGAGGTGCAGGTCCTTGAAGCTATAGAACGGCGCATTGGTCACCATGGTGAGCCCGGCGTACAGCGTCAGCCCGAACATCACCCAGGTGAGCTGGCTCCAGGTCAGCAGGCCGTCCTGCCCGCGCTGCACACCCGAGTCGGACAGCAGCCAGATGAAGCCCGTCACCAGCGCCGCCGCGGCCGGAGATGGAAGCCCCTGGAACCAGCGCTTGTCCACGGTGCCGGTGTTGACGTTGAAGCGCGCCAGCCGCAGGGCAGCGCATGAACAGTAGACGAAGGCCGCGATCCAGCCCCAGCGCCCCAGGCCGCTGAGGGCCCACTCGTAGGCGATCAGTGCAGGCGCCACGCCGAAGGACACCATGTCCGACAGCGAGTCCATCTGCTCGCCGAACGCGCTTTGCGTGTTGGTCATGCGCGCCACGCGGCCATCCAGGCTGTCCAGCACCATGGCGCAGAACACCCCCACCGCCGCATAGTCGAAGCGGCCATTCATGGCCATGACAATGGCGTAGAACCCGCCAAACAACGCTGCCAGCGTGAACAGGTTGGGCAGGATGTAGATGCCCTTGCGGCGCTTGCGCACCATCACGCCCGTGTTTTCGGCGGCGTCGTTGCCATCATGCATTCAATCGACCTCCAGCGCCCATACAGCAAGCGCCAACAGCTATTAAATCAATAGTATTTTTGTTCCGCACACGCGTGCGGAAAAGGACGCAGTGTAGCCGCTGCCCGCACGCAAAAAAGGCCACCAGGGTGGCCTTGGGGAAAGACGCCAGCGCGGCCCGGCCGCGCTCGCGCATCAGTTGCGCGTCTGGTCCACCAGCTTGTTCTTGGCGATCCAGGGCATCATCGCACGCAGCTGGGCACCCACCACTTCGATGCTGTGGTCGGCGGTGTTGCGGCGGCGGGCCGTCATGCTCGGGTAGTTCAGGCGGCCTTCCTGGATGAACATCTTGGCGTAGTCGCCGTTCTGGATGCGCTTCAAGGCATTGCGCATGGCGGCGCGCGACTGCTCGTTGATCACTTCGGGGCCGGTCACGTACTCGCCGAACTCGGCGTTGTTCGAGATCGAGTAGTTCATGTTGGCGATGCCGCCTTCGTAGATCAGGTCCACGATGAGCTTGAGCTCGTGCAGGCACTCGAAGTAGGCCATCTCGGGGGCGTAGCCGGCTTCCACCAGCGTTTCGTAGCCCATCTTGATCAGCTCGACAGCGCCACCGCACAGCACGGCCTGCTCGCCGAACAGGTCGGTCTCGGTCTCTTCCTTGAAGTTGGTCTCGATGATACCGGCCTTGCCGCCGCCATTGGCCATGGCGTAGGACAGCGCCAGGTCACGCGCCTTGCCGGACTTGTCCTGGTGCACGGCCACCAGGTGGGGCACGCCGCCGCCCTGGGTGTAGGTGTTGCGCACGGTGTGGCCGGGGGCCTTGGGCGCCACCATCCACACGTCCAGATCGGCGCGGGGCACGACCTGGTTGTAGTGCACGTTGAAGCCGTGGGCGAAGGCCAGCGAGGCGCCCTGCTTGATGTGGGGCTCGACGTTGTTCTTGTAGACCTCGGCGATCTGCTCGTCGGGCAGCAGGATCATGACGACGTCGGCTTCCTTCACGGCGTCGTTCACTTCCTTGACCGTCAGGCCGGCCTTGCCGACCTTGTCCCACGAAGCGCCGCCCTTGCGCAGGCCGACCACGACCTTCACGCCGCTGTCGTTGAGGTTTTGGGCATGGGCGTGGCCTTGGCTGCCATAGCCGATGATGGCCACGGTCTTGCCCTTGATGAGGCTCAGATCACAGTCTTTGTCGTAGAAAACTTTCATGGTCGCTCCGGTTGGGATTCTGTTCAGGGGGAAAGGAAAACGGGGGATTGTCGTACTTACACACGCAGGATGCGTTCACCACGGCCGATGCCGCTGGCGCCCGTACGCACCGTCTCCAAAATGGCGGTACGGTCGATAGCCTGCAGGAAAGCGTCGTTCTTGGACTGGTCGCCGGTCAGCTCGATCGTGTAGCTCTTTTCGGTCACGTCGATGATGCGTCCGCGAAAGATGTCGGCCATGCGCTTCATCTCTTCGCGCTCCTTGCCCACGGCGCGCACCTTCACCATCATGAGTTCGCGCTCGGTGTAGGCGCCTTCGGTCAGGTCAACCACCTTGACCACCTCGATGAGGCGGTTCAGGTGCTTGGTGATCTGCTCGATCACGTCTTCCGATCCATGGGTCTGGATGGTCATGCGCGACAGGGACGCGTCCTCGGTGGGCGCCACGGTCAGCGATTCGATGTTGTAGCCCCGCGCGGAAAACAGGCCAACGACGCGCGACAGCGCACCCGGTTCGTTCTCCAGCAGGACGGCGATGATGTGTTTCATGGGATGAGCTTCCTCTTCTCGCTGCCCTCCCCTGGCGCCGGTAAGCGCCAGGCTTGGCAGACAATAGATTCGTCAGAAAACGCTATTAAATAAATAGCTACCAGCGCTTGCCAGGCAAGCGTTACAGGCCTTTTTGATGCTTAAAGGTCTTCCGACCCCAGCAGCATCTCGGTGATGCCCTTGCCAGCCTGCACCATCGGGAACACGTTCTCGGTGGGGTCGGTCCGGAAGTCCAGGAACACCGTGCGGTCCTTGAGCTTGCGCGCTTCGCGCAGCGCCGGCTCCACGTCCTGCGGGCGCTCGATGAGCATGCCCACGTGGCCATAGGCCTCGGCCAGCTTCACGAAGTTGGGCAGCGCATCCATGTAGCTGTGGCTGTAGCGGCCCGAGTATTCAATTTCTTGCCACTGGCGCACCATGCCCAAGTAGCGGTTGTTGAGCGACAGCACCTTGATAGGGGTGTTGTACTGCAGGCAGGTGGAGAGCTCCTGGATGTTCATCTGCACCGAGCCTTCGCCCGTCACGCAGAACACCTCAGACTCGGGCTTGGCCAGCTTGATGCCCATGGCATAGGGAATGCCCACGCCCATGGTGCCCAGGCCGCCGGAGTTGATCCAGCGGCGCGGCTCGTCGAATTTGTAAAACTGGGCGGCCCACATCTGATGCTGCCCCACATCGGAGGTGACGTAGGCGTCCGCATCGCGGGTCATATTCCACAGCGTCTCGATCACGTACTGCGGCTTGATCACCTCGGTGTTCCCGCGGTCGTACTTCAGGCAGTCGCGGCCGCGCCAGTTCTCGATCTGCTCCCACCACGCCGACAGCGCACCAGCGTCGGGGCGTGTCGTGGTCTCGCGGATCATAGAGATCAGCTCGGTCAGCACGTCCTTGACATCGCCCACAATCGGAATGTCCACCTTCACGCGCTTGGAAATGCTCGACGGGTCGATGTCGATATGGATGATCTTGCGCTCGTTCTGCGCGAAATGCTTGGGATTGCCGATCACGCGGTCATCAAAGCGCGCACCCACGGCCAGCAGCACGTCGCAGTTCTGCATGGCATTGTTGGCCTCGATCGTGCCGTGCATGCCCAGCATGCCCAGGAATTTGCGGTCGGTGGCCGGGTAGGCACCCAGACCCATCAGCGTGTGGGTGACCGGATAGCCCAGCATGTCGACCAGCGTGCGCAGCTCGGGCACCGCATTGCCCAGCAGCACGCCGCCGCCGGTGTAGATATAAGGTCGTTTCGCGGCCAGCAGCAGTTGCAGCGCCTTGCGGATCTGACCGCCATGCCCCTTCTTGACGGGGTTGTAAGAGCGCATTTCCACGCTCTGCGGATAACCATGGAAAGCCGTCTTCTTGAACGACACATCCTTCGGGATATCCACCACCACGGGGCCGGGGCGGCCGGTGCGCGCGATATGGAAGGCTTTTTTGAGCGTCACCGCCAGGTCGCGCACATCTTTGACCAGGAAGTTGTGCTTGACGATGGGACGCGTGATGCCCACGGTGTCGCACTCCTGGAAGGCATCCAGCCCGATCGCGGGCGTGGGCACCTGGCCGGAGATGATCACCATGGGGATCGAATCCATATACGCCGTGGCGATGCCCGTCACGGCATTCGTCAATCCGGGGCCGGAAGTCACCAGCGCCACCCCGACCTCGCCCGTCGCGCGGGCATAACCGTCGGCCGCGTGCACCGCCGCCTGTTCGTGGCGCACCAGCACGTGCTGAATGGTGTCCTGCTTGTACAGCGCGTCGTAAATGTACAGCACGGCGCCGCCGGGGTAGCCCCAGATGTACTGGACGTTCTCGGCCTGCAGAGCCTTGACGAGGATCTCGGACCCCATGAGGTCCTGGGCGCCGGGAGAGGATGAGGAGTTGCCGCCGCGAGAGGCCGCAGCCGCCGACGTGAGTTCGGCCTTGGAGATTTCCATGATCAACCTTTGCGAATTTCTCTAACGAAAAACCTTGGGTGCCCCTTGTACGAACTCTTGTGAAGCCGACTTGGGACTTGAGGCCTCGGCCATGGGCGCCAGGAGTGTTGCGCCGGACCGGGACCCGTTTGCCTTTTTGAATTGCAGTACACATTATTGCACTGCACACATGCAGTTGGCGCAGCATGGCATAAAAAATACGCGGCAATGCGATAATCCGTCTTTCGCAGCTTGCTGCACGCACCTGCGCGCGCACTCCGCTTTCGCCCTCCTTGGGTTTTTGCCTTTGGCTACTGAACAAGAGCTCTCCGACTTCCTCAAAAGCGTGGACAAGCGTGCTTTCAAGCGCACGCTTTACCATGTGCGCAATGAGGAGGCCGCGTTGGACATCGTTCAGGACAGCATGCTCAAGCTGGCCGAGCACTATGGCGACAAACCGCCGGCCGAGCTACCCATGCTCTTCCAGCGCATCCTCACCAACTGCATGCTGGATTGGTTCCGGCGACAGAAGACGCGCAATGCGCTTTTTTCCAGCCTGAGCGACTTCGAGGGCCCGTCGGACGATGGTTCAGATTTTGATTTTCTCGAGGTACACGCCGCTGCCAATGGCGAAATGGCACAGAGTGCGGAGGATTCCGTGCGTCGCGCACAGGTACTGCGCGATATCGATGCCGAGATCCAAGAACTGCCCCCACGTCAACGGGAGGCATTTTTGATGCGTTACTGGGAAGAAATGGATGTCGCAGAAACCGCAGCCGCCATGGGTTGCTCCGAAGGCAGCGTCAAGACACACTGCTTTCGGGCCATCCAAACCCTCAGCAAGGCACTGAAGGCCAAAGGAATCGTGCTATGAACCGCCCTCCAGAATACCCGCCGGAAATCACCCAGGCCGCGGATGCGTTCGCCCGCCGCCTTACGGCGCGCCTGAGCGAAGGCAATGCCAGCCTTCCCTACGACATCACCGAGCGCCTGCGCGCCGCACGCATGCAGGCGTTGGCGCAGCGCAAGCGCCCCGCCGTACAGTCTGCCCGTCAGACAGCCGCGGCCACGCACGTGTCTTCGCAAGGCTCCACCGCCACGCTCAGCGGCTGGGGCAGCGAAGGTGGCAACTGGTGGCGCGCCCTGGTATCCGCCGTGCCGCTGACGGCGCTGGTGGTGGGGCTGGTCTTCATCAACATGGCGCAGGACGAGACGGTGGCCACCGAAATCGCCGAAGTCGACGCTGCGCTTCTGACCGACGATCTTCCCCCGTCGGCCTATGCTGACCCCGGCTTCCTGCAATACCTCAAGACAGCCAATACGACGCAATAAGATCACTGCCTGCATGCACGAGCCGTCCCCGCACGCCCCACGCCCCCACCTGCCAGCATTCTTGCTGGCTTTTGTCTTGCTGGGTGCGCTGGCGACGACAGGGTGGTGGATGGCTGCCTATGTGCGGGTGGCGCCCAGTACCCCTGTCCCGGCCGAGGCGCTGGGAGATGGCAGGCACAAAATCTACAGCGAGCCCCGGCAGGCTCCGCAAGCCGAGGCCGGCCCCCGCTGGACAGAACTGAGCACTCCTCAGAAAGAAGCGCTCTACCCCCTTGCAGACCGCTGGAGCGTGCTCAGCGAAGGGCAAAAGCGCAACTGGCTCAACCTAGCGGCGGGCTTTCACGCACTCTCTGAGGACGAGCAGGCGAAGATGCTCGCACGCATTACCGATTGGGCCAGCCTCAGCACCCAGCAGCGCAGCCAGGCGCGACTGAACTATGCCGCCGCCAGCAGGCTCCCGGCCGACAGCCGGCGTGCCCGATGGGAGGCATACCAGGCGCTGAGTGCGGAAGAGAAGAAGCGCCTGGCGGCCAAGGCGGCGCCGCGGCCGACCGGCGCAGCCACCACGGTACGCCCGGTTTCCCCCAAGAAACTGGCCCGCGTCCCTGCAGCCACCAATGCGCCGCCGGCCGTCCCCAACCCTCCGAAAATCCAGCCGCCAGCGGAGTTCCATTCGCCCCAGGCCCTGCCGGTGCCGCCCCCCGTGGTCGTGGAAACATCGCCGGTCACGATCCCGTCCGCACTGCCTGCGCCGCTCCCCCCCCTTGCGCCCGCCTCGGCTCCCGAACCCACTCCGGAACCGCCAGTGGACCTGACCCCCCTGCATCCGCCGCAATGATCGGCGCATGACCTCCGTTCGCCGTCCCGCATGACTGCCTCGCGCGCCAATCCGCAGCCCCCCCACCCTTCCGATGCTGCCGCCCCAGCGGCATCCCGCGCGATCGCCCCTCCGCTGCGGCGCCGCATGGCCTGCTGGTTGTATGAGGGCATGTTGATGTTCGGGGTGGTGTTCATCGCGGGCTACCTATTCGGCACCCTGACACAGACACGGCATGGGCTGGACAACCGCCACGCGCTGCAGGCCTTTCTGTTCGTGGTGTTCGGCATCTACTTCGTCTGGTTCTGGTCCCAGGGGCACACGCTTGCCATGAAGACCTGGCACATCCGGGTGGAAGACCGGCAGGGGCGCTCCCTCTCGCAACCACGGGCGCTGCTGCGCTACTTGTTGTGCTGGCTGTGGTTCCTGCCCCCATTGGCGGTGATCGCACCCTTTCAACTGTCCGCGGGCGAAGCCACCGTCATCGTGGCGGGCTGGGTCGCGGTATGGGCCCTGCTCAGCCGATTTCACCCGCAACGCCAGTTCTGGCACGACGCACTCGCCGGTACCCGCCTGGTGCATTACGAAGTGCCGCCCCGCCGCAATGGTTGAGGGGCCGACTGGGCCACGCACGCGTGCATCTGACGCGCAAGCTATGCGCACAACCCCTGCAGTTCGCCTTCCCATAGCGCGACAATCACCGTCCGAATGCCTGATCCCACATCCTCCGCACCACACCCCCACAAGCAACGCACCGGCTTGCGCCGGCTGTGGCATGCCACGGGCTACTCCCTGACAGGCCTGCGGGCAGGATGGGAAGAAAAGGCGTTTCGCCAGGAGGTGTGCCTGGCAGCCCTGCTGCTGCCCTCGTCCTTTTACGTCGGGCGGGACTGGATGCAGACTGCTGTACTGGCGGCGGTGGTGGTGTTGGTGCTGATCACCGAGTTGCTCAACTCCGGCATCGAGGCCGCCATCGATCGCGTCGGGCATGAACTGCATCCGCTGTCCAAGCGCGCCAAGGACTTGGGCAGCGCAGCGGTGCTGCTCAGCCTGCTGCTGTGCGCAGCCGTGTGGGCGGCCGCGCTCTACCAAAGGTTCCTACATGGCTGATGTCGCTTTTTCGATCTGCGTGTACCTGGGCTCTCGCCCGGGCAACAACCCCTTGTTCACAGAAGCGGCCACGGCCGTGGGCCACTGGATAGGCCGCCACGGCGGCCAGTTGGTCTACGGCGGCGGCCGCAGCGGCCTCATGGGCACGGTGGCGGAGGCCACGCGCGTGGCAGGCGGCCGGGTCGTGGGCATCATTCCGCAGGCTCTCGTGGACAAGGAACTGGCCAACCACTTCTGCGATGAGCTGCACATCGTGCAGACCATGCACGAGCGCAAGGCCATGATGGCCGAGCGCAGCGATGCCTTCGTCGCCCTGCCGGGCGGCATCGGCACACTGGAAGAGCTGTTCGAAGTCTGGACCTGGCGCCAGCTGGGCTACCACGACAAGCCTATCGGCCTGTTGGACACCGACGGCTACTACGGCGGCATGCTGGGCTTCCTGCAGCATGCGGTACATGGCGGGCTCATGGGGGAATGGCAGATGGGCCTGATCCGCGTGGGTACGGAGCCCGATGCCCTGCTCACCGCGCTGGTACAGGACGCAGGCGCGAATGCCAGCGCCATCCCCCTGCGCAGCGTGATCTGACGGCTGTCCCACCGCGCTGGCGTGCGCGGGATTGGCAGACGTGCCGTTCGTTACACCGCGGCGTCGTCCAGGTCGCCGGTGCGGATGCGCACCACGCGCTCCACGGCGGTGACGAAAATCTTGCCGTCACCGATCTTGCCGGTGCGCGCCGCGCCTACGATCGCGTCCACGCAGCGGTCCACGTCTTCGGTGCGCACCACCACCTCGATCTTGACCTTGGGCAGGAAGTCCACCACGTACTCGGCACCACGGTACAGCTCGGTGTGGCCCTTTTGCCGGCCGAAGCCCTTCACCTCGGTCACCGTCAGCCCCGTCACACCACATTCGGCCAAGGCCTCGCGGACTTCCTCCAGTTTGAAGGGCTTGATGACGGCGGTGATCATTTGCATGGGGAACTCCTCAAATATCTAAAAAGCGGCGGGCACGGCACGGCGACCCAGCGGCCGCCACAGGGGGCTCAGGCCCTGAATCGGTTGGTGATGGGGTAGCGCCAGTCCTTGCCGAAGCTGCGGCGCGTGACGCGCACGCCCACAGGCGCCTGGCGGCGCTTGTATTCGTTGAGCTTGATGAGCCGGGTCACGCGTTCGACATCCGCACGTTCAAAGCCGGCGCGCACGATGTCTTCCAGAGGCTCGTCATTTTCCATGTAGCGCTCGACGATGGCGTCCAGTACCTCATAGGGCGGCAGACTGTCCTGGTCTTTCTGGTCGGGACGCAGTTCGGCACTGGGCGGACGGGTGATGATGCGCTCGGGAATGGGATTCGCGCCGGTGCCATACGGGTCATTGGCGTTGCGCCAGCGGGCCAGGGCGAACACGCGCGTCTTGACCACGTCCTTGATCACGGCAAAGCCGCCGGCCATGTCGCCGTAAAGCGTGCAGTAGCCCGTGGCCAGCTCGCTCTTGTTGCCCGTGGTCAGCACCAGGCTGCCGAACTTGTTCGACAGCGCCATCAGCAGCATGCCGCGGATGCGCGCTTGCAGATTCTCTTCCGTCGTGTCCTCGGGCAGGCTGGCGAACTGCGGCGCCAGCGCAGTCTTGAAAGCCTCGAACTGCGGGGCGATGGCGATTTCGTCATAGCGCACCCCCAGCCGCCCGGCCATGTCGCGGGCATCGATCCAGCTGATGTCGGCCGTGTAGGGCGAGGGCATCATCACTGTGCGCACCTTGTCGGCGCCCAGCGCGTCCACGGCAATGGCCAGCACCAGCGCCGAGTCCATGCCCCCCGACAGGCCCAGCAGCACGCCGGGGAAGCCGTTCTTGCCCACGTAGTCGCGCACGCCCAGCACCAGGGCGGACCACAGCTCCGCCTCCCAGCCCTCGTGCGGCGCCACCGGCGCTTCCAAAACAATAGCTGCCTGCGCTTGCTGCACCTTGATCAGCAGCGTTTTTTCTTCAAATCCTGGCGCACGGGCCGCCACGCTGCCATCGGCATTCAGCGCGAAGGATCGGCCCTCGAAAACCACCTCGTCCTGCCCGCCGACCAAGTGCGCATAGACCAGGGGCAGGCCGGTTTCCAGCACGCGCTCGCGCATCACCTGTTCGCGCTCGACAGCCTTGCCCAGGTGGTAGGGCGACGCATTGAGCGTGACCAGCACCTGCGCGCCCGCCTCCCGCGCGCTGCGCGCCGGCCCGGGGTACCACGCGTCCTCGCAGATCAGCAGGCCCATGCGCACGCCATCGACCTCGAACACGCAGTTCTCATCCCCGGGGACGAAATAGCGGCGTTCGTCGAAGACTTCGTAGTTGGGCAGGTACTGCTTGGCGTAGGTGTGCTCGATACGCCCCGCGCGCAGCACGCTGGCCGCGTTGTGGCACAGGCCGCGCCCCCCCTCGCCCACCCCGTGCGCCACGCGCCGCGGGTGCCCCACGACCACCGTCAGCCCCGGCCAATCCGCCGTAGCGGCCGCCAACCCTTCCAGTGCCTGCTCGCACGCCTGCACGAAGGCTGGCCGCAGGTACAGATCCTCGGCCGCGTAGCCGCACAGTGCCAGTTCGGGCGTGAGGAGCAGCCGGGCGCCGGCAGCATGGGCATCGCGCGCGGCCGCAAGAATCTTCTGGGCATTGCCCGGCACGTCGCCCACCACGAAGTTGAGTTGGGCGATGCTGATGACGAACGGCATGGGAATAGCGGGGCGGGTTGGTCTCGGACGATTATGTCACCCGGGCCCTGGCGCCGCCCCGAGCCGCGCCTTGCCCCTGCGGCACGCCCCGGCTGCGCGCTTGTCCCCACAGGCCAGGGACAGGCCTGTGGATAAGCTGCGGGCGAGGCGGGCACATGCGGCTTAAGTGGTTGATTCGTAACGCCCGCCCCTGCACCGCCTCATTTTTAAGCAGGCTGCGCTACCGCGGAGAAATCCCCACGGCCACGCGGTCCGGGCTTTGGGGACATGATGCGCCCTGCCCTGATTGCGGCACCGCCCACTGCATGACCACACCCTGCCCTGCCAGCACGCCTGCTTACGCATTGCACCTGCACGACTCGATCCATCGCGTGGGCGCCGATGCATGGGACGCACTGCTGGCGCTCCAGCCCCACCCCACGCCCTTCCTGCGCCATGCCTACCTGTGCGCGCTCGAAGACAGCGGCAGCGCCACGCCCGCCCGGGGCTGGACGCCCGTCGTGTTCACCCTGTGGGCGGGCACGGACCTGCAGGCAGCCTGCATCGTGTACGCCAAGGCGCACTCGTACGGTGAGTACGTGTTCGATTGGGCCTGGGCCGATGCCTACGCCCGCCACGGGCTGGCGTACTACCCCAAGGCCGTGGCCGCCGTGCCGTTCACGCCGGTGCCCGGCACCCGGCTGATGGCCTGCGACGATGCCGCGCGGGACGCCCTGCTGCGCGCCGTGCTGGACTGGGCGAAGCAGGCGGAGCTGTCGTCCCTGCACCTGCTGTTCGGCGCGCAGCAGGATCTGGCTGCAGCGCACCAGGCGGGGATGCTGCTGCGCAGCACCGTGCAGTTCCACTGGCACAACCGGCGGCCCATGGACGGTGCAAGGTTCGCGGATTTCGAGGACTTCCTCGCCTCCCTGAACCAGGACAAGCGCAAGAAGATCCGCCAGGAGCGCCGGCGCGTGGCCCAGGCGGGGGTGTGCTTTCGCGTGCTGCGGGGCACGCAGATCACCACAGCAGACTGGGACTTCTTCTACCGCTGCTACGAGCGCACCTACCTGGAGCACGGCAATCCGCCCTACCTGACGCGGGCCTTCTTCCACGCCATGCAGCAGCACATGCCCGAGGCCTGGGTGCTTTTCGTGGCGGAGCGCGCGGGCCGCCCCATTGCTACCAGTTTGATAGCTGTTGGCGCTTATCCCAACTGCGTAAACACCCCAAATGACATGCAATCCGTGGCCTATGGCCGCTACTGGGGTGCGCTAGAACGGGTGGACTGCCTGCATTTCGAGGCCTGCTACTACCAGCCCATCGAGTGGTGCATCGCGCAGGGTGTGCACCGTTTCGAAGGCGGTGCGCAGGGCGAACACAAGATGGCCCGCGCCCTCCTGCCCGTGCGCGCGCAGAGCGCCCACTGGCTGGCGCACCCGGCGTTTGCCGAAGCCGTGGACCGGTTCCTGGCGCGTGAAGGCGAAGGCGTGGAGCACTACCTGGAGGATCTGCACGCGCGCAACCCCTTCCGTCGGGCAGGCTGACGGGCTGGACGCGGCCATGAAAAAGCGCGCCCATGGGCGCGCTTGGCAGAGATACAGCGAGAAGGCCCTCAGGCCGTCGCGACCGACTGCACCAATCCCATCTCAGAACTGCTGAGCAGCGATTCGATGTCCACCACGATCAGCATGCGCTCGCCCACGGTCGCGATGCCACGCACAAAGGACGAATCCACTTGCCCCTGGAACTGCGGTGCGGGCTTGATGGCATCGGCCGGCAAAGCCACCACGTCGGCCACGGCATCCACCACAGCGCCCAGCACCGTGCCACCCACGTTGAGGATGATGACCACCGTGAAGTCGGTGTAGTCGGCGCCGGCGCAGTGCAGCTTCAGGCGCAGGTCGACGATCGGCACGATCACGCCGCGCAGATCGATCACGCCCTTGATGAACTCCGGCGCGTGCGCCATGCGGGTGGGTTGCTCGTAGGAGCGGATTTCCTGCACGCGCAGGATGTCGATGCCGTACTCCTCCTCACCCAAGCGGAAGGTCAGGTATTCCGCGGCACCGCTGGCGTTGGCGTTGCCGTACGAAGGACGCTGGGCGATGGAAGACGACATGGCAACTCCTATGGAAATGTTCTCGCGCTTGCGCGCAGGTCGGGGCACCGCCGGCCACACCAGCGTCGCGCACGCCCTGGCAGCATAGCAGTCATCGGTTACTTATGCTGACAATTTTGCCAGAAGCCGAAATCCCTGCAAGAAAAAAGCCCGCGGGCATGTGCCAGCGGGCTGGATGAGGGAGTGGGCGCGATGCGGGCCGCACCCCGCCACCATCAGGCTTTCTTGTAGTTTTCCACGCCGTCCAGGATTTCCTTGTGGGCGGCGTCGATGCCTTCCCAGCCCAGCACCTTGACCCACTTGCCTTCTTCCAAGTCCTTGTAGTGCTCGAAGAAGTGGCTGATGGCCTTCAGGCGCATGGGGTTCACATCCTCCACGGTCTTCCAGGGCTCGTACATCTTGAGGATCTTGGTGGTGGGCACGGCCAGCACCTTGCCGTCCACGCCGGCCTCGTCTTCCATCTTCAGGATACCCAGCGCGCGGCAGGGCACCACCACGCCGGGGTGCAGCGGGTACGGGGTGATCACCAGCACGTCCACCGGGTCGCCGTCGCCCGACAGGGTCTGGGGCACGTAGCCGTAGTTGCAGGGGTAGTACATGGCCGTGGTCAGGAAACGGTCCACGAAGACGGCACCCGACTCCTTGTCCACTTCGTACTTGATGGGATCGGATTCCGCCGGGATCTCGATCACCACATTGAAGGTTTCGGGAATGTTCTTGCCGGGCTTGACGTTGTTCAGCGACATGGTTTGGGGGTTGAGTGGTTGGAATGACACGGCCTTCGCCCCGGGGGCGGTGCGCAAGGCGGCCCGTGATTTTAGGCGCACGCCCCTTGCAGCTTGCTTGCACCGGGGGTTTCGCGTTAAATGGCTGCGTTGGCCAATCGTCTCCGCCACCGGGGCACGAGGAAGCAACGCAGCGGAAGCACTTCCCCATGCGTTGCGCTTCCCCCTCCGTGCAACTGACAACCGATGGAGATAACGAATGGCTGGTTCCACCTCGGCGCTGACTGCCCCTCTCATCCTGGCTCTGGTTTGCGGACTGATTGCTGTGGCCTACGGACTGTGGGCACGCAGCTGGATCCTTTCCAAGGACGCGGGCAACGCCCGCATGCAGGAGATCGCCGGCGCCATCCAGATGGGCGCGGCGGCCTACCTCGCACGGCAATACAAGACCATCGCCTTCGTCGGCATCGTGCTGGCCATCCTCATTGCGGCGTTCTTGGACGGCACCACCGCCGTGGGCTTCGTCATCGGCGCGGTACTCTCCGGCGCCTGCGGCTTCATCGGCATGAACGTCTCGGTGCGCGCCAACGTGCGCACGGCCCAGGCCGCCACGCAGGGCATGGGCCCGGCGCTGCAGGTTGCCTTCCGCGGCGGGGCCATCACGGGCATGCTGGTGGTGGGCCTGGGCCTGCTGGGCGTGACCGCCTTCGCGTGGTTCTTGGTTGGCAATGGCCGGCTCACCCCCACGGCCAGCCTGCCGGCGCTGCTCAACCCGCTGATCGGCTTTGCGTTCGGCTCGTCGCTGATTTCCATCTTTGCCCGCTTGGGCGGGGGCATCTTCACCAAGGGTGCCGACGTGGGCGCGGACCTGGTCGGCAAGGTGGAGGCCGGCATCCCCGAGGACGACCCCCGCAACCCCGCCGTGATCGCCGACAACGTGGGCGACAACGTCGGCGACTGCGCCGGTATGGCGGCCGACCTGTTCGAGACCTATGCCGTCACCCTCATCGCCACCATGGTGCTGGGCGCACTGCTGGTGGGTGCTGCGCCCGTCGCGGCCGTGACCTACCCACTGGCGCTGGGGGCCGTCTCCATCATCGCCTCCATCATCGGCTGCTTCTTCGTGCAGGCCGGCCCGGGCATGCGCAACGTGATGCCCGCGCTGTACCGGGGGCTGGCCATCGCGGGCGTGTTGTCGCTCGTCGCCTTCTGGTTCGTCACGGCCTGGGTCATCCCCGACAACGCGCTGGGCGGCACGGGCGCGCAGATGCGGCTGTTCGGCGCCTGCGCCACCGGCCTGGTGCTGACGGCGGCGCTGGTGTGGATCACGGAGTTCTACACCGGCACGCAATATTCGCCCGTGCGCCACATCGCGCAGGCGTCCACCACGGGCCACGGCACCAACATCATTGCGGGTCTGGGCGTATCCATGCGCTCCACGGCCTGGCCGGTGATCTTCGTGTGCGCGGCCATCATCGTGTCGTACACGCTGGCGGGCCTGTACGGCGTGGCCGTGGCCGCCATGTCCATGCTCAGCATGGCGGGCATCGTGGTGGCGCTGGACGCCTACGGCCCCATCACCGACAACGCCGGCGGCATTGCCGAGATGGCCGAGCTGCCCAGCAGCGTGCGCGACATCACCGACCCGCTGGACGCCGTGGGCAACACCACCAAGGCCGTGACCAAGGGCTACGCCATCGGCTCGGCGGGCCTGGCAGCACTGGTGCTGTTCGCCGACTACACGCACAAGCTGGAGAGCTTCGGCCAGGCGATCCGCTTCGACCTGAGCGACCCGATGGTCATCGTGGGCCTGTTCATCGGCGGGCTCATTCCCTACCTGTTCGGCGCCATGGCCATGGAGGCCGTGGGCCGCGCCGCCGGCAGCGTGGTGGTGGAGGTGCGCCGCCAGTTCAGCGAGATCGCCGGCATCATGGAAGGCACGGCCAAGCCCGAGTACGGCCGCGCGGTGGACATGCTGACCAGCGCCGCCATCAAGGAGATGATCATTCCCAGCCTGCTCCCCGTGGCAGTGCCCATCATCGTGGGCCTGGCGCTGGGGCCGAAGGCGCTGGGCGGGCTGCTCATGGGCACCATCGTCACGGGCCTGTTCGTGGCCATCAGCATGTGCACCGGCGGCGGCGCCTGGGACAACGCCAAAAAGTTCATCGAGGACGGCCACCACGGCGGCAAGGGCAGCGACGCGCACAAGGCCGCCGTCACCGGCGACACCGTGGGAGACCCCTACAAGGACACGGCCGGCCCGGCGGTCAACCCGCTCATCAAGATCATCAATATCGTGGCGCTGCTCATCGTGCCGCTGGTGGTGAAGTTCCACGCCGGCTGACCCGGCACTATCAAAAAAGAAGCTGCCAGCGCCCGTCCCTTGGGCGCTGGACGGCATTCCGGCTCGTAGCCCAGCACGCTGCGCGCGCCTGCCGCACAATCAGGCCCATGCAGCTCCACCACATCGCCAACGCCGGCGTGGCCTCGACTTCGGGCCGCACCATTGCCGTGATCGACCCCTCCGACGGCCAGCCGTACGACGAAATCCAGCGCGGCACGGCCGAGGACATCGATGCCGCCGTGCATGCGGCGCAGCAGTGCTACCACAGCGTGTGGCGCAAGCTGGCCCCGGCCGAGCGTGGCAGGCTGCTGATGCGGCTGTCCGCCAAGATCACCGAGCATGCCGAGGAGTTGGCCGCCATCGAGCAACGCGACTGCGGCAAGCCCACCCGGCAGGCACGGGCCGACGCACACGCCCTGGCGCGCTACTTCGAGTTCTACGCCGGCGCCTGCGACAAGCTGCACGGCGAGACCATTCCCTACCCCGACGGCTTCAGCGTGTTGACCTGGCGCGAGCCGCATGGCGTGACCGGCCACATCGTGCCGTGGAACTACCCCATGCAGATCTTCGGGCGCTGCGTGGGCGCCGCACTGGCGGCCGGCAACGTGTGCGTGGTCAAGCCGGCCGAGGACGCCTGCCTGTCCCTGCTGCGCGTGGCCCAGTTGGCGGTCGAGGTGGGCTTCCCTGCCGGCGCGCTGAACATCGTGACCGGCTACGGCCACGAGGTCGGCGACGCGCTGGCGCGCCACCCCGGCATCCAGCACATCAGCTTCACCGGCAGCCCCAAGGTGGGCACGCTGATCCAGCAGGCCGCCGCCGAGCGCCACTGCCCGGTCACGCTGGAGCTGGGCGGCAAAAGCCCGCAGATCGTCTTTGCCGACGCCGACCTGGACGCCGCCGTGCCCGTGCTCGTGAACGCCATCGTGCAGAACGCTGGGCAAACCTGCTCGGCCGGCTCGCGCGTGCTGATCGATTCCCTGATCTACGAACCGCTGCTGGAGCGCCTGTCAAAGGCCTTCGAGGCGCTGCGCGTGGGCCCCGCCGCCATGGACCTGGACCTGGGGCCGCTGATCCGCCAGAGCCAGCAGCAGCGCGTGTGGGATTACCTGTCCGATGCGCAGGTGGCTGGCATTCCCCTGGCCGCGCAGGGCACCGTGGTGGACGAAGCGCCCGACACGGGCTTCTACCAGGCACCCACCCTGCTGCGCGACGTACCGGCGCAGCACCGCCTGGCGCAGGAAGAAATCTTCGGCCCCGTGCTGGCCGCCATGCCCTTCGACGACGAAGACCACGCCGTGGAGCTCGCCAACGGCACGCCCTTTGGGCTGGTGGCGGGCGTGTGGACGCGCGATGGCGCGCGCCAATTCCGCATGGCGCGGCGCATTGCCAGCGGCCAGGTGTTCATCAACAACTACGGCGCAGCCGGCGGCGTCGAATTGCCGTTTGGCGGCGTGAAGTCCAGCGGACACGGACGCGAGAAGGGTTTCGAGGCGCTCTACGGCTTCACCACCCTCAAGACCGTGGCCATCCGCCACGGCTGATCCCTGCGAGCCGCGTGCCCTGCGGTGCCCCGCCAGTGCTCGCTTGGCCGCTGATACGTTTCCCATCTCGACCCCATGCCTCTGTCATCCCCTGCCCCCCGCACTGCCCGCCATGTCCGACGCGTCACCTACCAGGGTTACGAGCGCGAGGACGGGCTCTGGGACATCGAGGGCGAGCTGCACGACAGCAAGCCGCAGGACCTGCCGTCGCTGCGCTACCCGGACGGCGTGCGCCGCGCGGGCGAACCCATCCACCACCTGTGGCTGCGCGTCACCGTGGACCGCGACCTGGTGGTGCGTGCCATCGAATCCGCCATGGATGCCCACCCCCTGGCGGGCTGCACACAAGCGCAGCGCGCCCTGCAGGCGATGGTGGGCTGCAGCATGGCGCGCGGCTGGCGCCAGTCCATCCAGACCCACCTGGGCGGCGTGGCCGGTTGCACCCATCTGCGGGAACTGCTGTTCAACCTGGCCACGGCCACGTTCCAGACGATTCACGCCGCATTCCAGAACGAAGGCGACGAGCCGCCGCGCCACTTGGGCCAGTGCACGGGTTGGGACTTCAGCGGTCAGGGAGTGAAGGAGCACTACCCGCAGTTCTACGGCCGCGCGCCGCGCACGCCGAAGGCAGCCTGATCGGCAACCGCTCCCGATTCAATAGCTGCCCGCGCTTTCTGCACGGGCGCTAGAGGCACTTTTTGCCCATAGGCCTGATTTAGATCGACAGCATGTGCTGGCGCCCAGCTCAGGTTCACCATCCGGCCACTCGCGGAGGATGAATAGCGCTTGAACGGCTCGGTCCGACGGACGGCCTCCGCCAGCCCCTGGTTAGCAAAGTGCAGAGGGTGTGGCACATCCGCAGGGGACTCGCGACTGGGCGGTCGAGCCAAGGCCGTGTCCCGCGCGCCACAGCTGCTGCCCAGCAGGGCAACCAGCCCAGCCACGTCGGCCTTCCCTCCCCTGGGAAAGGCGGCGCAGCCGGGCGCCGCGCCGATGAGACACGCAGTTGCTCTTGTGGCCGCAGGGGTCAGCCCAGCACGTCCTGCAGGGCCACCTCGTACAGCGAAGTCAAGCTGTCCGTAACCTCCAGCAGGCGCTCGCTGGTGGTGGCCACGTTTTCCAGGCCGCGCGGGTCTGGCTGGCGCTTGAGGGCGGCCTCGAAAAACACCCACTGCGCCTGGCCCAGTTCCAGTGCCGAGCGGATGGCCGGGGTGGAGATGGGAGCCTTGTTCAACTGCGCGAGGGCACGCTGGAACTCATCGGCGTCGCCCGTCATCTGCTCGCGCACCGTGCGGCTGTCAAGGCCGGCGGCCAACAGCTCATAGTTCTTGGCCAGGCGCTGCGACAGCATGCGCTGGCGCCCGGCGGTGTTGACCAGGCGTGCCGTGGGCGCCTGGGCCAGGCGCTCGAGGGCCTCGGTGGTGGTGTTGGCGGCAGCCAGCATCTGGTCAGCCTGGGCCGACACGGCCTGAAAGCCCTCCTTCGTCGGCGCCTGGGCCGTGAGCGCGTCCAGGCGGTCCGCGTTGCGGCGCACGTCCGCCAGCAGCCGCGCCACCTCGGGCGGCCAGCTCTGGCGGTCCATGTCCTCAAAGCCGGAATGCACCTGCCGGCGGGTGTGTTCCAGCGCATCGCGGGCGCGCGCGGCACCCACGTTCAGGTACAGCTGGCCGTAAACCTTGGCCGTGCGCTGGGACAGCGCCCGAAAGCGCGCCGTGCGATTGATGGCCGTGGCCAGGGCCATGCGCGCCTGGGCCGACAGCGGCAGGGCCGGCACCAGCAACACGGTGGCCAGCGCGCGCACAGCGGTGCGGCGGCCACGCCGGCAGGCGGCGACGGAGGGAGGGGTGGGGACTGGGCGTTGGTTCTGCATGCGCCGTATTCTCAAATCGCCCTCCCGCGCCCCCTATGACACTGGTCAAAGGCACCTCATGTCGCTGCCGTGACAGCAGATTGATCAACATCAATTTAGCGGACGGCCGCCATACCCCTACGACGCCGATGGGGCACAATTTCGCCATGGCTGAACGTGTCATTCCCCTCGTGGACCAGCGCAGCAAGGTGCTGCAGCCCCCTGCGCTCCTGGCCGCGGCACCCGCTACCGGACTGCTGCAGGACACGCTCTCCCGTCCCTTGCGCGACCTGCGCATCAGCGTGACGGACCGCTGCAACTTCCGCTGCGGCTACTGCATGCCCAAGGAAGTGTTCGACAAGCACTACCGCTACCTGCCGCACAGCGACCTGCTGAGCTTTGAAGAGATCACGCGGCTGGCGCGCCTGTTCATGGCGCATGGGGTGCGCAAGATCCGCCTCACCGGCGGTGAGCCGCTGCTGCGCAAGGACCTGGAGAACCTGGTTGCCCAGTTGGCGGAACTGCGCACGCTGGAGGGCCGCGTGCCCGACCTCACGCTGACCACCAATGGATCGCTGCTGGCGCGCAAGGCGCGCGCCCTCAAGGCCGCGGGCCTGCGGCGCGTCACCGTGAGCCTGGACAGCCTGCAGGACGACGTGTTCCGCCGCATGAACGACGTGGACTTTCCGGTGGCCGACGTACTCGCCGGTATCGAGGCCGCGCAGGCGGTGGGCCTGGAGCACATCAAGGTCAACATGGTGGTCAAGCGCGGCACCAACGACCACGAGATCCCGGCGATGGCGCGCCACTTTCGCGGCACCGGCATCACGCTGCGCTTCATCGAATACATGGACGTGGGCGCCACCAACGGCTGGCGCATGGATGAGGTGCTGCCCTCCGCCGAGGTCATCGCGCGGCTGCAGGCCGAGCTGCCGCTGGTGCCGCTGGCCGCGCAGTCCGCCGGCGAGACCGCCAAGCGTTGGGGCTACGCCGGCCCCGACGGTCGCCACGACCCGCGCTTGGGCGAAGTGGGCGTGATCAGCAGCGTCACGCAGGCCTTCTGCGGCGACTGCAACCGCGCGCGCCTGTCCATGGAGGGGCGGCTGTACCTGTGCCTGTTTGCCTCGCAAGGCTGGGACCTGCGCAGCCTGCTGCGCGGCAGCGCCGGCGACGCGCAGATCAGCGCCGCCATCGCCCACATCTGGCAGGGGCGCGGCGACCGCTATTCCGAGCTGCGCGCCAGCCTGCCACCCGAGACGGGCGGCGGCCAGCGGCGCATCGAGATGAGCTACATCGGCGGCTGAGCCGCCGCCGCGTCGCACGGACCGGCCCCGGCGCGCCGTTCACCACCCTTCTTCTTTCCCATGATCGACACCCACGACATCACAGGCCTCATCCTCGCCGGCGGCCGCGGCTCCCGCATGGGCGGGGTGGACAAAGGCCTGCAGAACTTCCGCGGCCTGCCCCTGGCACTGCACACGCTGATGCGGCTGCAGCCGCAAGTGGGCGACGTGATGATCAACGCCAATCGCAACCTGGCGGCCTATGAATCATTCGGAGTGCCGGTGTGGCCTGATGGCCTTGCCGACTACGCAGGCCCGCTGGCGGGCTTTCTCACAGGGCTGGAGCGCTGCGAGACCCCTTGGCTGCTCACCGTGCCCTGCGACACACCGCTGTTCCCGCCAGACCTTGCCGCACGCCTGGCCCAGGCCGCCACGCGCGAGGGCGCCGACATTGCCATGGCAGCGGCACCCGAGGCCGACGAGCGCGATGGCACCGTGCGCGTGCGCACCCAGCCGGTGTTTTGCCTGCTGCGCGTGACGCTGCTGGAGAGCCTGGTGCGCTTCACGCAGGGCGGCGGGCGCAAGATCGACCGCTGGACCGAACAGCACGCCTGCGCCGTGGTTGCGTTCGACCAGCCGGGAGACGACCCGCATGCTTTCTACAACGCCAACACCCTGGCCGAGCTGCACGCCCTGGAAGGCCTGGGCCACCGCTGAGCTGCAACCCTCCTTGCCCATACCGCATGAAAACCATTGACCAGATCGCCGCCGAGTTGCAGGGCTACGACCCGCAGGCGCTGCGTGCCGCCGATGTGAACACCTTCCTGGAGCGCCTGGTCGCGCCCGTCACCCGCACCGAAGAAGTCGGCATCTTCGACGCCCTGGGCCGCGTGCTGGCGCGGGACGTGGTCTCGCCCGTCAGCGTGCCGCCGCACGACAACTCGGCCATGGACGGCTACGCCTTCGACGGCGCCCAACTGCAGCCCGGCCAACCGCTGGTGCTGCGCCCGGTGGGCTCCACAGCCTTTGCCGGCGCCGCCTGGACCGGCACCGTGGCCGCAGGCGAGTGCGTGAAGATCATGACCGGCGCCATCATGCCGGCAGGGCTGGACACCGTGGTGCCGCAGGAGTTCACCACTGCCGAGCCCGACGGCCACATCCGCATCGCACCCGACGTGCTGCGCCGGGGCGACAACCGCCGCCTGCTGGGGGAAGACCTCATGCAAGGCCGCGTAGCGCTATCAAAAGGAGAGCTTTTAGCGCCTGCTGCTATTGGCCTGGTGGCCAGTTTGGGTCTAAAAACGGTGACGGTGTACCGCCGGGTGCGCGTGGCCTATTTCTCCACGGGCGACGAGATCCTCAGCCTGGGCGAGCCACCGCGCGAGGGCGCGGTGTACGACAGCAACCGCTACACGGTCTTTGGCCTGCTGACACGTCTGGGCGTCCAGGTGATCGACCTGGGTGTGGTGCGCGACGAGCCCACACTGCTGGAAGCCGCCTTCCGCCGTGCGGCCGCGGAGGCCGACGCCATCATTACCAGCGGCGGGGTGAGCGTGGGCGAGGCCGACCACACGCGCACCATGATGAAGCAGCTGGGCGACGTGGCGTTCTGGCGCATCGCCATGCGCCCGGGCCGGCCGATGGCGGTGGGCCGCCTTCGGCCTGAATTACAAGCCAAATCCGGCCCTAACGCTCGTCCATCAAGCGTTAACAGCTATCAAAATGGAAGCATTCAGAGTGCAGACGGCAGCAGCGTGCTGTTCGGCCTGCCGGGCAATCCGGTGGCGGTGATGGTCACCTTCCTGGCTTTCGTCCGCCCCGCGCTGCTGCGCATGATGGGCTGCACGCGCAGCGCACCGCCACTGCTGCGCGCCGTCAGCACCGAGGCCATGCGCAAGAAACCCGGCCGCACCGAATACCAGCGCGGCCTGGTCACCACGGCCGCGGACGGCACGTTGCAGGTGCGCACCACGGGCAACCAGGGCTCAGGGGTGCTCAGTTCCATGGTGCAAGCCAACGGCCTCATCGTGCTGCACCACGGCCAGGGCAACGTGGCCCCTGGCGACATGGTTGATGTGATGATGTTTGACGGCGTGATCTGACACGCCCGCGCAGCGGCGGCCGGCTTGGCCGCGTGCGCCGCAGCCTTACCCTGCCCCCATCGCCGTCCTTGCAGGAGCCGCCATGCCGTTTGCCGCCACCCATCTCGCTCAGCCGCCTTCGCGTGAAACGGTGGACCAGTGGCTGGGCCCCACCGTGCTGGAGTTCGGTACGCCCTGGTGCGGCCACTGCCAGCGCGCCCAGCCGCTCATCGAGCAGGCCCTCGAAGACCGGGACGATGTGCGCCACGTCAAGGTGGAGGACGGCCCCGGCCAGCGCCTGGGCCGCAGTTTTGGCGTGAAACTCTGGCCCACGCTCGTGTTCCTGCGCGACGGGCGCGAAACGGCACGGCTGGTGCGCCCGCAGACGGCTCAGAGCATCCATGAAGCGGTGCAGGGCATCACCGCCACCACCGGCTGATTACCCGCAAGGCCCGGAACCCGCTCTCAGCGGCCCAGCGCCTGCTCCACACCCTTGTTGGCCAGCATGTCGGCGCGCTCGTTGCCAGGGTCGCCTGCATGGCCGCGCACCCAGTGCCATTCGATGCGGTGGCCCGCTTGGTGCGCCAGCTCGTCCAGGCGCTGCCACAGCTCCACGTTCTTCACGGGCTGGCCGGCCGCCGTACGCCAGCCCTTTTTCTTCCAGCCGTGGATCCACTCGGTGATGCCCTGGCGGACGTACTGGCTGTCCAGGTACAACGCCACCTGGCAGGGGCGCTTGAGCGCGCCCAGCGCCTGGATCACGGCCATCAGTTCCATGCGGTTGTTGGTCGTTCCCAATTCGCCACCGAACAGCTCTTTCTCCAGCGTGCCTGAACGTAGCACTGCCCCCCAACCGCCGGGGCCCGGATTGCCCTTGCACGCACCGTCGGTATAGATCACCACCTGATTCAAAAAATAGCTCCCAGAAATAAAGAAAATGGCCCGTCGCCTCAGCCCGGGCCATGGCGCCGCGCTACCTGCACCTGCGCGGCAGCCGCCTGCGGCGCCTTGCGCCACGAAGGCTCCAACAGGCGCATGCCCTGCACGCGCTTGACGGCGACGATCACATACGCGGCCCCGAAGATCGGCCACCAGCGCGCGCCCAGTGCGTCCATCCAGCCGTAGCGCTGCAGCCAGCGGTCGCCGGCCACGGCGGGCCGGTAGCAGCCGAAACTCATGGATTCCAGCTCAAAGCCAAGCAGGCGCAGCCAGTCGCGCAGGCGCCCGGGCGAAATGAACTCCCCCACGTCCGGCAGGAACAACCGCCCCCCTGCGCCACAGCGCTGGTACAGGCGCGATCGCCGCTGCCGTAACCCCCACAGACTGAGCGGGTTGAGTCCACTGATGACCACCTTGCCCTCTGGCACCAGCACGCGGTGCACCTCGCGCAGCGCCGTGTGCGGGTCCACGCTCAGCTCCAGGGTGTGGGGCAGCGCCAGCAGGTCCAGGCTGGCCTCGGCAAACGGCAGCGCGACCGCATCCGCCAGCAGCGCCGGTGGCTCCTGCGCATCGCTACGCTCTAGCAGCAACTCCGGCGGCATCACGGCCAGCCAGCGGTGCGGCATGCGGTTGCTGCGCAATGCCTGCAGGCCCGGCATGCCCAGCTGCAGCGCGTGGTAGCCGAAGATGTCCGCCACCAGCTCGTCGTAACGCTCCTGCTCCCAGGCCAGCAGGTAGCGGCCAGGGGCAGTATCGAACCAGTGGTGCAAACCTATAATTTCGCCGGTCATGAAGAACTTGCTGCCATTGCCCGCCTTCGCCGACAACTACATCTGGATGTTGTACGACGCGCAGCGTGCGGTCGTTGTGGATCCCGGCGATGCAGAACCCGTGTTGCAGGCGCTGCGCAGCATGGGGCTGCCATTGGAAGCGATTCTAGTCACGCACCACCATGGCGACCACGTGGGCGGGGTGAACGCCCTGCGCGAAGCCACGGGCGCAACCGTGTATGGCCCTGCCACGGAGCCCATGCCCGAGCCCCTCATCCGCCTGTCGGGCGGCGACACTCTTCAGGTGCTAGGCCTCACGTTTTCCGTGCTGGACGTGCCGGGGCATACGGCGGGGCATATCGCCTACTACTGTGCGGACATGGAAGGCGAGCCCCTGCTGTTGTGCGGGGATACGCTGTTCTCAGGTGGATGCGGGCGCTTGTTTGAAGGCACGCCCACGCAAATGCAGGCCTCGCTGGATACGCTGGCTGCATTGCCCGGCAACACCCGCGTATGCTGCGCCCATGAATACACGCTGTCCAACCTGAAGTTCGCCCGCGCGGTGGAACCCCATAACGCTGCGCTACTCCAGTACATCACCGAATGCGAGTCCCGGCGCCGCGCGGATCAGCCCACACTGCCGTCGCGCATTGCCATCGAGCGCGACATCAACCCTTTTCTGCGCACGCGCGTTGCTACGGTAGCCCAAGCCGCCCACGGCTTCGACGCCCTCATAGACCCGCGCGAACCCGCAGCCGTACTGGCCGCGCTGCGCCAATGGAAAAACGAATTTCGATGAGACTTCTGCACATCCTGGGGCTGGCAAGCCTGCTGTGGTTGACCGGTTGCGCGACCACTGCCCCTACGGACAACGCCGCATCCACCACCGACCCCACTACTGCCAGCCACACGCCGCTGTATCCGTCGGGGCCATTGCAGCCCATCACGGCGAGCGCCGCCAGCGGCCACACAGTGGCTGGCGTCAGCGCGCCAGCCGATCTGTGGGACCGCATCCGGCGCGGCTTTTCCATGCCCGACCTGGACACCGATCTGGTACGCGACCGGGAACAGTGGTATGCCGCGCGCCCCGACTACATGCAGCGCATGACCGAGCGTTCCAGCAAGTACCTGTTCCATATCGTCGAAGAGCTGGAACGCCGGGGCATGCCCACAGAACTGGCGCTGCTGCCCTACATCGAGAGCGCCTTCAACCCTCAGGCAGTGTCCAGCGCCAAGGCCGCGGGCATGTGGCAGTTCATGCCGGCCACGGGAACCTACTTCGACTTGAAGCAGAACGCCTTCCGCGACGACCGGCGCGATGTGCTGGCGTCCACGCGCGCGGCACTGGACTACCTGCAGAAGCTCTACGGCATGTTCGGCGACTGGCATCTGGCCCTGGCCGCCTACAACTGGGGAGAAGGCAGCGTGGCCCGCGCGATCGCGCGCAACGAGAAACAGGGTCTGGGCACGCGCTACACCGAGTTGACGATGCCCGCCGAAACCCGCATGTACGTTCCCAAACTGCAGGCCGTGAAGAACATCGTGGCTAATCCCGACAAGTTCAGCACCGAGCTGCCGTTGATCGAGAACCATCCGTACTTTCAGAGCGTGGAGATCACGCGCGACATGGACGTCACCCTGGTAGCCAGTCTCGCCGGCGTACGCCTCGAGGATTTCCGCGCCCTGAACCCGTCGCTGCACAAGCCCGTGATCCTTGCGGCGGGCATGCCGCAGATCCTGCTGCCCTGGGAAAACGCCCAGGTGTTCCGCAAGAATCTGGAGGCCTACACCGAAGGCCAATACGCCAGTTGGACGGTATGGACGGTACCCAACACGATGAGCGTCTCCACCGCGGCGCAACGCACGGGCATGAGCGAAAACGATTTGCGTCAGGTGAATGGCATTCCACCACGCATGATGATCAAGGCCGGCTCGGCCCTCATGGTGCCCCGCGCAGCCACCATGCGCGCAGACGTCCCGGGTCATCTCGCCGACAACGGCCAAGTCAGCTTCACGCCTGAAATCGTGACGCGGCGCACCACGGTGCGCGCGGGCAAGCGCGACACCGTGGCCAGCATCGCACGGCGCTACAAGGTCAGCACCGCAGACGTTGCCGACTGGAACGACGTGAAGACCTCCAGCAAGTTCAAGCCCGGAGAACAGGTCGTGATGTACCTGCCCGTGCGGCTTGCCGCGACCTCGCTGGCGCGCACCAGCGCGAAACAACCCATCAGCCGGGCGACAGTCCGCTCGGCAAAGGCCGGTGCGCCCACACGCAAGGGCGGCACACCGTCGAAACGCAAACGGTAAGCCCGGCTAGAAACGCAGCGTGTGCATACCCAACAGGCCGAGGATGCCCATCACGATCAGGTACAGCGCAACGATCACGTTGAGCAGTTTGGGCATGATCAGAATCAGGATGCCTGCGATGAGGGAAACCAGGGGGCCAATGCTGAGGTGAAGTGTCATGGGAACTTTGCCGGGATGCGGGAGGAAGGAAAGCACTCGCGCTGAGCGCGCCGCCTAGCCCATCACTTTAGCGGTGATCCCGGGGCGCAAGGCGCACTTGGCGCGCCCTGACCGACCGAACCAACGCCTGGGCACGCCGTAATCTGCCGCAGAGGGCCGGGGGCCCGCATTTTTGCCCTCTCTTGCGCCACACCGAGCTTTCCCAAAAAAGGTCCGATACGGCGCGAAGCGCGGCGTCACATCAGCAGTTGCCTTTTTTCGCCTGACCGGGAGGGCACCCGTGCGGGTGGCTCTTGGGACCCGCTCCACGGTTGTCGTAATGGTCGTGATAGACCGCGCAACCGGAAAGCGTGAATGCAGCAACCGCAATGGCAAGCAGAGTCTTCATGGCTGGAAATGTGGATGAACGTCGAGGCATTTTAGAAGTACCCCATTGTTACCGGACTGATTGAAACTCGTACCGTGGAGTAGAACGACGCTGTACCACTCATCGCTAGCACAGCGACAAGGGTAAGCAGCCAGTTCATGGGTGCCTGCTATGCTGATCATGGAGCTATTGGTAGGCAAAACGTTGGAGCACCCCTACCCTCACAATTGGCCAAGCAAAACAAAAAGGCCCTGTATCGCTACAGAGCCTTTGAAACTTGGTAGGACGTACAAGATTCGAACTTGTGACCAACGGATTAAAAGTCCGCTGCTCTACCAACTGAGCTAACGTCCCAACCTTTGCCACCTCTCGGTAGCAAAGCTAAAGATTATAGCGTGATTTTTAGGTCTTCGACCTTTCCGCCAACTTGTCGAGAATCCATCCCGCTGCACAGTGACCAAATGTGGCCGTGACGGCGACCGATGAGCCATAACCATGGCAATTCAGGGATCCGTCGCCTTCACCGACGCCGCAAGACGCGTGTGGCTTTGATACCGCTTCCTTGCTATAGACGCAGGTGACACCGATTTTGCGGCCTTCTCGGGCCGCGCCGTGGTTCCTGCGCAAGCGATAGCGCAGCTGGGCCAGCAGAGGATCGTGCGTGGTAAACGCCAGATCTTCTACCTCGACTTTATATGCGTGACGCTTGCCCCCGGCAGCACCTACCGTGACGAAAGGCAGCCGCGTGGAGACGGCCCAAGCTGCCATTACGGCCTTGGCGTTTACTTGGTCGCATGCATCCACCAGTGCATCCACCGAAGATGGCAACAGAGTGGGCCAGTTCTGTGCATCCACGAACTCTTCAACGCAGTTCACCCGACATGCCGGATTGATCAGGGCAATGCGCTCGGCCATGGCGCGTACCTTGGCTTGGCCTATGGTTGTGGTCAGAGCGTGAATTTGCCGGTTGACGTTCGACTCGGCTACATGGTCCAGGTCAATCAGCGTGAGCGCTCCGACGCCGCTGCGCGCGAGTGCCTCTGCTGTCCAAGAACCCACGCCGCCAATTCCGACCACAGCAACATGCGCGCACCGAATGCGTGCGGCGCCCTCATGCCCGAACAGGCGTTCCAGCCCTGCGAAGCGCCGCTCCAAGTCTGGCGTGTCGTGAACGGGTGTGATCACTTCAGGCGCGCCAGTCGTTCCTTCGCAGCGGCTGCTGCTTCCGACTGCGGATAAACGCGCAGCAAGTCTTCCAGGGTCTTGCGCGCAGCCCGCGTATCTTTCAATTCGATCTGGCAATTGGCAATCGAGAGGGCCGCCTCGGGAGCGCGCGCATGGTCTGGCGCCGCCGACAACAGAGCCTTGAAGTTGTTAATGGCCTCTTTGTAATCACGCGTGGCGTACTGTGCATTGCCCAGCCAAAACCGGGCAGACGGCACATAGCCGGACTGTGGATACTGGCGCACGAAGCCGCTGAAAGCGTTGGACGCTTCACCGAACTTACCTGCACGGAAGAGCGCCAAGGCCGCCTCGAAATCACGCTTCTCTGCAGGATCAGCCCGGAATTCGCGCCCGTCCAGCGTCACCGTCGCGGGCTCAAATTGGCGCAAACGCTCATCGACACCCTGCGCCATGTCCTTCTGACGGCGCTGCAGCTCTGCGACATCGCGCAATAACTGCTCGTTTTGACCACGCAGAGTCGCCTGTTCAGTGCGCAATGCCTCGATTTGCATCTGTAGGTCGAGCAGGCTGCGCCGTAGTTGCGAGACCTCATCACCGGACCGTTCACCCGCACGCTGGCTGGCTTGCGTCAATGCATCGACACGCTGGCGCATCTCAAGGATGGCACGGCGCGCCTCGCTGTCCTCGAATAATGCATAGCTGGGGGTCGACCAGCAGGCAGCGGCGGCCAGCGCCGCCGCGCCCAGTGCCCGCGGGCACAGGAGCAAAGACACGCGCGCCATCAACGGTACGACAGCTCAACGCGGCGGTTTTGCGAGTGCGCGTCTTCCGTGTGGCCCTGCACCGCCGGCTTTTCCTTGCCAAAGCTCACCGCCTCCACCTGCGCGTCCTGCACGCCCAGCAGTCCCAACGAGCGGCGCACGGCTTCCGCGCGCTTCTGGCCCAGCGCCAGGTTGTACTCGCGACCACCGCGCTCATCGGTATGGCCCTCCAGCACGACCTTGCGGGCGGAAGACGCCTTCATGAAGCGAGCATGGGCCTCCAGCACGGACTGGAACTCAGGCTTGACGATGAAGCTGTCAAAGTCGAAGTAAATGACGCGCGCCACGCCAACGGGACCCGCGGCGTCGCGCCCCGACTGGGACAGGTCCACAGGAGCCACGCCGCTTTGGCCCGTGCTGCCCGAGTTGGCGCCCGGGGCGGTGGACGTAGCGCCGCGGTCTTCGACCGGCACATCGTCCAGCTTGACGCCGGAGCTGCAACCTGCCATGAGGGCGACGATGGAAAGCGCCAGGGACACGCGCTTGAAGGGGAAACGGTTCATTAATGACTCCTGAAGAGCAGTTGTTCGAAAAACGGAAACTTATTTGTTCTGGAACGGGCCCCAGTCGGGCTCGCGGATATCCCCACCCTGCCCCGCCAGACGCGCCTTGATTTTGCCGTCCAGCGTGGTGGTCATCAGGGCTTCGCGACCCTGCTGCTGCGTGGCGTAGACGATCAGGCGGCTATTGGGAGCAAAGCTGGGATTCTCATCGGCGGAGGTGTCGGTCACCGCCGTCACGCTGCCCGACTTGAAATCCATCACGTGCAGCTTATAGGCGCCGCCCACGCGGGAAATGTAGGCCAACCACTGACCATCGGGACTGATACTGGGTGAAATGTTGTAGGACCCGTTGAAGGTCACGCGCTCCGCGCCTCCCCCGCTGGCTGCCACGCGGTACACCTGGGGCGAACCTCCACGGTCGCTCACGAAGTAGATGCTGCGGCCGTCGCTGGAGAACACGGGCTCCGTGTCGATGCCGCTGCTTTGCATCAGGCGGCGCGGCTCACCGCCGTTGGCGTCGATGGTGTAGAGCTGCGAGCCCCCGTCGCGGCTGAGGGTCACGGCCAAGGTACGGCCATCGGGCGACCAAGCAGGGGCACTGTTGGAGCCACGGAAATTGGCGATCAAACGGCGGCGGCCTGTGGCCACGTCATGCACGTACACCACCGGCTTGCGCGACTCGAACGATACGTAAGCCAGCTGGGTGCCGGTGGGCGCCCATGCGGGAGAAATGATCGGCTCAGGACTGGAAAGCGCTGACTGCGCGTTCTCGCCGTCCGCATCGGCCACCCAGAGGCTGTAGCGCGAGCCGGCTTTGGTCACATACGCAATGCGGGTGGAGAAAATACCGCGCTCGCCGGTGAGTTTTTCGTAGACGAAGTCGGCAATGCGGTGCGCCACCAGACGCAGGTCGGCCTGCGTGACCACGAAGCTCTGGCCGCCCAGGTCCTGCGCCTTGACCACGTCCCACAAGCGGAATCGCACGTCGAAACGGCCGTCGGCCAAGCGCGTGATGCTGCCGGAGGTGAGTGCGTCGGCCTTGCGCTGACGCCACAGGGACAGATCGGGACGGGACGATTCATCCAGCGCGACACCCGACGCATCCACACCCAAAAAGCGCCCGCTGCGCTCCAGGTCAGCCTGGACGATGGCGGATATTTTCTGCGGCGACTGCGGTTCGCCACGGAACGGTGCAATCGCAATGGGCAGTTGCGTCAGGCCTACGCCCGTGATTTCCACACGGAACTGCGCAAGCGCTGAAAGGGAGGAGCTGGCAGCCAAGGCTGCAACGGCGTGGCGCCGCGAAAGCTGCGGCAGAGCCGTGCGGAAGGAAAGGGTATTGGGGATGCGGTCAATAGTCATTGGAACCATCGAATAACCGTCAAATGCCGGCAAACAGAGCCTCGCATGTTACACATAGCGTAGCGTGCCATGTGACAAACTGTGCCGGTCTGCAATAGCCGAAACGTAGAATCCGCCCCTCATGCAAGATTCGAATCATAGCGCGCCAAAGACCACTTTGCAGCAAGCTCCGCAGTCTCTTTCGCTGTGGGAGCGGTTGCGCAGGCTCCATCCGTACTTCGGTCACCAGCGGCTGGCATGGACCATGGCGGTAGTGGCGACGATCGTCGCGGCCGCTACCGAGCCATTGATTCCCGCGCTTCTCAAACCATTGCTGGACCAGGGTTTTACAGAAGGATCGCTGGAGCTCTGGATGGTTCCCGTGGCCATCATCGGCGTCTTCCTGGTTCGTGGGCTGGCCCAGTTCACGGGACAGTACGCCCTCACGCGCATCGCCAACGAGGGCATGCTGCGCCTGCGCACGGCGCTGTTCGAGCGGCTGCTGGCTGCGGACATGGGGCTTTTCCATCGCCAGTCGGCCAGCGCACTGTCCAACACCGTGGTGTATGAGGTGCAGACCGGGTTCACCTCGCTGGTCCAGGCGCTGCTGGGCCTATCGCGCGACGGTTTCACGCTGGTCGCCCTGCTGGGTTATCTCATCTACCTGAACTGGCAACTCACGCTGATCGTGGCCGTGCTGGTACCGGGGGTGGCCTGGGTGATGAAGACGCTCTCGCGGCGCCTGTACAAGATCACCAAGAGCAGCCAACAGGCCACCGACGACCTGGCCTATGTGGTCGAAGAGAACGTACTGGCCCACCGTGTGGTACGCCTGCACGGCGCCCAGACCGAGCAGGCCGCGCGCTTTGACACGCTGAGCCAGCGCCTGCGCCGCCTGGCCATCAAATCCACGATCGCCTCGGCCGCCATGACGCCCACCACGCAGCTGCTGTCCGCGGGCGCGCTGTCCACCGTGATCTGCATCGCCCTGTGGCAAAGCCATGGCAACGGTGCCAAGGACGTGACCGTGGGCGGTTTCGCCTCGTTCATCGCGGCGATGCTGATGTTGATAGCGCCCATCCGCCGCATGGCCGACATCGCCAACCCCATCACGCGCGGCGTGGCGGCGCTGGAACGGGGCCTGGCCCTGCTGCACGAGGCGCCGGCCGAGACAGGCGGCACGCACACCGCGCAGCGCGCCCAGGGGGCGATTGCCCTGCGCAACGTGACCGTGTCCTTCCGGCCCGACCAGGCGCCCGCACTGGACGCCGTGAGCCTGGACATCCGCCCGGGCGAAGTGGTGGCGTTCGTCGGCCCCTCCGGTGCCGGCAAGACCACGCTGGTGAACCTGCTGCCGCGCTTTCTCAGCCCCAGCAGCGGCCAGGTGCTGCTGGACGGCGTGGCGACCGACCAGTGGGCGTTGCCCAGCCTGCGCGCGCAATTCGCCATGGTGAGCCAGGACGTGGTGATGTTCAACGACAGCGTCGCCGCCAACGTGGCGCTGGGCGCTGCCGTGGACGAGCAACGTGTGCAGCACTGCCTGGACGCAGCGAACCTCGCCGAGTACGTGGCCAGCCTCCCGCAGGGTATGCACACCGTGGTGGGACACAACGCGACGCAGCTGTCGGGCGGACAGCGGCAGCGGCTGGCCATCGCGCGGGCGCTCTACCGCGACGCTCCGGTGCTCATCCTCGACGAGGCCACCTCGGCACTGGATACCGAGTCCGAACGCCTGGTACAGCAGGCCCTGCAGCGTCTCATGCAGGGGCGCACCACGCTGGTAATTGCCCACCGTCTCTCCACCATCGAACACGCGGACCGCGTGGTGGTCATGGAGCAAGGGCGCATCGTCGAGCAGGGCCCCCACGCGGAGCTGTTGGCCCGGGGCGGCCTGTACGCGCGCCTGCGCGCACATGGCGGCGCGTGACGCCTACCAAAAACAATAGCTGCTTGCGCTTACCCTGCAAGCGATTCGGCACTCTTTTGGCCTGAAACTGCCAACTGACAAGCGCCAGCAGCTCCGTTATTCATAGCTACGCGCCCAAGGGCCTACCATTTCCCGCGGTCCGGCTGGCGGCGGCGTACGGCCTCCGCCACCAGTTGCACCATGTCCTGCCGGTCGGCGCGCAGGGCGAAATCCACGGCCGACAGGCCCAGTTGGTTCTTCAGCGATGGGTCGGCCCCCTCGCTGATCAGCAGGCGCGCCGCATCCGCCGTGCCGTAGCGCACGGCCATCATCAGCGGCGTGGTGCCGTTGGGCGATGCGGCGTCGATGTAGGCGTGATGCTCCAGCAACAGCGCCACCATGGCCGCGGCATCGGCCGTGGTGCTCGCGGCGGCATAGTGCAGCGGCGCCCAGCCGGTCTTGTTGACGTCCGCCTCGCGCGCGATCAGGCCGCGCGCAGCGGGCAGATTGCCGCGCAACGCGGCCATCATCAGCGCGCTTTCGTCCTTGGCATTGCGCTCCTCCACCTTCAGCCCCTTGGCGGCGATCAGCACCTCGGCCACCTGCCGCGCTTCCTCGCGCAGGGCCAGGATCAGCGCGGGCTGCCCCTTGGGATCGCGCGCGTTGGGGTCAAACCCGCGGCGCAGCAGCGAAGCCACCGTGGCGGCATCGTCGCGCGCGATGGCACGCAGGAAATCGTCGTACGCGCCGGCATGCGCCAGCCCCGCGGTGCCGGCGGCAACCGCGGCCAGCCACGCCAGGGCGCTGCGACGCCGCAACAGGCTCTTCATACTGCCTCCTTGCTCAAGAAAAGTTGCTCGAAGTTACGGCTGGTTGCCTCGGCCACCTGCTGGACGCTCAGCCCTTTCACCTGTGCCAGCTGCTGGGCGACATAGGGCACATAAGACGGGTTGTTGGTCTTGCCCCGGTAAGGCACCGGCGCCAGATACGGGCTGTCGGTCTCGATGAGCAGGCGGTCCATGGGCACAAAGGCAGCCACGTCGCGCAGGTCCTGCGCGTTCTTGAACGTGACGATGCCCGAGAACGAGATGTAGTAGCCCCGGTCCAGCGCCGCGCGGGCCACCTCGGCGGTCTCGGTGAAGCAGTGGAACACGCCGCCCGCACGGTTGCCCGCACCGTCCTCGCCCTCTTCGCGCAGGATGGCCAGGGTGTCCTGCGAAGCGCTGCGCGTGTGGATCACCAGCGGCTTGGCCGCCGCGCGCGCGGCGCGGATATGCGTGCGAAAGCGCTCGCGCTGCCACTCCAGGTCGGCGATGCTGCGGCCGCCCTTGCGGTCGTCCATGCCGTAGTAGTCCAGCCCCGTCTCCCCGATGGCCACCACGCGCGGCAGCGCTGCGCGCTCCAGCAGGTCCTGCACAGAGGGCTCGGTCACGCCTTCGTTGTCGGGGTGCACGCCAACCGTGGCCCAGAAGTTGTCATAGCCGGTCGCCAGCGCGTGCACGGCGGAGAACTCCTCCATCGTGGTGCAGATGCACAGCGCGCGGTCCACCTGCGCCTCGGCCATGGCCTGGCGGATCTGCGGCAACTGGCTGATGAGTTCGGGAAAGTTCAGGTGGCAGTGGGAATCGACAAACATGGTGGTCTCGAAAAACAAAAATGCCGACCGGCGGGCGCGGTCGGCATCCTGCGGGGCCCGCGAAGGGTTGCCCTTAGATGGTCTGCGTAGGCCGTTCAGACGCCAGGGCCGAGCCCAGCACTTCCTCGATCTTGTGCTTGAGCTGGCGCGACTTCTCGTCCTTGGGGAACTGGATGCCCACGCCCTGCGTGCGGTTGCCCGCGGCGCGCGCGGGTGTCACCCAGGCCACGCGGCCGGCCACGGGGTAGCGCTGCGGGTCGTCGGGCAGCGTGAGCAGCACGTACACATCATCGCCCAGCTTGTATTCGCGCGCCGTGGGCACGAAGATGCCGCCCTCTTCGAAGAACGGGATATAGGCCGCGTACAGCGCGGCCTTTTCCTTGATGTTCAGCTGCATGACGCTGGGGCGCGGCGCTGTGGAGGGACTGCTCATAGGTCGTAGAAGGCTTTCAATGGCGCGAGTTTAGTGTGTGGCGCGCCTGCGCCACAAGCGACTCCAGCATCAGGCCGGCGTTGAAGGGGTGCTCGGCCGTGCGCGCCTCCTTGGCGAGGGCGCGCGACCAACGCGTGAGCGGCCCCACGCCGGGCGGCGCGGGCAAGTCGGCGGGCGAGAAATAGCGCGGCTGTGCACCCACGCGTTGCGCCAGCAGATCGTGGCAGAGCTTTTGCAAGGCATCTACGGCCTGTGCGGGTTCCAGCCCGGCCAGCGCCGACACGTCGCCGCGCGCCACGGCCTTGGGCAGCAGCGCCCAGGTCTGCGGGCTGCGGCCCGCACGCGCCAGGGCCAGTGCGTCGTCAGGCCGGCCGCCGGCGGCGCGCAGCAGGGCCTCGGCCGCGTCCGCGGGCACGCCCTGCTCTACCAGCCATTGCTGGCTTTGGGCCGGATCGGGCCACTGCAGGGTGTGCCCCAGGCAGCGGCTGCGGATGGTGGGCAGCAGTTCGTGCGCGGCCTCGGTGGCCAGCACAAAGCGCACGTCGCCCGGAGGCTCCTCCAGCGTCTTGAGCAGCGCGTTGGCCGTCACATGGTTCATCTGCTCTGCCGGGTAGACCAGCACGGCCTTTCCGCGGCCGCGCCCGCTGGTGCGCTGGGCGAACTCCACCGCGTCGCGCATGGCCTCGACGCGGATCTCGCGGCTGGCCTTGCGCTTCTTGTCCTCGATCTCGGCCTGCGCCTTCTCGGGCAGCGGCCAGCCCAGGGCCAGCGCCTGCGTTTCGGGCATGAGCACGCACAGGTCGGCATGCGTATGCACATCGATGCCATGGCAGCTGGCGCACTGGCCGCAGGCGCCATGCGCGGTGGGCGCATCGCACAGCCAGGCGCGCACCAGCTCCAGCGCCAGCGCGTACTGGCCCAGGCCGGACGGGCCCTGCAGCAGCCACGCGTGGCCGCGCTGGCCCAGCAGCGCCTGGCGCTGCGCGGCGATCCAGGGGGCGACCGTGGCACTCATGGCGTCTGCGCCAGCCAGCCGCGTGCGGCCACCACGGCACGCAGCTGCGCGGCAACCTGCTCGCGCGGCTGCGACGAGTCGATGCGCGCAAAGCGCTGCGGCGCTCCCGCGGCGCGGTCGGCATAGCCGCGCGCCACGCGGGTGAAGAACTCCACGGGCTGCGACTCGAAGCGGTCGGGCGCGCGCGCGGCAGACAGGCGCTGCGCGGCCACCTCAGGTGGCACGTCGAACCACAGCGTGAGGTCCGGGTTTCGCATCAAATCAGGCTGCAGACCAACACCAGTCTGCGCAAGGCGCTCCATATACGATAGCACCTCCAGATCGAAGCCGCGCCCTGCGCCCTGGTAGGCAAAGGTGGCATCGGTGAACCGGTCGCACAACACCACCTCGCCGCGTGCCAGCGCCGGCTCGATCACGCAGCGCAGATGGTCGCGCCGCGCGGCAAACACCAGCAGCGTTTCGGTCAGCGCGTCCATGCTGTCGTGCAGCAGCATCTCGCGCAGCTTCTCGGCCAGCGGTGTGCCGCCAGGCTCGCGCGTCAGGGTCACGGTATGCCCCGCAGCGCGCAGCGCCTGGGCCAGCGCGTCGATGTGCGAGGACTTGCCCGCGCCGTCGATGCCCTCGAAGGTGATGAATGCGCCGTTGGTCATTTCTGGCCGCGTTGGTAGCGGTTCACCGCACGGTTGTGGTCTTGGAGCGTGCTGCTGAAGTGGCTGGAACCGTCGCCGCGCGCCACGAAGTACAACGCCTTGGTGGGCGCGGGCTGCACCGCGGCCAACAGCGCCGCCTTGCCGGGCATGGCAATCGGCGTGGGCGGCAGGCCCACACGTGTGTAGGTGTTGTAGGGGGTGTCGGCGGTCAGGTCACGGCGGCGCAGGTTGCCGTCGAACTTCTCACCCAGGCCGTAGATCACCGTGGGGTCGGTCTGCAGCAGCATGCCCACGCGCAGGCGGTTGCTGAACACGCCGGCGATCTGCGCGCGGTCTTCGGCGCGGCCGGTTTCCTTCTCGACGATGCTCGCCAGGATCAGCGCCTGGTCGGCGGATTGGAGCGGCGTGTCCGGCGCGCGCTGCGCCCAGGCCGCGTCCAGACGCCGGTCCATGGCGTGCAGCGCGCGACGCAGCACGGCAATGTCGCTGCTGCCCTTGGCATAGGTGTAGGTGTCGGGAAAGAAGCGCCCCTCCGCGGGCACGCCCGCGCGGCCCAGGCGCTCCATGATGTCCGCGTCGCTCAGGCCCTGGCTGTCGGGCTTGAGCTGCTCGGCCCGCGCCAGCGCCTGGCGCACCTGGCGAAAGGTCCAGCCTTCCACCAGCGTGACGGCGCGCAATGCCTCCTCGCCGCGCACCAGCTTCTGCAGCAGCGCGTAGGGGCTGGTGCCCTGGGGAATCTCGTAGTTGCCGGCCTTGATCTCGCGGTCCTTGCCCGACAGCCGGAACCACAGGAACAGCACGTCTGCATCCGTGGCCATGCCCGACCGCACCACCGCGCGGGCCACGCTGCGTGGCGTGGTGCCAGGCTCGATCTCCAGCTCCAGCGGCTGGCCGGCGGGCACGTCCGCGCGCACCGGCAACGGCGCCTGCAGCCACCAGGCGGCCACAGCGCCCACGGCGATCACGATGAGCAACACCAATGCGAGGAAACGACGCACAACCCTGCAGCCTGTATGAAAGAAGCCGGGCATCATAATTCAGCCATGACCGACTCCATGCCAGTGCCCCCGTCCCTGCCTGCGGACGGCGTAGTCCCCCTGTCCCACCTTGGCGTGATCCGCGTGGCCGGTGAAGACGCCGCCAAGTTCCTGCACGGCCAGCTGACGCAGGACTTCGCGCTGCTGGATCTGCACCACGCCCGCCTGGCGGCGTTCCTGACCGTCAAAGGCCGCATGCAGGCCAGCTTCATCGCCTTCAAGCGCAGCGAGGCCGAGGTACTACTGGTCTGCGCCCGCGACCTGCTGGCGCCCGCGCTCAAGCGCCTGTCGATGTTCGTGATGCGCGCCAAGGCCAAGCTGACCGATGCCACCGGCGACTTTGCGCTGTACGGCCTGCTGGGCGACGCCGCCCGCGCCGTGCTACCCGCTGGCGAGCCCTGGGCCAAGGCCGATGTGGGGGATGCCAGCGTGGTGCAGCTCTACCCCGCCGAAGGGCAGCCGCGCGCACTGTGGGTAGCGCCCGCTGGCAGCGCCGCGCCCGCTGGCGCAGCCCTGACCGAAGCGCTGTGGCTGTGGAGCGAGGTGCGCAGCGGCATCGCCACCCTGACCGCACCCGTGGTCGAGGCCTTCGTGCCGCAGATGCTGAACTATGAATCCGTGGGCGGCGTGAACTTCAAGAAGGGCTGCTACCCCGGCCAGGAGGTCGTGGCGCGCAGCCAGTTCCGCGGCACGCTCAAGCGGCGCACTTACCTGGCGCACGCTCCGTCGGCCGTGGCCGTGGGTGCTGAAGTGTTTGCCGACGGTGACGCCGAACAGCCCGTGGGCACGGTGGTGCAGGTTGCGACCGCACCCACCGGCGGCGTGGATGCGCTGGTGTCGCTGCAGATCGCAGCCACGGGCGGCGCCCTGCGGGTGGGCGCCGCGGATGGCGTGGCGCTCACGCTGCTGCCGCTGCCCTACGCGCTGCTGGAAGACATATAAGCAAAAACAGGCGCTAGCGCTTATTTGACAAGCGCTAGCAGCTATCAATAAAGAAGCCGTCAGCCCTGCAGACTGCGCCGCATGGTGATGTGGGCAATGCCCGCCTCCTCATACGGTTGGCCTACGGCCTCAAAACCTGCGCGGCGGTAGAACGCCTCGGCGCTGCACTGGGCATGCAGCGTGACCTGCGCGTCGCCGCGCGCGCGTGCCGCCTGCACCAGTGCGTCCAGCACCATGCGGCCCCAACGCTGGCCGCGCAACACGCGGTCCACTGCCATACGGCCAATGCGCGCCTCGCCCGGCGCATCCTGCAGCAGTCGTCCCGTCGCCACGGGCAGACCCAGGCGGTTGTAGGCGACGGCGTGCACGGCGGTGGCGTCCAGCGCGTCCAGCTCGATCTCGGGCGCAATCCCCTGCTCCTGCACGAACACCGCCGTGCGCAGCGCCGTGGCGTCGCGCCCCAGCGTGGCCCAGTCGCCCACGCGCAGCTCCACCATCTCGCCGCCGGCCTCGAAGTGCTCGATCATCGCGCGCAGCGCGGGCGGCACCGCGCGCTTGGTCTGCGTGGCGGGGTCGGCAAACACATAGACCAGTTCCACGGTCACCAGCAGCCGATCGCCAGCGAACATGCTGGCCTCGAACACCAGCGACGTGGTGCCCACGCGCGCGCAGCGCATGCCCACGTCCAGCAGGTCGTCGAGCCGGGCCGAGGCGTGGTACTCGACGCTGGCTTTCTTGAGGTACACCTCGCCGCCCAGCGCCTGCATGCCGGTTTCGTACGGCAACGCCAGCGCGCGCCAGTATTCGGTCATGGCGCAATCAGCGTAGGTGAGGTAGTGGGCATTGAAGACGATCTTCTGGATGTCCACCTCTGACCAGCGCACGCGCAGGCGGTGAAAACAGCGAAAGTCAGAGCGTTGCATGGCGTGTTTCCGTCGAAGGGATCAGTCGAGTTGAAAGGCGCTGCGCAGCGCGGCGGCAGCATCGGCATGGGCCTGGCGCGCCTCGGGAAGGGCGCGACCCATCTTGATGAATTCGTGCGTCACGCCGCGGTAGATCTCGAGCTGCACCGGCACGCCCGCGGCACGCAGCTTGTCCGCGTACTCCACGCCCTCGTCCACCAGCGGGTCGTACTCGGCCAGACCGATCCAGGCCGGCGCCACGCCCTCGGCGTCGGGCGCGAGCAAGGGGGCGAAGCGCCAGTCCTCGCGCTCGGCGCGGCTGGGGATGTACTGGTCGAAAAACCAGCCAATGGCCGCGCGTTCGAGCACCAGGCCGTGCGCGAACTCGGTGTGCGAGGGCGTGTCCTGGTGCGCCGTGGTGCCGGGGTAGATGAGCAACTGCAGCGCCAGGGGCAGCCCGGCATCGCGCGCCTGAAGAGCGCACACCGCGGCCAACGTGCCGCCTGCGCTGTCGCCGCCTACCGCCAGGCGCGACGGGTCGGCGCCCAGCGTGGTGGCGTGCTGCGCCAGCCAGGCCAGCGCGTCCCACGCATCGTCGCTGGCCGTGGGGAACGGATGCTCGGGCGCGAGCCGGTATTCCAGCGACACCACCATGCAGCCGGCCAGCCGCGCCAACTCGCGGCACAGCACGTCGTGGGTGGCAATGCTGCCGATGGTGAAGCCGCCACCGTGCAGGTACAGCAGCAACGGCAGCGCCTGCGCGTCAGAGGCCGTGGGTGCATACAGGCGCGCGGGCAGCGGGGTGCCGTCGCGTGCGGGGATGCGCAGGTCTTCCACGCGCGGCAAGGCCGCCTTGGGCAGCTCCAGCACCCCGGCACCCAGTTCATAGGCAGCGCGGGCCTGTGCAGGGCTCAGGGTGTGCAGTGGGGGGCGCCCGGCGCGCGCCATGCCGTCGATGACGTTGCGCATCTGCGGCGTGAGCCGCGCGTGGTGGGGGGAAGGCACATGGGAAGCGGAACCGGGCGTCGTCAACGGAAAAGTCCTTGGGTTATTGGAAGTGCACCTGCACCGGCTGCGCGCCGGGCAGGCCCAGATAGGTTGCCGTGACGCTCAGGCCGGCGCGCGGGGGCAGCAGCGGAGAAAACGACCCCAGGCTCACCAGGTCGCCGGGCTGCAGCGTGATCTCCTCCTGCTGCAGCGCCTGGGCCAGCCAGACCACGGCGTTGAGCGGATGCCCGAGGATATCGCTGCCCTTGCCGCTGGCGAGCAGCGCGCCGGAATGGTCCGTGAGCTGCACGGTCATGCGCTCCAGCGCGTCCAGCAGCGCATAGCGCTCGCCGCGCGTCGCCGGCACGGCGATAGGCTGCCCGGCGATACCCAGGCGCGCGCCCACGTTGATCGCGCCCACGCCGGCGCCGTTGAGCTGGGGCGGCGCCTGCACCACCAGGTCGGGCAGCTCGATGAAGGGGATCACCTGGTCGATGTGCTGCAGCACCTCCTCGGGCGTACGCGCGTGGTTGATGGCCGCATCCTTCACGCGTACCAGCAGGTCGGCCTCGTACAGCGGGCGCGCCCCAAACGCGGCGGGCACGGTGCTGCCGCCGGGGCGCACCATGCCCTCGTACAGCTTGCCCCACACCGGCTTGTCGGTGTTGAAGCGCTTTTGCACCGCGGGGTTGGTGAGGCCGGCTTTGTAGCCCACCACCTTGCCCAGCCGGGCGCCCAGCAGCGCATTGAACTTGGCGCGGGTGCAGGCGCCGTCGGCGTCAGACAGCGCCGGGAAGTTGGGCGCGGGGGTCTTGGCGGCGTAGTGCGAGGCCATCGCCCCCACCGCAGCGTCGCTGAGGCACTCGGCCTGGGCGCCCAGGCCGGTCGCCAAGGTGACCCCCGCGCACAGGGCGATGAGGGTTTGCTTCATGGTCATGCGTGTCTCCTGGTTGTAGTGTGTCGGGCGATCCTACTGGCACTCCCTCTCTTTCGCACACCATGGCTTTCATCTACTACGTCACCCAGATCCAGTTCGAATTCGGCGCCGTGCGCCTGCTCAAAGCAGAATGCGAGCGCATCGGCATCACCCGCCCCCTGGTGGTCACCGACCCCGGCGTGAAGGCCGCCGGCGTGCTGCAGCAGGCACTGGACGCCCTGCCCGGCCTGAACGTCGCCGTGTTCGACCAGACGCCCTCCAACCCCACCGAGGCGGCCGTGCGCGCGGCCGTGGAACTCTACAAGGCCCAGGGCTGCGACGGCCTGATCGCCGTGGGCGGTGGCAGCGCCATCGACTGCGCCAAGGGCATTGCCATCGCCGCCACGCACGACGGCCCGCTCACGCACTACGCCACCATCGAGGGGGGTTCGCCGCGCATCACCGAGCGCGCCGCGCCGCTGATCGCCGTGCCCACCACCAGCGGCACGGGCAGCGAGGTGGCGCGCGGCGCCATCATCATCGTGGATGACCACCGCAAGCTGGGCTTTCACTCCTGGCACCTGGTGCCCAAGGCCGCCATCTGCGACCCCGGCCTCACGCTGGGCCTGCCGCCCCTGCTGACGGCCGCCACAGGCATGGACGCCGTCGCGCACTGCATGGAAACTTTCATGTCCGCCGCCTTCAACCCGCCGGCGGACGGTATTGCTCTCGATGGTCTGGAGCGCGGCTGGCACCATATCGAGGCCGCCACGCGCGACGGCCAGGACCGCGACGCGCGCCTGGCCATGATGAGCGCCAGCATGCAGGGCGCCATGGCCTTCCAGAAGGGCCTGGGCTGCGTGCACTCCCTGAGCCACAGCCTGGGCGGGCTGAACCCGCGCCTGCACCACGGCACGCTGAACGCCGTGTTCCTGCCCGCCGTGGTGCGTTTCAACGCGCAAGCCGAATCGGTGCGCAAGGAGCGCCGCCTGGAGCGCATGGCCCATGCCATGGGCCTGGCCTCCGCCAGCGACATCCCCGATGCCATCCGCGACATGAGCGCACGCCTGGGCCTGCCCACGGGGCTGGCCGCCATGGGCGTGACCGAGGCGGTGTTCGACGACGTGATCAAGGGCGCCCTGGCCGACCACTGCCACAAGACCAATCCCCGCCTGGCCACGCCAGATGACTACCGGGAGATGCTGATCGAGTCGCTCTGACCCGCGGCAGCGTCCGCCGAGCAGGCGCCCGGCGGCCTCGCTACACTGGTGCGCTTAACATTTATTAACACGCATTCCGCCGGTTCGGCGGGGCCGCGTACCGCATGCGCACATACCCGCTCTCCAAATGGCTGACGCAAGGCACCTACCCGCGCCTATACGTTCCCATTGTGCTGATCATGGTGGCGGTCACGCTGCTGCGCTACCACGCGCTGGTGGGCGCCGAGCGTGAGGAGGCGCAGCTGCGCATGCGCGCAGAGCTGCAGGCAGCCGCGTACGCCGTGCTGCAGGCGCTGGACGAGCCTGCCGGCAATGCCGCAGCGCAGGAGCGCCTGCGCCAGGCCGCGCAGGTCGCGGACGCACCGATCCAGTCCATCCGCTGGGAACTGCCCTCCCGCCCGGCCGTCGACCTGCGCAACGCCATGCCGCCCACCAAGGCGCCGCCGTGGTTCGTGCAGCTGCTGGACCTGCCCGCCCCGCGCCACACGGTGGCGCACCGGCTGGCGGACGGCCGCACGGGGCAGCTGGCGCTGGCGCTGTGGCCCCAGCACTACGTGGACCGCGCCTGGAGCGCCCTGGCCACGCAGTTGCGCATCACGGCGCTGAACATCTTCACCATCCTGCTCCTGCTGACCCTGATCCTGCGAGCGAACGACCGCATGCTGGACCGCATGCGGCACGCGGCGGAGCGCTTCAAGCAAGGCCACCTGGACGCGCGCATACGCCGCACGGGCACGCTGGAGGCGCGCGAAATCGCCGACACCTTCAATGACATGGCGGGCAAGGTCCAGTCCTTGGTGCTGTCCCTGCAGGAAACCCAGCGGCAGCAGAACGAGCAGCTGCACTTTCGCCGCCAGCTGGTGAACGCCCTGCCTCTGCCTTTGTTCGTGCTGGGCGCGGATGGCGCGCACCTGGAGACCAACAAGGCCTGGCGCGAACTGCTCAATGCCTCCCGCCCCGCCACCGTCGCGGGCACGCTGGACCAGCTCTGGGCCGACGGCGTGGACTCCTCCATCGTCCTGGCCCAGCGGCTGTCCGACCGGCCCTCGGGATGGCAGACCACCGTACGCCCCTTGCAGGGCGTGCCGCACGAGATGGCCTGCTACCACGCCACCTTCACCGCGCCCGACGGCGTACCCGCCGGCACCATCGGCGTGCTGGTGGACATGACGGAGCACACCCAGGCACTGCAGGCAGAGCGCGCCGGCCGTGCGTGTGCGGAGGCCGCGCTGGACGCCGTGGCCGATGGCGTCATCACCATGGACGCTCAGGGCCTCGTGCGCACGATCAACGGCGCGGCCCAGCGGGTCATCGAGCTCGCGCAGGGGCAGACGGTCAGCCGCCACGTCGATGAGGTCTTTCGCCTGGAGCCACCGCACTCCGTGCTCGCCGCCTCGGGAACGCAGGGGCATGCTGCGCACGGCGCGGGCGCCCCGGCCACCGCGATCCTCGCCTGCCATTCGGGTGCGCCGCGCACGGTGGACTACTCCGTGGCGGCCGTGCACGCGCCCGACGGCACCGCCGCGGGCCACGTGCTGGTCTTTCGCCCCCGGTGACGCTGCCGCGGCACGCCGCGGCGGACACACTCACAGCGGCTGGACGCGGGCGGGATCGGGCCGCCGCAGCCACTGCGCCCACTCGTCCGCCAGCTGCTGCGCCGCCGCCGTCGCGGTGCTCCAGGCACGGGCGCGCGCGGCCGTGTCGGTGCCGTAGCGGGTGAAATCGGTGCGGTCCGGCAGTTTGCCGCCGGGCAGGCTGCGCACCCAGTCGGGATGGGGCGACAGCAACACCATGCGGTCCAGCGCCGGCGTGGCGCGGTGGCGCCAGGGCAACCCCTTGTCCAGCCAGCCGGGTACCACGCGGTGCTGGAAGTGCGGGTACAGCACGATCCCCGGTGCACTTTCCAAGCCGTTTTGGCCTGCAGCACCCGCGGGTAAAGCGGTATCAGCTATATTTTTAATAGCGATTGGTGCCTGATAACGCAGGTGCAGGTGGTAGTCGGTGATGCCCCCGTCCCAGTAGGCGCCGCGCGGTGCGCCGGCGATATCGTGCACGGCGCGCAGCACGAAGGGAATGGAACAACTGGCCTGCAGCGCGGGCATGAAGTTCTGCGGGGTCAAGGCCACCTGGTGGGTGCGGAAGTCGCGCACGTCAAACGGCAGCGCGCCCGGCGCAGCGGTGGAGAACACCACGCGGTCCAGCCACAGCGCCAGCGCGCGGCGGTGCAGCGCATTGCTGGCGAAAGCGCCCAGGTAGCCCAGCGGCGTGGCCCACCGGTGCTCGCGCGCCAGCAGGTGGCGCCCGCGCGCGGCGACGATGTGCAACCGGTAGCGCGCATGGCCCAGCACCGTGTCCACACGGCCGCCAAAAAAGGCCTGCAGGTTCTGGCCGAACTGCGCGCTCACCGCGTCCGCCGTGGGGCGGCGCGCGCCGGGGGGCAGCTCGTACTCCTGGTGGATGTAGTCGTGCTCCAACCGTTCGAAGGCCGGCAGGCTGTTATCCAGGCACGCCGTGGCCATGCGCCACGCGCCGATGGAGGCGCCCACCAAGTCCACCGGCTGTGCCGACTGCGCCAGCCATTCACCAAAAACAAACCGGTCCAGCGGGCCGAGGATGAGTCCCTTCGGGCCGCCCGCGGCCGCGGGAATCACGGCCACGTCGCTCGGCGCCAGGCCATGGCGCCCGATGTGCCGCAGCGCCTGCGGACCGGCATGGATGCACAGCGCCTTCATCACGCCCCCGCCTCACGCATGCGCCGGCTCACACGTAATCGCCCGCGTCGGGGTGGACCTTCCAGTCAATCGGGTCCTGCTGCAGCACCATGTCGATGTCCAACCCCAGCGCGATGCCGACTTCGCCGGGGAAAGACCCCGCCAGCTCGCGCGCATCCAGCCCCGCCTCGCGCGCGCGGGCGCGCCACGCGGCCAGGTGCAGCACGCCCGCCAGCGGCTCGTACACATCGTTGTCGAACGGCGCATGGTGGTGGCGCAGCGCGTCCACCACGGTCTCGGGCAACTGCCAGCGCCAGGCCAGCCCCGCGCTCACATGGGCGTAGCAGTAGCCGCACAGGTGCTGCTCCAGCCGGGCGCGGCGCAGGTCCAGCGGGCCCACCAGGCTGTTGAGGGTCTGCATGCGGCCCGCGTCGGCCAGGTGCATGGCCAGCTCGCCCACCCCGTGCAGCAGGCCGGCCGTATAGGCGGCGATCTGGTTGTGGTGCACCAGCCCGGCGAGCGCGCGTGCCACTTTGGCCGTGTGCAGGCTGTAGCGCCAGAAGTGCTGCAGGTTCATCCCCGGCACCGAGCGGGACGTGGTCCCCAGCGGCGCGGACGCCACCAGCGCGCGCAGTTGGGACACACCCAGGAGCGCCAGCGCCTCAGGAATACCGCCGATCTGGCGCTGCGCGGCGAATGGGGGCGTGTTCGCCTCTTCCAGCAGGCGTGCGGCCAGTGCAGGGTCGGTGCCGAAGAGCTGGTTCAGGCGCCGCAGGTTGGGCTCGACCGCGCTCAGCTCGTTCATCAGCAGCGCAACCGCGCGTGGCAGGCTGGGCAGCGTGATGGGCTGCGCCAGCAGTGCGTTCAACTCCATGGATCGGATCGCCCAGACAGGAAGGTCGGGCCATTATCCATGCAACTCTTACGGTTGTTTACGGGCAGCGCTTCAGCGCTTGCCCTGCTGCAGCTTGGCGAAGGCCGAGGCCATGGCCGAGGGCTGTGCCGGCTCGGCCGCGCGGCGCGGTGGGGCGTAGCCACGGCCCGCGCCTTCGAAGCGGTTGTCGCGCGGGCCGTCGCGCCGGGCCGGCGCGGCGTCCAGCTTCATGCTCAGGCTGATGCGCTTGCGCGCCGCGTCCACCTCCAGCACCTTCACTTTGACGATGTCGCCGGTCTTGACGACCTCGCGCGCGTCATTCACGAACTTGTGGCTGAGCTGACTCACGTGCACCAGCCCGTCCTGGTGCACGCCCAGGTCCACGAAGGCGCCGAACTGGGCCACGTTGCTCACCGTGCCCTCCAGCACCATGCCCTCGCGCAGGTCGGCAATGTCTTCCACACCCTCGTTGAAGCGCGCCACCTTGAAGTCGGGGCGCGGATCGCGGCCGGGCTTTTCCAGTTCGCCCAGGATGTCGCGCACGGTGATCACGCCGAACTTCTCGTTGGCGAACAGCTCGGGCTTGAGCGTCTTGAGCATCTCGGCGCGGCCCATGAGCTCGGCCACCGGCTTGCCGGTCTTTTCCATGATCTGCTCGACCACGGGGTAGGTCTCGGGGTGCACGCCGGTCATGTCCAGCGGGTTGTCGCCATCGCGGATGCGCAAGAAGCCCGCCGCCTGCTCGAAAGTCTTGGCGCCCAGGCCGCTGACCTCCATGAGCTGCTTGCGGTTCTTGAAGGCACCGTGCTGCTCGCGCCAGCGCACCACGGCCTTGGCCACGCTGCCCGACAGGCCCGACACGCGCGCCAGCAGCGGCGCGCTGGCGGTGTTCAGGTCCACGCCGACGGAGTTCACGCAGTCCTCGACCACGGCGTCCAGCGTGCGCGCCAGCTCGCTCTGGTTCACGTCATGCTGGTACTGGCCCACGCCAATGCTCTTGGGCTCGATCTTCACCAGCTCGGCCAGCGGGTCCTGCAGGCGGCGCGCAATGCTGGCGGCGCCGCGCAGGCTCACGTCCACGTCGGGCATTTCCTGGCTGGCGTACTCGCTGGCCGAATACACCGAGGCGCCGGCCTCACTCACCACTATCTTTTCAATAGCTGGTAGCGCTTGATCTGCCTGGTCTACGGCCTGTTTTTGCATTAATTTGATCAGCTCGGCCGCCAGCTTGTCGGTCTCGCGGCTGGCGGTGCCGTTGCCAATGGCGATGAGCTGCACGCCGTGCTTCATGCACAGGCGGCCCAGCGTGGCCAGGCTGCCGTCCCAATCGCGGCGCGGCTCGTGCGGGTAGACGGTGGCGGTCTCCACCAGCTTGCCGGTGCGGTCCACCACGGCCACCTTCACGCCGGTGCGGATGCCGGGGTCCAGCCCCATCACGGCGCGCGGGCCGGCGGGCGCGGCCAGCAGCAGGTCGCGCAGGTTGTCGGCAAACACCTTGATGGCCACCTTCTCGGCCTCTTCGCGCAGGCGCGAGAACAGGTCGCGCTCGGTGGACAGGCTGAGCTTCACGCGCCAGGTCCAGGCCACGCACTTGCGCAGCAGGTCGTCGCTCTTGCGGCCCTGGTGGCTCCAGCCCAGGTGCAGGGCGATCTTGCCCTCGGCAATGCTGGGCTGGCCCGGCTCGGGCTTGAACGTGGAATTCGCCTGCGGCTCAGGCAGCGCCAGCTTGGCTTCCAGAATCTCCAGCGCGCGACCGCGGAACACCGCCAGCGCGCGGTGCGAGGGCACGCGGCCAATCGGTTCGTCGTACTCAAAGTAGTCGCGGAACTTGGCGACCTCGGGGTCATTCTCGTTCTTGCCCTCCACCTTCTTACTGCGCAAGAGCCCCTCGGCCCACAGCCATTCGCGCAGCGACTGCACCAGCACGGCGTCCTCGGCCCAGCGCTCGGACAGGATGTCGCGCACGCCGTCGAGCACGGCGAAGGTGGTCGAGAAGTCGGGCCCCGGCTTGCCGTCATCGAGCGTGGTGGCGGGCTGGCAGAAAGCCTGGGCCTCGGCGTGCGGATCCAGCGTGGGGTCGGCCAGCAGCTTGTCGGCCAGCGGCTCAATGCCGAACTCGCGGGCAATCTGGCCCTTGGTGCGGCGCTTTTGCTTGAACGGCAGGTAGATGTCTTCCAACTCCTGCTTCGTTGGAGCAGCAGCAATGGCAGCGCGCAATGCGTCGGTGAGCTTGCCCTGCTCGTCGATGCTTTTCAGCACGGCCACGCGGCGGTCTTCCAGCTCGCGCAGGTAGGCCAGGCGCGCTTCGAGCTCGCGCAGCTGCACATCGTCCAGGCCGCCGGTCACCTCCTTGCGGTAGCGCGCGATGAAGGGCACGGTGGCCCCGCCATCGAGAAGCTCCACCGCTGCGCGGACCTGGGATTCGGTGACTTTGATTTCTGCGGCCAACTGCCGAACGATCTGCTGCATGTGCCTTCTGAGACGGGTCAAAACACGAAGCGCGGGAGTTTGCCACAGGGCTTGCTCCCTAAAATTGCAACTGCCGATGTCCACCCCGCCCTTTCCCCTCCGCACCGAATGCCCGCCCGGCGCCTGCGTGTGCGAGCGCGACGCGCTGATGCGCACGCCCGGCGGTGATGTGCGCATCCTGCGCCTCACGCGCGAGGAGGAAAAGCGCCTCGTGCAGCGCCTGGAGAGCCTCACCAGCCTGGCCGACCTGCGCCACTTGGAGCAGCGCCTGTTCGAGCAGCTCGGCGTACGCCTGACCATCGGCACCAGCCCCAACGAGGTACGCAGCCTGCGCGGCATCACCGTGCTGGTCCAGGAGCAGCCGGGCCTGTGCCGCAAGACGCGCCAGGCCATCCCAGCGGCCATCAAGAAAAGCATGGAGCGGCACCCCGAGATCGTCTACGCCCTGCTCAACGCGGGCGGCCTGTTCGAGGGCCTGTGATCCATGCAGGACGATCTGTTTGGCGGTGCGCCGCCATCGCCCTCAGCACCGCCACGACCACCGGAAGACACCCCCGCCCGCCCACGGGAAAAGTCGCCCACCCGCCGCACCGGCGTGCATCCCGCCACCTGGGACGTTGACCTGCACGCACTCGCCAACCGGCTGCCGCCCACGCTGCGCCTGGGCACCTCCTCCTGGAGCTACCCTGGCTGGCAGGGCCTCGTGTGGGAGGGGACGCATTCCGAACAGCTGCTGGCCCGCAAAGGCCTGCCCGTGCTCGCCCAGCATCCGCTGATGCGCACCGTGAGCATCGACCGGAGCTTCTACCGCCCGCTCACGGCCAGCGACTATGCGCGCTACGCGGCCCAGGTGCCGGCGGACTTCCGCTTTGTGGTCAAGGCGCCCAGCCTGGTCACCGACGCGCTGGTGCGCAGCGAGGACGGCCGTGGACGCGAGCCCAACCCGGCCTTCCTGGATGCGCAGTTGGCCGCCCAGGAGTTCGTGGCGCCCGCACTGGAGGGGCTGGGCCAGCGCACCGGCGCGCTGGTGTTCCAGCTGAGCCCGCTGCCCTGGAACCTGCTGGACCGCCTGCCCGAGGTGTTGGAGCGACTGCGCACGCTCTTGCAGGCCCAACCGGCGCTGCGCCCCGCGGCGCCCGACGCCGTGCTGGCCGTCGAGGTGCGCGACCCCGAATGGCTGGCGCCCGCGCACCTGCCCCACTTCGCCGACGTACTGCGCAGCAGCGGTGCCACCTACTGCCTGGGCCTGCACGCGCGCCTGCCGCCCCTGGCCGAGCAACTGCCGCTGCTGCGCCTGCTCTGGCCCGGCCCACTGGTCTGCCGGTGGAACCTGAACCCCGTGCACGGCCCGCAGGGGTATGAAGCCGCTGAAAAGGGCTACGCGCCCTACGACCGCATTCACGACCCCGATCCCGACAACCTGGCGCTGCTGGCGCGCACGGTGGCGGGCATCTGCGGACGGGACCAAAACGCCTTCGTGACCATCAGCAACCACGCGGAAGGCTGTGCGCCGCTGACAGTGCAGCGGCTGGCGGAACAGGTGGTTCTTTATGATCAAAATAGCTCTAGCGCTTGACTGGCATGCGCTGGCAGCTATCTTTTCTGACGATCTGACGATCACAGACTGCCGCGCCCGCACGACGTTCTTCTTGCGCCAAAGGGAGGCCAAGAACGCCGCCCACATGGGGCGCACAAGCGCCACGGCTCTGCCTCTGTTACCGCTGCCTCACCCGCAGCGAGCTGCACACCCCTGCCACCACCGCGCACGCCCCTGCCACCAGCAGTGCCAGCGACTCCGCGCTTCCATCGTGCCCCGGCCGCAGGGCGAAGATGGCCGCGAGCGACACGGCGCCCAGTGTCTGGCCCGTCAGGCGCGCGGTGCCCAGCATGCCGCTGGCCGCGCCGCTGCGGTGCAGCGGGGCCGAGGTGACGATGGTGTGATTGTTGGGCGACTGAAACAGCGCAAAGCCCGCACCGCACAGCGCCATGCGCCAGGCCACGTTCCAGTCCGCGGGCTGCGCGGGCATCAGGCCCAGCGAGACCAGGCCGGCAGCAAACACCGCCATGCCAATGCCGCCGAGCAGGCCGTCCGGGTAGCGGCCAATCAATCGGCCCGCCAGCGGCGCCACCACGGCGGTGGCCAGGGGCCAGGCCGTAATGAGCAGTCCGGCCTCCAAGTGGGTGCGGCCCTGCGCCTCCAACAGCAGGAAGGGCAGCGACAGAAAGCCCAGCATCTGCGCGCAGAACGCCCCCACGGACGAGCCCATCGACAGGGCGAACACCGGAATGCGCAGCAGGTCCACCGGAAACAGCGGCGCCGCCAAGCCGCGCTGGCGCCACAGGAACACCGCCCCCACGGCCACACCCGCGGCCAGCAGGATCGCACCCGTAGCCGCGCTGCCGCCCTGCGCCGCGCTGCGCACGCCCAGTTGCTCCCCGCCCAGGAACAGCAGCGTGAACATGGCGCCGTTGAGTAGCACGTCGATGGCGGAAAAGCGCGGCGCATGGTTGGCGGATGGAGGATTGACCGGCAGCGCGCGCCACCCCAGCCACCAGACTCCCACGCCCAAGGGCAGGTTCATGGCAAACAGCCAGGGCCACGACGCCACCGACAGGATGGCCGCCGCCACCGACGGCCCCGCCATGGACGCGGTGGCCACCACCAGCGAATTGATGGCCATGCCGTGGCCCAGCTGTGCGCGCGGATAGATCAGGCGCACCAGCGCCGCATTCACGGCCATCACGCCCGCGGCGCCCAGGCCCTGCAACGCCCGCGCGGCAATCAAGGCGGGCATGCTGGCCGCCAGCATGGCGCCCACCGACGCCAGCGCGAACAGCGCCATGCCCACCAAGTACACGCGCCGGTAGCCCACGCGCTCACCCAGCGCGGCCAGCGGCAGCAGCACGACCAGCGTGGCGAGCTGGTAGGCGTTGACCACCCACACGCTCTGCGCCGCGCCCGACTGCAACTGGCGTGCGATGTCGGGCAGCGCCAGGTTGACGATGCTGCTGTCGAGCACCGCCAGCGTGAGCCCGAGAACGATGACCAGCATCGCCTGGCGGCGTGCGGGCTGCGGCAGGCCGTCGGCCAGGGGCGGCGCACCCACGGGTAAGCCGCTCATGGCCGGCGCTCCGGGGCGATGTCTTTCGCGGCGCCGTGCGCGATGCGCTGCGCGCCCGCCGGCCCCAGCGTGATCCAGGTCAGCGCCACCCCCGTCAGCGCCCCTGTGGCCATGCCCACCACCATGGGCAGGGGCGCGTCGCTGGCAAACAGGCCCACCGCCGCCATGGCGAGGGTGCCGATCAGCATCTGCAGCGTGCCCATGAGGGCGGACGCCGTCGCCGCAATGGTGCCGTGCTCCTCCAGCGCCAGCACGGAGGTGGTGGGGATCACCAGCCCCATCAGCGCGCTGGCGACGAAGTACAGCACCAGCAGCACGGCCAGCCGGTCGCCGCCCAGCAGGTAATGCGCCAGCAGGGCCAGCATGACCGCGCCCGCGCCGCTGGCGGCCGCCTTCACCACCGGCGCCATGCCGTAGCGCCGCCCCAGCCGCGCCGTGAGCTGCGCGCTGGCGAAGAAGGCCGCCGCGTTGACCGAAAACGCCACGCTGTACTGCACCGGCGACAACCCGTAGTGGTTGATCAGCACGAAAGGCGAGCCCGCCAGGTAAACGAAGAAACCCGCCATGGAGCAGCCGCCGATGCCCACCAGCCCCAGGTAGTGCCAGTCGCGCAGCAGCGTCGTGTAGGCCGCAGCCGCGCTGCCCACGGAGCTGCGCACCCGCCGGCCAGCGGGCCGTGTCTCGTGCAGCGCCCGCTGGACCAACACCAGCCCGGCCAGCGCCGCCACCGCCACCACCCAGAACACGCCGCGCCAGCCGGCCAGCGCGATCACGCCGCTGCCCACCAATGGCGCCAACAAGGGCGACACGCTGAACACCAGCATCAGCAGCGACATGAGCCGGGCCGCCTCGGTGCCCGTGTGCAGGTCGCGCACCACCGCGCGCGGAATCACCATGCCCGCCGCCGCGCCCAGCCCCTGCACAAAGCGCAGCAGCACGAGCGTGTGCACGTCGGTCGCCAGCGCGCAGCCCACGCTGGCCAGCGTGAACAGGCCCAGCCCGAAGAACAGCGGCGGCCTGCGCCCGACCATGTCGGACACCGGGCCGTAGACCAACTGGCCCACGCCCAGTGCGAGGAAGAAGGCCGTCAGGCTCCACTGCACCGCCCCCACGTCGGCCCGCAGCGCCGCGCCGATGGCCGGCAGCGCCGGCAGGTACATGTCGATGGCAAATGGGCCGATGGCCGAGAGCAGGCCCAGGATCAGGGCCATGCGGAAGAACGGGGAAAAGGGCATTCGGGCGATTGTCGCCACACTGGCCGGATCGTGCTGGCGCGCTGCGCGAAGGCCCACATCGCCTCCCATGCAGCGCCGCGGCCGGCACCCGCGTGCGTTCGATGGCCGCAAAAGCCGCCCTTCCAGCCCGCTGTTCACGGGTTGCCTGGCCCAGCCGCCGCCCGACAATCGCGTGCGCGGCTCGGCCGCACTGTTCCTGCCGTCCTGTACTGCCTCGCCCGGAGACACCGCATGCCCCTGCCCCCGATCGCCCCGCCCTGCGCGGCTGGGCCGCCACCCTGGCCCTGTGCGCTGGCGCCCTGCTCCTGGCCGCGCCCGCCCTCGCCGCCACGGACCGTGAGGACGAGGCCGACGACGCCCCGCCCGTTCCGGTCGCGCCCGCCCAGCCGGTGCTGGTGCCGTCGCCCGACGGCGCGCTGGTGATCGATACGCAGGCGCGGCTGGCCTGGCCGCGCTGCGCGCAGGGCATGCAATGGACAGGCGCCACTTGCACCGGCGTGGCCCTGCGCTACACCTACGGCGAGGCCCAGGCGCTGGTGCGCCAGCGCTGGAAGGACGAGGGCGTGCGCTGGCGCCTGCCGCGCGTGCCCGAGCTGCGCCGACTGGTCAACCGCAACGCGCAGCCGCCCTCGGTCGACCCCCAACTCTTTCCCAATGCACCGCTGGAATGGCACTGGACCGGCACCGCCAGCGTCAACACCCTCAGCGTGAACCCCTACGCCTACGGCAACGTGGCGCGCGGCGGCGCGGGCGAGAGCAGCCTGTCGGTGCAGCAGGGCTGGGCCGTGGACATGACCAGCGGCGAGGCCCGCGGCGACGTGGGCCGCAGCACGCGCCTGCCCATACGGCTGGTGCGCCCGGCGCCCTGAGCGGATGCTCTGCGCACCCTGCACCTGGGTGGTCGCGCAAACGCTACATTTTCAATAGCTGCTAGCGCTTATCCAGCAAGCGCCAGAAGCCATTTCAATTCAAAATCCGGTCACTGCGCGCGCAACGCCGCCCGCAGTTGCGCCCCCAGCTCGGGTTTGTCCGCGAACGGGTCGGTGGGGTTGCGAGCCTGCACCACGTCTTCCATGCGCGTGCGCACGGCCCCCAGCGCCTGCGGGTGGCTGTAGATGTAGAACTGCCCCGCCGCCACGGCGTCGAAGACCTTCTGCGCCACCTCGGCGGCCGTCACCTTGCCGCTGGTGACGGCCTTGCCGATCATGGCCTGGCCGATGAGCTGGCTCTTGGTGGGCCGCTCGTCCGCCAGCACCTGCGGGCGGTTGCGCTCGCTCTGGCTGATGCCCGTGGGCACGAAATACGGACACAGCACACTGGCGCCCACCTGGTCGGTGACCAGCGCCAGGTCCTGGTACAGCGTCTCGCTCAGTGCCACCACGGCGTGCTTGCTGACGTTGTAGATGCCCATGTTGGGCGGGGCCAGCAAGCCGGCCATGCTGGCGGTGTTGACGATGTGCCCGCGCCAGGCGGGGTCGTCCTTGGCGGCCTGCAGCATCAGCGGGGTGAACAGGCGCACGCCGTGCACCACGCCCATCAGGTTCACGCCCAGCACCCATTCCCAGTCGCGGGCCGAGTTCTCCCACACCAGCCCGCCCGACCCCACGCCCGCGTTGTTGAACACCAGGTGCGGCGCGCCAAAGTGCTGCACCACGTCCTGTGCCAGTTGCTCCATCTGCGCGGCGTTGGACACGTCCACCCGGCGCGCCAGCACGGGGGCGCCAGCGGCGGCCAGCTCCACGGCGGCGCGCTCCAGCGCGTCCTGCTGCACGTCCACCAGGACCAGGTTCATGCCCAGGCGCGCGCCGATGCGGGCGCACTCCAGGCCAAAGCCCGAGCCCGCCCCCGTGAGCACGGCGGTCTTGCCGGCGAAGTTGTCGATCATGCTGTGTGTCTCCTGCGGTCTATGAATGGAAATCTCATGCGGCGCGGCGCAGCACATAGCCCACGCGTGGGAAGTGCACATGCACGTCGCCCGCGCGCGGATCGGTGCGCGCCAGCGTGTAGCGCGTGCGCGTGGCAGCGATCAGCGTGCCTTCGGTGGGCTCGGGCCCAAAGCTCTCGGCGGTGATCGTCACGCGGCTGCCCAGGGGGATGCCATGCTCGTCCTGGAAGGCCTCGGCGGGCAGCGGCTGGGGTAGCGCGCCTGCGGCAACGGTGACGGCGTCCTGGGCGCTGAACTTCTCCGCGCGGCCCTGGCCCTGCGCGGCCATGCGATCCATCCACTCCAGCACCGCCGGCGTGGCCGAGAGAATGTCGGCCATCACCGGCACGCATTCGCGCGTGAACCACAGCGGGTGGTAGGCGGCAAAGTCGGCCACGCAGGGCTCGGTGCCGAAGAGAAAGTCGTGCTCTTCCACCATGTTGGCGATGCGCCGCAGGTACGAGCGGTAGGCCGCCGTGGCGTCCGCCGGGTGGGTGCGCGCCGTGCCCATGGCGCGGCGGTCGTTGCGAAAGGCCTCGGCCGCACCATCGGGCAGGCCGGCGAACAGCGCCTGTGCCCCGCGCGGCTGCAGGCAGTAGGCCATGGCAGCCCCGAACAGCACCATGTCCGCCCACTGGGCGAACACGCGCGAGACGCCTTTGAGGTGCGGCGGGTACAGCACGGGCTCGGGCTGCAGATGCTCCAGCACATCGCAGATCAGCGCCGTGTCGCAATAGATGTCAGCCCCGATCTGCAGGAAGGGCGTGCGCCGGTAGCCCCCGGTGAGCGCCACCACGTCGGGTTTGGGCATGACGCTGGGCACGATCACCGACTTCCACGACAGTTGCTTGAAGCCGAGCACGCAGCGCACTTTGTGTGCAAACGGCGAGGCGGGATAGTGGTGCAGGATGAGTTCGGTCATGCGCGCTCTCCGGTGCGGTGCGAAAGACGGCCCCTGCCTTGCGCCCTTTCAGGCCTGTGGCGGCGGGCTCCACAGCATCTCGACATGCGGGATGTCGTCTTCCAGATAGGGATCGGACACCGTAGCAAACCCCAGGCTGCCATACAAGCGCTGCAGGTGCGCCTGCGCGCTGATGCGCACCGGGCGCCCCGGCCACACCCGCTGGCACTGCGCCAGCCCTTCAGCCACCAGCGCGCGGCCCAGGCCGCTTCCGCGCGCCTCGGGCGCGCAGACCACGCGGCCGATCGAGGGCTCGGCGTAGTTCACGCCGGGGTCCACCACGCGCAGCGTGGCCAGCAGCGGCCCCTGCGGCTGCGCGCGGCCCAGCAGGTGCCAGGCGTGCTTGTCCGCACCGTCCGGGTCCTGGTAGGGGCCCTGCTCCAGGATGAACACCCGGCAGCGCAGGGCCAGGGCATCGTGCAGCGCGTGCACGCCCAGGTCGTCAAACCGTGCCCAGCTCCACTGCACCGTCAAACCAGCTTCACCAGTTGCTTGCCGAAGTTCTTGCCCTTGAGCAGGCCCAGGAACGCCTCGGGCGCCGCGGCCAGGCCCTGGGCGATGGTCTCGCGCGGGCGCAGCTTGCCGCTGGCCGCCAGGCCTCCCAGTTCCTTGAGCGCCTCGGGCCACACCTCCATGTGTTCGCTGACGATGAAGCCCTCGACCTTCATGCGGTTGATGAGGATGAGCGCCGGGTTCTGCAGTGGCAGCGGCTGGCCGTCGTAGCCGGCGATCATGCCGCACACGGCCACGCGGGCGAACGCGTTGGCGCGCAGCAGCACGGCGTCCAGGATGTAGCCGCCCACGTTCTCGAAGTAGCCGTCGATGCCGTCCGGGCAGGCTTCCTTGAGCGCGCGGGCCATGCTCTTCAAATCGCCGTTCGCACGGTGGTCGATGCAGGCGTCAAAGCCCAGCTCTTCAGTCACATAGCGGCACTTGTCCGGGCCGCCGGCAATGCCCACCACGCGGCAGCCGCGCGCCTTGGCCAGCGCGCCGAAGGCACTGCCCACGGCGCCGCTGGCGGCGCTCACGACCACGGTCTCGCCCGCCTTCGGGGCGATGATCTTCACCAGGCCGTACCAGGCGGTCACGCCGGGCATGCCCACGGCCCCCAGGTAGGCCGACAGCGGCACGTGGGTGGTATCCACCTTGCGCAGCATGCCGGGCGTGTTGCCGTCGGCCACGCTGTACTCCTGCCAGCCGCCCATGCCGACCACCTTGTCGCCCACGGCATAGACCGGGTGGCGGCTCTCGACGACCTCGCCCACCGTCCCGCCGATCATCACCTCGCCCAGCGGCTGGCTGGCGGCGTAGCTCTTGCTGTCGTTCATGCGCCCGCGCATGTAGGGGTCCAGGCTCAGGTAATGGTGGCGCACCAGCACCTGGCCGTCCTGCAGTGCAGGCGTATCGGTGGTGACCAGGCGGAAGTTGCCCACCGTGGCTTCACCCTGGGGGCGGTTGTCGAGGAGGATCTGTTGGTTGCGTGGCATGCGAAATCTCCAGGTTAAATTTTGCTATTGTTTCAATAGCTTCCAGCGCTTGATACATAAGCGCCAGAGCCACTTTTCATTCAAGACTCAGTCGGTGGACACGCCGCCGGGCACGGCCTTGGGCACGTATTTGAAAGTGCCCGTGGCATGGCTGCAAACGCGCCCTTCGGCGTCGTACACCGCCCCTTCGACGAAGGCCAGCGAGCGCGTGCGGTGCAGCAGCCGCCCCTTGGCCACCAGCGGGCCGCGCGCCGGGTGCATGAAGCTGGTCTTCATCTCGATGGTGACCACGCCCATGTCCGGCGTATCGCTGCGCGCGGCCGTGGCCAGGGTCACGTCCAGCAGCGTCATGGTGGCGCCGCCATGGGTGACGGCGTAGGAATTCATGTGCTCGGGCCGCGCCTCAAAGTGCAGTTCGGACGTTCCGCCCTGCATGTGATGCAGGGTGAAGCCCAGCTCTTTGACGAAGGGAATGTCGGCACCAAAATCCAGCACGGGAAGCTCCTTGCTCAAGGTAAAAAAAGACCGCAAGGATAGTGCCCCTGGCGCGGTGGTTCGCCCTTGCCGTCAGCCGCCGATGACCGCGCTCACGCCCCCGTCCACGGCCAGCCACTGGCCGGTGATGTGCTTGCCCGCCTCGCTGGCGTACAGCAGCGTGATGCCCTTGAGGTCTTCGTCATCGCCCAGGCGGCGCAGCGGCGCGTGCGCGGCCATCTTTTCCTCGCCCAGCGTCTCGATGAGCACGGTGGCCATCTTGGTCTTGAAGAAACCCGGGCAGATCGCGTTCACGCCGATGCCGTGCACGCCCCACTCGCAGGCCAGCGCGCGCGTGAAGTTGATCACCGCACCCTTGGAGGTGTTGTAGGCAATGGTCTTCATCTCGATCGGGTTGCCCGCCAGCCCCGCGATGGATGCCACGTTGATGATGCGGCCGCTCTTGCGCGGGATCATGCTGTGCTTGCCGATCGCCTGCGACAGCAGGAAGTAGCCGCGCACGTTCAGGTTCATGACCTTGTCCCATGCGGCCACGGGGTGGTCCTCGGCCGGCGCGCCCCAACTCGCGCCGGCGTTGTTGATCAGGATGTCCACGTCGCCCATGCGCTGCAGCGTCTCGCTGGCCAGGCGATGGATGTCTTCCTCGCGCGCGCAGTCGGCGGCGACCCAGCGCGCGTCGATGCCGGCGGCCTGCAACTCGGCGGCGGCCTGCTCGAGGTCTTCGGCCTTGCGCGAGCTGAGCATGATGCGCGCGCCCGCCTCGCCCAGCGCGTGCGCCATCTGCAGCCCCAGGCCGCGCGAGCCGCCGGTGACGAGGGCGGTCTTGCCCGAGAGGTCGAAGAGTTGTTGCGCGGTACGGGCCATGAAGGTGTCTCCCCAAGAGTCTGTGGTACGCCGTGCCATCGCCCACAGTGGGCAACGGAGGCGCGGCGGCAGGATTTTGAGCGGCTATTGTGGCGAGCGGCCCGCGCCACACATGTCACATGCGTGATTCATCGGCAGGGTTTTTGTGTTCAAAGGACAATCCGGGCGCGGAGCCCGCGGGGAAAGCGGGGGCCGCTCATTTTTCAGGAGTTCCCATGTCCACCGATACCGCCCTGCTGCGCCGGGCCGTGCACCTGGCCCATGACAACCGGGCCCGCGGGGGCCGGCCCTTCGGCGCGGTGATCGCGCGCGGCGGCGAGGTGATCGCCACCGGCGTGAACGACATCGTGCACAGCCACGACCCCAGTACCCACGCCGAGATGCAGGCCCTGCGCGCCGCAACACGCCAGCGGGCGAACCCCAGCCTGGCGGGCTGCACGGTCTACGCCAGCGGCCACCCCTGCCCCATGTGCCTGGCGGCGCTGGTCATGGCCGGCGCGGACAGGGTGTTCTACGCCTTCGACAACCGCGACGCCGCGCCCTACGGCCTGTCCAGCGAAGGCGCCTACCAGCGCCTGCGGCTGCCGCTGGACCCGCCGCCCCTGCCGCTGCAACGCCTGGCCACGGGCATTGGCGTGGAGCAACTCTACGGCGACGCGCCCTGGCCCACGGACGGCCCCTGACACCCCTGACCACAGCGCCGCAGGGGCCGGTGCCGGCCCCTGCGTATAGGAATGTCTGGCGACGGTGGCGCTGGCCACGCTGAACCGGGGCCCCCTTCCCCACGGCCATGGGATCGCCGGGCCGGCATGGGGATTTTCGGCGCCTGCATGTCCCACCCTGCGGCCCATGGCGCTGATGGGCGCGGGGCATGGCTGGCCCCCGCAGCGCTGCGGCGCCTGAGCGCGCGCCACGGCCACGGCCACCGGCGCGCCGGCATGCGTCGCCGGGCTGCGCGCGGCGCCGTGCAGGCGCGCCCATTGCACCCGGCCACCGCCGCAGGTTATCGCGCCGTGCGGCTGGCAGCATCGCCGGCGGCCGCGCTGGCTTCACAACGGTAGGTGCGTGATGCGGGAATGTGCGTTCCGGTATGTGACTTTTCTGGCGCGGCACGCGCACCACGTACGCCGGCCGTGCCACATCGCGGTCACAATATGCACCTTTTGAGGGACTGCAGCTACCCGCTGCCAGTGCGAAACCACAGCCCATGCACCCACTTGGTGCAACGCGGGCACAGGGAGGAACCATGAACCAGAAACCCCATGGGCGCCTGCGCGCCTGGCAAGCCGCCTGCCTGCTGGCGGGCGCCCTGAGCGGCGGCGCCGCCTCTGCCGACATCCTGATCGGGCAGACCACGGCCGTCAGCGGCCCAGTGGCGGCCAGCGTGGGCGAGACCGTCGCGGGCGTGCACCTGTATCTGGACCACGTCAATGCCAAGGGCGGCGTGCATGGCGAACGCATCAAGCTGATCACGCTGGACGACAAGTTCGAGCCCAAGCTCGCCGGCGAGAACGCGCGCCGCCTGATCGAAGACGACAACGTGGCCGCGCTGTTCATGAGCCGCGCCACGCCGCACACCGAAGCCATCCTGCCGCACCTGGCCAAGCACGGCGTGGCGCTGGTGGCGCCCTCCACGGGTGCGATGACCTTCCACAAGCCCGCCAACCCGCTGGTGTTCAACGTGCGCTCCAGCTACCAGGCCGAGACCGAGAAGGCCGTGGAGCACCTGCACACCATCATGGTCCAGCGCATCGCCGTGGTGCATGTGGACGACAGCTTTGGCGAGGACTGCCTGGCCGGTGCCCAGAAGGGCTTTGCCAACGTGGGCAGCAAGCCCGTGGCCGTGATCAAGACCGACCGCGCCAAGCCGGACTACGCCACCATCGTGCCGCAGCTCATCCAGGCGCAGGCCCAGGCGGTCATCTGGATCGGCTCCAGCGTGGCGGTGAGCGACGGCGTGAAAGCGCTGCGCAAGGCCGGCTCGTCCATGCAGGTGGTCACGGTGTCGAACAACGCATCCCGCGGCTTCGTCGCCCAGCTGGGCGACTCGGTGCGCGGCGTGATCGTCACGCAGGTGTTCCCCAACGTGCGCTCCATGGGCTACGCCATCAACCGCGAGGCCGCCGCTCTGGCCAAGGCCAAGGGCAACCTGACGCTGTCACCCTCGGTGATGGAAGGCTTCACCTCCGCCAAGGTGCTGGTGGAAGGCCTGCGCCGCGCCGGCCCCAAGCCCACGCGCGAGAAGATCGTCACCGCGCTGGGCGGCATGAGCCACTACGACCTGGGCGGGCTGGAGCTGGGCTACGGCCCCGGCGACCGCACGGGCCTCAGCTACGTGGAGCTGTCCATCATCGACGCGGACGGGCTGTTCCGCCGCTGACGCCGTCGCTGCCGCGCCGCGGGGCCACCGGGGCCACCGGGCCACCGGGCTACCGGGTCACCGCCCCTCGCGCGCCGCGGCAGCCCCCATCGCCAATCGCGATGCGCCGCCGGCCGCAGCCGGCGCACACGGCCCACGGCAGCCGTTACAACCAAGGGTCGCATTCACCCGGCCCCACGCCCGTCGCTCCCATGTCCTCTCAAGATTCCTCACCGGCCCGCTGGTACTTCGGCTGGAACATCGTGGCCGCGGCCACCGTGCTCACCGCCCTCACCGTGGGCCTGCGCCTGGGGCTGGGCCCGCTGTTCCTGCCCATGACCGAGGATCTGGGCTTTTCGCGCAGCCTGCTGTCGGCCATCGTCGCCGTGGGCATGCTGTGCTACGGCGCGGCCATGCCGCTGGCGGGCTGGCTGGTGGCGCGTCGGGGCACGCGCTTCGTGCTGCTGGCGGGCACGGTCCTGCTGGTGGCGTCGACACTCTGGGCAGTGAACACGCGCACGCCGCTGGGGCTGCTGCTGAGCTTCGGCATCCTCATGTCCGTGGGCGCGGGATTCACCAGCCCGGTGGCACTCACGCCGGTCATCAGCCGCTGGTTCAACCGCCGCCGGGGCATGGCGCTGTTCTTCTTGTCCACGGGCTCCATGGCCGGCATCGCCATCATGACGCCCGCACTGGGCATCGCGCTGCAGCATCTGAGCTGGCAGGCCACGCTGCTGGGCTTTGCCGCGCTGTTCACCGTCATCACCGTGCCCACGGCGTTGTGGGTGATCCGCGACGAGGCGCCTGCCGATGGCGATGCCCCGCCGCCCGGCAGCCCCGTTCGTGCGGCGAACCCGGTGGCTCCCGCAGGGCAGCACTACACGGTGCTGCAGGCCATGCGCACCGGCACCTTCCTCAAGATCACGCTGGGCCTGTTCGCCTGCGGCTTCAGCATGAACCTGCTGGGCACGCACGGCATGCCCATGCTGATGGACCATGGCTTTGACGCCACCACCAGCGCCTTCGGCATCGGCCTGATCGGGCTGGTGGCCATTCCCAGCACCATGGTGCTGGGGCGCCTGGCCGACCGGCTGCCGCGGCGCAAGCTGCTGGCCGCCATCTATTGCGTGCGCGGCGTGGGGTTCTTCGCGCTGCTGCTGGCGGGCAATACCCTGGAGCTGTACGGCACCTCGGTGATCGGCGGCATTGCCTGGGCGGGCAGCATCGCGCTGTCGTCCGCCATCCTGGCCGACATGTTCGGCGTGCGGCTGGTGGGCGTGCTCTACGGCTGGGCCTACCTGGGGCATCAGGTGGGGGCGATGATCAGCGCCTGGCTGGGCGGCTGGGGCTATGAGCATTTCGGCACGCACTGGATCGCCTTCGGCCTGTCGGGCGCACTGCTGATGGTGGCCGCGGGGGTGGCGCTGCTGCTGCCGGGGCGGCGCCCCCCGGCGCTGCCCACGCCCCAGGCGGCGGGCTGAGCGTTCACCGCCGGCCGTGCGCCCTCCGGGCAGCCGGCGCCACCTTGGGCGACAATGGCGGCCCTCGCGCACACCCCGCAGGCCCTCGGCTTGCAGCGCGCTCGATTCAACTTTCCCGCACCGCCATGACCTCTTCAACGACCGCACGCCGTGCGGCGCTGCGCCGCTTTGCCGCAGCCGCCGCCGCTGTCGCCAGCTTCTCTCCCCTCCTGTCCACCCAGGCCGCCGAGCCGCAGGTGCTGCGCGTATCCGCCATCCCCGACGAAGCGCCTACCGAACTGCAACGCAAGTTCAAGCCGCTGGGCGAATACCTGTCGCAGGCCACCGGAATGAAGGTGGTGTTCACCCCGGTAACCGACTACGCCGCCGTGGTCGAATCCCTGGCCACGCGCAAGCTGGACCTGGCCTGGCTGGGCGGCTTCACCTACGTGCAGGCGCGCATCCGCACGGGTGGTACGGCCATTCCGCTGGTGCAGCGGGAGGAGGACGCACGCTTTACCTCGCGCTTCATCACCGCCGACCCCACCATCCAGGGCCTGGCCGACCTCAAGGGCAAGACCTTTGCCTTTGGCGCTCCCTCGTCCACCTCGGGCAGCCTGATGCCGCGCTACTTCCTGCAGCAAGCCGGCGTCCAGCCAGAGCGGGATTTCAAGACCGTGGCCTATTCCGGCGCGCATGACGCGACCGTGGCCTTCGTGGCCGCTGGCAAGGCGCAGGCCGGCGTGCTCAACGCCTCCGTCTGGGACAAGCTGGTCGAGACCAAGAAGGTGGATCCGTCCAAGGTACGGGTGTTCGCCACCACCCCACCCTACTTCGACTACAACTGGACCGTGCGCGGCGATCTCGATCCCGCCGTGGTGCAGAAGATCAAGGCCGCCTTCCTGGCGCTCGACCCCGCCAAGCCCGAGCACAAGGCCATCCTGGAACTGCAGCGCGCCTCGCGCTTCATCGCCACCGAGCCGCGCAACTACGACGGCATCGAAGACGCCGCCAAGACGGCCGGCCTGCTGAAGTAAGCGCGCCGGCGCGCGCGGGCCTGGCCCAGGTAGCCCGCGCGTGCACCATTGGCGTTTTTGATCAAATCAGCCCCTAGCGCTTGCTGGATAAGCGCTAGCAGCTATTGAAACAAGAGCAACCATGAGCTTCGAGCTGAACGGCGTGGATCTATGCCACCCCGGCGGCCATGTGGCGCTGCGCGGCATCACCCTGGCCGCGCGCCAGGGCGAGAGCCTGGCGCTGATCGGCCCCTCGGGGGCGGGTAAGACCACCCTGCTGAACCTGCTGGGCACAGCCCTACCCGCCAGCGCCGGCCGCGTGCACGTGCTGGGCTCCGCGCTGGGCGCTTCGTCGCCCGACACGCCCCATGCTTCGTGGCCTCCGCCGCGTGCGCTGCGCGCGCGCATCGGCACCGTGCACCAGGCCCCGCCCCTGCCGCCGCGCCAGCGCGTGGTGACCGCCGTGCTGGCCGGGCGCCTGGGCCAATGGCCCGCATGGAAGGCGCTGGCCTCGCTGCTGTACCCGGCCGACCTGCCGGGTGCGCACGCCGCGCTGCAGCGCGTGCAGTTGCAGGACAAGCTGTTCGCGCGCTGCGACCAGCTCTCGGGCGGGCAGCTGCAGCGCGTGGGCATTGCCCGCGTGCTGTACCAGCAGCCAGCGCTGCTGCTGGCCGACGAGCCCGTCTCTGCCCTCGACCCCACGCTGGCGCTGGCCACCGTGCAGCTGCTGGTGCAGGACGCGGCCGCACGTGGCGCCACGCTGGTCGCCAGCCTGCACGCGGTGGACCTGGCGCTGGCCTGCTTTGCGCGCGTGGTGGGCCTGCGCGAGGGGCGCATCGCCTTCGACCTGCCGGCCGGCGCGGTCACGCCCGATCTGCTGCAGGCGCTGTACGCCCCGCCCGGCGACGGCGCGCTCCCGCCGGATGAAACGCCCACGCCGCCCCCGACCACCAGCAGCTACGCCTCATGCCGTTGACGCCCCCTGCACCGCACCTGCGCGACCCGGCCGCACGCGGGCGGCTGGGCGGCGCGCTGCTGGCCGTGGTGCTGCTGTGGCCGCTGTTGCAGGCGTCGGGCTTTGACCTGGCCGCGCTGCTGGCGCCCGAGAACCTGCGCGTGCTGGGCGGGTTCCTGCGCCAGTTTCTGCCGCCTGAAACGGGGGCCGACTTCCTGGCCCTGCTGGCGCGCGCCACCCTGGAAACGCTGGCGATTGCCACTGCGGGGCTGGCATTGGCCTTCGTGCTGGCGGTGCCGTTGGCCTACTGGGCCAGCAACGCTGCACGCGAACGCCCCCGGCTGAACCCGGCAGCGCGCGGCGTGCTCACGGTGCTGCGCGGCATCCCCGAGCTGGTGTGGGCGCTGGTGTTCGTGCGCGTGTTCGGCCTGGGGCCGACGGCCGGCGTGCTGGCGCTGGGGCTGGCCTACGGCGGCATGCTGGGCAAGGTGTATGCCGAGATCCTCGAATCCGTGCCCGCCGCACCCGCCCAGGCGCTGGCGCGCAGTGGGGCGCGCCGGCCCATCGCCCTGCTCTACGGCCTGCTGCCGCAGGCGGCGCGCGAACTCACCTCCTACACCGTGTACCGCTGGGAATGCGCGGTGCGCGCCTCGGTGGTGATGGGCTTCGTGGGCGCGGGCGGGCTGGGCCAGCTCATGGACCAGGCCATGAAGATGCTCAACGGCGGCGAGGCGTGCACCATCCTTGTGACCTTCATGCTGCTGGTGCTGGCGGCCGATGCGCTGTCGGGCGGGCTGCGCCGCGCGCTGGATGCGCCCCCCGCGGCACGCGCCGCGCCGCTGGGCTGGCGCAGCGGCGCGTTGACCGCGACGGTGCTGGCCGCCCTGGCCGCCAGCCTGTGGCTGCTGGACATGGACTTGCCCGCGCTCTTCACCGCCGAGGCGGCGCGCAGCATGGCGGAGTTTGCCGGCGGCTTCTTCCCGCCCGAGCTGGGCAGCACCTGGCTGCGGCAGGTGGCGCGCGGCGTGTGGGAGACGCTGGCCATCTCCATCGTGGGCACGCTGCTGGCCGCCCTGCTGGCGCTGCTGCTGGCCCTGCCGCGCCGGCGCGCGGGCTGGAACCTGCTGCTGAACCTACTGCGCTCGGTGCCCGAACTGGTATGGGCCACGCTCACCGCCCTGGCCGTGGGCCTGGGGCCGTTTGCCGGCGCACTGGCCCTGGCCCTGCACACCACCGGCGTGCTGGGCCGGCTGTATGCCGAGGCGCTGCAGAACACCCCAGCCACGGCCGCGCGTGCGCTGCGCCAGGCCGGCAGCGGCGGCGCCATGGCGTTCCTGTACGGCACGCTGCCCGGGGCGGCGCCGCAACTGGTGGCGTACACGCTGTACCGCTGGGAGATGAACATCCGCATGGCCGCCATCCTCGGCTTCGTGGGCGCGGGCGGCCTGGGGCAGTTGCTTTACGTGGAGCTGTCGCTGTTCCACCATGCGCAGGCGGGCACGGTGATCCTGGCGATGCTGGTGCTATCGGTTGCGGTGGACTGGGCCAGCGCGGCGCTGCGCCGCTGGATGGACAGGGCCTAGTACCGCAACCGGGGAGCGGAGGAACAAAAGGCGATCGATGGCTTCGCCCCAAGGGTCAGGCGCGAACCGCAGCAACGACCGTGGCCATTGCGAGGATTGGCAACGCCGCCTCGCGGGCGAAGGCGCGCTTTCATGTCCCAACACTTTCGGGTCGCAGCACTAGCAGGCCGTTGAAAAATCCCCCTCCGACGCCCGCGTTCGCCGCTACGATCTGAAGCCATAGGTGAACGACCCAGACGAGGACGATGAGAGGCAACCAAGACTTCCAGGGGGCGATGTTCAGCTACATCAGCCTTGAAGAGCGCGTGCCGCAGGCACACCCGCTGCGCAAGTTGCGCGCGGTGGTTGATGCGCTGCTGGCAACCATGAACCGCGAATTCGAAGCGGTGTACGCCCGCCGTGGCCGCCCATCGGTGCCACCGGAGATGCTGCTCAAGGCCTTGCTGCTGCAGATCCTGTTCTCCATCCGCAGCGAGCGCCAGTTGGTCGAAGCGATCAACTACAACCTGCTGTACCGCTGGTTCGTAGGCCTGAACATCGAAGACAAGGTCTGGGACCACTCCACTTTCAGCGCCAACCGCGAACGTCTGTTCAACGAAGACCTCGCCCGCACCTTCTTCGAGCGCGTCAAGCTCAGTGCCCAGTGGGGCAAGCTCGCCAGCGACGAGCACTTCAGCGTGGACGGCACGCTCATTGACGCCTGGGCCTCGCACAAGAGCTTCAAGCGCAAAGATGACGACAGCGGCACGCCGCCTGGGCGCAACCCCGAGGTGGACTTCAAGGGGCAGGAGCGCTGCAACGACACCCACAAGAGCACCACGGACGCCGATGCCCGGCTGTTCAAGAAGAGCCGGGGCGACAAATCCCGCCTGTGCCACATGGGACACATCCTCATGGAGAACCGCAACGGGCTGATCGTGGATGTCGAGATCACCCATGCCAGCGGCACGGCCGAGCGCGAGGCGGCACTGGCCATGTTGGAGCGTCGGGGCAACAGGAACAAACGGGCCACGGTCGGTGCCGACAAGGGCTACGACAGCAAGGCCTTCATCAAAGGCTGTCGCAAGCTCAAAGTCACGCCCCACGTGGCGGCCAAGGACAAACACTCGGCGGTGGATGCGCGAGTGACACGGCACGAGGGCTACAAGACCAGCCTGAAGGTGCGCAAGCGCATCGAAGAGGCCTTTGGCTGGATCAAGACCGTCGGTGGTCTGGCAAAGACCAAGCTGATCGGTCAGGCCAAGCTCACGGGCCAGGCGCTGCTGTGCTTTGCCACCTACAACCTTGTGCGAATGGGCAGCATCGGCGGCTGGTGGAACGCGCATCATGCGTGAGCCCAGGGATACGTGCGCCCGAAATGGGCGGGAGGGCCTGCAAACCGGCCAGATTGGCCGTTGCAATCGCTGCGCAGACGCGTCTGGGCAGCTCATGTCTTCGAACTCAGCGTCCCTGATGCGTTCGAAAAGCACTTTTTCAACGGCCTGCTAGAACACCCCCAGCGCGAGCCCGGTGGCCAGCGCCTCGCCCAGCGCACGGCAGCGCTCCAGGTCCGCCGCGCCAATCTGCTTGGGAGCCAGGATCGCCTCGGGCGTCTGGGCGTGGGTGCAGACGATCAGCGGCTCGGCCACGGCCTTCAGCCGCCAGCCCGTGGCGATGCGGGCGATCTGGCGTGCGGCGTTCTGGCCGTCGCTGCCGGCGCAGACCAGGCTGGCGTAGGGCCGGCCATTGACGCGGTCCAGCACCGGGTAGTAGCAGCGATCGAAGAAGTCCTTGAGCTGGCCGCTGATGGCCGCCAGGTTTTCGGGCGTGGCGAACAGGTAGCCCTGCGCGGCCAGCACATCGTCCGGCCCCGCCTGCGCCGCGTGGAGCAGGCGCACCGACACGGCGGGCTCGGCCGCGGCGCCGGCGCGCGCGGCCTCGGCCATCTGGCTCGTGCCGCCGGTCAGCGAGTGGTAGACGATCAGCAGGGTCTGGGGCGCATCCATGCGGCAAGCATAGACCGTTGCCCATGCGGGCGACCACCACCCTGCGGAGAGCGCGTGGCGTCAGAACGCGTCTTCATCCAGTGCCGCGCAGGTCAGGTCACGCTGGCGCACCACCTGCAGCCAAGCACCGATGTGCGGCAATTCATAGTGGTAAAAATAGCGTGCAGCGCCCATCCTTCCAGCGCTAGCAGCTATTGAAAGAGTAGCATCCCGTGCGAGCACGCTGCACGCCACGTCCAGCCACACCCAGGCCAGCACGGTGTGGCCGAAGGCCTGCATGTAGGGCACGGCGTTGGCCAACGCCTCGGTAGGGTTGCCGGTGGCCCAGGCGGCCTGCGTGGCTTCGCCCACGTCCTGCAGGGCCTGGGCCAGCTGGTCCGCCCAGGCGGCGAGTTCCGGATGCTTGCGCGCCTGGGCAATGGTGGCGCCAATGGTGCGCGCCAGCAGCTGCAGGCCTGCGCCGCCCTGCATCACCACCTTGCGGCCCAGCAGGTCGGCGGCCTGGATGCCGTGCGTGCCCTCGTGGATCATGTTCAGACGGTTGTCGCGCCAGTACTGCTCCACGGGGAAGTCGCGCGTGTAGCCGTAGCCGCCGTGGATCTGGATCGCCAGGCTGTTGGCCTCCAGGCAGAACTCGCTGGGCCAGCTCTTGGCGATGGGGGTCAACACCTCCAGCAGCAGCCTCGCATCCTGCGCCGCCTGCGGCTCGCCCGTGCGGCCCTCGTCCACCAGCCGCGCGCAGTACAGGTTGAGCGCCAGCGCGCCCTCGCAGTAGCTCTTTTGCGCAAGCAGCATGCGCTTGATGTCCGCGTGCCGGATCAGCGGCACCTGCGGCTGGCTCGCGTCCTTGCCGGCACTGCCCGCGGCGCTGGTGCTGCCCTGTACCGGGCGGCCCTGCAGCCGCGTTCTGGCGTAGTCCAGGCTGGCGTAGTAGCCTGCCAGGCCCAGCGTGGTTGCCGCCATGCCGATGGCGATGCGTGCCTCGTTCATCATGTGGAACATGCACTTCAGGCCCTCGCCCGGCCGGCCCACGAGGTAGCCGATGGCGCCGGCGCCGCCGCGCACGGGGTACCTGCCCTCGCCAAAATTCAGCAGCGTGTTGGTGGTGCCGCGCCAGCCCAGCTTGTGGTTCAGTCCGGCCAGCGCCACGTCGTTGCGCTCACCCGTCAGTTGGCCATCGGTATCCACCAGCTTCTTGGGCACGATGAAGAGCGAAATGCCCTTCACTCCCGGCACCAGCTTGCCGTCCGGCCCGGGGATCTTGGCGAGCACCAGGTGCACGATGTTCTCGGTCAGCTCATGGTCGCCCGAGCTGATCCACATCTTGTTGCCACGCAGGCGGTAGCGCGGGCCCAGCGGGTCGACCTCGAAGTCTGCGCCGTCGGCCTCGGCGCGCGTGGTGATGTCGCTCAAGGACGAGCCTGCCTGCGGCTCCGAAAGACACATGGTGCCCGCCCAGCGGCCGTTGAATTCGTTGGCGGCAAACACCTGCTGCTGCAGGGGCGTGCCGTGCACCAGGATGGCGTTGGCGTTGCCCGTGGTCAGCAGGTTGGAGCCAATGCTGATCGACGCGCAGCCAAAGAAACTGTTGGCCGCCGACTCCACGACATACGGCAGTTGCATGCCGCCCAGCGCATAGTCCTGCGCCGCGCTGAGCATGCCGCTGTCGGCAAACGCCTGGCGTGCGTCGTGCGTGCATTGGGGCAGGATGACGCGCTCACCGTCGAACTGGGGCTCCTGCGTGTCCACCGTGCGGTTGAACGGCGCGTACTTCTCGCGCGCGATGCGCTCGCAGGTGTCCAGCACAGCGTCAAACGTCTCGCGCGAGTGGTCCGCAAAGCGCTCGCGCGCATTGAGCGATTCAGCCTGGAGCCAGTCGTAGAGCAGGAAGTCGAGCGTGGAGCGCAGGGAGGTGGTCATGCGCGAAATTATGGAAGGGATGGGCCGATGAAGCCTGTCCGCTGGGTGACGCGCACCGCGGGGGTCCATTGGATCGCGCGCTGGAACACCGGGGCTTTGGCCAAATCACCGTCTCGGCGTCTCGGTATTGCCCGTGATTCAGGCGTACGAAGCGGTGGCCATAGACGGCCCGGCCGTTTCGACGCGGTTGCGTCCCGCGGCTTTGCCACGGTACAGAGCCGCGTCGGCCTGTTGCAGGGCTGCCTCCAAGGCGTGTGCATCTGCAAAGCCCTGTGAAACCCCGACCGTGACCGTGCACTGCAGCGGATGACCGCCCTCTGCAATGTCGATGGTTTGCGTCTCGATGGCTGCACGCAATCGCTCCGCCATGTGCATGGCCCCGGGAAAGTCGGTGTGCAGGCAGATCACCGCGAACTCTTCCCCGCCCAGACGGCTTACCAAATCGCCACGGCGCGCCGTGGCCTGGAGTATCTCCGCAACACGGCACAGGACGGTGTCTCCGGCGTGGTGGCCGTAGGTGTCGTTGATCCGCTTGAAATGGTCAACGTCAACAACGAGCAAGTGCGCATGCTCCGCCCGGCGCTGGTTGAAAGACAGCTGCAGCGCCTCGGTGAGACCTCGCCGATTGAGCAACTGCGTCATCGGGTCCCGCGCAGCGATATGGCGCAACTGATCGGTCAAGCGGCGCAGAACCAGCCAGACGATCGATGGCGGCAGCACCGTGGCCAGGAATGACATGTAGATGTAGAACACCAGTTGGAACTGGCGGTCCATCTGCAATGCATCCAGGCCGCCATCCAGAAGCTTCATGAACTTGAGCGCGTTGAGTACGCATATGCCGCTGATCAGCGCGGCAAAAAAGACCATCTCGCCATACAGATCCTTGGCAAATGTGCGAGCGCCGTAGATGACCGTCAGGGCCATCACAAAAAACAGGAGTGCCGATCCCCCTGAAAGCATGGCGTAGCGTGCCACCGGCCCCAAGCTCCATTGCACCAGTACCTGCGCAAGGCTGTAGAGCGCCGCAAATACGAGAAGTGGAGACAGCAAGGGGACGGCGTGCCCAAAAAAACGCATGGCTCCGAGCCAGTAAACCACCGGGGAGGCCAGCGTCAGCGTGTGGTTCACCACACTCATCGGACTCCAGGCGGGGCCGCCCTCCAGCAGCTGCAGCACATAGGCGGAGCCCAGCAGAAAGTTGCCGAGCGCGAAAAGATCCATCCCCATTTTTTGCCCATGCAGCCGCTTGCTGATCAGCAAGAACATCACCGCAAAGCACAGCAGATGCGCGCAGAGCATGCCAACGAGAACGCTTGCGACCATGGGGGTGTTCAAAGGAGAGTTGACCGACTCTTTGGCGAGTCGTCCAAGCCAGGAAGACAGGCAGGGATTGTTGTAACAACCAGTAATTCAGAGAAGTTTAATCGTCCGCACACGCAGCCGCCTGCTGGGCGGCACTTCAGGACGCTTGCAGCACCCTCCAGCGGCTGGCCCGCTGCGTCGCTCCCTGTACAGGAACCCGTGTCACAAAAATATCGCTCGTTTCTCCTGCTACCGCCCATGCAGCAAGCGCAGACAGCTATCAAAACAAAAGCAAACGCCCCGCGCAGACCACATCGTCTGCGCGGGGCGCTTGTTATTTCAGTCCGAAAGCGGATCGGCGCTTACAGCACTTCAAACACGCCCGCCGCGCCCATACCGCCACCGATGCACATGGTCACGCACACGCGCTTGGCACCGCGGCGCTTGCCTTCGATGAGGGCGTGGCCCGTGAGGCGTTGGCCCGAAACACCATAGGGGTGGCCCAGAGCGATGGCGCCGCCGTTCACGTTCAGGCGGTCGGCGGGAATGCCCAGCTTGTCGCGGCAGTACAGCACCTGCACGGCGAAGGCTTCGTTCAGCTCCCACAGGTCGATGTCCTGCACCGTCAGGCCCAGTTTCTTGAGCACCTTGGGTACGGCGAACACGGGGCCGATGCCCATTTCGTCAGGCTCGCAACCGGCCACGGCAAAGCCCAGGAAGCGGCCCAGGGGCTGGAGGTTGTTGCGAGCAGCGTAGTCCTCGCCCACCACCACGCAGGCGCCCGCGCCGTCCGAGAACTGGCTGGCGTTGCCCGCCGAGATCAGCCCGCCAGGCATGGCCGGGCGGATACCGCTGATGCCTTCCTTGGTGGTGCCCTCGCGCGTGCCCTCGTCGCGGCTCACGGTGACCTGCTTGGTGATCAGGCCCAGCGTCTTGTCCGCGATGCCCGCGGTGACGGTGATGGGCGCGATCTCGGCGTCGAACAGGCCGGCTGCCTGGGCGGCGCAGGCCTTTTGCTGGCTGGCGGCGCCATACTCGTCCATCGCGTCGCGGCCGATGTGGTAGCGCTTGGCCACCTGCTCGGCGGTCTGCAGCATGCTCCAGTAGATCTCGGGCTTTTGCTTGGCCAGGGCCAGGTCCTGGATCATGTGCAGGTTCATCTCCTGCTGCACGCACGAGATGCTCTCCACGCCACCAGCCACATACACCTCGCCCTCGCCCGCGATGATGCGCTGCGCGGCGGTGGCGATGGTCTGCAGGCCCGAGGAGCAGAAGCGGTTGATGGTCATGCCCGACGTGGTGACGGGCAGGCCGGCCTTGAGCGCGATCTGGCGCGCGATGTTCATGCCGGTGGCGCCTTCGGGATTGGCGCAGCCCATGATGACATCATCGACGGCGGCGGGGTCAATGCCCGCGCGCTGCACGGCGTGCTGTACGGCGTGGCCGCCCAGCGTGGCGCCGTGGGTCATGTTGAACGAGCCCTTCCAGCTCTTGGCGAGCGGCGTGCGGGCGGTGGAAACGATCACTGCGGAGGTCATTGCAATATTCCTTGTTCTGCGTGCTTCAGGCGGACGAACGGGCGCTCAGGCAAAGGCCTTGCCTTCGGCGGCCAGCCGGGCCAGCAGCGGCGCGGGCTCCCAGGCGCGTGCGTCATCCAGCGGGTTGCGGGCAAAGCGCTTCATGGACTGCACCACGTTGAACAGGCCCACTTCGCTGGCGTAGTGCATGGGACCGCCGCGGTGGATGGGGAAGCCGTAGCCGGTCAGGTACACCATGTCGATGTCGCCCGACTTGCTGGCAATGCCCTCTTCCAGGATCTTGGCGCCCTCGTTGACCAGCGCATAGACCAGGCGCTGCACGATCTCCTCGTCGCTCACCTTGCGCGGCGTGATGCCCAGGGCCTTGCGGTGCGCCTCGATCATCTGGTTCACCACGTCGCTGGGAATCGCGTCACGCTTGCCAGCCTGGTAGTCGTACCAGCCCGCCCCGGTCTTCTGGCCGAAGCGTCCCATCTCGCACAGCAGGTCGGCCGTCTTGCTGTACTTCATGTCGGGCTGCTCGACGGCGCGGCGCTTGCGGATAGCCCAGCCGATGTCGTTGCCGGCCAGGTCGCCCATGCGGAACGGGCCCATGGCGAAGCCGAACTTCTCGATGGCCTTGTCCACCTGCTGGGGCGTGCAGCCTTCGTCCAGCAGGAAGCCGGCCTGCTGGCTGTAGCGCTCGATCATGCGGTTGCCGATGAAACCGTCGCACACGCCAGAGACCACGGCCGTCTTCTTGATCTTCTTGGCCAAGGCCATCACGGTGGCCAGCACGTCCTTGGCCGTGGCCTTGCCGCGCACCACTTCCAGCAGCTTCATCACGTTGGCGGGACTGAAGAAGTGCATGCCCACCACGTCCTGCGGACGCTGGGTGAAGGCGGCGATTTTGTCCACGTCCAGCGTGGAGGTGTTGGACGCCAGGATGGCGCCGGGCTTGGCCACGGCGTCGAGCTGCTTGAACACGGCTTCCTTCACGCCCAGTTCCTCGAACACGGCCTCAATGATCAGGTCGCAGTCCTTCAGGTCGGCATAGTTCAGCGTAGTGGACAGCAGGGCCATGCGCTGCTGGTACTTGTCTTCTTTGAGCTTGCCCTTCTTGACCTGGGCTTCGTAATTCTTCTGGATCGTGCCGATGCCGCGGTCCAGCGCCTCCTGCTTCATCTCCAGGATGGTCACGGGGATGCCCGCGTTCAGGAAGTTCATGCTGATGCCGCCACCCATGGTGCCCGCACCGATCACGCCGACCTTCTTGATATCCCGCTTGGGAGTCTCGGACGGGACGTCGGGGATCTTGCTCGCGGCACGCTCCGCAAAGAACAGGTGGCGCAGCGCGCGCGACTCGGGCGTCCACATCAGGTTGATGAACAGCTCGCGCTCGTACGCCAGGCCGTCGGCAAACTTGCGCTTGGTGGCCGCCTCCACGGCGTCCACGCACTTGGCGGGCGCGGGGAAGTTCTTGGCCATGCCCTTGACCATGTTGCGTGCGAACTGGAAGTACGCATCGCCCTCGGGGTGCTTGCACGGCAGGTTGCGTACCAGCGGCAGCGGGCGCACGTCCGCCACGCTTCGGGCGAAGGCCAGCGCCTCCTCGGCCAGCGACTCGGGCGACGCGGTCATCTTGTCGAACAGCTTCTGGCCGGGCACGGCGCCGATCATCTCGCTCTTGACCGGCTCGCCGCTGACGATCATGTTCAGCGCTGCCTCCACCCCCACCACGCGCGGCAGGCGCTGCGTGCCGCCCGCGCCGGGCAGGATGCCCAGCTTCACCTCGGGCAGCGCCACGTTGCAGCCGGGCGCGGCCACACGGTAGTGGCAGCCCAGGGCCAGCTCCAGCCCGCCGCCCATGCAGACGGTGTGGATGACAGCCACCACGGGCTTGGTGCAGTACTCGACGGCGTTGATGACGGAGTGCAGATTGGGCTCCTGCAGCGACTTGTCGGTGCCGAACTCCTTGATGTCGGCGCCACCCGAGAAGGCGCCGCCCGCGCCGGTGATGACGATGGCCTTGACGGCCGCGTCGGCCTGGGCGCGATCGAGGCCATCGACGACGCCCTGGCGCGTGGCCAGGCCAAGCCCGTTGACGGGCGGGTTGTTGAGGGTGATCACGGCCACGTCGCCGTGGACCTGGTATTCAGCCGTCATGCTGTCGTTCCTCTTGAATCTCGGGTGGATGAAAGAAAAGTACGCTCGTGCGTTTTTAGCACGCAAGTCTAGAGGCAGGGGTCGCAGTTTTTTGTCTCAGCCGGGACAAGCACGCCGCGCACACCAACGTCTAACTATCCTTTTGATAGCTAACAGCACTCATCCACAAAGGGCTAGAGGCCAATGAGGCCCTCAAACCTCCAGCCACTCCTTGCGTACATAGCTGTTGGCACGCAGCTCGTCGGGCGTGCCCTGAAAGACGATGCTGCCGTGCCCCATGACCAGCGCGCGGTCGGAGATGGTCATAGCGATGGTGAGTTTTTGCTCGATGAGCAGCACGGAGATGCCCCGCTGCTTGAGCCGCGTCAGGTACTCGCCCACCAGTTCGACGATTTTGGGCGCCAGCCCCTCGGTGGGCTCGTCGATGATGATGAGGTCCGGGTCGCCCATGAGCGTGCGGCACAGGGTCAGCATCTGCTGCTCGCCGCCGGACATGACGCCCGCCTCGATGTTGCGGCGCTCCTTCAGGCGCGGGAACATCTCGTACATGTCGTCAAAGCTCCAGCGGCTATCCCTGCCACTGCCCTTCTGGCCCAGCAGCAGGTTCTGGTGCACGGTGAGGTTGGGAAATACGTCGCGGCTTTCGGGCACGTAGCCGATGCCCAGATGGGCGATCTCGTAGGCCTTCCTGCCATTGAGATCCTGGCCCTTCCACTGCAGCGTGCCCTGCCAGTCCACCAGGCCCATCACGGCCTTGGCCGCGGTGGAGCGGCCGGAGCCGTTGCGGCCCAGCAGCGCGACGATCTCGCCCGGCTGCACGTCAAATCCCACGCCGTGCAGCACATGGCTCTTGCCGTAGTAGGCGTGCAGGTTTTCGACTTTCAGCATGTCTCAGTGTCCCCCGGCCTGCTGCGCGGCAATGACGGAGCCCAGGTAGGCTTCCTGCACGCGCGGGTTGGCGCGTACGTTCTCGGGCGTGTCGAAGGCGATCACCTCGCCATACACCACCACGGCGATCTTGTCGGCCAGGCCGAAGACCACGCCCATGTCGTGCTCCACGGTCAGCAGGGTGCGGCCCTGCGTGACCTCCTTGATGAGGTGGATGAAGCGCGTGGTCTCGCTCTTGCTCATACCCGCAGTGGGCTCATCCAGCAGGATGACGCTGGCGCCGCCGGCGATGGTGATCCCGATCTCCAGAGCGCGCTGCTCGGCATAGGTCAGGTTCATGGCCAGGGTGTCGCGCTTCTTGTCCAGCTTGATCATCTCCATGAGCTGCGTGGCCCGGTCGTTGGCATCCTGCAACCTGGACAGGAAGCGCCAGAACGCATAGCGGTACCCCAGGCTCCACAGCACGCCGCAGCGCAGGTTCTCGAACACGCTGAGCTTGGGAAAGATGTTGGTGATCTGGAAGCTGCGCGACAGCCCCATGCGGTTGATCTCGAACGGCTGCTTGCCGTCGATGCGCGCGCCGTGCAGCAGCACCTCGCCGCTGGTGGGCGCGAACCGCCCGCTGACGAGGTTGAACAGCGTGGACTTGCCCGCGCCGTTGGGTCCGATGACGGCCACGCGTTCGCCGGGCCGTACCGCCAGGTTGGCGCCGCGGATGATCTCGGTCTTGCCGAAGCTCTTGCGCAGGTCGCGCAGCTCCAACGCATAGGTTGCCTGGTCCGCCATCAGCCTGCCTCCCCACGCTTGATCTCGTGCTCGATCTCTTCCTGGATCGCACCCCACTGCCGCATGAACTGCCTGCGACAGAGTTCGAACAGCCCTACGCCGGTCACCAGCACGAAGCCGGCGCCGAACCAGCTCGCCACGCTCTTGGCGTTCAGCGTCGCACCCAGAAACTCCAGCTGCGGCCCCAGCGCCTCGTTCAGCTGCAGGTGATAAGTCATCTCGATCATCGCTGCGGCCCCCAGCACCGCCACCAGTGCCGTTCCACCCAGCGCCAGGTAGGCGCTGATGATGCCGCGCAGCTTGCCGTACTTGGCCAGGCGCAGATTCATCATGATCAGGCTGGCAATGCCGCCAGGCGCATACATGACCATGAACAGGAACACCAGGCCCAGGTACAGCAGCCAGGCCTTGGACAGCTCGGACAGCAGCACCGACGCCAGCACCAGCAGCACGGCGCCGATGATGGGGCCGAAGAAGAACGTGGCCCCGCCCAGGAAGGTGAACAGCAGGTAGCTGCCCGAGCGCACCACGCTCACGCTGTCAGCGGCCGTGACGATCTCGAAGTTGATGGCCGCCAGCGCCCCGCCGATGCCCGCAAAGAACCCAGCGATGATGAAGGCGAAGTAGCGCACGCGCTGCGTGTTGTAGCCGATGAACTCCACACGCTCGGGGTTGTCGCGCACGGCGTTGAGGATGCGCCCCAGCGGCGTGCCCGTGAAGGCGAACATGGCGGCCGTGCACACGAAACAATACGCGGAGATCAGGTAGTACACCTGGATCGCCGGGCCGAACGTGATGCCCAGTACCGGCTGGCCGTACACGCGGTCCGTGGTGATGCCGCCTTCGCCCCCGAAGAACTCGGGGAACATCAGCGCCATGGAGGCCACGAGTTCGCCGATGCCCAGTGTGATCATCGCGAAGGTGGTGCCGGACTTCTTGGTGGTGACATAGCCCAGCAGCACGGCGAAGAACATGCCCGCTAGCCCTCCCACCAGCGGCATCAGCACCAGCGGGATGGGTAGTCGCCCTTCGCTGGCCATGTTGATGGCGTGCACCGCCAGGAACGAGCCCAGGCCGGTGTACACGGCGTGGCCGAAGCTCAGCATGCCGCCCTGCCCCAGGAGGATGTTGTACGACAGGCAGATGATGATCGCGTAGCCGATCTGCGACAGCATCGTCAGCGCCAGGCTGCTGGTGAACAGCTGGGGCGCCACGACGAGCGCCAGGGCAAACAGGCTCCAGATGACGATGCGCCCCACATTCAAGGGTTTGAAGCGGTAGTACCGCACGGCGCCCCCGGCGGCCGCGGTCGAAGGTGCAGAGGAAGTGGTGTGCATGGCCTTTCAATCCTCCCGCGTGCCCAGCAGGCCCTTGGGCCGGAAGATCAGGATCAGAACGAGGAACAGGTACGGCAGGATCGGCGCCACCTGCGAGATGGTGAGCTTGAATAGCGGATAGCCAAAGGTCTGTTCGGTGACCTGCACGCCCAGCCGGGCGAAGGCATGCACCAGCGAATAGTCCAGCGCCACCGCAAAGGTCTGCACCAGTCCGATGATGAGTGACGCCAGGAACGCCCCCGCCAGCGACCCCATGCCCCCGACCACCACCACCACGAAGATGATGGAGCCCACCGAGGCCGCCATGGCCGGCTCGGTCACGTAGGTGTTGCCGCCGATCACGCCGGCCAGCCCCGCCAGCGCGCAGCCGCCGCCAAACACCAGCATGAACACGCGCGGCACGTTGTGGCCCAGGGCCTCCACCATGTGCGGATGCTTGAGCGCCGCCTGGATCACCAAACCGATGCGGGTGCGCGTGAGCAGCAGCCAGACCGACAGCAGCATCAGCACCGCCACCAGCATGACGAAGGAACGCGACTTGGGAAACTGCGTGCCGTACAGGGTGAAGAGCGGCCCCTGCAGTTGGGCAGGCAGGCCATAGGGCACGGTGGAGCGCCCCCACACCAGCTGCACCACCTCCAGGATCAGGTACGACAGGCCAAAGGTGACCAGCAGCTCGGGCACATGGCCGAACTTGTGCACGCGGCGCAGCGCATAGCGCTCGAAGACCGCGCCCAACGCCCCCACCAGCAGCGGTGCCACCACCAGCGCGGGCCAGAAGCCGATGGCACCCGACAAGGTGTACGCAAAGTACGCGCCCAGCATGTAGAAACTGGTGTGCGCGAAGTTGAGCACGCCCATCATGCTGAAGATCAGCGTCAGTCCCGAACTCAGCATGAACAGCAGCAGACCGTAGCTGACGCCGTTGAGCAGGGAGATCACGAAAAACTCAAGATTCATCGCAAGACCGCGCAGCAGGTGAAAAAAAGGCCCGAGGAGACTCGGGCCCCAAAGGTCGTCCCACCAGGAACTACATCAGGAAGGCCGCTTCATCTGGCACGACGTGGGCGTGCTGGCCACATAGGGCTCGTAGTACTTCACCGGTACGAAGGTGTAGCCGGTGTTCTCGGCATCGCGGGGATACTTGTCGCCCGCCTTTTCCCAGCGGGTCACGAACAGGCCCTGCTGCAACTGGTGGTCGGACTTGCGCATCTCCACTTCGCCGTTGAAGCTGTTGAACTTCATGCCTTCCATCGCAGCAGCCACCTTCACGGGGTCGGTGGACTTGGCCTTCACGAAGGCGGAATCCAGCATGGAGAAGGCGTGGTACACGGCGCCGGTGTACATGTCGTCGTTGAACTTCTTCTTGTAGTCGCCCATGATGCGACCGATCTCGCCCGGCAGGTTCAAGTGGTTGTACGACACCATGTACACCCGGCCCGCGGCGCCTGCGCCCATGGCCGTGGGGCTGCCTGTCACGCCGCCGTAATAGGTGTAGAAGTTCACGTTGTTCAGGCCTGCATCGTTGGCGGCCTTGATGAGCAGCGCGAGGTCGGAGCCCCAGTTGCCCGTGATCACCGTGTCCGCACCCGACTGCTTGATCTTGGCGATGTAGGGCGCGAAGTCGCGCACCTGCGCCAGCGGGTGCAGGTCGTCGCCCACGATCTGCACGTCAGGGCGCTTGCGCTTGAGGTTCTCCTTGGCGTACTTGGAGACCTGATGTCCGTGCGAATAGTTCTGGTTGATCAGGTACACCTTCTGGACCTCAGGATGGTCCTTGATGAAGGTGGTCATGGCCTCCATCTTCATGGAGGTGTCGGCATCCAGGCGGAAGTGCCAGTAGCTGCACTTGCTGTTGGTGAGGTCAGGGTCCACCGCCGCGTAGTTCAGGTAGACGACTTCCTTGCCCGGGTTGCGCGCGTTGTGCTTTTCCAGTGCGTCGATGATGGCCAGCGCCGGGCCCGAACCATTGCCCTGCACCACGTAGCGCGCACCCTGGTCCATGGCGGAGCGCAGTGCGCTGGTGGTCTCCTGCGGGCTGAGCTTGTTGTCGATGCCGATGATCTCGAACTTCACGCCCGACGCGTTCTTCTTGTTGAACTCCTCGGAGATGAACTGGAAGCTCTTGAGCTGGTTGGTGCCCACTGCGGCCATGAGGCCCGACAGCGGATCGAGCCAGGCGATCTTGACGGTTTCCCCTTTTTGGGCGAATGCGCCGCCAGCACATGCAAAGATTGCGCTAGCAGCTACCATTTTGATAGCGAACTTCATGCCTCGTCTCCTTGTGAGAATGAATACGCCGCAGCGTACAAGGGATGCAACGAGGCGCCGTTCAGGGATTGCCCCTAGCAGCTATCACCCATGTGACCGGCGCGCAGGAACAGTCCCTTGCGCACCGGCCGGGGCGCGCTCACAGGCCGGGCAACTGGTAGCCCGCCAATTGCTCGCGCAGGCGGGTCTTGAGCATCTTGCCGGTGGCGCCCAGCGGGATCGCATCGACGAACACCACGTCATCGGGGATCTGCCACTTGGCGGTCTTGCCCTCGTAGAACTTGAGCAGTTCCTCGCGCGTGACCTGGGCACCCGGACGCAGGGCCACCACGACGATCGGGCGTTCATCCCACTTGGGGTGCGGCATGCCGATGCAGGCAGCCATCGCCACGGCAGGGTGCGCCATGGCGATGTTCTCGATGTCGATGGAGCTGATCCACTCGCCGCCGGACTTGATCACGTCCTTGCTGCGGTCGGTGATCTGCATGAAGCCGTCCGGGTCGATGGTGGCCACATCCCCCGTGGGAAACCAGCCACGCCCCTGCTCATCCCTTATGAGCGGGCTCTCACCCTTGTAGTAGGTGTCCAGGATCCAGGGGCCGCGCACCAGCAGATCGCCATAGGTCTTGCCGTCCCAGGGCTGCTCCTTTCCGTCAGCCCCGACGATCTTCATGTCCACACCATAGATGGCACGGCCCTGCTTTTGCAGGATGTGCATCTGCTCGTCCTTGCCCATCTGCAGGTGCTTGTTCTTGAGCGTGCACAGCGTGCCCAGCGGGCTCATCTCGGTCATGCCCCAGGCGTGCAGCACGGACACGCCGTACTCGTCCTGGAAGGCCGTGATCATGGCGGGCGGGCAGGCCGACCCGCCGATGACTGTGCGGCGCAGGGTGCTGAACTTCAGGCCCGCGGACTTCACATGGTTGAGCAGCATCTGCCACACGGTGGGCACGCCCGCGGCAAAGGTCACGCCCTCGGCCTCGATGAGGTCATGGACCGACTTGCCGTCCAGCGCCGGGCCGGGGAATACCACCTTGCAGCCCGTGAGGGCCGCCGAGTACGGGATACCCCAGGCGTTGACGTGGAACATCGGCACCACGGGCAGCACTGCGTCGCGCGCCGAGAGGTTCATCACATCGGGCAGCGCAGCGGCATAGGCATGCAGCGTGGTGGAGCGGTGGCTGTACAGCGCCGCCTTGGGGTTGCCCGTGGTGCCGCTGGTGTAGCACATGCTGGAGGCGGAGTTCTCGTCGAACGTGGGCCACTGGTATTCGGCCGACGCGCCGCCGATCCAGTCTTCATAGCTGGTGAGGCCTGGGATGCCCGAGTCCGCAGGCAGCTTGTCGCTGTCGCACAGCGCCACCCATTTCTTGACCGTGGGGCACTTGGCATGCACGGCCTGCACCAGCGGCAGGAAGGTCATGTCGAAGCACAGCACCTGGTCCTCGGCATGGTTCACGATCCAGGCGATCTGGTCAGGGTGCAGGCGCGGGTTGATGGTGTGTAGCACGCGGCCCGAGCCGCTCACGCCGAAGTACATCTCCATGTGGCGGTAGCCATTCCAGGCGAGCGAGGCCACGCGGTCGCTGAACTGCAGGCCCAGCCCATCCAGGGCATTGGCCAGTTGGCGCGAACGCCGGGCCAGGTCGCGATAGGTGTAGCGATGGATGTCCCCCTCCACGCGGCGCGAGACGATTTCCCCGTCGCCATGGTGACGCTCAGCGAACGAGATCAACGAGGAAATCAAGAGAGGTTGGCTCTGCATCAGGCCCAGCATGGATGCTCCTTTGGTAATGAATTGTGGGTGTACGAAGACTGCACCATCGTAGCGGGGAACATGGGGCTTTCCAGCCACGGAGCCATCCGGAGAAATCCCACGTTCGCGCCGGCCCCCGCGCACAAGGCCTTGGCCCAGGGCGGGGCATAGGGGCCCGGGGGACAATCCCCGCATGACGTTTGCCTCCACCCCTGACGCTACCCCGGTCGCGCCACTGGTGCCCGCCTGGCAGCCGGGCTTCGCCGCGCTGGGCTCGGCCTTCTTCACGCCGCTGCGCCCCACTCCCCTGCCCCAGCCTCACTGGGTGGGCACCTGCGCCGAGGTAGGCGCCTTGCTGGGCCTGCCCGAAGCCTGGCAGCAGCGCGACGACGCACTGCAGGCCTTCACAGGCAACACCCTGCTGCCCGGCAGCCAGCCGCTGGCCAGCGTGTACAGCGGCCACCAGTTCGGCGTGTGGGCCGGCCAGTTGGGCGATGGCCGTGCCATCCTGCTGGGCGAAACCGCCACGGGCCAAGAGGTGCAGCTCAAGGGTAGCGGGCGCACGCCCTATTCGCGCATGGGCGACGGCCGCGCCGTGCTGCGATCGTCGATCCGCGAATTCCTGTGCAGCGAAGCCATGCATGCGCTGGGCATACCGACCACGCGCGCGCTGTGCGTGACCGGTTCGCCCGCGCCCGTGCAGCGCGAGGAGGTGGAAACCGCCGCCGTGGTCACGCGCGTGGCTCCCAGCTTCATCCGTTTCGGCCACTTCGAGCACTTCGCGGCGCGCGGCCAGGAAGCCGAGCTGCGCGCCCTGGCCGACTACGTGATCGACCGCTACTACCCCAACTGCCGCCGCTCGCAGGAATGGGAAGGCAACGCCTATGCCGCACTGCTGCATGCCGTGAGCGAGCGCACCGCTGCACTGCTGGCGCAATGGCAGGCCGTGGGTTTTTGCCATGGCGTCATGAACACCGACAACATGAGCATCCTGGGCCTCACGATGGACTACGGGCCTTTCCAGTTCCTGGATGCTTTCGACCCCGGACACATCTGCAATCACAGCGACGTACGCGGCCGCTACGCCTTCGACCGCCAGCCCAGCGTGGCGTACTGGAACCTGTTGTGTCTGGCCCAGGCGCTGCTGCCGCTGATCGGCGAGGTGGACACAGCGCGCGCCGCGCTGCAGTCGTACGAAGGCAGCTTTGGCCGGCAGTTCCTGGCGCGCATACGCGCCAAGCTCGGCCTGCAGCAGGCGCGCGAAGGCGACGCCGCTTTGGTCGATGGCCTGTTGCGGCTGCTGGCCGCCGACCGCGTGGACTACCCCATCTTCTGGCGTCGGCTGTCCGGTGCAGTAGCCACGGAGGATTTCGAACCCGTGCGCGATCTGTTCCTGGACCGTGCAGCTCTGGACGCCTGGTTGCTACAATATAAGGAGCTATTAGCGCTTGATGGATGGGCGATAGCAGCCGATTTGATGCATAAAACCAATCCACGCTTCGTGCTGCGCAACCACCTGGGCGAACAGGCGATTCGCGCCGCGAAACTCGGGGACTTCTCCGAACTCCAAATATTGCAAAGGTTGCTGGCGCGCCCCTTCGACGACCACCCGGGGCACGAGGCCTACGCCGGCTTTCCGCCCGACTGGGCGTCCTCCATCTCCATCAGCTGTTCCTCATGACCTACCCCATCCAGAAAACCGAAGACGAATGGCAGGCGCTGCTGCAGGCCAAGGGCGCCGAGCCCGCGGCTTACCAGGTCACGCGTCACGCGGCCACCGAGCGGCCCTTCAGCGGCAAGTACGAAGGCCACTGGGCCGACGGCAGTTACCACTGCGTCTGCTGCGGCGCCAAGCTGTTCGACTCCGACACCAAGTTCGACGCGGGCTGCGGCTGGCCCAGCTTCTCGCTTGCCGTGCCCGGTGCCATTCGGGAGATCGAGGACCGCAGCCACGGCATGGTGCGCACCGAGACCGTGTGTGCACAATGCGGGGCCCACCTGGGCCATGTCTTCCCCGACGGCCCGGCTCCTTCGGGTCTGCGCTATTGCATGAACTCCGCCTCGCTCGATTTTGAACCCCCGGCGCCATGAAACTGCTCATCGACTTCTTTCCGATCATCCTGTTCTTCGCCGCATTCAAGGTCTGGGGCATCTACGTGGCCACGGCCGTGGCGATTGCCGCCACCGTCGTGCAGATCGGCTACATCCGCCTCAAGCACGGCAAGGTCGAACCCCTGCAATGGCTGAGCCTGGGCGTCATCGTGCTGTTCGGCGGCGCCACCCTGCTGGCACACAGCGAAACCTTCATCAAATGGAAGCCCACCGTGCTCTACTGGCTCATGGGCGGCACCTTGCTCGTCGGCCAGTTGATGTTCCGCAAAAACTTCATCCAGTCACTCATGGGCGCTCAGATCGATCTGCCCGCGCCCGTGTGGCGCAACCTGAACTGGGGCTGGACGGGCTTTTTCGCCACCATGGGTGTGCTCAATCTGTGGGTGGCCTACCACTTCGACACCGACACCTGGGTGAACTTCAAACTGTTCGGAGGCATCGGCCTGATGTTCGCTTTCGTCATTGCCCAGGCGCTGTACCTGAGCCGCCACGTCAAGGATGAGGGCGATGCCGCGCCCAAGGACCTGCAACCATGAACACCACGCCCTCCATCGCTATCACGGCAGAGGCCATGGCCGAACGCCTGCGCGCCGCACTATCGCCCACCCATCTGGAAGTGGTGGACGAAAGCTGGCAGCACGAAGGCCATGCCGGCGCCAATGGAACCGGGTTTGGCACCCATTTCCGCGTGCGCATCGCGTCACCGTTATTTACAGGCAAGCGCAAGGTTGCACAGCATCGCCTTGTGTATGATGCGCTGCAGATTTTCATTGACCAAGGCGCCCACGCCATTGCCATTGAAACTCTCTGAAACAACCCCGCTCCAAGGGCGTTGCAGCCAGTCGGCTGCAGCCTATTTCCCAATCAGTGGATTCTCAATGAAGAAAAAGCTCTTGTCCGGCCTCGTGGCCGCAGCCGTGCTGGGCACGATGGCATTGCCCGTTGCCGCGCAAAACCTCGCCATCGTCAATGGCAAGGCGGTTCCCAAGGAACGTGCCGAAGTCCTGAAGCAGCAGGTGGAGCGCTCGGGCCGCCCGGTCACGCCCGAACTGGAAAACCAGATCAAGGAAGAAGTGATCGCCCGCGAGATCTTCATGCAGGAAGCGCAAAAGCGCGGCCTGGAAGGCTCTGCCGATTACAAGGCCCAGATGGAGTTGGCACGCCAGACCATTCTGATCCGTGAACTGTTCGTGGATTTCCAGAAGAACAATGCCGTGACCGATGCCGAGATCCAGGCCGAGTACGACAAGTTCGTGGCCGCCAACGCTGGCAAAGAATATAAGGCCAGCCACATCCTGGTCGAAAAGGAAGACGAGGCCAAGGCCATCATTGCTTCCATCAAGAAGGGTGGCAAGTTCGAGGACATTGCGAAGAAGCAATCCAAGGACCCCGGATCCGGCGCCCGCGGTGGCGACCTAGACTGGGCCAGCCCGAGCAGCTACGTGGCTGAGTTCACGGAAGCGCTGGTGAAGCTGGAGAAAGGCAAGATGACCCAGACCCCCGTGAAGAGCCAGTTCGGCTGGCACGTCATCCGCCTAGACGATGTGCGCGAAGCCCAGCTGCCGAAGCTGGAAGAGGTCAAGCCCCAGATCGCCCAGCAACTGCAGCAGCAGAAACTGGCGAAGTTCCAGGAAGACCTGCGCGCCAAGGCCAAGGTGGAGTAACCACTACAGGCGCCTCGCGCACGGCAACGCGGCCTTCGGGCCGCGTTTTTTTTTATGCCCGCCCCGCCAGCCAGCCTGCCAGCAACAGTCCTCCGATCAGGACGGGCTGGTGCAGCATGTAATAGCTGAGGCTATAGCGTCCCAAACCAGCCAGGGGCGCTACCACACGCGGCAACGGGCTGGACAGCCAGCCGTCCGAGCGCACAACGAGCCACTGCCCCGCCGCCATCCCCCACCACATGACGCCCAGCCACGGAAAGAGCGGCACATAGTCCTCGGTAAAGGGCTTTCGCGAAATCCAGCCCAACCAGTTAAGGCCCCGTCCATTGAATAGCGGCGCCCATTCTGAAAGAGGCCCCTGCAGCGCCCAGCCTGCGACCCAAGGCGACACCAGTGCCAGCAGCCCGGCCAACCACAGCCACCTGCCCCATCCCACCGTCAGCCGCGTGATGACGAGCATCACTGCCATGCCATGCAGCACACCAAAGTAAATGAAGCTGCGCGGGAACATCAGAAAAGAGCCAACCGTTACCAGCAATGCACAGGCCGTGATCTGGCTCCAGCGCCGGGCGAAACGCGCCCAACCAACCTGACGTTGCCAAGCCACCGCTTGTCCCAGCCCCGCACATCCCAGGAACAGACTGACGATGAGGGTTCGCTGCACAGTCCACAAGGGATCTACCAGGAAGTCCTGGGGCCAGTAGCCAAAATGGCTGAGGTCGAAGCAGAAATGGAAGGCCGTCATCCATACCATGGCGAACCCGCGCAATGCGTCCAGTCGGTCATAGCGTGTCTCAGCAGTTTTTTGAGCAATCGTCAGCAAAACGCGTCCCACAAGTCCGGGAAAAAAGCTGGCGCTTCAAGCCAGCCTTCAATGATCACCCTCCCCAGTACTCGCTCGATCAGAACAACCCAGCAACCAGAGGGAGGTGCTAAATTATGGGGTGCGTATCACGGCGACGCCGCCGCATTAAGGTTTCTTTGCTGACGTTGGCTCGTTCACCAAATTCATAGCAGGCTCCCCGGCGCTGGACTGCTCTGCCTCCTGGAATCGGCCGGCCCGGTTTGCATAGGTGGACTCATCGCCACCCGCTCCAAAGCGTCGCGCCTGGCCGCCATCCGCCGCATTTTCACCATCCACGATAGGCTCGTCCGTGGAGTCCTCCCGCATGCCGTAGTTGTTGAAATGTCCACGGTCGCGTGCGCGTTGTTTCTGGTCTGCCGCCAGCCTTTCGGGAAGAGGCGCCGTACCAAATACTGCTTCTTCAGACATGCTTCTGCTCCTGCGATGAAAAATTCATCCTAGGAAGACAGGAACGGCACTGATGTAAGACGGTGCCGGGGGAGCCCAGCGGGAATTGTCTGTCACCGTTGGCCAGCGAACATGACAGCCCGCAAAATCAAAGACAAAAAGGGTTAGGTCAATAGACCTAACCCCTTGATTCAATTGGTCGGAGCGGCGGGATTCGAACTCGCGACCCTCTGCTCCCAAAGCAGATGCGCTACCAGGCTGCGCTACGCTCCGACAGCTGGCATTCTAACCTGCCAGATCCTGTTCACCGCCAAAAATCGGCGGTATTTGTCACACTCAGCGATTGCCAGATGACGAGCCGGTGCCCGGCCCAGGGCCGCGCCCTGCAAGGTGGCGGAAAGTGATACGGCCCTTGGTCAGGTCGTAGGGCGACATCTCCAGCGACACCTTGTCGCCGGCCAGGATGCGGATATGGTGCTTGCGCATCTTGCCGCCGGTATAGGCGATGAGTTGGTGGCCGTTGTCCAGCGTCACGCGAAAGCGCGAATCCGGCAGGACTTCGGTCACGCTACCCTGCATTTCAATCAGTTCTTCTTTGGCCATGTGTGTGGTCAGTCTCTTGATAACAATTATCTATGGCGGCGCCTGGAAAAAGCCGATGCGTCCACTAACCCAAGGGCCGCATCGGCCCTTGAGGGGCTCGAAGCAAGGTGCAATGCAGGCAGGTGAGTTGCTGCACCAAAGGCGCAGGAGGCCGTAAGGCCGGGGAAACGGCTTCAATGGACAGGCGAAGCGCTGTGCATAAGCGGCGGAATTGTACTGCGATGTCGAAGCCGGGCCTATGGCCGGGCAACCGCGGCAGCCAAGGTCTTCACAAGGTCCGTCTGCGTGATGATGCCAACCAGTTCCTGCGCATCGTTCACCACCGGAATGTGGTGGTGCCCCGCCTCGGAGAACAGAGGCACCAGATCCATCACATGCTGTTCAGACAGCACCTGCTGCACGGGAGACGACATCAGGCCTTGTACTTGCTCGGGACGTTTGGGCCGCCCCATGATGAGCGAGCGTAGACGCTGGCCCATGCCTTCATGCATGTCCAGATTGGCCAGGCGCATGAAGTCTGCCACCGTGACGATGCCGACCACCCTGCGCGCCCCGTCCACTACCGGCAACGCCTTGACGGCGTGCTTGCGCATGAGCGCCCAGGCATCCTTGAGGGGAGTCTCGGCAACCACCGCATGCACCGGTGATGACATGATCTCGCCGCATCGCAGCTCGCCAAGCGTGCGCTGGAAGGCGGCTTTGCCAGCCAAGTGCAAAAGCCCCTCCAGGTCGGCGCGACTGACATCCAGCACTTGGTTGTAGTGCGATAAGGCGGCATCCAAGTCGGCCGAGATGAAAGCGCCAGATTCCTTATGCGCGGCCCCCCGCGCTCTTTGTGCATGCGGATAGCTGCGCCCGGTCAAGTGATTGAAGGCCATCCCCATCAACACCAGCGCCAGCATATTGAGCAGCACCGGAAATACCGCAAAAGCCGCGCCGTCCTGCGGATTGAGCACAGCGAACAAGGCCATCGCCCCGCCGGGGGGGTGCAGGCAGCGCAATGCCAGCATGACCGCCACGGCAAGTCCCACGGCTGCGCCGCAGGCGAGAGCGACGTGGGGAACCAGCGTGGCGCAGGCAACGCCTACCATGTACGACAGCACGCTGCCCGCCAGCACTGGCCACGGCTGGGCGAGGGGGCTGGACGGCATCGCAATGATGAGCACCGCACTGGAGCCCAGCGAGGCCACCATCCACGGGACCCGCAGGCCAGCCCCGAACCAATGCGCAAACAGCGCCACCACGGCCACGCAAAGCGTGATACCCGACACCATGCGCAAGCGTTCGCGCTGATTGACGCCAGCGGGTGCCGGCCAGAAAAGGCGCAGCCAGCCAGCGACGCGCCGTAAGACTGACGGCGGCGGCTCTACCGCAGCGTCTGTGCGAGGGAATGGGGGTGCAGACATGAATGGGAGAAGGCGCCAAGCCGCGCAGAGAATCGGCGCGGCGGCCGTTGCTCGAGGAAGCCGCGCATTATCCGGGCAAGCCCTGAACTTGCAGGGCATGTGGTTTTTTGCACTATCACAGGCAGTCCACAACCGCACGGGACGTACGGCTGGGGCGCAATCCACCCTCCCCTTAGAATCATCCGACTCCATCACCAGGATTACCGCCACGTGTCTGATCGTATCGCCGTACTGCCTCAGTACTTGTTACCCAAACAAGCCCTGACCTCCTTTGCCGGACGTATGGCGTCTGCGCGTGCGGGCCAATTGACCACCGCGGTGATCCGCCGGTTTGTGGCGCGCTACGGCGTGGACATGAGCGAGGCGGCCAATCCGGACATTGCGAGCTACGCAACCTTCAACGACTTCTTCACACGTGCGTTGCGCCCTGGACTGCGCCCGCTTGCCGATGCTGCGGTGGTATGCCCTGTGGATGGAGCGGTCAGCCAGATCGGTCCTATCGAGCAGGACCAGATCTTCCAAGCCAAGGGCCACCTCTACTCCACCGCGGCTCTGCTTGGCGGCGACGCCGAAATGGCCGCGCAGTTCCAGGATGGCAGCTTCGCCACCATCTATCTCAGTCCACGCGACTACCACCGCATTCACATGCCGTGCGATGGACGACTGGTGCGTATGGACCATGTGCCTGGGGCATTGTTTTCAGTGAACCCGACCACCGCACGCGGTGTGCCCGGACTGTTTGCGCGCAACGAACGTGTGGTCTGCCTGTTCGAAACGCCCCTGGGCCCCATGGCGCTCGTGCTGGTAGGCGCCACCATTGTCGGCAGCATGGCCACGGTATGGCACGGCCAGGTCAATCCACCGCGTACCGGCCAACCGCGCCGCTGGGATTATGGGGACCGAGAAGTCGTGCTTCGTCAGGGTGATGAAATGGGGCGTTTTCTGCTGGGCTCCACGGTCGTGCTGCTGTTTCCCCGCGGCGCAGTTCAGTTCATGCCGGGATGGGAAGCAGCGCGGCCCGTGCGGCTGGGTGAAGCTATGGCGCACCGCTGCGGCATCTAGTTCACCTATTGGTGCGTTGATACCCGCTGTTCAGTGCCTCTCTGGCACCCGAGCAGTGGTAAACAAGGTGGGCTCGAGTTCCAGATCCAGGGGGTCCACGGGTTCAGCGCGCCCCACCAGGTACACAGCCAGATCCTGGCGTCGCAGTGCTACATGGCTGACAGTTTCCCAACTTCCGGCTCGCCTCACCCGGGTGCCCGGCTTGAAGACCGGCATGCGGAATTGTCTGGACCATCCCCACGGCGCCTCGGCCGGATCTTGCGCTACGAGAGAGGGACTGGAAACCTGCATGCGCGCATCTTAGCGCGTCAGCGCAATGACCGTTGCTGCGCGAACCGGAGTGCTGCCTCCACCATACGTTGCAGCGTGGGCTGAATGCGCCCGGCGCGCTCCGGCAGGTAGTTGAACGGCGGTGCCTCCTGCATATAGCTGCACTGTGTCATCTCCAGTTGGACCGCGTGGATGTTGCGCGCAGGCTCGCCGTAACGGCGCGTGATGTAGCCCCCCTTGAACCGTCCGTTGAGCACGGCCGTGTGGTCGGGCGCCGTTTCGGCAATGGCAAACAGCTCCTGCGCCAGCGCTGCATCGCAGCTCGTGCCTCCGGCGGTACCCAGGTTCAGGTCTGGCAATGTGCCGTCGAAGAAGCGCGGAAGGACCGACCGAATCGAGTGCGCATCCCACAACACCGCCACGCCATGGGTGGCGCGCATACGGTTCAACTCTTCCCGCAACTGGGCATGGTAGGGCTCCCACAATGCCTCGCGCCGCGCGGCGACCTCGACTGCGTCCGGCACGGGCCTGCCGCTATACAACGGCGTGCTGTCAAAGGCGTCCACAGGGCACAGCGCAGTGACGCTCTGGCCTGGGTAGAGGCTGGAGCCATCAGGAGGGCGATTGAGGTCAATCACATAGCGCGAGTGCGTGGCGACCAGTACTGAAGCTCCCATCGACTTCGCAAAACCGTAGAGCCGTTCCAGATGCCAATCGGTGTCCGGAACGCTCCGCGCCTCGGGGTTGAGGCGCCTTGCGATGGCGTCTGGCACATGGGTGCCTACATGGGGCATGGAAACCAGCAGTGGCGCGGTGCCTCTGTGGAAGGTGAAAGGGGGACAATCGGAAGGCACGACATTCATGGCAATGGACAAGCGGGCGAACCAACAGCTGGCGTTAGTGCGCAACCTGGGCCGCAGTATGGCGCATCATCTTGAGGCTCAAGGGATCCCGTCCCCCCTGCTGCACCGGCAACGACACACGCGCGTGTAGCCAAAGGCCAATGAGTCAGACCACTGTCCTCATGTATTGCCGAAGGGCGTTAAGGACCCGCCCGTATAATTTGTCCACCATGCCGAGATGGTTGATTGCGGTTTTCACCCTCCACTTCCTGCTGAGCGTGGGTGTCTCCGCATTTGGCAAGGTGCCACCCGTGGAACACCTGCGGCCAGCGGTCGCCTCCGTGCAGCTGGCACCAGCAGGCGAGGCCGCAATGGCAATAGCCGCTGACCCTTCCGTGGCAAACGACGCCTTATCCGAAGGCGAGCATGGCCTGATGGACGCGCAGCAGGATCTCCCGGACGATCAGAACATACGCGCCTTTCGCGGCAAGCCCCTCCATGGCTTGTTCAGTTGCCCCGCGCAATGGGAGAGAGCCGCCCTCTCCCCTGTGCTGAAAAAGCAGCCTAAACCTCCCAGGTCCCTGACTACGCGCGCCTAAAAGGTTGCGCCCGCCTGGACGCGTTCTGCGAACACGAGAGACAGGTGCGCCGCGCAACTCCGGCGTGCAACCCCCTTCCTCTTTTCCTTCCTGACCATCGGACCGATGGCTTCAGGCCCTTTTCCTACCCTCAGGAACAGCACCATGCGTTTGACCACCCGAGGCAAACTCGCCGTCACTGCGGTCACCGATCTGGCCTTGCGCTCCCACGGCCGGCCCATCGCGCTTCCCTCCATCAGCGCCCGCCAAGGCATCTCCCTTTCGTATCTCGAAGACATCTTCAGCGCACTGCGCCGCGCCGGCCTGGTCCACAGCATTCGCGGGCCCGGCGGGGGGTACACACTGACACGGCCGCCACAGGAACTCTCTGTGGCCGATATCGTCATCGCCTCCGAAAAATACATGGGCGGCGCCGATGACAAGGGCACGGACACCGGCATCGCATCGGCACCAGGCGAGATGACGGCCGAGCTGTGGGCCAACTTCCACTCGCGTGTCATGGAATACCTGCAGTCCATTACGGTGGCGGACCTGCTGACCCAACGGGAAGCCAGCGCCTGCCATGCCGACCATTCTGCAGCCGTGGTAGTGGCCCCGCCCGCCAGCACCACAGGCCGACGGGCAGCGAAAACCCAGCTACCGTCAGGGGATGTGCCGAACTCCGTATTTGCCTTGGGGCTTGCCGTTCCGCGCACCCGGACGAGTTGATGCGCCGGCATCCGTAGCGTCCTTCTCCGGAACGACACGGATGCCCGCCCTGGGCGACGACACCGCCGACTATTTGCCGAGCAGGACCTTCAATGCGCTCTGCAGGCGGCGCGCGCCTGCCTCGTCGCTGGCGCCTTCCAGCACGCGCGCCACATCCTGCGTCCAGGTTTGCGCCGGCGACGGATCGTTGCGACGCGTGAGCAACTGCAGCTGCAGAGCACGCCGTGCGGCCAGTTGGTCTGCGGGCGTCGGGACCTCCGCTGCGATCTCCAGCCGCAGCAATGCTTCCGGGGCACCCCCGGCCGCAGGTGCCGCAATCGCCTGAGACCAGGCGGTGCGCGCCGTGGGGGGCACCTTGCCGCCCAGTTCCTGGACGCTGGGCAATTGCGCAGCGTCACGGCTCTTCCAGGCCGACAACAGTTGCGTGAGCGCTTCGCCATGGGCCTGTGCCGCCAGCTTGCGCAGCGCGCCCTGCGCATGCTCCATGGCGTCGCGTTGCGCGCGGAAAGCCGCATCACCCAGACGCGGACCTCGCGCAGCAGCAGCACCATCGCGCTCCCGCCCCCGCCCCTGCATACCGCTGTCCCGTGGGCCGCGGCCGTCACGCCGGTCGCCACCACGGCCGGTGACCGTGGGCTGCGCGGGCACCGCCTTGCGCGCCCCCGGCCGGTCATCGCCGCGCACGGCCACCACCGGGCGCGCCGCAGGCACGGGTTTGGAAGTCGGCGCGTCGTTTTGATCTGCTACCGAATCAGTAGCTGCTTGCGCTTGACCATCAAGGGTTTGATCGGCTTTTTTATCTAAATTCTCGCCCCCCCCCGATTCGCCGGCTGGCTCCTTCAGCGCGCGCTCCAGCGCGGCCATGGCACTGCGGATCTTCTGCGCATCGCCCGACGCATTGGCGGCCTCCAGCGCCTTGGATGCCTCCAGCACGGCCCGGTCGCGCGCGCTCAACTCGGAGGCACTGCGCTCACGTTCGGCCGACTTGCGGTTGAACGCCTCGTCGATGGGCTTGCGGAACGCGTCCCAGAGCTTCTGCTCATGCTTGCGATCCAGCGGCACCGCCTGCGCCTCGGCCTGCCAACGCTGCTGCAAGGCCTTGATGGCATCGATGCGCAGACCTGGGGCCGCACCCAGGGCGCCTGCCTCCTCGATCATGGCGTGGCGGCGCTCCAGGCTGGCCTTCTGCGCAGCCTCCAGCGGAGCGCTGGCAGCCGCCAGTGCCTGCTTCCACAGGGGCTGCAGTTCAGCGAACATCTTTTCGCTCACATGGCCACCGGTGCGCCAACGCTCGGCAAACTGGTGCAATGCACGACTGAAGGACTTCCAGTCCTGCGCAGCGGCAGCGGCTTGTGATTGGGCCCAGGCATTCACCTCTTCGATCAGCGCCAACCGCTGCGCACGGTGTTCGGCACCTTCGGCACGCACCTTCTCCAGCCAGCCCTCGACCACCTTGTGCGCGGCATTGCACGCATCGTCGAATTTCTTCCACAGGGCGTGGTTGGCCGGCGCCCCCTGGTCGGCCTGCTTCCACTGCTCGCGCAGCTGGCGCAGCGTTTCCTGCATCTTGCGCCCGCCGAGGGACTGTCCTTCCGGCCTGCGCAGCAGGGCCTCGGCCCGGGCCACGAGATCCTCGCGCACCTGGTCGGCGCTCCAGCGCTGCCAGCCCTCCAACTCGCCCGCAGCCACGAGGGCGGCGTGCACTTTCTGCTCCAGTTCGGCATCGATCAACTTGCCGTGCACCTTAAGCACGGCGCGCAGCGCAGTCGCGGCGCCAGCGCTGGCCTTGCCATGGCCCTGTGCGGTTTCCTGCTCCAGCTTGGCCAGCGCCTCCTGAACGGCCTGCAGGGCCTTCTCGCGCATTTCAGGAGTCGCCTGCGGCTTGGATGGGCGGGGGGCAGGCGTCTTGGCGGCGGCTCCCGCTTCTAGGGGTAGCCCGCGCGCCTGGCGCAGTTCGTCGGACCACACGGGCACGGGCGGCAGGGGAGCCGAGGGGTCTTCTGCCGCAAGGACAGCCTGCGCTAATGCCGACTGAAACGCTTCCCACACCACCAGCAGCTGGGTGCGCGAAGCATCGAGCAACGCGGGAAAGCGCGCCTCTACGCTGGGCCAGGCACTGTCGTCGGCAAGTGCCTGGGCCTGCTCCTGCCAGCGGCCGACATCGGCGTTCAGCAGTTCCAGCGCAGACTGCGCATCCTTCCACGGTTTGGTGGAGAGCACTTCGATGCGCTGCGCGAGCAGAACGGCGGCTTCGCGCTGCACCTGAACACGATGCTGCAGATCTTCGATGGTTTTTACGCGCTCGTTCAGGCGTTGTTTGAGCACCGACAGAGGTTCGCGGGACAGCGGTGCGCCGGCCTTGGCCGCATCGCGCTGCCAGGCGAGCGCGTCGGCAATGTTGAGCTTGGCGGCTGCGAGCAGCGCTTCGGCCTTGGCTGCCCATTCGGCGGCGATCGCCTCCTGGCCCTCCGCGCGCCGAATCTCGTCCAGTCGCTCACGCACTGCGCGCGCGGCGCCTTTGTCCCGCGCACTCAATTCCTTGAATACTTCCTGGAGCTTTTCCACGCCAGGCTGGGTGGACAACCATTCACGGATGCGTGCCGAGCGTTCACCCGACGTGGCCGCAGAGAAAGCGCCGCCCGTCAACGCATCAAGGGGATGCGGCTCGCTGGTTTTGGCAGGGACCGGGGTCGCGTCAGATGCGTCGGACATTTTGCTACGTGAAGAAAAAGGGAACATGGATTTATCAAGGTGCAAGCGAGCCACCTTGCGCCAACAGCGCAAGCAGTAGGTGGGCATCGCTCACGGACAAGCGGCTATTTTCGCCCGGTTTTACACCGCCTTCCCGCTGCGCCAGATCAGGAATCTGAGGGATAGACGGGATGGCGCGGGAACCGCACTCGCATTCGAACGGTACTGTACCGGTAGCCACACCCTGTGAGGTTACAAAATCCCGCGCACCCCTCACTGGGCATTCAAAGAAAGCTCTGCCTTCGGCTGCCATCGCGCATCGCCCTCCCCGCCCGGCTGCAGCTTGCTTGCGCCTACGAACAAACGTTCAAGCGGGACTTGCTGTTGCGCCAGGTAGTCCCGCACGGCCACCCCTCGCGCCAGGGCTAGATCCGCCATGGCGTTGTCCGGAATTGTCAGGTTGTGCATCAGCAGGGCCTCCATCTCTGCAACGGGTACGTCCTTCGCCAAGCCGACGAAGTTGCGCGGTTTGCGGATGTCGGACCGGCGATACAACTCCTTCAGCAGCGCGGGGTATTCCTCGTCAGTGAGCGGTGCGATGCTGTCCGCAGGTTCACCCGCACGGATGGCTGCCCTGCGCTTTTGCGCCTCGGCCATGTCTCGCAAGCGCTGGCGTTTCCATGCCAGCTGCTCGGCGTTGGGCTGTGCCCAACCCACGACCGTGACCTTCAGTGCGGGGCGGTTGTTCAGTTCGTTGGCGATTTTGTCCAGTTGCTGTCGGGCCTTCTCATCCAGTTCTGGACTGCCCAGCGCGAAGAGAACCGCACCCTGCTCGCCCGCGTCGCTGAAAGCGCCAGCCAACAGGGAAAAGGGGGCGGTGATCGCTTTCATGATGAGGTTGCCGATGACCTTCAGGATGACCGCTCCCAGACGGAATTCGGGGTCGTTGAGGGAGCCGCTGATGGGCAGATCCACGTCGATGATCCCATTGCGGTCCGCCAGCAGGGCCGTCGCCAGCCGCACGGGCAGACTGGCGGACGCGCCCTCCACGGGTTCCCCAAACGCCAGTTGGTTCAATACCAGCTTGTTGGTAGCGATGAGCTGCCCATCGGGCAAGATCTTGTACGCCACGTCCATGCTGAGCTTGCCCTTCTCGATCCCATGACCCGCGTACTTGATGCTGTAAGGCGACAACGGGGGCAGCTCAAGGTCACGCATGCGCCCCTGAATATCCAGCGCCAGGGGCTTGACCAGCGGGTTGATGCGGCCGGTGACTTCCAGTGACGCCGTCCCCTGGGCGCGACCGCGCAATTCCAGGTCGGCCATCTGCGGCGCTGCCCCCGCCTCCGGCGACACCGAGGAAAATGCGCTCAACCGGCCCGTGAGTGCACTCAGGTCGGCAGAGTAGTTGGGTTTGATGAAGTAATCCGTGAAGCGCACCGACCCATTGGTCAGCGCCACGGGACCAAAGCGGATCTGCGGACCCGAAGGGGCCGCTGCCGGAGCGGCGGCTGCAGCGTTCGATGCCGCAACCGCGTCTTCCGCTGCCGAAGCCTTGCGAATATCCTGCAAATTGATGCGGCCGTCTTCCTGCACGATGATCCGTGCGAAGAAATCGCTGAGTGCCGTTTCCTTCACATCCAGAGACACAGGCTGGTCTGGCTGCAAATTCATCGCCACCCCGCGCAACGCCAGGGATCTCCAGCGCAGCAGATCCTCGCCCCGCGCACCTACGCTCCGCTCGCCGGCCTTCGTCTCCTCGGGCATGTCCAAGCCAGCCTTGGCGCGCACGCGCACCTCGTCCAGCGACACATCCCCCTTGACCGAAACAGTGGCGCCGGCATTCCCTTGGACATAGCGCACGTCTCCGTCGAAGCCACCATCGGCGCGGAGGACGTCGACATTAAGCTGCTGCCCTACATAGGGCTCCAGCGCGTGCAACGGCAGGTGTTGGGCGCGTACCTTGCCCTGCGCCGTCAGAACGGGCGCCATCGCCACCGAGCCCTCGTAGCGCAACCGGCCTGGTTCGGTCCTCCCTGCACCCACCCGGCCTTCCAGGCGCAATGACGTGGGAGTGACCCGCCCGTCCGCATAAGCAAAATCCCGCGCGTGCAGTTGCAGGTCGAACACATTCAGCGCTACGGCGCTCTGCGCTACCGCGTCGCGCAAAGCCACTGCTGCGCCATCGATCTTCAGGGAAGCCAGCCCCATGGACCAGGGAAGACCCGCAGCCTTTGGAGCGTCCGCGTTGGGCCCCGTCACCCCCGGGGGCGACACGCCCCACTGTTCAAACATCCATTCCCCCGTGCGAGTGCGCGACAGCAGCAGGCGCGGCCTCTGCAACGAAATCTGCTCTACCAATACGGCGCGCTGGGGCCAGCGTATCCAGGCATTGCCCGCTTCCAGCCGGCTCCACGCGGCCAGTGAATCCGCAGGCGCGTCCTTGATTCCTGCGCTCTGCAGTGGAACGCATTGTTCCTTGGAGGCGCAACGCAGCGCCAACTTATCCACGGACAACGCAGCCACCTTCGCCAGCACGACATCGCCATGCCGTGCTATTCCCAGGTCCGCATCCACGGAACCTTCCACGCGGGGTTGCAGCACGCCCGCCAGATAGGGCGCAGCGATGGACAGCGGCAGGCCCTTGATGGAAAGGGCGGCCTGCGCCTGCGAGGCGCTCACCTGGCCCAGTACAGCCAATCGCGCGGATTCGCTGCTGCCGGCGGCCGCAGACTGCCTGAGGGAAGCACTCGCACGCAGTTGCATGGGCTGTTCCAGCGGCAAGGCAATGGACGACGCTTCTACCTGCAAGTCTTCCACCTCCCACGCGGCGGTCCCCCGCGGCAGGCTGGCATCGGTCCATTGGATGAAGCCATCCCGCAAACCCACCCTGGCGATATGGACACGCCAGGGCTCCGCAGACTCCTTTGTCTGTGGCGCTGGGTGCTCGTCGCTGTCGGCCCGTGGCAATCCCGCAAGCTTTACTTCACCCGCCTCGTTTCGGCGTACATGTGCACGCGCGCCGCGCCATTCCAGCAGATCAATGTTGATCCTGCGCCGCAGGGGCTCCGTCTCCTTGAATACGGCACGCATTTCCTCGAATTGCAGCAAAGGCTGCTCCTGCGCATCGGTGGCATGTACCCCGCTCAGTTGCACATCCCCGGAAATCAGCAGTCGAGGGGTCTCCCGTTGCTCGAACCCTAGTTGAACATCCGCGTCCAATCGCCCCGCCTTGAGCCGCACCGGCACGCTGGGCGGCAGGTAGCGACCGAAGGGGGCCAGGTCGAAATTCTCAATATGCAGGCGAACCTCGGCTTGCCTGGCGTCCATGAAGGGAGTGGCCATCGCTGAGGTATCAAAGGTGCTGCCGTTGAGCTCAAACGCCAGGCGCGGCGTCACCTTGACCTCGCGGTCCGCAGAAAAACTGCTCAGGAAAGGAACGTCCAGTTCCACGCGGCGCAACGTGTGCACCACCTCCACCGTACGGTCATCGAATTCGACGACACCACCCTTCAATGCGATATTGAAGAGCGCGAAATGTGCCGGCTCCGTGGCTGATTTCTCGCCCTGCGGCTTCGCCGCCATGAGCGCGAGCAAGTCGTCCACGTCATAAACCCCTGGGGCCAATTGCGTGACACGAACTACCGGGTCGTCTACCTGCAGCGCATCGATCACTGGAGCGCCCCGCCAAAGGGATTGCAATTCAGCGTCTATATAGATGCGGCCCACCCGTACCTGCTCTGAACTGCCATCCTTTGACGCCAGGGCTACGCCGTGCAAAGTGGCCTCCAAAGTCCAGGGCAAAAACTCCACCCGTTCGACCGTCAGCTTGCGCCCCAGCGCTTCACTCGCATGCCTTTCAATCTGCGACTGCGCCAGCGGAGGGACCACCAGCCAACCGAGCAGCCACGCGCCGCCCCAGCACAGCACCAACCATGCAAATCGACGAATCCAGGGGTTGTTCTTGATGACTTGCAGCACGCGGCACCTATTCTGTTGAGCTACCAACGCAATGGGACCGTCCCCGCGCTGACGCAGGCAGGTAAAAAAACGCAAAAAAAGAAAGCCCGGTGTCGAACTTCTTCGCACACCGGGCTTGACGGCTGACACAACGGTCTTTCGCCATCTTTTTGCGCTTGGGAGAGGATCGTCTCAAGCGCAGGAGGCAAGGGATTGCCTCCAGGGGTTGCCTTGGAGGAGATCTCATGTGACGCGGCACTGCCTGCCATTCATCGCGCTGATCGCCCCGTTTGGCGGATGCCTGAGTCGTTCAGGCGCCTCAAAGATAGCAAATCCGAGCGCGCCTTCCAACAGCTTTTAGCAATGAAAAATTTCATGCAATTGACTGTTTCATTAAGCAGTCGAATTGCTAGCGCACAGACCCTTCTTAAAAGGACATGCGTGAAAAATCTGTGCTTTCCCACAGATTGAACAGAACTTTTTGTTCTAAACAATTCAAATGTTAGTGTTGACCTTGAATTTGGAGACCTCCTAGAATCCGCCAGCCCTCAACCAAGGCCTAGTAAAAACCCTAGCCGCTACAGATTTCGGCTACGACAGTCAACAGATTCCCCTGGGCCTAACGCGCCTAAACGGACTGAACGGCATACCCACCCAGACCCCTCCGTCTGGCAGGACCGGACTCCTGAGCAACCACGACAGTGCTCTTCGCTCAGGAGCCGACTTAGAAAGGAAAGCTATGACAGCGTCAGGAAATGTGATTGCCGGCGTCCGCACGTTTGTGGGCGATGTGATCAACGGTTTTCTGGAAGTGACACACAGCGGCTTCGCCCTGCTCGGGCTGGGCGTCGTCTTTGGCGTGATCACACTTACGGCACGCCCGGACCTGCGCCAGGCAGGGGAAGAAGAACTCATGGGCTGGCTGCAGGCCCGCCAGGAAGCCGTAGTGGGCTTCCCTATGGAGCCCGCCGCAAGCGAGCGGGCAGTAGCGCTCAACCCCAAGGAGTTGCCGCGGGAACAGGCTGCCGTGGCCTACTGGCTCAGCAAGAAGTACCGCGTGGCGCCCGAACCGCTGGCGGCACTGGTCACCGAGGCGTATGAAATCGGCGCGCGGACCAAGCTGGATCCCACCTTGATCCTGGCCGTCATGGCCGTGGAATCGAGCTTCAACCCGTTTGCACAAAGCCCGGTAGGTGCGCAAGGCTTGATGCAGGTGATGACGCGCGTGCATACCGACAAGTACGAAGGCTTTGGTGGGCACCTGGCGGCATTCGATCCCGTGGCCAACCTGCGCGTGGGCGTGAAGGTGCTGCAGGAGTGCATCGCGCGCGCCGGCTCACTGGAAGGCGGACTGCGTTACTACGTCGGCGCAGCCAACCTGCCCGACGACGGGGGCTACGCCGCCAAGGTACTGGCGGAGCATTTCCGGCTGCGCCAGGTCGCCAATGGTCGCACGGGCGTTTCTCCCGCCGGCCCAGTGAATCCACCTCTCCTGTCCACCAAGGCTCCTGCCACACCGGAAGCCGCACCTGCAACCCCTGCCACTGGCGAGAAGGTGGCCCTGCTGAGCGGCCTCTGAAGAGCCTACTCTGGCATTGATGAAGGGCGTGCTCAGCTACACTAGCAGGGCACGCAACTGGCGATAGGCGCGGAGGTCTTCCGGGACACCGCCGCTGACGTGGACACCGGCAGGAAACAGCGTTTTTCTGCAAACCACTGGGGAGCGTGCCGCGCGGCAGGCACAAGCCCCGCAGCGATCCGTCGTTCGCCTGGGCAGCCCTTGATTGCCAAGGGACACTTAGTTCATCGGACTGCCATGTACCAACGCAATATTCTTGTCGAACAAACCGATCCCGAGGTGTGGGCCGCCATCCAGGCCGAAGACCGCCGCCAGGAAGAGCACATCGAGCTGATCGCCAGCGAGAACTACGCCTCGCCCGCCGTGATGGCCGCTCAGGGCTCGCAGCTCACCAACAAGTACGCCGAAGGCTACCCTGGCAAGCGCTACTACGGCGGCTGCGAGAACGTGGACGTGATCGAGCAGTTGGCCATCGACCGCATCAAGCAACTCTTCGGCGCTGAAGCGGCCAATGTGCAGCCCAACTCGGGTTCGCAGGCCAACCAGGCTGTGCTGATGGCCTTCCTGAAGCCCGGCGACACCATTCTGGGCATGAGCCTGGCCGAGGGCGGCCACCTCACGCACGGCATGCCGCTGAACATGAGCGGCAAGTGGTTCAACGTAGTCTCCTACGGACTGAACGACAAGGAAGAGATCGACTACGACGCGCTGGAAGCCAAGGCCCGCGAGCACAAGCCCAAGCTGATCATCGCCGGCGCCTCCGCCTACGCCCTGCGCATCGACTTCGAGCGCTTCGCGAAGATCGCCAAGGAAGTCGGCGCCATCTTCTGGGTGGACATTGCCCACTATGCCGGCCTGGTCGTCGCGGGCGAGTACCCCAACCCGGTGCCGTTTGCGGACGTGGTGACCTCCACCACGCACAAGAGCCTGCGCGGCCCGCGCGGCGGCATCATTCTGATGAAGGCGGAGCACGAGAAGGCCATCAACAGCGCCATCTTCCCCGGCCTGCAGGGCGGCCCGCTGGAGCACGTCATCGCCGCCAAGGCCGTGGCCTTCAAGGAAGCCCTGTCGCCCGAGTTCAAGCAGTATCAGCAGCAGGTGACCAAGAACGCCAAGGTGTTTGCGGAAACGCTGATCCAGCGCGGACTGCGCATCGTGAGCGGTCGCACCGAAAGCCACGTGATGCTGGTGGACCTTCGCGCCAAGGGCATCACCGGCAAGGAGGCCGAGGCAGCCCTGGGCAAGGCCCATATCACGATCAACAAGAACGCGATCCCCAACGATCCCGAAAAGCCGATGGTCACCAGCGGCATTCGCGTGGGCACGCCCGCCATCACGACACGGGGTTTCAAGGAAGAGGAAACGCGCCTCACGGCCAACCTGGTGGCCGACGTGCTGGACAACCCGCATGACGAGGCGAACCTGGAAGCCGTGCGCGCCAAGGTGCACGCGCTGACCAGCCGCTTCCCGGTCTATCGCTGATCGACCGCTGCGATGAAGTGCCCCTTTTGCAGCCATCAGGAGACGCAGGTCGTCGAAACCCGCGTCTCCGAGGACGGGGACTTCATCCGCCGCAGGCGCCAGTGCGGCGCCTGCGACAAGCGCTTCACGACCTACGAACGACCGGAAGTCAACTTCCCCACGGTCGTCAAGAAGGACGGCCGCCGCGTCGAATACGACCGCGAGAAACTGCTGGGATCGTTCAAGCTGGCGCTGCGCAAGCGACCGGTGAGCACAGTGCAGATCGACTCGGCCATCGAGCGCATCGAGGAAAAGCTGCTCAACCTGGGGCAGCGCGAGATCCTGTCCAGCCGCATCGGCGAGTTGGTCATGCGCGAGTTGAAGAAGCTCGACAAAGTAGCGTATGTGCGCTACGCCAGCGTGTACCGCAGCTTCGAGGACATCGACGAGTTCCGCGCGCTGGTGGACGAAGTCCGCAAGTAAGCCGCCACGCTTCAGTCGCTCTTCTATTGATAGCTGGCAGCGCCCACTGGGCGGGCGCTGCAGCCGTTTTTGACCATCACCCCAGGCGGACTGCCGGAATCGGAGCCACGGCCTGCACCACGTCGCCGCATTGCGCACGGTGGCGCAGCGCATGGTCCATGATGACCAATGCGAGCAACGCCTCGGCGATCGGCGCGGCGCGGATGCCCACGCAGGGGTCGTGGCGCCCCTTCGTGATCACCTCGGTACTCTGGCCGTGGATGTCGATGGACTCGCGCGGGCTGATGATGGAACTGGTGGGCTTGATGGCCAGCGAAACCTCGATGTCCTGCCCCGTGCTGATGCCGCCCAGCACGCCACCCGCGTTGTTGCTGGCGAAGCCCGTGGGCGTGAGCGAATCGCCATGCGTGGTACCGCGCTGGGCCACGCTGGCAAAGCCGGCCCCAATCTCCACACCCTTCACCGCGTTCAGGCCCATCATCACATGGGCGATGTCGGCGTCCAGCTTGTCGTACAGCGGCTCGCCCAGCCCCACGGGCACGCTGGTGGCCTGCACACGAATGCGCGCGCCGCAGGAGTCGCCGGACTTGCGCAGCGCGTCCATGTAGTCCTCGTAGGCCTGCACGTCGGCCACCGGTGCGAAGAAGGGGTTGTGCGGCACATGCTCCCAATTCTCGAACGGGATGGGCAGTTCGCCCAGCTGGGTCATGCAGGCACGAAAGCGGGTGCCGTATTTCTCGGCCAGCCATTTCTTGGCCACCGCGCCGGCAGCCACGGTGGGTGCCGTGAGGCGCGCAGACGAGCGTCCGCCTCCGCGCGGGTCGCGCAGGCCGTACTTGTGCCAGTAGGCATAGTCGGCATGACCCGGGCGGAAGCTCTGCGCGATGTTGCCGTAGTCCTTGCTGCGCTGGTCGGTGTTGCGGATCAGCAGCGCGATGGGCGTGCCGGTGGTCTTGCCCTCATACACGCCCGAGAGGATTTCCACCGCATCCGGCTCGTTGCGCTGCGTCACATGGCGGCTGGTGCCGGGGCGGCGGCGGTCCAGGTCGGCCTGAATGTCGGCCTCGGACAGTTCCATGCCGGGCGGGCAGCCGTCGATCACGCAGCCGATGGCGGGGCCATGGGATTCACCAAAGTTGGTGACGCAAAAAAGGGTACCGAGTGTGTTGCCGCTCATAGGAGTGCGATTATCCCCGAGCCACTGTTACTACCAAAAAAATAGCTGCCAGCGCTTGATTGACAAGCGCTGGCAGCTATTTTGATCACCAAATCAGTTGGCCGGCCGCGATTCTTCCTGCGGCCAGTCGCGGATGTAGGCCTTGAGCAGCTTGTTCTCGAAATTCTGGCTGTCCACCACGGCCTTGGCCACGTCGTAGAAGCTGACCACGCCCATCAGCATGCGCTTGTCCATCACGGGCATGTAGCGCGCGTGGCGGCCCAGCATCATGCGGCGCACCTCGTCCATGTCGGTCTCCAGCGTGCAGGTCAGCGGCGCGTCGTCCATGGCGGTACGCACCAGCATGGTGCCCACGCCGCCACCATTTTTCGTCAGCGCCTGGATCACCTCGCGGAAGGTGAGCATGCCCACCAGGTCGCCATGTTCCATCACGACCAGCGAGCCGATGTCCTTATCGGCCATGGCATCCACGGCGCGGGCCAGCGGCTCGTCGGGATGCACGGTGTAGAGGGTGTTGCCTTTGAGGCGCAGGATGTCGCTGACTTTCATGGGGAGTCTCCGAAGGGTTCTGCAGGCGCTGCATGCAGCCCGATAGCGAATAAATATAGCCCACAATGGCGCACAAATTCACCACTTTGGAGACATGAATGCCCGGATATTCCGACCCCGGCTTCGACACGCTGGCCCTGCACGCCGGCGCGCAGCCGGACCCCGCCACAGGTGCGCGCGCCGTGCCGATCCACCTGAGCACCTCGTTCGTCTTCGAGTCGAGCGACCATGCGGCGGCCCTGTTCAACCTGGAGCGCCCGGGCCATGTGTACAGCCGCCTGAGCAACCCCACCAACGCGGTGCTGGAGCAGCGCGTGGCAGCGCTGGAGGGCGGCGTGGGGGCGATTGCCGTGGCCAGCGGGCAGGCCGCGCTGCACCTGGCGATTGCCACATTGATGGGCGCAGGCAGCCATATCGTGGCCAGCACGGCGCTGTACGGCGGCAGCCAGAACCTGCTGCACTACACGCTGCGCCGCTTCGGCATTGACACCACCTTCGTGAAGCCCGGCGACATCGACGGCTGGCGCGCCGCCATCCGCCCCAACACCAAGCTGTTCTTTGGCGAAACCGTAGGCAACCCCGGGCTGGAGGTGCTGGACATCCCCACGGTCGCGGACATTGCGCATGAAGCTGGCGTGCCCCTGCTGGTGGACTCCACCCTCACCTCGCCGTGGCTCATCAAGCCCTTCGAGCATGGCGCGGACCTGGTGTACCACTCGGCCACCAAGTTCCTCTCAGGCCATGGCACGGTGATCGGCGGCGTCGTGGTCGATGGCGGCAGCTTCGACTGGGAAGGCTCCGGCCGCTTCCCCGAGTTGACCCAGCCCTACGACGGCTTTCACAACATGGTGTTCACCGAGGAGAGCACCGTGGGCGCCTTCCTGCTGCGCGCGCGCCGCGAGGGCCTGCGCGACTTCGGCGCCTGCATGAGCCCGCACACCGCCTGGCTGATCCTGCAGGGCATTGAGACCCTGCCGCTGCGCATGGAACGCCACATGCGCAATACCGAGAAGGTGGTGCAGTTCCTGGCCAGCCACCCGTTCGTCGAGCGCGTGGGCCACCCGCTGCTCGAGTCCCACCACAGCCACCAGCTCGCGCAGCGCCTGCTGCCGCGCGGCGCGGGCTCGGTGTTCAGCTTCGACCTCAAGGGCAACCGCGAGCAGGGCAAGACGTTCATCGAGACGCTCAAGCTCTTCAGCCACCTGGCCAATGTGGGTGACTGCCGCAGCTTGGTGATCCACCCCGCCTCCACCACGCACTTCCGCATGAGCGACGAAGCGCTCGCCGCGGGCGGCATCAGCCAGGGCACGATCCGCCTGTCGATCGGACTGGAAGATGCCGACGACCTGATCGACGACCTCAAGCGGGCACTCAAGGCTGCGGAGAAGCAAGCGGGAAAGGCAGGTGCGTGATGTACGTGCAAGTCAACAGCGCACAGACCTACTGCTACACCGGCGGCAAGCCCTTCGATGCCGCCAAGCCCACCGTGGTGTTCATCCACGGCGTGCTCAACGACCACAGCGTCTGGGCGCTGCAAAGCCGCTACATGGCCAACCATGGCTGGAACGTGCTGGCCGTCGACCTGCCCGGCCACAGCAAAAGCGCGGGCGATGCCCCTGCGAGCGTGGAGCAGGCGGCCGACTTCGTGGGCGCCCTGCTCGACGCACTGTCCATCCAGCGCGCCGCGCTGGTGGGCCATAGCTGGGGCTCGTTGATCGCGCTGGAGGCCGCCGCACGCCTGGGCGGGCGCGTGAGCCATCTGGTGCTGGTGGGTACGGCCTATCCGATGAAGGTGTCGCCCGCGCTCATCGAGGCATCGCAGACCAACCCCGAGCAGGCGCTGCGCATGGTCAACGTGTTCTCGCGCAGCACCCTCGCGCCCCCCTCAGGCGCGGGCTTCTGGGTGTACGGCGCGGGCATGGCGCTGGGCCGCAAGGTGCTGCGCAGCAACCCGCAGGTCAATGTGTTTCACCGCGGCTTCGTCGCCTGCGACAGCTACTCCCATGGCGAGCAGGCCATCGCAGCGGTGCAGTGCCCCGTGCTGTTTGCCTTGGGCACGCAAGACCAGATGACCGCGCCCAAGGCCGCGCAGGGGTTGATCCAGGCCGCGCGATCCGCGGGCAAGGACGTGCAGATCGTCCATCTGCCGGTGGGCCACCACCAGATGACCGAAGCACCGGACGCAACGCTGTTCGCCATCCGCGACTTCCTGGCAAGACGCATCTCCGCCTGAGATCGTTGCACGGCAGGGCCGGCGGTGCAGGGCATCCCCTGCAGCGCTCCACTGCCCGATGGATGACGGGCGCCGCCGCCTCGGCAGAGGGGATATGACTTCCCCTGCCACATGCGAAACACTGGCCCCTGCTTACCTGCGGCGACCATTTACTGGCCGCGTGATGCATATCAAAAACAGCATCAAACGACCAACCGGCAAGCGCAGTAAGCTATTGTTTACATAGCAAACGAAGGCCAATAGCGGCCACTTTCCCCGGCCTGGCACTGGGACATTGGCACGGTCCGCGCCTGCGGACCTAGACTGGGTTCACTCGACCAGTCGCGTCGCCCGGCGCCCGCCCTGCATGCACCTGCCTCCATCCACCGATGCCCGCGACACCCCGTGGCATGCGCTGTCCGCTGGCGAAGCGCTGCAACGGCTGCAAACCGACGACCGCCACGGCCTGGCGCATGCCGAGGTGGCGCGGCGCCTGGCACGCTTCGGCCCCAACCGCCTGCCCGCGCCGCCGCGCCGACCGGCCTGGCTGCGCCTGCTGCAGCAATTCCACAACGTGCTGATCTACGTGATGCTCGCTGCCGCGACGGTCACCGCGGCACTGGCGCACTGGATCGACACCGGGGTGCTATTGGGGGCCGTGATCGTCAACGCCATCATCGGTTTCTTGCAGGAGGGCAAGGCCGAGTCGGCGCTGGACGCGATACGCCACATGCTCTCGCACCAGGCCACGGTGCTGCGCGGGGGAGAGCGCCAACTGGTGGCCGCCGACCAGCTCGTGCCGGGCGACATCGTCATCCTCGCGTCCGGCGACAAGGTGCCCGCGGACTTGCGCATCCTCACGGCCCGCAGCCTGCGCGCCGACGAGGCCGTGCTGACGGGCGAGTCCGTGCCCTGCGACAAGGACGAAGCCGCCGTGGCAGCCGACGCCGCTTTGGGCGACCGCCGCAGCATGCTTTACTCCGGCACGCTGGTGGCCGCGGGCACCGCTTTGGGCACCGTGGTGGCCACGGGCACGAACAGTGAACTGGGGCGCATCAGCACGCTATTGGCCCAGGTGCAGGCGAGCACCACGCCGCTGCTGCGGCAGATCGCGCAGTTCAGCCGCTGGCTGGCGCTGGCCATCGGGCTGTTCGTGCTCGCCACGTTCGCCATCGGGGTGCTCTGGCGCGCTCAGGCACCCGCGGACATGTTCATGATGGCCGTGGCGCTGGCGGCCTCGGCCATCCCCGAGGGGCTGCCCGCCATCATGACCATCACCCTGGCCATGGGCGTGCGGCGCATGGCGCAGCACAACGCCATCATCCGCCACCTGCCGGCGGTGGAAACGCTGGGGGCTGTCACGGTGATTTGCTCCGACAAGACCGGCACCCTCACTTGCAACGAGATGACCGTGCAGCGCGTGGTGACCGCCGACCATGTCATAGAGGTGACCGGCAGCGGCTATGCGCCGCAGGGGGGCTTCCTCATCGGTGGCGTGCCCATCACTGCGCAAGAACACCCTGCCCTGCAGTCCGTGGCCCAGGTGGCGCTGCTGTGCAACGACGCCACGCTGCACGACGGACCCCAGGGCTGGAGCCTGACGGGCGACCCGACGGAGGGCGCGCTCGTCACCCTGGCGCTCAAGGCGGGGCTGGACGCCACGGCGCTGCATGCGCGCCAGCCGCGCATCGACGCCATACCGTTCGAGTCCGAGCACCGCTTCATGGCCACACTGCACCACGACCACGCGGGGCATGCGGTGATCCTGGTGAAAGGAGCCCCCGAGCGTGTGCTGGACATGTGCAACGCACAGCGCCAGTGGCCCGCCGATGGCGCGGGCACCGATGCCCCGCTGCAGCACGACTACTGGCGCCGCGCGGCCAACGACTGCGCGGCGCGGGCGCTGCGCGTGCTGGCGATCGCCATCAAGCGCGTGCCGGCGCAGCAGCACGCGCTGCAGTTCGCCGACATGGAGGGCGGCTTCACGCTGCTCGGGCTGCTGGGCAGCATGGACCCGCCGCGCCCCGAGGCCGTGGCCGCGGTGGCCGAATGCCAGGCCGCGGGCGTACGCGTGAAGATGATCACCGGCGACCACGGCGAAACCGCACGTGCGATTGGCGCGCAGCTGGGCATCGGCCTGGGCCGCCCCGCACTCACGGGCGCCGAGATCGAACTGCTGGACGACGCCGCCTTGCGCGACGTGGTGGCCAGCGTGGACGTGTTCGCCCGTGCCAGTCCCGAACACAAGCTGCGCCTGGTGCAAGCCCTGCAGTCCCGCGGTGAAGTCGTGGCCATGACGGGCGACGGCGTGAACGACGCGCCCGCACTCAAGCGCGCCGACGTGGGAGTCGCGATGGGCAGGAACGGTACCGAGGCCGCCAAGGACGCGGCCGCCATGGTGCTGACCGACGACAACTTCGCCACGCTGGGCCATGCGGTGCGCGAGGGCCGGGGCATCTACGACAACGTGCGCAAATTCATCTTGTTCATGCTGCCCACCAATGGGGGCGAGGCGCTGATCGTGTTTGCCGCCATCGCATTCGGCCTGCTGCTGCCGCTCACCGCGGCGCAGGTGCTGTGGATCAATCTGGTCACGTCCAGCACGCTGGGCGTGGCGCTGGCATTCGAGCCTGCGGAGGACGACGTCATGCGCCGCCCTCCCCGGCCTCCGCAGGAAAAGCTGCTGTCCGGCCTGTTCGCATGGCGTGTGCTCATGGTGGCGGTTTGCATGGCGGCGGCTTCGCTCGGGCTGTTCCTGTGGGAGCTGTCCAACGGCGCTGCGATCGAAACCGCGCGCACCATGGCTGTCAGCGCGGTGGTGGTGATGGAGATGTTCTACCTGCTCAACAGCCGGCACATCGAGCGCAGCGTGCTGTCACGCGAGGGACTGCTGGGCAATCCCAAGGTGCCGCTGACCATCGCCCTCTGTGCGCTGTTGCAGCTGGGCTTCGTGCACCTGCCCTGGATGCAGGCCGTGTTCGGCTCCACGGACCTGTCTGTGCAGGAATGGTCGCGCGTCCTGCTGGCCGGGCTGGCCGTCTTCACGCTGGCCGAACTGGAAAAGGCGGCTTTGCGGCGCTGGCGCGCACGCCGCGCCCATCGCTGACACGGACCACGCCTACCCCAGCAGACGGCACAGCGCGGCCAGGTCGCGCACGGTGGCAGGAGGCGCCACCGGGTGCGGCCAGACTGCATCGCCCCGATTGAGCCAGGCCGCCTGCATGCCGGCGCCTAGCGCGCCATGCGCATCCAGCGTGGCGTCGTCGCCTATGTGCAGCACGGCCGCGGGCGGCAGGTCCAGCACCCGCGCCGCCTCGTGGAAGATGCGGGGGTCGGGCTTGGCAATACCGAACTCGCGGGCGCTGATGCTGGCGCGAAAGTACCGTCCGATGCCGATGGCCTGCAGGTCCGCATTGCCATTGGACAGCGCCACCACCGGGTGGCGCGCCGAGAGGAATTCCAGCGCCGCGATCGCGTCGTCGAACAGCTCCACGCGCTGGCGCTCGGCAAAGAACACGTCGAACCCCTGGTCCGTGAGCGACTCGTCCTCGCCCGCCTGGCGCAACGCCGCGCGGATGGTCTCGCGGCGCAGCACCGTCAGGTCGTGCGATAGGTGCGCATGGGCGGACGCCACCTGCGCACGGAGCATGCGGGACGTATCGGGCGACGCCAGCAGCGCCGAGGCGCCGGGCGCCACCGTGAGCAGCCACTCGATCAGCACCTTCTCAGCCCGCGCAATGGTGGGCCAGATAGGCCATAGGGTGTCATCCAGGTCAAGAGTGATGGCGCGGATGCGGGAAATATCGAGCATGGCCTGAGCATACCGCCCGGCATTTGCCACAATCACCGCATGCCCGCCTCGCCTTCTCACCATGCCGCACAGACGGCCTCAGCCTCTTCGATCCCGACCGCCGCAGCACGCGAAAGCACCGCCATTCTGCTGAGCAACCTGGGCACGCCAGACGCCCCCACCGCACCAGCGCTGCGCCGCTATCTGGCGCAGTTCCTGGGCGACCCGCGGGTGGTGGAAATTCCGCGGGCGCTGTGGCTGCCTCTGCTGTACGGGATCATCCTGCGCACGCGGCCGGCCAAGTCGGCCGCCAAGTACGCCAGCATCTGGACGGAAGAAGGCTCCCCGCTCGCCGTATGGACGGCCAAGCAAGCGGTGATGCTGCGCGGCTGGCTGGGCGAGGCCGGCCAGCCGGTGCGTGTACTGCCCGCCATGCGCTACGGTCAGCCGGCCATTGGTGCGCAGCTGCAGGTGCTGCAAGACGCCGGCGTGCGCCGCGTGCTGGTGCTGCCGCTGTACCCGCAGTACTCGGCCACGACCACCGCCAGCGTGTTCGACGACGTGGCCGCGTGGGTGCGCCGCTCGCGTTGCTTTCCCGAGCTGCGCTTCGTGAACGACTACCACGACCACCCGGACTACATTGCCGCGCTGGCCCAGTCGGTGCGCGCGCACTGGCAGCGCGAGGGCGGCCCGGCGGACAAGCTGGTGATGAGCTTTCACGGCATTCCCGAACGCAATGTGCGATTGGGTGACCCCTACGCGGAGCAATGCCGCACCACGGCCCGGCTGCTCGCGCAGGCGCTGGGGCTGGGCGAAGACCGGTACCTGCTGACCTTCCAGTCGCGCTTCGGCAAGGCCCGCTGGCTGGAGCCCTACACCGAACCCTCGCTGGTGGCACTGGCACAGGGCGGCACACGCCGTGTGGACGTGATGTGCCCAGGCTTCACCAGCGACTGCCTGGAAACGCTGGAGGAGATCAACCAGGAGGCACGCGAGGCCTTCCTGCACGCAGGCGGCCAGGACTTCCGCTACATCCCCTGCCTGAACGACAACCCCGCCTGGATCACTGCCTTGAGCCGCATCGCACAACAGCACCTGGCGGGCTGGAGCCAGCCATGAGCGCGCCCTGCACGGCACTCGCACCCGGCCAGCTGCGCCTGAGCATCCGCCCCGAGAGCCTGGGCTTTGACGACACGCGCGCGCTGGTGGCCGAGCCCCTGCCGTGGATCGGCCAGCAGCGCGCGTTCGATGCGGCCCGGTTCGGGCTGACCATGCAACAGCCGGACTACCACCTGTTCGTGCTGGGTGAGGTCGGCAGCGGCCGTGCGTCGCTGATGCGCCAGGCCATGGACGAAGCGGCCGCCAGCCGGCCCGTGCCGCCGGACTTGTGCTTTCTGCACGACTTTGACGCACCCGAACGTCCACGCGCCCTGCGCCTGCCCGCGGGCCAGGGGCGCCAGCTGCGCGACCAGATGGCGAGCTGGAGCCGCCAGCTGGAGGCGGAGATCCCCAAGCGCCTGGCTGCGCCGGACGTGAAGAACGAGCGCGAGCGCATCCACAAGCGCTACCAGAGCGACGAGGCGCGCGCCTTCAGCCAGTTGGCCGACTTCGCGCGTGCACGGCGGTTTCGCCTGTCGCGTGAACAAGGGCAGATGGTGTTCACCCTGCTGGGCCCGGGCGGCGAGCCGCTGACGGAGGCCGATGGCGCAGCGCTCGGCGCACCCGAGCGCGCCGCCATCGAGCTGGCCGAGCAGGAACTGCGCGCCGAGATCGTGCGCTTCCTGGAACAGACCCGCCCGCTGGAGCGCGCGCGCGACGATGCGCTGGCGCAGCTTCTGCGCCAGAGCGCCGGCCCGCTGGTGACGCACGGTCTGGACGACATCCGCCAGGGCCTGCGCAAGCAGATCAAGGACGCGGTCAAGCTGGGACGCTGGCTCGACCAGGTGCAGCGCGAGGTGCTCGACGACCTTGAGCTCTTCGTGCCTCACGAAGGCGAGCAGCCCGACGATCCGCAGGAAGAGGAACGCCGCGACCAACTGGCCAACCTGCTGGCGCTGTGCCAGGTGAACCTGGCGGTGGACAACGCTTCCCTGAAAGGCGCGCCAGTGGTGGTCGAAGACAACCCGCAGCTGCGCAACCTGTTCGGCCACATCCAGTACGAATCCGGGGAAGACGCGCCGTATGCCGATTTCTCCAGCATCCACGCCGGCGGCCTGCTGCGTGCGCACGGCGGCTACCTGATGCTGTTCCTGCGCGACCTGCTGGGCGATACGCCGCTGTGGGAACGGCTGCGCCGCTTCCTGCGCTGCAGCCGCCTGGCGGTCGAGGACACCGCCGCCAGCCATGGCGGTGGTGGGCCGACAGTGGCGCTGCAGCCCGAGGGGGTGGATGTGGAGGTCAAGCTCGTGCTGATCGGCACCGCCGTCGAGTATTACGTGCTGCAGGAGGGCGACGAAGACCTGGCGCAGCGCTTTCGCGTGAAGGTGGATTTTGCCGAGCGCTTCACCGCCAGCGCCCAGACGCATTACGCCAGCGCCGTGTTCATCGCGCGCGCGTGCGCCCGCCGCGGCCTGCCGCACTGCAGCGCCGCGGCCGTGGCCCGCCTGCTGGAATTCACCCACCGCGAGGCCGACGACCAGTCGCGCCAGAGCGCGCGCTTTTCCCTGCTGGAAGCCCTGCTGCTCGAAAGCGCGGCCCAGGCGCGGGCACGCGGCGCGGCGCAGACCGATGCGGCCGACGTGGAAGCCGCACTGATCGCCAAGCGCCAGCGCCACAACGCCCCCGAGGAGGCATTGCACGAATCGATTGCCGAGGGCGAGTTGCTCATCACGCTGGACGGCACGCGCGTCGGCCAGTTGAATGCGCTCACGCAGATCGACCTGGGCGACTACCGCTTCGGCTTTCCGGTGCGCATCACCGCGCGCACGCATGCGGGCCAAGAAGGCCTGGTCAACATCGAGCGCGAGGTCGAGCTGTCCGGCCCGATCCACGACAAGGGCGTGCTCATCCTGCACAGTTATTTCAGCGCGCTGTTCGGACACCTGGCGCCGCTGGCGCTCAACGCGTCCATCGTGCTGGAGCAGGAGTACAGCGGCATTGAGGGCGACTCGGCCTCCTGCGCCGAGCTGTATGCCCTGCTGTCGTCGCTGTCGGGCCTGCCGCTGCGCCAGGACATCGCGGTTACCGGCGCGCTCAACCAGCACGGTGAGGTGCTGCCCGTGGGCGGGCTGAACGAGAAGATCGAGGGCTGGTTCCGCGTGTGCGCGCACGCGGGCCTGACCGGCACGCAGGGCGTGCTAATTCCGGCACGCAACCAGCGCCACCTGATGCTCTCGCCCGCCGTGGTAGATGCGGTCGCGGCGGGGCGCTTTCACGTCTATACGGCGCAGCACGTCAGCGAGGGCATTGCGCTGCTCACTGGTACGCACGCGGGCCTCACCCCCGGCGAGCCGTGGGAAGGCAGCGTGCGGGCGCGCGCCGAAAGCACGCTGCTGGCCTACCGCCGCGCGTGGCAGGCCATGGCGCTGGGGCGGCGGCGCGTGCCGCGCAGGCTCGGCAGCGGCCTCTGAAAGCCGCCCGGCGCCGCGGTGGGCCGGGCCTGGCTTATCCATATTGGCTATAAGAACAATCCGATTCTGTCGTTGATGAGGCTCAAGGGCGCGGGACAATGACGCCCTTCCCTGAACGACTGTTTTCGAGATCGCCATGAAAAAACTGCTCGCCCTCGCGGTATTCGCCACGGCCGCCCATGTGGCCCCTGCGGCGTGGGCAGCCCAGCCACTGCTGACGCCCGCCGAACTGAAGGCCCAGACAACGCAGGCCACGCCGCCGCGCGTGATCGACATCCGCGACCCCGCCAGCTACGGCGCCCAGCACATTCCGGGTGCGGTGAATGCCCCCTACGGCAAGTGGCGCGGCCCCGCCAGCAACCCGGGTGAACTACCCGACCTGCCCCGGCTCACCGCGCTGGTGCAGTCGCTGGGGCTCACGCCCACCACGCATGCCGTGGTGGTCTCCACGGGCGCGGACCCGACGGATTTCGGCGCTGCGGCGCGCGTGTACTGGACGCTGAAGCTGCTGGGCCTCAAGGAACTCTCCATCCTCAATGGCGGCATGAAGGCCTGGGGCCAAGCCCAGCTTCCGTTGACGGCCGAGGTGCCACAGGTCGCGGCCAGCCAGTACACGCCCACGCTCGACACCCGCCTGCTGGCCACGCGCGAGGACGTGGGCCAGCACATTCGCCTGAGCAACGCCGCACTGGTGGATTCGCGCCCCGATGCCTTCTACCAGGGCAAGGTGCGTGCGCCGGCGGCCAAGGTGTCAGGCACCCTGCCGGGCGCACAGCAGCTGGACTTCAACCAGTGGTTCGTTCCCGGCACCTCCACCTTCGTGGATGCGGCGACGGCCCGGCAGATCGCCGCCAAGGTCAAGCGCGAACAGGGCCAGGACATGGTCGCGTTCTGCAATACCGGCCACTGGGCGGCCACCGACTGGTTCGGCCTGTCCGAAGTGGCGGGCCTGCCCGGCGTGAAGCTGTATGCCGGCTCCATGGTGGACTGGACCCAGTCCCAGGATCCGCCGCTGATGGCGAACCAGCCCACCCGCGCCGAGGCACTGGCCTACGACGCCAAGCAGTGGTGGGAACGCAAGCTCAAGTAAGCCAGCCCACTGCGCTGGGCACCTGACAGCTTCATAGTCAAATCGGCCTCTAGCGCTTGCCAGGCAAGCGCTAGCAGCTCACTTTTTTGAATCTCTAGCCCTCTTCCATGAAACGACTCCCTCTTGCGACCCTGCTGGCCATTTTCTTGGGCTGGCTGCTGTGGGCCGTGTCCGTGCGGCAAGCGGTCCTGTTCGCCGTGGGTCTGGGCCTGGGCGCGGTGCTGGCCGGCCAGCGCTTTGGCTTCACCACGGGCTGGCGCATGCTCATCGAGGACAAGGACGCCAGCGGCGTCATGGGCCAGCTGCTGCTGCTGGCGCTGGCCGCAGCCATGGCCATGCCGCTGCTGGGCCACTTTCCTGAACTGACGGCCGCCCTGGGCCCACCCAGCGTGAGCCTGCTGGTCGGCGCCTTCGTATTCGGGCTGTGCATGCAGATTGCCGACGGCTGCGGCAGCGGCACGCTGTACAAGGCGGGCCTGGGCATTCCGATGAACGCGGCGATCCTGCCGCTGTTCGCGCTCGGCAGTTTCCTGGGCTCGATGCACCTGGGCTTCTGGCTGGACCTCGGCCGCGCGCAGCCCGTCGGTTTGGTCAATCGCTTCGGTTGGCAACAGGCACTGTTGATCACGCTGGCGGTGCTGGCCGTGGTCGCGGTGGGGGTGCGCTGGTATGCGCGCCGTGCCCAGAGACCGCAAGGAACGCAGCCCCAGCCGCTGCTGGTGCGCAGGTGGATCGTGGGCGCCGTGCTGCTGGCGCTGCTGGCCACGCTGAACCTGGTGATCGCCGGCCAGCCCTGGGGTGTGGTTTACGGCTTTGGTCTGTGGGCGGCAAAACTCGCCCAGGCCAGCGGCGCCGCGGACCTGGCGGGCAACTGGTTCTGGAGCCAGCCCGGCAATGCCGCCCGTCTGCAGGAGACCGTGCTGCTGGACGTGACCAGCATCACCAACATCGGCATCCTCGGGGGCGCTCTGTGGGTGTCGGCCGGCAAGCCGGTCACGGCCAAGGCGCTGACGGGCACGCAATGGGCCGTGGCCCTGGTCGCGGGCCTGCTGCTGGGGTACAGCTCGCGCCTGGCCTTCGGCTGCAACGTCGGCGCCATGCTGTCGGGCATCTCCACGGGCAGCATCCACGGCTGGATCTGGGTGCCGCTGGCCTTCGCAGGAACGATCTTCGGCCTGCGCATCCGCCGCCATTTCGGCTTCTGAACACGAGGAGCGCAACGCCATGACACGACACACCACACTGCGCCTGGCCTTCTGGGCCGTGCTCGCCGCCTTCCTGGCCTGGGACTACAGCAACTCCGCCCCGGTGGACCTGCGCTTCGAGGCGCCGCTGATCGCGGCCGGCTCGGGCAAGGCCGCCTCGGGCGGGCACTGCTCCATGCCGGACTGACGTCCTTCTCCGGGCACAACGCAACAAGGCCTCCACACGGAGGCCTTGTTGCTTGGCGCGGCGAGCGGTATCAGGGCGTATCGGCAGACGGCTTGGCGACCTCGAACCCGGCGTCCTGCCAGGCCTGCAGCCCGCCCAGCAGCGGGCGCACGTTGGAAAAGCCTGCGCGCTGTAGCTGGCGCGCCAGCCGGGCGGCCGATATCTCTGCCGGGCAGTCGCAATAGATGACCACGCCGTGCGGATGCGCGTCCTGCGGCAATAGATGGGCGTGGGGTGCTGCCGCGTCCCGGGGGCGCAGCTCCCACGCCTGGGCGCCAGGAATATGGCCCGCGCTGTAGGCCTGACCCCCTGGGCCTGCATGCCGCGCAACTCCTGCACCGACACGCGAGGCATCTTCAGCGAGCGCACCGTGCGCTGGCGCTGCCACCACTTGCGCAGAATGAACACGCCCAGCCCCACCGCCAGCAATACCAATCCCCCCTGGCCCAGCGCTGTGAGCACGGCCAGCAGGTCCTCGACCGTGGTGCTGAACAGCGATCCCAGCAACACTGCCGAGCCCACCCAGATCAACGCACCCAGCGTGTCGTACAGCACGAAGACCGACCGCGGCGTGCCCACCACACCCGCAAGCGCACTGGCGATCGACGCAAAGCCTGGAACGAACTTGGCAATCAGCAGCGACTTGGGGCCCCAGCGGCCGTAGAGCGATTCCGTCTGGCGGATGCAGGCATCGGGCGACAGCGAAATGCGGCAGATGCGCCCCAGCACACGATGGCCGTAGGACTTGCCGGCCTGGTACCACAGCAGGTCGGCCATGAGCGCGGCCGCCACGGCCAACAGCACGATGCGTGCGCCATGCTGCCAGTCGTCGCCCGCCACCGCCCCCGTGACCACCAGCACCGGGTAGGCGGGAATGGGCGCGCCCAGCTGCTCGATCAGCACGTTCAGGAACACGACGCCCAGGCCGTATTCGCGAATCAGATCCACCAGAAAGCCCATGTCGCGGTTCCCTTCATGCCGTGCCGGCGTCGCCGCTGACGCCCAGGCAATGCAAGCCTCACATGCTAGCTGGAACGGCTGCGCCGAGTGAGACCTGAAATAAGGAAACTGCGTTGCGTGGATGGCGACAATGCAGGCACACCGCGCAAGCCGTGCGCCGCTTCACCCCTGCGCGGGCAGGCCCTGCAAAAAGCGCTGCACCCAGGCCAGTTGCTGCGGCACGTTGAGCGCGGGCGCGTGGCCGCAGCCCGGCACCTCGACCACCTCCAGCAGGCCGCGTGCACCCGGGCCCCGGCGCTGCATCTCCTGCACCACCGCGGGCAGCACCAGATCGGACTCGGCCCCGCGCAGGCACAGCACGGGAATGTCGAGCCGGTCGTAGTGCGGCCAGACGAGATAGTCGTTCTCATGCCGCGTGAACTGCTGCACCATGGCCGGGTCGTAGTGCGGGGTCACGCGCCCATCGGGCAGGCGGCGCAGCGAGGTCTCGGTGAGGCGCAGCCACTGCGCATCGCTGAGCCAGCCGAACGGCGCGTAGGTGCGGCGAAAGAAGGCCTCCAACTCCATCACGGTATCGAACTGGGGCGGCTGGCCCGCATAGGCCTTGATGCGCTCCAGCGCGGGGCCTGCCAGCTGCGGGGCATTGTCGTTGAGCACCAGGTGCGTGATGCGCCCGTGCAGGCGCGGCGCCAGCAGGCCGGCGGCGCACACGGTGCCGATGGCGCCGCCCATCGACGTACCCACCCACTGCACCTGTTGCACACCCAGCTGGTCCAGCAGCTCCTCCACAACGCGTGCATAGAAAGCCAGCGTGTATTCGCGCTGCGGATCACGGCTCCACTGGCTCAGGCCGCGACCCAGGGTGTCGGGGCACAACACGCGCCAGCCATGGGCCGCCAGGTGTGCGGCCAGCTCGTCCATGTCGCGTCCGGTGCGTGCGAGGCCATGCCAGGCCACCACCACCGGCGCGCCGGGCGCGCCCCAGTCGGTCAGGTGGATTTCATAGCCGGCGCAGCGCACGTAGCGTGAGACGAAGGACATGGTGCAGCCTTTGTGCAGGGGAGAGTGTGATCGCCGCGGGCGCGCCTCACTTCATGAGCCGGCCGTTGCCCCCGATCACCGTGACCTCGACGAAGCGCGAGCCGACACGGTTGTTCGGCCCGTAGTTCAGCGTGACGCCACCCAGATCGAACCCCTGCAGCGACTCCAGTGCACGCAGCACGCGTGCCCTGGTAGGCTGCGGGCCGGCACGGCGCAGGGCCTCGACAAGGACCTTCGCGCCCAGGAAGGTCTCGAAGCTGGTGTAGTTGATCTCGGCCTCTGGCGCGTATTTCTTGAGCAACTGCTGATACTCGCGCACCACGGGCAATTGAGGCCGATAGGGGTACGGCACCACCTGGCTGATGGCCAGGCCGTGCGCGTTCTTCAGCCCCGCCAGCTTCACGATTTCGGCGGGGTCCACCACGGAGATGTTGAACAGCCGCGCGCCGCCGCCCTGCTCGCGGTAGCGCTTGGTGAATGCGGCAGCCGGCTTGTTGACGGCGATCATGATCACGGCTTGCGCATCCATGGCGCGGATGGTCTGCACCGCGGAGTCCACGTTGTCGGTGTTGCGCTCATAGCCGGCCGCGGCTACCAGCTTGAGCTGGCGCCGCTCCAGCGCCGCCTCCACTCCGGCCAGCCCCGCCTTGCCGAAACCATCGTCTTGGTACATGACGGCAATGCGCGTGATGCCCAGCGTGGCGAGCTGCTGCACCATGTGCTCGGCTTCATCGGCATAGCCCGCGCGCACATGGAAGATCCAGGGGTTGAAGGGTGTGCGCAGCACCTCGCCGCCCGTGTACGGCGCCACCAGGGCCGCACCGCCCTGCTCCAGCACCTTGTCGGCCAGCAACTGCGCAATGTTGGCCGTGCCGGCAAAGCCGAACAGGGCAACGACTTCAGGGCGGTCGAGCATGGCACGCGTCAGGCGCACGGTGTCGTCCACCTTGTAGCCATCGTCCTCCACCTGCAGGCGGATCTTGGCGCCATGCACACCCCCCTGCGCGTTGACGGCGTCAAAGTACACCTTGCCGCCCAGCACCATCTGCTCGCCCGTGGACGCGAGCACGCCCGACAGCGGCGCCACCTGCCCGATCACCACCTCTGCGGCCGATGACGCGAGAGCCGCCAAAGACAGCAGCAACCCGCCAACCCAACACCTCAGCTTGCGCATGCCCGTCCCTTCCTTTCGAAGCACCAAACGCAGTCCCCACGCAGGGGCCCCGGCCCTGCCCCGGATGCCGGGGCACAGGCGGGGCCTCTTCAGCCGCGCAGCCTCAACGCGGCACGCTGATGGATGTGCCCACAAAGCCAATCTGGTCGGCGGGGGCGGGGCTCATGGCGAACGGCGGGACATTGGCTGCGGTAATGGCCGGCGCCGCTCCCGCGGTACCGCCGCGCGGCGTGGTGCGCACGACCTGGTTTGCGGGCAGCGGGCCGCCGTTCTTCAGGTGCGCCCACATCACGTCCATGGCCTGGTTGAAGTACGGATGCAGCGGCACGAAGCGCGTGTCGAAACCTGAGAAGGGCAGGAACGCATCGAAGTGCTGACCGTTCATGACTTCCACGTAGCGCAGCTTGCTCGACGCGCCCTCCACAGCACGATTGAGCGCCGCGTAGGCACGCGCGTTGTTGTTGACCGGCACCAGCGCATCGCTGCGGCCGGCGACGATGATCGCCGGCTTGCCGCGCAGGTTGGCGTTGTGCAGCACCTCGGCCACGCCGCTGCGCACGGCGTCGCTCTGCGCCTTGGTCGGCGTGCTGGCCGCCGTAAGGGCCGCACCGGTCACGGGGTCCTTGCCGCTGACCAGCGCATACTGGCACAGCGCGTTGTCCAGCCCGAAGTCCGCCACGCCGGTAGAGGGCGACACGGCGAAGGGCCAGGACTTGGCGCCTCCCACCGAGTCGTTGTAGATCACCGTGGCGGGCGTCCCATTGGCTGTGCCGTTCGCGGTGGCGGCGCTTTGGGCCAGCGCCGTGGGCGCGGCGGCAATCACGTCGCCCGTGGCATTGGCAGCGGCAAAGCTGGACCCGCACAGGTTGGCATCCGCGCCAAAGCGGCCATAGGCCATGGTGTACATGGCCGACAGGATGGGTCCGTTGCCCAGCGCATAGTGGGCGTTGTGCATGGTGTTGTTCTCGGCGTTCCAGCCATAGGCACGCAGCTTGGCCAGGGCGTCGGCCGCACGCTCCTGCGTGGTGGCGCCACTCACCAGGCCTTTGGCCGCCAGGCCGTCGCAGCGTGCCGTGGCGCGCGCAGTCATGGCAGTGAGGGTGATGTAGTTGTAGATCGATGTCTCGTTGATGGCCGCGTCGGCCGCCAGCGCGGCGCAGGGCTGGTAGATGTTGCCCCAGGTGGTGTACTCGGCCAGGGTCTTGCCGTAGCCAGCGACCGCCGCGCCGTCGAACTGGATGCCATAGCCGGCGGCGGTGGGTATTTCGGTCACGGGCTCGGAAGCCACCACGCCGTCGATCAGGCCCTCGCCGTCCTGCTCGGCTGCGCGCAGCGAGGCGGCGCCGCCATTGGAGGCGGAGCCCGCGATCACCAGCGTGTTGCCCTTGGTGAACGGTACCGGGTTGTCTGCCGTGCCATAGCGCGCATTCAGCACATACAGCGCATAGCGGCCTGCCGCCAACGTGTCCGCACCCCAATCCTTCTCGGGGTTTTGCTGCGAGTGCGCGTGCTTGATGGCAATGCGATTGGGGAAGGCCGCGTTGTACGCCGAGCGCACCGCATCCGTCAGATTGGCAGCAAAGAAGCTCAGCGCCCCCGCCGCCGTGCGCGTGGCGCGCGTGCCGTCGACCTTGTTGACCGTGTCGTCGGCCAGGTTGTGCAGGCCCACGCCCTTGCCGGCATCCGTCAGCGCGACGGCGCAGCCCTTCTTCAGGCCCCACTCCCCCGCCGTGCCGATGGCACCGTACACGCCGCGCGAACCGGACGAAGGGCCGAGCACGATGCAGGGGTTGCTGGTGTTGAAACTGTCGGGCACCTGCACGGCGATCACGGTCTGCTTGCGGCCGGAGCCATCGTCCTGCACAGCGAGGTATTCACGGCCTGGGATCAGGCCTTCACTGGCGGTCACCTGGCCTTCGGCCGTGATGTTGGGGCCGTACAGCGTGCCATAGCCGCCCTTGGCCGTGTAGTCCAGGATGCCGCGGTAGTTGGAAAACAGCGCATTGCGGCGCAGTTCCGCCGCCGTGGGGTTGGCCGGGTCGGCATAGGCGGGCGCGGCCGCGGCGCCCAGGCCCGTTTTGCCAATACCGCCCGTCAGCAGGTCCTGGGTAGCCGCCGTGGCGCCCGTGCCTACGGTCGTGGCCGGGTACACCGTGGCGCTGATTTCTTTGATGCCTTGGGGCAGATCGTTGGACGGATCCGATCCGCCGCCACAGGCCACCAGCGTGGCCCCCGCCAGCGCCGTCAGCGCCCAACGCATCGTCACTCGTTCATTCACTCGCATGTTGTCTCCTAAGGTTGTGGTAATGCCAGTACGAGAAAAAACGCGCACCCATCAAGGCGGGGCACGCAGGGAACGCAGGCGCCCCACCACACCGGTGGGGAAGTAATAGACCGAGAGCACGAACAGCAGGCCCAGCCACAGCAGCCAGCGGTCGGGCGACAGGAGTGCGGCCAGCCAGGGAAGACCAGAGGCAGCCTCATGGGCAACGCCCAACAGGTCCTGCAGGTAGCTTTGCGCCACCACGAAGAGCACGGAGCCGACCACGGCACCATAGATCGTGCCCATGCCGCCGATCACGACGATGAGCAGGCAGTCCATCATGATCTCGAAGCTGAGCGACGTGTCCGGCCCGTTGTAGCGCAGCCAGAGGGCCAGCATGGCACCCGCCGCACAGGCGAACAGCGCGGACAGCACGCTGGAGAGCGTGCGGTACACCACCACGCGATAGCCGATGGCCTCGGCACGGAACTCGTTCTCGCGGATGGCCTGCAGCACACGGCCAAAGGGCGAGTTCACGATGCGCAACAGCGCCAGCACCAGCACCACAGCCGTGACGAACAGCAGGTAGTAGGTGATGAGGCGCCCGTCGATCAGCACCCCCAGCACCTCCTCCTCGAAGGGCTCGAAGCTGGGCGACAGCCACTCGGGCAGCTTGAAGGTCAGGCCGTCCTCGCCGCCCGTCCAGTCCGAGAGCTGCGAAGCCAGCGTCTGGAACGCCGCCGCCACGGCCAGCGTGATCATGGCGAAAAAGATGGCGCGCACGCGCAGCGAGAACAATCCGATCGCCAGCGCCAGCAGCAATGACAGCAGCAGCGCGCACCCCAGCCCCACGGCCAGCGCGCCCCATGTAGCACCCAGGCGGCTGGTGGCGATGGCGATGCCGTAGGCGCCGATGCCGAAGAACATGGTGTGCGCGAAGCTCACGATACCCGTGTAGCCCAGCAGCAGGTCGAAGCTGGCGACCAGCACCACGAACACCAGCACCTTGGCCGCCACGTTGAGCGCCTTCACGCCCGCAAAGGCGAACGGCGCCACGGCGAGCCCCAGCAGGCAGGCCATGAGCAGCACAGCCAGCACCTTGCTGCGGGGATAGTCGCCGGACAGGAGTCGGTTCAGCATCGACGCGCTCCTCAACGGTTGGCCACCGGGTACACGCCCTGCGGCCGCCACAGCAGGATGGCGACCATGAGCGCGATGTTGGAGAACAGCGCCACCTTCGGCAGCAGGAAGCCCGTGTAGTTGGCCATCAGGCCCACGAGCAACGCACCGATCAGCGCACCACCCGTGCTGCCCAGTCCCCCAATGATGATCACGATGAAGATCAGCACGTTCACCTGGGCCCCCATCTGCGGCACCACGTTCTGCTGGTACAGCCCCCACATCACGCCGCCCAGCCCCGCCAGCGCGCTGCCAGCCACGAACACGCCCACGAACAGCCGCCGCACGCCGTAGCCCAGGCTCTCGACTATCTCGCGGTCCTGCACGCCGGCGCGGATCAACAGGCCCAGCTTGGTGCGCGCAAGGGTCCACGCCAGCAGCGCGAACACCGCCAGCCCCACGCCAACGGCCAGCACGCGGTACTTTTCCACGGCCGCCTCGCCGACGAGCCACGCGCCCCGCATGGCCTCGGGCAACGGCAGCGGAATCTGCTGTGGTCCCCAGATGACCTTGATCAGTTCCTCGCCGATGATCATCCCGCCCATGGTGATGAGGATCTGCTTGAGATGCTGGCCGTACACGGGGCGCACGATCAGGCGCTCGAATGCCAGGCCCACCGCGCCGGCCACCAGCATGGCGACGGCCATGGCGGGCAGCACGGCCACCAGGTTGCGCCACAGCGCGGCCGACCCAGTCCAGTCGCTCATCGCGCCCAGCACGCTGGTGGCGACAAACGCGCCCAGCGCGATGAACACGCCATGGCCGAAATTCAGCACGTCCATGAGCCCGAACACCAGCGTGAGGCCGGAGGCGATGATGAAGATGATCATGCCCATGGCCAGCCCCGCAACCGTGAGGGTGAGCCAGGTGCTGGCCGATCCGATGAAGGGCAGCACCGCGATCGCCAGCAGCGGTACCAGCGCCAGGGGTGTCCAGTCGATGGCTATTGCGCCCCGCCCGGTAGCTTCACTTTTAATAGCTACTCGCGATTGCTGCATGGGCGCTACAGGCCGATTTTGTTCAAACCTGTTCATAGCGACAGCCCCAGCAGCGACTGCTGCAACGCCTCGTCCTCGGCCAGTGCAGCCATGGGGCCGGCATGCACCACTACACCGTTGTCCATCACCGCCACCTGGTCGCCCAGGCGCTGGGCGAAGTGCAGGTTCTGCTCCACCAGCAAGATGGTGGTGCCGCTGGCCTTGAGCTGGGCGAAGGCGTCGATCATGTTGTTGACTATGGCGGGCGCCAGTCCCTTGCTGGGTTCATCCACGATGAGCAACTCGCGCGGCTCCACGATGGCGCGTGCCACGGCCACCATCTGCTTTTGCCCGCCGCTGAGCTTGCCCGCGGGGTGATTCCAGAACTTTTCCACGGCGGGAAAGAGCCGGAAGATCCACTCCAGCCGCGCGCTGTCCATCTGCGCCGCGGTGCGCGCGCCACGCGCGGCCAGCAGCAGGTTTTCCTTCACCGTCAGGTCGGCAAAGATGCCCATGTTCTCGGGTACGTAGGCAATGCCCTGCTGGGCAATGCGCGGCGTCTCCCAGGCCGCGATGCCCTGGCCGCCGAAGGTGATGGTCCCGGCACTGGCGCGCCACAGACCCATGATGGTGCGCAGGGTCGTCGTCTTGCCCGCGCCGTTGCGCCCCAGCAGCAGCGTGAGCTGCCCGCGGGGCACGGCCAAATCAACGCCATGCAGGATGTGATATGCCCCGATGTGCGTGTGCACGCCGGACAGCTTCAGCAGCGGTGCGCTCATGCCTCAGCCTCCGCAGCCGACGCCGCCGTGCCCAGGTAGGCCTGCTGCACGATCGGCGACGCGATCACTGCGGCGGGCTCGCCGTCCGCGACGAGCACGCCGTTGTGCAGCACGATGATGCGGTCGGCCAGCTCGCGCACCACGTCCATCTTGTGCTCGACCAGCAGGATGGTCTTGGTCTTGTCTTTCTTGAGCGCGCGTATCAGGTCCAGGATCACGGGGGCCTCGTCATGGCCCATGCCAGCCGTGGGCTCGTCGAACATGTAGACCTGCGGGTCCAGCGCCATGAGCAGCGCCACCTCCAGCTTGCGCTGGTCCCCATGCGGCAGGCTGGCGACCGGCATGTCCTGGCGGTCGGCCAAGGCCACGGCATGCAGGATGCCCTGCGCACGGGCGGTGAGTGCGGCGTGGTCGCTCCAGATGCTCCACAGGTTGAGGCCGCGCCGGTGCCGCCCCGGCTGCGCGGCCTGCACGGCCAGGCGCACGTTCTCCAGCACCGACAGGTGCGGAAACAGATTGGTGAGCTGGAACGCCCTGCCCAGGCCGGCGCGCGTGCGCGCAGAAGGCGGCAGGCCCGTGAGGTCCTGGCCATGGAGCGACACGCGACCTGCCGTCGCCTTGAGCTGGCCCGAGATCAGGTTGAAGTACGTGGTCTTGCCCGCGCCATTGGGCCCCACGATGGCCGTGAGCGTGCCCTGCGCGAAGGCACAGGTCACGGCGTTCACCGCCACATGCCCGCCGAAGCGGATGGTCAGGTCCTGGGTGGCCAAGGCGCTCATGGGTGCGTACTTGTGTGCCGATGCCGCGGTCGGTGCGCGTCAGGGGCAGGTGCCGATCACGTAGTAATTGGTGGCCGTCTGCTTGAGCGTGGTGGTCACGAACACGTTCCACAGCCCCATGCTCTGGCCGGAGCCATTAGCGTAGGTGTAGCCGCCCTGCTGGTAGGCGCGCCCCGCTTGTGTGTGCGCATAGTTGCTGGCTGTGGTGCAGGTCCCAGGGGACTGCGTGGGCGCGAGCGTGGTGCCGCTCACGGCGTTCGACGCATCACCCTCTGCGCCGTTGGCGTCCACCGCACGCACCGCCCAGCTGTAGGTGGTGGAAGCGGTCAGCGCCGAGTCGGTATAGCTGGTGGCGTAGACGGTAAGGGCGTTGGCTTTGTTGCCGTTGCGGTAGACGTTGTAGCCGCTGGCGCCAGCCACGGCATTCCAGGCCAGGTTCATGCTTGTGGCGGTGGCGCCCGACAGGCTGAGGCCGGTGGGCGCCGGCAGGACCGGATCGTTAGGTGGCGTGGTGCCGCCGCCGTCGCCCGAACCTGCACCGGAAGCGATGCGATCCACCATGGCCTTGATCGCGGCCATCTGCGCGCCGCTCTTGTGCGCGAAATTGCCGCCGTACCAGCCGATCCAGTCCCAGCAGGCGTTGGGGTTGGCCAGCGACCCGCTCTTGGCGGTGCTGCGGCTGGTGTTGTCGATCCGGGTCTGCGGGAACAGCAGGATGATCTGGTTGGTATCGGCCCAGCGGCTATAGCCGGTGTTCTTAACGAACTTGTCGCCGATCTTGTCGGTGCTCTGCTGGCAGCCGTGCAGCACGACGTGCAGCTTGCACTGCGCGCCGCTGGCGCAGCTTGCGGGCACGTACAGCCAGGCGTTGGCGGCCATGCCCGGGTTGCCGGCGGTATAGGCGCTTTGATCGAACTCGATGTAGTTGGCTGCCGCAGGGGCGTTGTTGCGCGCATTCAGCGCGCCATAGAAATGTGAGAGCACCGCTCCCGCGCCGTCATAACCGCAGTTGCTGATGAAGGGCGAGGTGCTGCTGCTGCAAGCGTTGTTGCTCGTGCTGTCAAAGTCGGTGGGCAGCACATGCGCGGTCCCGCTGCGCTTGACGTACGTGATGTTGCCCGCAGGCACCCCATTGTTGAGGTACTGGGTCTGCAGCGCATCGGTCAGGTTGGGCCCCACGGTGTAGTCGCTGGTGCCCGTGAAGATGTAGATCTTCTGAGCGGCAATGCCGGACTTGCCATCGATGGTGCCGTTGGCGCTGTAGCTGTCGATGCTGCCCTGCATCGCGCTCTGCTGGCTGGCGCTGATGCTGGCGTTGTACATGCAGGCCGTGTAGTTGTTGTGGCCCGCGCACATGTACGGCCCCGCGGCAAAGACGCCCACGCCCATGAAGGTGGACGAGTACGCATTGCCAAGCTGGTTGGCCATGAAGCCGCCTGAGGACAGCCCTGAAACGCTGATCTTGCCCGTGTCGATGTTGTACTGGCCCAGCGGCGCCGCCGCCTGCGCCATGCCGGCGGATGCCAACGCAGCAGCGAGCAGAAAACGATGGAATGGCATGCTTTGGTCTCCTGTCAAAGGGGCGCGGTGTGCGCAAGTCCGCCCCGTGTGGCCCGGGGTTCATCGAGGAATACAAACGACGTGTGGGCGGCCGGGCGAGGCTTCGCCGGCGCGCCTTGCACGGGGGGCGATCAGCGCTTATTGCGGATCGGTACCTGCATCTCTTGCGGATTGATCTCGCGCACCAGCTCGGGTACGCCCCACGCAAACGCCGGGTCGTTCTTGATGCGGAAGTGGTACATGCTCTGCATGGCTTGGTGGTCTTCCTTGCGGAAGGTCATGGTGCCCTTCGGTGTATCGAAGCTCATGCCCTCCATCGCCTTGATGAGCGTATTGGTCTTCGTGTCGCCGCCGGTTTTCTTCAGCGCCGTCACGATCGCCATGGCGGCCGAGAAACCACCGGCCGTGAAGAAGTCTGGCGGCGTCTTGAACTGCTTGTAGTGCATGGACACCAATGCCTCGTTCACCGGGTTCTTCGGGATGCCGAAGTAGTAATACGTGGCGCCTTCCATGCCCGGCATGCCCTTGAACGCCGCCATCGCGGGCAGGATGTTGCCGCCCGTGGCAATCTCGATGCCGTAGCGCTTGAGATCCATGTCGTTGATCTTGAACGGGTTGCCAGCCCCGGCCCACAGCACCCAGATCACCTTCTTGCCCGGCTGGTCTTTGAGCCGGTCTATCAGGCGCTGCGCGCCCGCGGTGAAGTCGGTGGTGGCCGCGGGCAGGTATTCCTCATGCACCAGCTTGGCTGTCTTGATGGCATCCTTGAAGGCGTTGACACCGTCGCGGCCAAAGGCGTTGTCCTGCGCCAGGGTGGCGATGAGGGTGCCGGGCTTGTCGATGGCGACGGCGTTGCCGATCGCGTCCTGGCTGGAATTGCGGCCCGTGCGGAAGATGTACTTGTTCCACTTGTCACCGGTGATCGAGTCCGCCACCGCGGGCTCGACCAGCAGGATCTTCTTGTATTCCTCCGCCACCGGCAGCATGGCCAACGCCACACCCGAGGCGCTGGGGCCCACCGCCAGGTCCGCCTTATCGTCGGAATACGCCGTTGCCAGCTGGCTCTTGCCCAGGTCTGGCTTGCCCTGGTCATCCTTCTCGATCACCACGAGCTTCTTGCCCGCCACCGCCATGGTCCCACCAGTGGCGTAATCCAGCCCCATCATCAACCCTGCCTGCGTCTGCTTGCCATAGGCTTCGAGCGGCCCGGTCTTGCTATAGACATGGGCGATGCGAATCTCGGACTGAGCCAGTGCCAACGGCGCGGTCAGAGCGGCCGCCAGGGCTGCGGCCAGGCCGCCGGCCCGCGCCGCGAGGCTGCGATGGTGCATGCGTGTCTCCTCTTTTGAGTATGACAAACACATTGCACGCACCATGCCAGGGCGCAAGTGGCCCGACATGGTCGCCGGACAGATCACCAGACGTCACTTCGGCGACATTTTCTGCGAATTTCCAGCCGCTGCGGTTTTTTTGACTAATTTACAGACAAATTGAATGCCTTAATTTCAGGCATTTGTCTATTTATTTATCAGGGTTAGCCAAGGGCTGCCCCATCCGTTCGTAGAGCGTGGCACGGGAGATGCCCAGGTGCCGCGCCGTGGCGAGCTTGTTGCCTCCATGCAATGACAGCGCTGCAGCTATGGCGCGGCGCTCCAGCTCTGCCACCTGCACGGCCAATGGGCGCAGCAGCGCCGCGCCATCGTCGCCGCTAGAAACCCCGCCCGCATCGGGTGTGGGCGCTGCGGGTTCGACGCCGCTTTCGCGCAGCACCTGACGCAATTGCTCCGCATCGACGGTCAGCGTTTCGCTGCGCATGGCAGCCTGCTCCAGTACGTTGCGCAGTTCGCGGATGTTTCCGCGCCATGCCTGCGCGCCCAGCAGGGCCAGTGCATCGGGCAGCAGCTCGGGCGGGGCGATGCCATTGCGCAGAGCCAGGTCGTCGGCCAGGGCCTCCACCAGGGCCGGGATGTCGGCACGCCGCTCCCGCAGCGGTGGCACGCGGATGGGCAGCACATGCAGGCGATAGAAGAGGTCTTCGCGGAACAGGCCGTCGCGCACCAGCGCGGCCAAGTCGCGCGAAGTGGCGGCTACCACGCGCACGTCGAACGGTACGAGCTGATTGGAACCCAGGGGCTCGATTTCACCTTCCTGCAGGGCGCGCAGCAGCTTGGCCTGCAGATTGGAGGGCATGTCACCGATCTCGTCGAGGAACAACGTGCCCCCGTCGGCCAGCTTGAATTTGCCCTCCCGGCCCCGCACGCTGGCACCGGTGTAGGCACCGGGGGCTACACCGAAGAACTCTGCCTCCAGCAATGTGTCGGGCACGGCGGCGATATTGACGCTCACGAAGGGACCTTGTGCCCGCGTGGAAGCCGCGTGGATGGCATGGGCCAGCAGCTCCTTGCCCGTGCCGGTTTCGCCCAACAGCAACACCGGACTCTGGGACTGGGCCGCGCGGCGCGCCTGGCGCTTCACCTCGGTGGCTGCGGGGCTGGCACCCACGAAGCTGGCGAACGTGTGCTTGGCACGGCGCACCCCCGGGCCAGCCACGGGCAGCCGGCTGCGCTGCGCGGCCAGCTCGCGCCGCGCATCGTCCAGCTCGCGCTGGAGTTGTGCAAACTTGGCAATCAGCGGCTGCAGCGTGGTTTCCGGATGGTCGAACAACACGATGCCAATGGCGCCGATCACGCGCCCATCATCCCCATGCAGGGGAATGCGGCTGACCACGAACGTGCCGGCCTTGTTGGTCAGCAGGTCCACCAGGACGGGCTGGCCCGTCTCCAGCACCTGGCGCATCTGGGTGTTGGGAATCACCTCCTCCACCATGCGGCCCACGAAGTCATGGACCGAATGCACGCCCAGGTCGGGCAGGAAGCGGCGGTAGCCCTCGTTGACCCACACGATGCGCCCGCTCAGGTCCACGAGGAACATGCCCTGGCTCATGGTGGAAAAGAGCTGGAACATGGAGCGCGCAGCCAGTTCCAGGATGCCCTGCGCATCCAGCGGCAAGGGCGAGGCGTCGGTATGCAGGGGCATGGTCGGATGGTAACGCCGGCGTTCGACGCGCATTGCAAATTAATAAGAACCATTCTCAACATAGAGCTATACTCCGCGCCTGTGCAAGCGTGCTCTCTGGTGGGGAGGTCCCGGGGGCGGCCGTCCCCCGGGCGCTGGCCGCGCTGCGCTTGCGCGGCGGTACCCGGCGCACTCTGTCTAGGGCGTTGAACGAGGCAGCGGTGCGTCAATAAACATAAACGCCAATCACTCTCGTTCTTATGCCTTTTACTGTCAGCGCACAGCTTCTGCACGCCCTTAACGCCCACCGCTGTTGACCGGCCCAACCATGAACGACACCCGCCTTTCCCCGTCCACCCCGCGGCCTCCCACGCCATCGCGGCCCTCCCTCTGGCTCTGGCCTTGCGTGCTGGGCGTGCTCACCGCCAGCGGCTTGCTGAGCGCACTGGTGTCCGACCACTGGGGCGACCGATGGTCATGGTTCGCGCTTGGCCTGCCCGTTGCCGTGATGACCTGGTGCGCGCTGGTCCCGCGCGCCAAGCCCTCCGCCGCCCTTGACTCTGTTTCCTCCCACCCACCACAACCATGAACCGCCCCACCCCTCTAGCCCTGGCCATCTTTGTCGCGCTGCAGTCCATGGCGCATGCGCAGGGCACGCCATCCGCGCCTGAACTCCCCACCGTTGAGGTCAACGCCAGCGCCGACGCGTCGGCCCAGGGCCTGTCGCCGGCCTATGCGGGCGGCCAGGTGGCGCGCGGCGGGCGCGTCGGCATCCTGGGGACGCGCGACCCGCAGGAGACGCCCTTCAGCATCACCGCGTACACCAACGAACTCATCCAGGACAAGCAGGCCCGCAGCGTGGGCGAAGTGCTGCAAAACGACTCTGGCGTGCGCATGGCGCGGGGCTTCGGCAACTTCCAGGAGGCGTATTTCATTCGCGGCTTCGTGGTCGGCTCCGACGACGTGGCCTACAACGGCCTGTACAGCCTGCTGCCGCGCCAGTACATCGCCACCGAACTGTTCGAGCGCGTCGAGGTCCTGCGGGGCGCAGCCACCTTCCTCACGGGGGCGGCGCCCTTTGGGGGCGGCGCGGGGGGCTCCATCAACCTGCTGCCCAAGCGCGCGCCGAACGAGCCCTTGTCCCGCGTGACGCTGGGCACCGGGTCGGGAGGTTACGGACACGCTGCGCTCGACCTGGCGCGCCGCTTCGGCCCCGAGGGCAGCACCGGCATCCGCGTGAATGCCGCGCTGCGCGATGGCGATACCGCCATTGATCACGAGGAAAGCCGCCTGGGCCTGCTTTCGGTGGGGCTGGACTGGCGCAGCCGTAACGTACGCCTGTCGGGGGACATCGGCTGGCAGGACAACAAGCTCAAGGGTACGCGCAGCAACGTGACACTAGGCCCCCTGGCCACCAGCATCCCCGCCGCGCCCGATGCCCAGGCCAACTTCTCCCAGCCCTGGTCGTATTCCAACGAGCGCGACCTCTTCGGTACGCTGCGCGGCGAAGTCGACCTCACTCCCGACATCACCGCCTGGGGTGCCTGGGGCATGCGCCGCAGCAAGGAGGCCAATTCGCTGGCGAACCTGAGGGTAACCAACTCCGACACCGGCGCGGGCAGCGTCTACCGCTTCGACAACACACGCAAAGACCGCGTGAACACGGGCGAGCTGGGCGTGCGCGGCAAGCTGCGCACCGGCAGCGTGGGACACGAATGGGTGGCTTCCGCCTCGTATTTCGACTTCGAGAAGGACAACGCCTATGTGATGGATTACGGCAACACGCTGCCCGCCAACCTGTATGGCTACACCCCTTATGCCGCTCCCGCATTCAGCGCCGGCGCGCTGCATGGCGGCGACCTGGCACACCCCAACCTCACGGGGCGCACGCGCCTGGCCAGCTTTGCCCTGGGCGATACGCTGGCCTTCATGGACGACACGCTGCTGCTCACCGTGGGCGCGCGCCACCAGAGCATCAAGGTCCAGGACTACGCCTACGGAACCTCGGCACCGCTGGGCAGCTACGACAAGAGCCGCATCAGCCCCGCGGCCGGGGTGGTGTTCAAGGCCAGCTCCCGCCTGTCGCTGTACGCCAACTACATCGAGAGCCTGAGCCAGGGCGAAACGGCCCCGGCCACGGCCAACGGCGTTCCGGTCGTCAACCACGGGCAGCAGCTCGCGCCCTACGTTTCCAAACAGAAGGAAATCGGCGTCAAGTACGACGCCGGCCGCATCGGCGGCTCGGTGGCGCTCTTCAGCACCACGCGCCCGCGCGCGCTGGTGAATGCCGACAACGTCTTCACCGCCGCCGGCGAAGACCGCCACCAGGGTATGGAGTTCAACGTCTATGGCGAAGCCGCACGCGGCCTGCGCCTGCTGGGTGGCGCCACCTGGCTGCAGGCCAAGCAGCGCGCCACGGGCACCGCCGCGCTGGATGGCAACCGCGTGATCGGCGTACCGCGCCTGCAGGCCAATGCCGGAGTGGAATGGGATGTGCCGGGCGTGCGGGGCCTCGCCCTGGACACGCGCGTGGTCCACACCGGCGCGAGCTACGCCGACGATGCCAACACCCTGCGCCTGCCCGCCTGGACGCGCCTGGACCTGGGCGTGCGCTATCTGACCGAGGTCGGCGGCCGGCTGCTGACACTGCGCGCCCGCGTGGACAACGCCACCAACCGCAACTACTGGGCCTCTGCGGGCGGCTACCCCGGATCAGGCTATCTGGTGGTAGGCGCACCGCGCACCTTCACGCTGAGCGCCAGCGTGGATTTCTGACCCCCTACGGACGCACCAACGCCATGCTGACACCCAACACCCTCAAGACCTGGACCTGGCTGCACAAGTGGAGCAGCCTCGTCTGCACGGTCTTCATGCTGCTGCTGTGCCTGACCGGCCTGCCGCTGATCTTTCACCACGAGATCGGGCACCTGCTCGGCACCGAGGTGGAGGCCCCCGCCATGCCGGCGGACACGCCCCGCGCCAGCCTGGACCGCATCCTGGCGGTGGCCCAGGCGCAGCACCCGGACCGCGTGGTGCAGTACGCCTCGCAGCCCGATGACAGCACCGACCTGTGGTTTGTGACGCTCACGCCCACGCCGGCTCCCACGGACGACTTCCGCTCCGTCGCCGTGGACGCGCGCACGGCCGAAGTGCTGGCCCAGCCGCGCTTCGACCAGGGCTTCATGTGGGTCATGCTCAAGCTCCACGTAGACCTGTTCGCGGGCCTGCCGGGCAAGCTGTTCCTCGGGTTCATGGGCCTGCTGCTGGTGGTCGCCATCATCAGCGGCGTGGTGCTCTACGCGCCCTTCATGCGCAAGCTGCAGTTCGGCGAGGTGCGCCGCGACCGCTCCACGCGCGTGAAATGGCTGGACCTGCACAACCTGCTGGGCATCGTGACGCTGGTGTGGGCCTGCGTGGTCGGCGCCACGGGGGTGGTCAACACCTGGGCCGACCTGATCGTCAAGTACTGGCAGCACGACGAGCTGACCGCGCTGCTGGCGCCCTACCAAGGCCAGCCGCTGACGCCCGTCGCCGAGCGCGGCTCCCTGCAGCAGTCACTGGACGCAGCGCTGGCCCAGGCGCCGGGCACGCGGCTGTCGTTCATTGCGTTCCCGGGCACGGCCTTCTCCAGCCCGCACCACAACACCTTCTTCCTGCGCGGTGATGCGCCGCTCACCTCGCGCTTGCTGGAGCCCGTGCTGGTCGACGCGCGCACCGCCAAGGTCACCGCCGCGCCGGAGCTACCGTGGTACCTGACGGCCCTGCTGGTGTCGCAGCCGCTGCACTTTGGCGACTACGCGGGCATGCCCATGCAGATCCTCTGGGCCGTGCTCGACATCGCCACCATCATCGTGCTGGGCAGCGGCCTGTACCTGTGGGTGGCGCGGCGCCGCACGCAGCCGCAGGGCGCGGCCGCTGCGGCCCGGCAGGAAGGCCCCGGCAGCGGGCCTGCACCCCAGCCAGGCCCGGTGGCGGCCCGGGTGCTGCGCTAAGGCCGCGCGCGCGCCGGCGCGGGTAGCGCCGACGCGCAGCGCTCCATCAACTCACATCGTCCACGCTCTGGCGCGCATGGGCCAGGTTGCGCTCGGCCCAGCGGCGCAGCACGCGCGGCACGATGAGCACGGCCAGCACGATCACCAGCAGCGTCACGGCCATGGGGCGCTGCAGGAAGATCATCCAGCTGCCCTCGCCGATGGAAATCGCGTTGCGCAGCTGCGCCTCGGCCAGCGGCCCGAGGATCATGCCCACCACCACGGGCGCCGTAGGGAAGTCGAAGCGCCGCATCAGCACGCCCAGCAAGCCGATGCCGTACAGCAGGAACAGGTCGAACGTGCTCTGGCGCATGCCGTAGGCGCCCACCGTGGCAAAGATCAGGATGCCGGCGTAGAGCTGTGGACGCGGAATCTTCAGCAGCTTCACCCACAGCCCCACCATGGGCAGGTTCAGCACCAGCAGCATGATGTTGCCGATGTACAGCGACGCGATCAGCGCCCACACCAGCGTGGCCGATGTGGTGAACAGCTGCGGGCCGGGGTTCAGCCCATAGTTCTGGAAGGCCCCCAGCAGCACGGCCGTGGTGTTGCTGGTCGGGATGCCCAGTGTCAGCAGCGGGATGAGCGCCGCGGTCACCGTGGCGTTGTTGGCCGCCTCGGGGCCCGCAACCCCCTCGATCGCGCCACGGGTGCCGAACTCGGCCTTATCCTCGCCCTTGGCCAGACGCTTTTCGGTCGCGTAGCTCAAGAAGGTGGGAATCTCCGTCCCCCCCGCCGGGATGCAGCCGAAGGGCGTGCCGATCACGGTACCGCGCAGCCATGCGGGAATGGACCGGCGCCAGTCGCGCCGCGTCATGTGCACACGGCCCATCTGGTTCTGCGACTCTTCCACCCGGCCCTCGTACAGCGCCGCATACAGCACCTCGGCCACGGCGAACAGGCCCACGGCCACCAGCACGATGTCGATGCCGTCCAGCAGCTCCATCTTGCCCACGGTGTAGCGGGCGGCCCCCGAGATCTGGTCCATGCCCACACAGCCCAGCGCCAGGCCCAGGAGCAGCGCCGTCATGCCGCGCAGACTGCTCTGGCCCAGCACCGCGCTCACCGTGGTGAAGGCCAGCACCATCAGCATGAAGTATTCGGGCGGGCCGAGCTTGACCGCGAACTCGGCCACGCCCGGCGCGAACAGCGTCACCACCATCGTGGCGATGGTGCCGGCGACAAACGAGCCGATGGCCGACGTGGCCAGCGCCGCGCCCGCGCGCCCGCTCTTGGCCATCTTGTTGCCCTCCATGGCCGTGACCATGCTGGCGGTCTCGCCCGGCGTATTCAGCAGGATGGACGCCGTGGAGCCGCCATACATGGCGCCGTAATAGATGCCCGCGAAGAAGATCATCGAGGCGGTCATGTCCACCTTGGCCGTGATGGGCAGCAGCATGGCCACCGCCACCGCCGGCCCGATGCCCGGCAGCACACCCACGGCCGTTCCCAGCGCGCAGCCCACCAGGGCCCACAGCAGGTTTGCCGGCGTGATCGCCGTGGCAAAGCCTGCGAGCAATGCGTCAAAGATTTCCATAGCACTCAATCCCTGTTTGGAACGCGGCCTGCGCCGGCGCCATCGAAGCAGCCAAAGTCAGCATGCATGTGCACTCTCCCGCGCCCTGGCCTACAGCCACCCGGTGGCGGTCAGGCCCGGCAAGTTGATTGCCAGGAACTGCGTGAACAGCCAGAACACCGGCGCGGCGATGGCCAGCCCGGTCGCCACATCCACGGCCAGCACGCGCGGCGACAGCAGGCCCGTCTGCCCGCCCGCGCGGCGCAGCCCCTGCACGGCCAGCGCATAGCACAGCGTGCAGCCCACGATGAAGCCCAGCTCCACGATCAGCGCCGCATTCAGCAGAAGCCCCGCCGACACCCACGCAAAGGGCCCCCACGCCGCGCGCGGCGCACCGCCCGGGTCGGCCGCTTGGCGGTAGCCGCCCGTGGCAGCCTCCCAGATCAGCCAGCCGCCGCACACAGCCAACACCAGGGCGCAGGCCCACGGCAGAAAGTTGGGGCCCACGCCGCCATAACCGGCGTTGCCGGGGATCTCCAGCGCGCCCCAGGCCATGGCCGCGGCCACCAGGATCACGCCCGCACCCACGGCCGCCTGCCAGCCGGGTGAAGGCACGGCGCTTGTGGGTGGAGTGGAGGGAGGGGAAGAGGAAAGCTCAGACATGGCTGCGGCCTCCGGGAAGGCGCCGCACCGCGGCGGCGCAGGTTTCAAACAAAAAACGGCCCTAGCGCTTATCCATCAAGCGCTGACAGCTCTCAAAAGAGGAGCGCCGCAGCACACTGCGGCGCCGCCAGGCTTAGACCATGCCCGACTTCACCATGGTGGCGCGCAGGCTGGCGAACTCGCTGTCCACGAAGTTGGCGAAGTCGTCGCCGGCCAGCCACGCGGGCGTCCAGCCGTTCTTCTCCAGCGCCTCGGCCCACGCCTTGCTCTTGACGGCCTTCTCCACCATTGCCACCAGCGCCTTGCGCTGCTCGGCCGTGATGCCGGGCGCGCCGTACACACCGCGCCAGTTGCCGATCTCGACGTTGATGCCCTGCTCCTTGAGCGTGGGCACGTTCACGCCCTTCAGGCGCTGGCCCGAGGTCACGCCGATGGGTTTCATCTTGCCCGCGGCGATGTACTCGGAGAACTCGCTGTAGCCGCTGCCACCCACGGTGACGTTGCCGCCCAGGATGGCCGCCGTCGCCTCCCCGCCCCCACGGAAAGCCACGTAGTTGATGCGCGCCGGGTCCACCCCCACTTCACGGGCGATCATGGCCGCTGCGATGTGCTCGGTGGAGCCGCGCGAGCCGCCGCCCCACTTCACGCTGCCGGGGTCCTTCTTGAGCTGCGCCACCACCTCGGCCATGCTCTTGAAGGGCGAGTTGGCGGGCAGCACGAAGACGTTGTATTCGCTGGTCAGCCGCGCGATCGGCGTGGCCTGGCTCAGGTTGACCGGCGGCTTGCCTGTGATGATGCCGCCCAGCATCACGGCGCCCATCACCATCAGCGCGTTCGGGTCGCCCTTGGAGCCGTTCACGAACTGCGCCAGGCCGATGGCGCCGGCCGCGCCGCCCTTGTTGTCATAGGTCACGCTGGAGGCCACGCCCGCATCCTGCAGGGCCTTGCCCAGGGCGCGGCCCGTGGTGTCCCAACCGCCGCCGGGGTTGGCGGGCAGCATCATCTTGACGGCCACGGCGGCCTGGGCCGACAGCGGCAGGCTGCCCGCGGCGGCCAGTGCCGCCAGCGACTTCAGAAAGGTATCGCGACGCATGTTGTCTCCTTGCTTGTTAGAAAAAGGGAACGCTGACCGGCGCGATGATGCGCGCGCAAGCTGTCAAACGGCTGTCCACGGCACCAGGGTTAACACCGAGATCCGCGCGCCAACCGCCACCCGCCGCAAACGCGTTCTAATCCGCGGATGCAACTGCTTCTCGTCGAAGACGACGCCACCATGCAGGCCACGCTGCAGCGCTCGTTGGCGCGCCGCGGCATGGCCGTTACCGCCCTTGCGGACGGGCGCGCCGCGCTGGCCGAATGGCGCGCGCACCCGCCCGACGCCGTGGTGCTGGACCTCACCCTGCCCGGCCTGGACGGCCTGCAGGTACTGCAACAGGCACGCGCCGGCGGCCTGCGCACCCCCGTGCTGCTGCTGACCGCGCGCGGCACCGTGGGCGACCGCGTGCTGGGCCTGAACGCGGGGGCCGACGACTACCTGCCCAAGCCCTTCGACCTGGACGAGCTGGAGGCCCGGCTGCGCGCCCTGCTGCGCCGCAGCGGCGGCGATACGGCAGATGACAAACAGGCCTCCAACGCCCTGGTGATGGGCGCCCTGCGCTATGAAAAAGAAAGCGGCGCCATCTATCTGCACGATGCGCCCATGGACCTCACCCCGCGGGAGTTGGCGCTGCTGCGCACCCTGCTGACCCAGCCGGGGCGCGCAGTCGCCAAGGAGCGGCTGTATGAGCTGGTCTTCCCCGGCCAGAGCGAGGTGCAATACGAGGCTATCGAAGTGGTGGTGTACCGCGTGCGCAAAAAACTCGCAGGCACCGGCGTGGCCCTGATGACGCTGCGCGGCCTGGGCTACCTGCTCAAGCCAGAGACATGAAACAGCCCGTGAGTCGCTGCGCGCCTTCCCCCCCCAGGCGGGCGATGCCGCAGGCCCGGCCGGGCCCGCTGCGCGGCGCGCGCTGGCATGGTTTGCGCCACCGCCACCGCCACCGGACAGGAGCCGGCGCGCCTGTGCGCCAGGCTCCCCACCACGCACAACGCAGCCGGGTGGCGGCATGACGCGCCCGCAGTCGCTGCGCCGCCAATTGCTCGTGGGCATCCTGCTGCCCACGCTGCTCTTCGTGGGCGTGAACACCTACAGCCTGCACCGCCAGGCGCTGGCCGCGCTGCACACTGCCTATGACCGCACGCTGCTGGCTTCGGCCAAGACCATCAGCGAGCAGCTGGACGTGCGCGGCTGGGACGACATGGCCGAGCTGCGCGCCATCGTGCCTTACGCGGCGCTGGAGGCCTTCGAGGCCGACAACCAGAGCCGCATGTTCTACCGCGTGTCCAACCTGCGCGGCGACTTGGTTTCCGGCTTTGCCGAACTACCCGCCTGGCACGGCACCATCCCGCAGCGCCCGCCCTATGCGGCGCTCGTGGACTTCTATGACGACCGTTTTCGCGATCAGCCCGTGCGCGTGGCCGTGCTGCTGCAGCCCGTGGCCAGCAGCGAGGGCCGCGGCATGGCCGTGATCCAGGTGGCGGAAACACTGGAGCTGCGCGAAGCGGCGGCCCTGCAGATCCTGCACACCACGCTGGCACGCCAGGCGCTGCTGCTGGCGCTCATCGCGGGCATCGTGGTGCTGGTGGTGCAGCGCGCCACGCAACCGGTGCGCCAACTAAGCAGCGACCTGCAGGCCCGTACCGAAGGCGACCTGGCCCCCCTTGCCGCCCCCGCCGCGCCGCGCGAACTGCAGCCGCTGATCGACGCCACCAACGCGGTCATGCAGCGCCTGTCGCGCCTGCTCGCCCACCAGCAGCGCTTCGTGCGCGACGCGTCACACCAGCTGCGCACGCCGCTGGCCGTGCTCAAGACGCAGGTGCAGTCCGCCCTGCGCGGCGACCTGCCGCCCACGCAGGCGCTGCGGGAGATTGGAGACACCGTGGACCGCGCCACGCAGCTGGCCAACCAGATGCTGGCGCTGGCCAAAGTGGAGCAGCTGCGCCAGCAGGGCGAGGTGCCCGTGACGCGGCTGGACACAGTGCTGCGCGAGATGGCGCTCGAGCTTTCTCCGCTGATCGCACAGGGCGACCTGGACTTCGGCATCACCACCGACACCGCGCCCATTCGCGCGCATGAATGGATGCTGCGCGAGCTGTGCCGCAACTTGCTGCACAACGCCATACGCCATGCGCCGCCCGGCACCGAACTCGCCGTCACGCTGCACAGCGATGACCATGAGGCCGTCCTCACCCTGGCCGACGCGGGCCCCGGCATCGACGAAGAACTCGCGGCGCGGCTGTTCCAACCGTTTTCGGCCGGCGACGTGCGCACGGGTTCGGGCCTGGGCCTGGCGATTTGCCAGGAGATCGTGCACGCGCTGGGCGGCAGCATCACCCTCGCCAATCGCCAGGCGGACGGCCGCGTGCTGGGCCTGGACGCCGTGGTGCGGCTGCCACTGGCCGACGCCTGAACCGTTTTTCACGCACGCCGCCCCAGGCAAAATCACGCAGATGACGACACCACCCGATGCAATGCGCCTGGACAAATGGCTGTGGTGCGCGCGCTTTTACAAGACCCGCAGCCTCGCCGTGGAAGAGATCGGCAAAGGCCGCATAACCGTCAACGGCCAGGCGGCCAAAGCCGCGCGTGAGCTGCGCGCGGGCGACACCGTCGCGCTGCGCCAGGGCGCGGTCGCCCGCACGGTCGTGGTGCGCGCCTTGAGCAACTTCCGCGGCCCGGCGCCCGTGGCGCAGCAGCTCTATGAGGAAACGCCCGAGAGCCTCGCCGCGCGCGCCCAGGCCGCCGAGGCGCGCCGCCTGGCGCCCGAGCCAGCCGCCGCGCTGCGCGAGGGCCGCCCCACCAAGCGCGACCGCCGCTCCATGGACCACCTGCGCCATGACTGGGACGACCGCTGGAGCGCCTCCATCGACGACTGAGATGGGCAAGGCTTGGGCACAGCGCCGCAGCCTGTGGCAGCCAGCCGCCGCCCCACGACGCGAAAGCACAGCGCGCCCACACGGGCCGTGCGCGCTATGCCCGAAGCACTATGCCCAAAGATCAGGCCGCCAGGCGTTCATCCTGCGCCGCGTCATGCCATGCGTCACCCTCTCCCGCCAGCAGTACCAGGTCCTGCGCGGGCCGGTCACACGGCGATGCGCGAAAGCGCACGGCAATGTCCGCGGCCGCGGGCGAGAAGAACAGCACCACGCGGTCCTCGGCCGCATCGAAGTGCGAGAACAGCGCCCGCCCCGTGCCGGGCTGCGCCATGAGGAACCTCGCCATGAAAACCTGCTGAATCTGCCGCAGGGGCTCGAAGGCCTGTTGCTCGTTGCCCAGTTGCAGCGTGTACCAATGGCTCACATCCCACCTCGTTTGCCGAAAAAAGATGCACGCATGGTAGACACGCCCGCTGCGGCGGGCCGGTTCGCCAGGGGCGCATCACGGTGTAGGACACAGCCGGCCTGACGGCGTTGCGCCGGCGCCTGCTTCCGCGCTGTCATGCGCCCTTGGCCGCCCCGCTGACCCGGTATGGCGTAAAGCCCGCCATATCCTCGTTCACCTCCAGCGGCCGGCCCACCGGCGGAAACGCGCGCTGCGGGCATGCGGTGCGCTCGCACACCTTGCAGCCCATGCCGATGGGCACCGGCGCCTCGGGGTCGGCCAGGTCGAGCCCGCGCGCATAGACCAGTTGGCCCGCGTGCTGCACGTCGCAGCCCAGCGCCACCGAGAAGGTCTTGCCCGGCGCGCCCCAACCGCCGGTGCTGCGCGTGACGGTGCGCGCGATCCACAGGTACACGCGCCCATCGGGCATGCGCGCCAGCTGCCGCACGATGCGCCCGGGCTGGGCAAAGGCCTCGTACACGTTCCACAGCGGGCAAGTGCCGCCGATCTTGCTGAAGTGAAAGTGCGTGGCCGACTGGCGCTTGCTGATGTTGCCCGCCCGGTCCACGCGGATGAAGAAGAACGGCACGCCGCGCGCGCCGGGGCGCTGCAGGGTGGACAGGCGGTGGCACACCGTCTCGAAGCCCACGCCCCAGTGCTGGCCCAGGCGCTCGATGTCGTAGTGCAGCGCCTCGGCCGTCCGCAAGAAGGCGCCGTAGGGCAGCAGCAGCGCGCCCGCGAAGTAGTTGGCCAGGCCGATGCGCGCCAGCGTGCGCGCCGCCTCGCCCGACAGCGCCGCGCCCTGCACGCTGTGCTGCAGCAGGTGCGGCACTTCCAGAAAGGCCAGTTGCGTCGCCATCTGGAAAGCGCGCTGCGCGCCCTGCAGCGTGGGCGACAGGTACAGCACGCGTGCGGCGGCATCGAAGCGCCGCTGCACGGCCGCGCCCTCACCTGCCTCGTCGCCGTCGCCGCCCTGCAGCAGCGCCACACGCACCCCGTGGGCCTGCTCCAGCCGCGCCTGCAGCGCGGCGCCGGCCGCGCCAGGCACCAGCCGCCACTGGGCGGCCAGGTGCTCGGCCGCGTCATCCAGCTCGGCGATGTGGTTGTGGCGCGCGAAGAAGAAGTCGCGCACCTCCTCATACGCCATGGGCGGGGTCTGCGCCGTGCTGACCGCGCCGCCGCGCTCGTCGCCGTAGTGCGCGGCCAGCGCCTCCAGGCGCTCGCGCGCCTCGGCGCGGCCGCGGTGCAGCGCCAGCAGCACGCGCGCCACGGCGGGCATGTTGGCGGCCAGCTCGCGCACCTCGGCCAGCGAGACGGCATCGGCCGGCGCGCCGGGCGGCAGGTCGGCCAGCACGTCGCGCAACCCGGCGATCAGGCGCGCCTCGTCGCCCTCTGAAAAGTGCTGCACGTCCACGCCGAACACGGCGTTGATCTTGAGCAGCACCGGCACCGTCAGCGGGCGCTGGTTCTGCTCGATCTGGTTCAGGTAGCTGGCGGAAATCTCCAGCGCCCGCGCCAGCGCCACCTGGGTCAGGCCCCTCTCCTCGCGCAGGCGGCGCAAGCGCACACCCATGAAGGTTTTTTTCATTCCAATCTTTCGCAAACTTTGCAAAACACCCCGCAAACCTTCGCAATCGTTCGCCAATTCAGGGCTTACGAGGGGCATCCATTGTGCGTAGATTGCGAAGCATGACAAGCCCCGCAGGCACCCTCGAAACCCGCGACATGGTCTTCCCCGCCCATGCCAACCACCACGGCACGCTGTTCGCCGGTCAGGGGCTGGAGCGCATGGCGCGCGCCGCGTTCCTGGCCGCGCGCGACGCCGCCGGCTGCGACGTGGTGATGGCCGCCGTCACCGGCGTGCAGTTCTGCGCCCCCGTGCCCGTGGGGCGGGCGCTGGCGCTGCGCGCCTGGGTCAGCCGCGTGGGGCGCAGCTCGCTCACCGTGTGCGTGCACGGCCTGGCCCAGGCCCCGGGCTGCCCGGACGAGCTGGCCCTGCAGGGCGTCTTCGAGATGGTGGCCGTGAACGCCCACGGGCGGCCCACAGCCATCGCGCATACCTACCTGAACACCCCGCCACACCCCTTCCGACAGGAGACTCCATGAGCACCATCGACACCGCAGCCGCCCTTCCGCGGGCCAAGAAATCCGTCGCCCTCTCGGGCGTGGCCGCCGGCACCACCGCGCTGTGCACCGTGGGCAGGAGCGGCAACGATCTGCACTACCGCGGCTACGACATCCTGGACATCGCCGAGGTCTGCGAGTTCGAGGAGATCGCCCACCTGCTGGTGCACGGCAAGCTGCCCACGCGCGCCGAACTGCGCGCCTACAAGGCCCGGCTGCGTGCGCTGCGCGGCCTGCCCGGCAGCGTGAAGGCCGCTCTGGAGCAACTGCCCGCGGCCAGCCACCCCATGGACGTGATGCGCACCGGCGTATCCGCCCTGGGCTGCGCCCTGCCCGAGAAAGACGACCACAACCTGGCCGGCAGCCGCGACATCGCGGACCGGCTGCTGGCATCGCTGGGCAGCATGCTGCTGTACTGGTACCACTTCAGCAACTCGGGCCGGCGCATCGCGGTGGAGACACAGGACGACTCCATCGGCGGGCATTTCCTGCACCTGCTGCACGGCGACAAGCCCTCGGACGGCTGGGTGCGCGCCATGCACACGTCGCTGAACCTGTACGCCGAGCACGAGTTCAACGCCAGCACCTTCGCCGCGCGCGTGATCGCCGGCACGGGCAGCGACCTGTATTCCTGCATCGCCGGCGCCATCGGTGCGTTGCGCGGGCCCAAGCACGGCGGCGCGAACGAAGTGGCCTTCGAGATCCAGAAGCGCTACGACACGCCCGACGCGGCCGAGGCCGACATCCGCCGCCGCGTGCAGGCCAAGGAGGTGGTGATCGGCTTCGGCCACCCGGTCTACACCGTGAGCGACCCGCGCAACGGGGTTATCAAGGCCGTGGCCAAGCGCCTGTCGGATACCGCCGGCTCGACCAAGATGTACGACATCGCCGAGCGGCTGGAGCGCGTGATGTGGCAGGAAAAGCAGATGTTCCCCAACCTGGACTGGTTCAGCGCCGTGAGCTACCACATGATGCAGGTGCCCACCGCCATGTTCACGCCGCTGTTCGTCATCGCCCGCACCAGCGGCTGGGCGGCGCACGTGATCGAGCAGCGCGCGGACAACAAGATCATCCGCCCCAGCGCCCACTACACCGGCCCCGACGACCAGAAGTTCGTGCCCATCGAGGAACGCGTTTGACAAAAACCATAGCTGGCAGCGCTTGTCTTTACTGGATTTCCAGCACTTTTTGCATGAAATCTGTTGACAGGCAAGCGCCAGCAGCTATCACAACAAGAGCACCACGATGACCACGAACACCGCCCACCGCAAACCCCTGCCCGGCACGGCGCTGCAGTTCTACGACGCGCGCGAGGCCGTCGAGCAGCTCCGCCCCGGCGCCTGGGCCACGCTGCCCTACACCGCCCGCGTGCACGCCGAGAACCTGGTGCGCCGCGCCGACCCGGCGCAGTTGCCGGACTACCTGCGCCAGCTGATCGAACGCCGGCACGACCTGGACTTTCCCTGGTACCCCGTGCGCGTGGTGTGCCACGACATCCTGGGCCAGACCGCGCTGGTCGATCTGGCGGGCCTGCGCGACGCCATCGCCCAGCAGGGCGGCGACCCCGCCGCCGTGAACCCGGTGGTGCCGGTACAGCTCATCGTGGACCACTCGCTGGCCGTGGAGTGCGGCGGCCATGACCCCGAGGCGTTCACCAAGAACCGCGCCATCGAGGACCGCCGCAACGAGGACCGCTTTCACTTCATCGAGTGGACGAAGAAGGCCTTCGCCAACGTGCAGGTCATCCCGGCGGGCAACGGGATCATGCACCAGATCAATCTGGAAAAAATGTCGCCCGTCGTGCACGTGCAGGACGATGAACAGGGCAGCGTGGCCTTTCCCGACACCTGCGTGGGCACCGACAGCCACACGCCGCACGTCGATGCGCTGGGCGTGATCGCCGTGGGCGTGGGCGGGCTGGAGGCCGAGAACGTGATGCTGGGCCGCGCCTCGTGGATGCGCCTGCCCGACATCGTGGGCGTCAGGCTCACCGGCAAGCGCCAGCCGGGGATTACCGCGACCGACATCGCGCTGGCGCTGACCGAGTTCCTGCGGCAGCAAAAGGTGGTGGGCGCCTATGTGGAATTCTTCGGCGAGGGCGCGGACAGCCTCTCGATCGGCGACCGCGCCACCATCAGCAACATGTGCCCCGAATACGGCGCCACCGCCGCGCTGTTCTACATCGACGCGCAGACCAGCGATTACCTGCGCCTGACGGACCGCGCGGAAGACCAGGTGCGGCTGGTGGAGACCTACGCCAAGGCCGCCGGCCTGTGGGCCGATACCCTGCGCGAGGTGCGGTACGAGCGCACGCTGCACTTCGACCTGTCCAGCGTGGTGCGCAACATGGCCGGCCCCAGCAACCCGCACCGGCGCCTGCCCACCACCGCGCTGGTGGAGCGCGGCATTGCCGATGCCAGCATGCTGGAGAGGGCCCGCGCCGAGGAAGCCAGGGGCCTGCTGCCCGACGGCGCCGTCGTCATCGCCGCCATCACCAGCTGCACCAACACCAGCAACCCGCGCAACGTCATCGCGGCCGCGCTGCTGGCGCGCAACGCCAACCGCCTGGGCCTGGTGCGCAAGCCCTGGGTCAAGACCTCGCTGGCGCCCGGCTCGAAGGCCGTGGAGCTGTATTTGAAGGAAGCGAACCTGCTCGGCGACCTGGAAAAGCTCGGCTTCGGCATCGTCGCCTTCGCCTGCACCACCTGCAACGGCATGAGCGGCGCGCTCGACCCCAAGATCCAGCAGGAGATCATCGACCGCGACCTGTACGCCACCGCCGTGCTCTCGGGCAACCGCAACTTCGACGGGCGCATCCACCCCTATGCGAGCCAAGCCTTCCTGGCATCGCCGCCGCTGGTGGTGGCCTACGCGATCGCGGGCACGGTGCGCTTCGACATCGAGCGCGACGTGCTGGCCGTGGTGGAGGGCCGCGAAATCCGCCTGGACGACCTGTGGCCGAGCGACGAAGAGATCGACGCCATCGTCGCCAGCGCCGTGAAGCCCGCACAGTTCCGCGCCGTGTACCAACCCATGTTCGCCCTGCGCAAGGGCGATGGCGAGCGCGCCGCGCCGCAGTACGACTGGCGCCCGCAGTCCACCTACATCCGCCGCCCGCCCTACTGGGACGCCGAAGGCGTGGGCGCGCTGGCCGCCTACCCGCGCACCCTCCAGGGCATGCGCCCGCTGGCGCTGCTGGGCGACAACATCACCACCGATCACCTCTCGCCGTCCAACGCCATCCTGCCCGCCAGCGCGGCGGGCGAATACCTGGCCCGCATGGGCGTTCCCGAGGAGGACTTCAACTCCTACGCCACGCACCGGGGCGACCACCTCACAGCCATGCGCGCCACGTTCGCCAACCCGCAACTCGTCAACGAGATGGCGGTGGTGAACGGCCAGGTGCAAAAGGGCTCGCTCGCCCGCATCGAGCCCGAGGGCCGCGTGACGCGCATGTGGGAGGCCATCGAGACCTACCTGCACCGCCGCCAGCCGCTGGTCATCATTGCCGGGGCCGACTACGGCCAGGGGTCGAGCCGCGACTGGGCCGCCAAGGGCGTGCGGCTGGCGGGGGTGGAGGCGGTGGTGGCCGAGGGCTTCGAGCGCATCCACCGCACCAACCTCATCGGCATGGGGGTGCTGCCGCTGGAGTTCCTGCCCGGCACCAACCGCCACACGCTGCAGTTGGACGGCACCGAAACCTACGACGTGGCCGGTGCCCTCACGCCGCGCGCCACCGTCATCCTTGCCATCCGCCGCGCGCAGGGCGAGACGCAGCAGGTGCCCGTCACCTGCCGGCTCGACACTGCCGAGGAAGTCTCGGTCTACGAAGCGGGGGGCGTGCTGCAGCGCTTCGCCCAGGACTTTCTGGCCCAATCAGCTTCCAGCGCCCGTCTGACAAGCGCAACCAGCTATTGAAACAAGAGCAAACATGGCACCACAGATCAGGATCCCCGCCACCTACCTGCGCGGCGGCACCAGCAAGGGCGTGTTCTTTCGCCTGCAGGATTTGCCCGCGGCGGCGCAGCAGCCCGGCGCAGCGCGCGACGCGCTGCTACTGCGCGTGATCGGCAGCCCCGACCCCTACGGCAAACAGATCGACGGCATGGGCGGCGCCACCTCGTCCACGTCCAAGGCGGTGATCGTCTCGCCCTCCACCCGGCCCGGGCACGACGTGGACTATCTGTTCGGCCAGGTCGCCATCGACAGCCCCTTCGTGGACTGGAGCGGCAACTGCGGCAACCTGTCGGCCGCCGTGGGGCCGTTCGCCATCGCCAGCGGCCTGGTCGCGCCCGGGCGCATTCCGCACGACGGCGTGTGCACCGTACGCATCTGGCAGGCCAACATCGGCAAGACCATCGTCGCCCACGTACCCGTCGCAGGTGGCCAGGTGCAGGAGACGGGCGACTTTGCGCTGGACGGCGTGGCCTTCCCCGCCGCCGAGGTGTTGCTCGAATTCCTTGACCCGGCCGATGGCGGTGAAGGAGGCGAAGGCGGCGGCAGTGCCCTGTTCCCCACCGGCCAGCTGGTCGATACGCTGGACGTGCCAGGCGTGGGCCGCTTGCAGGCCACGCTCATCAACGCGGGCATCCCGACCATCTTCCTGAACGCCAGGGACGTCGGCTGCACCGGCACCGAGCTGCAGGACGCGATCAATGGCGATGCCGCGGCCCTGGCCCGCTTCGAGGCCATCCGCGCCTGGGGCGCAGTCAAGATGGGCCTGATCCACGACGTGGCAGAGGCCGCCACGCGCCAGCACACGCCCAAACTCGCCTTCGTCGCGCCGCCGGCGGACTACGTCGCCTCCAGCGGCACGGCAGTGCGCGCGGCCGACATCGACCTGCTGGTGCGCGCACTGTCCATGGGCAAGCTGCACCACGCCATGATGGGCACGGCGGCCGTGGCCATCGGCGCCGCTGCCGCCGTCCCCGGCACGCTGGTCCACCAGGCGGCCGGCGGGGGCCCGCGCAACGCCGTGCCGGGATCGGTGCGGTTCGGCCACCCCTCGGGCACGCTGCGCGTGGGGGCCGAGGCCGCGCTGGTGAACGGCCAGTGGCGCGTCACCAAGGCCCTCATGAGCCGCAGCGCCCGCACCCTGATGGAAGGCTGGGTGAGAGTGCCGCCAACCCCGTGAGCAACTTCGTCATATCCCCCTTCTCCCACGCTTCGCGCGGCATGGGGGACGCCGCCAGCGCGGCTGGGCGGCGCGGCCGCCACAGGCCCTCGCGCCGCGGCCGCTAGCCCCGGCCGGGGGCGCACCCGATTTCAGCAATGCGTTCCATGCGCGCGCAGAGCACCCTCCCTGAAGGCAACATCCATGCAGTCCACCAAGCAACAACTCAAGGCCCTGGCCGAAGCCCGGCGCGGCGTCATCGTGCCGGGCGCGTTCAACGCACTGTCGGCCAAGGTCATCGAAGATCTGGGCTACGAGGCCCTCTACGTCACCGGCGCGGGCGTCACCAACATGGGGTTCGGCCTGCCCGACCAGGGCTTCATGGGCCTGACCGATATCGCCGACCACACGGCCCGCATCCGCGACGCGGTGGAGCTGCCGCTGATCGTGGACGCGGACACGGGCTTCGGCAACGCCCTCAACACCTACCACGCCGTGCGCACCCTGGAGCGCGCCGGCGCCGACTGCATCCAGCTCGAAGACCAGGTGAGCCCCAAACGCTGCGGCCACTTCAGCGGCAAGGCCGTGATCGAGACCAGCGAGATGGTGAGCAAGATCCGCGCCGCTGTGGATGCGCGGCGCGACGGCCTGCTGGTCATGGCGCGCACCGACGCCGCCGCCGTGCACGGCTTCGACGCCGCCGTGGAGCGCGCGCAGGCGTACGCCGAGGCGGGCGCCGACATCCTCTTCGTGGAGGCCGTCACCACGGCCGAGCATGTGCGCGCCCTGCCCCAGCGCCTGCAAGTGCCCCAGCTCATGAACATGGTGATCGGCGGCAAGACACCCATCGTGGGCGCCGACGAACTGGGCCGGCTCGGCTACGGCTTCGTGCTGTACGCCAACGCTGCGCTGCAAGGCGCCGTGGCCGGCATGCAAAAAGTGCTGGCCCAGTTGCGCGACGCGCGCGAGGTGCGCGAAGACCCCACGCTGGTCGCCCCGTTCGCCGAGCGCCAGCGGCTGGTGGGTAAACCATTCTGGGATGCGCTCGAAAAGAAATACGCATGAAATCAGGCGCTAGCGCTTACCTGACAAGCGCAAGTAGCTATCAAAACTACAGCAACTCCACCCCCTTGAGCGTGACGAAACTCGTCTCGCGCGTCACGCGCACGAAGTCCTGCAGGAAGGGCCTGGGCGAGAGCTGCGGCAGGCAGGCCGCGTGCAGTTCGCCGCGCAGGCCCCGCGCGCCGATGGGGCGCGCGGCCACGTAGCCCCGGTCCAGGTAGCCTTGCACCGCCCACAGTGGCAGGGCGGCCACGCCTCGGCCGCTGGCCACGAGCTGCAGCATGGCCACCGTCAGCTCGGTGGTGCGCCGGGGCGGTCGCACGCCGGCGGGCTCCAGCACCTGGCGCACGAGGTCCAGCATCTCGTCGGGTACCGGATAGGTGATGAGGGTCTGGTCCGCGAAGTCCTGGGCCTGCAGAAAGGGCTTGTCCAGCAACGGGTGGCCGTGGGCCAGCAACGCGCGGATCTCGAAGCCGAACAGGGGGTGGTAGTCCACGGCGCCCGCCTCCCCGGCGTCCAGCTCGGAGACGATGGCCAGGTCCGCCCGGCTCTGGTGCAGCAGGCCCACGGGGTCGGCGTGGAAGCCGCTCACGATGTCCAGTTCCACCTCGGGCCAGCGTGCGCGGAAGGCGTCCATGGCGGGCATCAGCCAGTCAAAACAGGTATGGCATTCCACGGCGATGCGCATCTGCCCACCCTGCCCTTGGGACAGGCGTGCCACGTCACGCTCAGCCGTTTCCACCTGCGGCAGCACGGCGTCGGCCAGTTGCAGCAGCCGCGCGCCGGTGGCGCTGAACTGCGGCGGCACGGACTTGCGCTCAAACAGCGGCGTGCCGTAGCGGTCCTCCAGCAGCTTGATTTGGTGCGACAGCGCCGATTGCGTGAGGTTGAGCAGCTGCGCCGCCCGCACCAGGCTGCCGCTATCACGCAGGGCCTGCAGCGTGCGCAGATGGCGGATCTCCAGGATGGATTGCATCATTAAAACTATTCAAGTTGAAAAGACAAAACTTTCGTTTGAATCATAAACACGCTTAGCCGACCATCGCGGTTTTCTCTTGCACAAGGACTTCCGCACCATGGCCGCTTCCCCCATCCTCACCCATACGCTGGGCTTTCCCCGCATGGGCGCGCAGCGCGAACTGAAACTGGCGCTGGAGCGCCATTGGCGCGGCGAGATCGACGCCGCCGCGCTCGAAGCCGTGGGCGCCCAACTGCGCGCACGCCACTGGCGGGCCCAGCGCGACGCAGGCCTGGCCTTCGCGACCGTGGGCGACTTCGCCTACTACGACCACATGGCCCACCACATCCAACTGCTGGGTTGCGAAAGCCCGCGGTTTGGCTTCACCCCCGGCACGCCGGAGCTGGCACGCTACTTCGCCATGGCGCGGGGCGTGCAGACGCTGTCGGGCCATGGCGACCACGCCCCCGGTAGCACCTGCGGCGCAGGCTGTGCGCACGCGCCGCATCCCGGCGAAGGCCAGCCGGCGCTGGAGATGACGAAGTGGTTCGACACCAACTACCACTACCTCGTGCCCGAACTGCACGCCGACACTGCGTTCCGCCTGGGCAGCGAGCGCCTGTTCGCCGAAGTGGCCGAAGCCCAGGCGCTGGGCCACCGCGTAAAGGCGCAGCTTGTGGGGCCGCTCACTTTCCTCTGGCTGTCCAAGGAGAAAGGCGAAGCCCCATTCGACCGGTTGGACCTGCTGGACCGCCTGCTGCCCGTGTACGCGCAGATACTCGCGCGCCTGAAGGCCGAGGGCGTGGAGTGGGTGCAGATCGACGAGCCCATCCTGGGCCTGGACCTGCCTGCCAGCTGGACGCAGGCCTTCGAGCCCGCGTACTGGCAGCTCGGCAAGGCTGGCCCACAGGTGCTGCTGGCCACCTACTTCTCGCCACTGGAGAACCATCTGCGCCTGGCCTGCCAGTTGCCCGTGGCCGGCCTGCACGTGGACGCCGTGCGCGCCCCGCAGGAGCTGACGGGCGTGGCCGACTGGTTGCCGGCCTACAAGGTGCTGTCGGTGGGCGTGGTGGACGGTCGCAACATCTGGCGTACCGACCCCGACGCGGCCCTGGCCCTGCTGCGCCCCGTGGCCGCCAAACACACCGGACCGCTGTGGGTGGCGCCCTCGTGTTCGCTGCTGCATGTGCCCGTCAGCCTGGCGGGCGAGGATGCGCTGGACCTCGAGCTGCGCGGCTGGCTCGCCTTCGCCACCGAGAAGCTGGACGAGGTGGCCCTGATCGCCGGCCTGCTGGACGGCCGCGTGGCCGTCAACGACCCGCGCCTGGCCGCCGCGCGCGCCGCCATCGCCAGCCGCCGCGCCAGCCCGCGCGTGCACCGCCCCGCCGTGGCCGCCCGCCTGGAGGCGGCACCCGAGGGCTGCGACCGGCGCCGCTCGCCCCACCCCACACGCCAGCAGGCGCAGCGCGCGCGCCTGCGTCTGCCGCCGCTGCCCACCACCACCATCGGATCCTTCCCGCAGACCCCGGCCATCCGCGCCGCACGTGCGGCCCACCGTCGTGGCGTACTGGGTGAGGCCGCATACCAGGCACAGATGCGCGCCGAGATCGAACACGCCGTGCGCAAGCAGGAGGAACTGGGCCTGGACGTGCTGGTGCACGGCGAGGCGGAGCGCAACGACATGGTGGAGTACTTCGGCGAGCAGCTGGACGGCTTCGCCTTCACGGCCAATGGCTGGGTGCAGAGCTACGGCTCGCGCTGCGTCAAGCCCCCTGTGCTTTACGGCGACGTGGCCCGCCCGCATGCCATGACGGTCGACTGGACCGTCTACGCCCAAAGCCTCACGGACAAACCCCTGAAAGGCATGCTCACGGGGCCGGTGACCATCCTGCAGTGGTCCTTCGTGCGCGACGACCAGCCGCGCAGCCGCACCTGCGAGCAGATTGCCTGGGCCATTCGGGACGAGGTGGTGGATCTGGAGGCTGCCGGGATCGCCATCGTGCAGATTGACGAGCCCGCCATCCGCGAAGGCCTGCCGTTGCGCCGCACAGGCTGGAAACCGTACCTGGACTGGGCCACGCGGGCCTTCCGCATCAGTGCCTGCGGCGTGCAGGACACGACGCAGATCCACACCCACATGTGCTACAGCGAGTTCAACGACATCCTGCCCGAGATCGCCGCCATGGACGCCGACGTCATCACCATCGAGACCAGCCGCTCCGACATGGAGCTGCTGCGTGGCTTCGGCAGTTTCAAATACCCCAACGAGATCGGCCCCGGCGTCTACGACATCCATTCGCCACGCATACCCGGCTCGCAGGAGATGGCGCGCCTGCTGCGCAAGGCGGCCGAGGTGGTGCCCGCAGGCAACCTCTGGGTCAATCCTGACTGCGGCCTCAAGACCCGCAATTGGCCCGAGACCGAGGCCGCGCTGCGCCACATGGTGCAGGCCGCGCGGGCACTGCGCTCCGCCATGGCCTCCGCTTGACGGCGGGCAACCATCAACCCTGCGCCGCGTCAGTGCATGGCCCGCATCGACCGGCATGGCGGCACAATGCGCCGCCATGCTCTATAACGCCCTCAAGCTCACCCACGTGCTGTCGATCATCGTCTGGATCGGCGGCATGGTCTTCGCCCATTTCTTCCTGCGCCCCGCCGTACAGATGCTGGAGCCGCCGCAGCGCGTGGCGCTGATGCACGGCGTGCTGCAACGCTTCCTGGGCGCGGTCGCCATCGCCATCGTGGCCGTGCTGACCAGCGGGCTGGGCATGATCGGCGCGGTGAGCATCGGCGCGGGCGGCGCCTTCTCGATGCCGCTGGACTGGACCATCATGGCGACCCTCGGCATCGTGATGATGGGCATCTTCGCCTACATCTACTTCGCGCTGCTCAGCCGCCTGGAGCAGGCCGTCGCCGCCTCCGACTGGCCGGCAGGCGGCCTGGCGCTGGCAAGCATCCGCACCTGGGTTGGCGTGAACCTGCTCATCGGCGTAGTGATTGTGGTGCTGACGCTGCTGATGTGAGACGCGCGGCGGCACCACAACGCCGCCGGCATAAAAAAACGCGCCGTGAAGGCGCGTTTTTTATTTGGCGGAAACGGAGGGATTCGAACCCTCGATGAGGCTCTACACCCCATACTCCCTTAGCAGGGGAGCACCTTCGGCCACTCGGTCACGTTTCCAATCCCGCTATTGTAGCCTCATTTCAAGGCCATTTCGGCGAAACTTCAGGCGGCAGCCTGGTCCAGCTCGAACGCCTTGTGCAGCGTACGCACGGCCAGTTCCACGTACTTCTCGTCGATCACCACGGAGGTCTTGATTTCCGACGTGGAGATCATCTTGATGTTGATGCCCTCTTCGCTCAGCGCGCGGAACATCTTGCTGGCCACGCCCACATGGCTGCGCATGCCGATGCCAACGATGCTGACCTTGGCGATCTTGGCATCGCCCACGATTTCCTCGGCGCCCAGTTGGGGCAGCACCTTGTCTTTCAACAGATCGATGGTGCGTTGGTAGTCATTCCGATTCACCGTGAAGCTGAAGTCGGTCTTGCCTTCCTTGCCCATGTTCTGGATGATGACATCCACATCGATATTGGCGTCGGCCACCGCGCCCAGGATCTGGTAGGCGATACCGGGGGTGTCGGGCACGCCGATCACAGAGATCTTGGCTTCGTCGCGGGTGAAAGCGATGCCGGATACGACGGCTTTTTCCATTTGTTCGTCTTCCTCAAAGGTGATCAGGGTGCCGGACTTGGCTTCCTCGTTGATGTCGATGTCCCAGGACGTGAAGCTGGAAAGCACGCGCAGCGGCACCTTGTACTTGCCGGCAAATTCCACCGAACGGATCTGCAACACCTTGCTGCCCAGGCTGGCCATCTCCAGCATTTCCTCGAAGCTCAGCGTCGTCAGGCGCCGCGCCTCGGGCACCACGCGCGGGTCGGTGGTGTACACGCCATCCACGTCGGTGTAGATCAGGCATTCGTGCGCCTTCATCGCGGCGGCGATGGCGACGGCCGAGGTGTCGGAGCCGCCACGGCCCAGCGTGGTGATGTTGCCGCCCTCGTCGATGCCCTGGAAGCCCGTGACGATGACGACCTTGCCCGCGTCCAGGTCGGCGCGCACGCGCTTGTCGTCGATGGACTCGATGCGCGCCTTGGTGTAGCTGCTGTCGGTGCGCACGGGCACCTGCCAGCCGGCATAGCTCACCGACTCCATGCCTTCGGCCTGTAGCGCGATGGCCAGCAGGGCCGACGAGGCCTGCTCACCCGTGGCGGCCAGCATGTCGAGCTCGCGGTGGTAGGCGGAGGTAATGCGCGAGGGCGTGAGCTCCTTGGCCAGGCCCAGCAGGCGGTTGGTCTCGCCACTCATGGCGCTGGGTACCACCACCATCTGGTGGCCGGCCCGCGCCCACTTGGCCACGCGCTTGGCGACATTGCGGATGCGCTCGGTGGAGCCCATCGAGGTGCCGCCGTATTTATGAACGATCAGTGCCATGGAATTTCTAGAATGGCAGGGACGCAGATGCGCGGCGCTATTGCAAAAGCTGTTCTGGCGCGCCGCCGTCCCGTGCGGAAATGGGGACCAAAACCTGTTGATTGTACCAACCGAGCACCTCTGCCTCGCGGACCACATAGCCCCCGCCCACCTTCAGGTGAATGCGGTGCCCGCGCGTGGCACATGCGGCCAACTGGTCCAGCAATTCGTTCAGCTGTGCGGCCGTAGGCGTGGTGGCGTGGTGCACGCGTAGCCAGTGGCGCAGCACGTTCGCCTGGCGCGCCCTTCCCAACGCACGCAGCGCCGCGATGCGGGGCGGCTGGCCGATGGCCGCTGCATCGGCGGCGGCCAGTTCCTGCAGCAGCTCGCTGGCCTGCGCCGCGTGTTCGCAACTGCGTGCAAAGGTGTCACGAAACTGCGGGAACGCCTGCTGCAGCGCCGGCAGCAACTGGCGGCGGATGCGGTTGCGCGTGAAGCGCTCGTCGGCGTTGGTCGGGTCTTCCACCCAGCGTTCGTCACGCGCGACCAGCCAGGCGCGCACGTCGGCGCCTGCCACGCGCAGCAACGGCCTGCACCAGTCCATGCCCGCGCGCTGCCACTGCGCCGGCATGGCGGCAAGCCCGGCTACGCCAGCGCCCCGCGATAGGGCGAGCAGCAATGTCTCGACCTGGTCATCCGCATGCTGCGCCAGCGCTATTGTTTTTATAGCTGCCTGCGCTTGACAGTCAAGCGCCAACGCCTCAAAAGCCTTGTAACGCACCTGGCGTGCCGCGTCTTCGGGGCTTTGTCCGGCGGCGTGGCGCGCATCCACGCGGCGCACCCACAGCGGTATGCCCAGCCGCTCACACAAGGCCACGCAATGCTGCTCAAACCCGTCGGCCGCCGCCTGCAGTCCATGGTGCACGTGGAAAGCCACCACCTGCCCCGGCCAGCGCGCTGCGCAGGCCAACAGCAGTGCCGTCGAATCTGCTCCGCCGCTGAGGGCCACGGCCAGGGGCAGACGGGGCCGGAAGGCCGCGACTGCGGCGTCGAACGACTGGGTCAAGCGTCCCTCCTGCAGCGGCAGTGCGGGCGCGGTGGTGTATGGGCAGGCATGGCGGCCCGATTATCGGCGCGCGCCAGCGCCCCGCCACGCTAGCGCTGCAGTGCCAGCGGCGCCGCCCGACCGGCGCTTGCGGCCTCGTCGTGCAGCCGGAAGGTGCCCACCACGTCGGACAGGCGCACAGACTGGTCTTTGAGGCTGGCCGCCGCTGCGGCGCTTTCTTCCACCAGTGCGGCGTTCTGCTGGGTCATCTGATCCAACTGCGCCACGGCCTGGCCCACCTCGCCAATGCTGGTGCTTTGCTCGTTCGTGGAGGCGGTGATCTCGGCCATGATGTCCGTGACGCGCTGCACCGACTGCACGATGTCTGCCATGGTGGTGCCCGCATCGTTGACCAGCCGCGAGCCCTGTTCCACCTGTGCCACCGACGAGCCGATCAGCGCCTTGATCTCGCGCGCGGCCTCGGCGCTGCGCTGCGCCAGGTTGCGCACCTCGCCCGCCACCACGGCGAAGCCCCGGCCCTGCTCGCCCGCGCGCGCGGCCTCGACGGCCGCATTCAGCGCGAGGATGTTGGTCTGGAAGGCAATGCCATCGATCACGCCAATGATGTCGTTGATCTTGCGCGACGCCGCATTGATCTGCTCCATGGTGCTGACCACGTTGCCCACCACGGTGCCGCCGTGCTGGGCCACCCCCGCCGCCTGCGCCACCAGTTGGTTGGCCTGGCGGGCCGCGTCGGCGTTGTGGCGCACCGTCTCGGTGAGCTGCTGCATCGAGGCGGCTGTCTGCTGCAGGCTGGAGGCCGTCAGCTCGGTGCGGCTGGACAGGTCCTGGTTGCCCGTGGCGATCTCTTCCGACGCCAGACGCACCGACTGGCTCGCATCCCGGATCTGCGCCAGCACACCCGAGAGCTTGGTGGCAAAGTTGTTGAAACTGCCCGCGATCTGCGCGAGTTCGTTCTCGCCCTGCGCGTCGATGCGGCGCGACAGGTCGCCGTCGCCCTCGCCAATCTGGTGCATGGCGTCGCGCACCTGGGTGAGTTGGCGCAGGCGCCGCGCCAGCACACCAGCCAGCAGCAGGGTGGCGATCACCAGTACCACAATGCCGGCCACCAGCGAAACGCGCAGCATGCTGGAGATGGCGGCCAGCGCCTCGTCACGGTCCTGGGCAATCACCAGCATCCAAGGGGTGTCCGGAACCTTGGAGACATGCAGCAGCATGGGCCGGCCCTGCAGTTCCATGGCCTGCAGCGCACCGCTTTGCGCAATGCCGGCCAGGCCCTGCGCCGACAGCGCGGGGGCGATGTCGGTCGCCGGCTTCAGCGCCAGCTTGGCGTCGGGGTGGGCGATGATGGCGCCGTCGCCTCCGACGAGAAAGGCGTAGCTGGACGGCGTGGGCTTGATGGAGGTGACGTTGGCAATCACCGCAGCCAGCGAAACGTCGCCGGCCATCACGGCCTTGACGCGGCCCCCTTCGCGGGCGGCGCGCGCGAAAGTCACCACCAGGCCGTTGCCGCCCGCGTCCGCATACGGGGCGGTGAGAACGCTCCCGCTGGCCTGGGCGGCTTGCTGGTACCAGGGCCGCGTGGTCGGGTCGTAATCGGGCGGCAGGTTCTGGGGCGACGAAAACGCCGTCCGTTTGTCGGCGTAGCCAAAATAGCTGACCAGGAAGTCCCCCGCCTTGGACAGCATCAGCAGCGCCTTGGGAGGCTGCTCGTCATCCAGCGACGCGCCTGCAGCCTCCACGACGGCCGCCTTGGCGTTGGCCCAGGTGCGCAGCGTTTCCACATGGCTGTGCGCGAGCAGTTGCGTTTCGGACGCCAGCGACGCATGGGCGTGCGAGCGGGCAGTCCACAGATTCGCCGCCGAGAGCGCGACCAACGCCACCACCAGGCATGCCAGCGACACCAGCAGAATCTGGCCCTTGAGAGATTTCCACAGAGACATACGTAACCCTTTTTCCTGCGGCGATGCGCGTCCGCACGAGGAAAGATAATACGTTTTGATACAAGTAAGTCACAAAAAAAGGCGGGGATTCCCCCACCTTTTTTCAAGGATCGGCGCGACGCTGAGCGCGCGCCTCCCGCCTTAGCGGCTGTCCGCCTTGGTGTCCGTGAAACGGCCGTAGCTCTGCAGGCGCTCGTAGCGGCGGTCCTGCAGTTCCTTGGGCTTGAGGTCCGACAGCTGGCGGTAGGCGTCGCCCAGGGCACGCTTGAGGAAGGAGGCCATCTGCTTGTGGTCGCGGTGTGCGCCCCCCACCGGCTCGTTCACGATCTTGTCCACCAGACCCAGGGCTTTCAGGCGGTGCGCCGTGATGCCCATGGCCTCGGCGGCGTCCTGCGCGCGGTCGCTGGTCTTCCAGAGGATGGACGCGCAGCCCTCGGGGCTGATGACCGAGTAAATCGAGTACTGCAGCATGATGACCTGGTCGGCCACGCTGATGGCCAGCGCACCGCCGGATCCGCCTTCGCCGATCACCGTGGTGATGATCGGCACTTCCAGCTGGGCCATCTCGTAGATGTTGCGGCCGATGGCTTCGGACTGGCCGCGCTCCTCGGCGTCGATGCCGGGGTAAGCACCGGGCGTATCGACGAAAGTGAACACGGGCAGCTTGAACTTCTCGGCCGTCTTCATCAGGCGCAGGGCCTTGCGGTAGCCCTCGGGCCGGCTCATGCCGAAGTTGCGCGCGGTGCGCTCCTTGGTGTCGCGGCCCTTCTGGTGGCCCAGCACCATGCAGGCGTGGCCGTTGAAGCGCGCGAGACCCCCCACGATGGACTGGTCGTCCGCGAAGTGCCGGTCGCCGTGCATTTCCACGAAATCCGTGAAGATCTCGCGCACGTAGTCCATGGTGTACGGGCGCTCCGGATGGCGCGCGATCTTCGTGATCTGCCAGGGGGTCAGGTCACTGTAGATGTCCTTGGTGAGCTGCAGGCTCTTCTTGCTGAGCTGGTCAATCTCTTCGGAGATGTCCACTGCGCTCTCGTTCTGCACATAGCGCAGTTCTTCGATTTTGGATTCCAGCTCGCCAATGGGCTGCTCGAAGTCCAGAAAGGTCTTTTTCGCCAACTTGTTTTCTCCTCGGGGCGGTGCCCGGTACCGGCCGCCCTGCGTTGTTCAGTAGTCCACCGGCAGGGGGGCGAGCGACCGCCAAATATACCAACTCGCCACGCTGCACCAGGGTTTCCACGCATCAGCCACTTCGCGCGCATCGCTGCGGCTGACCGGATCGCCCGAAAAATAATGCTGGCTGATGCCCTGGATCAGCGTGGCATCGTCCAGCGGCAGCACGTTCGGCCGCGCCAGATGGAAGATGAGGAACATATCTGCCGTCCAGCGGCTGATGCCGCGGATCGCCACCAGCTCGGCAACGATGGCCTGGTCGTCCATCTCGTCCCACTGCTTCACGTGCAGCCGGCCGCTGTCGAAGTGCAGCGCCAGGTCCACCAGGTACTCCACCTTGCGTGCCGACAGGCCGGCCGCACGCATGTCGTCCACCTTGAGCTTGAGCACGCTGCGCGGCGTCATGCTGCGCGACAGCGCGGCGAACTGGTCCCACACCCGCTGCGCCGACGCCACCGACACCTGCTGGCCCACGATGGAGCGCGCCAGCGTGGTGAAGGCGTCGCCGCGCTGGCTCAGGGCCACGTTGCCCACCTGGGGAATCAGGCGACGCATCACGCGGTCCTTCTTGGTCAGATGCCGGCAGGCCTCTTCCCAATAGCTGGGGGGCGTGAGGGACGGAGGTGCATCCGCTATTTTTTTAGTAGCTGCCACCGCTTACCCCACAAGCCCTACATGCCAATTTGAATCGAAACCCATTTACTGAGCCGCCTCCCAGGTCGTGCCCGTGGCGGAGTCCTTGAGCACGATACCCTGCGCCAGCAGATCATTGCGGATGCGGTCGGCCTCGGCGAAGTTCTTGGCCGCCTTGGCGGCGGCGCGCGCGGCGATCTGCGCCTGGATGGCCGCCTCGTCCAGCCCGGCGCCTGCTTTCAGAAAGTCCTGCGGATCCGCCTGCAGCAGCCCCAGGTGGCGGCCCAGCGCCTTGAGCAAGCCCGCCGCGGCGGGCGACTTGCTGCGGTTCACCTCACCGGCCAGGTCGAACAGCACGGCCACCGCTTCAGGGGTGCCGAAGTCCTCGTCCATGGCCGCCTTGAAGCGGGCGGCGTAGCCTTCGGCCCAGTCCACCTCGACCGGGGCCGGTGCCACCAGGCTCAGCGCGGTGTACAGGCGCTTGAGCGCGGCACGCGCATCGTCCAGATGCACGTTGCTGTAGTTCAGCGGGCTGCGGTAGTGGCTGCGGACCACGAAGAAGCGCACAGTCTCCGCGTCGTATTCCTTGAGCACGTCGCGGATGGTGAAGAAGTTGCCCAGGCTCTTGGACATCTTCTCGTTGTCCACGTTGATGAAGCCGTTGTGCATCCACAGCCGCGCGAACGGTTTGCCCGTGGCGCCCTCGCTCTGGGCGATCTCGTTCTCGTGGTGCGGAAACTGCAGATCGGCGCCACCGCCGTGGATGTCGAAGCTCTCGCCCAGCAGCGCGCAGCCCATGGCGGAGCATTCGATATGCCAGCCCGGGCGCCCCTCGCCGAAGGGGCTGCGCCACTTCACATCGGCCGGCTCCTCGGGCTTGGCGGACTTCCACAGCACGAAGTCCAGCGGGTCGTGCTTGCCGTCCTGCACGGCCACACGCTCGCCGGCATTTAGCTCGTCCAGCGACTTGCCCGACAGCTTCCCGTAGCCGGGGAACTTGCGCACCGCATAGTTCACGTCGCCGTTGCCCGCCTGGTAGGCCAGGCCCTTGCCCTGCAGCGTGCCGATCATGTCCAGCATCTGAGGCACATAGGCGGTGGCGCGGGGCTCGTGCGTGGGACGCTCAATGCCCAGCGCGTCGGCGTCCTGGTGCAGCGCGTCGATCATGCGGTCGGTCAGGCTGCGAATGGTCTCGCCGTTCTCCACCGCGCGCTTGATGATCTTGTCGTCGATGTCGGTGATGTTGCGCACGTAGGTCACTGCCAGGCCGGATGCGCGCAGCCAGCGCTGCACTACGTCAAAGGCGATCATGGAGCGCGCATGGCCCAGGTGGCACAGGTCGTACACGGTCATGCCGCACACGTACATGCGCACATGGCCGGGTTCGATCGGGGAAAACTCCTCCAATGCACGCGACAGCGTGTTGTAGATACGCAAGCTCATGGATGACGGGTCCAGGGAATCGGTGGGGGCGGATGGGTGCGGTGCGCGCCCGGTGCAGCGCGCGCGACTCGGCGGGTGCGCGCGATGGGCGCTGCCGCGGGGCGTGCAGGCGGTCTGCCGCAAGGGCGGCGGGCCCGCCATCAGGAGCGGCAACAGCGTACCGGCATGACAAAACCCCTCCGCTACAATCGGCCGCAGTATAAGCCCGCACCGCGGCCCGACCGCGCTGCTCCGTCTCTCCAGCCCCTCCTCCATGACTCCTGCACGCCGACCCGCCCTCCGCTGCCTGCATCTGCTTGCCGCCACTGTGGCCCTGCTCGCAGCTTCATGGGCCCAGGCGGACGAGTACGCCGACATTTCCCGCCTGCTCCAGCTGGGCAAGCCCGCCGAAGCCATCGTGAAGCTGGACCAGCGCCTGGCCGCCACCCCGCGCGATCCGCAGTTGCGCTTCCTGCGCGCCGTGGCGCTGGCCGATTCCGGCAAGCCTACCGAAGCCATCGATGCCTTCGTGCAGCTGACCGAGGACTACCCCGAGCTGCCCGAGCCCTACAACAACCTGGCCGTGCTCTACGCCAGCCAGAACCAACTGGAAAAAGCCCGCGCGGCGCTGGAGACGGCGATCCGCACCAAGCCCGACTACGCCACCGCCCACGAGAACCTGGGCGACATCCACGCCAAGCTGGCCAGCCAGTCGTATCTGCGGGCGCAACAGCTGGACCGTGCCACGGCCGCCTCGGTGGCGCCCAAGCTCAAGCTGCTGCGCGAGCTGTTCGCCGCCGAATCGAAACCCGCCGCACCCCAGGCCGCCACCCCGGCCAGCCGCTGAGGCACGCTGCCTTGCACACCGGCCCAGCCCCGCATAGCCGGGCGCCGCGGGTCCCCTATCCCTTTCGATCAAGGAGCAACCATGATTTCCAGAAGAAATATCACCCAAACGCTTGCTGGATGTGCGCTAGCAGCTATTTTTACAGTAGCAAATGCCCAGACCGCCGGTGCCGCAGCACCCCAGGTCAAGCTCGCCACCAGCCTGGGTGACATCGTGGTGCAACTGGACCCGGCCAAGGCGCCCAAGACGGTGGAGAACTTCCTGGCCTACGTGGCCGACAAGCACTATGACGGCACGGTCTTTCACCGCGTGATCGATGGCTTCATGATCCAGGGTGGCGGCTTCACGGCCGATATGCAGCAAAAGCCCACCAAGGCCCCGATCCCGCTGGAAGCCGCCAACGGGCTGAAGAACGACAAGTACACCATCGCCATGGCCCGCACGGCCAACCCCAATTCGGCGACCAGCCAGTTCTTCATCAACGTGGCGAACAACGCCATGCTCAACGCGCCCCAACCCGACGGCCACGGCTACGCCGTGTTCGGCAAGGTGGTGAGCGGCACCGAGGTGGTGGACAAGATCAAGGCCGTGGCCACCGGCAACCGCGGCATGCACCAGAACGTGCCCACGACCCCCGTGGTCATCCAATCTGCAACCCTGGTCAAGTAACCTGAAAGGACACCCGCCATGAGCAACCCGCAAGTCGAACTGCACGTCACCATCAACGTCGCCGAAACGGCCACCCAAGGCGTCATCACGCTGGAACTGGACGCCGTGAACGCCCCCAAGTCCACCGCCAACTTCCTGAACTACGTGAACAAGGGCTTCTACGACGGCACGATCTTTCACCGCGTGATCAAGAACTTCATGGCCCAGGGCGGCGGCTTCACGGCCGACATGAAGCAAAAGCCGACCGACGCGCCCATCGAGAACGAGGCCGCCAACGGCCTGAAGAACGACAAGTACACCATCGCCATGGCCCGCACCGGCGACCCGCACAGCGCCACGGCACAGTTCTTCATCAACGTGGTGGACAACGCCTTCCTGAACCACACCTCCCCCACGCCCCAGGGCTGGGGCTACGCCGTGTTCGGCAAGGTGGTCAAGGGCGAGGACGTGGTGGACGCCATCAAGAAGGTGCGTACCACGCGCAAGGGCTTCCACGACGACGTGCCCTTCGACGCCGTGGTGATCGACAAGGCTGTGGCGCTGTAAGCCCTGCGATGACACCATCCGTGCCGCCGATGGACGAGCTGGCCGCGCCAGCCGCGTGGCGCACGGTGGACTTCATCTCCGACCTGCACCTGGAGCCAGCCCAGCCCGCCACGGTGCAGGCCTTGCGGCAGTACCTGCACAGCACGCCCGCCGACGCGGTGTTCCTGCTGGGCGACCTGTTCGAGGTCTGGGTGGGCGACGACGCCATCGACGAGCCGGGCAGCTTCGAAGGCGCCTGCTGCGCCCTGCTCGCCCAGGCCACGCACGCGAGGCCGCTGTATTTCATGCACGGCAACCGCGACTTCCTCGTGGGTAAGGGCTTCACGCGCCACACGGGTATACCCGTGCTGGCCGATCCCACGGTGCTCACGTTCGCTGGCCGACGCTGGCTGCTGTCGCATGGCGATGCGCTGTGCCTGAACGATGTGGAATACCAGCGCTTTCGCATCCTGGCACGCAACCCGCAATGGCAGGCCCAGTTGCTGGCGCGCCCGCTGCACGAGCGCCGCGCACAGGGCCGCAGCGCCCGCAGCGAGAGCGAGGCGCGCAAGCAGGCCGGCGCCGCGGTCTATGCCGATGTGGACAGCCCGGCCGCCATCGAGTGGCTGCGCGCCGCGGGGGCCCAGGCGCTGATCCACGGCCACACCCATCTGCCGGCAGACCATGTACTGGCGCCCGGCCTGGCGCGCCACGTGCTCACGGACTGGGACCTGGACGCCCACCCGCCGCGCGCCGGCGTGCTGCGCCTGACGGCCGAGGGCTTGCAGCGCCTGCCGCTCGTCCCCACGTAGCGGCATGGCACGTAACCGCGCACCCCTGCACTTCCTTCGCCAACTGGCCCTGCGCGTACGCGCCACCGTGGCCCCCCTCCCCGACATCTCCGCGCAACTGTGGTTGCAGACCCTGCGGCGCTACCCATTCCTGCAGGCGCTGCCACTGCATGACCAAGGCAAGCTGCGCGCCCTGAGCGCGCTGTTCCTGGACCGCAAGGAGTTCACCGGCGCCCATGGGCTGGTGGTGACCGATGCCATGGCGGTCTCGATTGCGGCCCAGGCCTGCCTGCCGCTGCTGCACTGGGGCGCTCCCGAGCGTGCGCTGGCCTGGTACGACGACTTCGTGGGTATCGTGGTGCATCCGGCCGAGGCCGTGGCGCGCCGCCAGGCCGTGGATGCCGCCGGCGTGGTGCACCACTACGACGAGGTGCTGTTGGGCGAAGCCATGGAGCGCGGCCCCGTCATGCTGAGCTGGCCCGCCGTGGACGGGGCTGGCCAGGGCGGACCGGATGGGCAGCCGGTCGCCACCAGCGTGGTGATCCACGAGTTCGTGCACAAGATCGACATGCGCAACGGCCCGGCCGACGGCTGCCCGCCCTTGCCTCCGGGATTCATGGGCACGCGGGGCGCGCGCGCCGCGCACGCGGCCTGGCGCGACGCCTGGGAGCCCGCGTACGAGCAGTTCCGCGAGCAGGTCATCATCGCCGAGCGTTTCGGCGGCGCATGGCCGTGGCTGGATGCGTACGGCGCCACCGCGCCCGCGGAGTTCTTCGCCGTGGCCTGCGAGGCGTACTTCGTGCACCGTGAACGTTTCGGGCAGGAATTCCCCACCCTGCTGCCCGTGCTGGATGCGTTCTTCGGCCGGCCCCTGTCCGGCTGAGGCAGCTTCGTTCCCGCCCCTCAACCGCCCCTCAACCGCCCGTCAGCGCGGCCCGCGCCGCTTGCGCAATGCTGGCGGCATCGACCCCAAAGTACGCGCGCAGCGCGGCCCGCGTGTCGCTGCGGCCAAAGCCGTCCGTGCCCAGCGTGCGGTAGCGGCGCCCCGCGGGCACATAGGCGCGCACCGATTCGGGCACGGCCCGCACATAGTCCGTGGCGGCAATGACCGGGCCGCTCGTTCCCTCCAGTACCTGCGTAAGCCAGGGCTTGGCATCGCCTGCATCCCCCCTGTCACGCCCGGCCTCACAGGCCATGCCGTCGCGCGCCAGCTCGCTCCAGCTCGTCACGCTGACCACGGTGGCCGCGATGCCCTCATCGGCCAGCCGTTGCGCCGCCTTCACGACCTCGGTGAGGATCGCGCCGGAGCCCAGCAGGGTCACCGATTTTTGAGATGGAATCGGCTCCTCACGTCCTTCCGACGGGCGCAAATAGCTATTAAATACATAGCATCCACGCAGCACCCCTGCATGCGCCTCGGCCGGCAGGTCCGGCTGGGCGTAGTTCTCGTTCATGAGCGTGACGTAATAGAAAACGTCGCGCTGCTCGGTGACCATCTCGCGCATGCCGGCGTCCACGATCACGGCCAACTCGCCCGCGAAGGCCGGGTCGTAGGCCTTGCAGTTGGGGATGGTGGCGGCCACGAGGTGGCTGGAGCCGTCCTGATGCTGCAGACCCTCGCCGCCCAGCGTGGTACGACCCGAGGTAGCGCCCAGCAGGAAGCCGCGGGCGCGCTGATCGGCGGCGGCCCAGATGGCGTCGCCCACGCGCTGAAAGCCGAACATCGAGTAGTAGATGTAGAACGGCAGCATGGCCAGGCCGTGCACGCTGTAGCTGGTGGCGGCGGCCGTCCAGCTGGCGATGGCACCGGCCTCGCTGATGCCTTCCTCCAGGATCTGCCCATCCAGCGCCTCGCGGTACGAAAGCACCGAGCCGATGTCCTCGGGCGCATAGCGCTGGCCCACGCTGCTGTAGATGCCCACCTGCTTGAACAGGTTGGCCATGCCGAAGGTGCGCGCCTCGTCGGCCACGATGGGGACGATGCGCGGGCCCAAGGTGGCGTCCTTGAGCAGCGTACCGAGCATGCGCACGAAGGCCATGGTGGTGCTCATTTCCTTGCCATCGGCCGCCAGCGCGAACTGCGCATAGCTGGCGAGGGGCGGCACGGGCAGCACATCGCACACCGTTTCGCGCCGGGGCAGGTAGCCGCCCAGGGCCTGGCGTTGGCGGCGCAGGTACTGCATCTCGGGGCTGTCGCCCCCCGGCTTGTAGAACGCCAGTCCGGTGGCCTGCGCGTCGCTCAAAGGCAGGTTGAAGCGGTTTCGGAATTCGATGAGGTCGGCGTCGTCGAGCTTCTTCTGGCTGTGCGTGGTCATCTTGCCCTGGCCGGCCTGGCCCATGCCGTAGCCCTTCTTGGTGTGCGCGAGGATCACCGTGGGTTGGCCGCGGTGGCGCGCGGCGGCAGCATAGGCCGCGTGGATCTTCACCAGGTCATGCCCGCCGCGCTTCAAGCGGTCGATCTGCTCGTCGGTCATGCCTTGCGCCAGCGCGGCCAGTGCAGGGTTCTGGCCGAAGAAGTGGTCGCGGTTGTAGCGCCCATCCTTGGCGGCAAAGGTCTGCATTTGCCCATCGACCGTGCCTTCGAGCGTGCGCACCAGCGCGCCCGTGAGGTCGCGGGCGAACAGGCCGTCCCAGTCGCTGCCCCAGACGAGCTTGACCACGTTCCAGCCCGCGCCAGCGAACAGGCGCTCCAGCTCGTCGATGATGCGGCCGTTGCCGCGCACTGGGCCGTCCAGGCGCTGCAGGTTGCAGTTGACCACCCAGACGAGGTTGTCCAGCCCCTCGCGCGCGGCGAGCGTGAGGGCGCTCATGGATTCGGGTTCGTCCATCTCGCCGTCGCCGAACACGCCCCACACCTTGCGTGCGGAGCTATCCAGCAGGTTGCGGTGCGTGAGGTAGCGCATGAAGCGCGCGTGGTAGATGCTGCTGATGGGGCCGATGCCCATGGAGCCGGTGGGGAACTGCCAGAAGTCCGGCATGAGCCAGGGGTGCGGGTAGCTGCTGAGGCCGCGCGCGCCCTGCGCCGGGGCGGTGATTTCCTGGCGGTAGTGCATGAGGTCCTGCTCGCTTAAACGCCCTTCGAGGAAGGCGCGCGCGTACACGCCGGGCGCGCTGTGCGGCTGGAAGAAGACCAGGTCGCCCCGGTGCTGGCCTTCGCCCAGACCCTCGCGGGCGCGGAAGAAATGGTTGAAGCCGCTCTCGAACAAGTCGGCCGCACTGGCGTAGCTGGCAATGTGGCCGCCGAGTTCGCCGTACGCCTGGTTGGCGCGCACCACCATGGCCAGCGCGTTCCAGCGCATGATGGACGCCAGACGCTCCTCGATCGCCAGGTCGCCGGGGAACACCCCCTGCTCCTGCACGGACACGGTGTTCACGTAGGGCGTATTCAAGCCGGGGCGCCAGTCCACGCGCAATTGGCCGGCCAGCCGGTTCAGCTCGTCCAGCAGAAAGCGCGCGCGCTCAGGCCCTCCCGTGGCCACCAGGGCCTGCAGGGCGTCGCGCCATTCGGCGGTTTCCTGGGGGTCGGTATCGGGGCTGGCCGCGGCAGCGAGGGTAGCCAGTGTTGCGAGGGGCGTGGGGGCGTTCATCGCGCCACTGTAGGCCCCGCATACCGAAATAGGATGCCGATTCACACGATGTTTCACCCTTCATCGGCACAATATGCCGTTCACGGAATGGTTTTCAGCATATGAAGCTTGACGCTACCGATTTGCGCATCCTGGCCGAATTGCAGGCCGATGGCGCGCTGTCCAATGTGGAGCTGGCGCGGCGCGTGCACCTGTCGGCTTCGCCCTGCCTGGCCCGGGTCAAGGCGCTGGAGGCCGCTGGCGTCATCAGCCGGTATGTGGCGCTGGCCAATGCCACGGCGCTGGGGCTGGGGCTCAATGTGTTCATCAACATCAGCCTGAAAAGCCAGAGCAAGGAAGCGCTCTCGGCCTTCGAACAGCGCATCGCCGAGCATGACCAGGTGATGGAGTGCTACCTGATGACGGGCGACAGCGACTACCTGATCCGCGTGGCGCTGCCCGACATCGCAGCGCTGGAACGTTTCATTCTCGAGCAGCTCACGCCCATCCCGGGCATCGAGAAGATCCGCACCAGCTTCACGCTCAAGCAGGTGCGCTACAAGACGGCGTTGCCTCTGCCCACGCCGTAGCGGTCAGCGGCTGGCAGGCGGCGTCGCCTGCGCCGGTATGCGCGCGACGTTGCCCGCCGCCATGTCTCCGGTTGCCACGCGGCGGCGCAGCTCGGCCAGCACGGCCTTCAGGCGGCGCGCATTCTCAGGGCCCATGCGCACCAGCATCTTCTGACCGCTGGAGAGTGCCTGCAGTTGGGGGTCCACGAATTCGTAGCGCACCCAGGGCCGGGTGGAGGGCACCTCGCCCACCACGGGAACCAGCCGCACCTGCAAGGGCCCCGCCGGCTCGGGCGCGGCGCGCAGGTGGTCGAGTACCGCCACCAGGCGGTCGTTGAAGTAGCGCCCGGGAAAGCCCAACTCTTCATAGGCCGCCTGGAACAGCGGATACATGCGGGCATAGAGCTTCACCGCGGCGTCCACGGGCACGGCTTCGGCCAGCGTGACGAAGGCTTGGTAACGCGCCGCGTTGGCAGACGCGATGGTCTGCGCAGGCGCATCCTGCGCCCCTTCCACCGTGAAACGGCCGGGCGTGGCCTGCACGGGCCACATGCGCGAGGGTGCCTGGGCGCGTGCCAGGTTGTCGATGGTCGCCACCATGCGGCGCACCAGCCCCTCGGGCTGCAGCAGCGCCGCCGCCTGCGACCCCAGCAGTTCCGCCAGCGCGCGGGCCACGTAGGCGTCGGAATCGGCCAGCGCGGGCAGCGCGTCGGCCGGGGGTTCCAGCACTTCCACCGGGTTCTGCGGGCCCGACGCGGGTACCTGCGGCGCGGCGGCGGGGGGTGCGGCCTCGACGGCGGGGGCCGCGGGCGCGGGCTCGGGGGCCTGGGTGTGGCGCCACCCGAACCACCAGGCGGCGCCCGCGGCGGCGATCGCCACCAGGGCAATGACGGTCCAGACAGAGACCGAGGACTCCTGCCGGGGATGGAATTCGGCGGGGTCTCGTACAGGCATGGCGGTCCTTTCTCCACGAGGCCCCCTCGCACCGTGCAAGAGGCACCTTCGCTTCAATATTGATAGCTATTAGCGCTTGACCCGCCTATGCTACAGCCCTGTTTCATATAAAACCACGTTAAACCACCAGAGGTTACGAGGCTTACCACCGGGGTCAACCGGCGGCGCCTGCGGCCAGGCCGTGCAGCCAGGCCATGGAATCGCGCAGTTCCTCCGGGCGGATTTCGTGCATGCCCGGGTACTCGCGGTAGCTCAGCGCCAGCGGCAGCGTCCGGACATGGTCGCGTATGGCCTGGGCACTGGCCAGCGGAATGACGTTGTCCTGCACGCCATGGCTCACCCAGAGCTGGCGCCCCGCCAGCGCGGCCGGCTGCGCCGCATGGGGCAGCGCCTGCGGCAGCAGCCGGCTGTGCCAGACCATCGCGCCGTGCAGCAGTTCAGGCCGCGTGAGCAGCAGGGTCAGCGCCATGATGCCGCCCTGGCTGAAGCCGCCCGCCACCACGCGCGCGGCGGGAATACCCAGCTGGCGCGCCGCGGCGTCCACGGTCTGCGCCACCAGGGCGCGGCTGGCGGCCTCCTGCGGCTCGTTGATGCTGCGCGCGCCATCTGCTGCCACGGTGAATTCGAACCAGGCATTGGCCGTCGGCCCCATGCGGTACGGTGCGCGCAGGCTCAGCACGTGGTATTGCGGGGGGACATACGGGGCCAGGCCGAACAGGTCCTGCTCGTTGCTGCCCACGCCGTGCATGAGCACCAGCAGCCACGGCTCGGAGCCGGGCGTCGCGGGGCGGTGAAGGAAGGAAAGGGGTAGGTCGAGCATGGGCAACGTCGTGATGGGGGAAGTGTCAGGCAGCCTGCAGCGCGAAGGCGTCCATAGCCAGCATGCCATGCATGACTTCGCGGCTCAGATAGTGCGCCTCGGCGCCTTCGCCGGCAGCGCCCAGCGCAAAGAAGATGGGCAGGAAGTGGTCTTCCGTGGGATGCGCACGCCGGGCATGCGGCGCACGGGCGCGGTAGTCCAGCAGGGCCGCCGTGTCGCCCTGCTCCAGCTGCGCCTCGATCCAGCGGCTGAATTCCACCACATAGGGCGCGGGCTGGTCGGCACCGCCAAAGAACTCGGCCAGGTTGTGCGTCATGCTGCCGGAGCCCACGACCAGCACGCCCTGCTCGCGCAGACCGCGCAGCGCCACACCCATGGCATGCACCTCTGCCGGACCGGCACCCACGGGCAGCGCGACCTGCACCACGGGCACGTCGGCCTGTGGGAACAGATGCATCAGCGGCACCCAGGCGCCATGGTCGAAGGGGCGCGCCGCGTCGCCTCGCGCGTCGATGCCAGCCTGCTCCAGCAGGGCCAACACCTCCTGTGCCAGGGCGGGTGCTCCGGCAGCCGGGTACTGGAGCGCATAGAGCGGACGAGGAAAACCGCCGAAGTCGTGCCAGGTCTCGGGCTGCGCCCCGGTCATGACGGTGGCGCCGCGCGCCACCCAGTGCGGCGACATGATGACCACGCCGCGCAAACGGGAGTACTGCGCCTTCAGTTCAGCGCCCCAGCGGGTGAGCGCCGGGCCGGTACTGCCGGGCTCCAGCGCAAACAGCGGCGCGCCGTGCGAGACGAACAGCACGGGCAGCGCGGCAGCGGTCGTCGAAGAGGTGACAGAAGGGGTATGGGGGGTGTTCATGGCAAAACCTCAGTCCAGGTTGCAATCATGTGGGAGCGACACGCTTGATGCCAAGCGCCATAGACCCCATCACAGCGTCCCATCCATCGCACCAATGCGATGTGAAAGCAGCGTCACTCCCCCAGATGGGGCCGCCCGCGCAATGCCTTGACACCTCCGCGCCGGCTCTTGGACTCCAGCCGCCGCTGCTGCGATCCCAGCGTGGGCCGCGTGGCACGTCGCACGCGCGGCGGCCGCGCCACGCTGTCCACCAGCGCCTGCAGGCGCGCCAACGCATCCAGGCGGTTGGCCTCCTGGGTGCGGTATTGCTGGGCCTTGATGACCAATACCCCCTGCTGGGTGATGCGGCTGTCGCGCAGGGCCAGCAGGCGCTGTTTCACATCTTCAGGCAATGAAGAGGCCGCGATGTCGAAACGCAGGTGCACGGCGCTGGACACCTTGTTCACGTTCTGCCCGCCCGCCCCCTGGGCGCGCATGGCGGTAAGTTCAACCTCGGCCGGGTCCACGCGCACGCCGGAAGAAGGATTGCCGGAGGCCATGCCCGTCCGTCAGGCGGCCCCGGCGCGCAGGGCGTCGTCCAGCGCCTTCAGGAAGCACTGCGGGCGCTCAAACTGCACCCAGTGGCCGGCTTCCTCGATCAGCGCCATGCCGCGAAAGTCCGGAGCCGCCGCCGCGTAAGCGCCCTCTAATGCACCAATCCACTCCTTGTATAGAGCGTCACTGCGGCCATAGATCGCATGCACGGGGCACGGCACCAGCGGCAGAGCGCGCGCCAACGCATCGGTGTGCGCCAGGCGGCGGCGGGGCATGCGGTCGCGCACCACATTGGCCACGTGCGTGTTCAACGCCAGGCCGCCCAAACCGTCGATGAGCGAAGTGTCCTGGAGCATCAGCGCCGCCAGGTTGTAGCGGTGCGCCGCAATCTGCCCCTCCTGCGGCAGGTGGCGCCAGGCCTTGAGCTCGAATTGCCGTTGGGGCACCACCCCCATCGCCGGGGCTCCTACCAATACGAGCTGGCGGGCCAGTTCGGGGTGGGTTGCGAGCAGCAGGCCCGCCGTCAATCCACCAAAGGAAAATCCCACCAGGTCACACGGCCGTGGCCCGAACAGCGTACGCAGGCCTTCGGCCAGCGGCTCCACCAGGGCGTCCGCATCGCCCCCCACGGGTGGTGCGGCCGAATCTCCGAATCCCGGCAGATCGGGGACCCAGACCTCGCGACCACTGTCCTCCAGATCGTGGATGTTGCGCACCCAATGCGTCCAGCTGCCGCTGCCGCCATGCAGCAGTACCAGAGGCAGCGCACCATCCTGGGATGCCCCCCAGACATGCCAGACGATGTCGCCGGTACCGCAGGGGGTGGACTCGCGCCGTGCGCGTTGCTGCAACGCGGTGACTTCAGGAGGCAAGGGCAGCGTGGCGAGCGATGGCGCCTTCACCATTGGGCCAGCCCGTCAATGGCAAGGGCGTAGCCCTGCACCCCAAACCCGCACATCACCGCGCGGGCCGCGCCGGCCAGATAGGAGTGGTGGCGAAAGCTCTCGCGCGCATGCACGTTGCTGATGTGCAGCTCTACAACGGGCACTCCCGTGCCCTTCACGGCATCCAGGAGTGCCACGCTGGTATGGGTGTAGGCGGCAGCATTGAGCACGACGCCGGCCAGTTGGCCCGCCGCATGCAGCCGGCTGGCCTCGTGGATCCAGTCCACCAGAGCGCCTTCATGGTTGCTCTGGCGAAATACCAGGGCCAACCCGTGACGTGCACATGCGGCCGTGCAGAGCTGCTCGACATCCGCCAGAGTCTGGGAGCCATACACCTGCGGCTCGCGCGTGCCCAGCAGGTTGAGATTGGGGCCGTTGAGAACGTAAACGGTTTTCGTCATGGAGTGCTAGCGCGGTTCTACCCGCCGCAACGGACCCGCGAATGCGCATTATCGCGGCCAGCACTCCGGCTGGCGTGCCCGTGTCAGCGCCAATCGCGATGGCCGCGATGGTGCCGATGGCCGTGGCGGTACCCGTGCCCGTATCCGCGGTAATACCCCACGGGCGGTGCCACGACCACGGGTGGCGCGTAATAGACCGGGCGAGGAGCCCTGTATACGGGCGGTGCGTACACCACGGGCGGCGGGGCGTAATACACGGGTGGAGGCGAGTAATACACAGGAGCGGCGTTGCCCACCCCCACGACGGCGCCGGGCACGCCCACGCCGACAGACCAGTACACGTCGCTGCGTGCCTGGGCGGTGCCTGTGCCCACCAACAGGGCCAGCGCCACACCGGCCGAGGCGGCGGCGGCAAACCAAGAGCGATGTTGGATCATGAAAATCTCCTATATAGAGGTGCCGCGGCACCCGGGCGCTTGAACACAAGGCGTTTGGACGTCTAACGCGCCAGCACCGTGAAAGGATGGCATGAACAGATGTTCAGGTTGTTTCCGAACGTACCCCGCACCGTTTCCATGCGTAACCGCAGCGGCCGCTCAACAAGCGCTCGCGCCGGTAGTACGCATCTATGCCGCCTAAAATCCCCCGCATGAGCACCCCCGTCCATCACGACACTTCTGCGGAAGCCGCAAAACCCAGCAACTTCCTGCGCCAGATCATCGAATCCGACCTGTCGCACGGTGTGCATGCCCAAAAACACTGGGCGGGCAGCCCAGGCGACGCAGCCCACCACGCCGCCGCAGCGGTTGACCCTGCCAAGATCCGCACGCGCTTTCCGCCCGAACCCAACGGCTACCTGCACGTGGGCCATGCCAAGAGCATCTGCCTGAATTTCGGCCTGGCGCGCGACTACGGCGGCGTCTGCCACCTGCGCTTTGACGACACCAACCCCGAGAAGGAAGATCAGGAGTACGTAGACAGCATCATCGATGCCGTGCACTGGCTGGGCTTCGACTGGAAAGACCGCGACGGTCACGAGAACCTGTACTACGCCAGCAATTACTTTGGCTTCATGTACCGCGCGGCCGAGTACCTGATCGAGACCGGCAACGCCTACGTGGACGAGCAAACGCCCGAAGAGATGCGCGCCAACCGCGGCGACTTCGGCAAGCCCGGGGTAGACAGCCCCTATCGCAACCGCACCCCTGCGGAGAACCTGGCGCGCTTTCGCGAGATGCGTGACGGCAAGCTCCCCGACGGCGCCGCCGTGCTGCGCGCCAGGATCGACATGGGGCACCCCAACATCAACCTGCGCGACCCGGCCATCTACCGCATCAAGCACGCCGAGCACCACAACACCGGCAACCAGTGGTGCATCTACCCCATGTACACCTTCGCGCACCCGATCGAGGATGCGCTGGAGTGCATCACCCACAGCATCTGTACGCTGGAGTTCGAAGACCAGCGCCCCTTTTACGACTGGCTGTTGGACCGCCTGGGGGAAGGCGGCCTGATCGCCCGCCCCCAGCCGCGCCAGTATGAGTTCGCGCGCCTGAACCTCACCTACGTCATCACCAGCAAGCGCAAGCTCAAGCACCTGGTGGACAGCGGCATCGTGAGCGGCTGGGACGATCCGCGCATGCCCACCATCGTGGGCCTGCGCCGGCGTGGCTATACGCCGGCCTCCATCCAGATGTTCTGCGAGCGCATTGGCGTGACCAAGGACTACAGTTGGATCGACTACGGCACGCTGGAGGGCTGCCTGCGGGAGGACCTGGAATCCAAGGCCCACCGCGCCATGGCCGTGCTCGACCCGCTCCCGCTCACGCTGACCAACTGGGCCGAAGTCTTCGGCAGCGACGGCCACGTCGAGGCCTGCAGCCTACCCGCCCTGCCCCACGCGCACGAAGGCCAGGCTGTTCCCGAGCGCCACTTCACCCTGGGCCGCGAGGTCTGGATCGAACGCGAAGACTTCGCCGAAGTGCCACCCAAGGGCTACAAGCGTCTTTATCCGCCCCGGCTCGGGGCGGACGGGCAAATGCTCCCGGGCAACACCGTGCGCCTGAAGGGCGGCTACGTCATCGAATGCACCGGCTGCGAGAAAGATGCGGGCGGCCACGTCACCCGCGTGCTCGCCACCGTGGTGCCCGACACCAAGAGCGGCACGCCCGGCGCCGATAGCGTGAAGGTAAAAGCCGCCATCACCTGGGTGGGGGTGCAGGACGGCGTGCAGGCCGAGGTGCGCCTCTACGACCGCCTGTTCACCGACGCCCAACCCGACGCGGGTGGTAAAGACTTTCTGGCCCTGCTCAATCCCGACAGCCTGAAGGTGGTGACTGCCTATGTGGAGCCATCACTGGCCGCCGCCCAGCCCGACGATAAGTTCCAGTTCGAGCGCTTCGGTTACTTCGTGGCCGACCGGGTGGACCACAGCGCTAGCCGCCCGGTGTTCAACAAGATCACCGGACTGAAGGACAGTTGGGCGAAATAGCCAGCCGCTGCTCGATAAGCAAATGCCCGCGTCCGCGGGCATTTTTTTCGTCTCAAACCGAACGCCTGCGCATTGTCGAGGCTGCACGACGGAAATTCTCCCGGCGCGAAGATGGATTCTTAATAACGATTCTCGTTTGCTTTATCATCCCACCACCTTATTGCCGAGAAAGACTTGAGCCTCATGTCCATGCCTATGAAATCCTTGGTTGTTGCATGTGTTCTGGCCGCTGCAGGCGCTGCAAGTGCGCAGGACCAGGTGGTCAACCTGTATTCCGCCCGCCACTACGCCACCGATGAAGCGCTGTACAGCGGCTTTACCAAGGCCACGGGCATCAAGATCAATCGCGTGGATTCTGATGACGCCGGGATCATGGCCCGTCTCAAGGCAGAAGGAGCCGCATCCCCTGCCGACGTGATCTTGCTGGTGGATGCCGCCCGCCTCTACCGTGGCGAGGCCGACGGCCTGTTCCTGCCCGTGCGCTCGAAGGTGCTGGAGGACGCCATTCCCGCGAACCTGCGCGCAACACCGGTCGCCGACGGTGGTATTCCCTGGTTTGGCCTGTCCACGCGGGCGCGTGTGGTTGTCTACAACAAGACCAAGGTCAACAAGGACGATGTGGACACCTACGAAGAGTTGGGCGACCCCAAAAACAAAGGCAAGGTCTGCATCCGTTCCGGCTCGCACCCCTACAACCTGAGCCTGTTCGGCGCCGTGATGGAACACGTGGGCGAACAGAAAGCCGAAGCATGGCTCAAGGGCGTGGTGAACAACCTCGCCCGCGCGCCCAAGGGGGGCGACACCGATCAAATCAAGGCCGTCGCAGCCGGCGAATGCGATATCGCCGTGACCAACAGCTATTACCTCGCCCGCCTGATGCGCTCGGACAAGTCCGAAGACAAGGCCGTGGTGGACAAGGTGGCGGTGGTGTTCCCCAACCAGCAATCGTGGGGCACGCACATGAACATCGCAGGTGGCGCAGTGGCCCGCCACACCAAGAACCAGGCCAACGCCATCAAGTTCCTGGAATACCTGGCCAGCCCTGAGGCTCAGAACTACTTTGCCAACGGCAACAACGAATGGCCCGCCGCCAAAGACGTGGATCCGGGCAACCCGGCCCTCAAGGCCATGACGGGCGGCCAACCGTTCAAGAGTGAAACCATCCCCATTGGCGCGGTCGGCGCCAATACCGTCAAGGTGCAGCAGATGCTGGACCGCGTCGGTTTCCGGTAAGCCCTCTGTCCCTTGCGCACAGCCCGGCCCTGCCGGGCTGTTGCTTTTCTAGGGAGTGCCGGATCGCTCGGTGATAATTAACGTTTACGTTAACGTAACTTTGGAGACAGACCATGGAAATCAAGGGCAAGGTGTTCATCGTCACCGGCGGCGCGTCAGGCCTGGGTGAAGGCACGGCACGCATGCTGGCTTCAGCGGGCGGCTTGGTGGTGATTGCCGACATGCAGGCCGACAAGGGCGAAGCCGTCGCGCGCGAGATCGGCGGGCGCTTCGTGCGCTGCGACGTGAGCAGCGAGGCCGATGGCCAAGCCGTGGTGGCCGCAGCGGTATCGATGGGCAAGCTCATGGGCCTGGTGAACTGCGCCGGCATCGCCCCTGCGGAAAAGACCGTTGGCAAGAACGGCGCGCATGCGCTGGCTTCGTTCACCAAGACCATCACGGTGAACCTGATCGGCAGCTTCAACATGATCCGCCTGGCCGCCGAGGCCATGTGCAAGAACGAACCCGAAGCCACCGGCGAGCGCGGGGTGATGATCTCCACCGCCAGTGTGGCGGCCTATGACGGGCAGATCGGGCAGGCGGCGTACTCTGCTTCCAAGGGCGGAATCGTGGGCATGACACTGCCCATCGCTCGCGACCTGGCACGCAACGGCATCCGCAACATGACCATTGCCCCCGGCATCTTCGGCACCCCCATGCTGTTCGGCATGCCCCAGGAGGTACAGGACGCGCTGGCCGCCGGCGTCCCATTCCCCAGCCGCCTCGGCACCCCGCAGGATTACGCCAAGCTGGTGCGCCACATCTTCGAGAACGACATGCTCAATGGCGAAGTGATTCGTCTGGATGGCGCGATCCGCCTTGCACCGAAGTGATTTTTTGATAGCGCCTTGCGCTTGTCTGTATTGGGTTCGAGCCCGATTTCGTATATTTTCTTAACGAAACCAATGCGGACGCAGTCGGTGAGTAACTGCGGTTAGGGCTGGCGGCGCACGGACGCAGGCAAGCGCTGCAGTTCAGCCGCCAAGGCGCGGATGTTGCTCTGGTGGCGGTTCACCGCCAGCTGCGCATCCGCACCACCCGCCCCCTCCTGCGCCTGCAGGCGCCGCAAGGCGTCGCGCTCCTTGTCCAGTTCGTGGTTCAGGATCGCGCGGCGCCCATCATCATCGGGCTGCACGATCACGGGCCTGTGCCCTGGCGAAGCGGCATTGCCCACCTGGTCCACGGCGCGTCCCTTGCGCAGTCCGCCACCGCCTGGTGCCGAGGCATGCGCGCACATCCGGCTGCGCGCACCTGCAGCCCCCGTACCCCCCACCAGGTATTCCACCCGCTGCTCAGTGCAGCGAAGCTGTGCACCGGCAGCACTGGGCTGCAAGGCGGCCAGCACACCCCCTGCCAGCGCGAGCAGCACGGAGCCCTTCACGATCATCACCGGCCAGCGACGTAATTCACCTTGAAGGTGGCTGTGTTCCCGATACTGTCAATGATGACAATGGGGATGGCCTGCATGCACCCGCCCTTGAACGTGATCGTTACCCCTTCGCCCGAGCGGGCAATCGTGTCGCTGCTCAGGCCGATGGCATCCGGCAGCGGATTGCGCAGGCTGTAAGGGGCCGTTCCGCCCAGCGCAAATACCGTAGGCCCCGCCGCTGGCAAACACACATCGGTAGAGCTGGTCAGCGTGACAGTCTCGGGAGAAACCGACAGCGGGGTCTGGCCATCATCCATGGAGCCGCCCCCTCCACAGCCCGACAGGGTAAAGACGGCGGCACATGACAGAACCAGAGGTAGGAGCAGAAAGCGTTCCATGGGCAATATCAAAGGAGTAAGTAAAGAAGGCATATCGCGGCTAGCTGCGCTCGGCCCGCGATTGCATCTGGACCGTAGCGAATGACACGATGGGCACGCGCCCCCGCAGGTAGTAGATGCAGTCCGACACATTACCCAGCGGCAGCAGGCTGGGGCGGCTCCAGGCACGCACGTCGGAGTCCGCCACGCCGGGACACATCACGCGCTTCATGATGGCCTGCATCAACGGCACCTTGAGCTCGTACGCATAGGTGACCTTGATGCGCAGGATGTTGGCGTCGCGGATCGAGATGCCGGCGCCCCCCATCGGCGTGGGGGTGCGGAACTCCAGGTTGTCATTCGGGATGTAGGTCGTTCCCCCCTTGCGGATGCCATACACCCGGAAGGCCTCCTCGGATGGGCTGAGCACCTCCAGCTTCAGATTCCCCAGCGAGGTGTCCACAGCAGCCTTGGCCGCCGCGGCCGTGAGGCGGCTCACATCGTTCGTGTCGAAGGCGTTCTGATAGAACGGCACCAGCCCCTTGATCAGCGACAAACGGATCGACTGCGCATTGCCATTCGCCATGGAGCCGTGGCGCGCCGCCATGAACGTTGCGTTGTTCAGGGTGAGCTTGGCCATGTAGAGCATGCCCGCCTGGATGATGAGGAAGGTGATCAGGATCGCCAGCGGGCCGACGATCACGAACTCCGTCAGCGACGCTCCCCTCTGGCGCTGGCGTTGCGGCCGGCGGGTATTGCGTGCAGCGATAGCCATGGCTAGGTTCTCCGAGGCGGTTGTGGACTGGCGAAGCACACGGCGCGGCCCGTCATTGCTGCGGCGGGGTCACAGAAGCAGTGGGCAGTTGCACGCGCACTTCCGACGGTGGCATGCCCAGCAAGGCGCCCGAACGCGCGCCGCCCGCCCCAGCACGCGCTGGGTCCTGGGTGCGAAAGCCCTGCTGCACCGCCGCAGGGATCGCAGGCAGTTGCGCCTGTGGCGCCGATGCTGCGGGCCGGCTGAACACGGGCGCCAGGTCGCGGGACAGGCGGGCAATCTCCTGCTGAATATCCGCAGGTGCCGCGGCGCTGTGGCTGCGCGCCGCGTTCAGGGCGAGCTCGGCCTGTGACAAGCGAACCAGGCCAAGGTTGTATGCAGCACGCGCATCCTGCGGATCGATGCGCAGCACCGCCTCGAAGCCCTGCGCGGCATCCTCCAGGCTACCCGACAGGGCCGCCGCCGCGCCATAGCCAAACCACACCTGGCTATTACGCGGGTAGCTGTTGGTGAGCGCCTTGAACTCGCGCGCTGCCGTCACCCAATCGCCCCGGGCGTAAGCATTCTCGGCCGAGCGCAAGGCCCCCTGCGCGTCGGCCGAAGCCCTGGCGGCCGCAGCAGCCTGCTGCACGGCTTCCTGTGAAAGTGCCGGCGCCGCCGTGGCACTGGGTTGGGGCGCTGGCAGCGCCTGCGCAGGGGCGCCCAGCACGCCGGGCATCCCGCTCAGCGGGTCGGTGGGGACTGCGACAGGCGCAGCACAGCCCGCCAAAGCAGATGCCGCCAGCACGGCGGCCAGCGGAGCGAGGAACGTGCGGTATGGATACATGGTGTAGTCAACCCATCAAACAATGAAACGGGTGGCTGCGCTGGCGGCGCCACCACCCGGCGAGGACGCGGCAGATGTGCGCGTCACCCCGTCTGGTGGCACGACCGCCAGCACCTGCCCGGCCAAAATGCCCAGCGCATGCGCCGCGCCCGCACGCAGTTCCACGACCGCAGCTGCTCCGCGGCACAGCCGGAACCGCAACGGCGGTACCGCGTGCACCACACGCAGCACCTGGCCGCTGCGGCTGAGGAACACCACATCGATCGCGTAGCGCATGCCTACCGTGTGCACGCTGTTGCAACGCGTGATCCACAAGGCCTGGCGCGGCGTGAGCGGCGGGCGCGCCAGTAAGCCCAAGGCGCGCTGCAGAAAGCTGCGTGCCACCGCCACGTCGCAACCCATGTCGCGGCCATCGGCATACAAGGCACCCGCATGGAAAGCACTGCCCACGACCATCCCTCCTTACAAGCCCGACGCCAGGAATTTCATCGCGATCGGAAAGCCGATGACGATGAAGGTGCAAGGGAAGATGAAGAAAATCAGCGGACCGAGCATCTTCACGGGAGCCTCCATGGCCAGCTTCTCCGCACGCAGGAAACGCTCGGTGCGGCGCTGCTCGGCCTGCGCACGCAGGATGGGGCCCAGGCTGGAGCCGGTTTTCTCGCCCTGCACGAGCGCACTCACGAAGCTGGTGATGGGCGTGAAATCCAGGCGTGCGGAAAAATCTCGCAAGGCATCGATGCGCGCCTTGCCGGCACGCACGTCACGCAGTACGCGGTTGATCTCCACCATCAGCGGCCCGCCGGCGCTCTTGGCCACGGCCTGTTGCATCGCGCCCGACAGATTCAGGCCCGCCTCGATCGACAGCGTCAACAGGTCGATGAAGAACGGCAGGGCCTTCAGGATGGCCAGATTGCGCTGCTTGGTGGTTTCCTTGAGCCACAAATCCGGGTAGAAGAACGCCAGCATGGCAATCACCACGATGATGGACAGACCGCCCTCAAGCATGCCCGACAGCATCACCCCCAGCAGCGCGCCCGCCACGGCCGACACCACCTTGCCCGCAAAGAACTGTCGGGGTGTCAGGGCGTAGTCCTGACCGGCACGGCGCAGTGCGGTGGTGTAGCGCTCCTCGGCCTTGGTCGATAGCGCCCAGCCCAGACTGTTGGCCAGCAGATTGATCAACGGCCACAGCACCCGGAACAGCAGCGGCGGCTTGTCCTTGTAGGTACGGTCTTCGGTAGGCGCCTGGCGAAACAGGCTGTAGACCGACCACAGACCGACCAGAATGGCCAGCGCCAATACCAGAGAAGAAATCAGGCCCAGCATGGCCGCTCCGTGATCAGGGGGTTACACATCGATGGTCACGATCTTCTTGATGAAGACGCCCCCCATGATCAGCAGCACAGCCACCACGGCCATGACGGCCCAGCCGTAATACGTGCTGAACAGCGGCGCCATGGCCTCGGGTTCCATCTGGAACAATACGAACCCCAGGAACACCGGCAACAGGCCGACGACGATGCCCTGCAGCTTGCCCTGCGATGTCAGCGCCCGGATCTTGCCCTCCATGGCGGCCTTGGCGCGCAGCGTGCTTGCCAGACGCTCCAGCACCTCGGACAGGTTGCCGCCCACATCCTTGGAGATGGTGATGGCGGAAACCAGCAGGTTCACGTCTTCCAAGTTGACCCGCTTGGCGAAACTTTCGAAGGCGTCTTCCAGCGACACGCCCAGCTTCTGCTCGCGCAGCACCAGCGACAGCTCCTGGCTGAACGGCGGCGGCGTCTCCGTTGCGACCAGATCCATCGCAATGGCCAGGCTGGCCCCCGAACGCAGCGACCCCGCCAGCATGTTGAGTGCATCAGGCATCTGCTCGATCAGCTTGGCTTCGCGCCGACGCTTCAGATAGCCATAGGCCATGCGTGGCAGCACGAAGATGCCCACCGCCGCCAATACTGCCAGGGGCACGGCTCCCGTCAGCAGGAGCACCAGCGCCGGCAGCACCAGCACCACGCCCACGTTGATGAAGAACAGGCGCTGCGGATCGATGAACAGGAACATATCCTCCAGCGATACCCGTGCGTCCGAGGTGAAGCGCGCGCGGTAGTGGCCCCACGAGCGTGCAACGAAGAACACCAACATCACCACGCTGACCGCAACCGCGAAGGAGACAAGCAGGGAGGGGTTCATTTACTTCGCCCGTTTGAAGATTTCGAGATCCACCGCCACTCCGATCTGGCGCAGCTTCTCGTAGAACTCGGGCACGGCGTCGCAGCCGGTGAAGTAGCCGTCGGTCTTGCGCTCCGCTGTGAAACCGGTCTCGACGAATTCGAACAGATCCTGCAACTGGATCTTGCCGCTCTCCACCCCTGTGACCTCGGTGATCCGAGTGATCTTGCGGCTGCCGCAGGCAAAGCGCGTTTGCTGCACGATGATGTCCACGGCCGATGCCACCTGCTCACGGATAGCCGTCACGGGCAGATCCATACCGGCCATCAGCACCATCACTTCTAGGCGTGCCAGCATGTCGCGCGGGCTGTTGGCGTGGGCGGTGGTCAGCGATCCATCATGGCCGGTGTTCATGGCCTGCAGCATGTCCAGCGCCTCTCCGCCACGGCATTCGCCCACCACGATACGGTCCGGCCGCATGCGCAGCGAGTTCTTCACCAGTTCACGGATGGCGATCTGCCCCTTGCCCTCGGCATTGGCCGGGCGCGACTCAAGCGACACCAGATGCTCGTGGTGCAGTTGCAGCTCGGCCGCATCCTCAATGGTGACGATACGCTCGCCTTCAGGAATAAAGTTGCTCAGGATATTGAGCAGCGTCGTCTTGCCGGAGCCGGTGCCACCCGAAACGATGATGTTCTTGTGCTGCTTCACGGCCATCTGCAGGAACTCCACCATCTGCGCGTTGGCGGAGCCGAACTTGATCAAATCCTCGGCGCCCAGCTTGCGCTTGGAGAACTTGCGAATCGTCATCGACGGCCCTTTCAGGGCCAGCGGCGGAATGATGGCGTTGAAGCGCGACCCGTCCTTCAGCCGCGCATCCACCAGCGGAGAGCTTTCGTCGATGCGCCGGCCCACCGGGGCCACAATGCGCTCGATCACCCCCATCATGGCCTTCTCACTGGAGAACGCTAGCGGCACTCGCACCAGTCGGCCGGCGCGCTCGACGAAGATTTCGTCCACCCGATTGACCATGATTTCAGTGGTCGTAGGGTCCGCCAGCAGCGGCTCCAGCAGGCCCAGCCCAATGGCCTCATCCCGCACCTCCTCCAGCAGACGCTGCTTGTCCACGTCGGCGGGGATGCCCGCCGGCATGTGGAGGAAAATCTCGCGGATGGCCTGCTCGGTATGCTCGCGCAACTCCTTGTCGCCCATGCGGTGCACGTCGGTGCGGCGCATGTCGAAGGATTCGATCAATTTTTCCTGGATCAGTCGGCGGTAGCCCAGCCAGTCCTGGTCGATCTGCACACTGGCCGTCCGCACCTCCGAGGGAGCAATGGGTGCCCCGCTGTGCACTGGCTCTTCCCTGGTCCGCTCGGGCGTTGATGCCATGCGCTGGGTTACCGGTGCAGGCATGCGAGTCGCCGTGTGCGCACTGGCAGCCGACGCGGGAGCAGCAGGCATCGCCTGGGTCGCGCGTGGCGGGTCGGCAGGCTCTTCACCTCCGCCTTCTCGCATGCGCGCCCAGCGCGCGTGCAACTGGTGCGAGCCGATGCGGATGGCATCGGTGGGTTTGAGCGGCCCGAAGGTGGTCACCTTGGTGTCGTCCACATAAGTACCAAACATCGAGCCCAGGTCGCGCACGAACACCTGTTCATTGGAGACAAAAATCTCCGCGTGTTCCTTGTGCACCTTCCAGCCGGAAAGCGTGACGTCGGCTCTCTCGCCGCGCCCGACCATGCATCGCGTGGCATTGATGACCCGGGTATCGGCGGGTCCTTCGGCGGTCATGACTTGCAGATGCAGCATCGTGGTTATTCCGTGGGATCAGCGTGCCAGCTTGCTTTCGATCATGTCCTTGACTTCATTCAAGCGCTGGTAAGCGTTCTCGCTCGCCAGCACCTGGGCACGGTCTGCCGCCGGCGTATGGATGCGCGGCGTCACGACCACGAGCATCTCTGTCTGTTCGTTGGTCATCTCCTGCGTGGAAAACAGCCGGCCCAGCACCGGCGCACGCCCGATGACGGGAATGCCTTCCTTGTTACGCGCTCCCACGCTTTTGAGCAGGCCGGAAATCACCAGCGTTTCGTTTTGCTTCAGACTGACTTCGGTCTCAGTGCGGTTGGTAGTAAACGCTACGAACTGCCCCTGCCCTGCACTGCGATCCGGCTGGCTCACCTCCGCCACGATGGACGAGCGCACGTTGCCCGCCTTGTCGATCACCGGCTTGAACTCCAAAATCACGCCATACGGTTTGTAGACCACCGACAGTTGGCCGAAACCGGAACTTACCGGGATGGGTATCTCGCCACCCACCTGCACCTTTGACGATCCACCGCTAACACTGCTGATGCGCGGCTCTGCCAACGTCCAACTGTCTCCGTTGGACTCCAAGAAGTTCAGTACTGAAGTGATCTGCGTGGCCAGCCCCAGATAGGAGATGAAGGGTCGCGCCGGCGTAGTGATGGGGTATCCCTCCTGGTTCAGTCCCCGGAAGTTGGCCGAGTTGGCATAGAAGTATCCCGACGTGGCAAACGTCGGGCCAGCCACGCCCAGGTTGCTCCACTTCACGCCGATGTTGTCGAGCGCCTGCTTGCGCACCTCGACCACCTTCACGTCCAACTGCACCATCTGCTCGGGCACCACCAACTGATCCTCGGGCCGCTCGCGCACCAGATTGAGCACCTGCGGATAAGCCTTGACGATCTTCTGGATCTTGGCGGCCGAGTCCTGGTTCGCATACATGCCGTCCAGCACGACCTTGTCGCCAACGGCACTAACGTTGATGCCCTTGTCATGGCTCAGCAGTTGGCGCAGTTCCATGGCCGTCTTGGCATGGTGGTCCGCGCTCACCGTCACTTCATAGTTGATCTGCGTGCCGTTGCGAGCAGCAGCCAATTTTTGTTGAGTGATACAGCCACGGAAAAAGCCTCAAGGAAGTGAAACGAAGAAAGTGAGCGTGCGATAGAAGGCTTTGACGGCATCCACCAGCATCTGGGGCGTATTCGGTGCCGCGAAGAGCACCATCACCACCAGCGCGCAGACGATGCAGTACTCCACCGTTGCAAAGCCACGGGAAACTGAAAAAACGATGCGTGCGGAGCGTTGCATGTCTGTGCGCCTTGCAGTCAGAACTTCACCAGATTGACCGTGACGATGGTCAGGCGCCGCTCTGCGTCCACCCCCATTGCCACATCGAGTTGCTGCTTGTCACGTCCGTACATCCGTACGATGGCGGGCCCCTGGCTCCCCTTCGCGCTAGCGTTCTGCTCCTGCAGCAACGACCAGCCGCTGGCCGCCAGCTGCGTCTGGTAGTAGCTGGCAATGCTGTCCAGCGGCTCGCGGCTCACCAACATCACCTGCTTGTTGCGCTTGCCGTTATCGATCGACTCGACCACATTGACAGGCGTGGCGCTGCGTGGCGCCGGAATGCCGCTGGCATCGATACGCGGCTCCACGCCCAGCAGCAGCGAGGTAGAAATCGTGCCTTCGGAGCCTCCATCGGAGGCACTACGCACCTTCACCAGGCTGTAATACGGCCCATGCGCACGCGCCACCAGGGTGTCCGGTCCGTGGGCAGTGACAGATGCGGGGGGTTTGGCCGGATCCGGCACCGCATTGACCGCAATGCGCCAATGCGCCATGTAGAACGCCACCACCTCGTCCTTGGAAGCTCGGCTCTGGAACGCCTGCACCTTCATAGGCACGCCGTTGACGCGCATGTCGTCCGACACCCACTGCACCTGAGCCCTCGGCGGCGGCGGCACATCGGGCCAAGGCGTGGCGGTGCGCGTGAACGACTCCTGCGCCAATACGGTCGCACAGGTCATGGTCAGCAGCAGGGCAATCAGTCGGACGAACATGACGGGACTCAGCAGCGCGTGCGCGCCTGGCGGCTGTAAGGTACGGCGTTGTCCGCCTTGTCGCGCACACTGCCCGGGATGTCGTACTCAGGCAGGATGAGCCCCACGTCGGGCGCCTTCTTTTCGAAGGACGGGGACATGAGCATTCCCAACACATCCGCCACCGGCTTGATATAAGAACCCAACACGGTCGGCTTTACCCGAGCGCAAACGCTTTCGCTGCCGTTGTTCGCACCGCTAGCGTTCCAGACCCCAGCGCCCAGCGCCGTCGCACCCGGCATTCCCACATTGACATCGCGCAGCGCGTCGTAATGCGCAATATTGCTGAGAGGCACCGTCACTTCGGCCTTGACGATGCCGCTGGTCGGCAGCTTGAACACGGGCGTCGCCACGGTTTGCTGCAACTTACCGACCAGCCCCGTGGCCAGCGGGCCGGTATCGACCTCGCGGATGCTCACATCCGCATAGCTTTGCAGCAGCGGCTGGTAGGCGGCGTCGCTCCACAAGGGCACACGGTTGCCCTTCGCCGTGGCGTCCTGCCCCATCGTGCTATCGCGGTATTTGATCTGCCCACCATTGCGCTCCACGGACATGAAGAACCGCGCGCGCGTCTCCTCTGCCAGTTGACCCGCGGTCTTGGCGCGGCTGTAGGGATCCCAACTGCGCTCGAAAGCCACATAGCGGCTGGCCTGAATGGCAGAGTGCTTCACATCGGCATACCGCGCAAAATAGAACACACCAAAGAACAGAGGAATGAGCACGAACAGGCTGACGATGAACTCCGTCGTCGCCTGGCCGCGCTGCCGGTTTGGTGCGGTGATGATCATGAGAGTGCTTGTCGCATCACGGGTAAAGACATGCCGCGTCAGCCCCTGCCGTCGCTGAGGGGGAGGGTGTGCAGAATTTTGTGTAAACGGACAATCCACCGCCGGCGTAAGCCGGCCTGTCCGTAAGCACAATGAACACCAAGAAACACGACGTACCCGAAGAACTGCTGTCTGGCCTGCTGGCCAACTACAAGAAGCCCGAAGACCTCATCGGCGAGAACGGTCTGCTCAAGCAACTTACCAAGCTGCTGGTCGAGCGAGCCCTGGACGCTGAGCTGACTGAGCACCTGGGCCATGAACGCAACGAGGCGGTGGCCAACCCCGCTGGCAACACCCGCAACGGCAAGAGCAAGAAGACCCTCAAGGGCGAGTTCGGCGAATTGCCCATCGAAGTGCCACGCGACCGCCATGGCAGCTTCGAGCCTCAGCTCATCCCCAAGCACCAGACCCGCTGGGCCGGCTTCGACGACAAAATCATCTCGCTGTACGCCCGTGGCATGACGGTGCGCGAGATACAGGCCCACCTCGAAGAGATGTACGGCACCGAGGTCTCACCCAGCCTGATTTCCTCGGTGACAGATGCCGTGGCCGACGAGGTCAAGGCCTGGCAGGCCCGACCGCTGGAGCCGATTTATCCCATCGTCTATCTGGACTGCATCCATGTGAAGGTGCGCGAGGGCGCGGTGCGGGTCAAGGCGGCGTACCTGGCCATCGGCATCACCATGACGGGCGACAAGGAGGTGCTGGGCCTGTGGCTGGCCCAGACCGAGGGCGCCAAGTTCTGGCTGCAGGTGGTCACCGAGTTGCGCAACCGGGGCGTGCAGGACATCTTCATCGCCTGCGTCGATGGGCTCAAGGGCTTCCCTGACGCCATCGAGGCAGTCTTCCCCAAGGCGGTGGTGCAACTGTGCATCGTTCACATGGTGCGTCACAGCCTGAACTACGTCTCATGGAAGCGCCGCAAGGAAGTGGCGGCCGACCTGCGCCGTATCTACACGGCCGCCACCGCCGAGGAGGCCGAACTGATGCTCGCAGAGTTCGAGGCCCGATGGGATGCCGAGTACCTGCCCATCGGCCAGTCCTGGCGCAGGAACTGGAGCCGCTTGACCCCGTTCTTTGACTACCCGCCGGAAATCCGCAAGGTCATCTACACCACCAATGCCATCGAGTCGGTGAACATGAGCCTGAGGAAGCTGACCAAGAACCGGGGCTCGTTCCCCAGCGACGAGGCGCTGACCAAGCTGTTCTACCTGGCGCTGCGCAACATCAGCCAGAAGTGGACCATGCCCATCCGGGATTGGAAGGCCGCGCTGACCCGCTTTACCATTCAGTTCGGAGACCGCATCTCCGTCAATTGAAGTCCGACCCGTTTACACAAAAATTCGGACACGCCCCTGAGGGGAAACGCCTTGGCATCCGCCGGAACCTCGAACACCTCTGGTGCGATGGGCTTGCCGATCTCTACGCGCAGCGGGCGCTCCACCGTCGCCACCCCGTTGGCGATCATGGCCATGTCGTCTATCGGGAATTGCGCGGGAAGCGCTTGTCGCGCGGAGGTACTCATGACCACCAGATCAGCGCCGGTGGATGGGTAGAAATGCAGTGGGTCCAGCAGGCAGGCCCGCGCAGGCGCCCCGCCTTCCGCCACATTCCAGCGGCACCGGTGCCCTCCTCCAGTTCCGCCATCTCGGCGGGGTCGAAGTATTCGCGGGGGTTCTTGCCCTGGACGATCCTGCGGATCGGCAAGGTGGGCTGGCTCGGCTGGGTGGGGTCGGTCATGGTGCCTCCTGTCTGCATTGAATGGGGATGGGCTGCTGCCGGTTTCAAAGACACCTTGTTAAGGTGGAAGATGAAACCGGAGGTGGTTTATGGGAACGAGACGGCAGTTCAGCCGGGAATTCAAGGTTGAAGCGGTCAAGCTGGTGACCGAGCGAGGCGTTGCAGTGGCGCAAGCTGCGCGCGACCTAGATGTGCACGAGACGCGGCTGAGGGCATGGATGCGCGAGCTGAAAGCTGACTCGCGGCAGGCATTCCCCGGCAAGGGCGTGATGAAGCCTGAGCAGGCCGAGATAGAGCGGCTGTCCTTGGCCGCCACGTGGGGCGTGACTTTGAGCTTGCGACAGCCTTTGATGAAGGCCTTGCTGTCGTAGCCCTTGTCGGCACCGACCGTGGCCCGTTTGTTCCTGTTGCCCCGACGCTCCAACATGGCCAGTGCCGCCTCGCGCTCGGCCGTGCCGCTGGCATGGGTGATCTCGACATCCACGATCAGCCCGTTGCGGTTCTCCATGAGGATGTGTCCCATGTGGCACAGGCGGGATTTGTCGCCCCGGCTCTTCTTGAACAGCCGGGCATCGGCGTCCGTGGTGCTCTTGTGGGTGTCGTTGCAGCGCTCCTGCCCCTTGAAGTCCACCTCGGGGTTGCGCCCAGGCGGCGTGCCGCTGTCGTCATCTTTGCGCTTGAAGCTCTTGTGCGAGGCCCAGGCGTCAATGAGCGTGCCGTCCACGCTGAAGTGCTCGTCGCTGGCGAGCTTGCCCCACTGGGCACTGAGCTTGACGCGCTCGAAGAAGGTGCGGGCGAGGTCTTCGTTGAACAGACGTTCGCGGTTGGCGCTGAAAGTGGAGTGGTCCCAGACCTTGTCTTCGATGTTCAGGCCTACGAACCAGCGGTACAGCAGGTTGTAGTTGATCGCTTCGACCAACTGGCGCTCGCTGCGGATGGAGAACAGGATCTGCAGCAGCAAGGCCTTGAGCAGCATCTCCGGTGGCACCGATGGGCGGCCACGGCGGGCGTACACCGCTTCGAATTCGCGGTTCATGGTTGCCAGCAGCGCATCAACCACCGCGCGCAACTTGCGCAGCGGGTGTGCCTGCGGCACGCGCTCTTCAAGGCTGATGTAGCTGAACATCGCCCCCTGGAAGTCTTGGTTGCCTCTCATCGTCCTCGTCTGGGTCGTTCACCTATGGCTTCAGATCGTAGCGGCGAACGCGGGCGTCGGAGGGGGATTTTTCAACGGCCTGCTAAGGACCATGGCGAGCGCAGTGCCATCGCCGACAACGTGCTTGCCGGCCGCTTCGCGCAGCGCCCGCTCGACGATGGCATCGATGTAGAGGTTGTCGATGGGGCGGTCCTTTTCAACATCGCGCTTGCAGGCATCACGCACGGCCAGCGCCACCACCATGGCATGGAGTTTGATCGTCATCCGTAGGCTCCTTCTGAAAGGCTCGCGGTTGGGCCGCAGAGCGATGGAGTCATCGTCCTGTGAAGCCAGCCAGCCTCAACACCCCTCGTGGCCAGACGATCAACCAATGCCCGGCAATCAGGCGGCGCGCAAGGCCCGACCGATAAAATAGGCTCTGCGCAACGCGCCCAGATGCCGTGGCGCATCCTTCCTTCAACCACAACGAACGAGATCGAGAACCATGGCAACTGCGAAGAAAACCACCAAGCCGGCACCTGCAGCGAAATCCACCAAGCCCGCGCCCGCCGCCAAGGCCCCCGCTGCCACCATCAAGCCTGTCAAGGAAACGCTCACGAAGTCGGCCCTGGTCGCCCACCTTGCCGAACAGTCGAGCGTCGAACCCAAGGCGGTGAAAGCCGTGCTGGCCGCGCTTGAGTCCGCTGTCCTCGGCTCGGTTCACAAGAAGGGTGCTGGCGCGTTCGTCCTGCCCGGCCTGCTCAAGATCGACGTGCAGAAGGTGCCGGCCAAGCCCAAGCGCAAGGGCATCAACCCGTTCACCAAAGAGGAGCAGGTGTTCGCGGCCAAGCCGGCCACCGTGCGCATCAAGGCTCGCGCGCTGAAGAGGCTCAAGGACGCTGCGCTGTAACCCTCCTGCCCCGACACCGCAACGGATGCAGGCCGGTAGCCCGGACGATGCCCGCTGCAAACGGCCATGCCATGCCTATCCACTACACCGTGCTGCAGTTGCTCAATGCCGCTCACGGCAGTCTGGCCGAGATTGAGTTGGTGCACCCCGATCTGTCTGAGGGAAGCGCCACCCGCTGGCTGTGGATCGAGAGCACCACGGTGATGTCCCTGCAGATCGTGTGCAGTGGTGGCAACCCTTCCAAACGGATCTTCGACCACGCGGTACTGATGCTCGATGGCCTCCACGGCGAACTGGCCTGGCCCAGCGGCCGGCGCGAGGCCCTGTCGCTCGATCCCGGGCGTGCGCTGCGCCCCGAGTTCCAGCGGCTGGTGCATCAGCATCTGAACTGAAAGTCATCCGCATCATCGCGCGGCAAGGAGGAGCCTAGTCCGCTCCAGGGATCGTGAGATAGCCCCCTCTCACAAACCAAGCATCAGCAGCCAACGCGCGATAGGTCGCATATTGCCAGCTGTTGGGCCGTACCGAACGCAAGTCACGCTCGTCATTGAGGAACTGCTGGACCGCAGGCGCGCCACCACGGCTTGCCTGCAGAACCAGCCTGTCGCGAAGGATCGGCAATTCGTCATTGGCATTGGTCGTGAACGTAATCGCCAGCCCACACACGTCGAAATGCCGCCGAACGCGATCTTGGTCCACAGTGGTCCACGCAGTTGGAGGGCATGCATCGAACACCAGCACCGGCGGCGGCCCGGGGTTGAGCGTTGCGCGCACCCAGGGTGCGTTCAGCAGATGCTGGTCGAAATAAGGATGGAAGGTCTGTTGTCCGGCCGTGGCAGGATACTTCGCACGCTTCTTGTCATTGCAGAAAGGGGGCACCTCAGAAAACGGAAAATAAAGCACGCTAAGGCATAGCTGACCTTGCCAGGCCTGCTTCGCCCTGTAGTGACGCGATCAACGGGCAGGAAACATTCCCCTTTCGTGCATGGCAGGCGCACACGAGTTCAGACAGCACGGTTTCCATGCGCGCCAAGTCGGCCATCTTCTCGCGCACGTCCTTGAGCTTGTGTTCGGCCAGGCTGCTGGCCTCCTCGCAGTGGGTGCCATCGTCGAGCCGCAACAGCTCGGCAATCTCGTCCAGACTGAACCCCAGCCGCTGTGCCGATTTCACGAATTTCACCCGAACCACGTCCGCCTCCCCATAGCGGCGGATGCTGCCGTAAGGCTTGTCCGGTTCCGGCAACAGGCCCTTGCGCTGATAGAAGCGGATTGTCTCCACGTTGACCCCGGCCGCCTTGGCAAAAACGCCAATGGTCAGGTTTTCCAAATTATTTTCCATATCGCTTGACTCCGTACATGAGTACGGAAGTAAGGTTACGCTATCCAATCCAAATTCAAAAGGGCCAACGTATGTCTGAACCACAAAACGGGCGCGGTGCGCTCTTCGCCGGCGGGCTGGCCGCCATTCTTGCATCGACCTGCTGCCTGGGGCCGCTAGTACTGGTCGCCCTGGGCTTCTCCGGTGCTTGGATCGGCAACCTGACGGTGCTGGAACCCTATCGACCGTTGTTCATCGGCGCGGCGCTAGTGGCGCTGTTCTTCGCCTGGAAGCGGATTTACCGGCCCGTGCAGGCATGCAAGCCAGGTGAGGTCTGCGCGATTCCGCAGGTGCGCGCCACCTACAAGCTGATTTTCTGGATCGTGGCCGTGCTGGTCCTGGTCGCGCTTGGATTTCCCTATGTCGTTCCATTTTTCTATTAACCAGGAGTTCATCATGAAGAAACTGTTTGCCTCCCTTGCCCTCGCCGCCGCTGTTGCCCCGGTGTGGGCCGCTACCCAGACCGTCACGCTAGCGGTTCCCGGCATGACTTGCGCCGCCTGCCCGATCACAGTCAAGAAAGCGCTCTCCAAGGTCGAAGGCGTGAGCAAGGTCGATGTGGGCTTCGAGAAGCGCGAGGCCGTCGTCACTTTTGACGACACCAAGGCCAGCGTACAGAAGCTGACCAAGGCCACCGCAGACGCCGGCTATCCGTCCAGCGTCAAGCAGTGAGCCAGCAAGCCAACGACAACAGCGAGAGCCGCTTCATGGGACTGATGACACGCATTGCCGATAAAACCGGCGCGCTCGGCAGCGTCGTTTCCGCGATGGGCTGCGCCGCCTGCTTTCCAGCCCTCGCCAGCTTCGGCGCGGCCATCGGGCTGGGCTTCTTGAGCCAGTACGAGGGACTGTTCATCAGCCGCCTGCTGCCGCTGTTTGCCGCGCTGGCCTTCCTGGCGAACGCGCTGGGTTGGTTCAGTCATCGGCAATGGCTGCGCAGTCTGCTCGGCATGATCGGCCCGGCCATCGTGTTTGCGGCCACGGTCTGGCTGCTCGGCAACTGGTGGACGGCGAACCTGATGTACGTCGGCCTGGCCTTGATGATTGGGGTGTCGATCTGGGACTTCGTGTCGCCGGCGCATCGCCGTTGCGGACCGGACGGCTGCGAACTCCCCGCCAAGCGCTTGTGAAAGACGGCTGACCGTGCGACACGGCGGCCCACACGAATAAGGAACGATGGTATGAGCACTCTCAAAATCACCGGCATGACTTGCGACTCGTGCGCAGTGCATGTCAAGGACGCCCTGGAGAAAGTGCCCGGCGTGCAATCAGCGGATGTCTCCTACGCCAAGGGCAGCGCCAAGCTCGCCATTGAGGTCGGCACGTCACCCGACGCGCTGACGGCCGCTGTAGCTGGACTCGGTTATCGGGCCACGCTGGCCGATGCCCCCTCAGTTTCGACGCCGGGCGGATTGCTCGACAAGATGCGCGATCTGCTGGGCAGAAACGACAAGACGGGTAGCAGCGGCGCATTGCATATCGCCGTCATCGGCAGCGGCGGGGCCGCGATGGCAGCGGCGCTGAAGGCCGTCGAGCAAGGCGCACGTGTCACGCTGATCGAGCGCGGCACCATCGGCGGCACCTGCGTCAATGTCGGTTGTGTGCCGTCCAAGATCATGATCCGCGCCGCCCATATCGCCCATCTGCGCCGGGAAAGCCCGTTCGATGGCGGCATCGCCGCTACCACGCCGACCATCCAGCGCACGGCGCTGCTGGCCCAGCAGCAGGCCCGCGTCGATGAACTGCGCCACGCCAAGTACGAAGGCATCTTGGAGGGCAATCCGGCGATCACTGTGCTGCACGGCTCCGCCCGCTTTAAGGACAATCGCAACCTGATCGTGCAACTCAACGACGGCGGCGAGCGCGTGGTGGCATTCGACCGCTGCCTGATCGCCACCGGCGCGAGCCCGGCCGTGCCGCCGATTCCCGGCCTGAAAGACACTCCGTACTGGACTTCCACTGAAGCGCTGGTCAGCGAGACGATTCCTAAGCGCCTGGCCGTGATTGGCTCATCAGTGGTGGCGCTGGAGCTGGCGCAGGCGTTCGCCCGACTCGGAGCGAAGGTGACGATCCTGGCTCGCAGCACGCTGTTCTTCCGCGAAGACCCAGCTATAGGCGAAGCCGTCACGGCCGCATTCCGCATGGAGGGCATCGAGGTGAGGGAACACACCCAGGCCAGCCAGGTCGCGTATATCAATGGTGAAGGGGACGGCGAATTCGTGCTCACCACGGCGCACGGCGAACTGCGCGCCGACAAGCTGCTGGTCGCCACCGGCCGCGCGCCCAACACACGCAAGCTGGCACTGGATGCGACGGGCGTCACGCTCACCCCGCAAGGCGCTATCGTCATCGACCCCGGCATGCGTACAAGCGTGGAACACATCTACGCCGCAGGCGACTGCACCGACCAGCCGCAGTTCGTCTATGTGGCGGCAGCGGCCGGCACTCGCGCCGCGATCAACATGACCGGCGGTGACGCGGCCCTGAACCTGACCGCGATGCCGACCGTGGTGTTCACCGACCCGCAAGTGGCGACCGTAGGCTACAGCGAGGCGGAAGCGCACCATGACGGCATCAAAACTGATAGTCGCACGCTAACGCTGGACAACGTGCCGCGCGCGCTCGCCAACTTCGACACGCGCGGCTTCATCAAACTGGTGGTTGAAGAAGGCAGCGGACGACTGATCGGCGTGCAGGCAGTGGCCCCGGAAGCGGGCGAACTGATCCAGACGGCCGCACTGGCGATTCGCAACCGGATGACGGTGCAGGAACTGGCCGACCAGTTGTTCCCCTACCTGACGATGGTCGAAGGGTTGAAGCTCGCGGCGCAGACCTTCAACAAGGATGTGAAGCAGCTTTCCTGCTGCGCCGGGTGAGGACAAGGAGGTGTGCGATGAGCGCCTACACGGTATCGCAACTGGCCCATAACGCTGGGGTGAGCGTACATATCGTGCGCGACTACCTGGTGCGCGGCTTGTTACGGCCGGTGGCCTGCACCACGGGCGGCTACGGCGTGTTCGACGATGCGGCCTTGCAACGGCTGTGCTTCGTGCGCGCGGCCTTCGAGGCGGGTATCGGCCTGGATGCCCTGGCGCGGCTGTGCCGTGCGCTCGACGCAGCGGACGGCGCACAAGCCGCAGCGCAGCTTGCCGTGCTGCGCCAGTTGGTCGAGCGGCGGCGCGCGGCGTTGGCCCATCTGGACGCGCAACTGGCCTCCATGCCAGCCGAGCGGGCGCACGAGGAGGCATTGCCGTGAACGCCCCTGACAAACTGCCGCCCGAGACGCGCCAACCCGTTTCCGGCTACCTGTGGGGTGCGCTGGCCGTGTTGACCTGCCCCTGCCATCTGCCGATTCTCGCCGCCGTGCTGGCCGGGACGACCGCCGGTGCCTTCCTTGGCGAGCATTGGGGTGTTGCCGCGCTCGCGCTGACCGGCTTGTTCGTTCTGGCCGTAACGCGGCTGCTGCGCGCCTTCCGGGGCGGATCATGACGAGTTCGCAGCCCGCCGGATGGACGGCGGCCGAGTTGGCGCAGGCGGCGGCGCGCGGACAGCTTGACCTGCATTACCAGCCGCTGGTCGATCTGCGCGATCACCGGATCGCTGGCGCGGAAGCGTTGATGCGCTGGCGGCATCCGAGGCTTGGCCTGTTGCCGCCCGGCCAGTTCCTGCCGCTGGCCGAGTCGTTCGGCCTGATGCCGGAAATAGGCGCGTGGGTGCTGGGCGAGGCCTGTCGCCAGATGCACAAGTGGCAAGGACCGGCATGGCAACCGTTCCGTCTTGCCGTCAATGTGTCCGCCAGCCAGGTTGGGCCAACGTTCGACGACGAGGTAAAGCGGGTGCTGGCCGATATGGCCCTGCCCGCCGAGCTTCTGGAGATCGAACTGACCGAATCGGTCGCATTCGGTGATCCGGCGATCTTCCCCGCCCTGGAAGCCTTGCGCGCCATCGGCGTGCGCTTCGCTGTCGATGACTTCGGGACGGGTTATTCCTGTCTGCAACATTTGAAGTGCTGCCCTATCAGCACGCTCAAGATCGACCAATCGTTCATCGCCGGACTCGCCAACGACCAGGGCAAGGAGATGTCCCGGCATCGCGAACTGGCCCGAGCCACCAACATCCGGGTGTACTTCTGCGACCCCCACAGCCCCTGGCAACGTGGCACCTGCGAAAACACCAACGGGCTGTTGCGCCAGATGCTGCCCAAGGGCACGGATCTGTCGGTCCATGACCAACAGGCACTGGACTCCATTGCTGACCTGCTGAACAACCGACCCCGCCAAACCCTCAACTGGCGCAGCCCCATTCAGGCCTTCCGAGACCTTGTGCAAGGTGTCGCCGAACAGGCTCAGGCCACAATCCACTGACAGTGCAATCCAGGTGGGGTGTTGCATTTCAGATTTGAGGCCGCCCTCCAATACTGCATGTCCACAAACAGCGCTCCGCTCGCATCAAGTGAGACTCAGGCGCAGTGCCAGCGCTGCCAGGGTCGCCGCGAGTACGGGGACGGTCAGCACAACGCCCACCTTGAAGTAATACCCCCATGTGATTGTCATTCCCTTACGCGCCAGCACATGCAACCAAAGCAGCGTCGCCAGCGAGCCGATGGGGGTGATCTTCGGCCCCAGGTCACTACCAATCACATTGGCGTAGATCATTGTGTCTTTCACCACGCCCGTTGCGCTTGTGGCATCAATGGATAGTGCGCCCACCAGTACCGTAGGCATGTTGTTCATGGCCGAGGACAGCAGCGCTGTGAGGAAGCCTGTTCCAAAGGCGGCCCCCCATACACCGCCTTGTGCGAAGTAATCCAGCAGCCTTGCGATATGCTCGGTCAGGCCTTGGTTACGCAACCCATAGACCACGAGATACATTCCCAGCGAGAAAACGACAATTTGCCAAGGCGCTTCACGGATCACTTTGCGGGTGCTGATGACATGCCCGCGCGCAGCGACTACGAGCAACAGCAGGGCGCCTGCGGCAGCCACGGCGCTAACCGGCACGCCTAGCGGCTCAAGGCCGAAGAATCCGACCAGCAGCAGGGCCAGAACCACCCAGCCGAAACGAAACGTAGCCGCATCGCGAATGGCCTCATTCGGCTGTTTCAACTGATTCACGTCGTAGCGTGCGGGGATGCTGCGGCGGAAATAGATCGACAGCACGGCCAGAGAGGCAATGATGGCGACAATATTCACCGGAATCATCACCGCAGCGTAATCATTGAACCCGATATTGAAAAAGTCGGCGGAGACGATGTTGACCAGGTTGGATACGACAAGCGGCAGGCTGGCGGCATCTGCGATGAAACCGGCTGCCATGACGAAGGCGAGCGTTGCCGCCGGACTGAACCCCAGTGCCAACAACATGGCCATGACGATTGGCGTGAGAATCAGTGCTGCGCCATCGTTGGCAAAAAGCGCGGCGACGGCTGCACCAAGCAGGATGATCAGTGCAAACAGCAGACGTCCTTTCCCTCCGCCCCAGCGTGCGACGTGCAAGGCTGCCCATTCGAAAAACCCGGCCTCATCGAGTAACAGGCTAATGATGATGATGGCAATGAATGCGGCTGTGGCGTTCCAGACGATCTGCCAGACGACAGGAATGTCACCGAAGTGAACGACACCGGACAGTAACGCCACGACAGCGCCAAGCGTCGCACTCCAGCCAATGCCCAGCCCGCGCGGCTGCCAGATCACCAAGGCGATAGTGGCAAGAAAAATCAATAGGGCAGCAATCATGTCAATTCTCTCTTTTTAGCGGGTTTTCGAGTTCTTTAAGAAGGCTTAAGAGGTCAATCCGGGAGATGGCGCCGATCACTTTCCCATCCTCCACGACAGGAAGGGACGTTAAGTGATGGACCACCATCAGCCGGGCTGCAACGGAGGGATGCATGGCAGGCGCGACGCTGTGCACATCCGTGGTCATTACCTCTGCGGCAGTACGCCCCTCGGCCTTGTCGCGGTGCGTCCCCTTTGGGCCAAGGAAGGAAACCCAGAAATTCTCCATCCAGACCGATTCACGGGGTTCGAGCCGTTCGTCCGCGCCCCGGTGAATCAAGTCCTCCGCAGTCACAACGCCGATCAGCCGACCAGCGCCTTCGATCACTGGAACACCATTGATACGATGGGCAAGCAGCAGCCTCGCAATGTCGTCAACCGGTGTCTCAGGTTGAACGGTTACCGGATCGGGCGTCATGAAATTTCAGATCAACATGGTCGATCTCTTATGCTTGAGGATGGATGAGCGCACGCAGTCGTTCTGTACCGATCGGTTCTTCCTTCAGCAGCGGGACAACCGCGTAACGGTCCGCGTGCTGATTCGCCACAGCGCTGATTTCGCGTAGCTCGTTGGCCGCACGCTGACGCAGTAACGGCGACTTGGCCGAAGCTGCCGCCACGCTGGTGTTGATGATCCAGGCCCAGGGCTCGATCCCGGCACGGCGCAAATCAGCTTGCAGGTTGGCGGCCTCCAGTACCGGCGTCGTCTCCGCCAGCGTGACGACGAGTACCTTCGTTTGTTTCGGATCCTGCAATTGCATCATCGGCGTCGTGAAGTGCATGCCGGTCTTGCCCATTTGTCGTGACACTTCGCGGTGATACGCACCCGTCGCGTCGAGCAGGAGCAAGGTGTGCCCGGTCGGGGCCGTGTCCATGACGACGAACTTTTTCCCGGCCTCGCGAATGATGCGGGAGAACGCCTGGAAGACCGCAATCTCTTCCGTGCAGGGCGAACGCAAATCCTCTTCCAACAGCGCGCGGCCTTCGGCATCGAGTTGAGCGCCCTGGGTTTCCAGCACGTGCTGGCGATAGCGCTCGGTCTCGGCGTGCGGATCGATCCGGCTCACGGTCAGATTATCGAGCGAGGCTTCCAGGGTATCGGTCAAATGGGCCGCAGGATCGGAGGTCGTCAGATGCACCGGCAAGCCACGATGTGCCAGTTCGACCGCGATGGCGGCCGCCAGGGTCGTCTTGCCTACACCACCTTTGCCCATCAACATGACCAGCCCGTGTCCATCCGCCGCGATGCCGTCGATCAGGTCGGCCATGCCGGGCTCGTCGAGTTCGATCGGGGAATCAACCGCTGCGGGTGCTTGTGGAGGAAGGTCGGTCAGCAACTGCCGCAGTGCTTCAAGGCCGACGAGATTGAAGGGCTTGAGTTCTACATGATCACGCGGAAGCGCAGTCAACGTAGTCGGGATGTTCTTCAGCGCCGTTTGTTCCCGTTCGTGGATTGCTGCGGCCAGCGGGTCGGTAGCGGCTTCGACGTGCGGCAGGATGCCGTTGATGACGAGATGTTGCTGTTTGAGGCCTATGGCTGCCAGTTCTTCGTGGGTTCGGGCTACCTCGCGCAAGGTCGCCTGCTGGGCGCGAGCGACCAGCACCAGACGGGTGTGCAGCGGATCGGCCAAGGCTTCAACAGCCGCCTTGTACTGGTTCCGCTGCTTTTCCAGACCGGCCAGCGGGCCGAGGCACGAGGCATCACCCTTGCCAGCTTCCAGGAAACCACTCCACGCGCCCGGCAGTTGCAGCAAGCGGATGGTGTGGCCGGTGGGCGCAGTATCAAAGATGATGTGCTCGTAATCAGCCGTAAGTGCCGTGTTGGTCAGCAGTGCGGTGAACTCGTCAAATGCGGCGATTTCGGTGGTGCACGCGCCGGACAACGATTCTTCGATGCCCTTCACCACGTCATCAGGAAGCACGCCGCGTACCGGGCCGACCAGGCGCTCCCGATAGGCGCTGGCCGCTGCCTCGGGATCAATCTCCAGAGCAGAAAGACGTGGAACCGCCGGAATCGGTGTGACGCGATTACCGATATCAACACCAAATACCTGCCCAACGTTGGATGCCGGGTCGGTACTGACCAGGAGGACGCGCTTTCCGGCTTCGGCCAATTGAATAGCCGTGGCACAGGCAATCGAGGTTTTGCCGACGCCGCCCTTGCCCGTGAAAAACAGAAAGCGGGAAGGAAGTTGCAGGAATTTCATCATCATTTTCTCCATGTTGTTCAGCAGCAGCCACGCGGGCCGGAGCAGCAACCGCCCGTCGTCGGTTTGGCGGCGTCTGCCGGTTGATCAATGCCGATCCAGAGGGCCAATTCAGCCCGCTTTGGATAACGCCCCGCGAGGGCCACTTCACCATCGACCAGGATCAGTGGCAGCGCATCCTGACCGGAGCGCTGCAAAAATCCTTTTACGGTCGCATTGTCGGCAAACATCTGTGGCTGCTGCGCCAGGTTGTAGCGCTCGATGTGCGCGCCGTTCTGCTTCGCCCAATCGACATCAGCGGCAAAAGTCACCAAGGCTTGGTCAACATCCACGCCGCAGACGCCGGTGCTGCAACACAGCGATGGGTCAAACACTTCGATCTTCTTCATTTAAAATTTCCATCAAGTATTCAAATATCAGTCAAAAAACTACGCCGAAAGCGCCCCAATCCGATCCAGTTCCGCCTTCAAGCGTGTCCGGTCGTGCGCAAGTTGCGCCAACGGCAGCGCGAGGAAGGCTTCGATGCGACGCCGCAAGATACGGTAGGCCGTCGTGAACGCGGCTTCGATTTCCGCTTCGGTCCCTGTGGCATGAGCGGGATCGTCAACACCCCAATGCGCACGCAGTACCGGACCAAGATAAGCCGGGCAGGTTTCCCCGGCGGCATTTGCGCACACAGTGATGACCACATCCGGGGCCAGCGGCAGGTTGTCCCATGATTTGCTGTGCAGTCCGCCCGTGTCGATACCTTCATGTGTCAGGAGCGCCAGGGAACGCGGATGGACCGTCCCGGTCGGCTGACTTCCCGCACTCATCGCTTTCCAGCCTGTCGGAGCCAAGTGGTTGAAGGTCGCTTCCGCCAGGATGGAACGGCAGGAGTTACCGGTACAAAGAAACAGAATATTCATGTTGTCGCTTTCGTTGGAGTGGGTGACAGGGGCGGCAAGAGTTCCTCGGAATACTTCGAGGCGGTACGCAGTTCAAGGCATTGATCGGGGCTACCCGAACAGCATTCTTCGGTGAGGTACGCGATCAAATCCAACATTAACGGGATGTCCGCTCGGTAACGTTGGAAGCGACCCTCCTGCTCAACCGTCACCAAGCGAGCTTGTGACAGCGCCTTGAGGTGAAAGGAGAGGTTGGCCGGCGGTATGTCCAGCGCGTTAGCAATCTCGCCTGCCACCATGCCGTCCGGCCCCTTCTTGACCAACAGCCTGAACACATCCAAGCGCAGGCCCGAGGAGAGGGATTCGAAGATCGATGTTGCGGCTTGTTTTTTCACGTTCAAATAATACTACAACTATCAAAACGATGCAATCATGTCGTCGTGTCCGATTAGGCTATACCCTAACCTGATTGTCATTTTCAGAAGACGACTGCACCAATTGACGGGGCGTAACGCCAGATGTGCAGGCGACTCCTGACAACGCAATATCAGAAGTCATCTGCACCAATCTCGACTATGCTCAATACTCGTGTGCACCAAAGCGAGGTGTGAGCATGGCGTCAGACACATCATTGATTGCCGAGCAAGGCGTGGCCACCCTGCCCGATGCGGCTTGGGCGCAGGCCCGGCAACGGGCGGAAATCATCGGGCCGCTGGCAGCGCTTGATGTGGTCGGGCATGAAGCCGCCGATGCCGCTGCTCACGCGCTTGGCCTGTCCAGGCGGCAGGTGTATGTCCTAATCCGCCGTGCCCGGCAAGGTGCTGGGCTTGTGACGGACCTGGCTCGCAGCCGATCCGGCGGCGGAAAAGGCAAGGGACGCTTGCCGGAATCAGTTGAGCGCATCATCCGCGAGTTGCTGCAAAAGCGCTTCCTGACCAAGCAGAAGCGTAGCCTGGCAGCGTTCCACCGCGAGGTCGCGCAGGCTTGCAAAGCGCAAAAGCTGCGGGCGCCGGCGCGCAACACCGTGGCTCTGCGGATCGCCGGCCTCGATCCGCTCAAGGCCACTCGCCGCCGGGAAGGTCAGGATGCGTCCCGCAGCCTGCAAGGTGTCGGTGGTGAGCCTCCCGCCGTGACCGCGCCACTGGAACAAGTGCAGATTGATCACACGGTCATCGACCTGATCGTGGTGGACGAGCGCGACCGGCAACCGATTGGCCGTCCGTATCTGACCATCGCCATCGACGTGTTTACCCGCGCCAGAACGGCTTGGCCGTCGCGCTGCGCGAGTTGGGCCGCATCGAGCGCACGCTGTTCATCCTCGACTGGCTGCAAAGCGTCGAGCTACGCCGCCGCGTGCATGCCGGGCTGAACAAGGGCGAGGCGCGCAATGCGCTGGCCCGTGCCGTGTTCTTCAACCGCCTTGGTGAAATCCGTGACCGCAGTTTCGAGCAGCAGCGCTACCGGGCCAGCGGCCTCAACCTGGTGACGGCGGCCATCGTGCTGTGGAACACGGTCTACCTGGAGCGTGCGGCGCATGCGTTGCGCGGCAATGGTCATGCCGTCGATGACTCGCTATTGCAGTACCTGTCGCCACTCGGCTGGGAGCACATCAACCTGACCGGTGATTACCTATGGCGCAGCAGCGCCAAGATCGGCGCGGGGAAGTTCAGGCCGCTACGGCCTCTGCAACCGGCTTAGCGTGCTTTATTTTCCGTTTTCTGAGACGACCCCCGATGGCACGAAGCGCCATTCACGAGCTCGTCAAAGGGGTGATGCATGCTGCCGCGGCCGCACTGCGGCAACGTGGCTCTGACTTCGACGCGGCCGCATCCCACCTCGCGCAGGCCTCCACGCACTGGATTCGCCACACTGCCGGAAGCCATCTGAGCGAGAAAGTCGACCTGAAAGTGGTTCGCGACAACCTGGGCCATGCCAACATCAGCACGACCAGCATCTATCTGCACACCGAGGACGATGCTCGTCATGATGCGACGGCGGCCGGGCATCGGGTCGGTTGGCGTTCGCCATGAACGCAAGCCCTCGTGACTTCCGGGCATTCCTCACACATTTGAGTCGCTGTCCGGCGAACTGTGTAGAACACACCCATCCCATGGACCTCCATCAGACCGCGCATCGGACTCGCGGAGCGGTAGGCCCTCCATCTATTTGAAGCGGACCCGCGGGTTCTGACGCGCAGTCTCATCGCACTATTCTCGTTTACGCTTGCGCGTGGATTGGCAGTCAAGCAACGCTAAGCGAACGACTTGCTCTGTAGCACTCGCTACCAATTCAGGTGCCCTCGACATTGCGTCGGCCATCGTACCGGGCCCGTCGACAATACTGAAGTAGGCGTCGATGCCGATTTCGTGCATTGTGTTTGCTCCATGTCCAACGGACCCAACGATCGCAACGACGGGAATGCCGGCCTGTTTCGCACGGCGCGCCACCTCCGCCGGCAGCTTGCCGAAGGATGTGAGTCCATCGATGCGTCCTTCGGCGGTCAATACGAGATCGGCGCGCTCGAGGAGTGCGTCAAAGTCCAAGAAGCGCGAAAGAATCGCGAATCGGGGACAGAGGCGTGCCCCCAGAAATGCGTGCAGCCCTGCACCCAGACCCCCTGATGCACCTCCCCCTTGCATCGTGCGAACGTCGATCGCGAGATCGCGTCGAATGACTGCTGCAAGGGTCCTGAGACCAGTCTCCAATGCGGCAAGATCTTTGGGCGACGCGCCCTTCTGCGGGCCGAAAACGCGCGAAACTCCGCGTCGTCCCAGCAGCACGTTGTCCCAGTTCACTGCGACGTCGATGCTGACATCGCCGAGGCGTGGGTCGCGCCCGGAGAGGTCAATATGAGCGAGGCCGTCCAATGCTCCGCAGCCTCGTCCGATGGCTCGCCCTCTGCGATCAGAAAGCCTGATGCCTAGCGCTTGGGCAAGACCGGCACCACCGTCGTTTACGCCGCTGTCGCCGCAACCGATGAGCAATCGCTGGGCACCCAGATCCAAGGCTTCGCGCACCAGCTCGCCGACCCCGTAACTGGTGGTCCGAAGAGGATCTCGCTGGCCCACAGGCACGTGCCGCAGACCTGCAGCCGCCGCGATCTCAATCGCCACAGTTCCAACATGGGCTCCGCCGAGCAGACCGAGATGCGCCTGCAGCGGCTGGCCCACAGGACCAGTTACTTGCACCGGATGCAGACAACCACCAGTCAGCTGCGCGAGCGTCTGAGCAAAACCTTCGCCGCCATCTGCCATGGGCGCCCGTAGGATCTCGGCGTCGGGGGCGGCCGCTTTGACTCCACGCGCCATACTCTCGATCAATTCAGCTACGCTCAGGTTCTCCTTGAAGCCGCAGGGTGCAAGCAGGATTCGCGGATGCAGGTTGTTTCGCCTTGCTTCGGCGGTCATGTGTTCACTGCTGGCCAGCAGGCCTGGAGAATGACGCGACGATCAGGCTTATCGCACCTCCCACGATCGCCATGTCAGCAACGTTGAACGCCGGCCAGTGCCATTGACGCAGGTGGAAATCGAGATAGTCAATGACCTGTCCGCGAATAGCCCGATCGAAGGCATTGCCCACCGCGCCGCCGAGAATGAGGCTGTAAGCCAACGCCTCTAGCCGTCGCGCCGGCCTTGCCAGCAGCCAGACGAGCCATATCGCGGCACCAACAGCGACCGCGAGCAGAAGCCATCGTTGCCAACCACCGGCGCGCGCCAGAAAGCTGAATGCCGCCCCGGGGTTCAGGACGTGGACCAAATTGAAAAAGGAGGTCACCTCATGGGACCAACCCAGAGGTGTGGTCATGTCGATGTAGCTCTTGATGGCTTGGTCACTCGCAAACACGACAAATGCCAGGTAGTACCAGTGGGTTGAATGCGTGTAGTGCATCAGTTCTTCTTCATTCGTGCAGGCCAATCACGCTGGGCCGCTCGTTCAAGGGTTGCCGAGCGACCTCCTCCCGCGGTCACCGAGTCGCTCTCGCGCGAGGTACAAGGAGCCAGATCAGGGCGGCCGAGACCTCAACGCATGCCCAGCCCAAGACGAAGCTGGCAACGACATCCGCGGGGAAGTGCGCGCCAAGCGCGATGCGCGACCAACCGACAGCGATCGCGAAAGCCAGAAGCCCGATTCGGCCGGGCCAGGCAGCGACCGGCCAGATCGCCGCGGCCAGAACGGCCACATAGGTGGAATGACCGCTTGGAAAGGAATAGCGACTGTCCGGCATCCCGATGATTCGAAAAACGCCTTCACCCAGGACCACCGCAGGACGCGGAAATGCGAATGCCGCTTTCAGGAGAGCGGCCGAAGACATCGCGAGCACCAGGCCGAAAACAAACCTTCGCAAGGCCAAGTCCGCGGAACGGGTTGCATCTGGCGCTTGGCTTCGGCGCCAGACAAGAAGGACGGCGGCGATCGCCGGAGCACCCCAATAGCTGCCCACCCAGCTCAAACCTTCAGGCAGCCATAGCAGCTGATCGGGGACGGCCTGATTCAAAAACATGAACAGGTTCAGGTTCGCTCCACCCCAGTCGTAGAGCCACTGCTTGAGCCACGCAGCAGAGATCAATGTCGCGTGCACTCGGATCAGGCCTTCTGGGTCTTGAGCAGCCTCAGGCCATTGAAAACCACCAGCAAGCTCGCCCCCATGTCCGCGAACACAGCCATCCACATGGTGGCATGCCCCGTGAACGTCAACGCGAGGAACACCGCCTTGATACCCAGGGCCAAGACGATGTTCTGCGTGAGGATTGCCGCGGTGCTGCGCGACAGGCGGATGAACGTCGGAATCTTGCGCAGGTCATCGTCCATCAGCGCGACGTCGGCCGTTTCGATGGCGGTGTCGGTGCCGGCCGCGCCCATGGCAAAGCCAATGTCGGCTCGGGCGAGTGCCGGCGAATCGTTGATGCCGTCTCCCACCATGCCGACTTGACCTTCACCGCCGACCAGTCCCTCGATGGTCTTGAGCTTGTCCTCGGGCAACTGGTCGCCACGGGCTTCAGAGATTCCGATCTGGGCGGCGATGGCTGCGGCCGTGTGCTGGTTGTCCCCTGTCAGCATCAGCGTGCGGACGCCCAGTGCCTGCAGGTCGGCCACCGCCGCACGGCTGCTTTCCTTCACAGTGTCGGCCACTGCGAAAATGCCGAGCACGGTCGCATCGTCCATGAGCAGGATCGCTGTCTTGCCTTGGCGCTCCAGGGTCTCCAGCCGAGCCTGGAGCGCCGCTTCGCTCAGGCCCAGCTCCTGGGCGAGTCTGTGGTTGCCCATGTGCAGCATGCGCCCGGCGATGCGGCCGCGCACGCCTCGGCCTGGCACCGCCGCGAAGTCGCCGACCTCGTGCAGCGCAATGCCGTCCCGGCTTGCCTTGCGGGCGATGGCCTTGGACACCGGATGGTCCGAGCGCGCGGCAAGACTTGCCGCCCAGGCAGCAACTTCCTGCGCCTCACCGATCAGGGGCACGAAGTCGGTCTGCTCGGGCTTGCCGTGCGTGAGCGTGCCGGTCTTGTCCAATGCGAGTGCCTTGAGCTTGCGCCCGCCCTCCAGGTAGACGCCCCCCTTGATCAGGATGCCGCGCCGGGCGGCGGCGGCCAGGCCGCTGACGATGGTGACAGGCGTGGAGATGACCAGAGCGCAGGGGCAAGCGATCACCAGCAGCACGAGCGCCTTGTAGACCCAGTCGAACCAGGCGCCGCCGAAGGCGAGCGGTGGAACGACGGCGACCAGTACGGCCACCGCGAACACGGCCGGCGTGTAGACGCGGGCGAACTGGTCGACGAAGCGCTGCGTGGGCGCGCGGCTGCCCTGCGCGGATTCCACCGCATGGATGATGCGCGCGAGCGTTGAATCGCCGGCGCCTGCGGTAACCTTGTACTCGAAAGAGCCGGTCTCGTTGATGGTTCCCGCGAACACCTGGTCACCCTCGGTTTTCTCGACGGGCAGGCTCTCGCCAGTGATGGGCGCCTGGTTGATGGCGGATCGACCCGCGGTGATCTGGCCGTCCAGTGCGATGCGTTCACCAGGTCGCACGCGGACCACCGCACCCTGCATGACCTCCTTGGCCGGCGTTTCGATCCACGAGCCGTCAGCCTGCCGCACGGTCGCGGTCTCGGGGGCCAGGTCCATCAACCCGCGAATGGCATTGCGGGCGCGGTCCAGCGACTTCGCCTCGATCACCTCCGCCAATGCGAACAGGAACATGACCATGGCGGCCTCCGGCCAGTGGCCGATCGCCATGCCGCCCGTGACCGCGATGGACATCAGGGCGTTCATGTTCAGGTTGCGGTTCTTCAGCGCGATCCAGCCCTTCTTGTAGGTGCTGAGGCCGCCCGTGAAGATCGACACCAGTGCCAAGGCGATCACGGCCCAGTGGTTGCCGTCGTTGACCCAGTACACGCCTTCAGCCGCCACCGCCGCAACGCCCGAAACCGCCATTGGCCACCAGTTGGTCTTCTGCGCGGGCGCCTGGGGGTCGTGCGGTTCGTCGGTTGTCTGCACCTTCGTTTCCATGCCCAGCGATTCGATAGCCTCGACCGCGGGCTTGATTGCGTCAGGCGTGTGCCGGACGGTGAGCGTGCGCTGCATCAGATTGAAATCCATGCCCTGCACGCCCGGCATGCTTTGCAGCTTGCCGCGGATCAGGCCCTCTTCAGTCGGGCAGTCCATCTTGGCAATGTGCAGCACGGTGGTGACCGCCTGGAGGTCTTGCCGCGAGGCGCGCATCCCGATGGAAGCCAGCGCCTTCTCGATCGGCGCCGTGGAGGCCAGCGTGTGCTGGACACCCAGCACGCGTTGCATCAGATTGAAGTCCAGTGCGGTCACGCCCGGCTCCTTGCCCAGTCGGTTGCGGATCAGCGCTTCTTCCGTCGGGCAATCCATGTTCTCGATCCGGTACGTCACGCGCTCGCCGGCCGGCGGAGTGGAGACCGGGGGCGCCGGCTGGTCTTGCAAGACCGCCGGTTCAACCGCAGCCGCAGGGGCAGCGGTAGCGGGCCCTGTTTGGCTTGCCGTCTGCTCCTTGGCGCGCATGCCGATCGAAGCCAGCACCTGCTCCATCTGCTCTCGCGCTTGAGCGAGGTGCTTTACTGACAGGGTGCGCTCGGCGAGGTCGAAGTCGAGGTCCTGGATTCCCTCGACTGTCCCGAGGTGCGAACGAATGAGTTTCTCCTCGCTCGGGCAGTCCATGTTCTCGATGCGATAGGTCGTCAGCACGGCGGCATCACGCAGAGCTTGAGCCTTCATGCCGACCGAGTTCAACGCTTGCTCCAAGGCATCGGCCGAGACCTCGCGGTGCGAGACGGTCAGCAGACGCTTTGGAAGATCGAATTGCAGACGCTCGATACCGGGCGTGCCCTCGAGCGTTCGCCGCACCAGCGCTTCCTCATTGCGGCAATCCATGTTACTCACGTGGAAAACAGTGGTCTCGGTGTTGGCCTGCTCTGTGGCGCAGCCCGTCTTTTGGCCATTGCCGCCAGAGCAGCCGCATGCGTTGGAAGGTTCTTTGTTCATAGATCGCGCTTCATTGACAGGGCTTTCCCCCGGATGCCATCATTGGACAACCTCTAGTAGGTATAGAGTCAAGCTTTTCCGGAGGAGCAACCATGATGCGGATCGGTGAATTGGGCGAAAAGGCGGATTGCCCGGTGCAGACCGTGCGCTTCTACGAGTCGGAAGGCCTGTTGCCCGAGCCTGCACGCAGCGTGGGCAACTTCAGGCTCTACGATGAAGTTCATTTGCAGCGCCTGCTGTTCATCCGCCGCTGCCGGGCCAAGGACATGACGCTGGATGAGATTCGACAGCTGCTGAACTTCCGGGACCGGCCGGAGCTGGACTGCGGCGAGGTGAATGCGTTGGTCGATTCCCACATCGCCCAGGTCCGGGCCAAGATGAAGGAATTGCGCGAGCTCGAGCGCGAGCTGATGGATCTGCGGCGCTCCTGCGACAGCGCCCGAACCTCCCGCGAGTGCGGCATTCTCAACAGCTTGGCCGAGCCCGCCTGAAGCTCGAGCGGGTCATCGGCGCTGGAAAGTGATCGGGTCGAGCTCCGGAGGCCACGTGCCGCGCTCCATCACGCCATAGCGCCCGGTTCCGACGTTTTGAGGCGGGGTACTGCCGAGGGAGTGGCCCAGTGGAGCCAGAGCGAGCCGCACGACCTGCGCCGCAACGTTGCTCATCCTCCAAGCCAGCGCGGCAGCCACCGTGAGTGGCACCGTCGGAAAATAGGGCCAGCCGGCAGCAAGCCCGCCGAAGAGCACTGCGGCGGTGGTGCCAAAGATCAGCGGGTAACGGAAACAACTCATGGCTGAAAACGAGAACGACGACCTCGACCGCCTGGATGCAAGCAATGAAGCGGATCGCAAGATCTTGCGGGCCGTGTTGCTGATCAACCTGGGTCAGTCCGCCGCGGGCATCGGCTTCGGCATGTGGGCCGCCTCGACCGCGCTGATGGGGGCCGGGCTGGACAACCTTGCCGACGCTTCGGTCTATGCGGTCAGCCTGTACGCGGTCGGCCGCGCGGCAATGGTCAAGGTGAGGGCGGCGCGGCTGTCGGGCTTTTTGCTCATCGGCCTGGCCGCACTGCTGCTGTTGGACGTCCTGCGCCGCTTCGCTGGAGGGGAAGAGCCTGTCGGCCCAGCCATGATGGCGATGGCCGCGCTGAACGCGGCCTTGAACCTGGTGTGCCTCAGACTGCTGCGCCGCCATCGCGGCGAGGATGTGAACTTCCAAGCGTCGGCAATCTTCACCAACAACGACTCCATCGTCAATGGCGCGATTGTGCTGTCCGGAGTGCTGGTCATGTGGCTCGGATCGAACATCCCGGACCTGGTGCTGGGCGTCATCGTTGCCGGGATCGCTGCGAACGGCGGCCGGGAAATCTTGCGCGAGGCATCGCAAACGGCTCGGCGCAGTGCCAGCGCATGAGGTCAGCCGTCGCCCTGCGCCACCCGAAGGTCACGCCGGCTGCAACCGCCGGCCTCTGTATGCGTTCAACGCGAAACCCGACACTGCGATCAGCAGAACGACGAGCTGCGCCACCACGGTCTCGGTCGACGGGTACATGCCCAGCAATTCGATCCGGGGCGCCATGATCGGACTGGCGCCCAGCCAGCCAGCTTCCTGCAGCCCCGCGACGCCCTTACCGGCCAGGACCACGGCGAGCACAGCGACCAGGATCGAGCTGATGCTGAAGAACTTCCCGATCGGCATCCGGGCGCTTGTTCTCAGCATCACCCAGGCGAGGACCGCCAGGAGCGCGACGCCCAGGCCGAGACCGCCCAACAGCGCATCGCCATTTCCATCGGCCGACAGCGCCGAGTAGAAGAGCACCGTCTCGAAGACCTCGCGGTAGACCGCAATGAACGAAAGGCCGAAAAGGGCCCACGCCGAGCGCTTCGACATGGCCGAGGACAGCTTGTCCTTGAGGTAGGCCTGCCAACGGCCGGCGGTGCTCTTCTGGTGCATCCACAAGCCCACGCTCAGCAACACGAGTGCAGCGAAGAGCGACGAGAGCCCTTCGGTCACCTCACGGCTCGCCCCACTGATGTTCACGAAATAGGTGGCCACGGTCCAGGTCAGCCCGCCGGCGGCCAGGGCCACGATCCAGCCGCCGTGCACGTAGCGCAAGACGTCCGGCCGATCGGCCTTTTTCAGGAAGGCCACCATGCCGACGACGATCAGCAGCGCCTCAAGCCCTTCCCTCAGCAGGATCGTCAGCGAGCCCAGGAAGGTGGTGAGCGGTGCCGCCGATTCGCCACCGAGTTCCTTTTCCACCTCGGCAAAGAGATAGTCCAGCTTCTGAGCTGCGGTTTCGGCTTGGGCCAGCGTGCCGTTGGAGATCGCCGAGCGATAGGCCAGCATGCCGTTCTCCACCTCTGTCAGGAGCGCCTTGTTGCGCGCGCCAAGCGAGGGCTCCAGCGGCTCAAAGCCATCAAGATAGGCGGAGAGCGCCAGCCGTGTGGCCGCCGGCTTGTCGCCTTTGCGAATTGCGGCCAGGCTCTCGTCAAGGCGCGTGCGGGAAAGGGTCAACCCACCGGCGTTTCCCGCCGCGGACGCCGCCCCAGGTTGGCTTCGCAGGAAGGCCGTCAGATCACGGGCCGCATCGGGGCCGATTCGGCCAGCCGCTGCAGCCTCGGTGACCGTGGTCACCGCGGCCAGGTCGGCAAATTCCTTGCGAGCCGAGGCATCACGTTTCCACAGCTGCTCGCCTCGTTCGCGCATGCCGACGTCATGTGAAAGCGTGCCGGCAAAGAACGCGAGCGCCCAGCGGTCTTCATCGGGCAGCCCAGCAAAACTTGGCATCGCCGTGCCGGCAACACCCTGGGAGACGACTTGATAGAGCGCCATGAGGCTTCGCGAGCGGGCACGTTCCCGGTCCGTGAAGGCGATGGGCGGTGGCTCCATTTTGGCTGCGAGCGGTCCGTCGCCTGCGCCGGCCGTGCCGTGACAGGATGCGCACTGGGCTTGGAAGAGCGCCGCGCCTCGCTTGAGGTCTGGCAAGGACTTCGGTGCCACGGGAATGGGGTAGGCGGCCACCAGCAGCGCTTCCGCTTCATGGGCCAGCCGCGCGACCTCTGTGCCATCTGCCTTGCTGGAGACGGCCGCCTGCAGTTTGGTGGCAGCTGCGACTACCGTGTCCTTGGAGGCATGCGCAGGAAGGCTGCGCGCCTGGGTCACCGCATTCGCGGTGAAATCTCGCATTTCCGCATATTCCGACTCACTGATGACGGCGCCCTTGTCGACCGCGCCACCGTAGTCCACGGCGACATAGTCCAGGAGCTGCCATAGCTGGCGCGGTCCTTCCTCGGTTCCAGCAGGGGGGGTCTGCGCGGTGGCAGAGCCCAAAAAACACAGTCCAATCCACAGAATCAATAGCAAGCGCTTCATTCTTCAGTCCGCCACAAATAAGAACGATAACCATTTTCGCTCATCGGGCCATGATTCGGGCCGCGTGCTGGGAGTGCCCACTTTCCGTTCGGCGAGCAGGTCTTCGATCGGCTAGGCTGCGTGTTCAGGTCGAGGCCGACCTGCGGGCTTTGCGCGATCTGACCCTCCTCGAACGTCGACGCTCAAGGATTTGCAGTCGTCCACCGAAATTGGAGAGATCTGCGCTTTTACCGACCCGAGAAGGGCACGCGTTGCCGCCACGTCGATCGCCTGTTCAGCGACGCGATGGACTGGAACCCGATTGGCGACCATCGTTCTGTCAACAACGGCCTCTTCACCATGACGACAGTCTGCTGGCGATTGTTGCCGTCTCTGGATCGCGACGGCTGCAGCGATTCAATCGGCCACATCGCTCGTTCGCAGACGAAGCGAATTGGCAATGACGCTGACCGACGACAGCGCCATTGCAGCCGCGGCGATCATCGGCGACAAGAGAATGCCGAGAAACGGGTAGAGCAAACCGGCAGCCAACGGGATCCCCGCCGCGTTGTAGACGAAGGCAAAGAACAGGTTCGCCCTGATGTTCCTCATCGTCGCCTGCGAGAGCCGGCGAGCGCGCACGATGCCCATGAGGTCGCCGTGCAAGAGCGTCACGCCCGCGCTTTCCATGGCCACATCCGTGCCTGTCCCCATCGCGATACCGACGTCCGCCGCAGCCAATGCAGGCGCGTCATTGACGCCGTCGCCTGCCATGGCCACGACGCGGCCTTCTGCCTTCAGCCGCTGAACCACGGCCGCCTTGTCCTGCGGCAGAACGTCTGCGATCACATCGTCTATGCCGAGTTGTCGGCCCACGGCCTGTGCGGTGGTCTTGCCATCGCCAGTGAGCATGACGACACGAATACCTTCGCTGCGCAGCACCGAAATCGCCTCCTGCGTGTTCATCTTGATCGGGTCAGCAACGCCGACAAAACCCGCCACTTGATCGTCGAAGCCCACGAAGATGACCGTCACAGCCTGGGCGCGAAAGCCCTCCGCCACCGCATTCACGGCGTCAACATTTATGCCGCTTTCCTTCAGGAACTTTGCGCTTCCTGAAACCACCCGCGTACCGTCGACGCTCCCCACCACGCCCTGACCGACGGGGGAGTCGAAATCGTTGACAGGCGACAGCTGCAATCGGCGCGCCTGGGCGTCGGCCATGATGGCGGCGGCCAGCGGGTGCTCGCTGGCGCGTTCCACGCTGGCGAGCTTCCGGAGCAGGGTGGCGGCATCGAAGCCCGGCGCTGGCTCAATATGCACCACCTTCGGCCGCCCCTCTGTCAAGGTGCCCGTCTTGTCAACCACCAGCGTGTCCACTTTCTCCATGCGCTCCAGTGCCTCGGCATCGCGGATCAGTACGCCATGCTGGGCGCCTTTTCCAACTCCGACCATGATGGACATGGGCGTGGCCAATCCCAAGGCGCAAGGGCAGGCGATGATGAGCACCGACACCGCCGAGATGAGCGCGTACGACAGGGCTGGGCTGGGGCCCCAGACGAGCCAGACAACAAAGGCAATGAGCGCAACGGCAATGACGATCGGAACAAACCAGCCTGCGAACTGGTCGGCCATTCGCTGGATTGGCGCACGACTGCGCTGCGCGGACGCGACCATGCGGACGATCTGCGCGAGCAAGGTGTCCGCTCCCACTTTCTCGGCACGCATGACGAAACCGCCGTTTTGATTCATTGTTCCCGCTGTGACCTTGGAGCCTGGTGCCTTGACGACGGGAATGGGCTCACCGGTGACCATCGACTCGTCGAGCGTCGCCCTGCCTTCCACCACTTCGCCGTCCACGGGAACCTTTTCGCCGGGACGCACCCGCAGCCGCTCCCCCACTCCAACGGTGTCGAGCTCGACTGTCTCATCAGAGCCATCGGCGTTCACGCGCAGAGCCGTTTTCGGTGCCAGGTCGAGCAGCGCGCGTATTGCCCCGGAAGTTTTCTCGCGTGCGCGCAGTTCGAGGACTTGCCCCAGGAGAACCAGGACCGTGATAACTGCAGCGGCTTCGAAGTAGACCGCGACCGCTCCGCCTGCCATGCGCAACTCTGCCGGAAACACCCCTGGCGCCGCCGTGCCAACAACGCTGTAGACCCATGCGACCCCCGTGCCCAGGGCGATGAGACTGAACATGTTGAGGTTGCGGTTCTCCACCGAAGCCCAGCCTCGCACGAAGAACGGCCAGCCGGCCCAGACAACGACCGGAGTGCCGAAAAGCAATTGCAGCCAATTGGATGTTTGCGGGCCTACCAGGCGATGAAGATCGACGAGGTGAGCGCCCATCTCGAGCATTACCACGGGCAAACTGAGCGCCAGGCCCACCCAGAACCTGTGGCTCATGTCCCGCAACTCGGCACTCTCTCCAGTCGCAGCGGTCATGACGACGGGCTCCAGGGCCATGCCGCAGATCGGGCAGATCCCGGGCCCTGTCTGCCGCACCTGCGGGTGCATGGGACATGTGTATCCGGCATCCGCGCCGACGTTCGACTTCGTTGTGCCGGCAACCGCTGCGTGGGGATGTGGCTTCATGACAGGCTCCTTCTTCTTGGAGCAGTTTCAATCCTTCCATCGTGTGAAGGTCAAGCAATCACTCCACCCTTGACCTTGGCACCGTGGCAAGGTTTACGGTATGTGTCATGGCAACAGGACCTGATGGAGGCATTGCAATGGTGCGTGGACTCGGAATTTGCGGGTCTCTGGAAGAGGAGGTGCTGCAGCTCTACAAACGAGCCGTGGCCGAACGGCGATGGGAGATCGCTGAGCCGCTGATGTGCGCGCTGGAACAGTTGGCCCAAGCCAACCCGGACTGTGAAACGGCACTCGAATCGGCATACCTGTGCGTGGACTCGACACGGACACTGCGCGTGACGCCAGCGTCTCGGCAGGAGCTCGATCCACCAGAATTCATTGCCTGCCGCTCCGTGTTGACACGCGCCAGCAAGGCCACCTAAACTACGTACCAAACAACAGACATAGATTTTTTCGTCCATTTGATCGCCTGAACCTTTTACTTCCCCATGCCGACCCACGCATTCACCATACGCAAACTCGCCGACGCGGCAGGCGTTGGTGTGGAGGCGGTGCGCTATTACCAGCGCGGTGGATTGCTGGCCGCACCCGATCGCGTGGACGGCGGCTTCCGGCAGTACTCAGACGACAACGTTCGTCGTTTGCGCTTCATCAAGCGGGCCCAGGCACTGGGATACTCGCTGGAGAATGTCGCCGAACTAATGTCCCTGAGCAGCACGCGTGACCAATTGCGCGTTCGGGAGATCACGCGCGAACGCGTCGCGGAGATCCGGGAGCGCGTGGCCGATCTGCAGTCGATGGCTTCGGCGCTGGAGAGTTTGGTCGATTGTTGCGCCCGGGCATCAGACGGCTCCGCATGCTCGATCATTGCCGCCCTGGCTGGGGATCAGGGCTCCGACCCGGCCCCGGCCGATGCGGGCCTCGCCGGTCGACGCGCTTCCACGCGCGTCCGTGGTCAAGCACGTCGCCGCGCTGGCGAGGTGGTCGCATGACGATGACGCGTGCGTTCAGGCGATTCGTTTGCCGGCTGATGCTCGGCGTGCTGGTCTTCGGCCAGATGGCCATCGCTGCCTATGCCTGCCCCGCACTGTCGGGCGCGCCGCAGTCCCTCCCGACGATGGCGATGAACGCGTCGGGCGCGACGATGCCTGGTGATCAGACAAGTGCTTCGATGGCCGTGTCGCCCGATATGTCCGCGATGTCAGACATGGCGGCCATGACGAACTGCAACCAGGTCGACGACAGCGCCACCAATCTGTGCGCCGAGCACTGCCGTTTCGGCCAGCAAAGTGCCGACCATGCGTCGGCCCCGACTGTTCCGGCAGCGTTGTTGACGACCCTCTACACCCTCCCTGTGCAACCCGAGCCTCTCGGGCATGGTTGGCCTTCGGCCGACTCGAAATTCAAGCGCATCGCGGCCTCTCCACCGCATGCCATCCTGCACTGCTGTTTTCGCATTTGATCTCCTGACTGTTGATTTCCACGCAGAAATGACCCAGTAAGCCCCGGGAGGGACAAGTCGGCCGATTCCGGCCGGCGCAGCCCTGGCGTTGACACTTGAGGGGCAGCGAGGCCGGCGCGATGCTGACATTTGGGGGGCAGCGGCCGATTTCGGCCTGGTCGAGCCGTCCAGGCGGCCGCAAAGGTGGCCTAAGTTCCTGATCGGCATGGACTTATCCACCGAAGTTGTGGATAACCCTGTTAGGAACCCTGCCCCGCTATTGACACTTGAGGGGCGGCCCTACTGACACTTGAGGGGCGCGGTTCTTGACACTTGAGGGGCAGCGTATTGACACATGGGGGGCTTATCCATTGACACTTGAGGGGCGGCCCCTTCGCATTTTTCCTTGGCGTGACAACGACTTACGCGCGTTTTTCGGCCATGCTAACCAGGTTTTTAACCGTTTTTATAACCATTTCTTATAAACCTTGGTATTTAACCTAGAAGCTGGCGAAAAAAACGGCAATACGGCCCAAGCTGTCGCGCAGCATGACCGGCCGCCGAAGGGGGGAAACCCCCCTTCTCGATCCCACCCGGCCGCAAGCGGCCTCCCATCCCCCCAGGGGCTTCGCCCCTCGGCCGCAAGCGGCCTCACCCCACGAATGGAGCGCCTTCGGCGCTGCGACTTAGAAAAGCCAGGCGCAAGCGCCTGGCAAAAAGGCAATAAGTTCGAGAGCTTGCGAGGGGGCAAAGCCCCCTCACACTCCCCAACCAGGTCGCCGCGGTTCGACCGTCTGCGCGATCCTCAAACATCGCGACAACTCCACCGCCGCAGGTTTTACGCCAAGGAAGGGGGCGGCCAGCTCGGGCGATGGCGTGGAAAGCGCCCCTCAAGTGTCAAAGAAACGTGAGACGCGGGGCCAGGCCCCCGCCGATCACAAGCCGAGTTCGGAGTGAGAGCCGATGCGCACCAGGCGCAGCGTGTCGGCGTCGGGCTTCTGGTAGATCAGCACCAGGTCGGGCTTGACGTGGCAATCCCGGTGATCTTTCCAGTCCCCGGTCAGCGCGTGGTCGCGGTGCCGAGGTTCCAGCGGTTGATCGGAGGCCAGCGCGACCAGGACAGGCACCAGGTCGGCATCGAGCGTGGCCCGGTGCTGCCCCTTCGCCTCGCGCTTGTAGTCGCGCTTGAACTGGCCGGTGCGCTCAATCTGCCGCATGCAGATCGGCCATCAGAGCGTCCACGGTGGCGAAGCGCGGCAGCTTGCCCTTGCGGGCTTCCTTCATCGCCTCGATGGTGGTGGCGTTCGGAATCAGCGGCTCGAAGGGCAGCGCCTTGTCCTGGGCAACCTTCGTGAGCAGCAGCCGCACCGCGTCGGACACGGTAAGGCCCATCGCGGCCAAGACGGCCGCCGCTTCTTCCTTGATCGCGCCGTCGATGCGCGTTTGTACGAGCTGGTTTGCAGCCATGATCGGTTCTCCGGTTGGGTTCGTGAATTACATTGTAATGCACGCCAAGGAAAAGGACAAGGTTTAGCGGCTAAAAAGTTTAGCTAAAGAGCTTGACGATTAGGACATTTTGCCCTAATATAGCTCTTGAAGGCCGGGCATTTCGCCCAGGTCAACTACCGGAGAAAGTCCGATGAACACCCAAGAACAGCCCGTTACCGCTTCCCTGGTCGCCGAAGCCCAGCGCCTCGACTTCCTGCCTACTTACTTCGGCCCGCGCCTGATGATGCGCGGCGAGGCCCTGGCCTATGGCTGGCTGCGCCGGCTCTGCGAAGGCTACAACGGCGCGTATTGGCACTACTACACCCTGTCGGATGGCGGTTTCTACATGGGGTCTACATGGCCCCCAACCTGGCGCACCGCCTGGAAATCGAGGTGGACGGCAACGGCTTTCGGGGCGAGTTGTCGGCCGACGCCGCCGGCATTGTCGCAACCCTGTTCACGCTGGGCCAGCTCGCGGCCGAGACCGCTGGAACGGATGCGGCCGACGCCCTGATCGACCGTTATCACTCACTGGCCGCTTTCGCGGGCAGCCACCCCGAGGCGGCCGCGATCTACCGGGCTATTGACTGATGAGGGGCGGCCCCGGCTTCGGCCGGGGCTTCCAGGAGACGATCAATGACCAGGTACACCACTCCCCAGGCCCCGACCAACAGCTACGCGACGGACGGCAAGTGCCACAACGCCGAGGCGGGCACCTACGGCCACGAATGCGGCAAGCCGGCCGCGTGGATCGGAACGAACCACCGAGGGTTCAGCTCGGGATTCTGCGACGACTGCAAGCGGCACGGCTACGAAGCCCGCGATGTGGTCGCGTGGCATCACGTTGACACTTGAGGGGCGGCAGATGGCGAAGAAACGCAAGCCACCGGCCCAGCCGGGCCAAGACTGGAGCGCGCCGGCGGCCGAGCTGCCGGGCGACCGCGACGAGCTGCTGGCGGCCGCCGTGGTCGAGATCGACGCGGCCATCATGCGCGGCGACGGCGCTGCCGCCGAGGCGGCCAGCGACAAGTACGAGGCCATCATCTGGAAGATGAACGGCGGAACGCACGTGGGCAGCATGGCCGACCACGAATCGCCCGGCCAGGTCATCGAGCGCCATTGCGCGGCGGTGCCGGGCGACGTGCCCTTGTGGAGCCAGCGCGGCCAGTTCCTGGTCACAGTTGGCGACATGCGCGCCCTGGTGGAGTACGAGGCCGGCTATGGCGGGCCGCTGGGTGCCCACTTCCAGTTCCACGTCATCGACCTGGACAGGCCGTTTATCTCCGAAACGGGCTACCGCTCGCACTTCGACACGGCGCGGGGGCTCATGACGGTGGACGAGGTTGCGCGCGGCATCCTGGCCGCGCTGCGGGCCGAGAAGAAGCGCCCGGTGATGGTCGAGGCCAGTTACCGCGACCGTCTGGCCGATGATCCCCTGCCCGCCTGGCTGGCCGGCCTGGAGCCGCCGGCGCGGCGCGAGCCGGCGACCGTCACGGTGCCGCCGGGGTTCGTCCTGGTCGATGTGGTGTTGCCTTCGCATCGAGCCTTCATTGCCAGGCGCTGGGCGGCCGAGGCGGCGGCCAAGGTCAAGGCGGCCAGGGCCGCCAGGTCGAACGCCAAGGGAAAGATCAAGGGCGCAGGCCCGGAGCGAGATCCCGCATCGTCGGAACCGACGATGACCTGCAGCACCGTCAAAGCCGACGATGCCGAGCCGGCCCAGGGCGGGCCTGCATCGCCAGAAGCAACGATACCCGGCGGCAGCACGGCGACCTGCAGCATCGCCAGGAATGACGATGGAGGCCCGGCCGACCTGGTGGAGTTCAAGCCCGGCCAGCGGTGCGAAATCGTGAGCGTCCATCATCCGGTGTTCGCCCACTACATCGGCAAGCGCATCATCATCGTGAAGGTGCATCCCGACACCCGCCAGGTGTGGGCGCACGATGACAGGCCGGTAACGTACAAGACCAATCGCGCAGGCCGGCGCGTGGTCGATTCAGACCCGAGCTGCATCCAGTCGTGCTACGGCTTCGACCAGTTGCGGCTTATCACTTGACTAGGAGAACGAACGAATGACGAACGACGCCAATATCCGGCTGGAGTGCTTGAAACCGGCCGAACGATGGACGCAGCCGACCGGGGAGGAAGTCCGCGAGGTGCTGCGCCTGGCCGGGTTCAGCGGCAGCAAGGCCGCGAAGGCGCTGGGGCTGGGCGCGAAGGGCGACCGCACGATCCGCCGCTGGATCGGCGAGGACACCCCGATTCCCTATGCGACATGGGCGATCTTGTGCGACCTGGCCGGGCTGGGCGTGATCTGGAAAGAGGATTGACGCCAAGGGAAAGGTTTTAGCGGCTAAAGTTTAGCCTTCGGATTCCGGTAAAGCGAAAAAAGTTTAGCTAAAGTGCTTGCCAAGTTAGGACATTTTGCCCTAATATAGCACTTGAAGGCCGGGCATATCGCCCAGGTCAACTACCGGAGAAAGTCCGATGAGCGACAACAAGATCATGCCTTGGATTGACGAGCTGGAAGGCGCGGCAGCGACCGACTTCCCGGCCCGCCGTGACGAGATCGCGGCCATGATGGCCGAAGCCGCCGAGCTGGCGCGCAAGGCCGAGGAACTGCGCGGCAAGGCGTACTTCGCCGGGTGTTCCCTGGAGGGCCAGGCCAAGGGTCATTGGTCGATGGAAGCCGTCGAGCAGGCCAAGCGCCGGGCTGGCTGGTAAGAGCACATGGCCCGGTCGGCGACGGCCAGGCCTATCGAGGACGCCAAGAAGGAGTATTGCGTGAACCGAGGCAAGATCAAGGGCGGCCCCAGAAATGACATGCGGGCACCAGGTTGGACGGCAGAATGGACAAGTCGGGATAGCGTGACTTGGGCAGATGGTGGTCGCAATGGGCGACACTGCCTACACCGCACAGCGGACAACGGTTGTTCGGTGCCGCGCTGCGTATGCGGTCATAGACCGCGCGGGCCGCGCCGCTCGTCTTGCTCAGGTGCTCCTCGTAAAGTCCGGTCAGCTCCGCCTTGGTGACACCGCCAACCGAGGGCCGGCGCTCGACGTGGTGGAGCGAAGCCGCTGTAGCGTTCGCATGGTAGGTCACCCCAGAAGCAGCGAGGCTGGCAGCAATTGCCGTCAGGCGGGCCTGAAAGCCAGGATCTGTCGTGGCGCCCAGGCACAGCGCGAACACACTCGCCTGCGTGTCGGTTGGAAGAGGCAAACTTCGCATGTCAGGCCCCCTCGCCTGCCGCGTCGGGTGGAGACGGAGGCACCATGCTGAGTGCGCGAGCCAACGATCGGGCCTCGCCTCCGAGTCGGCCGCCGAATCGCGCTATGGTCTGTTCATATCCGCCTTGTTGCACTGCGTCGCTGATCAAGCGGTGAAAGCCCGTCTGGACAACCTCCAGTCCGAACACCTCGCGGGTGAGGATTCCGACGTTTTCGCCAAAAGTCTCAAGCTCGGGCCGATCGGCGCGCGCAGAGTGGCCCGAGCGGTTGAGCACCCATGCGCAAGAACGGGGCACTTCCTGCAAGACGACCGGCGAGTGCGTCGCGATGATCGCCACGCCGTTGCGGTTGACCAGTAGCTCGCTCAGTGCACGCACGAAGGCGGACAGCAGCGGTGGATACCAGCGGGCCGTACTCGTCGAATGGGCTGAACGAGACCGTCACCAGTCCGGCAAAGTCATGGCCCTTCTTCGGGGACGGATTGACGTACCCAAACGGACCGTTGAACCCGAGAGGATTCAGCGGCCCCAACTCGCCTACCGCACCTCCGTCGCGCGACTGCAGGCCAAGAAAGGCCCGCGACAAATAGTCGAAGCAGCGCGTCTTGCCAACGCCGTTCCGTCCGATGACGACGTGGACGTTGGTCGGTGGACTGGATCGGGCGTGACCTGGAAATCGAGTCGCGGCGGAGCGTCAGAGATGTACGGATCCTGGGGAAACGTGTAGCGAAACGCGAACGCGGTTAGCACGACATTGCCGAGCGCGAGCCGGTGGAAGCGATTGCGCACTCGGTCGATATCGATATCGCGCAGCAGTGATCGCCGCAAAACTTCCTCGGCGGCATATTCCTCGAGCAGTGACGGGTTCCGTGCCATGTCACGCATTGCAAGGAGGTACTCGTCCCGCAACTGCTCGCCAAGTTCGTTGAGCTGTTCGTAGTAGTTCTCGGTCTGACCCATCGAGAACCACGGGGCTTCGAGCCTGGAAAACACGGGATCGAGCAATGCCGAGCTGATGGCAGACTCAGGGGTCATCCCCGCCCTGGCGATCTTTACGTTGCCAATATCGATCCGCCGACGGTCTTCTGTGACTACGATCACATGAAACTGCGTCACCCAGGTGAACCAGTCGTTCCATTTGTCGCGGCCGAGGAGAACCTCATTGCCGTTGCTTGGGGCAGAGGCCGAATCGACGACCCTGAATGACAGCATTCCTTCTCCCTATATTTTTCCAAGAACAGCCATCACGACGGCATCTTTGCCTCCTCGCTTCGATTGAAACACCTCAGCATGGGATGCGGTTTTCAGGGACAAGGTCAAAGTGATCCATTCAGAGCTTCCCTAGAAGTCGAATTCACGGTTCGGACCTTGGGCCACATCGCCCCAGATCCTGTTGGGTAGCTCATGACGACTGAAGAACACCAAGTGGTACAGCGGCCGATTTCCCTCATCGCGCACCAGCGGCATGCGTCGGCTGATCGAAAATCCAAGGCCGCGCACCAGACCGCACCAATAGTCAAAGAACGCCTCGTCGGCATCACCACGTACAAATGCAATCGGGTCGATATGATCCCGCCATCCAGGTGCTGCCGCATCGAAGCGCGCCCGATCCGGGTTGTATTCCATCAGCACGTTTCGCCGCAGATCCATGGTGCTGAAATGAACCGCAAAATCAACAAACTTCAGCCGTGCCAGTTTCTCGATCACGCTGAACGACAGGTACTGGAGGTTGTAGGGATCGAGGTACGCAAGGCACAGGGCGCCCTTCGGAATCATTCGAAACACTTGATCCACCGTGGACTCGGCTGCCCCCGGCAAAGCTGTGGCCGGCGCACCCATTGCCTGCAACCGCTCCGCGCAGGCCGATGCTCGTGACGCGTCCAGGTCACCAACGAAACATGATGTGAAGGCCACCTTGTCGCGCAGCGAGTGCTGCCATGCGACCTGTGCGCCACCAGGACGGGTCATCGTTTCGCCCTTGACCTGAATGCGTCCAGGCCCACAGAACAGATCGACATAGACGCGCTGCTTGAACTTCTCGCGCGCTCTCCGCGTGCCTTCCACATACTTCGCCAAGAAGGTGTGCTTCATCTCTGGAACCCACCTGCCAACACCCTCGCCGGCCCGCCCGAATTCCACCGGCAGATGGGGCAAAGGATCATCGTTGTGCGCGAGGGAAAAACTCACTGCCCACCCCTTTGCGGAGTGCGGAATAGCGCGCCCTGCCGGTTTCGTTCGATCCAATCTGTATCCCGCATGTATCGCGCAAGCCGCCGAACCGCTCCATCCTCCGATCGAATGACGATGTCTTTCTCACCGGACAATCGCTCAAGCGCGTCCTTGTACATGAGCGAGGTGCCCGGGGACGTATTGCAGGTCGAGGCATAAAGCTCGCCGATCTGCACCGGCTGTCCTCGCCCAAAAATATTCTCCGCAAGGTGCTGGGGCAACACATCGGCAGACAGGCTCTGCGCCACATCGTCGAACACGAATCCCCCTTCGAACTCCTGGCGGAACCCCATCATGTGGGTCGCAAGCATGTCAAGGCCCGCACCACCGTAGTGGATGGAATGGTTCTGGTGCTCCCAGTGCACCTGTTTCATCACATCCTGCGCACGCGGATGCCGCGAAAGATGGACAAGCCAGTACTCGCCTTGACCACTCCCTTCGCCACGAATGAAGAATGGCGTGAAGTACTCAGCTCCACAATCTTTCACCAAGGCTTGGTACAGGGCTGCTTGGATGAAGCGCCGCCAATCCGCCGAGTCCTCTTCCTTGATCTGCTCAATCGTCCTTCCCCCCAGCGCCGAGCGAATGTCGACGGCCAGCTTGCTGGAGACCTTGTCCGTGAACTCATCGTTGGTGTAGGTGGCAAAGGCCGCGACATGGAACGTCAGAACCACCTCGCTCTTCGGTGATTCAGCAAATATCTTTTGAATCAGCGGCGCCGGCACATCGCTGTACCCATACTGATCCAGAAAGAAAAGCGCCGTGTGTGCTCGGGGGGTGTGCGCCTCAATCAACCGAAACACGGCTGGAGATGCCGAGGCAAAGTCGTCATGAATGGGCTGCTGCCGGAATTCTGGACACCGACCTAAGCTCCTTGAGCTTGTTCGAACTGTACTGGGCTGACGTAGCCGATCGTCGAGTGCCGCCGAGTCGGGTTGTAGAACCGCTCGATGTAGTCGAACACATCAGCCCGCGCCTCCTCTCGGGTTCTGTAGACCTTGCGCGCGATGCGTTCGGTCTTCATTGAGCTGAAGAAGCTTTCCATCGCCGAGTTGTCCCAGACCTCGCCAGCACGGCTCATGCTGCACGTGATCCCTTGTTCCTTGAGCAACTGCTGGAAGTGCCCGCTGGTGTATTGGCTGCCCTGGTCCGAGTGGTGCATTCGCGCTGCGGGTTTGCCGCGCCGCCAGACCGCCATCATCAAGGCATCGGCCACCAACTGCGAGGTCATGCTGGCCTGCATGGACCAACCCACCGCCCTGCGCGAGTACAGGTCCAACACCACCGCCACGTACAACCACCCCTCGGCGGTCCAGATGTAGGTGAAGTCGGCCACCCACTTCTGGTTCGGAGCGTCTGCCTTGAATTGACGCTCCAGCAGGTTGTCGGCGATCTCGCTGCGCTGGCCTTCGTCCTTGGGCAGACCACGCCGTCTCGGTCTGGCACGCAGCGCCTGCTGCTGCATGAGCTTCTCGACCAGGTGCAGGCCACAGTTCAAGCCGCTGGCGAGCACGTCGCGCCAGACCCGGCGTGCGCCATAGGTCCTGTCGCTGTTCACGAAGCTTTGCTTGACCTGCTTGGCCAGCGCCTCGTTGGTCAGGCTGCGCTGGCTTGGCGGTCGATCCAGCCAGTCATAGAAGCCACTTCGCGAGACACCGAGCGCGTCGCACATCACCACCACCGGCCAGATTCCTCGGTGTTTCGCCATGAACTCGAACCTCACAGTGAGTCCTTGGCGAAGTAGGCCGCGGCTTTTTTCAAGATGTCGCGCTCCATCTTGAGCTTGGCCACTTCACGCCGCAGCCGCTCGACCTCGGCTTGCTCGTGCTTCATCACGCCCTTGCCAGGAAAGGCTTGTTGCGGGTCTGCCGCCAGTTCCCTGATCCATGACCTCAGCACCGTCTGGTGCAACTCCAAGTCGCGTGCGGCCTGCGCCACCGAGACCCCGCGCTCCTTGACCAGCTTGACCGCCTCGACCTTGAACTCTCGGCTGAATTGCCGTCTCGTTCCCATAAACCACCTCCGGTTCCATCTTCCACCTTAACAAGGTGTCCGAAAAACCGGCAGCAGCCCAGAATGACGTGAATGGATTGGCCGACTTGCGCACCGTATCCCCTGTCATGCAAGACCTGCTTCAGGTGCGACAACGCCTGAGCATCCTTGTCGATGAAGATGTACCGCACATCCAGATCGATGGGTTTCGTTCTCTGGGCGTTGACGCGGAGACTGGCCTCCCGGACCGCATCCAGCATGCGCAGCGGAGAACCGAGGATTTCCGTACCCAGCCCTTTGAGCGTATAAAGACCGCCCCCGCAAAATCCGTCCACCAGCGTGATGCGCAGCCGCTCCCGCCCGCGGGCATTGAGCGTTCGCTGCTCGAAGTACCGAATCAGGTAGCCAACCAGCACCTCATGCTTCGTCACACTATGCGGATCGATCTCTGCCGGTCCGTTCCTCCAATCGTAGTGACTCTTTGCCAAGCGAAGCCTTTCTGCGGTACTGAAGTCGATTCGACGCTACACCGTGTTTCCCGTGCTCGGAAACTGATCCCAATGCCGGCCGCCCAGAGACCGGCCAGCCTTGCCTTTTCCGACAGCGGCGAGTTTGATCTCTGAACCATCACGCCTGACGATGTGGATCGGAGTCCGGCCCGTCACGGCGTCAGCAGCTTGCTCTATAGGCGCCCAGTGACCCCATTGCTTGAAATGGAACGCGACGCCGGCTGCATTGCATTGTTTGCGAAGATCTTCAGGCCATTGCGGATCCATGGGACGCGACCCTGGCCCTGACTCGCCGCCAGCGATAACCCAATCCACACGCGTGCCGCCCTCCCGTGCCTTCAACCACTGGCGCAAATCCAGGGGCCCGAGCAGAGGCTCACAGGACAGGAACCGGACTGCCGGCGTCTCGAACTCCAGAAGGTACTTCAGCCGTTTGCCTGCGGCATCCTGGTTTTCGACGGTCGCACCCAGCCAAACGTTGGATGGCAGTTCATAGCCCTTTGGCAGTTGCTTGCGCACCAGATGGATTCGCTTGGTCAGAAGCAGCCAATCAAGATGGGGCGTTGCCGCGATGAGGTCCAGAAGGCGAAGCCGATGCGGCACCAAATCCTTGCGGTTCTCGAACACGTCCGCCATGGACGCACAAAACACGCGCCGCCTGGTCTTGCTCTCCCGGGCCTCCCGGTCCCACTTCAGGGGCTCCTTCCAATGCGCATCGCCAAAAAAACGCCGCTCCGACTTCGCGCCCCAAACGTCTTCCCCGAGGCGCTTCGCCCAGGTTTCGGCATAGCAATGGTCACACGCATCGGACACGCGCACGCAACCCCACCATGGATTGAAGGTGTGGTGCGTCCACTCGATGCGGGTGTCTTTTCCCATTGTTCACTCTCTTGGTGCATTGTAACAATGCACTGATTTTTTGTACAGTATCGACATGCAGACATGGGAAGGCACCGAATTCGGAAATTGCCGCATCAAGCCCTCGCCCTCTCACATGACGTCAATGTGTTGATGGATCCTGTCCAGCAGCACCTCGAAGTCAGGCTGCCCCTGGTAGTACAGCGCGGCTGTCTTGCGATATTCCTGCGCAAAGCGCTGACGCTGATCGGCGTCGGCCAGCAAAAAAGCAGGATTGCGGGCAATGGCCTGGTCATCGCCGGTTCGGAACCGCTGCGCCTTGCGCTCCTGGTAGGCCGGCGTCCTCATGAAGGCCTGGACCTCATCCAACTCCAGTAGGCAGTACACGTCGTAGTAATGCCTCAGGAAGTTGGCGGGGAACGCCTGGGCTTCATCGAGTCGGCGGTACTTGGTAGAGATCGTCTGCAACTTCTCGACGAAGGTGTGCGTGGGCGCATAGCACGGCACGGCCACCGCGCGGTTGTCCCCCGCCGCGACCCCGCGCTCCATGGCTACATCCAGCGCCCACGACGAGATCGTGACGGGCCGGTTCGGGGCGGTGTCATCGAATCCGAGTTCCAGCAGGATGCCGTCCTTGACGCCAGTAAGCGCCGGGACACGCGGTACGTAGATCAAGCGGATGCCTGCGCTGCGCATCTTGTCGTCGTCGAACTGCATGTCGCGCTCCACACTGTCGATACCCGGAATTTGGATCTGTTCGGCCAGGGCGTCGTAATACGCGCGCCGCGATTCGACATGCGCCGGCTTGTCCTGGTTGCGCCCCGTCTTCACGTCCATGCCAGCGGGAGGTTCAATGCGGATGTCGATGTCTTCGGAGAAGCGGTGGATGACACCGAACCCCTTCGACAAGGACGTACCTCCCTTCAACTCGAACTGAAAGCCCTGCGCCTGAAGGCCCCACAGGCAATGCATGATCCAGTAGTCCTTCTCGACCAGCACGGGATCGAGGCCGTGCGAGTCTGCGACCACCGACAGCAACTGATCGAAGTCCGCTCGTTCGTGCAGGAATTCAGCCACCCACCCACTCCCGCAGACGCTTTCGCGTGGCCACGCTGCCAAAGCTGTCGGCTGCGCGCTGCAGACGGGTGGGATCGAATGAAGGCAGCTTGCCACGCGCCTGCCGCAAGACCGCATCACGGTCCTCCGCCAGTTCGTCCAGGTTGTTCAGCAGATCCACATACAGGAACTCCGGCGTCAGCTTCCTGGGAAAGCGCGGCTTCATCCTGAAGTCGAACTGCCGATTGCCGAGCTTGAAGAGGCCGTGGCGTTTGTGGTTGTAGACCAGCGTGCGGTTGTAGAGCTGGGTCGTACCCAGACCCACGGCGTTGTAAGCCGAGGGAGAGAACACCAGGAAATCTTTGTCGCGCAGGAACCCGCCCACCACTTGCTCATCGGCCGGCGGCAGTGGACCGAAACTGGACTGCTTGGGTGCGTGGTACAGGCCTTGGGCAAGCTTCCTCAGCTTTCCAGTGGCCACCAGTTCACGCAGATGCCGATCCACTGCCGTGGACAAGCCTGCAAGATCCTCCCTCCGGTAAACGCGCCCGGCTTGCAACTCGCCAGCGAGGTGGGCAGCCCCGCCTCGCAAGGAGACAACAGGAGATTGGGCAACGGCAGGCATGGCTAGTTTTTCATTGAAATTTCATGCATTTTACCGCTTTTCCGCACTCCGCAGCCAACGGGGGGCAGCCCAAGCGCGGCTCGGACACCGATGCCACCGTGATTCGCCCATCGATCCGGACGCTTACCGGCTGGCTTCGCATCGCCAGCGCCGCCGATCTTGGGCACCGCAGCCATACTGGAAATTCCCCTGCTTGCATTGCGCAAGCCCTCCCGGCCCAGCCGGGCGTCGCAGTCGTCACCTGCCTGAGAAAGGACAGCCGCCCTTTCGCTTCATATCCCCCTGGGAACACTGCTCCCGTGGGGAGGGTGTTCCCGCTTTTTCTGGAGATCACCCTTATGTCTCATCGCCATGCCCCCGCATGTCCCCTCTGCTCAGGTGAAGGTTCGCTGCTCGGCACGCTGGGATTGCGTACCTGGTTCCGCTGCCGCCAGTGCGGCATGGACTTCAGCCGCACCCGCCGTCCGAGACGCCCCGCCCCCGTCGCAGTGACGACGTCACTGGAGCGGCCGGCATGAGCCGCCATCTCCTGCACCTGCTCCGCCAGGGCCGCAAGCTCACCGTGGTGGCCGGCTACGACCGGCCTCTGCGTGAGCTGTACTTGCACGTGATCCACGACAACGATGCGGATCCCCATCAGGAGGAAGCGTTCGTCTACGACAGTCTGGGCGACCCTGGCCTGGATTGGAGCGACATCAACACCGTGGCCGACAAACTGGCGACCCTGGGCATCGAGCCACCCGCCAGCCTGATCGAAGGCATCTTCCTGGATCAGTGCTTCAACGTCGGCAACCGGGTTGTCGAACACCACTTCGACCGGCCTTCGGTCGTCCTGCACGCAGGCTGAATACCCAACGCGCGCCCCGAGACCGCCGACAGGCCGCCAACTGTCCTTCCTCACCAGCGGTTGCCTGATTTTCGTCAGCATCCTGGCGTGCGACCGGGCATGGCCGAGGTCGGCGCCTGCGCATCCCTGACCATTGGCGCAGTGACGGCGCTGCGACGCCTGTTCGTCACCACGGTGCGGCCCCAGCCGCAACGGCTGGTCGCCCGAAGCATCGGGTGGATGCCACGGCATCTGCTTTTCCAATCCAACCCGGCGGGGCTCGCTCCGCTGGGGGGCGGGTTCTGCCCCAACCCTCAAGGAACCCGCCATGAACGTGACCCTGAATGCCGAGCAACGGCTGTACGTCATCCCCTGCGGCGATGGCTACACCTGCCTGGGCTTCGACAACGCGCGCAGCCATGCCGACCAAATCGCCGCCCGGCTGCAACGGCCTGACCTGGCCTTCGCGACCAGCGACCACGGCTCGCTGGACGGCTACGCCAAGTACCAGGCCGCCATCGCCGCATGGGGCCGTTCACAGCTGACACTGCAGACCTACTTCGACCCGGGCACCGATCCCAAGGCGGCCCGGGCGCTGGAGATCTGTCGCCGCGATGGCTGCAAGGTGCGGCTGGTGCAGGGCGACACCGCTACCGGCCGCTGCTGGCTGGACGAGCACGATGTGGTCGGCCGGATCGGCCGTTCTGGCGGCATGATGAAAGTGCCGTTGCTGATCGAGGCCGGCGCCGATGGCGGTGGCACGGCCATCTTGACGAATTGCCTACTGCGCCTGATCGACTGGGAATCGGGCCGCGACCTCTACCGACACCCGGTCTATCGCACGCCCGACCTGACGATCCGCAAGGATCGTGACAAAACCGACAGGCCCTGGCAGGTATTGCATGACGGAACCGTCGTGGCCTGCTTCGCGGATATCGGCAAGGCGGGCGGCTACCTCGCCTTCATGTGCGGCGAGATCGTCGAGCCCCGTGTTTTCCAGTGAAGCCTGAACCGCAGGTCGCACGGCGGACCCCGAGATTCCCATCTCGGGCTTCGCTGTGCGCGCCAGCGGCGACTATGCGCTCGCGCGATCCAGGTGCCGGGCGAACAGCTTTTCGAAGAAGTCCACGATGAGCTGCTTCGAGCGTGGCCCCACCGCGTAACGCCCATCAACGCGCTCAACATCCGCAAACTCGGCGGCGCCGAAACGATAGACCTCGTAGCCCTGCAGGCGCAGGCGGCGGTCTTCCGCTGCCATCTCCGCATACCGCGCCGGCGACGCCACCTCTCCATTGGCGAAATGGTGCTTGCCATCCACTTCGACCACAACACGGACGCCATGCCCCAGAAGGAGCAGAAAGTCCATGCGCTGCCTCGCGAGGACGCGGCCGGCGCCACGCTCCGACGCCGCCCTGGGGTCGTAGTGCAGGTAGACCTGAGGAATCAGGGCCGGCAGCTTGTCGCCCATGCTTCGCGCGAAGTGAGCGTAGTAGGCCTCAAAGATGGCCACTTCGCCCGGCGACTGGGCGGCGTGAACCGCGGTGCGCAGCCTCACGAAAAGGCTCTTCCTGGCGTCCGCCACCTCCTCGCGCCGTTCTCGGTCGCGCCACCAGTCGACCAGAACGTCCCAGCGAAGGCCGCCATCGGACAGCACACGGTCGTAGATCAAGGCGTCGGAATCGTTGGCGATGGCAACGTCGTTGTTGATCGCGTCAGCAAAATACAGGTCAGGCTTGCAGTTGATCGCAGCAAAGATCAGGTTCTTCGGCGCGCCGGCCACCCCACTGGCCACGCGGCGCACACCGTACTGGGGATGGCGCGAGACCTCGCCGACGACGACAAGCACGAAGCCGTCGGCGACCAGCAGCTTGTTCAACGCTTGAACGAGGCGTTCCTCCTCCAGCCCGCGGCGGCAGACCGGATCGACAACCTTTTCCAGCATGTCGAAGAAGCGCTGCTGCGAGCATGTCAATGCGCCGCACAGCTCCAGCAGTTCGGCATTGTTCAGATCGTTGTCTTCTACATAGTGCCGCTGGATGTCATCGCGCAGCGTGGCCGCGAACTTGGTTGAGTATTGCGCGGGCTTCTCGAGATCCGGACTCAGCACCGCGATGCCGTCCCAGACTGGCAGGTTGCCGAACAATTCTCCCGCTGAGACCAGCTCCGCGAGTACGGCGCGACGGGTGAGATCCGTGATGCGGTGATCGGCATGCGTCGTCAGCTCACTCACGTAGTCCGCCAGGTCCGCAGCTCCGAACTCCTCCACCACGCGCTGCGCCAGCGCGAGCAGCTCTGGCCCTTTGAATGTTGTGATGCGGCTGCGCACGTATTTGCGCTTGCTGTTCATCGCCTCGGCCGAATCGCCGTCCCGCAGCCCCAGGGCAACGCAGGCGGCGGGTAGCGCGGGCGCGCTCACGGCGCCCCACAAGGCTTCGGCGATCGCGTCGCGCAGTGTTTCGAGCGGCGGTGGTCGGTGTGGTTGCGCCATCGTCGACCGGCCTCCTAGCGAGGCGAGTTCCGGCGGATGACCAACTCGACCAGCGCGAACAACCGGTGGTACAGGTAGTCCACATGGTCGACATCGATCACCGGTGTCTGGTTGCGCTCATGGTGGCGCAACAGATGGCCGTTGCCGATCTGCGTCAGCTCGCGCGCCTCCTTCTCAAGAACCTCGCGAAACGCGGGCTCGGAAGCGCTCCTGTCCAGGATGAGCTGAGCCGACTTGGCCTTGTGGGCATCGGCCAGGGACTTGATGCGCTCCCAGGCATCAAACAGCCGCTCAAGCGCTTCACGCCGAATCAAGGGGTCCGGGTCCGAGAACTTCGTCCGGCTCTCCTCCAGCATCACGTCCAGCGTCCGATCCCCGGTTCTGAAGTAGGTCCGCACCAGGGCTTCCCCGAGCACGGCCGGCAACAAGCGCCGCATCGCACCGTCCTCTCCCAGTTCATAGGCCATGCCATTGCGAGCCAGGATCCGGTTCACGTCCGAACGGAATGCCGCACGCCCCGCCTCGATGTCGAACGTGAGGTGGTGGTGTCGGTGATAGTCGTGATGCCAGCCAACGACAGGCAGCGCCACCTTGCGCCACACAAACTCCACGAAGTCCAGCGCCACCAAGGTCGAAGGCGCCCAGGGCTCGCTGGTGCGAATGAAGCTTTCCTCATCGATTCGGTCGGTCTGCAGTGGCCATGTCAAGCCGTGGAGTTCAGCTTCGATCGCACTTTTCAGATCGGATATCTCGTTGCCGCAGATGACCTGCCCATCGGGGCACCGCTCCGGATAGCTCGCCCCAAAGGCCCCGCTATTGGCCAATGAAGCCGCGAGCGCCGCGATACCAGCCCAGGTCACAGGGCCCATCTCCTGCTCGGCCCTGGCTTTGGGACCCAGTTCGCGGTCGCTGAAGTAGTCACTCATAGAACATCCTTGGTCATCGGCGTCTGCGCCCCGCCCTCTCCAGCGGATACCTGTCGGCCAGCAAGGCCGCGTTCGCGGTCTGCATGGCGGCCGGTATCGCTGTCTCACGCTGGATCGCCCGCCTGAAGGCGGACAAGCACCCGGCCTTCGCGCTGCACTGGCTGTACTGGCACCTGCCGGTCAATCCCGCCACCGCCATGCGCGCCACGCCGCCATCGCACATCCGCCGCATGGTCGGCTGAACCGGAGAAGCACCATGGACTTCGATCGGCTCAGCGGCGACCTCAAGGACATGCGCCGGCGCAACCGGGGCCTGGGCCTGGCCGTCGGTGCCCTGGCTGCGGGCCTCTTCCTCGCGCTCGCCATCATCCTCAACCTGCTCGGCACGGTGCGCAGCGTCTATGTGATCCGGCGAGGAGGCTCACGATGAGCACTCCTTCCATGCCTTCGGGGCCGTCCGGAACCGGACGGCCATCCAGCCACGCCGTGCGCGGCTGGCTGGAACGGCTATCGCCGCGCCAGCGCCAGTACGCGCTGCTGGCCGCCATCCTGGGCGGCGGCATCGGCCTGCTGTGGATGATCTTCAGCTTCGCGGGAAGCGACGCCAAGCCGCACAGCGGCCGCGCGGCCCAGCCCCAGCCCGGCGACGTCACCAACATCGGCGTGATGCCGCCAGGCGGCCAGGTCAATCCGGTGGATCAGTGGGTCGGCACGGCGGGACGCAAGCTTGCCCAGTACGAGACCGAGCGCGAGGCACAGAGCCGGGTCAACAAGGACCGCGAGCAGTTGGGACAGGATGGGCTGTGCTGCGTCGAAGGCCGGCGCACCTTGCTCGGCCAGTTCCGCAACCGCCTGGGCCATGCCGTGCATCTTGAGCTCGCGCAGCATGATCACGATGGAAGCGATGGCAGGGTCATGACGCATAGCGCACCTCCCTCAATTGGTCGTAGCGAAGCACATTGGCCTGGGGTTGCGCAGCTGGTTCAGGTAGGGCGTAGTCAGGGCCCGCGGACCATGGTCAAGCGGCAGGATCAAGGGCTGGGGCGGGCAGTCGCCACGGCCGGCTTTGGCGGCCTCGGCGGCCTCTCGCGTGCGCGTGGCCTCGGCCTCCTGCCCGGCCTTGCGCCCTTGCTCGATGGCCTGAAAGTCAGGGCCGGCCAGGACCGGTAAGGTGGCGCCCAGCATCAGCGCGCCGACGAGGGGGTAGATCAGCTTGTTCATGATGATTCCTTTGGTATGCGAAACAGGGGGCTTGAGCTGCGTGGGGGGAACAAAGTGCCTTGACGGCGGCCTCGTTGTGCGCCCTGCATGCTCCAGCCCACCACTTGGCGGCTGAACAGGTCGATGACCGCCGCCAAGTACACCCAACCTTCGTCGGTGGCGATGTAGGTGATGTCGCCATACCAGAGCTGGTCGGGTGCATCAGGATTGAAACGTCGTTGCACCAGGTCCGGGGCCACCGGCAGGCTGTGGCGGCTGTCCGTGGTCACCACGAATTTGCGCCGGGTCTTGGCCCGGATGCCGTGCTGCTGCATCAGGCGGCGCACACGTTCCCTGCCCACCCGGATGCCACGGGCGAGCAGTTTCTTGTGCATGCGAGGCCAATCGCATCAAGCTCGCCTTCTTCGAAGTTCAACTTGCTTGACGAGAGCGTAAAGCGCAGGGATCACGGCCAGTGTCAGTACGGTCGAGGAAATCATGCCACCGACCATCGGTGCGGCAATGCGACTCATCACTTCCGAGCCGGTGCCGGTCCCCCACATGATGGGCAGCAGGCCCGCCATGATGGCAACGACCGTCATCATCTTGGGACGAACCCGTTCGACGGCGCCCTCCATGACTGCCTCATAAAGGTCAGCAACTCCTGGCTCTTTCCCCTCAGTGCGGCGTTTCTCCTTGATCTCTTCCCAGGCGTGGTCCAGGTAGATCAGCATGACGACCCCGGTTTCAGCGGCCACCCCGGCCAGGGCGATGAAGCCCACCGCAACCGCGACGGAGAGGTTGTAGCCAAGCCACCACATCAGCCAGACTCCGCCGACCAGCGCGAACGGCACCGACAGCATGACGATCAGTGTCTCCGTCAGGCGCCGGAAATTCAGGTACAGCAGCAAGAAGATGAGCAACAACGTTACCGGCACAACGAGTTTCATCTTCTCGATAGCTCGTTCCATGGATTCAAACTGACCACTCCATGTGGCGTAGTAGCCTGGCGGGAATTTGACCTGCTCGTTCACTGCTTTGCGCGCCTCGGCGACGTAGCCTCCGATGTCACGATCTCGGATGTCCACAAAGATGTAGGCTGACAGCAATCCATTTTCGGTACGGATGCCCGGTGCGCCCTTGGCCACCTCCACGCGCGCGACCTGGCCCAGCGGCACCATGGCTCCATCCATGGTCGGCACCAGGACCTCGCGAGCGATCTGCTGGGGATCAGACCGCAGCTCGCGTGGGTAGCGAACCGTCACGCCAAAACGCTCTCGCCCCTCGACCGTGGTGGTCACCATGTCCCCGCCAAGCGCCGTACCGATGACGTCCTGCAGATCGCCCACCGCCAGACCGTAGCGTGCCAACTGAGTGCGGTCAGGCTCGATGTTGAGGTAGAAACCGCCTGTGATCCGCTCCGCGAATGCCGAGGTCGTGCCTGGAACCGCTTTCACCACGGTCTCGATCTCCCGCGCCAGGCGTTCCATCTCGTCCAGGTCCTTGCCAAAAACCTTGATTCCAATGGGCGTGCGGATGCCGGTGGACAGCATGTCGATGCGCGCCTTGATGGGCATGGTCCAGGCATTGGAGACTCCCGGAAATTGCAGTGCCTTGTCCATCTCGGCAATCAATTTGTCGGTGGTCATGCCAGATCGCCACGCTGACTCAGGCTTGAGATTGATGACCGTCTCGAACATTTCCGTCGGTGCGGGGTCGGTGGCCGTGTTGGCTCGCCCTGCCTTGCCGTAGACCGATTCCACCTCCGGAAAGCTCTTGATGATCTTGTTTTGCGTCTGCAGCAACTCGGCGGCTTTGGTGATCGACATGCCGGGCAGCGAAGCGGGCATGTAGAGCAAGGTGCCTTCATTGAGTGTCGGCATGAACTCCGACCCTAGCTTGCTGGCCGGATAGAACGACACCCCAAGCACGATCAGGGCAATAGCAATGGTCACTTTCTTCCAGCGCATCACAGCGGCAATGATGGGCCGGTAGGCCCAGATCAGGAACCGGTTCACCGGGTTACGTGACTCCGGCATGATGCGCCCGCGAATGAAAATCATCATGAGCACCGGCACCAGCGTCACCGACAGCAGTGCCGCGCCCGCCATCGAGAAGGTCTTGGTGAAGGCCAGCGGCGAGAACATGCGTCCTTCCTGTGATTCCAGCGTGAACACGGGCAGAAACGACACGGTGATGATGAGCAGCGAGAAGAACAGTGCCGGGCCGACCTCCTTGCAGGCCGTGAGCATGGCTTGCGCTCGCTGCTTGCCGTCGTGCTCGGGCGGGAGTCTCTCCAAGTGCTTATGGGCGTTCTCGATCATGACGATGGCCGCATCTACCATGGCCCCGATCGCAATGGCGATACCACCCAGACTCATCAGGTTGGAATTCATGCCCAGCATGCGCATCGCGATGAAGGAGATCAGCACCCCCACGGGCAACATCAAGATAGCCACGAGGGCTGATCGCATGTGCATCAGAAAGACCATGCAGACCAAGGCAACGATCACGCTTTCCTCCAGCAGCGTGCGCTTGAGCGTATCGATGGCTCGATGAATCAGGTCGGAGCGGTCGTACACCGCCTCGATGGTCACGCCCTCGGGCAGGCCGGTCGAAACCTCGGCGATCTTCTCCTTCAGGTTATGGATGACCTCCAGGGCGTTCTGGCCATAGCGGGCCATGGCGATGCCCGAGACCACCTCGCCCTCCCCATTGAGCTCGGTAAGACCACGCCTTTCGTCGGGAGCGATTTCGACGCGGGCAATATCTCGAATCAATACGGGCGTGCCCTTCTCGGCCTTGACGACCAGATTTTCAATGTCCGCAACACCGCGCAAATAGCCTTTGCCGCGCACCATGTATTCCGTCTCGGCCATCTCCACGACGCGGCCTCCGACGTCACGATTGGAATCGCGAATAACCTGCGACACCTTGGCCAACGGAATGCCGTAGGCCCGCAGTTTTACCGGATCGACGGTGACCTGGTAGGTTTGGACAAAGCCACCAATGGATGCCACCTCGGCCACGCCATGTGCCTTGGTCAACTGATAGCGCAGATACCAATCCTGCAATGTGCGCAACTCGGCCAGCGTCTTGTCCTTGGCAAGCAACGCGTACTGGTAGACCCAACCCACGCCGGTGGCGTCAGGGCCGATTTGCGGCGTGACACCCTTGGGCATTCGGCTGGAAGCGAAGTTGAGGTATTCCAGCACGCGCGAACGTGCCCAATAGATGTCTGTGCCATCCTCAAAGATGATGTAAACGAAGGACGCTCCAAAGTACGAAAAACCTCGCACCACTTTGGACTTGGGCACCGACAGCATGGATGTGGTCAACGGATAGGTGACCTGGTCCTCGACCACCTGGGGCGCTTGTCCAGGGTATTCGGTGTAGACGATGACCTGCACGTCGGACAAGTCCGGCAGCGCGTCCAGCGGTGTTCGCAGTACCGCGAACACCCCCCCGGCAATGACAAAAAGCGTAGCAAGCAGAACCAGAAAACGGTTGTTCCCCGACCAGTCAATGATCTTCGCGAGCATGGTGTTCCCTGACGGTCAGTTATGGCCGGTGTGCGCATTGGCAGCCGCGCTGCCCACGGGTTTCACGGAGGTGATCACCCATTCGCCCTGTCCACGCTCAACAAACTCGAAGGCGACCAATGCGCCAGGCTTGATGCCCTCCAGCAGCCCGTTGTTGGAGACCCTGAACTCCATAGACATCGCGGGCCATTTGAGGGTAGGTATGGAGCCATGGGCAATAGTGACCGTGCCGGCCTTGGCATCAAACTCCTCCACCTTGCCTTCACCCTGATGTCCGACGGAGGCAGCAGGCTTAATCAGATCCGGGGTGCCTTGTGCGCCCGGCTTAGTTCCATGTGAGGAGTGCCCAAAGCCCCCCACGGCCGCCTTGAGGTTGCTTTCTGCATCGATCAGGAAATTGGCAGCGATGACCACCTGTTCTCCCTCGCGTACGCCTTCGATCACTTCAACGCGGTCGTCGCTGCGTGCGCCCACTTTGACATCGCGAGGTTCGAATCGGCCTTCCTTGAGTTGCACCAGGACAATCTGGCGCGTGCCGCTGTCAATCACAGCCGAAGTCGGCACTGTCAAAACAGTGCCCTTGCTGGCGGTCGGAAGCTCCACCTGGGCAAACATGCCCGGCTTGAGCAAGCCCCCCGTGTTCGACAAATCGACGCGCACCTGCACCGTTCGGGTTTCAGGCTTCAGGGTGGGGTACACATAGCTGACCGCCCCCTGAAACATCTTGTCTGGGTAGGCATTGATTTGCACCTTGGCTTTTCCCCCCAACTTGACCAATCCGATGTCTTGCTCGAAGACATCCGCGATGACCCAGACCGAGGACAGGTTCGCAACCTGATAGAGCATCTCACCCGGCATGAAGCGCATGCCTTGGACGGCCTTCTTGTCGGTGATGATCCCCGCCACCGGTGAGCGGAATGTCAGCGTGCGGCGTGATTCGCCGGATTTGGCCAGGGCCTTGACTTGCTCGTCCGAGATGTCCCAATTGCGAAGCCGCGCCAGGCTGGAGTCGGCCAGCTCACGCATGCCACGCTGTGCCTCTCCGGAGGCCCCCTTCAACGCATCGACACCCTGTGCCGCGATGGCGTACTCGCGCTGAGCGGACACCAGTTCGGGACTGTAGACCTCGAACAGTGGTTGCCCTTTGCTCACCGCCTGTCCCGTGACGTTGACATGCAAACGCTCGACGTAGCCCTCAAATTTGGCAGCGATGGTGAAGGTCTGGCGCTCGTCTGGTTCGATGCGGCCGGCGGCACGTACCACCTTGTCCAGAGAACGCAGACTTACCGCCTCGGTGCGCACGCCGAGTTTCTGAATCTTTTCGGTACTGATGCGAATTTGGTTGGAATTGGTTTCTGCTTCTTCCTGCTCCCCCTCATAGACCGGGATGTAATCCATCCCCATCGAATCTTTTTTCGGTGTGGGAGATGTGTCGGGCAGCCCCATCGGGTTACGGTAGAAAAGTACCTTGCGCTCCTTCTTGGCGGCAACGGTAGAAGCGCCTGGCGACGCAGTCTGGTCACCGCTTTGGGCTTCGGATTGGCGCTGCCCCATCCAATAGCCACCGCCCGCCGCCAACCCTGCGGCGACGATAGCCAGGAGTACACCGGTCTTGAAACCTGTTGTCATTGTTCTTCTCCCACGATGCTTTCAATGGTGGCAAGGCGCTTCTGCGCTTCCACCGCGGCTTTGATCTGGTTCAATTTGGTTTGGCGAATCTGGCGCTGCGCGTCCAGCAAGGTTGCAAAATCCACCTTGCCTGTCTGGTATCCGGCCAGCGCCGAACGCAAGGTCAACTCGGATTGCGGCAAAAGGCTGTCCGTGGTGAGCGCCAGAGAACGCCGGGCAGACTCGAAAGCCGCCACGTTGGCGTAAAGGTCTGCCAGGATTTGATTCGAGACGACTTCCTGGCGTGAGCGCGCTGCGGCCAACATCGCCTCGGCCTCCCGCTCCTGGGCGCGCCGCGAGTCTTGCTGCAGGGGGATGTTCATCTCCACCATCAATTCCCACTCTTTGACCGACCCTCTGTACTGAATCGGAGAGATACCGACGTTGAAGTCGGGATAGCGGTTCTTGTAGGTCAACTCGCGGCTCTTCTCGGCAGCCCTGATCTGGGATTCCTCCGTACGCAACAATGGATTGTTGAGTCGGGCACGCCCTTCCAGCGCCGCGAAGCTGACTTGTTCCAGCGATGGCAATGCACGGATCTGCCCGGGTGCAGCCAAAGGCTCCGAGGTCGGACGCCCCACGAGAGCATTCAACCTGGACTGGAGTTGGCGGCGCTCAGCATCCAGTGCGATCAGTTCGTTGCGCATGGTGGACTGTTCCACCTGCGCACGGATCACGTCCTGTTGCGCAGCAAGCCCACCCGCGTAGCGGACCTGGGCCACTTTTTCCAGCTGCGCCATCAGGTCGAGAATTTCCCGCGACAAACGCTCGTTCTGGTCCAGGTAATAGAGCTCGGCATAGGTTGTCTTGATCTTGCCAGCCAAGTCAACCCAGGTGCCTGTTGCACGGTGTCTCGCAGCTTCTGCTTGCGACTCAGCCACCTCGCGCTTCAGACCGCGTTTACCCACCCAGGGAAAATCCTGCATCAGCAGGTAGCGGGTGCTTCCGACGCGCCCCGGCAGCAAGGTGGGGTTTTGTTCGCCCATGCGCGTGATGTCGCGCAGCTCGGTTCTGAATTTGGGGTCCGGCAAGGCGCCCGCAGGCACGACGCGCTCTGCTGCTGCATCCGCATCAAAACGCATGCTGGCGATCTCGGGGTTTCGCTCCCTGGCCGCTTGCAGCAAGCCTTCGACACTCGACCCTAGCTTGAGCTCCTGCGCGTAAACCATCGAACTCAGCGCAAGAGACACCAGTACCACCCCCAATGACAGGCGATTCTTCATCGACATCATGACCTGCCCCTTGGTGCACGCAAGGCGGCATTCAACTGGTCAATGACTTCTGCCCAGTCCGCGTCTTCCAGAAGCTCTTCACGCAACAGTGTCGCCTGAGCTGGCGTCCAGAATGGCGCATCGGCCAGCAGCACATCGGCCGGCAGCGGAGCGTGGGCCTCCAAGAACTCCCCAATGCCTGCCGCGTCCCTGCGCAGCCCAAGCTGGGCAAACAGTTCAGAGAATCGATGAAATGATTTTTCCATAGCGGTGGTACCTATTTTTCAAACACAAAAATTCCGAAGACATGGCCGGTGGAGCTCACGAAAGCGTCAGGCTCAGCGCCAAGACGATCGCTCCGCAAGCCATCGCGACCAGGTATCCGGACACCACGGACTTACCGACCTGCGTCCCACCAGTCGTCCAGGCGATGCCGGCCTTGGTCAACATGTTTGCCAACGTCGCAAGACCGAGCGCCGTGACAGTGGCCACCGTTGACAATCCTCCAGAGCCATACAGCCGAGCAAGCGAGATCAAGATCGCATCCACGTCCGCCAGGCCCGACACCGCCGACAAAACATAGAGGCCGCTGGTATCCAGCCACTGCTTTGCCGCAGGCACCAGGACACTCATGACAGCGAGCAGCACACCAAAACCGAGCGCGGTGCCAAGGTCGAATGGCGCCATCGCGCCGACAGCGCCCTCCTCCACTGCAGTGCGATCCACTTTGCGCCACCGCCATAGCGCAATACACAGCAAAACCACGCCAGTGACTACCAGGGCGCTGCCGAAGCTGGACACCAGCTTCGGCTGGATGACGCCCAGCAGAATGACCATGCGAAAAAACATGACGCCACACGAGGCCAACGTGCCGGCCGCCGCCGCGCCGGCCAGCGAAGGCTGCGCACGGGCATAGCGGGCCAAAGCCATCGTGGCAGCCGTGGAAGAGGCCAGCCCTCCCAGAATCCCGGTCCACAGCACACCCCTTTGCGCACCGGTGATCCGCATGGCGAAGTGCCCCGTCAGCGACAGGCCTGCAATCAGGATGACGGCCCACCAAAGCTGGTACGGATTGAGCGCGGCATAGGGTCCCAGACCCGTGTTCGGCAGGTAGGGCAGGATGACCGTGGACAACACCAGCAACTGCAACGATGCAGTCAACTCGCGGTGATCGATCCAGCGCAACCAACCGTGCAGGGTCGGCTTGAGGTCCAGCAACACAGCACTCACCACCGCTGCCGACAATGCCAAGGTGATGTTGCCGTGTGCCGCAAAGGCGCCCAGGGCCAAAGTAAGGAGCATCGCCACCGGGGTAGTCGCGCTCAGGTTGCCCGTCAGTTTGGCATTTCGGGCGTAGGACACCGTCAGCAGCAAGGAGAGTCCGAGCAGCGCACCCAGCAAAGGCCAAGCGCCGAAAACAGGCTGCAGATGCCCCAGCACACCGCCGAGCAGTCCGGTCAGTGCAAAGGTGCGTAAACCTGCAACACGCCCTCCCTCTGGCAATTCGCGCTCGTGCCAGCCGCGTTCCAGGCCAATCACCAGACCGACAGCAAGCGCGGCAACCAAGCCCGGGGCGCCCGGTGGTAGTTCGTAACTGTTCATCGGGATTCTCCGTTGACGGCCTTCGTCGCCGCATGCACGACCTTGCGCATGCCAGGCAACACGACCGCACCATAGGGATGACGCGCGTCGGCATTGAACAGCGCCACCGCTTCGGCCCAATCCACGTTCAGCACAAGTTCCTCACGCAGCATCGAACCCTCGGTCACGGAATTTCAGGTTATTGCATTTCGCATGGGCATCCGCCTACTTTGTGTGAATGCACGCTATGCATTCTGCGAGCTTAAAGCTGACGTCAAGATGTTTCAAAAATTACATCTTTGTCATGTGCTTCTTTGAACGTGGCATATCGGCCACCAATGAACGTTGACGTTTTATGGCCCTATGGGTCTGGTCCATGGTGTTACAAAAGACTGGCCAAAGCAGTAAAACCGGTGCCTGCAGGTCGCCTGTCTCACCACTTTTCCCCCTGGGTCCATCGTGGCCGCGTCAAGGACGAACTCGACGTCGATGCGAAAAAGAAGATCAAAAACGCCATGTTTTGGTGAATTCGCGGCGTTACTCCAGGGTTTAGTGCTCACTCCTCGCGGCTGCACACGACGGAAAAACCGTTAAGGCGTCACACTGATACCGTTGGGAGTCTTGTTCACCGGAACGGTTTTCACGACCTGATGGTTTTTCACATCGAGCAAGGAAACCGAATTGGCGTACATGTTGGTAACGTAGGCGTATCGGCCTTCGCGGTCGACCGCCACGCCATGGGCTCCGGCGCCAGTCACGACTGTCTTGGCGACCTTGAAACTCCCCAGGTCGATCATGCTGACAGTGCGGCCTGGCTTTTTGCGCGTTCCCTGGTTGGCCACCAGGAGCGTGCGCGAATCAGGTGTGGCGTACAGCTGGATCGGCACCGTTCCTACAGCAACCTTGCGAATCACCTTGCGCGTTGCTGGGTCGATCACGGCAATGGCGTTTTCGCCAGACAGCGAGGCAAAGGCCAAACGGCCGTCGGGCGTGAAGCCAGTCTGGGCCGGCCCCTTTCCGGCCGGCACCTGCGCCACCTCCTTCTGGCTGGCGGTGTCGATGACCGATACTGTGCCACCTTTAAGATTGGCAACGTAGACCTCCTTGCCATCCGGGCTGAAACGCAGACCATGCGGAAACTGGCCGACCGAAATTGTCGCCACGAGGCTCCGCGCCGTTGTGTCTATCACACTGACCGTGTTGTCGCCGCCATTGGTTACGTAGGCCAGGCGGCCGTCGGGTGACACCACCACATGGGCTGGGTGCATGCCCACCGGCACCTTGGCGACGACTTCGTTGGTCGCGCTGTCGATGGCCCAGACCGCGCCACCTGTTTCCATCACAGCGTGATCGCCCTGGGCCATGCCCTTGTGCACAGAAGCGTCAACCGCCTGACCAGGCTCGCCGTTGTTGGTCACCCACACAAGCTTTCCGTCGGGGGAGACTTGCACGTTGTGAGGCATCTTGCCGACGCGCACGCTCGCCAGCGTTTTCAAGGATGCCGCATCGAGCACGCTGACCGTGTCAGCACCCTCGTTGGCCACATAGACCTGATCGGCGGCCAAGGTGGTTCCGGACCAGGCCAGCAGGCCGATCTGCACCGCTGTCACAAGCCCATTGTTTCTTCTTGTCATCATGTCAATCCTTGGTGAAAAATGCCCCTCGATCAGGGCTCAGTCCGCTTTGTGGCGCCCCGCACTACCGTCTCCGGTTTTGCCCATCGTCCCCAGGACGCTCAAGAGCACGTCAGGACTTTGAAACATCAGACGAAACGCTTGCTCGATCGCAGCGTCGCGGCCTTCGCGAAGTCGTCCCAGCGCCTGGGTTACTTGTTCTGCCGCTTCACGCTCGCGCTCGATCAATGGGTGATGCGGAGCCAGCGGTTGTCGGCTCCTGGCGAGCGGTTCGGCCAGCATGCTGACCCCTCTCATCCAGGGATTGAATGTTTCTGAAAACATATACCTACTGCTGCGCATTGGATGAAGCCACTTGAGCAATTCGGCTGTCCAGGGTGTAGAAAGCGATTGCGCCCAGGGACTGACGAATGCCCGATAAAGTGTCTCGTTGAATGTCGAGACCTGTTTCACGCGCTCAAAAGCTTCTTGCGGGTAATCGGTTTTCAGGTCTCCCACCTCACGGGGTTCGAAGCGGATGCTGTAGGACGGCTTATGGCAGTCCGGGTCAGCCGACGGGTTGTCGATCTTCATTTCGTAGAGGCCCGGTGCCAGCGCTTCAATGTCGGCCAGGCTCTCCAGGATGGCCCGGTGCTCCAGGCGAGCGACTCCGGCGGACACAAAAATGCCGAGATGGCCGACGTGCGGGTTCGTGAGGTAGACAATGCGCTGCCCGGCCTGCTGGAGATCATCGGTGTCTTGGTAGACGGCCGGAATCCATCCAAGCGCCTGGTGCGGTGGCGTGATGTTGTCGCCGTAGGAAGCAAAGATGACGATGGGATTCCTGATCCGCCTCAGGTCCGCAGTGCACCCCTGGCAAATCTTGAAAAGGCCCTGTTCCAGCTGGTTGCCGATGAACAGGTTCTCAACGATCGCGAGGACCTCTTCCCGGCTCAGGAAATAAAAGCCGTTCCACCAGCGTTCAAAGTCCAGAAAGCGTCCCTGCTCAGTGTCAACGTTGGTGAAGAGTTGGGCGTACTTCTCCCAAATCGCCTTTTCTGGTTTGAGGTTCTCGAAATTCTGCGCCAGCCAGGCCCCGTCGAAACGGCCATTGCCCAGGTCGGCCGTCAGATGCGCCAACCAGCTGCCACCCAGGAGCCCCCCGGAAAGACGCATCGGATTGACACCGGGCTCGCCAGCCCAATACGACAAAGGCGAGCCATTGAGTACCACCGGTCCAACCAGACCAGCGCAGTCGGCGGACAGCAGTGTGACCGCCCACCCGGCCTGACAGTTGCCGTAGAGTACAGGAGGCTTGCCAGGATGGCGTTGGGCCACTTCTTCGACGAAACGCCGCAGCACATGCAACACGTCTGCCAGGGTCTGCCCCAGGGCCGGCTCGGGAAAGAAGATGACGAAATAGACCGGGTGGCCCTCACGCATGGCCATTCCGACTTCAGAGTCACGCTTGAAGCCGCCAATGCCGGGGCCATGGCCGGCGCGTGGATCGACAACAATGACTGGAGGTTTGTCAGGATCGACGCAGTCGTCCCAGCAATGCTCGTCGATTTCGGTGATGCGCAGCAGTGCATAGTTGACTGGCCGCTCGAAGATGCGCGCGTCCAGCAGCGTTTCATACTTGAAGTCCAGAAGCGGCGGCAACCCGGCTCGCTCGTGCTCCAGCATATTGTTCGCGCGTTGGCGAAGCGTGTCCCAGAAAGCAATGGAGCGTTCGAAGAAGTCCCGCTGGTAGTCAAAAAAGTCCTGCGCCGACAGTGCGTCGGTTGCTCCTTTCATGCCACTGGACGTCTCCTGTGCCGCAGGCTTCGTCAACTCCTCGGAATGGTCCAGGACGGCCGGTTGCAGATCCTCCGCCAGGCGTTGCACCCTTTGTATCGCTGCTTTCCCCCTTCGCGGCCTGGCGCTTGGAGAGGACTGAGGTTTTGGTGTTGGCGTGGGGGCTTTCATCATTCCTCCGGACTACGGCCTCATTTCTTGCCGCGCCGCAAACGCAGCGCATTGCCAATCACCGACACCGAGCTCAAGCTCATGGCCAGCGCAGCGATCAGCGGGGACAACAACCACCCCGTGAACGGATACAGAACACCTGCCGCAATCGGCACCCCAATGCCGTTGTAAACGAAGGCGAACAGCAGGTTCTGGCGCATGTTGCGCACGGTGTCGGTGGAGATGTCACGCGCCGCAGTGATTCCGCGCAAGTCGCCCTTGACCAGCGTGACCTGGCCGCTGTTCATGGCCACATCTGTCCCGGTGCCCATGGCCACGCCGACATCGGCCTTTGCCAACGCAGGCGCATCGTTGATGCCATCGCCGGCCATGGCGACAATGTGGCCCTCTTTCTGGAGCCGTTCCACGAGCGCCAGCTTGTCTGCGGGCTTGACTTCGCCATGCACCTCGTCGATGCCCAGTTTTGCACTCACGGCCTTGGCGGTGGTCAGACCATCGCCAGTTGCCATCACGATGCGCAAACCGCTGGCGTGCAAAGTCTTAATGGCTTCCAAGGTGGTGGCCTTGATGGGATCGGTCACGGCCAGGATGCCAGCCAGTTGTCTGTCCACGGCCAGATGCATCACGCTGGCGCCTTCACTGCGCAGACGCTCGCCATCTACCTTGAGCGCATCAGTGGCCACGCCCTCCTGCTGCATCAATGCGGTGTTGCCCAGCACCAGATGCTTCCCATCGACGATGCCGCGCACGCCAATGCCGCTGCCGGATTCGAAATCTAGCGGCTTGATCAGTTCCAGGCCCTTGGCGCGTGCTGCGCTGACGACGGCCTCCGCCAAGGGATGTTCGCTGCCTTGGTCCAAGCTGGCTGCCAGGCGCAACACTTCGTCCGCGGTATAGCCGGCGGCACCGACTGCGGTGTCGAAGGCGGGTTTGCCTTCCGTGAGCGTGCCGGTCTTGTCCACAATCAGCGTGTCCACCTCGCGCATTTTCTCGATGGCGCCAGCATCGCGGAACAGCACACCTTGAGTCGCGGCTCGACCCGTGGCAACCATCACCGACATGGGCGTAGCCAGCCCCAGCGCACACGGGCAGGCGATGATCAGCACGGCCACTGCGTTGATCAAGCCAAACACCCAACTAGGTTCCGGACCGAACAAACCCCAGACAAAAAAGGTAGCAATGGCGATGAGCACCACCACGAGAACAAATTTTCCTGCCACCACATCTGCCATGCGCTGCATGGGCGCCTTCGAGCGCTGGGCATTGGCCACCATCTGAACAATCTGCGACAGCATGGTGGCCGCACCGACTTTCTCGGAGCGCATCACCAAGGCACCACTGGTGTTCATCGTGGCACCAATGACATTGTCACCAAGGCGTTTGGTCACCGGCACAGGTTCACCCGTCAGCATGGACTCATCGACAGCGCTGCTGCCCTCGGTCACGATGCCATCGACCGGCACTTTCTCGCCGGGGCGAATGCGCAGCAGGTCCCCGACGTGCACATGTTTCAGCGGTACGTCTTCTTCGCTGCCGTCCGCATTGATGCGGCGTGCGGTCTTGGGCGCCAAACCGAGCAGAGCCTTGATCGCCGCAGAGGTTTGCGAACGGGCCTTCAACTCGATGATCTGGCCCAGCATGGTCAGCGAGATGATGACCACGGCCGCCTCATAGTACACAGCCACACGCCCCATGGAGACGAACGAATCCGGGAACACGCCCGGTGCCACCGTGGCCACCAGGCTATAGAGAAAGGCCGCGCCCGTACCCAGACCAATCAAGGTCCACATGTTGGGGCTGCGAAGGACGAGGGATTGCCAGCCGCGGACAAAGAATGGCCAGCCAGTCCACAAAACGACAGGCAGGGACAGCGCCAGTTCCAGCCAGGTTTGCACTTTCATGTCAAACCATCCCAGGCGGTGGCCGAACATTGCAAGAATGGTGACGATGAACGTGAAGGGCAGTGTCCACCAGAAGCGCCGCTCAAAATCCTTCAACTCATGGTTGTCTTCCTCGTCCAGGGGAATGATGGGCTCCAGCGTCATGCCGCATTTGGGACAGGTGCCGGGATGATCCTGCTGCACTTCGGGATGCATGGGGCAGGTGTAGATGGTGCCAGCGGGCACCGCCGCTACCGGCGCGGCAACGGGCTCTGGCAATGACTGGCCCTCGCCTCCGCCATGCCCATGCGAGTGATGGTGGCCCACGTGCACCTCGTCCTCAGGCACCAGGTGCATCTGGCATTTGGGGCAACGCCCCGGATGGTCTTGGCGCACCTCCGGGTGCATGGGGCAGGTATAGATGGTACGCACCGGAACCTGTTCGCCGTCGGCGTGGCCGTGGTGATGCGAGTGATGGTTCATACCCATGCCTTTCTTGAAGTTGGATCAATTCTTGACCTTGCCATCATGGAAAGGTCAAGCAGCTTTCCTGGCGGACGCATCCGGCCCGCACCGTCCGGCGCCCGGTCGGCTATCGGGACAAGGACTTGCGGTACTGGACATTGATCTCATCGTGGCGCTGCCTTATCTCGGGCGGCCATTGCGCCTTGATCCAGGACAGTACGGCCACGATCTCGTCGTCGCTCAGCACGCCGCCATAGATGGGCATGGCCGTGCGGTAGTCGGGTTGATTGATCAACTGCGCGAGGCCCTGCTTGGTGATGGCGAACAGCTGCTCGTCGGGATGGTGCCAGGTGTGACCGCTGGGATCGTGCGGCGGCGCCGGCAGAAGGCCATCGGCGCCGGGCTCCCGCCAGTCGGCCTGGCCCTCGCCCTTGGCGCCATGGCAAGCCGCACACTGCTGCGCGTAAATGCGCTCACCGATGCGCAGCACCTGGGGATCATCAGGACGCAGGCTGTGCTGCGCCGCCGCTGGCCGGTCGGTGGCGCGCAGGGAGAAGTAACCCGCCCCTGCGACCAACAGGGCGGCCAGCAATCCCGCAGCCCACAGGGCCAACGGTTTCAAGGTCATCGCTGCCTCCCCAATTTCATGTTCACAGCCATTTTCTTGTCGTCCGATGCATGACTCAAGGCTGCGCCCTTGCACCCCAACGCGGGATGAAACGTGGCACGTGCTGCGCATACTCCTCCCAAGCCCGTCCAAAATGGCGTGCGCTTTCCCGTTCCTCGTTGCGCGCCAGGCGGGCGTACATCACCACCAGTACCGGGAACATCAACAGCGTCAGCAGTGTCGGCCATTGCAAAAGAAAGCCGAACATGATCAGGACGAAGGCGATGTACTGCGGATGCCGAATCCTGGCATAAACACCGGTGTGCGCCAGTCGCCCTTGCCGCTGGGCCTCGTAGAGCACAGGCCAGGCCGCTGCCAGCAGCCAGAAGCCGCCGCCAATAAACAGGTAGCTGAGAATGTGGAAGGGTCCCAGGTGCGGGTCACCGCCCCAGCCGAACAGCAGCTCCAGCAGATGGCCGGCGTTGTGGTTCAGCAGGTCCACACCGGGGAACCTCTGTCCCAGCCAGCCCGACAGGACGTAGATGGTCAGCGGGAAGCCGTACATCTCCACGAACAGCGCAACGATGAAGGCCGTGAACGCCCCGAAACTGCGCCAATCGCGCGCGCTCGCCGGCTTGAAGAAGCTGAAGGCGAACATGACGAAGATCGCCACGTTGAGCACCACCAGGGTCCACAGGCCATACGACGGTTCAGCGTGCTCCATGGCCTGAGCTCCTCTTGGAATCTTGTCCCGCGCCCTGTTCGGACACCCCGGAACCACCACCGTGCCCGCCGTGGCCACCATGGCCCCTGTGCATGAAGACATGCATAAGCGGGCAGGCCAGCAAAATGGCATAGGGCCACCATTGCGCCAGGTGGGCGCGGTGCTCGGTCCACAGAAAGTAGCCGGCGACGGCACCGAAAACGAGCAGGCCTAGGGCATAGCGCGAGCGCCAGAATCCGCCGGGCTGCTCGCTTTGCGGATGGGATGCATGGTCATGGGTCATGGCGCTCTCCTCACTTGGTGCTGGGAGTCGAGGTTTGCGGCATGGACATTCGATCCATCATCATCTGCATCATCGACTCCATCATGGACATGCGCTTTTCCATTATCTGCGGGTCGTGTTGCATACCTGCCATGCCGGTGGATGGCATGCCCGAAGCCATCTTCCCGCGCATCGACTCCATCATGCGCATGCCGTCCTGCATGGTCTTCATGTGTTCGGCCATCAATGCCTGGCGCTCTTGGGGCGTCTTGGCGGCGGCCATCTTCTCGTGCATGGCCTGCATGGCCTGCATTTGCTGGTCCATGCCGCCCGAACCCATGGCCCGGCCCGGTGATGGCTGTGCCGCGGCGGGCGCTGGCGCGGCGGTTGCCGCAGGGGCGGCAGCGTCAGCAGGGTGGTGATCTTTGTGCTCGTCCGTGCCTTGTGCCAACACGCCCACGGAGGCGGCGGCGATGCAGAGGCCGATCAGAGAGTGGCGAATGTGAATCATGATGCTTCCTTCCTGCAGTGAGAGTGGACTCGGGTTGCCGCGTCCGGCGGCATGGTGCGGTTGTGCCTTTGCTCAGCGCACGGGCTGGATGTCGGTGACGATCATCTTCCCGCCTTCCTGGACGACCACGAACTGCACCTTGTCGCCGGGCTTGAGCTTGGCGAGCTGGCCCTTGTCGCGGACCGTGAAGACCATGGTCATGCCGGGCATGTCCAGGTTCTTGATCTCCCCATGCTTGAGGGTGACTTTGCCGTTGTCCGCGTCGATCTTCTTGACCTCGCCGTCGGTCATGGCGTCCGATGCTTGGGACATCGTCATCTTGCCGTGATCCATCGTCGCTTGAGCAAAGCTGCTGACGGGCATGGCGATGCCCATGGCAAGAGTGGAGATGGCAAGAATGTTTTTGATGGTGTTCATGGTGTCCTCTTTATGAATGGATGGATCTATCTGTGGGCTGGCGCGCTGGTTTCAGGCCATCACTTGCGGCCGACTTTGATGGCGCCCTTCATGCCCGCTTCGTAGTGCCCCGGCATCAGGCATGCAAAGTTCACGGCACCTGCCTTGGTGAACTGCCAGACGATCTCGCCTTGCTTGCCAGGCTGCAACGTGACCTTGCTTGGCTCGTCATGTTCCATGTCGGGGAATTTCTTCATCTGCTCCAGGTGCTCCAGCAACTCCTTCTCGGTGCCCAGGCTGAGTTCGTGTTTGACCTGCCCGGCGTTCTTGACGATGAAACGCACGGTCTCGCCCTGTTTGACCTGGATGTTCGACGGCGTGTAGCGCATGTTGTCGCTCATTTCGATAGCGATGGTGCGGCTGGCCTTGGCGGCCACGCCGGGCTTGCCGATGGCCGTTTCGTCCCCATCATGGCCGTGGCCGCCCGTATGGCTGCCGCTGGCGAACGCGGCCCCCGATGCGGCAAGCGCGACCACGGCGATGCATTGAGAAACGGTGAATCGGGTGAATTTCATGGATGAACTCCAGTTCAAAAATTAAAGAGAAAACTCAATGCCCGCCTTGTGATGTCGGCTTGCGTACATTCACTTCGGTCGGTGCTGCAGGCTTGCGAACACGCGGCATGGACTGCCCGCCTTCGGCACTGAAGCGCGCTGGCTCCGCGATGGGACCGGTGTACTTTCGCGCCACGGTGCCTTCTGGGTGCTTGAACCATCCTGGGTCTTTGTAGTCGCCGTGCTTCTGATCGCGGCGCACCTTGAGCACGCTGAACATACCGCCCATTTCCACAGAGCCGAACGGCCCCTGGCCGGTCATCATGGGGATGGTGTTGTCCGGGATGGGCATTTCCATCTCGGCCATGTCCGCCATACCGCGCTCGCCCATGGCCATGTAATCCGGGATGAGGTTGTTGATCTTCTTGGCCAGCCCGCTGTGGTCCACGCCGATGAGCGTAGGCACGTCGTGTCCCATGGCGTTCATGGTGTGGTGGCTCTTGTGGCAGTGAAACGCCCAATCGCCCTCCTCGTCGGCCAGGAACTCGATCTGGCGCATCTGGCCCACGGCCACGTCGGTGGTCACCTCGGGCCAGCGCGTGCTCTTGGGCGTGGGGCCGCCATCGGTGCCCGTGACAACAAACTCATGGCCATGCACATGCATCGGATGGTTGGTCATGGTGAGGTTGCCGATGCGGATGCGAACCTTGTCATTGAGGCGGACATTCAATGAATCGATGCCTGGGAAGATGCGGCTGTTCCATGTCCACATATTGAAGTTCGTCATTTCCGCGACCTTGGGCGTTGCTGCCCCTGGCTCGATGTCATAGGCGCTGAGCAGGAAGCAGAAGTCCCGGTGCACCTCGTCGATCAGGGGATGCCTGGCCTTCGGGTGCGTGACCCAGAAACCCATCATGCCCATGGCCATCTGCACCATCTCGTCCGCATGCGGGTGGTACATGAAGGTACCGGGGCGACGCGCTACAAACTCATAGACAAAGGTTTCACCAGGCTGGATGGCAGGTTGATTCAAACCGGCAACGCCATCCATACCATTGGGCAGGCGCTGGCCATGCCAGTGGATGCTGGTGTGCTCGGGGAGCTTGTTGGTGACGAAGATGCGCACCCGATCACCCTCCACCACCTCGATCGTGGGGCCCGGGCTCTGGCCGTTGTAGCCCCACAGGTGGGCTTTCATGCCCGGCGCCATCTCACGTACCACGGGCTCGGCCACCAAGTGAAATTCCTTGACGCCCTGGTTCATGCGCCACGGCAGGGTCCAGCCGTTGAGTGTCACCACAGGGTTGTACGGTCGACCGGAATTGGGCACGAGCGGCGCCATGGTGTCCGGGCTGGACTGGATCACCGGTTCAGGCAAGGCCGCCATGGCCACGCGGCTGACCGAACTGGCAGCCACGGCCCCACCGGCAATACCGGCGAACTTGAAAAAATCTCTTCTGGATGTCATTGCAATCGTCTCTGTATCAATGGCCGGCATCGCCGCCGGTGGGCGCACTGGATGTGGCGGACAAACGGGTACTGGTGGGGCGTCCGATCACGGATGCCTGCAAGGCGGCATCGGCCAGCCAGAACTGCTGCTGCGCATCCATGGCGGCGGCGACGGCGCCGACCTGGTCACGCGCATCGGCCAGCAGCTCGAAGGTGCTGATCAGCATGCCGTTGTAGCGCAGCTGGTTTTCTTCCGAGATCACCTTGCGCAGCGGCACGACTTCATCGCGGTAGTGGCGCGCCACGTCGTAGGCGGTGCGGTAGGCGGAGTAGCTTTCACGCAGGTTGGAACCCGCGGAGCGCACCGTAGCTTCGAGCTGGTTAGCCGCCACCAGGGTACGTGCGTTCATCGCCGAGCGCTGCATTCCCCCCCAATCAAAGATGGGCAGGCGTACCGCGATCTCCCAGCCGCGCGCGGTGGAGCGGGTGCCTTCGGCATTGTCGAAGGTCGTATTGCGCCGCCCGGTGAGCTCGATATCGGTGAAGCTGGTCACCATGTTCAAGCCCTGTGCCTTGGCGGCCGCATCCATTGCAGACTGCGCCAGGCGTATATCCAGACGCGCACGGGTGGCCTGTGAGCCAACTTGCTGCGGATCCAGTGGCTGCTTGGGCAGATCAGGCAAGCGTTCGGGCAGCTTGAGCGTCTGCGCCTGTCCTTCATCCAGCCCAAGCAAACGCACCAGCTCCTCTCGGCTGGCGGTGACTTGGTGCTGGGCCGTGCTCAGCCGGGTGGCCGCGTCGGCGTAGAAGGCTTGCTCGCGTGCGCGGGTGATGCGGTTGAAGTTCCCCACGGCTTGCATGCGTTTGGCCAGCTCAGCTCCAGCCTCGGCACTGGCATAGACCTGCTTGGCATACTGGAGCGATTGCTGTGCAACAACCGCACGCACCCAAGCCTGGCGCACCAGCGTGACCTGATCCACGACATCGCCGCTCAAACGCAGGTGGGATTGCTCAATCAACCGATTGGCGATGCCGTGCCGCGACGGCAGCGTCAGCAAGTCCATGAGGCCAAAGGAAAGCGCCCGAGCCAGCTCCAGTTCTGGGCTCGCCGTCATGCGCTCAAAACTGAAGATGGGGTTGGCAATCCGGCCCACTTGCGCGGCACCGGCGGAATCCGCCCAGCCTTGCGCCAACAACACCTGCAAAGACGGGCTGTTCACCAACGCCAATTGGACGGCTTCCTTCTGTCCCAGAGGCTGCGCAAGCAAGGTTTGAGCCGCCTGTGCACGCTGGTTGTGCTCATCCTGGGTACTAGCCAAGGCGAGCTGGCCCCCAGTGAAGCTGCCCGCCTCGTCATTCACACGCGTGATGCTCTGGTCCAGGCTGACGCTGGCGCAGCCCGTCAGCACCGCGAGGCCGATTGCGGACAGCGCCAGCTTGGCATGTGTGGCTCGCAAACGCATCATGGCTTGCCTCCGCCGTGATGACCGGTGTGTGGGTCGTTCGCAGGCGCCGCATCCTGAGCGGACGCGGGCACGCCCGTCTTGATTTCCTTGGCATAGGCGCGCCAGCCGCCAATCCCGCCCACCTTGTCATTGGCCTGTTGCCAGGACTGGACCGGCTGATCCGTATAGGCCTGGTAGCCGCCGATGGCGGACGAGTATTGCAACTGCGTCGGCGGTACGGTCTTGGAGGCCTCGGCGTCCACCGGCGGTTGCGCGAAGGCTGCCGTGGCAAGCAAGGCCAATGCCCATGGCATGAGCGCCCTGGGCGATGGCAATGGGTGGGAAATGGCCATGGGCTCCTCTTGATAAATGTCAAATTTCACGATGGGGAGATTTTTGAATTTCCATCCTTTCATCCTGGTGTTCTGAAAATTACATTTTTGTTATCTCCATGCCAGGAAGCCTCCAACTCGGCACACTCTCGCACCAGCACACCAAAGGAGCACGCGTGAAGATATTGATCGTCGAGGACGAGCCCAAGACCGGGGCCTACCTGCGCCAGGGGTTGAGCGAGGCGGGCTACAGCTGCGACCTGGTGCCCAATGGCGGGGATGGACTGCACATGGCCATCCATGGCCAGTACGACTTGGTGATTCTGGATGTCATGCTGCCGGGCCTGAACGGCTGGCAGGTGCTGCAGTCCCTGCGTGACCGGGGCCTGGAAATGCCCGTGCTGTTCCTGACCGCCCGCGACCAGGTAGAGGACCGTGTCAAGGGCCTGGAGCTGGGGGCCGATGACTATCTGGTCAAGCCGTTTTCGTTTGCCGAACTGCTGGCCAGGGTGCGCATCATTCTGCGGCGCGGCCATGCCGGCAGCGAAGGCACGACACTGCGCGTAGCCGATCTGGAGCTCGATCTGCTGCGCCGCCGGGTGTCCCGCAATGGCCGGCGCGTGGACCTGACGGCCAAGGAATTTGGCCTGCTGGAGCTGCTGATGCGCCGCCATGGCGAGGTGTTGCCGCGCTCGCTCATCGCATCGCAGGTATGGGACATGAACTTCGACAGCGACACCAACGTCATCGAAGTCGCCATGCGCCGCCTGCGCGTGAAGATTGATGAAGGCCATCCGGTCAAGCTCATCCAGACCGTGCGCGGCATGGGCTATGTGCTGGATCTGCCCGAGGAGGCCTGAGTGCTGTCACGCTCCCGTTGGGGCAGGCTCCCGCTGACCCAGCGCCTGACCCTTTTCTTCACCGTGGTGGCCGCTACGGTCGTGCTCGGCCTGGGTGTCTTGTTTCTGGTCGAAACCGGACGGCATTTCGTGACGCTCGATCGCATCGCGCTGCGAGACAAGCAGCATTTGATCGAGGAAGTCCTGCGGAATGCCGATTCGAAGCAGGATGCGCGTTGGCGCCTGGGCGATGCCTTGGGCTACCACCATGGCCTCTACGCCCTGGTCAAGGATGCGCAGGGAGAGCTTGTCTTCCAATCACAAGGATTCCCCCCGGATGCGCAGAGCGCGCCGACAGGGCCTGCTAGGGGAAGCGAGTCGTTTGGCACCTGGAAGCTCGGTGGCAGCATTTTTCACACCTTGCGTTTCGAGGCCGCGCCGGCCTATTCACAGACGACGCTGCGCGTGCTGATTGCGACCGATACGGATCACCACGCGCAGTTTTTGCGAGACCTGCGGCGCGATCTGGCCCTCTATGTGGCCGCAGCCATCGTCGTGTGCGGCTTCCTGTCCTGGCTCGCTGCGCGCCAGGGACTGGCCCCGCTGCGCGAGATGCGGTCCCGCGCGGCCGCGGTCACCAGTCAGAAGCTGAGCGAACGCATGCCCGTGCAGGCCGTGCCGGTGGAGATGGCCGATTTGGCGCAAGAGCTCAACCGCATGCTGGACCGGTTGCAAGAGGATTTTCAGCGCCTGACCGATTTTTCCTCGGACCTGGCACATGAGCTGCGCACCCCTATCAGCAATTTGCTGACGCAAACCCAGGTGGCCCTGGCCAGCAAGCGCGACGCGGCGACCTACCGGGATATCCTGGCCTCCAATGCCGAGGAGTTCCAGCGCCTGGCACGCATGGTGGCCGACATGCTCTTTCTAGCCAAGACCGAGCGCGGCGTGGATCTCCCCCACAAGGAACGGTTTTCGGCCCGCCAGGACGCGTTGGCCTTGCTGGAGTTCTATGAAGCCGTCGCGGAAGAAAAGCGCATCCGGTTGCGACTGGAGGGCGATGGCGACATGGAGGGCGATCGACTGATGTTTCGCCGCGCCGTCAGCAATCTGCTGTCCAACGCACTGCGCTACACGCCTGAAGCCGGGACTATCACGGTCCACATTGCGGACACCGCGGATTCCACGGTGGTGTCCGTGGTGAACACGGGCTCCGAGATCGACCCCAAGATGCTGCCGCGGCTGTTCGACCGCTTCTACCGGGCCGATCCCGCCAGGGCGCATCCCGACTCCGAGGGCAGCGGGCTGGGACTGGCCATCACCCGTGCCATTGCCGAAGCCCACGGCGGCTGCGTCACCGTCACCTCATCCCATGGGCGTACATGCTTTGCCCTGGTGTTTCCGCATCACGCGACCCACGCCTGACGCTGGCCGCAACGAAAGCTGTCGGAGTTGTCATCCGGCTGTCTCGGTTTTGTTGGATAGGGGTTTCTACCATGAGCTCATCTCCTCAGCGCTGCACCAAAGCGCCGGAGATGTAAACCTCAGAGACTCCAAAAAGGAAATTGATCATGACTCAACGTCGCCTCTCCCTCTCCGCCGTGATCGCAAGCGTGGCCACCGTGGCGGCCTTCGGCCTGCCGGGAATGGCATCGGCGGAATACATGCACCCGGCCAACAACCAAGCTGGCGTGGTCGTTCACAACGAACATTTCAAGAGCGAAAAAACCCGCGAGCAAGTCAGGGCGGAAACCGAAGCTGCGATGCGGCAAGGCCCTTTGTCTTATGGCGAAAGCAACTTCCCGCGAGGCGCAAAAGCAGCGCCGTCGATGTCGAGCAAGACCCGCCAACAGGTGATCGACGAGATGCGCAATGAAACGCCCGCGCAACGCGAGGCACGGCAACTGCTGTACCCGGCCGGCTAAACGGAAAGCCAGCCCAACGGTATCGTTGGGCGCCCTCTCACCTAGCATGACTCCCCCATCGCCGCGCACAGACGCGGCGATTTGCTAACCTGCTGTTGACTCGCAAGCGGCTGTGAATGACCTAGACGACGAGCGCAAACACCAATACCAGCGGCAAGGCAATGAATTCCGGGGCAGACGGCGATGGAGCGTTGCCCGGGGCCGAACTCGCTTGTCGCGCTCCCGCCAGTGCCGAGCGTAAATCAGGTTTGCGTTCAAGCCATGCTGCCGTATCGGTGATGGCGCCGCTGGCCCGGGTGATGCACCCAAGTTTCTCACGCGTCATGACCGTTCCTCGGACACAGTGTCCGATGTCCATTCCTTTCTTGAGTGCGCTTGCCTGCCGAAGAATAGTTTCGGCGAACCTCTTCGGGAAGATCGTGACAAGCGGCAACGCTTGTCGCAACTGCTGCGCCCGTTGAGTGCGCCCCAATGTCTTTCTCAATGCGAGAGCCCTGTAAGTGCAGGTGACGGCATCACGAGGTAGTGCAGATGGATCCTGACATTTCGTGCAGTCATTCGCCTACTGAAAAAGACTCTGATGGCTGGGTTTAGCTCAAGATCGACTAACAATCCAATAATCATTAGAATGATTGCATGAAAAGCCGATTATTGAAAGACATGCTCTACGAACAGGTCGCCCGCATCGGCAAGTCGCTGGCCAGCCCAAAGCGACTGGAGTTGGTCGAACTGTTGGCGCAAGGCGAGAAGAGCGTCGAGACACTGGCGGCCCAGGCCGACCTGGACATGCGGCTGGCCAGCGCGCATCTCAAGGCGCTGCGCGAAGCCCGGTTGGTCGTGACCCGGCGGGAAGGCAAATACATCTACTACCGGCTCAGTGGCCCGGATGTGTCACAGCTTTGGGTGGCGATGCGGGAAACCGCCGAGGAGCACCTGCTGGAGTTGCGCCTGGCCTTGGAGCAGATGACCTCGCAGCCTGACACACTGGTTTCGGAAAGCCGGGAGAGCCTGCTGGAGAAGGCACGGCAAGGCGAAATCGTCGTGATCGACGTGCGTCCCGTCAGCGAGTTCAATGCCGGACATCTGCCTCATGCCCGCTCGCTGCCGTTGGACGAACTGGAAAGGCGGCTGGCTGAGCTGCCCATGGACCGTGCCATCGTCGCCTACTGTCGCGGACCGTTCTGCCTCATGTCCGATGAGGCGGTGGTCTTGCTGGCGGCCAAGGGCTATCGAATACGAAAAATTCGCGATGGGGTCAGTGAATGGCAGGCGGCAGGGTTTCCTGTGGAGCAGGGAGCGTGAGGAACATGAAGGGACGTGAAAGTGGCATGCCCGAGGAAACCTACTGGGCGAGCTTTTTCGACACCGAGGTCGCGGTTGAAAGGCTGTTGGGGCCAAGGGTCGATGGGAATGTAATCGAGTTCGGCAGCGGATATGGCTCGTTTACCGTACCAGCCGCCCGGCGCACGACGGGGCAAGTTACCGCGCTGGACATCGAGCCCGAAATGGTCGACTGCGTGCGGCAGAAGGCACTGGCCGGCCATCTCGACAACATCAAGGCGCAAGTGAGGGACTTTGTCGCAGATGGAGCCGAAGTGGCGACCGGTTCGCAGGCACACGCCATGATTTTCAACTTGCTGCACCTGGAGCAGCCGGTGGAACTGTTGCGCGAGGCGCGCCGGACCATGAAGGAGGGAGGCGTGCTATCGGTGATCCACTGGCGCAGCGACATCCCCACCCCGCGCGGCCCTTCCCTGTCGATCCGTCCGTCGCCCGAGCAGTGCCGGGACTGGATGGCCCAGGCCGGCTTCACCGCCATTGAAGCGGTGGACCTGCAAGGCTGCTGTCCGTATCACTTTGGCCTGCTGGCCAGGCGCTGAGCCAACACCCTAAGGAGCTGGCATGAAAACCCTGATCATTTTCAACCGCGAACCCTATGACAATACCGATGTCACCTGGAACGGCCTGCGCTTGGCAGACAAGCTGCTGGAGGCCGGCAGCGAGGTCAGACTGTTCCTGATGAACGACGCGGTGGATATGGCACGCGACGTGTGTCGTCCGCCAGAGGGCTACGACCAGGATCTCTCGAAAATGCTCAAGGACCTAATCGCGAAAGGCGTGCCTGTCAAGGTCTGCGGGACTTGCATGTCACGCTGCGGAATCTACAAGAATCATCCGTATTTCGACGGGGCGGAGCAATCCACCATGTCCGCCCTGGCCCAATGGGTCATCGAGTGCGACAAAGTGATCACCTTTTGAAAGCGTCGGCGGGCGCCGTGACGCCTTGAACCCGACAGAATACGACGCCTGGTACGACAGCCCGCGAGGGCGCTGGATTGGCCAGGCCGAGTACCGCCTGATGTGGAGCGGGTTGGGCTGTCCGGCTGCAGGGCAGTTGCTTGATGTCGGCTGTGGGACGGGCTGGTTTACCCGACGACTGGCGGCACAGTCCAGACTGCAGGTGACCGGCATCGATCTCGATGCGGAGTCACTGGCATTCGCGCGCAGTCAAGATCCCGTTTCAACTTACCGGCAGGCCGATGCGCTTGCCTTGCCCTTTGTCGACGCCAGCTTTGATCATGTGGTGTCGATGGCGGCACTGTGCTTTACCGCCGATTGGCGGCAGGCTGTTTCTGAAATGGTCCGGGTCACGCGTCAACGCTTTGCGATTGGCTTGCTGAACCGGCACAGTCTGCTATGGATCGACAAGGGGCGCCTCGGAGGCAGTGGAGCCTATCGCGGTGCGCTCTGGCTGTCGCCGGCGGAGTTTCGCCAGGCTTTCAGCGGGCTGTCGGTTGCCAACCTTTGTTTGCAAAGCGCGGTGTATTTCCCGTCGGGGAGATGGCCGGCCCGCCTCATGGAGCAGCTGATCCCTGGTGGCTTGCCGCTGGGCGGGTTCATGGTTGTGAGCGGGAGCAAGACAGTGCGCGCAGGCCATGCCTAGACGCCGGTTGCCAACAACCGATCCCGTGCTCTAGGTGTTTCAAACTTGTAGATGCCAACTCTAGCCATGTACGGTAGACAGCCCCGACTGTGATCGGCGCGATGCCAAAGGCAAACCGCATGCCAGCGGCATCCATCTTGAGGACCGAAAAGTAGGCCACCGCAAAAGGAATCAGCGTTCCCAAGTCGCCAAAGGCGCCGACCCATTCAGCCAAGTCGAACCGATTACGTGCATAGTTTTTCTCTTCATCTACAGGTTAAATCGTGAGGTCTTCGCGATTCAAGATGACAGCTTTGTCATCTTTCGGTTGCCACTACGTTCCTTTGGCGCGGCTAGAATTCGACTCAGTTCGTGATCCCGGCCACACGCGAATTGCCTACTTGGCCAAGCCGCAAATAATCTGGCATTAGCCGATAGACTGAAATTCATGCGCCGCTGGCTCATTGTCCTTGTTGCCCTGGTGATTGCGGCCCAGTTCTCCTGGGCCGTCGAGGCCACCACGACCGGCATTGACGAACTGCATAGCGCGGGCGCAGAGGTGGCACTTGCGACGTCACCATCGTCCGCGACAGATGGGTCTGACGTCGCGCAGGCCCAGGGCAACGACACGGCTCATATTTGCGACGCCAGTCATTGCCATTGCTTCCACGGTTACGCCGCAGCGGTTTCGCCGGTGCGCTGCGTCTTGGAGGCAGCACCGCCCAGTGCTCCGTGCGGAGTGCTTGCCGGTATCGGTGAGTCGCATATCCCCCCACGCCTAGAACGCCCCAATTGGCGCCGCGCCTGAGCGGCGCGCTGTCTGCAATTCGCTGACCCCGTCCGGTAGCCCGCTCCTCAGAGCGGGAAGATGCCGCGCCGAACCACACCTTGTTGTTCCCACAACCCTGGAGAGTTCGATGCAAAGCCGTCTTCGAGGCTACTGTGTACCGCTATTGCTGGCGGTAATTTGTTCCCCCTATTCATGGGCACTTGCCCAAGGCAACTCTGTCGCACCAGCCCAGGCGGTGGCGCCGAGCATTGCCGCCATCCCCGCCCTGACGCTTGGCGATGCCCTGCGGTTGGCCCTGGCGCACAACACGGAGCTCGCTAGCGCGCGCCTCGAAGTGCAGGCGATGGAGGCCGCCGAGATGCAGGCGGGTGCCAGGCCAAACCCTGAGCTCGGAGTGCTGGTCGAAGACACGCGCAACGCCACCCGAACGACGACAGTCCAATGGGCCCAGCCAATCGAGCTGGGCGGCAAGCGCACCGCCCGACTCACCGCCGCAGCACGTGCCCGCGAACAGGCACTGGTGGCGCTGCAGGCCAAGCAGGCCGGGCTGCAGGCGGCAGTGACCAGTGCCTTTTTCGAATTGCTGGGCGCCCAGGAGCAGGCGCTCCTGATGCAGGCCTCGCTGGACTTGGCGCACAACGCCAGCACCATTGCCGGCAAGCGCTTGCAGGCCGGCAAGGTGCCGCCGCTGGAACTGGCGAAGGCGCAGGTGGCCGAGGCCGGCGTGCGCGCCGAACTACTCCAGGCACGGAGCGAGCTGCAGTTGACCAGACAACGCCTGTCCATCTTCTGGGGGCAAACAACCCCCAACTTTGAGCGGGCCGATGGCAATGCCGACGCGCTACCCGCCATCCCCTCGGACCGCGAGGTGGGTGAGCGCATGGCCCAGGCGGCGGTACTGAAAGTGGCGCAACTCGATGTGGCACGACGCCAAGCGCTGACCGGCATCGAGCAGGCCAAGCGCATTCCCGATCCGACCGTCACTCTGGGAGCGAAGCGGGCTGCGGAACTGGGGCGTACACAGCTCGTCGTCGGCATATCCGTCCCGCTTCCCATCCTGGACAACAACCAGGGCAACTTGCTCGAAGCCTTGCGGCGGGAAGACCAGGCTCGGGAGACAGTGACGACAGTCCGTCTGCAGCTGCAAACCGAGGTGTCTGCGGCCCTGGAGAAGCTGCGCCTTACAAGCCAACAGGTGCAGCTGCTGCGCGGCGAAGTGCTGACTACCGCACAGGCAGCCTATGACGCAGCCGTCAAGGGTTACGCATTGGGCAAATTTGCCTTCCTCGACGTGCTGGATGCCCAGCGCACCCTGTTCCAGCTGCGCCAGCAGGTTCTGCGCAGCACGGCCGACGCCTACCGCGCCGCTGCCGACATCGATCGCCTGCTCGGTCAAGGCACCGGCGGGGTCGATCCACTCCAGGAGTAAACAATGACGAATTCAACGAAAAGCAAGAAATCGGCCATCGCCATTGCCGCCGTGCTGGTGGTGGGCCTGGCATTGGGCATCACCATTCTGCGCAGTGGCAAGGTCAACCCAGGGGGAGAAGAGCATGGCCATGCCGAGAGCGCGGCACATGCCAATGCAGAACATCCCGATCAGAAGGCCGAAGAGGGGCATGCGCATGAGGCCGGGCATGATGACAAGGAACACCGCGAGGGTGCAGGCCAAAACGCTGCCCCCGCCAAGGGGCCTCATGGCGGCAAGCTGTTCGTGCAGGACGGTTTTGGGCTTGAGCTGACCATATTCGAGACGGGTGTCGAACCCGAATTCCGTGTTTATCTGTTCAAGGATGGCAAACCCGCAGCCCCAAGCCAGGCTCAGGTCGCCGTGACCCTGGAGCGCCTGGGCCGCCCTCCGGAGCTGTTCAACCTTGCCCCACAGCAGGACTATCTCAAGGGTTCGGCCACCGTTGAGGAGCCGCACTCGTTCAAGGCCGCGATCAAGGCGCAGGCCGGCGCACAGACCTACGAATTCAAGTTCGAGCAGGTAGAAGGCCGCGTTCAGATAACGGACGAGCAACTCCAGCGCAATGGTGTCGAGCTGGGCGATGCGGGGCCCGCGCGCATCCGCAGTAGCCTGCAATTGCTTGGCGAGGTGAAGCTGAACCAGGACCGCAGCGTTTTCGTCACCCCGCGCCTGGCGGGCATCGTCGAGTCCGTACGCGCCAACGCCGGTGATCCGGTGCGCCGTGGACAGGTGTTGGCGGTGATTTCGAGCCAGGCGCTGGCCGACCAGCGCAGTGAGCTGCTGGCCGCACAGAAGCGCCTAAATCTGGCCCGAACAACCTATGAGCGCGAAAAGAAACTCTGGGAAGACAAGATCTCCGCAGAGCAAGATTACTTGACTGCACGCCAGCTCTATCAAGAGGCCGAGATCGCCACCGAAAGAGCGCGCCAAAAGCTAGCCAGCCTGGGGGCCGGTGCCACCGAGTCCACCCAGGGCCTGACGCGCTACGAAGTGCGCGCGCCGATCGACGGAGTCATCACCGACAAGAAGATCAGCGTCGGTGAGGTGCTCAAGGAGGACGGCACCATATTCCAGCTGGCCGATCTATCGACGGTGTGGGTTGAGTTGATCGTCCCGGCCAAGGATGTGGGGCGGATCAAGGTGGGCGACCAGGCCCGGGTCCAATCCGCGGCGCTGGAGGGCGAGGCGAGTGCAAAGGTGTCCTATGTGGGCGCTTTGATCGGCGAGCAGAGCCGCAATGCCACCGCCCGACTGGTGCTGGGCAATGCCAAGGGCCAATGGCGCCCGGGGCTGCCGGTGTCCGTGGACCTGACGTCGGACGAAGTCACCGTGCCGGTGGCGGTGGCTGCAGATGCGGTGCAGACACTGGGCAAAGGGCCGGTGGTGTTCGGCCGCTACGGCCAGCAGTTCGAGACGCGGCCGCTGGAGCTCGGGCGCAGCGACGGGCGCTTCACCGAGGTCGTCAAAGGCCTGTCGGCAGGCGAGCGCTACGCCGCCAAGAACAGTTTTCTGATCAAGGCCGAGCTTGGCAAGGCCGGCGCGAGCCACGACCACTGAGGAGTCAGCGATGAAGCAGATTACCGCCATCCTGCAGCCACACCGGCTGGAAAAGGTTGAAGACGCCTTGCACCGCCTGCCCCATTTCCCGGGCTTCACGATTTTGCAGGGACGTGGCCACCCGCGCGGTCATGGGCACAGCCACGCCTACGTGGCCGATGAATGGGAGCCCAACCATCATCCGCGTCTGATCCTGTCTATCTACTGCGACGACGCACAGGTCGACGAGATCGTGCACACCATTGAGCAGGCGGCCCATACCGGGCAACCGGGAGACGGTTTGATCGCCGTGACCGAGGTCATCGACATCGTGCGCATTCGCGGCGGCGAGCATGGCCGCAAAGCCGTCTGAGGCAGCACAGCACAGGACAATCCATGTTTGAAAAAATTATCCGCTTCGCCATCGAGCAGCGCTGGCTGGTGCTGCTCGCCGTGCTGGGCATGGCTGCCCTGGGAGTATTCAGTTACCAGCGCCTACCCATCGATGCCGTACCCGACATCACCAACGTACAGGTACAAATCAACACCCCCGCGCCGGGGTACTCGCCCCTGGAATCCGAGCAGCGCGTGACCTTCCCGATCGAGACGGCGATGGCTGGGCTGCCCCGGTTGGAGCAGACACGCTCGCTGTCGCGCTACGGCCTGTCGCAGGTGACCGTGGTGTTCAAGGACGGCACCGACATCTACTTTGCCCGCCAGCTCGTCAATGAGCGCATCCAGGAGGCCAAGGAGAAGCTTCCAGCGGGCCTGTCCCCCGCGCTCGGTCCGGTCGCCACGGGCCTGGGCGAAATCTACATGTGGACAGTGGAGACCAAGGAGGGCGCACTCAAGCCCGATGGCACGCCCTACACCCCGACCGACCTGCGCGAGATTCAGGACTGGATCATCAAGCCGCAGCTGCGCAACGTTCCGGGGGTGACAGAGATCAACACGATTGGCGGCTACGCCAAGGAATACCAGGTCGCACCCTTCCCCGACAAACTGGTGGCCTATGACCTGAGCATGGCCGATCTGGTGCAGGCGCTGGAGCGCAACAACGCCAATGTGGGCGCCGGCTACATCGAACGCCGTGGCGAGCAGTACCTGATCCGCGCACCCGGCCAGGTGGCTGGCATCGAAGACATCGCCAACATCGTCGTGAGCCAAGCACAAGGAGCACCGATTCGCGTGCGTGACATTGCCGAGGTCGGCATTGGCAAGGAGCTGCGCACCGGCGCCGCCACGGAAAACGGCCGCGAGGTTGTGCTGGGCACGGTCTTCATGCTGATGGGCGAGAACAGCCGCACCGTGTCGCAGGCCGTGGATAAGCGCCTGCAGGAGGTCAACAAGACCCTTCCCCCGGGCGTGATCGCCCAGACGGTCTATGACCGCACGATCCTGATCGACAAGGCCATCGCCACGGTCAAAAAGAACCTGACCGAGGGCGCGCTCCTGGTCGTGGCAATCCTGTTCCTGTTTCTCGGCAACATCCGCGCTGCCGTGATCACGGCGGCCGTGATCCCGCTGGCCATGCTGTTCACCTTCACCGGCATGGTGAGCAACAAGGTCAGCGCCAACTTGATGAGCCTGGGAGCGCTGGACTTCGGCATCATCATCGACGGCGCGGTAGTGATCGTCGAGAACTGCGTGCGGCGCCTGGCCCACGCGCAGGCGGCTGCGGGCAGGCCCCTGACCCGCCAGGAGCGTTTTCATGAGGTCTTCGCCGCCGCCCGCGAGGCGCGCAGGCCACTGGTCTACGGGCAACTGATCATCATGGTGGTCTACCTGCCGATCTTTGCCCTCAGTGGCGTCGAGGGCAAGATGTTCCACCCGATGGCCTTCACGGTGGTGGCTGCCCTGGTCGGCGCGATGATCCTCTCCGTCACCTTTATCCCCGCCGCCGTCGCGCTGCTGATCGGCAAGCATGTGGGCGAGAAGGAAAACCGCCTGATGCTGGCGGCCAAGAAGGGCTATGCGCCGATGCTGGACTGGGCGCTCGTAAATCGCCCACTAGTGGTGACGATTGCAACGGTGTCCGTCGCGTTGAGCGGGCTGCTGGCCTCGCGGATGGGCAGTGAGTTCATCCCCAGCCTCAGCGAGGGGGATGTCGCACTGCATGCCTTACGCATCCCCGGCACCAGCCTGAGCCAGGCAATCGAGATGCAGTTCGAGCTGGAACGGGTGATCAAGAAGTTCCCGGAGGTGGACAAGGTGTTCGCCAAGCTGGGCACCGCCGAGATTGCCACCGATCCGATGCCGCCGAACGTGGCCGACACATTCCTGATGCTCAAGCCGCGCACCGAGTGGCCCGACCCCAAGCGCAGCGCCGAATCGCTGGTGGCGGCCCTGCAACAGGCCGTGAACAAGGTGCCGGGCAACAACTACGAGTTCACGCAGCCCATACAGATGCGCTTCAACGAGCTGATATCGGGGGTGCGCAGCGACGTGGCCGTCAAGGTTTTTGGTGACGACATGGCCGTGATGGAGAACACGGCCGAACAGATCTCGCAGGTCCTCGAAGCTATTCCCGGGGCTGCGGACGTGAAGGTCGAACAGACCACGGGGCTGCCCATGCTGACGATGCAGATCGACCGCACCAAGCTGGCGCGACTGGGGCTGAGCCTGGATGACGTGCAAAGTACGGCAGCGACCGCCATTGGCGGCCGGGAAGCGGGTGCGCTGTTCCAGGGCGACCGCCGTTTCGACATTCTGGTGCGTCTGCCGGAATCGCAACGCAACGATATCGAGGCGCTCAAGCGCCTGCCGATCCGCCTGCCCAGCGCTGGCGGTTCGCCCGCCTATGTGAGGCTGGGCGAAGTGGCGAGCTTTGAGATCGCTCCCGGCCCCAACCAGATCAGCCGCGAGAACGGCAAACGCCGCGTCGTCGTCACCGCCAACGTGCGAGGCCGCGACATCGGCTCCTTTGTAGCCGAGGCGCATGAGCAGCTGCAGCAGAAGGTCGAGATCCCCAGCGGCTACTGGACCGCCTGGGGCGGCACCTTCGAGCAGCTGCAGTCCGCCAGCCAGCGCCTACAGATCGTCGTGCCCATTGCCTTGTTGCTGGTGTTCATGCTGCTGTTTGCGATGTTCAATAACGTCAAGGATGGGTTGCTGGTGTTTACCGGCGTGCCCTTCGCCTTGACCGGCGGCATCGTGGCGCTGTGGCTGCGCGACATACCGCTGTCGATCTCGGCAGGGGTGGGCTTCATCGCATTGTCCGGCGTGGCGGTACTGAATGGCCTGGTGATGATTTCCTTCATCCGCTCGCTCCGTGAGGAAGGACTAGGCTTGGACGAGGCAGTGCGGGAAGGCGCACTGACGCGCCTGCGGCCGGTGTTGATGACGGCCCTGGTGGCTTCCCTTGGCTTCGTGCCCATGGCCCTGGCGACCGGCACCGGCGCCGAGGTGCAGCGCCCACTGGCCACGGTCGTCATCGGCGGCATCATTTCGTCGACGGCGCTGACGCTGCTGGTGCTGCCTGTGCTCTACCGTTGGGCGCATGCCTGGCGCGGGCGGGCGCAGGATGTACCCGTCACCCACGCGCAGGCGCAGTAATAAAGCGCTTGGCGATGCTACTGCCGCGCCCACGCATGCTGTCTGGCACGATGCTGATCGTGGGCGCCAGCCTGTTCTTCGCACTCACGAGCAACATGCCCTTTCTGCGCGCCGTCCTGGCCGGCCGCAACTGGAGCGAACCGCAGACATGGCTGTTCAGCGGGGCCATGCTGGCTCTGTTGCTCGCGCTGCACATGCTGCTGCTGGGAGTGCTACTCGTGCGCCCGCTCACACGCGTGCTGCTCGGTCTGTTAATCGTCGTGACCGCGTTTGCGACCTACTACATGCAGCGTTTTGGCGTCTTTCTCGACCCAACCATGCTGCGCAATGTTGTCAAGACCGATCCGGCCGAGGCCGCTGAACTGTTCGGCTGGGGCGTGCTGCCGCACCTTTTTCTGTTCGCCGGCCTGCCGCTATTGCTTCTTTCGCGCCTGCGGCTGAGGCCTGTGACTCTGCGCCGCGCACTAGCCACCCGCCTGCTGCTGCTCGCCGGATCGGCCGTGCTTCTGCTGGCCGCGCTGCTGCTGATCTTCCAGGACTTCTCGGCCTTGATGCGCAACCAGAAAGAGCTGCGCTACCTGATTACGCCAGCGAACTACCTCTACTCGCTCGGACGTGTGTTGGCCGACGATGGTCGCGCGCTGGGAACCGCGCGGCAGGCGGTGGGTGCAGATGCTCGCCTCGACGCATCCTGGGCCAGCAGGGACAAACCGGTGCTGTTCATCGTTGCGGTGGGTGAAACAGCGCGCTCTGCCAACTGGGGGCTGAGCGACTATGCACGCCAAACGACGCCCCGATTGGCGGAACTGGATGTGCTCAATTTCCCTGACGTCACAGCCTGCGGGACAAACACGGAAACCTCGTTGCCCTGCATGTTCTCGGCGATTGGACGGCGTGACTACAACGAGACGCGCATACGCACCAGCGAGTCGCTGCTGCACGTGCTGAATCGCGCTGGCTTTCAGGTGCTTTGGCGCGACAACCAGTCTGGCTGCAAGGGTGTCTGCGATGGCCTGCCGCAGCAATTGAGTGACGCGGCGCTGACGCCGGATTTGTGTTCCGATGGGCGTTGCCTAGACGAGACCCTGCTGCGCGGTCTTGACACGGTGACGCGCGACGCCAAAGGCAACCTGGTCGTCGCGCTGCACATGTTGGGCAACCACGGACCGGCCTATCACAAGCGATATCCCGACGGGTTCCGGCGTTTCATACCGACTTGCGACACCGGTGAGCTACGCAAGTGCAACCGAGAGGAGATCATCAACGCCTACGACAACGCCCTGTCCTACACCGACGAGGTGCTGGCCAAGACGGTGGACTTCCTGCGGGCGCAGCAGTCGCGCTACGACACGGCCCTGCTCTATGTATCTGACCACGGTGAATCGCTCGGCGAAAAGGGGCTCTATCTGCACGGCGTGCCCTACGCGATAGCACCGGATGAGCAGACCAAAGTGCCGATGGTCTGGTGGTTTTCGCGCGGGTTCCTGGATAGCCTGGGACTCGACCGGAGTTGCCTGGCGGCGCAGACCGCCAAGGCCTGGAGCCATGACAACTTGTTCCATTCCGTGCTGGGCCTGCTGCGAATCGAGACCAAAGACTACGCGGCGGAGCTGGACATCTCGGGAGCGTGCCGTCGGTTGGGCCAAGCAGGCCAAAAGGATCGCGCTACTCAGGATGCACTTGCGTCCTCCCTTGGATCCCAATCATGACCATCACATCTTCCAGAACTCTAGGCCACGCTGCTCCAGCGAATGGATCTGTCGCGATCGGCCTGGGGCCGGTGCGGGCTAATGTCGCCATTGCGGCTCCAGGGAGCCATCCTCTCAACAGCAGCCATCACCCCCATGACCACTAAATTCCGCCTGGACATTCCCCTGGTGTTGCCACAGATAGACGCCGCCGAGGACGCCTGTGTCAAGCGCCTGGTCGAGGACCTGCAGGGTCGCGAGGGCATCGATGCGGTGCATGTGCGCGCCGCCGAGGCCGGAGCTTCGGCCCAACTGTGCGTTCACTACGACCCACAGGCCCTGCCACTGGCACGCATCCGCGAAATCGTTGAGGCGGCCGGCGCGCGCATTACCGAGCGCTTTGGGCACGCGCTGTGGCAGGTTGACGGCATCGGACATGCGCGCCGGGCCCGCACGGTGGCCGAGCAGCTGCGCGGCCTGCCCGGCGTGCTGGAGGCCGAGGCCAGTGCGGCGGGACAGGTGCATGTGGACTTCGACCGCCAGCTGACTTCGGAGCAATCCATCCTCGCCTCCCTGGCCGATTGGGGTGTGTGGCCGCAGGCGGAGGCAGCGCCTGAAGCAGCAGCGCCAGGCCATGGCGAGCTGGGGCATAGGCATGCACCGGGCGAACCGGACGGCCATGGGCACGCACATGGCGGTCTGCTCGGCCCCAATACTGAGATGATCTTCGCGCTGAGCTGCGGCGCGCTATTGGGCCTGGGAGTGCTAATAGAGAAGCTGGTGGCAGGGGCCACCGGCTGGCTGCCATGGGCCTGCTTCGCCCTGGCCTATGGTTTCGGTGGCTTTTTCACGCTGCGCGAGGCATTGGACAACCTCAGGCTCAAGCGTTTTGAGATCGACACCCTGATGCTGGTGGCGGCGGCCGGTGCCGCGGCCCTGGGCTCATGGGCCGAGGGTGCGCTGCTGCTGTTCCTGTTCAGCCTCGGCCATGCGCTGGAACACTACGCGATGGGCCGTGCCAAGCGCGCCATTGAGGCCCTCGCGGAACTAGCACCTGACACCGCGACGGTGCGGCGCGACGGCCAGACACGCGAGATTGCCGTGGAGGAACTGCGCGTGGGCGATATTGTTCTCGTGCGGCCAAACGAGCGCCTGTCGGCCGACGGCTTCATTGTGAAGGGAAGCTCGACGATCAACCAGGCGCCGGTGACCGGCGAGAGCATTCCGTTTGACAAGCGCCCGGTGGAGGATGCTGCGTTGGCGCGCGCTCGGCCGGATGGCGTGAAATCCGCCGCGCGCGTGTTCGCCGGCACCATCAACGGTGCGGGCGCCCTTGAAATCGAGGTGACGCGCCGCTCTACCGACTCCGCGCTGGCGCGGGTGGTCAAGATGGTCAGCGAGGCCGAGACGCGGCAGTCGCCAACCCAGCGTTTCACCGACAAGTTCGAACGCATCTTTGTGCCAGCGGTGCTGGGTCTGACATTTCTGTTGCTGTTCGCCTGGGTGGCGATTGACGAACCGTTTCGCGACAGCTTCTACCGCGCGATGGCCGTGCTGGTGGCGGCCAGCCCTTGCGCTCTGGCCATCGCCACGCCCAGCGCGGTGCTGTCGGGCATTGCCCGGGCAGCGCGCGGCGGCGTGTTGATCAAGGGCGGTGCGCCGCTGGAGGAGCTGGGCTCACTCGACGCCATGGCCTTCGACAAGACCGGAACGCTGACCGAGGGGCGTCCGCGCATCACCGATGTGGTGGCGGTGGACGGCGCAAGCGAGGAGGAACTGCTGACCGTGGCGGTGGCCGTTGAGTCGCTCAGCGATCACCCATTGGCAGCCGCGATTGCGCGCGACGGGCGCGAGCGCCTGGCGGGCCGGACGGAACCGGTCGCTGATGGCTTGCAGAACCTGATAGGCCGCGGCGTCACCGCCAGGCTGGCGGGTGAGACGGTGTGGATAGGCAAGGCCGAGATGTTCGGCGTCGAGGATGTGCCAGCCCTGGGCGCCACCGCCCAGGCCGCTGTCGCGGGCCTGCGCGAGCGCGGCCGCACCACCATGGTGGTACGCCAGGGTGCGCGCGACCTGGGTGCGATCGGTCTGCTGGACACGCCGCGCGCCGGCGCGCGCGAGGCGCTGCAGGCACTGCGCGAGCTGGGCATCAAACGCATGATCATGATTTCGGGCGACCACCAAAAGGTGGCAGACGCGGTGGCCGCTGAGGTCGGTCTCGACGAAGCCTGGGGCGACCTGATGCCCGAGGACAAGGTCGAGGCGATCCGCAAGCTGCGCCAAGAAACCAAGGTGGCGATGGTAGGTGATGGCGTCAACGATGCCCCCGCGATGGCCAACGCGACGGTCGGCATTGCCATGGGCGCCGCCGGATCGGACGTGGCGCTGGAAACGGCGGACGTGGCCTTGATGGCCGACGATCTGCGGCATCTGCCATTCGCGGTGGGCCTGAGTCGGCATACCCGCACGGTAATCCGCCAGAACGTGTTTGTCAGCCTGGGCATCGTGGCGGTATTGGTGCCCGCGACGATCATGGGCCTGGGCATCGGGGCCGCAGTGGCGGTGCATGAGGGCTCGACGCTGCTGGTCGTCTTCAACGCGCTGCGGCTGCTGGCCTACCGCGACACCACGGCGAACATGCCGCAGGGTCGGGGAGCCACATGACAGCCGCACCTTGACAGACCTTGTCCGCCAGGCGAGTGCGCATGGGCTGTGATTCACGGCGCGCTCCACCCCACATTGGGGACAGAATTTCGGATCGCCTCTTCAATATGGAACCCGACGCATGAAGTTGTTGATTGTTGAAGACGAGATCAAGCTGGCCGAATACCTGCGCAAGGGCCTGTCCGAGGAGGGCTATGTGGTGGAGGTGGCGCACAACGGTGTGGATGGTTTGCACTTGGCGATGGAAGGCGCATACGACCTGATCGTCCTGGATGGCATGTTGCCGGGCATAGACGGAATGGGGGTGCTGGCCGCACTGCGGCAATCCAGGCAAACACCCGTTTTAATGCTGACGGCGCGCATGCGTGTCGAAGACCGGGTGCGCGGCCTGAAGGCCGGGGCGGATGACTATTTGGTCAAACCCTTTGCATTTACCGAGCTGGTGGCGCGGATCGAGGTTCTGCTTAAACGCTCCCATCCGCTCCCTGCAAGTCACGAAGCACTTACGCTGGCAATAGACGATCTGCACATGGACCTGGTGCGGCGGCGTGTGGAACGGGCGGGCAAGCGTCTTAACCTGACAGCCAAGGAGTTTCAACTACTGTCTCTGCTATTGCGTAGGCAAGGTGAAGTGCTTTCACGTGCTGAAATCGCGGAGCAGGTTTGGGACGTCAATTTTGACCATGGCACCAACGTGATCGACGTCGCAATACGACGCCTGCGCGCCAAAATGGACACGCCGTTCGATCGGCCGTTGCTTCATACGGTGCGTGGCATGGGCTACGTGCTGGAGGCGCGAGCAAAATGACCCGGCATCCCATTCGCTCATTGGGGCGCCGGCTTTCGCTTTGGCTCGCACTGCAGAGCATGGTCGCCTTGGCGATGGTTTGCGTGGTTGTATACGTCACCACCCTTCTGGCCTTCGAGGCACGTCAGCGCAACGCGCTTGCAGACAAGGAGATGCAGATACGCCACCTGTTGTCCGACACTGTGGAGATGTCGGACGCAGAGGCATTGAGCCATAGGCTCGACGACTTTTTGATTGGCCACCAGGACATGAAGCTGACGCTGAGGCGCGCCGACGGCACACGGTTTTATGGCGCCATCGCAACTGTGCCGAATCATGCCGATGCGAATCTGCGCGTGCTGAAGTTTGCCGTGGCCGCGCCCACCGTCGATAGTGCGCCCCTGCATGCCGAACTCAGGCTGGATACGCGTGACGATCGACTCCTTCTGTCTCGTATTGGTTTGACGCTGCTGGCAGTGGCCCTGATTGGAGTGGCGGTGATATCGGCCAGTGGGTATGCCCTCGTAAAACGAGGACTACGGCCAGTGCGCGACCTGGTCGCGCAGACACGGCAGCTGGCTGCAGATACCTTGCACAAGAGGCTGGATGGATTGGCGCAACCCGAGGAGCTGGAGCCCCTGGTGGAGCAGTTCAATGCGCTGCTGGCGCGCCTTGAACGCGCCTACGACCAGATGGAAGGATTCAATGCGGATGTCGCGCACGAGCTTTGTACGCCGCTGGCCACCATGGTCAGTGGCACAGAGCTGGCTCTGCGCAAGGTCCGAAGTGCCGAAGAGCTGCAGGACGTTCTGGGTTCCAACTTGGAGGAATTGCACCGCATTACCGACATAGTGCAGGGCATGTTGTTTTTGTCCCAGGCCGATCGGGGTGCACTTGCACGCCGTGTACCAGTGTTCAGCATGGCCGCACTGACCCAAAAAATCACCGACTACCACGAGGGGGAACTGGCTGATGCGGATCTGCGCCTGGAAATTGTTGGCGATGCGCAAGGGGAGTTTGACGATGCGCTGTTGCAGCGTGCGATCTCCAACCTGCTGTCAAATGCGACACGGTATGCGCAGCCACAAACTACGGTTCGTGTAGAAATCCAGGAACTGGACGGTCGGGTGCGCCTGCAGGTCATCAATCTCGGTGGCACCATTGCTCCAGAACACCTTCCACGCCTTTTTGATCGCTTCTACCGAGCCGACCCATCTCGCAGCTACGCCGTCCGCAACCATGGGCTCGGCCTGGCCATCGTCGCGGCTATTGCGCGCATGCATGGCGGTGAACCACTGGCCGACTCGAAAGACGGTGTGACGACGATTGGTTTCAGCATGTTGAGCAATGGCAGGCGAGACGGTCCAATCAGTCAGGAAACAGTAACGTAAATAAGTGGGTGTGATGATCCATCTGTAGCCGACGAATTCCACGTTTGACCAACTCCCTATCAGTCGAATAGCTGGGCGGCCTGCAAAATGCTTTCAGTGCCTGACCATCATTTCATCGAACTTGGCCCGAGAACTGCGAATCTAGGGGCAATCTGCTGACGGAACCCAGGCGCCAGTCGACGTAACCATCTCGTCACCCATGCGGATGTCGATGGTGGATATCTGGAAAATGCGGATGGCTGTGGGTGACCGGCAGATGGCGGTGCCAGTGCTCGTGCGGTTCGCGCCCATCCCAATCAGGGCCATGCTCGTGCAGGTGGTGCTCGTCGTGTACGTGGCGATGGCTGTGCTCCAGCGGCTCGTGGGTGTGCTGGTGCTCGTGACGCTCTGTCAGGTGCAACCAGACGCCAAACGCCATCAGTGCGCACGCTGGCCAGAACAGTAGCGTTGGTGTTTCACCCAGAAAGACCAGCGCCGCCGCCGCCCCGACGAACGGAGCTGTGGAAAAATAGGCCCCTGTGCGCGCCGCACCCAGACCGCGCAGTGCCAGCACGAACAGCACCAGGCTGATGCCGTAGCCGAACCAGCCGACCACCATAGCCGAAGCCACGGTGCCCCAGGCAGGAAGCGCCGTCCCCATCGACAGTGCCACTGCGCAATTCACGAGCCCGGCAATCAGACCCTTGGCTCCGGCAACGAACAAGGCGTCCGTGGTCGAAACCTTGCGTGTCAGGTTGTTGTCGATGGCCCAGCACAGGCATGCCAACGCGATGGCCCCAGGGCCAAGCCAATTCCCGCTAGCTGCCACGCGTTGATCCGGCCAGGACAGGAGCACCCCGCCGACCACGATGACGGCCATGCCGACGACGATGCGACGATCGGCGTTCTCCTTAAACACCAACCAGGCCAGTACGGCGGTCAGGACGGATTCAAGGTTGAGCAGCAGCGAGGCGTCGGACGCTTTGGTGTGCACCAGACCGAACATCAGCGCGATCGGACCCAGGACGCCGCCGAAGAAGATCGCCCCCAGCAGCCAGGGCCACTGGCCGCGCTCAAGGCCCGAAGCCGCCCAACGCCGATCCCGCAGGAGCCGGATGACTGCCAGGCCGATGCCGCTGCCCAGATAAAGCAGCCCGCCCAGTAGCACCGGAGAAACCAGACCCACCAGCAGCTTGGCCAGCGGGGTGCTGGCGCCAAACAGGGCGGCAGCCAGCAGGGCGTGGAGGACACTGATGTTCATGGATGACCATATTGTGTGCATTATGGCTATATGCCACGGCCACTAATTGCAAGGCGACGCGCTACCCGTCGGCGACTGACCATCACATAGGCGTACATGATTTGCCCTGGTGTTTCCGCATCGCGCGATCCAGGCATGACGTATGTCGCAACGAAAGCTGTCGAAGATGTCATCCGGCTGTCTAGCTTTTGTTGGGTAGGGGTTTCTACCATGAACACATCTCCTCAGCGCTGTACCAAAGCGCTGGAGATGCAAACCTCAGAGACTCCAAAAGGAAATTGATCATGACTCAACGTCGCCTCTCCCTCTCCGCCGTGATCGCAAGCGTGGCCGCCGTCACAGCCTTCGGCCTGCCGGGAATGGCATCGGCGGAATATATGCACTCGGCCAACAACGAAACTGGCGTGGTCGTTCACCCGGAACACTTCAAGAGCGAAAAAACCCGCGAGCAGGTCAGGGCGGAAGCCGAAGCCGCGATGCGACAAGGCCGTCTGTCTTATGGCGAAAGCAACTACCCTGTAGGAGCAGAAGCCGCACCGGCGACGTCGAGCAAAACCCGCCAACAGGTGGTCGACGAGCTGCGCAATGAGAATGCCGCGCAACGTGAAGCACGGCGGCTGCTGTACACGGCCGGTTGATCGGACAACCCGCCCGACGATATCGTCGGGCGCCCCCATGGTCGCGCATGACACCCCATCGCCGCGCGCCGTCGCGGCGATTTGCTTTCTGAATCGCCTTTCGCTCAAGGACTTTCACGGTGCCAGATTCAACCACTGTCGGCAGTAGCGTATCGGCGTAACACCGAGATGAGCGATTGTCGCCGGGTCAGTCTGAATCGCCCCGGGTTTTCTAGACACCTCTGAGCCTCAAACCTGAGGCCCAATAGGAGGTGCCATGAGCAAGCAGAGATACCCCGAAGAATTCAAGATCGAAGCGGTCAAGCAGATCACCGAACGAGGCCACAAGGTGGCCGACGTGTCGGCCAGGCTTGGCGTCAGCCAGCACAGTCTGTATCAATGGATCAAAGTCAAGCAGATGTCGCCTGACCAGCGCCAAGCGCAGTGCTCGCAAGCCGACGAGATGCGCCGCCTGAAGGCCGAGCTCAAGCGTGTGACCGAGGAGCGCGACATCTTAAAAAAGGCCGCAGCGTACTTTGCCAAGCAGTCCGGGTGAAGTACGCATTTATCGAGCGGCATGAACACGAGCACAGCGTGCGCCGCATGTGCAAGATCATGACGGTGCACCCCAGCGGCTACTACGCCTGGAAGGCCGATCCGGTGAGCCCACGCGCCCAGGACGATCAACGGGTGCTGGGCCTGCTCAAGCACGCGTGGTTGGAGAGCGGCGGCGTGTACGGCTACCGCAAGCTCACCCTGGACATGCGCGATCTAGGCGAGTCCTGCGGCAAGCACCGCGTGGCCCGATTGCTCAAACTCGAAGGACTGCGCTCGCAGACCGGCTACCGCCGTCGCCCTGGCATGCGTGGTGGCAAGCCCGCGGTCGTCGCGCCCAACCACCTGCAGCGCCAGTTCTCCGTGGCGCAGCCCAATCAATCCTGGGTGACCGACATCACCTACATCCGCACCCATGAGGGCTGGCTGTACCTGGCCGTGGTGGTCGATCTGTTCTCGCGTCAGGTGGTCGGCTGGTCAATGGGTAGCCGCATCGATACCGGGCTGGCGCTCGATGCGCTGGTGATGGCCTTGTGGCGTCGTCGACCCGAGCAGCCAGTCACAGTGCATTCGGATCAAGGCAGTCAATTCACTGGGCATGACTGGCAGGACTTCCTACGCGACCACAAGCTGATCTGCAGCATGAGCCGTCGCGGCAACTGCCACGACAACGCCGTGGCCGAGAGCTTCTTCCAGTTGCTCAAGCGCGAACGCATCCGCCGCCAGATCTATCCGACCCGCGATGACGCGAGAGCCGATGTCTTCAACTACATCGAGATGTTCTACAACCCTAAGCGCCGCCATGGCACTGCCGGAGATACTTCGCCGGTAGAGTTCGAGAGACGCCATTCCCAACGGCTCAAAAGTGTCTAGGGAATCCGGGGCGATTCATTCTACCATGAACACATCTCCTCAGCTCTGTACCAAAGCGCTGGAGATGCAAACCTCAGAGACTCCAAAAAGGATATTGATCATGACTCAACGTCGCCTGTCCCTCTCCGCCGTGATCGCCAGCGTGGCCGCCGTGGTGGCCTTCGGCCTGCCGGGAATGGCATCGGCGGAATACATGCATCCCGCCAACAACCAAGCTGGCGTGGTCGTTCACCCGGAACACTTCAAAAGCGAAAAGACCCGCGAGCAAGTCAGGGCGGAAACCGAAGCCGCGATGCGACAAGGCCGTTTGTCTTACGGCCAAAGCAACTTCCCGCGAGGTGCAGAAGCCGCACCGGTGACGTCGAACAAGACCCGCCAACAGGTGATCGATGAGATGCGCAATGAGACCGCCGCACAACGCGAAGCACGGCGTCTGCTGTACTCCGGCGGCTGATAGAACAATCAGTCCGACGATATCGCCGGGCGCCCATGGTCTCGCATGACACCCCATCGCCGCGCGCTGTCGCAGCGATAAGCGACAGGACGGGGCCGGGGGATCAAGGGGTTATCTCACTCCAGCCTAGTGTCCTGTCCCGCTGATACGTGAGCAAAGTCGATGCAGCTTTTCGAGGATGGAATCGGCGGTGGCGGTCCACTTGAACGGCTGGCAGTTCGTGTTGTAGGCCGCGACGAAGTGGTCGATGCGCTGCACGAGCTGTTTGACGCTGGTGAACGAACCGCGCCGAATGGCTTTGTCGGTAATCAGCGCAAAGAAGCGCTCGACCTGATTGAGCCAGGAGCTGTAGGTCGGGATGAAGTGCATGTGCCAACGGGGCCGCGCTGTCAGCCAGTCCTTGATCTTCGGATGGTTGTGGGTGGCGTAGTTGTCGCAGATGCAGTGAATGTCCAGCTCGGCGGGGACGGCCTTGTCGATCTCGCGCAGGAAAGACAAGAATTCCTGATGCCGATGGCGCGGCTTGCACGCGGCCAGCACCGCGCCGTTGAGCACGTTCAGGGCTGCAAACAGTGTGGTCGTGCCATGGCGCTTGTAGTCGTGGGTCACGCCCTCGACATAGCCAAATCCCATGGGCAGCATTGGCTGGGTACGCTCCAACGCCTGGCACTGACTCTTCTCGTCCACGCAGATCACCAAGGCGTTGTCCGGCGGACTCAGGTACAGCCCGACCACATCGCGCAGCTTCTCGATGAAGAACGGGTCGGTGGAGAGCTTGAAGCTCTCGCTGCGGTGCGGTTGCAGGCCAAAGAGCTGGAAGTAGCGCGCCACGCTGCTCTTGGAGATGCCGGTCTCGGCGGCCACGGTGCGCACGCTCCAATGCGTCGAGCCGTTGGCTGGCTTGGTGTGCAACGTCGTCTTGATCAAATGCGCCACGCGTTCGTCGTCAATCGTGCGCGGCTTGCCCGGTCGAACATCGTCGTACAGACCCGCGATGCGTCGTTCGATGAAACGCGCGCGCCACTTGCCCACGGTGGCCTTGGTCAGAGCCAAGCGCTCGGAAATCGTGCTGTTGGGCTCACCATCGGCGCTGCTCAGGACGATGCGTGCCCGTGCGCTCAAGGCTGCAGGCAGCGAGCGGCTGCGCGCAAACGACTGCAGCGCCGAAGCGACCGAGGCCGAACTGCACGCGTTTGAGGCCAGGCCATGGGGGCAAAAATTCCCGACTGTCGTCAGCGCCTGGCGCAGGGCCACTGGAAATCAGCGATGAACCAATTCGCGATCCTCTACGAAGACCGGTTCACAAAATCGAGCACGTAAGATAGTCAACCAGCTTCACGAAATCGGTGAAGGTTCAATGAGCCTCACACACGGAAATTCGGACACTCCCGTTGGTCATTTCAGAGGTCCGGCGCGCCTCTGGGCCACCGAGATCATGGAAAAGATCGCCGATTAGACGCAGGCTTTTTGCGCGAGGCCGCCCGACTACAACGCCGCACTCGTGAACGCGCGTGTGGCGCTCGAGACGCTTGCGGCAGACGGTGGGTCATCGCTGTCAGCTCGCACTGGTACAACTCGCCGTACTCTCCTTGATGCAGGCTGCGACTTGTCCAGCCAGAACCGTCCATCGTGAAGTTCTCTCAAGCCCGATTGGGCGGAAAAGTCCTTGCTATACCTACTGCAAACAATTCACTGCGTCTCAAGAAGTCGCATCTACACACTGGGGTGGTAGCGGATGTCGAAAACAAAAGAGCCACCCGAAGGCGGCTCTTTTTCCTTCTGAATCAATGACTTAGAAGGTCGTTTATGGCGGAGTGGACGGGACTCGAACCCGCGACCCCCGGCGTGACAGGCCGGTATTCTAACCGACTGAACTACCACTCCGCGTCGGTGTGACTTTTGCCCTGCTGCTAATGCAACCGAGCCAAGTGCCACAAAACTTGGCGACCCTACGGGGATTCGAACCCCGGTACTCACCGTGAAAGGGTGATGTCCTAGGCCTCTAGACGATAGGGTCAAAACCTAGAAACTTGCAAACCAACAAATCTTGGTGGAGGTAAGCGGGATCGAACCGCTGACCTCTTGCATGCCATGCAAGCGCTCTCCCAGCTGAGCTATACCCCCAAGATGGCGGAGTGGACGGGACTCGAACCCGCGACCCCCGGCGTGACAGGCCGGTATTCTAACCGACTGAACTACCACTCCGCGTCGGTAGCTGCTTGCATTCTTGCGAATCAAGTGCAGCCAAACTTGGCGACCCTACGGGGATTCGAACCCCGGTACTCACCGTGAAAGGGTGATGTCCTAGGCCTCTAGACGATAGGGTCAAAACCTAAGAACTTCCGTTCAAATCATCAGGTGGTGGAGGTAAGCGGGATCGAACCGCTGACCTCTTGCATGCCATGCAAGCGCTCTCCCAGCTGAGCTATACCCCCTTTGACTTCGACATTTAATTTCTTATCTGTCGTCATCACCTGAGCCTTGAATTATAGACAGGTTTTTAACGACTTTTCAATCGCGCGAGGATTTTTTCGCGACCCAGCAGTTCGAGCACGGCATCCACCGACGGCGTATGCGCGGTACCCATGGTCAGCACCCGCACGGGCATTGCGAGTTGCGGCATCTTCAAACCCAGCTGCTTGAGGACATCCTTGATCGCAGCGTTGATTGCGTCCTTGTTCCACGCCACGGTCTCCATGGCGGCGGCAAACGCGTCGAGCGCCGGTGTGGCGGTTTCAGTCACGTGCTTCGCGAAGTCGTCTGCATCGGGCTCGATGGCGTCCACATAGAACACGCGCGCCCAGCGTGCCAGGTCCACCAGCGTTTCGCAGCGGTCTTTGAACAGCGCGCAGATGCGCGGCAAGCGGTCATCAGCATCCAACTGCGCCTCTGGAACACCCGCCTGCACGACGAAGGGCCGCACGAGTGCTGCCAACTGCGCATCTTCCATGGCCTTGAGATGCTGTGCGTTCACCCAGCGCAACTTGGCCTCGTCGAACTGGCCGGCGCTGCGGCCCAGGTGATCCAAGTTGAACCATTCCAGGAATTGCGCGCGGCTGAAGATCTCGTCATCGCCATGGCTCCAGCCCAATCGGGCCAGGTAGTTGACCATGGCGTCGGGCAGATAGCCCTCGTCGCGGTACTGTGTCACGGCCTTGGCACCGTTGCGCTTGCTCATCTTCTCACCCTGCTCGTTGAGCACGGTGGGCAGATGAGCGAACACGGGCACCGTGGCACCCAGGGCCTCGAAGATGTGGATCTGGCGTGGTGTGTTGTTCACATGGTCGTCGCCGCGAATCACGTGGGTGATGCGCATGTCCATGTCGTCCACACAAACGCAGAAGTTGTAGGTGGGCGTGCCGTCCGGGCGCGCGATGACCAGGTCGTCCAGCTCGCTGTTCTGAAACTCGATGCGACCCTTGCACTTGTCGTCCCAGCCGACTACGCCGTCCTGGGGCGTCTTGAAGCGCAGCACAGGCTTCACGCCTTCCGGCACGGGCGGCAGCACCTTGCCGGGTTCGGGGCGCCAAGTGCCGTCATAGCGGGGCTTTTCCTTCGCGGCCATCTGGCGTTCACGCAAGGCATCGAGCTCTTCCACGCTCATGTAGCAGGGATAGACATGGCCTGCAGCCTGCAGTTGGGCCAGGACTTCCTTGTAGCGCTCCATGCGCTGCATCTGGTAGTACGGGCCCTCGTCATGGTCGAGCTGCAGCCAGGACATGCCCTCCAGGATGACGTCGACCGAGGCCTGGGTGGAGCGCTCCAGATCAGTGTCCTCAATGCGCAGGATGAACACGCCGTCGTTGGCACGCGCGAAGGCCCAGGGATAGAGCGCGGAGCGGATATTGCCCAGGTGGATGAAGCCCGTGGGCGACGGGGCGAAACGGGTGCGTACTTGTTGTTGTGTCATGGCAGGGTGTCCAGGCCTCGGCAGAGGTCGGTCTTCAGGTCGTCGAGATGTTCCAGGCCCACGGACACGCGGATCAGCCCCTGGCCGATGCCGGCCGCCTGGCGCTGCTCTTCCGTGAGGCGCCCGTGCGAGGTGCTGGCCGGATGGGTGATGGTGGTCTTCACGTCGCCCAGGTTGGCGGTGATGGAGCACACGCGCGTGCTGTCGATGACGTGGAAGGCATTCGCGCGCAGCTGCGCCGCGCCTTGCCCCACCACGTCGAACGCCAGCACCGGGCCGCCCATGCCGCCCTGCTGGCGCATGGCCAATGCATGCTGCGGATGGCTGGCCAGGCCCGAATAGTGCACGCGCGCCACCTTGGGATGTGTGGCCAGCCAGGTCGCCAGTTCCAAAGCCGCAGCGCTTTGCGCGCGCACGCGCAGCGACAGCGTCTCCAGCCCCTTGAGCACCACCCATGCGTTGAACGGCGACAGGTTCAGCCCCGCGCTGCGCATGAAGGTGCCCATGACCTTGTCCACCAGCGCGGTGGTGCCGCACACGGCGCCCGCCATCACGCGGCCCTGGCCGTCCAGCAGTTTGGTGCCCGAGTAGACCACCAGGTCAGCGCCCAATTGCGCCGGGCGCTGCAGCGCGGGCGAGCAGAAGCTGTTGTCCACCGCCAACAGCAGGCCGCGCGCATGCGCGATCTGCGCCAGTGCGGCGATGTCGCACAGATCGCCCAGCGGGTTGGTCGGTGTCTCGGCAAACAGCAAGCGGGTGTTCGGGCGGATGGCCGCCTCCCACGACTGCAGGTCGGTCTGCGAGACAAAGGTCGTCTCCACGCCGAAGCGCGCCATCTCCGACCCGAGCAGCTTGAGCGTGGAGCCGAACATGGACTGCGAGGCCACCACGTGGTCGCCGCTCTTGAGCACGGTGAGCGCCATCAGCAGGATGGCCGACATGCCGGTGCTGGTAGCCACCGCGCATTCCGTGCCCTCCATGGCCGCCAGGCGGCGCTCGAAACTGCTGACCGTGGGGTTGGCGGTGCGGGTGTAGGTGTAGCCCGGCTCTTCGTTGGCGAAGCGGCGTGCGGCGCTTTCGCAGTCGCTCTGCACGAAGCTGCTGGTCATGTACAGCGCCTCGCTGTGCTCGCCCCACTGGCTGCGCGCGACGGCCTCGCGAACGGCGAGGGTCTCAGGGCGCAGCCCCTCGGGCAGGGGTTGATCGGTCACGGTGGCGGTCCTTGTTCTAAAAAATAGGAGCTGATAGCGCTTGCTGCACCTGGACTTCAGGCATTTTTTACACTGAAACCCAGTACAAACAAGCGCAAGGCGCTCATCTTTTTGATGAGCGCGAGTGTACTCACGCCTCCTGGGCGTTGGGCAGGGACAGCCGGGAGGTGTCTTCCTGCTCCTCTTCACCACCCCGGTTGCGGCCCTCGTTGAGCGCCGTCACTTCCTCGTCGGAGATGTCGCCGGTGATGTACACGCCGTCGAAGCACGAGGCCTCGAACCCCTCCACCTTGCGGTTGATCTTGCCCACGGCCTGCTTCATGGCCTCCACGTCTTGGTAGATCAGCGCATCGGCGCCGATCAGCTGGCGGATCTCCTCCACCGTGCGGCCGTGCGCGACCAGCTCGGAGCGCGTGGGCATGTCGATGCCATAGACATTGGGGTGGCGCACCGGCGGCGCGGCAGAAGCCAGGTAGACCTTCACCGCGCCGGCGTCGCGCGCCATCTGCACGATCTCCTTGGAGGTGGTGCCGCGCACGATGGAGTCGTCTACCAGCAGCACCTTGCGGCCCTTGAACTCGCTGCCGATAGCGTTGAGCTTCTGGCGCACCGACTTCTTGCGCACGCCCTGCCCCGGCATGATGAAGGTGCGGCCCACGTAGCGGTTCTTGACGAAGCCCTCGCGGTACGGAATGCCCAGCAGCTGCGCGAGCTGCATGGCGCTGGGGCGGCTGGATTCGGGGATGGGGATGATGGCGTCGATCTCGCTGGGAGGCACGGTGGAGATCACGCGCTTGGCCAGCGTCTCGCCCATGTTCAGCCGCGCCTGGTAGACCGAGATGCCGTCCATCACCGAGTCGGGACGCGCCAAATACACGTACTCGAACACGCAGGGGTTGAGGTGCGGGTTCTCGGCGCACTGCTGGGTTTCCACGCGGCCGTCGGTGTGCACGAACACGGCCTCGCCGGGCGCGACGTCACGGTCCAGCACCTGGGTCGTGCCCTCCAGCGCCACGGATTCGCTCGCCAGCATCACGGTGCCGTCCGCGCCGCGGCCCATGCACAGCGGGCGGATGCCGAACGGGTCGCGGAATGCCAGCAGGCCATAGCCCGCGATCAGCGCGATCACGGCATAGGAGCCCTTGACGCGCTTGTGCACCGCGCGCACGGCCTTGAATACGTCCTCGGACTGCAACGGCGCGCCGCTGGTGGCGCGCGCCAGCTCATGCGCCAGCACGTTGAGCAGCACTTCGGAGTCGCTCTCGGTGTTGGTGTGGCGGTGGTCGGTGTCGGCCAGTTCGCCGCGCAGCTGCTTGGCGTTGGTGAGGTTGCCGTTGTGCACCATCACGATGCCGAACGGCGCGTTCACGTAGAACGGCTGGGCCTCCTCCTCGCTGGAGGCATTGCCCGCCGTGGGATAGCGCACCTGCCCCAGGCCAATGGTGCCGGGCAGTGCGCGCATGTTGCGCGTGCGAAACACGTCGCGCACCATGCCCTTGGCCTTGTGCATGAAGAACTTGCGTCCTTCCTGCGTGACGATGCCCGCGGCGTCCTGTCCCCGGTGCTGCAGCAGCAGCAAGGCGTCATAGATCAGCTGATTCACGGGGGCCGTGCTGACCACGCCGACAATTCCACACATAGTTTCGTTCCAGTTTTGGCGGCGGGGTTTCCCGCCGATCACACACATCACTCACCGCGGCCGCGCCGCCAGGCCCGCTAGGAAGGCAGATGGCGGCCCAGTTCATCCGGTAGCGCGGGCCTCAACCCCTTGAGCGCCCCCTGCAACAGGGGGGCGGCCTGCGATTCTTTCCACCACGGCGCATCTTGCATCGGCGTCCAGCCGGCCACCAGCACTACGGCCAGCAGCAGCACCAGGCCGCGCAGCACGCCAAACAGTGCCCCTAGCGCCCGGTCCGCGGGCCGCAGGCCCACCGCCTCCACCAGTTTCTTGAGCAGCCACGCCACCAGCCCACACGCAAACACCGCACCGACGAACACCACCGCGAAGCCCGCCACATGGCGCCAGGTGGCATCCGCCTGCCCCATGGGCAGCAGCGCGCCCATATCGTCCGCGAACCATTGCGCGGCAAAAAACGCCACCACCCAGCCGGCCAGCGACAGCAACTCGAACACCAGCCCGCGCCATGCACCGATCAGCAGCGACGCGCACAGCACCACCAGGAAGATCCAGTCCAGCGCCGCCATGCGCAACCTTTGAAACCGCCGCCCCAGCCCGCCAGCCGGCCTACAGCGCCAACACCGACGCGGACAGCCCCGCGCCCTTGACGCGGCCGGCCGCCTTGTCGGCCTCTGCCCGGCTGGTGAACGGACCCACTCGCACGCGCGTGCGCTTGCCATCCTTGGTGTCCACCACCTGGGTATAGGTCTTGAGGCCGGAGCGCTCCAACCGATCGCGCACCTCGCGCGCCTTGTCGGCGTCCGCGAAGGCGCCTACCTGCACGATGAAGCGGCCCTGCTCCTCGCGCGCAGCGGCGGGCGCGGCGCTGGGTTGCGGGTTGCGGCCTTCGAGCAGTGCGCGGGCGCGCGCAGCATCGTCCTGGCGCGCAGGCTTGGGATCGGGCCGGGGTTCTGGTTTGGATTCCGGTTTGGCCTCTGCCTTGGGCGCGGGCTTGGGTTCCGGTTTGGGCTCGGGCTTGGATTCCGCCGGGGTTTCCGCCTTAGCCGGCACTTTGGGTTCCACGCGCGCAGCGGGCTGCGAGGCCGCTGGCGCACTGCGTGGGCGGGACGCCACCACTTCCTCGCCCGCATCCAGGCCGGAAGTCGCCGGCTCCGCGGCGCGGGGTGTATTGGCCTCTTGCTGCGGCACCACCAGCGGAGCCACCTTGTGGCGATCGGGAATGTCCATCGCCACATTCACCGGGACCGGCCGCGGCTGGGTGTCGAACAGCAGGGGGAAGCCCACCACGCCCACCAGCACCAGTACTGCAGCGCCCAGCAGGCGGTGGCGCGCGCGTCGGCGCATTTCCTCGATGCTCTCGGCCTGCGGAGTGCGTGAGCGCTTGGCGGGTTTGTTGGTGTCGCCCGACGGCTCCTGCCGGCCAGGCCAACGAAACTTGAAAAATGCCATGGAGTGCGGACTCGTTATGCGCCCAGATGCTTGGCCTGCAGGCGCGGCACCCCATGCTGGAGCACGCCACCCACCGTGTAGAACGAGCCAAAGACCACAATTCTATCAGCGGGGTCCGCGGCCTCCACGGCCGCGCGCAACGCCTCCTCGGGGTTGGCGTGCAGGCTGGTGGCGACCTCAGGGCGCCCTCCGGCCACCATCTGCAGCGCATTCCATTTCTGCTGCAGGCTGGCGGCCGTCTCGGCGCGCGGCGTGGGCAGGTCGGTGAAATACCAGCGGTCGATCACCGGCCCCACCTTGGCCAGCATGGGCGCCAGATCCTTGTCGGCCATGGCGCCAAACACCGCGTGCGTGGTCGGGAAGTAGCCCATGGCGTCCAGATTGGCCGTGAGCGCCGCCACCGAGTGCGGGTTGTGCGCCACGTCCAGCACCAGCGTGGGCTGGCCCGGCACGATCTGGAAGCGCCCGGGCAGTTCCACCAGCGCCAGGCCGGCGCGCACCGCCTGCGCGGTGATGGGCAGGCGTTCGCGCACTGCCTCCAGCGCAGCGAGTGCGCCCGAGGCATTGACCAGCTGGTTGGCGCCCCGCAGCGCCGGATACGCCAGGCCCGCGTAGCGGCGCCCGCGCCCGGCCCACGCCCACTGCTGCTTGTCGCCCGAGAAGTTGAAGTCCTGCCCGAAGCGCCACAGGTCGGCGCCGATCTCGCGCGCATGGTCGATCACGCTCTGCGGCGGCATGGGGTCGCTCACCACCACGGGGCGGCCGGTGCGCATGATGCCGGCCTTCTCGCGGCCGATGGTCTCGCGGTCAGGCCCGAGGAACTCCACATGGTCGATGTCCACGCTGGTGATCACCGCGCAGTCGGCGTCGATGATGTTGGTGGCATCCAGCCGCCCGCCCAGCCCCACCTCCAGGATGGCCACGTCCAGCAGCGACAGGCTCATGTGCCGCAGAATGGCGAGCGTGGTGAATTCGAAGTAGGTCAGCGTGACCTCGTTGCCGTTCTGCGTGCGCGCCCGCTCCACCGCCTCGAAGCTGGCCACCAACGACGCGGCATCGACGATCTCGCCACGGATGCGGCAACGCTCCTCAAAATGCACCAGATGGGGCGATGTATAGACCCCCGTACGGTAGCCAGCCTGCAGGGCCACGGCCTCCAGCATGGCGCAGGTCGAGCCCTTGCCGTTGGTGCCCGCCACGGTGATCACGGGGCAGTTGAAGCGCAGCCCCAGGCGGCGCGCCACCTCGCCCACGCGCTCCAGGCCCATGTCGATGTTCTTGGGGTGCAGCTGCTCGCAGTGGCGAAGCCAGCCTTCCAGTGTCTGCGGAGGAATGTGCATAGCCCATGAATTGTCGCCGAGCCGGGCTTGCGCGATGATCCCGGGCCATGAGTACCCCCACGATCATCGTCTACGGCATTCCCAACTGCGACACCGTCAAGAAGGCCCGCGCCTGGCTGCAGGAGCAAGGCTTGGCCTACCAGTTCCACGACTTCAAGAAGCAAGGCGTGCCCGCAGAGCGCCTGCCCGCGTGGATGGCTGCCGTGGGCTGGGAGAAGCTGCTCAACCGCCAGGGCACGACCTGGCGCAAGCTGGACGCGACCGTGCAGGCCGGCGTGACGGACGCCCCCAGCGCGGCCACGCTGATGTGCGAGCAGCCCTCGGTCATCAAGCGGCCCGTGGTCGAGTGGCAGGGCAGCCCCGCGGGTGACGTGACGGTGGGCTTCAGCCCCGAGGCATGGAACGCACGCGCGGCCAGCCACTCCAAGGCATGAGGCAACACATCTTTACGCAGATTTACGGGTCGGCGCGGGTGTGTTGACGCGCCGGGCTGAAACTTCCCGCAGGTTCGGCGCGTTGTAGGCCGACCGAAAGGAGCTTTTTGCCCATGAACAAGATTTTTGTCCTCGCGACCCTGGCCACGGCCGCGCTGGCCGCCCAGGCACAGGAACAGGGCCGCGTGCTGTCGGCCACGCCCATCACCGAGCAGATCGCGATTCCGCAGCAGGTCTGCGGCAACGAAACCATCTACAGCGGCGCCCGCCCCACCTCCGGCGCGGGCGCGGTGCTGGGCGCGATTGCCGGCGGCGCCGCGGGCAACGCCATCGGCGGCGGCAGCGGCCGTGCCGCGGCCACGGCCCTGGGTGTGATTGGTGGCGCGGTGCTGGGCAACCAGATCGAGGGTGGCCGCCCCGGCTACCAGAATGTGCAGCGCTGCACGACCGAAACCTACTACGACAACCAGATCGTCGGCTACGACGTGGTCTACGAATACGCCGGCCGGCACTACAACACGCGCACGCAGACGGACCCAGGCGCGTGGATTCCACTCACCGTGCAGCCGGCGGTGCCGGGAGTGTCGCGCGCTCCCGCCGGATACCCGCCCACCTACGGCCCCACCTACTCTCCTACCTATTCCGGCGGCTATGCGCAGCCGGGCGTGGTGGTGTCCACCCAGCCGGGCCCGCCGGCCTACATCGTGGAGCCGCCCGTCACCGTGATCGAATACCGCGACAACTATGGCCATCCCTACCGCCCGCCCCGCTACCACGACCGTTACTGGCGCTGAGCAGAGCGCCACGGCCCGGCGGCCAGCACGCAGACGGCACATGCCAGAGGGCTCTTCGGAGCCCTTTTTCGTTGCTGCGCGGCCAACGCCGCCCCGCGCCCGCACGGGGCGCGCCGGCACGCGCAGGCTCTAGAATCGATGGTTTGTCCCATCCTCTGCGTCCCCCATCCATGACCACCGAAAAAATCGACGGTGTTTCCGTCACCACCCAGGCCAATGTGTACTTTGACGGCAAGTGCGTGAGCCACAACCTCACGTACCCCGATGGCACGAAGAAGTCGGTGGGTGTGGTGCTGCCGGCCACGTTGACCTTCGGCACGGGCGCACCCGAGATCATGGAATGCGTGGGCGGATCCTGCGAATACCAGCTGGACGGCACCGACGCCTGGGTCAAGGTGGGCGCGGGCGAGAAGTTCAGCGTGCCGGGCAATTCCAAATTCAACATCCGCGTGACCGAGGCCTTCCACTACATCTGCCACTACGGCTGAGCATGTTTTAGGCCTCTAGCGCTTACTAGGCAAGCGCGGGCAGCTATCAATTTTCAAGAGAATCCCATGGCAACCATCCTGCAACACCTCCCCGTCGGCCAGAAGGTCGGCATCGCCTTCTCGGGCGGCCTCGACACCAGCGCCGCGCTGCGCTGGATGAAGAACAAGGGCGCCCTGCCCTACGCCTACACCGCCAACCTGGGCCAGCCTGACGAAGCCGACTACGACGAGATCCCCCGCAAGGCCATGGAATACGGCGCCGAGAAGGCCCGCCTGATCGACTGCCGCACGCAGCTGGCGCACGAGGGCATTGCCGCCATCCAGGCCGGAGCGTTCCACATCAGCACCGGTGGCATCACCTACTTCAACACCACGCCGCTGGGCCGCGCCGTGACGGGCACCATGCTGGTGGCCGCGATGAAGGAGGACGACGTCCACATCTGGGGCGACGGCTCCACCTTCAAGGGCAACGACATCGAGCGCTTCTACCGCTACGGCCTGCTCACCAACCCCGCGCTGAAGATCTACAAGCCCTGGCTGGACCAGAAGTTCATCGACGAGCTGGGCGGGCGCGCCGAGATGTCGGCCTTCATGACCAAGGAAGGCTTCGGCTACAAGATGAGCGCCGAAAAGGCGTACAGCACCGACAGCAACATGCTGGGCGCCACGCACGAGGCGAAGGACCTGGAGTTCCTCAGCAGCGGCATTCGCATCGTCAACCCCATCATGGGCGTGGCGTTCTGGAAGCCCGAAGTCGACGTGCCGGCCGAAGAAGTGTCGGTCACCTTCGACGAGGGGCAACCCGTGGCCGTGAACGGCAAGGAGATCGCCGACCCTGTGGAGCTGTTCCTGGAATTGAACCGCATCGGCGGCCGCCACGGCTTAGGGATGAGCGACCAGATCGAGAACCGCATCATCGAAGCCAAGAGCCGCGGCATCTACGAAGCCCCCGGCATGGCGCTGCTGCACATCGCCTACGAGCGCCTGGTCACCGGCATCCACAACGAAGACACCATCGAGCAGTACCGCCTGAACGGCCTGAAGCTCGGCCGCCTGCTGTACCAGGGCCGCTGGTTCGACCCGCAGGCCATCATGCTGCGCGAGACCGCCCAGCGCTGGGTGGCGCGCGCCGTGACCGGCACCGTGACGCTCGAGCTGCGTCGCGGCAACGACTACTCCATCCTGAACACCGAGTCGCCCAACCTGACCTACGCGCCCGAGCGCCTGTCGATGGAAAAGGTGGAAGACGCGCCGTTCAGCCCGCTGGACCGCATCGGCCAGTTGACCATGCGCAACCTGGACATCTCCGACACGCGCGGCAAGCTGGGCGTGTATGCGCGCGCCGGCCTGCTGTCGCTGGGCGGCAATGCCGCGCTGGCGCAGCTGGAAGACGGCGGCGCGAAGAAAAAATAAGTATCAAACAGGCCTCTAGCGCTTGATGGACGGGCGCTAGCAGCTATAAAAATAGAAGCAACCACCCGGCAGGCATGCCGGGTGTTTTTTTATGCGCCGTTCAAAGAGCGCTGCGCGGTCCACTGCTCCCACCCCTGTGCGCGCAGTTCGCAGGCGGGGCAGCCGCCGCAGCCGTGGCCCCAGGCGTGCAGGTCGCCGCGCTGGCCCAGGTAGCAGGTGTGTGACTCACACCGGATCAGTTCGACCAGGGCGTCGCCGCCCAGCCGCTGCGCCAGGGCCCAGGTGTCGGCCTTGCTGCGCCACATCAGCGGAGTTTCCAGCGTCAGCGGGCGGTCCACGCCCAGACTCAGCGCCACCTGCAGCGCCTTCAGCGTGCTGTCGCGGCAGTCGGGGTAGCCGGAATAGTCGGTCTCGGACATGCCGCCCACCAGCACATCCAGCCCGCGCCGATAGGCCAGCGCCGCCGCCAGGGTGAAGAACAGCAGGTTGCGCCCCGGCACGAAGGTGTTGGGCAAACCGTCCGCCTGCATGGCGATGGCCACGTCATCGGTCATGGCGCTGCCGCCCAGCTGCGCGAGCACGTCCACCGTCAGCATGTGGTCCGGCCCCAACTGTCCCGGCCACGGCAGGGCGCGCACACCGTCGATCAGCCGCTGCCGGCAGTCCAGCTCGACGCGGTGGCGCTGCCCGTAGTCAAAGCCCAGGGTTTCCACATGCCCATAGCGCGCCAGCGCCCAGGCCAGGCAGGTCGCGGAGTCCTGCCCGCCCGACAGCAGCACCAGCGCGCGCCGCTGCGGCAGGCGGCTCATGGCGCGGTCGCGAGCGGGGCCGCGCCCTCGCGCATGCTGCGCACGATGGCGGCCAGCGCCACGCCGTAGGCCGGCACGAAGAACAGCAGGCTCACGGCCAGCTTGATGACATAGTCCACCACGGCGATTTCGCCCCAGTGGGCGGCCATAAATGCGTCGGGGCTGCGCCAGAAGGCGATGGAGAAGAACGCCGCCGTATCCAGCGCCTGGCCGAACACCGACGCCGCCGCGGGCGCCAGCCACCACGAGCGGCTGCTCTGGCGGATACGGTCGAACACCTGGATGTCCAGCAGTTGCCCCAACACGTAGGCGGCAAAGCTGGCAAAGGCGATGCGGAACACGAAGGTGTTGAAGTCACCCAGCGCCGCCCAGCCGTTGAAGCGGCCTTCGTGGAACAGCACGCCCACCACATACGACGCCACCAGCGCCGGCAGCATGGCGCGGGTGATGACGCGGCGCGCCTCGGCCTTGCCGATGAGCCGCACCGTCAGGTCGGTGGCCAGAAAGATGAACGGGAAGCTGAACGCCCCCCAGGTGCTATGAAAGCCCAGCAAATTGATGGGCAGTTGCACCAGGTAGTTGCTGGCGATGACGATGGCGATATGGAACGCCACCAGGAGGGAGAGGTACAACGGCACGCGCGATGGTGCCTTCAGCGAGGTCATGGCAGTCCTTTTTGGATGGAACCTCTGCAATACCTGTAGGGATCAGCACGCTGCGAATCGGGATGGGACGCGAAGCGCAAACCACAGCGGTGGCAGGGCCACCCCGAGGATTTGCATCGACGCAGACCACCGAGCCCACAGATGCGTGCGGCGCTACAGGTGTTGCGGAGGTTCCTGGATGGGGGCGAGGGAACCCATGGTGGCAACAGAGCCGGGGCGCGATTGTAGGCACATTTGCGCATCCCACCCGCGCACAGGGTTGCGCCGCGTATTTTTTTCAAGGCACCCGTCACACAATGCATGCGCCGCACGTCTTAGGGGCATGAACGCGACAACCTCACTCGCCATGGACCAGCACCTCGCCGCCTTTCAGCAGCACCGCCCACGCCTGGCGGGCGTGGCCTATCGCATGCTGGGCAGCCGCACCGATGCCGAGGACGTGCTGCAGGATGCCTGGCTGCGTTGGCAGGCGACGGCCCTGGAGCGCGTGCAGACGGCCGAGGCCTGGCTGATCACCACCGTCACCCGGCTGTGCGTGGACCGGCTGCGCGCCGCGCGCATCGAACGCACGGCCTATGACGGGCCCTGGCTGCCGGAACCGTGGATCGCCGGCGACAGCGCCCCGGCCGCCGATGCACGCGCCGAACTGGCCAGCGACCTGTCCGTGGCGCTGCTCGTGGTGCTGGAGCGCCTCACGCCCGACGAGCGCGCCGCCTTCCTGCTGCACGACGTGTTCGACAGCGACTACCCCGAGGTGGCGAGCGTACTCGGCAAGAGCGAGGCCGCCTGCCGCCAGCTGGTGCACCGCGCGCGCACCCAGGTGCGCCAGCGCAGGGCGCGCTTCACGGCCACACCCGAGGCGTCGCGTGCGCTGGTGGAACGCTTCGTGCAGGCCATGCGCACGCAGGACCATGCGGCGCTGCTGGCGCTGTTCGCCAAGGATGCGCAGTGGACCGCCGACGGCGGCGGCAAGGTGCGCGCGGCCGCCAAGCTGCTGCACGGACCGCGTGCGATCGCACGCCTGGCCGCGTCGGTGTGGCGCCTCTATCTGAGCCACCAGACCATGGAGGTGGTGGACGTCAACGGCGGCCCCGGGCTGCTGCTGCGCGACGCGGGCGGCGTGCGCGCCGTCATGGCCTTCGAGACCGACGGCGTACACATCCACGCGGTGTATTCCGTCCTCAACCCCGACAAGCTGCGCGGCCTGTAGGCCTGCGCGCTTCGCCCGGCACCGTCTGCGCGGCGGCGCCGCGTTCACCCCTTTTTTCTCACCCCCCTGCAAGGAGCCTTCCATGTCCTCAGCCCCCCGCATCAACCTCCCTCGCCACGCCGCAAGCTATGCCGCCATGTACGGCCTGCAAAAACACGTCGATGCGGGGCAACTGCCCGTCCAGTTGCACGAGCTGGTGAAGATGCGCGCCTCGCAAATCAATGGCTGCGCGTTCTGCATCGACATGCACGCCCGCGAGGCGCGCGAGCATGGCGAAAGCGACCGGCGGCTGCACCTGCTCAGCGCCTGGCGCGAGAGCGGCGTGTTCGATGCGCGCGAATGTGCCGCACTGGCCTGGACCGAGGCCCTCACGCGCCTGGAGCAGTCGCAGGCGTCCGACGCCGTGTACGACGAGGTGCGCGCGCAGTTCAGCGAAGCGGAGATCGTGGAGCTGTCGATGGCCATCGTCACGATCAATGGCTGGAACCGGCTCAATGTAGCGTTCCGCACCCCGCCCGGGCGCTACACGCCGGCGTGAACTGGCGCCGCAGACGGCAATCTTGACCCAGGTCATGCACGCGCGACGGAGGCGGCCGCCCTGCCCGCCAGGCATGGCGGCGGCGGCGCACAATGACCGCAAGCCCTGGCCAGGCTGGGGCGCTGCAAGGAAATGAAGCTGCCATGACGTCATCCCCGGCCTCCGCGCTGCCCTCGTCGCCCGCACCCGCGGGCGGCTCCACATTCACCCAACGTGCCGGCCTGTGGGTGGCCATCGCCGTGCTGCTGCTCATCGCCTTCATGCCCGCCCTGCCGGGCCTGCCGCAGGCCGGGCAGATGATGCTGGCCGTCCTCGCGTTCGCGGTGATCCTGTGGATGACCGAGGCGCTGGACTATGCGGTGAGCGCCGTCGTCATCGGCGCGCTGATGATCGTCCTGCTGGCCATCAGCCCCGTGCCAGGCAAGGAGGCGGCAGGCGCCATGATGGGCACGCGCGCCGCGCTGCCCTATGCCCTGGGGGGCTTCAGCAACAGCGCCGTGGTGCTGGTGGCGGCGGCGTGCTTCATCGCCGCGGCCATGACGGCCACGCAGTTGGACAAGCGCATCGCGCTGCAGGTGCTCTCGTACGTGCCCGCGCGCGCCAACCACGTGGCGATGGGCGCGATCCTGGTGGGCTTTCTGCTGTCGTTCATCGTGCCCAGCGCCACGGCGCGCGTGGCCTGCCTGATGCCGATCATGCTGGGCTTCCTGTCGGCCTTCGGGGCGGAGCGGCGCAGCAAGTTCGCGGCGCTGGTGGTGATCACCGCCGCGCAGACCGCCAGCGTGTGGAACATCGGCATCAAGACCGCCGCCGCGCAGAACATGGTGGCCATCGGCTTCATCGAGAAGCAGTTCGGCCAGACCATCACCTGGGGCGAGTGGTTCGTGGCCGGGGCGCCGTACTCCCTCGTGCTGACCATCGCGCTGTACTTCGTCATGACGCGCATGCTCAGGCCCGAGATGGACCACATCGCCGGCGGGCGCGAGGCCATCCGTCGCCAACTGGCCGAGCTGGGCCCCATGACCGCCAACCAGTGGAAGCTGCTGGGCATCACGCTGGTGCTGCTGGGCTTCTGGGCTACCGAGGGTGTGCTGCACGACGTGGACACCACCACCTCCACCATCGTGGCCATCGCACTGATGCTGCTGCCGCGCCTGGGCGTGATGGGCTGGAAGGAGTCGCAAAGGGGCTTTCCCTGGGGCACGGTGCTGCTGTTCGCCGTGGGCATCGCCATGGGTGCAGCCCTGCTCAAGACCGAGGCCGCGCCCTGGCTGGCACGCCTGATCGTGGACAGCCTCGGCCTGGCCAACGCCACGGCATTCGCCATCTTCATGCTGCTGGCGCTGTTCCTGATCGTGATCCACCTGGGTTTTGCCAGCGCCACAGGCCTGGCCTCCACCATGATCCCGATCATCATCAGCGTGCTGCAGGCGGTGCAGACGCCGGGCATCAACCCCATCGGCATGACCATGCTGCTGCAGTTCGTGGTCAGCATCGGCTTCATCCTGCCGGTGAACTCGCCCCAGGGCATGCTGGCCTACGGCACCGACACCTTCGACATCAAGGACTATGTGCGCACAGGCCTGGTGCTCACCGCCGTGGCCATCGCGCTGCTGGTGGTGTTTGCGCTGACCTACTGGCCCTGGATGGGCTACATGACCCTGCCGGCGCGCTGAGGCCCCATCGCCGGCCTGTGGCCCATGCGATTACAGGCATTTTTGGCCTGTAGCCCTTTACTGATAAGCGGTAGCAGCTATCAAAAGGTTAGCAGCTACCACCTGCTAGACCACCACCGGCTCCGGCTCCAGCCGGATGCCGAAGCGCTCGTACACGCTGGTCTGGATGGCGCGCGCCAGCGTCATCACCTCGCCGCCGGTCACGCTGTCGTCGGGCGTGCCGCGGTTGACCAGCACCAGCGCCTGCTTGTCGTACACGCCGGCCTTGCCCACCGTCTTGCCCTTCCAGCCGCAGGCGTCGATGAGCCAGCCCGCCGCCAGCTTGATGGTGCCGTCGGGCATGGGGTAGTGCACGATCTTCGGGTCGCGCGCGATGATGTCCTGGCACTGCTCGGGCGTGACCGTGGGGTTCTTGAAGAAGCTGCCGGCGTTGCCGATCACGGCCGGGTCGGGCAGCTTGGCACGGCGGATCTCGCACACCCAGTCAAAGATCTGCTGCGCCGTGGGCCGCTCCACGCCCGCCTCCTGGCGCTTGCGCTCCAGGTCCAGGTAGCCCAGCTCAGGCGCCCAGTCCTTGCGCAGCAGAAAGCGCACATGCGTGATGACCGCGCGCCCGGCCAGCCCCATGCCACGGTGCAGCCCCCCGCCCTCGTGGGGCGCCTGGGGCGCGGCATGCTTGAACACCGAGTCGCGGTAGCCGAAGGCGCACTGGGCTGCGTCCAGCGTGAAGGGGCGGCCCGTGGCCAGGTCGATGGCCACCAGGGAATGAAAGCGGTCCTGCAGTTCCACGCCGTAGGCGCCGATGTTCTGCACGGGCGCTGCGCCCACGGTGCCGGGAATCAGCGCCAGGTTCTCCAGGCCGGGGTAGCCCTGGGCCAGCGTCCAGGCCACGGCCTCGTGCCAGACCTCGCCCGCGCCGGCCTCCACGATCCAGGCCTTGTCCGTCTCTTCCAGCAGGCGCAGGCCCTTGATCTCCATCTTCAGCACGAGGGGCTTGACGTCGCCGGTCAGCACGATGTTGCTGCCGCCCCCCAGCACGAACACCGGCTGGCGCTCCAAGCGGTGGTCGCCCAGCAGGTCGTGCACGTCCTTGGCCGAGCGCACGCGCACCAGGGTGTGCGCACGTGCGGCGATGCCGAAGGTGTTGTAAGTCTGCAGGGGAACATTTTTCTCGACTAACATCGACCGGATTGTCGCACCCGCCCCCAGGCGGGCGCGGGTTTGTACCGAGTTAGCCGCGAGTGATGCCATGCCTTCTTTTGATACCGTCTGTGAAGCCAACTTCGTCGAAGTGAAAAACGCCGTGGAGAACACCGCCAAGGAGATCGGCACGCGCTTTGACTTCAAGGGCACCTCTGCCGCCGTCGAGCTGAAAGACAAGGAAATCACGCTGTTCGGCGACGCCGACTTCCAGCTGCAGCAAGTCGAGGACATCCTGCGCAACAAGCTCACCAAGCGCAACGTGGACGTGCGCTTCCTGGACGTGCAAAAGCCCCAGAAGATCGGCGGCGACAAGCTCAAGCAGGTGGTGAAGGTCAAGAACGGCATTGACAGCGAGCAGGCCAAGAAGATCCAGCGCCTGATCAAGGACAGCAAGCTCAAGCTGCAGGCGGCCATCCAGGAAGACAAGGTGCGCGTCACCGGCGCCAAGCGCGACGACCTGCAGGCCGCCATGGCGCTGATCCGCAAGGACATCGCCGACCTGCCGCTCACGTTCGACAACTTCCGCGACTGATGACCGCCCGCCGCCCATGCACCGCCTGACCCTGCGCCTGGCCGTCGCCCTGCTGGCGGTCACCGGCCTGCCCGCCGCCTACGCGCAAAGCGTGGCGCTGGCCGGCATCCTGGGCGGCAAGGCCCTGCTGGTGGTGGACGGCAGCGCGCCGCGCAGCGTGGCACCGGGCGGCTCCCACATGGGCGTGCACGTGGTGTCGGTGGGCCGCGACGGCGTGGTGCTGGAGGTCGCGGGCGCGCAGCGCGCGATTCAGCTGGGCGAGTCGCCCGTGAGCATTGGCGGCAGCGCGGCCGGCCAGCGTATCGTGCTCAAGGCCGACGCGCGCGGGCATTTCATCAACAGCGGCTTCATCAACGGTCGCGTGATGCAGTACATGGTGGACACGGGCGCCACCACCGTGGCCATCGGCCGGCCCGACGCGCAGCGCATGGGCCTGAAGTTCGAACAGGGCCAGCCCGTGATGATGAACACCGCCAACGGCACGGCGCAGGGCTGGCGCATGCGGCTGGAGTCCGTGCGGGTGGGCGATGTGGAACTGCGCAGCGTGGACGCCATCGTCACCGCGGAGGCCATGCCCTATGTGCTGCTGGGCAACAGCTTCCTGCGCGAATTCCACATGAACCGCAGCGGCGACGAGATGGTGCTGCAACGCCGCCGCTGACGCGCGTCGCCCTCAGGCCCCCATGTCCGCACAGCCCCAACCCAGTGGCACCGATCCGTCGGGCAGCGACTACGAAGACCTGCTGGGCCAGTGGTCCGACCTGGAGTCCGCCCTGTCGGCGCTGCTCGCGCGACCACGGCAGGCGCGCGACTTCGTGGCCAAGGTGCGCCAGTGCGACCGCTGGCTTCAGGACCTGGTGGCGCACGACATCGACGCCGCGCTGTACCTCATGTTCCAGCTCGCCGCCACCTCCACCGTGGGCTACAGCGCATCGCATGCCCTGGTGTGCGGCACGCTGTGCCACATCCTGGCGCAGGAGTTGCAGTTGCCGCCGCAGGAGCGCGACAGCCTGGTGCGCGCGGCGTTCACCATGAACATCGGCATGACGGCGCTGCAGGATGCGCTGGCCGTGCAGCGCGAACCGCTCACGGCCGAGCAGCAGCAGGTCGTGGCCAGCCACCCTCGGCTTGGACTGGACATGCTGGAAGATCTGCAGGTCACCAACGACCTGTGGCTGGAGATCGTGGCGACGCACCATGCGCCCTCGTCCGACGCGGCCGTCCCCCTGGCGAGCCTGCCCGTACGGGAGCGGCTCACGCGCATACTGAGCACCATTGACCGCTACGCGGCCCTGATCAGCCCGCGTAAGTCCCGCGCCGGCCGCAGCGCCACCGATTCGGTGCGCGCCATCGTGGGCCAGGACAGCGACGCGCGCGACGAAGCCAGCCTCATGCTGGTGCGCACCGTGGGCCTGTGCCCGCCGGGCACGTTCGTGCGCCTGGACAATGGCGAGACGGCCGTCGTGCTGCGCCGCAGCGAAAGGGCGAACTTCCCGCTGGTGGCCAGCGTGCTGGATGCCAAGGGCGAGCCGCTGGCCTCGCCCGCGCTCTACCACACGGTGCGCGGACAACCGCGCATCCAGTCTGCGCTGGCGCGGTCGGCGGTGACGGTGGAACTGCACAACCGCACCATGGTGCGCCTGGGGCTTTATGCGGCACAGCGCACACAGACCCTGTCCCGCTGAAAAGCCGGGCCTGCAGCATCAGGAAACACACGGCACTGCGTGCCGCCTGCCGGGTGCGGCCAGGCGCGTATCCGGCTTTTAGACTTTCTTCTTGGAGCCCAGGCGCGATTCCTTGCCCTGCAGCAGGCGCTGGATGTTTTCCTTGTGGCGCCAGGCCAGCAGGCCCGACATCACGGCGATGGCCACGCCCACGCGCGCATCGGTGTACCACGCCACGCCACCGCCCAGCACGTAGAAGAACGGCGCGAACACCGCGGCCACCAGAGAGGCCAGCGACGAGTAGCGGAAGAAGAACGCAATGATCACCCAGGTGAGCAGCGTCGCCAGCCCCAGCCAGCCGCTGATGCCCATGAGCACTCCCAGCGCCGTAGCCACGCCCTTGCCGCCTTCAAAGCGGAAGAACACCGGCCACAGGTGGCCGAGGAACGCCGCCAGGCCGACCAGCGCCATGGTGCCCTCCTCCAGACCGTAGGGCGCGCCGAACCAGCGCACCAGCACCACGGGCAGCCAGCCCTTGAGCGCATCGAATAGCAGCGTGACGGCCGCCGCCGCCTTGGAGCCCGAGCGCAGCACGTTGGTGGCGCCGGGGTTCTTGCTGCCGTAGGTGCGCGGGTCGGACAGCCCCATCACGCGGCTGACGATGACGGCAAACGACAGGGAGCCCAGCAGGTAGGCGGCCACGGCAGCGGCAAGGGGCAGAAGGACAGTGCTCACGACAAGGGACGCTCAGGGAAGGTGAATGACAAAAGCAAAACCGCCCTATTCTGCCAGCGCGCACTGCACCGGCCGCGCACCCAGCAGCTGCACGCAGACCTGCGGGTCCAGCTGCACCAGAAAGCCGCGGCGCCCGCCGTTGATGGCGATGCGCGGCAGCTGCAGGATGCTCTCCTCGATGAACACCGGCATCTGCTTGCGCGTGCCGAACGGCGAAGTGCCGCCCACCAGGTAGCCGCTGTGGCGGTTGGCCACCTCGGGCTTGCAGGGCTCCACGCTCTTGGCGCCGATCTGGCGCGCAAGGTTCTTGGTGGACACCTTGCAGTCGCCGTGCATGAGCACGATCAACGGCTTGGCGTCCTGGTCCTGCATCACCAGCGTCTTGACCACCACGTGTTCGTCCAATCCCAGCTGGCGCGCCGACTCCTCGGTGCCGCCATGCTCCAGGTAGTCGTACGGGTGCTCCGTGAAGGCGACCTTGTGCGCGCGCAGCAGTTGCGTGGCAGGGGTTTCGCTCACGTGGGCGGTCTTGTCCTTCTTGGCCATAAACTCAAAAACAATAGCTGCCCGCGCTTACCAATCAAGCGTTACAGGCCGATTCGATCCAAAACTCACTGCGCCGGATCGCGTATCTCCCAGCGCACCGCATCGATGGCAGCCAGCAGTTCGGGCGACAGGCGGGTGTCCCACGCATCCAGGTCTTCGTCCAGTTGCGCAAGGGATGTCACGCCGATGATGGTGCTGCTCACGCGCCATTGGTGGTAGCAGAAGGCCAGCGCCATCTGCGTGGGCGACAGGCCGTGGTCACGCGCCAGTTGGTTGTAGCGGCGCGCCGCAGCCAGCGCCTCGGGACGGCCCCAGCGCTGCTTGCGCACCGACTCATAGCGCGCGATGCGCGCCTGTTGCGGCGCACCCGCGTCGGCGGGCGCGTACTGGTCGAACTTGCCGGTGAGCAGGCCGAACGCCAGCGGCGAATACGCAAGCAGCGACACGCCCAGGCGGTGGCACGTCTCGTCCATGGCGTTTTCCCAGCTGCGGTTGAGCAGGCAGTACGGGTTCTGGACCGACGCCACGCGCGGCAGCCCGTGCTGCTCCGCCAGGCGCACGAACTCGTGCACGCCGTAGGGCGTCTCATTGGACAGGCCGACATAGCGCACCTTGCCCGCACGCACCAGGCCGGCCAGTGCCTCCAACTGGTCGTGGATGGGCGTGGTGCTGACTTCCTTGGACGGGTCGTAGTACAGCGTGCCGAACGCGGGCACGTGCCGCTCGGGCCAGTGGATCTGGTACAGGTCGATCACGTCGGTCTGCAGCCGGCGCAGGCTGCCCTCACACGAGGCGACGATGTCCGCCGCCGTCATGCCCTGGCCCTTGCGGATCCACGGCATGCCGCGCGACGGGCCCGCCACCTTGGTGGCCAGCACCACCTTGCCGCGCGTGCCCGGGCGGCTGGCGAACCAGCGGCCGATGATGGATTCGGTGGCGCCACAGGTGGCCTCGCGCGCGGGCACGGCATACATCTCGGCCGTGTCGATGAAGTTCACGCCGCGCTCCAGCGCGCGGTCGAGGATGGCGTGCGCCGCCGGCTCCGCCACTTGTTCGCCAAAGGTCATGGTGCCCAGGCAGATCGGCGTGACGTGCAGGTCGCTGTGGCCAAGGGGAAGGGTATGCATGCAGGCTCCGAAACACAGTTGCGCCCGAGTTTACGGATTCGCGTCACATCGCGCAGGCCGCACCCACTCCGCCGCGTTGTCGCGGCCACGACGCGCCGCGGACGGTTCACCGCGAAATAATCCACCCATGTACCAAGCCCAACGCCCTTGCCGCACCGAGACCGTTCCCGTTCGCACGCTGCACTACCACGTGCGGGTCTGGGGCGAGCGCCCCGCCGATGCGCCGCCCCTCGTGCTGCTGCATGGCTGGATGGACGTGGGCGCGTCCTACCAGTTCGTGGTGGACGCCTTCAGCGCCGCCTTTGCCGCGGGCCGCCAGATCATCGCGCCGGACTGGCGCGGCTTCGGCCACACGCGCACGCCCGCACCGAGCGACAGCTACCACTTCGTGGACTACCTGGCCGACCTGGACCAGCTGCTGGACCACTATGCCGGCGAGCAGCCCGTGGACCTGGTGGGCCACAGCATGGGCGGCAACGTGGCCATGCTGTATGCCGGCGCGCGGCCGTCACGCATCCGCCGCCTGGTGAACCTGGAGGGCTTCGGCTTGCCCGCCACCCAGCCGGCGCAGGCCCCCCAGCGGCTGGCGCAGTGGATGGACGAGATCCGCCAGTTCGAGCGCGGCGACCTGGCCCTGAAGCACTACGACAGCGCCGACGGCGTGGCCCTGCGGCTGATGAAGACCAACCCGCGCCTGCCCTCCGACAAGGCCGCATGGCTCGCCCGCCATTGGGCGGCGCAAGATGCCCAGGGCCGCTGGCACATCCAGGGCGACGCGGCGCACAAGATCGTGAACCCGCAGCTGTACCGGGTGGACGAGGTGCTGGCGCTGTACCAGGCCATCACCGCGCCGGTGCTCTCGGTGCATGCCAGCGACGACAGCCTGGGCCAGTGGTGGAAGGGCCGCTACACGCTGCAGGAATACCACCAGCGCCTGACCCAGGTGCGCGACGTGCGGCATGCCGTCGTCGAGGACGCAGGCCACATGCTGCACCACGACCAGCCGCAGGCCGTGGCGGCGCTGATCGAGGCGTTCGTGGCCGGGCCGGCGCCCGCAGCCTGAGTCGACGCCTTCCACACGCGGCGCTCGCGCTGCCCACGCTCGCCTGTGCGCCGTGCAACGGGCGCGGCCGCGGCCCACGCGGCGGCCCCACCGCAGATATCCCCGCCGCGCAGCGCGGTGTCGTGGCAGGCGCTGCCGGCCGTGGCCGACAATCGGGCAACCGCGCTTTGCCGCTTTGTTGTCAGCCCACGAAAGGTAGCCCCACCGCATGGACCAGAACCGCGACGCCCACCCTCCCGCCACCCGCATCGGCATCGTCGGTTACGGCAATCTGGGGCGCGGCGTCGAGGCCGCAATCGCCAAGAACCCCGACATGGCGATCGCCGGCATCTTCACGCGCCGCGACCCCGCGCAGCTCCAGCCGCTGGGCGCAAGCGTTCCGGTGCACGGCATGGACAGCCTGTTGCGCCACAAGGGCGCTATCGACGTGCTGGTGCTGTGCGGCGGCTCCAAGGACGACCTGCCCTGGCAAAGCCCCGAGCTGGCCGCGCATTTCAACCTGGTGGACAGCTTCGACACCCATGCGCGCATCCCCGGGCATTTCGCCGCCGTGGACGCCGCGGCCCAGGCCGGCCAGACCACCGCACTGATCTCGGCCGGCTGGGACCCGGGCCTGTTCTCCATCAACCGCGTGGTGGGCGAGGCCCTGCTGCCCGACGGGGCCACCTACACTTTTTGGGGCAAGGGCCTGAGCCAGGGCCACTCCGACGCGGTGCGCCGCGTGCCCGGCGTGGCGGGTGGCGTGCAGTACACCATCCCCGTGCCCGAGGCAGTGGACAAGGTGCGCAGCGGCGTGCGGCCTGAGCTGTCCACGCGCGAGAAGCACCGGCGCGAGTGCTTCGTGGTGCTGCAGGACGGTGCCGACGCTGACGCGGTGCGCCGGGCCATCGTCGGCATGCCGCACTACTTTGACCAGTACGACACCACGGTGCAGTTCATCAGCGCCGAGGAACTGGCGCGCGACCATGGCGCCATGCCGCACGGCGGGTTCGTGATCCGCAGCGGCAACACCTCGGCGTCCAGCAAGCAGGTCATCGAATACCGACTGCAGCTGGACAGCAACCCCGAGTTCACCGCCAGCGTGCTGGTGGCCTATGCACGCGCGGTGCACCGCATGCACGCGGCGGGTCAGTTCGGTTGCAAGACCGTGCTGGACGTGGCGCCCGCCCTGCTGTCGGCCAAGAGTGCGGCGGAACTGCGCGAGCAGTTCCTGTAAGCCCCCCGGGAATCAGGCCAAAACAGCCTCTAGCGCCCACCCATCAAGCGCAGGTAGCTATCGCAAAGATAGCAATCACATATAACCCCGGTCGGTTCCCGGCGCTGCAGGGTGCGTTAGCGGGGGCATCAGCCCGCCATGAGAAAATCGCGCGTTATTCACAAGACACCACCAGGACACCCGCACCATGGAAGCAGAACGCATCAACCTCATCGGCACCACCCTCGAAGACCTGACCGAGCGGACCCAAGAGCTACGGAGGTATCTTTGACTACGATGCCAAGTTCGAACGCCTGCGCACCGTCAACGCATCGCTAGAAGACCCGGCTGTCTGGAACGACCCCAAGAAGGCCCAGGAGCTCGGCAAGGAAAAGAAGTCGCTCGACGCCGTGGTGCTGACGCTGCAAAAGCTCACCACCGAGCTGGCCGACAACGCCGAGCTCTACGAAATGAGCAAGGAAGAAGGCGACGAGGCCGGCCTGACGACCATCGAAGCCGAGGCCGAGAAGCTGCGCCCGCTCATCGAGGAGTTGGAATTCCGCCGCATGTTCAGCAATGAGGCCGACCCGCTGAACTGCTTCGTGGACATCCAGGCCGGCGCCGGCGGCACCGAGGCCTGCGACTGGGCCAGCATGCTGCTGCGCCAGTACCTGAAGTACGCCGAGCGCAAGGGCTTCAAGGCCACGGTGGAAGAAGAAACTCCGGGCGACGTGGCCGGCATCAAGAGCGCCACGATCAAGATCGAGGGCGAGTACGCCTACGGCCTGCTGCGCACCGAGACCGGCGTGCACCGCCTGGTGCGCAAGTCGCCGTTCGACTCGTCGGGCGGGCGCCACACATCGTTTGCGTCGCTGTTCGTCTACCCCGAGATCGATGACTCCATCGAGATCAACATCAATCCGTCCGACGTGCGCACCGACACCTACCGTGCCTCAGGCGCGGGCGGCCAGCACATCAACAAGACCGATTCGGCCGTCCGTCTGACACACATCCCCACGGGGATCGTGGTGCAGTGCCAGGATGGCCGCAGCCAGCACAGCAACCGCGACGTGGCCTGGCAGCGCCTGCGCTCGCGCCTGTATGACTTCGAAATGCGCAAGCGCATGGAAGAGCAGCAGAAGCTGGAAGACACCAAGACCGACGTGGGCTGGGGCCACCAGATCCGCAGCTACGTGCTGGACAACAGCCGCATCAAGGACCTGCGCACCAACGTCGAAGTCTCCGCCACGCAGAAGGTGCTGGACGGCGACCTGGACGTGTTCATCGAAGCCTCGCTCAAGCAGGGTGTCTAAACAGGGCGTGCAATCGCGCCCGCACAGATTGGAAAGCCCATCGCCATGATGAGAGAAGGACAAGCCATCGCCATCCACCGTGCCGACTACGCGGCCCCCGCGTACTGGATCGACACGGTGGATCTCACCTTTGACCTGGACCCGGCCAAGACCCGCGTGCTGAGCCGCCTGCGCGTGCGCCGCAATGCCGACGTACCCGCGCAGCCGTTGCGCCTGGATGGCGACGAGCTGAACCTGGCGCGCGTGATGGTCAACGGCGCCGGCACCTCGTTCAAGCTGGACGGCGGCCAGCTGGTGCTGGAAAACCTGCCGGAGGGCACCGGGCCCTTCGAGCTGGAGATTTTCACCACCTGCGCGCCCGCCAAGAACACCCAGCTGTCGGGCCTGTACGTGAGCCAGGGCACCTTCTTCACGCAGTGCGAGGCCGAGGGCTTTCGGCGCATCACCTACTTCCTGGACCGCCCCGACGTCATGGCCAGCTACAGCGTGCTGCTGCGCGCCAGCAAGGCCGACTACCCCGTGCTGCTGTCCAACGGCAACCTGGTGGACAGCGGCGAGCTGGAAGACGGCCGCCACTTCGCCAAGTGGGTGGACCCGCACAAGAAGCCCAGCTACCTGTTCGCCCTGGTGGCCGGCAAGCTGGTCGCGCGCGAGCAGAAGATCAAGAGCCGCGCGGGGCGCGAGCATCTGCTGCAGGTGTACGTGCGCCCGGGCGACCTGGAGAAGACCGAGCACGCCATGAACTCCCTCATGGCCAGCATCGCGTGGGACGAGGCGCGCTTCGGCCTGAGCCTGGACCTGGACCGCTTCATGATCGTCGCCACCAGCGACTTCAACATGGGCGCCATGGAAAACAAGGGCCTGAACATCTTCAACACGAAGTACGTTCTGGCCAGCCAGGCCACGGCGACGGACGTGGACTTCGCCAACATCGAGTCCGTGGTGGGCCACGAGTACTTCCACAACTGGACAGGCAACCGCGTCACCTGCCGCGACTGGTTCCAGCTGTCGCTCAAGGAAGGCCTCACCGTCTTTCGCGACCAGGAATTCAGCATGGACATGGCGGGCAGCCCGTCCGCGCGCGCCGTCAAGCGCATCGAGGACGTGCGCGTGCTGCGCACCGTGCAGTTCCCCGAGGATGCGGGCCCCATGGCCCACCCCGTGCGGCCCGACAGCTATGTCGAGATCAACAACTTCTACACCGTCACGATCTATGAGAAGGGCTCCGAGGTCGTGCGCATGCAGCACAACCTGGTCGGGCGCGACGGTTTTGCCAAGGGGCTGAAGCTGTACTTCGAGCGCCACGACGGCCAGGCCGTGACCTGCGACGACTTCGCCCAGGCCATGGCCGACGCCAACCCCGGCAGCCCGCTGGCCCAGCACCTGGAGCAATTCAAGCGCTGGTACTCCCAGGCAGGCACGCCGCGCGTGAAGGCCGTTGGCCAGTACGACGCCGACGCACGCCGCTACACGCTCACGCTGTCCCAAAGCTGCCCCGCCACGCCGGGCCAGCCCGACAAGCTGCCCTTTGTGATCCCCGTGACGCTGGGCCTGGTGGGCACCGACGGCCGCGCCCTGGCACTGCAGCTGGACGGCGAAGCCGCGGCGGGCGCTCCGGAGCGCACCGTGGTGCTGACCGAGGGCGAGATGACGCTCACCTTCACAGGGGTGGACGTGCCGCCCGTGCCCTCGCTGCTGCGCTCCTTCAGCGCACCGGTGGTCCTGGACTGCGAATACAGCGACGCCGAGCTGCTCACCCTGCTGGCGCACGACAGCGATGCCTTCAACCGCTGGGAAGCCGGCCAGCGCCTGATGCTGCGCATCGCTATCAATGCGATAGCTGATGGCGCTTTACTGGCGGGCGTAAACGGCCAGATCGGCCAGAACCTCCTGCCCCAGCCGCTGGTGCAGGCCATGCGCGACGTACTGCGCCACCCCACGCTGGACGCGGCCTTCAAGGAACTGGTGCTGACCCTGCCGTCCGAGGGCTACATCGCCGAGCAGCTGGACACGGTGGACCCGCAGCGCGTGCATGCCGTGCGCGAGGCGCTGCGCGAGCAGTTGGCCCTGGCCCTGCGTGACGACTGGGTCTGGGCCTGGGAGGAGCACCACGCCACGGGCGGCTACCGCCCGGATGCCGTGTCGGCGGGCCGCCGCGCCCTGGCCGGCCTGGCCCTGGGCATGCTGTGCCTGGCCGCGCGTTCCAGCGGCGACATCGTGTGGCCCGGCAAGACCTACCAGCGCTTCAAGGACGCGGGCAATATGACCGACCGCTTCAACGCGCTGGCGGCGCTGGTCGGCAGCGGCCACGAGTTGGCGGCGCCCGCGCTGGCGCGCTTTCATGCGCTGTTCAAGGACGACGCCTTGGTGCTGGACAAGTGGTTCGCGCTGCAGGCGGGCGCGCCCGACCGCGGCGGCCAGGTGCTGCCGGCCGTGCGCCAGCTCATGAAGCACCCGGACTTCCACATCAAGAACCCCAACCGCGCGCGCAGCGTGATCTTCAGTTACTGCAACGGCAACCCCGGGGGCTTTCACCGCACCGACGCCGCCGGCTACGTCTTCTGGGCCGACCGCGTGCTGGAGCTGGACAGTCTCAACCCCCAGGTGGCCGCCCGCCTGGCGCGTGCGCTGGACCGCTGGAAGAAGCTGGCCGAGCCTTACCGCACGGCCGCCCACGAAGCCATCTCCCGCGTGGCCGCCAAGTCCGACCTCTCCAACGACGTGCGCGAAGTCGTCACCCGCGCCCTTGCCGATTAAGAAAGGCCTCCATGACCGAACGTATCAGCCTCACCCGCTACCTTGTCGAGCAGCAGCGCGTCCATGGCCGCATCCCCCCTCAGCTGCGCCTGCTGGTGGAGGTGGTTGCGCGCGCCTGCAAGCGCATCAGCTTCGCCGTGAACAAGGGCGATCTCGGCGACGTGATGGGCACCGCCGGAACCGAGAACGTTCAGGGTGAGGTGCAGAAGAAGCTGGACATCATTGCGAACGAGGTGTTGATCGAAGCCAACGAATGGGGCGGGCATCTGGCTGCGATGGCGTCTGAGGAAATGGATGGGATCTATGTGGTGCCCAACCGCTTTCCCCAGGGCGAGTACCTGCTGATGTTCGACCCCCTGGACGGTTCGTCCAACATCGACGTCAACGTGAGCATTGGCACCATTTTCTCGGTGCTGCACAAGCACCATGACGATCCCACCACCGACGAACCCGTCACCGAAGCCGACTTCTTGCAACCCGGCCACCAGCAGGTCGCCGCAGGCTACTGCATCTATGGCCCGCAGACCACGTTGGTGCTGACCGTGGGCGACGGCGTGGCCATGTTCACGCTGGACCGCGAACAGGGCTCCTTCGTGCTCACGCGCGAGAACATCCGTATTCCCGAAGACACCAAGGAATTCGCGATCAACATGAGCAATATGCGCCACTGGGATGCGCCCGTGCGCCGCTACATCGACGAATGCCTGCAGGGCAAGGAAGGCCCGCGCGGCAAGGACTTCAACATGCGCTGGATCGCCAGCATGGTCGCCGACGTGCACCGCATCCTGATGCGCGGCGGCATCTTCATGTACCCCTGGGACAAGCGCGAGCCAAACAAGCCCGGCAAGCTGCGCCTGATGTATGAGGCCAACCCCATGGGCTGGCTGGTTGAGCAGGCCGGCGGCGCCGCCACCAACGGCCGCCAGCGCATCCTGGACATCCAGCCCGCCCAGTTGCACGAACGCGTGAGCGTGATCCTGGGCTCAAAGAATGAGGTCGATCGCGTGACAAGTTACCACTCCGGTATATAATGTGAGTCTTCGCCGGTGTAGCTCAGTCGGTAGAGCAGCTCATTCGTAATGAGAAGGTCGCGTGTTCGATTCATGTCTCCGGCACCACAATGAAAGCCCCTGATTCGCAAGAGTCAGGGGCTTTTGCTTTGCGGAGTGCATGGGAAGTCGGCGCTCTCGGGAGCTTTGAACCATGCGTTGCGGCTTCTCTACCATCCACCCGCCGCACCGCAAAGCCGACTTAAAGACCCCTTCGACCTCTAGCGAGCATCCAGCAAGCGCTGACCGCTATATTTTTTGCATCGCCGACAATCCAGAGTCCCTGAACCCGGACCCTGCCATGCTCCCTGCAACGCACTTCGCACTGTTGGCCCTCCGGCGCCGGGCCTGGGTGCTGGTCGTCGCTGCTTGTGTAGGAGCAGCAAACGCGCAGCCGGCTGCTGCCATGGAGTCGCCCTCCTCCGCGGACCCGGCGGCGCCCTCGCCCACGCTGGCGCAGCATTACCACCCGGGCGTGGTGGTCGCGGACTATTGGGTGAGCGAAAAATACGACGGTGTGCGCGCCCTCTGGACCGGTCAGCAACTGATCAGCCGGCAGGGCCTGCCCATCCGGGCGCCAGCGTGGTTCACCGCCGGCTGGCCGCCGGTACCGATGGATGGCGAACTGTGGGCCGGCCGCGGCCAGTTTGCCGCCGCGCAGGCGGCCGTGGCGCAGGCCACGCCCGACGATGCCCGGTGGCGCGCGCTGCGGTACATGGTGTTCGACCTGCCGCGCGCGCCGGGCGGTTTCGGCGAGCGCCTGCCCCTGCTGCGCCGCACCGTGGCCCATCTGGGCCAGCCGTGGGTCCAGCCTGCCGCGCAGTGGCGGGTGTCCAGCCACACGGAACTGATGGGGCAGTTGCACCGGCTGGAGAAGGCCGGCGCCGAGGGACTGATGCTGCGCCGGGACGACGCGCCCTACCGTGGCGGGCGCAGCGACGATCTGCTCAAGCTCAAGACCTTCGAGGATGCGGAGGCCGTGGTGGTAGGGCACGAGCCCGGACGCGGCAAATACGCGGGCCAGACCGGCGCGCTGCTGGTGGCGCTGCCCGACGGCCGGCGCCTGCGCTTGGGCAGCGGCCTGCCGGATGCGGTGCGGCGCAATCCACCGCCTGTGGGCACCGTGGTGACCTACCGCTTCAACGGCACCCACGCAAGTGGCTTGCCGCGGTTTGCGCGCTTCTGGCGAGTGCGCGCCGACGCGCCCTCTGCGGCCAACGCGGCCGCTGCCGGCGGGCAGGCCAATCTGGAGCCCGCCCCAGCAAGAAACAGAGGTAAATGAGGCCCTAGCGCACGCCCAGCAAGCGCTGTCAGCTACTAAAACAGAAGCAAAAGGGGCGGTCGTCCGCCCCTTTTCAGCCCGCCCCTCCTGCGAGAGGCGCTGCCGGCACTTCAGATGGTGCGGCCAAACGGGCCGTCGCTGCCCACCTGCACCAGCGACTCAGGGTCGTTGGCGCGGGGCTTGCGGCTGCCGCCCGTGCCCTGCGCCACGCAGTCGGCGTAATAACGCACGTTGCCGTTGTCGTCCTCGATCTCCACCAGGCCGTGGATGTCGGTCTCGAACCCCGGGCAGAGCTTGGAGAACTCGCGCGAGAACTTGAGGTAGTCCACGATCTTCTTGTTGAACACCTCGCCGGGAATCAGCAGCGGAATACCCGGCGGGTACGGCGTGATCAGGCTGGTGGTGATGCGGCCTTCCAGTTGGTCGATCTCCACGCGCTCGGTCTTGCGCTGCGCGATGTGGGCATAGGCGTCGCTGGGCTTCATGGCGGGCGTGAGGTCCGAGAGGTACATCTCGGTCGTCAGGCGGGCGATGTCGTACTTGGCGTACAGCTGGTGCACGTGCTGGCACAGGTCCTTCAGGCCCATGCGCTCGTAGCGCTTGTGCTGCTGGCAGAACTCGGGAAGGATGCGCCACATGGGCTGGTTCTTCTCGTAGTCGTCCTTGAACTGCTGCAGCGCGGCCAGCAGCGTGTTCCAGCGGCCCTTGGTGATGCCGATGGTGAACATGATGAAGAACGAGTACAGGCCCGTCTTCTCCACCACCACGCCGTGCTCAGACAGGTATTTGGTGACGATGCTGGCCGGAATGCCGGTCTTGTCGAACTTGCCGTCCAGGTTCAGGCCGGGCGTGACGATGGTGGACTTGATCGGGTCCAGCATGTTGAAGCCGTCGGCCAGCGCGCCGAAGCCATGCCACTTGCTCGGGCCGTTCTTCTTGCCCTTGGCGTCGCCGCGGATGATCCAGTCGTCTGCGCGGCCCACACCCTCGTCGGCGAGCTTGTCGGGGCCCCAGACCTTGAACCACCAGTCGTCCTTGCCGAATTCGTCCTCCACCTTGCGCATGGCGCGGCGAAAGTCCAGCGCTTCGACCAGGCTTTCCTCCACCAGGGCGGTGCCGCCGGGCGGCTCCATCATGGCTGCAGCCACGTCGCAGCTGGCGATGATGCTGTACTGCGGGCTGGTCGAGGTGTGCATCAGGTACGCCTCGTTGAACAGGTGACGGTCCAGCTTGGTGGTCTGGCTGTCCTGCACCAGCACATGGCTGGCCTGGCTGATGCCGGCCAGCAGCTTGTGGATGGACTGCGTGGCGTACACCACCGACTGCTTGGGCCGCGCGCGCTTCTTGCCCATGGCGTGGTAGCTGCCGTAGAACGGGTGGAAGGCCGCATGCGGCAACCAGGCCTCGTCGAAGTGCAGGTTCTCGACGTAGCCGTCGAGCATGCCCTTGATGGTCTCGGTGTTGTAGAGCACGCCGTCGTAGGTCGACTGCGTGAGGGTCAGCACGCGCGGCTTGACCTTCTTGGCGTCCACGCCCCTGAGCAGCGGGTTGGCCTTGATCTTGGCTTGGATGGTCGCGGGCTCGAATTCGCTTTGCGGAATGGGCCCGATGATGCCGAAGTGGTTGCGCGTGGGTTTCAGGAACACGGGGATCGCCCCGGTCATGATGATGCTGTGCAGGATGGACTTGTGGCAGTTGCGGTCCACCACCACCACGTCGCCCGGTGCCACGGTGTGGTGCCACACCATCTTGTTGGAGGTGGACGTGCCGTTGGTCACGAAGAAGCAGTGGTCGGCGTTGAAGATGCGCGCGGCGTTGCGCTCGCTCTCGCCGATGGCGCCGTTGTGGTCCAGTAACTGGCCCAGTTCTTCCACGGCATTGCAGACGTCCGCGCGCAGCATGTTCTCACCATAGAACTGGTGGTACATCTGGCCCACGGGGCTCTTGAGGAACGCCACGCCGCCCGAGTGGCCCGGGCAGTGCCAGCTGTAGGAGCCGTCTTCCGCGTAGTCCAGCAGCGCCTTGAAGAATGGCGGCTGCACGCCCTCCAGGTAGCTCTTGGCCTCGCGGATGATGTGCTTGGCCACGAACTCGGGCGTGTCCTCGAACATGTGGATGAAGCCGTGCAGCTCGCGCAGGATGTCGTTGGGCAGATGGCGCGCGGTCTTGGTCTCGCCGTGCACGTAGATCGGCACGTCGGCGTTCTTGCGGCGCACCTCTTCGATGAAGGCGCGCAGGCTGTGCACGATGGGGTCCTGGCCCGTGCCCAGCGTGAATTCCTCGTCGTCGATCGACAGGATGAACGCGCTGGCGCGGCTTTGCTGCTGGGCGAACTGGGACAGGTCGCCGTAGCTGGTCACTCCCAAGACCTCGAACCCTTCCGCCTCGATGGCCTGCGCCAGCGCCCGAATCCCCAGGCCGGAGGTGTTCTCTGAACGATAGTCCTCGTCGATGATGACGATGGGAAAGCGAAATTTCATGCGCTGCCTCCGATGACCGGGCCAAAAAAACGAAAGAGGCGCGCAGTGTAAGGAATATGCGTGCTATCCCTATGAACACCGCAGCATTTCGCCCAGAATCCATCGACCTGGAAACAACACCGCGCCGCCCGCCAGCGCGCACCCGACAGAGAGGGAAGGAGAAAACACATGAATCTGGACGCATCCACGCTCTGGTGGCTCATGGCCGGGGTGGCCGTGGTGGCCGAGCTGCTCACCGGCACCTTTTACCTGCTGATGCTGGCCGTGGGCCTGGCGGCCGGCGCACTCGCGGCCCACGCGGGCCTGGGCAACACGGCGCAGATCCTGGTGAGCGCACTGGTCGGGGCCGGCACCGTGCTGGGGGCCTACGTCAAGCGCCGCAGCCGGCCGGGCGAGCCGTCCGCGCGGGCCGACCGCAGCGTGAACCTGGACGTGGGCGAGACGGTGTTCATCGACGCCTGGCAGCCCGACGGCACGGCCGTCGTGAAGTACCGCGGCGCGAGCTGGACCGCCATCCACCGCCCGGGCATCACGCCCGCCACTGGCCCGCACCGCGTGGCCGAACTGGTGGGCAACCGCCTGCTGGTGGATCCGCTGTAGTCATCCGGAACCGGGGGCGGCCTCGCTACCATCCGCCCTGCCCTTCACCGCCGCACGCGGCACAGAAAGAAAAAACCTCATGGAAATCGCCATCATCCTCTTCGTCATCGCGGTGATCTTCATCGCGCGCGCCGTCAAGATCGTGCCGCAGCAGCATGCCTGGGTGAAGGAGCGCCTGGGCAAGTACGCCGGCACGCTCACGCCGGGGCCGAAGTTCATCATCCCCTTCGTCGACCGCATCGCCTACAAGCACAGCCTGAAGGAAATCCCCCTGGACGTGCCCAGCCAGGTCTGCATCACCAAGGACAACACCCAACTGCAGGTGGACGGCATCCTGTACTTCCAGGTGACCGACCCCATGCGCGCCAGCTACGGTTCGTCCAACTACATCACCGCCATCTCGCAGCTGGCCCAGACCACGCTGCGCAGCGTGATCGGCAAGCTGGAGCTGGACAAAACGTTCGAAGAGCGCGACATGATCAACGCCCAGGTGGTGCAGGCCATCGACGAGGCGGCGCTGAACTGGGGCGTGAAGGTGCTGCGCTACGAGATCAAGGACCTGACGCCGCCCGCCGAGATCCTGCGCGCCATGCAGGCCCAGATCACCGCCGAGCGTGAAAAGCGCGCGCTGATCGCCGCTTCGGAAGGCCGCCGCCAGGAACAGATCAACATCGCCACCGGCGAGCGTGAGGCTTTCATCGCCCGCTCCGAAGGTGAAAAGCAAGCCGCCATCAACAACGCCCAGGGCGAGGCCGCCGCCATCACCGCCGTGGCCGACGCCACCGCCCAGGCCATCGAGCGCATTGCCGCCGCCATCCGCCAGCCGGGCGGCGAGCAGGCCGTGCAGCTCAAGGTCGCCGAAAAGGCCGTGGAGGCGTATGGCAAGGTGGCCGCGGACGCCACCACCACGCTCATCGTGCCCAGCAACATGACCGAGGTATCCGCACTCGTCAGCTCGGCCATGAAGATGATCCAGACGCAGCAGCGCAGCTGACCCAACGCTTTCACTATTTTTTTTATAGCTACCAGCGCTCACCCCACAAGCGCTGGAGCCACTTTTTGCTTAGAACTGCGCATGAACTCCCCCGTAGCCCCCTTCTTCACGGCCCGCGTGGGCGACGACGGCACCCAGTGCGATGCCTGGCCCGAGCAGCCGCTGCTGCTGTCGCTGGAGCAAGGCGGTATCGACTGGCCCAGCTCCTGCCGCAACGGCACCTGCCGCACCTGCATCGGCGTGCTGGCGGAGGGCGAGGTGCGCTATGCCATCGACTGGCCGGGCCTGACGGCAGAAGAAAAGGCCGAGGGCTGCGTGCTGCCCTGCGTGGCCTATCCCGTGAGCGACGTGAAGCTGGAGGCCCCCGCCATCTGAGCCCTGTGCCGCGCTCCGCGCACCGGTACGGTTGAGGCAGCGCAACCTGCGGCCCGCTTGCCCCCACCTGCGGCAGACTTACCGCGGCGGCGCGCGGACAACGGCCCGGCGGCGCGACTAGAATTGGCCGCTTCGGGACCGCGCGTCCCTCCTCCGTGCGGCAGGGGCCGCATCGCCGTTCTTTGGGGGCACGCCCGTTGCCCGCCCGCCGGGGAACGCACACCGCCCCGGCCCGCATGGCCCATCCGAAAGCCCTGCATGACCACCCCCCTCACGCCCGCGCCCATCTCGCCCGTCCAGGACATCGTGGCCGAGTTGCGCGCCGGCCGCATCGTGATCCTCGTCGATGAGGAAGACCGCGAGAACGAAGGCGACCTCGTGATCGCCGCGGACCATGTCACGCCCGAGGCCATCAACTTCATGGCGCGCTTCGGCCGCGGCCTGATCTGCCTGACCCTCACGCGCGAACGCTGCGAGCGCCTGCGCCTGCCGCCCATGGTGGCGCGCAACGGCACCAAGATGGGCACCGCCTTCACCGTCTCCATCGAGGCGGCAGAGGGCGTGACCACCGGCATCAGCGCCGCCGACCGCGCGCGCACCGTGCAGGCCGCCGTGGCCGCCAACGCCCAGGCTGCCGACCTGGTGCAGCCCGGCCACATCTTCCCGCTGCAGGCGGTGGATGGCGGCGTGCTCATGCGCGCCGGCCACACCGAGGCCGGCTGCGACCTGGCCGCCATGGCCGGCTGCAGCCCCTCCTCCGTGATCTGCGAGGTGATGAAGGACGACGGCACCATGGCCCGCCTGCCGGACCTGCAGCTGTTTGCGGCCGAGCACGGCATCAAGATCGGCACGATCGCCGACCTGATCGAATACCGCAGCCGCACCGAGTCGCTGGTGCATAAGGTGGCTTCGCGCCAGATCACCACGGCGTTCGGCGAGTTCACCATGCACGCCTTCCGCGACGAGCCGAGCCAGGCCGTGCACCTGGCCCTGGTCAAGGGCCAGTGGGACGCCGCAGAGAGCGTGCCCGTGCGCGTGCACGAGCCCTTGTCGGTGCTGGATCTGCTGGAAGTGGGCCGCGGCATGCACTCGTGGAGCCTGGACGCCAGCCTGCAATACATCCACCACCACGGCCAGGGCGTGGCCGTGCTGCTGAACTGCGGCGAGAGTGCCGAGCAACTGCTGGAGCAGTTCGAAGGCACGGCCCGCGCCGCCCAGGCGCCCGAGCGCGGTCGCATGGACCTGCGCACTTACGGCGTGGGCGCGCAGATCCTGCGCGAAGTGGGCGTGGCCAAGATGCAGCTCATGGGCCAGCCGCGCCGCATGCCCAGCATGGTGGGCTATGGACTCGAAATCACCGGCTACATCCCCAAGGAATAAGACATGTTTGGCGCAGACAAAGGAACCGCGGACAAGCTTGATGGCAAGAAGCTGCACATCGGCATCGTGCAGGCCCGCTTCAACGAGAACATCACCAACACCCTCGCCGCGGCCTGCCGTGCAGAGCTGCTGCGCCTAGGCGTGCAGGAAAAGCACATCCGCCATGTGCTGGTGCCCGGCGCGCTGGAAGTGCCCGTGGCGCTGCAGGCCCTGGCCGAGCGCGACGAGTACGACGCGCTGATCGCGCTGGGCTGCATCATCCGCGGCGAGACCTACCACTTCGAGCTGGTGGCCAACGAATCCGGCGCGGGTGTGACCCGCCTGGCCCTGGACTACCAGGTACCGATCGCCAACGCCATCATCACTACCGAAAACCTGGATCAGGCCCTCGCCCGCCAGACCGAAAAGGGCGTGGACGCGGCCCGCGTGGCCGTGGAAATGGCCAACTTGCTGGAGGAGCTGTCGTGACCGATTCCGCCAACCCCACGCCATCCGCGCGGCCGCCGCGCCAGCCGCGCACCGGCACCACCGGCACCGGCGCGCGCAAGGCCGGCTCCAAGTCGGGCCGCAGCCGCGCGCGCGAATTCGCCCTGCAGGCGCTCTACCAGCACCTGGTGGGAGGCAACGACGCCACCGCCATCGACGTGTTCACGCGCGACCTGTCGGGCTTTCACAAGGCCGACGCTGCGCACTACGACGCGCTCCTGCACGGCTGCATCACCACCGCCCAGTACATGGACGAGCTGATCGCACCGCAGCTGGACCGCAAGATGAGCGAGATCTCGCCCATCGAGCATGCGGTGATGTGGATCGGCGTGTACGAATTCCAACATTGCCAGGACGTGCCCTGGCGCGTGGTCATCAACGAGTGCATCGAGCTGGCCAAGGAGTTCGGCGGCACCGACGGCCACAAGTACGTCAACGGCGTGCTCAACGGCCTGGCGCCGCAATTGCGCGCCACCGAGGTCGCGGCCGACAAGGCCGCCGCCCGCGGCTGAAGGCCCCGCCCTCTTGCGCCGCTTCGCATTGTTCGTTCCCTCAGCGCACCCGCCGCTGGCCTCAGCCGGCGGGTGCCTGCACGTTGCATCGCCATGAAGTTTTCCACCCGCGCCGAGCGCATCGAACCCTTTTACGTGATGGAAGTGGCCAAGGCCGCCCAGGCCCTGGCGCGCGAGGTCGCCGGCACCCGCGAGCCGATGATCTTCCTGAACATCGGCGAGCCCGACTTCACCGCGCCCCCGCTGGTGGTGGAGGCGGCCGACCGCGCGGTGCGCAGCGGCGTCACGCAGTACACCAACGCCCTGGGCCTGGAGGCGCTGCGCGAGCGCATCAGCGGCTGGTATGCCGAGCGCTTTGGCGTGGATGTGCCGGCGCGGCGCATCGTGGTCACGGCCGGCGCATCGGCCGCGCTGCAGCTGGCCTGCCTGGCGCTGATCGACGCGGGCGACGAGATCCTGATGCCCGACCCCAGCTACCCCTGCAACCGCCACTTCGTGAGCGCGGCGGAAGGCAAAGCGGTGCTGATCCCCACCACGGCCGAGGAGCGCTTCCAGCTCAGCGCCGCCAAGGTCGAGGCCGCATGGGGTACCAAGACACGCGGCGTGCTGCTGGCATCGCCCTCCAACCCCACGGGCACCTCGATTGCGCCGGACGAACTGCGCCGCATCCACGATGTGGTGCGCGGTAAGGGTGGGCTCACCATCATCGACGAGATCTACCTCGGCCTGTCCTATGACGACGCCTTCGGCCAGACGGCGCTGGCGCTGGGCGAGGACATCATCAGCATCAACAGCTTCAGCAAGTACTTCAACATGACCGGCTGGCGCCTGGGCTGGATGGTGGTGCCCGAGGCCATGGTGCCCGTGGTGGAGCGTCTGGCGCAGAACCTGTTCATCTGCGCCAGCACGGTGTCGCAGCATGCGGCGCTGGCCTGCTTCGAGCCGGACAGCATCGCCGAGTACGAACGCCGCCGCGCAGAGTTCAAGGCGCGGCGAGACTACTTCATCCCCGCACTCGATGCACTGGGCCTCACGGTGCCGGTGCAGCCCGATGGCGCCTTCTACGCCTGGGCCGACTGCACGCAGGCCGCCGAGCGCCTGGGCGTCGCCGGCAGCTGGGACTTCGCCTACGAGCTGATGCGCCGTGCCCACCTGGCCATCACGCCGGGGCGCGACTTCGGCACGGCCGACACCCAACGCTTCGTGCGCTTTTCCACGGCCAACTCCATGGCGCAGTTGCAGGAAGCGGTGGCGCGCCTGCAGCGCCTGATCGGCTGACCCCTCCAGGCGTGCCAGCATGGCTTTCGAGTGGCCCGTTCGCATTTACTGGGAAGACACCGATGCCGGCGGCATCGTGTTCTATGCCAACTATCTCAAGTTCTTCGAGCGCGCGCGCACCGAGTGGCTGCGCTCGCGGGACCTGGGCCAGCAACGATTGCGGGAACTCACGGGCGGCATGTTTGTCGTAACCGACGCACGCCTGCGCTACCTGCGCCCCGCCCGCCTGGACGATGAACTGATTGTTACCGCCAGCCTGCGCGAAGGGGGCCGCGCTTCGCTCACAATCGAGCAGCAGGCGCTCTTGAAACCAGAGCAGATGATCCCCGACTCTCCCCCCGCACTGCTGTGCGAAGGCACCATCCGCATCGGCTGGGTGGATGCCGCCACCATGCGCCCTGCACGCATTCCGGGGTCCCTTTTGGAACGACTCTCCTCATCATGAATTCCCAAGACATGTCCATCTTGAGCCTGGTGCTCAATGCCAGCTGGGTGGTGCAGCTGGTGATGCTGCTGCTGCTCGCGGTTTCCGTGGCCAGCTGGGCCGCCATCTTCCGCAAGCTGTTCGCACTCAAGCGCGTGAAGGCTCTGAACGAAGACTTCGAGCGCGACTTCTGGTCGGGCACCAGCCTGAATGACCTGTACGCCAGCGCCACGCACAACGCCAAGAGCGCGGGCCCGATGGAGCGCATCTTCGCCAGCGGCATGCGCGAATACCAAAAGCTGCGGGAACGCCGCATCAGCGACCCCGGCACACTGCTGGACGGCGCGCGCCGCGCCATGCGCGCGAGCTTCCAGCGCGAGATGGACGTGATCGAGTCCAGCCTCTCGTTCCTCGGCTCGGTGGCCTCGGTGTCGCCCTATGTGGGCCTGTTCGGCACCGTCTGGGGCATCATGCACGCCTTCACCGGTTTCGCCGGCATGGAGCAGGTAACGCTCGCCACGGTGGCGCCCGGCATCGCCGAAGCGCTGGTGGCCACCGCCATCGGCCTGTTCGCCGCCATTCCCGCCGTGATTGCGTACAACCGCTTCGCACGCGACATCGACCGCGTGGCGACGCACCAGGAGACCTTCATCGAGGAGTTCTCCAACATCCTGCAGCGCAACCTGGGCGCACACCCCGCGTCCCCCTCGGGGCATTGAGATGAAGGACATCCCCCTGAGCCGCTGCGCGGCTTCCCCCTTCTCTCGCAGCGCTACGCACTGCGGGAAAGGGGATCGATTGCTCAGCGCGGCGGGACGGCCCTTGCGCGGCGTCTGCTGGCATCGGACACGTCCGTTTTATCCACAGCGCGCACTGCTCAGCGCAATGGAGAACTGAAATGCCTGCCATGGCCTCACGCAGCGGCACCCGCCGCCGCTCCATGAACGAAATCAACATGGTGCCGTTCATCGACGTGATGCTGGTGCTGCTCATCATCTTCATGGTGACCGCGCCCATGCTCACGCCCAGTTCGGTGAACGTGCCTTCCGTGGGCAAAGGCGCCAAGGTGCCCAAGACGCGCGTGGACGTCATCGTCGACAAGGATGGCAGCATCCGCTTCAAGGCCGACGGCAACGAACGCACCGTGCCGCTGCAGAACCTGGGCGCCACCGCCAAGAACTGGCTCAAGGACCAGCCAGAGGACACACCCGTGCTCATCAGTGCCGACAAGAACGTGTCGTACGACGCGGTGATGAAGGCCATGTCTGCGCTGCAACAGGCGGGCGTGGCACGCGTCGCCCTGGCGGTGAAGAGCGGCGGCTGACGAGAACTTTCACACGATCTAATGCACGCCACGAACGACCGCGACCAGTTTGCCCCGCCCCGCCCGCCCGGACGCATGCGGGCCATCGCCCTGGCGGTACTCGCCCATGCCGCGCTGATCGGCGCGCTGACCTGGGGCGTGAACTGGAAGAGCAGTTCCGACCAACCGGCGGTGGAGGCCGAACTCTGGTCTGCCGTCCCCCAGCAAGCGGCGCCGCGCGCCGTGGAGCCGCCCCCACCCCCTGCTCCGGCCCCTACCCCCGCACCAGAGCCCGCGCCCGCACCGCCGCCTCCACCGCCACCACCGCGTCCGGAGCAAGCCGACACGCGCGAGGCCGATATCGCCCTGCAGCAGCAGAAGAAGCGCCTGGAAGAAGAAAAGAAAAAGCGCGAACAGCAACTGGAGCGCGAGAAGCGCGAACGCGAGCGCAAGGAAGAAGAGCGCCGCGAGCGGCTGGAGCAGGAGAAGAAGGAACGCCTGCTGGCGCAGCAAAAGGCCGAGCGCGAGAAAGCCGAACGCGAAAAGGCCGAGAAGGAGAAGGCCGCCAAGGCCGAGCAGGACAAACAGAAGAAGCTGGCCGAGGACAAGCGCCGCAAGGCCGAGGAAGCCCGTGAAGCCAAGGAGGCCGAGGCGCGCCGCCAGGAGAACCTGCGCCGCATGCAGGGGCTGGCAGGCGCCACGGGCGGCGAGACCGCCACGGGCACCGCGCAGCGCAGCTCCGGCCCCTCGGGCAGCTACGGTGGCAAGGTGGCCGCCAAGGTACGCCCCAACATCGTCTATCCCGACACCATCTCGGGCAACCCGCGCGCCGAGGTCGAGGTGCGCGCCGCTCCGGACGGCACCATCGTCGGCGCGCGCATCACCCAGTCCAGCGGCAACAAGGCGTGGGACGACGCGGTGATTCGTGCGCTGCACCGCACGGAAACCCTGCCACGCGACGTGGACGGCCGCGTGCCGTCGTCCCTGGTGATCGGCTTCCGCCCGCGCGACTGAAGCAAAAAAGAGAGCTGCCTGCGCTTGTCCCTCAAGGGTTTCACATTGAAAACACTGTGAACCCTAGTTGCAGCAAGCGCCGGCAGCTATCATTTTCGAGAACAGCCGACAGCCAGTCGAACTCAGCTGCGCTGCTCGATGAGGCGATTGATACGCAACGCGCCGAGTGTGCAGACCACGCCCGACAGCAGATACAGCGTCACCGCCCCCAGCCCGAAACGTGCCGACAACCCCAGAGCCACCAACGGCGCGAAGGCCGCGCCGATCAGCCAGGCCAGGTCGGACGACAGTGCCGCCCCGGTGTAGCGGTGCAGGGTGGAGAAGTTGGCCGTCACCGTGCCCGATGCCTGGCCGTACGACAGGCCCAGCAGCACGAAGCCCAGCAGCAGGAACACCGTGCCGCCCACCGCGCCACCGCCCAGCAGCCAGGGTGTGGCCAGGCTGAACAGGCCAATCAGCACGGCCATGGAGCCCAGCAGGTTGCGCCGGCCCATGCGGTCGGCCAACCGCCCCGACACCACCACCGCGCCGATGGCCAGGAATGCGCCGGCGATCTGCACGCACAGCACCTCGGCCATGGAGCGGTCGGAGAACAGGGCGAACCACGACAGCGGGAACACCGTCACCACGTGAAAGAGTGCGAAGCTGGCCAGTGCCGCAAAGGCGCCCAGCACCACATTGCTCCCCTCTTCGCGCATCACGCGGGCCACGCCCACGGGCTCCAGTTCCTTCTCTTGCAGCAATTCGGCATAGGACTGCCCCACCACCAGGCGCAGCCGCGCAAACAGCGCCACCACGTTGATCGCAAAGGCCACGCAGAACGGGTAGCGCCAGCCCCAGGCCAGGAATTCTTCGCTGGAGAGGCTGCCGTACAGGTAGGCGAACAACCCGGCGGCCAATGCAAACCCTACGGGCGCGCCCAGTTGCCCCACCATGGAATACCAGCCGCGGCGCTCCGGCGGTGCCGCCATCGCCAGCAGCGACGGTAGCCCGTCCCAGGAGCCGCCCAGCGCCAGCCCCTGGCCGAAGCGCAGCACCGCCAGCGCCCCAGCGGCTGCCAGCCCCGCCACCTGGTAGCTGGGCAGGAAGGCCATGCTTACCGTACAGCCGCCCAGCAGGAACAGCGCCAGCGTCAGCTTGGTGCCGCGCCCCCAGCGCCGCTGCACGGCCATGGAGATGGCGGTGCCCAGCGGCCGGGCGATGAAGGCGATGGCAAAGATGGCAAAAGCCATGAGCGTGCCGTCCAGCCGCGTCATGAAGGGAAACAACAGCGACGGGAAGACCAGCACGCAGGCGATCCCGAATACGAAGAAGTCGAAATACTCCGACGCGCGCCCGATGATCACGCCCACGGCGATCTCGCCCGGGGTGACGTCTTCGTCAGTGTGCGCGCGCGACAGCGATGCCGCGCTCTCGGGGCCGTAAACGGGGTATGCGACGGAACCGCTACTCATGACCGTACTCCTTGGCTTTGCAGACACAGCTCCGTTCTACACGCAAGCCCCGCGGTCAACAAGTACGCTTACACTGACGTCTCGCGCGGGAAAACCCTCACGCCCAGTCGGCCATCCGCGCCGCCATGGTCGCGCCCGCAGGCCGCATACGGCCTGCCATCACGCCATAAGTTTGACCCTGGACAAAATGTCCAATCGACAAATGCGCTAGGCGTATTACATTCGTCTCCGTCCAGTAATTCGCGTTTACACCTAGCGCCGCGCCCGCCCGCGCGACGCAAGGCCGTGCACGCTTTTTGACACGCCTAGCAATGCTCCAACTGAAGAAACTCCGCGGGCCCACCTGGCTCGCCGCGGCTTTGGCCGCAGCCAGCCTGGCTGGTTGCAGCAAGGCCGTCGTATTGAACCCGGCGGGTGATATCGCTGCCCAGCAGGGCAACCTGGTGGTGACTGCCACGGTGCTGATGCTGATCGTCATCGTGCCGGTGATCCTGCTGACGCTGCTGTTCGCCTGGAAGTACCGCCAGGGCAACACCGACGCCGAGTACGACCCCGACTGGCACCACTCCACCTCGCTGGAGCTGGTGATCTGGAGCGTGCCGCTGATGATCATCATTGCCCTGGGCGCGCTGACCTGGATCGCTACCCACAAGCTGGACCCCTACCGCCCTCTGGACCGCATCGACGCCCAGCGCGCGCTGGCCGCCGACGTCAAACCGCTGGAAGTGCAGGTGGTGGCCATGGACTGGAAGTGGCTGTTCTTCTACCCCGAGCAGGGCATTGCCACGGTGAACGAGGTGGCCGCGCCAGTGGACCGCCCGATCCTGTTCAAGCTCACCGCCACATCCACCATGAACGCGTTCTATGTGCCGGACCTGGCCGGCATGATCTACGCCATGCCTGGCATGCAGACCGAGCTGAACGCCATCATCAACAAGCCCGGCGTGTTCCATGGCCTTGCCTCGCACTACAGCGGCCCCGGCTTCTCCGGCATGACCTTCAAGTTCCACGGCCTGAGCGATGCCGAGTTCGCCCAGTGGGTGGACAAGGCCAAGACCGAAGGCAAGCCCCTGGACAAGACCACCTACCTGCAACTGGCCAAGCCCAGCCAGCGCGACCCCGTGCAGCGCTTTTCCACCGTGGAAGACGGCCTGTACGGCAAGGTGCTCAACCGCTGCGTGGAAGACGGGCAGATGTGCATGCACGACATGATGGCCATCGACGCGCTCGGCGGCGAAGCCTTCGTCAAAGCCAACGGTCTGACGCTGCCGCAGGACGTATGCACCGCCGGCAACGCGCCACAGATCCTGGCCGCGCTGCAGCCCGCAGCCGCCCTCCCCGAGGCCACCACCCAACAGTGAATTTGACGGACCCGACGCGGGCGCCAAGCCGGCGCCGGGCCCATTAGCCAAGAGATTCGATATGTTGTCTGAACAAACTACCCCAGCCCACTGGCTGTTGGGCCGCATCACCTGGGACTCGATCCCGATGGCGCACGAGCCCATCGTGCTGTGGACCTTCATCGCGGTGGTCCTGGGTGGCATCGTGATGCTGGCCGGCCTCACCAAGTTCCGCCTGTGGGGCCCGCTGTGGCGCGACTGGATCTGCTCCATCGACCACAAGAAGATCGGCATCATGTACATGATCCTGGGCCTGGTCATGTTCCTGCGCGGCTTCGCCGACGCGGTGATGATGCGCTTGCAGCAGGCCATGGCTGTGGGCGAGAGCATGGGCTACCTGCCGCCGCACCACTACGACCAGATCTTCACGGCCCACGGCGTGATCATGATCTTCTTCGTGGCCATGCCCTTCGTCACGGGCCTGATGAACTACCTCGTGCCGCTGCAGATCGGCGCGCGCGACGTGTCGTTTCCCTTCCTGAACAACTTCAGCTTCTGGATGACCACCGGCGGCGCCGTGCTGGTGATGATCTCGCTGTTCCTGGGCGAGTTCTCCACCTCCGGCTGGCTGGCGCTGTCCAACCTCGGGGCGCAGGACCCTGGCGTGGGTCTCGACTATTACATCTGGGGCCTGCAGATTGCGGGGGTGGGCACCACCTTGTCGGGCATCAACCTGATCGTCACCATCATCAAGATGCGCGCGCCGGGCATGAACCTGATGAAGATGCCCGTGTTCACCTGGACCGCGCTGTGCACCAACGCGCTGATCGTCGCCTCGTTCCCCGTGCTGACGGCAGCGCTGGTGCTGATGTCGCTGGACCGCTATATCGGCACCAACTTCTTCACGAACGACCTGGGGGGCAACTCCATGCTGTACGTGAACCTGATCTGGATCTGGGGCCACCCCGAGGTCTACATCCTGGTGCTGCCGGCCTTCGGCGTGTTCTCCGAGGTCGTCGCCACGTTCTCGCGCAAGCGCCTGTTCGGCTACACCTCCATGGTGTACGCCACGGTGTGTATCACCATCCTGTCGTACCTGGTGTGGCTGCACCACTTCTTCACCATGGGCTCGGGCGCCACGGTGAACACTTTCTTCGGCATCACGACGATGATCATCTCGATCCCGACGGGCGCCAAGATCTTCAACTGGCTGTTCACCATGTACAAGGGCCGCATCCGCTTCAGCGTGCCCATGCTGTGGACGGTGGGCTTCATGTGCACCTTCGCCATCGGCGGCATGACTGGCGTGCTACTGGCCGTGCCCCCGGCCGACTTCGTGCTGCACAACAGCCTGTTCCTGGTCGCGCACTTCCACAACGTGATCATCGGCGGCGTGGTGTTCGCCGTGTTCGCTGCCATCAACTTCTGGTTCCCCAAGGCCTTCGGTTTCCGCCTGATCGAGTCCTGGGGCAAGGCATCGTTCTGGTTCTGGCTGACTGGCTTCTGGGTCACGTTCACGCCGCTGTACATCCTGGGCCTGATGGGCATCACGCGCCGCGTCAACCATGTGGAAGACGCTTCGCTGCACATCTGGTTCATCATCTCCGCGGTGGGCGTATGCCTGATCGCGGCGGGCATCGCCTGCTTCTTCATCCAGCTGTTCGTGAGCTACCTCAAGCGCGACCAGCTGCGCGACGTGACCGGCGACCCCTGGGACGGCCGCACGCTGGAGTGGGCCACCTCCTCGCCCCCGCCGCAGTACAACTTCGCCTTCACGCCCGTGGCGCACGAGATCGACGCCTGGTGGGACATGAAGAAGCACGGCTACAAGCGCCCGCTGACCGGCTTCCAGCCCGTCCACATGCCCGCCAACACTGGCGCCGGCGTGGTGATCGCCGCGCTGTCCACCGTGTTCGGCTTCGCCATGATCTGGCACATGTGGCCGCTGGCGGTCGCCTCGTTCGCCGCGACCGTGCTGGCCTCGATCATCCACACCTTCAACTACAAGCGTGACTACTACATTCCGGCAGCCGAAGTGGCCGCCACGGAAGACGCACGCACCAAGCAGCTTGCCGCAGCCCATGTCTAATACGCACACCCTCCAAGCGGGCGGCACCGCCGCCCTGGCACCGCGCGAGTACCACCTCGCGCATGAACCCCACCCCGAGAACGGCACGTCCCTGGGCTTCTGGCTCTACCTGATGAGCGACTGTCTCATCTTCGCAGCGCTGTTCGCCACGTACGGCGTGCTGGGCCGCAGCTACGCCGCGGGCCCCACGGGCGCGCAGCTGTTCGACTTGTCGCTGGTGGCCATCAACACGGCCTTCCTGCTGACGTCGTCCATCACCTTCGGCTTTGCCATGCTGCAAAAGCAGGCGGGCAACGCACGCGGCACGCTGGCTTGGCTGGCCGTCACCGGCCTGCTGGGCCTGGCCTTCCTGGGCGTGGAGCTGTACGAGTTCGCACACCTGATCCACCAGGGCGCGACACCCCAGCGCAGCGCGTTCCTGTCGGCCTTCTTCACGCTGGTGGGCACGCACGGACTGCACGTGACCTTCGGCCTGATCTGGCTGGTGACATTGATGATTCAGATCAGCAAGCACGGCCTGATCCATGAAAACAAGCGCCGCCTGAACTGCCTGTCCATGTTCTGGCACTTCCTGGACGTGGTCTGGATCGGCGTCTTCACCTTTGTGTACCTGATGGGGGTGCTGTAAATGAGCGCACACGAAATTCACGCCGGCCACGACGACCATGGCCACGACCATGACGACCTGCACGTCACCAAGGGGGACTACGTCAAGGGCTTCATCCTCGCCGTGATCCTCACCGTAATCCCATTCTGGCTGGTCATGGCCGACGTGATCCAGAACCGCACCACCGCCGTGCTGGTGCTGGGCATCTTCGCCATGGTCCAGGTGGTGGTGCACATGGTGTACTTCCTGCACATGAACGGCAAGATCCAGGGCGGCTGGACGATGCTGTCCACCATCTTCACCATCGTGTTCCTGGCAGTGACCATCATCGGCACGTTGTGGGTCATGTTCCACATGAACGCCAACATGATGCCCGCGCACGCCAACCCCATGGCCGCACAGCACCAGGGCAGCGAGGCACACCAGCCGAAGGCGCCTTGACCGCTCCGACCATGCACGCCCCGGAGCCGCAGCGCACCCGCGCGCACTCCAACCTGACGATGGCGGTGCTCGCTCTGGCGGGCATCGCCTTGTTCGTTGTGTTCTGTGCCCTCGGCTGGTGGCAGGTGGAGCGGCGCACCTGGAAGCTGGCCCTGATGGAACGCGTAGAGCAGCGTCTGCATGCCGCGCCCGTGCCGCTGCCCGCGCGCGCGCAGTGGCCTGGCGTGGATGCGGCTGGCTTTGAATACCAGCCTGTGCAGGCTGAGGGTCACTGGCTGGCCAGCAAAACCGTACTGACCCAGGCCACCACGGCGCTCGGCGCGGGTTTCTGGGTCATGACCCCGCTGCAGCTGGACGGCGGCGGCCAGGTGCTCGTCAACCGCGGCTTCATCCCCCAGGCGCAGCGCGCCCAGTGGGCCGCTGGCGGCCCCGGCATGCAGGAAGGCGAAGCCGTACAGCTGCAGGGCCTGTTGCGCATGAGCGAGCCCGGAGGCGGCTTCCTGCGCCGCAACGACCCCGGGGCGCAGCGCTGGCATTCGCGCGACGTGGCGGCCATCGCCCAGGCCCAGGGCCTGGACGCCGCGGCCCCGTTTTTCATCGACGCGGGCATTCCCGACGCGAACGCCCCAGCGCCGATGGATGCCGAGACTTCCACCACCGCCGGTCCCTGGCCCCGCCCGGGACTAACGGTGGTTCGCTTCCACAACAGCCACCTGGTGTATGCCATCACCTGGTTCGGGCTGGCCGCCATGGTGGCGGCAGCGGCTGCGTATGTGGCACGCTACGAGCTTCGCCTGCGTGCCACCTTGCGCTCCCGATGACAGCTTCCGCCACCTCCACCCCCTCCGCCTCCCCGCCCGCCTTGAAGGCGCGCTCGGCCGATGCCGCGGCCGGGCTGAAAAACCTGCACCAGCTCATCCAGTTGCGCTGGATCGCCGTGGTGGGCCAGGTGTTCACCATCGAGGTGGCGCACTACGTGCTGCAACTTCCCCTGCCCCTGCGCGAGATGCTCATGGTCGTGGGCTGCCTGGTGCTCTACAACGCGGTGAGCTTCGTGCGCTGGCGCACCGGCCGCGGCGTGCGCAACGTGGAGCTGTTCCTGGCGCTGCTGGTGGACGTGGCCGTGCTCACCGTGCAGCTGTATCTGAGCGGGGGCATCCGCAACCCATTCGTCTTCTTGTACCTGCTGCAGGTGGCGCTGGGCGCGGCGCTGCTGCGCAGCGCCTACGTCTGGACCATGGTGCTCGTCACCGCAGCCTGCTTTGCGCTGCTGGCGCATTACAGCGTGCCACTGCAACTGGCGCCCGACTTCGCGCGCGGGCTGGGCAGCCCCTACGTGCTGGGCCTGCTGGTGTGCTTCATGCTCAACGCGGCGCTGGTGGTGATCTTCATCAGCCGCATCGGCCAGAACCTGCGCCAGCGGGACGCGCGTCTGGCCGCCATACGCCAACGCGCCGCCGAGGAAGAGCACGTGGTGCGCATGGGGCTGCTGGCTTCAGGCGCTGCCCATGAGCTGGGCACGCCGCTGGCCACCATGGCGGTGATCCTGGGGGACTGGAAGCGTGATCCTGCATTGGCCGCCAACCCCGCGCTGCAGGAAGACGTGGCCGAGATGCAGGCGCAGGTGCAGCGCTGCAAGACCATCGTCAGCGGCATCCTGATGTCCGCCGGCGAGACGCGCGGCGAGGCATCGGCGCAGACCACCGTGTGCCAGTTCCTGGACACGCTCGCCAGCGAGTGGCAGGCCACGCGCTCGGTTGACGAGTTCATCTATGACAACCGCTTCGGCCAGGACACCCCCATGGTGTCCGATGTCACGCTGCAGCAAATGGTTTTCAATGTGTTGGACAATGCCCGCGACGCATCGCCCCATCGGGTCGGCCTGGTGGCCGAGCGTGATCAAGACCTGCTGCGCATTACCGTCACAGACAATGGCCCCGGCTTCGCGCCGGCCATGCTGTCGCAGTTCGGCAAGCCCTACCAGTCCAGCAAGGGCCGCCCCGGCGGCGGGCTGGGCCTGTTCCTGGCAATGAACGTGGCGCGCACCCTGGGGGGCACCGTGCAGGCACGCAACCTTCCGGGCGGCGGCGCCCAGGTCACGATCACGCTGCCGCTGGCCGCGATTGCGTTGCAGGAGACACCCACGCACCATGGACGCTGAACGCTTGCTGCTCATCGTGGAAGACGACGAGGCCTTCGCGCGCACGCTGGCCCGTTCGTTCGAGCGGCGCGGCTACCGCGTGCTGCACGCCGACAGCCTGGCACAGGCCGAAGCACTGCTGGCCGGGCACACGCCCGACTATGCCGTCGTGGACCTCAAGCTCAAGGGCGAGGCCACAGGCCTGGCCTGCGTTCGGGCATTGCACGCGGCCAACCCGGACATGCTCATCGTCGTGCTCACGGGCTACGCCAGCATTGCCACCGCCGTCGAGGCCGTAAAGCTGGGTGCCTGCCACTACCTGGCCAAGCCATCGAACACTGACGATATCGAGGCCGCCTTCGGCCTTACCGAAGGCAATGCCGACGTCGAACTGACCAACCGCGCCAGCTCCATCAAGACACTGGAGTGGGAGCGCATCCACGAAGTGCTGGCCGAGACCGGCTTCAACATCTCCGAGGCCGCGCGCCGCCTGGGCATGCACCGCCGCACGCTCACGCGCAAGCTGGACAAGCGGCGGGTTTAGCGCCTTGATCGCGCATGGGCTGTCATCGGCCAGAGCCTGTCTTTACGAAGGGCGGCTGATGGGGAGGCTGTCGCCGTATTCATTCAGGATCCTCGAAGCGCGTTGTTTGAGATGGAAGACCTGCCCATGATCCTTGTCGGCCAATATGACAGCCCCGTCACGCGCCGTGTCGCCATCGCGCTGCATCACTACGGCATCCCCTTCACCCGCGATACGCGATCCATCTTTGGCGATGCGGCAGCAATCGGTAGGATCAGCCCGCTGACCCGCATCCCGGCCCTCGTCCTCGACGATGGCGAAGTGCTGATCGACAGCGCATCCATCCTGGATCATCTCGATGAGCAGGCAGGCGACGCGGCGCTGATCCCCCGCTCCGGCCCCCAACGCCGGCGCGTTCTCCAGATGACGGCACTGGCGCAAGGCACCCTCGAAAAGGTCGCGGCTGTGGTGTACGAGAGGCACTTTCACCCCCCCGAACACCGCAGCGCCGTCTGGCTGGATCGCTGCCTTGGCCAGGCACGCGCTGGTCTCGACGAACTGACCAAACGCCTTGCCACACCGTATGCCTGCGGGGCGGCACTCACCCATGCCGATGTGATGATCACCACGCTGATCTGGTACATGCAGGACCGGATGGATGAAGTGCTGTCACCGTCCGCCCACGCCGCGCTGATCTCACTGGCCGAACACTGTGAAGCGCTGCCCTCCTTCCGCGCCGCCGCCCCGAGCGATTTCGAGGCGATGCCACGAAGCTAGGGCCTGTTGGCACGGAATGTGAACAGGCCCTCGTCTTGGATATACCTGTTCATGGCTGCAATATCCAAGGGAAGGCCGGGCGCACGAGGCGTTGAGCCACGGTTCGTGGCGTCGGATTCGCGTCCGGCACAAGCCGCTGGAGGCCAAACTCCGCCACCGGCGAGCAGTCCGCTCTCGCCCCAGCCTCTCGCCCCTACGTCACACACCCCTCCTGATCCTCCCAACTGCCACCGCCGACAACGCAAAGCAACCGCCCCAAAGACCCCAACCCGGTCATTACCCACGCGCCCCACCCTCACCCCGCACATCAGCGAAAATTGCAGGCTATGACCCTCAAAGCCCCCGAACTGCTGCTGCCCGCCGGCTCGCTCGACAAGATGCGTGCGGCGTACGACTTCGGCGCCGACGCCATCTACGCCGGCCAGCCGCGCTACAGCCTGCGTGCGCGCAACAACGAGTTCCGCCTGGAGCAGATAGCCCAGGGCATCCAGGAGGCGCACGCGCGGGGCAAGAAGTTCTTCGTCACCAGCAACCTGATCGCGCACAACGACAAGGTGCGCACCTACCTGCGCGACATCGAGCCCGTCATCGAGTGCAAGCCCGACGCCTTCATCATGGCCGACCCCGGCCTGATCATGATGGTGAAGGAAAAGTGGCCCGAGACCGAGATCCACCTCTCGGTGCAGGCCAACACCACCAACTACGCCACGGTGAAGTTCTGGCAGAAAGCCGGCGTATCGCGCATCATCCTCTCGCGCGAACTGAGCCTGGACGAGATCGAGAAGATCCGCCAGGAATGCCCTGACATGGAGATCGAGGTCTTCGTGCACGGCGCGCTGTGCATTGCCTACTCGGGCCGCTGCCTGCTCAGCGGCTACTTCAACCGGCGCGACCCCAACCAGGGCACCTGCACCAACGCCTGCCGCTGGGAATACAAGACCCACGACGCGGCGGTGGACCCCAACACCGGCGAAGCGCTGGCCACGTCCATGGAGCAGGGTTTCAACTTCGAACAGGCGCGCGAGGAAGCCGACAGCCAGTTCACCAGCACCTGCGGCAGCGGCCAGCGCCACCCCAAGGCCGACCAGGTCTACCTGATCGAGGAGATCGGCCGCCCCGGCGAGCTCATGCCCATCATGGAGGATGAGCACGGCACCTACATCATGAACTCCAAGGACCTGCGCGCCGTGGAGCATGTGGAGCGCCTGGTGAAGATCGGCGTGGATTCGCTCAAGATCGAGGGCCGCACCAAGAGCCTGTACTACGTGGCGCGTACCGCCCAGGTGTACCGCCGCGCGATCGACGACGCGGTGGCAGGCCGCCCGTTCAATCCGCACCTGATCACCGAGCTGGAAGGCCTGGCCAACCGCGGCTACACCGGCGGCCTGCTGGAGCGCCGCCCGGCCAACGACTACCAGAACTACGAGACCGGCAACAGCGTGCTGCAGCGCGCCCACTTCGTCGGCCAGGTGCGCGGCTACGCCGACGGCATGGCCGAGGTCGAGACCATGAACCGCTTCGCCGTGGGCGACACGCTGGAGGTGATCCACCCCAGCGGCAACCGCACGGTGCAGCTCACGCAGATGTTCAACCTGGACGGCGAAAGCGTGCAGGTGGCGCCGGGCAATCCGCTGCGTGTGCGCATTCCGATCGACGGCCCGGTGGAAGGCGCGCTCATCGCGCGATTGCTGCAGCCTTCCTGAAACCATAGCTGGCAGCGCCCGTCCACAGGGCGTTTCAGGTAGATTTGATACCGAAACGCCCAGCCATCAAGCGCGAGCAGCTCCTCTTTTTGCAAAGGCCCCAGCGGGGCCTTTGCCCATTTCTTGCCCCTCCCCATACCAAGAACCCATGAATCCTGAAGACATCGTCGTCCTGCCCGAACTCAAGGCCTACATCGACCCGCTCACGCCCGAAGAGCACGACGCGCTGGAGCGCAGCATCCTCGCAGAGGGCTGCCGCGACGCGCTGGTGCTGTGGGGCAACATCCTCGTGGACGGCCACAACCGCTTCGGCATCTGCCACAAGCACGGCCTGCCCTTCCAGACGGTGCAAAACACCCGCTTTCAGAACATGGAGGACGTGCACCTGTGGATGATCGACCAGCACCTGGGGAGGCGCAGCGTATCGGAGTTCCAGCGCGGCGTGCTGGCACTGCGCAAGCGCGAGATCATTGCCGAGCGCCGCGCCGCAGCCGCTGCCGCCGTGGTGGCCGCCAAGGCCGAGGCCGCCCAGGCACCCGAGCAGGCCCCCTGGGAGGGTGACACCGACCCGGTCGTCGCCCAGGCGCTGGCCAGCGTGCCCAAGGTGCCCGAAGACGCGCTGGACACGCGCGAGGCCCTGGCCCGCGCCGCCCGCCTGACGGCCGCCCAGGTCAAGGCCATCGAGACCATCCACCAGAACGCAGCGCCGGAAGTGGTGGCCGCCGTCAAGTCGGGCGAACTGTCCTTGAACGCCGCAGCCGTGGTGGCCACCCTGCCGGTGGACGAGCAAAAGAGCGCCGCGGCCGGCGGTGCGCAGGAACTCAAGCAGGCCGCCAAGCGCGTGCGCGATGGCAAGAAAAAACCAAAGGCCGATGCCGCCGCAACGGAGGCCGACGGCACCGCCGGGCCGGAATCGACGGCCGCCCCCGACACCGCAAAGCTGCAGCAGCGCGTGGCGGAACTGGAGGCCGAAAACGAGCGCCTGCGCCAACAGGTCAAGGCCCTGCAAGACCTGCTGGCCGAGCAGGGCTGAGCACCCGTCAGGAGACCGCCGCGCGCACGCCCTGCACCGCCACGCGTGCGCGGCGCAGCGCCATCCACTGCAGTTCCGCCAGGGCCAGCACGGCCACCGCCTGCACGGCCACATAGGCCTGGCCCCAGCCGCCGGTCACCCACGTCGTGCCCCACAGCACCACTGCGCTGGCCAGCACCCACAGGAAATTGCCCGCCACCAGCAGCGCCAGCGCGCCGCCGGCTGCCTCGCGCCACAGGGCCAGCGACCCGGCCAGCAGCACGAAAGGCAGCAGCAGCCAGCCGCTGGCCAACAGCAACCGGGGCGACATGCCCAGCCATTCAGCCAGCGGCGCTGCCGCCGCCAGGTGCAGCGCCGCCATGCCGGCGCCTGCGGCGGCATCGGCCCAGAGCACGCGGCGCAGGCCGCCGGGGGACGTGAAAGCATCGATGAAGGCCATGGTGTGATCTCCTGAGGGGTTGAACATGGCCTGCATCGTCGGCACGCGGCGGCTGCGCGTCCATGACCTGGCAGGTCATGCCCACGTCGCGCGGCCGGCCCTACCATGCAGGCCATGCACCATGCTCCCGCCCTATCGACACCCGCGCCTTTTGGAGAACGCCTGCGCCACTGGCGCCAGCACCGGCGCTTGAGCCAACTGGACCTGGCACACGCGGCCGAGGTGTCTACGCGCCACCTGAGCTGCGTGGAAACGGGCCGCGCCAGCCCCAGCCGCGACATGGTGCTGCGCCTGGCCCATCGCCTGGACGTGCCCCTGCGCGAGCGCAACGCGCTGCTGGTGGCCGCGGGCTATGCCCCGATGTACCGCGAACGCCCGCTCGATGCGCCCGAGATGGCCGATGCGCGCGCGGCGGTGCAGCGCATCCTGGACTGCCACGAACCCTGGCCGGCGCTGGCGATGGACCGGCACTGGAACCTGCTCATGGCCAACCGCATCGTGCCCCTGCTGCTGTCCGGCGTGGACGCCGAGCTGCTGCAGCCGCCCGTGAACGTGCTGCGCCTCAGCCTGCACCCGGGAGGCCTGGCACCGCGCATCGCCAACCTGGAGCAATGGCGCGCGCACCTGCTGGAGCGGTTGCGCCAGCAGATCCACGAGAGCAGCGACCCGGTGCTGGCCGCCCTGCTGCAGGAACTGCAGGCCTACCCTTTGCCGCCTGCCAGCCCGCCGCTGCCGGGCGAGCACCTGGGCGTGCTCATGCCGTTCGAGTTCCGCACGCCGGCCGGCACGCTCCAGCTGGTGAGCACCACCACGGTGTTCGGCTCGCCCGTCGATGTGACGCTGCAGGAGCTGGCGCTGGAAACGTTCTTCCCCGCCGACGACGCCAGCGCCGCTGCGCTGCGCGCGCTGGCCGCGGCCTGAACGGCACCGTCTCCCGGGTCGTGACCACGGTCTCGGCGTGCGACATCCCCCGACGCGCGGCACACGCGGCGCGAGCATTTAAGTGAAAATGGCCGCTAACGCAGCACCAGCAAGCGCCAGCAGCTATTAATTAATGAGCAAAAGAAAACCCCCGCCAGGCATGCGCCCTGCGGGGGTTGACGGGAGGGGCCGCGCCGCGGCCCGGGCCTCAGCCGGCGATCAGGCCGTCACGCCCTTGGCGACCTCTGCATATTCCTCGATCTGGTCGAAGTTCATGTAGCGGTACACGCTGGCCTTGTCGGCATCGATCACGCCCATTTCCTGGAGGTATTCCTCCTTGGTGGGCAGCTTGCCCAGGCGCGAGGCGATGGCGGCCAGCTCGGCCGAACCCAGGAACACGTTGGTGTTCTTGCCCAGGCGGTTGGGGAAGTTGCGGGTGGAGGTAGAAATCACCGTCGCACCTTCACGCACCTGCGCCTGGTTGCCCATGCACAGCGAGCAGCCGGGCATTTCGGTGCGCGCGCCGGCCGTGCCGAAGGCAGCGTAGTGGCCTTCCTTGATCAGCTCGTTCTGGTCCATCTTGGTGGGCGGTGCCACCCACAGCTTGACGGGAATGTCGCGCTGGCCGCCCAGCAGCTTGGCCGCTGCGCGGAAGTGGCCGATGTTGGTCATGCACGAGCCGATGAAGGCCTCGTCGATCTTGGTGCCGGCCACTTCGGACAGGAACTTGGCATCGTCCGGATCGTTCGGGCAGCAGACGATGGGCTCCTTGATGTCGGCCAGGTCGATCTCGATCACGGCGGCGTATTCGGCGTCCTTGTCGGCTTCGAGCAGGTCGGGCTTGGCGAGCCAGGCTTCCACCTTCTCGATGCGGCGCTGCAGCGTCTTCGCGTCCTGGTAACCATCGGCGATCATGTTCTTCATCAGCACGATGTTGGAGCGCAGGTACTCCTTGATCGGCTCGGGGTTGAGCTTGATCGTGCAGCCGGCGGCGGAACGCTCGGCCGAGGCGTCGGACAGCTCGAAGGCTTGCTCCACCTTCAGGTCCGGCAGGCCCTCGATTTCGAGGATCTTGCCCGAGAAGATGTTCTTCTTGCCGGCCTTGGCCACGGTCAGCAGGCCCGCCTTGATGGCGTACAGCGGGATCGCGTGCACCAGGTCGCGCAGCGTCACGCCGGGCTGCATCTCGCCCTTGAAGCGCACCAGCACCGACTCGGGCATGTCCAGCGGCATCACGCCGGTGGCGGCGCCGAAAGCCACGAGGCCCGAGCCTGCGGGGAAGGAAATGCCGATGGGGAAGCGGGTGTGCGAGTCACCGCCGGTGCCCACGGTGTCAGGCAGCAGCAGGCGGTTGAGCCAGCTGTGGATCACGCCGTCGCCGGGGCGCAGAGCCACGCCGCCGCGGTTGCTGATGAAGGCCGGCAGTTCGCGGTGCGTCTTCACGTCCACGGGCTTGGGGTAGGCAGCGGTGTGGCAGAAGGACTGCATCACCAGATCGGCCGAGAAGCCCAGGCAGGCCAGGTCCTTCAGCTCGTCGCGCGTCATGGGGCCCGTGGTGTCCTGCGAGCCGACGGTGGTCATCTTGGGTTCGCAGTAGGTGCCGGGGCGGATGCCCTGGCCTTCGGGCAGGCCGCAGGCGCGGCCGACCATCTTCTGGGCCAGCGTGAAACCAGCATTGGACGCCGCAGGTGCCTGGGGCAGGCGGAACGCGGTCGAGGCGGGCAGGCCCAGGAACTCACGCGCCTTGGCGGTGAGCGAGCGGCCGATGATCAGGTTGATGCGGCCACCGGCCTGCACTTCGTCCAGCAACACGTCGGACTTGAGCGCAAACTCGGCCACGGTCTCGCCGTTCTTCACGATCTTGCCGTCGTAGGGCAGCACATCGATCACGTCGCCCATCTCCAGCTTGGAAACGTCCACTTCGATCGGCAGAGCGCCGGAGTCTTCCTGCGTGTTGAAGAAGATGGGAGCGATCTTGCCGCCCAGCGTCACGCCACCAAAGCGCTTGTTGGGCACGAAGGGAATGTCCACGCCCGTGCCCCAGATGATGGAGTTGGTGGCGGACTTGCGCGACGAGCCGGTACCCACCACGTCACCCACGTAGGCGACCAGATGGCCCTTCTTCTTCAGGTCCTCGATGAACTGCATCGGGCCGCGCTTGCCGTCTTCCTCGGGCTTGAAGGCTGCGTCGGGGCGCGTGTTCTTCAGCATCGCCAGGTAGTGCAGCGGGATGTCGGGGCGGCTCCAGGCGTCAGGCGCGGGCGACAGGTCGTCGGTGTTGGTCTCGCCGGGCACCTTGAACACGGTGACGGTGATCTTTTGCTCGACCTTGGGGCGGCTGGTGAACCACTCGGCATTGGCCCAGCTCTGCATGACCTCCTGGGCCTTGGCGTTGCCGGCCTTGGCCTTGGCGGCCACGTCGTTGAAGAAGTCGAACATCAGCAGCGTCTTCTTCAGCGCTTCGGCAGCCACGGAAGCGACTTCGGCGTCGTCCAGCAGCTCGATCAGCGGGTGCACGTTGTAGCCACCCACCATGGTGCCCAGCAGCTCGGTGGCCTTGGCCTTGGAAATCAGGCCGACCGTGATGTCGCCATGGGCGACGGCCGCGAGGAAGGACGCCTTGACCTTGGCTGCGTCGTCCACCCCCGGCGGCACGCGGTGGGTCAGCAGGTCCACCAGGAAAGCCTCCTCGCCAGCGGGCGGGTTCTTGATCAGCTCGATCAGTTCGGCCGTCTGCTTGGCATCGAGCGGCAGCGGCGGGATGCCCAATGCAGCGCGCTCGGCCACATGGTCGCGGTAGGCTTTCAACATGTCTTCTTTCTCCGGGATAGTCTAGGTTTTCAAAGTGGGGCGACAACCGGCCGGCCACACTGGCGCACACGGCAGGCGTGCACTGCGTGGCCCCGCCGGCAGGCGGTTCTAGGTTTACTTGGCGGCCGGGTTGTCCAGCAAGCTTTGCGGCGGGTTCTTCTTGATGGCCTCGGCCACCACCACCTGCTGCGGGCTCATGCATTCGTCAGCCATGCGCTGGCCCAGCTTCTGGTTCATGAGCATGGATTTGTTGGCGATCTGCACCCACACGGCACCCGCGCGCTGGTCTTCCAGGCGCACCGCGCCGGTGGTGGTGGCCACCGGGGCCATGTGGTACTTGAAGCCCTTGCCTTCCACATGGAAGCGGCCGGGCGACTGCGTATCGGCCTCGATGCTCACGAACGCGCCCAGTTCGCACGCCATGCGGCCCGTGTACACGCGCTCGGCGATCTGCAGTTCTTCGGGAGTGAGCGCCGCCTCGGCTGCGGCCAGGCCCGACGCCACCTGCACGGCACCGCTGTGCAGGCGCGTGCGGCTGCTGGTGGGCGACGCCTTGGCGACGGTGTCGCTCTTCTTCTCGGCCTTGGGCTTGGTCGCCTTGGCGGAGGTGCTCTTCGCCGCAGGCTTGGCGCTGCTCTTCTTGGCCTCGGCGGGGGCGGCGGGCTTGGTCGCCGTCTGCGCCGTGGTGAGGGCGGGCGCCAACAGTATCAATGCGGAAGCGATGAGGGTCTTCATGGTGACTCCTGCGGGGAAAGAATGAATGGAAGGCAGATGGGGCGACAAGAATACCCGTATCAGGTGAAGGTGGTCTCAGCCTTGGCAAACCAGCCCTGCGCCTCGGCGGGCAGCATGCGGCCGGTCTGGTGTGCACGCTCGAGCACCTGCCAGAAATAGCGGTAGCTTGCGCGGTCGTGCAGTACGCCCTCCTCGCTGATGGGAGCCCAGTCAGCCTGGATGGCGGCAGAGATGATGCGGCTGGCTCGCGCGATTTCCGCACCTTCCGGTGCGAAAGCCGCCAGGATAGGCCGGATCTGCGCGGGGTGGATGCTCCACATGCGCGTGTAGCCGAACTGGCGCGCGGCCCTGCCGGCCGCGGCCTGCATGGCGTCGGGATCGCTGAATTCAGTGACCACGCAGTGCGATGGCACCTTGCCATTGGCATGGCAGGCGGCGGAGATCTCCAGCTTGGCACGCACGACGAGCGGATGCTCGAACTGCCCGGTGGACGTCATGCCCGAGGCGGGAATCGCACCGCCATGGGCGGAAACGAAGTCCATCAGGCCGAAGCTCAGGCTCTGGATGCGCGGGTGCGCGGCGATCTCGAAGGCCCGGTGCACGGCAGCGGGAGACTCGATAAGGGCGTGCAGCGGCAGATGGCTGGCGCCTGCGGCCTCCAGCGCTCGCTCGGCTGCGAGCACGTCATCCACGGTTTCCACCTTGGGCAGCATGATGTGGCACAGGTGTTGCCCCGCCTCACCGGCGATGATGGCCATGTCCTGCGCGAAGGCGGGGTGGTCGACCGTGTGCACACGTGCCGCCACGCGCGCGCCGGCTCCGGCTTCGCGCGCCAGGCGTGCCACCAGCATGGCGTGCTCGCGCTCTTGCCCCACGGGCGCGCCGTCCTCGCAGTCGAGCGTCACGTCAAACACGCAATGGCCAAACTCGGCAAGTAGCTCCTGCTGCAATTGCAGGCTCTTGCGCATGCGCACTTCCACGCCGCTGTAGTGGTCGCACACGGGAATCGCATGGGCGCGCGCCTGAGCGCCCAGCAGGACTTCAGCGGGATGGGCAGCGGACGAGGTCATGGGGCACGCTGGGCAACGATGAACAAACGGGGAAACGCGAACAGCCGATGGCCGTCCGCGCGCTTGGTATAGGCCTCGCCAATGCGCTGCGTGTAGGCCTGAAGATACGCATCCCGCAACACGGCGGAGAGAGGATCAAGGAAGGGTTTCAGGCCTGTGGACTCCAGCCACTCGACGATGGCCTGGACCGAAGGCATGACATGGCGGTACGCGGTGTGCCAGATATCGACCCGGCAGGCCATGGGCGCGAGAAGGTCGTAATAAGCCTCCACCGACAACAGCGCCGCACGCTGGTCCGCGGCATGCGCCAGCTGATCACGCCACGCAGACTGGCTCGCCAACTCGCGCATGAGCTGGTGCGACGGCTGGTCCAGGTTGTCGGGCATCTGCACCGCCAGGACACCGCCGGGTGCCAGGCAGCGCATCAACCGGGCGAACAGCCCGGCATGCCCCGCCACCCACTGCAGGGAGGCGTTGGCAAAAATCAAATCGGGCGCCACGGTGGGCGCCCAGTCGGCAATGTCGGCCTGCACGAAGGGCACACCGGGCAGACGCTTGCGCGCACTGGCCAGCATCGCTTCGGAGTTGTCCAGACCGATGAGTTGCGACTGTGGGAACCGCTCCAGCAGCAATTGCGTGGAATTGCCATTCCCGCAGCCCAAGTCCACGATGTGGCGGGGTGCGGGATGGGAGACCCGCGCCAGCAACTCGACAGCCGGGCGTGTGCGCTCGCTCTCGAAGCGCTGGTAGAGCGCGGGATCCCAGTCGTGCATGGAGATGCGCGATTACAGCAGGTGCTTGACGCCGTCCTGCTCACCTTGCAGCTCGGCCAGGGTCTTGTCGATGCACTCTTGCGAGAAAGCGTCGATGGCCAGGCCTTCGACAATCTTGTACTCGCCGTTCTCGGTGGTGACCGGGAAGCCGAACACGATACCGGCGGGAATGCCGTATTCGCCGTTGGAGGGCACACCCATCGTCACCCACTCGCCCTTGGAACCCAGGGCCCAGTCGCGCATGTGGTCAATGGCGGCGTTGGCGGCAGAAGCAGCCGAGGACAGGCCACGAGCGGCGATGATGGCTGCGCCGCGCTTGCCGACGGTGGGCAGGAACACATCCTTGTTCCAGGCCTGGTCGTTGATGGCGTCCTTCACGGACTTGCCGTCCACGGTGGCGAAACGGTAGTCAGCGTACATCGTGGGCGAATGGTTGCCCCACACCGTCAGCTTCTTGATGTCGCCCACCTTGAAACCGCCCTTGGCCGCCAGTTGGGAAGCTGCACGGTTGTGGTCCAGGCGCAGCATGGCCGTGAAGTTCTTGGCCGGCAGGTCGGGGGCCGACTTCATGGCGATGTAGGCGTTGGTATTGGCGGGGTTGCCCACCACCAGCACCTTCACGTTGCGCGAGGCCACGGCGTTCAGGGCCTTGCCCTGGGCCGTGAAGATCTGGGCATTGGCAGCCAGCAGGTCGGCACGCTCCATGCCGGGGCCGCGCGGACGGGCGCCGACCAGCAGGGCGTAGTCGGTATCCTTGAAGGCGGTCATGGGGTCCGAGTGGGCTTCGATGCCGGCCAACAGCGGGAACGCGCAGTCTTCCAATTCCATGATCACGCCCTTGAGCGCGTTCTGGGCCTTCTCGTCGGGAATTTCCAGCAGTTGCAGGATGACGGGCTGGTCCTTGCCCAGCATTTCGCCGGAAGCGATGCGGAACAGCAGCGCGTAACCGATTTGGCCTGCAGCGCCGGTCACGGCGACACGAACGGGTTTCTTGCTCATGCGAAAACTCCAGAAAGAGGTGTGAGGGAGGTGGTGTTGGTGCAAGGTCGCACCAGCGCCAGTCATCAGCAGCCCGTGCCCCGCAGAACAGCCCAGGAGTTTACCGCCGATTACTGCGCAGGGTCAATTTGTCTTATGTCTTATATAAGATATGATCGCCCTCAATTCAGCGGCATGCTCCGCCCCCGGCACAGCCCACCATGTCCTCCTCGCCCCCTCCGACCACAGAAGGCACGCCCGCAGGTGCGGGCGCGGGGGCATCGACTCCCGCATTCAGCCCCCTGTACCAGCAGATCAAGGGGCTCATCCTGCACAGCCTGCAGCATGGTGAATGGAAGCCCGGTGAAGCCATCCCCAGCGAAATGGAACTGGCTGCGCGCTTTCGCGTGAGCCAGGGCACGGTGCGCAAGGCCATCGACGAGCTGGCGGCCGAAAACCTCGTCATGCGCCGCCAGGGCAAAGGCACCTTCGTGGCCACTCACGCAGAGCGGCAGGTGCAGTACCGCTTCCTGAAACTGCTACCTGACACGGGGGACGCCCGCGTAGAAGGCCCGGCGCAGCGCACCATCCTGGAGTGCCGGCGCATGCGCGCCAGTGCGGAGATCGCACGCACGCTGGCGCTGCGGACCGGAGATGTGGTGGTGCAGGTCAAGCGCATCCTGTCGTTTGTGGGCGTACCCACCATCCTGGAGGACATCTGGCTGCCAGGGCAGGCCTTCAAGGGCCTGACTGCGGAGCAGATGGCCCACTACCAGGGACCCACCTACGCCATGTTCGAGCTGGATTTTGGCGTGCGGATGGTGCGCGCCGAAGAAAAGATCCGCGCCGTGTTTCCCGATGAAACGCAGGCTCAATGGCTGAACATCCCCGTCGCTACACCACTGCTCAGCGTGGAGCGCCTCGCTTACACCTATAACGATGTTCCCATGGAGTTACGGCGCGGGCTGTACCGGACTGACACACATCACTATCACAATGAACTGAGCTGATCCACTGCCCGACCACGAATGCAACCAGGGAAAATACGCAGTCTCCGCAAGCTTCCCGTAATGCATTGCAATAGAATTTTGGGTTGTTTGCATCCGCGCAATTACAACGCAGTTACATCCACGAAAGCACACACGCCATGACAGAACTTGCCAAGCAACGGCCTGAATACCGCAACATCCACGCGTTTCGCGACCTGCCCAGCTACCGGTGGCCGCTGGCCGCGCTGGTTTCTGGCATGCACCGCATCAGCGGCATGATCATGTTCTTGCTGCTGCCTCTGGTGATCTGGATGTTCGATACCTCGGTGTCGTCGGAAATCTCCTTCGGCAAGTTCACCTCTGCCTTCTCGTCGGGCCTGGGCTTCGCGCCTGGCTGGCTCATCAAGCTGCTGACCCTGGGCCTGATCTGGGGCTATCTGCACCACTTCATCGCCGGCCTGCGCCACCTGCTGATGGACATGAACCATGCCGCCGTCACGAAGGAATTTGGCAAGAGCTCTGCTGCCGTCACGCTGGTCGCAAGCTTCGGCCTGACCGCGATTCTGGGCGCCAAGCTCTTCGGCCTGTACTGATCGGCGCACCTGCGCAGATCACTTTTTCACATAAAAAAGGAATTTCCATGTCCGTGAATTACGGCTCCAAGCGCACCGTCGTGGGTGCCCACTATGGCGTGCGCGACTGGCTGGTGCAGCGCGCCACCGCCGTCTTGATGGCTTTGTTCACCCTGGTGCTGCTGGCCTGCGTCATCTTCAGCAAGGGCCCCATCGGCTACGACCTGTGGGCCGGCATCTTCTCCAGCCAGTGGATGAAGGTTCTGACCCTGTCCGTCATCGTGGCGCTGGCCTGGCACGCCTGGGTAGGCGTGCGCAACGTGTGGATGGACTACATCAAGCCGGCAGGCCTGCGTCTGACGCTGCAAGTCTTCACCATCGTCTGGCTGGTGGCCTGCACCGGCTGGGGCATCCAGGTTCTGTGGCGTCTCTGATTCCCGCGACTGAAAGAAAACAATGAGCTACACCAAAGCCAACATCACCAAGCGCAAGTTCGACGTGGTCATCGTCGGTGCCGGCGGCTCGGGCATGCGCGCCTCGCTGGAACTGTCCCGCGCAGGCCTGAACGTGGCCTGCCTGTCCAAGGTCTTCCCCACCCGCTCGCACACCGTGGCAGCGCAAGGCGGCGTGTCCGCATCGCTGGGCAACATGAGCGAAGACAACTGGCACTACCATTTCTACGACACCATCAAGGGCGGCGACTGGCTGTCCGACCAGGACGCCGTCGAGTTCATGTGCCGCGAAGCACCCAAGGTGGTGATTGAGCTCGAACACTTCGGCATGCCGTTCGACCGCAACCCCGACGGCACCATCTACCAGCGCCCCTTCGGCGGCCACACGGCCAACTACGGTGAGAAGCCCGTGCAGCGCGCCTGCGCCGCGGCCGACCGTACCGGCCACGCCATGCTGCACACGCTGTACCAGAAGAACGTCGAATCCAAGACCAACTTCTTCGTGGAATGGATGGCGCTGGACCTGATCCGCGACGCTGAGGGCGACGTGGTCGGCGTAACCGCGCTGGAACTGGAAACCGGCGACCTGTACGAACTGCACGCCAAGGCCGTGCTGCTGGCCACAGGCGGCGCTGGCCGCATCTTTGCGGCATCGACCAACGCCTTCATCAACACCGGTGACGGCCTGGGCATGGCCGCACGCGCGGGCATCCCGCTGCAGGACCTGGAGTTCTGGCAGTTCCACCCCACCGGCGTGGCCGGCGCGGGCGTGCTGCTGACCGAAGGCTGCCGCGGCGAAGGTGCCATCCTGCTGAACAGCAATGGTGAGCGTTTCATGGAGCGTTACGCGCCCACCTTGAAGGACCTGGCACCGCGCGACTTCGTGTCCCGCTCGATGGACCAGGAGATCAAGGAAGGCCGTGGCTGCGGTCCCAACAAGGACTACATCCTGATGAAGCTCGACCACCTGGGCGCTGACACCATCCGCAAGCGCCTGCCGTCGGTGGAAGAGATCGGCCACAACTTCGCCAACGTGGACATCACCAAGGAACCGATCCCCGTCGTGCCCACCATCCACTACCAGATGGGCGGCATTCCGACCAATATCCACGGCCAGGTGGTCACCTGGGACGGCGAGAAGAACAACGTGGTCAATGGCCTGTACGCCGTCGGCGAATGCGCCGCGGTGTCGGTACACGGCGCCAACCGCCTGGGCACGAACTCGCTGCTCGACCTGCTGGTGTTCGGCAAGTCGGCCGGCAAGCACATCGTGCAATTCGTTGGGGGCTACGGCGAGCACAAGGCCGTGCCGGCCGATGGCAGCGACCGCACCCTGGCGCGCCTGAACCAGTTGGAAGAATCCAAGGACGGCGTCTACGCCCAGGACCTGGCCAACGACATCCGCCAGACCATGCAGCAGCACGCCGGCGTGTTCCGCACGCAAAAGGGCATGGACGAAGGCGTGGTCAAGATCAACGCCATCCGCGAGCGCGTGGGCACCGTGACCCTGAAGGACAAGTCCAAGGTCTGGAACACCGCACGCATGGAAGCGCTGGAAGTGGACAACCTGATCGAGGTCGCCCAGGCCACGATGACCTCGGCCGCGGCCCGCCAGGAGTGCCGTGGCGCACACACCGTGGACGACTACGAGCACCCTGCCGACCATCCCGACTTCCCGTTGGGCCGCAATGACAAGGAGTGGCTCAAGCACACGCTGTGGCACAGCGCCAGCAACAGCCTGAGCTACAAGCCCGTGAACATGAAGCCCCTGACGGTGGACAGCATTCCTCCGAAGGTCCGCACGTTCTAAGACAGCCGCTGCCCACGAGAGAAACAACCCATGAAACGCACTTTCAAGATCTACCGCTACGACCCGGACAAGGACGCCAAGCCCTACATGCAGACCGTGGAGGTCGAGCTCGACGGCCACGAACGCATGCTGCTGGATGCATTGCTCAAGCTCAAGGCACAGGATCCCACGCTGTCGTTCCGCCGCTCCTGCCGCGAAGGCGTGTGCGGCTCCGACGCCATGAACATCAACGGCAAGAACGGCCTGGCCTGCCTGACGAACATGAAGACCCTCTCGGGTGACATCGTCTTGAAGCCCCTGCCCGGCCTGCCGGTGATCCGCGACCTGATCGTGGACATGACGCAGTTCTTCAAGCAGTACCACTCGATCAAGCCCTACCTGCAAAGCGACATCTACGCGTCGCCCACCAAGGAGCGCCTTCAGTCGCCCGAAGAGCGTGAAGAGCTCAACGGCCTGTACGAGTGCATTCTGTGCGCCAGCTGCTCCACGAGCTGCCCCTCGTTCTGGTGGAACCCCGACAAGTTCGTGGGTCCCGCCGGCCTGCTGCAGGCCTACCGCTTCATCGCGGACAGCCGCGATACGGCCACGGGCGAGCGCCTGGACAACCTGGAAGACCCCTACCGCCTGTTCCGCTGCCATACCATCATGAACTGCGTGGACGTGTGCCCCAAGCACCTGAACCCCACGCGCGCGATTGGCAAGATCAAGGAATTGATGGCACGCCGTGCCATCTGAGAACCATGGCTGACGAAGCGCTGCTGGACGAACGCGAAGTGGCCATCCTGCGGTGGCGCTGCCGCCGCGGGCTGGTGGAGAACGACCTGTTTCTCGAGCGGTTCTTCGCAACCCACGGCTCCTGCCTGACGATCCGTCAGGCGCGAGGACTCACGCTACTGATGGACTTGTCGGACAACGACCTGCTGGACCTGCTGCTGCGCCGCAAGGAACCCACGGGCGAAGTCTCTAAGGACGAAGTCAAGGAAGTGCTGGAGCAGTTGCGCAACCGCGCTTAAGCCCCAGCCCCGTGCAAGGCAAACTACAGAAGGAAACTGGAAATGAAACTGGCAGACAACAAAGCGACGCTATCGTTCAGCAACGGCAGCCCGAGCGTGGAACTCCCCGTGTACCAAGGCAGCATCGGCCCGGACGTGGTCGACATCCGCAAGCTGTACGCGCAAACGGGCATGTTCACCTATGACCCCGGTTTCCTTTCCACGGCCTCCTGCCAGTCGTCCATCACCTACATCGACGGCGACAAGGGCGAGCTGCTGTACCGCGGCTATCCCATCGAGCAGCTCGCCACCCAGTGCGACTACCTCGAAACGTGCTACCTGCTGCTGAATGGCGAGCTGCCCAACGCCGCGCAGAAGGCCACGTTCAACGACCGCGTGACCAAGCACACGATGGTCAACGAGCAGATGCAGTTCTTCCTGCGCGGTTTCCGCCGCGACGCACACCCCATGGCCGTGCTGACCGGTCTGGTGGGCGCGCTGTCGGCCTTCTACCACGACAGCACGGACATCAATAACCCCGAGCACCGCGAGATCTCCGCCATTCGCCTGATCGCCAAGATGCCCACGCTGGTGGCCATGGCGTACAAGTACGGCAAGGGCGAGCCCTACATGTACCCCCGCAACGACCTCTCGTACGCAGGCAACTTCCTGCGCATGATGTTCGGCACGCCCTGCGAGGACTACAAGGTCAACCCCGTGATCGAACGCGCGATGGACCGCATCTTCATCCTGCACGCCGACCACGAGCAGAACGCCTCCACCTCCACGGTGCGCCTGTGCGGCTCCTCGGGCACCAACCCGTTCGCCGCCATCGCTGCCGGCGTGGCATGCCTGTGGGGCCCTGCCCACGGCGGCGCCAACGAAGCCTGCCTGAACATGCTGGAAGAAATCCAGGCCATGGGCGGCGTGTCCAAGGTGGGCGAGTTCATGGAGAAGGTCAAGGACAAGTCCTCCGGCGTGAAGCTGATGGGCTTTGGCCACCGCGTGTACAAGAACTACGACCCCCGCGCCAAGCTGATGCAGGAAACCTGCAACGAAGTGCTGGCCGAACTGGGCCTGGAAAAGGACCCGCTGTTCGCCCTGGCCAAGCAGCTGGAGAAGATCGCCCTGGAGGACGACTACTTCGTGCAGCGCAAGCTCTACCCGAACGTGGACTTCTACTCCGGCATCGTGCAGCGCGCGATCGGCATCCCGGTCAACCTGTTCACCGGCATCTTCGCGCTGGCCCGTACGGTGGGCTGGATCGCCCAGCTCAACGAGATGATCGGCGACCCCGAGTACAAGATCGGCCGCCCCCGCCAGCTGTTCGTGGGCGCCGAGCGGCGCGACGTTCCGGCCCTCAACAAGCGCTGATCAAGGAGCGCCGCCTGCCGCGAAGGCAGGCGTGCCCCGCCCCCAGCCCGCACGCACCTGTTGCCTGCGGGCTTTTTTGCGTCCGGGCCTTTTTGCTGCGCACAACGGGAAGCGTGCTGCAGCCCGCGGTCAACCGCTACGCCGCCAATGCCCGCGCGACACCCCGATCAAGCGCACCGCCTATACCCCCTCCCAGTAATAGGAATTTATTGCCCTCCAGCGCTTTATCCTAAAGCGCCATCGATTTATACTTCCCCCTAGTACAAGACAAATAGCAACGTCCCGGCACAACGCCCGCCCATCCAACCGCCATGCCCCATACCGCCGAAGACAAGCAACGCGCCATCACGCGCCTGCGCCGCATCCGCGGCCAGGCCGAGGCGCTGGAGCGCGCCGTGCAGGCGGGCAGCGACTGCGCACCCATCCTGCAGCAGCTGGCCGCCCTGCGCGGCGCCGTGCATGGGCTGATGGCCGACATGCTGGACAGCCATGTGCGCGAAACCCTGGCGCAAGAGCCCGCCCCCTCGCCCGAGGCCGTGGACGAGACGCTGGCCCTACTGCGCTCGTACCTGAAGTAACGTCCCCCCACCCTTTCACCACAAGGAGCCCTCCCATGAAATCCCGCGCCGCCGTCGCCTTCAAAGCTGGTGAACCTCTGCAGATCGTCGAACTCGACGTGGCCCCGCCCCGCAAGGGCGAAGTACTGGTCAAGATCACCCACACCGGCGTATGCCACACCGATGCCTTCACGCTCAGCGGCGACGACCCCGAGGGCATCTTCCCCGCCGTGCTGGGCCATGAGGGCGCGGGCGTCGTGGTGGAGGTGGGCGAAGGCGTCACCAGCGTCAAGCCGGGCGACCATGTGATTCCGCTGTACACCGCCGAATGCGGCGAATGCCTGTTCTGCAAGAGCGGCAAGACCAACCTGTGCGTGGCCGTGCGCGCCACGCAGGGCAAGGGCGTAATGCCCGACGGCACCACGCGCTTCTCGTACAACGGCCAGCCCGTGTACCACTACATGGGCTGCTCCACGTTCAGCGAATACACCGTGGTGGCCGAGGTGTCGCTGGCCAAGGTTCACCCCGATGCCAACCCCGAGCAGGTCTGCCTGCTGGGCTGCGGCGTGACCACCGGGCTGGGCGCGGTCAAGAACACCGCCAAGGTGCAGCCGGGCGACAGCGTGGCCGTGTTCGGCCTGGGCGGCATCGGCCTGGCGGTGATCCAGGGCGCCCGACTGGCCGGCGCGGGCCGCATCATCGCCATCGACACCAACCCGAGCAAGTTCGACCTGGCACGCACCTTCGGAGCCACCGACTGCGTGAACCCCAAGGACTTCGACAAGCCCATCCAGCAGGTGATCGTGGAGATGACTGGCTGGGGTGTGGACCACAGCTTCGAGTGCATTGGCAACGTCAACGTGATGCGTGCGGCGCTGGAATGCGCACACCGCGGCTGGGGTCAGAGCGTGATCATCGGCGTGGCCGGTGCGGGACAAGAGATCTCCACCCGTCCCTTCCAGCTCGTCACGGGCCGCAAGTGGCTGGGTACGGCCTTCGGCGGCGTCAAGGGCCGCAGCGAACTGCCCGGCATGGTGGAGGACGCCATGGCCGGCAAGATCCAGCTCGCCCCGTTCGTCACCCACACCATGGGCCTCACGGACATCAATCAGGCGTTCGACCTGATGCACGAGGGCAAGTCGATCCGCTCGGTGGTGAACTACGCTACATAAAAACAGGAGCGCTTGGCGCTTGATGCGCAAGGGATTCCAGTACTTTTATTACTGAATCCCGCCCATACCAAGCGCCAGCAGCTACTTAAAAAGGAGCAACACGCCCATGTCCGACACCCTAGAACAACTCTCGGCCCACGCCTGCTTTGGCGGCGAGCAACGCTTTTACCGCCATGCTTCGCACGCAGTGGGTCTGCCGATGCGCTTCGCCGTCTACCTGCCGCCCCGTGCGCTGGCAGCCGAGAGTGCGGATAGAAAGGTCCCAGCGCTGCTCTACCTCGCGGGCCTGACCTGCACCGAGGAGACCTTCCCCACCAAGGCCGGCGCCCAGCGCCTGGCGGCAGAGCTGGGCCTGGCCCTCATCACCCCCGACACCAGCCCGCGCGGCGCGGGCGTGGCGGGCGAGGCCGACGCCTGGGACTTCGGCGTGGGCGCGGGCTTCTATTTGGACGCCACGCAAGCCCCCTGGTCCACGCACTGGCGCATGGAAAGCTACCTGCTGGAAGAACTGCTGCCGCTTGTCACCAACGCCCTGCCCATCGACGGTGCCCGGCTGGGCCTGTTTGGCCATAGCATGGGCGGCCATGGCGCGCTGACGCTGGCACTGCGCCACCCGGGCCGGTTCAAGAGCCTGTCGGCCTTCGCACCCATCTGCGCCCCCACGCGCTGCCCCTGGGGCGAGAAGGCGTTCACCGGCTACCTGGGCCCGGACCGCACCTCCTGGGGAGAGCACGACGCCACCGTGCTCATGGAGAACCAGCCCCTCGCGCCCTACCCCGGCGGCATCCTCATCGACCAGGGGCTGGACGACAAATTCCTGGCCGATCAATTGCACCCGCACCTGTTCGAGGCGGCCTGCAGCGCCATCGGCCAGCCGCTCACGCTGCGCCGCCACGCGGGCTATGACCACGGCTACTACTTCATCCAGAGCTTCATCGACGACCACCTGCGCCACCACGCGCAGCAGTTGGGCGCGCCTGAGGCAGTGTGAACGAACCGCCCGGCTCTCTCGTTCCGCCCAACCTGTCCGCTCGCCGTTGCGGATGCCCGCTACAGCCCGCACGAGGGGTGCGCCTGGCGCCGCGACTGGCCGCGATTGGCCGCGTTTCTGCCGCCCTTTCGCGGTGGCCCGGGCCGCCCGAGGTCATGCACCGTCTGACACCCGGCGCCCGCCAAACCGCTCACACCGGGCGGGGCGCACCCACCGCATAGGCGCGCAGGTCGCGCCCGCCGATGCCCAGCGCCGGCCACAGGGCGCGCCACTGCGCAATGTGGGCACTGGCGAAGTGCCGGTCCAGGTCGTCCTGGCTGCGCCACAGCTCATGCACGTGGATCAGCCCGGCGTCCAGCACATCCTGCGCATCCGCATATTCGATGCAGCCCGGTTCGGCCCGTGAAGCCTGCACCATCGCCCGCATGGCCGGCAGCGCGGCGGCCAGCCCGTCCGCCGGCAGGCGAATGGTTCCTACGATCAACAGCATTCGGCACCCCTCCCCACAGCAAAGCGCCCATGCTAGCCGCGGCGCGCACCGCGCTCAGAACAGCACGCCCTGCCCGCGCGCCAGCGCCGGGCGGTACTGCGACAGGTCCAGTTCCGTGCGCTGGCGGTTCAGGCCCAGGCGCGCACAGGTCTTCTCGAAGCGCTGGCGCAACAGGTCGGCCCACAGGCCCGAGCCCTTCATGCGCGTGGCGTGGCTGCTGTCGTAGCTCTTGCCCGCGATACGCGCGGTTGCGTCGATGCCGTGCAGATCCTGAATGCGCGCCAGCACGCGTTCGGCACGCTGCGGGTAGTGCAGTTGCAGCCACTCGCGCATCAGGGCATTGAGTTCCCACGGCAGGCGGATCACCGTGTAGAAGGCCGAGGTGGCGCCCGCATCGCGCGCAGCGGCCAGCACCTGCTCCATGTCCTCCGTGATGAAAGGAATCTGCGGCGCCACGCTCACGCCGACGGGTACGCCGGCTTCGGCCAGCGCGCGGATGGTGCGCAGCCGCCGGTGCGGCGCGGCCGCGCGCGGCTCCAGCACGCGGGCCAGGCGCGCATCCAGCGTGGTGATGGTCACGTAGGCCGCCGCCAGCCGGCTGTGCGCCAGCGGAGCCAGCAGGTCCAGGTCACGTTCCACGCCGCTGCTCTTGGTGATCAGCGAGAACGGGTGTCGCGCATCGCGCATCACCTCGATCAGCGCGCGCGTGAGGCGCAGCTCACGCTCCACCGGCTGGTAGCAGTCGGTGGCGGAGCCGATGTTGACCACCGAAGGCCGATGGCTGGCGCGCGCCAACTCGTCCCGCAGCACCGCGGCGATATTGCGCTTGGCGATGATGCGGGTCTCGAAGTCCAGCCCCGGCGACAGGTTGAGGTAGCTGTGCGTGGGCCGTGCGTAGCAGTACACACAGCCATGCTCGCAGCCGCGGTAAGGGTTCACCGACTGCTCGAAGAAAATGTCGGGCGAATCATTGCCGCACAGCGCGCTGCGCGCGTCTTCCCAGATCACCTGGGTCAGCGGCGCGGCGGGCGCGGCACTTTCGTCGCCCGTCACACCCTCCTCCGGCCCGCCCCAGCCGTCGTCAAACGCCTCGCGCGCATCGCGCATAAAGCGGTGGGCCATACGCGTGGCCGTACCCCGCCCCTTGAGCGGCTGCGCGGGCGCCCATACGACAGGAGCCAGTGAGGGCGGGGGGTCGTCTTCGGAATGCATTGAATGACTGTATAAATAAACAGTTATTCTGGCAATATCCAAAGGCCTACGCCATTTGCCGGAGGGCTGCAAGCGCAGCGCAATTCGCACTGCGCGCGTGTGAGATCGCTTGGCAAACGCGGCACCAGGCCGCACAATTCACCACTTCCGCACCCAATTTGGTGCTTTTTTTGAGAACATGCCTTGGCCCGGACAACCCCGTTGCCCGGGCTTTTGTCCGTTTGAGCGCGGCTGCCCGGCAGACGCGCTTTCACTATCGTTTACAAGGGAATCACACCATGCAGCGCAAGCCCCACATCATCCTGTCGTCCCTGGACCTGGAGCGCATCGAAGCCCTGCTGGAAAAACAAACCGCCCCCTTTCCTGGCCGCGAGGCACTGGAGGCCGAGCTGGACCGCGCCGACGTGTTCGATCCCAAGGACATGCCCCCCAATGTGGTGACCATGAATTCCACCGTGCGCTTCACGCTGCTGGAAACCGGCAAGACGAACACGCTGACGCTGGTCTACCCGAAGGAGATGGACGGCTCGGGCGACAAGGTGTCAGTGTTCGCACCCGTCGGCATCGCACTGCTGGGCCTGGGCGTGGGCGACGAATTCCAGATGCCCAGCCCCACCGGCCAGGTCACCGTCCGCGTGGACGCCATTGATTTCCAACCCGAGAACGCGGGTGAACTGCATCGCTGAGCGCGATCGCACCACCCAAGACCCGAGGCAGCCATGACTGGCTGCCTTTTTTTCGTCAGCGCAGGCCTGCCATGAGCGCGGTGGTCAGCAGGCCGGTTCCCACGAGCCCGGCCTGCCAGCGCAGCGCAGATTGCCATGTGGGAACGTGGCGCTCCACACGCTCGTACAGCAGGTGGCCCGCGGCGATCGACAGCACGAAAGCGATGCCCATGCCCGCCATCGCGGCGGCTACTGACTGCGGCCAGAAGTAGCTTTCCACCGCGTTGACGAGCACGCACACCGCAAAGTGCACGAGGAATACCGAATACGAGATCTGCCCCAGCCGGCTGAGCGGTGCCCAGCCTTGCCAGCGCTGCATGGCCGGGCTGCGCATGGCCACCACCAGCAGCAGCGCAGTCACGCCGGCCAGCGCAATGCGGGGGCGCCACTCCAGTGCCAACGCAGCCACCACCAGCGCCGCGATCAGCAGCGCCCAGCTCCAGGCTCCCAGCGCGCGGGGCGACTGCACGGCCCAGTAGGCCAGCATGCCAAGGCCATAGGCGCCGAAGAAATACACCGCCCAGACGTCCCAATTGGCGTCGCGGTTGAAGTACAGCAGCGAGGCGGCGACGCCCGTCGCCACGAGTACCTGCGCGCCGCTCAGGGCCCAGGGCCAGTAGCGGGACATACCACGCGCGCGCAGCGCCACCGCCGCGCGTGATACGCCAGCCAGGACCAGCGTGGTGAGCGCGAACAGCTGAAAGTCGATGGCCACGTACCACACGCCGGCCGACAGCGACTCCTCGTCCAGCACGCTTTGCAGCAGCAACGCATGCGCAAGCAACTGGTCCAGGTCCGGCACGTCGGACACCGAGGCGTGGTCGAACCACGGTTGCACGGCCGCCTGCACGACGATGGCGATCACCAGCGCCACCGCGTAGGGCACCACCAGGCGCACGAAGCGCCGTGCGATGCGCTGGGCTGGGTCGGTAAAGCGCGCCTGCCCCTGCGGCGCCAGACTGGCCGCTGCCAGGAAGCCCCCCAGCACCAGAAACACCTGCACCGCCATGCGCGCGTATTCGTAGAGCCAGTCGATCAACCCCGGCACCGCTTGGCGCGCCACGTCGGACATGGGCCCGTAGAACGCCAGGTGGTGCCAGACGATGGCGGCGCAGGCCAGGCCTTTGGTGCAGTCGATCAACGCACTGCGGGAGGCATGAGACGGGGTGTGCTGGGACATCCAAAACAGGAACCCCGTGCCGGCAACAAGCCTGCGACGGGGGTTCACGGTAATCGGGCAAGCCCAAGATTTTGCGCCTTTTGCGCTGATGCTGCTGACCGCTACACAGCGCACGCGCATCAACAAAAACGGCGCCCCTGGGGCGCCGTTGGGCCAACGGGGCTACGTGGCAGCCCCGCGCGGGCATCAGCCCAGGGCCAGGCGCTCGCGCGCTTGCTGGTATTCGCGGCGCAGGCGCGCGACGAGTTCAGCCGTCGAAGTGACCTCGGTGATGCTGCCGATGCCCTGGCCGCAGCCCCAGATGTCCTTCCATGCCTTCTTGGCGTCGCCACCGAAGTTCATCTTGCTCGGATCGGACTCCGGTAGGTTGTCGGGGTCCAGGCCTGCCGCGCGGATCGACGGCGCCAGGTAGTTGCCGTGCACACCCGTGAACAGATTGCTGTAGACGATGTCGTCGGAGTTGCCCTCGACGATGGCCTGCTTGTACGCATCGATGGCGCGCGCCTCGTGCGTGGCGATGAAGGCCGAGCCGATATAGGCGAAGTCCGCGCCCATGGCCTGCGCGGCCAGAATGGCGCCGCCCGAGGCGATGGAGCCCGACAGCGCGAGCGGACCGTCAAACCATTGGCGGATTTCCTGGATCAGCGCAAACGGGCTCTTCACCCCTGCGTGCCCCCCCGCGCCCGCCGCCACGGCGATGAGGCCGTCGGCCCCCTTTTCGATGGCTTTGTGCGCGAACTTGTTGTTGATGATGTCGTGCAGCACAATGCCGCCCCAGCTGTGCACGGCCTGGTTCACGTCCTCGCGCGCGCCCAGGCTGGTGATGACGATCGGCACCTTGTACTTGGCGCAGACCTGCATGTCGTGCTCCAGCCGGTCGTTGCTCTTGTGCACGATCTGGTTGATGGCGAACGGAGCGGAGGGCGACTCGGGATGCGCCTTGTCCCACGCCGCCAGCGTCTCGGTGATCTCGGCGAGCCAGTCGTCGAGTTGCTCCGCCGGCCGTGCGTTGAGCGCAGGCATGGAGCCCACGATGCCGGCCTTGCACTGCTCGATCACGAGCTGGGGGTTGCTGATGATGAACAGCGGCGAGCCAATGACGGGCAGCGAGGGTTTCTGCAACGGTGGGGGCAGTTTGGACATTCGGACGGTCTCCATAATAAAAATGGGCTGTAGCGCTTTACCCGCAAGCGCTAGCAGCTATCAAAACAGAAGCAATTTTCAGAATGCTTCCAGCGGCAGAGCCGTGACGCTGGCCGCACCGTGCACGATTGCGTCGCGCTGGCCCGGCGCCTTGGTCAGCAGGTGGTCGGCATAGAAGCGCGCCGTGGCGATCTTGGCCTGCATGAAGGCCACGTCCTGTCCCTTGGCGGACAGCTCCTGCGCCACCAGCAACGCGCGCGCCAACTGCCAGCCCGCCACCAGATTGCCGGCCAGCATCAGGTAGGGCACGCTGCCCGCATACACGTCGTTGGGGTGGGCCTTGGCGCCACCGGCGATGAAATCCACCACTTCCAGGAATGCCTGGCGTGCGGCAGCCAGGCGCTGGGCCACCGCTTGAGCGTCGGCCGTGCCGCTGGCGCGCAGCTCGCCCTCGGTGGCCTCGATCTGCGCGGCAATCGCCTTGGCCGTCTGGCCGCCGTCGCGCGCCGTCTTGCGGCCCACCAGGTCGTTGGCCTGGATGGCGGTCGTGCCTTCGTAGATGGTGAGGATCTTCGCGTCGCGGTAGTACTGCGCAGCGCCCGTTTCCTCGATGAAGCCCATGCCGCCGTGTACCTGCACGCCCAGGCTGGCCACTTCCAGGCTCATTTCGGTGCTGTAGCCCTTGACCAGTGGCACCATGAATTCATAGAACACCGCGTTCTGCTTGCGCACCTCGGCATCGGGATGGTGGTGCGCGGCGTCGTAGGCCGCAGCAGCCGTGGTGGCCATGGCGCGGCAACCCTCGGTGTAGGCGCGCATGGTCATCAGCATGCGGCGCACGTCGGGGTGGTGAATGATGGCTGCGCTGCCGGCCACGCTGCCGTCGACCGGGCGGCTTTGTACGCGGTCGCGCGCATACTGCACGGCCTTCTGGTAGGCGCGCTCGGCCACCGCGATGCCCTGCACGCCGACGGCGTAGCGCGCGGCGTTCATCATGATGAACATGTATTCCAGGCCCCGGTTTTCCTCACCCACGAGGTAGCCGATGGCGCCGCCGTTATCACCGTACTGCAGCACGGCCGTGGGCGACGCCTTGATGCCCATCTTGTGTTCGATGGACACGCAATGCACGTCGTTGCGCGCGCCCAGGCTGCCATCCTGGTTCACGAGGAACTTGGGCACCACGAACAGGCTGATGCCCTTCACGCCCTCGGGCGCACCCGCCACGCGCGCCAGCACCAGGTGCACGATGTTCTCCGCCATGTCGTGCTCGCCATAGGTGATGAAGATCTTGGTGCCGAAGACCTTGTACGTACCGTCGGGCTGGGGGTCTGCCTTGGTGCGCACCAGCGCCAGGTCGGAGCCTGCCTGCGGCTCGGTCAGGTTCATGGTGCCGGTCCACTCGCCCGTGACCAGCTTTTCCAGGTAGGTAGCCTTGAGTTCGTCGCTGCCGGCCGTGAGCAGCGCCTCGATGGCACCATCGGTCAGCAGCGGGCACAGCGCAAAGCTCAGGTTGGCGCTGTTGAGCATTTCCACGCAGGCCGCGCCGATGGTCTTGGGCAGGCCCTGGCCGCCGAAGTCGGCAGGGTGCTGCAAGCCCTGCCAGCCGCCCTCGGCGAACTGGCTGAAGGCCTCCTTGAAGCCCGGCGTGGTGGTCACGGCACCATCCTTGAACCAGGAGGGTTTCTCGTCGCCAACCACATTAAGCGGAGCCACCACGCCCTCGTTGAACTTCGCGCACTCTTCCAGCACGGCAGCGGCCGTGTCCAGACCAGCGTCCTCGAAACCGGGAATCTGCGCGACCTGGTCGATGCGTGCCAAGTGCTCGATGGCGAACAGCATGTCCTTGACGGGGGCGGTGTAACTCATGGGTGTCTCCAACTCAAAACGGTACGAATGTGATCAAAAAAAAGGCATCGCAAGCGATGCCTTTTTGCCGGCGCAGCGGCTTACAGGGCCTTCACCAGTTCCGGCACGGCCTGGAACAGATCGGCCTCCAGCCCATAGTCGGCCACCGCAAAGATCGGCGCCTCCGGGTCCTTGTTGATCGCCACGATCACCTTGCTGTCCTTCATCCCTGCCAGGTGCTGGATGGCCCCCGAGATCCCCGCCGCGATGTACAGCTGCGGCGCAACGATCTTGCCCGTTTGCCCCACCTGCAAATCGTTCGGGGCGTAGCCTGCGTCCACCGCTGCGCGGCTCGCGCCAATGGCCGCGCCCAGCTTGTCCGCCAGCGGGGTCATGACTTCGTTGAACTTCTCGCTGCTGCCCAGCGCCCGGCCGCCCGAGACGATGATCTTGGCGGCGGTGAGCTCGGGCCGGTCGCTCTTGGTGACTTCGCGTCCGGCAAAGCTGCTCTTGCCGGCGTCGGCCACGGCGGCGGTGGTTTCCACCGCGGCGCTGCCACCCGTGGCGGGCGCCGCGTCAAAGCCGGTGCCGCGCACGGTGATGACCTTGACGCTGTCCGCGCTTTGCACGGTGGCGATGGCGTTGCCCGCGTAGATGGGGCGCTCGAAGGTGTCGGCGGAGATCACTTTGGTGATGTCGCTGATCTGCGCCACGTCCAGCTTGGCGGCCACGCGCGGGGCGACGTTCTTGCCGCTGGCGGTGGCCGGGAACAGGATGTGGCTGTAGTTGCCGGCAATCTGCAGCACCTGGGCGGCCAGGTTCTCGGCCAGGCCGTCCTTCAGGCTGGCGCCGTCGGCGTGCAGGACTTTGGCGACGCCTGCGATTTGGGAGGCGGCCTGGGCGGCGGCCTGCGCGCCTTCACCGGCTACGAGCACGTGCACGTCGCCCCCGCAGGCGAGTGCGGCGGTGACGGTGTTCAGGGTGGCGGCCTTGAGGCTGGCGTTGTCGTGTTCTGCAATGACGAGTACGGTCATGTTGTTTCTCCTGTCCTGCCTTTAGATGACCTTGGCTTCGTTCTTGAGCTTGTCCACCAGTGTGGCGACGTCGGGCACTTTCACGCCAGCGCCGCGCTTCGGGGGTTCGGCCACCTTGAGGGTCTTGAGGCGCGGGGCCACGTCCACGCCGAGGTCTTCGGGTTTGATGGTGTCCAGCGGCTTTTTCTTGGCCTTCATGATGTTGGGCAGCGTGACGTAGCGCGGCTCGTTCAGGCGCAGGTCGGTGGTGATGACGGCCGGGGTGGTCAGCTGCAGGGTTTCCAGGCCGCCGTCGACTTCGCGTGTGACGCTGACCTTGTCGCCGGCCACTTCGACCTTGCTGGCAAAGGTGGCCTGGGGCAGGTCGGCCAGGGCCGCCAGCATCTGGCCGGTCTGGTTGGCGTCGTCGTCGATGGCTTGCTTGCCCAGGATGATCAGGCCCGGTTGCTCTTTGTCCACCAGGGCCTTGAGCAGCTTGGCCACGGCCAGGGGTTGCAGCTCGGCATCGGTCTCCACCAGGATGCCGCGGTCGGCGCCAATGGCCATCGCCGTGCGCAGCGTTTCCTGGCATTGCGCCACGCCGCAGCTCACCGCGATCACTTCCGTGGCCACGCCTTTTTCTTTGAGCCGCACCGCCTCTTCCACGGCGATTTCGTCAAAGGGGTTCATGCTCATCTTCACGTTCGCGATGTCTACGCCCGTGCCGTCCGACTTCACCCGGACCTTCACGTTGTAGTCCACCACGCGCTTGACGGGGACCAAAACCTTCATTGCTGCGGCTCCTTCAATAGTTGATTGCTTGACGTTTACGTAAACCGGTCCATTCTATTGCGCACTGCAGCATCTCCGTCATGGAAACATGGTGCACACGGCAAAAACGAACGATCGTGCTTTTTGACGATTATGCCAGTGCATTCATGGCAGGTCGAGGCCTACGCCGGTGGCAATGCCGCCGGCGCGACTCCGTCTTGCCCCGACGTCGAAGCCACGACATGCACCACGCGCTGCGGCTGTGCGATCTCGATACCCGCTGTGCGCAAGCCTTCCAGCACCGCGAGGTTGACGGCAGACCGCACGCTGGCAGTACCGGCAGCCGGATCATTGATCCAGTAATTGAGGTTGAACACCAGCCCGTCGGGCATGAAGTCGAGCAAGAAGGCTACGGGCGCCGGGTCGCCCAGCACGCGCGCTTGCGCACTCGCCGCAGCACACAGGATCTGCTGCACCTTTGCGGCATCGCTGCCGTAGGCGACGGTGATATTGGTCGTGAGGTTGAATTTGCGGTCGGACGCGGTCAGGTTTTCCACGCGCTGGGTGATCAGGCTTTCGTTGGGCACGATGGACTCGCGCCCGTTGCCCGCGCGGATCAACGTGTAGCGCGTCTTGATGTCCGTGATGCGGCCCTCGAAACCATCCACGCGCACGTTGTCCCCAATGCGCAGCGAGCGTTCCAGCAGAATCACGAAGCCGCTGACGTAATTGGCCGCCAGCTTCTGCAGGCCAAAGCCCAGGCCCACGCCCAGCGCACCGCCCAGAACCGACAGCGCGGTGAGGTCCACCCCCACAGCGGCCAGCGCCAGCAGCAACCCCACGAACAGCAGCAGCGCCCGCGTGGCATTCACCGCCACCTTGCGCATGGACAGGTCGGCCACCGCATGGTCGAGCACGCGCCGCTCGAAGGTCGACGCCGCCCACAGCGCAGCCACCAGCACCAGGACCGCGGACAGGCCGCCTTGCAGCAGCGCCAGCAGGCTGACGCTGGACTTGCCGAACGCGATGCGGATGTCGTCCAGTTCCTGCAGCACGCGCGGCAGCAGCCCGGCGATCCACAAGGCGGCCACGCCCCAGGCCAGCCAGGAGAGCACGCGCTCCATCAGGCGCATCAGGCCTGAACGCGGAAACGCCATGGCCAGCACGCGTGCCACGAAGCGGATCAGCACCAGCGATGTGAACACCGGCACCGCCAGGCGCAGCAGGAAAACCGCCTGGTAATGCTCCACCACCACGCGCGCCGCATACACCAGTGCCAGCACCACCGCTGGAAACATCAACCCGTCCACGATGCGGCGGCCGAACCAGACCGACTCCGGCGGCTGTCCTCGACCGGCCCGCCGGCTCAGCACATAAGCAAGTGCCACGCTACCGGCCAGCACCGCCAGTTCCAGCCACAGGCTGGACAGCCGGAAGTCGGCCGCCAGCCGTTCCCACCATTCCATCAGCGCGGCGCTCCTCGGCTCAGGCCTTATCAGCAGCCGGCTTCCAGGCCGGCTGACGCTTCTCTGCAAAGGCGCGCGCACCTTCTTGCGCGGCGTCGTCCATCATGTTGGTGGCCATGGTCTGGCCCGCCAGTTGGTACGCCGCGTCCAGGCCCAGTTCGCGTTGCTGGTACACCAGCGCCTTGCCCATGGCCACGGCTACGCGGGGTTTCTGCAGAATGGACTGCACCAGCGACTCCACCTCGGCGTCCAGCGACTCGGGCGCCAGCACGCGGTTGACCAGCCCCTGGTCCAACGCGGTGCGCGCGTCAATGAAGTCCCCGGTGAGCAGCATCTCCATGGCCCGCTTGGCCGGCACGTTGCGCACCAATGGCACGCTGGGCGTGGCGCAGAACAGGCCATAGTGGATGCCACTGGTCGCAAAAGTCGCGTTTTCGCTGGCAACGGCCAGGTCGCACTGGGCCACCAACTGACAGCCCGCCGCCGTGGCCATGCCGTGCACACGCGCAATCACCGGTACGGGCAGCTTGTGAATGCTCAGCATCATGCGGCTGCACTGGGCGAACAGGCGCTGGTACCACGCCAAGTCCGGGTTGGCCGCCATATCCTTGAGGTTGTGGCCCGCACAGAAGGCCTTGCCAGCCGCGGCGAGCACCACCACGCGCACGCTGTCGTCGCGCGCAACATCGTCCAGTGCCTGCTGCAGTGCTGCCAGCATCTCGTGGCCGAGGGCGTTGAAGCGCGGCGCGTCATCCAGCGTGAGGGTGACCACGCCGCGATCGTCGCGCTGCACACGCAGTGGGCCGCCACCGGCCGCCGTGGAGGGGGAGGAAGTCATGGCGAAGTCTCCTGAGTACGAATACCGCGCGGCGCGCGCGGGGAAGAATCAAAGGTCTGCCAACACGCGCACATGGGCTTCCACGCTGCGCGCCAGCGGCCCCATCATGTAGCCGCCCTCAAGGCACGACACGATGCGGCCGCGGGCAAAGCGCCGGGCCACATCCTTGACGCGCATGGTGATCCAGGCGTAGTCCTGCTCGTTGAGGCTGAGCTGGCCCATGTCGTCCTCGCGGTGCGCATCAAAGCCCGCACTCACGAAGATCATCTCGGGCTTGAACGATTCCAGCCGCGGCATCCAAACCATGTCCACGATGTCGCGCACCTCCATGCCCTTGGTGTAGGCGGGGACGGGCACGTTGAGCATGTTGGACGCCGGCTCCTGGTCCCCGCAGTACGGGTAGAACGGATGCTGGAAGATGCTCACCATGAGCGCGCGCGGGTCGCCGGCCAGGATGTCCTCCGTGCCGTTGCCGTGGTGCACATCGAAGTCCACCACCGCCACGCGCTTGAGGTTGTAGCGCTGCAGCGCGTACTTGGCGGCGATGGCCACGTTGTTGAAGAAGCAAAAGCCCATGGCCTTGGTGCGCGTGGCGTGGTGGCCAGGCGGGCGCACGCTGCAAAAGGCGTTCTCGATCTCTCCGGCCATCACCGCGTCGGTGGCGGCGAGTGCGGCGCCCGCGGCGCGCAGCGCGGCCGTCCAGGTGTGGCGGTTCATCGAGGTGTCCGTGTCCACCTGCACATAGGGCGGTCCGCCCGCGGCCTCTTCCTCGATCAGACGGTCGGACAGGCCGCGCAGCGCAGCCATGTGCATGCGGTCGTGGGCCAGCTCGATGTCGGCCAGGGAGGCCAACGGTACCTCACAATGCTGCAAGGCATCGGCCACGCCGGTCACCAGCAGCCGATCCTCGATGGCGTCCAGCCGCGCCGGGCATTCGGGGTGTCCTGGGCCCATCTCGTGCTTCCAGCAGTCACGGTGGGTGTAATAGCCCGTCTTGCTCACAGTCATTCCCCGGTGTCTCAATCGTTTTCGGATAACGTCACGCCATGCATGCACAGCAGAAGATCAAGTCGCTTTTGGATCAGCTTAACACGGTGATCGTGGGCAAAACCGCGCAGGTACAGGACTGCGTGGCCTGCCTGCTGGCCGGCGGGCACCTGCTCATCGAGGACGTACCAGGCGTTGGCAAGACCACGCTGGCCCATGCGCTGGCACGCACCTTCGGCCTGCAGTTCGCGCGTGTGCAGTTCACGGCCGACCTGATGCCCAGCGACCTCACCGGCGTGTCGGTGTACGAGCGTGGCAAGGAGGCCTTCGTGTTCCACCCCGGGCCGGTGTTCGCCCAGGTGCTGCTGGCCGACGAGATCAACCGCGCCAGCCCCAAGACGCAAAGCGCGCTGTTGGAGGCCATGGAGGAAAAGCAGGTGTCGGTGGAAGGCGAGACGCGCGCCCTGCCCCACCCGTTCTTCGTGATCGCCACGCAGAACCCGCACGACCAGCTGGGCACCTTCGCATTGCCCGAGAGCCAGCTCGACCGCTTCCTCATGCGCATCTCGCTGGGCTATCCCGACCGTGGCGCCGAGCGCCTGCTGCTGGCCGGCAGCGACCGCCGCGACATGCTGGACGGCCTGCTGCCGCTGCTGTCGCTGGACGATCTGGCCGCGCTGCAGCACCAGGTGCTGGCCGTGCACACGGCCGAGCCACTGCTCAACTATGTGCAGGATCTCATCGCCGCCACGCGCTCGGGCCGCTGGTTCCTCCAGGGCCTGTCGCCGCGCGCGGGCATCGCGTTGATGCGGGCGGCCAAGGCCCAGGCGCTCATCGAGGGGCGCGACTACGTGGCGCCGGACGATGTGCAGGCCATCCTGCCGCAGACCATTGCCCACCGCCTGGTGCCGGTGGGCGACGCCGGCCGCGGCGCCGTGGAGCAGGTGCGCGCCATGGTCGAGTCCGTTCCCCTGCCCTGACGCCATGCCCGCAGCATTCGAGCAGGCCGCACCGCCCGGTGCCGCGGCCCCGCGGCAGATGCCCTGGCGTGCCGTGGCCGCGCGCTGGCAGCGCTGGTGGCTGGCACGCCTGCGGCGCACCGACACGCTCACGCTCACGCAGGGCAACATCTACATCCTGCCTACAGGCGCGGGATGGATGCTGGCCCTCACGCTGCTGGTGCTGCTGGTGGCGTCCATCAACTTCCAACTCAACCTGGGCTACCTGCTCACCTTTCTGCTCGCCGGCAGCGTGGTGGTGGGCGTGCACCTGTGCCACGCCACACTGCGCGGACTCACGCTGCACCTGGTGCCGCCGCAGCCGCAGTTCCTCGGTGCTGGCGCGCTGCTGCAGGTACAGCTGCACAACCCGCAGCGCGCCACGCGCCATGGCATCGCGTTGGCGGTGCGCGGCGGCCAGGCCGCGGAATGGGCCTGGACCGACGTGCCCGCCGAAGGCTCCGCCACCGTGCGGGTGGCGTTCCTGCCCGCGCGGCGCGGGCTGCAGGACGTGCCCGTGCTGATGGCGGAAACCCGCTACCCGCTGGGCACGTTCCGCGTGTGGACGCTGTGGCAGCCCGCCGCGCAGCTGCTGGTCTACCCGCGCCCGGAGGTGGGCGCCCCTGCGCTGCCCGCCGGCGAGCCGCGCTCGGGCAGCGGCGGCCAGGCACCGGCGCGCGGCATCGGCGAATTCGATGGCGTGCGCGCGTACCGCCGGGGTGACCCGCTCAAGCTGGTGGTCTGGAAGAAAGCCGCCAAGTCGCTTGCCACCGGCACCGACGACCTGGTGAGCCGCGACACCCAGCAGGCGCAGCACCACGAACTCTGGCTGGACGGCGCCGCCACCGGCCTGCAGGACCCGGAGGCCCGCGTCTCGCGCCTCACGGCCTGGGTGCTGCAGGCCGACCGGCTGGGCGTGGAATACGGCCTGCGCCTGCCCGGCCAGCAGATTGCACCGGACAGCGGCGCCGCACACCGCCACCGCTGCCTGGAGGCACTGGCGCTGTGCTGATTCTGTGTTTGACATGAAAAAAGCACCTAGCCCACTACCAACAAGCGCGGCCAGCTATTCATTCAATAGCAGACCCTATCGACGCGCGGGAGCCTCGACGTGAATCTGGCCCAGCGGCTTTCGCATCTGCCGCGCGAAGCGCGCGACACCCTGTTCCTGCTGGCGGTGGTGGCCTGTTGCGTGGCGCCGCTGGCCGCATACCTGCCGCTGTGGACCAGCGCGCTGACCGCCGCGCTGCTGGGCTGGCGCGGCTGGCTGGCCGTGGGCGCGCGTGCCCTGCCGGGGCGCTGGGTGATTGGCGCACTGCTTGCGGCGGCTGTGGCGCTCACGCTGCTGTCGCACCGCACCATCGTCGGGCGCGACGCGGGCGTGACGCTGATCGTGGTGCTGCTGGCGCTCAAGACCCTGGAGCTGCGCGCGCGGCGCGATGCCATGGTGGTGTTCTTCCTCGGCTTCTTTACGCTGCTGGCCAACTTCTTCTTCTCGCAGTCGCTGCCCACGGCCGCCGCCCTGCTGGTGGCGCTGCTCGGGCTGCTCACCGCGCTGGTCAACGCCCACATGCCGGTGGGGCGGCCGCCGCTGGCGGCCTCCATGCGCACCGCCGCGCGCATGGCGCTGCTGGGCGCGCCCATCATGGTGGCGCTGTTCCTGCTGTTTCCGCGCATGGCACCGCTGTGGGGCGTGCCGGACGATGCGCGCTCGGGGCGCAGCGGCCTGTCGGGGGAGATGTCCATCGGCAGCATGGCGTCGCTGGTGCTGGACGACAGCGTGGCGCTGCGCGTGCGCTTTGACACGCCGGGCGGAGCCCCACCGCCGCAAAGCAGCCTGTACTTTCGCGGCCCGGTGCTCACGGCCTTCAACGGGCGTGACTGGTATGCGCTGTCGCAGCCCGAGGCGCGCGGCATCACCTGGGCCTACCCCACGCCGGCCAACCTGCAAATGCAGGGTGAGTCCGTGCGCTACGAGGTCACGCTGGAGCCCAGCCGCCGCCCCTGGCTGCTGACGCTGGACGCCGTGCAGGAGCGGCCCGAACTCCCACAGGGCACTGGCGCGATGATGTCGCCCGAACTGCTGTGGTCCGCCAGCCGGCCCATCTCCAGCGTGCTGCGCTACCGCGCCGAAAGCCACCTGCGCTTCACCCACGGCCCCACGCGGCGCACCTCCCTGTTGAACGGCTACGTGGAACTGCCCGCGGAGATGAACCCCCGCACCCTGGCCCTGGCCGAACAGATGCAGGCCGACCCCGCGATCGCGGCGCGCGTGGCCGCCAGCGGGGCACAGGCCTACATCGACGCCGCGCTGGCACGGCTGCGCACGGGCGGCTACACCTACACGCTGGAGCCCGGCGTGTACGGGGAGCACACGGCCGACGAGTTCTGGTTCGACCGCAAGGAAGGCTTTTGCGAGCACATCGCCTCGGCCTTCGTGGTGCTGATGCGCGCGCTGCACGTGCCATCGCGCATCGTCACCGGTTACCAGGGTGGTCAGATGAACGACATCGACGGCTACTGGACTGTGCGCCAGAGCGACGCACACGCCTGGGCCGAGGTCTGGCTGGAGGGCCGCGGCTGGGTGCGCGTGGACCCCACGGGGGCCGTGTCGCCGGGGCGCATCGGCCAGTTCCAGCGATTGCAGGCGCCACGCGGCGTGTTGGGCACCGCGATGGATGCCGTCGTCAACCCTTCGCTGGTACGCCGTCTGCGGTCGGTGTGGGAGGCCGTGAACAACGGCTGGAACCAATGGGTGCTGAACTACACCCAGGGGCGCCAGCTCGATTTGCTCAAGTCGCTGGGCTTGCAGTCGCCCAGTTGGCAGGACCTGGTGCGCCTGCTGGGCCTGCTGGCCGCGCTGGCCGCCGCCACGGGCGCAGGCTGGACCCTGTGGGAGCGCAGCCGCCAGGACCCCTGGCAGCGCCTGCTGCTGCAGGCCCGCCAGCGACTGGCACGCGCCGGCCTGCCGCTGCCACCCCACCTGCCGCCACGCACCATGGCCGCGCGTGCGCGCGCCGAACTGGGCGCCCCCGCCGAAGCCGCCGCGCAGTGGCTGCTGCGCGTGGAGCAGGCCCGCTACGCCCCCGAACCCCGCGCCCTGCTGGCCGACCTGCAGCGCGAATTGCGCCGCCTGCCCTGGCCCACCGCGCAGAATCCACGCCCCTCTGCCCCATGATCCGCACCCTTGCAAAAGCTACATTTTTCATAGCTGTCAGCGCTTTACCCATAAGCGCTTTAGCCCAAAATCATTCTAAAAAGACAGCCACCAAGACCGCGGCCACCTACCACTATGCGCAACGTGCGCAGGCCATGCAGTTCGCAGACGATCTGGCAGAGCGGCGCGGGCTGGACCGCGAATGGGTGCGCCAGGCGATCGGGCAAGCGCGGCTGCTGCCCCAGGTGCCGCGCCTGGTGCTGCCGCCCGCGCGGGGTACGCCCAAGAACTGGGCGGCCTACCGTGCGCGCTTCGTGGAGCCCACGCGCATCCGCGCGGGCCTGCGCTTCTGGCAGGACAACGCCGAAGCGCTGGCACGCGCTGAAACGCAATACGGCGTGCCCGCCGAGATCATCGTGGGCATCATCGGCGTGGAGACACTCTACGGCCAGCACATGGGCAACCTGCGGGTGATCGACGCGCTGGCCACGCTGGCCTTCGACTTTCCCGACGCACACCCGCGCGCGGCCGAGCGGCGCGCGTTCTTCCAGCGCGAGCTGGAGCAGTTTCTGACCCTCATGGACCGCACGGGCATCGACCCGCACACCCCGCGCGGCAGCTACGCGGGCGCCATGGGTCTGGGGCAGTTCATGCCGTCGAGCTGGTCGCGCTACGCGGTGGATTTCGACGGCGACGGCCGCATCGACCTGTGGCGCAGCGCGCAGGACGCCATCGGCTCCGTGGCCAACTACTTCGTGGGCCACGGCTGGCAGAGCGGCATGCCCACGCACTACGCAGTGGCGTTCGACGCGGCCACGCTGCAGTTGGACGCGCTGCTGGCGCCGGACATCCTGCCCACTTTCAGCGTCGCCAGCATGGCGGCCCAAGGGGCGCACGTGCAGAGCGAAGGCGCGCAGCACACGGGTCCATTAGCGCTGGTGGAACTGCAGAATGGCGCTGAGGCGCCCAGCTACGTGGCCGGCACCGAGAACTTCTATGCGATCACGCGCTACAACTGGTCGAGCTACTACGCCATGGCGGTGATTGAGCTGGGCCGTGAAATCGCAACGGCGCGTGCCACGCCACGGTAGCGGCGCACCCGTCTCATGCGGGCGTCCCTCGGGCATGCGCCTGGCAAGTCTGCACGAAGGCTGCCAGCGTGGGCGATTGCCTATGCCCCGCGCGCTGGAGCAGCGAAAAATGGCGCCACATGCGCGGCAGCAGGGTAGACAGCAGCACCAGTTCGCCGGCATCAAGCAGCGGCTGCACCAACACGCGCGACAGGCAGCTGATGCCCAGCCCTTGGGCCACGCAGCGCGCGATCGCCTCAGAACTGCCTAGCGTAGCGGCTGAGGGCAGCTGGTGCAGACGCGGCAGCAAAGCGTGCTCCACCATCTCGCGCGTACCTGACCCCTGCTCGCGCAGCAGCCAGCGCGCACTGCGTAATGCGGCCGCGCCCAGCGGCCGGGCTTGAGCTGCCTTCACCAACGGGTCGTGTGGTGCGGAGACGATGACCAGCTCGTCACGCTGCCAAGGCTGGACCTGCAGCCCCGGCCAGTGGCTGGCGCCCTCGATCAGCCCCAGGTCGGCCTCCAGCGCCTGCACGGCGTGTGCCACCTCGCGCGTGTTGCCGATCTGCAGGTCCACGCTCACCTGTGGGTGGCTGCGCGCAAAGGCGGCCAGTACGCGGGGCAGCGCATAGCTGCCGATGGTGGTGCTGGCCGCCACGCGCAGGCGTACCGGCAGGACCGCACTCTGCGCGCCAAAGGCCTGCTCGATGGTGTGCGCCTGCGCCAACAGCTCCAGCGCCTGCGGCAGCAGTGCACGTCCCGCATCGTTGAGCACCAGGCTGCGGCCCGCGCGCTCAAACAGCGGCGCGCCCAGGCAATGCTCCAGCTGCTGCAGCGCCGCGCTGGTGGCCGACTGCGACAGCGCCACCACGTGTGCCGCAGCCACCGTGGAGCCGCTTTGCGCCACGGCGCTGAATATCTCGAGCTGGCGCAAGGTGATATGCAGCATAAGACGAACCAGTTTTCCAGGTAGATTTTACAAAAAGTATTTGTTATACAAATATAACTAATATTTCTAAAGTGGGCGCCTGCCGTAAGGACCTTTTACCAGCGGCCGCTGTCATGCCCCTTGCTCCGCTTACCCTCGCCTCCTTCACTACCGAGCCAGTCCGCTGGCTGCCAGGGCTGCTGCTGAGCGGCGCCATCGCGGCGGGCGCGCTGCACCTGGCCGGTCAACCGTTTTTTGTAGGGCATGGCCTGAGTACCCTGACGCTCGCGATCGTGTTCGGGCTGCTGCTAGGCAACACCCTATACCCACGCCTGGCACAGACCTGTGCGCCCGGCGTGGGCTTGGCCAAACAGCAGCTGCTGCGCACAGGCATCGTGTTGTACGGCCTGCGTCTGACCTTCCAGGACATCGCCCACATGGGCTGGGGTGGCGTTGCCGTCGACGCCCTGGCGCTGGCCAGCACCTTTGGGCTGGCCTGCTGGCTGGGCCAGCGGGTGCTGGGGCTGGACCGGCGCACCACGCTGCTCATCGGTGCAGGCAGCTCCATTTGCGGTGCGGCGGCGGTGCTGGCCACAGCCCCCGTGGCCAGGGGACGCCCCCAGGATGTTGCCGTGGCTGTGGCCACCGTTGTGGTGTTCGGCACGGTGGGCATGTTCCTGTATCCCGCGCTCTACCGGTGGAACGCCGCCGGGGGCTGGATCGGCATGGATGCGCAGCAGTACGGCCTGTATGTGGGCGCCACAGTACATGAGGTGGCTCAGGTGGTGGCCGCCGGCACAGCCATCAGCTCCCATGCCGCCAGCACCGCCGTTATCGCGAAGATGGTGCGCGTGATGATGCTGGCGCCCTTCCTGCTCATCCTGTCATTCCTCCTGTTGCGTGCTCAACAGGCTTCGGACGCGAGCCGGGGGGAGACAGGCAGCCCGGGCGCCATCACCATCCCGTGGTTTGCGCTGGGCTTCGTAGCCATGGCAGGCGTGAACTCGCTGGACATGCTGCCTCCGGCATTGGTACAGGCCGGTGTGCGACTCGACGACCTGCTGCTGGCCGTGGCCATGGCGGCCCTGGGGCTCACCACGCATGTGCATGCCGTGCGCGCCGCGGGCCTCAAGCCACTGCTGCTGGCCGCTGCACTGTTTGCCTGGCTGCTGGTTGCGGGGTTGCTGCTGAGCCGTTATCTACCCGCGTGGCTGTGATCAAAGCCGCTGCATCTGGCAGGTGCTGGGCATTTGCGCCTTGTCCGCCGCGATCTGCCGTACCACGCGAAAGCCGTAGCCTGAACCCTCCACATCGAACTTCACACCCGGCGCGCCCTGGCGGTCCATGACGCCTATGACCAGCGATTGTTGGAACTGATGGTCTTGCGCGCGCATGGCGCCTGCCTGGCCGTACAGGCGCACACTGGCATGCTCCAGCGCGCGCGCCACGGCCAACGGATCGTCACTGCCCGCCTGCTGCAGGGCCTGCGCAAGCGCTTCGACCATGAGCTGCATGCGCATGTGCACATAGTCGTCCTGCGGGCTGGGAAAGCGCTCGCGGAAGGCACGGTAGAAGGTCTCGCTGCCCTGCGTGGGCAGATTGGGCAGCCAGTCGGCCACGGCCACCACCTTTCCCACGCCCGCATCGCCCAGGGCCGCGGGCGCGCCGAGCGCGTTGCCGTAGAAGGTATAGAACATGCCGTCGTAGCCCACCTCCCGCGCAGCCTTGACCAGCAGCGTGAGGTCATTGCCCCAATTGCCCGTGATGACGGCTTGCGCGCCGCTGGCCTTGATCTTCACGGCGTAGGGCGCGAAGTCCTTCACGCGGCCCACGGCGTGCAGCTCGTCGCCGACGATGGCGACATCGGGCCGTTGCGCGGCCAGCTGGCGCCGGGCTTCGCGCAGCACGGCCTGGCCGAAGCTGTAGTCCTGCCCGATGAGGTAGGCGCGCTGCAGGGCCTTGTCCTCGCGGATCACCTCCATGAGCGCTGCCATGCGCATGTCGGCATGCGCGTCGAAGCGAAAGTGCCAGAAGCTGCACTTCTCGTTCGTGAGGGCGGGGTCCACGGCCGAGTAGTTCAGGAACACCACACGCTTGCCGGGCTCGCGCTGGTTGTGCTTGTTGATCGCGTCGATGAGCGCAGCGGCCGTGGCCGATGAGTTGCCCTGCATGACGAAACGCGCGCCGCCGTCAATGGCGGCGCGCAGCGCGGACAGCGCCTCTTCGTTGGTGCCCTTGCTGTCGTAGCGCACCAGCATCAGCGGCCGCGCCCCGCCCGCCGCAGGGGGCAGTGCCACGCCGCCGCGCGCGTTCACACGTTCCATGGCCCAGGCGATGTTGCGGAACACCGCCTCGCCGGTATTGGCAAAGCTGCCGGACAGGCTCTCGATCAGCGCCACGCGGATCGGCGCGCCCTGGGGCGGCGCCGCCGCACCGGCCAGCGGCGCCGCAACGCCCAGCAGGGAGGACAGAGCCAACGCACAGGCGCGCAGAACATGGCGGCGGGGCAGGATCATCATGGCAACGGGCACAAGCAGGAAAAGATGGCAGCGCAGCGGCGCGCTGGCTCACGAAGAATGGAATTCACTGGGCCATGAGCTGCTGGATGCCCGGCGGCGCAGCGCCGTCGGATGCGCCGGCCGGCTGCGATTCTGGCGCTGGCTGAGGCGCTTGCGCGGACGCCTGCGTGCGCGGCTGCTCCCCGGCGGGAACCATGGGCGCCGGGGTGCTGGACTCTGCAGCCGGGCTGGCGGTGGCGGCTGCAGCAGCAGCGGCAGGCGGCTGCGCCGCAACGGTCGCGGCGACCGCAGCGTGCGGGACGGCTTCGCGCTCGTGCAGGGCTGGCTTGGCCGCCACCGTCGGCGCGGCCGGCACCACGGGCGCCGCGCGCACGAACTGCTCGAAGAGCTGGAAAAACCGCTCGTAGAACTGCGGATCGGCGATGGTCTCGCTGCCCACCTTCACCAGCGTGTCGTCGATCGCCGTGACGGGCAGCGACACCGAGCCGATGCCACCGACGCCAAGCGACGCCGAGTTGTTGATCTTCTTGATCACGTAGCGGTCCTGCAGCGCGCTGGCAAAGGCCGACGTACGCTCGTCGCCCTGCCCTTCGGATGCGCAGACCACGCGCATCTCCACGACGTAGTGCACGTCGGTGTGGGGCTGGTAGTACTTGCGGCCCGCCACCGTGTCGCTGGAGGCCACGTGCACCATGTAGCCCTGGCTCAGCAGCGCCCGCCGGGCCGCCTCGCAGGTGCTGGCCTGCGGCGCCGCCATGTGGCGCGTGTGCATGCCGGCGGTATCGAAGTCGTTGGGCGAGAACTGCAGGTTGCGGTCCAGGCCGGGCATGGTGTCGGGAATGTGGGCACAGCCAGCCAGCAGGGCGCAGGCCACCAGGCCCAGCCGGCAGCCCGGGGAAGCGAAGGGGGAAAGGCGTGGGAATCGAGACACGGGCATCAGCTAGAAAAATCCGCAGCAGGGCCGCATTGTGAAGCCTGAGCGATGTCCCTCCCGCGCGCGCTCGTTGTAACCCATTGCAAGGCGACGTTCCATCCGCGCGGCGGGGCACTCTTGAAAAACACCGCACGCAAACACATGTGCGGTCCATGCGGCCGACCCGTGCCGCGTCTGACCCAGGAGCCTCCGACATGATTTTCGCCCCCGTGATCCGCCACGCCACCTATGTCGCACCGCGCGTGGGAGACGCCGCCGTGCAACGCTTCCTGCACCACACACTCACTGCCCCCGCAGCCGCGCCGCACGATGCACGCGCCACTGGCGTGAACGTGCAGCAGGACGACAAGGCCATCACCGTGCAGCTGGACGTGCCAGGCCTGTCGCGCGAGCAACTCGCGGTCACGATCGAAGGCAACCAAGTGCGCGTCGCCAGCGCCGAAGGTGCGCCCCGGCGCGTGCAGCGTGCATGGGAGTTGGCGCAGGACATCGACCCGCAGGCCAGCACGGCGCGACTGGAACATGGCGTGCTCACCCTGGTGCTGGCCAAGAAGCCGCCGCAGAGCAGCGCCGTTCGACTGGCCATCGACTGACAAGACGCAGAGCGTCGCCTGATTCCAGGGCGGCCGGGCGGCCGCCCATTTGCTATGTTTTATCTAGCTACTGCCGCTTGCCGGATGGGCGCTACCGCCCATTTTTAACCTGATCCTCTTCCAGGGCACACCACAGCGAGACTCCGACTAAACCGTCCGCGTTCGACGCATGTGGGGCCTTGTCCCGGCTTGTCCAGTCCGGCGCCTGTCCGCATCGAACGCCGCGGCCGGGTGCTGCCCCATCGCAGCGCCTCACTCATGGCGCAGCGCCTCGATGGGGTCCAGCCGCGCGGCGCGGCGGGCCGGGAAGTAGCCGAACAGCACCCCGATGCCCGCCGAGAACACGAACGACAGCAGGTTCACGCCCGCGTGGAACACGTAGGGGATGCCCATCACCTGCGCCAGCGCAATCGACGCGCCCGTGGCCAGCACGATGCCGATGAGACCGCCCAAAGCGGCCAGCACCACGGCCTCGATGAGGAACTGCATCAGCACCTCGCGCTCCAGCGCGCCGATGGCCAGGCGCAGGCCGATCTCCCGCGTGCGCTCGGTCACGCTCACCAGCATGATGTTCATGATGCCAATGCCGCCCACCAGCAGGCTCACGGCCGCCACCGCGCCCAGCAGCGTGGTCATCACGCGCGTGGTGCCCGAGAAGGTGTCGGCCAGTTGCTTGGTGTCCAGCACGTTGAAGTTGTCATCGTCGGTGTCGGCCAGCTTGCGGCGTTCGCGCAGCAACTCGGTCAGGCTGGCCTTCACGCGCTCGGGGTCGCTGCCATCCTTCATGGACACCAGCAGCGTCGGCACGCGCGTGGAGCCCGTCACGCGGCGCTGCAGCGTCTTGAGCGGCAGCAGCACCAGATCGTCCTGGTCGTTGCCGAAGGCGCCCTGCCCCTTGGAGGCCAGCACGCCCACCACCTCGCACGAAAACTGGCGCACGCGCACGCGCTCACCCAGCGCATCGCCGCCGGCGAACAGCTCCCGCCGCACCGTCTGGCCGATCAGGCACACGGCAGCGCCCACGCGCAGCTCGTCGGTGGTGAATTCGCGCCCGCTTTCCAGCGTCCAGTTGCCGGTCTGCAGCCAGGCATTGGTGCTGCCCATGACGCTGGTGGCCCAGTTACGCCCGTTGGCCACCACGGTGGCGCTGGTGCGCGCCTCGGGCGCCACGGCCAGAATGCCGCCGATCTGCTGCGCGATGGCCTCGGCATCCACATCCTTGAACGAGGGTGCGCCGCCACTGCCGCCGGGGCCCAGCCGCTGGCCAGGACGCACTTGCAGCAGGTTGGTGCCCAGGCTGGAGATCTGCGCCTGCACCGCCAGCGTGGCACCGTTGCCCAGCGTGACCATGGTGATCACCGCGCTCACGCCGATCACGATGCCCAGCACGGTGAGAAAGGACCGCATCAGGTTGCGCCGTATCGAGCGCAGCGCCTGCAGCAGAGAGTTGAGCAGCATCATGGCGCCACCTCCCCCGTGCCTGCACTTGCAGGCGCTTCCCGGGGCACCTGCGCATGCGGGTGCGGATTGCGCTCGTCGCTTTCGATGCGCCCGTCCACGAAGCGCACGATGCGCCGCGCGTACTGCGCCATGTCGGGCTCGTGCGTGACCATGAGTACGGTGATGCCCTGCTCGGTGTTCAGGCGCCACAGCAGTTCCATGATCTCGCGGCTGCGCTGCGTGTCCAGGTTGCCGGTGGGCTCGTCGGCCAGCAGCACCGTAGGCTCGGTGACGATGGCGCGCGCAATCGCCACGCGCTGCTGTTGCCCGCCGGACAGCTCGGCCGGTGTGTGGTGCTCCCAGCCCTTGAGGCCCACGGCGTCCAGGGCGCGGGCCGCAGCCGCATGGCGCGCGGCCGTGCTCTCGCCGCGGTACAGCAGCGGCAGCTCCACGTTCTCCTGCGCCGAGGTACGCGCCAGCAGGTTGAAGCCCTGGAACACGAAGCCCAGGAAGCGCCGCCGCAGGCGCGCACGGTCGTCGCGCGACAGCGAGTGCACCGGCAGCCCGCGAAACAGGTAGGTACCCGCGGTGGGCCGGTCCAGGCAGCCCAGCACGTTCATGGCCGTGGATTTGCCCGAGCCGCTGGGGCCCATGATGGCCACGAAGTCGCCGCTGTCGATGTCCAGGTCCACGCCCTTGAGCGCCTGGAAAGCCAGCGCACCCTCGCCGTACACCTTGGTGATGCCGCGCAGGCGGATCAGCGGCTGCGCATCGGCGGGCGCCATCATGGCTTCGCCCCGCTCGCAAGCTGGTCGGTGATGACCTGCATGCCCGGCTGCAGCTCGTCGCTCTCCACCTCGGTGACGCGGCCGTCGCTGATGCCGGTCTTCACGCGCACGGGCTTGGGCGCGCCGTCCTGCAGCACCCACACCTGGCGCTGGGAGCCGTCGCCGCGGCTGCCGTCCGCGCCCGCGCTGCGCCGCTGGCCCGAGGGGCGTGGCATGCGCGGCATCAGCTGGGACATGATGCCGCCGCCGCCGCCCGCGCTTGCGCCAGAGCTGCCCTGTGCACCGGGCCGGCCTGCCTGCGGGGCTTCCCCCGCCGCGCCCGCGGGCTTGAAGCGCAGGGCCGTGTTGGGCACGGTAAGCACGTCATTGCGCTCGGTGGAGGTGATGGTGGCCGCGGCCGTCATGCCGGGGCGCAGGCTCAGATCGCCGTTGTCCACCTCCAGGTAGGTGATGTAGGTGACCACGTTGTCGGTCTTGGTGGAGCCGAAGGCCACGCGCGTGGTGCGCGCCGGGTAGCGCCGCGAGGGGTAGGCGCTCACGGTGAAGGTGGCCTTCTGGCCCGGGCGCACCGAGCCCACGTCGGCCTCGTCCACGTTGACCTCCAGGCGCAGCTTGGTCAGGTCCTCTGCCAGGGTGAGCAGCGTCACCGCCTGCAGCGACGCGGCCACGGCATTGCCCGGCTCCACCGCGCGCGAGAGCACCACCCCGTCGATCGGCGATCGGATGGAGGCCTTGGTGACGTTGGTCTCGTCGGTGGCCAGCGCCGCGCGCGCATCCTGCACGCTGGCGCGCGCAGCGGCCTCGTCGGCCTGGGCGCGCTCGTAGGCGGCGCGGCCGGTGTCCAGCTCGGCCGCCGAAGGCACCTTGCCGCCGGACAGGCGGGCCACCTCCTCCAGGCGAGACAGGCTGGCGCGCGCCTCCTGCATGGTCGCCTGCGCCTGTGCCAGGCGCGCCTGCGCCGACGCGACCGAAGCGCGCGAGCGCAGCACCTGCGAGTCGAGCTTGGTGGTGTCCAGCTCCACCAGCACCTGGCCCTTCTTGACCTGGTCGTTCACGTCCACCAGCACGCGGCGCACGGTGCCTGAGAGTTCGCTGCCAATGTTCACCGACCGCGTGGGCTGCAGCGTGCCGTTGGCCGCCACGGTGAGCGTGATCTGCCCACGCTGCACCTCCTGCGTGACATAGCGCGGCGCCGCCTGGGCGCGCTGGCGGTCCTGCCAGTACCACCAGCCGCCGGCAGCGGCGGCCAGCACCAGCACCGCCAGCCACAGGGTGATGCTCTGCCACCAGCGCCGGCGCAGGCCGTCGCCCAGCAGGGCCTGCAGGCGCTGCGGGGCCGCCGCGGCGGCATGGGAAGCGGGGGCGCTGGAAGAGCTTGGGGATTCTTGGTCGGTCATGGTTCTTGCCTGGGAAGGCGCCGCTTGGGCGGCAGCGCCGGGTCATTCAGCAGGTTTTTTGGGGGGGCCGCTCAGGGCGCGGGCCAGCCGCCTCCCAGCGCCTTGTACAGGCGCACATGGTCGGTACTCACGCTGGCGGCCGTGCTGGCCACGCTGTCCTGCGCGGACAGCAGCGTGCGTTGGGTGTCCAGCACGGTCTGGAAGTCCACCAGCCCGCTCGCATACTGGTTCTGCGCCAGCAGCGCCGCGTTGCCCGCAGCCTCGGCCGCGGCGGACAGGCGCTGCAGTCGGTCACGGTCGCCCTGCAGCGCGACGAGCGCATCTTCCACATCCTTGAGCGCGCCAAGCACCGATTCCTCGTAGCCCACCTGCGCCTGCTGCAGCGCAGCCTCCTGCGCGCGCACCTGGGCACGCAGCGCCCCGCCATCGAACACCGGCAGCGACACGCTGGACAGCAGCGACGCCACCGTGGCGCCCCCACCCGTGAGCGCGCCCAGCGTGAGGGCGCGCAGGCCCAGCGTTCCGCTGATGCGCAGGCTGGGCATGCGCTGCGCCTCGGCCTGGGCGACGCGCTCCCAGGCGGCGCGCACGCGCTGCTCGGCCTGGCGCACGTCGGGGCGCTGGCGCAGCGTGTCTGCGGGGAAGGCCAGCGCCAGGTCCGCCGGCGGTTGGGGCACGGGCGCGTGCGCGGCCAGGGCCTCGTCCAGCGCCGCGGGCGGCTGGCCGGTGAGCACCGCCAGCGCATGCCGCGCCTGCGCGATGCCCGCCTGCAGCGTGGGCACCTGGGCGGCGGTCTGCTCCACGGCGGCGCGGGCCTGCTCGGCCGCCAGCGAACTGGCCAGCCCCGCCTGCACACGCCATTGGACGATCTGCGCGGTTTCGCTCTGCGCCGCCAGGTTCTGCTGGGCAATCTGCAGGCGCTGCTGCTGGCTGCGCAGGCTGATGTAGTTCACCGCCACCTCGGCGGCCAATGCCACCTGGGCGGCGGCCACGCCTTCCTCGGCGGCCAGCAGGTCGGCCTCGCTGGCGCGCACCCCGCTGGACAGGCGGCCAAACAGGTCGGGCTCCCAGCTCGCGTCCAGTCCCGCCTGGAAAGTGTTGCCGGTGCTGCCATTGCTGCGGCTGCGCTGGGCGGAGCCCGATGCGTTCACGGAAGGCAGCAGGCCGGCGGCCTGCACGTCGCGCTGGGCACGCGCCTGCTCCACGGCGGCGCGTGCGCTGCGCATGCTGGTGTGCGACTGCAGCGCGCGTTCCACCAGGCCGGTGAGCTGCGCATCGCCCAGTTGCCGCCACCACTGGGCCAGGTCTTGCGGGGTCGCGGCCGCGCCGCCCTGCACTGCCCCCTGGCCGGCCCAGGCGGCGGGAGTGGCCACCGCCCCCTCCAGCGCGGGAGGCGGCCGCGTGGCGCAACCGGCCAGCACCAGGGCGGCCAGCAAGGCCAGTGGCGCCGAAGCGCGCGGGCGACGGCGGGAGCGAGAAGGAAGCGCTGCGGCAAACATGAGGGCAATTGTTACAGCGCTCCTTGTCAGCGCCACCAGCGGCAGATGAACTTTTGTAAAGAAAACCGGAGAACCCGTGGCGTGGCACGCTGCTACCCTTGCGTGCCAAATGCCCGCGTGGCCTCACCGCCGCGGCCGCCCCTCGCAAAGGAGTTCCCATGCCCCCTCTTCCCCTGCTGATCGACGGCGCGCCCCGGCCCGCCTCGGGCGGCGCCACCTTCGAGCGCCGCAACCCGCTGGATGGCCGCATTGCCACCACGGCCGCTGCGGCCACCCCCGAAGACGCCGTGGCCGCCGTGCAGGCGGCCGCCCAGGCCTTTCCCGCGTGGGCCGCGCTGGGCCCCGCCGCGCGGCGCGACCTGCTGCAGCGCGCCGCGCAGGCCCTCACGGCGCGCGCCGATGCCTTCGCCGCCACCATGGCGGCCGAGACCGGCGCCTCTGCCGCCTGGGCCGGCTTCAACGTGCACCTGGCCGCCAACCTGCTGCAGGAGGCCGCCGCCCTCACCACGCAGATCGCCGGCGAGGTGATCCCGTCCGACATGCCGGGCAGCCTGGCCATGGGCGTGCGCCAGCCCGCCGGCGTGGTGCTGGGCATGGCGCCGTGGAATGCGCCGGTCATCCTGGGGGTGCGCGCCATTGCCACGCCGCTGGCGTGCGGCAACACGGTGGTGTTCAAGGGCTCGGAAACCTGCCCGGCCACCCACCGCCTCATTGCCGAGGCGCTGCACGACGCCGGCCTGCCCGCGGGCGTGGTGAACTTCATCACCCATGCGCCCGGCGATGCGGCCGACGTGGTGGAGGCCATGGTGGCCCACCCAGCCGTGCGCCGCGTGAACTTCACGGGCTCCACCAAGGTGGGGCGGCTGGTCGCGCAAACCTGCGCACGCCACCTCAAACCCGTGGTGCTGGAGCTGGGCGGCAAGGCCCCGCTGGTGGTGCTGGACGATGCCGACGTGGATGCCGCCGTGAACGCCGCCGTGTTTGGCGCGTTCGCAATTCGGGGCAGATCTGCATGTCCACGGAGCGCCTGGTGGTGGACGAGGCTGTAGCCGATGCGTTCGTGCACCAACTGGCCGAACGCGCCCGTGCCCTGCCGCTGGGCGACCCGCGCCAGGGCCCGGTGGTGCTGAGCCCGGTGGTGGACATGGCCACCGTGCAGCGCTGCAATGCGCTGATCGACGACGCGCTGGGCCAGGGCGCGACGCTGGTGTGCGGCGGCAAAAGCGACACCCCGCTGATGCCCGCCACGCTGCTGGACCGGGTGACGCCCGCCATGCGCATCTACCACGAGGAGACCTTTGCCCCGGTCAAGGCGATCGTGCGGGTGCGCGGCGTGGAGCAAGCCATCGCCGCCGCGAACGACACCACCTACGGCCTGTCGGCCGCCGTGTTCGGGCGCGACGTGGCGCGCGCCTGGAACGTGGCCGCACGCATCGAGTCCGGCATCTGCCATGTGAACGGCCCCACGGTGCACGACGAGCCACAGATGCCCTTTGGCGGCGTGAAGCAGTCGGGCTGGGGACGCTTTGGCGGCATGGCGGGCGTGCGCGAGTTCACGGAACTGCGCTGGATCACGGTGCAGACCGCCCCGCGCCACTACCCGTTCTAGCCCGCTATCAAAAATGTGAGCTACCAGCGCTTGATGGACAAGCGCTGGAGCCTATTTTGATCAATATCTTCAGGCCGCGAGCGTGATGGCGTCCAGCGGCCAGCGCGGCTTCACGTCGAAGGCGTAATCGCGGTTGGGCTGCTGCTGCCCGGCCTGCAGGCGCATGGCCGCGGCCATGGCGATCATGGCGCCGTTGTCGGTGCACAGGTGCAGCTCGGGGTAGTGCACACGCACCTTGGCTTGCGCGCAGGCCGCGTTGAGTTGCGCGCGCAGATGCCGGTTGGCGCCCACGCCGCCGGCCACCACCACGCGCTGGAGCCCTGTTTTCTGAAGGGCGGCCAGCGTCTTCTTGACCAGCACCTCCACGATGGCGGCCTCGGTGCTCGCGGCCAGGTCGGCCTTGCGCGCGGTCAGCTCGTCGCCCAGCTTCTTGGCCTGGGTCAGTACGGCGGTCTTCAGGCCCGCGAACGAGAAGTCCAGGTCGCCGCTGTGCAGCAGCGGGCGCGGCAGTTTGAACGCGGTGGCGCTGCCCTGCTCGGCCAGGCGCGACAGCGCCGGCCCGCCGGGGTAGCCCAGGCCCATGAGCTTGGCCGACTTGTCGAAGGCCTCGCCCGCCGCGTCGTCGATGGTCTCGCCCAGGATCTCGTAGCGCCCCACGCCCTCCACGCGCATGAGCTGCGTGTGCCCGCCCGACACCAGCAGCGCGACGAACGGAAACTCCGGCGGGTCGCTGCTCAGGAACGGCGACAGCAGATGGCCTTCGAGGTGGTGCACGCCCAGCACGGGCTTGTCCAGCGCTGCGCCCAGCGCGCAGGCCACGCCCGCGCCCACCAGCAGCGCACCCGCCAGGCCCGGCCCGCGCGTGTAGGCCACCACGTCCACATCCTCCAGGCGCTCGCCCGATTCGCGCAGCACCTCGCGGGTCAGCGGCAGCACGCGGCGGATGTGGTCGCGGCTGGCCAGCTCGGGCACCACGCCGCCATAGGCCTGGTGCATGTCGATCTGGCTGTGCAGCGCATGCGCCAGCAACACGGGCACGGCGCCGCCCTCGCCGGCGCGCACCAGGGCCACGCCGGTTTCGTCACAGGAAGATTCGATACCGAGGATCAGCTGACTCATGCCCGTGAGTGTAGTGGCCGCCCCCCGCGCCCGCCGGACCGGGGGCAATCGCACGCCCGCGCATACCCGGACGGCGGCTACCAGCGGTCGGAGCGCATGCGCAGCTCCCACTGGCCCTTGCGCAGCTCGTACACGCCCACGGCGCCATAGCGCAGCTCGCCCTGACCGTCCCAGGCCATGGTGCCGGTGACGGGGGCGTAGCCGTTGATGCCGCGCAGCGCGCGCGTGATGTCGGCGGGCGCGGCGGAGCCGGCCTTCTTGATCGCCTCGCTGACCACGTACACGGCGTCGTAGGTGTAGTGGCCGCCATAGGCCGGGGGCTTCTGGAAGGCGGCGATGTACTTCTCCAGGAACTGGCGGCCGGTGGTGAACTCGGCCACGTCCAGCACCGGCGAGGTGGCGTAGATCCCGTCGATCACGCCCATGCCCTTGGCCATGTCGGCCGTCTTCACCAGGTCGCCGCCCAGCAGCGCCACACGGCTGTGGCCCAGCTTCTGCAGTTCCTGCAGCAGCGCCAGCGCCTGGAAGTCGTTGAGCATGCAGACGATGACGCGCACCTGCGCCTCCTTGAGCCGGGCCGCCAGTTCGGCAAAGGCCTGGGTCTTGTCGTCGAAGCTCTGGCGCACGGCGATGTGCTTCTTGGCCGCCAGCAACTGCGCGGCCGCGCCCTCGGCCAGTCCCTTGCCGTAGGGGGAGCCGTCGTCGACCACCGCGTAGGCATCGGCGTTGAGCTGCGCGGCCGCGAACGCGCCGATGGCGCGCGCTTGCAGGTTGTCGTTGGCGACGATGCGGAAGGTGGTGGCCAGCCCCAGCTGCGTGATGCGCGGGTTGGTGGAGATGATGAGCTGCGGCACCTCCTTGGCGGCATAGATGGGCGCGGTCTCCAGGCTCACGCCCGAGTTCAGGTGCCCGATGACGGCCACCACGCCCGATTCCAGCAGCTGCTGCGCAGCCGCCTTGCCCGAAGCGGCGTCCGCGCGGTCGTCCTGCGCCACCACCTCCAGCGTCACGCGCTTGCCGTCCACGTTCAGGCCGGATCGGTTGATCTCGTCCACTGCCAGCTTCACGCCATTGAGCAGGTCCTGCCCCAGACCCGCCAACGGGCCGGACAAGGGCTGCGCCACACCGATCTTGATGGTGTCCGGCACCTTGCTGCATCCCGTGATCCACCCGCCCACCCCCAGCGCCGCCAGCCCCAGGCTGGCGGAAAAACCGCGTCGTTTGATTCCCTGCTGCACAGTCGACTCCTCTCTCATTCATGTGGATATGTGACAGGATGTTCGCGAAAGGATGCCGCTCGCGCCAGGGGGATTGCCCGCGGCCCCAACCGGGGCGTTTCGGCAATCTTCCACAACGCATCGGGGCGGGTGTGGCGTATTTCTTGCTGGCGCCTGCAGCATGACTGAACAACTGCGGATCGTGGTGGTGGCGCCGGACCTGGCGGCCGACGGCGACGCGCATGCGGCGCTGCAGGCCGAGCGTTCGCGCGCGTTGCGCATCGGGCTGCTGGAGAACGGCTTCAACCTCGTGGCCACGCTGCCGGGCGACATGTTCCTGGGCGAGCGCCTGGCCCAGTTGCAGCCCGACCTGGTGATCGTGGACGCCGAAAGCGAGGCGCGCGACGCGCTGGAGCATGTGGTGATGGCCACGCGCGAGGCGCCCCGCCCCATCGTCATGTTCACCAACGACGAGGACACGCGCCACGTGAAGGACGCGCTGGCCGCGGGCGTGACGGCCTACATCGTCGCGGGCCTGGCGCCGCAGCGCATCCGCCCCATCCTGGAGGTGGCGCTGGCCCGCTTTGCCCACGAACAGGCGCTGCGCACCGAACTGGCGCAGGCACGCACCGCCCTGCACGAGCGCAAGACCATCGACCGCGCCAAGGGCCTGCTGATGCAGCGCCAGGGCCTGACCGAGCAGCAGGCCTACGAGCGGCTGCGCCGCGCCGCCATGGACCGCGGCCTGCGCCTGGCCGAGGTGGCGCAGCGCATGCTGGACGCGGCCGATTTGCTGGGTTGATGCGCCGGTTTGTGCATTGCACAAATGCGGTGCATCCGATGCCGCGCCACACGGCGATGAAGTATTCAAACAAAACAGACTGAAACGCCCGACCATCAAGCGCAAACAGCTATCAAAATGAAAGCAACCCCAAAGATGGCACACCGCTTGCAACAGGCCCGGTGACCACCGCTGGTCACGCACCAGGCCCTTCCAACGGCGGAAGGGCCGGGCTCCCAGGACAAAGGCGTCCCCACCCGCTCGGGCAGCGCACATGCGCCGGCCGCGCGGCGTGAGGACGCCTTTTTCCGTTGCTGCACTGCTTTTTTGACGACCCCAAAGGACTCTTGCATGACCGATCTGCTCCACACCCGAATCCCCCGACGCACCGTGCTGCAGGCGGCCACCGTGGGCGCCGTGGGCGTGAGCCCCGCGCTGCGTGCCCTGGTGCACGCCCAGGGCTCGGACGCCCCCGAGAAGAAAGAGGTGCGCATCGGCTTCATCCCCCTCACCGACTGCGCCAGCGTGGTCATGGCATCGGTGCTGGGCATCGACCAGAAGTACGGCGTGAAGATCATCCCCACCAAGGAGGCCAGCTGGGCCGGCGTGCGCGACAAGCTGGTCAACGGCGAGCTGGACTTCGCCCATGTGCTCTACGGCCTGGTCTACGGCGTGCATCTGGGCGTGGGCGGCCCCAAGAAGGACATGGCCGTGCTGATGACGCTCAACCACAACGGCCAGGCCATCACGCTGTCGCGCAAGCTGGCCGACAAGGGGGCCGTCAACGGCGCAGGCCTGGCCCAGCTGATGGCCAAGGAACGGCGCGAGTACACCTTTGCGCAGACCTTCCCCACCGGCACGCATGCGATGTGGCTGTACTACTGGCTGGCCGCGCACGGCATCCACCCCCTGAAGGACGCCAAGGTCATCACCGTGCCGCCCCCGCAGATGGTGGCCAACATGCGCGTGGGCAACATGGACGGCTTCTGCGTGGGCGAGCCCTGGAACCACCGCGCCATCATGGACGGCATCGGCATCACCGCCACCACCACGCAGGCGATCTGGAAGGACCACCCCGAAAAGGTGCTGGGCACGACCGCCGACTTCGTGCAGAAGTACCCCAACACCGCGCGCGCCGTGACGGCCGCCATCCTGGAGGCCAGCCGCTGGATCGACGAAAGCCTGGCCCACAAGAACCAGATGGCCGAGACCATCGCCGGCAAGGCCTACGTGAACACCAGCGTGGACGCCATCAATCAGCGCATCCTGGGGCGCTACCAGGACGGCCTGGGCAAGACCTGGGACGACCCCGACCACATGAAGTTCTATGGCGGCGGCGCGGTGAACTTCCCCTACCTGTCCGACGGCATGTGGTTCCTGACCCAGCACAAGCGCTGGGGCCTGCTCAAGAACCACCCGGACTACCTGGGCGTGGCCAAGGCCATCAACCGCACCGACGTGTACCGCCAAGCCGCTACGGCCGCGAAGGCCCCCCTGCCCGCGAGCGACATGCGCAGCCACAAGCTGGTGGATGGCGTGGTCTGGGACGGCAAGGACCCCGCGAAGTACGCCGACGGTTTCAAGCTCAAGGCCTGACGCCCCGATCGCCCCACCCCCACCAGGAGAAACCATGGTCAGTGCCGTCTTTCACAGCCCGCTGGAGCCGCAAGCGCCGGCCGGCGCGTCCGATGCTTCCAAATCGATAGCTGCCAACGCTCATCCCACAAGCGCTGCAGGCCCAAAAGCCTCAGGGCCTGCCAGCCCACCCCCGCGCAGCGACGCGCGCCAGCGCTGGAGCGCCCTCTGGCTGGCCGTGCTGCCGCCGCTGTGTGGCGTGGGCCTGCTGCTGGGCCTGTGGGCCGTGGTCTCGGCCACCACGGGCCAGAGCATTCCCGGCCCGCTGCAGACCTGGGCGCAGGCGGTGGAGATCTTCAGCGACCCGTTCTACCGCAACGGCCCCAACGACCAGGGCGTGGGCTGGAACGTGCTGGCCAGCCTGCAGCGCGTGGCCGTGGGCTTCGGCCTGGCCGCACTGGTGGGCATACCGGCGGGCTTCGTGATCGGGCGCTTCGCGTTCCTCTCGCGCATGTGCAACCCGGTCATCAGCCTGCTGCGGCCCGTCTCGCCGCTGGCGTGGCTGCCCATCGGCCTTCTGGTGTTCAAGGGCGCCAACCCGGCCGCCATCTGGACGATCTTCATCTGCTCCATCTGGCCCATGGTGATCAACACCGCCGTGGGTGTGCAACGCGTGCCGCAGGACTACATGAACGTGGCGCGCGTGCTCAACCTGAGCGAATGGAAGATCGCCACCACCATCCTGTTCCCGGCGGTACTGCCCTACATGCTGACCGGCGTGCGCCTGGCCGTGGGCACGGCCTGGCTGGTGATCGTGGCGGCCGAGATGCTCACCGGCGGCGTGGGCATCGGCTTCTGGGTGTGGGACGAGTGGAACAACCTGAACGTCACCAACATCCTGGTGGCCATCTTCGTCATCGGCGGCGTGGGCCTGCTGCTGGAATGGGCGCTGGTCCGGCTGGCCACGGCCTTCACGTTCGAGGAGGTGCAATCATGAGCGACGCAAAATTCCTGCAGATCCAGGGGGTCGAGCAGACCTTCCGCACCGCCAAGGGCGTGTTTCCCGCGCTGCGCGGCATCGACCTGGCCATCGCCCGGGGCGAATTCGTGGCACTGATCGGCCACTCGGGCTGCGGCAAAAGCACGCTGCTGAACCTGATCGCGGGCCTGACCACGCCCACCGCCGGCGCGTTGATCTGCGCCGGGCGCGAGATCAAGGGCCCCGGTCCCGAGCGCGCGGTGGTGTTCCAGAACCACTCGCTGCTGCCCTGGCTGACCTGCGAAGGCAACGTGCACCTGGCCGTGGAACGCGTGTTCGGCGCGCGCGAGTCCAAGGCCCGGCTGAAGGAGCGCACCCACGCCGCGCTGGAACTGGTGGGCCTGGCCCATGCCGCGCACAAGCGCCCCGGCGAGATATCGGGCGGCATGAAGCAGCGCGTGGGCATCGCACGCGCGCTGTCGATGGAGCCCCAGGTGCTGCTGATGGACGAGCCCTTCGGCGCGCTGGACGCGCTCACGCGCGCACGGCTGCAGGACGAGCTGCTGGAGATCGTGGTGCGCACGTGCAGCACCGTGGTCATGGTCACGCACGACGTGGACGAGGCGGTGCTGCTGTCCGACCGCATCGTGATGCTCACCAACGGCCCCGCCGCCACCATTGGCGAGGTGCTGGACGTGGGGATTGCACGCCCGCGCAACCGGGTGGCGCTGGCGGAGGATGCGCGGTACCTGCAGTGCCGCAAGGCGGTGATCGACTTTCTCTACACGCGGCAGGGGCACGTGGAGAGAGCGGCTTGAGGGTTTTTTGGCTCTAGCGCTTGCTGGGTAAGCGCTGGCAGCTATTGTTTTTGATTCTTTGCCCTTGGGTTCCATGTCGCTGGCCGGGGCGAGTCCCGGCCAGCGACGAAGAAACTCACACCGCAAGGCTTCACAGAGCCCGCGCCCCGCTCAGCACGGGCCCGCCCGGAACACGGTCACCGCACCCCGGTGATGTAAAGCTCCATCTGCTCGATGATGAACTGCTGCTCCGAGATCACGCTCTTGACCAGGTCGCCGATGGACACCAGCCCCACCACGCGCCCGGCCTCCACCACCGGAAGGTGCCGCAGCCGGTTTTCCGTCATCAGCGCCATGCACTGCTCGGCGCTCTGCGTGGGCCGCACGAAGCGCACCGCACGCGTCATCACCTCGCTCACCGGGGTGTCGCCCGAGGAGCGGCCCAACAGCACCATCTTGCGGGCGTAGTCGCGCTCGGTGAAGATGCCCGCGATCTGATCGCCTTCCATCACCAGCAGCGCGCCGATGCCCTTGTCGGCCATGCGCCGCAACGCGGTGAGCACGGTGTCCGAAGGTTCGACGGCATGGACCTGCCCATCGGCTTTGGTTCTGAGGATTTCTGCAACAGTCGTCATGGCTGCCTCCCTGGCTGTGGATGGAACGAAACCGAACACGCGCCCACAGTGTCCGCCGAACCAGGGCGGGCGCGCAACCGGGTTCAAAATTTGTTGCAACCAAGTGGTCGCAGCGCCCACGGGCCGGGCGAGTGCAGCTATGCTTTTTGAAGCTGCCAATGGGGCGTGAGCCGCTGCGCTCAGCGCCGCCCACCCAGCAGGCTGCCACCGATCTTGAACAGGTCGCCCAGGCCCACCTGGCCGTCGCCGTCCTGGTCCAGCAGGCTGCCCAGCAGATCGCCGCCGGGCGCGCCCGTGCGCTGCACCTGGGCGCGCTCCTGGCCCAGCACCTGCCCCAGGCCACCCGCGTCCAGCCCGTCGCTGCGCACCCGTTGCGCCAGGAACGCCATGACGATGGGCGCCAGCATCTGCAGCAGCTGACCGGCGTTCGCACCCAGTCCGCTGGCCTGGCCCAGGCCGGCTTCGGCCCTCTCGCGGCCGCCGCCGAAGATATGGCCCAGGATGGCGCCCGCATCGCCGCCCTGCCCGGCGCCGCCGGCCATGCCGCCGCCCAGCACCGACCCCAGCAGCCCGCCCAGGTCCAGGCCGCCGATGCCCTGCGCCGCAGGGGCCGCGGCGTCCATGTGGTCGCGCTGCAGCGCCCCCAGCAGCGACTGCGCACCCTGCGGCCCCTCGGCGTTGCGCCCCAGGGCACCCAGCAGCAGCGGCAGGGCCATCTCCACGGCGCTTTGCGTCTGGGCGGTGTCGGTGCCCAGGCGCTGGGCCATCTGCTGCAGCGGCGCCCCCTGCAGGTGCTGTAAAAGCTGCTGGGTCAGCAGCGGGGTCGATGCGGAAGTGGAAGTGTTCATGGCAGGCAACTCCTTCAGACGGTGGTGCGCGGCCACGGCAGCCGCGTCAGGCGTACATGGTAGGCGCTGCACGGCTTCGCTGCATGTCGTTCGCTATCATTTACATAGCTTTAGGCGCTGAACACCCAAGCCTCAAGCGCCGATTTAAAGCGCCAGCAGCTGCCCCCCACACCCTGCCGGCGGGGGCTCTGCGGCGCGCGATGCCCTTTGACAATGCCTTGTAAAGAAGCATGAAGAATCGCTGCTACCACGGCAGCCTTGCCGTCAATGTGCGAAAGTGCAACGCTTGCCTGCAGAGCGGAGTGCCCTGCGACGCCCTTCCAGGCCCCGCTTTCCTGCTCTGCGCCACCCTTTCCAGACCTTGCGCCTTCGCCCCATGATCCACGCGACGACACCCGCGCCCATTGAGCGCCCCGCCCGCGCCCCCCGTCTTTCCGCTTCACCCGCTTTCTCCCCCTCGTGCACCACTGCGGCCCGTCACGGCGCGCTCGCGCTGCGGCTGGCTGGCCTGGCCCTGGCGCTGGGCCTGGCGGCCTGTGGCGGCAAGGACGCGCCAGCCACCGAGCCACAGGGCCCCGCCGCCGTGGGCGTGGTCACCCTGCAAACGCGCGCGCAGCAACTGGACGCCACCTTGCCCGGCCGCACCCGTGCCTACCTGACCGCCGAAGTGCGCCCCCAGGTCTCGGGCATCGTGCAGCAGCGTCTGTTCACCGAGGGTGCGCTGGTGCGCAAGGGCCAGCCGCTGTACCAGATCGACGACCGCCCGCTGCGCGCCACCGAGGCCAGCGCCGAGGCCACCCTGGCCCGCGCCGAGGCCACGGCGCGCACGCAGGAGGCCAATGCGCGCCGCAATGCCGAACTGGTCAAGATCGACGCCATCAGCCGCCAGGCCTATGACGAGAGCCAGGCCGCAGCCGCGCAGGCCCGCGCCGACGTGGGCGTGGCCCGCGCCAACCTGGAGACGGCGCGCATCAACCTGCGCTACAGCCGCATCGAGGCGCCCATCGCCGGACGCATCAGCCTGTCCAGCGTCACCCCTGGCGCGCTGGTGACGGCCAACCAGGCCAATGCGCTCACCACCATCGTGCAGATGGACCCGATGTACGTGGACTTCACCCAGTCCAGCACCGAGCTGGTGCAGCTCAAGCGCGACTGGGAGGCCGGCCGCTACCAGAAGGTGGACGGCAACCAGATGCGCGTGCGCATCCGGCTGGACGACGGCAGCGACTACCCGCACGAAGGCCGGCTGCAGTTTGCGGGCGTGATCGTCAACGACACCACGGGCACGGTGACGCTGCGCGCCGTGGTGCCCAACCCCGACGGCGTGCTCATGCCCGGCATGTACGTGCAGGCGCTGCTGCCCACGGGCCTGGCCAGCGACGCGCTGCTGATCCCGCAGCAGTCCGTGAACCGCGACCTGACGGGCCGCGCCAGCGTGCTGGTGGTCAACGCCGACAACGTGGTCGAGAAACGCCCCGTGGAACTGGCGCGCGCCCTGGGCAACCGCTGGCTGGTGGACAGCGGCCTGCAACCCGGCGAGCGCCTGGTGGTGGATGGCTTTCAACGCATCAAGCCCGGCGACAAGGTGGCGCCCCAGGTGGTGGACCTGAACACCAAGAAGGGCCCGGCCGCCGCGGCGCCAGCACCCGCCGCCAGCGCCCCCCCCGCGGCGGGCCAGAGCGTGGACATCACCGCCCGCCCCGGCGCATCCCGCTGAGCACGAGGTCAGGCGCACATGGCCCAGTTCTTCATCAACCGCCCCATCTTCGCGTGGGTGCTGTCCATCATCATCATGCTGGCGGGCGGCCTGGCGATCTTCACGCTGCCGCTGGAGCAGTACCCCGACATCGCGCCGCCGCGCGTGACCATCTCCGCGCAGTACACGGGCGCCTCGGCCGAGACCGTGGAAAACTCGGTCACGCAGATCATCGAGCAGCAGCTCAAGGGCATCGACAACATGATCTACATGGGCTCGACGTCGGATGCGTCGGGCCGATCGGCCACCACCCTCACGTTTGCGCCGGGCACCAACATCGACGTGGCCCAGGTGCAGGTGCAGAACAAGCTGCAGTCGGCCATGAACCGCCTGCCCGATGCCGTGAAGAGCCGGGGCGTGTTCGTCAACAAGGGCGGCCAGGACTACCTGGTCACCTACAGCTTCTTCTCGGGCGACCCGAATATGAGCGCGGTGGACATCGGGGACTACCTGAACTCCAACCTCGTGGACGTGATCGGCCGCCTGGATGGCGTGGGCGACATCCGCGTGTTCGGCACCTTCTACGCCATGCGCCTGTGGATGGACCCGGCCAAGATGGAGAAATTCCAGCTCATGCCGTCGGACCTGATCAGCGCGCTGAACGCGCAGAACGCACAGGTCTCGGCCGGCCAGCTCGGCGCGCTGCCCGCCGTGCCCGACCAGCAGCTCAACGCCACCATCACCGCGCGCACCAAGCTGCAGACGGTGCAGGAGTTCGAGGACATCGTGCTCAAGACCGCCACCGACGGTTCGGTGGTCACGGTGAAGGACGTCGCGCGCGTGGAACTGGGCCCCGACAACCTGTCGGTCAAGGCCAAGCTCAACGGCCGCCCGGGCGCGGGCATGGGCATCGTGCTGGCCGACGGCGCCAACGCCATGGCGGTGTCGGACGCCGTGGCCGCCAAGCTGGCGGAGCTCAAGCCCTACTTCCCCAACCAGATCGACTATTTCGTCAGCTCCGACTCCACGCCCTTCGTGCGCGCCTCGATCCGCGAAGTGGCCACCGCGCTGGGCGAGGCCATGGTGCTGGTGGTGATCGTGATGTTCATCTTCCTGCAGAACTTCCGCGCCACGCTGATCCCTGCGATCGCCGTGCCAGTGGTGCTGCTGGGCACCTTCGGCGTGCTGGCCGCGGCGGGTTACTCGATCAACACGCTGACCATGTTCGCGCTGGTGCTGGCCATCGGCCTGCTGGTGGACGACGCCATCGTGGTGGTGGAGAACGTCGAGCGCGTGATGCACGAGTCGGGTCTCTCGCCCAAAGAGGCCACGCGCCACTCGATGCGCGAGATCACGCCCGCGCTGGTGGGCATCGGCCTCACGCTGTCGGCGGTGTTCGTGCCGATGGCGTTCTTCGGCGGCTCCACGGGGGTGATCTACCGGCAGTTCTCCATCACCATCGTGGCGGCGATGGCGCTGTCGGTGCTGGTGGCGCTCACGCTCACGCCGGCGCTGTGCGCCAGCATCCTCAAGCCGTCCGCCCACCTGGGCAAGGACCCGCAGGTGCGCCGCGGCCTGCTGGGGCTGAACGACCGCTTCTTCGTCTGGTTCAACCGCCACTTCGAGACCAACACGCTGCGCTACCAGCGCGGCGTGGGCTGGATGCTGCACCGCGCCAAGCGCATGCTGCTGATCTTTGCCGCCATCTGCCTGGCCGTGTGGTGGATCATCGGCCGCGTGCCGACGGCCTTCCTGCCCGATGAAGACCAGGGCTACATCCTGGCCAACGTCAACCTGCCCGCTGGAGCCACCGACGCGCGACTGCAGGACGTGCTGGACCAGGTGAATCTGTACTTCAAGGACGTGCCCGAGGTCATCAGCTTCAACCAGGTCTCGGGCCTGAACGGCGACCAGAGCTCGGCGCGCGCATTCATCCGCCTCAAGCCCTGGGACCAGCGGCCGCTGGCCAGCCAGTCCGCGGCGGCCATCGCCCACCGCGCCACCCAGGAGCTGGCCAAGATCCGCGACGCGCGCATCTTCGTGTCGCAGCCGCCGGCCGTGCGCGGCCTGGGCTCCAACGCGGGCTTCAACTTCATGCTCAAGGACATCAACGGCCTGGGGCACGAGGCGCTGCTGGCCGCCAAGGACCGGTTCCTGGCCGAGGCGCGCAAGCACCCCGAGCTGACCAACCTGCGCACCACCAACCTAGACGACGCCACCGAGCTGCGCCTGGACATCGACGACCGCAAGGCCGCCGCGCTGGGCCTGAACTACGACGCCATCAACAGCGTGCTCTCCAGCGGCATGGGCGGCACCTACGTGAACGACTTTCTGAACAACGGCCGCGTCAAGCGCGTCTACATCCAGGGCGACGCGCCGCACCGCATGCTGCCGCAGGACATCGGCAAGTGGACCGTGCGCAACAAGAACGGCGAGATGGTGCCGTTCGGCGCCTTCTCCAAGGCCCACTGGGCTTATGGCTCGCCGCAGCTCATGCGCTACAACGGCGCGCCCGCCTATGAGATGGTGGGCAGCGCCGCGCCGGGCGTCAGCTCGGGCGTGGCCATGAAGATCGTGGAGGACATCCTCAAGGGCCTGCCGCCCGGCATTGCGTACGAATGGACGGGCGCCTCGCTGCAGGAGCGCCAATCCGGCGCGCAGGCGCCGCTGCTGTACGCCATCTCGATCCTGTTCGTGTTCCTGTGCCTGGCCGCGCTGTACGAGAGCTGGACCGTGCCCCTGTCGGTGATGCTGGCCGTGCCGCTGGGCGTGCTGGGCGCGCTGCTGGCGACCTGGACGCGGGGCCTGGCCAACGACGTGTACTTCCAGGTCGGCCTGATCACCACGGTGGGCCTGGCCTCCAAGAACGCCATCCTGATCGTCGAGTTTGCCGTGCAGTTGCAGGAACAGGGCCGCAAGCTGCTGGATGCCACGCTGGAAGCCGTGCGCATGCGCCTGCGCCCCATCCTCATGACATCGCTGGCCTTCGGCTTCGGCGTGGTGCCGCTGGCCCTGGGCACGGGCGCCGGCGCAGGCGGGCGCAACGCCATCGGCACGGCCGTGCTGGGCGGCACCGTGGCCTCCACGGTGCTGGGCATCTTCATGGTGCCGGTGTTTTTCCTGCTGATCCGCAGCTGGTTCAAGAGCCGCTCGCGCCAGGAAGACGCGGCCCAGCCTGCCCCCATCCATCCGGAGAGTGCCGCATGACGCGCCCCCATTCCTTCACGCCTCTGACCGCCGCCCTGGCCTGCGCCCTGCTGGCCGGCTGCAACCTGGCGCCGCGTTACCAGACGCCGCCGCTGCCCGTGCCGGGCACGATGGCATCGCCCCTGCCCCAGCCACAGACCGCCGGCGCCGTGGCGCTGCCGGACGGCGGCCCCATGGCCTGGCAGGACTTCGTGCAGGACGCCCGCCTGCGCACGGTGGTGGAACAGGCCCTGGCGAACAACCGCGACCTGCGCGTGGCGGTACTGGCCATCGACAAGGCCCGCGCGCAGTACGGCGTGGTGCAGGCCGACAGTTTTCCCACGGTGAACGCGGCCGGCGCGGGCAACCGCAGCCGCACCGCTGACGACCTGACCGCCGCGGGCCGCTCCAACACCACCAGCCAGTACAGCGCCACACTGGGCTTCAGCAGCTACGAGATCGACTTCTTCGGCCGCGTGCGCAACCTGAACGATGCCGCGCTGCAGGAGTTCCTGCGCGTGGCGGAGAACCGCCGCAGCGTGCAGCTCAGCCTGGTGGCCGAGGTGATCGGCGCCTGGCTCACGCTGGACGCCGACGCGCGCCGCCTGCAACTGGCACGCGAGACCCTGCGCACGCGCCAGCAGGCCCTGGAGCTCACGCAGCGCAGCCACGAACTGGGCGCCAGCTCGGGCCTGGTGCTGGCGCAGGCCCAGTCGGCGGCCGACACCGCACGCGTGGATGCGGCCGCCTTCGTCTCGCAGCTGGCGCGCAGCCGCAACGCCCTGGCCCTGCTGGTGGGATCGCCCGTGCCCCCAGCGTTGTTGCCCGCCAGCGTGGCCACCGTGGAAACGGCCATGCCGGTCACGGCCATGGCGGGCCCGGCCACGACTGCAACCCAGCCCTCTCCCGGCACCGGTACTGCGGACAGTCCTGCCCCCCGGTCCTCCGTCCCCGCGCTGGCCGATCCCGCGGCGCCCGCAACGGCGCTGCTGGCCGTGCCTGCAGACGTTCCGTCCAGCGTGCTGCTGCGCCGCCCCGACGTGCGCGCGGCCGAGCATGCACTGCAGGGCGCCACGGCCAATATCGGCGCGGCCCGCGCGGCGTTCTTTCCGTCGATCACGCTCACGGCCTCGGTGGGCACGGCCAGCAATGCGCTGTCGGGCCTGTTCGAGGGCGGCAACGGCACCTGGGCGTTCGCGCCGCAGATCCGCCTGCCGATCTTCGACGCCGGCCGCAATCAGGCCAACCTGCGCGTGGCCGAGGTGACGCGCGACACCGCCGTGGCCCAGTACGAGAAGGCCATCCAGACCGCCTTCCGCGAAGTGTCCGACGCGCTGGCCGAGCGCGCCACGCTCACCGAGCGCCTGCAGGCGCAGGGCTCGCTGGTGCAGGCCACACAGCGCACGCTGCAGCTGTCGGACGCACGCTTTCGCCTCGGTGCGGACAACTACCTCGCCGTGCTGGACGCGCAGCGCACGCTGTATGCCGCACAGCAGGCGCAGATCACGCTGCAATTGGCCGAGCAGGTCAACCGCGTGACGCTCTACAAGGTGCTAGGCGGCGCCTGGACGGACCCAACACCACCGCCGGCAGGCGGCTCCTGATTCCATCGCTGGTAGCGCTTGAGGGGCAAGCGCTGGACGCTGCTCTTGTTCAATTGCGGTGCACCGGGCGCGCACGCAGGGGCCACGCCACCGGCACAACATCCCCTACGAGGTCCGGGCGCCATCAGGACGCCAGCGCCCGCACCATCGCGCCGCCACTTGCACCACGGCGGTGCGCAGCCCGCCACGCCCGGCCAAGCGCGCGATCGCTCCTGAAACCATAGCTGTTCGCGCTTGCCCATCAAACGTTAGCGGACTATTCAGCCCAACCCATGAGCGCACACCTCTCACCCCGCCGCACCCTGGCACGCCCATTGCATTGAAGCCAGCGCGGCCACGGTAGGCCGCAGCGCGTGCCCTCTCCAACGGCGGAGGCAGGGCTCGCGGGACGAAGGCGTCCCCACCCGCAACCAGGCCCCTGCCCGGTGCGGCGTGCGGACGCCTTTTTTGTTGATGTGGCTGCGCGGGGCATTCCCGCCGGGGAGACGATGGTGAAGCAATCCAGGCTGGTGATGGTGGGCAATGGCATGGCAGGCGTGCGCGCGCTGGAAGAGCTGCTCAAGATCGCGCCCGACCTCTACGACATCACGGTGTTCGGCGCCGAGCCGCACCCCAACTACAACCGCATCCTGCTGTCGCCCGTGCTGGCGGGCGAGCAGACGCTGGAGGAGATCGTCCTCAACGACTGGTCCTGGTATGCGGACCACCACATCACACTGCACGCGGGGTGCACCGTGACCCATGTGGACCGCACGCGGCGCACCGTACACGGCGTGGCGCAGGACGGGCGCACCGTCGAGGCGCCCTACGACCGGCTGATCCTCGCCACGGGCTCCAACCCGTTCATGCTGCCCATTCCGGGCCGTGAGCTGCCCGGCGTGCTGGCCTACCGCGACATCGCGGACACGCAGGCCATGATCGACGCTGCCGCCAGCTACAAGCACGCCGTGGTGATCGGCGGCGGCCTGCTGGGCCTGGAGGCGGCCAACGGCCTCATGAAGCGCGGCATGCAGGTCACCGTGGTGCATGCGGGCGAGTGGCTCATGGAGCGCCAGCTTGACGACGTGGCGGGCAAGCTGCTGCAGCAGTCGCTGGCCGAGCGCGGCATGCAGTTCCTGATGCAGGCGCAGACGCAGGAACTGGTGGCCGGCGGCGACGGCCGCGTGGCCGCGGTGCGCTTCAAGGACGGCAGCGAGGTGCCCGCCCAGCTTGTGGTGATGGCCGTGGGCATCCGCCCCAACACGGCCCTGGCCGAGCAGATGCACCTGCACGTCAACCGCGGCATCGTCGTCAGCGACACGCTGCAGACCGTGACCGACCCGCGCATCTACGCCGTGGGCGAATGCGCGGCGCACCGCGGCATCGCCTACGGGCTGGTGGCGCCGCTGTTCGAGCAGGGCAAGGTGCTGGCCAACCACCTGGCGGAATGGGGCATCGGGCGCTACCAGGGCTCGCTCACCTCCACCAAGCTCAAGGTCACGGGCATCGACCTGTTTTCCGCCGGCGACTTCCAGGGCGGCGAGGGCACGGAGGAAATCGTGCTCAGCGACCCGCATGCCGAGGGCGGCGGCGTATACAAGAAGCTGGTGCTCAAGAACGACCGGCTCGTGGGCGCCTGCCTCTATGGCGACACGGTGGACGGCAGCTGGTACTTCAAGCTGCTGCGTGACGGCCGCAGCGTGGCCGACATCCGCGACCGGCTCATGTTCGGCGAATCGCACCTGGGCGACGCGGGCCATCAGGGCCAGAACAAGGCCGCCGCCATGGCCGACAGCGACGAGGTCTGCGGCTGCAACGGCGTGACCAAGGGCCAGATCTGCAAGGCGATCAAGGACAAGGGCCTGTTCACGCTGGACGAGGTGCGCAAGCACACCAAGGCCAGCGCCAGCTGCGGCTCGTGCACCGGGCTGGTGGAGCAGATCCTCATGGCCACCGCGGGCGGCGACTATTCCGCCACGCCCAAGACCAAGCCCGTGTGCGCCTGCACCGACCACGGCCACCAGGCCGTGCGCGAAGCCATCCGCACACACCGGCTGCTGACCGTGGACGGCGTGTTTCGCTTCCTGGAGTGGAAGACGCCCAACGGCTGCGCCACCTGCCGCCCGGCCGTGAACTACTACCTCATCAGCACTTGGCCCAAGGAGGCGCGGGACGACCCGCAAAGCCGCTTCATCAACGAGCGCAGCCACGCCAACATCCAGAAGGACGGCACCTACAGCGTGGTGCCGCGCATGTGGGGCGGCGAGACCAGTGCCGCCGAACTGCGCCGCATCGCCGACGTGGTGGACAAGTACCAGATCCCCACGGTGAAGGTCACGGGCGGCCAGCGCATCGACCTGCTGGGCGTGAAGAAGGAAGACCTGGTCAACGTCTGGCGCGACATCGGCATGCCCTGCGGCCACGCCTACGCCAAGGCGCTGCGCACGGTGAAGACCTGCGTGGGCAGCGAGTGGTGCCGCATGGGCACGCAGGACAGCACGCAGCTCGGCAAGGACCTGGAGCACGCCTTCGTGGGCATGTACGCGCCGCACAAGGTCAAGTTCGCCGTCAGCGGCTGCCCGCGCAACTGCGCCGAGAGCGGCATCAAGGACGTGGGGATCATCGGCGTGGACTCGGGCTGGGAGATGTACGTGGCCGGCAACGGCGGCATCAAGACCGAGGTGGCGCAGTTCTTCACCAAGCTCAAGACCGCCGAGGAGGTGCTGGAGTACACGGGCGCTTTCATGCAGCTGTACCGCCTGGAAGGCTGGTACCTGGAGCGCACGGTGCACTTCGTCGCCCGCGTGGGATTGGACTACGTCAAGCGCCGCGTACTCCAAGATGCCCCCGGCCGCCAGGCGCTGTGGCGCGAGCTGCAGGACGCGCTGGCGGGCGAGCCCGACCCGTGGTTCGAGTTCGAGCCGGCGGCGGTGGACCGGCGCCAGTTCATCCCGATCACGCCGATCCCCGCATGAACGTTGGCATGAGTTTCAACCAAAAGTGCCTGACACGCCCTGCCAGCAAGCGCTAACAGCTCCTAAAGGAATAGCTATGACCACCTGGACCCCGATCTGCCCCCTGGACGACATCCCCGTGCTCGGCGCGCGCCGCGTGGCCCGCCCGCACGGCATGGACGTGGCCGTCTTCCGCAACGACGCCGGCGGTGTGTTCGCCCTGCTCGACCGCTGCCCCCACAAGGGCGGCCCCTTGAGCCAGGGCATCGTCTTCGGCAACAGCGTGGCCTGCCCGCTGCACAACTGGACCATCGGCCTGTGCGACGGCCAGGCCGCCGCCCCCGACGAAGGCTGCACGCCGCGCTTTCAGGTCAAGGTGGAAGCGGGCACCGTCTACCTGGACGCCCAGGAGCTGGCCCACCACGCCCTGGACCTGCAACGCCCGGTGGCCGGCCCCGCGCTGCGCTGCAAGGCAAACCCACCATGACCCCGCGCAGGCGCAACGCGCCGCGCAAGGCCAGGCCGAGCGCAGCGATGGCCCGAATGGGCTGTCCGGTTTCCGGGTTCCCTTCAGGATGCGCCGAGGAGCGCAGCGGCCAGCGGATCAGGGCTCGCGATTGTTTGAGCGAAGCGAGTTTGAGCGAGACCCCGCTGGACGCAAGCACCGCAGGTTGCCCGTAGCGAAGCGAAGAGACGCAGCCTGTAGGGTCGCCTTTCTTTTGGGTACTTTGCTTTGGCGAAGCAAAGAAAAGTACCTCGCCCGCCGGGGCGAGTCCCGGCCAGCCACATCCAAAAAGAATAGCTACTCGCGCCCACACCACAAGCCCTAAAGCCCAAAAATACCAAGAGAACACGCCATGCAAGAAAACCGTTCCACCTGCCCCTACTGCGGCGTAGGCTGCGGCGTGATCATCCAGTCCGACGGCGACACCATCACCGGCGTGCGCGGCGACCCCCACCACCCCGCCAACTTCGGCCGCCTGTGCACCAAGGGCAGCACCCTGCACCTCACCGCCAGCCGGCCCGTCACACTGCAGACCCGGCTGCTGCAACCCCAGCTGCGCCCGCAGCGCGGCCAGGCAGCGCACCCCATCGACTGGGACGCGGCTCTCAACACCGCGGCGCAGCGCTTCGCCGCCACCATCGACCGCCACGGCCCCGACGCGGTGGGCTTCTATCTGAGCGGCCAGTTGCTCACCGAGGACTACTACGTCTTCAACAAGCTGGCCAAGGGCCTGATCGGCACCAACAACATCGACACCAATTCGCGCCTGTGCATGAGCAGCGCCGTGGCCGGCTACAAGGCCACGCTGGGCGCCGACGCGCCGCCCGCCTGCTACGACGACCTGGCCCACGCGCAGTGCCTGTTCATCGCCGGCAGCAACACGGCCTGGGCGCACCCCATCGTGTTTCGCCGCATCGAGGACGCGCGCGCCGCCAACCCGGCCATGAAGATCATCGTGGCCGATCCGCGCCGCACCGACACCGCGGCCATGGCCGATCTGTTCCTGCCCCTGCTGCCGGGCAGCGACGTGATGCTGTTCAACGCCATGCTGCACGTGATGCTGCGCGAGGGCTGGGTGGACCAGGGCTACATCGCGCGGCACACCAGCGGCTTCGCCGATCTGCAGGCCGTGGTGCAGGACTGCACGCCCGAGCGCGCCGCTGCCGTCTGCGGCCTGCCGCCGCAGGACATTGCCACCGCAGCGCGCTGGTTCGCCGGCGTGGAGGGCATAGCGGAGGGTGGGCCACGCCGGCCCACGCTGAGCCTGTACTGCCAGGGCCTCAACCAGAGCACCAGCGGCACGGCCAAGAACGCCGCGCTGATCCACCTGCACCTGGCCTGCGGGCAGATCGGCCAACCGGGCGCCGGCCCCTTCAGCCTGACGGGCCAGCCCAACGCCATGGGCGGACGCGAGGTGGGGGGCCTGGCCAACCTGCTGCCCGCGCACCGCGACATGGCCAACCCCGACCACCGCGCCGAAGTGGCCCGGCTGTGGGGCGTGGAGTCGGTGCCCGCGCGGTCCGGCAAGACGGCGGTGGAGATGTTCCAGGCCGCGGCCGACGGCGAGATCAAGGCGCTGTGGATCGCCTGCACCAACCCCGCGCAGAGCCTGCCCGACCAGACCACCGTGCGCCGCGCCCTGCAGCGCGCCGAGTTTGTGGTGGTGCAAGAGGCCTTCGCCACCACCGCCACCGCGCAGTACGCCGACCTGCTGCTGCCCGCCACCACCTGGGGCGAGAAGACCGGCACCGTCACCAACAGCGAGCGCCGCATCAGCCGCGTGCGCGCGGCAGTGGCCGCACCCGGCGGTGCGCGGCACGACTGGCAGATCGCGCTGGCGCTGGCGCAGCGGCTGGAGAGGCACCTGCGCCCCGGCCAGCCCACGCTGTTCCCCTACACCGGCGACACGGCGCAGGCCTGCGCCGAGGCCATCTGGAACGAACACCGCGAGACCACGCGCGGGCGCGACCTGGACATCACCGGCCTGACCTGGGCCGCGCTAGAGGCCGACGGGCCGCAGCAGTGGCCCTACCCGAGCGGCGCCCGCGCGGGCCGCGCGCGCCTGTATGCGGACGGCGTCTTTCCCACTCCCGACGGGCGTGCGCGCTTCGTCCCCGCGGCCTGGCAGCCCCTGTCCGAGCCGCCCAGCGCGCGCTACCCGTTCAGCCTGACCACGGGACGCCTGCGCGACCAGTGGCACGGCATGAGCCGCACCGGCACGCTGGGGCAGCTGTTCGGCCACGCGTCCGAGCCCGCACTGCAGATGCACCCGCAGGACCTGCCGCGCCTGCAGCTGGCCGCTGGCGACCTGGCGCATGTGACCAGCGCGCGCGGCTCCATCATCGCGCCCGTGCAGGCCGACGACACACTGGCACCCGGGCAGGTTTTCATGGCCATGCACTGGGGCGGCGAATACCTGGGCGGACGCTCCAGCATGGGCCGGCCGCTGGCGGGCGTGAACGCGCTCACCACGCCGGCCTTCTGCCCTGGCTCCAAACAGCCGGAGCTCAAGCACGCGGCGGTGAAGGTGCTCAAGGCCGAGCTGCCCTGGACGCTGCTGGCCATGGCCTGGCTGCCCGAAGATGAAGCCCTGGCCGCGCGCGAGGCCCTGGCCGCGCTGATGCCCGAACTACCCTTCGCCCACTGCGTGCCCTTCAGCGGCGCCGCGCCGGCGGCAGGTCCCGCGCGCACGGGCGTTCTGCTGCGCGGCGCCGCGCACGAGGCGCCGCCACCAGCCCTGCTCGCGCGCATCGAGCACCTGCTGCACCTGGACGGGCCTGGCACGCTGCGCTACGCCGACCGCCGCCGCGCCCAGCACCGGGCCGCGCGTCTGCAGCGCCAAGCCGACGGCCGCACCACTTTGGACGCACTGCTGCTGGCCGGCAATGGCAGCGCTGGCGGCTGGCTGCGCACCCTGCTGCAGGAAGAACTGCCCGTGCAGACCTATGGCCGGTTGCTGCTGCTGCCCACCCAACAGCCGCCCGTGGCCGTGCCCGCACGCGGCAAGCGGGTGTGCGTCTGCCTGAACGTGACCGATACCGACATCACCGAGCGCCTGGGCCAGTGCCAGGGCAGCCCGGCCGAGCGCCTGGCGCAGTTGCAGGGCGCGCTGCGCTGCGGCACGCAATGCGGCTCCTGCGTACCCGAGCTCAAGCGCATGGTGCAGGCGGCGGTCGCGGGCATAGGCACCACTGCGGTGCAGGCAGCGTGACGCGGCACGCAATCCGCTGCACGCATATAACAGGCGGTTATCAGACATGCCGCAGAATGGACACCACTCGTCCCACCCGCCAGCCAATACCCCATGGGCATCAGCCACTACATCAAGGAAATCGGCCGCGGCGCACGCGGCGCCAAGGCACTGGACCGCGCGCAAGCCGCCGACCTGTTCGGGCAAGTGCTCGACGGCCAGGTGACCGATCTGGAGATCGGCGCCTTCTGCGTGGCCATGCGCATCAAGGGCGAAACCGCCGAGGAAATGTGCGGCCTGCTGGACGCGGTGCATGCGCGCATGGCCGCCATACCGGCCTGTGCGGGCGGGCAGCCGCTCATCGTGCTGCCCAGCTACAACGGCGCGCGCAAGCTGCCCGTGCTCACGCCGCTGCTGGCGCTACTGCTGGCGCGCGAAGGCCTGCCCGTGCTGCTGCACGGCATGCGCACCGAGGCGCGCCGCGTTCTGGCATCAGATGTGCTTGAAGCGCTGGATATACCTGCGCTAACAGCTCCTCAATCCATAGCACCCGGCAGCGTGGCGCACATCGGCACCGCGGTGCTGCTGCCCGGGCTGGCGCGCCTGCTGGCGGTGCGCGAGGTGATCGGCCTGCGCACACCGGGGCACAGCGTGGCCAAGCTGATGAACCCCTGCGCCGGCCCGGCGCTGGTGGTGAGCAGCTTCACCCACCCCGAATATTTCGACATCCTGAGCGGCACCTTTGCCACGCTGGGCGCGCACGCGTTGCTGTCGCGCGGGCTGGAGGGCGAGGTGGCGGCCGACCCGCGCCGCACGCCGCGCTACGACGCCTTCATTGGCGGCACGCACCAACTGCTGCAAGACCAGCAGCCCGGCACGGCCGCCGAAGTGCCCGGCCTGCCGGCCGAGATCGACGTGGCCACCACCGCCGCCTATACCCGGCGCGTGCTGGCGGGCGACGCGCCCGTGCCCCCTGCCCTGCGCCAGCAGGTGGAACATATCTTGCACTTGAGCCGTCAAATCACTGCACAGGCCTCGTCATGACCACACCTTCTCTTCCAGCCCATGCAGGCAGCTGCACCCTGGTGGGCGCCGGCCCCGGCGACCCCGAGCTGCTCACCCTCAAGGCAGTGAAGGCCATCCAGGCCGCCACCGTGCTGCTGGTGGACGACCTGGTGAGCGACGCCATCGTCGCGCTGGCCCGCCCCGGCGCCCGCGTCGTGCATGTGGGCAAGCGCGGCGGCTGCAAGAGCACGCCCCAGGCGTTCATCGAAAAGCTCATGCTCACCGCCGTGCAGGAGGGCGAGACCGTGGTGCGCCTGAAGGGCGGCGACCCGTTCATCTTTGGGCGGGGCGGCGAAGAAGTGGAGCACCTGCGCGCGGCGGGCGTGCCGGTGCAGGTGGTCAATGGCATCACCGCCGGCCTGGCGGGCATGACGCAGCTGGGCGCGCCGCTCACCCACCGCGAACATGCGCACGGCGTGGTCTTCATCACGGGCCACAACAAGCCTGGGAACCAAGGCACCGACTGGCGCCAGCTGGCCGCCACCGCGCGCGATGCACGCCTGACCCTGGTGATCTACATGGGCGTGACCGGCTGCGCCCACATCCAGGAGGAACTGCTCACCGGCCTGCCTGCACACACGCCGGCGGTGGTGATCCAGCATGTGAGCCTGCCGCAGCAGCGCCACGCGGTGACCACGCTGGGCCAGTTGCAGTCCACCATCACCCGCGAGGGGCTTGCCAGCCCCTCGGTGATCGTGATCGGCGACGTGGTGCGCGGCATCCAGGCCATGGCGCAAGGCGAAGATGCAGCCCCGGTAGCAGGCGCGCGCAGCCGGGCGGTGTGACGGCTCAGCCGGCGGCGCTGGCCTGCGCCGCCTGGCGGATCTGGGCGAAGCGTTCGGCCTGTTCCTTGCGCAGGGCCTTGCGCAGCAGCGCGGCCTCCCAGCGGCGGCGCTCGTCGTAGCTGGTGGGGGCCAGCGGCGGCACGGGGGTGGGTTTGCCCGCATCGTCCACCGCCACCATCGAGAAGAAACAGCTGTTCACATGCCGCACGACCTGGGTGCGGATGTTCTCGGCCACCACCTTGATGCCGATCTCCATGGACGACGTGCCCGTGTGGTTGACGCTGGCCAGGAAGGTCACCAGTTCGCCCACGTGGATGGGCTGCAGGAACATCACCTGGTCCACGCTCAGCGTGACCACGTAGCTGCCCGAATAGCGGCTGGCGCAGGCATAGGCCACCTGGTCCAGCAGCTTGAGGATGGCGCCGCCGTGGACGTTGCCGGAGAAGTTGGCCATGTCGGGTGACATGAGCACGGTCATGCTGAGTTGGTGCGCGGGAAGGTGCATGGCGGTATTAGAGCGTGTTTACGCCGACTGTGCGGGGCCGGAGCACGTGCCTTCACCCGCCACGCCCGTGTCACACCCGCGTCACGGTTTCTTGGTTTCCCCCAGTGGGCGCGTACGCCGGCGTTCCTAGCATGGCCCCTGCGCTGCCCATGACGGTGCAGCGCCAGCCCAATACAAAAAGCAGGGAGCTCTCATGACCACGCCGTTCATCGTCCACCCTTGTGCGCCGCGCAGGCGGCTGCTGCAGTCGCTGTGCGCGAGTGCCTGTGCGCTCGCGTGGCCGGCGCTGGCCCAGCAGCGCTCGGCAGACGCCAAGGCAGCCATCCTCATCGGGCGCTCCTCGGCCCTGTCGGGCCCCATGGCGCCGTTCCTCACGCCCGTGCACGAGGGGCAGGAGGCCGCCCTGGCGGACTTCAACGAGGCCGGCGGCGTCGCAGGGCGCAAGGTGCAGCTCGTGTCCCTGGACGACAAGTTCGACGCCGCGCTCGCCCTGGACAACGCCCGCAGACTCGTGCAGGACAGCGGCGTGGTCGCGCTGTTCGGCCAGGCCGGCACCTCGCAGGTGCTGGCGCTGCTGCCCTACCTGGCGCAGGCGCGCACCCCGCTGGTGGCCGTCTACACCGGCAGCCCCGCAGTGCACGGCGCGCGCAGCCCCTACCTGTTCACCACCAGCGCCAGCTACGCGGACGAGCTGGTGAAGATCGTGCGCAACCTCGTGGCCATTCAGACCACGCGCATCGGCGTCGCCTACGAGAACAACGACTTCGGCAAGCTCGCGCTGCCCCTGGTCGAGAAGGCCATCACGGCCGAGGGCGGCACCTTCGTGGGCGCCCATGCCACGCACAGCAGCGGCCAGGACGCCGAGGCCGCCGCCAAGGCCCTGGCGGCCCTGCGGCCGCAAGCCGTGGTAATGATTGCCGCGGGCCCGCCCGTGGTGGCCTACGTGCGCGCCAACAAGGCGCACCTGGGCGTGCCGGTGTACACGCTGTCGCTGGGCGCGGGTGCGCAGGTCATCCGCGCACTGGGCAGTGACGCGCGCGGGCTGGCCGTGGCGCGCACCACGCCGCCGCCCACGCGGCTGACCACCGCCGTGGCACGCGAGTTCCAGGCGTCCATGAAGCGCCACGGCCACCCCGTGGACTACGACCGCTTCAGGGGCTACCTGGACGCGCGCATCCTCATTGAAGGCCTGCGCGCCTCGGGCCCTTCGGTGACGGGCGCGTCGCTGGCCGCGACCCTGGAAGGGCTGCACAAGGTGGACCTGGGCGGCTACACCTACCAGTACAGTGCGCAGAACCGCAATGGCTCCAGCTATGTGGACATTGCCGTGATCGGGCCCGACGGCAACTACATGCACTGAACTGCCTGCACTGCACGGCCTCGGAGCCCGTACGCGACAATCGGCGGCTTTGCCCGCCAGGTTGCTGCCCGTGTCCACACCCTTCTTTGATGCCGTCATCATCGGCGCCGGCGCCGCCGGTCTGTTCTGCGCCGCCCAGGCGGGCCAGCGCGGGCTCAAGGTGCTGCTCGTCGACCATGCCGACAAAGTGGCCGAGAAGGTCCGCATCTCGGGCGGTGGGCGCTGCAACTTCACCAACCGCGACCTGGACGTGCGCGCGCCGCACAAGCACTTCGTGGGGCAGAACGCGCAGTTCTGCCGCTCCGCGCTGTCGCGCTACACGCCGGCGGACTTCATCGCGCTGGTGGAGCGCCACGGCATCGCCTACCACGAGAAGCACAAGGGCCAGCTGTTTGCCGACCGCTCGGCCGAGGACATCATCGCCATGCTGCTGGCCGAATGCGCCCAGGGGCGCGTGGAGCGCTGGCAGCCCTGCGGCGTCAAGAATGTAGTCTTTTTGGCCGATGAGGCAGGCGGCTCAAGCGCTGGCAGCTATCAAATTGATACCGATCGCGGCCCGGTGCAAGCACGCAGCCTGGTGGTGGCGACGGGCGGGCTGTCCATCCCCAAGATCGGTGCCACGGACTTCGGCTACCGGCTGGCGCAGCAGTTCGGACTGCCGCTGGTGGCGCAGCGCCCCGGCCTGTTGCCGCTGACCTTCGACGGCCAGGCCTGGGCGCCCTACGCGCAGCTTGCCGGGCTGGCGCTGCCGGTGGAGATCAGCACCGGCGCCAAGAAGGAACGCATGGCCTTCGTGGAAGACCTGCTGTTCACGCACCGTGGGCTGTCGGGCCCGGCCGTGCTGCAGATCTCCAGCTATTGGCAGCCGGGCACGCCGCTGGCCATCAACCTCGCCCCGGGCGTGGACCTGCCGGCCGCACTGGCCCAGGCCAAAGTGCGCTCGCGCAAGCTGATCGCCAACGAACTGGCCGCGCTCGTGCCCAGCCGTCTGGCCGACGCCTGGGCCAGCCAGAGCGCGGACTGGCAGCGCCCCATCAACGAAGCCGCGGACAAGGCCCTGGCGCGGTTGGCCGAGCGGCTGGCGCGCTGGGAGCTCACCCCCACGGGCACCGAAGGCTACAAGAAGGCCGAGGTGACGCTGGGCGGCGTGGACACGCGCGCCCTGTCGCAGCAGACCATGGAATGCAAGGCCCAGCCGGGCCTGTACTTTATCGGCGAGGTGGTAGACATCACCGGCTGGCTGGGCGGCTACAACTTCCAATGGGCCTGGGCTAGCGCCCACGCCTGCGCCCAGGCCCTGCCGCTCCACTGAACGCCCTCCGTCTCAACGGGCCGTCTGCGCTCGAACTTCTGGCCGATTTTTAATATTCATGTAAAATGAATCTTAAGAAAACCGCCCTGCCAAAGGCCTGCCATGTCCCTGCCCCCGCTCGTCTCCGCCTCCCGCCCGGCCCAGTCCGCCGCTTCGCTGCACGGCTGGCCATTGCTGCGACTGGGGTTTCGGCCCTTCTACCTGGGCACGGCCCTGCTGGCCTGTCTGGCGGTGCCACTGTGGATAGCGATCTTTCTGGGCCGCATCCAGGTGCCGTTGCCGATGTCACCTTTGCTGTGGCATGCGCACGAGATGCTGTTCGGCTTCGCCGCAGGCGTGGTGGTGGGCTTTCTGCTCACCGCCGTCAAGGCCTGGACCGGCCTGGAGACGGCCCGTGGTCCGCTGCTGGGCGCGCTGGCCCTGCTGTGGCTGGCCGCGCGGCTGGCTTCGCTGGTGGCGCCCTACGCCGTCTATGCCACGCTGGACATGCTGCTGCTGCCCGCCGTGGCCGCCGTGCTGCTGCGCGTGCTGATCAAGGCCGGCAACAAACGCAACATTCCGCTGATCTGCCTGCTGCTGCTGATGGCTGCGGCCAACCTGGTGTTCCATCTTTCGGTGCTGGGCATCGTGGCGGTGCCGGCCGTGAGCGCGCTGTATGCCGAGCTGGCGCTGATCCTCATGGTGGTGAGCGTGATCACCGGCCGCGTGGTGCCCATGTTCACGCGCAACGTGACGCCCGGCCTGGTCATCAACATGCCGCGCAAGTTCGAGCTGTCGCTGCTGGCCGTCACGGCCGTGGCGCTGGCGCTGTGGGTGTTCGCAGCGCCCGCGCCGGTGGTGCTGGTGGCCAGCCTCGCGGCGGGTGTGATGCATGCGGTGCGGCTGTGGAAGTGGCATCCGCAGGTCACGTTCAAGCGCCCCATCCTCTGGATCCTGCACGCTTCGTACGCATGGCTGCCCCTGGGCTTCGTGCTGCTGGCGCTGGCGCAACTGGGCTGGGTCGTGCCGTCGCTGGCCGTGCATGCCTTTGCCGTGGGCGTGATCGGCGGGCTGATCATCGGCATGGTCACACGCACCGCGCGCGGCCATACGGGCAGGCCGCTGCAGCCCTCGCGCGGCGAGGTGGTGGCCTATGCCCTGGTGATGCTGGCCGCCGTGCTGCGCGTGCTGGTGCCCGCCGTGCAACCCGCGTGGTACGCCTATGCGCTGGAAGGCGCCGCCTGCCTGTGGGCCATCGCCTTCGCGATCTACCTCGTGATCTACACACCCTGGCTGATGCGCACCCGTCTGGACGGCAAGGACGGCTGATGCCGGCCCATGCCTCACAACTGCAAGCTCCCTCCCCCTTTTTTTACACACACCCGAAAGGTTGAACCATGAGCAACACCGTTTCCGTGATCGACGTACGCACCATCGCTCCTTATGAGCGCCATGCGCAAATCTTTGGCCGCCTGGACGCGCTGGGCGCGGGCGAGTCGCTGCAGATCGTGAACGACCACGACCCCGTGCCGCTGCGCATGCAACTGGAAGGCCGTGCACCCGGCCAGTTCCAGTGGGCGTACCTGGAGGCAGGCCCCCGCCAGTGGCAGATCGAAATCACCAAGCTGGCATCCAAGACCCAGGCCGCCGCAGAGGCAGAAGACTCCTGCTGCTCGGGCGGTGCCTGCTGCGGCTGATCGGCGAAGCCACTCAACCAAAGCAAAAGGGGCAGGTATCACCTGCCCCTTTTTGATCGTCCCTGCTTCACAGCCCCAGCGCCAGCTGCGCCTCCTCGCTCATCATGGAGCGGTCCCAGGGCGGGTCAAACACCAGATTCACCGTGATCTCGCCCACGCGCGGCAGGGCCAGTAGCTTGTCGCACACCTCGTCGGCAATCGCTTCGCCCATGCCGCAGCCGGGGGCGGTGAGCGTCATGTCCACCAGCGCGCGCACCTTGTGGGCATCGTCGGGCAGCGGCTCGAAAGCCAGCCGGTACACCAGGCCCAGGTCCACGATGTTCACCGGGATCTCCGGGTCGTAGCAGGTGCGCAGCGTCTCCCACACCAGCGGCTCCAGTTCCTCGATGGGCAGGTCCGCGGGCGCAGTGATGGTCTCGGGTGGCGTCTTGCCGATGGCGTCGGCATCCACACCCTTCAGCCGCATGAGCTGGCCTTCGACCAGCAGCGTGAAGGACGAACCCAGCGCCTGCGTGATCTGCGCCAGTTGCCCGGCCTCCAGTTCGATCGGCTCGCCGCTGGGAATCGCCTCCACGGTCACGTTGCGGCGCACCAGCACATCCTCGCGATGGCGGCGGTAGGTCATGCGGGCTCCTCCTCAGTACTTACGCTCTGGCCGTTGCCGTTGTCGGCAATCGCATGCATCAGCGCATGCCAGCCCAATAGGGCGCACTTGATGCGGCTGGGGTACTGGCGCACGCCGGCCAGGCTGACCAGCTTGCCCAGCGGGGCGTCCTCAGGCGCTTCCTCTCCCGTCAACACAGCACGAAAGTGCTGCTGCAGCGCCTGCGCGGCGGCAACCTCCTTGCCCTTCACGGCCTCGGTCATCATCGAGGTAGAGGCCATGCAGATCGCGCAGCCCTGGCCGGTGAAGCGGATGTCCTGCACGCGCCCTTGCTGCAGCTGCAGCTCCACGGCAATGCGGTCGCCACACGATGGGTTGGTGCCCTGCGCCTGGTGCGTGGGCTGCGGCAGATGGCCGAAGTTGCGCGGTGCGCGCTTGTGCTCCAGCACCACCTCCTGGTACAGCTCGTTCTCGGCGTTGCGGGTGAATCCAGTCATCGCATGACCTCCAGCGCCTGTGCCACGCCGGCGATCAAACACTCGACCTCCTCATGGCTGTTGTACAGCGCGAACGATGCGCGCGTGGTCGGTCCGAGCCCCAGGTGCTCCTGCAGCGGCTGTGCGCAGTGGTGGCCCGTGCGCACGGCGATGCCGCGCTCGTCCAGCAGCGTGCCGATGTCGTGCGGGTGCACGTCGCGAGCCACGAACGACACCAGCGACGCCTGCGTGGCATGCGGGGCGAGCACCGTCACACCCTCCAGTGCCGACAAGCCCGCCAGCGCCTGCGCGCGCAGGGCCTGCACGTGCAGGTCAATGGCCTCGCGGCCGATACCATCGATGAAGCGCGCCGCCGCCGCCAGACCCACGGCCCCGGCCACGTTGGGCGTGCCGCCTTCCAGCCGCGCGGGCAGCGCCGCATAGCCCGCAGCGGTGTAGCTCACCCACTCCACCATGTCGCCACCCAGGCGCAGCGGGTACAACCGCTCCAGCGCGTCGCGCCGGCCGGCCAGTGCGCCGGTGCCCATGGGCCCGTACATCTTGTGGCCGGAGAAGGCCATGAAGTCGGCCTCCAGCTCCGCCAGAGCGGGCATGGCATGGCCCACCGCCTGCGCGGCATCCAGCACCGTGAGGGCGCCAGCCGCGCGTGCCATGGCCAGCAGCGCCTCGTATGGCGGGCGCTCGCCGGTGGCATTGGCGCAGGCCGTGAGTGCCAGCACGCGGGTGTTGGGTGTGAGCAATGGCGTCAGATCGGCCTCATGCACGCGCCCCTGCGCGTCGGGTTGGAGAACGACCAGTTCCGCCCCGCTCATGCGCGCGGCCTGCTGCCAGGGCACCAGGTTGGCATGGTGCTCCAGCCCGCTCACGATGATGCGGTCGTCGGGGCGCAGCCAGGCCTTGCCCGGCCCCGCTGCCCATAACCCTTGGGCGACGAGGTTCAGCGCCTCGGTCGTGCCGCTGGTGAAGACCAGTTCATGCTGCGTGCCCGCGCCGATGAAGCGCTTGAGCGTGGCGCGCGCCTCTTCAAAGGCGTCGGTGGCACGCTGGCTCAGCGTGTGCACGCCGCGGTGAATGTTGGCGCGGTCATGGCGTTCGAAGCGCTGCATGGCTTCCTGCACCGCCAGCGGCATCTGCGTGGCGGCGGCGTTGTCCAGATAGGCCAGCGGCTGGCCGTGGATGCGTTGCGCCAGCACCGGAAACTGCGCGCGCAGTGCCTGCACCGGCAGGCCGCCGGTGTGCAACAAAGGATGTGGTTTACCCATGGTGTGCCTCCTCGGCTGTGGGCTGCAGCCGGGCGATCGCACCGGCCAGCCAGCCGCTCTGTAGCCACTGCTCCAGCATGCCGTCCCCCTCGGCCGCCAGGCATCGATCAAGCAATGCTTGGGCCATGCCTTCGATGATGAGCGCGCGCGCAGCCGCGTCATCCAACCCGCGCTGGCGGGCGTAGAACAGCGCATCCTCGGGCAACGCGCCCCAGGTAGCGCCGTGCGCGGCCTGCACGTTGTCGTGCAGGATCTCCAGGTGCGGGCGCAGGATCAAACGTGGCTGGCCCGCCAGCGGTACGCCGGCCAGGCGCTGGCGCACATCGGCCCCGTCGCTGCCGGGCGCGATGCGCGTATAGGCATTCGCCACCGCGTGGGCGCGGCCCTGGGCCAGGGCCAGGGTCTCGACCTGGCTCACGGCCTGTGCAGCTTGCAACTCGGTGTGCGTCTGCTGGTCCAGCTTGCCGTCCGCCACCAGCAGCAACGCGGCCTGCCGCGCACTGGCGCCCGCCCCCTGCAGCGTGATGTGGCTGCGTTGCAGGTGGTAGCTGGCGCCCGTGGCGACCAGCGCCTGGGCATAAGCGGCACCTGACGCCACATGGACCTGCAGGTGGTGCGCCATGCGGTCGTCGGCCAACGGCGCAGCGACGCGCAGGTGTTGTAGCCGTGCCCCCTGCGCCAGACGGATGTGGGCGTGCAGGTTTTGCGCCACGGCCGACAGACCGTCTGCGGCAGGCCGCTCATGGGTTTCGATCAGAACGCACTGCACGCCGGCTTCCACGTCCAGCACCAGCAAGGGCGCCTCGGCCGCGGCGCCGGGCTGGTGGTGCAGCTCCAGGCGCACGGGCTCGCGCTCACGGCCCGGCGTGGCGGCCACGCGCAGGCGCAGGCCCCGGCGGCACAGGGCGCGGTGCGCCCAGGTGAAGGGGGCAGCAGCCCCATCCCCACTGCCGGACTCTGGCGACGGCAGCCCTGCCATCAACTCGGCGCGCTGCGCCGGGTCCAGGGCATCCAGCCAACGCGCCTGGACGCTGGTGGCCGCCTGTGCGTGGGGCAGGCGCAGCGTCCAGCCCGCACCCGCGGGCAACGAGGCCTCATCGACGACCCCGGCCTGCGTTCCCAGCCAGTCCTGCAGCGCGGGCGGGGGCAGGTGGTGAAAGGCTTCGCTGCGCCGGGCAATCCAGCCCTGCGTCTGCAGGCGCTCGCGCGCGGCGCGGATCTCGGCTTGTGCGTTGTTCATGGTGTCATGCCTCCGCCGTGGCAGGTTGGCGCGCAAAGCCCGTGCGGGCGATGCGCCGCGCCAGCTCCACGTCGCCCGTCTCGGCGATACGGCCCTGGTCCAGGCGCAGCACGGTGTCAGGCTGCAGCTGCTCGATCAGGTGCAGGTAGTGCGATACGACGATGAAGGCCGTGCCCTGTTCGCGCAGTTTCTGCACCAACGTGACCACGGCGCGCACGCCGTCCACGTCCATGCCCGAGTCGATTTCGTCCAGCAGCGCCAGGCGCGGTTGCAGCAGCGCCAGTTGCAGCAGTTCGTTGCGCTTGCGCTCGCCGCCGGAAAAACCTTCGTTCACCGGGCGGCCCAGCATGGCCTGTGGCAACCCCAGTTCCTGGGCGGCCTGCTTGGCGCTGGCCAGGAAGTCGAACGCGTCCAGCGGCTGCTGGCCGCGCGCCTCATGCACGGCATTCAGCGCTGTGCGGATGAACAGATTGTTCTTCACGCCGGGCACATCGGGCGGCGACTGGAAGGACACGAACAGCCCCGCGCGGGCGCGCTCATGCGCCGGCAGCTGCAGCAGGTCCTGCCCGTCCAGCAGCGCCTGGCCGTCCTGCACCTGGTAACTCGGGTGGCCGGCCAGCGCCATGCCCAGCGTGCTCTTGCCGCTGCCGTTGGCGCCCATCAGCACAACGAGCGCGCCGGCGGGCACGTCCAGCGAGACCGATTGCAGCACGGTGCGCTCGCCAACGCGCACACGCAGGTCGCGCACTTGCAGCAGGGGGGTGGTGGAGGTCATGTGGATTCCCTATTAATTTGATAGCTATTCGCGCTGGATGGATAAGGGCTAGAGGCCTTTTTCATTCAAACTTTGTCATCTCAACCCACCGCGCCTTCCAGCGACACGGCAAGCAGCGCCTTGGCTTCCAGCGCGAATTCCATGGGCAACTCTTCCAGCACCGCCTGGCAAAAGCCGCCGACGATGAGGGCCGTGGCCTCCTGCGGGTCGATGCCGCGCTGCTGGCAATAGAACAGGCGCTCCTCCGAGATGCGCGTGGTGGTGGCCTCGTGCTCCACCACGGCATCGCTGCGCGCGGTGTCCACGTAAGGGAAGGTGTGGGCGCCGCAGTCGGGCCCGATGAGCAACGAGTCGCACTGCGTGTGGTTGCGCGCGCCGGCGGCACCGGGGTTCACGCGCACCAGGCCGCGGTAGCTGTTGTGCGCGTGGCCTGCGCTGATGCCCTTGGAGACGATGCGGCTGGTGGTGTTCTTGCCCAGGTGGATCATCTTGGTGCCGGTGTCCGCCTGCTGGAAGTGGTTGGACACGGCGATCGAGTGGAACTCGCCGTTCGATTCGTCGCCGCGCAGCACCACGCTCGGGTACTTCCAGGTGATGGCCGAGCCGGTCTCGATCTGCGTCCAGGCGATGCGCGAGCGCCTGCCGGCCGCCAGGCCGCGCTTGGTCACGAAGTTGTAGATGCCACCCACGCCGTTCTCGTCGCCGGGGTACCAGTTCTGCACAGTGGAGTATTTGATGAACGCGTCGTCGTGCGCGATCAACTCCACCACTGCGGCGTGCAACTGGTTCTCGTCGCGCTGCGGGGCGGTGCAGCCCTCCAGATAGCTGACCGAACTACCCTCCTCGGCAATGATCAGCGTGCGCTCGAACTGCCCCGTGTTCTGCGCGTTGATGCGGAAGTAGGACGACAGCTCCATGGGGCACTTCACGCCCTTGGGGATGTAGACAAAGGAGCCATCGGAAAACACCGCCGAGTTCAGCGCGGCGTAGAAGTTGTCGCCCTGCGGCACCACAGTGCCCAGGTATTTCTCGACCAGCTCCGGGTGGTTCTGCACCGCATGCGAGAACGAGCAGAAGATCACGCCCACCTCGGCCAACTGCTCGCGGAAGGTGGTGCCCACCGAGACCGAGTCGAACACCGCGTCCACCGCCACGCCCGCCAGGCGGGCGCGCTCGTGCAGCGGCACGTTGAGCTTCTCGTAGGTCTCCAGCAGCTTGGGGTCCACCTCGTCCAGGCTCTTGGGTGCGTTTTTGAGCGACTTGGGTGCCGAGTAGTAGCTCAGCGCCTGAAAATCGATGGGCTCGATCTTCAGGTGCGCCCAGTCGGGCAGCTCCATCGCACGCCAGCGCTCGAAGGCCGCCAGCCGCCAGTCCAGCAAAAACTGCGGCTCGCGCTTCTTGCGCGAGATGGCGCGGATGGTGTCCTCGTCCAGGCCCGGCGGCAGGGAATCGGACTCGACGTCGGTGACGAAACCGTGCTGGTACGGGCGCTGCAGCGCCTGCTCCAGCGCGGGCGCCTGCGGCGCCTCGCGACCGGCGACGGGCGCATCGAGGATGGCGGGTTGTGAGGACATGACCGTGGGGCGGAGTTTTAATATTCATATGTTATGAATCTTTTAAAAATCCGCCAAACCCGCATGCGGTCCCTGCACCCGCATCAGGGGTTTACCGGCTCGCCGCTTCGGGCGGGCAGCGGCTTGCCGTCAGGCCAGCCACCACCCCCGGTCAGCCGGTCACCTCGCCCCAGCGCACCACGCCCAGCCAGTTGCGCAGCGCCACCACGCCGGGCGGCGTGATCTCCAGCGCGCGCGATGCCTGCGCGCGCCGCAGCCAGCCGCGCTCCAGGCAATGCACGCACAGCAGCGCCCCCAGGCGCCCGGCCATGTGGGGGCGGCGCTCACTCCAGTCCAGACAGGCCCGGCACGGCGGGCGCCGCGCGGCGCCTGCGGCCAGTGCGTCCTGCGCGGCCAGCCCCAGCGGTGCCAGCACAGCCTGCGCCCGGCCGGTCACCCGCCCACCCGCATCGTCATCGAAGACGATGGCACCCTCCTCCAACAGGTGCGCGGCGATGGCCACGCCCAGGCGGCCGGCAATATGGTCATAGCAGGTACGCGCCTGGCGCAGCGCCGCGTCGCGCGGGCCCACGACCACGGGCCGCGACGCCGTCGCCTGCCGCACGGCCAGCTGCATCAGCCCTTCCAGCAAATGCGCCACCTCGGGCGAAGCCAGGCGGTGGTACCGATGGCGCCCCTGGCGTTCCAGCACCAGCAGCCCGGCCTCCACCAACAGGCCGAGGTGGCGGCTGGCCGTGGCGGCAGACACGCGCCCAGCCTCGGCCAATTCACGTGCCGTGAGGGCGCGTCCGTCCATCAGCGCGACCAGCATGGCGGTGCGTGCCGGCTCGCCCACCAGGGCCGCGACATGCGCAATCTGGTTGGTGTTCATGCGCGCAGTGTGCCGCAGCCAGCCCGGCGCACGCTTCGCTCCAGGACGAAACATCGGCCGTGCGACGGCCGGCACCATGGACGCATCCACCCACCACAGGAGCACGCCATGCCCATCACCTGTTTCATCCGCTACGAGATCGACCCTTTTCAGCGCGAGGCCTTCCGCGCCTATGCCGAAGCCTGGGGGCGCATCATCCCGCGCTGCGGCGGCCACCTGCTGGGCTACTTTCTGCCCAGCGAGGGCACCAATTACGAGGCTTGGGGCCTGATCGCCTTCGCCAGCCTGGCCGACTACGAGGCCTACCGCGCCCGGCTCAAGGCCGACCCCGAGGGCCGCGCCAACTTCGAGATGGCGCAGCGCCAGCGCTTCATCCTGCGCGAGGAACGCAGCTTCACCGAGGCAGTGGCGGGCACCCTCGCGCGCCCCGCATCGCCCACCACCACGCAGGCCCAGCCATGATCGCCGTCATCTTTGAAGTGCAGCCGAGCAGCAACGGCCGCCAGGCCTACCTGGACCTGGCGGCAGACCTGCGCGCCGCGCTGCAGGCCATCGACGGCTTCATTTCCGTGGAGCGCTTCGAGAGCCTGTCCACGCCAGGCAAGCTGCTGTCGCTGAGCTTCTGGCGCGACGAAGAGGCCGTGGCCCGCTGGCGCGCGTTGCCGCAGCACCGCCAGGCCCAGGCGACGGGCCGCGCAGGCGTGTTTGCCGACTACCGGCTGCGCGTGGCCACCGTGCAGCGCGACTACGGCCTACATGCGCGAGGAGAGGCACCCGCCGACTCGCGCGCCTGCCATGCGCCGCGGCCTGTGCCCAACCCCGCGCCGGGCAGCCGCTTGCCCGGCAGCGCAGAGCCGTTATAATGCTCGGCTCTGCTGGCATGACCCCGTCGGCCGGATACTAGTTACAGACGGGGAAAACCGCCGTATATGGCTTTTGGGCCCGATCTTCCCGAAAACCCGCTAGCGGCACCTATTGGAAAACATTAGCTAATGACGACCATTCGTGTAAAAGAAAACGAACCCTTTGACGTGGCCCTGCGCCGCTTCAAGCGCACCATCGAAAAGCTGGGCCTGCTGACCGACCTGCGCGCCCGTGAGTTCTACGAAAAGCCCACCGCCGAGCGCAAGCGCAAGAAGGCTGCCGCCGTGAAGCGCCACTACAAGCGCGTGCGCAGCATGCAGCTGCCCAAGAAGCTGTACTAAGCACAGCCCGGCGTTGACACCAGACGCCACAAAACCCGCGCTAGGGACGCCAAGCGCGGGTTTTTTGTTTTCTACACCGTTTGACTGGAGAAACACCATGAGCCTCAAGGACCAGATCACCGAAGACATGAAAACCGCCATGCGCGCCAAGGACAGCGAGCGCCTGGGCACCATCCGCCTGCTGCAGGCCGCCATGAAGCAAAAGGAAGTGGACGAGCGCATCACGCTGGATGACGCGGCCATCGTGGCCATCGTGGACAAGCTGATCAAGCAGCGCAAGGACAGCATCACCGCCTTCGAGGGCGCGGGCCGCCAGGACCTGGCCGACAAGGAAAAGGCCGAAATGGCCGTGCTGCAGGCCTACCTGCCCGAACGCATGTCGGCCGACGAAGTGGCTGCCGCCGTGAAGGCCATCGTGGCCGAAGTCGGCGCAGAACTGGGCAAGACGGTGGGCCCCGGCGACATGGGCAAGGTAATGGGCGTGGTCAAGACCCGCCTGTCCGGCAAGGCCGACATGGGCCAGGTGTCGGCCGCCGTGAAGGCCGCGCTGAGCAGTTAATTGCCACTATGCTATTCATAGCTGCTTGCGCTTGATCTGTCTCGATCACAGACCAATTTGGCATTGAGTCCATTCGCTGGCAAGCGCTGGTAGCTATCGTTTTTGCTGCGCCGCACACGCCCCGCTCAACAGCCGCTCGGACACCCACAGACCTGACTGCTGGCAGACCGCTGGGCTGCGCGGGGCACGGCCCCGCGTTGGGCTTCCCCCGCCATTCCGTGCGCAGCGGCGGCAAACGTCCTGCCAACGTCACGAAAGACGCAGACACGGGCGCGCGCATTGAACAGACGCTCTCCTCGGTGAACAATGGCGGGCTTACATCGTTTGAAAAGCCACCCATGCAGCAGCAACACACCCACAAGATCGCCGTGATCGCCGGAGACGGCATCGGCAAGGAAGTCATGCCCGAAGGCCTGCGCGCCGTGCAGGCCGCCGCCTGGCGCTTCGGTCTGAACCTGGAACTGCACACCTTCGACTGGGCGCATTGCGACTATTACGCCCGGCACGGCCAGATGATGCCCGACGACTGGAGGGCGCAGCTGTCGGGCATGGATGCGATCTTCTTCGGCGCTGTGGGCTGGCCGGCGACCGTACCCGATCACATCTCGCTGTGGGGTTCGCTGCTGAAGTTCCGCCGCGAGTTCGACCAGTACATCAACCTGCGCCCCGTGCGTCTGTTCGAGGGCGTGCCCTGCCCGCTGGCCGGCCGCAAGCCCGGCGATATCGACTACCTCGTGGTGCGCGAGAACACCGAGGGTGAATACACGTCGCTGGGCGGCATCATGTACGAGGGAACGGACCGCGAGATCGTGATCCAAGAGTCGGTCTACTCGCGCCACGGCGCCAACCGCCTGCTGAAGTTCGCCTTCGACCTGGCGCAAAGCCGCCCGCGCAAACACGTGACGCTGGCCACCAAAAGCAACGGCATCGCCATCAGCATGCCCTGGTGGGACCAGCGCGCCGACGATGTCGCCAAGGGCTACCCCGAAGTCACGCTGGACAAGCAGCACATCGACATCCTCACCGCGCGCTTCGTGCTGCAGCCCGGCCGCTTCGACGTGGTGGCCGCCACCAACCTGTTCGGCGACATCCTCTCCGACCTGGGGCCCGCCACCACCGGCACCATCGGCCTGGCGCCGTCCGCTAACCTCAACCCCGAACGCACCTTCCCCAGCCTGTTCGAGCCCGTGCACGGCTCGGCGCCCGACATCTATGGCCAGAACATCGCCAACCCGATCGCCATGATCTGGTCCGGTGCGCTGATGCTGGACTTCCTGACCCACGGCCAGGGCGCGGGGCGGCAGGCCCACGATGCCATCGTTGCGGCCATCGAAGAGATCATCAAAAGCGGCCCGCGCACGCCAGACCTGGGCGGTGCGGCAAGCACCACGCAGGTGGGCGAGGCCATCGCCGCGCGCATCGCGCACGGGTAACCACTGCCCGCATGGCGCGGCATGTTTCCGTCAACGGACTTACGCTATTGATTAAATAGCATGCAGCGCTTATCCATCAAGCGCTGCGGTCCATTTCAACAATATATTGCGCAAGCGCCCGCTGCGCGCAATGGCCGCATTCCCGCCGCGGTCCGCCCGGCCGGGTTAGTATAGCCCCCCACACTATATTTTCGAGTCATTCCATGTCCCACACCCACGGGCAAAAAGACAAGCTGATCGCACGCGTGCGGCGCATCAAGGGCCAGATGGAGGGTATCGAGCGCGCCCTGGAGGGTGACGCCGCGTGCGCAGAAGTGCTGCGGCAGCTCGCTTCGGCACGCGGCGCCATGAATGGTCTGACCACCGAAGTCATGCTGGGCCACCTGCAGGCTCATGTGGTGGACGCCGGCACCGATGCCGAGCGCCGCACCGGCGGCGAAGAAATGATGGACATCCTGCGCTCGTACCTGAAATGACTTCCTCCACCCTGCACACTGCGGGCGCGGCGCCCGCACCCTTCCCCGCCGACCATCACCACGTCTTCCTGGGCGCAGAGCACCAGCGCAACGAGCGGCGTGTGTGGCTCGTGATCGCGCTGACGGCCGGCATGATGGTCGCCGAGATCCTGGCGGGCAAGCTGTATGGTTCGATGGCCCTGGTGGCCGACGGCTGGCACATGTCCACGCACGCCGGTGCCATGCTGATCACGGCGCTGGCCTATGGGTATGCACGCCGCCATGCGGCCAACCCACGCTTCTCGTTCGGCACCGGCAAGATGGGCGACCTGGCCGGCTTCGCCAGCGCCGTGGTGCTAGCCATCGTGGCGCTGCTCATCGCGTGGGAGAGCTTCCTGCGGCTGACCAACCCCGTGCCCATCCGCTTCGAGCAGGCGATCGCCGTGGCGGTGATCGGCCTGGTGGTGAACCTGGTGTCCGCCCGGCTGCTGCATGGCGGACATGGGCACCACCACCATGGCCACGATCACGGGCATGACCATCACCACGCCGACCACGATCACGGCCGCCATGGCCACGACAACAACCTGCGCGCGGCTTACCTGCATGTGCTGGCCGACGCGCTGACCTCCGTGCTGGCCATCGCGGCGCTGCTCGTGGGGCGCAGCTACGGCTGGCTCTGGGCCGACCCGGCCATGGGCGTGGTGGGCGCGCTGGTGATCGCCCGCTGGTCCTGGGGGTTGATCCGTGACGCCGGCAGCGTGCTGCTGGATGCGCCAGCCGAAGGGCCGCAGGTCCGCCAGGAGATCGAGGACATCCTCGCCGCCACGGGCGACACGCTGAAAGACCTGCACGTCTGGCAAATCGGCCCGGGCCATTTTGCTGCCATCATCTCCGTCGCCTCGGCCACGCCGCAGCCCGCGCAGCACTACAAGGCCCTGCTGCTGCCGGTGCACGAGCTGTCGCACGTCACCGTGGAAGTACAGGCGTTTTGAGCACACATGCCATGAATCACCCTCCCCTGCCGTTTTCCCAGGCCTGCGAAAACAACCAGGCGCCCATCTTCGCCGTGCTGCAGCAGGCCTTCGCCGACCGGCGCCATGTGCTGGAAATCGGCTCGGGCACGGGCCAGCACAGCGTGTATTTCGCGCCGCGCCTGCCCCACCTGGTGTGGCAGACCAGCGACCTGGCGGACAACCACGCAGGCATACGCGCCTGGCATGCGCAGCACCCGGCGCCCAACCTGCGCCCGCCGCTGCTGCTGGACCTGGCGCACAGCGATTGGCCGCAGGGCGAACCTGGCAGCGGGCCGTTCGACGCGGTATTCAGCAGCAACACCGCGCACATCGTGCCCTGGCCGTTGGTGCAGCGGCTGTTCGCGCTGGCCGGTGCCCACCTGCCTGGCGGCGGCGTGCTGGCGCTGTACGGCCCCTTCAACTACGGCGGCACCTACACCAGTGACAGCAACCGCGCCTTTGATGCCTGGCTGCGCCAGCGCGACCCGCACAGCGGCATCCGCCACTTCGAGGACATCGTGGCCCTGGCGGCACAGCACGGCCTCGCGCTCGCGCACGACCACGCCATGCCCGCGAACAACCGGCTGCTGGTGTTCCACCGCACGGCCGCCCCGGCAGATCCTGCCGTAGAGTGACGCCAACACACCCTCGCCGTCTGCCATGAACCCATCCGAGCCGCTGCACCACGGCGCCTGCCTCTGCCAGGGCGTGCGCTTCACGATCCGCGGGCCGCTGGCCCCGATCCAGATCTGCCACTGCGCGCAGTGCCGCCGCGCGCAGGGCAGCGCGTTTGCCGCCAACCTGCCGGTGGACGTGGAGCGGCTGCAGTTCCAGGCCGGCCAGGACCTGCTGCGGCGCTTCGAGTCCTCCCCCGGCAAGCGGCGCGTGTTCTGCGGCGTCTGCGGTTCGCCGGTCTTGAGCGAGCGCGACAGCCTGCCCGGCGTGGTGCGCATCCGCGCAGGCCTGCTGGACGAGCCCGTGGCGGCGGAGCCGGCATTCCACATGCATGTGGCCTCGCGCTGCAGCTGGTGGCCCCTCCAGGACGACCTACCCCAGCACCCGCAGGGGTACGTACCGCCCGGCGCGGCCTAGAGCGCGCCCCTGCAGCCCGGCCGCCGCACGGGCATACTGGAGGCCCGTGCGCCGCCGCCCCCTCCTGGCGGTTCCCTTCCCCCGATTTCTTGCCACGCCTTCCATGACATCGCCCCTTGCCGCCCGGCCCATTGGTGTGTTCGACAGCGGCATTGGCGGCCTGAGCGTGCTGCAGGCGCTGCGCCACGAACTGCCGCACGAGCATTTCGTCTACCTGGCCGACAGCGGCAACGCTCCCTACGGCGACGCCAAGGGCGACGCCTTCGTGCAGCAGCGCACCTTGGCCATCGCCCGCTGGCTGCGCGAACACCACGGCATCAAGGCGCTGGTGGTGGCCTGCAACACGGCCACCGCCGCCGCGGTGGAACAACTGCGCGCCGCCCTGCCCGACCTGCCCGCCATCGGGGTGGAGCCGGCGCTCAAGCCCGCCGCCGCCAGCAGCCAGACGCACCACGTGGGCGTGCTGGCCACGCGCGGCACGGTGGGCAGCGCGCGCTTTCAGCGCCTGCGCGATGGGCATTCGGCCGGCACGCGCTTTTCGGTGCAGCCTTGCGACGGCCTGGCGCGCGCCATCGAGCAAAGCACCGAGGAGCCGCTGCCCGCCGCCGCATCCATGGCAAAAATAGAAGCGCTTTGCGTCCAGTACACGGGCGCGCTGGGCACTTTTGGCTTGAAAACGGGCGAGATCGACACGCTGGTGCTGGGCTGCACCCACTACGTGTTCGCCAAGGACATGCTGCGCGCCCTGGTGGGGCCGGATGTGCAGATCATCGACACAGGTGCGCCCGTGGCGCGCCAGACCCGGCGCATCCTCGACCAGACCCACGCCCTCGCACCCGAGCACGCGGTGGATGGCGCGCCCGCCGCGCCGGGGCATATCCAGCTCTACACCACCGGCCAGTTGGCCGCGCTGCAGTCGGCAGCCGAACGCTGGCTACAGTTGCCCGCGCAGTACTGCGCGGCGCTGCAGATCGACTGATATTTAAGCCAAAATGGGCCGTAGCGCTTACCTATCAAGCGCTGGCAGCTATTTTTTCAATAGCATTTCACCACAGCAGCTCACCGCCCGCGTCCAGGTGCGTGAGGTACAGGCGCAGGTCGAACTCGAACTGGTGGTACTGCGGCTCCATGTGGGTGCACAGCTGGTAGAAGGCTTTGCCATGGTCTTTCTCGCGCAGGTGGGCCAGCTCGTGCACGACGATCATGCGCAGGAACTCGTCGGGCGTCTGCTTGAACAGCGCGGCCACGCGGATCTCATGCCGCGCCGCCAGCCGCCCGCCCTGCACCCGCGTGCGGTGGGTGTGCAGCCCCAGCGCATGGCGCACCACGTGGATCTTGCTGTCGAACAGCACCTTGTTCACCGTGCCCGCGTTGCGCAGGTGGCGCGCCTTGAATTCCTGGGCGTAGTCGTACAGCGCCTTGTCGCTGCGCACCGCGTGGCCCTCAGGGTACTTGCGCTGCAGCAGCGCCCCCAGTTGGCCCTGCGCCAGCAGCGCATGGGCCTGGGCCTGCAGCGCGGGCGCGTAGGCCCGCAGGTAGGGCAGATCGAGAGGGGCTGTCGTCATCAGGGCGCCGGACGACGGCACCGGGCGTGCCGCCGCATTCCAAAGGGCGCCCAGTGTAGGGCGGATTTATTCCGCCTCGATCTTGGAGCTCTTGATCACGCCCGCCCAGTTGGCGAAGTCGCTCTTCACGCGCTCGCCCAGCTGCTGCGGGCCCTGGTAGTCGGCCGCGGCACCCTGTTCCTGCGCCTTCTTGCGGAAGGCCGGGTCTTCCACCACCTTCTTCATGTCGGCGGCCAGCTTGTCGATGACCGGCTTGGGCACGCCTGCGGGCGCAAACAGCGCGAACCACGAGGTGGCGTTCACGCCCGGGTAGCCGGCCTCGGCCGTGGTGGGGGCGTCGGGCAGGCTGGCCAGGCGCTCCTTGCCGGTCACGGCCAACACGCGCAGCTTGCCGGCGGCAATGTGGGGCATGAACGGCGGAGCGGTGCCGAAGGTCAGGTCCACCTGGCCGCCCAGCAGGTCCTGCAGCGCGGGGCCCGTGCCCTTGTAGGGCACGTGCACCATCTTGATGCCGCCCTGCTGCTCCAGCATGGCGCCGGTCACGTGCTGCAGCGAGCCGTTGCCCGACGAGGCGTAGTTGAGCTTGCCGGGGTTGGCCTTGGCGTAGGCCACCAGCTCGGCCATGGTCTTCACGGGCAGGCCGTCGCGCACCACGATGATCTGCGGCGCCGAGATCACGTTGGCGATGGGCTGAAAATCCTTCTGATCCCACTGCGGTGCCTTGGCAAGATGGGGCGAGATCACGTGGTAGCCCGAGTACTGCATGAGCAGCGTGTAGCCATCGGGCTCGGCGCGCTTGACGATGTTGGCCGCGATGGCGCCGTTGCCGCCCCCCTTGTTGTCCACCACCACCGACTGGCCCAGCACCGGCGCCAGCGCCTGCGCGGCCATGCGGGCCGAGATGTCGGTGGTGCCGCCGGCGGCGGCCGGCACGACGAAGGTCACCGTGCGCGACGGGTAGCCGCCCTGCGCCCAGGCCGTGGACAGCGCCAGGGGCGCCAAAGCCGCCAGCGCCAGTGCGCCGAAATATTTGCGTGTGATGCGCGTGGTCATCATGGGTTGTGTCTCCTTGTTGAAAGTTGTGCGAAATCGGGGGTGAAAGCATCAGTCCACGGTGGCGCCGGTGTCCTTGACCACGCGCGCCCACTTGGGCAGGTCGGACTGCACCAGCGCACCCAGCTGGGCGGACGTGCCCTTGAACGGCTCGCAGCCCACGACGGCGAGCTTGTCCACCACATCCTTGTGGTCCAGCGCGCGTGCCACTTCGGCCTGCAGCCGCTCGACGATGGGCGCGGGCGTGCCCGCCGGGGCGAACATGGCGTACCAGGGTGCCTGGGCGAAGCCCTTGAGCGTTTCGCCGATGGTCGGCACGTCGGGCAGCGCGGCAACGCGCTTTTCGTTCACCACGCCCAACACCTTGAGCTTGCCCGCCTTGATGAAGGCGATCGACGAGGGCAGGCTCTGCACCGACAGCGGCACCTGCCCGCCCGCCACGTCGGTGGCGGCCGCCGCCGAGCCCTTGTAGGGAATGTGCTGCAACTGGATGCCCGCGGCCTTTTGCAGCAACTCACCGATCAGATGGTTGAGCGTGCCATTGCCAGCCGAGGCGATGGCGTACTTGCCGGGGCTGGCCTTGGCCAGCCGGATCAGGTCCGCCACGTTGTTGCCCGGAAACGAAGGATGCGCCACCAGCACATAGCCGGCGGTGGCGACGGGCGCCACGGGCTCGAAATCCTTGACGGCGTCGAACCCCGGGTTCTTGTAGAGCGCCGGGCCGATCACGTGCGCGCTGTCGGCCGTGACCAGCAGCGTGTAGCCATCGTGCTTGGCACGTGCCAGGGCCGCCGTGGCCAGCGTGCCGCCCGCGCCGGGGCGGTTGTCCACCACCACGCTCTGGCCCATCTGCTCGCTCAGGCGCTGCGCCAGCACGCGCGCAATCGCGTCGTTGGCGCCGCCCGCGGCCTGCGGCACCACCAGGGTGATGGGTTTGGAGGGGTACTTGTCCTGCGCGGCGGCGCCCAGGGGGGCGCTGCACAGCAGGACGCCCACAGCGGCCCCAAAGGCCAGCGCGGCCCTGCGGCCGTGGGATGCAGTGGTCAAAGGCATGGGGTTGTCTCCTGTCGTTATGGATGTGCGGTGAAAGCTACCGCGCCAGCGCACGCTCGCGGATTGCGTCGAAGCCGGCCGGCACCGGATGCAGGTCCAGCCGGCACCCCGCCTTCACGATCTGGCTGGGCACCTCGTGGCCGATCAGCGCGGGCAGGCGGGCCGCAGTGGCGATCAGCGCCGGCAGATCAATGCCCGTGTCGTAACCCATGAGCTGCAGCGCATGCACCACTTCTTCGGTGCATACATTGCCCGTGGCACCCGGCGCATAGGGACAGCCACCCAGGCCGCCCAGCGATGCGTCAAAGCGCTGCGCCCCCACATCGATGGCCGCCAGCACATTGGCCAGGCCCATGCCGCGCGTGTTGTGAAAGTGCAGCGTGAAGGCCATGCCCGGCCAGCGCGCGCGCGCAGCGGCCACCACCTGCCCCACCTGCGTGGGAAAGGCCATGCCCGTGGTGTCGCACAGCGTGATGCCCGCAACGCCCAGGTCGGCGAAGCGCTGCACATGCTCCCACACGGCGTCCAGCGCCACGTCGCCCTCCATGGGGCAACCGAACACGCACGACAGCGACACGTTCACCGGCACCTGCGCCGCCTGCGCCATGGTGATCACCTGTGCCAGTGCCGCGAACGACTGCGCGCGCGTCATGCGCAGGTTGGCGAGGTTGTGCGTCTCGCTGACGGACATGACCAGGTTCAGCTCGTCGGTGCGCGACTCGATGGCGCGCTCCGCGCCGCGCGCGTTGGGCACCAGCGCGGTGTAGGTCACGCCGGGGCGGCGCTCGATCTCGCGCATCACCACCTCGGCGTCGCGCAGCGCGGGGATGGCCGTGGGCGAGGTGAACGAGGTCACCTCGATTTTGGACAGGCCCGCGTGGGACAGTGCATTCACGAGCGCGATCTTGTCCTCGGTCGGCACGAACTGCGCCTCCATCTGCAGGCCGTCGCGCAGGCCCACGTCGCACAGCTCGATGCGCCGCCCGGCGCCGTTCCACACGCTGGTCGTCATTGGATCACTCCCTTGCTGCGTAGCAGCGCGATCTGCTCGGCCGTCAGCCCCGCCTCGGCCAGCACGGCATCGGTGTCGTCCCCCAGGCGCGGCGCGCTGGTGCGGATGGTGCCCGGCGTGGCCGAGAGCTTGGGCACGATGCCCGGCACCTGCAGCTCGTAGCCGTCGCGCGTGCGCTGCGTGAGCAGCATGTCTCGCGCCTGGTAGTGCGGGTCCTCGGCGATGTCCTTGGCGGTATAGACCTTGCCCGCGGGCACGCGTGCGGCGGCCAGCAACTCCATCACTTGCGCCACGGTGCGCTCGGCGGTCCAGCGGCCAATGGCGGCGTCGATCTCGGCCACGCGCGCCACGCGGCCGGCGTTGTCGGCCAGTTGCGGGTCATCGGCCAGATCCTGGCGGCCGATGGTGGCCATCAGGCGCTTGAAGATGCTGTCGCCGTTGCCGGCCACCAGCACCCAGCCGTCCTGGCAGGGGTAGGCGTTGCTCGGCGCAATGCCCGGCAGCGCGCTGCCCGCGGCCTCGCGCACGGCGCCAAAGGCGCTGTACTCGGGGATCAGGCTTTCCATGCAGTTGAACACCGCCTCGTGCAGGGCCACGTCGATCACCTGGCCCGCGCCGCCGTTCACCTTGCGGTGGTACAGCGCCATCATCACGCCGATGGCGCCGTGCAGCGCGGCCAGCGTGTCACCGATCGAGACGCCCACGCGCACCGGCACGCGGCCGGGCTCGGCCGTGAGGTGGCGCAGGCCGCCCATGGCCTCGCCGATCACGCCAAAGCCCGGCAGGTCGCGGTACGGCCCGGTCTGCCCGTAGCCCGAGATGCGCAGGATGACCAGGCCCGGGTTGAGGGCGTGCAGCGCCTCGGGCGACAGGCCCCAACCCTCCAGCGTGCCGGGACGGAAGTTCTCGATGAGCACGTCGGCTTCGGCAATCAGGCGGCGCGCGATGTCCTGCGCCTCGGCCTGGCGCAGGTCCAGCGCCACCGACTTCTTGTTGCGCGACTGCACCTGCCACCACACGGAGGTGCCCTCCTTGATGAGGCGCCAGTTGCGCAGGGGGTCGCCCGCGCCCACGGCCTCGATCTTCACCACATCGGCGCCGAACTCGCCCAATGTCTTGCCGCAGAACGGCCCGGCGATGAGCTGGCCCATTTCGATCACGCGCACGCCGGCCAGTGCCGCGGGCGTGGGGGCAGCGGTGTAGTACTTGGGGGTCATATGTCTCCTGCAATCCAGGCGGCATGATGCGGCGCCCCGGCCGGGCCGCAAAACGCTCAAGCGCGAAGCTGCCATCGCAAACCGGCATGGCCCGCCGCCGCCGCAGTACCATCGCCGCCCATGAAGCTCGACCCGGTCTCCCTGCGCCTGTTCGTCGCGGTGATGGAGGAAAACGCCATCGCCCGCGCCGCCGCGCGCGAACACATCGCGCCCTCCGCCGCCAGCCGCCGCCTGGCCGAGCTGGAGGACGCGCTGCGCGTGGAGCTGTTCACCCGCAGCAACCGCGGCACCGAGCCCACGGCCGCGGCCTACGCCCTGCTGCACCTGGCGCGCGGCGTGCTCAACGACCTGGACGGCATCGCCACGCAGATGCAGGACTTTCGCGCCGGCGTGCGCGGCCACGTGCGCGTGGTGGCCAACATCTCGGCCATCACGCAGTTCCTGCCGGGCGAACTGCAGCGCTTCATGGCCGCGCATCCGCAGGTCGATGTGCGGCTGCAGGAGCAGATCAGCACCGCCGTGGCGCAATCGGTGGCCGAGAACGCAGCCGACGTGGGCATCCTCAACCACGGCAGTTATGGCGAGCGCGTGACCCTGCTGCCCTACCGCGAGGACGAGCTGGTCCTCATCGTCCCCACGGGCCATGCGCTGGCACGCCGCCGCAGCGTGCGCCTGGCAGACGCCCTGGCCTGCGACTTTGTGGGCATGCATCCGGGCAGCGCCATCAACAACCTGCTCACACGCGCCGCGGCCGAGCAGGAGATGCCCCTCAAGCTGCGCATCCAGGTCACGAGCTATGACGCCCTGTGCCTGATGGTGTCCGCCGGTCTGGGCGTGGCCGTGCTGCCGCGCGGCAGCGCCCAGATCTACCGCGGCACGCTGGCCCTGCGCGCCATCACGCTGGATGAGCCCTGGGCACGGCGGCGGCTGTCGCTGTGCGTGCGCTCGGAGGAGTCGCTGTCCAGCGTCGCACGCTTGCTGGTGGACCACCTGCGCGCCGGCGCCCAGGAGGCGCCATGACGAAGGCCACGGCCCACCTGCGCTGGGACATCTTTTGCCAGGTGATCGACAACTTTGGCGACATCGGCGTGTGCTGGCGCCTGGCGGCCGATCTGGGCAGCCGCGGCCACCGCGTGCGCCTGTGGGTGGATGACGCCAGCGCTCTGGCCTGGATGGCGCCGCAGGGCGCACCTGGCGTACAGGTGCTGCCCTGGCCCATGCAGGCGCCCGCAGACGGGCCTGGCGACGTGGTGGTGGAGGCCTTCGGCTGCGAGATTGCTCCGCAATTCATAGCTGCCATCGCTCACCACACAAACGCCACAGGCCCAAAACCCTTATGGATCAACCTGGAGTACCTGTCGGCCGAGGCCTATGTGGAACGCTGCCACCGGCTGCCGTCTCCGCTCATGAGCGGCCCGGGGGCAGGCCTGACACGCTGGTTCTACTACCCCGGCTTCACCGAGCGCACGGGCGGCCTGCTGCGTGAGCCAGACCTGCTGGCGCGCCAGGCCGCGTTCGACCGCACCGCCTGGCGCGCCGGCCACGGCATCGGGGCAGATGAAGTCGCCATCTCGCTGTTCTGCTACGAACCACCCGCCCTGCCCCAGCTGCTGGCGCAATGGCAACCGCGCAGCGACGTGCGGCTGCTGGTCACGCCCGGACGTGCCACGGCGGCCGTACGCCAATGGCAGCAGCAGTTTGAGAGTCAAAAAAGCCTCCAAGGCTCATACAGCAAGCGCGAGCAGCTATCAATTTCATATCTTCCACCCTGCCCTCAGCCGGCCTTTGACGAAATGCTCTGGGCCTGCGACCTGAACTTCGTGCGCGGCGAGGACTCACTGGTGCGCGCCCTGTGGGCGGGCCAGCCGTTCGTGTGGCAGATCTATCCGCAGCACGACGATGCGCACCACGCCAAGCTACTGGCCTTCCTGGACTGGCTGCACGCACCAGCGTCGCTGCGGCGCTGGTCGGCCCTCTGGAACGGTCTGGAGACTCGCAGCGAGTTGCCGCCGCTGGACGCGGCCACCCTGGGCGAATGGCGCGCATGTATACAGTCCGCGCGTGCGCGGCTGCTGGCACAGCAGGATTTATTGACCTTACTACTAGGGTTTGTGGCGGAGAAAAGCTAGAATCCCCGGTTTTGCGCCATTCGAAGGCGGCACTCGCGTGCCCAGCCGGCGCCCCCGCCGCGGAACATGCGCCGGGGTGGAAGGCGGCCCAGTTCACGCAAACGCCTGGGCCACGCCCGCCCGCCCCGACTTGTGGAGCGGTCAACCTTTCCTTCCCAAGCAAGCCATGAAAATCGCTCAAGAAATCCGCGCCGGCAACGTGATCATGCAGGGCAAAGACCCCATGATCGTGCTGAAGACCGAATACGCCCGCGGCGGCCGCGGCGCCGCTACCGTGCGCATGAAGCTGAAGGCGCTCCTGTCCAACATGGGCACCGAAGTCGTCTTCAAGGCCGACGACAAGATCGACAACGTGATCCTGGACAAGAAGGAGTGCACCTACTCCTACTTCGCCGACCCGATGTACGTGTGGATGGACGCCGAGTACAACCAGTACGAAGTGGAAGCCTCCAACATGGGCGATGCCATCAGCTACCTCGAAGACGGCATGGCGGCCGAAGTGGTGTTCTACGACGGCAAGGCCATCTCCGTGGAACTGCCCACCAGCGTGGAGCGCGAGATCACCTGGACCGAACCCGCCGTGAAGGGCGATACGTCCGGCAAGGTGCTCAAGCCCGCGAAGATCGCCACCGGCTTCGAAGTGGCCGTGCCGCTGTTCGTGGACCAGGGCGACAAGATCGAGATCGACACGCGCACGGGCGAATACCGCAAGCGCGTCTAAGAACACCTTGCGTCCGGCTGCGGACGCTGTTCATGCAAGGGGAGCGTGTCATGCACGCTCCCTTTTTTATTGAGGACTGGGTGGGTCCGGCAGGGGCCACGCCCAGCGCCGCATTCACGCGAACAACGCCCTCTCCAGCCTGGTGTACTTGGCGTCTCCCACGGCCTCGCGGATCTTGGGAGCCAGCGCCGCCAGATCCTCATACCCGGCAGCCCCCTCGACCGCCAGATTCAGGCGGAAGCCCTTCAGCCCAAGGCTGGCGGTAAGTTCGGTAGCGATCGGGTAGGCGGCCTGATAGCGCTCGCGCTGCGTGCGCCCCGTGCCATCGACCTGCACCTCGGCGCCGTCCGCCGGCGCTGCGGCCGCGGCTGCCGGCGCTCCCGGTCCGCTCTCCAGCAACCCCTGGTCGATCATGAGCTGCACGTCCTCGCGCGAGATGCCCATGGCCGCCGTGGCCGTCAGCACCTGGTCCAGGGTGCGCTTGCCGTCGAACAGGATGAAGGCTGAGCGCTGGCGCGGCGACAGCGCACCCTGGCGATCCTTCAGCGCCAGTTGCCCAGCCGGTGTCTTCACGAGAATCATGCCCACCTCTTCGCTTGGTACGTGATGGAAAAGCGGCATGGAACGCCGCACGGGATCAGCGTGGCACGAATGTGACCATTTGTGAATGAGGTCAAACCGCAGGTCGCCGTGGGCGCGCAGCCGCGGGGCGCGGCGCGCTACAGCCCGTCCGCGGGAGCCGGCCGCACGCGGCCCGGCCGCGTGGCCAGGCTGACGCTCCACGCCACAGCCAGACCCACCGGCACGCCGAAGACCCCGGCCGAAATCGGATGGATGCCGAACCACAGGCCATCGACGAGCAGCGCGGAAGGCACCCAATCGCGCACGCTGTCCACCTGCGCCAACAGGTAATACACCGTGACAGACAGGCCGGCGAGCATGCCGGCTACCGCGCCCTGGCGCGTAGTACCGCGCCAGAAGATGCCCATCACCATCGCGGGCACGAAGGCCGATGCGGCGATGGAAAACGACGCCGACACCATGGGCAGGATTTCGGACGGCTTGAGCGCCGCCACGAACGCCGCGGACAGCGCCACGGAGAGCAGCGTGAACTTGGTCAGGATCACCCGCTGCTCGGGCGACGCCTTGCGGCGCGTTTCCTGGTGGTACAGGTCGCGCACCAGCGCGTTGCTGATGGTGAGCAGCAGGCCGTCGGCAGTGGACAGCGCAGCGGCCAGCCCGCCCGCGGCCACCAGGCCGGAGATCACGTAGGGGAGCCCGCCGATCTCGGGCGTGGCCAGCATGATGAGGTCGGCTCCGAAGCGGATTTCGCCGAACTGCACGATGCCGTCGCCGTTCACGTCCTCCACGGACAGCAGCGACGCGTCCACACGCGCCCATTGCGCCATCCAGTTGGGCAGTTGGTCGAAGCTGCTGCCCACGAGGTTGTTCATGACCTCGAACTTCACCAGCACGGCGAGCGCCGGCGCACTCAGGTACAGCAGTGCGATGAAGAACAGCGACCACGCGACCGACGCGCGCGCACCCGCCACCGAGGGCACCGTGTAGTAGCGCGTCAGCAGGTGCGGCAGGCCGGCCGTTCCCACCATCAGGCAGAACATCAGCGCCAGGAAGTTGCGGCGCGCATCGTCGAAGGTCTGGCGCTCCTGCGGGGTGCCCTGCGGATCGCCCGCAAACGCCTGGCTGTGGCGCGGCAAGCCGCCCATGGCGCGGGCGCGCTCATAGTTGTCGCGCATCTCGCGCGTCCAGCGATCGCGCGCGGCAGCCTCGTCGCGCGGCATGGAGGCCAAATCCCGGCTGGCGGCCACGATCAGCCCCACGTCGGCGTTCTGGGCGCGCAGGCGCTGGATGCGCTCGCGCGCCGCTTCGCGCTCACGCGCGAGTGCGGCGGGCACGTCGGCCAGTCGCGTCTTGTAATCCTCGGCGCGCTGCAGGTAGGCCGCGACCACGTCTTGCTCGACCTCCGAGGCCAGCAGCCCGCCCTCCAGCGTGGTGATCTTGCCGATCTGTGCCCCCGCCACCACCGGTGCAACGGGGTTGCCGAGCTGCTTGTACGCCAGCCACGACACGGGGATCAGGAACGCCAGCAGGATGACGATGTACTGCGCCACCTGCGTCCAGGTGATGGCGCGCATCCCCCCCAGGAACGAGCACAGCAGCACGCCGCCCAGGCCGAGCATGATGCCGATCTCGAACTGCACCCCGGTCAGGCGCGAGGCGATCAGCCCCACGCCGTAGATCTGCGCCACCACGTAGGTGAAAGAGCACAGCACGGCCGACAGGGCCGCGATGATGCGTGGCCAGCGCCCGCCAAAACGCACCTGGAAGAAGTCCGGAACGGTGTAGAGGTTCATCGCCCGCAGGTGCGGCGCGATGAGCATGGCCACGAGCACGAAGCCGCCCGTCCAGCCCAACAGATAGGCCAGCCCGCCCGGCTGCTCCGGCGTGCCCGAGAAGCCCTGCAGATACAGCGCGCCCGACAGGCTGATGAACGAGGCCGCACTCATCCAGTCCGCGGCGGCGGCCATGCCGTTGTAGAACGGCGGAATGCGGCGGCCCGCCACGTAGTATTCGTCCGCATCCGTGGTGCGGCCGTACACGCCGATGGCGGCGTAGGCCATCACGGTGAGAAACAGGAAGATGGGGCCAATCCACTGGCGCGACAGCCCGCGCTGCTCGGCCCAGGCCATCAGGGCCACGAACCCCAGCAGCCCTGCGATGTACAGCGCCACGATGCGGTTCAGGCGCGCCATGTAGCTGCGCCCCTCGCCGCCGCGTTCAATCATGGGGTGGGGCTGTGGCAGCGTTGCGCTGCGCCGCCATGTCCTGCCGTTCGAAGTAGCTCATGGCGGTACAGTAAACGCAGACGATGCCAATGAACATGAGGACTGCCCCCTGGGAGGCAATCCAGTAGCTCAACGGCCACGGGCCCACCAGGAATTGCAGGTCGCGCGCGAAGTAGCCGGTGCCGAACGACACCAGCACCCACACGAGCAGCAGGCCCGCCTTCAGCCACAGGTGGCGTGCATCGTGCAGGTCGGGGGCAAAAGGCGCCCCCTCGATCTCTTCCTGCGTGAGCGACCGGCGGTGGGGCATGGCCTGCGGCTGCGGCGCGGTCAGCGCGCCAGTTGCTGCCAGGTATCGATCACGCTGTCAGGATTCAGCGAGATCGACGTGATGCCCTCACGCGCCAGCCACTGGGCAAAGTCGGGATGGTCGCTGGGGCCCTGCCCGCAGATACCGATGTACTTGCCCTGCGCGCGGCACGCCTTGATGGCCAGGTGGATCAGCGCCTCCACGGCCGGGTCGCGCTCGTCAAAGTCGGCGGCCAGCAGTTCCAGGCCCGAGTCGCGGTCCAGGCCCAGGGTGAGCTGGGTCAGGTCGTTGGAGCCGATGGAGAAGCCGTCGAAGTACTCCAGGAAGCGCTCGGCCAATATCGCGTTGCTCGGGATCTCGCACATCATGATGAGCTTGAGCTCGTTCTCGCCGCGCTGCAGGCCGTGCTGTGCCAACAGCTTGGTGACGCGCTCGGCCTGGCCCAGCGTACGCACGAAGGGCACCATGACCTGCACGTTGGTCAGGCCCATGTCGTTGCGCACGCGCTTGATAGCCTCGCACTCCATGGCGAAGGCCTCGCCGAAGTCCTGGCTCACGTAGCGCGCTGCGCCACGGAAGCCCAGCATGGGGTTCTCTTCCTCGGGCTCGTAGCGGCTGCCGCCGATGAGCTTGCGGTACTCGTTGGACTTGAAATCCGACAGGCGCACGATGACGGGCTTGGGCCAGAACGCGGCGGCGATGGTCGCCACGCCCTCGGCCACCTTGTCCACGTAGAACGCGCGCGGGCTGGCATGGCCGCGCGCCACGCTCTCCACGGCCTTCTTCAGGTCGGCATCCACGGCGGGGTAGTCCAGGATGGCCTTCGGGTGCACGCCAATGTTGTTGTTGATGATGAACTCCAGGCGCGCCAAGCCCACGCCTTCGTTGGGCAATTGGGCGAAGTCGAAGGCCAGTTGCGGATTGCCCACGTTCATCATGATCTTGGTGGAGATGGGCGGCATCTCGCCGCGCTGCACCTCGGTCACCTCGGTCTCGAGCAGGCCGTCGTAGATACGGCCGGTGTCGCCCTCAGCGCAGCTCACGGTGACCAGCGTGCCGTCCTTGAGCACGTCGGTGGCGTGGCCGCAGCCCACCACGGCCGGAATGCCCAGTTCGCGCGCAATGATGGCCGCGTGGCAGGTGCGCCCGCCCCGGTTGGTCACGATGGCGCTGGCGCGCTTCATCACCGGCTCCCAGTTGGGGTCGGTCATGTCGGTGACCAGCACGTCACCGGGCTGCACCTTGTCCATCTCGGCGATGTCGTTGACCAGTCGCACCGGGCCGGTGCCGATCTTCTGTCCGATGGCGCGGCCTTCGGCCAGCACCGGGCCGTGGCCCTTGAGCTTGAAGCGCTGCTCGGCCTGGCCCTTGGCCTGGCTCTTCACCGTCTCAGGGCGCGCCTGGAGGATGTAGAGCTGGCCATCAGTGCCGTCCTTGCCCCACTCGATGTCCATGGGGCGGCCGTAGTGCTGCTCGATCACCAGCGCGTAGTGGGCCAACTGCTCGATCTCGGCGTCGGTCAGCGAGTAGCGATTGCGCAGCTCGGTTGCCACCTCGGTGGTCTTCACCAGCTTGCCGCTGGCGGCCTTTTCCTGCGCCGTGGAGAACACCATCTGGATCAGCTTGGAGCCCAGGTTGCGGCGGATCACGGCCTGCTTGCCGGCCTGGAGCATGGGCTTGTGCACGTAGAACTCGTCGGGGTTCACGGCGCCCTGCACCACGGTTTCGCCCAGGCCGTAGCTCGAGGTGATGAACACCACGTCCTCAAAGCCGCTTTCCGTGTCGATGGTGAACATCACCCCGGCCGCGCCCAGGTCGGAGCGCACCATGCGCTGCACGCCCGCCGACAGGGCCACCACGTCATGGGCAAAACCCTTGTGCACGCGGTAGGAGATGGCGCGGTCGTTGTACAGCGACGCGAACACTTCCTTCATCTTGTGCAGCACGGCTTCGATGCCCACCACGTTCAGGAAGGTCTCCTGCTGACCGGCAAAGGAGGCGTCGGGCAAGTCCTCGGCCGTGGCGGAGGAGCGCACGGCGAAGCTGGCCTGGTCGTTACCCGCCGACAGCGCGGCAAATGCCTCGCGCACGGCCTTTTCCAGGTCGGCAGGGAACGGCTGGTTTTCCACCCAGCCGCGAATCTCGGCGCCGGCCTCGGCCAGCGCGCGCACGTCGTCCACGTCCAGCGCGGCCAGGCGCTGGCTGATGCGGTCGTGCAGGCCTTCGTACTTGAGGAACTCGCGGAACGCATGCGCGGTGGTGGCGAAGCCCGTGGGCACGCGCACCCCCTGGGGCAGTTGGGAGATCATCTCGCCGAGGGAGGCGTTCTTGCCGCCAACGACCTCGACGTCGCTCATTCTCAGGTTCTCAAACGGTACGACCAGGGCGGTCGCCTCGAAACGTGCAGACATGGGAAAGCTCCAGAGTTTAAAAACCGGTCTGCGCCCACCGTCGCGTCAAGGGAAGGAGGGCAGTCGTCGCTCATGCAGCGGCCACGGCTTTGCTGTTGTGGTTGTGGGCCGGCGCGGTGCATGGGGAGAAATTGGGAATAATGGGCGCCATTGTAGGCGGGCTGCCCGCCGCAGCGCACGCGCCATCGCTTCACCACGCTCTCCTTCCCGCTCTTCCTTTCCCATGCTTGCCACGCACACGCGCACCGTGTTCTATATCTCCGACGGCACCGGCATCACGGCCGAGACCTTCGGCAATGCCATCCTGGCGCAGTTCGACATCCGCCCGCGCCACGTGCGCCTGCCCTTCATCGATACCGAGGACAAGGCGCACCAGGTGGTGCGCCAGATCAACCACACGGCCGAGCTGGAGGGCAAGAAGCCCATCGTGTTCACCACGCTGGTGAACATGAGCGTGCTCAAGATCATCGAGGACGGCTGCAGGGGCATGCTGCTGGACATGTTCGGCACCTTCATCCGCCCGCTGGAGTCCGAGCTGGGCGTGAAGTCACACCACCGCGTGGGGCGTTTCTCGGACATCAGCGTGTCCAAGGAATACAGCGACCGCATCGAAGCCATCAACTTCAGCCTGGACCACGACGACGGCCAGAGCCACCGCGACCTGTCGGGTGCGGACGTGATCCTGATCGGCGTGTCGCGCAGCGGCAAGACGCCCACGAGCCTGTACCTGGCCATGCAGTGCGGCCTGAAAGTGGCCAACTATCCACTGATCCCCGAGGACTTCGAGCGCCGCCAACTGCCGCCCGCGCTGGTGCCGCACCGCAAGAAGATCTTCGGCCTGACGATCGACCCGCAACGGCTGTCGCAGATCCGCAATGAGCGGCGCCCCGGCTCCCGGTACGCCGATCTGGTGAACTGCCGCAACGAGGTGGCCGAGGCCGAGGCGATGATGCGCCGCTCGGGCATTCGCTGGCTGTCCACCACCACCAAGAGCATCGAGGAGATCGCGACCACCATCCTGCAGGAGGTGCGGCCGGAACGGCTGCAGTACTGACCGCCCCTGCATCAAAACAAAAGCGCCCCGAAAGGCGCTTTGTTTTTGATAGCTATCAGCGCTTGACCGGTAAGCGCTAAAGGCCAATTTGGCTTAGATATCAGTGGCGAATCAGGTGGTCGAAGGCCGACAAGGCCGCCGTCGCGCCCGCCCCCGCGGCGATGATGATCTGCTTGTACGGCACGTTGGTGCAGTCTCCCGCGGCGAACACGCCCGGCACGTTGGTGTGGCCCCGGGCGTCGATGATGATCTCGCCAAAGCGCGTCAGGTCCACCGTGCCCTTGAGCCAGTCGGTGTTGGGCAACAGACCGATCTGCACGAAGATGCCCTCGACCGCCACGGTCTTGGCCTCGTCCGTCGTGCGGTCCTTGTAGGTCAGGCCGGTGACCTTGCTGCCGTCGCCATTCACTTCCGTGGTCTGGGCGTTCAGGATGACCGTCACGTTGGGCAGGCTGCGCAGCTTTTTCTGCAGTACGCCATCGGCCTTCAACTCGCTGGCGAACTCCAGCACCGTCACGCTCTTGACGATGCCGGCCAGGTCGATCGCGGCCTCTACGCCCGAGTTGCCGCCGCCGATGACCGCCACGTCCTTGCCCTTGAACAGCGGGCCGTCGCAGTGCGGGCAGTACGTCACGCCCTTGGTGCGGTACTGCTCCTCGCCCGGCACGTTCATGTTGCGCCAGCGCGCGCCTGTCGACAGGATCACGGTCTTGCTCTTGAGCGTTGCGCCGTTGTCGAGTTCGATTTCCACCAGGCCGCCTTCCGTTGCGGCGGGCTTCAGCGCCTTGGCGCGCTGCAGGTTCATCACCTCGACGTCATAGTCGTTCACGTGCTGCTCCAGCGCGATGGCGAACTTGGGGCCTTCAGTCTTGCTCACCGAGATGTAGTTCTCGATGTCCACGGTATCCAGCACCTGGCCGCCGAAGCGCTCGGCCGCCACGCCGGTGCGGATGCCCTTGCGCGCCGCATACACAGCGGCCGCGGCACCGGCGGGACCACCGCCGACCACCAGCACGTCGAACGGCTCCATGGCGTTGAGCTTGGCGGCCACGCGGGCATGGGCGCCGCTGTCGATCTTGGCGACGATCTCCGCCAGCTCCATGCGGCCCTGGCCGAAGTTCTTGCCGTTCAGGAACACGGTGGGCACGCCCATGATTTGGCGTTCCTTGATCTCGTCCTGGAACACGGCGCCGTCGATGGCCGTGTGCGTGATGCGCGGGTTGAGCACGCTCATCAGGTTCAGGGCCTGGACCACGTCGGGACAGTTGTGGCAGGACAGCGAGTAGTACGTCTCGAAATGGAAGTCGCCGTCCAGGCCCTTGACCTGCTCCAGCAGGTCCGCCGATTCCTTGGAGGGATGGCCGCCCACCTGCAGCAGCGCCAGCACCAGCGAGGTGAACTCATGGCCCAGGGGGACGCCCGCGAAACGCACGCCGGTGTCCACCCCGGGGTTGGTGATCAGGAAGGACGGCTTGCGCACGGGCGCGTCGTTCTTCTCGACCACAGTGATCTTGTCGGAGAGGGAGCGGATCTCCTGGAGCAGTTCCCGCAGCTCTTGGGAAGTGGCGCCATCGTCCAGCGTGGCGACCAGCTCCACCGGGCGCTGCAGGCGCTCCAGATAGGCTTTCAATTGGGCTTGGAGGTTGGCGTCGAGCATAGGGTTACTCCTAATCAATCTAGTTATGGGCAAAAAAAACCCGGGCGCCTGGCACCCGGGCGTCTTGGTCAGCCGCCGCGGCGGCTGAACGCGGCTGGTGCCAGCTTAGATCTTGCCGACCAAGTCCAGCGAAGGAGCCAGCGTCTTGGCGCCCTCTTCCCACTTGGCGGGGCAAACTTCGCCAGGATGCGATGCCACGTACTGGGCGGCCTTGACCTTGCGCAGCAGATCGGCGGCGTTGCGGCCGATGCCTTCGGCGGTGATTTCCATCGCCTGGATCACGCCCTGGGGGTCCACGATGAACGTGGCGCGGTCTGCCAGGCCCTGGCCTTCGCGCAGGCAGTCGAAGTTCTGGCTGATTTGCCAGGTGGGGTCGCCCAGCATGGTGTACTTGATCTTGCGGATCGTGTCGGAGGCGTCATGCCATGCCTTGTGCACGAAGTGCGTGTCGGTGGACACGGAGTACACCTCAACACCCAGCTTCTGCAGCTCGTCGTAGTGGTCGGCCACGTCGCCCAGCTCGGTGGGGCACACGAAGGTGAAGTCGGCCGGGTAGAAGAAGAACACGGCCCACTTGCCCAGGACGTCCTTCTCGGTCACTTCGACAAACTTGCCGTTCTTGAAGGCTTGCGTCTTGAAAGGCTTGATAGTGGTGTTAAGCACGGACATTGCTGTTTCCTCTTACTTAGGTTGATGGGCTAGAACAAGACTGAAGTCTAGGCCGGATCGAATGATAAATCCAATAAATTGAACACATCAATTGGATTGACATTGACTATCAGTTCATTCCATTCGAGAACACGACTCAGCATCACACGCAGGCAAAGCCTGCATGCAGGGGCATTGTCTTGCCCCCTGGTGCCAGGGTCATGACAATGCCCCTTTCTGACTGAAAGGAGAAGCCCCATGAAAGGCGACGCGCAAGTCATCGCACACCTGCAGGCCCAGCTGAAGAATGAGCTCACGGCCATCAACCAGTACTTCCTGCACTACCGCATGCTCAAGCACTGGGGCTTCGACAAGCTGGCCAAGAAGGAATACGACGAGTCCATCGGCGAGATGAAGCACGCCGACCGCCTGATGGACCGCATCTTCATGCTGGACGGCCTGCCCAACCTGCAGGACCTGGCCAAGCTGCAGGTGGGCGAAGACGTACCCGAGATCCTGGAATGCGATTTGCGCGCCGAGCGCGGAGCGCAGGCCACCATCAAGGAAGGCATTGCCTACTGCGAGTCGGTACGCGACTATGTCTCGCGCGAACTGCTGGAAGACATCCTCGAAGACACCGAAGAGCACATCGATTTTCTGGAAACCCAGATCGAACTGGTCGCCAAGGTCGGGCTGCAGAACTACCTGCAGTCCCAGATGGGCGACGCCGACTGAGCCAGGCGCCAGGCGCCTGACACGGTGCCTTCCCCCTGCGCACGACCGCGCGCACTCCATCCAACGGGCTGCGGCCCGTTTTTTCATGCCTGTACCGGCGAAACCACTACCGCAAACACGCGCCACACGCCGACGCCGCTGTAAGGCAAATTCCTACAAAGGCTGCTCATCCGCCAGACGCTACGCAGCGCCGAACCCCGACTTAATTTCTTTTTGCCCCGGTTTCACAATCCATTTCATTGGATCACGCAACACATGCAACGTTATGCAACGCAGTGATCCCCTCTTGGAAAGGATTGCCCCATGACCTCCGAACAACTGCTCGCCGAAATCCGCGAAGCCAACCTCACTTACCTGATGCTGGCGCAGACCCTGATCCGCCAGGACAAGGCCGAAGCCGTTTTCCGTCTGGGGCTGAACGAAGAAGCGGCCGACATTCTGGCATCGCTGTCCGCCGCACAGGTGCTCAAGCTGGCCTCGCGCAACACGCTGCTGTGCAGCTTCCGCGTGGATGACGAACTGGTGTGGACCCTGCTGACCAGCCACAACACGCCGCGCAAAGCCGCCAGCGAAGCCACCAACACGCTGCACGCCAACATCCTGATGGCCAGCCGCGTCTCCGAAGTGCTCTGAAGTCCCACGCCAGCGTTCCCTCTTCTTCCGAAAGCCCGCCATGTCCGCACCCGCCAAGAGCGTTCTCAACGAATCCAAGCAAATCGAACGCGCCGCCATGCTGATCGAGATGGGAGCCCGCATGCAGGTGCTGGAGTCCGAGACCACGCTGTCGTACGAGCGCCTGATCCGCCTGTACAAGGAGATCGCGGGCAAGTCGCCTTCCAAGGGACAGCTGCCCTTCTCCACGGACTGGTTCCTCACCTGGCAGGAGAACATCCACAGCTCGCTGTTCCTGAACATCTACGAATACCTGTCCAAGGGCGTGAGCCTGGACGCGGTGGAGCTGCTCACCAAGGCCTATCGCCTCTACAACGAGCAGGTGGCCGCGGCGCAGATCGACCCGCTGCTGTCCTTCACGCGCGCCTGGCGGCTGGTGAAGTTCGTGGATGCCGGCATGCTCACGCGCACCAAGTGCTCGCAGTGCAGCGGCCAGTTCGTCACCGAGTTGTACGAGAACCGCCACTACACCTGCGGCCTGTGCAACCCGCCCGCACGTGCCGGCAAGAGCAAGAGCGCCGGCGCACTCACGCTGCACTAATTCAAGTCAAAATGGCTTCTAGCGCTTACCCATCAAGCGCTAACAGCTATTAAATAAATAGCATAACGGCGCGGCAATGGGCTACCGGCCCGCCAGCAGACCGCGCACGTTGGCATCCATGGGCAGTGCATAGTCGTGCGCCGCCAGCACCGCGTTGCCCGCGCCCACCAGCTTCAGGCTCACGTAAACCGCCTGCGGCGCCACCGCGTAGGTGCCCACCAGCACGGCCTGCGCCGCCTGGGCGCGCGCCACCTCCTGTGCGTGCCGCGACAGCAGCAGCTCGCCCTGGCCGGGGCGCATCGCCAGGGTCTCGCGCATGCGCAGCTCGGTCACGCGCAAGCCGCGCTGGACCAGCCGGCCCGCCAGTTGCTCGGCCACCAAGCGCCCCAGGCGCGAAGATTCATCCAACCGGTCCAACTGCACCACCGTTCCCACCAGCACGGGGGTATCGGGATCCAGCGGCACTTGCAGCAACAGCGCATCCGCGGCGCCGTGGTTGCTGGCCATCAGGTCCACGGGGTCGCTGCTGGCCGCAGCGCCGTAGTAGTAGCGTGCGCAGCCCGGCAGGGCCAATGCGCTGGCGGTCAGCGCCGCTGCCAGCAGCACGCGCCGCTGTATTCCAATGCGTTGCGTCATGCGGTCTCCCTCCTTCATGGCACGACCCGCCAGGTCGTGAGGGGCCCCGGCGCCGCAGCGGGGCGCTGGTACAGCGGTGCGTCCGGCTGCGCGATCGTGTACACGTCAGATGTGCGCACCAGCACCCGGCCCTCGCTTTCCAGCGACGTGACGACCAGCACCTCGGTGCGCATCGGCACACTCGCGTCCGCATGCGTTGCATTGCGCCGCACGTACACACCTTCGGCCAGGCGCTGCAACGGCGCCGCGGACGCCGCACCCGCGTGGTGCTGCACCAGCTGGGTGCTGGCCCGCAACCGCAGGGCTGCGGGTTCGGTGGTCACGGCGATGCCCCGCTCCACCAAATGCGTGACCAGCAACTCGCGAAAGCCGCGCTGAAAGTCGGAGGCCTGGGGGGCCATCTCCACATGGATCGGGTGCTGCCCCGCGGGCCACGCACGCAGCCGGTCGGCCACATGCGCCGCCACGTCGGCAGCCAGCACGTCCCATTGGCGGACTGCGTTCACCGCCTGTTGCTCCGTGGGCGCGTGCGCCCCCTCCGGCGTCGCGCCGTGCGGCGCCGTTGGCAAGGGCGCACAGCCGGCCGCCAGCCCGGCCAGGACGCAGAAGGCCAAAACCCGGTTTCTCATGATCGAAGAATATGTATTGCGTGACGACCGGCCATGCTAGCCGGTGCACCTGCGCGCCAAGGGTGGAACAAGAGGGGCTTTGCAGGCTAGATCAGCCTCAGGCCGCCGCGCCCTGCCCGGCAAGCGAGCGCACCGCGGCCCGCAGCGGCGCCACCTGCCGGCACACCAGAGCCAACTGGGCCTGCACGAGCGACAGGCCGTCGCCGGAGGCATCGGCCGCCTGCTCCAGCGCCAGCGCCAACCCCTCGGCAGCGCCATCCTCCTGCGCCAGCGCATGCCGCCCGCGCAGCGCCTGAGCCATCTGCTCGATCTGGTTCGCGGCCTCACGGGCGGCGCGCTCTGCCAACGAATCGGCCGCCACGTCGGCCGGCAGACCGCGGTGCGCACCCAGGGCCGACAGATAGCTCAACAGCGTGTGCGAGAGCACCAGCAACTGCAGGCCCACGCGCGCGTGGCGGCGCACCCAGCGCGGTTCCAGCAGCATGTGCGACAGGGCGGCAGACAGGGCCGCATCGGCGTTGTGCGCCACGCGGCGCGCCAGGCGGTAGTCCAGGTCGTCGTCCTTGCCCGTGGCGTACTGCGACATGATCTCGCGCAGGTACAGCGCATGGGCCTCCAGCGCCTCGGCCGCCACGGCACCCAGGCGCTTGCCCTGCCAGTCAGGCAATACCAGAAACATGGCGGCCGCCGCGATGAGACTGCCGATCACCGTGTCCAGCAGGCGCGGCAGGATGAGCGTGTAGCCCTCGCCCGTGGTCTGGTTGAAGCACAGCAGCACCATCAGCGTGATGGCCGCCGTGGCCAGCAGGTAGCGCTGGGTTCGCATAAGGAAGAACAGCACCCCCGCCGCCACGGCCAAGAGCGCCTGCAGGGTCGGGCTGGGGAACAGCTCCAGCAACGCCCAGCCCGCCACCAGCCCCAGCGCGGTGCCCAGCACGCGCCGCGCCACGCGGGACACGGTGGCCCCATAGGTCGGCTGGCAGACGAACAGCGTGGTCAGCAGGATCCAGTAACCGTGCCTGGGGTCCGTGAGCTGCATGGCGGCATACCCCGCGGCCAGCGCCAGCGTGAGGCGCACCGCATGCCGAAACAGCACCGAGCGCGCATGCAGCTGCGCACGCACGCGGCCCCACGCATCGGCCAGCGAGCGCGGTGTGCGGTCGAACAATGCGATGTCGCCTAGCACAGCGTTTTGCATGGGCAGCGTGGCGGTGGTGAGTTGCGCGTCCAGCGTGCTGAGGTTGCGCGCCAGCGCGCGCAGCGAGCGCAGCGGGCGCTGCCAGGCGCTCTGGCCCTGGCGCTCCAGGTAGGTGATGGAATCATGCAAGTCTGCCAGCGCCTGCGCATGCCCCGCATCGCGCACCAGCGGGCGGCGCCGGCGCAGTGCTTCACCCAGTTGCGTGCAGGCCATGCCCTGCAGCGTGAGGACGCGCTGGCAGCGGTACAACACATCGCTGTGAAAGAGCACGTCCGCCCATTCGTTGTAGTGGTAGTGCGAGGAGCTCGCGCGCTCGTGAATATCCTGGGCGATGAAATACAGGTTGAGCAGCTGCAGCAGCCGTCCCTGGGGCGGCTGCGCGCCCATGCGGCTGAACAGGCTTTCCTTGGCGCTGTTGAGCGCCGCCACCACGCGCGCATTGGTCTGTGCCAGCGCCAGCCGCCTCTGCTGCACATCCACGCCGCGCACGGGCTCGAAGACGCTGGCCTTGAGCCGCAGGTAGGCGCCCAGCTCCTCATACAGCGCAGCCATGCCATGCCGCAGGGGCAACAACGGCGTGAGCACACACCACGCCAACGACAACAGCCCGTACCACCCCGCGCCCGCCAGCAGCAGCGCAGGCATGCGCCACCAGGGCTGCGTGTCGCCCGCACCCTGGGGCACGCTGAGTGCCGCATACAGCGCCAGGATCACCGTGGCCGAAGCGATCGCGCGGTAGCGCCCGCCGACCGCGCCCAGCAATGTGAAGACGAAGCTGCACACCAGCAGCACCAGCAGGAACCACAGCGGCTGGTCCACGAGCGCCGCCACCGGAAAGGCCACGAGCGCGAAGCACGCCAGTGTGACCAGCAGCGCCTTCAGGCGGCCGCGCCAGCTGTCATCCGTCTCGGCCAGCGCAGACGCGAGCACGCCCAGGAACAGCGGCACCACCAGCTCCACCTGGTGCGTGCCCCAGCTCCAGGCCATGGCGCCGCCCAGCGCGAGCAGCACGCGCAGGCCGTAAGCCCAGGCGACCTGCGCGCCCAGGCGTTGCAGCCACTGTGCCGTGATGCCGTCTACCACGCCCGTACCTCAGCCCGTGTTGCGCAGTCCCGCGGCAATACCGTTGATGGAGATGTGAATGCCGGTCTGCACGCGCTCGTCGCCCTGGCCCGCGCGCCAGCGGCGCACCAGCTCCACCTGCAGGTGGTGCAGGGGGTCGATGTAGGGGAAGCGGTGCCGTATGGAGCGCGCCAGCGCCGTGTTGGCCGCCAGGCGCTGCTTTTCCCCCGTGATGCGCGTGAGCGCGTCGGCCGTGCGCTGCCATTCGGCCTCGATCACACCGAACACCTTTTTGCGCAGGCGCGCATCGGCCACCAGCTCGCTGTAGCGCGAGGCCAGCGCCAGGTCGCTCTTGGCCAGCACCATGTCCATGTTGGACAGCAGCGTGCGAAAAAACGGCCACTGCCGGTACATCTTCTGCAACAGCGCCAGCTGGGCCTTGGGGTCCTTGCCCGGTGCATGCGTGAAGGCATCCACCGCCGCGCCGAAGCCAAACCATCCCGGCAGCGTGAGGCGGCACTGGCCCCAGCTGAAGCCCCAGGGAATGGCGCGCAGATCCTCGATCTGCTGGCTGGCCTTGCGGCTGGCTGGGCGCGAGCCGATGTTGAGCTCGGCAATCTCGCGGATCGGCGTGGAATTGAAGAAGTAATCGGTGAAGCCCGGTGTCTCGTACACCAGCGCGCGGTAAGCCTCCATGCTGGCCTGCGAGAGCTGCTCGGCCGCTTCCAGGAACGCCTTGGTGGCGGACTTGGTGGGTTGCAGCAGCGTGGCTTCCAGCGTGGCGGCCACCAGGGTTTCCAGATTGCGCCGGCCGATCTCGGGGTTGGCGTACTTGGAGGCGATCACCTCACCCTGCTCGGTCAGGCGGATCTGCCCGCGCACGGTGCCGGGCGGCTGCGCCAGGATGGCCTGGTAGCTGGGCCCGCCGCCACGCCCCACCGTGCCGCCACGGCCGTGGAACATGCGCAGTTGGATGGGCGTGCCCGCCTGGGCGGCGTTCATCTCGTCGAACAGCGCCACCAGCGCGATCTCGGCGCGGTACAGCTCCCAGTTGCTGGTGAAAATGCCTCCGTCCTTGTTGCTGTCGCTGTAGCCGAGCATGATGTCCTGCTCGGCCCCGCTGGCGCGCACCAACTGCGCGATGCCAGGGATCGCGTAGAACTCGCGCATGATGGGCGCGGCATTGCGCAGGTCCTCGATCGTCTCGAACAGCGGCACCACGATCAGGTCCGCCCTGGCGCCCGTGTCCAGCGTGCCTTGCAACAGGCCCACTTCCTTTTGCAGCAGCAGCACCTCCAGCAGGTCGCTCACCGTCTCGGTGTGGCTGATGATGTAGTGGCGGATGGCGTCGTCGCCATAGCGCTCGCGCATCTGGCGCGCGGTCTCGAAGATGGCGACCTCGCCCGTCGTGTGCTCGGAATACGGCGCCCCCACCACGCGCAGAGGCCGTGCGTCACACAGCAGGCGCAGCAGCAGCGCGCGGCGCGCGGGCTCGGGCAGGGCCTCGTAGTCGGACTCCACCCGGGCGGTGGCCAGCAGTTCGGCCACCACGCGCTCGTGCTGGTCGGAGCTTTGGCGCAGATCCACCGTGGCCAGGTGGAAACCGAACACTTCCACTGCGCGCATCAGCGGGCGCAAGCGTTCGCCCACCAGGGCCGCACCGCGGTGCGAGCGCAGCGAAGCCTCGATCACGCGCAGATCGGCCAGGAAGTCGCCCGCGCTGGCGTACGCATTCTGTGGGGCTACGGCATGGCGTGCAGCCTCGCCGCCCGTCAAATCCCTGAGCGTGGCGGCCAGGCGCGCGTACACGCCCGTAAGTGCGCGGCGGTAGGGCTCGTCGCGGCGGTGCTCGCTGGTGTCGGGCGAGCGTGCGGCGAGCTGCAGCATCTCGGCCGAGACCTGCACCAGGTTGCTGGAGAGCGACAGCTCGCGCCCCAGGTGATGCACCTCGGTCAGGTAGTGGCGCAGCGCCACCTCGGCCTGGCGGCGCAGGGCCAGGGCCAGCGTGTCGGCGCTCACGTTGGGGTTGCCGTCGCGGTCGCCGCCGATCCACTGGCCCATGCGCAGGAAGCTCGCCACGGGGTGGCTGCCGCCCAGCTCGCGCTCCAGCTCGGCATAGATCTTGGGGATCTCGTGCAGGAAGGTGTATTCGTAGTACGAAAGGGCGTTCTCGATCTCGTCGGCCACGGTGAGCTTGGAGTAGCGCAGCAGCCGCGTCTGCCACAGCTGGGCCACGCGCGCGCGCAGTTGCGCCTCGTTGGCGGCCAGCTCGCGCGGGGTGAGCGTGTCCTTCGCACTGTTGTAGAGCTGGGCGCGCGCCTGAATATCGTCGCGCTGGGTGAGCAGCAGGGCGATCTCGCGCTCCGCGTCCAGGATGCTCTTGCGCTGCACCTCGGTCGGGTGGGCCGTGAGCACCGGCGCCACATAGCTGGTGGCCAGCGTCTGCGCCACGGTGCGCGGCGCGATGCCGGCCCAGCGCAGGCGCGCCAGTGCCACCTCGATGCTGCCTTCCTGCGCGCTGCCCGCGCGCTCATGCACGGCGCGGCGGCGGATGTGGTGGCGGTCCTCGGCCAGGTTGGCCAGGTGGCTGAAGTACGTGAAGGCGCGGATCACGCTCACCGTCTGGTCGCCCGTCAAGCCTTTGAGCAGCTTCTTCAGCGCCTTGTCGGCCTCGTGGTCCGCGTCGCGCCGGAAGGCCACTGACAGTTTGCGGACCTGCTCCACCAGGTCATAGGCCGCCACGCCCTCCTGTTCGCGGATCACGTCGCCCAGGATGCGCCCCAGCAGGCGGATGTCCTGGATCAGCGGCAGGTCCTTGTCGGTCTTGCGGGCGGGCGCCGACGCCGCGGCGGCGTCGGTCTTGCGGGCGGGGGCGGTCATGCGCAAAGGTCTCCTGGCGCGCCGATGGGATGGTTGATGGAATGGCGCGGCTGTTGCAGCGCAGCATGCTAGCATTCCCCGCTGCCCCGCCGCCGTGCCTGCGGGGGCCGAGACAGACGCCGCAATGACCACTCCCTCCCCCTCGCTTCCTTCCATCGTGATCGCCACGCGCGAAAGCCAACTCGCGCTCTGGCAGGCCGAGCATGTGCAGTCCTTGCTGCGCGCGCGCGGCCACGCCGTGGCGCTGCTGGGCATGACCACGCGCGGCGACCAGATCCTGGACCGCACGCTGTCCAAGGTGGGCGGCAAGGGCCTGTTCGTGAAGGAGCTGGAAGTGGCGCTGGAGGAAGGCCGCGCCGACATCGCAGTGCATTCGCTCAAGGACGTTCCCATGGAGCTGCCCCAGGGCTTCGCCCTGGCCTGTGTGATGGAGCGCGAGGACCCGCGCGACGCCTTCGTGTCGCCCGGCTACGCATCGCTGGACGAGCTGCCCCACGGTGCGGTGGTGGGCACGTCCAGCCTGCGCCGCCAGGTGCTGCTGCAAGCGCTGCGCCCCGACCTGCAGATCGAGCCGCTGCGCGGCAACGTGCAGACGCGCTTGCGCAAGCTGGACGAGGGCCAGTACGCGGCCATCGTGCTCGCGGCCGCAGGCCTGAAGCGCCTGGGCCTGCACGAGCGCATCCGCGCCGTGTTCACGCCCGAGCAGATGCTGCCCGCCGCCGGCCAGGGCGCGTTGGGCATCGAGATCCGCGGCGACCGCCACGACCTGCGCGAGGCGCTGGCGCCGCTGGCCCATGAGCGCACCTGGCTCACGGTGACGGCCGAGCGTGCCGTAAGCCGCGCCATGGGGGGGAGCTGTTCCATGCCGCTGGCAGCACATGGCCAGTGGGACGGCGACACGCTCTCGCTGCGCGCCGCCTGGGGCGACGTCGCGGCCCGGGTGCCGCTGGTACGCGCCGAGGGCGCGGCCCCCGTGCATACGCTGGAGCAGGCCGATGCGCTGGGACTGGCCGTCGCCGCACAGCTGCGCACTGCGGGCGCGGTGGGAGCGCTCTGACCTTGCCCGTGCAGTCGCCCCGGGCCATCGTCACGCGCCCCGCGCGCGAGGCCACGCAGTGGGCCGCCGATCTGCAGGCGCGCGGCATCGCCGCGCTGGCGCTGCCACTCATCGCCATCGGCCCGGTGACCAACCCGGCTCTGCGCGAGGAACTGCAACAGGCCCGCGCATGCGTGGACCGCTACTGCGCGGTGATGTTCGTGAGCGGCAACGCGGCGCAGTATTTCTTTGAATCAAATATGCCTCTAGCGCTTTCTGGACAAGCGTTAGCAGCTACCAAAACGAGAGTATGGGCTCCCGGCCCCGGTACCGTGGCGGCACTCGTGCAGGCCGGGGTTGCGACCGAGCGCATTGACGCTCCCGGCGCCGACGCCGCGCAGTTTGACTCCGAAGCCCTGTGGCAGGTGGTCGCGCCGCAGATCGGCCCGGGCGACCGCGTGCTCATCGTGCGTGGAGCCAACGCCCCCACGGCCGAAGGCGGCAACGGGCGCGAATGGCTGGCCCGGCAGATTGCCGCTGCGGGTGGCGCGGTGGACTTCGTCGCCGCGTACGAGCGCGGCGCACCCTGCCTCGACGCCCAGCAACTGGTGCTGGCGCAAGCAGCCGCCAGCGACGGCTCGGTCTGGCTGCTGAGCAGTTCCGAGGCCATCGCCAACCTGCGTGCTGTGTTGCCCGCGCAACACTGGGGCATGGCCCGCGCCCTGACCACCCACCCGCGTATCGCGCAGGCCGCACGTGCGGCCGGCTTTGGCAGCGTGCACGAATGCCGTCCGGCGTTCGATGAAGTGGCAGCCTCGATAGAATCGCTTTATGAGCAATGAGTCCTCATCCGGGCTGCCCGCACCGGCGCCCGCCGCTCCCCGGCCCGCCGCGCCCCACGGCGGCCGCGCGACCCTGTTCGCGCTGAGCGCCATCGCCATTGCCGCGCTGGCCAGTTCGGTGATGCTGTGGCAGCGGCTGTCGTCCATCCAGGAGCAGTTGGCACGCCAGTCGGCCGACTCCGGCGCCCAGGCCATCGAGGCGCGCACCATGGCCCAGCAAGCGCAGGAACTGGCGCGCGAGACCTCCACGCGCCTGGCCGTGGCAGAAGCCCGCGTGAGCGAAGTCGCGCTGCAGCGCAGCCAGCTGGAAGAGCTCATGCAAAGCCTCTCGCGCACGCGCGACGAGAACCTGGTGGTGGACGTGGAAGCCGCCATCCGCCTGGCGCAGCAGCAGGCCCAACTCACGGGCAGCCTGCAGCCCCTGGTGGCCGCGCTCAAGAGCGCGAGCCAGCGCGTGGAGCGCGCATCGCAGCCGCGCCTGGCGCCCGTGCTGCGCGCCATGGGCCATGACCTGGAGCGCCTGGAGCGCGCCAACGTCATCGACACTGCGGGTCTGCTCGGCCGCCTGGACGACCTGGTGCTCCAGGTGGACGAGCTGCCCCTGCTGGGCAGCGTGGCCCAGGCAGCCAGCATGCGCCGCCCGACGGGCGAGGCGACGGCGCCCGCCCCCGCCGCGAGCACCGCCAGCCAGCCGCGCTGGCAAGCCACGCTGCACCGCACCTGGGAAGGCGTGCGCGACGAGGTGCGCGGCCTGGTGCGCGTGAGCCGCATCGACCATCCCGACGCAATCCTGCTCGCCCCCGACCAGGCCTTCTTCCTGCGCGAGAACCTCAAGCTCAAGCTGCTCAATGCACGGCTGGGCCTGCTGGCGCGTCGCATGGATTCGGCGCGCGCCGACCTGGCCGGCGCCTACAGCGCGCTGGGCAAGTACTTCGATCCTGCCTCGCGCCGCACGCAGAACGCCATCGAGGCCCTGCAGCAGCTGCAGGCGCACATGAAGACCGTCGAAATGCCCGCGCTGGAGGACACCTTCGCCGCGCTGGCCACGGCCGCGGCCGGCCGTTGACCCGCCCCTAGGACACTCTGCCCATGCGCGCAGCACTCTGGTTCCTGGCCCTGTTCGGTGTGGCCGTTGCCGTCGCCCTGTTTGCGGGCAACAACCAGGGCACGGTCACGTTGTTCTGGCCGCCCTACCGCATCGACCTGTCCCTCAACATGGTGCTGATGCTGCTGTTCGGCGGCTTCACGCTGCTGTACGCGGCGCTGCGTGCCCTGGCGGCGCTGCTGGAGCTACCCATGCAGGCGCGCCGCTGGCGCCTGCTGCAAAAGGAGCGTGCCATGCACGGTGCGCTGCTGGATGCGCTGTCGCAGATGCTGGGAGGGCGCTTCCTGCGCGCCCGCAAATCCGCGGAATCCGCGATCGCGCAGGAGCGCGCCCTCGAAGACGCCAAGGAAGCCCTGCCCCATGGCCGTCGGCTGCGCACGCTGGCCCACATGGTGGCCGCGGAAAGCTCGCATGCGCTGCAGGACCGTGCCACGCGGGAAGCACACTTGCAGCAGGCGCTGGACAACATTCCCGATCGTGCGGTCGCCATCGAGCAGGAATTGTGCGAGGGCGCGCAGCTGCGCGCTGCACGCTGGTCGCTGGACGAGCGCGACGCCACCACCGCGCTGGAGCGCCTTTCCGTCCTGCCGGCCGGCACGGCGCGCCGCACGCTGGCACTGCGCGCCAAACTCAAGGCATCGCGCCTGTCGCACCAGACCGAGCAGGCGCTGGAAACGGCCCGTCTGCTGGGCAAGCACCACGCTTTTTCGCCGGCCGCCGCCGAGAGCATCGTGCGCGGCCTGGCAATGGAACTGATCAACGGCGCCTACGACCCGGCCCAACTGCAGCGCATCTGGCTGGGCCAATTGGGCGGCGATGCGATGCAGGTGCGCGCATGGCTTCTGCCGGTGTGGGAACGCATGACGGACCCCGCTCAGCCCCCGCTGCCCGATGCCCAGGTGCTCAAGCTGGTGCGCGCGCTTGAGGGCAGCCTGCAGGCGCTGGATGCCAACTGGCTGGCGCGCATCGAGTCCGCCCAGCAGGCGGCTCCGCGCAACGCGCGTCTGCAATACCTGTCGGCCAAGGCCTGCCTGCAGCGCAACCTGTGGGGCAAGGCCCAGCAACTCTTCACCCAGGCCGCTCAGCAGCTTACCGATGCGTCGCTGCGCGCCAGCGCTTGGCGCCATCTGGCCGAGCTGGCCGAGCAGCGCGGCGACGCAGAGGCCGCCGCGGATGCCTGGAAGAAAGCCGCCCAGGCGAACGCCTGAGCACCACTCCCCCTTTCCCGTTTGAAGCCACCGGCCGCCTTTGCCGCGGCGGCTGCGCCATGCCTGCTGGACAGCGGTTTTTCAGATTCACTTAACGCAAATCAATTACGAATAGTAGAATTTCAGGCACTTCTTCATACCAGCATGCGCCCTGGCGCCCTATCCCGGAGACAACGCCATGACTGCTCCCCACGACACCCTCCCGCCCCCCGCCGCCATCCAGCAGCTGCACCACTACGCCTACAAGGCGCGCGACGCGGAGGAGACGCGCCATTTCTACGAGGACATCCTGGGCCTGCCGCTGTACCACATCATCCAGAGCGACTACGTGCCCAGCACGGGCGAGTACTGCCCCTACACCCACTTCTTCTTCCGGCTGCAGGACGGCTCGTTCATCGCGTTCTTCGACCTGGGCGACGACGTGAAGCCCGAGCCCTCGCCCAACACCCCCCCGTGGGTCAACCACATCGCCTTCCGCGTGAACACCGTGCAGGAGCTGGAGGACACCAAAACCCGTCTGCAGGCACACGGCGTGCAGGTGCTCGGAGTGACCGACCACCACATCTTCAAGAGCATCTACTTCTTCGACCCCAACGGCATCCGGCTGGAGCTGTCGGCCCAACTGGCCGACACCGCGCAGATGCAGCGCGAAAGCACCACCGCCCACGCCCGGCTGGCCGAGTGGACGGCGCGCAAGGAGCAATGGCGCAAGGAACGCGCCGGCGGCCATACCAGCGCGCCGCTCAAACCCCAGACCAACGACCGCCCCGAATTCGTGCCCACCACAGGGTCTGAGTAAAAAGCGCCTCCAGCGCTTATCCAGCAAGCGCAAGCAGCTATCAGTATGGAAGCATGGCGGTAACCGAATAAAATGCCCCCATCCTCCGAACCACTGCCCAGGCGGCATCCCACGGGATGCCGTTTTTCATTGCCATGAGCGACACGATCGAACAACCCGGCCTGAACAGCCTCTCCAAGTCCTTTGAGCCCGCCGCCCTGGAGGCCCACTGGGGCCCCGAATGGGAAAAGCGCGGCTACGGCGTGGCAGGCTACCGCGGCACGGGCGCGGCGCAGGCCGGGCAGCCGGCATTCGCCATCCAGCTGCCTCCGCCCAACGTGACGGGCACGCTGCACATGGGCCATGCGTTCAACCAGACCATCATGGACAGCCTGACGCGCTACCACCGCATGTTGGGGCACAACACCGTCTGGGTGCCGGGCACCGACCACGCGGGCATTGCCACACAAATCGTCGTCGAGCGCCAGCTGCAAGAGCAAGGCGTGAGCCGCCATGACCTGGGCCGCCCCGACTTCGTGAAGAAGGTGTGGGAGTGGAAGGAAAAGAGCGGCAACACCATCACCACCCAAATGCGCCGCCTGGGCGACAGTGTGGACTGGAGCCGCGAGTACTTCACCATGGACGACAAGCTCTCCAAGGTCGTCACCGACACCTTTGTGAAGCTGTACCAGCAGGGCCTGATCTACCGCGGCAAGCGCCTGGTGAACTGGGACCCCAAACTGCAGTCCGCCGTGTCGGACCTGGAAGTGGAGAACGAGGAAAAAGACGGGTCGCTGTGGCACATCGCCTACCCCCTGGCCGACGGCTCGGGCCAGCTGGTGGTGGCCACCACGCGGCCCGAGACCATGCTGGGCGACGTGGCGGTGATGGTGCACCCCGAGGATGAGCGCTACGCGCACCTGATCGGCAAGATGGTCAAGCTGCCGCTGTGCGACCGCGAGATCCCGGTGATTGCCGACGCCTATGTGGACAAGGAGTTCGGCACCGGCGTGGTCAAGGTCACGCCCGCGCACGACAACAACGACTACCAGGTGGGCCAGCGCCACAAGCTGCCCATGATTTGCGTGCTCACCCTGCAGGCCACGGTGAACGAGAACGCCCCCGCCAAGTACCAGGGCATGGACCGCTTCGTGGCGCGCAAGGCCATCGTGGCCGACCTGGAGGCCCAGGGCCTGCTGGTCGAGACCAAGAAGCACAAGCTGATGGTGCCCATTTGCACCCGCACCGGCCAGGTGATCGAGCCCATGCTGACCGACCAGTGGTTCGTGGCCATGAACAAGGTGGCCCAAGAAGGCACGGGCGACGCCACCGGCAAGAGCATCGCGCAAAAGGCCATCGACGCCGTGGCCAGCGGCCAGGTGCAGTTCGTGCCCGAGAACTGGGTCAACACCTACAACCAGTGGATGAACAACATCCAGGACTGGTGTATCAGCCGCCAGCTGTGGTGGGGCCACCAGATCCCTGCCTGGTACGACGAGGACGGCAATGTGTACGTGGCCCGCAACGAACAAGAGGCCCAGGCCCAGGCCCCCGGCAAGACGCTGACCCGCGATGCGGACGTGCTCGACACCTGGTACTCCAGCGCCCTGGTGCCCTTCAGCACCATGGGCTGGCCAAACCAGACCGATGGTGCCACCGACGACTACAACCTGTACCTGCCCAGCAGCGTGCTGGTCACGGGCTACGACATCATCTTCTTCTGGGTCGCCCGGATGATCATGATGACCACGCACTTCACCGGGCGCGTGCCGTTCAAGCATGTCTACATCCACGGCCTGGTGCTGGACGCACAGGGCAAGAAGATGAGCAAGTCCGAGGGCAACGTGCTCGACCCGGTGGACCTGATCGACGGCATTGCGCTGGAGCCGCTGCTGGACAAACGCACCCAAGGCCTGCGCCGCCCCGAGACCGCGCCCAAGGTGCGCCAGAACACACAAAAGGAATTCCCCGAGGGCATTCCCGCCTATGGCGCCGACGCCCTGCGCTTCACCTTCGCCGCGCTGGCGTCGCTGGGCCGCAGCATCAACTTCGACAGCAAGCGCTGCGAGGGCTACCGCAACTTCTGCAACAAGCTGTGGAACGCCAGCCGCTTCGTGCTGATGAACTGCGAGGGCTACGACTGCGGCATGGACACCGCGCAGGGCTGCACTGAAAGCTACCTGCGCTTCAGCCAGGCCGACCGCTGGATCGTCTCGCAGCTGCAACAGGTCGAGGCCGAAGTGGCCAAAGGCTTCGCCGAGTTCCGCTTGGACAACGTGGCCAACACCCTCTACGACTTCGTCTGGAACGAGTTCTGCGACTGGTACCTGGAAATCGCCAAGGTGCAGATCCAGACTGGCAACGAGGCGCAGCAGCGCGCCACGCGCCGCACGCTGATCCGCGTGCTGGAGGCCATCCTGCGCCTGGCGCACCCCGTCATCCCCTTTGTCACCGAAGCACTGTGGCAGGTAGTGGCCCCGCTGGCGGGCCTGAAGGGCGACTCCATTGCCATCGCCGCCTATCCGCAGTCCCAGCCCGAGAAAATCGACGAGGGCTCCATCGCCTACGTGGCGCGCATCAAGCAGGTGGTGGACGCCTGCCGCACGCTGCGCGGCGAGATGGGCGTGTCGCCCGCACAGCGCCTGCCGCTGCTGGTGGCGGGCGACGCGGACTTCATGCGCGACATCGCCCCGGTGCTGCAGAACCTGGCCAAGCTCAGCGAGGTGAAGGTGTTCGACGACGAGGCCGCCTGGGCCCAGGCCGCGCAAAGCGCGCCCGTGGCCGTGGTGGGCGACGCCCGCCTGGCGCTGTTCGTGGAGATCGACATCGCTGCTGAAAAGGCCCGCCTGTCCAAGGAGGCCGCGCGCCTGTCCGGCGAAATCGCCAAGGCCAACGGCAAACTGGGCAACGAGGCTTTCGTGGCCAAGGCCCCGCCGGCCGTGATCGAGCAGGAAAAGAAGCGCGTGGCCGACTTCGGGGCCACGCTAGCGCGCATCCAGGAGCAGCTCGCGCGCCTGGGCTAAGATCAGCCCGATCACCGGACAAGGGCGCTGCAGGCGCCTTTGTTTTTACCCGGCACCCTTTTTCGTGAGGCACCCGACTTGAACGCACCCACCCGTGTCCGCAAGGCCGTCTTTCCCGTCGCAGGGCTCGGCACCCGCTTCCTGCCCGCCACCAAGGCATCGCCCAAGGAGATGCTGCCGGTGGTGGACAAGCCCCTGATCCAGTACGCGGTCGAGGAGGCCTACGAGGCCGGCATCCGCGACATGGTGTTCGTCACCGGCCGCAGCAAGCGCGCGATCGAAGACCATTTCGATACCGCGTACGAACTGGAGAACGAGCTGGAGAACGCCGGCAAGCGCGAGATGCTCGCGCTGGTGCGCAGCATCGCGCCCGACGACATGAACTGCCTGTTTGTGCGCCAGCCACGCTCGCTGGGCCTGGGCCATGCCGTGCTGTGCGCCGAGCCCCTGGTGGGCAACGAGCCCTTTGCCGTCATCCTGGCCGACGACCTGATGACCGGCGAGCCCGGCGGCCCCGGCGTGATGGCGCAGATGACGGCCGCTTTCGCCAAGCAGGGGCGCTCGCTGCTGGCCGTGCAGGAAGTCCCGCTGGAGCACACCAAGCGCTACGGCATCGTCAAGGGCGAGAGCGCTGGCGGCGCGCTGATCCGCGTCGACGAGATCGTGGAAAAGCCCGCGCCCGAAAAGGCACCGTCACGCATGGGCGTGGCCGGCCGCTATGTGCTCACGCCGCGCATCTTCGAAGAGATCCGCAACCAGCCGCAGGGCGTGGGAGGCGAGATCCAACTCACCGATGCGATCGCGCGCCTGATGCAGCACGAGACGGTGTATGCCTACCAGTACGCCGGCAAACGGTACGACTGCGGCAGCAAGGAAGGCTTTTTGGAAGCCACGGTCGAACTGGCACTGCAGCACCCCCAGGTGGGCCCACAGTTCCGCGAATACCTCCAATCCCTGGCGCTGTAACGCACCGCCGGGGCGGTGCCCCTGCCCGCCGCCCGGGCATGGGATTCCTGTTTTGATAGCTACCAGCGCTTACCCAACAAGCGCTGGACGGCTATTTAGCCATTAATCACTCAGCGACGGCGCAGCACGTGGATGAATTCTTCGCCCACGGTCTGTTGTTCGACCAGTTCGTTGCCGGTCTGCCGGGCAAACGCCTGGAAGTCGCGCAGCGAGCCGCTGTCGGTCGCCACCACCTTGAGCAGCTGGCCGCTGGCCATGTCGGCCAAGGCCTTCTTGGCCTTGAGGATGGGCAGGGGGCAGTTCAGGCCCCGGGTGTCGATTTCCTTGTGGATGTCCATTTTTCTCAGTCCTTCGGCGCGTCCAGTCCGCGGCGGCGCTCTGCATTTTCCTCGGCGGTGAAGAACACCGGCTCGTGGCCACGCGAGCGCAGCCAGTCGGCCAGCGCATAGCCTGTGCCCGCGGGCCAGCACTTGAGCTGGTCCAGCTCATAAAAGCGGTGCTCCAGCAGCTCCGGCGACAGGCGCACCTCGCCTTCGGCCCGCACATGGTAGGCGATGATGACCTGGTTCATGCGCATGAACTCATACACGCCCACCAGCTGCACACTGCGCGCGTCCAAGTTGGTTTCTTCCTTGACTTCGCGGGCAATGCCGTCCTCGGGCGTCTCGCCGGCCTCCATGAAACCAGTGATCAGCGCGAACATCTTGGGTGGCCAGAGCGCATTGCGCGCCAGCAGCACGCGGCCGTCCACCTCCACGATGGCCGCCAGCACGGGCGTCGGGTTGTTCCAGTGCGTCCAGCCGCAGGCGGGGCAGCGCAGGCGTTCCTTCTCGCCGCTGTCCTCAATGACCACGATGGGCGCCAGCGCCGTGGCGCAGTGGGTGCAATAGCGGGTTTCGTACGACATAGCGATGCTCCTCCAGCATGCGCCATGGCAGTCACAGCGCTCCGTAATTAATAGCTGCTCGCGCTTGACTACCGGGCGCCAGCGGCCTTATTGATGCTCACTGTGATCTTCACGTTCACGCCGGGAAGACGCCGGTGGAGAGGTAGCGGTCGCCTCGGTCGCACACCACGAAAACGATGGTGGCGTTTTCCTCGCGCTGCGCGATCTGCTGCGCCACCCAGCAGGCGCCGGCTGCGGAGATGCCGGCAAAGATGCCCTCTTCGCGCGCCAGGCGCCGTGCCATGTCCTCGGCATCGTCCTGGCTCACCAGCACCAATTCGTCCACCAACTGGGGCTCGTAGATCTTGGGCAGGTATTCCTCGGGCCACTTGCGAATGCCCGGGATACGCGAGCCTTCCTGCGGCTGCGCACCCACGATGCGCGCCGCGGGGTTCTTCTCGCGCAGGAAGCGCGCGACGCCCGTGATGGTACCCGTGGTGCCCATGGCGCTCACGAAATGGGTAATGCGCCCCTCGGTCTGCTCCCACAGTTCGGGGCCGGTGGTCTCGTAGTGGATGCGGGGGTTGTCCGGGTTGGCAAACTGGTCCAGCACCACGCCCTTGCCCTGCGCCACCATCTGATCGGCCAGATCCCGCGCGTATTCCATCCCCCCGCTCTTGGGCGTGAGAACCAGCTCCGCGCCGAAGGCCTTCATGGTCTGCGCGCGCTCCACGGACAGATCCTCCGGCATGATCAGCACCATGCGGTAGCCCTTGATGGCCGCAGCCATCGCCAGGGCGATACCGGTGTTGCCCGACGTCGCCTCGATCAGCGTATCGCCGGGTTTGATCTCCCCGCGCTCTTCGGCCCGGCGGATCATCGACAGTGCCGGCCTATCCTTCACCGAACCCGCCGGGTTATTGCCTTCCAGCTTGCCCAGAATGACATTGCCGCGTGCCGCGTTGTCCTGTGCACCGATGCGCTGCAGTGCGACCAGCGGCGTGTGTCCGATCGCGTCTTCAATGGTGGGGTAGGTCTTCATACCGCGTTACTGTGCCATAATTTGCGACTTCGCTTTCGCGCCTGCCCGGGTGGTGAAATTGGTAGACGCAGGGGACTCAAAATCCCCCGCCGCAAGGCGTGCCGGTTCGATTCCGGCCCCGGGCACCACATACAAGGCCGCACAGTTCCCAGAACGTGCGGCCTTTTCTTTTTCCTCCGAAACCCTCGATAGCGTCGGGCGCAAAGGTGCGGGGGGACTGTGCGGCAATCCGGGGCCCTAAGGCGCCTGCTGGTCGGTATCGGGTACATCCACAAGAATTAAGTTTGCTTTTTTCATTTCGGTGAGTAATAATCCACTAACGCGCTACCCACTGCTTGCTTCGATAGCGCCTGCCTGACAGCATCCTGGCTGATGCGCCTTGCGCCGCACTTCTTGCAAAGTGTCGGCCGTCACTCTCCAAAGCAGCAAGCTCATCGCAGACCTTCAACCTCTTTCAGGGTCTGCCCCGCCTTTCCTGCGCCGACGCGCGGCAGGTCTTTTCCCCTCTTTTCTCTCCTGGATGGTCGCCTTCGCGATTACATCCTGTCTGTTTGCAATGCTTGAAAAACAAAACGCCGAGCGCGTGGGCAACTACGTTGTCACGCCGCTGACCAAAACCACCAATGTCGGTGTTACTGCTTCGGTTTCCATACGCCGGGGAATGTACGACCGCATCTTCCGCTTTCTCCCAAGCTTCCCCTGCGATGCACAAGCAGTCCAGTACGCCTTAGCGCAAGGGCGCCGCATGGTGCTACACAACCAACTGGGCTGATCCTGCTATTGACGGAGGTACCCGTGGCCAAAGAAGAGTTGATTGAAATGCAGGGCAAGGTCGATGAAGTTCTGCCTGACGCCCGTTACCGCGTCACGCTTGACAACGGGCATCAGCTCATCGCGTATACCGGGGGCAAGATGCGTAAGTTCCGCATCCGCATTCTGGCCGGTGACCTGGTGACCCTGGAGATGTCTCCGTACGACCTCAACAAGGGGCGAGTGACATTTCGGCATATCGAGAACCGCACGCGCACCACCCCTCCAGCGCGCCGGCGCCATTGATTTTGGTTCCCCCACTCATTTCCTCTGGGATGCGCTTACAAGCCGTCCCTTCATTTCCCGAAAGAAAGACACTGACATGAACAACCGACTGTACGTGGGCAACTTGGCCTATTCCGTGCGTGATGAATCGCTGCACCAGCAGTTTTCCCAATTTGGTTCCGTCACCTCCGCCAAGGTGATGATGGAGCGCGATACAGGCCGATCCAAGGGCTTCGGCTTTGTAGAAATGGGCAGCGATTCCGAGGCACAGGATGCCATTAACGGTCTGAACGGCCGTTCTGTCGATGGACGTGCACTGACGGTCAACGTCGCGCGTCCCATGGAAGCTCGCCCAAGTTTTGGCGGCGGCGCAGACCGTGGTGGCTACCGCGGTGGCCGCTACTGATAGGGCCTTGCCGCGGCAATTGCCTTAGAGTGCTCCGGACCATCCGGGTGAGTCCGTGTTTTGGACGCTGACCACCTCCCGCAGAGCCCTCCGCCGCGTCTTATGCCGTTGACGAGATGGTCGCCCCATCTCCTTCTTGGCCTCGAACACCCCGATGACGAAAGTCGTCGGGGTGTTCGTCTTTGTGGTGGGGAGCATCGTGGCTTCATGGACGTTCATCGGCATGAACCTCTCCCCTTCTCCACCTTAACGGTCGCTAGGGGGTGAACAGCGATGAGGATGCGGCAGGGGTGCCGCGCCAGCCTTGCGCAGCCAGCGCATCAGAGCCCCCAAAACAGGCAGTTTTTCATACAGCTCTTCCGCCGGGTCCCAGTAATCGCGGTGCCGCGTCACGCGGCCTTGGGCATCAAAATGCACCAGGGTCGCGCCGTGGATGCACTGAGGCACCTGTGCCCGCCAGCGCTTCATGCGGAAGTGAAACTCCCACTGCAAAAAGGCCCGGTCGTCCTGCACCAGCCGCTGGGTGACGATAAAGCGCGGCTGCTCCAGGTTCTCGAACATGTGGGCAAAGATGGCACGGATGGCGGGCACTCCGCGCACGTCGTTGAAGGGGTCCTTGAACCGCGCATCAGGCGCGTAGTAGTCCCCCAGGAGGGACAGCTGTGCGGGAGTCAGCTGTTCGTAGAGCTGGGCCAGACGGGCGGCGCAAGCGTGGGTGTCTATAGGTGGGTGCATACGTCACAGCCCGGTCATACGGTGGACCAGCGGAAAGTACCAGCGGTACGGCAGCACGCGCAGCAGCTTGAGCCACAGCGTGAAGCGGCGTGGAAAATGCAGTTCAAACGCGCCCCTTCCCCAGCCGCGCAACATGGCCTGGGCCGCCTGCTCCGGCGTGAGCAGCGCGGGCATGGTGAAGTCGTTCTGGCGCGTCAGGGGCGTATCGACAAAGCCGGGGTTCACCACGCTCACGCCCACGCCCTGCGGGCGCAGATCAAGGAACAGCGTCTCGGCCAGGTTGATGAGGGCCGCCTTGGTCGGTCCGTAGGCCAGGCTCTGCGGCAGACCGCGCCAGCCGGCTACGCTGGCGACCAGGCTCAGGTGGGGCGCACGGCCGGCCTGGGCCGAAGCCAACAGGCCTGGCACCACGGCGGCGAGCACATGCAGCGCGCCCGTCAGGTTGACCTGCTGGTGGCGCAGCAGCTCGGGCAGCGCCAGCGCGTCGGCTCGCATGGGGGTGTAGTGGCCGGCGCAGTAGCACACCAGGTCCAGTGGTGACTCGGTCTGCAGGCGCGCGGCAACGTCCAGGACCGCCTGGGCGTCGGTCACATCCAGCACCACTGCTTGGCTGCCAGGGTGTTCGTGCGCAAACGACGCCAGCAGCGCCTGCTGGCGTGCCGACACGATCACCTGCGCGCCCTGGGCGTGCAATTGCGCTGCGACGGCCCGGCCAATACCGCTGGAGGCGCCCACCAGCCACACGCGCTTGCCGCGCCAGTCAGTGATGGCAGGGTTCAAAGACACAGTGCGGCTCCTTATGTCTTGGTGAACGACAGCAGTACCTCGCCCAGGGTGACGCCGAACTTGCGCATCGTGGCCCGATTGAGCATGACTCGGTCATCGACCAGGAACATCCAGTCGTCAAACTGCACTTCATACTCCTTGCCGTCCACCGGCAGGCGCAGCGTGTAGTTCCAGCGGAAGGCATTGCCCGCGGTCTGGCCCTGGGCCTCACCCACCACATCGTCAGCGGTCCCGGTGTAGCGCCCATCGGCATGCTTGGTCAGGCGCCAGATGCGGCGCTGGGTGCTGCCGTCCGAATAGGTGAAGGCCTCGTCCAGCACGCCTTGATTGCCCTCCCAGTGGCAATCCATCACCACGGTGAAGCGGCGCACCACCTCGCCGCCTCGCTGCTGAAAAATACCGTGGGCCAGGATGCGGCCGTTGAAGTAGCGGTCCAGCTCCAGCTGTGGACGCTCCTGGGCATAGTCGGTCACCTGGGGGCTGGCACAGCCGGTCAACACGGCAGTGCCCGCGAGCAAGGCCAGCAAGGCGTGGCGGCGGGTGTTCATGGGGAAACTCCTTGGTCATGCAACGGCGGGGAGGGGTGGATCAGCAGGCGGTACAGCAAACCTGCTGCCAGAAGCTTGAGGGCGCAAGGCAGCAGCGCGTAAGCCCAAGCGAGGCGCTGTAGCGCGTGGGCGTCCTGGATGCCGGGGCTGTAGCCGAGCCACTGCAGCAACGGCAGCGCCGCGCCTGCGGCCAGGGCCAGATTCAGTTTGGTGGCCAGGTTCCACCACCCCAGGTACGCCCCTTCGCTGCGCCCCTGAGCCCCCTGGCGTTCCACCAAGCGCGCCAGCAAAGCCCCGGGCAAGGCCAGATCCGCCCCCAAGGCGATACCGGACAACGCACAGATCCACGCAAAGGCCGCAATCTGCCCGCTGCCCAGAAGCGTCGTCCAGCCAAAACAGGCCACCGCCAGCAGCATGCCGCCCAGCCAGGCGCGCTCCAGCGCCCAGCGGCGCACCGCGCGCAACCACCCTGGCATGGACAGCGCCCCGCTGACAAAGTACAGCACCAGAAACAAGGCAATCTGCGCCTGTGTGGCCTGCAGCCGGTCCTGGGCAAAAAACAGCATCAACGCCGCCGGAACTGCGCTGGCAATGCCGTTGCACAAAAACACCGCCAGCAAGCGGCGAAAGGCTGGCTGGCGCAAGGGTTGCCAGACCGTGGCCCAGGCAAAAGCGGCAGACAAATCCCGCTGCGCAGGTGCTGCAGGGCGTGGGGCGTGCCACAGGGCCAGCCACCCGGCCAGCAAGCTCAGCGCGAACACCGCCAGCATGGGCCCGGCGCCCCAGGCCACCGACAACGCACTGGCCGTGACCACGCCGATCAGCCCCGGACCTTCGCGCCAGGCCACCACACGGCTGCGCTGCAGCGCGTCACCGCCCAGACGCACGCCCCAGGCCTGGTGCGCAATCACCAACTGGCTGTGCGCCAGGCAGGTCACCAACAACCCCGCCACCATCCACGCCGCCAACGCCTGCGGTCCTTGCACCGCGGGAAAGAACAGCCCCGACAACCCCAGGACCTGCACCAAGGCCGAGCCCCCCGCTACCCACAAGACCGCACGCAGCGGGCCTTGGTACAGGCGGTCGCTCAAGCGCCCCAGCAGGGGCTCGGCGGCCGCATCCAGCAGACGCACCAGCATCAGCAAAGCACCCACACTGGCCAACGGCAAAGCCAATTCCGTGGCGTAGTAATGCGGTAACACCACATACAGCGGCAAGGCCACAAAGGCCAGCGGCAGACCGAGCAGGCCATAGGCCGGCCCGGACCACCAATGGGGCAGCGGAACCGCACGCACGGGCGCAGCCCGGGGAGTCATGGGGCCGCTCCGCCGGGGATGCGGGCCAGCAAGGCACTGCGCAGACCCGGCTCCGAGGTCTGCGGTGACAACCAGATGCCAAAGAACAGGCGCGCCAGCTCCGCATCGTCAATCGCGGCCAACTCCTGGCTGCCACGCCACAGACGCATGCCTTGGCCCGGCTGGTACAGGCCGGTGAGCCGCTCGCCTGGCTGCACGTCGGGAATCACGGCCGCCAGGCGCTGCTGCCAGCGCTCGGCCTGTTCAGAAGGCACGCTGGCCTGGCGCTGCATTTCCTCTACCGAGCGCCGGGCAATGGCCGCACCGGTGAAGCCACGGTGGTAGGTCAACTCCAGCGCCAGCGGGTGCGCACCAAAGCGGCTGGCGTCAAAACCAGGCGTGACCCACAGCCGTGCGTCGTAGATGCGCAAGCCCAAAAACCGCATCTGCCCTTCCCCCGCCAGGGTGGCCCCCACGAGGGATTGCCGCACCCAGGCCGGGGCAGCGCCACCGTCCTGTCCGGTCGTGGGACCGGCCGAAGCCACCGCCAACGCCAAGGCCGCACCGCCTGCAAAAGCCCAGCGCTTCAAGGATGAAATTCGGCTCCAGGGCATATGGGTCAAGCGCTAGCCGCTATCGTTTTAATATGCAACAGAAGCTGCAACATCGCCCCGGAGCCGCAAGGCAGAGGGTGCAGCAGTCACCATGGGGGAAGTGCGGCGCACCACCGACACCGGTGCACCACCGCCTGCGTCCTGCGCCAAGCGGAACACACTGACGGCCTCTGCCAGTTGCGCAGCCTGCTGCTTCAGGGTTTGTGCAGCCGCGGCGCTTTGCTCCACCATGGCCGCGTTTTGCTGAGTGGCCTGGTCGAGATGGGTCACGGCATTGCCCACCTGGGCGATACCGTCGGTCTGCTCGGCAGTGGCGGTGCTGATTTCCGCAATCAGGCCCGCCACGCGCTGGGCCTGTTCCACGATGTCGGTCATGGTGGCTCCTGCATCGCCCACCAGGCGCGCGCCCTCCTCCACCTTGGCCACACTGCCGTCGATCAGTCCTTTGATCTCCTTGGCAGCGTCGGCGCTGCGCTGCGCCAGCGCCCGCACTTCGCCGGCCACCACGGCAAAGCCGCGGCCCTGCTCACCGGCGCGCGCAGCCTCCACGGCGGCGTTGAGCGCCAGAATGTTGGTCTGGAACGCAATCGAATCGATCACGCCGATGATGTCGGCCATCTTGTGGCTGCTGGCCGTGATTTCCTCCATGGTGCTGACCACTTGGGCCACCACCGCACCGCCCTTGTGGGCCGCCTGGCTGGCGGAGGCCGCGACCTGGGTGGCCTGGCGGGCCGAGTCGGCGTTGTTCCTCACCGAAGCGGTCATCTGCTCCATGGACGCGGCGGCCTGCTGCAGGTTCGCGGCCTGCTCTTCGGTGCGCTGCAGCAGCCCGGCGTTGCCGCCGGCAATCTCTTCGGAACCCACGGTGACGGCGTTCGACGCCTGGCGTACCTGGCCTACCACGCTCGCCAGACTGGCCTGCATCGCCCCCAGCGATGCCAGCACACTCCCCGGCTGCGCCTGGGCAGCGCCCGTCACCGGCCGCAGGTTGCCCTGCGCCACGAGGCTGGCCACGTCGGCCAGCGCTGCGGGTTCGGCCCCGAGCTGACGCACGATGCTGCGCGCCACGCTCCAGGCCACCGCCACGCTGAGCACCAACGCCAGCAGCAGCGCCGAGAACATCACGCCGAGGAAGCTGCCCGCCTCGTCCATGGCGCCCTGGTTGGTCGCCTGGATGCGCGCTTCCTTGAAGTCGATGAGCTTGTTGATGGTTGCAAGCCACTGCACGTATTGCGGCTTGGCCTGCGTCCACAGGGTTTGTGCCGCAGCGGCGTCGCCCGCCTGCACCTGGGCAATGATGGCCTGAGTGGTGGCCACGGCCTTGGATTCAGCGCTGCGAATATCGGCATACAGCTGCCCCAGTTCAGGGGCCGCGCCTTTGCGGGTGATGAGCTTTTCCAGCGGCGCAGCCGACTGGGCGTAAAAGTCCGCCAGCGCAGCGATGGTGGCGATCTCCCGGTCGCGCTCGGCGGGGGACGGACTCAGCACCACGTCGCGCACGGCGATGGAGCGGTCATGGGCCGAACCACGGAAGTTGATGGCGTAGCGCTGCACCTGCACGTGGATGTCGTTGTTGGTTCGCAGCGCCTGGTCAATGCGGTTCACCTTCACCAGGGCGATACCCGTCAGCACCACCAAAAGGACCAGGATCAATCCGAACCCGGCGTACAAGCGGGCGGCGACCGTCATTCGAGATAAGAACATGATGATTTTCTTGTTGAAAAAAAGGGGGCCGTACGGGGTCATGAAAAGCGGGGATCGTTGCCCGTGAGGGGCGCTTCAGTCCTTCACCAGCGTGTACTGCACGACATCGATGCTGCGTGCGTCGAATGCGGCCTCGCAGTACGCTAGATAGAACTCCCAGGTGCGCTGGAAAGACGCATCAAATCCCCGGGCCTGTACCTGGGCTCGCTGCTGGACGAAGCGTTGGTGCCAGCGGCGCAGGGTTTCCGCGTAGTCGCGGCCGAAGGCAAACTCCTCCACCACCCGCAGCCCCGCGCCCTGTGCGGCGGCGCGAAAACGCGATGGACTGGGAAGACACCCCCCTGGGAAGATGTACTGCTGGATGAAATCGGTACCCCGCACATAGCGGTCGAACAGCGCGTCGTCGATCACGATGCTCTGCACGCAGGCGCGCCCGCCCGACTTGAGCAGGCGCGCCATGGCACCAAAGTAACTAGGCCAATAAGCCTGCCCCACGGCCTCGACCATTTCGATGGAACAGATGGCATCGAACGGGCCATCCTGGATATCACGGTAGTCCTGCAGCCGTAAATCCACCTGGGCGGCCAGGCCCGCGGCCTGCATGCGTGCCTGGCCCCAGGCCAGTTGCTCCGTGGACAGCGTCACCCCTGTCACCTGCGCCCGGAACTCGCCAGCGGCCATCTCTGCCAGGGCACCCCAGCCACAACCGATTTCCAGCACCCGGTGGCCGGGCTGCACGCCCGCGCTGTGCAGGGCGCGGCGTACTTTGGCGTGCTGCGCCTGGGTCAGGTCTCCCCCCAGGTTGCCCTCGAACCATGCACTGGAGTAGTTCATGCTCGGGTCCAGCCACAGCGTGTAGAAGGCGTTGCCCAGGTCGTAGTGCGCGTGGATGTTGCGCCGGCTCCCGGCACGGGTGTTGCGATTGAGCAGGTGACGCAGACGGTACGCAAGCCGCCCCCACCAGCCGCCATAGACCAGAGACTCCAGCGCATCGCGGTTGTCCATCAGCAGCCGCAACAAGTCGGCCAGGTGGGACGTACTCCAATCCTGGGCGATGTAGCTCTCCGCCAGGCCAATATCACCCGAGCGCAGGACGGCTCCAAACACCTTCCAGTTGTGCAGGCGCATGCTGGCATGCGGGTGTTGGCCGCTACCCAATTGCACGACGTTGCCGTCGGGTAGCTCCAGATGGAGCGTGCCACGCTGCAGGCGCTGCAACAGTCGCAGTCCATGGCGTGCCGCGGCAGGCATGTCAGGCAAGGGGAGCGCGGACGGCGAGACAGTGGTGGTGTTCATGGTCAGGTGCTCGGCGAGGAAGATCGGGTCACGGGCCGTGCAGGCGGCGTGGGTTTGGAATGCAAGGGCGCACGCTTGATCCACAGCAGCAGTGCATGCCAGTGGATGCGCGCAATGACGCCCCATGTCAGAAACGGGTAGTGCCACAGCGCCCGGCGGCGGCTGCTGGCGTCCAAGGGTTGCAGGCGCCCTGCCACGCCAGTGAGCACCAGCGGGCCCTGGGCATCGTCAAAGTCGATGCGCACGCGCGTGGACTCAAGCCCCTGTGTGCCACTGCGCTTGAATTCAAAGCGGTAGCCGCCTTCCACCGGGCAAAACGGCGACACATGGAAAACCTTGCGCGCGCGTAATTCCTCGCCGTACCTTGGTGTGTCGAGCAGGTAGGCATGGCGCTCGCCAAAGGTGTTGTTCACTTCGGCCACGATGGCGCGCAGGCTGCCATCGCGGCGGTGGCAGTACCAGAAACTCACCGGCTTGAAGCTGTAGCCCAGGATGCGCGGATAGCAGTGCAGCCAGATCTCACCCTGCGCATCGGTAATGCCTTCGCCGCGTAGCAGCTCTTCCAGCCAGGCCAATGCCCCCCCGGCTTGCGGGCTGCGGCCATCGCCGTGGTCGGCATCGCGAAACGCCAGAGCACCCGGTCGGTTCAGCGCCAACACGCCCGCGGCCTGCGGCTGCGCGCGCAGCGTGCGCATGGGCAGCAGCAGGAAGAAGGTCGGGACGATGAAGCGGTGGCGGCGCGGGCGCAGCCGGGTGTGCCACACATGACCGAAGCCGATGTGCGGCCGGTTGCCGGTGACCGCGGTGACTGGAGGGTTCATGCGGCCTCCCGCTGGCGCAACTGCTCCAGCAGCAGATCGGCGGCGCGGTAGCCCGACTGCAGGCCGTCTTCATGAAAGCCATACCCCGTCCAAGCACCGCAGTACCACGTGCGCTGCACGCCCTGCAATTGCGGCACCTGGTCCTGGGCGGCAATGGCGGCCAGATCGAATACGGGGTGGTCGTAGTCGAATTCGGCCAGCACCTTCTCCGCCGCAATCGAACGCGTCGGATTGAGAGAGACCAGCACGGGGTCGGCAAAAGGCAAAGGCTGCAAGCGATTGAGCCAGTAATGCAGGCACACGCGCGCCGATTCACGTTCCTTGCTGGCCGCGCGCTCGTAATTCCAGGCGGCCCAGGCGCTGCGCCGCCGCGGCATCACATGCGCGTCGGTATGCAGCACCGCACGATTGGGCTGGTAGTGGATGGCACCCAGCACCTGGGTTTCCTGCTCTGTCGGCTGCGCCAGCAGGCGCAGGGCCTGGTCGCTGTGCACCGCCAGCACCACGGCGTCGAAGCGCTCGCTTTGCCCCCCTGCATGCACCTGCACGCCAGCGGCATCGCGCACGATGCGCTCCACGGGCGTGGCCAGTCGCGCATCAAGCCCCCGCAGCAGTTGGTGCACGTACTGGCGTGCGCCACCCGCCACCGTGAACCACTGCGGGCGGTTGCTCACCTGAATCAGCCCGTGGTTGTGGCAGAAACGGATCATGGTGGCCACGGGAAAGCGCAGCATCTGGTCGGTGGGGCAACTCCAGATGCAGCCCAGCATGGGCAGGAAATACCAGTCGCGGAACGCTGTGCCAAAGCCATGCCGCGCCAGAAACTCGCTCAGGGGCTGGGCCAGCGCGGCCTCTTCGCCCGACTCCGCCAGGGTGGTGCACAGCTGATTGAAACGCAGCAGCTCGCGCAGCATGCCCCAGAAACGCGGACGCAGCAGGTTGCGGCGCTGGGCAAACACGGTTGCCAGGTTGGCACCGCTCCACTCCAGCGTCCCCGTGCCGAGTGCGCCGGCGCCAGGCACCTGCACCGAGAACGACATGTCCGAGCGCGCGGTGGGTACCCGCAGCTCGTCAAACAAGGCAATCAGCCCGGGATAGGTCCGTTCGTTGAAGACCAGAAAGCCGGTGTCGACGCCATGCGTTACCAATTCCCCCGCCGCGTCCGGCAGGCACACGTCCACCGTGTGGGTGTGGCCGCCGAAGTAATGCCCCGCCTCGAAGACCGTGACACGGGCCTGCGCCCGCAGGCGGTGGGCTGCGACCAAACCTGAAATTCCCGAACCAATGATGGCGATTTTCATGATCACTCCAACCCTCGGCGAAATACCAGAGGTAGCGCTGTGCGCAGACAATGGGCGTAATGTAGTGGACAAAACAAATTTTGTCCTAGACAATTTCACCAATCCCCACAGTTTGTCCATGACTTTCAATACCCTCCTGAGGCCTGTACGCCGCATAAAGGTTGGCGCATGAGCACGCCAGACCATCCCGAGAGCGCAGGTTTGCCCATCGCGGCCGTGGAGCGCGAAACCGGCGTAGCCAAGGACACCTTGCGCGTATGGGAAAAACGCTATGGCTTCCCGCAACCCTTGCGCGACGGGGCGGGGGACCGCCTGTATCCGAGCGAGCAGGTGCAACGGCTGAAGCTGATTCGCCGCCTGCTCGACACAGGGGCCAGGCCCGGCAAGGTGGTGGGCTTGGACAGTGCAGAACTGCTGTCCTTGCTGAACCAGAGACCTTTATCCCCCAGTTCAGTTTTGTCCAAGACAAATCTTCAGGCGTTCTCCTCACCTGCGACCCTGGCTCCCCTTCTTAACGCCATCGGAGCGCACGATCCGCAAGCCCTGCGGTATGCCCTGAGTCACGCGCAGCTGCGCATGGGGCTCGCTCCGTTCGTCACCGACCTGGTGGCTCCCCTGACCACGGCCGTGGGCGAGGCCTGGGTGCAAGGGCGCTTCGAGGTCTTCGAGGAACACCTCTTCACCGAGGTCATCACCGGGGTTCTGCGCAACGCCATTGCTTCCCTAGCGCCGCTGCCCATACCGCAAGGTCCCAAGGTCCTGCTCACCACGCTACCCCAGGAATTGCATAGCCTAGGGTTGCTCATGGTTGAAGCACTGCTGGCACTGGAGGGCTGTACCTGTGTTTCGTTGGGTACGCAAACACCCGTGGGCGACGTGGCCCAAGCCGCCGTGGCCCATCGGGCGGATGTGGTGGCTTTGAGTTTCAGCAATGTGCATAACGGGACAGTCGTTCACGCCAGCCTGCGTGAGTTGCGGGCCCAGTTGTCTCCCACCACCGCGTTGTGGGTCGGCGGCTCGTGCACCGCTCTGTACCAAAAGCCCCTGGAAGGGATCACTCCCGTCCAGCACCTGACGGGGCTTCAACCCTTGGTGGCGCAATGGCGCCACACACACTGATCCACCACTTGGTCAAGGACATCACATGTACCTGCTCTCGGCTTTTCTATTTTCTGTGCGGCGCGCAGTCATCCAGTCCTGCCGCGCAGGCCTATGGGCGCTGTGGATGGCGGGCGTCGCCGTAATGGCCGGCTGTGCAAACACCAGCCCCCCGCCGGGCGTAGAAGCGGTCACGCCATTCGATCTACAGCGCTATCAGGGGCGCTGGTATGAGCTGGCCCGGCTCGACCACTCATTCGAGCGCGGCATGACGGATGTGTCCGCCACCTACACCCCCCAGGCGGACGGCAGCGTGCGCGTGGTCAACCGCGGCTTTGCCGCCGCATCGGGCCAATGGCGCGAAGCCGTTGGCAAGGCGCTGTTCACGGGTGCTCCCACCACCGGATCGCTCAAGGTGTCCTTCTTCGGCCCGTTCTACGGCGGCTACCACGTCGCGGCGCTTGACCCTGACTACCGCTGGGCGCTGGTGTTGGGGCCTGATACCAGCTACTGCTGGATTCTGGCGCGCGACAAACAACTGGACGCTGCGCAGCGCGATGCCATCGTGGCTCGCGCCCAGGCGCTGGGGGTGGATACGCACGCTCTCATCTGGGTCACGCACAAGCGCCAGGATCCTGCGCACCCGCCCCATTGACTGCATGTACCAGCGAGCAGCGGGAAAAGAAGCCTACGTGGGATCGAAAACGCGCTCAGTGGCGTGCGCCTTTCTTTGACCCACGTTCGTAGCCGGTCAGTCGTGCGGCAATGCGCGTGCCCGCATCGTTTACTGCGCCGCGGGCGCGCCCCCGGCAGGTGCGCCCATGCCTTCGCGACCCGGGGTGGTAGGCGTGTCGCCGCGCTGGGGCGCTGAGGGCTGGGGGGCATCCACCGACGGACCTGCCATTCCGGCGGACCCTTGGGTGGCTGCGGGAGCCCCTTCGCCAGGCGCGCTCAGGCGATCCTTTGAAGCGCGCAAGTTGAATACGACAACGGCTACCAGCGCGATCAGGGCGGTGACAAGGGCGATGCGAATGGCGCGCTTGTCGTCGCGCTGGCTCGGCGGGGTGGTGCCCGGGGATGGTGCAGCGCCCGGACGGTTGGGGGTGCGGTTCATGGTGAAGCTCCTGTGTTACACGAAGCACCACGTTAGGAACGCAGGTGCACCGCCACTGTCAGACGAATGCCCCGTTCGAACGTCCCGTTCAACAGCGCAAAAAAACCATCGGTCTTTCCCGGCGCTACCACGGCGCCCACAGGAACAGCAGCATCACCGCCACGGCGATGAGCAGCAGTGTCACAGTCCTGGAGGTGGCCACGCGGTTGCGGCCTGAAGAATGGGGTACTTCGCCTGAGGCGGGTTTGGGTGGCATGTCACGCTCCGGTAGTTGCGGTCCACCATAAGCGCCTGGGGGGGCCTGCCTTGTAAGACAGCCACCCGCGCAAGTGCGCGTACTGCCCGTACGTACCGCCATTCAGCCCAGGCGCGGAGGCGTGTCAGCGGGCTCCGGGGGTGGTGCGGGCACATCCGGCTCCACGGGGGGATCGGCCGGTTGGCGATGAGCGAGAGCGGTGCGGTGAATCATGTCAGCCATCTCCGGGTCGGTGGCATACCGCGCCAGAGGCAGCGGCAGGACGATGTGCCTGCCGCCCGCGCCTCGGCAATCGAGTACGCGGGGCCCCGTGAGGACTGGCCAGCACGGGACGCTGCCAAAGGGCAAAGCTTACGGGTGTTAGCCACATGCCGCCGGGCGGCGATAAGAGGACGCCACCCTTGCCATGCATGCGGCCACAGCGTTCGACCCAGACCTGGCGCCAGGGCTCCCGCAATGGGAGCCGAGAAGCCCGGCCCGCGCCGCCTGGGCATGGCAGCGAAGCTGCGATGCGCACCCGTCGGGTGTTTGCCGCGGTCGCCGTAAGGTACCTTCGCCCGCACGGGACGCCGTGTAGGACGGAGGCGAATCCGCCCCGCAGCGGTGACCCGGCTCAGTTGTTTTGGCGCTTGATGAGCTGGCGGCCCAGGTCGGTGATGTGGAACTCGCCCCCGGGCGTCTTGCCGATATAGGCCCAATCCAGCAGGCGCCCGGACAGATGGTGCTTGAGCGCGTCGGGCACGCTGAGGGCCTGGCCCATTTCGAGCTGCTTCAGCGTGGCGATCTCATCCACGGTAGGTTCAAACGTGGGTGCGTGGTACAGGGGCTGGGCGGTAGCCATGGCAAGTCCTCCTGGTGCAATGGTGCGGCGACCGTTGCGTTGCACCGGAGGGTGCTTCGCCGGACGACCGCTGCACACCAGGGTATTGCGGATGGCCGTTGCGCGCAACCGGCGGAGCCCCCGACCTCCCGCAAAGAGGCGGCATCACCCCAGCGCCAGCGCGGGGCGGTGGGTATCAGGGATGATCATGGTTTTTGCGCCTGCGCGCCGCCCTGCCCGCCTTCAATGCTCTACGCCCTGACCGCCCTCTTCATCCTCCAGTTGCTGGGAGAACTTCTGGTCCAGCTCCTGGGTCTGCCCCTGCCCGGCGCTCTCGCAGGCATGTTGCTGCTGCTGGCGGCGCTGCTGGCATACGGGCGCGTCCCGCAGGCGCTGGAGAGCACCGCGGGCAGCCTGCTGCAGAACATGATGCTGCTGTTCATCCCGGCGATCGCCGGGGTCATGCTGCACTTTGACCGCATCGCGCGCGAATGGCTGCCGTTCCTCGTGGCCGGCATTGTGGGGGCGGCCATCACGCTGGTGGTAACGGCCTGGACGCTGCGCTGGCTGCTGCGCGACAGCGCCGACGCACGCCCGCGCGAGCAGGAGCAGGCCCAGTGAGCGCGTCTCTCCCCGGGCTGGCCGCATGGCTCACGGCGTCGCCCCTGCCCTGGCTGGCGCTGACTCTCGCGGCCTACACGCTGACGCTGGCGCTGTATCGGCGCAGCGGCGCACACCCGCTACTAATCCCACCACTGACGGCGACGGCGCTCGTCGTGGCGGTGCTGCTGCTCACGGGCACGCCCTACGCCACCTACCGCGAGGGCACGCAACTGCTGAGCTTTCTCATCGGCCCCGCCACGGTGGCGTTGGCCGTGCCGCTGTTCGCGCAGCGCGAGCGCATTCGCCAGCTCTGGCGCCCGATCAGCGTGGCGCTGCTCGTGGGCTGCACGGCGGCGATCGTCTCCGCCCTGCTGCTGGCCTGGGCGCTGGGCGCATCGTATGAGACGCTGATGGCGCTCGCACCCAAATCCGCCACCATGCCGATCGCGCTGCCCGTGGCGGAGCGCATCGGCGGCGCGCCATCGCTGGCAGCGGTGGCCGTGGCCATCACGGGCATTGCGGGGGCGGTGCTGGCGGGGCCGCTGCTGCGCCTGCTGCGCGTGCACGACCCGGCCGTGCGCGGCTTTGCCATCGGCCTCACGGCCCATGCCATCGGCACGGCGCGCGAACTGCAGGTGCATCCCACGGCCGGTGCCTTCGCCGCGCTGGCGATGGGCCTGAACGGTGTGGCCACTGCCGTGCTGGTGCCGGTATGCGTCGCGTTGATGGGTGGACGCTGATCGACAGATGCTGAAGAGCGGCTACGCCAGCGGCCCGGCCACCGCCATGTCCTGCAGCCAGCCAGCGAACGCGGCCAGCACCGGCGGCTGGGGCTGCGCGGGGCTCACGAGGTAGTAACCCCGCTCGCCACGCAACGGACGCGGGCAGGCCACCACCAGCTCGCCCCGCGCGATCTCGGCCTCGATCAGCATGGGCGGCATCAGCGCAATCCCCAGGCCGTAGGCCGCCGCGGCAGCCGTCATGGAGAACAACTCATAACGCGGCCCTTCCAGCGCGCGCGGCGCATCCGACACTCCCATGGCATCGAACCACTGTCGCCAGCCATAGGGCCGGGTGCTTTGCTGCAGTAGCGGCAGCCGCGCCAGCGCCGGTGGCGGCAGGCCCTGGTGTGCACGGCCCGTGCCGCGCGGCATGCCCAATTGCTGCGCCGCCGTCTCCAGCAGGCGCGGGCTGCACACGGGCACCACGTCTTCCTGCATCAGCAGCTGCGCCTGCACGCCGGGCCAGTTGGCGACCTGCTCGGGCGTGCCCGCGTACAGCGCCGCGTCGAAGGCCGTATCGGTGAACAGGAAGGGCCGGGTCTGCGTCTCGATGTGCACCACGATCTCGGGGTGGCGCGCGGCCAGCAGAGGCAGGCGCGGAATCAGCCAGCGCGTGGCAAAGGTGGCCACGGCCGCGAGCGAAATGGCGCCGCCATGCCCCTGGTGGGCCATGACGTCGAGCGTGTCGCGCTCCAGCCCCTGCAGCCAGCGCGCCACCTGCTGCCCGTAATGCCGCCCCGCGGGGGTGAGCACCACCCCGTGGCGCGTGCGGCGAAAGAGTTGCACGCCCAGTTGCTCCTCCAGCGCCAGGATTTGGCGCGACACCGCGCTTTGCGTCAGCGCCAGCTCCTGCGCGGCGCGGGTATAGCTCTCGTGGCGCGCAGCAGCTTCAAAGCAGGCCAGCGCCTGGGTGGATGGCAGGTGTCGTCGCATTGCAGCATCTTAGCCAGATATTCTTAAATCAAATATCTGGATGCGAATAACTCGCTTGCCGTCACTTATTCAGACGCCATACGATCACCTTCGTTAACCAAGCAATGCACCTTGTGCATGCTTGGGTCCCCGCCACCCACCCCGCATTCCAGCACTGGAGACACCATGACCCGCAACGCCTTCCAATGGGACGACCCCTTCCAACTCGACCAGCAGCTCACCGAGGACGAGCGCGCCGTTCGTGACGCCGCGCGCGCCTACTGCCAGGACAAGCTGGCGCCCCGCGTGCTGGACATGTTCCGCCACGAGAAGACCGACGTGACCATCTTCCGCGAGATGGGCGAGCTGGGCCTGCTGGGCCCCACCATCCCCACCGAATACGGCGGCGCCGGGCTGAACTACGTGAGCTACGGCTTGGTGGCGCGCGAGATCGAGCGCGTGGACTCGGGCTATCGCTCCATGGCGTCGGTGCAGTCGTCGCTGGTGATGGTGCCGATCAACGAGTTCGGCTCCGAGGCGCAGAAGCAGAAGTACCTGCCCAAGCTGGCCTCCGGCGAGTTCATCGGCTGCTTCGGCCTGACCGAGCCCGACCACGGCTCCGACCCCGGCAGCATGGCCACGCGCGCCTACAAGGTCGACGGCGGCTACCGCCTCAAGGGCAACAAGATGTGGATCACCAACAGCCCCGTGGCCGACGTGTTCGTCGTCTGGGCCAAGGAAGTGGAGGCATCCGGCACCGTGGGCCAGATCCGCGGCTTCATCCTGGACAAGGGCATGAAGGGCCTGTCCGCCCCCGCCATCCACGGCAAGGTGGGCCTGCGCGCCTCCATCACCGGTGAGATCGTGATGGACGACGTGTTCGTGCCCGAGGAGAACGCCTTCCCCGAAGTGCGCGGGTTGAAGGGCCCGTTCACCTGCCTGAACAGCGCACGCTTCGGCATCGCCTGGGGCGCCATGGGCGCGGCCGAGTTCTGCTGGCACACGGCCCGCCAGTACACGCTGGACCGCAAACAGTTCGGCCGCCCGCTGGCCGCTAACCAGCTCGTGCAGAAAAAGCTGGCCGACATGCAGACCGAGATCACGCTGGGCCTGCAGGCCGCGCTGCGCGTGGGCCGCATGAAGGACGAGCACCAGAACGTGGTCGAGATCACCTCGCTGATCAAGCGCAACAACTGCGGCAAGGCCCTGGACATCGCCCGCCTGGCGCGCGACATGATGGGCGGCAACGGCATCAGCGACGAGTTCGGCGTGGCACGCCACCTGGTGAACCTGGAGGTGGTCAACACCTACGAGGGCACGCACGACGTGCACGCGCTCATCCTGGGCCGCGCGCAGACGGGCATCGCCGCGTTCGCCAACTGACCCGGCGCGGCGCGCGGGCCGCATCAAAGGCCCGTCACGCGCGCTCTCAAAATAGGAGCTTCTCGCGCTTACCCTGCAATCAGTTCAATGGTTTTTATCCTTGAATTGTTGGCACAACAAGCGCGAGCAGCTACGTTTTCAATAGCGATTTCATGAGTGCTTCCACCCCCCGCGGCGCCTTGGACGGTATCAAGGTACTGGATCTTTCGCGCGTGCTTGCCGGTCCCTGGTGCACCCAGATGCTGGCCGATCTGGGCGCCGACGTGGTCAAGGTCGAGCGCCCCCAGGCCGGTGACGACACGCGCCACTGGGGCCCGCCCTTCCTGAAGGACGACGCTGGCCGCGACACGCGCGAGGCCAGCTACTTCACCGCCTGCAACCGCAACAAGCGCAGCATCACCGTGGACATGGCCCATCCCGAGGGCCAGGCGCTGCTGCGCCGCATGGCCGCCGAGGCCGACGTGGTGGTCGAGAATTTCAAGGTCGGCGGTCTGGCGCAATACGGGCTGGACTACGCCAGCCTGAAAGCGCTGAACCCGCGCCTGGTCTACTGCTCCATCACCGGCTTCGGCCAGGACGGGCCGTATGCCGAACGCGCCGGCTATGACCTGATGGTGCAGGCCATGTGCGGCCTGATGAGCATCACCGGCCATGCCGACGGGCAGCCCGGCGGCGGGCCTCTAAAGGTCGGCGTGGCCGTGGTGGACGTGTTCACCGGCCTGTACGCCAGCAACGCCATCCTGGCCGCGCTGAACGCGCGCGACAACGCCCGCAACGGCACCGGCGAAGGGCAGCACATCGACATGGCTTTGCTCGACGTGGGCATGGCCGTGCTGGCCAACCAGGCGGCGGGCTACCTGGCCACCGGGCAGGCGCCCGGACGCGCCGGCAACATCCACCCCAGCCTGGCGCCCTACCAGGACTTTCGCAGCCGCGACGGCAACGTGCTGCTGGCGATCGGCAACGACGGACAGTTCGCGCGCTTTTGCCAGGCGTGCGGCCACCCCGAATGGGCACAGGACGCACGCTTTGCCACCAATACCGCACGCGTGCAGCACCGCGCTGCGCTGCTGGCGCTGATGGAGCCCGTCCTGCAGACCCGCAGCACCGCCGAGTGGATCGCCCTGCTGGAGGACAAGGCCGTGCCCTGCGGCCCCATCAACACCATCGCCCAGGCCTTCGACGACCCACAGGTGCGCGCGCGCGGCATCCGCAGGGAGCTGCCCCGCGACGCCGGCGACGGCATCGCCCACGTGGCCACGGTGGCCAACCCCATGCGGCTGTCGGGCACGCCCGTCAGCTACCATCGCGCGCCACCCGCGCTCGGCCAGCACACCGACGAGGTGCTGCGCGAGCTGGGCCTGGATGCTTCGGCCATCGCAGCGCTCAAAGCGGGGGGTGCCATCTGACCCTTTTCCCGCACCGGCCCCGCCGGTGCTTCCTTCCCGCCATCACTGGCACGCCATTGCTTCACCACATCGATAACAGGAGATAAAAGCATGATTCGTCGCAGCGCACTCACCCTGGGCCTGCTGGCCCTGCTCGGCACGGCCGCCCAGGCCCAGTCCGGCTACCCCAACAAGCCCATCCGCCTGCTGGTGCCCTTCGCCGCGGGCGGCACCACCGACCTGATCGCCCGCGTGGTGGCCGAGCCCCTGGGCCGCGAGCTGGGCCAGCCCGTGGTGGTGGAGAACAAGGGCGGCGGCGGCGGCGCCATCGGTGCGGCCGAAACCGCGCGTGCCACGCCGGACGGCTACAACCTGGGCGTGGCCACCGTGTCCACCACGGCCACCAACCCGGCCATCAACCCCAAGATCCCCTACAACGTGTTCACCGACTTCACCCCGGTCGTGAACATCGCCGCCACGCCCAACGTGATTGCGGCCAACCCGCAGTTCGTCGGCAAGGAATACAAGAGCTTCCTGGCCGAAGTCAAGAAGACTCCAGGCAAGTACTCGTTCGGCTCGCCCGGCACCGGCAGCATCGGCCACCTGATGATGGAAATGTTCATGCTGGAGACCGGCACCCAGCTGGTGCACGTGCCCTACCGCGGCTCGGGCCCGGCACTGAACGACGCCGTCGCCGGCCAGATCCCGCTGATCTTTGACAACCTGCCGTCCGCCCTGCCCTTCATCAAGGACAAGCGCCTGACCGCCCTGGTGGTGGCCGCCCCGCAGCGCCTGGCCGTGCTGCCCGACGTGCCCACACTGGCCGAAGTGGGCCTGCCCAACGTGAACCGTATGGCCTATTACGGCATCATCGGACCCAAGGGCCTGCCCAAGGACATCGTGGACAAGGTCAACGCCGCCGTGCACAAGGTGCTGAAGGACCCTGCGGTGCGCAAGCGCATCGAGGACACGGGCTCGCTGATCGTGGCCGACACGCCGGCGAAGTTCGCCCAGGAAATCAAGGCCGAATACACGGCTTACAAAAACGTGGTGGACAAGCAGAAGCTCACCATGGACTGAGCGCGCACCGCCCCAACCCTCACCAGCCCCGCCCCCGCGGGGCTTTTTCGTTTGCGCCATGGGTGCAACGGCAGGCCTTCCTGACATGCCCAAGCATTACAGGGCAATTACCTATTGAAACAAAATACAAGAAAGAGTCAACGCGCGCCAGGTGGCACTGGCCAGCACCGAGATCGCCCAGGGCAACAACGACCTGTCGGCCCGCACCGAGCAGCAGGCCGGCGCGCTGGAGGAAACGTCCGCCTCTATGGAGGACCTGAGCTCCACCGTGCGCCAGAACGCCGACAACGCGCGCCAGGCCAACCAGCTGGCCGCAACGCCTCGCAGGTCGCCAGCCAGGGCGGCGAAGTGGTGACCCAGGTCGTCACCACCATGCAGGGCATCAACGAAAGCAGCCACCGCATCGCGGACATCATCGGCGTCATCGACGGCATCGCCTTCCAGACCAACATCCTGGCGCTGAACGCCGCGGTGGAGGCCGCACGCGCCGGCGAGCAGGGCCGCGGGTTTGCCGTGGTGGCCGGGGAGGTGCGTGCGCTGGCCCAGCGCTCGACCGCCGCGGCCAAGGAGATCAAGCAACTGATCCACACCAGCGTGGAGCGGGCGGAGCAGGGGTCCGCATTGGTCGGCCAAGCCGGCGCCACCATGACGGAGGTGGTGACGGCCATCCAGCGGGTGAGCGGCATCGTGGCCGAGATCAGCACCGCCAGCCAGGAGCAAAGCGCCGGAGTGCACCAGGTGAGCGATGCCGTGGCACAGATGGACCAGGCCACGCAGCAGAACGCCGCACTGGTGGAGGAAAGCGCAGCCGCCGCCGACAGCCTGAAGCTGCAGGCCGAGCAACTGGTGCAGTCCGTGGCCCTGTTCCGCCTGCGCGCCGACGGCTCCGTGCCCGCAGCGCAACAGCGCGGATAGGCAGCGTAGGCGCTCTTGCGCCAGGCGGAATCATCGCGCGCCGCGCGGCCGCCAGGCCCTGCGCTGGCGGCGAAACACCCGGTCACAATGGTGAAGAGGCGGCAAAGCCTGACAAAGCCGGTCCGGTAGGGTCAACCAAAATGGCCCGACGCGCGTCTGACACACAAGAGGTGGCAGCGAGACCACCGCCTTTACCATCACAGCGCCGGCCCGGACCGCCCGGCGTGCTTACCCGGGAGACCTCTCCATGCCTCTTTCGCGTTGGACTTCTGTGCGCATCCTCACCGCCGGCGTGCTCGCCTCGCTGGCTGTCGGCTGCGCCGCTGTGCCGGGTGACCCCTACTACGATGGGGGCGGCTACTATCCCGCGCCATCGTCCATGACGGTGTACGAGCAGCCCGGCGTGATCTATACCGCCCCGCCGTTAGGCTGGCGCGACTACCCCCCGCCGCCTTCCGGCTGGCGTGAAGACGCCTGGCGCGAGCGCCAGTGGCGGGAAGCGCGTGAGCGCCAATGGCGCGAGGCCCAGGAGCGCGAACGCCGTGAGGCGGACCGTCGTCGCGAAGCCGACCGCCGCCGCGATGCGGACCGCCGTGAAGCCGACCGGCGCGAAGCGGAACGCCGCCGCGACGCCGAACGCTGGGAGGCCGAACGCCGCCGCGACTGGGACCAGCGCCGTAAGGAAGACCAACTGCTGCGCCACCCCAACCCCGACGTGGCACGCGAACGGCAGCTGCAGTTCGAACGTGACCGCCGCGCGGAGCGCGAAGCCGAGCGGGAGCGACGCAACCAGGCATTCCAGCCCCAGCCCGGCGATCGCCCCAACCCGCGCCCCGACTGGCGCTGAAGCAGCGCCGCGCACCGAAGGCCACCCATGACCCGCGCCCTGCCTGGCTCCCTTGGCACCGTCAGTGCCGCCCTGGCGCTGACGCTGGTTACCTGTCTGCCCCTGCCGTCAATGGCCCAGGTGGTGCGCTGCACCGACCCGGCCACGGGCAAGGTGACTTACACCGATGGCGACTGCGGCCGCGGCCAGTCCGCACGCGAAGTCGAAGCCCGCAAGACCCCCCAGGAAATCCAGCAGGAGCGCGAGCAAGCCGCCGAAGCCCTGGAGCGCAAGCAGGAGCGACAGCAATGGGAGCGCCAGCAACAGCGCGACGCCGAGCCCGCGACGCGCGCAGCGCGCCCTCGCGCCACCCCGGCCGATCCATCGCAATCCGTAGACTGCCAGCGCGCACGGCGCAACCTGCAGGAGGTGCTCTCCACCATGGGCCGCGGCATGTACGACGAGCAGGCGCGGCTGGATGCGGCGCAGCGCCAGGCCGACCTCGCCTGCCTGAGTCCGGCGGACTATGCACGCGCGGAGAGCGCGCGCTCCAGCCGCACCGTCTATCCCTCGCCCTACTACGCCCCGCCGGTGGTGGTGGTGCCACCACGGCCCGCGCCGCCGCCGCGGCGCGAAATCACGCACTGCAACGTGTTTCGCTGCTACGACAAGCAGGGCAACACCTACCCCCGCTAAGGGTGCGGTGCCTGCAGCCCTTCGCGCACGGTGGGATAGCGCAAGCGCAGGCGCAGTTCGCGCGCCATGCGCTTAGTGGTCAACCGCCGTGATTCGCCCATGAAACTCAGCAGCGACAGCGGTAGCTGCTCCTGCGCGGTACTGCGCTGCACGCGCGGCGGACGCGGCAAGCCATAGAGGTCGGCCGCGAAGTCGAAGTAGTCTCCCATCTTGAGCTGGCTGTCGTCTGCCACGTTGTAGATGCGTTGCGCACGAGCGCGCCACAGCGCCAGCATGCAGGCCCGCGCCAGGTCATCCGCATGGATGTGGTTGGTATAGACGTCGTCAGGCTCGGCCAGCACGGGCGTGCCGCGGCGCAGGCGCGCTTCGGGCGTGCCGCCCTCACGGTCAGGGGCGTAGATGCCGGGCACGCGCAGAATGCTCACGGGCACGCCCGCACGACCCAGGTGACGCATGGCGCGCTCGGCATTCACGCGGCGCTGCGCGCGCGGCGTGGCAGGCGCCACGGGCCGCGACTCGGGCACCCAGGCCCCCGCGCAGTCGCCATACACGCCACTGGTGGAGGCATACACCAGGGATTGCGGCAGCGTGCGCCGGCGCAGCGCACGCGCCAGCGCCGTGCTGCGGGGGTCCAGCCACCAGCGCGGACCAACCTCGCGCTCGCCAGGTGGCGGCGCCAGATGCAGCACCCGCGTGGCCACGCCCGCCAGGCGCGCCAGCGTGGCCGTATCGTCCAGATTGCCCAGCAGCGGCGTGACGCCCGCCCCACGCAACTGCGGCACGCGCGTGGGCGAGGACGTGAGCGCAAGCACGCGCGGGCGGCCACTCCCGCCCTGGGGTCCGTTCAGGCTGCGCACCACGCGCAGCCCCACGTCGCCGCAGCCAATGATGAGCACGCGCTGGCGGCGAAAGCGCGCCGGCAGGGCGCCGAGAGGGTTTTGGATTGAGGGCAAAATCGGTCGGTTTGCTTGAAGACAACTCCAAGGATACCCACTGTCATGACCAGCGCAGAGACCGCATTCCAGATCACCGTGCAGCCCAGTGGCCGTGCTTTCGAGGCGCAGGCTGGCGAAACCATCCTGTCCGCGGCCATCCGCGGCGGCGTGGGCATGCCCTACGGTTGCAAGGACGGTGCCTGCGGCTCGTGCAAGTGCAAAAAGCTCAGCGGCTCGGTGGTGCATGGCGAGCACCAACAGAAGGCGCTGAGCACCGAGGAGGAAGAAGCCGGCTTCGTGCTCACCTGCTGTGCCCAGCCGCTGACCGACGTGGTGCTGGAATCGCGCCAGGTGACCGACGAGAGCGCCTATCCCATCAAGAAGCTGCCGGTGCGCGTGGCAGCGCTTACGCGCGCATCGCACGACGTGATGCAGGTGCGTCTGCAGCTGCCCGCGGCCGACACCTTCCGCTACCACGCGGGCCAGTACATCGAATTCATCCTGCGTGACGGCGCGCGCCGCGCGTACTCCATGGCCAACGCACCCCACACGCAGCAAGGCGCGCCAGGCGTGGAGCTGCACATCCGCCACATGCCCGGCGGGCGCTTCACCGACCATGTGTTCAACGCCATGAAGGAGAAGGAAATCCTGCGCGTGGAGGGCCCCTTCGGCAGCTTCTTCCTGCGCGAGGATTCCGACAAGCCCATGGTGTTTCTGGCATCGGGCACGGGCTTTGCGCCCATCAAGGCGCTGATCGAACACATGCAGCACAAGGGCATCACGCGCCCGGCCACGCTGTACTGGGGCGGGCGCCGCCCGGCGGACCTGTACATGGACGGCTGGATCCGCGAGCGCCTGGCTGCACTGCCAAACCTGCGCTACGTGCCCGTGGTCTCCGACGCCCTGCCCGAGGACGGCTGGACCGGCCGCACGGGCTTCGTGCACCAGGCGGTCATGGAAGACATTGCCGACCTCTCGGGCTATCAGGTCTATGCCTGCGGCGCGCCCATCGTGGTGGACTCGGCCCGCGCCGCCTACAGCGCGGAGCGTGGCCTGCCGCCCGACGAGTTCTACGCCGACGCGTTCACGTCCGAGGCCGACAAGCACGGCGGCTGACGGGCGCTTCCCCGCGGCGCACCGCGCACGACCCTGCGCCACGCAACGGGCGTTGCGCCCGGCCAGCAGGTGTCGTGGAACGGGATCTGCCAGACCACGGGCGCCGTGCGCGATCCGCGGCGCACGGCACCGCGAAGTGCTGCAACAGGGCCGCGATAAGCGCCGCCGCTCAGGGAGCGTGCTTCGCTCAAGCGATCATGTCGCGGCACAGGCTGGCGCAGCGCTTGCAGGCTTCCGCGCAGTCCTGGCAATGATCCGCCGCGTGGCTTATGCATTCCTGTGCGCAGCTTTCGCAGATGCGCGCGCACAGCTCGCAGACATAGTTCACGTGCGGACTCTCGCGGGCCATAGTGGCAGCGGCCAGGCGACAGATGTCGGCGCAGTCCATGTCCAGCGCGATGCACTTGGCCATGTGGCGCGGGTCGGGCTCGCGCAGGCACGCCGCGGCGCAGAAATCGCAGGTGGCAGCGCATGCGTTGCAGGCCGCGATGCAGTGGGAGTAGCGTGATTCGTCCAGGATGGTGGGGGCGTCCAGCATGTCAGTCCTTTCATGGGTGGGGGCAGGCAAGGCCCGGGCCCATCGTAGAAAGATGCGCCGCGCCTTTTCGTAGGACAGGGCAGCATTGCGGCGCCACGGAAGCGTCTTCCATTTTTTGCACAATGGAGGCCTATGAACCGCAGACACCTTCTTCTTTCGGCCGCTGCCATTGGCGTGGCACTCGCAGCCCCCCTGAGCCACGCGCAGGATGCGCCGATCCGCCTGGTCGTGCCCTACGCGCCTGGCGGCCCGCTGGACGTGACGGCGCGTGCGCTGGCCGAGCGCGTGCGCGACACGCTCGGCGTGGTGGTCGTCGACAACAAGGCGGGTGCGGGCGGCAACATCGGCGCCGATCTGATCGCCAAGTCCGCGCCCGACGGGCACACCATCGGCATCGCCGCCACGGCCACGCACGCCGTGAACCCCTGGCTGTACAACCGCATGCCCTATGACGCGGCCAAGGACTTCGCCGGCATCACGCAGATGGTGCGCGTGCCCAACGTGCTGGTGGTCAACGCCGCGCGGGCCGAGCAGCTCAAGATCAACACCCTGCAGGACCTGATCGCCTACGCCAAGGCCAACCCCGCCAAGCTCAACTACGGCAGCGGCGGCAACGGCAGCGCCGGCCACCTGGCGGGCGAGATGTTCAAGCAGAAGGCCGGCATCTTCGCGCTGCACATCCCCTACCGCGGCGCCAGCCCCGCGCAGCTGGCCCTGCTGGCCGGCGAGGTGGACTTCAACATCGACAACCTGGCCGCCGCCGCGCCCAACATCAAGTCGGGCAAGCTCAAGGCCCTGGCCGTCACCTCGCTGGAAGCCAGCCCCATGCTGCCCGGCGTGCCCCCGCTGTCGCAGACCTTCAAGGGTTTTGCCATCGACACCTGGTGGGGTCTGGTGGCACCGGCCGGCACGCCCAAGCCCGTGATCGCCAAGCTCAACAAGGCCTTCACAGAGGCACTCAAGGCACCGGAAACCAAGACGCGCTTTTCCGCGCTGATGGCCGAGCCCGTGGCCACCACGCCCGAGCAGTTCGACGCCTTCATGGCCGCCGAGCGCGCCAAGTACCAGCAGGTGGTGAAGGCCTCCGGCGCCAAGGTGGACTGACCGGAACGCGGCATTCCGGGTGCCACCGGAGTGCCGCGGGCGGCGCACGGCGCGACTGTCCGGGCGTGTCGTCGTCAGCCTGGGGCCAAGCCGCCCCAACGGCGCCCCCCTGTTGCGCTGCCGCACCCGCCGCCACGGCGGGGACGCCTCGCAACCGGCGGCGTGCTTACATAAAAAATAAGAGCGCCTCACGCTTGCCATATGGCGGTTTTCAGGTGGTTTCACCTTCAAACGTCCGTACGACCAGCGCAAGCAGCTATTAATTCAGGAGTTTGTGCCCAGCCATTCGGTGGCTTCGGCCAGGCGCTCGATGCGCTGGCCGCTGGCCTGGGCGCGCTGGACGTCCGTTCCGCACGTCTGGGCCAGGCCGGGCGCCAGTTCCGCCAAAGGAAGGAGCACGAAGGCCCGCTCGCCCATGCGCGGGTGGGGCAGCGTGAGTTCGGCGCCGTCCAGGCGCTCCTCCCCGTACAACAGCAGATCCAGGTCCAGCGTGCGTGGCGCGTTGCGGTAGGGGCGCTCGCGCCCCGCGGCCTGCTCGATGGCCTGCAGGGCATGCAGCAGCGCCAGTGGCGCCAAGGTGGTCTGCAACTGCGCCACGGCATTGAGATAGTCGGGCCCGCCGGCATCCACCGGCGCGCTGCGGTACAGCGACGAGACCTGCCGCACCTGGGTGCCGGGCAACGCGCCCATCGCCCGCACCGCGTCGCGCAGCGCGCCGCGCGCATCCCCCAGATTGGCGCCCAGGCCCACCCAGGCGCTGGCCGCTACGGAAGGCGAGGTCACACCTCGCCCGCGGGCGCGCCACCCTCGGATGCACCGCTGCCCGTGGGCTTGCGGCGACGGCGGCGGCGCTTCTTGGGCGCAGCAGCGTCCTCTGCCGCTGGCTCGGCCATGGAATCACCGGCATCGCTGGCCCTGCGCGGGGGCTCGGCGTCGTCCGTGGCGACTGGCGCGGCCTTGGGCACGCGCCGTACCGTGGGCTGGGCCTTGCGCTGGCGCGCGCGCTGCTCCTCGCGCGCCTGCTCGATCATGTCCTCACGGCGCGCATCGTCGGCCAGCGAAAATTCCTGCCACCACTCGGCCAGCGCCTCCTCCACCTCGCCCACGTCCGCGCGCAGGCGCAGGAAGTCGAAGCCCGCGCGAAAACGCAGGTGCGCCACCATGCCGAAGGGCGTACTACCCGAGCGTTTCTCGAAGCGCGGCTGCATGACCCAGATCTCGCGCATGTCCGCCGCCAGCTTGCCGCGGCCGGAGACATCGCCGATGCGCTTGTCGAACACATCGTCGATCGCATCCTGCAGCGCCGGGAAGGGCTGCTGGCGCCCCAGGCGCTGCTCCCAGCCGGCCTTCACGTCCTGCCACAGCACACAGGCCAGCAGGAAGCTGGGCGCAACGGGCTTGCCCTCGCCCACGCGGCGGTCGGTGTCGGCCAGCGCGGCCTGCACGAACGGGTGGCTGGAACGGTCCACCACCACGTCCAGCAGCGGGTAGATGCCCGTGGCCAGGCCCAGGGACTTGAGCTGCGCGATCGAGGCCAGTGCGTGGCCGGTCTGCAGCAGCTTCAGCATCTCGTCGAACAGGCGGCTTTGCGGGACCTCCCGCAGCAGCGGCTCGCACTCCACCAGGGGCTTGGCGGTCTTGGGCTCCAGGGCAAAGCCCAGCGGGCTGAGCTTGGCCGCGAAGCGCACGGCGCGGATGATGCGCACGGGGTCCTCGCGGTAGCGCGTGGCCGGGTCGCCGATCATGCGCAGCACGCGCTTCTTGGCGTCCTCGATGCCCTTGTGGAAGTCCACCACGACCTCGGTCTCTGGGTCGTAGTACATGGCGTTGACGGTGAAGTCGCGCCGCGTGGCGTCCTCGTCCTGCGGGCCCCAGACGTTGTCGCGCAGCACGCGGCCGCTGGCGTCCACGGCATGGTGCATGCCGGCCAGCTGGGCCTTGCTGGTCTTTTCGTTGCCCCCCACCTGCTCGGCTGCCGCGTTGTCCATGTAGGCGCGGAAAGTGGAGACCTCGATCACCTCATGCTCACGCCCGCGGCCGTGCACCACGTGCACGATGCGAAAGCGCTTGCCGATGATGAAAGCACGCCGGAACAGGCTCTTGACCTGCTCGGGCGTGGCGTTGGTGGCCACGTCGAAGTCCTTGGGCTTGAGGCCCAGCAGCAGGTCGCGCACCGCGCCGCCGACGATGTAGGCCTCGTAGCCCGCCTGCTTGAGTGTGCGCACCACGTCGCTGGCGCGGCGGTCCACCAGTTCAGGGTTGATGCCGTGCACCGCGGCGGGCACTTCCGCACGCTTGCCAAAGCGGCCGCGTGTGCCACGGCCCGCGCCGGCGGCGCCCTTGCCCAGCAGTTTGTCGATGAAGGTCTTGATCATGGGTGTGGGGGAAACAGGTCCAGAATGCGCCAGCCGCGCTGGGAAGCCAGTGCGCGCAGGCGTGGATCGGGGTTGGTGGCGACGGGATGATCCACCTTTTCCAGCAGCGGCACATCGTTCATGGAGTCACTGTAGAACGTGCTGTCCACGTCCGTCCAGCGCAGGCCGCGCTCGGCCAGCCATTGCTCCATGCGCTGCACCTTGCCCTCGCGCATGGAGGGCACGCCGCGAATGCCACCGGTGATCCAGCCGTCGTCGCCGCGCTCCAGCTCCACGGCGACCAGCTGATCCACGCCCAACGCCAGAGCGATGGGGCGGGTGACGAACTCGTTGGTGGCGGTGATGATGAGCACCTCGTCGCCCGCGTCGCGGTGGCGCTGTACCAGTGCGCGCGCTTCCTCGCGCAGCGCGGGCTGGATCACCTCGCGCATGAACTGCGCGTGCGCCAGGGCCGCCGCCTCGGCGCCGCGCTGGCGAATGGCGTCGGTCGCGAAGCGCACGTAGTCGTGCACGTCCAGCCGCCCGGCGACGTAGTCGTCGTAGAACGCCTTGTTGCGCCGGCCGAACTCTTCGCGGTCGGCCCAGCCGATGCGGATGGTGAATTCGCCCCACTCGTAGTCGGAATCCAGGGGCAGCAGGGTGTGGTCCAGGTCGAACAGGGCCAGTCGGCGGCGTTGTACCTGCGTGTCAAAGGTCATGCGTTGATTGCAATGGGTGGATGAAAGCGCCCTGCACCGATGGCCGCGCGCTACTCGGTCTCCAGCATGGTCTTGAGCAGCGGGACGGTGACGGCGCGCTGCGTGCGCAGCGCAAAGCTGTCGAGCCGGTCCAGCAGCTGCATGAGGCTGCCCAGGTCGCGCGAAAAACGGCCCAGCATGTAGTTCATGACCTCATCGGCCAGGAAGATGCCGCGCGCGTCGGCCTGCTGGCGCAGCACGGCGCGGCGCTCCTGCTCGTCCAGCAGCTGGAGCTGGAACACGTGGCCCCAGCCCAGTCGCGTGCGCAGGTCGTCGCGCAGCGGCAGGTCGGCCGGCGGCAGGTCGCCCGCCGCCAGTACCCAGCGGGGCGCTCCTTCGGTGGGGTTGATGGCGTTGACGAACCAGTTGAAAGCCGCCGCCTGCTGCGCCGTGGTGTACAGGTGCACCTCGTCGAGCAACACCGCGCTCCAGCGCTCGTCGAAGGCCGAGGGCAGCGCGACGGAGGCGTCGAGCCAGCCCACGCTGGCGCCCTGCCCGCGCAGCGCCTCGTACGTGGCCCGCAGCAGGTGCGACTTGCCGGTGCCCGTTTCGCCCCACAGGTAGGTAGGCACGGGCGAGCGCGGCGCGGCGCCACCGGCCACCGCCAGCCGCAGGTGCTGCAGTGCCTGCGCGTTGGGGCCGGCATGGAAGTTGTCGAGCGTGGGGCCGGTCACCAGGCCAATGTCCAGGGCCAGCTGCTTCATGGCGAGCGCCACCCGCGCAAATGCGGCGCGCCCCGGCCTCCGCGCGCAATGCGGAGCGTGGCCGGGCCGTAACGGTATGGAGTGGATGGCATGGGAGGCAAGGTAGGGGACGCGCCGCGGTTCACCGCCGCGAAACCACGGAGGCACCCGGAAAGCGGGTGGCACGCAGGGCGTGCAACCCGCGATTTTAGTGCGTCGATGGCCCAGACGACCCGAGCCCGGGCCGCGTGCGGCGCAGCCCGCCGCGCGGGGGCATTCGCGGCCCGCCCGGGCGGACCCTTAAAATCCCCGCTTTCCGGCCCGCCGACCGCGGCCCTCAGCACTGACGCACATCCCATGAGTTCCTCTGCCCCCTCCACTCCCATCTCCTACAAAGACGCCGGCGTCGACATCGACGCGGGCGACGCGCTGGTCGAGCGCATCAAGCCGCTGGCCAAGAAGACCCTGCGCGAGGGGGTGATGGCGGGCATCGGCGGCTTTGGCGCGCTGTTCGAGGTGCCCAAGCGCTACCAGGAGCCGGTGCTGGTCTCGGGCACCGACGGCGTGGGCACCAAGCTCAAGCTGGCGTTCGAGTGGAACATGCACGACACCGTGGGCATCGACCTGGTGGCCATGAGCGTCAACGACGTGCTGGTACAGGGCGCCGAGCCCCTGTTCTTCCTGGACTACTTCGCCTGCGGCAAGCTGGACGTGGACACCGCCGCCGCAGTGGTGGGGGGCATCGCCCATGGCTGTGATCTGAGCGGCTGCGCACTGATCGGCGGCGAGACGGCCGAGATGCCCGGCATGTACCCCGACGGTGAGTACGACCTGGCCGGCTTTGCCGTGGGCGCGGTCGAGAAGTCGAAGATCCTCACCGGCCAGACGGTGAAACCCGGCGACGTGGTGCTGGGCCTGGCCTCCAGCGGCGTGCATTCCAACGGTTTTTCGCTGGTGCGCAAGTGCATCGAGCGCGCCGCGGCCGCCGGCACGTTGCCCGACACGCTGGACGGCAAGCCCTTCAAGGCCGCCGTCATGGAGCCCACGCGCCTGTACGTGAAGAACGTGCTGGCCGCGCTGGCACAGCATCCGATCAAGGCCCTGGCCCACATCACCGGTGGTGGCCTGCTGGAGAACATTCCGCGGGTATTGCCCGAAGGCACGGCCGCCCACCTGAAGGCCGGCAGCTGGCCGCAGACGGAGCTGTTCGCCTGGCTGCAAAAGACCGCCGGCATCGACGACATCGAGATGAACCGCACGTTCAACAACGGCATCGGGATGGTGGTGGTCGTGCCGGCGGAGGCCGCCGATGCCACGGCCGCCACGCTGCGCGCGCTGGGCGAGGCGGTGTACGCCATCGGCGCCATTGCCGAGCGTGGCGACGGCGCCGCCGTCGTCGTGGGCTGATCCATCGCGATTGGCACGATGCCTTCGGGTCAGCCGCCGCAAGGCTCCGCCGCCACGCCTGACGCCCTGAGGCCGCCATTCGCGCCCGCCACGCGGGGCGTGGTGATCGCCAGCTACGTGCTGATGGGCGCCGCGCTGCTGCTGGTGATGCTGCGCGGGCTGCTGCCCGGGCTGCTGTGCGTGTGCCTGGGTTTTCTGCTCACGCGTTGGCTGGCGCCACGCTTGGCGTGGTTCCCGTCGCGCACGGCGAACAGCATGGCAACCCGCGGCCAGACGGCAGCCGCCACGCTGGTCATGCTGTCTCCCTTGCTGCTGCTGGCGCTGGCGCTGTCGCATTCGCGCACCTATATCGTCGACGCCCCCCAGCAATACCGCGAACTGCTGGACTTCCTCGCCCGCACCGTGTTGGAACTGCGGCTGAAGCTGCCCACCGACATCGCGGCCCAGTTGCCCGAAGGCGCCGCCGAAATCCAGCGCACCATCGCCGCCTATCTGGCCGCCAAGGCCGGCGCCCTGGCCATGGCGGGGCGCGCCTGGCTCACGGGCCTGCTGTATGCCTATGTGGGCCTGCTGATCGGGGCACTGGCCGCCGTACGCAGCGTGGGCGCTTCACGCGGCCCCTTGGCACAAGAGCTGGTGCTGCGCATCGCGCGTATGGGAGAGGCCTTCCGTCAGATCGTCGCGGCGCAGTTCTGGATTGCCGCCTTCAACACGCTGCTCACCGCACTGTTCCTATTGCTGGTGCTGCCCCTGTGGGACTTGGACCTGCCCTACACCCCCGCTTTGATCACCCTGACCTTCGTGGCCGGCCTGGTGCCCATCGTGGGCAACCTGCTGTGCAACGCGGTCATCACGCTGGTGGGACTGTCGGTATCGCCCGTTGCGGCCGTGGCCTGCCTGGCCTTCCTGATCCTGATCCACAAGGCCGAGTACGTGATCAACGCCAAGGTCGTGGGGCGGCGCACCCACATGGGCGTGTGGGAGCTGCTGTCGGTGATGTTCGTGGCCGAAGCCGTCTTCGGCCCTGCGGGGCTGGTGGCGGCACCGCTGTTCTACGCCTACCTGAAAAAAGAGCTGGAAGCCGCGCGGCTGGTATAACCGCCGCTCCGCAAAAACCATAGCTGCCAGCGCTTATCCAGCAAGCGTTGCAAGGCTTTTTCACCCCCAAAACCTCTTCCCGCGTCCGCCGCGGCGCCTGGCCTTCATCGCGCGCCCCGCACCCGGGTTGACACTCGCCAACGCCGGCGATGTTGGGCTATTCTGGCGGCTGGCGCGCAGTGCGCCAGACACATCGTCATCACAGCCATAAGGGAGACTTTGCATGACCATTCTCGTCGCCTACGTTCCACGCCCCGAAGGCCGGGCCGCGCTGGACAAGGGCATCGAAATCGCCACCCGTCGCAATGAACGCCTGGTCGTCGTCAACGCCGGCCCCGGCGGGCGCCAGGAAGACCCCAGCATCGTCAACGGCTACGAGGCCGAACGTGTGGAGGAGCGCCTGGCCACGCTGCCGATCGAGGCCGAGTTCAAGCAGTTCGTGCGCGGCAAGAGCACCATCGAGGAGATCGAGGAAATGGTCGCGGCGCTGCAGGTATCCGTGCTGGTGATCGGCCTGCGCAAACGCTCGCCCGTCGGCAAGCTGCTGCTGGGCAGCATGGCACAGGAGATCTTGCTCAACGTCGATTGCCCGGTATTGGCCGTCAAGGCCGCTTAAAGGCACGTCCGAGCGCCCCAAGGCGCTCGGCTCCCCCCGGCCTCCGCTTGCCATGGCGTGGACAGAATCACCCGCCCAATCGTCAATCGTCAGTACCTCTCGGGCACGATCATGCTGCCGGGTGTGGGCTGGCGCAGGTAGTCCGGGTGGCGCACGCGGTCGGGCAGCACCACCTCGGTATGCGGCACATCGGCATACGGCAGCTGCTCCAGCAAGTGGGCGATGCAGTTGAGGCGCGCTTTCTTCTTGTCCACGGCCTGCACCACCCACCAGGGGGCCTCGGGGATGTGGGTGCGCTCCAGCATCGCCTCCTTGGCCTTGGTGTATTCCTCCCAGCGCACGCGGCTCTCCAGGTCCATGGGGCTCAGTTTCCACTGCTTGAGAGGGTCGTGGATGCGCCCCAGGAAACGCAGGTGCTGCTCCTCGTCGGAGATCGAGAACCAGTACTTGATGAGCCGGATGCCTGAGCGCACGAGCATCTTCTCGAACTCCGGCACGCTGCGGAAGAACTCCTCGTACTCCTCCTCCGTGCAAAAACCCATCACTTTCTCGACGCCCGCGCGGTTGTACCAACTGCGGTCAAAGAGCACGATCTCGCCTGCCGCGGGCAGGTGCGCCACATAGCGCTGGAAGTACCACTGCGTGCGCTCGCGGTCATTGGGCGCAGGTAGCGCCGCCACGCGCACCACGCGCGGGTTCAACCGCTGCGTAATGCGCTTGATCACCCCGCCCTTGCCGGCGGCATCGCGCCCCTCGAAGATCACCACCACCTTCTGCCTTGAGTGCTGCACCCAGTCCTGCAGCTTGACCAGCTCGCCCTGCAGGCGGAACAGCTCCCGGAAATATTGCTGGCGTGCCAGCCGGTCCACGGGCGCCTGCAGGCCGTGCTCATCGAAGGCGCGGTCCTCGATCTCCAGCTCCAACTCCTCGTCATAGCCGTCGGCCAGATCGTCGGCGATGCGTTCCATGAGTTCGTGGGAATTGATCTCGGATATATGCGGCATGACTGGTACCTTCTCGGCAGGCAGAAGATGGTGACAACTCTTCGTGTCCAGCACATGACATGGTGCGCTTTTGCCATGTTTTTGTCACATGGCACGCTTGGCCTGGATCAGAAACGGCGCAGTTCTTTCACGCGCTGTGCGATCGCAGGGGCATCTTCGGCACCCGCAGCATGGGCCAGATAGGTCTCCAGGTTCTCCAGCGCTTGCAGGGATGCGCCGGTCTCCGCATACGCCAGCCCGCGGTCGCGCCACTCGCTCCAGGCATCGGGCAGCAACACGATGAGCCGGTCCTGCACCGCCACCAGGCGACTCCAGTCCTGGCGCGCGCGGTGGATTTCCTTCAGATTGCGCAGCATGCGCGCAAGAATGTCCCGCTCCGTGGCGGCCTGCAGATACAGGCCCAGCGGAGCTTCGTCCTCCAGCGGTCCGTGTCCGCGGCGAAAAGGTTCCAGCCGCTCGCCCAGCGCTTCGCGCGAGAGGGAAAGCCCCGTCATCGGGTCCATCACAACCTGGCCCGTGGGCATGAGCACCTTGACCAGGAAATGCCCGGGAAAGGCCACCCCGTGCGCACGCAGGCCCACGCCCTGCGCCAGCTCCAACCACAGCACCGCCAGCGAGATGGGAATGCCGCGCCGCTTCTCCAGCACGACGTGCAAATAGCTGTTGCCCGGCGCGTAGTAGTCGTTGAGATTGCCCGCGAAGCCCAGTTCGCCAAAGAAAAACTGGTTGAGCAGATTGAGCCGCAGCAGCGGTTCGGCATCCTGCGCAATGCGCCGCTGCAGCCGCGCCTGCAGGCGGTCCATTTCGTCCAGGAACTGCTGCACATCCAGGCGCGGATACTCGTCCTGCGCGATGCAGGCCGCCGACTCCAGCAACGCGATGGCGCCGCCCTGCGGCACCTGGACCAGCGACGCGAAATACTCCAGCGGCGTGGGAACGGAATAGCTCAACGCCATGCGCCCTCTCCCTTCAGCGGCGCAACAGCTGGCGCAGCTTGAGCCCGCAGGCCCACAGCGCGCCAAAGTACAGCGCGGCCGATACGGCGAGCAGCAGCGCCAGCAGTCCCGCACGCTGCAAGCTGTGCGCCCGCAGCGCCAGCCAGTCGAAGTGGTGGGAGGCCCAGAGCAGGAACACGGCCAGCAGCGCACTGGCGGCAATCACCTGCAGCGCAAAGCGGCCCCAGCCTTCGCGGGGGCGAAAGCTTCCCCGACGCAGCAGCCCCGTGAGCAGCCACAGGGCGTTGATGAGCGCACCCAAGCCGATCGACAGCGCCAGCCCCGCGTGCGCCAGCAGGGGCACCAGCGCGGCATTCATGATCTGCGTGGCCACCAGCACCACGATGGCGATGCGCACGGGCGTGCGGATATCCTGGCTGGCGTAGTAACCCGGCGCCAGCACCTTGATGGCCACCAGGCCCAGCAACCCCGCTCCATAGCCTGCCAGCGCCACGGAGATCTGCCTTACGTCGCCGTCGTTCAGCGCACCATGGTGGAACAGCGTGGCCACCAGCGGCGTTGCGAAGGTCAGCAGTCCCACGGCGCAGGGTACAGCCAGCAGCACCACGATGCGCAGCCCCCAGTCCAGCATGGCCGAGTAGCGTTCACCATCTCCCGCAGCCTTGGCGGCCGACAACTGCGGCGTGAGCACCACGCCCAGCGCCACGCCCAGCAGGGCCGTGGGAAATTCCATGAGGCGGTCGGCATAAAACAGCCATGTCACGCTGCCCGGTGTGAGATAGGACGCGATCTGCGTGTTGATCATCAGCGAGATCTGTGCCACCCCCACGCCCAGCAACGCCGGCGCCATCAGGGTAAGAATGCGGCGCACGCCTGGGTCCTGCCAGGCACTGCGTACCCTGCCCCAGGTCATGCCGATGCGGGGCAGCAGCCCCAGGCGGCGCAATGCGGGCAGTTGCACCGCCAGTTGCAGCACCCCGCCGCCCATCACCCCGCCCACCATGGCGTAGATGGGCTCTATGCCCCGCGCCGCCAGTTGTGGCGCGCCCAGCCAAGCGGCCGCGATCATGCACAGGTTCAGCAGCACGGGTGTGGCGGCCGGCACGCCAAAGCGCTTCCAGGTGTTGAGCACGCCCGCCGAAAGGGCCACCAGCGACATGAATCCAATGTAGGGGAACATCCAGCGCGTCATGAACACGGCGGCGTCGAACCCCTCCGGACTCTGGCGCAACCCGCTGGCCAGCGCCCACACGAGCAGCGGCGCTCCCACCACCCCCAGCACGCAGGTCAGTAGCAGCGCCCAGAACAGCGCCGTGGCCACGGCGTTCACGAGTGCATGGGTGTCCTCATCGCCATGCTGCGCCTTGTGCGCGGCCAGCACGGGCACGAAGGCCTGGCTGAACGCCCCTTCCGCGAACAAGCGGCGAAACAGGTTGGGAATGCGAAAAGCGACGTTGAAAGCGTCTGTCAGAACGTTGGCCCCGAACATCGAGGCCATGAGCAGATCACGCACCAGGCCCGTCACGCGGGAGGCCAGGGTCAACAGCGATACGGTGGAAGCGGCTTTGAACAGGGACACCGGCGCAAGTGTATGCGTTTGGCGCCGCGCCACGCCCGAAATGGCGGCTGCGCTATAATGGCCGGCTTTGCTGACAACATCCTCAGACACAAGGAACACATACCATGGCATCTGGAAAGCCAAAGAAAAAGAACCCCCGCCTGGCATCGGGCCGCAAGCGCGCCCGCCAAGGCCTCAAGCTGAACGCAGCCAACACCTCGCTGCGCTCCAAGTACCGCACCGCCGTCAAGAACGTCGAGAAGGCTGTTCTGGCCGGTGACAAGACCAAGGCAACCGAGTTGTTCGCCAAGGCCCAGTCCGTGCTGGACACCATCGCCGACAAGGGCATCTTCCACAAGAACAAGGCAGCTCGCGACAAGAGCCGCCTGTCCGCCAAGGTGAAAGCCTTGGCTCTGGCAGCCGCCTAAATTCACCGCCTGCCCCGCGCAGGCCAACAGCCCGGGTGGCTCGCCACCCGCCGTTTGTAACGGGTGCGCTGTCAGCAAAGCAGAGAAACCGCCTCCGGGCGGTTTTTTTGTGCCCGGCGCTGCTCGGCACAGCACTTCGGGGGCACACACGCCCACCCAAAAGAAAAGGCCTGTGTTGTCAGGCCTTGGGATCGGGGAGCAGGCAGGCTTCGACGACCTGCAAGTTGTTGTCTCTGGCAAAGTTGAGCACGAAGTCCCACGCCATGGGCTCGTGCGCCTGCAGGTCGCGGTGGACCACCACGCACTTCACTCCGTTCATGCTGGTAGGAATGCACCAGGGGGAGTAGTTCAGGTGGCTGCCAGGCACGGCACCGCCGGGGCGGAACTGGCTCATGACCCCCGCCAGGCGCTCGGCCCAGTCGCTGGGCCGAAAGGTCCTCCCTTCGAGGGTAATGCCTTGGATGAAGACTTCTTTGGAGGAGGGAGCAACCATCGGGTTCGGGTCGTGTAAGGGGCGCCGACCTTGTGCGTCGGCGTGGCACGGATTCTAACTCTTATATAAGAGCTACCCTCCAATGCCCCAGCACCGCCTGCCAGCATTGAACGCAAGCGCAGCGCATGACTGTGATGCGCAATCTTCAATGGTGCGCGCGAGGGCAGCCCCTAGAATCGCATTTCCCTTTTTGGGGCTGTTCCCCGTTTCCCTCTCTTGTCAGGAGATGTCCGCATGACCGCATTTGTCGAGGCTGCCTCGCCCCACGTGATGAACACCTATGGCCGCGTACCCATCGCGCTGGAGCGAGGCCAGGGCGTGCGTGTGTGGGACGTGAACGGCAAGCAGTACCTCGACGGACTGGGCGGCATCGCCGTGAATACGCTGGGCCACAACCATCCCAAGCTGGTGCCGGCGCTGCAGGACCAGATCGCCAAGCTGATCCACACCTCCAACTACTACCATGTGCCGGGACAGGAAAAGCTGGCCCAGCTGCTGACCGAGCGCGCGCACATGACCAATGTGTTCTTCTGCAGTACTGGCCTGGAGGCCAACGAGGCTGCCATCAAGATCGCGCGCAAGTACGGCGTGGACAAGGGCATCGAAAAACCCGTGATCGTGGTCTACGACCATGCCTTCCACGGGCGCTCCATCGCCACCATGACCGCCACTGGCAACCCCAAGGTGCGCAACGGCTTCGGCCCGCTGCTGGAGGGCTTCCTGCGCGTGGCGCCGAATGACATCGAGGCGCTGCAGGAGGCCACCGAAGGCAACCCCAACATCGTCGCCGTGATGATGGAGCCCATCCAGGGCGAAGGCGGCCTGCATCCCATGCGCGCCGACTACCTGCAGCAGGTGCGCGCGCTGTGCGACGCCAACGGCTGGCTGCTGATGCTTGACGAGGTGCAGGCCGGCATGGGCCGCACCGGCAAGTGGTTTGCCCACCAGTGGGCCGGCATTGTCCCGGACGTGATGACGCTGGCCAAGGGCCTGGGCTCGGGCGTTCCCGTGGGCGCAGTGCTGGCGCACGGCGCCGCCGCGCAGGTGCTCAAGCCGGGCAACCACGGCTCCACCTTCGGCGGCAACCCGCTCGCCATGCGCGCGGGTGTGGAGACCATCCGCATCATGGAAGAAGACGGCCTGCTGCAGAACGCCGCGGACGTGGGCGCCCACCTGAAGGCCGAGTTGCAGCGCGCACTGGGTGAGACCGCTGGCGTGAACGAAGTCCGCGGCCAGGGCCTGATCATCGGGATGGAGTTGGACCGCCCCTGCGGCGTGCTGATCGATCGCGCGGCCGAGGCCGGCCTGCTGCTGTCGGTGACCGCCGAGCGCGTGATCCGCCTGGTGCCCGCGCTCACCCTCACGCGCGCAGAAGCCGACGAGATCGTCGCCCTGCTCACACCCCTGGTGCAGACCTTCCTGGCTGAATGAAGAAGATCGACCGCGTATGAAGCACTACCTGCAATTCACCGACTTCACCGCCGACGAATACAACTACCTGTTCTCGCGCGCCGCCATCATCAAGGGCAAGTTCAAGAGCTACGAGAAGTACCACCCGCTAGCCGACCGCACCCTGGCCATGATCTTCGAGAAGGCCAGCACCCGCACGCGTGTGAGCTTCGAGGCCGGCATGTACCAGCTGGGCGGCAGCGTGGTGCACCTGACCACGGGCGACAGCCAGTTGGGCCGCGCCGAGCCCATCGAGGACAGCGCGCGCGTGATCAGCCGCATGACCGACCTGGTGATGATCCGCACCTTCGGCCACGACAAGATCGAGCGCTTCGCCGAATACTCGCGCGTGCCTGTCATCAACGGCCTGACCAACGAGTTTCATCCTTGTCAGATCATGGCGGACCTGTTCACCTACATCGAGCACCGCGGCTCGATCGCGGGCAAGGTCGTCGCCTGGGTGGGCGACGGCAACAACATGGCCAACACCTGGCTGCAGGCGGCCGATCTGCTGGGCTTCACCGTGCACGTGAGCACCCCCGGCGGCTACGAGGTGGATGAGAAGCTCGCCTTCGGCGGCAAGCCCCACCGCGCGGGCTGCTACAAGGTCTTTGCCGATCCCATGGATGCCTGCCGCGGCGCCGACCTGGTGACCACCGACGTGTGGACCAGCATGGGCTACGAGGCCGAGAACGAAGCGCGCCGCAAGGCCTTTGCCGACTGGTGCGTGGACGCCGAGATGATGGCCGTGGCCAAGCCCGACGCGCTGTTCATGCACTGCCTGCCCGCGCACCGCGGCGAGGAGGTGATGGCCGACGTGATCGACGGCCCCCAGTCCGTCGTCTGGGACGAGGCGGAAAACAGGATGCACGTGCAGAAGGCACTCATGGAGTACCTGCTGCTCGGCCGCGTCTAAACCCATCCCGCATCCCACCCATGGCCCCGGCGCAACTCCGCCCCACGCGCCCGGGCCATCCACCCTGCCCCGCCCGCCAGCGCCCGCTGGCGCCTGAACTGTACGCGGCCGCCCGGCGCATGGCGGCACGCGTGCATGCGCTGCAGGTGCGCATTCATACCTTCTACCTGAAGTTCCTCCAGGGCCACACCTAGCGGCCCGGTTCTGCGCGGCAGGCGCCCCAGCGCATGCCCGCCCTCCCATCGCTCCCCCTGATCGCCCGCGATCCCCGGTGCCGGCTGCGCGTCGCACCTGGGATGGGGCCCGTTGCCGATGCACCAGAACCCGAGGAACCTGCATGTCCGTCCCCGTCCACCCCTGCCTGCACTGCGGTGCATGCTGCCAGAACTACCGCGTGGAGTTCTCCGTCTATGAACTGCAGTCCATGGGCGGGCGCGTGCCCGACGCCCTGGCCCATGAGGCCGGAGGCAACCGCTACCGCATGAACGGCACCGAGCGCCACCCCGTGCGCTGCGTGGCACTGGCCGACCTGGGCAACGGCTGCATCGGCTGCGGCATCTACGACCAGCGGCCCCAGCCGTGCCGCGATTTTCCGTTCGCCTCCTACGGTTGCCACGACACGCGCGCCAAGCTGGGCCTGCCGCCGTTGACGGAAGGCGACACGCAGGAGTGGCCGCAGGCCGCTTGAAGTGGTTCTTCAAAAAGAAGAGCTGCTGGCGCTTGCCAGGCAATGATTTCAGATAGTTTTGATACTGAAACCTTTGCCTGGAAAGCGCTAGCAGCTATGCTTTTAGGCCCGCGACCGGGGCTGTCCCGGCTTCAGGGCTTGCGTGCCGGCGCGCAGCGGTCTCCGGCGCAGGCATTGCAGCCCCCGCAACTGCTGCCGGTCTTGGCCATGGGCGCCAGTGCCGGATGCACGCGCGCGGCGCGGGCGCGCCAGCGCTGTGGCAGCCAGCGCCACAGCAGCGCCAGGGCGGCCACGGCCACGATCACGGCGGTGAGAATGTCTTGCCACATGGTTCTGCTCCTTGGTGACGGTTTTCAACCACCGCCCAGCGCCAGGGCCACGCGGTAGGTGATGAAGCTGGCCGCATAGGCCAGTGCGAAGAGATAGCCCGTCATGACGAGCGGCCAGCGCCAGCCGTTGGTCTCGCGGCGCACGGCGGCGATGGTGGAGACGCACTGCGGCGCGAAGATGAACCACACCAGCAGCGACAGCGCCGTGGCCAGCGACCATTGCGCCGCCAGCATGGGCGCGAGCTGCGCGGCCGTGTCGTCGGCCGAAGCGGCAATCGCGTACACCGTGCCCAGGGCGCTCACCGCCACCTCGCGCGCGGCCATGCCGGGCACCAGGGCGATGCTGATCTGCCAGTTGAAGCCGATGGGCGCAAAGATCACCTCCAGCGCCGCGCCGATGCGCCCGGCGAAGCTGTATTCGATGGCCGGCCCCGTGGCGTCGGCCGGCGGCGCGGGGTACGACGACAGGAACCACAGCAGGATGGTGACCAGCAGGATGATGCCGCCCACGCGGCGCAGGAAGATGCCCGCGCGCTCCCACAGCCCCAGCGCCAGGTTGCGCACGCTGGGCCAGCGGTAGGCGGGCAGCTCCATCAGCAGCGGCGTGGCGCCGTCGCCGCGCCGCGCCAGCCGCGCAACGGCCGCCACGGCCATGGCGCTCACGATGCCGCCCAGGTACAGCGCGAACAGCACCAGCCCCTGCAGGTTGAACAGCCCCGCCACCGTGCGATCGGGGATGAAGGCCGCGATCAGCAGCGCGTACACCGGCAGGCGGGCCGAACAGGTCATCAGCGGCGCGATGAGGATGGTGACGAGCCGGTCGCGCCAGTCCGGAATGGAGCGCGTGGCCATGATGCCCGGCACCGCGCAGGCGAAGCTGGACAGCAGCGGGATGAACGAGCGTCCCGACAAGCCGACGGTGCCCATCACGCGGTCCAGCAGGAAGGCCGCGCGCGGCAGGTAGCCGGATTCCTCCAGCGCCAGGATGAAGAAGAACAGGATCAGGATCTGCGGCAGGAACACCAGCACCCCGCCTGCGCCGGCGATCACGCCGTCGGCCAGCAGGCTGCGCAGCGGCCCCTCGGCCATGTGGGCGCTCAGCCATTCGGCCACGGCGGCCGTGGCGCCTTCGATCCAGCCCATGGGCACCTCTGCCCAACTGAACACGGCCTGGAACATCAGGAACAGCGTCACCGCCAGCAGCAGCGTGCCCCACAGCGGGTGCAGCACCACGGCGTCGATGCGGTCGTCGCGCTGCAGGCGCAGCGCGGGCTCGCGCACGGCCAGCCCCATGATGCGGCGCACTTCCTGGTGCAATTGCTGCACGCGCTGCGGGCGGTCTTCCTCCAGCGCATTGACGGGCGGTGGCGCCTGCGTGCCCACGGCGGCGCCGCGGGCGGCCTGCGGGGTGGCCGTGTCCAGCCACTGCAGCAGCTCGCGCGCCCCGTCGGCGCGCACGCCCACGGTGGTCACCACGGGCAGGCCCAGTTCGCGCGCCAGGACTTCGCGGTCGATCTGGATGCCCTGCTGCTGCGCCATATCACTCATGTTCAGCACCAGCACCATGGGCAGGCCCAGATCACGCGCCTCCAGCACCAGGCGCAGGTTCAGGCGCAGGTGCGTGGCATCGGTCACGCAGACCAGCAGCTCGGGCATGGCCTCGCCCGGACGGCGGCCGGTGACCACATCGCGGGTGACGGCCTCGTCCAGGCTCTGCGCGTGCAGGCTGTAGGCGCCGGGCAGGTCCAGCACGCGCACGCGCCGGCCGCTGGCGGTGGTGAACAGGCCTTCCTTGCGCTCCACGGTGACGCCCGCGTAGTTGGCCACCTTCTGGCGTGCGCCGGTCAGCACATTGAACAGCGCCGTCTTGCCGCAGTTGGGGTTGCCCAGCAGCGCGATGTGCAGGGGAGATGCCGCCGTGCTCATGCCGCGGCCTCCAGCGCATCCACGCGCACCTGCACCAGGGCCGCCTCATGGCGGCGCAGGGCAAAAGTGGCCTGGCCCACGCGCACGGCCAGGGGGTCGGCCGCGGGAAAGCCTCGGGCAATCACGCGCACGGGCTCGCCCGGCAGGAAGCCGATCTCCATCAGGCGCAGCACCATGGCCTGCGACCGGCCATCCTGCGCCGGCAGCAGCCCGGCAACCGTGGCCGGCACGCCATGCGGCAAGGTGTCCAGCCCCCGCGGCTGCGCGGCGTCATTCCCCGTGTGAAGCATGTTGTATTGCAGTCAATGAATAAAATTAATTCTCATTCTAATGGAACTGCACGCTGCTGGATTGATGCACATCAGGACCTGTGGCGCGTCACAATGGCAACCCCTGCGACGTACGCCATGACCACTCTTCACCCCTGCCTGACCTGTGGCGCCTGCTGCGCCAGCTTTCGCGTGGACTTCTCGGTGCACGAGACGGAGGAGCTGGGCGGCTGCGTTCCCGATGGGCTGGTGGTGCCGGTCACGGACCACACTGCACGCATGCGCGGCACGGACCATGCGCAGCCGCGCTGCGCGGCCCTCACGGGCCAGGTGGGCGAGCGCGCCGCCTGCGGCATCTACGAGTGGCGCCCATCGCCCTGCCGCGAATTCGAAGCCGGCAGCGCTGCCTGCAACCGCGCGCGCCAGCGCCACCATCTGCCGGCACTGGACGGGCTGGTGCTCTGAACGCCGCAGGACCCGCTTTCACACGGGCAGCCCGCCGATACGCCCCTTGAATTCCTGCAGCGAAAAATAGGTCTGCACCTGGCGCACGCCCGGCAGGCGGTGCAGGCGCCGCTGCAGCAGCTCGGAATACGCGTCCAGGTCGGTCGTCACGACCACCAGCAGGAAGTCCGCGGGGCCCGAGATGCCGTGGAACAGCACCACCTCGGGAATGGCGCACACCGCCTCCTCGAACGCCACGGACAGCGCCTCCGTCTGGTGGTCGATGCCCACCATCACGAAAGCCATCACACCCAGCCCCACCGCACGCCGGTCCAGCTGCGCGTGGTAGCCGCGCACTACACCGGCGTCCTCCAGCCGCTTCACGCGCCGCCAGCAGGGCGACTGCGACAGGTGCGCCATTTCGGCCAGTTCGCCGGAGGTCAGGCGGGCGTTGTCCTGCAGCGCGCGCAGCAGCTGGCGGTCGGTACGGTCGATCTCGGCTTGCATGATTTAACCCAAAAATGTCTCTGTGAGAATGGATTATCCAAATGAATCACCCATCAGGGATAAACCATTTACCCGCCCCTCCGCCGCGCATAGCATGCGCGCCATGACCGCCACCTCCACGCCATCGCCTGCGCTCTGGGACATCTCTGCCCCCGTGCATGCGGGTAGCCCGGTGTTCCCGGGCGATACACCCTACCAGCAGCAGTGGAGCGCCACACTGGGCCCCGGCTGCCCGGTGAACGTGAGCGCACTCACGCTCTCGCCCCACGTGGGCACGCACGCTGACGCGCCCCTGCACTACGCAGCGGACGGCGCAGCCATCGGCGCCGTGCCGCTGGAAGCCTTCATCGGCCCCTGCCGTGTGGTGCATGCGCTGGACTGCGGGCCGCTCATCGAATGGACCCACATTGCCCATGCGATGACGGGCACTTTGCCGCCGCGGGTGCTGGTGCGCACCTACGCCCGCATGCCCGTGGACCGCTGGGACGCGGGCCTCACGGCCTACGCGCCCGACACCATCGAGCGCCTGGCCGACGCCGGCGTAGTGCTCGTGGGCATCGACACCGCCAGCATCGACCCCGCCGACAGCAAGCCGCTGCCCAGCCACCAGGTGATCCGCCGGCGCGGCCTGCGCGTGCTGGAGAACCTGGTGCTGGACGATGTGCCCGAGGGCGACTACGAACTCATCGCGCTGCCGCTCAAGCTCACCACGGCCGACGCATCGCCCGTGCGCGCCGTGCTGCGTGCGCTGCCGCCGCGCGCATGACCATTAAGCCGTTTTGGCCTCTAACGCTCATGCAGCAAGCGCTAACAGCTATCTTATTAATAGCAAAAACCACATGACTACCTTGCAAGAGTGCCGCACACGCGATGCGCAGGACCCGCTGCGCAGCCTGCGCGACCATTTCAGCCTGCCCGAGGGCGTGATCTACCTGGACGGCAATTCCCTGGGCGCTCTGCCCCGCGCCACGCCGGCGCGCGTGGCCCAAGTAGTGCAGCAGGAATGGGGACAGGATCTCATCACCTCGTGGAACAAGGCTGGCTGGGTCAGCCTGCCGCAGCGCCTGGGCAACCAGTTCGCTCCCTGGATCGGCGCGGGGCCGGACCAGGTGGTGTTCACCGACACCACCTCGGTCAACCTGTACAAGGTGCTGTCGGCTGCCGCGCGCGTGGCCCGCGCGGACCATCCCGGTCGCACCCAGCTCGTCAGCGAGCGCAGCAACTTCCCCACCGACCTGTACATCGCCCAGTCCGTGTGCCAGGAGTACGGACTGGAGTTGGTGCTGGTGGAGCCCGAGGAAATCGCCACGCGGCTGACGCCCCAGGTCGCCGTCCTGCTGCTCACCCACGTGAACTACCGCACCGGCGCCATGCACGACATGGCCGCCGTGACCGCGCAGGCGCACGCCCACGGCATTCTGTGCGTCTGGGACCTGTGCCACAGCGCGGGCGCCGTGCCCGTGCACCTGCTGGACGCGAATGCCGACTATGCGGTGGGCTGCAGCTACAAGTACCTGAATGGCGGCCCTGGCGCGCCCGCCTTCGTGTGGGTGCACCCGCGCCTGGCGGACCGCCCGGGTGCGACATTTGCGCAGCCGCTGTCGGGCTGGTTCGGCCATGCCGCACCCTTCGCCTTCACGCCCGACTACCAGCCCGCACCGGGTATCGCACGCTACCTCTGCGGCACGCAGCCCATTGTGAGCCTGTCGGCCCTGCAGTGCGGGCTGGACATCTTTACCGCCGCCGAGCCTCTGGGCGGCATGGCGGCGCTGCGCGCCAAGTCGCTCGCACTGACCGACCTGTTCATCGCGCTGGTCGAGGAGCACTGCGCCGGCCACGGCCTGGAACTGGCCACGCCGCGCGATCATGCGGCGCGCGGTTCGCAGGTGTGCCTGACACGCGGCGAGGGCCTGGGCGTTCAGGGCGTCGGCAGCGGGGCCTACGCCATCGTGCAGGCCCTGATCGCGCGCGGCGTGGTCGGCGACTTCCGCAAGGGTGACGGCGGCAAGCACCTGGACATCCTGCGCTTTGGCTTCACGCCGCTGTATGTCGGATTTGAAGACGTGTGGAATGCCGTGCAGCACCTGCGCCAGGTGCTGGAATCCGGCGAATGGCGCAAGCCCGAGTTCAACCACCTCAACGCCGTGACCTGACCATGACCTGCCCCCACCACCCCAGCGCATCCTCCAGCGCCACCGAAGCCATCGTGCGCCAGGAGGGCGCACAGCTCGACTTCAGCCACAGCATGAGCTATGGCGACTACCTGCAGTTGGACAGCGTGCTGGGCGCGCAAAAGCCCCTGTCGCCCGCGCACGACGAGATGCTGTTCATCGTGCAGCACCAGACCAGCGAGCTGTGGATGAAGCTCATGCTGCATGAGCTGCACGCGGCCATCGCCCATATCGCGCGTGACGAGTTGCCGCCCGCTTTCAAGATGCTGGCGCGCGTGTCCAAGATCCTCGAGCAGCTGGTGCACGCCTGGGACGTGCTGGCCACCATGACGCCGCCCGAGTACACCGCCATGCGCCCGTACCTGGGCCAGTCCAGCGGTTTCCAAAGCTACCAATACCGGTGCATCGAGTTCGCCATGGGCAACAAGAACCGCGCCATGCTGCAGCCCCATGCCCACCACCCCGAGCGCCTGGCCCAGGTACAGGCGGCCTACGAGGCGCCCTCGCTCTACGACGAAGCACTGCGCCTGCTGGCGCGCCGCGGCCTGCCCGTGCCGGCCAGCCATACCGAGCGCGACTGGCGCCAGCCCTACGAGGCCAGCGAAGCCGTGGAGCAGGCCTGGTTGACCGTGTACCGCGATCCACAAAGGTATTGGGACCTGTACCAGCTGGGCGAGGAGCTCACCGACCTGGAAGATGCCTTCCGCCTCTGGCGCTTTCGCCACGTGACCACGGTGGAACGCGTGATCGGGTTCAAGCGTGGCACCGGCGGCACCGGCGGCGTGAGCTACCTGCGCAAGATGCTGGATGTGGTGCTGTTCCCCGAGATCTGGCGGCTGCGCACCGCGCTGTGAACTGCCGCCTCCCCGGCGCTCCATGAACAAAGGCCCCGCATGGCGGGGCCTTTGCACAGAGGGTCGTCCCGGCCGGTGCGCATGGCACCGGCGCGCCGTTGCGCGCCGTTACTTGGCGCTGGCGGAGACGGTGGTCGTCCGGTAGTCCGGGTGGCCCGTGATCTCGGACTCCGAGAATGGCATGCGCACCCACTGCTTGGCGCTGTAGGCCTTGGTGTAGTCGCCAAAATGCGGCGATGCCGGGTCGTCGGACAGCGAGAACGTCAGGAAGGTGTGGGCCTGCACGCCGCTGGAGGGGAAGCTCACCACCTGCATGTATGAGTTGCCATGCGGCTGCCCGTCCATGCTGTAGCCGCCCGCCGTGATGTCGTTCTCGGAACAGGTGATGGTGAAATAGCCCACGCTGCCACAGCCGCCGTACAGCGGCAATTTGGCACCGCCCTTGGTGGCAAACAGCACTTCGCCGCGCGGTGCATCCAGCGCGAACCCGCTCTGCCCCACGCGGCTGATGGCCGTGGCCATGGCCTGGCGCAGTGCGGTCACGGCCGCCACGTTGATACCGCGCGGGGTATTCAGCGGGTCGGCCGCGTCAAAGGGCACCGAGTACAGCCCCGTGGTGGGCACGCGGGTCCAGAACTCGTCCCACAGATGGGAGCCCCGGGACTCCTTGTTCCCGCGGTTGTCCCACGCACGCAGCGTGGCGCAGGCCTGCGTGGCGTCCACCGTGGCACCGTTCACCATCCATTGCGAGGGCGTGCAGATCAGCGTCAGGATCTCGTCCTTGAACCGCTCGGCCGAGAACACGCGGCTGTTCAGCACCATGTCGCGCACGATGGCGGCGCTGGCCTTGTTGCCGGTGTAGCCGTCGGTGCCGGCCAGCCGTTCCAGGGCCACGGTGTGGCCCAGGCGCGTGCGCAGCGTCAACGCCGCCGTGCCCGCGGGACCGAAGATGGCCGGGTATCCTGTGAGCGGGGCATTCGCGTTGGACAGCCAGTAGCTGTCGTTCATGTTGCCCACATAGTCCTCGCGCAACAGGCTGGGCATGCGCGACGGGCCGATGGCGCCCTTTTGCTTGGAGTCCGCATCGGTCTGCCAGTCGCAGGCGCTGCGCGAGCCGTCGAAGAACGGCACGTTGGGCAGCGCCGCACCCACGGCCGCGCCGAACGGCGTGGTGCACGCGGCCACCTGCTCGGGCGACACGTTGGGCACCGCGCCGATGTCCGCGTACCAGACCCGCGCGCTGCCACGCCCCACGGCCACCGTGTTGACCCATGGAATCGCGGACTCTTCCTTCTGGATGGCCATGAACTCTTCCAGCGAACGCGCCTGGTTCCAGCGCATCCAGTTGCGGAAGGTGCGGAAGTTCTCACCGTTGATGTCACGGATGGCGAAGGCCGTGCTTTGGCTCCAGGCCAGAGCGGGGTTGAGCCCCGCCAGGTTGACCAACGGCCCGTACTCGGAGGTGTACAGCGTGCGCGTCACATCGCTCAGCGTGCCGTCGGCATTGCGGCTGGCCACGGTGATGCTGCGCGGCGCCATCTTGACCGGCTGGCCGTCACGCAGGTAGGTGGTGGGGTCGCCCGACTGCAGCTGCAGCTGGAAGAAGCCAAAGCGCCGCGCCGTGGAGACCGTGTGGCTCCAGGCCACGTTGTCGTTGAAGCCGATCAGCACCAGCGGCACGCCCAGGAATCCGACGCCGCTGACGTTCACCTGATTGTCGATCGTGACCTGGGCCTGGTAGAACCGGTCCGGCCCCTTCCAGTACCAGTGGGGGTTGCCGAACATCACGCCGCTGGACTCGCCCGTGGCCGCCGGCGCAAAGCCATACATGTTGCTGCCGATGCCCGCGTCACCGCCCACCTGCAGGGCGGGAGGTGTGGTCAGGCGCTGGTCCAGGGAGGGGGCGGTCTGCGCGTCTTGCGCCGCGCCGGCCTTGGCTGCGGCAGGGGCGACGGCATTGGCGATGGCCTCCACGAAATTGCTGTACCCCCCCGCCAGGTTGGCCGCGTACATGCGGCGCCAGACGTCCTCCTGCGTGATGGGCTGCACCCATGCCTCGCTGCGGCAGGCGGCGTGGGCCGTCCCTTTCTTGGCAACGTCCACGTACTGGTTGTAACCGGCCACGAAGCCCTCGACCATCTGCCGCAGATTCTCGGGCTGCGCCGCGGCCATCTTCTGCACCACGTCGGCGGAGATCACATGGCGGTGGAAGAAGTCCGAGTCGATGTTGCGCGGGCGCCCGATGGTGCTGTTGTAGACCAGCTGTGCGCTGCCGCCAAAGTAGCGCGAGCGCTCGCCCCGGTAGGTCAGGAACGCATCCGCCAGCGTGCACAGGTTGTCCTGCGCCTGGACATACCCCATGCCGAAGCCACCGCCGGCCCAGTTGGAGGCCTTGATGTGCGGCACGCCCATCGCGGTGCGGCGGATCTCCGCCTGGTACGCCAGCGGCGCGTCGTCCGCATCGTCGTTGCCCCCGCAGCCGGCCAGCAGGGCCAGGACCGCCGTCGCCAACAGCGCGCGTGGCGCCGCAGCACGAGTGACTCTCTCTTGCATGCGTTGTCTCCTTTGTTGTGGTGCACCCCCGCCGGTCCACCGGCCCGGGCCAACGCAGGATAGACGCAACGCAGCGGAATGCCTAGCACCCGGCTGCGCGGGAGCGACACGCCCTGCGGTGCCTCAGTCGTTCTCCGTGAACTGCTCGAAGCACTCCTTGAGCCGGTGGTGCCATGCGCGCTTGTCGGCTTCGGCGGCAAAGCTGGCCTCGAAGCTGTTCCAGGCCAACTGGTAGGCATGGCGCGCCGTGAGCGCCGGCACCGCCGCGAAGAGCTGCGTGAAGTTGTCGTTGACGTAACCGCCGAAGTACGCGGGATCGTCGGAGTTCACGGTCACCGCCAGCCCCGCCTCCAGCAGCTGCAGCAGGTTGTGATCGGCCAGGCGCGGGAACACGCACAGCTTCAGGTTGGACAAGGGGCACACGGTGAGCGGTATGCGCTCATCGGCCAGTCGGCGCATCAGCGCCGGGTCGTGAACGGCCTGCACGCCGTGGTCGATACGCTCGGCCTGCAGCACGTCCAGCGCGCTCCAGATATAGGCCGGCGGACCCTCTTCACCCGCATGGGCCACCACATGCAGGCCCAGGGCGCGGCAGCGCTCGAACACGCGGGCGAACTTCTCGGGCGGGTGGCCTCGCTCGCTACTGTCCAGCCCCACGCCGACGATGCGGTCCAGCAGCGGCAGGGCCTGCTCCAGCGTGGCGAGGGCATCCTCCTCGCTCAGGTGCCGCAGAAAGCACAGGATGAGCGACGCAGACAGGCCGTGGCTGCTGCGCGCGTCCGCGCAGGCACGGTGCAGCCCGTTGATCACGGTCTCGATGTGCACGCCCCGCGCGGTGTGCGTCTGCGGGTCGAAGAAGATTTCCGCATGCGCTACGTTATCCATAGCTGCTCGCGCAAGATAGGCGCGGGCCATGTCGTAAAAATCCTGCTCATGCAGCAGCACGCTGGCGCCTGCGTAATAGATGTCCAGGAAGCTCTGCAGATCGGTGAAGGCGTAGGCACGGCGCAGTTCTTCCACGCTGGCGTAGGGCAGCGGCACACCGTTGCGTTGTGCCAGCGCGAAGATCATCTCGGGCTCGAGCGAGCCCTCGATGTGGATGTGCAGTTCGGCCTTGGGCATGGCCCTCAGCAGGCCGGGCAGGCGTTCGGCGGGAATGGGCGGGACCTTGAACATCGGCAGGCTCCAAAAAATGAGGCCGCAACCTACGGGACATCGCGGCGGTAGGCCGATGATGCCTTGTCGGCGCCCATGTGCAACACCTCCCGGCCCGCAACGGCGGGCATGGCCATACCGACAAAAAAGCCACCCCGAAGGGTGGCTCGTTGTACCGGGCGGACGATCTCCGCAAAGAAAGCCGCCTGGTGCGGCAATGGCCGCTTATTTCTTGTCGCCGCCGGGCACCTGGCCCTCCACGCCCTGGACGTAGAAGCTGATGCTGGTGAGGAACTTGTCATCAGCCACTGCGCCCTGGTCGAGAACGGTCTTGCCCGCGTTGTCCACGATGGGGCCCTTCCAGATCACGAAGCTGCCATCCTTCAGGCCGTTCTTGGCCGCATCGACCTTGGCCTTGGCCTCGGCGGGCACGTCCTCGGCGATGGAGACGAGGTCGATCGCGCCTTCCTTCACACCCCACCAGTGCTGGCCGGTGGTCCAGGTGCCTTCCAGCACGTCCTTGGTGGCCTTGGTGTAGTACGGAGCCCAGTTGATGATGGCCGACGCCAGGTGGGCCTTGGGGCCGTACGCTGTCATGTCGCTGTCCCAGCCGAAGGCGCGCTTGCCCTTTTCCTGGGCGGTCTTGAGAACGGCGGGCGAGTCGGTGTTCTGGAACAGCACGTCGGCGCCGCCATTGATCAGCGAAGTAGCGGCTTCGGTCTCCTTCGGCGGGCTGAACCACTCGTTGACCCAAACCACCTTGGTCTTGATCTGCGGGTTCACGCTCTGCGCGCCCAGCGTGAAGCTGTTGATGTTGCGGATCACCTCGGGAATCGGCACCGAGCCCACCACGCCCAGCGTATTGGTCTTGGTCATGGCGCCCGCGATGATGCCCGCGAGGTACGCGCCCTCGTAGGTGCGGCTGTCGTAGATGCGCGTGTTGTCGCTGGTCTTGTAGCCGGTGGCGTGCTCGAACTTCACGTCCTTGAACTCGGCGCCCAGCTTCTGGATCACGTCCATGTAGCCGAACGTGGTGCCGAAGATCAGCTTGTTGCCCTGCGTGACCATGTCGCGCAGCACGCGCTCGGCGTCTGGGCCTTCGGGCACGCTTTCCACGTACGACGTCTGGATCTTGTCGCCGAACTCGGCCTCCAGCTTCTTGCGCGCCTGGTCATGCGCGTAGGACCAGCCGCCATCGCCCACCGGCCCCACGTAAGCGAAGGCGATCTTCAGCGGGCCGGCCGCAGCCGCTGGTGCCGCAGCCGGCGCGGGGGCCGCCGGAGCCGGCTCCTCCTTCTTGCCGCAGGCCACCAAAGCGGTGGCGGCGACGGCCGTCAGTGCAGCCATCTGGAACAGGGAACGTTTGCGCAGATCAGTCATGGTTTTTCTTTCGTCGGAATGTGAAAGCGGACCCAGGTTTCAAAGCAAAAGGCGCGCCCATCTTGAGGGGCGCGCCCGTGTTTGTCACTTGCCGTCGGTGCCGGGCACCTTGCCCTCCACGCCGGCCACGTAGAAATTGATGCCGGAGAGGAACTTCAGATCGCCCACCGTGCCGGCGGCCAGCACTTCCTTGCCAGCGTTGTCCTTGATGGGACCGGTCCAGACGGCAAAGCTGCCGTCCTGCATGCCTGCCTTGGCCTTGGCCACGCGGTCCTTGATCTCCTGCGGCACGTCGTCAGCAATCTTCAAGAGGTCGATCGCCCCCTCCTTCACACCCCACCAGTGCGCGCCGCCCTGCCACTTGCCGGCCAGCGTGTCCTCGACCACCTTGGTGTAGTAGGGCGTCCAGTCGATCACGGCCGAGCCCAGGTGCGCCTTGGGCGCATAGGCGCTCATGTCGCCGTCCTTGCCGAAGGCGCGCGCGCCGCGCTCCTCTGCCGCCTTGAGCACGGCCGGCGAGTTGGTGTTCTGGTACATCACGTCCACGCCGCCGTTGAGCAGCGATGCGGCGGCCTCGGCCTCCTTGGGCGGGCTGAACCACTCATTGACCCACACCACCTTGGCCTTGATCGACGGGTCCACGCTCTGCGCGCCCAGCACGAAGCTGTTGATGTTGCGCACCACTTCGGGGATCGGCACCGAGGCCACCACCCCCACGGTCTTGGTCTTGCTCATGCCGCCCGCCACGATGCCCGCGAGGTACGCGCCTTCGAAGGTCTTGGTGTCGTAGGTGGCGACGTTGTCGGCCTGTTTGTAGCCAGTGGCGTGCTCGAACTTCACGTCCTTCAGGTCGGCCGCAACTTTCTGCACGAACTCCTGGTAGCCGAAGCTCGTGGCAAAGATCAGCTTGTTGCCCTGGCCTGCCATGTCGCGCATCACGCGCTCGGCGTCGGCGCTCTCGGGCACGCTTTCCACGAACGAGGTCTCGATGCGGTCCCCGAACTTCTCCTGGATGGCCTTACGTCCCAGCTCATGCTGGTAGGTCCAGCCGCCATCGCCGATGGGGCTCACGTACATGAAACCGATCTTCAGCTTGTCGGCCGCGGGTGCGGCAGCCGGTGCCGGTGCGGCGGCAGGCGCCTCTTCCTTCTTGCCGCAGGCCGCCAGCGTGGCGAGGGCCACAGCCGACAGGGCCACAGCCTTTAAAAGGGATCGTTTATTCAGTACGTTCATTGCGATGGGTTTTATGGATGGGAAACGGGGTCAGCTGCCCGGATGGAACGGCTTTCCGAGCGCGGCCGGCATGTTCGCACGAATCCAGGCCGGGTTGCGCGAAATGAGGACCAGTACCACGATGGTCGCCACGTAGGGCAGCATGGACAGCAACTGGCTGGCCACCTGCACGCCCGTGGCCTGCAGGTGGAACTGCAGCATGGTCACGCCGCCGAACAGGTAGGCGCCCAGCAGCACGCGCGCGGGCCGCCAGGTGGCGAAAGTGGTCAGCGCCAGCGCGATCCAGCCGCGCCCGGCCACCATGCCCTCCACCCACAGCGGCGTATACACGGTGGAGATGTAGGCGCCCGCCAGCCCGCACAGCGCACCGCCCGCCGCCACGGCTCCCAGGCGAATGCCGCGCACGGGGTAGCCCAGCGCGTGGGCGGATTCGGGCGACTCGCCGACCGAGCGCAGCACCAGGCCGGCGCGCGTGCGGTAGAGGAACCACACCATGAGCGCGACCAGCACCACGGTCAGATAGACCAGAGGGTGCAACCTGAACAGCGCCTGGCCCACCACCGGCAGATCGCCCAACACCGGCCAGGCGAACTTGGGCGTGTCCGGCAGCTTGGCCTGCACATAGCCGATGCCCACGAAGGCCGAGAAGCCCACGCCGAACAGGCTCAGGGCCAGGCCGGTGGCGTACTGGTTGGTGTTGAACCAGATCACCAGCACGCCGAACAGCGCCGCCAGCACCGCGCCGGCCGCCATGCCCGCGAGCAGCCCCAGCGTGAAGCTGCCCGTGTGCACCACGGTGGCAAACGCGGCGATGGCCGCGCACAGCATCATGCCCTCGGCCCCCAGGTTGACGATGCCGGCCTTCTCGTTGATCAGCAGGCCCAGCGCGGCGATGGCCAGCACCGTGCCTGCGCTCAGCGTGCTGCCCAGCAGCAATGCGTACGATTCCATCACGCGCGCCCTCCCCTGGCACCCACCCACCGCACGCGGTAGGCAATCAAGGTGTCACACGCCAGCAGCGTGAACAGCAGCAGGCCCTGGAACACGCCCGTGAGCGACCTCGGCAACCCCATGCGCGACTGCGCCAGTTCGCCGCCGATGTAGAACATGCTCATCAGCAGCGCCGACAGCACCATGCCCACCGGATGCAGCCGCCCTACGAAGGCCACGATGATGGCCGCAAAGCCATAGCCCGCCGGGACATACGGCGTGAGCTGGCCAATGGGTCCGGCCACTTCCAGCGCCCCCGCCAGGCCCGCCAGGCCGCCGGAGATCAGCAGCGCCGTCCACAGCGCGCGCCGCGACGAAAAGCCCGCGTAGCGCGCCGCCGCCGGCGCCAGCCCGCCCACCTGCAGCGCGAAGCCCGCGCGCATGCGGAACAGAAACACCCACAGCAGCGCCGCACCCAGCAGCGCCAGCGGCAGCCCGATGGTCACGCGCGACCCCGTGAACAGCTTGGGCATCTGCGTGACGGGCTCGAACATCTTGGTCTGCGGGAAGTTGAAGCCCATCGGGTCCTTCCAGGGGCCGTACACCAGATAGCCCAGCACCAGCGTCGCCACGTACACCAGCATCAGGCTGACCAGGATCTCGTTGGCATTGAAGCGGTCGCGCAGCAGCGCAGTGATGCCCGCCCACATCATGCCTCCCAGCACTCCAGCAACCAGGATGGCAGGCACGATCCACGGACCGGTGGCCTTGTCGGCCAGCAGTGCCACGCCGCCCGCAGCCACGGCGCCGATCACGAACTGCCCCTCCGCGCCAATGTTCCAGACATTGGAGCGAAAACACACCGCCAGTCCCAGCGCGATGAGCAGCAACGGGGTGGCTTTCACCGCCAATTCGCCCAACGCATAGGGCGACTTGATCGGCTCCCAGAAGAACACCTGCAGCCCGCGCACCGGGTCCTTGCCCAGGGCCGCAAACAGCAGCACGCCGATCAGCACCGTGATCGCCAGCGCAAGCAGCGGCGAGCCAAAAACGAACAGGCGCGACGCCTCGGGGCGCACCTCAAGCTTGAGCATGGCCGGCCTCCTCGGGTGCGCTGGTCGCGCGCAGGTGCGCCTGCACCTCGGCGTGCCACAGGCCGCTCATCCATTCGCCGATGCGCTCCACCGTCGCCTCGGCGCGTGGCACCGACGGCGACAGATGCCCCTTGGCCAGCACGTGCAGCCGGTCACAGATTTCGAACAATTCGTCCAACTCCTCGCTGAGCACCAGCACGGCACAGCCCTGGTCGCGCAGCTTCAATATCTCGCCGCGGATCTGCGCGGCCGCGCCCACGTCCACGCCCCAGGTAGGCTGCGAGACGATGAGCAGACGCGGGCCGGCGTCGATCTCGCGCCCCACGATGAATTTCTGCAGGTTGCCGCCCGACAGCGACTTGGCCGCCGCATTCGGCCCGCCCGCCTTGACCTGAAAGCGCGCGATGATGGCGCGCGCCTGCGCCTGCAGTTGCCCCATGCGCAGCCAGCCGAAAGCGCCCACCGCATCGGTGCGGGTCAGCAGGAGGTTGTGCGCCAGCCCCATGCTGGGCACGGCGCCGCGGCCCAGGCGCTCTTCGGGCACGAAGTGCAGGCCCAGCGCGCGGCGCTGGCGCGGGTTCATGCGGCCGACGGGCACCAGCCCCTGCGGCCCCGCCACCTGCACCATGGCGGGCGCGGCGCGCTGGTCCTCGCCCGACAGGGCGTAGAGCAACTCTTTCTGCCCATTGCCCGAGATGCCGGCAATGCCCACCACCTCGCCCGCACGCACCTCCAGGTCGATGTCGATGAGCGGCACGCCGAAGGGGTCGGCCGCCGGCAGGCTCAAGGAACTGGCGCGCAGCACCACCCCGCCCGTGGTCACCTCACGGTGCGCCAGGGCCGGCGGCTCGGCGCCGATCATCATGCGCGACAGCGACGCGTTGGACTCCTGCGAAGGATCGCACACGCCCGTGACCACCCCGCCGCGCATCACCGTGCAGGCCGTGCACAGCGCGCGGATTTCATGCAGCTTGTGGCTGATGTAGAGAATGCTGCATCCCTCGCCGGCCAATTGCTTGAGTACCACGAAGAGCTTGTCCACCGCCTGCGGCGTGAGCACCGAAGTGGGTTCGTCCAAGATCAGTAGCTTGGGCTGCGTGAGCAGCGCGCGGATGATCTCCACGCGCTGCATCTCGCCCACGGAGAGCGTGTGCACGGGCCGCAGCGGGTCGATACCCAGGCCGTACTCGGAGGCCGTGGCACGGATGCGGCGCTCCACCTCGGCCAGCGGCACGCTCTTGTCCTGGCCCAGCCAGACGTTCTCGGCCACGGTCAGGGTGTCGAACAGGCTGAAATGCTGGAACACCATGGCAATGCCCAGCTGGCGCGCCTCCTGAGGATTGCGCACCTGCACCGGGCGGCCGTCGAACAGCATCTGGCCCTCGTCGGGCTTCACGGCGCCGTAGATGATCTTCATCAGCGTGGACTTGCCGGCGCCGTTCTCGCCCAGCACCGCATGCACCTCGCCGGGCTGCACCGTGAGCGATACGCCATCGTTGGCCACCACGGCCGGGTATCGCTTGGTGATGCCCGTCAGCTGCAGCCGCGGCGCGCCGGTGGCGGGGGCAGAAGGGGGTGAGGGATTCATCCTGCGATTGTCTCCTAGTTTTTTGGACGGCTGCCTGGAATCAAAACAGCATGCGGCGCCGACCCACCGGGCGCCAGCAGCTACTTTTTTTATAGCAAACCGTCGGCCACCAACCACGCCGGCGGGGTTGTGTGTACCGCCCTATGGTCAAGCCGGCGCCTGCGGCATACCCTTGGGCACATGACAACGCCCCGCCCCTTACGCTTCATCCGCCGCGGCCGGATCGTGCAGTTGCACGGCATCGCGCCCGACCGCACCCTGCTGGAGATTCTGCGCGAGGACCTGGGCGCCACCGGCACCAAGGAGGGCTGCGGCGAAGGCGACTGCGGCGCCTGCACCGTGGTGCTGGGCGAGGCGCGCCAGGGCCGCATGCACTACCAGGCCGTCAACAGCTGCATCCGCCTGGCCCATTCCATCGACGGCATGGCGCTGTGGACGGTGGAGGACCTGGCGCACGACCCGCTGATCCGGCCCGCGTCCGACCCAAAGGGCAGCGCACTGCATCCCGTGCAGGAGGCGCTGGTCCAATGCCACGGCTCGCAGTGCGGGTTTTGCACGCCGGGTTTTGCCATGAGCCTGTTCGGCCTGTACCAGAACGAGGTCTGCCAGAACCGAGGCATCACGCGCACACAGGCGGCCGAGGCGCTGTCGGGCAACCTGTGCCGCTGCACGGGCTACCGCCCCATCCTGGATGCCGCACAGCAGATGCAGCAACTGCCGCGCGTGCAGGTGGACGAAACCGCGTTGCTACAACAATTGGAGCTTCTCGCGCTTACCCCGCAAGCGCTAGAGGCCGATTTCTCTTATATCTCGCCGGCCACGCTCCCTGATCTGCTGGCCGCGCGCGCCGCCCACCCCGACGCGCAACTGGTGGCCGGCGCCACCGACCTGGGCCTGTGGATCACCAAGCAGCACCGCCGCTTCCCGCGCCTGTTGGACGTGACGCGCGCCGCGGAACTGACCGGCGTGGCCGAGCACGACGGCCTGCTCACGCTGGGCGCGGCCGTATCGCTCACCGATGCCTTCTCTGCGCTGCAGGCCCGCTGGCCGCAACTGCACCGCTTTGCCGCGCGCTTTGCGGGCCTGCCGGTGCGCAACAGTGGCACGCTGGGCGGCAACGTGGCCAACGGCTCACCCATTGGCGACTCGATGCCGCTGCTGATCGCGCTGGGGGCGCAGGTGGAGCTGGCCAGCACGCGCGGCAGCCGGCGCATGCCCCTGGAGGATTTCTACACCGGCTACCGGCAGAACCAGTTGGCGGCAGACGAGCTGCTCACCTTCATCCACCTACCTCTGCCCACGCCGGACCAGCGGCTGGCGGACCAGCGGCTGGCGGCCTACAAAGTCTCCAAACGCTTTGATGACGACATCTCTGCCGTGTGCCTGGCCATCCACCTGCACATCGAAGGGCAGACCATCACCCAGGCGCGCATCGGCGCGGGCGGCGTGGCCGCCACCCCGGCACGCGCCCGCCAGACCGAGGCTGCGCTGACCGGCCAGCCCTGGACCGCCGCAACGGCGGAGCGCGCCGCCGCCGTGCTGCAGGCCGAATTCAACCCCATCAGTGACATGCGCGCCAGCGGCGCCTATCGCCGTGAAGTGCTAGGCGCGCTGGTGCGCCGCTTTTGGCGCGAGACCCGCGGCGGTGCGGAGACCCCAGCGCTGGAGCGCCTGCAACCCCTGACGCTGGAGGCCACGCCATGAAGCGCGATGACGACCACGCTCCCACTGCGCGCACGCCCGTTGGCCGCGCGGCCGCTGGCAACCCAACGGTCATGACCCAACCCGCGATGGGCCAGCCCGCCATGGGCCAGCCCGCCATGGGCCAGCCCCACGCGCACGAGAGCGCACGCGCACAGGTGGTGGGCAGCGCCTACTACATCGACGACTTGCCCGAGGTAAAGGGCACGCTCTACGCCGCCCCCATCCTCAGCACCGTGGCGCACGGGCGGCTGGAAGGCGTGGACACGCAAGCCGCACTGCAGCTTGCGGGCGTGCACGGCGTGGTGCTGGCACAGGACATTCCGGGCGATCCGGTACTGGCGGCGTTCGCCCATGATGAGCCGGTGTTCGCGCAGGCTACGGTGCAACACATCGGCCAGGTGATCGGCCTGGTGGTGGCCGAGTCGGTCATGCAGGCGCGGCGCGCGGCGCGGCAGGTGAAGCTGAGCATCACCCCCCTGCCCGCCATCCTCACCGTACAGGACGCCTTGGCCGCCGAGAGCTATGTTCTACCGCCCGTGCACGTACGCCGGGGCGACGCGGCCCAGGCGCTGGCGCAGGCGCCGCACCGCCTGCAGGGGCGACTGGAAGTCGGCGGGCAGGAGCATTTCTATCTGGAGGGTCAGATCGCCTATGCCCTGCCGCAGGAACAGGGACAGTGGCTGATCCACTCCAGCACCCAGCACCCCGGCGAGGTGCAGCACTGGGTGGCGCATGCGCTGGGCATCGACAGCCACGCGGTGCGCGTGGAGTGCCGGCGCATGGGCGGCGGCTTTGGCGGCAAGGAAACGCAGGCCGGCCACCTGGCCGTGTGGGCGGCGCTGGCGGCGCACAAGTTCGGCCGGCCCGTCAAGCTGCGCCTGGACCGCGACGACGACTTCATGGTCACCGGCAAGCGCCACCCCTTCGCCTACGAATGGGACGTGGGCTTTGACGACGCCGGGCGCATCACCGGCCTCAAACTGATGATGGCCGCCAACTGCGGCTTCAGCGCCGACCTGTCGGGCCCCGTGGCCGACCGCGCGGTGTTCCACTGCGACAACGCGTACTTCCTGGAGCATGTGGAAATCGCCTCGTACCGCTGCAAGACGCACACCCAGAGCCATACCGCGTTCCGCGGCTTTGGCGGACCGCAGGGGGTGATCGCCATCGAAACCATTCTGGGCGACATCGCCCGCGCCCTGGGCCGGGACGCGCTGGACGTGCGCATGGCCAACCTCTACGGGCTGCACGAGCGCAACGTGACCCACTACCAGATGACCGTGGAGGACAACATCCTGCACGATTTGCTACCGCAATTGGAGCAGTCCGCGCTCTACAGGCAACGGCAGGAGGCCGTTTTGGCATGGAATGCCGCGAACCCCGTGCTCAAGCGCGGCTTGGGCCTGACGCCGGTAAAGTTCGGCATCAGCTTCACGGCCACGCTGTTCAACCAGGCCGGGGCGCTGGTGCATGTGTACACCGACGGCAGCGTGCAGGTGAACCACGGTGGCACCGAGATGGGCCAGGGCCTGCACACCAAGGTGGCGCAGATCGTGGCCGATGAGCTGGGCGTGCCCCTCTCCCGCGTGCTGGTCACCGCAAGCGACACCGCCAAGGTGCCCAACGCCAGCGCCACCGCCGCCAGCAGCGGCACCGACCTGAACGGCCGCGCCGCGCAATTCGCGGCGCGCCATGTGCGCGACAACCTGGCGGCGTTCGTCTGCGGGCTGGACGGCTGCGGCGCGGGCGCCATCCGCTTCGCGGGTGGGCAGGTCATATCCCCAAAGCGCACGCGGCGCTGGGAGGACGTGGTGAAGGAGGCCTACGCCAACCGCATCCAGCTGTGGAGCGACGGCTTTTACCGCACGCCCAAGATCCACTACGACAAGACCACGCTCACCGGCCGGCCCTTCTACTACTTCGCCTATGGCGCCGCCTGCACCGAGGTGGCCATCGACACCCACACCGGCGAGAGCCGCGTGCTGGCCGTGGACATCCTGCACGACGTGGGCCACAGCATCAACCCGGCCATCGACCTCGGCCAGATCGAGGGCGGTTTCGTGCAGGGCATGGGGTGGCTTACCACCGAGCAGCTGGTGTGGAACGACGAAGGGCGCCTGGCCACGCACGCCCCCAGCACCTACAAGATCCCCGCCACGGGCGACGTGCCCGAGCACCTGCGCGTGCAGCTGTGGCACCAGCCCAACCGCGAGGACAACGTGGGCGGCAGCAAGGCCGTGGGCGAGCCCCCGTTCATGCTGGCCATCAGCGTGTACGAAGCACTGCGCAATGCAATCGCTGCGGCCCGGGGGGACGGCGGCGCCGATGCGCGCGCGCCCGTGCAACTGAGCGCGCCCGCCACGGCAGAAAACGTGCTGCGCGCGATCGGGCGGCTGGAGTAACCCGCCGCCGTGTGCGGCCATGCCAGCCGAGCCGTTCAGGCCGGTACCTGCACGCTGCCTACGGCGATGCGGTTGCGCCCGGCGCGCTTGGCCTGGTAGCAGGCCATGTCGGCGGCATAGAGCAGCGCCGCCACACCGTGCGCACCGGGCGCCAGCGGGACCAGCCCCACGCTCAGGCCCAGGGTGAAGCTGCGCCCGCCATATGCGGGCTCCCACGCCTGCACGGCGGCGCGCAACTGCTCGGCCACGGCCTGCCCGCGCGCCAAGGAGCTGCCCGGCAGCACGATGGCGAACTCGTCGCCGCCCACGCGCGCAGCCCAGCCGTTGTGCCGCACTTCCGATTCGAGCAGACGTGCCAGATGGCGCAGTACGTCATCGCCCGCATCATGGCCGGCAACGTCGTTGACCACGGTGAAATGGTCCAGGTCCATGAACAGCAGCACCCCGCCGTCTTCCTCCGGCACACCCCGCGGGCCCCGCGCAGCACGCGCGTCCAGCAGCATCTGCAGGCGCAACTCAAACTCCGCGCGGTTGAGCAGTTGGGTCAAGGGGTCGTGGGCGCGCTCCCAGGACTGCTGCTGGCGCGCTGCACGCTCCGCAGTGAAGTCTTCCAGCGACCACACCAGGCCGCTAGCCGGCACGCCGGGCTCCACCAGTTGCCCCTGCGCCCGCACCCACAGCGTGCTGCTGTCCTTGCGCAGCAGCGGCAGTTCGCCATCGAAGCTGCCGTGGGCCGCAAACCGCGCACGCACCTGCTGGGCCACATCCACTGCGCCGGGCGGCGAAGCCAGCAGATCCGTCAGCCGGCGCCCCTGGAGCTGCGCCGGCGCATAGCCCAGCATGCGGCCGGCCTGCTGGCTCACGACCTCCACCTGCTCGTCGCGGCTGACGACGATGCCCAGCGGCACGTGCGCCAGCACCGCACGCAACTGGCGCGCCGACGCTTCCGACCCGCGCTGTTGCAGCCGCCGGTGTTCCAGCAGCCGGGTGCAGACGCGCACCACATCGTCCACCTCGCCAGGGCTGTGCGGCCATGGGCCGTCATACCCGGCGGACCCGCTCGCCGGCGCACCAGCGGCCTCCGCGTCCATCAGCGCTCGGGCACGCTGGCGCAGCAGGATCAGCGGGCGCGCGATCCACAGCATGGCGCCCAGCGCCAGCAGGGCCACCAGCGCCGTGGCCGCGGCCGCGAGCGCCCAGGCCCGGCGCTGGACACCCTGCATTGGCGCCAGCACGGCCTGCGAAGCGCTCACCCGGGCCACCACCCATTGCGGCATGGGCACGCTGGCCAAGCTCACCACGTGGTCCGCCTGCACGGTGGTTTGCGCGCGCCCGGCCAGCGGCGCATCGTCCGCGCGGCGCCAGCGCGCATAGGCCTCGCCCAGGCCGGGCTCGTCGGCCACCTGGCCCAGCACGCGCTCCATATTGGGGTGCGCCAGGATCACCCCATCGCGCGTGAACACCACCAGCTGCGAATCGCTGCGTGCGGGCAGCGCCAGGGAATGTGGCAGCAGTCCCTGCGATTGCAGCCGCAGCACGCCCGCCACGGCCCCGATGACGCGCCCCTCCCCCCGCAGCAGCGGCATGGTGAACATCACGCGCGCCTCGGCCGGCGTGGCGCCAATGAGGCCCGACACCAGCGGCTTGCCGTCCAGCAGCGTGCGCACGAGGTAATCGCGCTCGCCCGGGTCCAGACCCGAGGCCTTTTCCAGCTTGCCATAGCGCAGGTTGATGGCGAGGTTGCCGTCCTTGCGCGCAACCTGGATGGCGTCGAAGAAGCGCACGGCCGGCAGGCCCTGCTGCAGCAGCCATTCCAGCGACGCGGGGGACTCCAACAGCTCGGGGGTGATGCCCTCGGCCACGGTGGCAAGCACCTTCTGGCTCTGCTCGATCTTGCTGGCCAGCAACCGCGCCACCAGTTCCACCTCGTCGTTCTGCTGGCTGACCAGGCGCTGCATGACCTCCTGACCCGCGGCGCGCGACAGCACCCACACGGTGAGCATTGCGGAGAGCACGATGGCCAGCGCCGCCACCGCCAGCAGCTTGCCCACCAGCGGACCGGGCAGCCATGCGAAGCCTTCAGGCTCCCGCTCGGGCGCCACGTCTTCCCACGCGGCAACATGCTCGGGCGGTGTCATGGGCGCTCCGCGTTCGAAGCGCCCGAAACGAGAGGATCGAGGAAGGCGCGAACCATGGTCGTAGGGGGGCTGCAGCCTCACCAGAGGCCCGAACCAATATACGCAGGCACCCCCGGCTCCAGACTGGGTGGAACCCTGTGACGGCGCGGGAAAAACCCTGACGCCTCAGGCCTTCAGGTAGAGAGCAGTAACAACTGGATGCAAAAGGGCCGCCGCAGCGGCCCCATCGGGCGGAGTGCCCAGCGTGTGCTCAGGCGCCGGCCACCAGCTGCAGCGCGCGGGGCTGCGGCAGGCTCAGCACGTTGCCCGTGCCAGCGATCAGGCCGTGCTCGCGCAGATGGCGCAGCACACGCGAGAGCGTCTCGGGCGCAATGCCCAACTGCGCCGCAATCAGGCGCTTACGCTGGTGCAGCGTGACGCGCAAGCCGCCGTCTTCACTGTTTTGCGCATGGCGCAGCAGCCACTGGGCGCAGCGGGCTTCGGCGTCCTGGGCCAGGCGGCTCACGGCCAGTTCTGTCTGTTGGCAGTAACCGGTGGCCATGTCGCGCAGCAGCGCCTGTGCGCCCACGGGCAACTCATCAAAGGTGCGCTTGAAGTCCTCCAGCGGCAGCCGGCGCAACTGCACGCGGGTGTCCGCCACCATGTCCACGGCGCAGGGCTGCTCCAGCAGCGCGGTGGCGGCGTCGAGCCAGAACGGCCCTTCGACCACGCCAAGCTGGTGGCGCATCACGCCGTCCTCGCGCACGCCCAGCAGCACGCGGCCACTGTCAAGGTAGAGCACGGACGCAGGTTGTTGGTGGCGCTCACGCAGCACCTCGCCCGCGGTGGCCACCTCGATCTGTGCGGACTGGTCGGAGGACGGTAGGGGGAACATGACCGCCACTGTGCCGGCGCACCGCCCGTCCTGCTTTGAGCGAAATCAAAAGTGGACGTGCAACCGCGGGCGTGCCGGGCCGCCTCACGCGCCGTTCCGGCGGGTACGGGCGCAACAACTTGCGTTCGCAGTGTTGCAAAAACACGAAAAAGGCTGGCGGCATGATGTTTGCTTGACCACAATCGCTGCCTGACACGAAACCGTCATAACAACCCCTGCGCCAGCCGCGCATCCCCGCCCTACAGAGGAGAACCCATGTACCGCCATTTGATCGCCCTTGCCGCCGCCACGCTGTGCGCGGCCACGGCGCACGCCCAAACCTCCGTCACGCTTTCGGGTCTGACCGACGTCTACGTCGGCTCCATGAAGATGGCCGGCGACGCCGACCGCAGCTCGGTGGTCAACAGCGGTGGCATGACCACCTCGTGGTTCGGCTTCACCGGCTCCGAAGACCTGGGCGGCGGCTTGAAGGCCAACTTCCAGCTCACCTCGTTCATCCAGGTGGATGCCGGCACCCAGGGCCGCTTTCCGGGCGATACGTTTTTCTCGCGCGACGCCAACGTGAGCCTGTCGGGCAGTTTTGGCTCCGTGCTGCTGGGCCGCTGGATGGCACCCAACTTCCTGCCGTCCGTGGTGGGCAACCCGCTGGGCGACTCGTTCACGTTCTCGCCGCTGATCCTGCACAAGAACGTGCCGCTGTTCAACGCCTCCGGCTGGCAGGCCACCACCCCGTCCGACACAGGCTGGAGCAACCAGATCGCCTACAGCACGCCCGACATCGGCGGCTTCAAGGCCAACCTGCAGTACCAGTTCGGCGAACTGCCGGGCGATAACGGCAAGAAGAACGTCGGCGCTAATTTCTTCTACTTCGGCGGCCCGCTGACGCTGACTGGCTACTACGAGCGCGACCAGATCAGCAACCCCGGCCAGGGCACCTACCTGGGCACGACCAAGAAGGACTGGATGCTGGCCGCAGCCTACGATTTCAACGTCGTGAAGCCGTACCTGAGCTACGGCCAGACCAAGGCCGACAACAGCCCCGGCAAGGCCAAGACGATGCAGGTCGGCGCATCGGCCCCGCTGGGCGGCGGCAGCCTGTTGGCTTCCTGGGTCAAGACCGAGCTGACGGACTCGGACCTGGACCGCAAGACCTTCACGCTGGGCTATGACTACAACCTGTCCAAGCGCACGGACGTGTACGCGATGTACATGAACGACAAGATCACCAACCAGTCCACGGGCAACAGCTTCGGCGTGGGCATCCGCCACCGGTTCTGACGAAGCCGGCCCTGTCGGCCACTGCACGGCACGCGGCGCCATGCGCCGCGTGCTTTTTTTTGCCCGCAGATACACCAATGAAAAGTGGCCCTGACGCTTACGGACAAAGCGCCAGCAGCTATTAATTCAATACCGTCCATCGCCCTTGCCCGGCGCATGCGCGTCACGGGCTTGTCACCCGGAAGGCCTACGCTCCCCTTTTAACAGTTACCAATTGCTACCGATGCCTGATGCTCCGCGGCTGTCTCTGCGCGCACTGCTGCCTTCGCTGTCACCCAGGGTGCGGCGGGGCGAAGGGCCGCTGGCGCGGCTGCTGCGCGCGGGTGGGCTGCACTGCGTATTCCAGCCCCTGGCCGACCTGCGCGAGGGGAACATCTATTCACACGAGGCGCTGATCCGCGGCCCAGAGGACTCGCCGCTGCAGTCGCCCGACGCCTTGCTGGCCCAGGCACGCGCCGAAGACCTGCTGCACGACTTCGAACTGCTGTGCGTCGCGCAGGCACTCACCCAATGGGGCCAGCAGGCCACGCCGGGCCGGCTGTTCGTGAACATCAGCGCCGACGCGCTGGTCTGGGGCGTCGGGCTGTGCGGCGCGGAGCCTCTGGCCCACGTGGTGCGCCGGCTGGGCGTGTCCCCGCACATGGTGGTGCTGGAGATCACCGAGCACGAGCGCGTGCACGACCTGGTGCCGCTGCGCGACGCACTGCGCCAGGTGCACGCCAGTGGCATGCGCCTGGCGCTGGACGACTTCGGCGACGGCCATTCCAGCCTGCGCCTGTGGTCGGAGGTGCGCCCCGACTTCGTGAAGATCGACAAGTACTTCACGCGCGACATCGGCCAGCACCCCGAGAAGCTGCAGATGCTGCAGGCGATCCGCGGCATTGCCGAAGTGTTCGGCACTACGCTGGTGGCCGAAGGCATCGAGACCAGCGACGAGCTGCGCGCGCTGCGCGACCTCGATATTTCCTACGGCCAGGGCTACCTGCTGGGCCGGCCCGCGCGTACCGCTCGCATGGCGATCGAGCCGCCCGCGCTGTCCGTGCTGCGGGACCGCCGCGTGGCCGTGCTGCCGCACGGCGGCCAGCCCATGCGCCCGGGCATCCTGCGCAACCTGCTCATGGCGCAGGCGCCCACCGTCACGCCCTGCACCAGCAACGATGCGGTGGCCGAGCTGTTTCGCACGCATGGCGATCTGCACGCCATTGCGGTGCTGGAGTGCGAACGCCCCGTGGCGCTCATCAACCGCCAAGAGTTCATGAACCACTACGCCACGCTGTACTTTCGCGAGGTGCACGGCCGCAAACCCTGCATGGCGTTCGCCAGTACGTCGCCGCGCGTGGTGGAGATGGACTGCGACGTGGAGCATCTGGTGGGCATCCTCACCTCGCAGGACCAGCGCTACCTCAACGACGGCTTCATCGTCACCGACAACGGGCGCTACGCGGGCCTGGGCACCGGCGAGCAACTGGTGCGCGGCGTGACCGAAGCGCGCATCGAGGCCGCGCGCCACGCCAACCCCCTCACCTTCCTGCCCGGCAACATCCCCATCAGCCTGCACATGCAGCGCCTGCTGGACAACCGCGCGGCCTTCGTCGCCTGCTACGCCGACCTGAACCACTTCAAGCCCTTCAACGACCACTACGGCTACTGGCGCGGCGACCAGATGATCCGCCTGGTGGCGCGGCTGGCGCTGACGCACTGCGACCCGCAGGCCGACTTCGTGGGCCATGTGGGCGGTGACGACTTCATGCTGCTGTTCCAGAGCAGCGACTGGCTGGCGCGCTGCCAGCGCATCGTGGACTCGTTCGCGCGCGAGGCCATCGCCCTGTTCGATGAATCCGCGCGCCAAGAAGGCGGCATCTGGGCCGAGGACCGGCATGGCGTGAACCGTTTCTTTCGCTGCACCACGCTGTCGATCGGCGCGGTGCGCGTGCCGCCGGGCAGCATGGAGCATGCCGAAGAGGTGGCCAACCTCGCGGCGCTGGCCAAGCGCGATGCCAAGCAGTCGCACGCGGGCATCGCCTGGCGCGACGCCGGCCCAGGCGGGCTGGTCTGCCTGCAATCGCCCTTGACGACCATCGATGCGGCGCGCGCCGCGCCGCGGGCCCAGGCCGGCGCGCACTAGGTCCTTACACTCCAGCGCGACAGGGTCGCCGCATCCCCATCCGCGGCCAACCCGGACATTCCAACCTACAGGAGAGACCACCCGTGCCCATGTTCGTTGACACCTCGCCGCCCGGCCAATGCATCTTCTGCCGGCTGGTGGCCGGCGAAATCCCCAGTGCCAAGGTCTATGAGGACGCGCTCACGATCGCCTTCATGGACATCGGCCAGGTCACGCCGGGCCATGTCCTCGTCGCTACCAAACGGCATGCGGCCACCTTGCTCGACACGACCCCCGAAGAGGCCGCGGCGCTGATGCAGACCGCGCGCCGCGTCGCGCTGGCGGTGCGTACGGCGTTCGACCCGCCCGGGCTCACGCTGCTGCAGGCCAATGGCGCGCTGGGCGGGCAGACGGTGGCGCATGTGCACCTGCACGTGGTGCCGCGCCATGAGGACGACGGCATCACCTTCACCTGGCCACGCCAGGAGCCGCCAGCCGCCGTGCTGGCCGGTTATGCCGAGCGCCTGCGCGCGGCGCTGTAGTCCGCGGTCAGATCGGCGAGACCACGCCGCGGCCCGCAAAGTGGCCCTCGGCGTTGGCCAGGAAGCGGTCCACGCTGGCCTGCACGGCCTCGGGCGACCAGCCGGCCACGTGCGGGGTGAGCAGCACGTTGTCCAGGCCCACCAGCTCCTGCGGCGGCGCGGGCTCACTCTCGTACACATCCAGCCCCGCACCGGCAATGCGGCGCTCGCGCAGCGCAGCCGCCAGGGCCTGCGTGTCCACCACGCTGCCGCGCGCGATGTTCACCAGGTAGCCCTGCGGGCCCAGCGCCTGCAGCACCTCGGCATTGACGCGGTGGCGCGTGGACGCCCCGCCCGGCGTGGCGCACACCAGCACGTCGCACCAGGCGGCCAGCTCCTGCAGGCTGGGGAAGTAGCGGTGCGGCACCTCCGCGCGCGGGCTGCGGTTGTGGTAGCCGATCTCCATGTCAAAGCCTGCCGCCCGGCGCGCGATCTTGTGGCCGATGGTGCCCAGCCCAAAGATGCCCAGCCGCTTGCGCGAGACATTGGGCGGCAGGCCGATCGCATCGCGCCACACGCCCGCGCGGCACTGCTGGTCCAGGGTGCGCATGCCGCGCACGATGGCAATCAGCAGCCCGAACGCATGGTCGGCCACGCAGTCGTCGTTGGTGCCCGCGCCGTTGGCCAGCGCAATGCCGCGCGCGCGGGCGGCGTCCAGCGCCACGTTCTCGTAGCCCGCGCCCAGGGCACACACCAGCTCCAGCGCGGGCATGGCGGCGATCTCCTGCGCCGTGAGACCGACGGCGCCGATGGTCAGCACCGCCCTGAAGCGCGCGCCCTGCTGTGTGATGGCCTGGGCGCGCGCGTCGGGCGTGGGGGCATAGCAGACGTCAAAACGCTGGCCGATCTGGTCCAGGTGCTGCGGCGTCATGCCGTTGAGGATAAGCAAGGGAATGCGGGTGGTGGAGGTCACGGCGTTGCTCGAAGCTGAATGCGCGCAGTGGACTATGTTTTTCATAGCTGCTCGCGCTTGTCTATAGGGCGGTACAGGCCATTTTCATTCAAATGCGTTGGGCCTGTCCTGCGCACCGCTGCAAGCCCCGGCGGGGGTGCGGGGCCTTGGGTCTGCCGCGCCATCGACTCTGCTACCCTCGCGCGCATCATGTCCGTCCCGTCCGCCGCCATCGGCCCGCAGCAGGCGCCTCCGGTACCCGTGCCTGTGCCTCCCGGCCTGGCCATCCTGGTGCTGGCCCTGCTGCTGAGCATCCAGCCCGTCACCACCGATCTGTACCTGCCCGCCCTGCCCGCGCTCACGCGCAGCCTGAACGCACCCGTGGCCGCAGGCCAACTCACGCTGTCCGCGCTGCTGCTGGCCTTTGGCTGCTCGCAACTGGCATGGGGGCCGCTGTCCGACCGATTCGGCCGCCGGCCGGTGCTGCTCACCGGGCTGGCGATGTACACGCTGGCGGCGGTGGGCGCGGCGCTGGCGCCGTCGATGGCGGTGCTCATCGCCTGGCGCACGGCCCAGGGCGTCGCCATGGGCGCCGTGGTGATGTGCGCGCGCGCCATCGTGCGCGACCTGTACACGCCGCTGGCGGGCGCACGCGCCATGTCCAAGGCGCTGACCGGCTTGGGGTTCGTGGCCTGCCTGTGCGCGCCGCTGGGCGGGCTGCTGACCGAATGGTTCAACTGGCGCGCGGCACTGCTGGCGCTCACCGGCTACGCCATGGGCACGCTGGCGCTGGTGGCGCTGCGCATGCCCGAGACGCTGCACCAGCGCAACCCGCACGCCCTGCGCCCCGCCATGCTGGCAGGCACCGCGGCGCAGATATTGGGCACGCCCGCGTTCTGGGCGTTCTCGCTGCTCACCACGGCCAGCTATGGCGGGCTGTTCACCTTCCTGGCTGCTTCGTCCTTCGTCTACCTCGACGTGCTGGGCATTTCGCGCACGCAGTACGGGCTGGCGCTGCTGTCCACGGCCGTGGCGTACCTGCTGGGCACGCTGCTGTGCCGGCGGCTGCTGGCGCGCCAGGGCCTCAAGCGCACGGTCGCCATCGCCGGCGCGCTGTCGGCCAGCGGCGGCCTGCTGATGCTGCTGGCCGCCGCGCTGGGCTGGCACAGCGTGGCCGCGCTGCTGCCGCCGTTCTACCTCTACATGGTGGGCCACGGCATCCACCAGCCCTGCGGGCAGTCGGGCGCGGTGGGACCGTTCCCGCAGGCGGCGGGCATGGCCTCGGCGCTCAATGGTTTCATGATGATGCTGGCGGGCTTCGCCATCGGCCAGTGGCTGGGCGGGGCGCTGGACGGCAGCGTGTGGCCGCTGGTGCAAGGCGTGGCCCTGTGGTCGCTGCTGCTGGCCGCCATTGCCTGGACGCTGGTGCAGCGCCATGCCCCGCAGGAGGTTGCCCATGCCCGCTGACCACATTCCCGCGCTCGCACTGGCTGGGCCCACGGCCTCGGGCAAGACGGCAGCGGCGTTTGCCATTGCCGACGCGCTCGCGCCCCGCCTGCCGGTGGAGATCATCAGCGTGGACTCGGCCCTGGTGTACAGCGGCATGGACATCGGCACCGCCAAGCCCACGCCCGCCGAGCAGGCCCGCGTGCCGCACCACCTGATCGACATCCGCGACCCGCTGCAGGCCTACAGCGCGGCCGAGTTCGTGCAGGACGCCACGCGCCTGATCGGCGAGATCCGCGCGCGCGGCGCGCTACCGCTGCTGGTGGGCGGCACTATGCTGTACTTCAAGGCGCTGTTTGACGGCATCGACGACATGCCGCCCGCCGACGCCGCCGTGCGCGCGCGCCTGGAGGCCCAGGCGGCCGCCATCGGCTGGAGCGGCATGCATGCCGAACTGGCGCGCGTGGACCCGCCGACCGCCGCGCGCCTGGCACCCGGCGACAGCCAGCGCATCCAGCGCGCACTGGAGGTGTGGCATGTCTCGGGCCGGCCGCTGTCGAGCTTTCACACGACCAAAACCGTCGCTGCCAGCGCCCGCCCGATGAGCGCTGCAAGCCTTTTTTCCTTGGAACCACACGACCGCGCCTGGCTGCATGGGCGCATTGCCGAGCGCTTTCACGCCATGCTGGCCGCCGGCTTTCTGGACGAAGTCCTGCGCCTGCGTGCGCGCGGCGACCTGCACGCCGACCTGCCCAGCATGCGCTGCGTGGGCTACCGCCAGGCGTGGGAGTCACTGGACGGCCTCTACCCGATGAGCAGCCTGCCGGAGCGCGGCATTGCCGCCACGCGCCAGTTGGCCAAGCGCCAGATCACCTGGCTGCGCAGCATGCCCGAGCGCCATTCGATCGCCTGCGACGCGCCCGACGCCACTGCGCAACTGGTGCAGGCCGTGCGCGCGCGCGTGTGGGGTGGCGGCGCATGAGCCCCCAACCCACGACCCTGCTGCAGGTGCGCGGCCTTGCCAAGCGCTACGGCGGGCAGGCGGTGTTCGAGGGCGTGGATCTGCAGGTGCAGCGCGGAGAGTTCGTCGCCATCGTTGGCGACTCGGGCGTGGGCAAGTCCACGCTGCTCAACTGCCTGGCGGGGCTGGACCATTGGGATGCCGGTCAGGTGCTGCACGAGGGCGTGGATCTGGGGCAGTTGGACGACACGCAGCGCGCCCTGTGGCGCCGCGCCCATGTGGGCTTCGTGTTCCAGGCCTTCCATGTGCTGCCGCATCTGGACGTGGCACAGAACGTGGGCCTGCCGCTGATGCTGCTCAACCGCTCCGATGCGCGGCGCGTGCAGCAGATGCTGGCCGCCGTGGGCCTGGAAGGCCTGGGCGAGCGGCTACCGCAGCAGCTCAGCGGGGGGCAGTTGCAGCGCGTGGCCATTGCCCGCGCGCTGGTGCACCGCCCCGCCCTGCTGCTGGCCGACGAGCCCACGGGCAATCTGGACCCCACCACGGCGGCGCTGGTCATGGATCTGCTCATCGCCCAGACCCGCGAGCACGGCGCCGCGCTGGTGCTGGTGACCCATTCGCAGGCCGCCGCGGCGCGGGCGGACCGGGTGCTGCGCCTCACGGCGCAGGGTATCCGCCCGGCGCAAGCGATTTAGTCGATCGTCAGGCGCTGAGTCTTGTTGCCCTGCTTCTTGGCCAGCGTGAGCGTGAGCACGCCGTTGTCGTACTTGGCCTTGCACTGGGCGGCGTCCACATCCACGGGCAGTTGGAAGCTGCGCGCCACCGAGCCAAAGTAGCGCTCGCTGCGCAGCACCTTCTCGCCTTCTTTCTTCTCGTCGTGCTGGCGCACCTCGGCGCGCAGGCTGACCACGTTGCCATCAATGGAGATATGGATGTCCTCCTTGGGCACGCCGGGCACCTCGGCATGCACGGTGTAGGCGGCGTCGTCCTCCTTCACGTCGATCTTGATCTGCGACGGCGTGGGCAGCCCATCGCCGTGCAACGGGCGGACATAGAAGCCCGGCGCAAAGTCCTTGAAGAAATCGTCAAACAAGCTGCCACGGGTGACCAGTGAATTCATGATGAAACTCCTTCTTTCGAGAACAAGGTGAAGCGGCCCGCACGGGCCATCCGTCCGGCGAGGTCAGCCCCCGCCGTCTTCAGGCTATATAGGCGCTGTCGCGCCGCGGTTCAAGAACCCCCGCACGTTTGAATTTGATGCAGCGCAACTCCACGCGCCGCGGGCCGCACAATCGCGGCATGCTGACCGCCCTGCTGCGCACCTTCTCCTGGCGTGCGCTGCGCCACCACCCCTGGCGCAGCGCAGCCGCCGTGGCCGCCGTCATGCTGGGCGTGGCGCTGGGGTTCGCAGTGCATGTGATCAATGCGTCGGCGCTGGACGAGTTTTCGCAGGCCGTGCGCGCGGTCAACGGCCAGCCCGACCTGGAACTGCGCGCCACACGCGGCGCGCTGCCCGAATCGCTCTATGGCGAGGTTGCCCGCCAGCCGCAAGTGCGCCTGGCCAGCCCGTGGCTGGAAGTGCCGGTACGGGCGACCGCGACCAGCGGCCAGACACCCGTGGCGCTGCGCGTGCTGGGCGCCGATGCGCTGCTGCTGCCCGCCATGGCGCCGGCCCTGGCGCCGCGTGCCTACGACGGCGCCGACCGCCTGGCCATGCTGGCGCCCGCCAGCGTGTTCCTCAACCCTGCGGCGCAACAGGCGCTGGGCCTGGGCACCATCGACGCACAGACCCCCGCCATCACACTGCAGGCAGGCCTGGCGGCGCACCCCGTGCGCGTGGCGGGCACGGTGGCCGCGGGCGGCGCGCCCCTGGCGGTGATGGACATCGGCGCCGCGCAGGATCTGTTCGGCCGCACGGGGCAACTCACCCGCATCGACCTGCGACTGCAGCCCGGCAGCACGCCCGCCAGCGTGCAGCAGGCGCTGGCCGCCCTGCCCGGCTGGCCGGCGGGCGTGCAGTTCGCCGCACCGCAGGACGATGTGCAGCGGGTGGACAGCCTCTCGCGCGCGTACCGCGTCAACCTCACGGTGCTGGCGCTGGTGGCGCTGTTCACCGGAGGCTTCCTGGTGTATTCGGTGCTGGCGCTCAGCGTGGCGCAGCGCGCGCCGCAGTTCGCGCTGCTGGCCGTGCTGGGCACCACGCCGCGTGAGCGCCAGGCGCTGGTGCTGCTGGAATCCTGCGCGCTGGGCCTCATCGGCAGCGTGGCCGGCATCGCCCTGGGCACGGCGCTGGCGGCGCTGGCGCTCACCCTGCTGGGTGGCGACCTGGGCGGCGGCTACTTCACCGGCGCACAGCCTGCGCTGCAGTGGAGTACACCGGCGGCGCTCCTCTACGGCCTGCTGGGCGTAGCGGCCGCGCTGATCGGGGGTTGGTGGCCCGCGCGCCATGCACAGCACTTGCCACCGGCGCAGACCCTCAAGGGCCTGGGTGCGCAGGCCGGGCGCGGCGCGCGCGCCTGGATCGGTCTTGTTTTGATAGCTGCTAGCGCTTTGCTGGCAAAGCTTCCGCCCATTTTTGGCATACCGCTGGCGGCCTACGTGGCGGTGGGCCTGCTGCTGATCGGCGGCATTGCCCTGCTGCCCTGGCTGGTGCAGGCGCTGCTGGCGCGGCTGCAGCCGCTGGCGGCGGGCCATGCCCTGGCCCTGCTGGCGCTGGAGCGCGCCCGCCGCATGCGCGCCAGCGCCGCCGTGGCCGTGGGCGGCGTGGTGGCGGCGCTGAGCCTGGCCGTGGCGCTGACGGTGATGGTGGGCAGCTTTCGCGGCTCGGTCAGCCAGTGGCTGGACAGCGTGCTGCCCGCGCCGCTGTACCTGCGCGCGGCCGGCGGCGCCAGCGGCGACGAGGCCGCGGTGTTTCCCCCGGATTTCGTCCATGCCGTGGCGCGCCTGCCCGCCGTGGCGCGCGTGCAGGCGCTGCGCACCAGCAGCCTGCAACTGGCACCCGACCGCGCCCCCGTCGCGCTGCTGGCCCGGCCGCTGGAGGGCGATCCGGCCCGCGCTCTGCCACTGGTGGACCCTGCGCGCCCCGTGCCGCCAGGGCGCGTCGGCGTGTACGTGAGTGAGGCGGTGGTGGACCTGTACGGCGCCCGCCCAGGCGCGGACTGGCCGCGGCTTTCAGAGGTTTTCAGGCCTCCAGCCCAGTCTGGAAAAGCGCCAGCAGCTACATTTTTCGTAGCTGGTGTGTGGCGCGACTATGTGCGCCAGCACGGCGCCATCGCGCTGGACCTGCAGGACTTCGCGCGCCTAACGGGTGACGCGCGCGCCAGCGACCTGGCGCTGTGGCCCGCGCCGGGCAGCGAGGCCGGCGCGCTGCGCAGCGAGGTGCTGGAGCAGGCCCGCGAGAGTCTGGGCGCCTCGGCGGCGGATGCACTGGAATTCACCTCGGCCGATGCGATCCGCGCACGGTCGCTTGCGATCTTCGACCGCAGCTTCGCCGTCACCTACTGGCTGCAGGCGGTGGCCATCGGCATCGGGCTGTTCGGCGTGGCGGCCAGCTTCAGCGCGCAGGTGCTGGCGCGGCGCAAGGAGTTCGGGCTGCTGGCCCACCTGGGGCTCACGCGGCGGCAGATCCTGGCGGTGGTCGCCGGCGAGGGCGCGGCCTGGACGGCCGTGGGCGCGGTGGCCGGCACGCTGCTGGGCCTGGCCGTGGCGGCGGTGCTGGTACATGTGGTGAACCCGCAGAGCTTTCACTGGACCATGGACCTGGCCGTTCCGTGGCCGCGCCTGGGCGCGTTGGCCCTGGCCGTGGTGGCGGTAGGCTCGCTGACCGCCTGGCTGGCAGGCCGCCTGGCCGCGGGGCGCGACGCGGTGATGGCGGTCAAGGAAGACTGGTAGTCGCCGACAATGCGGGCCATGTTGTCCCCCTCCTCTCTTTCCGCCCCGGCGGCCGGCAGCGGCTGGCTACACGAGGCCATCGCCCGCATCGAGGCCGACTACCAGCGCAGCGCCGACACCCACCTGATCCCGCTGCCGCTGCCCGCGTTCGCCGGCGCCGGCATCGACCTGTATTTGAAGGACGAATCCACCCATCCCACGGGTAGCCTCAAGCACCGGTTGGCGCGCTCGTTGTTCCTGTACGCCCTGTGCAATGGCTGGGTGCGCGAGGGTTCCACCATCGTGGAGGCATCGAGCGGCTCCACCGCCGTGAGCGAGGCGTATTTCGCGCGGTTGCTGAGCCTGCCCTTCGTGGCGGTGATGCCGCGCAGCACCTCGGCCGAGAAGATCGCGCTGATCGAGTTCTACGGCGGACGCTGCCACTTCGTGGAGCGTGCGGGCGACGTGTACGACGCTGCGCGCGCCATCGCCGCCGACACGGGCGGCCACTACATGGACCAGTTCACGTACGCCGAGCGCGCGACCGACTGGCGGGGCAACAACAACATTGCCGAGAGCATGTTCACGCAGATGGCGCGCGAGCGGCACCCGGTGCCGCGCTGGATCGTGGTGGGTGCAGGCACGGGCGGCACCAGCGCCACCATCGGCCGCTACGTGCGCTACCAGCGCCACGCCACGCAGGTGTGCGTGGCCGACCCGGCGGGCTCGGTGTTCAGCGCCTACCACCGCACGGGCGATGCCACGCTCACCGCGCCGGGCTCGCGCATCGAAGGCATTGGCCGCCCGCGCGTGGAGCCGAGCTTCATCCGCACGCTGGTGAACCGCATGGAAGAAGTGGCCGACGACGACTCCGTCGCCGCCATGCGCGCGCTGTCCACCCTGCTGGGGCGGCGCGTCGGCCCGTCCACGGGCACCAACTTCGTCGCCATGCTGCGGCTGGCGCAGGAGATGCGTACGCAGGGGCAGCAGGGGTCGATCCTCTCGCTGCTGTGCGACGCGGGCGAGCGCTACCTGCCCACCTACCACGACGACGCCTGGGTGCAGCGCTGCCTGGGCGACTGCGCGGCCGCGCACGGGCGGCTGCAGGCGCTGCTGGCCTGATGGTCGGGCGCCGCGCGGTGCTGGCATTCGCGGCCCAGGGCGCGCTGGGTAGTGCTGCCTGCGGCTGGGCTGCTCCCGCCTGGGCCCTGGCGCCGCGCACGCTGGCCTTCCCGCGCGACCACGGCAGTCACCCCGATCTGCGCACCGAGTGGTGGTACATCACCGGCCATGCGCAGGCCGACGAGCGGCAGTGGGGCTTTCAGATCACCTTTTTTCGCACGCGCGTGGAGGCCACGCAGGGCATGCAGTCGGCCTTCGCCGCGCGCCAGCTCGTGTTTGCGCACGCGGCGCTGACCGACGTGCAAGGCCGTCGCCAATTGCACGACCAGCGCATTGCCCGCGCGGGCTTCGGCATTGCCGAGGCGCTGGAGGGCGACACGCAGGTGCGCCTGCGCGACTGGTCGCTCACGCGCCATGCCAGCAGCGCGCCGGGCGGCAGCCGCTACGAGGTGCGCGCGCAGGCAGAAGGATTTGCGCTGGAGCTGGACTGCGCCAGCACCCAGCCCGTGCTGCTGCAGGGCCAGGCCGGCCTGTCGCGCAAAGGGCCCCACGCGGCGCAGGCCAGCTACTACTACAGCCAGCCCCAGTTGGCCGTGACGGGCGCTATCACCCTCGCGGGCCGGCGCATGCCGGTGCAACCACTGGCCGCGCCCGCCAACCGCGCCTGGATGGACCATGAGTGGAGCGAGGCGCTGATGCACCCCGAGGCCGTGGGCTGGGACTGGATCGGCATGAACCTGCACGACGGCGCCGCACTCACCGCGTTCCGCCTGCGGCGCGCCGACGGCAGCACGCTCTGGACCGGGGGTTCCTGGCGGCCCGCAGGAGCGGACGCCGCGCAGGTGTTCGCGTCCGAGGCCGTGGTGTTCTCCCCGCTGCGCCACTGGCACAGCCCGGCCAGCGGCGCGCGCTACCCGGTGCAGTGGCGCGTGGACACGCCCGCGGGCGGCTTCATCGTGCGTGCGCTGCTGGACGCGCAGGAGCTGGACAGCCGCGGCTCCACCGGCGCGATCTACTGGGAAGGACTGTGCACGCTGCATGCATCGCGGGCGCGGGGCGATGCGGGCGAACCGGCCGGCCCCGAGGTGGGGCGCGGCTATCTGGAAATGACGGGCTATGCGCAGCGCCTGCGGCTGGGCTGACGGCGCGGCCTGTCGCTATGCATGTGATAGCTGCCAGCGCTTTGCTTTTGGGTATTTCCACCCGGTTTGTATCTAAAACCTAGACACAACAAGCGCCGCCAGCTATCAAAAACAAAGCGGCCATGCAGGGCGGTTGCCGCGCATGGCCGAGGGTGCCGCCGGCCTGGGGGCTTGGCCCAGCCGGCATGCGGTGACGAGGGCGTCAATGGCTGCCGCTGCCCCCCGTGCGGCGGCGCTCCAGCCAGGCGATGATCTCGCCCATGATGCCGCGGCGGAAGGCCAGCACGCAGACCACGAAGATCAGGCCCGTGACGATGGTCACCGACTCGCCCAGGGTGTTGAACCAGTCGATGCTCGTGAGCTGCGCAAGCAGCGTGCCCAGCTCGCCGATCTTGTTCTCCAGCAGCACCACCACGGCGGAGCCTACCAGCGGGCCGCTCAGCGTGCCCAGGCCACCCACCAGCGTCATCAGAACCACGTGGCCGGAGGCGCTCCAGTGCACGTCGGACAGCGTGGCGAAGCCCAGCACCAGGGTCTTGAGCGCGCCGGCCAGACCCGCAATGGCGGCCGAGATCACGAAGGCCAGCAGCTTGAAGCGGTTGGTGTCGTAGCCCAGCGAGATGGCGCGCGGCTCGTTTTCCTTGATGCCCTTGAGCACCTGCCCGAACGGCGAGTGGATGGTGCGCACGATCAGCAGGAAGGCCACCACCACCACGATCAGGCACACGTAGTACATGGTCAGGTCGCTCGACAGGTCGAGCACGCCGAACAGCTTGCCGCGCGGCACGCCCTGCAGGCCGTCCTCGCCGCCCGTGAAGGGCGCCTGCAATGCCGCGAAGAACAGCATCTGTGCCAGGGCCAGCGTGATCATGGTGGCGTAGATGCCCTGGCGGCGAATGGCGAAGAAGCCCATCACCAGCCCCAACAGCGCGCCGGCCAGCAGGCCGGCCAGCAGGCCGAGCTCGGGCGTGGCGCCCCACACCTTCACGGCATGGCCCGTCACGTAGGCCGCGCCGCCCAGGAAGGCCGCATGGCCGAAGGACAGCAGGCCCGTGTAGCCCAGCAGCAGGTTGAAGGCCGAGGCGAACAGCGCGAAGCACAGCAGCTTCATCACGAACACCGGGTAGGCGCCAAGGAAGGGCGCGACGATCAGGCCGAGCAGCAGCAGGCCGTAGCCAATGGGAGCGAATTTATTGACGTTCATGTGGTTCACCCCGTTGGCTTACTTCTCTTTGCCGAACAGGCCGGCGGGGCGGATGAGCAGGACGATGGCCATGATGACGAACACGACGGTGGACGAGGCTTCGGGGTAGAACACCTTGGTGAAGCCCTCGATCACGCCCAGGCCCAGGCCGGTGAGGATGGAGCCCATGATGGAGCCCATGCCGCCGATCACCACCACCGCGAACACGACGATGATGAGGTTCTGGCCCATCAGCGGCGTGACCTGGTACACGGGCGCCGCCAGCACGCCGGCAAAGGCCGCGAGCGCTGCGCCGAAGGCGTAGGTCAGCGTCACCATGACGGGCACGTTGACGCCGAAGGCTTCCACCAGGCGGGGGTTCTCGGTACCGGCGCGCAGGTAGGCGCCCAGCTTGGTCTTCTCGATCACGTACCAGGTGGCGACGCACACCACGATGGAGGCCACCACCACCCAGGCGCGGTAGTTGGGCAGGATCATGAAGCCGAGGTTGGTCGCGCCCTCCAGCAGCTCGGGCGTGTCGTAGCCCAGGCCGGAGACGCCGTAGATGGAGCGGAACACGCCCTCGATCATCAGCGTGAGGCCCAGCGTGAGCAGCAGGCCGTACAGGTGGTCGAGCTTGTAGATCCAGCGCAGCAGGAGCCGCTCGATCACCACACCGATCACCCCTACGATCAGCGGAGCACAGATCAGCATCACCCAGTAGTTGACGCCGAAATAGTTCATGGCCATCCAGGTGATCAGCGCCCCCAGCATGAACAGCGCACCATGCGCGAAGTTGATCACGTTGAGCAGGCCGAAGATGACGGCCAGCCCCAAACTGAGGATCGCGTAGAACGAGCCATTGACCAGCCCCAGGAGGAGCTGACTCAGCATGGCCGGCAATGAAACACCAAAAATTTCCATGGGAACTGAACGCTGATGTAGGGGAGTCGGATCAGGAGAGCAGCGCGATCACTTCCAGAGGGCGCACTTGCTCTCGGCCTTGGTGGTGAACACCTGTTCACCCGGCAGTTTCTTGATGAGCTTGTAGTAGTCCCAGGTGCCCTTGGACTCGGACGGCGACTTCACCTGCATGAGGTACATGTCGTGCACGTAGCGGCCGTCGGCACGCAGGTAGCCGGAACCGAAGAAGTCGTTCATCTTCATGGCGCGCCAGGCCTCCATCACCTTGTCGGCGTCGGTGGTCTTGGCGGCCTCGACGGCCTTCAGGTAGTTCATCGTGGCCGAGTAGTCGGCAGCCTGGATCTCGGTGGGGCGGCGCTTGGTCTTGGCCATGAACTTGTCGGCGAACTTGCGCGTCTCTTCGTTCAGGTCCCAGTACCAGCTGGTGGTGAACTGCAGGCCTTCGGTGTTGCGCAGGCCCAGGCTGTGCACGTCGCTGAAGAAGATCAGCAGGCCGGCCAGCTTCATGCTGTTGCCGATGCCGAATTCCTTGGCCGCCTTGATCGAGTTGATGGTGTCGCCGCCGGCATTGGCCAGGCCCAGGATCTGCGCCTTGGAGTTCTGCGCCTGCAGCAGGAAGGACGAGAAGTCGGACGCATTCAGCGGGTGGCGCACCGCGCCCACCACCGTGCCGCCCTTGTCCTTCACGACCTTGGAGGTGTCGGCTTCCAGCGCATGGCCGAAGGCATAGTCCGCCGTCAGAAAGAACCAGCTCTTGCCGCCGCCATCGACGATGGCACCGCCCGTGCCCTTGGCCAAGGCCACGGTGTCGTAGGCGTAGTGCACGGTATAGGGCGTGCACTGGTCGTTGGTCAGCGCAGAGGACGCCGCGCCATTGTTGATCATCACGCGCTTTTTCTCTTCGGCGATCTTGGCCAGCGCCAGCGCAGTGCCGGAGTTGGTGCCGCTGAAGATCATGGTCAGGCCCTGCGTGTCGATCCACTCGCGCGCCTTGCTGGCAGCGATGTCAGCCTTGTTCTGGTGGTCGGCCGTCAGCAGCTCGATGGGCTTGCCCAGCACCTTGCCGCCGAAGTCGTCGATGGCCATCTGGATGGCCACGCCACCGTTCTTGCCTTCCACGTCGGCGTAGAGGCTGGACATGTCGGTGATGAAGCCGATCTTGACCTTGTCCTGCGCGTGCGCGGTCGACGCCATGAGCCCTGCGGCCCCGAGCACGAACGCCAATGTCGTGAGCTTCGCTTTCATGTGGTGTCTCCTTTGTCTTTCATGCTTTGGTTTGCAACGTCGACGCGCGCGGTCCCGGGCAGTGCCCGGGGCCGTGGCTCAACTCACTTCCACAGGGCGCACTTGCTCTCGGCCTTGGTGGTGAACACCTGGTCGCCGGGCAGCTTGGCCACGACCTTGTAGTAGTCCCAGGGTTCCTTGGATTCGGAGGGCGACTTCACCTGCATGAGGTACATGTCGTGCACGAAGCGACCGTCGGCGCGGATCGTGCCCTTGGCGTAGAAGTCGTCGATCGGCGTGGACTTGAGCTTCTCCATGACCTTGTCGGCATCGGTGGTGCCGGCGGCCTGCACGGCCTTCAGGTAGTTCATGGTGGCGGAGTAGTCGGCCGCGTGGATGTCCGTGGGCATGCGCTTGGTCTTGGCGAAGAACTTCTTGCCGAACTCGCGCGTCTTATCGTTCAGGTTCCAGTCCCAGCTGGTGGTCAGCAGCAGGCCTTCGGTGTTGCGCAGGCCCAGGCTGTGGATGTCGGTCAGGAACACCAGCAGGCCGGCCAGCTTCATGTTCTTGTTGATGCCGAATTCCTTGGCCGCCTTGATGGCGTTGATGGTGTCGCCGCCGGCGTTGGCCAGGCCCAGGATCTGCGCCTTGGAGTTTTGTGCCTGCAGCAGGAAGGAGGAGAAGTCGGACGCGTTCAGCGGGTGCTTCACGTTGCCTACCACGCGGCCGCCGTTTTCCTTGACCACCTTGGCGGTGTCGTTCTCCAGCGCCTGGCCGAAGGCGTAGTCGGCCGTCAGGAAGAACCAGTCCTTGCCGCCCTGCTTCACCACGGCGCCGCCCGTGCCCTTGGCCAGGGCCACGGTGTCGTAGGCGTAGTGCACGGTGTAGGGCGTGCACTGGTCGTTGGTCAGCGCGGAGGAACCGGCGCCGCTGTTGAAGTACACGCGCTTCTTCTCTTCGGCCACCTTGGCCATGGCCAGGGCGGTGCCGGAGTTGGTGCCACCGAACAGCATCGTCAGGTTCTGCGTGTCGATCCACTCGCGCGCCTTGCTGGCAGCGATGTCGGCCTTGTTCTGGTGGTCGGCGGAGAGCAGTTCGATGGGCTTGCCCAGCACCTTGCCGCCGAAGTCGTCGATGGCCATCTGGATGGCCAGAGCACCGTTTTTGCCTTCCACGTCGGCGTAGAGGCTGGACATGTCGGTGATGAAGCCGATCTTCACCTTGTCCTGTGCATGGGCCTGCATGGCGGATACCGCCAGGCCGGCGGCCCCCATCACTGCGACCAGTGTCTTGAGTGTCTTTTGCATTGTTGTCTCCTTGGTGGGTGCGAAACGAATGGGAAAGGGGTCGGTCAGACGCCCAGCAACTGGTTGAGCACGGGCATCTTGGCCGCCAGCTCGTCGGCGCCGAACTGCAGGGCGATCTGGCCGTGCTCCATGACGTAGAAGCGGTCGGCCAGCGGCGCGGCGAAGCGGAAGTTCTGCTCCACCATCACCACCGTGTAGCCCTTCTCGCGCAGCGTGATGATCATGCGTGCCAGCGCCTGCACGATCACGGGCGCCAGGCCTTCGGAAATTTCGTCCAGCAGCAGCAGCTTGGCGCCGGTGCGCAGGATGCGGGCCACGGCCAGCATCTGCTGCTCACCGCCCGACAGGCGCGTGCCCTGGCTGTTCTTGCGCTCGGCCAGGTTGGGGAACATGGCGTAGATCTCGTCGATCGACATGCCCTGCGAGCCCGTCTTGAGCACGGGCGGCAGCATCAGGTTCTCCTCGCACGACAGGCTGGAGAAGATGCCGCGCTCTTCGGGGCAGTAGCCCAGGCCCAGGTGCGCGATGCGGTGTGTGGGCAGGTGGATGGTCTCCACGCCGTGGATCTTCACCGAGCCCTTGCGTGCGCCGGTCAGGCCCATGATGGCGCGCATGGTGGAGGTGCGGCCCGCGCCGTTGCGTCCCAGCAGCGTGACCACCTCGCCGGGCTGCACGACCATGTCCACGCCGTGCAGCACGTGCGACTCGCCGTACCAGGCTTCGAGATTGCGGATTTCCAGTGCGGGGGTGCCGGCCATGTCAGTGCGCCCCCTGCAGTTGGCCGTCGGTCGTGCCCATGTACGCTTCCATGACTTGCGGATTCTTTGAGACTTCTTCGTAGGGCCCTTCGGCCAGGACGGCGCCGCGCTGCAGCACCGTGATGCGGTCGGCGATGGTCGAGATGACCTTCATGTTGTGCTCCACCATGAGGATGGTGCGGCCCGCGGACACCTTCTTGATGAGCTGCGTGACGCGGTCCACGTCCTCGTGGCCCATGCCCTGCGTGGGCTCGTCCAGCAGCATCAGTTCGGGCTCCATGGCCAGCGTGGTGGCGATCTCCAGCGCACGCTTGCGGCCATAGGGCAGGTTCACCGTGACCTCGTCGGCCAGCTCCTGCAGGCCGACCTCGGTCAGCAGTTGCACCGCACGGTCGTTGAGCTGGCTGAGGCTGCGCTCGCTGCGCCAGAAGTGATAGCTCGTGCCCAGCTTGCGCTGCAGGCCCAGGCGCACGTTCTCCATCAGCGTGAGGTGAGGGAACACCGCCGAGATCTGGAACGAGCGAATCACGCCGCGCCGCGCGATCTGCGCCGGCTGCTCACGCGTGATGTCGTGGCCGTTGAAATGGATGGTGCCCGATGTGGGCTCCAGGAACTTGGTCAGCAGGTTGAAGCAGGTGGTCTTGCCTGCGCCGTTGGGGCCGATCAATGCGTGGATGGACCCGCGGCGCACGCTCAGATTCACATCGCTGACCGCGGTGAAGCCCTTGAATTCCTTGGTGAGGCGGGATGTTTGCAGTATGACGTCGCTCATTGTCATCAGGCACGCGCCGCGCGGGGTGCGCGACACAGACCGTCTCCATGTTTATGTTGCACCGCATCCTAAAGTGCCACCCCGTGCGCCATAACTGGGAGAAATGCCTATGTATAAACGCCTACGTAGGAACGCTTCATGCCCCCGGCCAACACGGGGCCTTGCGGGTCATTCATGCGCTCTCGGCGGCGATCACGATGGCCGACTCCTCGGCCACCATGACGACACGCGAGCGCACGCGCAGCCCCGATCCCGCGGCAGCGAATCCCACCATCTGCATGCCCGCTTCCAACTGCGCCGCGACCTCGTCTCCCAACTCGCCGCGCGACACGCGCGCGGCCCGAGCGGCCCACTGATTGGCGGCACCCAGCGCAGGCGCGCGTGCCGCAGCCAGCACCCGCACGGCCGTGGCCTTGCACAGCGCCTGCACGGGCACGCCCGGGCGCAGGCCCAGCAGCTCGGCGCTCTCGCGCGTGATGCGCGAAAACACCTGCAGCTGCGCCGAGTCGCCCGCCCCACGCAGATGCACGCGCACGATCTGCCCACACGCCTGCATGCCTTGCACGATGCAGGGCCATTGGTTGCGCATGCTGGTGCGCACCGCCAGCCGCGCGGCGACCGCCTGTGCGCCGCCGCCCTCGCCCACCCCAGCCAGCACCGTGGCGCGTACCTGCCGCATCGCATCGGCCGCCTCCAGCAACTGCCACCCCGCGGGCGTGAGGCGCGCGCCGCCGCCGCCCACGCCGCCCACCACGCGCTCCACCAACGGTGCGCCGGCCAGGTTGGTCAGCGTATCCAGCGCCTGCCACGCGGCCTTGTAACTGACGCCCACGGCACGCGCCGCCTGGGAGATGGAGCCGCCCTGCCCGATCTGGCGCAGGATGTCGATGCGCTTGTCGGCCATGCCATGGCCGAGGGCGTCGAGGAACGATACGGAATGCTGCATGGGCGCGATCATGCCGCCTTGCGCGCGCGGGCGACAAGGCGCTTGGGGCGCGCGCGGCATGTTGCAAACGGCATGCACGGGTGGGTAGCTATACTTCTCGCTATTCACAAATGGAATAGCGAGGTCCTCTCATGTCCGGTTTCCCTGTTCGCTCCATACTGTGGTCCGCTCTGGCTGCCGCTGCCCTGCTGCCGGCAGCGCACGCGGGTGAGGTATCGGTGGCCGTGGCCGCCAACTTCACCGCGCCCATGCAACGGATCGCCGCGCAGTTCGAGCAGGACACGGGCCACAAGGCCGTGCTGTCCTTCGGCGCTACCGGCAAGTTCTACGCGCAAATCGCCAACGGCGCGCCGTTCGGGGTGCTGCTGGCGGCCGACGACGCCACGCCGCAGAAGATCGCCCGCGAGGGCCTGGGTAACGGCGCCACGCGCTTCACCTACGCCATCGGCCGGCTGGTGCTGTGGAGCAAGCAGCCCGGCTATGTGGATGCCGAAGGCCAGGTGCTGCGCACCGGCGACTGGAAGCACATCGCCATCGCCAACCCCAAGCTGGCGCCCTACGGCCTGGCCGCGATGCAGACGCTGGACAAGCTGGGCCTTGCGGCGCAGGTGCAGCCACGCGTGGTCACGGGCGAGAACATTGGCCAGACCTACCAGTTCGCCGCATCGGGCAACGCGCCACTGGGCTTCGTGGCGCTCTCGCAGGTGATGGAGAACGGCCAGTTGCGCGAAGGCTCGGCCTGGGTCGTGCCCGCCACCATGCACGCACCGATCCGCCAGGACGCCATCGTGCTCCAGCGGGGCCAGGGCAACCCCGCGGCCGACGCGCTCATGCAGTACCTGCGCGGCGAGAAAGCGCGCGCCGTCATCCGTGCCTACGGCTATGATTTTTGAAGCGCCTTGCGCATGATGGTGGGGAGTTTCCCAGCCATTCCGACTAACAAGCCCGACAAAACAAGCGCCGAAAGCTCTTGTTTTAATAGCATTGAACACACCCCCGATTGGCCCTGACGACTGGGCCGCCATCTGGCTCACGCTGCAGCTGGCCAGCGTCACCACCGTGCTGCTGCTGGTGCTGTGCACACCGCTGGCCTGGTGGCTGGCCCACACGCGCTCGCGCTGGCGCGGCCCCGTGGGGGCCGTGGTGGCGCTGCCGCTGGTACTGCCGCCCACGGTGATCGGCTTCTATCTGCTGGTGAGCATGGGGCCAGGCGGCGCCATCGGGCAGCTGACCGAGGCGCTGGGCCTGGGACGGCTGCCGTTCACCTTCCCGGGGCTGGTCGTCGGCTCCCTCGTGTATTCGCTGCCGTTCGCCGTGCAGCCGCTGCAGCGCGCCTTCGAAGCGCTGGGCCGCCGGCCGCTGGAGGTGGCGGCCACGCTGGGCGCCAGCCCGCTGGATCGGTTCTTCAGTGTCGCCCTGCCCTTGGCGCGCCCCGGTTTCGTGACGGCCGCCATCCTGAGCTTTGCGCACACGGTGGGCGAATTCGGCGTGGTGCTCATGCTGGGCGGCAACATCCCCGGGGTGACGCGCGTGGTGTCGGTGCAGATCTACGACCATGTGGAAGCCCTGGAGTACGCCCAGGCGCACTGGCTCGCCGGCGGCATGGTGGCGTTCTCGTTCATCGTGCTCATGCTGCTGCACTGGCTGCAGCCCAGGGGGGGGCGATGACGGGCGCAATGAACGGCATTCACGCCCGGCTGTCTTTGGCGCGGCCGGACTTCACGCTGGACGTGCAGCTGGCGCTGCCGGGCCATGGGGTGACGGCGCTGTTCGGCCCCTCGGGCTGCGGCAAGACCACCTGCCTGCGCGCGCTGGCGGGGCTGGAGAGCGCGCGCGGCAGCGTACAGGTCAACGGCGAAGTCTGGCAGGACGACGCCACCGGCCAGTGGCGCCCCACGCACCAGCGCGCGCTGGGCTATGTGTTCCAGGAGGCCAGCCTGTTCGCGCACCTGGACGTGCGCCGCAACATGGAATACGGCCTGCGCCGCCAGCCACCCGCACGCCGCCGCGTGTCGCTGGAGCAGGCGGTGGAACTGCTGGGCCTGGGCGCCCTGCTGCCCCGCATGCCCCACACCCTCTCGGGCGGCGAGCGCCAGCGCGTGGCCATTGCGCGGGCCCTCGCCACCAGCCCGCGCGTGCTGCTGATGGACGAGCCCCTGGCTGCACTGGACGCCGGGCGCAAGGCCGAGGTCATGCCCTACCTGGAGCGCCTGCAGCGCAGCCTGGACATTCCCGTGCTCTACGTGAGCCACTCGAGCGACGAGGTGGCCCGGCTGGCCTCCCACCTGGTGCTGCTGCAGGCCGGCCGCGTCACGGCCCAGGGCCCCACGGCCGAGCTGATGGCGCGGCTGGACCTGCCCCTGGCGCACGGCGACGCCGCCGCCGCGCTGGTGCAGGGCCGCGTGCTGGCGCACGATGCGCACGACCAGTTGCTGACCGTGGCCATCGACAGCGGGCAGATTCAGTTGGCCAGCGGCCGCCCGCGCGCCGTGGGCGAGAGCGTGCGTCTGCGCGTGCTGGCGCGCGACGTGAGCCTGGCGCGCACACGCGCGGCGGACAGCAGCATCCTGAACCTGCTGCCCGCGCGCATCACGCAGTTGGCCGACGGCGGCCCCGGCCAGGTGCTGGTGGCGCTGGACGTGGCGGGCACCACGCTGCTGGCGCGCATCACGCTGCGCTCTTGCCGCACGCTGGCGCTGGCCGTGGGCGATGAGGTGTTTGCGCAGGTCAAGGGCGTGGCGCTGGTGGACTGAGGCGATCACTCCTGCGGACGCACGGCGCTACACGTCATCTGGGCCAAAAATGCCGCGACACGCAGGTGCGCCCACCCATTGTCAAGTTCAACGCCCGCGATGGTGAAGCCGTGCCGCGCGCCGCTCAGGGCGCGGCAAATCCCAGGCGCCGCAGCACGCGCTGCGCGGGCTCGGCCATCAGGGTCTGGGCAAAGTCCAGCGCGGCCTGGGGCGCACCGCGACGCACCGTAAGCCCATAAGCTGCAGCCACCTGCAGCTCTGGCGGCACCTGCACCACCTGCAGCGCCGGCACTTCGCGCTGGGCAGAAACGGCGTTGGTGCAGTAGGTCAGAAACACGTCCGCCCGCCCCTCGGCCATGACCCAGGCATAGGTGCCGCGACCGGGTGGCGCCTTGGGCGAGGTGGGCCCGCCGGTCAGTTGCAGCGCCTTGGCCTCCAGCCGCGCAAAGGCGCCGGGGCGTACCTGCTCCGCCCGGCGAAACAGCTCCCAGGCATAGTCGCCCGACGGGTCCGACTGGGGCGTGGAGGTGCCCAGCCGCATGTCGGCGCGCAGCAGCGTGTCCAGCAGGTTGGCCGTGGTCACCGGCACGCCGGGCGCAGCCAGTGCACACAGGGCATTGCGGGTGAACACCTGCAGCGCGCCCCAATCGCCCGCGCGCGCCAGGCGCTGCGGGTGCTCGGTATCGGCGGAGGCGAATACCATGGCCGGCTCGCCGGACTCGATGCGCTCGCGCAGCAGGCCGGACGCTCCGAAGGTCAATGCCACCTTCTGGCCCGTGCGCACCTCGTGCTCACGCGCAATCTCGGTGAAGGCCTCGCGCAGGCTGCCGGCGGCATAGACGGTCACGTTCGTGGCCGCGCCCATACCCGCGGACGGCGTGCTTGCACCCATTGCCGTGTCGCCAGGCTGGGCGCAGCCGCTCAACACGGCGGCCATTGCGGCCACGCCGGCCACGCAGAGCAAGGAACGGCGGTCCATGGCATGGCCTTACGGGTTGGCGTTGGGGAAGAACAGCTGCTCGCCGTTGATCTTGTAGCCGGCGATGGCGCTCTGGCCCGCGGGCGAGACCACCCAGTCCACGAACTTCTGCGCCTCGGCCTGCTTCACATGCGGGTGCTTGGCGGGGTTCACCATCATCACGCCATACTGGTTGAACAGGCGCTTGTCGCCTTCCACCAGCACCGCGAGGTTGTCGCGGTTCTTGAAGTTGAGCCAGGTGCCGCGGTCCGTCAGCGCGTACGCACCGCTGGAGGCCGCGATGTTCAGCGCCGGGCCCATGCCGCACCCGCATTCCTTGTAGCCGCTGCCCTTCACGCCCTCGGTGGCGATCTTCCAGTAGCGCAGCTCGGCTGCATGGGTGCCGCTCTTGTCACCGCGCGAGATGAACTCCGCGTTGGCCGCGGCGATCTTCTTGAGTGCGGCGGCGATGTCGTTGCCCTTGGTGCCGGCAGCATCCGCCTTGCCACCCACGAGGATGAAGTCGTTGTACATGACCGGGTAGCGCTTCACGCCCCAGCCGTCGGCCACGAACTTCTCCTCGGCCACCTGGTCGTGCACGAACAGCACGTCGGCGTCGCCGCGGCGCGCCATGTCCAGCGCCTGGCCGGTGCCCACCGCCACCACCTTCACGTCGATGCCGGTGGCCTGCTTGAAGGCCGGCAGCAGGTGGGTGAACAGGCCCGACTGCTCGGTCGAGGTGGTCGACGCCATCGTGATGGCCTGTGCCGCAGCGCTGCCATAAGCTACCAAAGCAATAGCTGCTACCGCAGTCTGGGTAAGCGCCAGGGGCCAAAAACGCTTGTAACTCTTCATGCCATTTCTCCTTTGACGAACAGACGGGCGGCCTCGGGCAGGGGGCCGTTGAAAAAATCGTGCACGGGCAGGTCCGCCAGCACGCGCCCGTGCTCCAGGTAGAGCACACGGCTGGCCAGGCGCTTGACCTGTCCCAGGTTGTGGCTGCTGAACAGCATGGTCACCGGCTGATCGGGGCCAGCGCTGCCGTGGCTGGCGGCGAAGTCGGCCATCAGCGATTCGATCTCGCGCTTGGCATGCGGGTCCAGGCTGGCGGTGGGCTCGTCCAGCAGCAGCACGTCGGGCCGCAGGGCCCAGGCGCGCGCAAACGCCAGCCGCTGCTGCTGCCCGCCGGACAAGGTGCGCGCGTTCTGCCGCGCGATGTCCTGCAGCCCCACGCGGTGCAGCGCCACGGCGGCCTGGGCGCAGGCCTCCTGCCAGCGCACCCGGCGCAGCCACAATCCCAGCGCCACGTTGTTCAGCGCGCTGGTGCGCAACACGAAAGGCCGCTGGAACACCATGGCCACGCGCGGCGCGCCGTCGCGGCGCAGCTGTCCCGCGCTGGGCCGCACCAGGCCGTGCAATGCGCGCAGCAGCGTGCTCTTGCCACTGCCGTTGGCACCCACCAGAGCCACGCGCTCGCCGGGCATCACACGCAGATTGACTCCGGCCAGCGCCTGCACCGCGCCGTAGCGCACGGACAGCTCGCGCAGTGCAAACAACGGCGGCTCGATGGTGGAAACGTCGCCCGGGCTCTCCTCCCCGGGGAAGACAGGTGACGGCAGCGCGCTCATGCCCCCACCCCGGCCAGGCCTCCCACGGCGGCACCATCCACGCGTTCACGCCAGCGACGCAGCAGCGCAATGCCCACGTTGAGCAACAACACGACGCCCAGCAGCACGAGGCCCAGCGCCAGCGCCAGCGGCAGGTCGCCCTTGCTGGTCTCCAGCGCGATGGCGGTGGTCATGACGCGCGTGAAGCCGTCGATGTTGCCGCCCACGATCATCACCGCGCCCACCTCCGAGATGGCGCGGCCGAATGCGGCGATCAGCACCGTGAGCAGCGCATAGCGCTCGTCCCAGGCCACCAACAGGGCACGCAACAGGGTGCCGGCGCCCAGCGAGCGCAACTGCTCGCCATGCAGGCGGTCCACGTCCTCGACCACCTGGCGCGTAAGCGCGGTGACCACGGGCAACACCAGCAGCGCCTGCGCCAGCACCATCGCCTTGAAAGAAAACAGCCAGCCCAGGCTGCCCAGCGGGCCGGTGCGCGACAGCAGCAGGTACACGCCCAGGCCCACCACCACCGAGGGCACGGCCAGCAGGGTATTGAGCACCGCGAGCACCGCGTCGCGCCCGGCAAAGCGCGCCACGCCCAGCCATGCCCCCAGCACCACGCCCGCGCCGCAGGCGAGCAGGCAGGCCGTGGCACTCACGGCGAGCGAACGCACGACGATGGTCCACAAGGCGGCATCGGCGGAGGTGATGAGGTGCAGCGCCGTGGCGACGCTCTGGGTCATTGTGGACATGGGTTGGGCTATCGTATGCAGCAATCCAATACCCGGCGATATGAAAACTTGTGCATAGGATCCAACTCCACTACACGCTCGACCGCGACGCGGACGACGCGCTGATCCGCAATCCCCTGCTCGACATGCTGCAGGCCGTGGCGCAGCAGGGCTCCATCTCGGGCGCGGCGCGCGCGCTGGACCTGTCGTACCGCCACGTGTGGGGCGCACTCAAGCGCTGGGAAGAACAACTGGGCAGCGAGCTCATCGTCTGGGGCAAGGGCCAGTCCGCCCAGCTCAGCGAATTCGGCACCAAGCTGCTGTGGGCCGAGCGCCAGGCACAGGCACGGCTGGCGCCGCAGATCGAGGCGCTGCGCGCCGATCTGGAGCGCGCGTTTGCCGTGGCGTTCGACGAACATGCCCACGTGCTCACGCTGTATGCCAGCCACGACGATGCGCTGTCCGTGCTGCGTGCGTTCGCCACCGCGCCCGCCCACGCGGGCCAGGGCGGCGCGCTGCATCTGGACATCCGCTTCACCGGCAGCGTGGACGCGATCCGTGCACTCAACGAAGGGCGGTGCACCATCGCCGGCTTTCACACGCTGGAGGAGCCGGGCATGGATACCCTGGCCGCGCAGACCTACCGCCCGCTGCTGCAGCCGGGGCTGCACAAGGTGATCGGCTTCGCGCGCCGCGCGCAGGGCCTGATCGTGGCGCGCGGCAACCCGCTGGACCTGACCTCGCTGGCGGACGTGGCGCGCACGGGCGCGCGCTTCGTCAACCGCCCGCTGGGCACGGGCACGCGGGTGCTGCTGACCGACCTGCTCGCGCAGGCGGGCCTGGAACCCGCAGAGATCGAGGGCTACGACCGTGATGAGCCCTCGCACGCCGCGCTGGCGCAGGCCATCGCCGCCGGCAGTGCCGACGTGGGCATGGGCATCGAGCTGGCGGCGCGTGCGCGCGGGCTGGACTTCGTGCCGCTGGTGTACGAGCGCTACCACCTGGCCTGTCTGAAGTCTTCACTGGAGCAGCCGGCCACGCGCGCGCTGCGCGAACTGCTGCAGACCCCTGCCTGGCAACGGCGCATGGCTGCCATGCCCGGCTATGCGCCCATGCACTGCGGCGAAGTGCTGGCCATGAGCCGCGTGCTGCCGTGGTGGAACTTCACGCGCCGCAGGGCCGCGGCGCGCTGACGCCATGAGGCGGGGACCGCAGTCCCCGGCCCGGCATCACTTGTAGAGCAGTTGCGGCAGCCACAGACCGATCTGCGGCCACACATACAGCAGCACGATCGCCAGCACCTGGATGCCCATGAACGGCAGCATGCCCAGGAAGATCTGGTTGAGCCTCACATGCGGCGGCGCCACGCCCTTCAGGTAGAACGCCGACATGGCCACGGGCGGCGACAGGAAGGCCGTCTGCAGGTTCAGCGCCACCAGCAGGCCGAAGAACAGCGGGTCCACGCCGAAGTGGCTCAGCAGCGGGATGAAGATGGGCATGAAGATCACGATGATCTCCGTCCACTCCAGCGGCCAGCCCAGCAGGAAGATCACCACCTGCGACAGCACCATGAACTCGATCTTGCTCAGGTTCATGGAGAGCACCCACTGCTCGATGAGCTCCTGCCCCCCCAGCAGCGCGAAGGCCGCGGAGAAGATGGCCGAGCCCACGAACAGCCAGCACACCATGGCCGAGGTCTTGGCCGTGAGGTACACCGACTCGCGCACCACATCCATGCTCAGACGCTTGTAGGCCGCGGCCAGCACGAAGCCGCCGAACGCCCCCATGGCCGCCGCCTCGGTCGGCGTCGCCAGACCGAACACGATGGAGCCCAGCACGGCCATGATCAGTGTCAGCAGCGGGAAGAACGAGCCCAGCAGCATCTTGAAGATTTCCAGCCGCGCGAAGCTCAGGAACAGATAGAAGAGCGCTGTGGCCGCACCCAGCACGCCAAACATGACCCACCACCAGGTGGGCGCGGGTTGCGTGGCGGCCTGGGGCGTGGCACCTGCGGTGGAGCCGGGCGGCTCTCCCACTGCGGATGGGGCGGACTGCGCGGGCTCGGCGCCGGGGGGTTCGGCCAGCGCACCACTGTCCGCGCCCGGAGGCTCCTGCAGGCCCGTGGATTCCTGCGGCGGTTCTTGCAGGCCGCCCTCCACCGGCGGCTCCTGCAAGCCAAACTCCGACGCCACCCGGGGCGAGTTGTCGTTGAAGCCGATGGGTTGGATGCCGTACGCCTCCTCCACCGACACCGTGGTGACCGCACGCCAGCTGCTGGTGGCCAGCAGTACGAACAGCAGCCCCGGCATCACCACCAGTGCCAGTTGCCGCAGCACATAGGCCGTGGGTACCTGCGCATTGCGCTTGCCCTTGAGGGCATCCAGCAAGCGCACGGGGGCATATTGCTGCGTCTCGGCGGGCAGCGCGGCGGTCATGGCCGGCAGCACCACCTGCCGTTCCTCGGCCGACAGCGGCGGCGCCCAGGCCGGCTTGAGCTTGGCCATCAGAATCACGTACATCACATACAGGCCCGCCAGCATGATGCCGGGGAAGAAGGCGCCCGCGTACAACTGCACCACCGATACGCCCGCCGTCGCGCCATACAGGATCAGCAGCACCGACGGCGGAATCAGGATGCCCAGGCAGCCACCCGCCGTGATCGCGCCGGCCGACATGGGCGTGCTATAGCCCGCGCGCAGCATGGCCGGCAGCGCCAGCAGGCCCATCAGCGTGACCACCGCGCCCACGATGCCCGTGGCGGTGGCGAAGATGGCGCAGGTGATCAACGTGGCCACGGCCAGCGAACCCGGCACGCGCGCCATGGCCAGATGCAGGCTCTTGAAAAGCTTTTCGATCAGGTTGGCCCGCTCGACCAGGTAGCCCATGAACACGAACAACGGAATGGCGATGAGCACGTCGTTGGCCATGCTCTTGTAAGCCGCCTGCACCATCAGGTCCAGCGTGCGCGTGATGTCGCTGTCGTACGCCAGCCAGGTGAAGATCATGCCCATGCCCATGAGCGTGAACGCGGTGGGAAAACCCAGCATGATGGCCACCACCACCAGCGACAGCATCAGCAAGCCCAGGTGGCCGCGCATGATCGTCTCCACGCCCAGCAGCATCCCGACGGCGCCGGCCACCACCAGCGCCATGATGGCAAAGCCGAACCACAGTTCCTTGCGCATCTTCATGGCTTGCCCCCCTGTGCGGCGGATGCGGAAGCCGGCACCTGCAGGTCGCTGTCGTTCACGTGCACCATCTCCTTGAGCTTCTCGACGTCCACCTCTTCCACGTCCTCGCCGCGCCGGGGCCACGCGCCCTGGCGCAGGCAGATCACGCAGCGCGCGATCTCCGCCAGCCCCTGTAGCAGCAGCACGGCGCCCGCCAGGGGAATCACGAACTTGAAGGGGTACAGCGGCAGCGGCGTGGCGGAGAACGTCTGCTCGCGGATGGCCAGCGATTCCTGCGCATAGGTCCAGCCGGCCCAGGTCATGGCCAGCACGCCCGGCAGGAAGAACAGGATGTAGAGCAGCAGGTCCAGCCCGGCCTGCACGCGCGGGCTGAAGAAGCCGTACAGCACGTCGCCGCGCACGTGGCCGTTCTTGGCCAGGGTGTAGGCGCCCGCCAGCATGAACATGGTGCCGTACAGCATGATCTGTGCGTCCAGCACCCAGGCATGGGGGTTGTTCAGCGCGTAGCGCGAGAAGACCTCCCAGCAGATCAGGGCCGTCAGGCCCACGACGGCCCAGGCCGCCGCCTTGCCGATGAAGGTGGACACGGCATCGATGCCGAGTAAGAGTTTTTGCATGGCTGGAAGAGAACGCTGCGGCCCCGCGGGGCAATGAACGGATACACGCTGGCCCGGGCGGCACCGCCTGCGCGCGCCCCCGGCCCTCGTCAGAATGAAAGGCAGGCCCGCCGGGCCTGCCGCGGCATCAGCTCTTGCGCTGCGCGAAGTAGTGGTTCCAGGCCATCTTGAAGTCGACGTCGGTGTCGTTCTTCCAGCGGCCGCTCCTCTGCGCAAAGGTGCGCATGGAGTCCATCACCTTCTTGAACATGGCGTTCTCTTCGGCTTTCTTGGCCGTGACCTTGTCCCAGGCGGCCAACTGCGCGCGCAGGATGGCGTCCGGCGTCTTGTAGAACTTCACCCCCTGCTTGGATTGCATCTCGGCATAGTCCTTGGCGTAGCGGTCGGCGGCCTTCCAGCTCATGTCGGCGCTGGCGGCCTGCACGGCGTAGTCGATGACCGCCTTCAGCTCCGACGACAGCGCGTCGTACTTGCTCTTGTTGAACAGCACTTCGAACTGCTCGCTGGACTGGTGGAAGCTGTGCAACATGCAGTTCTTGGCCACGTCGGGAAAGCCCAGCACGCGGTCGCTGGAGGCGTTGTTGAACTCAGCCGCATCCAGCAGGCCGCGGTCCAGCGCGGGCACGATCTCGCCGCCGGGCAGCGGGTTCACGGCCACGCCCATCTCGGTGAACACGTCCACCGCCAGCCCCACGGTGCGGAACTTCAAACCCTTGAGGTCTTCCACGCGTGCCACCGGCTTCTTGAACCAGCCTAGCGGCTGCGTGGGCATGGGGCCGTAGAGCTTGGAGACCACGTCCAGGTTCAGGCTCTTGTAGATCTCGTCGAGCAGCTCCTTACCGCCGCCGTAGTAATGCCACGCGAGCACGCCGTTGGCATCCAGGCCAAAGGCCGGGCCCGAGCCCCACAGCGCCACGGCCTGGTTCTTGCCGTACCAGTAGGCCACCACGCCATGGCCACCGTCCAGCGTGCCCTTGGCCACGGCATCCAGCAACTGGAAGGCCGGCACCACGGCACCCGCGGGCAACACCTCGATCTTCAGGCGGCTGCCCGCCATGTCGTTGATCTTCTTGGCCAGGTCTCCCGCGAACTCGTGAAAGATATCCTTGGCGGGCCAGGTGCTCTGGAATCGGAACACCGTGGTCTGGGCCGTGCTGATCATGGGCACGGACATGGCTCCCGCGGCAACCGCAGCACCCTTGAGTAGGTTTCGGCGGCCTGGGGTCTTGGTCTGCTCTGTCATCTACTTCACTCCTTGATTGGGATGCCTGGACAATCCAGACCTGCATCTTTGGCGGGTTGCAAATGCATACCAAAGAGGGTTTACGCGAAGCATCGCGCACCCCCCCACGGCGTTCCGCCGCTTTTTGCGCAGTGCACACCTGCGCAGCTCCAGCGCACCGCACCTGTGCAATGCCCTTCATATCTGGCGCAGGGCGCTACGAATTGCGAAGCATGGTGGTGGGGTATGGCCCTGCAATTACTGCGGCGCAGCACGCAGGACCCACTCGGCATTTAGCGGCATGCGCACCACACGCGCCCCAGCGGGGCGGATCATGCGAAGATTGAAGCAAAAACACCGTTAACCCCATAGTGGGAGAACGCGAGAAGCTATGCTTTTGGAAGCAAAGCGCCCCTGCACACCACTTACGCGCCCCACACAGGAGACCTCTGCATGCCCCTTTCTCACACCGCCAGCGGCGACGTCCAGCACGTGCCCTTCGATGACCTGCGCGGCACGCTCGCGCGCATCTTCGAGCGGCATGGCACCAGCGCCGAAGTGGCCGCCGTGCTGGCCCACAACTGCGCCAGCGCCGAACGCGACGGCGCGCACAGCCATGGCGTGTTCCGCATCCCTGGCTACCTGTCGACATTGGCCAGCGGCTGGGTGGACGGCCACGCCGTGCCGCGTGTGGAGGATGTGGCACCCGGTTACCTGGCGGTGGATGCCGGCAATGGCTTTGCCCAACCCGCCTACCGGGCCGCCTATTCGGCGCTGGTGGCCAAAGCGCGCGCGAACGGCGTGGCGCTGCTGGCAATCCGCAACTCGCACCACTTTGCGGCGCTGTGGCCCGACGTGGAGCCGCTCGCTGACGACGGGTTGGTGGCGCTGGCGCTCGTCAACAGCATGGCCTGCGTGGTGCCCAGCGGCGGCACCACGGCGCTCTTCGGCACCAACCCCATCGCCTTCGCCGCGCCCCGCGCGGGCCATGAGCCGCTGGTGTTCGACCTGGCCACCAGCGCCATCGCCCACGGCGACGTACAGATCGCCGCGCGCGAGGGCCGCCTGCTGCCCGACGGCCACGGCGTGGACCGCCACGGCCAGCCCACGAACGACCCACGCGCCATCCTGGACGGCGGCGCGCTGCTGCCTTTCGGCGGCGTGCACAGCAGCTACAAGGGCTCGGCCCTGTCGATGATGGTGGAGCTGCTCGCGGCCGCGCTCACGGGCGGCAACTTCTCGTTCGAGTTCGATTGGAGCGCCCACCCCGGCGCACAGACGCCCTGGACGGGCGAGCTGATCATCACCATCGACCCAGCCAAGAGCGCGGGCCGCAGCTTTGCGCAGCGTTGCGAAGACCTGGTGCAGGCCATGGCGGCCGCGGGCCAGACGCGCCAGCCCGGCGAGCGCCGCTACCGCCAGCGCGCGCGGTCGCTGAAGGACGGCATACCGCTGCCTGCCACCACCTGGGCCGAGCTGCAACGCCTCGCCGACGGGCCAATTTAGAAAATTGAATCAAATGGGCCTACAGCGCCCAATTAATAAGCGCCAACAGCTATTAAAACAATAGCATTCAGGGTTCACTCCGGGAACTGCGCGTCTACTCGCCGCGCGCCCGCTCGCCGCGCACCCGCTTCTCGCGCCGCAGCGCGAACTGCAGACACCCCTGCCCCACCAGCGCCGCGCCCAGCAGCACGCAGGACGAGGCCAGCGCCGGGTTGGAGCCCCAACCCACCAGCAGGGTGAACAGCGCGCCCAGCGCCATCTGCGCAAAACCGTACAACCCGGCAGCCGCGCCGACCTGGCGCGCATCCACCGTCAGCACCTTGGACAGCGCCGCCGGGCTGGCCATGCCGGCACCCAGCACGAACAGCAGCATCAGCCCCACGGTGGCTTCCAGCGTCAGGTAGCCCAGCAGCTCCAGCGCCAGAAAGACCAGCGCGCAGGCCACGCTCACCGCGTTGCCCCAGACCAGCAGCCGGCCCAGCCGCATGCTCAGTGCCAGGCGCCGCGTGAGCGCATTGCCGATCGCCATGCCCACCATCACCACGCCCAGGGCAATGCCCACGTCGCGCAGCGGGTGCCCCAACTGCTCGGTGATGATGAACGGCGCCGCCGCGATGAAGGCATACACCGCCGTGGTCGCGCAACCACCGCCCACCGCATAGGCCAGGAAGGTGGGCGAGCGCAAGAGCGCGGCGTAGGCGCGTGCCAGCCGGCCCGGGCTCACACGGCCCGTGGGCGTACCCGTTTCGGGCACCTTGCGCCAGGAAAGCAGCAGCGTCGCCACACCGGCCAAGGCCAGTGCCACGAACACCGCCCGCCAGCCGCCCAGCGCCACCAGGCCCGAACCCGCCAGCGGCGCCATGCCGGGGCCGACCATCATCATCAAGTTGAGCAGTGCCAGGGCGCGCACGGCCTCCACCGGGCCATTGGTGTCGCGCACCATGGCGCGCCCCAGCGCCAGCCCGGCGCAGCCGCCCAGCGCCTGGATGAACCGCGCAGCGATCAGGGCCGGTGCGGTCGGCGCCAGCATGGCAGCGATGCTGCCCGCCGCGTACAGCGCCAGCCCGCCCAGCAGCAGGGGACGCCGTCCCAACGCATCGGACAAGGGGCCGTAGATCAGTTGCCCGAGCGCCAGCCCGACGATGTAGATGCTGATCGTGGCTTGCACCGCCGCGGGCCCCACGCCGAGCGCGCGCGCCGCGTCCGGCAACGCGGGCACGAACATGTGCATGGCCAGGGTGCCGCTCAGGGTGATGAGCACCAGCAGCCACAGCGGGGGTGCGCCGGCAGAAGGCGAAGGGGACGCGCGCATCGCGGAAGGTTAGCAGCCAGGCCGTGGCGCTGGCCGCCGCCGGCCCTCGGCGGACGTCAGACGTTGATGGCCGCGGCCGATCCCGCCTGCTTGCGCAGCTCGAACTTCTGGATCTTGCCGGTGCTGGTCTTGGGCAACTCGCCGAACACCACGGCACGCGGCACCTTGAAGCCCGCCAGGTGCTTCTTGCAGTGCGCCACGATGTCCTCAGGCGTGGCCTGCGCGCCCGCCTTCAGCTCCACGAAGGCGCAGGGCGTCTCACCCCACTTGGGGTCGGGCTTGGCGACCACGGCGGCGGCCAGCACGTCGGGGTGGCGGTAGAGAACGTCCTCCACCTCGATGGAGGAGATGTTCTCGCCGCCCGAGATGATGATGTCCTTGCTGCGGTCCTTGATCTTGATGTAGCCGTCGGGGTACTGCACCGCCAGGTCACCACTGTGGAACCAGCCGCCACGGAAGGCCTCCTCGGTGGCCTTGGGGTTCTTCAGGTAGCCCTTCATGGCGATGTTGCCGCGGAACATGATCTCGCCCATGGTCTCGCCGTCGTGCGGCACGGGCTCCATGGTGTCTGGGTTGAGCACCATGGCCGCGCGTTGCAGGTGGTAGCGCACGCCCTGGCGGGCATTGAGGCGCGCACGCTCGCCGATGTCCAGCGCGTCCCAGGCCGCGTGCTTGGCGCAGACGGTGGCCGGGCCGTATACCTCCGTGAGGCCGTACACATGGGTCAGGTCGAACCCCATCTGCTCCATGCCCTCGATCATCGAGGCCGGCGGCGCTGCCCCGGCCACCATGGCCTTCACGCCCGCGGGAACGCCCTCCTTCATCGCCGCAGGCGCGTTGACCAGCAGGCCATGCACGATGGGCGCGCCGCAGTAGTGTGTGACGCCGTGGTTGCGGATGGCGTCGAAGATGGCCTGCGCCTCGACCCGGCGCAGGCACACATTGACGCCCGCGCGCGCCGCCACCGTCCAGGGAAAGCACCAGCCGTTGCAGTGGAACATGGGCAGCGTCCAGAGGTAGACGGCATGCTTGGGCATGTCCCACTCCAGCACGTTGCTGACGGCATTGGTGTGCGCGCCGCGGTGGTGGTAGACCACGCCCTTGGGGTTGCCCGTGGTGCCCGAGGTGTAGTTGAGTGCGATGGCGTCCCACTCGTCGCCGGGCAGTTCCCACGCGAACTGCGCGTCACCCTGGGCCAGGAAGTCCTCGTACGTCAGCGTGCCCAGGCGCTGCGCGGCCGGGCCGTACACGGCGTCTTCCACGTCGATGAGCAGCAGCGGCGCCTGCGACTGGCGCAGCGCCAGCGCCTTGGCCATCACGGGGGCGAATTCAGGGTCCACGATCACCGCCTTGGCCTCGCCGTGGTCCAGCATGAAGGCGATGGTCTCCGGGTCCAGCCGGGTATTCAGCGCATTGAGCACCGCGCCCGCCATGGGCACGCCGAAGTGCGCCTCCACCATCGGCGGGGTGTTGGGCAGCATCACGGCCACGGTGTCGTTCTTGCCGATGCCCGCGCGGCGCAGGCTGCTGGCCAGGCGGCGGCAGCGCGCGTAGGTCTGCCCCCAGGTCTGGCGCAGCTCGCCATGCACGATAGCCAGGCGGTCGGGGTAGACCTCGGCCGTGCGTTCGATGAAGGACAGGGGCGACAGCGGCGCATGGTTGGCTTCGGTGCGCGGCAGATTCTGGTCGTACATGCTGGTCACGTGCGGGGCTCCTTTGTTTCTTGTTCAGGTCGGGAATGCAAGACCCCGTTCATTAGAGCAAAGCCAGCTGACGGCGGGCTGATGGAAAATACCCCGGTGTCCATCCCCCAGTCGTTCATCCAGGAGTTGCTTGCGCGCGTTGACGTCGTCGATGTGGTCGGCCGCTATGTGCAGCTCAAGAAGAGCGGCGCCAACTTCATGGGCCTGTGCCCCTTCCACGGGGAAAAATCACCCTCATTCAGCGTCAGCCCGTCCAAGCAGTTCTTCCACTGCTTTGGCTGTGGCAAGAACGGCAATGCGATCGGGTTTCTCATGGACCACGCGGGCATGGGCTTTCGCGAGGCCGTGCAGGACCTGGCCCAGCAGATCGGTATGCAGGTGCCCGACGACGAGAACACCTCGCCCCAGGACCGCGAACGCGCCGCCGCCCAGCGCCAGAAGCAGGCCACGCTGACCGACGTGCTGGAGAAGGCCGGCGACGCCTGGCGACGCCACCTGCGCGAGTCGCCGCGCGCCGTCCAGTATTTCAAGGGCCGGGGCGTATCAGGCCAGGTAGCCAAGCGCTACGGCCTGGGCTACGCGCCGGAGGGCTGGCGGGGCCTGGCCAGCGTGTTCCCCGAGTACGACAGCCCGCTGCTGGAGGAAAGCGGCCTGGTGATCGTGAACGACGAAGACGGCAAGCGCTACGACCGCTTCCGCGACCGCGTGATGTTCCCCATCCGCAACGTCAAGGGCGAGTGCATCGGCTTTGGCGGGCGCGTGCTGGGCGACGACAAGCCCAAGTACCTCAACTCCCCCGAAACCCCGGTGTTCCACAAGGGCCGCGAGCTCTACGGCCTGTACGAGGCGCGCAACGCCATCCGCGAACACGGCTACGCCCTGGTCACCGAAGGCTACATGGACGTGGTGGCGCTGGCGCAACTGGGCTTTCCCAATGCCGTGGCCACGCTGGGCACGGCATGTACGCCCGAGCATGTGCACAAGCTGTTTCGCTTCACCGACACGGTGGTGTTCAGCTTCGACGGCGACGCCGCCGGGCGGCGCGCGGCGCGCAAGGCGCTGGACGGCGCCCTGCCTTACGCCAGCGACACGCGCAGCGTGAAGTTCCTCTTCCTGCCGGCCGAGCACGACCCCGACAGCTTCGTGCGCGCCTATGGACCGGAGGCGTTCGCGCGCCATGTGGGCGACGCCGTGCCGCTGTCGCGCTTCCTGCTGGAGGCTGCGCGCGAGGGCTGCGACCTGGGAACGGCCGAGGGCCGCGCCCACATGCTGAGCAACGCGCGCCCGCTGTGGGCAGCGCTACCCGACGGCGCGCTCAAGCGCCAGTTGCTGACCGAGCTGGGTGAACTGGGCCAGTTGCCCGCGCCGGATCTGGCCCAGCTCTGGGCGCAGGACAGCCCGCGCCCCGGCTCCGCCGCGCACCCGCCCGCGCACGACGGCGCCCCCTTCGGCGACGAGCCGCCCTGGGGGCAGGAACCGCCGGGCATGGAATACGGCAGCCCCGCCGGTGGCGAGCCCGCACGCCGCTGGCGCAAGGGCGGCGAATGGAAGGGCGGGCGCTGGCGCCGCGAAGAGCAGCGCCCCCCACAGCCGCCGCTGCCGCGCCGCCCCCTCACGGGGCGCGCCGACCATGCCGCGCGCCTGCTGCTGTCGCACATGGAATTCCTCGAAGAGCTGTCGCACGAAGATCACACCCTGCTGTGCGACCAGCCCGCGCCGCACGGCGCGCTGTTCGTCTGGCTGGAAGGGCAATTGCACGAGCACGGACCACAGTCCTGGGCGGTGCTGCGCGAGGCCTTGGCAGGCCATGACTGCCAGGCCCTGGCCGAGCGGGTGATGACTGGCTCCCACGCCCAGACCGAGGGGGACGAGACCGAGTTGCGCGCCGAACTGCGTGGACTGCTCAACCGCATGCTCATCGAAGCCATCAAGCTGCAGCAGAACGCCCTGATCGCCGCGGCCTCGCAGGACCCGGCGGCCATCGAGCGCTACCGGCAATTGCAGGAGCGCCGCCGCGCGCTGGAAGAGGGGCTTACAAAAATGACCTCAGGGGCTTGACAAAGCCCCTTGAATTTTGCTGCGCCGGTATAATGTACGGTTTGTCGGCAAGAGCGACAGCAGCACCTCCGGACCAGGCGACCGTGACAAACGCGCACAACCGCCCTCCCCCACCGCAAGGACTGCACACCAAATGTTCGCCCAGACATCTTGCCCCTGAGGGTTTTCCCCTCAAACCGCGAAGGCCCTTGCCGTCGCCGTGCCTGCCCGCGCCGGGTTCCTTGGCGCTTGTGTTTTCTTTGTGTGTCCGTTTTTGACCTTGAGGTTGTCCATGCCCGTTCAAAAGTCCGCGAAGTCGCCCAAGTCTGCCTCTGGCACCCCCGCGAAGGCCGCTTCCAAAGCCGCAACCACTGTGAAAGCCGCCGCCAAGGCGCCCGCGAAAGCCGCCCCTGTCAAGGCCGCTGCCGCCGCGCCCAAGGCTGCGCCGAAAGTCAAGACTGTGTCCACGCCGAAAACTGCTGCCGAGCTGAAAAAAGCCGCTGATGAACTGTTGAAGAAGAAGCCCGCGCGCGCCAAGGCGGCTGCTGCCGAGCCCGAAGTCGCCGAAGAGGCGCCCAAGAAGAAGCCCGGCCGCCCCGCCAAGGCCGCCGGCACCACCGCTGCCGCCAAGGCCCCTGCCAAGCGCGGCCGCAAGCCCAAGGCCAAGGAAGAAGGCCTGGAGGACGACGCCGACCTGTCCGACATCGAGTCCGACCTCGAAGGCGAGCCCGAAGCCGAGGTGGTTGAGGCCGCCGAAGCCGCCCCGGTCGAGAAGGCCAAGCCCCTGCGCATGAAGATCAGCAAGGCCAAGGAACGCGCCTTGATGAAGGAGTTCGGCCTGGACGAGACCGTGCTGTCCGAAGAGGACATGGCCAAGCGCCGCTCGCAGCTCAAGAAGCTGATCACGCTGGGCAAGACGCGCGGCTACCTCACGCAGGTGGAAATCTCCGACCACCTGCCCGACAAGCTGGTGGACGCCGAAACCATGGAAGTCGTGGTCGCCATGCTGGGCGACATGGGCGTGGCCGTGTACGAGCAAACGCCCGACGCGGAAACCCTGTTCCAGAACAACGTGACCCCCACGGCCACCACCGTGGAGGAGGCCGAGGAAGAAGCCGAGGCCGCCCTGTCCACCGTGGACTCGGAATTCGGCCGCACCACCGACCCCGTGCGCATGTACATGCGCGAGATGGGTACGGTGGAGCTGCTCACGCGCGAAGGCGAGATCGAGATCGCCAAGCGCATCGAGGGCGGCCTGATGGACATGATGGAGGCCATCAGCGCCTCGCCCGCCACCATCGCCGAGATCCTCAACATGGGTGAGGAAATCCGCGAGGGCAAGGTCGTCATCTCCACCGTGGTGGACGGCTTCTCCAATCCCAACGAGGCCGACGACTACGTGGCCGAGGAAGACTTCGACGAGTTCGACGAGGAAGACGACGACGACGGCAAGGGCGGCTCCAAGGCGCTGACCAAGAAGCTGGAAGAGCTCAAGAACGAGGCCCTGCGCCGCTTCGACACGCTGCGCGCGCTGTTCGAGAAGATGCACAAGATCTACGACAAGGACGGCTACGGCGGTCCCGCGTACATGAAGGTGCAGCACGAGATCTCGGCAGAGCTGATGACCATCCGTTTCACGGCCAAGACCATCGAGAAGCTGTGCGACATGGTGCGCGCCCAGGTGGACGACGTGCGCAAGAAGGAGCGCGAGCTGCGCCGCATCATCGTGGACAAGTGCGGTATGCCCCAGGAGACCTTCATCAAGGACTTCCCGGCCAACCTGCTGAACCTGCAGTGGGTCGAGAAGCAGGCCGCCGCCGGCAAGCCCTGGAGCGCCGTGATGCAGCGCAACATCCCGCCGATCCAGGAACTGCAGCAAAAGCTGATGGACCTGCAGGCGCGCGTGGTGGTGCCGCTGTCCGAGCTCAAGGAGATCAACAAGCGCATGAACGCGGGTGAAGCCAGCTCGCGCGACGCCAAGAAGGAGATGATCGAGGCCAACCTGCGCCTGGTGATCTCGATCGCCAAGAAGTACACCAACCGCGGCCTGCAGTTCCTGGATCTGATCCAGGAGGGCAACATCGGCCTGATGAAGGCGGTGGACAAGTTCGAATACCGCCGCGGCTACAAGTTCTCGACCTACGCCACGTGGTGGATCCGCCAGGCGATCACACGATCCATCGCGGATCAAGCTCGAACCATCCGCATCCCGGTGCACATGATCGAGACCATCAACAAGATGAACCGCATCAGCCGCCAGCACCTGCAGGAGTTCGGCTTCGAGCCCGATGCGTCCATCCTGGCCGCGAAGATGGAGATCCCCGAGGACAAGATCCGCAAGATCATGAAGATCGCCAAGGAGCCGATCTCGATGGAAACCCCCATCGGCGACGACGACGACAGCCACCTGGGCGACTTCATCGAGGACAGCAGCAACACCGCACCCGTGGACGCCGCCATGCAAGCCGGCCTGCGCGACGTGGTGAAGGACATCCTCGACGGCCTGACCCCGCGCGAAGCCAAGGTGCTGCGCATGCGCTTCGGCATCGAAATGTCCACCGACCACACGCTGGAAGAAGTGGGCAAGCAGTTCGACGTGACGCGCGAACGCATCCGCCAGATCGAGGCCAAGGCGCTGCGCAAGCTCAAGCACCCGAGCCGCTCGGACAAGCTGCGCAGCTTCATCGACTCGCTGTAAGCCACGCATCTTCCGCGCACACCTCGCGCAGCCAACGCCCCCGCCGCTCGGCCGGGGCGTTTTTTATTGCGCGTCAGGGTTTCAAGCCAAATCGGCCTTTCACGCTTATACAGCAAGCGCCAGCAGCTATATTTTTGATAGCAAAACATGGAACGCCCGATCGGTGGACAATGGCCGTCCCGTCCTTCCTGAAAGCTGCCCGCCATGCCTCTGAACACCCCTTCGCACACCGGCCGTCTGCGCTTCGCCGTGATGGGCGCAGGCGCGGTGGGCTGCTACTTTGGCGCCCTGCTGGCGCGTGCGGGCCACGCGGTCACGCTCATCGGCCGCCCGGACCACGTGCAGGCGATCCAGGCCCACGGCCTGCGACTGCAAACCGCCACGCAGGACACCCATGTGCCACTGGAGGCCAGTACCGATGCCAGCGCCGTGCGTGGCGCCGACGTGGTGCTGCTGTGCGTGAAGTCCACCGACACCGAAGAAGCGGCGCGCCAGATGCAGCCCTACCTGGCACCGGGCGCGCTGGTGCTCACGCTGCAAAACGGCGTGGACAACGACGAGCGCGCCCGCGCTGTGCTGGGCGCGGCGCACCCCGTGGCGGCCGCCGTGGTGTATGTGGCCACAGCCATGGCCGGGCCTGGGCACGTGCGTCACTTTGGGCGGGGTGAGCTGGTGATCGGCCCGTCGCCCGCCAGCGCGCGCGTGGCGCGGGAGCTGTGCGACGCGGGCATCCCCGCCGAGGTGTCGGACAACGTGCGCAGCGCCCTGTGGGCCAAGCTGGTCATCAACTGCGCCTACAACGCGCTGTCGGCCATCGTGCAGCAGCCCTACGGCTGGCTGGTGCAGCAGGACGGCGCGACCGATGTGATCGCCGACGTCGTGGCCGAATGCCTGGCCGTGGCGCAGGCGGACGGGGTGCCCCCTCCCGCAGACATCCACGCGGCCGTGCGCGGCATCGCGCAGAGCATGGCGGGCCAACGGTCCTCCACCGCGCAGGACCTGGCACGGGGCCGCCCCACCGAGATCGGCCACCTGAATGGCTACGTGGTGCAGCGCGGCGCCGCGCTGGGTGTCGCCACGCCGGTCAACCGCGCGCTGCTGGTGCTGGTACGCATGGCCGAGGCCAGTGGCGTGCGTGGCCCCCAGGACCATCAAAAAACATAGCTGCCAGCGCTTGATAGGTAAGCGCTGGAGGCCAAAAACATTCTGAATCGCCACAACGCAGACGCGCCGCACCGCGGGCTGGGCGCCGCCTCGGGACCGGCCTACACTGGCTGCGCGTGCACCCTTCCCCTTTTCCGCCGCCGGGCGCCCGCCGGCCCACACCCATGCACTGGCTTGAACACAAGATCCCTCCGCCGCTCGTCGCCGCCCTTGCCGGCGTGGCGATGTGGTTCACCGCGCAGGCCAGCGGCGGCGTGACGGACAGCGCGCCGCGCACCGCGGCGGCCGTCCTGCTCGCGCTGGTGGGCCTGGCGTTCGACGTGGCCGGCCTGCACGCGTTTCGGCGCGCGCGCACCACCGTCAACCCGCTGCGGCCGGGCGGTGCTTCGGCGCTGGTGGTGGGCGGCGTGTACCGCGTCACGCGCAACCCGATGTACGTAGGCCTCGCCCTCCTGCTGCTCGCATGGACGGTGTACCTGGGTGCGCCGCTGGCGCTGCTGGGCGTGGCGGCGTTCGTGGCCTACATCACGCGTTTTCAGATCGTTCCGGAAGAGCGGGTGCTGGCGCAGAAGTTCGGGCCGGATTTCACCGCCTATCGATCCAGGGTGCGCAGGTGGCTGTAGCGCTTATCCAGCAAGCGCTGACAGCTCCTTGAACGATAGCGAAGTCAGTCCATCTTCACGCTGGCGCTCTTCACCACCTGCCCCATGCGCGCCAGTTCGCTGCGAAAGAACGCGGCCGAGGCATCGGGCGGCGTGAGCTTGATCTCGTAGCCTTGCGCCACCAGCGCGTCGCGCGCCTCCGACATGGTCAGCGCGGCCTTGAAGCCGTTGTACAGCCGCGCCACGTCCGCCGGGGGCACGCCGGCAGGCGCCACGGCGGCGATCCAGCCCTCCAGTTCATAGCGCGGCAGGCCCTGCTCGGCGAGGGTGGGCACGCCGGGCAGCGAGGGGACGCGGGCGGCCGTGGTCACGCCCAGCGCGCGCAGGCTGCCGGACTTGATGTGCGCGGCCGCCGGCGCCACGGCCACCACGCCCAGCTGCACCTGCCCGCCCAGGATGTCATTCATCAGCGGGCCCATGCCGCGGTAGGGGATGTGCTTGATGTCCAGCTGCGCCTGGTCCACGAACATGGCCGCGCCCAGGTGCAGGATGGTGCCGTTGCCTGACGAGCCGTAGTTGAGCACCCCCGGCTTGGCCTTGGCGAGCGCGATGAGTTCGCGCGCGTTCCGAGCCTGCACCGAGGGATGGGCGACGAGCACGAAGGGCGTGGCGCCGATCACGGTGATGGGCGTGATGTCCTCGATGGCATCGAACGGCGCCGATGGGTACACATGCGGGTTCACCACGTGGTTGTTGGACACCACGCCGATCACCGAGCCGTCCTTGGGTGCGCGCACGAGCTGCGTGGTGCCCGTGATGCCGCCCGCGCCGGGCAGGTTCTCGATCACCACCGGCTGGCCGAGCGCCTTGGACAGGCTGGCCTGAATGGCGCGGATGGCGCCGTCCGCGCCCGAGCCGGCTGACAGCGGCAGGATCACGCGCAGCGGCCGGTCGGCCGCACCGGGGCCCTGCGCATGCGCCAGCGCGGGCGCACAGAGGGCAGCACTCCAGGCCAGCGCCTGGCGGCGCGTGAGGCGGCGGGGTGCGGGGAATGTATCGAGGGGCATGGGTGTCTCCGGTGGTTTTTATAGGGGTCTCAGAAAGCGCGGACTCAGGGATTGGCGGGCCACGCATGCACAAGGCCGTGACCCGGTTGCTCCCCCTCAGGCCACGGCCGCGCAAGCGCGCAGCGCGGCCACCTGGTCGGCCGTGTAGCCCAGGCTTGCCAGTAGATCCTGCGTGTGCTGGCCGAGCCGCGGCGGGTCCAGGCGCACGCCCATGCGCTGGCCGTCCAGGCGCAGCGGCATGAGCGTGGTGCGCGCGGTGCCGCCCGCGCGCTCCCCGTCGGGCAGGGTGATCTCGGCCAGGCCGCCCGTGGCGTTGAGGTGCGGGTCGTCAAACAATTGCTCGGGCCGCAGGATGGGTGCGAACGGCAGGCCACGGCGCTCGAAGACCGCCGCCAGTGCATCGGCCGTGTGCGCTGCCAGGCGCTGGCGCAGCTCGGGCAACAGCGTGGGCCGCGCGCGCACGCGGTCGTTGTTGGTGGCATAGCGCGGGTCGGCCTTGAGGTCGGCATAGCCCATGGCGTCGCAGAAGGTCTGCCATTGCGCGTCGCTCACCGCGGCCAGGAAGATCTGGCCGCCGTCCTTCACGCTGAACACGTCGTACACCGCCCAGGACGAGATGCGGTCGGGCATGGGCGCGGCGGGCTGGCCGGTCACCGCGTACTGCATCATGTGCTGGCCCACGAGGAACACGTTGTTCTCGAACAGCGCCGAGTCCACTTCCTGGCCGCGCCCGGTCTGCTGGCGCTGCATGAGCGCCGCCATGGCGCCGATGGCGCCGAACATGCCGCCCATGATGTCGTTCACGCTGCTGCCGGCGCGCAGCGGGTCGCCCGGGCGGCCGGTCATGTAGGCCAGCCCCCCCATCATCTGCACCACCTCGTCCAGCGCCGTGCGGTGCTCGTAAGGGCCGGGCAGGAAACCCGTGTGGTTCACATACACCAGGCGCTCGTTCAGGCGCGACAGGGCCGCGTAGTCCAGGCCGTACTTGGCCATCACGCCGGGCTTGAAGTTCTGCGCCACCACGTCGGCCGACGAGGCCAGGCGGATGGCCACCTCCAGCCCCGCGGGACTGCGCAGGTCGATGGCGATGCTCTTCTTGTTGCGGTTGAACATGGGAAAGAAGCCGGCACCCGCGCCCAGCAGGTGGCGTGTGCGGTCGCCATCCACGGGCTCGACCTTGATGACCTCGGCGCCCAGGTCGGCCAGCACCATGCCGCAGGTGGGGCCCATGACCATGTGGGTGAACTCCACCACGCGCAGGCCCTCCAGGGGCAGCCGGGGAGAAGAGGAAGCGTTGGAATCCATGGTGTCCCAAAGAAGAAGCTAAAACAGGCGCGCCCGCTCAGGCAGGCTGCGCCAGGGTGGAAACAGAAGCGCCCGTGTGGCGCGGCAGACCGGCCTGCCACAGCGTGCCATGCAGCGTCTCGCCCGCGAGCCAGCCCTGCACGCGCTGGCGCAGCGCGAGCAGCGCGGCCACGTCGAGTCCCGTGGACAGCCCCATGCGCTCCAGCATGAAGGCCAGGTCTTCGGTGGTCACGTTGCCGCTGGCGCCGGGCGCATGCGGACAGCCGCCGATACCGCCCAGGCAGGCGTCGAAGCGCGTGATGCCCGCCTGCCAGGCGGCGTAGCAGTTGGCCAGCCCCATGCCGCGCGTGTCATGGAAATGCGCGGCGGCCAGGCGGTCGCCCACCAGCGTGCGCGCCTTCTCGAAGAGGCGCTGCACGCCGGCCGGATCGGCATAGCCCACGGTGTCGGCCAGGCTCACGCGGTCGGCGCCCGCATCCAGCAGGGCCTGCAGCAGGCGCAGCACCTCGTCCTCGGCCACGTCGCCCTGGAGCGTGCAGCCGAAGGCCGTGCCCACGCCGCCCTCGATGCGCGACGCGCTGCCCGCCGCATCGCGGGTGGCGCGGATGCGGGCCACCTCCGCCACCACCTCGTCGGGCGTCTTGCGCAGGTTGGCCAGGCTGTGCGCATGGCTGGCCGACAGCGGCACGACCATCCAGTGCGCACCCGCATCGATGGCGCGCTCGGCCCCCTTGAGGTTGGGCACCAGCACCGAGGCCACCAACCCCGGCAGCGTGAGCGCATGCGCGAGCACCTCGGCGGTGTCGGCCAGTTGCGGCAGCAGGCGCGCGGGTACGAAGGAGCCGACCTCGATCTCGCGCTGGCCTGCGGCATAGGCGGCGTCCAGCCAGGCGATCTTGTGTGCTGTCGGCAGCGTGGTGGCGATGCTCTGCAGGCCATCGCGCAGGCCCACCTCGCGCACGGTGGCGTGGCCGGGGCGCGGGTCGCAGAGGGTGGGTAGCGAAGCCATGGAATTGCCTGGAGGGTTGATGTGCGTCAGTGCCGTTGTGGATTTTAAAAATTCCAGCAAACTACGAAACCTCAATTTTGGAACCCCACGCGTTCCCAAACGGAAATTTTCATGCGTCTGCCCGACCTGCTCTCGCTCAAGCTGTTCGTCGCCGTGTGCGAGCACCGCAATATTGCGCATGCCGCGCAGCAGGAGGCCATCGTGGGCTCGGCCGTCAGCAAACGGCTGGCGCAACTGGAAGACACCGTGGGCGCGCGCCTGCTGGTGCGCCGCCGGCATGGCGTGGCGCCCACCCCGGCGGGTGAGGCGCTGCTGGAGCATGCGCGCGAGATGCTGGCCAGCGTGGGGCGCATCGAGCGGGACATGGCCGCGTTCAACACCGGCATCCGCGGACAGGTGCGCATGCTGGTCACCGCGTCGGTCATGGCCGAGTCGCTGGCCGACGACGTAGCAGCGTTCCTGCAGGACCCCGCGCACCGCGACATCCAGGTGAGCATGGAGGAGCGCGTGAGTCCCGAGGTCGTGCGCGGCATCCGCGAGGGCAGCGCCACCGTGGGCATCTGCTGGGACGCGGCGGACCTGCAGGGGCTGCAGACCCGCAGCTACCGCCACGACCATCTGGCCATCGTCGCGCACCCCGATCACCCCGTGGCCCAGTCGGCGCGCGTGCGCTTTGCCGACGTGCTGGGGCATGAGTTCGTCAGCATGCCGGCGCTGAGCGCCGTACAGGTGCTGCTGGCGCGCGCCGCGGCCGTGGAGGGCAAGATGCTGGCACACCGCGTGCAGGTGTCCAACTTCGACGCTGCGCTGCGCGTGGTGCGCGCCAACCTGGCCATCAGCGTGATCCCACGCGAAGTGGCCGAGCCGTTTGCCGCCGCCACCGGCGTGCGCGTGATTCCGCTGGCCGACGGCTGGGCACGGCGGCGCTTTGCCATCTGCTTTCGCAGCGAGGATGGCCTGTCACCCGCCGCCCGGCTGCTGGTGGAGCACCTCGTGCGCAGGGCGCCGGAGTGAGCCGCATGGCTACCCCATTTTTCAGGGTTTGCACATGTCAGCCGGACGCAACGAGCTACTAAACTTGTAGCAGGTACATTTCCAGGCTATATTGCTATCGTTTTTTGCAACCACCGCCGCTCCGCCCCTGCGCGGCGCGGCACCCCACCACCCTATGCGCAAGGAGAAGCGTTCATGAGCTCCAAGGAAAACGCCGCCGTCAACCAGCTGTTCGAGAAACTCGAATGCCGTTATGCGCTGCGCGTGCTGTGGGCCCTGCGCGACGGCCATCCGCAGACGTTCCGCCTGCTGCAAGACAGCGTAGGCGGCATCACGCCCAACACGCTCAACACCCGCATCAAGGAACTGCGCGAGTGCGGGCTGCTGGACCACGGCAGCGACGGCTACACCGTCACCCCCGTGGGCCAGGATCTGCTCAAGCGCCTGTCCGATGTGCAGGCTTTTGCCACCCGCTGGTCCGCCGCGCGCGTGAAGAAGTAAAGCGCCCCGCAAGCCCTTCGGCCCCCACCAGCCCGCCGTGTGCGGGTTGTGGTCTTTTTGGCCCCTAGCGCTTATTGGATAAGCGCTAACAGCTATCTTTTTTGAATCAAATCAAGGAACCGTTCACCATGGCATTCACCACCACCGCCTCGGGCCTGCAGTATGAAGACACCGTCGTCGGCACCGGCGCGCAGGCCACGCGCGGCCAGTCGGTGCGCGTGCACTACACCGGCTGGCTCTACAACGACGGCCAGCAAGGCGCCAAGTTCGATTCCAGCCGCGACCGCAACGACCCGTTCGAGTTTCCCCTGGGCGCGGGCATGGTCATCAAGGGCTGGGACGAGGGCGTGCAAGGCATGCAGATCGGCGGCCAGCGCACACTGATCATCCCGGCAGCCCTGGGCTACGGCGCACGCGGCGCCGGCGGCGTGATCCCGCCCAACGCCACGCTGAAGTTCGACGTGGAGCTGCTGGCCGTCGGCGTCTGACGGAACTCCGCGCCCCGCTGGCGGGGCGCCCGGAAAAAAAAGGGAACGTGGTTCGCACGTTCCCTTTTTTGTGGGCGCTGTATGGCCGCCGTTGATTACACCGGCACGCCCACCAGGTCATGCCCCTGCGTTCCCACGATGCGCGCCTTCACGAAGTCGCCCACCTTGTAGGTCTTGCTGAATTTCTCGGGCGGCAGCAGGTGCACCACGCCGTCGATCTCGGGCGCATCGGCGTAGCTGCGGCCCACGCCGCCCTTCTTGCCCAGGCCCACGGCCTGGTCCACCAGCACCTGCATGGTCTGGCCCACGCGGCGCTGCAGCTTGGCGGTGGAGACTTCCTCCGCCACCGCCATGAAGCGCGCACGGCGCTCCTCGCGCAGTTCCATGGGCAGCATGCCCGGCAGCTCGTTGGCAGCGGCGCCCTCCACGTCGCTGTAGGCAAAGCAGCCCGCACGGTCGATCTGCGCCTCGCGCACGAAGTCCAGCAGGTGCTGGAACTCTTCTTCCGTCTCGCCGGGGAAGCCCGCGATGAAGGTGCTGCGGATCACGATCTCCGGGCAGGCCTCGCGCCAGCGCAGGATGCGCTCCAGATTCTTCTCGCCGCTGGCGGGGCGCTTCATGCGCTTGAGCACGTCGGGGTGGCTGTGCTGGAAGGGCACATCCAGGTACGGCAGCACCAAGCCCTGCGCCATCAGCGGAATGATGTCGTCCACGCTCGGGTAGGGGTAGACATAGTGCAGGCGCACCCACGCGCCGTAGGTGGCGGCCATCTCGCCCAGCGTCTGCACCAGCTCCAGCGTGCGCGTCTTGACGGGCTTGCCGTCCCAGAAGCCCGTGCGGTACTTCACGTCCACGCCATAGGCCGATGTGTCCTGGCTGATGACCAGCAGTTCCTTCACCCCGCCCTCGAACAGCGCCTTGGCTTCCTTGAGCACATCGCCCACCGGGCGCGACACCAGGTCGCCGCGCATCGAGGGGATGATGCAGAAGGTGCAGCGGTGGTTGCAGCCCTCGCTGATCTTCAGGTAGGCATAGTGGCGCGGCGTGAGCTTGATGCCCGCCTCGCCGAAGCTGCCCGGCACCAGGTCAAGGAAGGGGTCGTGCGGCTTGGGGCAGTGGGTATGCACGACCTCCATCACTTCCTGCGCCGCATGCGGCCCGGTCACGGCCAGCACGCTGGGGTGTACCTCTTTCACGAGGTTGCCGCCCGTCTCGCCGGCGCGCGCGCCCAGGCAGCCGGTAACGATCACCTTGCCGTTCTCGGCCAAGGCCTCGCCAATGGTGTCCAGGCTTTCCTTCACGGCTTCATCGATGAAGCCGCAGGTGTTGACGATGACGAGGTCTGCGCCCTCGAAGGTCTTGGAGGTTTCGTAGCCCTCGGCGCTGAGTTGCGTGAGGAGGAGTTCGGAGTCGGTGAGGTTCTTGGGGCAGCCGAGGCTGACGAACCCGATCTTGGGGGTCTTGGCGGGGGAGAGTGCTTGGCTCATCCCCGCATTTTCCCAGTTCTGCCAGGCTCAGCGCTTTTTGAGGCCAAACGCGCCCAGCATCTGCTCGGTCTGCTTCTGCATCTGGTCCTGCATCTGCAGGAACATGTTCTGCGACTGCTCCACGTAGTTGCCCATCAGCCCCTTCATCATGGGCGACTGCAGATTCATGAATTGCGTCCACATCTCGGGCGTGAGGCCTTGCGACTGCTCGGCCAGCTTGGCTTGGATCTCGGTGAACATCTGCACGTTCTTTTCCAGGTACGCGCCCATGAAGCCCTGCATGGCGTGGCCGTAGAAGCGGATGATGTTGGCCAGCGCCGCCTCGCTGAACATCGGCGCGCCGCCTGCCTCCTCCTCCAGGATGATCTGCAGCAGGATGCTGCGCGTGAGGTCTTCGCTGGTCTTGGCGTCGCGCACCACGACGGATTCGCCCTGCATCACCAGCTGCTTGACCTCGGCCAGCGTGACATAGGTGGAGGTGGACGTGTCGTACAGCCGGCGGTTGGGGTACTTCTTGATCACGCGCTGGGCGGTTTTTGGGTCAGGTGCTGGGTTCTTGTCTGGCACAGGCGGCTCCTCGGGTACATGGCCCGTCATGGCTTGTATTGCAGTGCAGCAGATTCTAGGCAGGCCGCACCCGCGCAGCGCGCAGGAATACCCTGATGGCCTGCACGACCGCCTGCTCCAGGCTGAATGCGGGGGATCCGGAAACAAAAAAGCCGCTCTGTCGAGCGGCGTTTTGTACAGAATTTCTCTCTTTGCATGCTGAAGTCTGGGTGGCTTCAGCAGAGAGAAATGGTAGGCGCGATTGGACTCGAACCAACGACCCCCACCATGTCAAGGTGGTGCTCTAACCAGCTGAGCTACGCGCCTGTGTTTGTTCGAGAAGCGGGAGTATAGCAGCAAAAAATGCCGCCTCGGCCCTGGCGGCCGTCATCGCCGGCGCGCCGACCGCACCCCCTGCACCGCGGCCACGATACCCAGCACCTTGTTGAGCCGCCCCGCATCGGACACTTCCACGGTGAAGGTCATCCATGCCGTTCCCTTGACGGACTGTGTCTGCACGCCGATGACGTTGGTCTTCTCGCGCGCGAACACTTCCGAGATGTCGCGCAGCAGGCCCTGGCGGTCCGAGGCTTCCACCGCCACGTCCACGGGGTAGACGGCGGCTTCTCCGGCGGCGCGCTGCGACTTTCCCCACTCCACGTCGATCACGCGCTCCGCATTGCGCGCCGCCATCTCGCGGAAATTGCTGCAGTCGGCGCGGTGCACGCTCACGCCCTTGCCGCGCGTGACGAAACCACGGATCTCATCGGGCGGCGCGGGTTTGCAGCACTTGGCCAACTGCGTCATGAGGGAATCCACGCCCACCACCAGCACGCCGCCCTTGGGCGCGCCGTCGGGTGTGCGCGCCTTCTTGAGCAGCACGTCAGGCTCATCGACCGCCGGCTCGGGTGGGCGCAACAGGGTCTCGATGCTGCGCAGCGAGAATTCGTCCTTGCCCACCACTTCGAACAAGGCCTCGGCCGACTTGAAGCCCAGCTGCACCGCCAGGTCGTCAAGCTTGAGGGCCGTCTTGCCCTCGCGCTGTAGCAGCTTTTCCACCAGCTCGCGGCCGCGCGCCACCGTGGCATGGGTGGCCTGTGCGTTGAACCACGCGCGCACCTTGGCCTTCGCGCGGTTGCTGGTGAGGTAGCCCAGTTCCGGGTTGAGCCAGTCGCGCGAAGGACGCCCTTCCTTCACGGTGATGATCTCCACCGTCTGGCCGTTCTGCAGCGGCGTGTTCAGCGGAACCATGTTGCCGTCGACACGCGCACCCCGGCAGCGGTGGCCGACGCTGGTGTGCACGGCATAGGCGAAGTCCACGGGCGTGGCGCCCTGGGGCAGTTCCACCACGGCCGCGTCCGGGGTCAGCACATAAATGCGGTCTTCGAACAACCCGCTGCGGCTGGCGGAGCCCACCAGGTCGCGCTCCCACGCCAGCAGCTGGCGCAGTACGGCGATCTTGGCGTCGTACTCGCTGCTGGCCGACACGCCAGCGTAGCCCTTGGTGCCCGCCTCCTTGTAGGCCCAGTGCGCGGCCACGCCATGCTCGGCATGGTCGTGCATGGCCTGGGTGCGGATCTGGATCTCGATGGCCTTGCCCGCCTCGTCGCGCACCACGGTGTGCAGCGACTGGTAGCCGTTGGGCTTGGGGCGGGCGATGTAGTCGTCGAACTCCGCCTCGATGGGCTTGAACTGGCTGTGCACCCAGCTCAAGGCGGCATAGCAGTCCTTGACGCTGGGCACCACCACACGCAGCGCACGGATGTCGAACACCTGGTCGAAGTTCAGCGACTTGCCGCGCATCTTCTTGACGATGCTGTAGATGTGCTTGGGCCGGCCCTGCACGCTGGCACTGATGCTGCGCGCACGCAACTCGGACTCCAGCCGGCTGCGCACCTGCTCCATGTACAGCTCGCGCTCCACGCGCTTCTCGTCGAGCAGGCGGGCCACCTCCTTATAGGTCTCGGGCTCCAGGAAGCGGAAGGCCAGATCTTCCAGCTCCCACTTCATCTGCCAGATGCCCAGGCGGTTGGCCAGCGGCGCGAACACCTGCAGCGCCTCGCGCGCGATGGCCGGCGATACCGGGCGCTTGGCTGCGGCATAAAAGCGCAGCGTCTGCAGGCGGGACGCCAGGCGCAGCATCACCACGCGCAGGTCGCGCGAGAAGGCCAGCAGCATCTTGCGCACGTTCTCGGTCTGCGTGGCCGCATCGTCCACCTGCTGGCCCGTCACCTGCGCCTCGCGCGCCTGCAGTTGCACGCGCATGAGCTTGGTGGTCTCCAGCGCCAGCGCGGCGAAATTGCTACCGAAGGCCTTGGTGATCACTTCCTCGGGCTTGTTCAGGTGCGAGCAGGCATACACCAGATAGACCGCCGCCTGCATGGTTTCCGAGCCGCCCAGGTGCTTGAGGATGGCGGACACCGCATCGGCATGGACGAGGGTGTTCTCTCCGGTTTCCAACGTTTCGCCGATCAAGAGCGGCTCGGCAAAGGCGCGGGCGCGCACCAGGGCGTCGGCATGCTCCGGTCCCGCCTGCGCGGTGGCTGCGATGAGCTGCGGCACCGCCTCGGGTCGGGGCCCGGCGGCCGCGCCCTGCCCCATGGGCAGATGGCCGATGGAACTGCTCTTCATGCTGTCAACTCCTCCTGCCGCTCCAGCAGGAACTGCGCGACCACGGCCACCTGGTCCGGCTGCACCAGCGTCGGCGCGTGGCCCACGCCGGCGAACTCCACCAGCCGCGCACGCGGGCCGCGCGCGGTCATCTCGCGCGCCGTGGCGCTGGACAGCAGGTCCGACTCCGCACCGCGCAGCAGCAGCACCTGGGCCGGGATCTGGTCGTACAGCTGCCATAGCTGCTGCTCACCCGCCAGCGCGGCCTCGGGCGTGAGGGCGCGAAAGGGCACGGCGATCGCCGGGTCGTAGTGCAGGGCCAAGCCCCCTTGGGGCGTCTCGCGCACCATGGCGCGAGACAGTTCCAGCCACTGCGCAGGCGTGTGCGGCCCGAAGCTGCGCGACACCGCCCACAGCGCGTCGGCCGCCTGCTGCAGCGTCGCGAAATGCGCGGGCTGGCCCAGGTACTGGCCGATGCGCGCGAGCGCTTGCCACTCCACCCGCGGTCCCACATCGTTGAGCACCAGGCGCCGCACGGGTACCGGCAACACTCCCGGCTGGCCGCACAGGCCCGTGCCGATGAGCCCGCCCATGCTCGTGCCCACCCAATCCAGGGTGGCGATGGGGCCCTGGCTATGCAGCTGGACCAGCAAGGCCCGCATGTCGGCCGCGTACACCGGCAATTGGTATTGCATCGGATCGGCCAGCCAATGGCTGCGTCCGCGCCCCACGACATCGGGGCAGACCACGCGCGCATGGCGGGCCAGCGCGCGTGCCAGGGTGTCGAAGTCCCGCCCCTGGCGTGCCAGCCCGTGGACGCAGATGATCACATGGGGATGGGCCGCGTCGCCCGTCTCGTTCCACTCCCAGTAGGCCATGCGATGGCCTTGCTCCGGGTGGCCGGCGGCCGCGGGGCCGGGGCACGGTACGTATTTCAGCGTAGGTTGAATCATGGAAACGGTACCGTCATGCAGCGCTCGATAATGCCTGCGCTGCATCCTAATTCATTCGGAGAGACTCTCATGCTGAACGGCAAAACCGCCCTCGTCACCGGCTCCACCAGCGGCATCGGCCTGGGCATCGCCAAGGCGCTCGCGCGCCAGGGGGCGAACATCGTGCTCAACGGCTTTGGCGACGTGGACGGTCCGCGCGCCGAGGTGCTGGCCGCCGGCGAGGCCGCAGGCGCCCGCGTGGCCTACCACGGCGCGGACATGAGCCGCCCCGCGGAGATCGAGGACATGCTCAAGTACGCCGCATCCCAGTTCGGCCGCGTGGACATCCTGGTCAACAACGCCGGCATCCAGCATGTGGCCAGCGTGCAGGACTTCCCCGTGGAGAAGTGGGACGCCATCATCGCCATCAACTTGACCAGCGCCTTCCACACCACGCGCCTGGCACTGCCCGGCATGCTGGCCAATGACTGGGGCCGCATCATCAACGTGGCGTCGGTGCACGGCCTGGTGGGATCGGCGCAGAAGTCGGCCTACGTGGCGGCCAAGCACGGCATCGTGGGCCTGACCAAGGTGACGGCGCTGGAGACCGCCCCGACGGGCGTGACCTGCAACGCGATCTGCCCCGGCTGGGTGCTCACACCGCTGGTGCAAAAGCAGGTGGACGCCAAGGCCGCCGCGCTGGGCATCTCCAACGAAGAAGCCAAGAAAGTGCTGCTGGGCGAGAAGGAGCCCTCCATGCAGTTCACCACACCCGAAGAGCTGGGTGAACTGGCCGTGTTCTTCTGCTCGGCCGCCGCCAACAACGTGCGCGGCGTGGCATGGAATATGGACGGCGGCTGGGTGGCGCAGTAAGACCGCTATCAACAAGATAGCTGGTAACGCCCGATTGGCGGGCGCTGCAGTCCAAAATGGCTGATAGCGGCCGCTGGGGTCACTTGAGCTGCACCGAGCCAGCCACCGTCACCACCACCTGGGCCTTGCCGGCCTCCACAGGCACGGGAGCGTCGGACGCATAGGATGCTGCCTTGGCCTCCATGGCCATCATGCGCGGGCGCGGGCCGGGCGACATCTCATTGCTGTTCACCGCCACCTCGCGCAGCGTGTAGCCGCCAAAACCAAAGCCGCGCGCCAGTTCGGAGGCGCGTGCCTTGAAGGCCTCGATGGCCTGCGCCTGGGCCTCGGTCTCCACCTTGGCCCGCGCCTCGCGCGACAGGTCGAATGCGATCTGGCTGATGGACATGCTCTGGATCTTGCCCGCCGTGGCCGTGATGCGCGGGAAGTCACGCCCTTCCAGCACCAGCTCGGCGCGGCCCTGCCAGCCGGTGATCTTGCCGTCCTTGCCATAGCGCGGGTACATGCCGAAGGCCCCCGTGCGCAAGTCCATCTGCTGCGGCTGGGCGGCGCGGCGGGCTTCGGCCAGCGCGGCGTCCAGCGCCTGTTTGAGTTGCGTTTGCACGCCTGCGGCGTCCGCGGCTTCCTTGGTGGCGGCCAGCGTCAGCACCAGCAAGTCCTGCTGCACCTGCACCGTGCCCGATGCGGAGAGCTGCAGCACGTTCTGCGGCGGCGCCGGAGGATTCTGAGCGTAAGCGGCCACAGCGCCCGCCATCAGTGCGCAAGCAGCTATTGTTTTTATAGTTCTTTGCATGGTGTTCCTTTTCTTGGGTTGACGTTGTACGGGCATGTGCAGCATGCCCCAGGACCGACGCTAACCGCGTCAGCGCAGCGCTGGCATGAATGCCCGGTAATGTCGTTGCGAGGTGTCGCAAAACCTGTAACAGTTGGTCAGACCCTGGGGTAAAACCGGACTTTCCGTTCGCAAGCTGGTCAGAATCGGCTCTGTTACAAATTGGACTGGGAAAGAAAGCATGGCTTCAACAACCAACCGTACCGACAAAGTTCTCGTGGTGGATGACGATGCGCGCATCCGCGACCTGCTGCGCCGCTACCTCACCCAGGAAGGCTTTGAAGTTATGGTCGCGGAAGACGGCAAGGCCCTCAACCGCATCCTGCTGCGCGAGACCGTGGACCTGATCGTGCTGGACCTGATGATGCCGGGTGAAGACGGCCTGTCGATCTGCCGGCGCCTGCGCGCGGCCAATGACCGCACGCCCATCATCATGCTCACCGCCAAGGGCGAGGACGTGGACCGCATCGTGGGCCTGGAAGTGGGCGCCGACGACTACCTGGGCAAGCCCTTCAACCCGCGCGAGCTGCTGGCCCGCATCCACGCCGTGCTGCGCCGCCGCCCGCCGCAGGAGGCCCCGGGCGCACCGTCGGGCGACAACGAAGTGGTGACCTTCGGCCCCTTCACCTTCGACCTGGGCACGCGCGCGCTGCAAAAGAACGGCGAGGAACTGCCGCTGACCACGGGCGAATTCGCCATGCTGAAAGCCCTGGTGCGCCACCCGCGCCAGCCGCTGTCGCGCGAAAAGCTCGCGCTGCTGGCACGCGGGCGCGAGTTCGAGCCGTTCGACCGCAGCCTGGACGTGCAGATCTCGCGCCTGCGCAAGCTGGTCGAGGTGGACGCCGCCGCGCCGCGCTACATCCAGACCGTGTGGGGCGTGGGCTACGTGTTCGTGCCGGACGGCACGAACTGACCAGGGCATCCCTGCGAAAGGAACGGCGGCCCCACTCCACCGGCACGCCGTGCCCTGCATGACCGCTTGCACGCCACCTTGACATGAGCGCCACCCACGACGCGCCTTCCGATGCCACCAGCCCCGCGCCGCTGGAAACGTCCGCCAGCCGGCGGGCCCAGCGTGCACGCGTGGGGCTGAACCTCTTCTGGCGCACTTTCTTCCTGCTGGCCGTGCTGCTGATCGGCAGCATCATGGCGTGGCTGCAGACGCTGCGCGCGCTGGAGTTCGAGCCCCGCGCCCTGCAGACGGCGCAGCAGATTGCATCGCTGGTCAACCTGAGCCGCGCGGCGCTCATCCACTCCGATGCCATCGCGCGTGTGTCGCTGCTCAAGACCATGGCCGACCAGGAGGGCGTGCGCATCCTGCCGCGCGAGCCGGGTGACAAGTTCGAGCTGCTCTCGCCCTCCCCGCTCGGCTCGCGCCTGACCGAAGAACTCACCCAGCGCCTGGGGCCCGGCACCATCGTGGCCGCCAGCGTGAATGGCGAGACGGGGCTGTGGGTGGGCTTCACCATCAATGGCGACCCGAACTGGATGCTGATGGACCGTTCGCGCCTGAGTGCCGCTGGCGGCAAGACCTGGATGATCTGGTTGATCACCGCGGGCGCGCTGTCGCTGGCGGGTGCCGCCGTCATCGCGCGGCTGATCAACCGCCCGCTCAAGCAGCTCAGCGACGCGGCCAACCGCGTGCGCGACGGCGACTTTGCCAACAGCCGCCTGGACGAAGAGGCCGTGACCAGCGAGATCCGCGAGGTCAACATCGGCTTCAACCGCATGGCGCAAAAGCTCGCCAAGCTGGAGCAGGACCGCGCGGTGATGCTGGCCGGCATCTCGCACGACCTGCGCACGCCGCTGGCGCGGCTGCGCCTGGAAACCGAGATGAGCGTCACCGACGACGTGGCGCGCGAGCACATGGTGGCCGACATCGTGCAACTGGACGCCACCATCGACAAGTTCCTGGACTATGCGCGGCCCGACACCACGGTGGCCCTGAGCCCTGTCAACCTGCATGGCGTGGTGTCGTCCTGCGTGTACGCGGTGCAGGACCACCGCGAGCTGCAGATCTCGATGAACGTGCCCGAGGACCTGATCGTGATGGCCGACGAGGTGGAGCTGGCGCGCGTGATCTCCAACCTGCTGGAGAACGCCCGCCGCTACGGCAAGAACCGCGAAACCGGCATCACCACCGTGGACATCGCCGCCAAGGCGCGCGAGAAGTGGGTGCTGGTGAAGCTGCGCGACCACGGACCCGGCGCACCACCCGAGCAACTGGCCAACCTCACCAAGCCGTTCTTTCGCGGCGACTCCGCGCGCACGGCCGCCGCTGGCGCGGGCCTGGGCCTGTCGATCGTGGACAAGACCGTGCAGCGCATGGGCGGCATCTTCGCGCTGGCCAACTCGGGCTCGGGCGGGCTGGTCGCCCACATCCAGTTGCAGCGCGCGATGAACTTGCGGCAGGGCCAAGACCCCCAGCAGCGCCTGCAGCGCCCGCAGATCAAGCGCCACCTGCCACCGCGCAGCGGTGTGCCGTCATCCCAGCAAAATTGATAGCAGCCAGCGCTTGCTGCGTGGCTGATTTACATCGTTTTCTGCCGGAAACCGGCACTCTTCCATCGCAAGCAGCTATTTTTTGAATAGCAACACGGCGGCGCGCGCCTCGATGGACAGACCCTGCCCCACGGGGCCCAGGCGCTCGGCGGTCTTGGCCTTCACGTTCACTTGGTCCAGCACCAGGCCCAGCGCGGCGGCGATGCGCTCGCGCATGGCGGGGATGTGCGCCGCCAGCCGCGGCGCCTGCGCGACCACGGTGCTGTCGATGTTGCCGATGGCGTAGCCCTTGTCGCCCACGCGGCGCGCCGCCTCCTCTAGCAGCGCCACCGAGTCCGCGCCCTTGAAGCGCGCGTCGGTGTCGGGGAAGTGGCTGCCGATGTCGCCCAGCGCCGCAGCACCCAGCAGCGCATCGGTGATGGCATGCAGCAGCACATCGGCATCGGAATGGCCCAGCAAGCCCATGGTGTGCGGGATCTCCACCCCGCCGATGACCAGGCGCCGCCCGGGCACCAGCGCATGCACGTCCCACCCTTCGCCGATTCTGAAATTCATGCCCATTGCGTCCGCCGCCCTCATGCCTTGGAAGAAAAGAAAGTCTTGACCGGGTCGCTCGCCGCGGCGCCGCGTTCGCCGCCAAAGCGCTCCAGCGTGGCGCCGTGCATGCGCTGGGCCAGCACGGCCTCGGCCAGCGCGAAGTCCTCGGGGTAGGTCACCTTGAAGTTCTGCGCGCCGCCAGGCACCAGGCGCGGGCGCAGGCCCATGGCCTCCATGGCACTGGCCTCGTCGGTGGCGGTGGCGCCCACCCGCTCCAGCGCATGGCGCAGCGCACCGATGCGGAACATCTGCGGCGTCTGCGCCAGCCATTTGTCGCTGCGGTCCACGGTGGCGGCCACGCGCACGCCGCCGGGGCCGTCGCTCGCCACCTTGAGCGTGTCCGCGAGCTTGTGCGCCAGCAGCCCACCCACGCTGTCGTGCTGGCAGGCGTCGATGAGCGCATCGATCTGCTGCGCCGTCACCAGGCAGCGCGCCGCATCGTGCACCAGCGCCCAGTCCTCATCCTGCGCGCCGCGCGATTGCAGGGCCTTCAGGCCGCCCAGCACCGTGTCGGCGCGCGCGGGCCCGCCGCAGGGCACGGCAAAGAAGGCCGGGTGGGGGTGACCGTCGAAGAAGGTGTCGCCCGCGGCCACGGCCACCAGCGTGCCCGCCAGGCGCGCCACGCCCGCAAAGGCCGCCAGCGTGTGCAGCACCATCGGGTGGCCGGCCACTGTGTGGTACTGCTTGGGCAGCACTGGGGGGCCGTCCTGCCCGCCCCTGCGCACGGCGCGCGTGCCGGTGCCGGCGCAGGGCACCAGCCCCCAGAAGCGCCCGGCCACAGGGCGAGCAGGGGTGGTGGGCGGCAGCAGGTCGGTCATGGGCGGGCATTCTAAAATCCCCGATCGTCGTCTTGAGCCTCCTGGCGCACACTGCTCCGTGTCCTGCGCCCTATCCCACACCATGGGGCGACGCCACCTGCATGCAGCTGCCCAAACTCTCCCCCGAAAAACGATTCACCCTGCCCCGCCCCGTGGGCAGCGCCGACGCCTTGCTGCTGGCCCGCCTGGGCGAGCGGGAAAAGGCCGCAGGCCGCACCACCGCCATCGTCACCGCCGATGCAACCGACGCCCAGCGCCTCATCGACGAGATGGCCTTCTTCGCGCCCGAGTTGCGCTGCGCGCTGTTTCCCGACTGGGAAACGCTGCCCTACGACAGCTTCTCGCCGCACCAGGACCTGATCAGCGAGCGGCTGGCCACGCTCTGGCGCATCCAGCAGCGCGACAGGGACACGGGCGCCGACGTGGTGCTGGTGCCGGCCACCACGGCGCTGTACCGGCTGGCGCCGCCCTCGTTCCTGGCGGGCTACACCTTCCATTTCAAGGTCAAGCAGAAGCTCGACGAGGCCAAGCTGCGCGCCCAGCTCACGCTCGCGGGCTACCAGCATGTGTCCCAGGTGGTGGGCCATGGCGAATACGCGGTGCGCGGCGGGTTGATCGACCTGTTCCCGATGGGCTCGGCCGTGCCGTACCGGGTGGACCTGTTCGACGACGAGATCGACTCCATCCGCACGTTCGACCCCGACAGCCAGCGCAGCCTCTACCCGGTGCCCGAGGTGCGCCTGCTGCCCGGGCGCGAGTTCCCCATGGACGACGCGGCGCGCGCCAAGTTCCGCCAGCGCTGGCGCGAGCTGCTGGAGGGCGATCCCACGAGGAGCCGCATCTACAAGGACATGGGCAACGGCGTGGCCACGGCCGGCATCGAGTACTACCTGCCGCTGTTCTTCGACGAGACGGCCACCGTGTTCGATTACCTGGGCAACGAAGCCACCGTGGTGCTGCACGGCGACCTGGAGACGGCCTTCCAGCGCTTCTGGCAGGACACGCGCGACCGCTACCGCCTGATCCAGGGCGACCCGGACCACCCCACTCTGCCGCCGGAGGCGCTGTTCCTGGGCGCCGAGCAGTTCTACGCCCAGGCCAACCAGCATGCCCAGTTGTCGCTGCGCCCCGGTGTGGAAGACGTGGCGGACAACGCGCAGTTCCAGAAGCTGCCCGACCTGTCCGTGGTGCGCGGCGCCGAGGACCCGCTGGCGCGGCTGCAGGCGCACATCCGCGCCACCGGGCAGACCGGCCAGCGCGTGCTGCTGCTGGCCGAAAGCGACGGCCGGCGCGAGAGCCTGCTGGATTTCCTGCGGGCCTCGGGGTTGAACCCGCCGGCTTTCGATTCGCTGGCCGAATTCCAGGGGACGCCCGAAGAGCGCGTCGGCATCGCCACGGCGGCGCTGGCCTCGGGCTTCGCGTGGATGGAAGAAGGGCTGGACCTGGTCACCGAGACCGAGCTGTTCGCCGCCGGCTCCACCACGCGCCGGCGCAAGAAGCAGGAGCAGGCCAGCGACGTCGAAGCGCTGATCAAGGACCTGTCCGAGCTGAAGGTGGGCGACCCCGTGGTGCACAACCAGCACGGCATCGGGCGCTACCGCGGCCTCATCCACATGGATGTGGGCAACAAGAACCCCGACGGCAGCCCCGCGCTGCAGGAGTTCCTGCACCTGGAATACGCCGACAAGGCCGTGCTCTACGTGCCCGTGAGTCAGCTACAGCTTATCGGCCGCTACACGGGCGTGTCTGCCGACGAGGCCCCACTGCACAAGCTGGGCAGCGGCCAGTGGGAAAAGGCCAAGCGCAAGGCCGCCGAGCAGGTGCGCGACGCCGCGGCCGAGCTGCTCAACATCTACGCCCGCCGCGCCGCGCGCGAGGGGCATGCCTTCCGCTACTCGCCCAACGACTACGAGCAGTTCGCCAACGACTTCGGCTTCGAGGAGACCGCGGACCAGAAGGCCGCGATCCACGCCGTGGTGCAGGACATGATCAGCCCGCGCCCCATGGACCGCCTGGTCTGCGGCGACGTCGGCTTTGGCAAGACCGAGGTGGCGCTGCGCGCCTGCTTCGTGGCCGTGGCCGGGGGCAAGCAGGTGGCGTTCCTGGCGCCCACCACGCTGCTGGCCGAGCAGCACTACCGCACGCTGAGCGACCGCTTCAGCAAGTGGCCCGTGAAGGTGGCCGAGGTCTCGCGCTTTCGCTCGGGCAAGGAGATCACCGCCGCCGTCAAGGGCATTGCCGACGGCACGGTGGACATCGTCGTGGGCACGCACAAGCTGCTCAGCGAATCGACCCAGTTCAAGAACCTGGGCCTGCTCATCATCGACGAGGAACACCGCTTCGGCGTGCGCCACAAGGAGGCGATGAAGCAGTTCCGCGCCGAGGTGGATGTGCTCACGCTCACCGCCACGCCGATCCCGCGCACCATGGGCATGGCGCTGGAGGGGCTGCGCGACCTGTCCGTGATCGCCACCGCGCCGCAGCGGCGCCTGGCCATCAAGACCTTCGTGCGCAACGAAGGCACGGGCGTGATCCGCGAGGCCGTGCTGCGCGAGCTCAAACGCGGCGGCCAGTGCTACTTCCTGCACAACGAGGTCGAGACCATCGAGAACCGGCGCCAGAAGCTCGAAGAGATATTGCCCGAGGCGCGCATCGCCGTGGCCCACGGCCAGATGCCCGAGCGCGAGCTGGAGCGCGTGATGCGCGACTTCGTGGCCCAGCGCTACAACATCCTGCTGTGCTCGACCATCATCGAGACCGGCATCGACGTGCCCACGGCCAACACCATCATCATCAGCCGCGCCGACAAGTTCGGCCTGGCGCAGCTGCACCAGTTGCGCGGGCGCGTGGGGCGCAGCCACCACCAGGCCTACGCCTACCTGATGGTGCCCGACATCGACGGCCTGACCAAGCAGGCGCAGCAGCGCCTGGACGCCATCCAGCAGATGGAGGAGCTGGGCAGCGGCTTCTACCTGGCCATGCACGACCTGGAGATCCGCGGCGCGGGCGAGGTGCTGGGCGAGAGCCAGAGCGGCAACATGATGGAGATCGGCTTCCAGCTCTACAACGAGATGCTGGCCGAGGCGGTGAAGCAACTCAAGGCTGGGAAGGAGCCCGATCTGCTCGCCCCCATGCAGGCCGCCACCGACATCAATCTGCACGCCCCGGCCCTGCTGCCCGACGACTATTGCGGCGACGTGCACCTGCGCCTGTCGTTCTACAAGAAGCTGGCCACGGCCAAGACCGGCGACCAGATCGATGGCCTGCTCGAAGAGATCGTGGACCGCTTCGGCAAGCTGCCGCCGCAGGCGCAGACGCTGATCGACGTGCACCGCCTGCGCGTGCTGTCCGCGCCCTACGGCGTGGTGAAGGTGGATGCCGCCCCCGGCGTGATCACCATCACCTTCAAGCCGCAGCCGCCGGTGGACCCCATGGCCATCATCCACCTGATCCAGAAGAACAAGCACATCAAGCTGGCGGGCAACGAGAAGCTGCGCATCGAGCGCGAGCTGCCCGACCCCGCCGCGCGCGCCCAGATGGTGCGCGACGTACTGCGCAGCCTGGGCCAGCCGCTGGCCGAGGTGCAGGCCGCCGTCCCCGCTTAGGCAGATCCATGGCACTGGAAGCCGCCCTCGCCCTGCTGGCACTGGCCTTCGCGCTGGCCGCGCGGCCCTGGCGGCTGCTGGGCAGCCGCAAACCGTTGGCGCACGAGGCCCATGGCGCACCTGCCACGCTGTGGACGCCGCTGCTCGCCACGCTCGTGCTGCTGCCCTGGGCCTGGGCCCTGCCTACGCTGCACCGCATGCCGCTGCAGCTGCAGTGGTCAGGCGCCTGCCTGGTGCTGCTCATGCTGGGCTGGCCGCTGGCGGTTCCGGCCCTGCTGGCCGTCGGCACGATCGCCGCGCTGATCTCGCCCAGCCTGGGCTGGGGCGACGCGCTAGGCCTGGCCGTGTGGCAGGGCATCGTCCCCGCCACGCTCGCGCTGCTCGTGGGCGTGCTGCTGCGGCGCCTGGCGGGCGCGCGGGCGCTCACCGGCGTGCGCATCTTCATCTACGTGCTGGGCCGGGGCTTCCTGGGCACGGCGCTGTGCGTGTTCGTGGCAGGCTCACTGTCGCAATGGGCGGGCCATGTGCTGCCGGGCGTGGGCGAGCAGTTGTCACTGGTGGCGCGCTGGCTCATGGCCTGGGGCGATGGCATGGTCACGGGCATGTTGTGCGCGGTGTTCGTGGCCTTCAAACCCGGTTGGCTGGCCACCTGGTCCGACCAGCTGTACCTGCCCAAGCCCTGAACGACAATCCCCCCTTTGCATCCGCTCTACTCCGCCTCCATGTCCCAGACTCCTTTTGAATTTGCCCCCGGTCTCGTCGTGCAGGGCATCACGCCGCCGCTGCGGCTGGCCGACTACAAGCTCATCGCCTTCGACATGGACTCCACGCTCATCAGCATCGAATGCGTGGACGAGATCGCCGACGCCGCCGGCCGCAAGGCCGAGGTGGCTGCCATCACCGAGGCCGCCATGCAGGGCCTGATCGCCGACTACAAGGAAAGCCTGCGCCAGCGCGTGGCGCTACTCAAGGGCGTGGGCACGGACCACCTGGAGCGCGTGTTCACCGAGCGCTTGCGCTTCAACCCCGGCGCGGCCGAACTCATCGCCGCCGCCAAGGCCGCGGGGCTGGCCACGCTACTCGTTTCGGGTGGATTCACTTTCTTCTCCGACCGCGTGAAGGCGCACCTGGGGATCGACTTCGCACGCTCCAACGTGCTGGAGATCGAGAACGGCCTACTCACCGGTCGCATGGTGGACCAACCCTGGGGCGACATCTGCGATGGCGCGGAAAAACGGCGCACCCTGCTGGAGGTCGCCTCGCTCATGGGCATCGACGCGCGCCAGACCATTGCGGTGGGGGACGGGGCCAACGACCTGCCCATGATGGGCGCGGCCGGGCTGTCCGTGGCCTACCACGCCAAGCCCGCCGTGCGCGCACAGGCCCGCGTGGCCATCAACCAGGGTGGACTGGACCGGCTGCTGGAAGTGCTGCGCTGAGCACCCATACCGCAGCCCCATTCACGCTCCCATATTCATAGCTTCTAGCGCTTGTCAAATGGGCGCTAGTGCGGTTTTTTATCAAAATAATAAAAGATAAAGAACCTACTTCATATATGAATATGAAAATAAAAACGACTTGCGGTTGAGTCGTCCCGCTTACACTTCACACCCTGGTCATCGCCCTCTTGCACAGGGCGGTGCTCTCAAGTCACCGCTACAAGGAAACCGTTCTCCATGCTGAAGAAAACCCTGTCCGCCATTGCCCTGGCCGCTGCCGCGCTGGGCGCGCAAGCCGCCGACGTGCTCAAGGTAGCCGCCACGGCCGTGCCGCACGCGGAGATCCTGAACTTCGTGAAGCCCCAGCTCAAGGCCCAGGGCCTGGACCTGCAGGTCAAGGAATTCAGCGATTACGTGCAGCCCAACGCCGCCGTCGAGGACAAGCAGCTGGACGCCAACTTCTTCCAGCACCAGCCCTACCTGGACAGCTACAACAAGGACCGCAAGAGCAGCCTGGTGGCCGTGCCCAACGGCAAGATCCACGTGGAGCCCTTTGGCGCCTACTCCAACAAGATCAAGAACGTGAAGGACTTGAAGGACGGCGCCACTGTGGCCATCCCCAACGATCCCTCCAACGGCGGCCGCGCCCTGATCCTGCTGGCCAAGCAGGGCCTGATCGAGCTCAAGGACCCCAAGAGCCTCACGCCCACGCCGCTGGACGTGGTGAAGAACCCCAAGAAGCTCAAGTTCAAGGAGCTCGAAGCCCCGCTGCTGCCGCGTGCGCTGGCCGATGTGGACCTGGCCCTGATCAACACCAACTACGCGATCGAAGCCAAGCTCAACCCCACCAAGGATGCGCTGTTCATCGAAGGCGCCGACTCGCCCTACACCAACATCGTGGCGGCCCGTGCCGACCGCGCCAACGACCCCAACATCGCCAAGCTGATCAAGGCGCTGCGCACGCCCGAGGTGAAGAAGTTCATCCAGGACAAGTACAAGGGCGCCGTGGTCCCCGCGTTCTGACCGCGCAGCGGCAACGCTGTACGAAGAAAAGCGCTGCCGCGGCAGCGCTTTTTTCATGGGTGCGGGCACGACGTCAGGCACCCTGCCACACCCACCAGGCCAGCACGAACATCATCGCGCCCGTCAGCGTGTCCAGCACGCGCCAGGCGCGCGGGTTGGCAAACACGCCCTGCAGGCGCCGCCCGGCGAAAGCCAGCACCACGAACCAGGTCAGACTGGCCGACGCCGCCCCCAGCACGAACACCCACTTGAGCCAACCATCCTGGCGCGCACCGATGGAGCCGATCAGCACCACCGTGTCCAGGTACACATGCGGGTTGAGCAGCGTGATGACGGCCAGGCCGCTGAGCACACCCAGCACCCCGCGCGCCACGCGTTCGCCACCCGAGGCGTTCAGCCCCGCATCCGGTGCAAAGAAAGCGCGATGCCAGGCAAACAAGCCGTAGGCCAGCAGGAACAGCGCACCGCCCAGTTGCAGCGCATGCGCCAGCGTGGGCGAACGGCCCAGCACCTGCGCCATGCCCGCCACGCCCAGCGCCACCAGCAGCGCGTCGCTGGCCACGCACCACGCCACGCAGGCGCGCACGTGTTGACCCTGCACGGCCTGGCGCAGCACGTACAGGTTCTGCGCTCCGATGGAGACGATGAGCGACAGGCACACGGTGAAGCCCGTGAGCCAGGAGGAAGCGGCGGCGTGTTGAGTGAACATGCGCCTGATGGTAGGCCGCGCATTCATTTAAGTACACTTCAAACTTCTAACCGATATTAAGTAAAACTGAATGCTGGACTACGCTGGACTGGAAGCATTGGCCGCCGTGGTGCGCGAAGGCAGCTTCGAGCGGGCGGCGCGCCGCCTGCACGTAACGCCATCGGCCGTGTCGCAGCGCATCAAGCAGTTGGAGGAGCGCGTGGGACAGGTGCTGGTGCAGCGCGGCAGCCCCTGCACCGGCACCGACGCCGGACGCCGGCTGTGCCTGCACCTGGAACAGGTGGCGCTGCTGGAAAACCAGTTGCGCCGTACCAACCCCGACCTGCTGCCCGACATGCCCGCGCCGGCACCAACGCTCAAGCTGGCCGTCAACGCGGATTCGCTGTCCACCTGGTTCATGGACGCCATGGCCGCCTTCACCGCGGGCGGCAACGAACTGCTGGACCTGCGCATCGACGACCAGGAGCACACGGGCGAGCGGCTGCGCCAGGGCGAGGTGATCGCCGCCGTCACCGCCACGGGCACGGCCATCGCCGGCTGCAACACCTGGCCGCTGGGCACCATGCGCTATGTGGCCGCCGCCAGCCCCGGGTTCATTGCGCGGCACTTTGCCGACGGTGTGACGGCCGCCACGCTGGCGCGCGCGCCGATCATGACCTTCGACCGCAAGGACCGTCTGCAAGACCAATGGATGCAGGCGCACGGCCTCACGTCGCGCACGCATGCACCCAGGCACTTCCTGCCGTCCAACTTTGGCTACGTGCGCGCCTGCGAGGTGGGCATGGGGTGGGGCATGCACCCGCTGACGCTGATCGGCCAGCAACTGGCCGAGGGCCGTTTGGTGCAGTTGCTGCCGAACACCGCCATGGACGTGCCGCTGTACTGGGCCCACCCGCGCACGGCGCAGGTGGCGCTGGAGCGCCTCACCCAGTGCGTGATGGCAGCGGCGGGCCAGTGGCTGGAGCCTCCGCTGGCGGTCTGAATCATCAAAAGTAGAGCGCTTCGCGCTTGCAGGTAAAGCGCTGGAGCCCGTTTTTACGCCAATGTCTCGGGGCGGGTGATGGGCAACCCTGGCACCCAGCGCATGGACTGCACCAGCGCCGCCCCGCCCTGCCGCTGCGCAGAGATGGACGGGGTGACCAGATCGGCCACGGTGAGGCTGTCCAGCACTGCAAGGTAGGCCCGCGTGGCGTCGGACAGCACGGCTTGCAGACGGCAGTGGCTGCTCATGCGGCACTGGTTCAACTCGGCATTGAAGCACTCGACCATGTCGAAGTCGGTCTCCGTCATGCGCACGATCTGGCCCAGGTTGATCTCACTGGCCGGCTTCATCAGGCGCATGCCGCCGCCACGCCCGCGCGTGGTGTCCAGCAGCCCCTGGGCCGCGAGTTGCTGCACGATCTTCGTGAGATGGCTGCGCGAGATGCCGTGTGCCTCGGCCACCTCGCTGATGGTCACGGGCTGCTCGCGCTCCTGGCAGGCGGCGCAGTACATGAGCACGCGCAGCGTGTAGTCGGTCCACTGGGTCAGTCGCATGGTTGCACCAAGGGTTCACACAAAGATTCACTCATTGTGGATTTTAATGAATAAAATATTCATCACAAGTGAACCTTTAAGGAAGCCCCATGAATACCGCCACCTCTCCCTCCCTCGACCCCCGTCAGGCCATCGGCCAGATTGCCGTTGAACTGCCTGGCGCGACCGCCGTGTTCCGCCGCCTGAAGCTGGACTTCTGCTGCGGCGGCCAAGTGCCGCTGGAGCAGGCGGCCGCGGACAAAGGCCTGGACCTGCAGGCCGTGGTGGATGAGCTTTCCGCCCTGCAACGCCCCAACGAACTGCCCGACGCCGGCACACCCACGGAACTGATCGACCACATCGTCGCGCGCTACCACGAGGTGCACCGCGCCCAGTTGCCCGAGCTGGTGCGCATGGCGCGCCGCGTGGAAGCCGTGCACCGCGACAACCCCAACACCCCGCACGGCCTGGCCGACGCGCTGGAAGAGATGCAGCAGGAGCTGCTGACCCACATGCACAAGGAGGAAGCCATCCTGTTCCCCATGCTGCGCAGCGGCGGCAACGCCTTCGTGACCCAGCCCATCGGCATGATGCGCAGCGAGCACGTGGACCACGGCGAGGCACTGGAGCAGATCGCGCGCCTGACCAACGACATCACCCCGCCCATGGGCGCTTGCAACACCTGGCGCGCGCTGTATGCGGGCCTCGCGCAGCTCAGCGACGACCTGGTGAACCACATCCACCTGGAGAACAACGTGCTGTTCCCACAGTTCGAGGCCGGAGCCTCGCAGGGCTGCGGCAGCGGCTCGGCATGCTCGTGCAGCGGCGGCTGATGCCCGTCAGCGGCGCGCGCCAACGGGCGTGAGCCGCTAGGCGCGGACGGGGCCCGCATGGCGGCGCTCCGCGCCCTTGCGTAAAAAGCGTGAAAGCGGCCCGCGACTGCCGCTCACCGCCCTGGCGCAGCGCGCAGCGGGGCCAGCAGATCGCGCAAGCCGTTATGGTCCAGCTCGTACATCAGCGCGAGAAGCTGGCCGATCTCGCCGCGCGGAAACCCCTCGCGGGCGAACCAATGCAGGTAGTTGGCGGGCAGATCGGCAATCACCGTGCCACGGTGTTTGCCAAACGGCATCTCGCGCGTCAGCAGCAACTGCAGGCGCCGCGCATCGCAGCCCGGCACCGCAGGGCCCGCCCCTTCCATCACATTCCCAGTCCGCCGTAGCGGAACGCGATGCCCGTGAGCACGAAACCCACCGACAGCAGCGTGACGGCCGCCACGTGCCACGCCATCAGCGGCAGCGTGCGTGCGCTCAGCGTGGGAATGACGCGCAACCGCGCATGGGCGGCCACCAACAGCGTGGCGGCCAGCAGCGCGAGCTTGAGCGACACGGCGCGTTCCAGTGGCGCATCAGGGCTGAACCACTGCTCCCAGTCGGGCACGAGCTGCAACGCCATCCACAGCCCGGTGGCAACCTGAATGAGCAGCGCGGGCATGCCCACGTGTTCGTAGCCCTGCTCGAAGTCCAGCAGCACCTGGGGCGACCGCTGGCGCAGCGCGCGCGGCAACACGGTGAATGCCAGCACCAGATGGCCGCCGGTCCAGACGGTGGCGGCCAGCAGGTGCAATGCAAAGACGTAGGGATACATGGCTCCGGTCCTCGGGCGTCAGGCGCGGCGCGCCTGCAGCGGATAGGCCGGGTCGGTAAAGCCCGGCGTCGACGGGTGGCCGGGGGCCACCAGGCTGTCGATGAGCGCCTCGTCCTCGGGCGTGACTCCATAGTCGAGCGCCGGCAGGTAGTCCTGCCACTGCGCCAGCGTGCGCGGCCCGGCGATGACGGAGCTGACGCCGCGGTGCGCCAGCACCCAGGCCGTGGCGAACTGCGCAAGCGTGATGCCCCGGGCCTCGGCATGCAGCTTGAGCTGCTGGGCGATCTGGAGCGACTCCTCGCGGAACTCGGTCTCGCCCATGCGCCGGTCGCCGCGCCCGGCACGTGTGCCTTGCTGGGGTGCCTGGCCTGGCAGGTACTTGCCGGTCAACACACCGCGCGCCACAGGGCTGTAGGGCGTCACGCCCAGCCCGTAATGCTGGCAGGCCGGCAGGATCTCCACCTCGGGCATACGGTTGAGCAGGTTGTAGTACGGCTGGCACACGACGGGGCCGGGCATGCCGATGCGGCGCGCACCGTGCACCAGCTCGGCAATGCGCCAGCCGCGGAAATTGGACACGCCCCAGTAGCGGATCTTGCCCGCGCGCAGCAGCGCATCGATGGCGAACAGCGGCTCCTCCAGGTCCATGCCCTCGTAGTCGCGGTGCAGGTAGAGGATGTCCACATGGTCCGTCTGCAGCCGCGTCAGGCTGGCTTCCACCTCGCGCAGCATCCAGGCGCGCGAGTAGCGGCCCTCGTTGGGCCGCTCGGACATCTTGTTGCCCAGCTTGGTGGCCAGCACCCAGTCGTGGCGCTGGCCCTGCAGCAGCGTGCCCAGCATGCGCTCCGACGCGCCCTTGGTGTACACGTCGGCCGTGTCCATGTAGTTCACGCCATGCGCACGCGCGTGGGCCACGATGGAAGCGGCCTCGGCCTTATCCGTCTGGTCGCCGAACATCATCGTGCCCAGGCACAGCGTGGACACCTGGAGCTGGCTCTTGCCAAGAAAGCGGTATTGCATGGGGCAGCCTTCGCTATTGAAATAAGAGCTGCTAGCGCTTGATGGACGGGCGCTAGCGGCCAATTTGACGTAAACCTCAGTAATGCGGCGGCAGTTCGTCGCGCAGGCTGCGCACGGTGGCGCCGCCCCCCTCGGGCACCTGCTGGCGCAACTGCGCCACGGTGCGCGCCAACTCGTCGATCTGTTGCTGCTGGCGGTAGATGGTCAGGTTAAGCTGGTCCAGCAGGTCTTCGGTGAAGGCGGCCTTGACCTCCAGCGCCTCCACCCGCTCCTGCGTGCGTGCGTCCACCATCGCCATCAACCCTTGAGCGCCTGCCCGAGGCGCGCCACGCCTTCGCGGATCTTGGCCACATCGGCCGTGGCGAACGACAGGCGCAGCGTGGCCGCGTCGGGGTTCTGGCTGAAGAACGGCGTGCCGGGCACGAAGGCCACGCCCTTGTCGATCGCGCGTTTGGCCAATGCGCCGGCATCACGCTCCTGCCCGCGCGCCCCTGTCAGGCGCACCCACAGGAACAGGCCGCCGCGCGGCTGCACGAACTCCACCGCGTCGCCCAGTTCCGCACGCAGCGCATCGCCCATGGCCTGCGCGCGCTCGGCATACACGGTGCGCACATGGGCCAGCGTCGCGGGCATGGCGCCGCTCTTGAGGTACTGCGCGGCCGTGGCCTGGGCAAAGGTGCTGGTATGTGCATCGCTGAACTGCTTGCACATCACGGCGCGCGCCAACAACTCGGGCGGCGCGATCAGCCAGCCCACCCGCAGGCCGGGGGACAGCACCTTGCTCAGGCTGCCGCAGTGCGCCAGCCACTCCCGACTGCCCGGCACCTGGGCCGAGAGCGCCAGCAGGCTGGCCGGCGGCGCCTCGCCGAAGTACAGGTCGCCATAGGGGTCGTCCTCCACCACCAGTACCTGATGCCGCGCAGCCAGCTCCAGCACGCGCTTGCGGCGCTCCAGGCTCAAGGTGGCGCCGCTGGGGTTGCCAAAGGTAGGAATCAGGTAGACGAGCTTGGGGTGGTGCTCGACGATCAGCCGCTCCAGCGCATCGGGCTGCACGCCCTCGCCGTCCACGGGCGCGCTGATCACCTCAGCGCCATAGAGGCGAAAGCACTGGATGGTCGCGAGAAAGGTGGGGCCCTCGACGATCACCTTGTCACCGGGGTCGATCATGGTCTTGCCGAGCAGGTCCAGCGCCTGCTGGCTGCCCGTGGTGACGATGAGCTGCTCGGGCGCCAGCCCCGCCACGCCCTTGCCTTGCATGAAGGTGGCCAGTTGCTCGCGCAGCGGCTGGTAGCCCTCGGTGGCGCCGTACTGCAGCGCGGCGCCGGGCTCCTCGGCCAGCACGCGCTCGCTGGCGGCGCGGATGCCGGCCACGTCGAACATGGCGCTGTCCGGGAAGCCGCCCGCAAAACTGATGATGCCGGGCTTGCCCAGCAGCTTGAACAGTTCGCGGATGGCGGAGGTTTCAACGTTATTCAGGCGGTCGGCAAAGGCAAGCGGCATGGACGGCAATCGGGTGGATGGGTGAAAGACGGTAGCCCCCATTGTCGCCAATTGCCGCGCAGCTTTCCTGCGGCGCGCCCCACAGCCGGCGACAATCGCCGCCCATGAAGCCCCAGGACATCGAGCCCTTCTTCGCGGCGCTGCAGGCCGCCAACCCGCAGCCCAACACCGAGCTGGAATACACCAACGTGTTCGAGCTGCTGGCCGCCGTGCTGCTGTCGGCGCAGGCCACCGACGTGGGGGTGAACAAGGCCACGCGCCGGCTGTTTCCCGTCGCCAATACACCGCAGGCCGTTCTGGAGCTGGGCCTGGACGGCCTGGAGGGTTACATCAAGACCATCGGCCTGTACCGCACGAAGGCGAAGAACCTGATGCAGACCTGCCGCATCCTGGTGGAGCAGCACGGCGGCCAGGTGCCGCGCACGCGCGAGGCGCTGGAAGCCCTGCCCGGCGTGGGCCGCAAGACCGCCAACGTGGTGCTGAACGTGGCGTTCGGCCAGCCCACCATGGCGGTGGACACGCACATCTTCCGCGTGGGCAACCGCACCGGCCTGGCGCCCGGCAAGAACCCGCTGGCCGTGGAGATGCAGCTGCTGCAGCGCGTGCCACCGCAGTATCTGGTGGACGCCCACCACTGGCTAATTCTGCTGGGCCGCTACGTGTGCCAGGCACGCAAACCGCGCTGCTGGGAATGCGTGGTCGCACCCTGGTGCGACTACGAGCCGAAGACGCCGGCGCCGTTCAACGCGGGCTGATCAACCTTGCGGGGTGCTGCCGCGGCAGCCGCCGGCATCAGCGCACGCCCTGCGCCACCAGCTCAGCCACCAGCGGCTCTCCCAGGTAGTGCGGGCCGTCGAAGGCCAGCACCTCCCACCCCTTGTAGGCATCGATCTGCGGCAGGAACTCCGCCGCCGTGGCGCTGCGGAACCCGCCTTCTGGCGCGGGGCGAAAAGCCTCGGCAATCATCTGCACGCGCGCCTGCCCCAGACGGTAGGTCAGCACCTGCAAGTACTTCAGCGCAACCTCCGGACTGCGCGCATGCACGCCCACGCCGTCCTGGAAGAACACCCCTACATCGGCCGGCAGCCAGCGCTCGATCCAGTCCGCCAGCGCGTGCGGGCCGAGGTTGGCACTGTCATAGGCGCTGATCCACAGCGGGCGTGGCAACTGCGCCAGGCCCTGGGACCACTCTGGCCCCGGCAGCCAGGTGGGATCCACCTCCAGGGGGAAATACCAGCCACCCAGCTTCAGCGGGAGCCGCTGCACGATGGGCACCAGGGCGTGCGCCTGCTCCACCAGCAGCGCCACCGAGGCACGTGCCTGCGCCTCGCCATGCATGGCCGCCAGGCCCACGATCACCTCCTGGGCCCAGGGCTCGACGGCGATGCGCTCCCAGTCGGGTAGCTCAGCCGCGATCGGAGGCAAGCCGGTGCCCGGCACAAAAGCCTGTGAATCCACCGCCGTCCATTGCACCAACAGGCGGCGAACGCCCAGTTGCGCCCAGTTGCCCTGGGGGCGCAGCGTGCGCAGGCTGGGCTGCCACACCATGCCGCCAAGGTGGCGCAATGGCGCGCCGGACGACGGCGGCCAAGACACCGCGCACGGCAGCATGGCCGCCATGGCCGCGCGCCGTGTCAGGGTCAGCGCTTGCGCTGGCGGCTGGGTGAGGTCCACGTGTAGCCCATGGCCGTCAGGCCATCCACGATTTCCTTCAGGTGCGTATAACCGCGCCCGTCATACTTCTGCGCCTGGGACTCAACCGCCAGGAAGGGGTGGAAGAAGAACGAGGCAAAGCCGTCACGCACGACCTTCTGGTAGCGCGCGTTTTCCAGCACCTCCTTGGATGTCAGCTCCTCATCCGCCCCGAACTCGAAATACTGCAGGTTGCCCAGGTTCTCCGGCAGCACGCGCAGGCCATAGCGGTCGCGCTCGATGACGAAGGGGAAGAACTGGTCCACCATGTAGTCCCCGGCCTTGAGGTCGGGCTGGTCGAACGTGTAGTACGTGTGCCGCTGGTAGCCCATCTCGTAGATCTGCGCGACGGCCTGCAGCGTGGACGGCGAGCCCACGTAGTGCGGCGTCTCCCACGCCACGGGCATATAGCCCAGGTCCAGCATCTGGCGCAGGCCGTTGTTGATGCGGTTCTTCGCCCAGTCCACGGAATCACCGGGCAGCGGGCGGTCGTTGACGGTGTCCCAGAACTCGTAGTCGATGCCCGTGGCACCCGATGCGTTGTTGATCATGCCCTCGGTCTGGTGCGTGGTGCCGTGCTGCAGGATCTCGCCGCCACGTGCCAGCGCGTAGTCCAGCGCCAGCCGCAGGTTGAGGGCGTTCGCCATGGGAATGTCGGTGGGCACGCCCGCGCTTTGGGCGCCCAGCGGGTCCTTGTAGTGCGGTACCACCCCCACCGAGAAAGGCACCTTGCGCTCAAACGCCAGGTCCACCACCCGCTTGAAGGCGACCGGGTTCACCTTCGCGTCCGCATCCTCGAAACGCATCATCGCCTGGTGGTTCTCGGCATGGTCGATGCCCAGCATGTCGTGCAGCAAGTCCGAGAAGATCACGTACCGGTCGCGCGGACCCGCGTAATCGAAGGGCGTATCGGCCACGAACCAGAAATTGCCCGACTGCAGCACATAGGGTCCCTGCTCGTTCGATGCCGGGTTGATGATGTCCGCATGCACGAGCGCCTTGGCGCCGTCGGTCACCTGGGTCATGAACATGTCCCACGCGGCGGCAGGCTCCCCGTTGATCGTCTTGACTGCCTTCTGGAACAACAGGCCCGGGTGCTTGCGGTAGTAGACATCGCTGAAAAAGCTCGGCTCCACGCCGGCCGGTGCGTTGTCCTTCGTGCGCGGCCCCACGGGCTGAAAGCCGCGTTGGCTCACGAATGCCGCGCCCTGCTCATCCGCCAGTTGCTGCAGGTTGCGACCCAGCCAGATCACGCGCTGGCTGGCCGCGGCCACGTCCTGCAAGAACGCTGCGGGAATGCTGTCGCTTTCGGCCCAGCCGATGTAGAACGTGGCCTGGTAGCCCGCCAGGCTTTGCGCCGCGTATTGCTCCACGGGGCGCATGTCCACCGCCGCATCGAAATGTCCCAGCAGGTTCTGCAGCATGATCGCGTAGCCCACCCCCATCTTGGCGAAGGGGCTGCCAGGCGGCTGGTCGTAGAGCACCAGCACGCGCGGCCCGGCCGGCTGCGCGCGCACGGGCGCCGGCATCGAGGCGATGGGGTCGCGCCGGACGGGGTCGTTGGTGCCAAACGGCGAGAGCGGCACGCTCGGCGCGCTGTAGAACGGATCACTCCCGCCACCACACGCGTGCAGCGCGAGGGCGCCCAGTACCACAAGGGTGTATCGCAACAGTCGGTTCATGGTCTCCTCCCGCGGCAGCCAAGGTTGAACAAAACGAATAGCAGCTCGCGCTCTTCCATCAAAGGTTTCATGCATAAAACACCTTGAAACCGTTTTGAATTAAGCGCTCCTAGCTATATTTATTGAAGCAAAATACAAACTATCGATCGCTGCCGTCAGAAGACCAGCGCAGCGCGCAGGAACACGCCCTTGCCCCGCTCGTCCCCCGCAAGGCGCGCGCGGTACTGCAGCGACAGGTCCAGGTACGAACGCGGCGCGTTGTAGCGGTCCTCGTGGAACCAGCGGCGCAGCGCAATGCCCACGCCCGCGCCCGCAGCGCCGTTGTAGCCCGCGGCCGTGCGTGCGGAGTTGTAGTCCACACCCACCACTGCGTGCGGGAACAGCACCAGGCGCGAGTCCGCATCCCCCATGCGGAAGCTGCGCCCGGCCTGCGCCTCGAAGGTCACGTAGTCCTGCTTGCGCTGCAGGAACCGCCCCGCCTCGGCATAGACGTTGAACGTGAACCAGTCCGGAACGTCCACGCGCAGGTCGGTGCCCACGCCGTAGGAATAACCGGCGCGCAGCAGCCAGTCGCTGAAGGACAACGAGCCGATGCGGATGCGCCGCTCGGCGGACAACACGAGGTTGTGGTCGCGCAAAGGCTTGGCGCGCACGCCCAGCGCGCCTTGCGTGGTGTCGCTGCCGCTCGTGCCGCCGTGGCGGCTGTAGACCGTCTGCACTACGCCGCCATAGATTTCCCAAAAGCTGCCGTCGCGATAGCCCTGCGGGCGCCAATAGGCCTCTCCCACCAGTTGGGCGGCATCCCGGTACAGCCCGGGCACGGGCGAGATGGAGCCGGGAGACATGCCCCGGTAACCCAGCAACGCATTGATGCCCCAGGTGCGGGTGCGGTCCGCCAGCTCGCGCCGGGTGGCGAACTGCTGGCGGGGCGTCTGCTCCAGCCGTCCCGCTTCCACCGCATCGATGGTCTGCTGCAGGTAGTAGATGGCGCGGTCGTTCTCGGCCAGGCGGCTCGCGGTGTAGGCGCCGTCGGGTAACGCGGCGGCCGGCAGCGCGTCGTTGGCGTGCGCGCGGTCGAACACGGCCAGCGCGGTGCGGTCGTCGCCCACCCGGGCAGCGAGGTAGGCCAGATCGGGGTCTGCGCTGCCCGCGAAATCCGGCCCCGCCATCGCGTGTGCGAACTGCTGCACGGCCTCGTCGCGCCGGCCTTCCTGCAGCAGCAGGTTGATTTCACTCGACAGGGACAGGCCACCTGCCTGCAGGGCCGCGCGCGCATCGGCAGTGGCCTGCTCGCGCCGCCCCAGGTCGTGGTACACCCGGCTGCGCAGGGCCAGCACCTCCGCCCCGTCGGCGCGCGACTGCAGGGTGTCGTCAGCCTCGCGCAGAGCCTGCTCCACCTGGCCCGCGGCCACCAAGGCCTGCAGCCGCAACAGGCGGTACGGCAAATGCGCAGGCTGCAGCCGCGCGGCTTCCTCGGCCTTGGCCGCGGCCAGTCCATAGTCGCGCTCGGTATAGGCGCGGAACGCCTCCTGCGCCACGGCACGCGCAGGGTCCGGCGCGTCCTGCCCGGGCCACACTTCGCAGCCGGGCGCCTGGGCGCTGCCAAAGCAGTTGACAACCGGCAAGCGCAGGGAGAACGTCTGCAGGGATGCGGCCGAGATCGGCCGGCGCGTGGCGGCCCGTATCTCAGCCTCTCGCCCCGACACATCCACGGCGCCCCCTTGCGCCAGCGGCTGCAGCAGGGCTTTAGCGCGTTCGGGCTGGCGCGCCGCGAGCGCCGCATCGGCGGCGATCACCCGGTAGTTCTGCTGCTCGTGCGTAAGCGCACGGTCATCCCACCCTTGAGGGCGGCGGCGTAAGCGGCAACGATGGTGTCCACCAAACCAGATAGGTGGACACCATGACCGAAGCCCAGAACAAGACCCGTCGGCGCCACAGCGCCGAGCTCAAGCAGCAGATCCTGGCCGAGTGCGCCCAGCCCGGTGCATCGGTGGCCAGCGTGGCGCTCTCGCACGGCATCAACGCCAACGTCGTGCACAAATGGCGCCGACTGGCCCATGCCCCCAGCACAGATATGCAAGTTCCCACCTTCGTGCCGGTGACGCTGCCTGCGCCCAGCTGTGCGCCGGCCCCAGACATCCGCATCGAGTTGCGCCGTGGCGCTACCAGCATCTCGCTGACCTGGCCGGTCTGCGCGGCCGAGCACTGCGCGGCCTGGATGCGGGACCTGCTCAAGTGATCCGCATCGACGCCCTGTGGCTGGCTACCGAGCCGCTGGACATGCGTGCCGGCACAGACACCGCGCTGGCCCGTGTGGTGGCCGTCTTCGGTGCTGCGCGTCCGCATCACGCCTACCTGTTTGCCAACCGGAGAGCCAGCCGCATGAAGGTGTTGGTGCACGACGGCATTGGGGTGTGGCTGGCGGCGCGGCGCCTGAACAGCGGCAAGTTCGTCTGGCCGCGTGACGGTGCGTTGACCACCACGCTCAGCCGCTCGCAGTTCGACGCTCTGGTGCTCGGGTTGCCTTGGCAGCGCCTGGGCGATGGTGGCCTCATCACCGTGCTCTGAATCTGATCGCTGACATGCGGCCTGCCAATCGGTGCATGTGCCAATGGCGTGGCGTTACCGGCGCTGGCACAGTCATGCCCATGGTCGTAGAGCCGCAATCCCTGGATAGTCTGAGTCCCGAGCAATTGCGCTCGGCGCTGCTGTCCATGCTGCAAGCCGCTGCTGCCAAGGACCAGGAGCTTGCCTTCAAGCAGACCCTCATCGACAAGCTCACGCACGAGAACGCGCTCTTGAAGCGCATGAAGTTCGCCGCCCAATCAGAGCGCTTCAGCCCTGAGCAGAAGAGCCTGCTCGACGACGAGATCGAAGCGGACCTGGCGGCCGTGGCCAGCGAGATCGACGCGCTGGCGCAGACGCAAGCACCGGCCACCCCCGAGAAGAGACAGGCCAAGCGGATGCCCTTGCCGGCGCACCTGCCACGCCGCGAGATCCGCCACGAACCCACGTCCACCACGTGCGCGTGTGGCTGCCAGATGAAACGCGTGGGCGAGGACGTGGCCGAGAAGCTGGACTATGTGCCCGGCGTCTTCAGTGTCGAGCGCCACATCCGCGGCAAGTGGGCCTGCGCCCGGTGCGAGACCATTCAACAAGCGCCGGTCGAGGCGCACGTCATCGACAAAGGTATCCCCACCACCGGCCTGCTGGCCCAGGTGCTGGTGGGCAAGTACGCCGATCACCTGCCGCTGTACCGGCAGGAGGCGATCTTCGGCCGCGCTGGCCTGGCCATCCCTCGCTCGACCCTGGCGCAGTGGGTGGGCACCTGCGGGGTGCGGCTGCAGCCGCTGGTCGATGCCCTGAAGACCGAGATCCTCAGCCACCGGGTGCTACACGCCGATGAGACGCCGGTGGCCATGCTCAAGCCCGGCGATGGCAAGACGCACCGCGCCTACCTCTGGGCCTATGCGCCGGGGGCCTTCGAGAGCATCAAGGCTGTGGTCTACGACTTCTGCGAATCCCGCTCGGGCGAACACGCCCGGCGCTTCCTGGGCCACGGCACCGACAAGGCCTGGAAGGGCTGCCTGACCTGCGACGACTTCAGCGGCTACAAGGCCTTGATCGCCAGCGGCGTGACCGAGGTGGGCTGTCTGGCCCATGCCCGGCGCAAGTTCTTCGACCTGCACGCGGCCAACCAGAGCCAGATCGCCGAGTTCGCCCTGCAGCAGTTCGCCCGGGTCTATGAGATCGAGCGGGACGTCAAAGAGCTGGACACCGAGCAACGGCAAGCCGTTCGGCAGCAGCAGACCCGGCCGATCCTGGACGCTCTTAACGAGTGGATGACGCTGCAACGGCGCCAGGTGCCCGACGGATCAGCAACCGCCAAGGCGCTGGACTACAGCCTGCGGCGCTGGGATGCGCTGACCCGATTCGTGGATGACGGACAACTGCCGGTCGACAACAACTGGATCGAGAACCAGATCCGGCCCATTGCCATCGGTCGTAACAACTGGCTGTTTGCCGGCAGCCTGCGTGCGGGCCAGCGAGCGGCCGCCGTCATGAGCCTGATCCAGTCGGCCCGTATGAACGGGCACGACCCGTATGCCTACCTCAAGGACGTGCTCACGCGACTGCCCACGCACAAGGCCAGCCGCATCGTCGAGCTCCTGCCACACCGCTGGAAACCCGCCGACGCCTGATCACCGGCCTCGGTAGGCCTGGGTTTGCCGGACGCTTACGCTCGTGCGGCGCGAGATCCGGCCTGCCAATCACACCGTCGAAAACCCGCGCCGCATCGTCCGTCTGCCCCTGCGCCTGCAACGCCGCGCCGCGCAGAACCTGCAGTGCCGCGCCATCGCCCTGGGCCAGGCCCTGCTCGGCCACCTGCTGCGCCTGCGCATGGCGGCCCGCGGCCAACAGCAGGCCTACCCACTGCAGGCGATACGCCGGCACACCCGGGGCTTGTTCCGCTGCCGCCTGCGCATGGGCAAGGGCATCGCTGGCGCGGCCCTGCCGCTGCGCTTGCGATGCGGCTTCAAACTGCGCATAGGCGTGGCGCTGCCGCGCGGTGTCGCCCAACGCCTGCCATTGCGTATCGCCTTGCGGGGCGAAAGTCAGTTCCGCTTCCCGTGCCTTGGCCTGTGCCTCCTCGTACAACCCGTTCTCGATCAGCAGGTAGGTCAGCAGGCGCTGGTAGTCGGCATTGGCAGGGGCGGCCTGCGCGGCCTCGCGCGCCCACGCCAGGGCGGCGGGCAACTCTGCACGCTCCACCGCTTCGTAGGCACGGCTGGCAGCGGCATAACCCGGGGCGCCGTCGGCCCGCCGAGGCCGTGGCACCTGCGCCATGCGCCGCTGCGCACGCACCGCAGGCGCAGGCTTGGCAAGCTGATCGGGCGGCGCCGCAATGGCCGGAGCCGCCGCAGGCGTGCCGTGTTCCGACGCGGGTTCGGGCGCAGTTGCGGAAGGCGCAGCGGCGAGCACTGGTGCGGCGGGTGCTGCCTCGGGCTGCGCGACGACCGTGGCGCTTTCCTGCACGGGTGCGGGTGGGGGCTGCAAGTCACGCAGTGCCTGGGCGATGCGCGCATCGCCCGGATGGCGTGACCGCTGGGCCCGCAGCAACGCCGCGGCACGCGCGGGCTGGCCAAAGCGCTGGTACGCCTGGGCCAGGTGCAGCGCAATCGCGGTGTTCTCTGGGGCGAGCCGGTGGGCATGTTCCAGCTCGGCAATCGCGCGCGTGCCGTCGCCGCGGGCCATCGCCTCGAACGCCTTGTCGATGTGGGGATAGACCTGGAACCGCTTCAGCGGACTGATGTCGGGGCCCAGGTCCAGGGTCTGCGCCGGGGCGCCCGTGGAGGCCAGCATGACGGCGAGGGCAAGAATGCGGGGGGCGAAATTCATGATGACGGCCTTCTCAAGCAATGGCCCGGACGGTGGGCTGCGCATTGGCGCGGCACAGCAGTTGCTCCATGGTGACCTGCAGCTGCTGCTGCAGCTGCAGCGCCTCCTGCGCGGCCGACTCCGTCAGAACGCCATGCTCCACGAGGAAGGCGCCCAGGCTGGCATCGGACTTCTCCTTTTGCAGCAGCAGGGCACCCAGCACCGCCTGGTCAATCTTGCCCACGGCCAGAAGCACGTCGCCCAGCAGCAACTGGCGCGAGAGATAGCGGGCCCAGATGCCCCGCGCCTCTTCGGCGGTAACGCGCTGCTGCTGCACGGCCTGCGCCAGCAGGTCGCGTGCGGGTTCTGTGCCGTGGTGTGCATACAGGCGCCGCAGTTCCACGGTGACCTCGCCCTTGGGCACGATGACGTAGCGCACGGTACGTCCCAGCTTGCGCTCGATGGCGGCCAGCGACACCGGGTCGATCGCCGCCTCGCTGGCCACCACCAGGACCCGCCCCTGCTGGCGCAGCGGCACGACGCTATAGCGCAGCGCCACGGCCGCTGGCACCAGTGCCGCCAGGTCGCTGTCCACGGCCTGCCCTCCCAGGGTTTCCCATGGCACGCCGGCCTGCTCGGCAACCGCGGCAGCCAGTTGCTGGGGCGTGATGACGTCACGGTGCACCAGCGCTGCGCCCAGACGCAGCCCACGCATGGGATGCTCCAGCGCATCAAGCAGTTGCGCCTCGGTCAGGGCGCCTTGGTGGACCAGGATCTGCCCCAGTGCGCGATGCTGACGCGGCCCTTCGCCCAAGAGGGGAAATTCGTGGTCCGTCTTGACCCAGGCCATGCGCCGCAGGTCCTTGGCGCGCCATGCCTGGGCCAGCGCCCGCCAGGCGGCAAGGAAGTTGATGAAGTTGCCCCACAGCAGCCGAGGCACCGACAGCAATCCCTGCACCACGCCGTAGTAGCTGGTGACGAAAAACACGCGCTGCACGATGCGGTTGAACATGAGCACCAGGTTGGCCAAGAGCAGCGCATAGAACCACCAGTCGCCTTCGAAGACCGAGAGGAACCGGTAGGCATCCGGCACTAGGCGCTGGTAGAGCCAGATGCCGATCAGCTGCATGGCCAGCAGCGTGGCTGTGAAGCTGGCGAAATTGGTGATGATTCCCTTGCGGTCGCGCCAGAGGAAGTAGTTCAGCACGGCACTGTGCGTCCAGCGCAGCGTACGAAAACCCTGGATGACAATGCCCGTGATCCAGCGGGACTTCTGCCGGACGGCGGCGGCCACGGTGTCAGGGAAGAATTCGCGCACGGAGATGACGCTGGCCTCGCGTTCGCTGCGCAGGGGCACACGTTCTGGCGAGGGCGTGCGACCAATGTGATCGTCCTCCTCGACGGGAAAGCGCACGAACACCTCCTGCATGCCCAGCTGTTTGAGGCGAAAGCCGATGTCGTAGTCCTCGGTCAGGCTCTGCGTGTCAAAGGCAATGCCATCGCCCTGTTGCAGCAGGGCCATGATGGCGCGACGGCTGAAGCACGTCCCCACGCCCGCGCTCGGCACCTGGCCGACCAGGGCCTCGCGCACCACGATGTCCTTGCCGTGCAGCTCCGCAAACTCGTCAAGGTAGTGCCCGCCGGTGAAGTCGTTCCAGGGCCGCTCCAGCGGGTACACGGGCAGCTGGATGAGGTCCTTGCGGTTGACCAGGTAGTTGAACAGCCGCAGTTCCAACTTGGAGAGCACGTCCTCGGCGTCGTGCAGGATGAAGCCGGCAAAGCGCACGCCAGAACGCTTCTCGAACTGCAGGATGGCGTCCACCACATTGTTCAGGCAGTCGGCCTTGCTGGTCGGTCCGGGACGCGCGCAGACCACCGTGTGCACGTTGGGGAAGCGTGCACGCACCTGCTCCACGTCGGCATGCGTTTGCGGGTCGTTGGGATAAGTGCCGATGAAGATGTGGTAGTTCTCGTAGTCCAGCGTGGTGGCGGCCAGTTGCGCCATCTGGCCAATCACGCCGTGCTCCTGCCAGGCGGGCACCATGATGGCCAGCGGCTTCTCCTCGGCGTCGTAGAGCGTCTTGTAGTTCAGCGGCGCGTGGCGTGCGTACACCGTGAAGGCGCGCCAGACGCGGCGGACCCAGTAGGCGATATCGATGAACAGGTCATCCAGGCTGCTGATGAAGATGACGACAGCCACCCCGATCGCCACCATCTTGAGCAGGTAGAGATATAGACCAGGCATGATTTATTCATGAACTTGTATTGATTTCATGACTCCAAAGTTCATGGAAAAAGAAGATGCACGCAAGCAGTCGCGGGAAGTACTGCATGAGCGTCGCAAGCAGGTCATCCGCTTGCATCGAAAAGGTGTTGGCGTGATGCAGATCGTTGAGCAAACTGGGCTCAGTTGGTCTGGGGTCAACACTGCACTGCGCCTGTTCGAGCAAGGCGGGGCGGCTGCACTCAAGCCTAACGCCAGGGGAAAGAAGCTGGGCAGTGGACGCAGCCTGAGCGCTGAGCAAGAGCGCGTCATTCGAATGACCATCATCGACAAGCGCCCTGAGCAGATCAAGATGGAGTTCGCCCTTTGGAGTCGGCCCGCAGTGCGCGAACTCATCGAACGCGACCTGGGGCTCAAGCTATCCGTGCGGGCGGTGGGCGACTATCTGGCGCGCTGGGGTTTTACGCCGCAAAAGCCGATCAAAAAAGCCTACGAGCAGAGGCCTGAGGCCGTCCAGGCCTGGCTCGAAGATGAATACCCCGCCATCGAGGCCAGGGCCAAGCGTGAAGGCGCAGAGATCCATTGGGGTGATGAAACGGCCTTGGTCAACACAGATGTGCGTGGCAGAAGTTATGCACCAGCAGGCCAGACGCCGGTGACGCGGGCAGTGGGTGGCACACGGCAAAAACTCTCCATGATTGCCACCGTCACAAACCAGGGCAAAACGCGCTGGATGATCATTGACGAGGCGTTCAATTCAGACAAACTGATCGAGTTCATGCAGGCCTTGATCAAGGAGTCACAGGGCAAGAAGATATTCCTGATTCTGGACAACCTGAGGGTGCACCACAGCAAGCCTGTCAAGGAGTGGTCGGCCCAGCGCAAAGAGGACATTGAGTTGTTCTACCTGCCCAGCTATAGCCCCGAACTCAACCCAGAGGAGCGGCTCAATGCCGATTTGAAGCATGCGATTGGCAGCAAGGTTCCGGTGCGAACCAAGGCCAAGCTGCGCGCGGCGGCGACAGAACACATGACGATGTTGGAGAACACGCCAGAGCGGGTCCGGAAGTACTTTGGCGACAAGCATGTCGCCTATGCGGCCTCATGAATAATTCCCGCCGGATCAATAGGCGGTAAAAACATCTATCCAGGACATGGTGCTGCTCCTCTAGACACTCAGGGCCGCAACCGCGGGCGCAGCCGCATGTGCGGGCGCGGGCGCGGGCGCGGGCGCCAGCATCTGCTCCAGCCGTGCCACGATGCGCTGGGACGCCTGGCCATCCCCAAAGGGGTTGGCTGCGGCCTGCATGCGGCCGTAGGCCTCTCCGTCGTCCATCAGATGGCGCACGGAGCGCACGATCAACTGGCGGTCGGCCCCGACCAACGCGGCGCAGCCCGCATCGATGACCTCCGGCCGCTCGGTTTCTTCACGCAGTACCAGCAGCGGCACCTTGAAGGTCGGCGCCTCTTCCTGCAGACCACCCGAGTCCGTGAGCAGCAGCCAGGCATCGGCGATCGCCTGCTGCATGGCCAGGTAGTCCAGCGGCGCCGTCAGGCGCACATTGGGCAGCGCGCCCAGGTGCCGGTGCACGGGGTCGCGTACCACGGGATTGAGGTGCACCGGGAACAGCACGGTCATCCACGGGAACTCGCGGGCGATGTCGGCAATGGCCGCACACACGTTGTCGATGTCAGGCCCCCAGTTCTCGCGCCGGTGCATGGTGACGAGGATATGGCCGCGACCTTGCACACGACGGCGGATGTGATGGCGCTCGCACACCCACAATTGCGCGTCCACCACCGTATTGCCGGTCACCAGGATGTCGCGCGAGGCGATCCCCTCACGCTCCAGCGCCTGCGCTGCACGCAAAGTGGGCGCGAAGTGCAGGCGGCTGATGCGGCTGATCATCTGCCGCAGTCCTTCCTCGGGGAACGGGCGGCGCAGGTTGTAGGTGCGCAGCCCAGCCTCGACATGCAACACCGGCAGGCCATGGGAGAAACCCGCCAGCGCTCCCTGGAACGCGCTTTCGGTGTCGCCCTGCACGATGACGGCGCTCCAGGGCTGCTGCCCCATCACGCCTTCCAGTTGGCGGCGGCACCCGAGGCTGAAATCCAGGAGCGTGCTTCCCTGGCGCTCGAGCATATGGTCGGGCCGGATATCGAAGCAGTCCAGCATCTGCACGGCCATGTCGCTGTGCTGGCCGGTGTGCAGCCACACGGGGCGAACACTTTGCGCGCCTCGCAGGGCGTGATATACCGGTGCCAGCTTGATGATCTCGGGGCGCGTGCCGGAAATGATCAGGACGGGAGCGGGCTGTTCATCGATGCAAGTCATAAGGTGCCTCTCTTCCCTTCAACCTATCGATCAGCAGCCCCCGGGGGCCACTGCCGCGTAGCCGCTGGCGTCGCGCGCTGTGATTTTCACGCGCCCTTACCAGGGTTTCAATAGGTCACTTGGTAGAGAAGATTCTTACTACTTTTTCATCAATTGGCAAATTCGATCGATAGTATTTAACTATTTACCCGGTGCGTGATAGGACAGCTTCTGGTTGCACAGCCCCTTCGAATTCCTCATGCGCCCATCCTGAAGATGGCAAGTGCCGGCAAGACACTTAGCGCATCGCTCCGTCCACCCCGGCCGCTTGAAAACTCGCCATCTCGCGCAGCACGCGGCATGCCGACTCCAGCAACGGCCAAGCCAGAGCGGCACCTGAGCCTTCTCCCAAGCGCAGCCCCAGGTCCAGCAGCGGCTGCGCCTGCAAAGCCTGCAGCATGTGGCCATGGCCCCGTTCGCCGGAGCGATGGGCAAACACACAGCGCTGCAGCACGGCAGGCGCCAGGCGCACGGCCACCAGCACAGCCGCGCAGGTGATGAAGCCGTCGACCACGATCACACGACGCTCGGCGGCGGCCTGCAGCGCGGCGCCGGTGAGCGTGGCGACTTCAAAACCACCCAGGGCTGCCAGGGCCTCCAAGGGCTGCGTAGCGCCGGCGTTGGCCGCCAGCGCCTGCTCCAGCACGGCCTGCTTGCGCGCGATGCCTGCCGCATCCAGTCCCGTACCAGCACCCGTGCACTCGGCCAGCGGCACGCCCGCCAGACGCGCCAACAGCAGGGACGCCACGGACGTGTTGCCGATGCCCATCTCGCCCAGCAGCAGCGCGTTGCCGGGCATGGCGCGCACGATATCCATGCCGTTGCGCAGCGCCTGGGCGCACTGCGCCTCGGTCATCGCAGGGCCGACGCTCGCGTCCTGCGTGCCCGCCGCCACGCGGCAGTGCACCAGGCGGGGCGCACCGGGAACGGCGTCGCGCGCGGGTACTTCGCGCGCCACGCCGCAGTCGGCCACGGTGAGCTGAAGGCCGTGCTGCCGCGCCAGCACGCTCACGGCTGCGCCGCCTGCCAGAAAGTTCTCGACCATCTGCCAGGTCACGTCGCTCGGGTAGGCCGATACGCCTTTGGCCGTCAGGCCATGGTCGCCCACGCACACCAGCATCTGCGGCGCCTGCAGCATGGGTGATTCGGTACCTTGGATCTGGCCCAGACGGAGGGCGAGTTGCTCCAGGCGCCCCAACGCACCCAGTGGTTTGGTCTTGTTGTCCAGCTTGTGCTGCAGGGCCTGCGTCAGCGGCAGATCGGTGAGGTCAGCAACGAAAGGCAGGTCAATGATCATGGCGTGTTTCGATTGTCAAAAAAGGTCCAGCGCAACCCCGACTCACGGGGCGCACATCCAGAAGTGGCCGTATTGCGGGGCGGGCCCCATGCCTTGTGGCTGGCTTATGCCGGTGCGGTTTGGCGACTGCACTGCGCCGCAGCCTGGTCGCACCGCAGATGCGCGATGAGGGGCTGCTGGTCGTCGCGCTGCCCCCATTGCTCGAAGTACACCAGGTCTTCCACGGGCAGGCGCGGAAGCCAGCCAGCGGTTTCCAGTTCGGGCTTGGCGTGGAAGTGGCTGACGTAGCCGACACACAGGTAGGCGATGGGGGTGATGCCCCTGGGAATACCCAGCGCCTGCTGCAGGTCGGCCTGGTGAAAGATGCTCACCCATCCCACCCCAAGCCCCTCGGCGCGCGCGGCGAGCCACAGGTTTTGCACGGCACAGACGCTGCTGTACAGGTCCATGGTTTTCATGTGGGTACGCCCTACCACCACCGGACCGGTGCGCTCGCGGTCGCACGTGATGCAGAGGCCGATGGGCGACTCCAGAATGCCCTCGAGCTTGAGACGCTGGTACACCGCGCGCTTGTCGCCCTCGAACATACCGGCCGCTTCGGCATGGGCCTTGGCGAAGGCACCATGCACCCGGCGCTTGGTGTCCTGCGATCGCACCACCAGGAAGTTCCATGGCTGCATGAAGCCTACGGAAGGCGCATAGTGCGCCGCGGTCAGGATGCGGCTGAGCACCTCGTCTGGTACCGGAGTGGGCAGAAACTGCCCGCGCACATCACGGCGTGAAAAGATGGTGTGGTAAATGGCGTCGCGGGCCTCTTGCGTAAAGGCGTGAACGCTTTGCGTGGCTTGCGCCTGCGCGGTATTCATGGCAGTCCCCTGTGCGTGAATAGGTCGCACGCTGCCTGGCCTTGCAGCGCGATGAACGTTCAGGCCGGTCTTCTGGCTTGGATTCATCTGACCCGCCGCGCCTTCCCGGCCTTGGCGGCCAGTGGCATTGAGCGGGGGTCATCTTCCTTACAGCGTTGGGCACGCGGCGGACTCCAACCGCCTTCCCGATTCTCCCTTTGCCTTGCGGCAGCGGGCACCTGAGGACGGGGATGATAACAACCGCAGTTATCGTCCTTTACTGCACAGCGAGGGCATCCAACACCCCAGGCTCGAAGTGCCGTGCGATGCCGGCGGCCAGCCCCTCAAACACCGCATCCAGCGTCGGAGCGTCGGCACCGAACAGTGCCCGCAGCACGGCTGCGTCCTCGAACAGGCCGTGCAGGTACAGGCCCAGCACATTGCCCCCGGGGTTCTGCCACGCCAACCCGGGAATGAGTTCGCGCGCCACATCGCCGCTGGCTGCCATGGCCGGGTGCTGAGCAGTCTGGCCGTGGTGGATTTCGTAGCCTTGCACAGCCACGCCGGCGAGATGCCGCCAGGCGCCTTGTACGGCGCCGAAGCACTGGCGCGTGGGCCGCACGGTTTTGGTGGCCTCGAAGCTCGTCACCAACGGCAGCAGGCCCAGGCCGGGGCCATTGCCGTCCACCCCCACGGTGTCGATCAACGCCTCGCCGAGCATCTGTAGCCCACCGCAGACTCCCAGCACACGGCCACCGCGTGCCGCATGCGCAGCAATCGCCGCGTCCAACCCCTGTGCGCGCAGCCAGGCCAGGTCAGCCGCCGTGGCCTTGCTGCCGGGCAGGATGATCCAGTCGGCACCATGAACGTCGGCCGGGCTGCGCGCCCAGGACAGGCGCACGCCGGGCACGTTCTTGAGCGGCTGGAATTCGTCCAGGTTGCTGATGCGCGGGTAGGCCACCACGGCGATGCGCGTGTGCACGGCACCGCTGGCGCGCGCACGGTCATCAAACACGCCGTCCTCCTCGGGCAGGCCGTGGTCCCACTGCATGGGGATGGTGGCGACCACGGGCACGCCGGTCTTGTCCTGCAGCATCTGCGGCGCGGGCGCCAGCAGCGCCTCGTCGCCGCGGAACTTGTTGAGCACGAAGCCGGCGATCAGCGCGCGCTCGTCTGCCGGCAGCAGCGCCCAGGTGCCGTACAGATGGGCGAAGGCACCGCCGCGGTCGATGTCGGTCACCAGCAGGCAGCGCGCCTGGGCGTGGCGCGCCACGCGCATGTTGACGATGTCGCTGGCGTGCAGGTTGATCTCGGCCGGCGAGCCCGCGCCCTCGATCACCACCACGTCGTTCTCGGCGCGCAGCGCATCCAGGGCCGCCGCGATCTGCGGCCACACCTTTTCGCTGCGGCCGCGCCAGGGCATTTGCGACAGCGCATCGCTCACCTGCCCCAGCAGCACCACCTGGCTGTGCGTGTCGGCCTCGGGCTTGAGCAGCAGCGGGTTCATGCGCACGTCGGGCACGGCGCGCGCGGCCAGGGCCTGGAAGTACTGGGCGCTGCCGATCTCTCCCCAGGCGCCGAAGCCGCCTGCTTCACTGCCCTCGCCGCCCGGGGCCGCCACCACGCGCGCGTTGTTGCTCATGTTCTGCGCCTTGAAGGGCGCCACCTTCAGGCCCTGGTTGCTGTAGTGGCGGCACAGCGCCGTGGCCAGCCAGCTCTTGCCGGCACCGCTGGTGGTGCCCAGCACCATGATGCAGCGCGCGCTCATGCGGGGCTCCGTGGCGTGGCCAGCGGGCGCACCATGCGGTCCATGATGCGATTGAGCGCCGAGCCGGTATCCGCGCACAGGCCCGTGTGTACGGGCGAGGTCTGGATGATGCTGCTGCGCCGCGCGGTGAGCCAGTGGAATCGCGCACGGTACGGCAGTTGCGCGATCGGCCCGCCCTCGGGCAGGCCCGCGCAGATGGCCACGATGGCGCGCAGGTGGCGGCGCACGGTCTCCACATCGGCGTGCGGGTCCAGCGCCCGCAGGCGCGCCTCGTCCAGCTCGATGGCGGCCTGCAGAAAGCCCGTGCGCTGGCACGAGACGATGGCGCCCGCGTTGATGAATTCCTCGCGCTCCACGCGCGGCACCACGCGCACGATGGCGTAGTCGTAAACCTCAGCCGCGCGCATCGATCGCTCCTTGCAGCCAGCGGCCCCGGTCGGCCAGGCGGGCCTGAAAATAGTGCAGGTAGGCCGCGCGGTGCGCGGCCGGGTCGGCCAGCGGGTCGCCTTCGCGGTCCGCCGCGGCCTGCGCGAGAAACCCGTCGGGCACGCCCGCCAGTATGGCCTGCAGCACGTCCGGCGTGAGGCGTGGCGCCAGCGCGGCGTCCGCCTGCGCGAGCCGCGTGGCGCGCGGCAGCAGCACATGCTCGGCGATGGGCGCGAAGGGTTTGCCGGGATCGGCCACCGCGCCGTTCCAGGCGTGGTGGAAGGTCAGGCTCGCGCCATGGTCGATGAGCCAGGGCTGGCGGTGCCACATGAGCAGGTTGGTGTTACGCGCGGTGCGGTCCACGTTGCCGATGAGGGCGTCGAACCACACCAGGCGCGAGGCGAAGTCGTCCGTCACCACGTCGGCCGACGGGTCGAAGTTCACTGCGCCCGAGAGGTAGTCCAGCCCCACGTTGACGCCCGCGCTGGCGCGGATCAGGTCCTGGATCTCGGGATCGGGCTCGGTCTGCGCCAGCGCCGGGTCGAGCTGCGCGAGCACCACCTCGGGCATGGGCAGGCCCAGGGCGCGCGCAATGCCGCCGGCGATGATCTCGGCCATGAGGGCGCGCACGCCCTGGCCCGCGCCGCGGAACTTGAGCACGTACATGCCCAGGTCATCGGCCTCGACCACGGCCGGCAGCGAACCGCCCTCGCGCAGCGGCGTGACGTAACGCTCCACCGTGACGGTACGCAGGGGTGGGATGGATTCAAAACTCATGCCGAATGGTAGCCGGCGCCCAGGCCCGCCCAGGCGGCCCGCAGCGCCTGCTGCGACGCCGGCGCCAGCACGCCCAGGCGCACATGGCCCGGCAGCCCGAACGATGTGCAATCACGCAGCTTGATGCCCCGCGCGCGCAGCGCCCGTAGTGCGGCGGGCAGGTCGCCTGGCGGCGGCTGCACTGTGAAGAAGTTGGCCAGGCTGCCCGGCAGCACCCGCCAGCCCATACCCGCGCACAGCCGCAGCTGCGCGGCCTTCCAGTCGCGCAGCGTGGCCAGCGACTGCGTCAGCCACGCCTGCGTGTCCGCCTGCACCCAGGCCCCCAGCAGCGCCACGCCGTCCGCCCCCAGCGGCCAGGACGGCGCCAGCGCCCGCACGGCGGCGGCCCGCGCCGCGTCGGGCGCAATGGCATAAGCGGCGCGCACGCCCGTCAAACCCAGGCCCTTGTTGGGCGACCAGAGCTGCCACACGCCTTCGGGCATCGCCGTGGCGCGGCCGTCCAGCCGCAGCGGGGCATAGGCGCAGTCCAGCACGCGCAGGCCGGTGCATGGCGCGTTGGCCCGCGCCCATTGCACGAGTGCCTCGTCCGCCGTGCCCAGCGGGCTGGCAGGCTCGCAGGCCCAGTGCAGCGCGGGCTGCCCTGTCGCTCTCACCCGCGCCAGCCCCCATGCATCGGCCGCGCGCGCGTAGTCGCCATAGCCATGCGCGGGCAGCACGGCATGGCGCAGGCCGGCGCGCGCAGCATGGGCACTGATGCGGTGAATGAATTCGCTGGCGCTGGCCGCAAGCACCACGCGCTCAACCGCCACGCCATGAAACGCCGCCAGTCGCGCGCTCAATGCGGTGTAGGCCGGGTCGGGATAGTGGCGGTGGTCGGCCTGCTGCAGCGCCGCCAGAGCCTGCGGACAGGGGCCGCAGGCGTTGGCGTTGGTGGAAAAGTCGTGCAACGGCACGCCCAGCGCATCCGGGCCGCCGTGCACCGCCTGCGTCACGGCGCTGCCCGTCACCCCACGGCCCGGCACGACAGCACCGCGGCCAGCGCCAGCGCCGCCACGGGCACCAGCAGCAGCACCGCCTGCGACCCGAGGGAGGCCGCGCGCCGTGTGTCCAGCGGCCCGGCCTGGCGACCGCGCGGATGCAGCACATACACGTTGGGCTTGGCCAACCGCACGCCCAGCGCCAGCGCCATGGCCGCCATGGGCCAGCCGCTGTTGGGCGAGGGCGTCTTGCGCGCCTCGTGCGCCAAGGTGCGCAGCGGCAGGCCGCGCGCCACCTGCGCCAGCAGCAGCGCGGTGAGGCGCGCGGGCAGCCACGAGAGCACGTCGTCCACACGGGCGGCCCACTTGCCCGCCCACTGCCAGTAGCGCCCGTCGCGCATACCGGGGTAACCCCACATCGCATCGGCCGTGTTCGCAAACCGGTAGAGCGCCGCGCCCGGCAGGCCCAGCAGCACGAACCAGAAGATGGGCGCGACCACGGAGTCGCTGAGGTTCTCGGCCAGCGACTCGATGGCCGATTCGCGCACCTGCGCGGCGTCCAGCCGCTCCACATCGCGGCTGACCAGCCGCGCCAGCCGCTCGCGCCCGGCGGGCAGCGACTGCGACAGGGCCACCTCCACCGCCAGCACCTCGCCCTTCAGCATGCGCCACGCCAGCAGCGGCTTGAGCAGCAGCACCAGCACCAGCGCCGCCAGCGGTGCGGGCAATTGCAACGCCAACCGCTCCAGGCCCAGGGCAACTATCAGAACAATAGCTGCCAGCGCACACCACATAAGCGCTCCAAGCCAAAAAGACTTGAAATCCTGCGCCCGAGGCGACAGCGGCGCAAGACGCTCGCCGCACCAGCCCAGCCCACACCCCATCCATACCACCGGGTGCAGGGGCGCGGGCGGCTCGCCCCACAGGGCATCAACGGCCAGCGCCAGCGCAGGCACGCAGGCCAGCGCGGCAACGCCCAGCCAGCCCAAGTTGTCAAATTGTCCAAACCACATGGGGCGAGCCTACCGCAGCCATGGCACCCAGCCGGGCAACAGACGGGTGCGAACCGGCCAGCGCCTGCAAAGCCGGGCCGGCGTCAGCCTTCATTTCGTTACGGGTTTGGTGCGCTAGATACAACATTCCCTGCCGTCTGTCCGCATTCGCCCCCCGTTCATCCACGCATGGGGCGGCAACCGGCCAGCCCCACCCTAGCATGGGCCGCATGCAACCCTCGCGTGTTTCCTGCCTCACACCTGCGCATCCGGGCCGCCGCACCAGCGTGCGTGGCTTCACCGTCATTGAACTGATGGTGACGGTGGCCGTGCTGGCCGTCCTGGCTGCGCTGGCCGCGCCCAGCTTTAACTCCATCATCGAGCGCTGGCGCGTGCGGCAGGCGGCCGAGGAACTGCAGTCCACTGTCTACATGGCACGCTCGGAAGCCATCAAGCGCGGCGGTGGGATTGCAATCGATGCCCCCGGAGGCTGGGACCAGGGTTGGAAGATCACCCACACCCAAGCCGGAGCCACCACCGACCTGCAAGTTAGCCCGGCGCCCACAAGCCTCAGCATCACCCAGAGCAATGGCAGCACCACGCTTTTCGTTGACCGCTGGGGCATGCTTTCTGAAACCGTTGGGGGCGCATCAACAACCATGGATGTCCTGCTCCACCCTGCCGGCAAAAGCACTACCGACAGCAGCGCCATCCGGCTATGCATCGCGGGTGGCGGACGCATCGTGCAAACAAAGCAGGGGGCTGCCTGCCCCCCCTGACCCCCGCCTCACCATGCGCGCCACAGCCACAACTGCCTTGCCCACCCGCCGAGTAACCGTTAGGGGGTTCACGGCCATCGAGCTCATGGTCACCGTTGCCATCCTGGGCGTTCTTGCCGCACTGGCGGCGCCCAGCTTCGCTGCTGTCGCTGAGCGCTGGCGCATTATGCAAACCACCGAATCGCTCAAGTCCACGCTGTACTACGCTCGCTCCGAGGCGATCAAGCGTGGCGGCAGTATCGCCATCCAGAAACTGGCCAATGGCACCAACGGCTGCACCACCGCCAGCGGCACCAGGGACTGGGGCTGCGGCTGGTACGTCTGCGCGGACACCAACGGCAACGGCACATGCAACGCCAGTGAACCCGTGCTGCAGCGCTACGACACCCCTGCCAACGTAGAAGTCACCCGCACCGGCGGCGGCACCAGCATCAAGATCAACCGCTGGGGACTGGTCAGCGGCACCTGGCTGGGCTTCAGCATCGTCCCCAAAGACCAGTCCACGAACCACCCCGCCGCGCGCGGCGTCTGCATGAGCTCTGGCGGACGCATCCGAGTCATTCCCCCCGAGGACATTCCATGCCGCAACAACTGAAACCCATGCCCCAAAAAGCTCGCCAGCGCGGCATTACCCTCATCGAATCGCTTGTCGCCATCGTCGTCGCTGCCCTGGGCATCCTGGGCGTTGTGGGCGTGCAGATGCGCACCCTGAGCGACACACAAACCACCGTGCGCCGCGCGCAGGCCATCCGCCTTATCGAAGACCTGAGCGAACGGCTGAAAGTGCACCCCAACGCCCTCAACGCCGTCAACCCCACGGCCGGGGGCACACAAAGCTACGTGGGCGACACCTGGGCCTCCGCACTGACGGCACCTGGCACCAACTGCGCCACAGGCCAATGCACGCCCGACCAGCTCGCCGCCTATGACCTGTGGGCCTGGCGCACGCTGGTGCGCAGCAGCCTGCCCGCGGGCGACGGCGTGGTCTTTCTCACCCAAGGTGAGGATGGCGACGCGGGCAACCAGCGGCAGCTCGGCGTGATGCTCCGCTGGCGCGAGAACGAGCGCGATATTGCCGATGCCGATGACAAAAAAATTCATAGAGACAATATCGACGCCGCCCAGGCCAAGAAAACCGATGGCACCTTCATTAGCGGCACGGGAAAAACCGCACTGGACAACGGCTGCGGCACGGCGGGCTTCACCTGCCACCTGCAATACATCCCTATCAGCGCCCGCTGCGCTCCCGATTTCTGGGCCGGCCAAACCTGGCACTTCTGTGCAGGCGCCTGATTCACGCGCACCCGCCCCATCCGCAAGGCCCCCCGGTATGACACACCTCACCCACCTCGCCCCTCGCCGCCCGCAACGCCAGCGTGGCGTAACCCTCCTTGAGCTGATGGTCGGCGTCGTCATCGGCCTGCTCACCGTGGCCGTTGCCATGGGTGCGCTCATGGTCTCGCGCGGCATCAGCGGCACGGTCAGCGACGCCAGTGAAATCCAGCAGCAGGGCACCTACGCCATGCGCGTGATCGGCCAACAAATGCGCCAGGCGGGCTCGCTCAAGCTCGACCTCATCCCCGCAGCTGCCCAAGCTGCCGCCGCCAGCAATGCCTTCGACCACCTGCTGCCGGTAGCATTGGAAGCCAGGGCCGACCCTGCCGCAGGCATCTCGGGCGACCCCGGCTGGGCCCCCGCCACCGACACCATCGGGTTCCTGAATGGCGGCCCCGTCGTCGGCTTTGCCAACGACACAACAGAAGTTCTCACGACCGGCACCGGATCCCCCCCCACAGGTTCGCAAACCGCCAACTGCCTGGGCCAGCAACCAAGCGGGGCCGCCACGCGCAGCAACTTCTTCCTGGCAAACGGTGAACTTCGATGCGGCAGCGGCATAGTTAACGACAACCAGCCCATCGTGCGTAACGTCGCCGCCTTCCAGGTGCGCTATCTGATGCAAGACATCACAACCACTCCCGGCATCCCCCAGATTAACTACGCCGCCTCCAATGCCACCGTCGAAGCCGTTGCCAACGGCTGGGCCAAGGTGCAAGCCGTCGAAGTCTGCCTGGAGCTGTTCGGCAACGAAGCCATTGACCTGCCAGCGGGCAGCACCTACACGGGCTGCGCCGGCCCGGTCGCCTACGACACCCTCACGGGCGCCCGCGCGCGGCGCATGCACCTCACTTTCCGCAACGTCTTCCAGTTGCGCGGCCAGGGCCAGACCGGCGCCGTGCTCTAACCATCGACGGGAACAACACCATGCCGCAACGCATGCCCCCTTCTTCACGCCACCCACGCCATCCACGCGGCACCCACCGCCAGGGCGGCATCGCCCTGTTCGTCGTCCTCGTCTTCGTCATGCTCTCCATGTTGCTGGCGCTATGGGCATCACGCACCTCGCTGTTCAACGAAATGGTGGTGGGCAACGATGCCGACTACCAGCGCGCCACCGAAGCCGCCCAGGCCCTGCTGCAAGACGCCGAGCTGGACATCCGCGGCGAGCGCGCAGATGGCGGCATGTGCACCGGGACGGCCCCCGTCTGCCGCCAGGGCAGCGTCGCCACGATGCCTGTGGAAGCGAAGGACGTCGCCAACCTGCTCGCCGACCTGGAAACCGTCAGCACCGGCCCCCGCTGCAAGAACGGCCTGTGCCTCAAGCGCACCGGCAATCAGGACTTCTGGAACGAAAGCGACGCCAATACGGGGCTGGCCGCCATGCAAGCCGTTGGCACGCGCTACGGCACCTACACCGGCGCCAAAGTGGGTGACGACGACGCGCCCGCCAATCCCATCCTGCGCAACACCGCCGCCGGACAAGGCGGCTGGTACTGGATCGAGGTGCTGCCCTACACCCCCGACGCGGCCAATGCCAGCCTCATCGCGGGCGGCAATGCCAACTACCTGGCCGTCAACGTCCAGCCCAACGTGATCTACCGCGTCACCGCCATGGCCCAGGGCCGCAAGGACAGCACGCGGGTCGTCCTGCAGCAAACCTATGTGCGCCACAGGCTCAAGGACTGATAGCTGCAAAATAAATAGCACATGACGCTTGACACATAAGCTCAAAACACCAATTTCACCCGAATTCAAACCGGAGAACGCCATGACTTTCCATGCCCCCTCCCACACCCGTTTCAAGAAAACCCTGCTCGCGTCGCTGATCGGCGCGGCGCTCGCGCCGCACACTGCGCTGGCGCTGGACTTTGCCCAGGCGCCGCCGGGCACGGTGGAGCCGTATGTGGCGCCGAACGTGATCTTGTCGCTGGACGATTCGGGCAGTATGAATACCGCAGACATGACACTCCCTGGGGTACTGCGAGATCCCAGTAGGCCTTACTGCAACAGAACAGGAGGGTGTAGCGGTGGCAACGCTTACAACCCCTGGGTAACCGCGCCCCAAACCCTTACCCGCACGAAGGTGCTGGCTGACGCCCTCAAGGACACGTTCAGTGACACCGCTCTGCTGCCCAACGGAAAAATCCGCATGGCTTGGCAATCCATGAATAACAGCACCACCGGCTCCGGCCTGACGCTCAGCGACCTGGGCACTGCCGCAGCAACGAATGGAACCAGCCACAACATGATGCGCGTACTGGACGCAACCCATCGCGCCAACTTCATCGCGTATGCCAATAAGTACAGTGCTAGCGGCAACACCCCCACCCATCGCATGGTGCAACGTGCAGACGACTACATGCGCGCGACTCCACACCAGAACGGCCCCTGGGCCGATGTTCCCGGCACAAAGCTGGCGGACGCGAAAAACGACAACAAACCACTGGGCTGCCGCCGCAATTACCACATCCTACTGACTGACGGTGGCTGGAACCAATACGTTCAGTCCACCACCCCCCTCAATTACGACAACCGCACGAGCCCCGACCTGCCCAACGGCAAACCCTATACCGCCACGGCGCAAACCCGCCTCTACCGGGATAGCGAGGACTTCACCACCATTGCCGACTGGGCCTTCCAAAGCTGGGCCAATCCGCTGCGCCCCGCCACTGATCTCCACGGCAAAGTGTCTCCCCTGCCCGAGTATGACAATGCGCCTGCCTCTGAAACCATCACGAACCGCGTGACCAAAACAACGGCCACGCTGGAGAAATTCTGGAACCCCAAATACGACCCGGCCGACTGGGCGCACATGGTTACTTTCACCATCGGTTTCAGCACGGACGCGCTTCCCCAGAAAAACTACAGCCTCAACAAAGACGGCACATCGGTCACGGATCAAGGCGCGATCACCGCTCCGACCACCCTGCTGCCCTATGGCGATGATGGCAATCTGGCCGACTATGCCAATGGCACCTATACATGGCGCGCTTACGGCGGCAGCTCCACTGGAACCACCGTTACCAGTACCCGCGACAGGGGGCACGACATGTGGCATGCAGCCCTCAACGGCCGGGGACGCTTCTACGCCGTGGAAAAGGGTGAAGATCTGAAAGAGGCATTCAGGCAGATCGTGCGCACCATCAACGCCGAAACCGAGCCAGACCGTGGCTCCACCGCCACCAGCGGCAGCAACGCATCACAGAACGACGTGGGTATCTTCACTGCCAGCTACGTACCCAAGGAGGGCTGGCGGGGCGCCGTATCGTCCGAGACTTTCAAGAGCGACGACGGCACCACCGTGCAAGCCTGGGACGGCAAGACCACGGCCGACAAGCTGGACGACACAGCTTTCAACGTGACCAACCGCCTGGTATTGACCTGGAATGACGACATCCCCTCCGGAAGTACGGCAGAAGTGGGCGGCAGGCCGTTCAAGTGGACCAGCGGCAATACCAACCTAAGCGCGGACCAGAAGGTCCTGCTGACCGCCACCGGCACGAATGGCGGCCCCTCGGGCACTGCTGGCGCCGATGGAAACAACCGTGTGAACTACCTGCGCGGCGTGCGCGATCTGGAGTGCCCCGACGCTGGCTGCACGACCGACAAACCTTTCCGCAAGCGCTGGAGCCGCCAGGGCAGCATCATCAATTCCGAGGTGTGGTACCTGGGCGCACCTACAAGCAATTACGCCCTGGAGGGCTACACCGCCTTTACACGCACCTGGGCCAAGCGCGAGCCCATGCTCTATGTGGGCGGTAATGACGGCATGCTGCACGGCTTTACCGCCGCGGACGGCACGGAACGCATCGCCTACGTGCCCCGTGGCGTGATGCGCGACCTGCCCAAGCTCACCAACCCGACCTTCAACAACAATCACCAGTACTTCGTCGATGGCTCTCCCATGACGGGCGATGTGTTCGACAGCGAGTGGAAGACCCTGCTGATAGGCACGCTGGGCGCGGGTGGCCGGGGCTATTTTGTGCTGGACGTGACCAACCCCGGCAAGACGGACGGCACAGGCAGCAGCAACTTCACCGAAACCAATGCGAACAGCCTGGTGGTGATGGACAAGACCCTCCCCGCCAGCACCACCACCGCGAGCAATGACGACGTGGACGACCTGGGCCATATCTTCGCCAAGCCGGTGATGGACGATGCCAACCCGCAACGCACCACGCAGATCGTGCGCATGAACGACAACCGCTGGGCCGCGGTGATGGGCAATGGCTACAACAGCGCCAACGGACGGCCCGTGCTGCTGATCCAGTATCTGGACGGCGCCAAGGAGCTGCTGCGCATCCCGGCCCTGACGACGGACACGGACAACGGCCTGTCGGCCCCCCGCCTGGTGGACATCAGCGGCGATGGCCGGCCAGACGTGGTGTACGCGGGCGACCTCAAGGGCAACCTGTGGAAGTTCCTCATCAACACCGAAGATGCCAGCCAATGGGGCGTAGCAACTTGGGAAGGCAAGGCTGCCGGCACACCGCTGTTCACGGCCAATCGCGGCACGGGACATTCGGCCAACACGAACAGCTCCACGCGGCAGTCCATCACCGCTGCCCCCTCAGCGCGGGTGAACGACCGTACCAAGACCACCGGCACCGGCACCAGCGCCGTGACCGGTGCCGTGGGCGGCATGATGGTGGCCTTCGGCACCGGCCGCAACGTGACCAAGTTGGACCAGGCAGAACTGCAGCAGCAGACGCTGTACTCCGTGCTGGACAACACGCGCTACGAGCGCGAAATGACCGGCACCGCCCCCAACGAGAAGCCGACTGGCCGCGTGAAGGTATGTGCCACCACTACCGGCGTCTGCGCCAAGCTGGTGAAAAGCAGCGACGACCTGCCCCATGCCGTGGCCCAAAGCGACTTGGTGCAGAGCACGATTCCCGACACAGCCGCACAGACGCGCGACGGCAGGAGTTTCTGGAAGCTGAATGCCTCTACCTTGAATTGGGCCGACAAGAAAGGCTGGTTCATGGACTTTCCCCTGACCCGCGAACGCCTGCTCAAGCCCATGCAGTTCTACGACGGCAGCAACCTGTTGATGGTGCCCACGCAAATTCCCGCCAAGGGATCGCGCCTGGACCCCGCAATCGAAAGCTGCGAAGGCGGTGCAGTTGACAAGGAAAGCCAGTACGTGACGTTCATCAACATCATGGACGGCCAAGCACCTCGCGTTCCGATCATTGACGGACCGAACGGCCTTGCCCGCTACGGCATGCCGCCGGGTGCCCTGACAATGATCGTAAAGGGCAATCGCATCCACATGCGTGGCAGACAGCCGAAGCAAGGCGGGACGGGCTCGGACCTCGTCGAGGAAAAGATGCGCCGCATGCCGGAAATGTCCTTGCGCCCGAATTGGCGCCAACTGAAATAACTCCACTGGAGTCACACCTTGATTGCTTGTGCCTCGCGCTGTTTGACTTCATAGAAACTCCTCTGAAGTCGGCTTCAGTTAGGTGCAACCAGCTATGCTTTTTGAATGGATTTGTGATGAAACACCAGCAACAAGGCTTTACCCTGATCGAGTTGATGATCGTGGTGGCGATCGTCGGAATCCTCTCGGCCATCGCCTACCCCAGCTATACCGAGTACGTGCGGCGCGGCCACCGTGCGGATGCGCGCGCCGGGCTGCTACAGGCGCAGCAGTGGCTGGAACGGGCGGCGACAGCCCAGGGGGTGTATCCCACCGCACTGCCGATTGCCCTGACATGGTCAGGAGACACCACCAAGCGATATGACATTGCCTTTCAAGCGGGTAACACCAATGCCGCTTTCACGCTTACGGCCGCACCCAAGGGCGCGCAGACGGGCGACAAATGCGGCACCTACACGCTGAGCAATACCGGCGTGCGTGGCGCCGCCGGCAAGAAATCTGGCGACACCGGCTACAACCCCGACTGCTGGGGCAAGTAATCCTGCTCTTGTAGGATGGTGCGATCCACAGCCCCATCACCCAAGGAGTACCGCACATGACTACTCCGACCGAGCCACAAGAGCAAACCAGCATCCAGGACTACCTCGACGGCGAGCAAGCCACCGAGACCAAGCATGAGTACCTGGGTGGGCAGGTCGTGGCCATGGGCGGCGCCAGTGACAAGCATGGTTTGATTGCTGGCTCTTTGCATGCAATGCTGCTCCCTGCGGCACGGCGTAAGGGCTGCCAGCTGTTCATGGCGGACATGAAGGTGCGCGTGGATCACGACGGTGACAGCGATTTCTATTACCCCGATCTGCTGTTGAGCTGCCAGCCGGACGACAAAGAACCCCCCTACTACCGGAGCCAGCCTTGCCTGCTGGTGGAGGTGCTCTCGCCCAGCACCGAGCGCATCGATACCCGCGAAAAGCTGCTGGCCTACCGCCTGCTGCCCAGCCTGCGCGAATACCTGCTGCTGCGCCAGGATCGCGTGCACGCCGACCTGTACCAGCTGGGCGACGAAGGCCGCTGGCAACATCTGGTGCTCACCCGGCCGGATGAGGTGCTGGCCCTGCGCTGCCTGGACGTGGCCGTGAGCCTGCGCGATGTGTATGCCGATGTGCCGGAACTGCTGGCATAGCACCATGGCCCGGCGCGCTACCATCGCTGCGCCATGACAGACGCCTCCCCCTTCATCAGCCAAGCGCTTGGGCTTGCCGCCCAGGCGCTTTTTCTTTCCAACCCCAATCCGCGCGTGGGCTGCGTCATCACCAGCGACGCGGGTGCCGTGCTGGGCCAGGGCTTCACCCAGCAGGCCGGCGGCCCGCATGCCGAGGTGATGGCGCTGCGCGACGCGGCGGCCCGTGGCAATGACGTGCGCGGGGCCACGGCCTATGTGACGCTGGAGCCCTGTGCGCACCAAGGGCGCACCGGTCCCTGTTGCGATGCGCTGATCCAGGCCGGCATAGCGCGCGTGGTGGCGTCGGTGGCCGACCCGAACCCGCTGGTGGCGGGCCAGGGCTTTGCACGGCTGCGTGCGGCGGGGGTCGCCGTGGAGGCGGGGCCCGGCGCAGCGGAAACACGCGAACTGAACATTGGCTTCTTCAGCCGCATGGTGCGCGGCATGCCCTGGGTGCGCATGAAGGCCGCGGCCTCGCTGGATGGAGTGACGGCCTTGGGCAATGGCGCCAGCCAGTGGATCACTTCCCCCGCCGCGCGCGCGGATGGCCATGCCTGGCGTGCGCGCGCCTGTGCGGTGCTGAGCGGCATAGGCACGGTGCTGGAGGACGACCCGCTGCTCAATGTGCGCGAGGTGGCCACCCCGCGCCAACCCCACCTGGTGATCGTGGACAGCCGGCTGCAGACGCCGCCAGGCGCACGGCTGTTCGACGTGGCGGACCGGCAGGTGCTGATCTACGCGGCTCAAGGCGAGGCCCAGGCGGCAGAGGCCTTGCGGGCGCGCGGCGCCACGGTGGTCGTGCTGCCCAATGCGCGGGGCAAGGTGGACCTGCCCGCCATGCTGCGCGATCTGGCGCGGCGCAGCGTGAACGAGTTGCATGTGGAGGCCGGCCACAAGCTCAACGGTTCCTTCCTGCGCGAAGGCCTGGTCGATGAAATGCTGCTGTACCAGGCCCCCCTGTTGCTGGGCAGCGGGGCCCACGGGCTGGCAAGCTGGGGGCCGTTGCAAGCCTTGTCGGACGGGGTGCGCATGGAGTTCCACAGCGTGCGGCAGATTGGGCCGGACCTGCGGGTGGTGGCCCGCGTGGCGGGGCGCGCGGACTTCTGACGGCACCCTTGGCGGGGAGTCAGCCATTGAAGTGGCGATAGCGACAGCAGCGCGGTTCGGCGCCGTTGTCCGACATCGGGGTGCGGCCGGCAGGGGCTATATAAACGCAGTTGCCGCACTCCCTCACGCTTATGCCCGCCGCCATCCCGCTCAGTCCCGCCTGGACCGCCCCGCTGCGCTGGTGCGCCATGGGCCTGCTGGCGTGGTTTTGCGGCGGCTGCGCCGGTCTGCCCAAGGATGTGGACAGGCCCGTGTCCACCGCGCTGGACACCTCGCAGCAGGCCACCGCGCTGGCCAGCCTGGTGCAGCAGCGGCGAACGGCGGCCGGCGCGCGCCATGCATCCGGATTCATGCTGCTCAGCGGCCCGCAGGAGGCCTATGGCAGCCGGCTGGCCCTGACCCAGGCGGCGCAAAAAACGCTGGACCTGCAGTACTACGCCATCCAGGCCGATGCCAGCTCCGGGCGGCTGCTGCGCGGGGTGGTGGCCGCCGCGCGGCGCGGGGTTCGGGTGCGGATTCTGCTGGATGACTTTCACAGCACGGGGCGCAATGCGCTGGTGATGCGCATGGCGTTCGAGCCCCGCATCGAGATGCGCATGTTCAACCCCGTGGCGGGCCCGCGCGCCTCCGCCCTGGGGCGGCTGTGGGGCTCCATCACCGACTTCTCGCGCGTGCAGCAGCGCATGCACAACAAGCTGTTCCTGGCCGACAACGTCATGGGCGTGACGGGCGGGCGCAACCTGGGCGACGCCTACTTCGGCAAGTCGCAGGCGGAAAACTTCGTCGATCTCGACGTGCTGGCCATCGGCCCGATCGTGGCCGACATGTCGCGCAGCTTCGACGCCTACTGGAACAACCCGCGCGCCTACCCCGTGCAGTCGCTCATCACGCGCGAAGAGTTGGAGCGTCTGCGAGCGCAGCTGCTGCGCAGCGATGACGATGACGATGAACCTGCCGCCGAAGCCGCGCCGGCACCGGCAACATCAACGCAGCCAACGCCGGCACCCGATCTGCCCGACGCCGCCCCCGCCTGGGACTCCCAACCCATGGACCTGCGCAACGCCGAATTCGTCTGGGCCCCCGCCGTGCTGCTGGCGGACCAACCCACCAAGATCCCGCTTGATGGCGACGGTGACGATGCGCTACCCAACGCGCCCCTGTCCGCAACGCGACCACCCGCGTCGCCCGGCGACACGGTGGTCGACGGCCTGCTCAATCTGATGCGCCGCACGCAGCGCGAGCTGCTCATCATCTCGCCCTATTTCGTGCCGGGCGACGACATGAAGCGCGCCTTTGCCGACGCGCGCGCCCGCGGCGTGCGCGTGCGCGTGCTGACCAACTCGCTGGCCTCCAACGACGCGCCCATCGCCCATGTGGGCTACGCGCGCCACCGCAAAGAGCTGCTGGCCATGGGCGTGGAACTGTATGAGCTGCGCAGCGAGCAGGCGGGCCTGGGCTCGGCCTTCGGCAGCTCGGGCAGCTCGGGCAGCGCAACGGGCGCGTCGCGGTCCATGCTGCATTCCAAGGTCATGGTGGTGGACGGCCGGCTGCTGGTCGTGGGGTCGATGAATCTGGACCTGCGCTCGCAGTTGCAGAACACCGAGATCGCGCTGCTGATCCGCAGCCGCGCGCTGGCGGCCGAGGCCGGCCAGCAGATCGATTCCGCCATGCGCGCCAACGCCTGGCATCTGCAGCGGGAGGACGACGGCCGGCTGGTGTGGCACGCGCCCGAGGGCAGCGGCCTGCAGGACGCGCACACCGACCCCGACAGCAGCGCCGGCCTGCGCCTGCTGCTCAAGCTGCTGGGGCCGCTGGCGCCCGATCACCTGCTGTAGCCGCCGCGCCCGCGCGGGCCACGGCCTGCGCCACCCAGGCACTGATGGCGCGCTGGTCGGTCATCACGCGCACCTGGTCGAACGCGTCCTGCGCCTGCGGATAGCGCCGGCGCAGCAGGTTCAGCCACTGCTTGAGCCGGCCCGCGCGCTGGCCCGGCTCCAGGTCCGCGCACACCAATTGCCAGAACCGCTCTAGCTGCGGCAGCAGCGCGGCCCAGGGCAGCGCGATGGTGTGGCGGCCCACGTCGTGCGCGCGGATGGCCAGCGCCAGCCCGGGGTCGGCGACGATGCCGCGGCCCAGCATCAGCGCGTCGCAACCCGACGCTGCGCGGCAGCGCAGCGCATCCTGCACGGTCCAGATCTCGCCGTTGGCCACCAAGGGAATGCGGACCGCCGCGCGGATCGCCGGGATCTGCTCCCAGTACGCGGGCGGGCGGTAGCCGTCGGCCTTGGTGCGTGCGTGCACCACCAGCTCGCAGGCACCGCCCTGCTCCATGGCCTGGGCGCATTCGCGCGCCAGGCTGGCGTCGTCATAGCCCAGGCGCATCTTGGCCGACACGGGCAGGTGGGCGGGCACGGCGCGGCGCACGGCCGCCACCACGGCGGCAATGGCCTCGGGTTCGCGCAGCAGGGCCGCGCCGCCGCCATGGCGGTTCACGGTCCGGGCCGGGCAGCCGAAGTTCAGGTCGATGCCCTCGGGCCCCAGCTCGGCCAGGCGGGCGGCGTTCTCGGCCATGCTTACCGGGTCCGAGCCCAGCAGCTGCGCCCGCACCGGCACGCCGGCCAGCGTGCGCCCGCCGTTCTTCAGCTCGGGGATGTAGCGCAGGAACACCTTGTCGGGCAGCAGGCTGCCGGTGATGCGGATGAACTCGGACACGCACCGGTCCACGCCACCCACCTGTGTGAGCACGTCACGCAGCACGAAGTCGAGTAGCCCCTCCATCGGGGCGAGCAGCAGCGGTGCGGATGCGCTCATCGGGACTTATGTATTAAATTGGCCTCTAACGCTTACTGGACAAGCGCTAGCAGCTATCAAAACCGTAGTTTTGCATGGCCTGCTGGCATGCGTGTCAGGGCTGCTGCGTACCGCCGGCCACGCCCAGGCGCCACAGCGACGTGACCTCGGCCGCGCGCGGGCCGGCCAGTGCGTCATCGCCGGCCGTGGCCTTGCCGTGGCGCGGACGGATGTCGTGGCGGCCGCGCACCTCCAGCCCCGCCGCCGCAATCCAGCCCAGCAGCTCAGCCCGGCTGCGCAGGCGCAGATGCTCGGCCAGGTCCGACAGGATGAGCCATCCCTCGCCGTGCGGCGCCAGGTGCGCAGGCAGCCCCGTCAGAAAACCACGCAGCATGCGACTGTCTTCGTCATACACCGCGCGCTCGATGGGCGCGCTGGCCTTGGCCGGCAGCCAGGGCGGGTTGCAGACGATGAGTGGCGCCCGCCCGAAGGTGGTCGCGGGCGGGAACAGATCGGTCTGCAGCAGCTGCACGCGGTCCTCCAGGCCCAGCCGCGTCAGGTTGTCCCGCGCGCAGGCCAGGGCACGCGGGTCCAACTCGGTCGCCACCACGCGGGCCACGCCACGCCGTGCCAGCACGGCGGCCAGCACGCCGGTGCCGGTGCCGATCTCGAAAGCGAGCGCATCCGCGCCCGGCGGCAGCGGGGCCTGGGCGACCAGGTCCACATACTCGCCCCGCACGGGCGAAAACACGCCGTAATGCGGGTAAATGCGTGCGCCCAGAGCGGGCACATCCACGCCCTTGCGGCGCCATTCGTGCGCCCCCACGGCGCCCAGCAACTCGCGCAGCGAGACAATGGTGGACTCCTGCAGCGCCGGGCCCCAGGCCTCGGCGCAGGCCGCGCGCCAGTCGGGCGCGCGGCGCAGGGCGATGCGCCAGTCGGGCTGCAGCTCAATCAGCAGCAGCCCCAGCAGGCGGGCGCGCTGTGCCTGCGCCTGGCGATGCAAATGAAAGGCGTGCGGGAACTCCGCCGCGGGCACGGCGTTGTTCCGACCGCCTTTGCCGCTCTTGCGCGGACGTTCGATACGGCGCTTGAGCGCGTCCAGCAGATGGCGCGCGTTCTGAAAGTCGCCGCGCCACAGCAGGCCCGTGCCTTCGCATACCAGGCGATAGGCCGCATCGGCAGCCAGCGTATCGTCAGCCAACACCACCCGGCGCGGCGCGCTGGCGCCGCTTTCGGAGCGCCACGGCGCGCTGCGGTCCTCGCCGTGTTCGCTCCAGTGGATCATGGCGGGGCTCAGTTGATCGGGCGCTTGAGGCGCACTTCCTCGATCTTCACGCCACCGACCACGGCGGTCTTGGCGGTCGTCATCTCGCGCTTGAAGCCGGCAAGTTCATGAAAGCGCAGGGCACGCTCATTGCGCAGCGGCACCCAGGCCGTCACGGTGGTGCAACCCTCTTCGTGCAGGCCGTCGCGCGCGGCGTCCCACAGGGCCACTCCGACCCCCTTGTTCCAATGCGAGGGGGCCGCGTAGATGGCCCAGATTTCACCGGTGGTGTTGCGCGTCTTTTCATCACGCGAGCGGTCGAAGCCGACGAAACCGACGATCTTGTCGCCGTCCACGGCCACTTGGACCTGGGGCTCGCAATACTCGATCGCCTCGCGCCAGTAGGCTTGGCGCTTCTCGACGGACGACATGGACTTCAACTGATCGTCAGGCAGCAGCCCTCGGTAAGCTTCCAACGCGGCGGAGGTATGAACCTGGGCAATGGCTTTGGCATCGCGAAGGGTGGCGGGACGAACCTGGATACTGGACATGGGAAAACGAAAGCAGGTGAAAAGCGAAAAACCCAGCATTTTCGCGCAAATGCCGCTTCGCCTCTCATGCCCCGCAGTTTCCACCTTGCCAACCCCGCCATTGCACGCAAACGCGGCCATCTGTGGCATAGCGCGCATGCCACGGCCACGCCGCGCTACATCAGGCGGCGCAGCAGCGCCATCACCTGGTCGAAACGCGCGCCATAGGGCGGGTATAGCAGGTGTCCCAGCGACCAGCGCGACTGCGCCAGCACCGACTTCTGATGGCAAAAGCGCAGAAAGCCCGCCTCGCCATGGTAGGCGCCCCAGCCGCTGTCACCCACGCCGCCAAAAGGCAGCGCGTCGTGCGCGATGTGCATCAGCGTGTCGTTCACCGAGACGCCGCCGCTCACGGTGCGCCGCAGCACATCATCGCGCACCGCCTCGCTGCGCCCGAACCAATACAGCGCCAACGGACGCGGGTGCGCGTTGATGTGGGCAATGGCATCGTCCAGGCGCTCGTAGCTGAGCACGGGCAGCACGGGCCCGAAGATTTCTTCCTGCATGAGCTGCATGTTCGGGCTGGCACCGAACACCAGCGTTGGCGCCATCTGCCGCCCTACCCCGTCGCCGATACCCGGAGGCGGTGGCGGGGGCGAGCCCGGCACGGGTTGCAGCACGTGTACCTCCGCCCCTTGCGTCTGGGCCTGCTGCAGCATGGTGCGCAGCCGTGCGAGGTGGCGTGTGCTGATGATGGAGGCGTAGTCCGGGTTGCCCTCGAAATACGGAAACAGCCGCGCCACCGCCACGCGGAACGCTTCGGCAAAGGCCGCCTCGTTGCCACGCGGCAGCAGCACGTAGTCGGGTGCGATGCAGGTCTGGCCCGCGTTGAGCAGCTTGCCGTGGGCGATCTTGAGCGCGGCCTCCTGCATGTCGCAGTCCGCATCGATGATGCACGGCGACTTGCCGCCCAGCTCCAGCGTGGTCGGCGTGAGATTGGCCGCCGCCGCCTGCGCCACCTTGCGCCCCACAGCGGTGGAGCCGGTGAACACCAGATGGTCGAACGGCAGCGATGCCACGAGCGCGGCCGTGGCCGCGTCGCCCTGCACCACGCAGAACTCTTCGGGTGCGAAGAACTGCGCCACCAGCGCGGCCAGTTGGGCGGACGTGTGGGGCGTGAGCTCACTCGGCTTGAGCATCACCCGGTTGCCCGCGGCCAGCGCACCAATGGCCGGCCCCAGCGCCAGCTGCACCGGGTAGTTCCACGGCGAGATGATGCCCACCACGCCCAGCGGCTGGCGCTCGATCCAGCCACGCGCGGGCTGCAGGAACAGCGGCGTGCGCACCCTGGTGCGCCGGCTCCAGCGCGCCAGATGCCTGAGCGTATGCCCCAGTTCCGCGCGCAGCACGAAGAGGTCGGCCACCTCCGTCAGGCGCTGTGAGCGCATGCCAAAGTCCGCTTGCACCGCCGCCGCCAGCACCGGCCCATGTTCGTCCAGCATCTTGGACAGCCGCAGCAAGCGCTCTCGACGCACCATCAAGGGCACATCGGGGTGGGCGCGGCTGGCTTGGCGTTGGAGGTCGAACAGGTGGCGGATGTCATCAGGGCTCATGCCGTGCATGATAGGGCTCGCCGCCCCACCGCCAGACCGAGCCGCGCGTGACATTGTGTTGCCGCCCTGCCCCCGTAAGATGCGCCCCTGCCCTTCCGCTTGAAAGGAACACGAGATGAACGGTCATTGTCTTTGCGGCGCAGTCCACTTCACGTCCCCCGTGGCCAAGGAAATCGGCGCCTGCCATTGCGGCTTCTGCCGCCGCTGGGGTGGCGGGCCGCTGCTGGCCGTGCATTGCGGGCCGGAGGTGGAGTTCACGGGTGAGGAGCATATCGGCGTGTATGCGTCCTCTGATTGGGCACAGCGGGCCTTCTGCACGCGCTGCGGAACACACCTGTACTACAAGCTGCTGGCGACTGGCGAATATTTCATTCCCGCCGGGGCCTTCGAGACGCAGGACTTCGAACTGGCCAGCCAGATCTACATCGACAAGAAGCCCGCGTACTACGCCTTCGCGAACCAGACGCCGACGCTCACCGAGCAACAGGTGATCGCGCAATACGGGCCGCCCAACGGCTGAATGCACGGGGTGGAGAGTGTTATAGCCTTTTAAGCCTCCAGCGCTTATCCAGCAAGCGCAAGCAGCTCATGTTTCAATAGCAATCAATGCACTTCGCGCGGCACGACGTCGGTGACGTCCGTGCTGCGCTGCGGGGCATGCGCCGTCGGGCCGGGCGCCGTCCAGCGCGCCGTGCTGCGGTACACGGTGCTCCACCCCTCGCGCGGGTTCATGCGCATCGCCCAGGGCATGACCGGGCGGCCCGTCAGGCGCGCCCACAATGCGCGGGCGCCCCACACGAGTGCCAGAACGGCGGCCGCGGCCAGCAGACTGAGGAAAAAAAGCGCACCCATGGCGAAGACCACGAGCCGCAACGTCCACCGGATCGCGCCGGCCACAATGTCGTTCAAACCATGCCCCTTTCTGGCAGATGAAGGCGCGGGAAAGGCCCGCGCCTTCGTTCAATGGTAGACCTCACCCCGCGGGGCGGGCCTCGCCGAAGTGGAATACCCCTGGGTCTGTCACAGGATCGACATCCACCGGAATCACGCTCTTGGGCGGGTAGCGGCCCTCCAGCAGCAGCTTGGACAGCGGGTTCTCGATGCGCTGCTGGATGGCCCGCTTGAGCGGACGCGCCCCGAACACCGGATCGAACCCCACCTTGGCCAGTTCGCCCATCGCGGCCGGCGACACCTGCAGGGCCAGGTCCATTTTGGCCAGCCGCGCCTCCAGCAGACGCAACTGAATGCGTGCAATCGCTTCGATGTGCTTGGCATCCAGCCCGTGGAACACCACCGTCTCGTCGATGCGGTTGAGGAATTCGGGTCGGAAATGGCCCTTGAGTTCCCCCCACACGGCTTCCTTGATGTCCTCGGCATCCTGGCCCACCATGGCCTGGATCAGGTGCGAGCCAATGTTGCTGGTCATCACGATCACCGTGTTCTTGAAGTCCACGGTGCGGCCCTGGCCATCGGTCAGGCGTCCGTCGTCAAGCACCTGCAGCAGCACGTTGAACACGTCGGGGTGGGCCTTTTCCACCTCATCCAGCAGCAGCACGCTGTAGGGCTTGCGGCGCACGGCCTCGGTCAGGTAGCCGCCCTCTTCATAGCCCACATAGCCGGGAGGCGCGCCAATCAAGCGTGCCACGCTATGCTTTTCCATGAACTCGCTCATGTCGATGCGCACCAGATGCTCTTCACTGTCGAAGAGGAACCCGGCCAGCGCCTTGCACAGCTCGGTCTTGCCCACGCCCGTGGGGCCCAGGAACAGGAAGCTGCCCAGCGGCCGGTTGGGGTCCGACAGGCCCGAGCGCGAGCGGCGGATGGCGTTGGCCACGGCGGAGATCGCCTCGTCCTGGCCCACCACGCGCTCGTGCAGCTTTTCCTCCATGTGCAGCAGCTTGTCCTTCTCGCCCTGCATCATCTTGGCCACGGGAATGCCGGTGGCGCGGCTGACCACCTCGGCGATTTCCTCGGCACCCACCTGGGTGCGCAGCAGCTTGTGCTTGGTGCCCGTGCCGCCGGCCTCGCTGTCCTGCGCTTCCTTCAGGCGCTTTTCCAGCTCGGGCAGCGTGCCGTACTGCAGCTCGGCCACTTTGTTGAAGTCGCCCTTGCGCTTCAGGTCGTCGATCTGTGTGCGGATGGCATCGATGTCCTTGCGGATCTGCTCAGAGCCCTGCGCGCTGGCCTTCTCGGCCTTCCAGACCTCTTCCAGATCGGCGTACTCGCGCTCCACATTGCCCAACTCTTCCTCGATGAGCTGCAGGCGTTTTTGCGAGGCCTCATCGGTCTCTTTCTTCATCGCCTCGCGCTCGATCTTGAGCTGGATCATGCGCCGCTCGAGCTTGTCCATCGACTCGGGCTTGGAGTCGATCTCGATCTTGATCTTGGCCGCGGCCTCGTCGATCAGGTCGATGGCCTTGTCGGGCAAAAAACGGTCGGTGATGTAGCGGTGCGACAGCTCGGCCGCGGCCACGATGGCCGGGTCGGTGATGTCCACGCCGTGGTGCGCCTCGTAGCGCACCTGCAGGCCGCGCAGGATGGCAATGGTGTCTTCCACGCTGGGCTCGTCCACCAGCACCTTCTGAAAGCGCCGCTCCAGCGCCGCATCCTTCTCGATGTACTTGCGGTACTCGTCCAGCGTGGTCGCGCCGATGCAGTGCAGCTCGCCGCGCGCCAGTGCGGGTTTCAGCATGTTGCCCGCGTCCATGGCGCCTTCGGCCTTGCCGGCGCCGACCATGGTGTGGATCTCGTCGATGAAGAGGATGATGCGGCCTTCCTCGTGCGCCACTTCCTTCAGCACGGACTTCAGGCGCTCCTCGAACTCGCCGCGGTACTTGGCACCCGCCAGCAGGCCGGCCATGTCCAGCACCAGCACGCGCTTGTTCTTCAGCGTCTCGGGCACCTCGCCCTCGACGATGCGCTGGGCCAGGCCCTCGACGATGGCGGTCTTGCCCACGCCGGGCTCGCCGATCAGCACGGGGTTGTTCTTGCTGCGCCGCTGCAGCACCTGGATGGCGCGGCGGATCTCGTCGTCGCGGCCGATCACCGGGTCCAGCTTGCCCTGGCGGGCGCGCTCGGTCAGGTCCAGCGTGTATTTCTTCAGCGCCTCGCGTTGGCCCTCGGCTTCGGCGCTGTCCACCTTCTGGCCGCCGCGCACGGCGTCGATGGCCGCCTCCAGGCTCTTGCGGGTCACGCCGTTGTCCTTGGCCAGCTGCGCGGCCTCGCCCTTGCTGTCGACCAGCGCCAGCAAAAACAATTCGCTGGCGATGAACTGGTCGCCGCGCTTGATGGCTTCCTTCTCGGTGGCCTGCAGCACACGGCCCAGCTCGGGGCTGCCCTGCACCTGGTCCTGGCCCTGCACCTGGGGCAGGCGCTTGACGGCGGCCTCGGCCGCGGCCAGCAGGCCCGGCACATTGGCGCCGGCACGCTGCAGCAGCGCGCGCGGGCCTTCATCCTGGCGCAGCATGGCCACCAGCATGTGCACGGGCTCTATGTAGGCGTTGTCATGTCCCAGGGCCAGCGACTGTGCATCAGACAGCGCTTCTTGGAACTTCGTGGTGAATTTATCGAGACGCATGTGAAACCTCCAACTTGTCGCTAGCTAGGGCTCCGGGGCCTCGATTTCAAGCCGCCGGACGATAAAAGTCAGCCCACCTGGGGCGGCGCGGCGATGCCCCAGCGCGCCAGCGCCGCATCGTCGCTCACGCGCGCATCCACCCAGCGCGCACCATCTGGCGTCTGCTCCTTCTTCCAGAACGGCGCCTGGGTCTTGAGGTAGTCCATGACGAACTCGCAGGCCTGAAAGCTCTCGCCGCGGTGCGCCGAGGTCACTGCCACCATCACGATCTGGTCCATGGGCGCGAGCAGCCCCACGCGGTGGATCACGCGCACGCCATAGAGGTTAAAACGTGCAAACGCCGCATCCACCATGGCCTCGATGGATTTCTCGGTCATGCCCGGGTAGTGCTCCAGCTCCATGGAGGCCACGCTGTCCCCTTCGTTGCGGTCGCGCACCGTGCCCACGAAGCAGCACACCGCCCCCACGCGCGCGTCCCGCGCACGCAGCGCCGCCAGCTCGGTGGAAACGTCGAAGTCATGGGTCTGGATGGAAACGCGGTGCATGGCAGTGGTCAGCGGCAGAATTGCGGGATTGACGGCACTTTAACGCCCACCCCCCACACTTGCACACCATGGCCCTGCAGACCATCACCACCGACGACTACCTGCTCTACCCCTCGCCGCGCAATGCGCACCGTGTGGTGTTTGAGTTCCAGACTTTCGTGCCCCACCCCTATGCCTTGATCGATCTGCCCAGCTTCGACCTGGCGGGCCGCTACAGCCTGTTCTCCGCCCACCGCAAGGCTGACGCGAAGATGGGCCAGCTCGTGACCTTCGAGCTGGAAGGCGACCAGCAGCGCTTTGAGCGCCTGTTCGTGCCTGATTGAAGGTACTTGACGACAATAGTGGGGTATACCCGGATTTTTGACTTGTCTCAAAGGGGCTCCCGCCGGGCTGCGCTGCAATGGCTCCATCACATAACGACGGAGGAAAAACGCCATGCAACTGCTCAAGCAACTCTTCACCACCGAGGTGGGCCTGTTCAGCGCCATAGGCATCGGTTTCATGCTGTGCATGGGGGGCTTCTTCGTCTGGCTGTTCACGCGCAACGATGCGCCCCCGGCACAGCAAAAGCGCTGATCCGCTCCAGACCCGCGCGGGCGCCGTCTCCGGCAGGAGCGGCGCCTGTGTTTTTTCGCCGTGCCAGACAATAGGCGGATGCACGACGACAACCAGATCCTGGTCCCGCCCTCCTTCATCGCGCTGTACAGCGACACACGCGCACGGCTGCAGGCGCCTGCCGCCGAGGTGCGGGCGCGCTACGAGTGGTGCGAGGACCTGGCCTGCCACTTGGTGGAACAGGCGCAGCAGCTGTACCACGGCGGTGCGCGGTCGGAAGAAGGGGTGCTGCTGGGCATCCACGCCGGCCTGGCCGGCCCGGACGCGGGCGTGACCCCGGCCGAGGCGCGCTGGATCACGCTGCGCCTGGCCGAGTTGCTGGGGTGGCGCAGCCCCGAGCTGCCCGCCCTGGCGGTGCAGCAGCCTTGAACGCCGTCAGCCGCCCGTGACGGGCGGAAAGAACGCCGCCTCGGCGCCTGCCGCCAGCGGCGTGGCGTCATGCGCCATGGTCTGGTCGAGGGCCACGCGCACGGCGCGCCCGCGCGAGAGGCAGGTGGCCCAGGGCTCGCCACGGGCGATGAGTTCATCGCGCAAGGCGCCCAGCGTGGTGGCGCCGGTCTGCACCGTCTCCTGCCCCATGCCCACGGCCTCGCGGATGGAGGCGAAGTAGCGCACCGTGATCGTGAAGGGCGTGGTCATGACAGCAACTCCGCAAATGGCAGGAAGCGCACGGTATCGCCGCGTGCAATGGTCTGGCCGGCGGGGTTGTCCACCACGCCGTCCGCCCAGGCGGCCGAGGTAAGCACGCCCGAGCTTTGGTTGGGAAACAGCTCCAGCGTGCCATCGGCGCCCTGGCGCACGCGCAGGAATTCACGGCGTTTATCGGCCCGAGGCCAGTCGAATCCAGCGGTAGCAGCTATCGCTTTAGGAGCAACATCACGCACGCCCTGCAGGCGCAACAGGAAGGGGCGCACCAGCAGGCCGAAGGTGACGAAGCTGGACACGGGGTTGCCCGGCAGGCCCATGAAGTGCGCGCTGCCGCCCGCGTGGGGAATCTGGCCGTAGGCGAAGGGCTTGCCCGGCTTCATGGCGATCTGCCAGAGCTGCAGCGTGCCCAAGCGCTCCACCGCCGGCTTGATGTGGTCTTCCTCGCCCACGCTCACGCCGCCGCTGGTCAGGATCAGGTCATGTCCCTGAGCAGCCTCGCGCAGCGCGGCCACGGTGGCATCGCGCCGGTCGGGCACGATGCCTAAGTCGCTCACCTCGCAGCCCAGGCGCAGCAGCATGGCGCGCAGGAAGAAACGGTTGCTGTTGTAGATGGCGCCGGGCTTCATCTGCGCGGGCGGCACATCACCCGGCATGACGAGTTCGTCGCCCGTGGAAAAAAGCGCCACGCGGGGCCGGCGCGCCACCTGCAGGGTGCCCAAGCCGATACTGGCAGCCAGGCCCAGCTCTGCGGGGGTGAGGCGCGTGCCAGCGGCCAGCACCTCAGCACCCCGGGTGATGTCCTCGCCCGCGCGCCGAATCCACTGACCCTGGACCGGTACGGCATTCACGCGCACGCGATCCCCGTCGAGCGCCTCGCAGTCTTCCTGCATCACGATGGCATCGGCCCCCTCGGGCACCGGCGCGCCCGTGAAGATGCGCGCCGCCGTACCCGCCGCCAGCGGCACGCCGAAGGCGCCCGCGGGAATACGCTGCGCCACCGGCAACTCCACCCCCGCTGCCGGCACGTCGGCGCAGCGCACGGCGTAGCCGTCCATCGAGCTGTTGTCGTTGGGCGGCACCTGCAGCGGCGAGGTGGCGGCCTGCGCGAGCACGCGACCGTCGGCGTCGAAGGTGTTGACGGTGTCGGCGCCTGCCAGCAGGGCGGCCTGCGCCAGCAGTTCGGCCAGGGCTTCGTCCAGTGGCTTGAGGGGTGCACGCGCTTGGGGTTTCATTCGCAGGCCTCCGCCCGGTCGGGCACATAGTCAAAACGCGCGCCCTGTGCCAGCAGCCATTGCACCACGGCGTGAGGGTCGTCCAGGTTGAGCACCGGCAGCGCGGTAGGCACCGGCGGCAGCGGCGCGTCGGTGGCCACGGCGACGATGCAGGGATCGTGCGGATAGAGAGCGGGCCGTTCGCGGTAATCGGGTGAAGCGGCGCGCCAGATCTCGATCTTGGGCAGGTCGCTTTCCTTGAAGCCTTCCACCAGCACCCAGTCCACGCGCGGATCCAGCTCGGCCAGCAGTTCGTGCACGCTGGGCGTGTGCTCCTGCTCGAATTCGCGCATCAGCGCCATGCGCCGGTCGGAGGCCACGGCCACTTCATAGGCGCCGGCCTCGCGGTGGCGCCAGGTGTCCTTGCCCACATGGTCGATGTCGAACTTGTGGTGCGCATGCTTGACCACCGACACGCGCAGGCCATGCAGGCGCAGTTCGGGAATCAGCTGCTCCACCAGCGTGGTCTTGCCGCTGCCTGAATAGCCGGCAAAGCCAACCACCTTCATCCCGACACTCCTTCAGTTTCACTCATCTATTAATAGCTACCAGCGCTTGATGGATAAGCGCCATAGGCCGATTTGATCCCTAATCGCAATGGGCTGCGATATAGGCCTTGACCTGCTCGGCATCGGCCGCCAGCACCTGCAGGCGCTTGGGCAATTGCTCGATGCCCTCGAACCTGGCCGGGCGCTCGGGTGCGCGGCCCAGGGCTTCCTGGATGGTTTCGGCAAACTTGATGGGCAGGGCCGTCTCCAGCACGATCATGGGCACAGCGGGATCGCCACGGTGCTCGCGCGCCACCTTCACGCCGTCGGCGGTGTGGGTATCGATGATCTGGCCGAAGCGCTCGTACGTGTCGCGGATGGTGGCCAGGCGGTCGGCGTGCGTGCTCTTGCCGCTCTCGAAGCCGTACTTGGCGCGTGCGTCTCGGAACACGGGGTCGCTCCCCAGGTCGAAGAAGCCCTGTTTGGCCACGCCCTCGGCGAACAGCTCGCGCGTGCGCTCCGCATTGCGCCCCAGCAGGTCGAACACGAAACGCTCGAAGTTGCTGGCCTTGCTGATGTCCATGCTGGGGCTGCTGGTCTCGTGCGTGTCGGCCGCGCCGCGCACGCGGTAGGCGCCGGTGCGGAAGAACTCGTCGAGCACGTCGTTTTCGTTGGTGGCAACGATCAGGCGGTCGATCGGCAGGCCCATCTGGCGCGCCACGTGCCCGGCGCAGATGTTGCCGAAGTTGCCGCTGGGCACGGTGAAGCTGACCTTTTGGCCGTTCGTCTCCGTCGCCTGGATGTAGCCCGCGAAGTAGTACACCACCTGCGCCAGCAGGCGCGCCCAGTTGATCGAGTTGACGGTGCCGATCTTGTATTGGGCCTTGAACGCGTGGTCGTTGCTCACCGCCTTGACGATGTCCTGGCAGTCGTCGAATACGCCTTCGATGGCCAGGTTGTGGATGTTCGCGTCCTGCAGGCTGAACATCTGCGCTTGCTGGAACGGGCTCATGCGACCGTGCGGGCTGGTCATGAACACGCGCACGCCCTGCTTGCCGCGCATGGCGTACTCGGCCGCGCTGCCGGTGTCGCCGCTGGTGGCGCCCAGGATGTTGAGCTGCTCGCCACGGCGGGCCAGCTCGTACTCGAACAGGTTGCCCAGCAGTTGCATGGCCATGTCCTTGAAGGCCAGCGTGGGGCCGTTGGACAGGGCCTCGATCCACAGGCCGTCTTCCAGGTGGCGCAGCGGCACGATCTCGCCCGTGCCGAACACTTCGGCGGTGTACGTCTTCTCGCACAGGCGCTTCAGGTCCGCGGGCGGGATGTCGTCGATGTACAGCGACAGGATGCGGAAGGCCAGTTCGGCATAGCCTTGCGTGTGATAGGCGGTACGCAGCGCGGTCAGCTCGGCGTCGCTGATCTGCGGGTAGCGCTCGGGCAGGTACAGGCCGCCGTCGGGCGCCAGGCCTTCGAGCAGGATGTCGCAGAAATGCTTGCGGTCCGCGTGGCCGCGGGTGGACAGGTACAGCATGGCGTGCAGCCCCTCTTAGTTGTTGAGCTCTTCCTTGCGGATGCGCGTGATGCTGGCCAGCACCGTGGGCAGGCCCTGGATCTGGGCGAGCGCGGCGTCCATGTCGCCCTCGCGCGTGTCGTGCGTGAGGATGATCAGGTCGGTCTGCGTGCTGCCTTCGCCGCCCACCTCGTCGGCTTCGCGCTGCAGCACGGCGTCGATACTGATGCCCGCGCCGGCCAGGATGCCGGTGATCTTGGCCAGCACGCCGGCCTCGTCGGCCACGCGGATGCGCAGGTAGTAGCTGGTGACCACGTCGGCCATGGGCAGCACGGGCAGCTCCTGCCCCGCCTCGCGCAGCGTGTGGCTCTGGAAGGCCAGCGGCGGCACGCGGTGCGCGGGGTCGGCCTCGATCAGGCGGGTGATGTCCACCAGGTCGGCGATCACGGCGCTGGCGGTGGGCTCGCTGCCCGCACCCTTGCCGTAGTACAGCGTGGTGCCCACGGCGTCCCCGTGCACCACCACGGCGTTCATCGCGCCTTCAACATTTGCGATCAGGCGCTTGGCCGGTACCAGCGCGGGGTGCACGCGCAGCTCCACGCCATCGGGCGTGCGCTTGGTCGCGTCGCCCTGGCGGCGCTTGGCGATCCCCAGCAGCTTGATGCGGTAGCCCAGTTGCTCGGCATAGCGGATATCGACGGCGGACAACTTGGTGATGCCCTCCACGTAGGCCTTGTCGAACTGCACCGGAATGCCGAAGGCGATAGCGCTCATGATGGTGGCCTTGTGCGCGGCGTCCACGCCCTCGATGTCGAAGGTGGGGTCGGCCTCGGCGTAGCCCAACGCTTGCGCTTCCTTGAGCACCACGTCGAAGTCCAGGCCCTTGTCGCGCATCTCGGACAGGATGAAGTTGGTGGTGCCGTTGATGATGCCGGCCACCCACTGGATCTGGTTGGCCGCCAGGCCTTCGCGCAGCGCCTTGATGATCGGGATGCCGCCGGCCACCGCCGCCTCGTAGGCGACCACCACACCCTTCTCGGCCGCGGCCTTAAAGATCTCCGTGCCATGCACGGCCAGCAGGGCCTTGTTGGCCGTCACGACATGCTTGCCGGCGGCGATCGCCTCCAGCACCAGCTGCTTGGCGATGCCGTAGCCGCCGATCAGCTCGACCACGATGTCGATCTCAGGGTTGGCGATCACTTCGCGCGTATCGCCCACCACGCGGGCGTTCTCGCCCACGATGGCGCGTGCGCGGGCGGTGTCCAGGTCGGCCACACAAGCAATCTCGATGCCGCGGCCGGCGCGGCGGCGGATTTCTTCCTGGTTGCGCGACAGGACGTTGAACACGCCGCTGCCCACGGTGCCAATGCCCAGCAGGCCCACTTGGATCGGTTTCATATCAGGGTTACCCGTCAAAAAAGGCTCCAGCGCCCTATTGACGGGCGCCAGCAGCTATCAAAAATGAAGTTCACGCCGCCTTGGCGTGGCGCTGCCGGTAGGCGGCCAGGAAGCCCGCCAGCCGGCCGATGGCCTCGCGCAGGTCGTCTTCGTGCGGCAGGAACACGATGCGAAAGTGCTGGTTGTCGGGGTAATTGAAGCCCGATCCCTGCACCAGCATGACCCGCGTGGCGCGCAGCACTTCCATAAAGAACTGGCGGTCGTCCGCGATGGGGTACATCTCGGGGTCCAGGCGGGGGAACATGTACAGCGCCGCCTGCGGCTTGACGCAGGTGACGCCGGGGATGGCGGTGATCAGCTCGTAGGCCAGGTCACGCTGGCGGCACAGGCGCCCACCGGGTTTGACCAGATCGTTGATGCTTTGGTAGCCGCCCAGGGCGGTCTGGATGGCCCACTGGCCCGGCACGTTGGAGCCGAGCTTGAGGTTGGCCAGCATGTTCAGGCCTTCGATGTAGTCGCGCGCGTCCGCCTTGGGGCCGGAGAGCACCATCCAGCCCGCACGGTAGCCGCAGGAGCGGTAGGCCTTGGACAGCGAGTTGAACGTCAGCGTAAGCACGTCGGTCGACAGGCTCGCCATCGAGGTGAACTTCACGCCGTCGTACAGCACCTTGTCGTACACCTCGTCCACCAGCAGCACCAGGCCGTGCTCGCGTGCGATCTGGATGATGCCCTTGAGTATTTCCACGGGGTAGAGCACGCCCGTTGGGTTATTCGGATTAATGACCACGATGCCGCGCGTGCGTGGCGTGATCTTGGCGCGCATGTCGTCCAGGTCGGGCAGCCAGCCTGCATCCTCGTCGCAGCGATAGTGCACCGGCGTACCCCCTGAAAGCGAGGTCGCGGCAGTCCACAGCGGGTAGTCGGGCATGGGCACCAGCAGCTCGTCGCCGTCGTCCAGCAGCGCGTTCGTGGCCATCACGATCAGTTCGCTGGCACCGTTGCCCAGGTAGATATCGTCCAGCGTCACGCCCGCGATGCCGAGCTGCTGGGTGTAGTGCATCACCGCCTTGCGCGCGGCGAAGATGCCCTTGCTGTCCGAGTAGCCCGCCGAGTTGGGCAGGTTGCGGATCATGTCCTGCTGCACTTCCTCGGGCGCATCAAAACCGAACGGCGCCATGTTGCCGATGTTCAGCTTGATGATCTTCTGCCCCTCGTCCTCCATCTGCTTGGCCGCGTCCACGATGGGGCCGCGGACATCGTAGAGAACATTGTTGAGCTTGGCGGATTTGCGGATGGGCTTCATGTGCGGGCAGGCGTGAGGAGAGGGGCACAAGTGGGGCTGCGGCCCCGCCGGGCGCAGGGCGCCTCGGTGAAACCTATAATTTGACCACAGTTCCACCCAAGGCCCCGGCCGCCGCACAACCGCGCAGGGTGCGGGCAGCCTCCGCAACGCCCATGAAATTCCAGCCCGAACGCCCCGATACCCAGTCCATCACCGCCTACGGGCCGGACTGGATCGGCGTGGACGCCGATCGGGTGACCGAGAGCGTCATCATCGGTGCGCGCGGCCAGCGCATCGCCTGGAACTGCCGCCGCTTCGAGGACCTGACTGCCGCGCACTTCGCGCAACTCGCCGAACTGGACGCCGAGGTGGTGATCTTCGGCAGTGGCCTGCGCAACCGCTTTCCACCGCCCGCCTGGTTGCAGCCACTGATGGCGCGGCGCATCGGCCTGGAAACCATGGACACCCAGGCCGCCTGCCGGACCTACAACGTCCTGGCAGGCGAAGGGCGCAACGTGGTCGCGGCCCTGCTGTTGGAAACCGAGTAACAGCAGATTTCCCCTGTCGCCGTATCCGGGTGCCAGGGCGGCCGGTTCTCCTGGAGGGGGTTTCGGGGTAAAATAGCCTGTTGCGGTCGGGGGCACCACCCAAAAAAGAGTACACCCCCACTCCCCCGGCTTTTCTTCGACTAATTCGTGAGAGATAGAAGTGCCATGGCGATCGTTGTCAACAAACCCCTTCCTGAATTTGAAGCCAACGCGACTGGCGGAATCAAGGTTTCCAACGTCTCGCACCAGGGCCAGATTCTGATTCTGTATTTCTACCCGAAGGACAACACCCCGGGCTGCACTACCGAGGCCATGCAGTTCCGCGACAAGTTCAAGGATTTCGAGAAGGCCGGTGCTGTGGTCTTCGGCGTGTCGCGCGATAACATGAAGTCGCATGACGACTTCAAGGAAAAGCTGGAGCTGCCCTTCGAGCTGATCGCCGACACCGAAGAGAAGATGTGCCACATGTTCGGCGTAGTGAAGAACAAGATCATGTACGGCAAGAAGGTCAAGGGCATCGAGCGCAGCACCTTCCTCGTCAATCCCGAAGGCATTCTGGTGCAGGAATGGCGCGGCCTGAAGGTACCCGGCCATGTGGACGAGGTATTGAAGGCCGTGAAGGCGATCAAAGCCCCTGTCAAGAAAGCCGCTTGAACACCCAACGGCTCTACCGTGGGCCGTCACGGGGAGCATGCATAATGGGTCAATGCTGCTGAGAAACGCAACACGCTCCCCGCAATCCAAAGCCGCCTCGGTCTCCTAGGCGGCTTTGTGCTTCTTGAACGTTACTTTCCTCAAGGCTCCCTGCAATGCCCCTGCCCCCCGCCCCGACCCAGCGCGCCGCCCTGCTCAAACCAGACGCCTATCGCATGACGGTTTTCGAGGATGACGAGGCCGCGGAGGCTTCCGCGGCCCCGCCCGCTACAGCGGCCGCTCCCACTCGCAAGCGCGCGGCCACCAAGACCAGCGCCGCCAAGAAAGCCGCCGCACCTGATACCGCCATCCCATCCGGTGCAGGCCGCTCGACCAAAGCAGGGGTATCTGCTGCACCCGCCCATTCGCGCGCACGCCCTGCGGATGAGGGCGCAGTGCGCATGAGGCCCGCCGTCACCGCAGTGCCCCCGGCTGCCGCGCCGCGCGCCGCACCGGACGCTGCACCTCGCAAGAAGCGTGCTGCCGGGCCGAAGAAAATGTTCGTGCTAGACACCAACGTGCTGCTGCACGATCCCACGAGCCTGTTCCGCTTCGAAGAACACGACATCTTCCTGCCAATGATCGTGCTGGAGGAACTCGACGGCCACAAGAAGGGCATGACCGAGGTGGCCCGCAACGGCCGCCAGGCCAGCCGCACGCTGGATGCGCTGGCGGCAGCCCATGGCAGCGCCGACATGGCCTTGGGCCTGCGCCTGGATTCCACGGGCCAGCGCGCCGCCGGCGGTTGCCTGTATTTCCAGACTGCCCCGCTGAACTACCAGTTGCCCTCCAGCCTGCCCCAGGGCAAGGCCGACAACCAGATCCTGGGCGTGGTGGAAGCGCTGCGTAAGCTGCATGCGCCGCGCGAGGTGGTGCTGGTGTCCAAGGACATCAACATGCGCGTGAAGGCGCGCGCCCTGGGCCTGGTCGCGGAGGATTACCAGAACGACAAGACGCTGGAAGACGGCGACCTGCTCTATTCGGGGAGCCTTGCGCTGCCGACGGACTTCTGGACCAAGGCCGGCAAGAACGTCGAAAGCTGGCAGAGCGGCGTGCACATGTACTACCGCATCAGCGGCCCCGTGGTGGCGCAGCTGATGATCAACCAGTTTGTGTATTTCGAGGCGCCGGGCGAACCCAGCCTGTATGCGCGCGTGACCGAGATCCGGGACAAGACGGCGGTGCTGGAGACGCTCAAGGACTACGGCTCGTCCAAGAATACGGTCTGGGGTGTGAACACCCGCAACCGCGAGCAGAACTTCGCCATGAACCTGCTCATGGACCCCGACGTGGACTTCGTGACGCTGACCGGCACGGCCGGCACCGGCAAAACGCTGATGGCGCTGGCCGCGGGCCTGACCCAGGTGCTGGACGAGCGCCGCTATACCGAGATCATCATGACCCGCGCCACGGTGAGCGTGGGCGAGGACATCGGCTTCCTGCCCGGTACGGAGGAAGAAAAGATGGGCCCCTGGATGGGCGCGCTGGACGACAACCTGGAATTTCTTGCCAAGGGCGACGGGGGCAATGCTGGCGAGTGGGGCCGCGCGGCCACCAACGAGCTGATCCGCAGCCGCATCAAGATCAAGAGCATGAACTTCATGCGCGGGCGTACCTTTCTGAACAAGTACGTCATCATCGACGAGGCGCAGAATCTGACGCCCAAGCAGATGAAGACGCTGGTCACCCGCGCGGGCCCCGGCACCAAAATCATCTGCATGGGCAACCTGGCACAGATCGACACGCCCTATCTCACGGAAGGCTCCTCCGGCCTGACCTATGCGGTGGACCGGTTCAAGGGCTGGCCGCACAGCGGGCACATCCTGCTCGCGCGCGGCGAGCGCTCGCGCCTGGCCGACTTCGCCAGCGAGGTGCTCTGATGGCCGTGGGCTGGATGTCCGCGCTGAAGCTTGTGCCCTGGGGCGACGTGATCGAGGCCACGCCCCAGATCATGCAGGCCGCGCGCAAACTCATCAGCAACACGCGCAAGGCGCCGCCGCCCGAGGCGCCCGCGCAGCGGATCGATAGCACGCCCGATCAACTGGCAGTACTGCAAGCGCGGATGGCCCAGCTGGAAGAAGACCAGCGCGCGTCCGCCGCGCTGATCGAATCGCTGGCCGAGCAGAACGCCCAACTGGTGCGCGCCGTCGATGGGTTGCGCCGGCGCAGCCTGCACCTGCTGCTCGCCGTCTGCGGGCTCGGCGTATGCACGCTGGCGCTGCTCGCCTGGGCACTGTCGCGTTGAGACCGCTCAATCACTACTAAATAAATAGCTGCTAGCGCTTACCCAGTAAGCGCTAGAGCCATTTTTGACTCTTAATAGTAATCGTCACCTGCGCCCACCGCCAGGTTCTCAAAGCGCGTCTGGTTCTTCTGGAAGAACAGCTTCACCGTGCCCGTGGGGCCGTTACGCTGCTTGCCGATGATGACTTCGGCAATGTTCGGCTCCTTGGACTCCTTGTTGTAGTAGTCGTCGCGGTAGATGAACATGATGATGTCCGCGTCCTGTTCGATGGCGCCCGATTCGCGCAGGTCACTCATCATCGGACGCTTGTCGGTGCGCTGCTCCACCGAACGGTTGAGCTGCGACAGCGCGATCACCGGGCACTGCAGCTCCTTGGCCAGCATCTTCAGGCCCCGCGAGATCTCGCCCAGCTCGGTGGCGCGGTTGTCGGAGCTGTTGCTGCCCGAGCCGCTCATGAGCTGCAGATAGTCCACCACGATCAGGCCGAGCTTGCCGCACTGGCGCGCCAGGCGGCGCGCGTTGGCGCGCAGCTCGGATGGGGTCAGGCCCGGCGTCTCGTCGATGTGCAGGCTCACGGTGCGCAGCCGCTCGATGGCTTCGGTCAGGCGCGGCCACTCCTCGTCGCTGAGCTTGCCGGTGCGCAGGTTGCCCTGGTTCACGCGCCCGATCGAGCCCACGATACGCACCGCCAGTTGGGCGGCGCCCATTTCCATCGAGAAGATGGCCACCGGCAGGCCCTCGTTGAGCGCCACATGCTCGGCAATGTTCACGGCGAACGAGGTCTTGCCCATGGAGGGGCGCGCCGCGAGCACCACCAAGTCGCCTGCCTGCAGACCGCTGGTCATGCGGTCCAGGTCGGCGAAGCCCGTGGGCACGCCGGTCACGTCCATGGGGTTGTCGGCCATCTCCTGTACGCGGTCCAGCAGGTCGATCACGAGCGAGTCAAGCGACTGGAAGCCCTGCTTCATCCGCGAGCCCTCTTCGCCGATGGCGAAGATCTTCTGCTCAGCCTCGTCCAGGATGCGCTCCACCGGTCGGCCCTGGGGATTGAAGGCGTTGGTGGCGATGTCGTCGCTGGCGGTCACCAGCTTGCGCAGGATGGCGCGCTCGCGCACGATCTCTGCGTAGCGGCGGATGTTGCTGGCGCTGGGCACGTACTGGGCCAGGCTGTTCAGATAGGCCAGCCCGCCGATCTCCTCGGCCTTGCCCATGCCCTGCAGATGCTCGTAGACCGTGATCACGTCCGCAGGCTTGCTGGCGTTGATCAGCGCGCCGATGGCGGCGTAGATCTGCTGGTGCTCGTGGCGGTAGAAATCGCCATCCACCAGCAGGTCACCCACGCGGTCCCACGCCATGTTGTCCAGCAACAGGCCGCCCAGCACGCTGGACTCTGCCTCGATGGAATGGGGCGGAACGCGCAACTGGGCCACCTCGCGATCCAGCGATGGGACGGCATAACCGTCAGGAAGGGTGGGCACAACGGCAGACATGGGACTCAGGGGCTTTCAGGAGGGCAAGCAGACGATGCTAGCGGGCGGTGCCACGCCCGTCATTGCACAACTCTGTGGATAAGGCGTGCAAAGGCAGTGGGCAGCAGGTGCACAGGTGCGGGTGAAAAAACAAAAGCCGCCCAAGGGCGGCTTTGTATGGCAGAGCCAGGGTGCGAACCGATCAGGCCGTTTCGCCGTAGACGGACACGGTGACTTCAACGGCCACGTCGGTGTGCAGGGCCACCGTGACGGTGTTGTCGCCCACGACCTTGATCGGGCCGTTGGGCAGGCGGACTTGCGACTTCACCACGTTGTAGCCTTGCTTGTTCAGCTCTTCGGCGATGTCATGGTTGGTCACGGAGCCGAACAGACGGCCGTCCACGCCAGCCTTCTGCGTCAGCTTGACGGTGGTGCCGGCCAGCTTTTCGCCTTGTGCCTGGGCGGCAGCCAGCTTCTCGGCGGCGGCCTTTTCAAGTTCGGCGCGCTTGGCCTCGAACTCGGCCTTGGCGGCTTCGGTGGCGCGGCGGGCGCGGCCCGTGGGGATCAGGAAGTTGCGGGCGTAACCGTCCTTGACCTTGACGATCTCGCCGAGGTTACCGAGGTTCACGACCTTGTCGAGCAGGATGATTTGCATGGTAATCGTGCTCCTTAGATCTTGTGCTGGTCGCTGTAGGGCAACAGAGCCAGGAAGCGGGCGCGCTTAATGGCGGTGTTGAGCTGGCGCTGGTAGATCGCGCGCGTGCCGGTCAGGCGCGCGGGGATGATCTTGCCGTTCTCGGCGATGAAGTCACGCAGGGTGTCGACATCCTTGTAGTCGATTTCTTCGACGCCTGCGACCGTGAAGCGGCAGAAGCGCTTGCGCTTGAACAGCAGCGACTGGGTGTTGCGCTTCGGGCGCTTGTCCTTGTTGAATTTCTTGAACGTGGCCATTTTCGGACCTCTTGAAAATTAATCTTGTTGAATATCCTGGATGTGGAACACCAATCCCTTGCCGCCGCGCCCCGTGGCCAAGAAGCCCTGGAACCTCCAAACGCTTCCCAGTGCTTGCCGGGCCAGGCGCTCCGCAAGAGCGCCAAATGCGAGGGCTTTTACGCTGGCCTTGACCTGCCGATCCGCCCCGGCTTCCCGCTGGAGCGACTCGTGCTCGAGTCGTATATCCAGCGCCGGCAGGCCGGCGGGCGTGTAGCGCAAAGGCTGGACCTCGGCGATACAGGCTGTCAGGACCCAATGGTTGTTCACACCTCCTGGCTGACAGGCTGGTCGATCAGCGCTCGTTCGAAGCGGCAAACTCGGCCTGGCTGGCCTTGCGTGCTTCTTCGCGCTCGACGGTCTTCATCATGGAGGACGCGCCGGTTTCGGCCTTCTTCTTCTGCACCGTCAGGTGACGCAGCACGGCGTCGTTGAACTTGAAGGCGTGCTCGAGTTCGGCCATCACAGCCTGGTCGGCTTCGATGTTCAGGCACAGGTAGTGGGCCTTGGCCAGCTTGTTGATCAGGTAAGCCAGTTGACGGCGACCCCAATCTTCCACACGGTGCACCTGGCCGCCGCCGGCAACGATCATGCCCTTGTAGCGCTCCAGCATGGCCGGAACCTGTTCGCTCTGATCCGGATGGATCAACAAAATGATTTCGTAGTGACGCATGCAAACTCCTTTTGGATGACACCACCCGCCGCGTCGTGTAGCGGTGTGGCAAGGCAAAGCGCGAGATTATAGCAACGCGCACTCAACTTGTACACTGCGCACCGTCCACACCCCCGCACGCAGCACGCCAAAGCCCCCGCGTTGCACGCAAAGAACGCCATTTGCCCCATTCGCGCTTGAAAACCGCGGATGCGCCCTTAACTAACGCGCACAAGCATCCCAATTCAACCCGAGTCGACATGTCCGAGAACCAGAATCCCTCTCCCTCTCCTGAAGAGATTGAAGCGGCGATGTCCGCCAATGCCGCCGACGAACTGAACCGCCTGCAGGGCGAACTGGCCGAGCTCAAAGCCAAGAGCGCCGACTTGGCCGATCAATTTTTGCGCGCCAAGGCCGAGGCCGAGAATGCCCGCCGGCGTGCGGAGGATGAGGTAGCCAAGGCCCGCAAGTTCGGCATTGAGAGCTTCGCCGAAAGCCTGCTGCCTGTCTGCGACAGCCTGGACGCCGCCCTGGCCATCGAGAACGCCACGGCCGAGCAACTGCGCGAGGGTTCGGACGCCACTCTGCGCCAGCTGATGTCGGCGCTGGAGCGCAACAAGGTGGTCATCGTGAACCCCGAGGCCGGCACCAAGTTCGACCCGCACCAGCACCAGGCCATCAGCATGGTGCCCGCCGACCAGGAAGCCAACACCGTCGTGAGCGTGCTGCAAAAGGGCTATCTGATCTCTGACCGCGTCCTGCGCCCTGCGCTGGTCACGGTGGCCGCGCCCAAGTAAATAAATCTCAGCACCGCCGCTTGAAGACGGGCAAGTTATCCACAAGTTACTGGCTATCCAGCCATTTCAGACATCACGGAGAAAAACATGGGAAAAATCATCGGTATTGACCTGGGCACCACCAACAGCTGCGTGGCCATCATGGAAGGCAACAACACGCGCGTGATCGAGAACAGCGAAGGCGCGCGCACCACGCCGTCCATCATCGCGTACCAGGAAGACGGCGAGATTCTGGTCGGCGCCTCGGCCAAGCGCCAGGCCGTGACCAACCCCAAGAACACGATCTACGCCGCCAAGCGCCTGATCGGCCGCAAGTTCGAGGAAAAGGAAGTGCAGAAGGACATCGACCTGATGCCCTTCACCATCACCCGCGCCGACAACGGCGATGCCTGGGTGGAAGTGCGCGGCCAGAAGCTGGCCCCCCCCCAGATCTCCGCGGAAGTGCTGCGCAAGATGAAGAAGACCGCCGAGGACTTCCTGGGCGAGCCGGTGACCGAGGCCGTGATCACGGTTCCCGCGTACTTCAACGACGCCCAGCGCCAGGCCACCAAGGACGCCGGCCGTATCGCGGGCCTGGATGTGAAGCGCATCATCAATGAGCCTACCGCCGCCGCGCTGGCTTTCGGCCTGGACAAGCAGGACAAGGGCGACCGCAAGATCGCCGTGTATGACCTGGGTGGTGGCACGTTCGACGTGTCCATCATCGAGATCGCCGACGTCGATGGCGAGAAGCAGTTCGAGGTGCTGTCCACCAACGGCGACACCTTCCTGGGCGGCGAGGACTTCGACCAGCGCATCATCGACTACATCATCGGCGAGTTCAAAAAGGAACAGGGCGTGGACCTGTCCAAGGACGTGCTGGCCCTGCAGCGCCTGAAAGAAGCCGCCGAGAAGGCCAAGATCGAGCTGTCCAACAGCGCGCAAACCGACATCAACCTGCCCTACATCACCGCCGATGCGTCGGGCCCGAAGCACCTGAACATCAAGCTCACCCGCGCCAAGCTGGAAAGCCTGGTGGACGAGCTGATCGAGCGCACCATTGCGCCCTGCCGCACGGCCATCAAGGACGCGGGCATCAGCGTGTCCGACATCAACGACGTGATCCTGGTCGGCGGCATGACCCGCATGCCCAAGGTGCAAGAAAAGGTGAAGGAATTCTTCGGCAAGGAGCCGCGCAAGGACGTCAACCCTGACGAAGCTGTGGCCGTGGGCGCCGCCATCCAGGGCCAGGTTCTCTCTGGCGACCGCAAGGACGTGCTGCTGCTGGACGTCACCCCGCTGTCCCTGGGTATCGAAACCCTGGGCGGCGTGATGACGAAGATGATCACCAAGAACACGACCATCCCGACCAAGTTCGCTCAGACCTTCTCGACGGCCGAGGACAACCAGCCCGCCGTGACGATCAAGGTGTTCCAGGGCGAGCGCGAGATTGCCAGCGCCAACAAGCTGCTGGGCGAGTTCAACCTGGAAGGCATTCCCCCGGCGTCGCGCGGCACGCCCCAGATCGAAGTGACCTTTGACATCGACGCCAACGGCATCCTGCACGTGGGCGCCAAGGACAAGGGCACGGGCAAGGAGAACAAGATCACCATCAAGGCCAACTCCGGCCTGTCCGAGGACGAGATCCAGAAGATGGTGAAGGACGCCGAGCTCAACGCCGCCGACGACAAGAAGAAGCTGGAGCTGGTGCAGGCTCGCAACCAGGGTGAAGCCGCCGTGCACACCGTGAACAAGAGCCTGTCCGAGCACGGCGACAAGCTGGACGCCGGTGAGAAGGAAAAGATCGAGGCCGCCGTGAAGGACCTGGAAGCTGCCCTCAAGACCGAGGACAAGGCCGCCATCGACGAGAAGACCACCGCACTGATGGCTGCCAGCCAGAAGCTCGGAGAGAAGATGTACGGCGATGCGCAGGCCGCTCAAGGGGCCGAGGCTGCCGCTGCGCAAGCTGCCGCCGGTGGCTCCGCCGGCGCCGCCGCGCAGGACGACAACGTGGTGGATGCCGAGGTCAAGGAAGTCAAGAAGGGCTGATCGCGCCAGCGCATCCCGTGCCTAGCCGCCGCGTCGGGCCCCGCCAGCCGGGGTTCGCGCGGCGTTCGTGCTCCCAACCGGCCTGAAGATTGCCCATGTCCAAGAGAGATTTTTACGAGGTCCTTGGCGTTCCCAAGAACGCCTCGGACGACGAGCTCAAGAAAGCCTATCGCAAGCTCGCCATGAAGTACCACCCTGACCGCAACCAGGGTGACGCTGCCAAGCCCGCCGAGGAGAAGTTCAAGGAGGCCAAGGAGGCCTACGAGATCCTGTCCGACGCACAGAAACGCGCCGCCTACGACCAGTACGGCCACGCGGGCGTAGACCCCAACATGCGTGGCGGCATGGGTGGCGCCGAGGGCTTTGGTGGCTTTGCCGAAGCCTTCGGAGACATCTTCGGCGACATGTTCGGCGGCGCGCGCGGGCGCGGCGGCCGGCAGGTGTACCGCGGCAACGACCTGTCCTACGCCATGGACGTCACGCTCGAAGAGGCTGCCAAGGGCAAGGAAGCGCAGATCCGCATTCCCAGTTGGGAAAGCTGCGAGACCTGCCACGGCAGCGGCGCCAAACCCGGCACCAGCGCCAAGACCTGCGGCACCTGCCAGGGCTCTGGCACGGTGCAGATGCGCCAGGGTTTCTTCAGCGTGCAGCAGACCTGCCCCCACTGCCGCGGCACGGGCAAGATCATTCCCGAGCCCTGCACGGCCTGCCACGGCCAGGGCCGGGTCAAGAAACAAAAGACGCTGGAGGTGAAGATCCCCGCCGGCATCGACGACGGCATGCGCATCCGCTCCACCGGCAACGGGGAACCGGGCACCAATGGCGGGCCGCCGGGCGACCTGTACATCGAGATCCGCATCAGGAAGCACGACATCTTCGAGCGCGACGGCGACGATCTGCACTGCCAGGTTCCGGTGAGCTTCATCACCGCGGCGCTGGGCGGCGAGATCGAGGTGCCCACGCTGCAGGGCAAGGCGGCCATCGATATCCCCGAAGGCACACAGGCCGGCAAACAGTTTCGCCTGCGGGGCAAGGGCATCAAGGGAGTGCGCGCCAGTTACCCCGGCGATCTGTACTGCCACATCATCGTGGAAACCCCGGTCAAGCTCACTGAGCATCAGCGCAAGCTGCTCAAGGAACTGGACGAGTCGCTCAAGAAGGGCGGCGCCAAGCATTCGCCGTCCACCGAGAGCTGGACCGACCGGCTCAAGAGCTTCTTCAGCTGACCCCCTGGACAAGGCCCGCGGACAGCGGGCCTTTTTTTGCCTGGGCTTTGGTCAATCCCGATCTGTTTATTCAGGAACGACCGGCCCATCGTTGACAAAAATCAGGTTATGGGTATTCACCGCGACCTAAGGTACGCAGCCTGCGCAGGATCAGACGATCCGCGCACAAGCCAGCCGAAAGAGCGCCCCCGTGACCGACCCAGCCCGCCAACCGACTTCCCCCGACCTCCCTTCCGCACCCGAACTGGTCTGCCCCGCCGGCAGCCTGCCTGCACTCAAGGCGGCCGTTGACGGCGGAGCCGACTGCGTCTACCTCGGACTGCGCGACGCGACGAATGCACGCAATTTCGCGGGTCTGAACTTTGACGAGGCGGCCATCCAGAACGGCATTGCCTACGCCCATGCGCGCGGGCGCAAGGTGCTGCTGGCACTCAATACCTACCCGCAGGCCGCCAACCCCGCCCCCTGGCGCGCCGCCCTGGACCGCGCGGCCGCCTGGGGGATCGACGCCGTGATCATGGCCGATCCCGGCCTTATGCAATACGCCATGCGCCACCATCCGCAGCTGCGGCTGCACCTGTCGGTGCAGGGCTCGGCCACCAACCACGACGCCATCAACTTCTACCACCAGCAGTTCGGCATCCAGCGCGCCGTGCTGCCGCGCGTGCTCTCGCTGGAGCAGGTGCGCCAGGTGATCGACCGCACGCCTGTGGAGATCGAGGTGTTCGCCTTCGGCAGCCTGTGCGTGATGGTCGAAGGGCGCTGCGCGCTGTCGTCTTATGCCACGGGTGAGTCGCCCAACACGCACGGCGTGTGCTCACCCGCGAAGTTCGTGCGCTGGCAGGAGACGCCCAAGGGCCTGGAGTCGCGCCTGAATGGCGTGCTCATCGACCGCTACGGCAACGGCGAGAACGCCGGCTACCCCACGCTGTGCAAGGGCCGCTTCGACGTGGGCGACGAGAGCAACTACTACGCGCTGGAGGAACCCACCAGCCTCAACACGCTGGAACTGCTGCCCAAGCTTGTGAAGATGGGCGTGCGTGCCTTCAAGATCGAGGGCCGTCAGCGCAGCCCCGCGTACGTGGCCCAGGTGACCAAGGTCTGGCGCGAGGCCATCGACCACTGCATGGCGCAAGGCCGCCTGTACAGCCCCAAGACCGCCTGGATGGCCAGCCTGGACCAGGTGGCCGAGGGCCAGCAGCACACGCTGGGCGCCTACCACCGCCCCTGGAAATGAAGTGCGAAGAACACCCCCCTGTGCCGTTGCCCGGCAGCCTGGGCCTGGGTCACGCCGATTTATGCGGCGGGGACTGCGCTTGGCCCCCTGAAGAACTGAGAGCATCAAGATGAAATTAGCCCTGGGCCCGCTGCAGTACTACTGGCCGCGCGATACCGTTTTTGATTTTTACCAGGCCATGGCCGAGACGCCGGTGGACGTCGTCTACCTTGGCGAAGCCGTGTGCTCGCGCCGCCGCGAGCTGCGCCAGAGCGACTGGATCGACATCGCACGCATGCTGCGCGACGCCGGCAAGCAGGCTGTGCTCTCCACCATGGTGCTGCTGGAGTCCACCTCCGACGTATCTGCCATGCACAAGATCGCCCAGGACGAGGAATTCCTCATCGAGGCGAACGACATGGGCGCCGTGCACCAGCTCGCAGGCAAGCGCGCCTTCGTCGCCGGCCCCCAGCTCAACCTGTTCAATGCCGATTCGCTGAACTGGATGGTCGGCCTGGGCGCCAGCCGCTGGGTCATGCCATTGGAGATGCGCCAGGCCGACCTGGCCGTGCTGCATCAGCACAAGCCCGCGGGGCTGGAAACCGAAGTCTTCGCCTACGGCCGCATGCCCTTGGCGTTCTCGGCGCGCTGCTTCACGGCACGCCACCACAACCTGCCCAAGGACGACTGCGGTTTTCGCTGCATCGAGCACCCGGACGGCCAGCTGCTGGCCACCCGCGAAGGCGAGGGCTTCCTGGTGCTCAACGGCATCCAGACCCAGTCGGCGCGCGTGCACAACCTCATCCAGGACGTACCTGCGCTGCGCGCGCTGGGCGTGGAACTGCTGCGCCTGTCCCCCCAATCGCAGCACATGGCAGAGGTCATCGCCGCCTTCGACGCGGCCCGCAAGGCGCCCCAACCCGATGCAGGTGCCCTTGACCGCATGCGCCCCCTGATGCCCGAGGCCCCCTGCAACGGTTACTGGCACGGCAAGCCCGGGCTGGATCTGGTGCAGCCCGCCGTGACATCCTGAGCCACCGCACTTACTCCTTCAAGCCATGACCGCTACCCCACCCGCACCGTTCACCCTGCCGCGCCCCGTGGGCGCCGTGCTCTCGCGTCTGCCCGCCTATCCGGGCTCGGTCCTGCTGGTTACGGCCATCAACCTGGCCCTGTCGCGCCACCTGCCGCAGGACGTGAAGGACCTGCTCAAGGACAAGCGCCTGTCCATCCGCGTGCGCGACGCGCGCGTGGCCTTCGACTTCACTTGGAACGGCCAACGCTTTGCGCCCAGCGCGCCGCAGGGCAACCCGGACCTCGCGATCAGCGCCAATGCGCAGGACTTCGTGCTGCTGGCGCAACGCCGCCAGGACCCGGACACGCTGTTCTTCAACCGCCGCCTGGTGATGGAGGGCGACACCGAGCTGGGCCTGGTGGTCAAGAACGCGCTGGACGCCATCGACCTGCCCGTGCTCGACCCGCGCCACTGGGCGCCGCGCGCCGTGCTCTCGCGCTGGGCCCCGCAGCTTGCGCAACAATTGCCGCCTCTTGCGCCCTTCTTTGGAGGTCGTTCGTGACGGAACCTGCCCCTTGCGATGTCCACCCGCTGGTCTATTCCTGCTCCGGCTGCTCCAGCGCCGCGCAGCTGGCCAACCATGTCGCCGTGCGGCTGGACCGTGAGGGCGTGGCGGAGATGTCGTGCATCGCTGGCGTGGGGGGCGACGTGCCCAAGCTGGTCAAGCTGGCGCGCTCGGGCCGTCCCATCATCGCGCTCGACGGCTGCCCCCTGGTGTGCGTGAAGAGCAGCCTGGCGCGCCACGGCATTACGCCGGCACGCCACTTCCAGTTGCATGAATACGGCGTGAAGAAGCGCAACCACCAGGACTTCGACCCGGCCGAGGCCGCCCAGGTGCTGGCGCGCATCCAGGCCGACCTGCACGACCATCCCCTGCGCTCCAAGGCCGCCGCATGAGCCAGCCGCCCCGCCGCGTGATCGTGGGCATCTCGGGTGCCAGCGGCGCCGTGTATGGCGCACGCCTGCTGCAGGCGCTGCAGGACATGCCCAACGTGGAATCGCACCTGGTCGTCTCCGACGCCGGCTGGCGCAACCTGCGCCACGAGCTGGACATGGACCGCGCCAGCGTCGAGGCGCTGGCGGACGTGGTGCACGACCTCGCCAACGTAGGCGCCAGCATTGCCAGCGGCTCGTTCGCCGCGCACGGCATGGTGGTGGCGCCCTGCTCCATGCGCACGCTGGCGGCCGTGGCCCACGGCCTGGCGGACAACCTGCTCACGCGCGCGGCCGACGTGGTGCTCAAGGAGCGCCGCCGCCTGGTGCTGATGGTGCGCGAATCCCCTCTGCACCTGGTGCACCTGCGCAACATGGCGACGGTGACCGAGATGGGCGGCATCGTGTGCCCGCCCATGCCCGCGTTCTACCAGCGCCCCACCAGCGTGGGCGAGATCGTGGACCACAGCGTGGCCCGCGTGCTGGACCTGCTGGGGCTGGAGCACGCCCTGGCGCCGCAATGGCAGGGCCTGCCGTTGGACTCCTGAAACAATAGCTGCTAGCGCTTGCTGGATAAGCGCTGGAGCCTGATTTCATTCAAAGCATGCATTACCGCGACCTGCGCGACTTCATGGCCCAGCTGGAGGCCGCGGGCGAATTGCGCCGCATTGCCGAGCCCGTATCCCCTCACCTGGAAATGACCGCGCTGGCCGATCGCGTGCTGCGCGCGGGCGGCCCCGCATTGCTGTTCGAGCACCCCGCGGGCCATACCATGCCGGTGCTCGCCAATCTGTTCGGCACGCCCGGGCGCGTGGCCCGCGCATTGGGCGTGGCCGGACTGCCGGAGATCCGCGCCTTCGGCGAGGTGCTGGCGCAGCTCAAGGAGCCCGAGCCGCCACGCGGCATGAAGGACCTGTGGGGCAAGCGCGACCTGCTCAAGACCCTGTGGAGCATGGCCCCGGCCACCGTGCGCCGCCCGCCCTGCCAGGAGGTGGTGTGGGAGGGCAGCGACGTCGACCTGACCCGCCTGCCCATCCAGCACTGCTGGCCTGGCGACGTGGCGCCATTGGTCACCTGGGGCCTCACCATCACGCGCGGGCCGCGCAAGGCACGCCAGAACTTAGGGATATACCGCCAGCAGCTGCTGGGCAAGAACCAGCTCATCATGCGCTGGCTGTCGCACCGCGGCGGTGCGCTGGACTTTGCCGACCACTGCCGGCTCAACCCCGGCCAGCCCTACCCGGTGGCCGTGGCCATCGGGGCCGACCCGGCCACCATCCTGGGCGCCGTCACGCCCGTGCCCGACACGCTGTCGGAATACCAGTTCGCCGGGTTGCTGCGCGGCGCGCGCACCGAAGTGGCGCCCGCTTTAGGCGTGCCGCTGTCGGTACCGGCCAGCGCCGAGATCGTGCTGGAAGGCCACATCCATCCCGATGCTAACCACAAGAGCGGCTGGCAGCACGCGCTGGAAGGCCCCTACGGCGACCACACTGGCTACTACAACGAGTGCGCCGAGTTCCCCGTGTTCACCGTAGAGCGCATCACGCAGCGCCAGGACGCCCTGTACCACAGCACCTACACCGGCAAACCACCCGACGAGCCGGCCATGCTGGGCCTGGCGCTGAACGAGCTGTTCGTGCCGCTGCTGCAGCGCGCCTTCCCGGAGATCATCGACTTCTACCTGCCGCCCGAGGCCTGCAGCTATCGTATGGCGGTGGTGCGCATCCGCAAGGCCTATGCGGGCCATGCACGGCGCGTGATGATGGGCGTGTGGAGCCACCTGCGCCAGTTCCTCTACACCAAGTTCATCGTGGTGGTGGACGAAGACGTGGACGCACGCGACTGGAAGGAAGTCATCTGGGCCCTGACCACACGCATGGACCCGGCGCGCGACACCCTGTTGATCGAGCACACGCCCATCGACTACCTGGACTTCGCTTCACCCGTGGCAGGCCTGGGCAGCAAGATGGGACTGGATGCCACCAACAAATGGCCCGGGGAGACCCAGCGCGAATGGGGCCGTCCCATGGCCATGGATGCCGGCGTGAGCCAGCGCATGAACGCGCTGGCCGACGCGCTGGGACTGTAGAACCCGTCTGCGATCGCCTCGCCGGGTGGGCGAAGCCGCAGGAAGCCTTCCAAGGAGACTGCCATGACCACGACACCGCCCCGCTGGGACCCGCAAGCCCCCGAAGTCCTGCGCGACCAGCGCGCCGCCTACGACCAGCTGCGCGAGCGCTGCCCGCTGGCGCACAGCGACGCGCAGCACTGGTCCGTGCTGCGCCACGCCGAAGTCATGCAGGTGCTGCAGGATCACGCCACCTTCAGCAGTGCGGTGTCCGCCCACCCGGCCGTGCCCAACGGCTACGACCAGCCCCTGCACACGCAGTACCGCCGCGCGCTTGACCCGTTCTTCGCCCCCGAGCGCATGGCGCACTTCGAGCCCGTGTGCCGCGCGCTGTCGGCCGCCACGGTGCAGGAGGCCCTGGCCCTGGGCGGCGAGCTGGAGATCACCCACGAGTTCGCCCTGCCCTTCGCGGTGCGCGTGCAGTCCGCGTTCCTCGGCTGGCCCACGCTGCTGCAGGACGAGCTGCTCGGCTGGCTGCGCCGCAGCCAGGCCGCCACCCGCTCGGGCGACCGCACGCAGACCTCGGCCGTTGCGCAGGAGTTCGAAGACCTGGTCGGGCGCGTGCGCCAGGCCCGCCTGGAGGCGCCGCCCACGCAGGACATCACCAGCGAACTGATGCACACCCGTGTGGAGGGCCGCCTGCTGGACCTGCGCGAGCTTGCCAGCGTGCTGCGCAACTGGACGGTGGGCGAGGTCGGCACGATTGCCGCCTCCATCGGCATCCTGCTGCACTGGCTGGCGAGCCACCCCGACTGGCAGCAACGCCTGCGCGCGCAGCCCGGCCTCTTGCCCGCGGCCATCGACGAGGTGCTGCGCATCGACGGCCCGCTCGTGGCCAACCGCCGCATCACCACCCGCGACGTGACGCTGGGCGGCTGCCCCGTGCCGATGGGCGAGCGCCTGTCCATCCACTGGATCGCCGCCAACCGCGACCCGCGCGTGTTCGGCGACCCGGATGAGTTCCGCATGGACCGCGATCCCACGCTCAACCTGCTGTATGGCGCAGGCATCCACGTCTGCCCCGGCGCGCCGCTGGCGCGGCTGGAACTGCGGGTGCTGATGGAGGAGTTGCTGGCGCGCACCAGCGCCATCGCACTGCCCGCAGGCCATGCGCCTACGCGGGCCACAGCCCCGGACGCCGGCTACGCCGCGCTGCGGGTGCGTTTGCATCAAACACCCGCGTAGCGCCGCCTGCTACGCTGACGGTCGTCACTTCACAAAACCATGCCATGTCCGTCAGCATCACTTTCCTCGGCGGGGCCGGCACCGTCACCGGCTCCAAATACCTCGTACGCCACGGCGGCCAGGCGCTGCTCGTGGACTGCGGCCTGTTCCAGGGCTACAAGCCGCTGCGCCTGCGCAACTGGAACCCGCTGCCGGTGGCGCCGCAGGACATTGACGCCGTGCTGCTCACCCATGCCCACCTGGACCACTCGGGCTACCTGCCGCTGCTGGCCAAGGACGGCTTTGGCGGGCCGGTGTTCTGCACGGCCGGCACGCGCGATTTATGCGCCATCCTGCTGCCCGACAGCGGCCATCTGCAGGAAGAAGACGCGGCTTTCCTCAACCGGCACAAGCTCAGCAAGCACGAACCCGCCCTGCCGCTGTACACGCGCCTGGACGCGCAGCACTGCCTGTCGCTGCTGCAAGTGCAGCCCACGCACCAGACCTTCGAGCCCATGCGCGGCTGGCGCGCCACCTTCCAGAATGCAGGCCACATCCTGGGTGCGGCCAGCGTGCTGCTGGAGGTGGGAGGGCGGCGCATCCTGTTCTCGGGCGACCTGGGCCGCCCGGACGACCTGCTGATGCACGCGCCCGACGCGCCGCCCGCGGCCGACACCGTGCTCATCGAGTCCACCTACGGCGACCGCAGCCACCCACCCGGCACGGTGCTGGACGAGCTGGGGCCCGCGCTGGCACGCCTGGCTGCACGCGGCGGCGTGGCGGTGGTGCCGGTATTCGCCGTGGGGCGCGCGCAGACGGTGATGTACGCCATCGCCCAGCTGAAGGCCCGCGGCGAAGTGCCTTCCGGACTGCGCGTGTACCTGGACAGCCCCATGGCCGTGAGCGCCACGGAGCTGTTCCAGAACCACCTGAGCGAGACCCGGATCAACCGATCCGAACTGCACGCCATGGCGCGCGGCACGACGCTGGTGCACAGCGTGGACGAATCCAAGGCGCTGGCCCGTCTGCACGGGCCGCGCGTGATCCTGTCGGCCAGCGGCATGGCCACGGGCGGGCGCGTGCTGCACCATTTGGCGCTGCACGCGGGCGACCATCGCAACATGATCATCCTCACCGGGCACCAGGCGGGCGGCACGCGCGGCGCCCGCATCGCCGCGGGCGAAAAAACCATCCGCATCCACGGGCGCGACGTGGCCATCCGCGCCGAGGTGGTGCAATTGGCCACGGCCTCGGCCCACGCCGATGGCGACCAATTGGTGGCCTGGCTGCGCTCCATGCCCTCCACACCCCGTCAGGTGTACGTGGTGCATGGGGAGATGGCTGCGGCCGACATGCTGCGCCAGCGCATCGACCATGCGCTGGGCTGCCCCGTGGAGGTTCCCGAGCATGGCGACAGCGTAACGCTCTAAAACAAGAGTTAAAACAGCCTCCAGCGCTTATCTGATGAGCGCTGGAGGCTATATTTTTCATAGCAAATCCGCCGCTATGCCCCATCCAGCGGCATGTGAGCCATCGCGTATCGCGATGACAACCGTCGGATATAAAGGGGAAAATAGGGGAATCACCTCGTCAAACGAGAAGTCGCTCCACCCCCCGATGAAAAGCTCAGAGCGCAGCTTTGCGCGCCGCATTGACCTCACCTCGCTGCAACTGTTCGTGGCCGTCTGCGAACTGGGCAGCATCGGCCGCGCGGCCGAGCGGGAGTTCATCGCCGCCTCGGCGGTGAGCAAGCGCCTGTCCGACCTGGAGGCTGCGGTCGACACGGCCCTGCTGTACCGCCACAGCCGCGGCGTGACGCTGACCCCCGCCGGCGAAAGCCTGCTGCACCACGCGCGCAACGTGCTGTTCGGGCTGGAGCGCATGCAGGGTGAGCTTTCCGAGTACGCCGACGGCGTGCGCGGCCATGTGCGCATGCACGCCAACATCTCGGCCATCGTGCAGTTCCTGCCCGAGGACCTGGGCGCGTTCGCCCAGGCACACAGCCAGATCAAGATCGATCTGCAGGAGCACCTCTCGCCCGACGTGTTGCAGGCCGTGCACGAAGGCGCGGCGGATCTGGGGATCTGCAACGTACCCGCCACGGCCGCCCACGAAGGCCTGCAAAGCCGCCCCTACCGCAGCGACCGGCTGGTGCTGGTCGTGCCCCAGACGCACGCCCTGTCGACCCGCGCATCGATCCGCTTTGAAGAAGTGCTGGACTGGGACATCGTCGGGCTGCACGCGGGCAGCAGCATCAGCCTGGCCATGCGCCAGGCCGCCGCGCAGGCCGCGCGCCCGCTGCGCCAGCGCATCCAGGTCACCAGCCTGGACGCGATGTGCCGCATGATCGACAACGGCCTGGGCGTGGGCCTGCTGCCCGACCGGGCGTTTTCGCTGATGCGCGGCGTGGGGCAACTGGCCGCCGTACCGCTGGACGAGCCCTGGGCCCGGCGCGCGCTGCGCCTGGTGGCGCGCGACTTCGAGGCCCTGCCCGTCACGGCACGGCTGCTGGTCGAACACCTGGCGCCCGCCGAGGACGGCGACACCCCCACCTAGAATTCTCACCACCCCACTGAACCCAAGAAACGAGACTGCCATGGGACGCACCCTGTACGACAAGATCTTCGACGAGCACGTCGTCCACACGGAAGAGGACGGCACCGCCGTGCTCTACATCGACCGCCACCTGGTGCATGAGGTGACCAGCCCGCAGGCCTTCGAGGGTCTGCGCGAGGCGGGCCGCAAGGTCTGGCGCGTGAGCTCCATCGTGGCCACGGCCGACCACAACACTCCCACCACCGGTTGGGAGCGCGGCTACGACGGCATTGCCGACCCGATCAGCAAGGAGCAGATCGTCACGCTGGACAAGAACATCCAGGAGTCCGGTGCGGCGGCGTTCTTCCCCTTCCTGTCCAAGCGCCAGGGCATCGTGCACGTGATCGGCCCCGAGAACGGCGCCACCCTCCCGGGCATGACCGTGGTCTGCGGCGACAGCCACACCAGCACCCACGGCGCGTTCGGCGCGCTGGCCCACGGCATCGGCACCAGCGAGGTCGAGCACGTGATGGCCACGCAGACCCTGCTGGCCAAGAAGGCCAAGAACATGCTGGTCCAAGTGAATGGCAAGGTCGCCCCTGGCATCACGGCCAAGGACATCGTGCTGGCCATCATCGGCAAGATCGGCACCGCCGGCGGCACGGGTTACACGATTGAATTTGCCGGGGAAGCCATCCGCGACCTGAGCATGGAAGGCCGCATGACCGTGTGCAACATGGCCATCGAAGCCGGCGCGCGCGCGGGCCTGGTAGCGGTGGACGACAAGACGATCAACTACGTCAAGGGCCGCCCGCTCGCGCCCACGGGCGTGGAGTGGGACCAGGCCGTGGCGTACTGGAAGACGCTGCACTCGGACGCGGACGCCAAGTTCGACGCGGTGGTGGAGTTGAACGCCGCCGAGATCGTGCCGCAGGTCACCTGGGGCACCAGCCCCGAGATGGTGCTGGGCATCGACGCCGTGGTGCCCGACCCGGACAAGGAGAAGGACCCGTCCAAGCGCGGCGCCATCGAGCGTGCGCTGACCTACATGGGTCTGCAGCCCGGCAAGCCGATGGATGACATCTTCGTGGACAAGGTGTTCATCGGCTCGTGCACCAACAGCCGCATCGAGGACATGCGCGAAGCCGCCGCCGTGGTGAAGAAGCTCGGCCAGAAGGTCGCCAAGAACATCAAGCTGGCCATGGTGGTACCTGGCTCGGGCCTGGTGAAGGAACAGGCCGAACGCGAGGGGCTGGATGCGATTTTCAAGGCCGCGGGCTTTGAATGGCGCGAGCCCGGTTGCTCCATGTGCCTGGCCATGAATGCCGACCGCCTGGAGCCCGGCGAGCGCTGCGCTTCCACGTCCAACCGCAACTTCGAAGGCCGCCAGGGCGCGGGCGGGCGCACGCACCTCGTGAGCCCCGCCATGGCCGCGGCCGCCGCCATCCATGGCCACTTCGTGGACATCCGCCAGTTCGCTTAAGGAGCCTCCCACCATGAACAAGTCTCTCGCCGCCCTGCTCGCGCTGGCCTTCGTGCTGGCCGGCTGCAACACCGTCAAGGGCATGGGCCAGGACGTGCAGCGCGCCGGCAGCGCCATCGAACGCGCCGCCAAGTAAGCCCCTCCACACCGCCATCCCAGGAGCTCCGCATGAAGAAAGCCCTCGCCTGCCTCGCCACCACGCTGCTGCTGGCCAGCCCCGCCCTGTCGTGGGCCGCCAACCGCGCCTGCGTCATCGAAGGCAGCATCACCTTCAGTGGCAAGACCACGCAGGTCAAGGACTGCATGGAATTCGCCGCCGGCGTGCCCGACGACCAGATCAAGGGCAGCTGCGGCGGCCTGGCGCAGATGTCCGCCCAACTGGGCGGCAAGCCCGGCAAGGTGAGCCACCTGCCGCAGTGCCCGCGCCCGGCCAGCGGCGCCTGCAAGGGGCTGATGGGTCAGCCCGTGGATGCCTACTACTACAACCTGACCGCCGATGCGCTGCAGGACAAGCGCAAGGCCTGCGAAACCTCCAGCGCACAGATCAAGGCCGGCACTTGGACCAACGGCCAGTAAGCCCGCGGGCCCCAACGCCACTTCTTTCCGGACACACCACCATGCAGAAATTCACCCTCCACAAGGGCCTCGTCGCCCCCATGGACCGCGAGAACGTCGATACCGACGCCATCATCCCCAAGCAGTTCCTCAAGTCGATCAAGAAGACGGGCTTCGGCCCCAACCTGTTCGACGAGTGGCGCTACCTCGACAAGGGCGAGCCGGGCGTGCCCGAATCCCAGCGCAAGCCCAACCCCGACTTCGTGCTGAACCAGCCGCGCTACCAGGGCGCGAGCATCCTGCTGGCGCGCAAGAACTTCGGCTGCGGCTCCAGCCGCGAGCACGCGCCCTGGGCGCTGGACCAATACGGTTTTCGCGCCATCATCGCGCCGAGCTTCGCCGACATCTTCTTCAACAACTGCTTCAAGAACGGCCTGCTGCCCATCGTGCTGCCCGAAGCCACGGTGGACCAGCTGTTCAACGAAGCGGCCGCCTTCCCCGGCTACCAGCTCACCGTGGACCTGGAGCGCCAGGTGGTGGTGCGTCCCCAGGGCGAGGAGATCCCCTTCGACGTGGTGCCGTTTCGCAAGTACTGCTTGCTCAACGGCTTTGACGACATCGGGCTGACGCTGCGCCATGCCGACAAGATCCGCGCGTTCGAAGCCGCACGCCTGGCCAGCAAGCCGTGGCTGAGCCACACCATGGCCGCGTGACCCGCCACCGGCCCTGACCGATTGATTACAAGCAAAAACAGCCTCCGGCGCTTATCCATCAAGCGCTGACAGCTATCAAAACAGAAGTGAATGACCATGAAAATCGCAGTTCTGCCGGGTGACGGCATTGGCCCCGAGATCGTCGCCGAGGCCGTCAAGGTGCTCGAAGCCCTGGACCTGAAGCTGGAGATGGAGACGGCACCCGTGGGCGGCGCCGCCTACGAGGCCGCGGGCCACCCGCTGCCGGAGTCCACGTTGAATCTCGCCAAGAGTGCCGACGCCATCCTGTTCGGCGCCGTGGGCGACTGGAAGTACGACACGTTGGCGCGCCCGCTGCGCCCCGAGCAGGCCATCCTGGGCCTGCGCAAGCACCTGGGCCTGTTCGCCAACTTCCGTCCCGCGATCTGCTACGAGCAGCTCACGCATGCGTCCAGCCTCAAGCCCGAGCTGGTGGCCGGCCTGGACATCCTCATCATCCGCGAGCTGACCGGCGACATCTACTTCGGCCAGCCGCGCGGGCGTCGCACCGCCGCCGACGGCCACTTCCCCGGCGCCGAGGAAGCATTCGACACCATGCGCTACAGCAAGCCCGAGATCGAGCGCATCGCCCGCGTCGCGTTTGAGGCCGCGCGCAAGCGCAACAAGAAGGTCACCAGCGTGGACAAGGCCAACGTGCTGGAAACCTTCCAGTTCTGGAAGGACGTCGTGACCGAGGTACACAAGGACTATCCCGACGTGGAGCTGCAGCACATGTACGTGGACAACGCGGCCATGCAGCTCGTGAAAGCGCCCAAGGCGTTCGACGTGATCGTCACCGGCAACATGTTCGGCGACATCCTCTCCGACGAAGCCTCCATGCTCACCGGCTCCATCGGCATGCTGCCCTCGGCCAGCCTGAACGATAAGAAGCAAGGCCTGTACGAGCCCAGCCACGGCAGCGCCCCGGACATCGCCGGCAAGGGCGTAGCCAACCCTCTGGCCACCATCCTCAGCGCCGCCATGATGCTGCGCTTCAGCCTGAACCAGGAAGAAGCCGCGCGCCGCATCGAAGCCGCGGTGCAGCAGGTGCTGGCCCAAGGCCTGCGCACGCCTGACATCTACAGCGACGGCACCACCAAGGTGGGCACGGCACAGATGGGCGATGCCGTGGTGAAGGCCCTCGCTGCCTGACGGGCGGCATCCCGCACAACGCGCCAGCGGCCCTTCGGGGCCGCTTTTTCGTGGCGCGCAAGCAGCACCAGCGGCACAAGCGGCATCGCAAGTCCGGATCCGGCCAGACGCGTCGCCCGCGGGCCGGGAGACTCTTCCTTCACCCAACCCGAAGGAGCGTCCCATGTCCCACCAACCGTCCCTCTCCCAGCGCGTCGCCATCGTCACCGGCGCCAGCTCCGGCATCGGCCGCGCAGCGGCCCTGCTTTTCGCGGAGGCCGGTGCGGCCGTCGTCGTGGGCGCAGGGCGCCAAGCGGAGCTGGACCAACTCGTCGCTGCCATCACCCAGCAGGGAGGGTCGGCTGCGGCAGTGGCCGGCGACGTGCGCGACGAAGCCTACGCACAAGCGCTCGTCGCCACTGCCGTGGAGCGTTTTGGCGGCCTCGATATCGCCTTCAACAATGCGGGCACCATGGGGCCGCTGCAACCCACGCCGGACGTGCAGTCGAGCGATTGGCGCGACACCCTGGAGACCAACCTCACCAGTGCCTTCCTGGGCGCCAAGCACCAGATTCCCGCAATGCTGGCGCGCGGAGGTGGTTCGATCATCCTCACCTCCACCTTCGTGGGGTACACCGCCGCATTTGCGGGCACGGCCGCGTATGCCGCGAGCAAGGCCGGCCTGATCGGCCTGACCCAGGCACTGGCCACGGAGTTCGGAGCGAAGGCCATCCGTGTGAATGCCTTGCTGCCCGGCGGCACCCTCACCCCCATGGCGCGCGCCATGAACGGAACACCCGAGGCGCTGGCCCAGGTCGCCCAACTGCATGCACTCAAGCGCCTGGCACAGCCCCGGGAGATTGCCCAGGCCGCGTTGTACCTGGCGTCCGACGCGGCATCGTTCGTCACCGGGACAGCCATGCTGGTGGATGGCGGGGTGTCCATCCAGCGGGGATGACCGCAGCGCAGCGGTGATGGCGGCGGCATGCCCAGCCATGGCCTGCATGGGTTCCGCTACAATGCCCAGCTATGTTTGCCGCCCGCCCGTTCGCCCTGAACACCGCCTCTGCCGTCAAGGCACGCAAGGCTGCGCGCGCAATCACCAAAACCACGACCATTACGGGCTGATCCAGCTCCGGCATCGTCGTGCGCCCTCCCTGGCCTAGACGAGCCGGGGGCGGAAGAAAGCAGCCACCGGTCGCGTGCGTACTGTTTTTTACTTTGAAAGGGCGATGAAATGAGCAAGTTGGTAGGTTTGGTCGGCTGGCGCGGCATGGTCGGCTCGGTCCTGATGGACCGCATGGCGCAGGAAAAGGACTTCGATCTGATCGAGCCCCTGTTCTTCTCCACCTCGAACGCAGGCGGCAAGGCGCCCGCCCAGGCCAAGAACGAGACCACGCTGCAGGACGCGTTCGACATCGAACAGCTCAAGCGCTGCGACATCATCCTCACCGCACAGGGCGGCGACTACACCAACGAGGTGTACCCCAAGCTGCGCGCGGCCGGCTGGAACGGCCACTGGATCGACGCCGCCTCTGCCCTGCGCATGGAAAAGAACGCGGTCATCGTGCTCGACCCGGTGAACATGCCCGTCATCAAGAACGCGCTGGCGAACGGCGGCAAGGATTGGATAGGCGGCAACTGCACCGTGTCCTGCATGCTGATGGGCGTGGGTGCGCTGTACAAGGCCGGGCTCGTCGAGTGGATGAGCACCCAGACCTACCAGGCGGCCAGCGGCGGCGGCGCGCAGCACATGCGCGAACTGCTGACGCAGTACGGCACGCTGAATGCCGAGGTGAAGGCCCTGCTCGACGACCCCAAGAGCGCCATCCTGGAAATCGACCGCAAGGTCATCGCCAAGCAGCGCAGCCTGTCGGGCGCGGAGACGGCCAATTTCGGCGTGCCGCTGGGCGGCTCGCTCATCCCGTGGATCGACAAGGACCTGGGCAACGGCATGTCCAAGGAAGAGTGGAAGGGCATGGCCGAGACCAACAAGATCCTGGGCCAGGGGGAAGGCTTCAACACCGCCGCAGTGCCGGTGGACGGTTTCTGCGTGCGCGTAGGCGCCATGCGCTGCCACAGCCAGGCACTGACCTTCAAGCTCAAGAAGGATGTGCCCGTAGCCGACATCGAGGCCATGATCGCTGCCGACAACGACTGGGTGAAGGTGGTTCCCAATACGCGTGAGGCGACGCTGAAGGACCTGACTCCCGTGGCCGTCACCGGCACCATGACCATTCCCGTCGGCCGCATCCGCAAGCTGGCCATGGGTCCGGAGTATGTGGGCGCGTTCACCATCGGCGACCAGTTGCTGTGGGGCGCCGCCGAGCCGCTGCGCCGCATGCTGCGCATCCTGCTGGACGCCTGACGCCGATTCAACGCCACCTTCGGGTGGCGTTTTTTCGAGGTCATAGATTGATACGGCCTGTTACCGATCGTTGTCCATTACCAACAGGAATAAGGCCGTCCCGGCCTCTTCCTGCGCCGTATAAAACGTGGCGCGACACCTCAGCTTGTCAGTGCAAAACATTGATGCTATGGTGCTTTTTACATATTTTCACGCGCCTGGGCGGCTCGATCACGACCAGAAAAATACCGCCCCCTCGGCACCATCCATCTCTTCATTCGTCGCACACATGCATCGCTGGAAATTTTCTGTCCTGGCCACCGCGGCCATCCTCTCGGCTGGTCTTTACACCACCGATGCAAGTGCTCTCGCCCTGGGCCGCGTGAATGTCCAGTCGGCGCTTGGCGAGCCCCTGCGCGCGGAAGTCGAACTGCCCCAGATCACTGCTGCCGAGGCCGAATCGCTGCGCGTGAGCACCGCCAGCCCTGAAGTTTTCCGCAGCCAGGGCATGGAATATTCCCCCGCTGCGCACAGCGTGCAAGTGCAACTGCACCGCCGCACGAATGGCTCCATGGTGCTGCGCTTGAGCAGTACCCGCCCGGTCAACGATCCCTTCGTGGATTTGGTTATCGATGCGACCTGGAGTTCCGGCCATATCGTGCGTAGCTACACGATGCTGTTCGACCCGCCGGCGAGCCGCCCGCAGGCGGCGGTGACCGCCGCACCTCAGGTAACGTCACCCCGTGCCGCGGCAACTGCGCCGCGCACCCCCGCCACCACCGCGGCGCCCGCGCCTGTCGCACGCCCAGCAACCCCTCCCGCACCCGCCGTTGCTGGCCGTCCCACCCCCGCAGAGGCACCCGCGTCCGCTGGCGTTGACGAGATTCGCGTGCGCCCCGGGGATACGGCCGGCCGCATCGCGGAAGCCCATCGCCCCGCTGGCGTCTCGCTGGACCAGATGCTGGTAGCAATGATGCGCGCCAATCCGGACGCGTTCGTCAACAGCAATGTGAATCGTCTGCGTTCCGGCGCAGTGCTGCAGATGCCTAGCGAAACGGAGGCGCAAGCCACGGACGCCACCGAAGCTCGCAAGATCGTCGCCGCGCAAAGCCGCGATTTCAATGAATTCCGCCGCCGCATGGCTGCGACAGCGCCCAAGGCCGAGGTTGCGGCCGCAGAGCGCTCCGCGCGCGGCACTGTGCAGACCCAGGTGGACGAGAGCAAGCCCGCCGCTGCCGGCCCCGATAAGCTCACTCTCTCCAAAGGCAGCGTTCAGGCCCAAAAGACCGAGGAGCAGATGGCCCGCGACAAGCAGGCCGAACAGAACAGCGCCCGCATGGCGGAGCTGTCCAAGAACATCTCGGACCTGAACCAGCTCAGCGGCGCCTCCGCGCCAGCCGGCGCTGGCGCAGCTGCGCCAGGAGCCACGGCGCCTTCCGCCCCTGCCAGCCAGCCGGCGGTGGCAGTACCCGCCGCCGGGGGGCTGCCCGCGCCCGCTACCGCGGCTGCAAGCGCCGACATGAGCACTGCTACGGCAGAAGCTGCCGCACCAGCGCCCGAGGCCTCTGCCGCCGAGGCGGCTGTTCCCGCCGAAGCAGCATCTCAGGCCTCTGCCGCAGCACCCGCTCCCGCCACCGTGGCCCCGCGTCCAGCCCCCCAGCCCGTTCCCTACGAAGAGCCCAGCTTCCTGGATGCCCTCACGGAGGACCCGCTGCTGGCAGGAGGCGCGCTGGCGCTCGTACTTGCGTTGCTGGGCTATGGCGGCTACCGCGTGGTCCAAAGCCGCCGCAACCAGGGTGCCCTGGACAGTTCGTTCTCGGAAAGCAGCCTGCAGCCGGATTCCTTCTTCGGCGCCAGTGGCGGTCAGCGTGTGGACACGGCCAACAGCGAACTCACGACCGGCTCCTCGTCCATGACCTATTCGCCCAGCCAACTGGATGCCGGTGGCGATGTGGATCCGGTGGCGGAAGCCGACGTCTACCTCGCCTACGGCCGTGACCTGCAGGCGGAGGAAATTCTCAAGGAGGCCCTGCGCCACCATCCGGAGCGCGTCTCCATCCCCGCCAAACTGGCCGAGATTTATGCCAAGCGCCAGGACCGCAAGGCGCTGGAGTCCGTCGCCAACGACGTGTTCAGGCTCACCAACGGCCAGGGGCCCGACTGGACCCGCGTGTCCGACCTGGGCCGTACGCTCGACCCCGAAAATCCGCTGTACCAGCCCGGTGGCCGTCCTGCCGTTGCCGCCAGCGCCACAGCAGCCGCTGCATCGACCGCGGCCTTTGCAAGTACGCTGGGCGCAGCAACTGCTCCCGCGGCACCCACGGGCGGACCGGACTCTGTGCTGCCAGACCTCGATCTGGACTTGGATCTCGATCTGCACGAAGCACCGTCGGCTCCGGCCCCGGCGCCAAGCACGTTTGCCATGGCCGCAGCCAACAACACCGCCGCAGCCGCGCCGGTAGTGCCGGCCGCCCAGGCGCCCGTCCCGTCCCTGGATCTGGGCGACCTGGAACTACCCCAGGCCTCCTGGGACGAGCCAGCGGTGACGCCGCAGGCGACGACAGAGCCCGACGTGCAAAGCGAGCCTCTTCCGTTGAACCTGGACGATGACTTGTCCCTGATGGACTCCGGCGTCGCCCCCCTGACCAGCCGCGACGCGAAGGCCGCCACCTCGGAATCCCTGGAATTCGACCTCGGCGATCTGTCGCTGGACCTTGACACCCCCACGGCGGCCGTTCCCGTCGCGCCCTCGGTCGCCGCCAAGGCAGCGTCCTCCGCTGCCGACGCGCTGCCGGACGACCCTCTGGCCACCAAGCTCGCACTGGCGGAAGAGTTCAACACCATTGGCGACAGCGAAGGCGCGCGGGCCCTGGTGGAAGAGGTCATCGCCGAATCGTCCGGTGAGCTGAAGGCCCGCGCCCAGCGACTGCTCGCCGAACTGGGCTGATGTTCATGCGGCGGTGGGCACGCGGCCATTGCCGCGCTGACGTGCCATTGCCCTCCGAAAGGAGCATCCGATGAGGATGGCCCTGGGCGTCAGTTACAACGGCCAGGCGTACAACGGCTGGCAGAGTCAGCCCTCTGGCAACACGGTACAAGACCGTCTGGAAGCGGCCCTGGGCCGCTTTGCCACGCAGGAGGTGCACACGATCTGTGCCGGGCGCACCGACGCCGGCGTGCACGGGCTGATGCAGGTGGTGCACTTTGATACGCAACTCCAGCGTGCGCCGTTTTCCTGGGTCCGCGGCACCAACACCTTCCTGCCGACGGACATCGCCGTGCAGTGGGCGCAACCCGTTCCCGATGCCTTTCATTCCCGCGCCTGCGCCGTGGCCCGGCGCTATGCCTACGTGTTGCTGCAGTCGCCCGTACGCCCTAGCGTCGATGCCGGGCGCGTGGGTTGGGTGTTTCATGCCCTCGATGAGCAGGCCATGCACAGGGCCGTGCAGCATTTGCTGGGCGAGCATGACTTCACGTCCTTTCGCGCCTCGGCCTGCCAGGCCAAGTCGCCGGTGAAGACATTGCACCGCATCGACATCACACGCCGGGCTCCGCCAGCGGGCGAGTCCACCGGCACCCACGGGTGTATCCCCTGCTACTGGCGCTTTGAATTCGAAGGCAATGCGTTCCTGCACCACATGATCCGCAACATCATGGGCTGCATCGTCGCCATTGGCCAGGGGCTGTATCCGCCCGAATGGATGCGCACGGTGCTGGAGGCGCGGTCGCGCGACGCGGCTGCTCCTACCTTTTCGCCCGATGGCCTGTACTTCCAGGGCCCGGTATACGGCGCGGAATGGGGCCTGCCGACGCGCACGGCTGCGTATGATTGGCTGCCATGAGCAGTCCGACCGCAGCACAGACCACCCCCGTCCACTCCACCGCGCGCACACGCATCAAGATCTGCGGCCTCACGCGCGAGCAGGACGTGGACGCGGCCGTCGCCAGCGGTGCCGACGCCGTCGGCTTCGTGCTCTATCCCGCGAGCCCGCGCGCCGTCACCCCAGAGCGCGCAGCGCAACTGGCCCGGCGGCTGCCGCCCTTTGTCACGCCAGTGCTGTTGTTCGTGAACGCCCATGCTACTGATGTGATAGCTGCCTGCGCTGCTGTACCGGGCGCGACAGCGCAATTCCATGGTGACGAAACGCCCGAGGACTGCCTGCGCTCCAGCGACGGGGGCCGCATTCCCTTCCTGCGCGCCGCGCGCATTCCCCTGGGCGAAGGTGCGGCACGGTTCGACCTCGTAAAATACGCCCACGATCACTCTCACGCCCGCGCCATCCTGCTCGACGCCCATGTCGAGGGCTATGGCGGCGGTGGCAAGGCATTCAATTGGTCACTCCTTCCAACAAACGTCGACTGTCATCTCGTTTTGTCTGGTGGACTCACGCCTGCAAACGTGACCGATGGCATACGGCAAGTGCGCCCGCGTTGCCGGGCGCTGGCCGTTGATGTCAGTTCCGGCGTGGAGGCCACGGGCCCCGATGGTCTGCTCCTGAAGGGGATCAAGGACGCCGGCAAGATCGACCGCTTCATCGCCGCCGTACGCGCGGCCGATGCGGCACCAGTTCCTTATTTGTAAATGCCTGCATATACCCAACCCGATGCTTCGGGCCATTTTGGCCCCTATGGCGGCAGCTTCGTCTCCGAGACGCTGACGCACGCCATCAATGAACTGCGCGAAGCCTATGCGCGCTACCAGAACGACCCGGAGTTTCTCAAGGAATTCCACTATGAGCTTGCGCACTTCGTGGGCCGCCCCTCGCCGGTTTACCACGCGGCGCGCACCAGCCGCGAGATGGGCGGCGCGCAGATCTACCTCAAGCGCGAAGACCTGAACCACACCGGCGCACACAAGATCAACAACGTGATCGGCCAGGCCATGCTCGCCAAGCGCATGGGCAAGCCGCGCATCATTGCCGAGACCGGCGCCGGCCAGCACGGCGTGGCCACCGCCACCATCTGCGCGCGCTATGGCCTGGAGTGTGTGGTGTACATGGGCGCCGAGGACGTCAAGCGCCAAAGTCCCAACGTCTACCGCATGAAGCTGCTGGGCGCCACCGTGGTGCCCGTCGAGTCGGGCAGCAAGACGCTGAAAGATGCGCTCAACGAGGCCATGCGCGACTGGGTGGCCAACGTGGACAACACCTTCTACATCATCGGCACCGTGGCCGGCCCCCACCCCTATCCCATGATGGTGCGTGACTTCCAAAGCGTGATCGGCAAGGAATGCCTCACGCAGATGCCCGCCATGCTGGCCGAACAGAAGATCGCCGCCGAGCAACCCGACGCCGTCGTGGCCTGCGTGGGCGGTGGCAGCAATGCCATGGGCATCTTCCACACCTACATCCCGTTCGAGAAAACCCGCCTGATCGGCGTGGAAGCCGCAGGCGAAGGCCTGGACAGCGGCAAGCATTCCGCCAGCCTGCAGCGCGGCTCCAGTGGCGTGCTGCACGGCAACCGCACCTTCATCCTGCAAGATGAGAATGGCCAGATCACTGAGACGCACAGCATCAGCGCCGGCCTGGACTACCCCGGAGTGGGCCCCGAGCACGCCTGGCTGCAGGAAATCAAGCGAGCCGAGTACGTGGGCATCACCGATACGGAAGCGTTGGAAGCCTTTCACTACCTGTGCCGCACCGAGGGCATCATCCCGGCCCTGGAATCCAGCCACGCCGTGGCCTACGCGCTCAAGCTCGCCAAGACCATGACGCCCCAGCAATCCATCCTTGTGAACCTGTCCGGCCGCGGCGACAAGGACATCGGCACCGTGGCCGACCTGTCTGGCGTGGACTTCTACGACCGTCCTTCCATGCGCGGGTTGACCGTCAAGGGAGGACCCGCCGCATGAGCCGCATCGCTGACACTTTTGCAGAGCTGCAGTCCAAGGGCCGCAAGGCGCTCATCCCCTACGTCACAGCAGGCTTTCCCTTCGTCGACATCACACCGGCCCTGATGCACGGCATGGTCGAGGCCGGCGCCGATGTGATCGAACTGGGCGTGCCCTTTTCCGACCCGATGGCCGACGGCCCCGTCATCCAGAAGGCGGGCGAGAAGGCCCTGGCACTGGGCGTGGGCCTGGCCCAGGTGCTGGAGATGGTGCGCAGCTTCCGCCTGCGCAACAGCACCACGCCCGTGGTGCTGATGGGCTACGCGAATCCGGTGGAGCGCTACGAGCAGCGCCACGGCAAGGGCGCCTTCGCCCGCGACGCGGGCGAAGCCGGCGTGGACGGTGTGCTGATCGTGGACTACCCGCCCGAGGAGTGCGAGCAGTTCGCCGCCGACCTGCGCGGCCACGGCATCGACCTGATCTTCCTGCTGGCACCTACCTCCACGGCGGAACGCATGCAGCAGGTGGCTCGCGTAGCCAGCGGCTACGTCTACTACGTCTCACTCAAGGGCGTGACCGGCTCCGGCGCGCTGGACACGGCCGCCGTCGAGGCCATGCTGCCGCGCATCCGCGAGCATGTGAAGATCCCCGTCGGCGTGGGCTTTGGCATTCGCGATGCCGCCACCGCGCAGGCCATCGGCCGCGTGGCCGATGCGGTGGTCATCGGCAGCCGCATCATCCAGCTCATCGAAGACCAGCCCCATGAGAAAGTGGTCGGCATCACCGTGGACTTTCTGCGCGGGGTGCGCAAGGCGCTGGACGCATAATAACGGCCCTGCGCGCCGGCCACGGCCCGTGCGCAGCCGCGATCTGAACAGAGGAAACCTATGTCCTGGCTCGAAAAACTCCTGCCCTCCAAAATCCAGCAGACCGACCCTACCGAGCGTCGCCAGATGCCCGAGGGCCTGTGGATCAAGTGCCCGAGCTGCGAGAACGTGCTCTACAAGACTGATCTGGAGCACAACGAAAACGTCTGTCCCCAATGCGGCCACCACCACCGCATCAGCGCCCGTGCGCGGCTCAACGCCTTCCTGGACGGCGAGGGACGCTATGAGATCGGCCAGGAAGTGCTGCCGGTCGACGCTCTCAAGTTCAAGGACAGCCGCAAGTATCTCGAACGCCTGAAGGAAGCCTTGGAGAACACCGGCGAGACCGACGCGCTCATCGTCATGGGCGGCGCGGTCAAGAGCATCAACGTCGTGGTGGCCTGCTTCGAATTCGATTTCATGGGCGGCTCCATGGGTTCCGTGGTGGGCGAGCGCTTCGTTCGCGGCGTGGAAACCGCCATCGAGCAGAAGGTGCCCTTCATCTGCTTCACCGCCACGGGCGGCGCACGCATGCAGGAAGGCCTGCTCAGCCTGATGCAGATGGCCAAGACCAATGCGGCCCTCACCCGTTTGGCCAAGAAAGGCCTGCCCTACATCAGTGTGCTGACCGACCCTACCATGGGTGGCGTGTCGGCCGGCTTCGCCTTCGTGGGGGATATCGTGATCGCCGAGCCCAAGGCACTGATCGGCTTTGCCGGCCCGCGCGTGATCGAATCCACCGTGCGCGTCACATTGCCCGAGGGTTTCCAGCGCGCGGAGTTCCTGCAGACCAAGGGCGCTGTGGACTTCATCTGCGACCGCCGCGAACTGCGCCAGACCGTGGCGCAATGCCTGTCCATGCTGCAGCGCCTGCCGGCCGACGCGATAGCCTGAACCACGGGCATCAAAAACAATAGCTGCTAGCGCTTGCTGGACGGGCGCTAGCAGCTATTTTTATTGAGAACAATGTCGCTACATCATGACGCTGGCCTGCAGATGCCCCAGCACGATCATCACGACCTGCAGCAGCACCAGCACCACCAGCGGCGACAGGTCCACCCCGCCCAGTAGCGGCAGAACACGGCGCACGGGGCGCAACAACGGCTCGCACAGGCGGGTGATCACATCGCTGATGGGCGATCGCGTTTGCACCCACGAGAGCACGGCATAAACGATCAGCAAGCCCATCAGTCCCGACACGGCCACGCGCGCCAGGCCAAAAAGCGCCATCCACGGCAGCCAGGCCAGTCCCATCCCCCCGCCCACCAGAAGCCACAGCAGCAGATACTGGACCAGTTGCAGCAGCAGCGCCGCCGCAAGGCAAGACAGATCCCACCGCCCCGCCGACGGAACGAGTTTGCGCAGTGGCAGCACCAGCCAGTCGCTCAAGGCAAACACGAGACGGCCCACGGGATTGGCAAACGACACCCGCTGCAGCTGCATGTACAGCCGCAACAGGCAAGCCCCGGTAAGCAGGCCGCTGGCAACGTCGAGGAGAAAAGACAGAATTTGAAACAGCATGGCCGATTAGCAAATAGGTCGACCCCGTTGCAGTGCGCCGCACACGGGTTCAACGTGGGATGATAGCGACGCTACGCATGCCGCCATGTCCGATCCCCTCACGCTGACCTCCCTGCCCCTGTTTCCGCTCAACACCGTGCTGTTTCCCGGTGGTGTTCTACCGCTGCGTGTGTTCGAGGTGCGTTACCTGGACATGGTGCGCAAATGCCACCGCGCGGGTGCCCCCTTCGGCGTCGTGGCCCTGGCCCGCGGCCATGAGGTGCGCCAGGCGGGAGCCCTGCCGGAAAGCCTATACAGCGTCGGCACATTGGCCATGATCGAGCATTTAGAAGAACTGCAAGCGGGGCTGATGCACGTACGTTGCCGGGGGATCGCCCGCTTTCGTGTCGTGCGCCAACAACTGCTGCCCCACGGGCTGTGGACCGCCAATGTGGAACAGATCCCTTGCGACACGCCGGTCCAAGTTCCCCCAGACTTGCAGCGTGCAGCTAGCACACTCACGCAGGTGTTGTCGTCACTGCGCGAGCAGGCGGCAGGAGCAGCCGGGGGACCAGCCGCACACGCACAGCCCTCACGCACAGATCTCCAAGACTGCGGTTGGCTTGCCAATCGCTGGTGCGAGTTATTGCCCATTCCGTTGGAACTCAAGCAGCAGCTCATGCAACTGGACAACCCGCTGGTGCGGCTGGAGCTGGTGAGTGACATCCTGGAACGTACCGGCATTTCTGGCTAGCGTAGCATGCAGGCCAAACTGAAGGTGATGCAAGTGATCACCAAGGGCGAACGAGGAGGTGCCCAGACCCATGTGCGCACCTTGTGCCAGGCTCTGGCCTCCCGCATCCATTTCAGCGCTGTCATTGGCGGCACGGGTCCCACGCCGCTCGAAAGCGACCTACACACGCTGGGACTGCCGATTTACCGCCTGCCAAGTCTGCGCAATTCGCTGGCGCCTTGGCATCTGTTCCGTTCGGTACTGCAACTGCGCGCTCTGATCCGCGAGCACGAACCCGACATCTTGCACGCGCACAGCGCCGTATCGGGCGTAGTCGCACGCCTGGCGGGCAGACTGTGCCGCAAGCCCGTGATCTACACAGTGCATGGCTTCGCTTTCAAACCCGAAGTACCCCGGGTACGCCGCACAGTGGCGTGGTGCTGTGAATGGTTGCTGGCGCGTTGGACGGAGCACATGGTGTGTGTATCGCAGCACGAGCGACAACTTGCCCGAGGTTTGCCGATTCGCGCTGACCGGCTGACCGTCGTACCCAATGCCATAGAAAACAATAGCCAACGCGCTCAGCCTGGGCTGGAACCCGTGCGCGTCGCCATGGTAGCCCGGCTGGCCGCACCCAAGCGCCCCGACCTGCTCCTGCATGCCCTGGTCCGGCTGCGCGATGGCCTGGGGCATGAGGTAGCGGCCAGTTTCATCGGCGATGGCCCGGATCGCACGGCCTTGCAGGCGCTGGCATCCGGGTTGGGCTTATTTCAAGTGAGTTTTGTGGGCGACGTGGATGACGTGCCCCAGCGCCTCGCGCAGCACCACCTTTTCGTGTTGCTGTCTGACCACGAAGGTCTTCCCATCTCCGTGATCGAAGCCATGCGGGCGGGGCTGCCCGTCGTGGTCAGTCGACTGCCTGGGATGGCGGAATTGCTCCCCTCCGAACAATACGGATTCCTGGTGTCCAATGACGTGGAGGCCATCGCTCAAGCCATGGAGCGCCTAATCCGCAGCCCCGCGCTGCGCGAGTACATGGGCCGAATGGCCCGCCGCCATTACGAAGAACATCATGCCCCGGAACGCATGGCGTCGGCCATACTCGCCATCTACACCCAAGTCCGTGCATGACCCAGCCTGTTGTCACCTCCCGACCCTGCGCCGAACCCGACCCGGCACGGCGTGATGGCGCGCTGTTGTGGTGGAGCCTGCTCGGCCTGTTGCCTCAAGCGCTGGGTTACGCCATAGCGCACAAGATGCAACACGCAGGCTGGGTCACACCGCTGTTCCCCGCCACCGTGCTGTGGTGTGCGGTGTCCTACCTGTTGGCAACACGCTGGCTGCACCAGGGTGCCCATCTACCGCCGCGGGAGCAGGGTGGCTTTTTGCTGGTGGTGATCACGGTGGCCTTTCTGCTCACCCCGTTGGGCTTTGCACTGCTGCAAGCGCCCTATTCGCGCGGCGCCGTATTGATGGCCTACATGCTGGCCTTGGCTTGGCTGCTGTGCGGGCATGCGCTGTGGGGGACCCGTCGTACGCTGCACCTGGCCTACGTGGATGCCGACTTACCCTACGTCCTGCGCCAAATGCTGCGCCCGCAGGAGCAAGGCGATGACCGACTGCGCCTGACCAGCTGGGTGGCCGGACTACCAGCGCGAAAACAGCGCGTAGCCGTGGACGGTGTGGTGCTAGACCGGCTGGCTGATCCCGACCCGCAACGCCAACAATGGATCAGCGAGCTCAAACTCCAGCGCATCCCTCTCTACAGCGCAGAAGCGGCAGCGGAAATGCTGTCGGGCCGCAAAATCACCGGGACGCTGGGCGAGCAAGATCTATGGCAACTGACCAATTACCCTGCTTACGACATCGCCAAGCGCATGCTGGACTTGGGCCTGACCCTCATCACGGTGCCGCTATGGGTTCCGCTGTGTATGGCCGCGGGGCTGGCAGTGAAGTTCGATTCACCCGGCCCCATGTTGTACTCGCAGCAGCGCATGGGTCGCCACGGACGCAGCTTCCGCATATGGAAGCTGCGCAGCATGCGTCACGAGCCTGCCAGCCACATCGTTCAGTTCGCCAAACAGCAGGACGACCGTATCACGTCAGTTGGCCGCTTCATCCGCCGCACGCGGCTCGATGAACTACCCCAGCTCTGGAACGTACTGCGCGGAGAAATGAGCCTCATCGGCCCCCGTCCCGAGCAGGCAGAGTTCGCGCACCACTTTGCCGCAGCCATGCCCGCCTACCCCTACCGCCACTTGATGCGCCCCGGTCTCACGGGCTGGGCGCAGGTGCAGCATGGCTATACCGATAGCGCCGAGCAGACCGCTATCAAGCTGAGCTATGACCTGTATTACGTGACGCACTGCTCCATGGCTCTGGATCTGCTCATTGCCTACAAGACGGTGCGCACGGTGCTCACAGGTTTCGGAGCGCGCTAGTTGTCAACGTGCCTTCACTCGCGCAACCAGCACATCCGCCCACAACGGCCTGCGCACTGCCAGCCGATGCAACAGGCGCCCCTTCATCGTCCCCGGCGCCGCCACCTGGCAGCTGTGCAGTTCGGCGCCCACTAGCCCTGCATCCGCCAGCACCTTCAGTAGTGTGAAGGGTGAAAACCACGCCCGATGGTCGGTGTTGACATGCTCCACCCCGCACACGCCGTGAAGCGCATTGCGCAGGGACAACGCATTGGGCACACTGACGACGAACTCCGCCTCTGGCAGGCACTGCGCCAGCCGACGCAGGAACGCGGCGGGGTCAGGCAGGTGCTCAATTACGTCAGGCACCAGCACCATGTCGGGCGCACACCGGGCCAGCACCTGCGGGGCCTCGTGAGCGAACACGTCGAGCTGCTGCACGTGGTCAAAACCCAGGCTGCGCGCCGTTTCCACAGCGGTGGCGTTGATGTCGACACCATGGCAGATCCGTGCGCTGCGGCTGAGAAGCGCGTGCAACCAACTGCCGTCGGAGGCGCGACGTGCAATCAGCGGTGCATGGTCGGCAAAGCCCACATGCAGCACGCACTGCTGCGCGACCCAGCCGGCCAGCAAATCACCGCGTGGCTGGGCATGTCCGATAATCCCCGGCCTGAAAGGCAAATCGTCGCTGAAAGCCTCGCCCAGCAAATAGGTTTCAATGTGTGGCATCGTGCAATTATTGGCGCGCCCTCCACCAGAATGCACACGCGCTACATCCTGCTGTTGCAAGAAGACTTGGCCGTTGGCGGTATTCACACCGCCACACAGGCGCTGGCGAATGCACTGCGGTGCGCAGGCCAGATACCGGTCGCCTTGGCCCTGCGCAATACGCACATCGGAGCGCTTCTGCGTGCCGTTTGGCGGGCCGACATCATCGTAGCCACGAACGGCTTTCTGCCGTCCTATGCAGCCTGGCTGCTGGGCATGCTGCTGCGCCGGCCCGTGGTGGCATGGCTTCACGGCCCCACGCAGGAGGTGCTGGAGCACGCCCATGCCAGTGCTGCCAAACGCGCCTGGCTGCGGTGGCTGTATCGCCGACTACGCTGGGTGGTGTTCGTCTCAGCCCACACACGCGACTCGTTCCTTGAATTCACGGGCGGTGCAGCGGCAGGGCAACGCCTGGAGGTGATTCCCAACGCCCATCCTGATTGGCAGCCCGCGCCAATGGGCGCGTCACCGCAATACCTGGGTTTCGTGGGCAGGCTTGCGCCGGAGAAGCAGCCCGAATTGCTGGTGCAGATGCTGCGCTTGCTGCCGACTACTTATCGGCTTTGCATGGTAGGCGATGGCCCTTCACAACCGGCGCTGTGTGCAGCCGGTGCTGACCTGCAGCAAGTCGGCCGGCTGGAGTTGCGCCCTTTTCACCTCGTACAGGCCACGGTGTACGCCCCATGGCAAGTTACCGTGCTCGCATCGCTCTACGAAGGCTGCCCCATGGCAGCGCTGGAATCGCTGGCCGCTGGCAGGCCCTGCGTGGGCCTGCCTATCCCCGCGCTGCGCGAAATGTTGGGGCCAGACATGCCCTATGCGCTGGCCCACGACTGCAGCGCGGCTGCGCTCGCTCGCGCCGTGCAAACCGTGTGCGCCATGCCACCCGAACAGCTGGCGCACGACATGGCCCAGGTGCTGCGCCGCTACAGTCCTGAGCGCTTTTCGCATAACTGGCAACGCGTGCTGCAGGAGGCGGCGTGCTGATCCACTTCATTCACCCCGGCAGCGCTTACCTGCCCGAACTGGCGGCATATGGCGACTTCCTTGCGGCGCTGGGGCACAGCGCGCAGGTGCATTCCCGCCCTGCGAGCGTACCTGCAGATGCGGTCATCTGCTGGTGGATGTGCGGCCGCGTGCCGCACGACGCGGCGCGGCGGCTCAGCCATGCCTTTCACATCCATGAATACGCATCGGCTTCAGTGCCGCCCTGGCCTAAGGTCAAGGACCGGGCCAAGCGCGCCCTGCAGCCCGTGCCGCAGTACCGCCTTTTCCAGAATACCTGGGTGCGCGATCGGCTGGGATTTTCCGACGGCGTGCCGTACGAGTTCCGTGACATGGGCGTGGAGCCGTCCTTTCTTGCCCCGTGTGCGAGACGGGCTGCGCCCGAGTTCGACGGAGTCTATCTGGGGGACATGCAACGTCTGCGGCAGTTTGTGCCACTCCTGACCGCACTACAACAGGCAGGCCAGCGCACTCTGCTGATTGGCGAGCCGCCTGTCGATCTGTGTAAAACACTGCACACCTTGGGGCACGTCACGGGTCGCGTTCCGCACGGTCAGGTGCCCACCCTGCTGCGCCGCGCGCGCTACGGACTGAACCTGGTTCCTGACCAATTGCCGTACAGCCAACAGACGTCCACCAAACTCATCGAATACTGCGCGGCAGGTTTGCCAGTGGTCAGCACCGACTACGACTGGGTGCGGGCCTTCGAAGCGCGGCACGGAGCGCGCTTTGCCTACCTGCCCATACCAGACATGGCTGGCTGCGTGGTGCCTGATGTATCCACACTGGCATGGCCGCGCGTACTTGAACGACTGGCACTCTGGCGCCGCCTGGGGCTGTGCCCGTGAACCGCACCTCGCTGCTGATGGCCGGAGCCAGCCTGATCGCGCTGATCGCACAAGCGCTCATGGGTGCGGCCATGCTCCACTTCTTCACGCCCACGGCGGCAGGCCACTTCGCCGTCGTAGCACAAGTGGCGTTTTTCTGGGTCACGCTGGCACTGGCACAAAGCCCACTTCAGTTCCTTGCCGACGCACACCTGCCCCCACAGCGGGCGCTACGTGCTGCTCTGCGCGCCAGCCTGCTGCGCTGGATACTGCTGCTGCCCCTGGTGGCCGCAGCCCTATGGTGGTCGAGTCCCGTCCTCCCTTTGACCACCGTGGTGGCCTGGGCCGGGCTGCTAGCGCTGTTGCAAATGGGCTGGTACCTGGCCCAGCCCTGGGTATTGCGCACGGCATCACCGATGTCCGCCGCCTGCGTACGCACAGCCCCCCCCTTGCTGGCACTGGCGCTGGCCGCCGGGCTGGGTGTGCGTGGAAACGCTGACAACGCCACCGGCCTACTGGCCGCGGCGGCGTGCGGCTATGCAGTGGGGGCGCTCTGGTTGCTTCACGGTAGCCGCACCGACCATCCACCTCAATCCGCAGCAAGGCAATCCGACGGCCGCAGCGCTCTCTTGCGCATGGCGCACGCGGTAATGGATGCCGTGGCCGGCGTAGCTCTGGTGTTGGCCTGGCAGCGGCAGCATGGCACGGCGGACGCCAGCTATCTAGCAGTGCTGCTACGGCTGTTCGGCTTAATGCCCGCGATCGTGCACGCGGCTTGGTCACAAGTGCTGCTGGCACAAGCGCGGCCCTCACGCTTGAAGTCGCTGGGCGTAGGAATGGGAGCTGCCCTGGTCACAGGGCTGATCGGTCTGGGGAGCGCCGCCGTACTGCAGACCACGGTGCTGGCGCCTACATGGCAGGGCCTGCTGCCCTATATCCTGCCCATCACTCTGTGGCAGGGTAGCGCATGCATCTTCGCGGCACTGAGCCATCGGCCGTTCCAGCAGGGACTGGCGCGCCACTACTCATTGCTGACCATAGGTTTCAATATCATGCAGATAATGGTGCTGCTCGCCCCCATGGGTTGGACGCCGCAGGTGCACCTGTGGTGGCTCACCGGCCTTTGCACCGCTGGGCTGCTGATGCTGTCGGCCTGGATGGCAAAATAGAGGGTTTCTGCCCAAATTCCAGCCAGCACTCCGCCATGTCCACTGAAGCCACTCCCGCACCAGCCCCCCAGGACGAAAACCAACTCATCGCCGAACGCCGTGAAAAGCTCAAGGCTCTGCGCGAGAACCAGGCCCAGGGTCAAGGCGTGGCATTTCCCAACGACTACAAGCCCCAGCACCATGCCGCAGTGCTGCAGCAGCAGTACGGCACATTGGATGGAGAAGCGCTCGAAGCGCAGGCGATCACGGTGAGCGTGGCCGGCCGCATGATGCTCAAGCGCGTCATGGGTAAGGCCAGCTTCGCGACCCTGCAGGATGGATCGCTGGGTGACACCGGCGGGCGCATCCAGCTCTACGTGACACGCGATGCCATTGGCGAAGAAGCCTATTCCGACTTCAAGCGCTGGGACCTCGGTGACATCCTGGGTGCCGAAGGCACGCTGATGAAGACCAAGACCGGCGAGCTATCGGTCAAGGTGTCGCGCCTGCGCCTGCTCACCAAGAGCCTGCGCCCCATGCCCGACAAGTTCCACGGTGTAGCCGACCAGGAGGTCAAGTACCGCCAGCGCTACGTGGACCTGATGACCGACGAGGCCGCGCGCCGGCGCTTCGTCGCGCGCAGCAAGGCTGTGGGCAGCATCCGTTCTTTCATGATGGAGCACGGCTTCCTGGAAGTGGAAACGCCCATGCTGCACCCCATTCCCGGCGGCGCCAACGCCAAGCCCTTCGTCACCCACCACAATGCGTTGGAGCAGGAGATGTTCCTGCGCATCGCGCCCGAGCTGTACCTCAAGCGCCTGATCGTCGGCGGCTTCGAGCGCGTGTTCGAGATCAACCGCAACTTCCGCAACGAAGGCATCTCGGTGCGCCACAACCCCGAGTTCACGATGATGGAGTTTTATGCGGCCTACTGGAACTACCGCGATCTGATGGATTTCACCGAGGCGCTGGTGCGCGATGCCGCACTCAAGGCCACGGGCACGCTGCAGCTCACCTACGGTGGCCGCGCGGTGGATCTGGCCCAGCCCTTCCAGCGCCTCACGATCCGCGAGGCCATCTACCAGCACACCGAGGCCGGCGCACATGTGGACGATGCCGCCTGGCTCATCAGCGCGCTCAAGAAACTGGGCATGACCGAGGAGAAGGACCGCCTGTCCATCCGGACCCTCGCCAGCCTGCAGGTGCTCTACTTCGAGGAAGAGGTGGAGGACAAGCTCTGGCAGCCAACCTTCATCATGGAGCACCCGACCGAGATCAGCCCTCTGGCGCGCGCCAACGACCTGCGCCCCGAGGTGACGGAGCGCTTCGAGCTCTACATCACCGGCCGCGAGTTCGGCAATGGCTTCTCGGAGCTGAACGACGCCGAAGACCAGGCCGCCCGCTTTCATGCGCAGGTGGCTGCCAAGGACGCGGGCGATGACGAGGCCATGTTCTTTGACCACGACTTCGTACGTGCGCTGGAATACGGCATGCCGCCCACAGGTGGTTGCGGCATCGGCATCGACCGGCTGATGATGCTGCTCACCGACAGCCCGAGCATCCGTGACGTGATCCTGTTTCCGGCCCTGCGGCGCGAGCACTGACCCGTGGGCATGCGTGGCCGCACGTGGCCACGCTGACATCCCGCCGCACCAGCGGCCTCTACCGCACCGCCTCATGAGCCCTCCTGCCAGCGCCAACGCATTTCCGCAGTTCCTGCATGAGCCCTTCAGCGTGCTGCTGGTGGAGGACCAGGCGTCCGTGCGCGCCACACTGGCAGGCGAGCTGCGCCATGTGGGGGTATCGGAGGTACTGGAGGCCGCCTCGGCCGACGCGGCGCTACAGCTGTTCAAGCTGCGGCGTCCCGACCTGGTGCTGCTGGACATACGCCTGCCTGGCGGCAACGACGGCTACTGGGTGGCCCAGCGCATGCGCGAGGCAGAACCCGGCGGCTGGACGCCCATCATCTTCCTCTCGGGGCTGGATGGCGACCTGGATGTGTGGCGCGGCATCGAAGCCGGCGGAGATGACTACCTCGTCAAGCCCGTCAAGCCGATCGTTCTGGCCGCCAAGCTGCGCGCCATGCGCCGGCTGCGCGACATGCGCAGGCGCCTCGTGGAACTGACCGAAGAGCTGCACGTGGCCAACCAGCACCTCAACGAAATGGTGGAGATGGACCCGCTTACGGGGCTGGTCAACCGCCGCGGCTTCGACCGCATCCTGCACAGCGAGATCCTCGCCGCGCGGCGCGACGGAGTGCCGCTCACGCTGATGCTGTGCGACCTGGACCATTTCAAGAGATACAACGACACCCTGGGCCATGTGCAGGGCGATGCCTGCCTGAAGGAGGTCGGCCGCGTGCTGCACGACGTCTGCATGCGACCGCGCGACGTGGCCTCGCGCTATGGCGGCGAAGAATTTGCACTGATCCTGCCCAACACGCCGCGCTCGGGCGCCATGACGTTCGCGCGCGCGCTGGGCAAGCTGTTGAAGTCCCGCGCCATCGCCCATCCGGGCTCGCCCAACGGCGAAACGCTCACGCTGTCGGGTGGCATTACCACGTGCGTGCCCGACGACGGTACCAGCGCCGAGACCATGCTCATGCGCGCCGACGAGGCCCTGTATGCCGCCAAGGCCCAGGGCCGGGACCGCTTCTTCAGCTTCGAGATGCAGATGGACACCATCGAGCAGCGGCAGATTTGAGCCGCATCCGACGTTGGCCCACCCGTTCGTTCCCCCGACATGCTGCCGCGACTGAAAACCGCCCTTCCCGTCTGGATGCACGACTGGCTCGACATCATCGTGCCCGGTGTGCAGATTGTGCTCATCGTCCTGGCCGCGCTGCTGCTGCAGCGCCTGCTGCTGCGCATCATCATGCGGGCCAGCGACCACTACCAGTTCCCGCACGAACTGCTCATACCCATCAACGCCGTGGTGCGCTGGCTCATCCTGGGCAGCGCCGGCCTGCTGGTACTGGAGCGCCTGGGGGTGTCAGCGGCCGTGCTGTGGACGGCCTTCACCGGCTTCGCCACAGTGGGCGCGGTGGCGTTCTTCGCGGCATGGAGCGTGCTGTCCAATCTGTTTTGCGCCTTTCTGATCTTCACCGTTGGCCCGTTCCGCGTGGGAGACCACATCGAACTGCTGGACACCGCCGACAAGCCCGGCGCCCTGGGCCGCGTGATGGACATCAACTTGCTTTACATCACGCTGGAGGACGCCACCGCCCCCGAGCCTGGCACGCTGCTGCAGATTCCCAACACACTGATCTTCCAGCGCGTGGTGCGCCGCTGGCGTGCCGGCACGCCGGTGCCGGAGTCACGGCTACATCCTGCTCCGGATTCCGCCGCCTGCGCCGCCACCGCTCGCGAGCCCGCCAGCACGCCCGCGCCCAAGCCGGCGAGCTTTCCTTGATGGCCCAAGTACATCGACGGAGTTGATGCTCATCAAAATATAGCTGTCTGCGCTTGATGGGCGGGCGCTGCAGGCCTTTTTGACATATATTCGGGCACCCCACGGCCGCACAGCGCGGTCACTGCGCCCCGGGTGACGGGCAAAACCCTATCGCCCCCGCGCATGGCAGTCCGCCGTAAGCCCCGCGGACAACGCTGCCCGTCTTTCGGCAACAGCCCTAGCAAAAACCTTCCGGCAGGGCCACCCCCGGTTACCCTGTTGCCAACGCCACACATCCCGTTAATCTCTGCGGCCTACGTCTCAGGCCCCCACCGGGGCCTGTTGATTTTTCAGACCGCTTTACCCAAAGTTGAAAGAGTCCTATGAGCATTCCGTTCCGCATGCACACCGTCGTTGCCGCACTGGGTCTGGCCGGTGCCGCTTTGTTCTCCACCGCGCATGCGCAAGTCAAGATCGCCATGGTGATGCCCACCACTGGCCCGCTGACGCAGTACGGTGACATGGTCAAGGAAGGCGTGACCACGGCCGTCGAGATGGCCAACGCCGCTGGCGGCGTGGGCGGCAAGAAGATCGAGCTGGTCTCCATCGACGATGCCTGCGAACCCAAACAAGGCCCCGTGGCCGCCAACCGTGTGGTGAATGCCAAGATCGGCTACGTGATCGGCCCGGTGTGCTCGGGTGCCTCCATCGCTGCCGCTCCCATCTACAACAACGAGGGCGTGGTCGTCATCACCCCGTCGGCCACCTCCCCGGCGCTCACCGACGGCAAGAACTACCACTTCATCTTCCGCACCATCGGCCGTGACGACCAACAAGGCCCTGCCGCTGCCAAGTTCATCGCCGAAAAGGCCAAGCCCAAGAAGGTCGCCGTGCTGCACGACAAGCAGTCCTATGGCCAGGGCATCGCCTCCTCCGTGCGTGACGACCTGAAGAAGGCCGGCATCACCGTGGCGCTGTTCGAAGGCATCAACGCCGGCGACAGCGACTACTCCGCCGTCATCACCAAGCTCAAGAGCGCTGGCGTGGACTTCGTGTATTACGGCGGCTACCACCCCGAGATGGGCCTGCTGCTGCGCCAGGCCGGCGAGCAAGGCCTGAAGGTGCGCATGATGGGCCCCGAGGGCGTGGGCAACCCTGAGGTGAACGCCATTGCCGGTAACGCCGTGGAAGGCATGCTGGTGACGCTGCCGGCCGACTTCGCTGCCAACCCGAAGAACGCTGCCGTCGTGGCCGCCTTCAAGGACAAGAAGCGCAATGCGTCCGGCGCCTTCCAGCTGACCTCGTTCGCCGCCACCCAGGCACTGCTGGACAGCATCAAGGCCGTGGGCGACAACCCTGCCAAGGTGGCCGACCACCTGCACAAGAGCACCATCGAAACGGTGCTGGGCCCCGTGTCCTGGAACAAGCAGGGCGACCTGAACAGCTTCGACTTCCAGGTCTTCCAGTGGCACAAGGACGGCAGCAAGAGCCTGGCCGCCAAGTAAAACCACCTCCCCGTCCCAAGGGTGCGTTGCGCAAGCCACGCACCCTTGGTCCATTGCATTCGGCCCCTGGAGGGGCCTTTTCCTGTTGAGGGGTGGCATGCATGTCTGATCTCATACCCCAGCTGGTACAACAGCTGTTCAATGGTCTTTCGCTGGGCGCCATCTACGCGCTGATCGCGATCGGCTACACGATGGTCTACGGCATCATCGGAATGATCAACTTCGCCCATGGCGACATCTACATGATCGGCGCCTACATCGGCCTGGTCACGCTGTCGGCCGTCGGCGTGCAGAGTGGCCTGCCGGTGTGGGCGATCATCGCCCTGATGCTGGTGGTAGCGGTGGCCATCACGGGCGTCTACGGCTTCGTGGTGGAGCAGGTGGCCTACAAGCCGCTGCGCAGCAGCCCGCGCCTGGTGGCACTGATTTCGGCCATCGGCATGTCCATCTTCCTGCAGAACTGGGTGGCGCTGGGCCAGGGCGCGCGCGACATGGCCGTGCCCTCGCTGATCCCCGGCGCGCTGCGCTTTGGCAGCGAAGGCGGCTTCGAGGTCTACGTGCCCTACTCGCGCATCCTCATCATCGCCGTGGCGGTGGTGCTGATGATTGCGCTCACGCTGTACATCCAGCACTCGCGCATGGGCCGTGCCTCGCGCGCCTGCTCGCAGGACATGCACATGGCCAACCTGCTAGGCATCGACACCAACCGCGTGATCTCGTTCACCTTCATCCTGGGCGCCATGCTGGCGGCCGTGGGCGGCGTGCTGATCGCGCTCGCCGTGGGCAAGCTCAACCCCTTCATCGGGTTCATCGCCGGCATCAAGGCGTTCACGGCGGCCGTCCTCGGGGGCATCGGCTCCATTCCCGGCGCCATGCTGGGCGGGGTGATCCTGGGCGTGGCCGAGACCTTCGCCGCCGCCTACATCTCGTCGGAGTACAAGGACATCGTGGCCTTCGGCCTGCTGGTGCTCATCCTGCTGGTGCGCCCCACGGGCCTGCTGGGCAAGCCTGAAGTGGAGAAAGTCTGATGCACGCCACCGGTTTTTCTTCCCATCTCAAGAACGCGCTGATCGCCACCTTTCTGGCGGCCATCGTGGTACTGCCCATCTTCACGCTGCACCTGGAGCGCGCGGGCACGCGCACCATCATCGTGCCCGAATGGCGCACGCTGCTGTGGGGGTGCCTCGCCGTGTTCGTGGTGCAGCTGCTGCGCCCGCTGCTGGGTGCGCGGCTGCCCAAGCTGTCGCTGCCCAGCCTGCCTCAGGCGGCGCCGGGCCAGCGCAAGGTGCTGATCTTCGTGGCGCTGATGATCGCGGCATCGTGGCCGTTCTTCGCCGGCCGCAACGCGGTGGACATCGCCACGCTGGCCATGATCTACGTGATGCTGGGCCTCGGCCTGAACATCGTGGTGGGCTTCGCCGGCCTGTTGGACCTGGGCTTCGTGGGCTTCTATGCCGTGGGTGCCTACACCTATGCGCTGCTATTCCACTGGGCCGGCTGGAGCTTCTGGGAAGCCCTTCCCCTGGCCGGCGCGGCGGCGGCGCTGTTCGGCTTCGTGCTGGGCTTTCCAGTGCTGCGCCTGCGGGGTGACTATCTGGCCATCGTGACGCTGGGCTTTGGCGAAATCATCCGGCTGCTGCTGGTCAACCTGACCGACTGGACGGGCGGACCAGACGGCATCTCCAGCATCCCCAAGCCGTCCGTGCTGGGCCTGGAGATGACGCGCTCGCCCACCGTCGAGGGCGGCACCACCTTCCACCAGTTCTTCGGGATGGAGTTCAACTCCCTGCACATGGTGATCGCCTTGTACCTGATGGCGCTGCTGCTCGCGGTGGTCACGCTGTTCATCAGCAACCGCCTGATCCGCATGCCCATCGGCCGCGCCTGGGAGGCACTGCGCGAGGACGAGATCGCCTGCCGGTCGCTGGGCCTGAACCCCATGAAGATCAAGCTCTCGGCCTTCACGCTGGGCGCCATGTTCGCGGGCTTCGGCGGCGCGTTCTTCGCGGCGCGCCAGGGCATCGTGAACCCCGAGTCGTTCACCTTCATCGAGTCTGCGCTGATCCTGGCCATCGTGGTGCTGGGCGGCATGGGCTCGCAGCTGGGCGTGATCGTGGCGGCCATCATCCTTACCGTGTTGCCCGAACTGGCACGCGAATTCTCCGAGTACCGCATGCTGATCTTCGGCCTGGTCATGATCCTGATGATGGTGTGGCGCCCGCAGGGCCTGCTGCCCATGAAACGCCACCATGTGGAGGTGCCCGCATGAGCGCCCCCCTGCTTGAGGTCAAGGACCTGTGCATGCGCTTCGGCGGCCTGCTGGCGGTGGACCATGTGGCCTTCGACGTGAAACCGCAGGAGGTGTTTGCCATCATCGGCCCCAACGGTGCGGGCAAGACCACGGTGTTCAACTGCATCAGCGGCTTCTACCAACCGAGCAGCGGCCAGATCGCGCTGCAGGGCCAGGCCATTGCGGGCTACACCAGCCACCAGGTCGCGCGCCAAGGTGTGGTGCGCACGTTCCAGAACGTGCGCCTGTTCAAGGGCATGACGGTGCTGGAGAACCTGCTGGTGGCCCAGCACCACCAGTCGCAGGCGCCGCTGCTGGCGGGCCTGTTCAACACCGCGCGCTACCGCCGGAGCGAGGCCGAGAAGATCGATCAAGCCATGCACTGGCTGGACGTCATGGGCCTGCGCGAGTTCGTGAACCGCGAGGCCGGCAACCTGGCCTACGGGCACCAGCGCCGCCTGGAGATCGCGCGCTGCATGATCACCAAGCCACGCCTGCTCATGCTGGATGAGCCCGCCGCGGGCCTGAACCCGCAGGAGAAGAAGGACCTGCAGGCGCTGATCGATCAGCTGCGCCGCCAGTACGGCGTGACGGTGCTGCTCATCGAGCACGACATGGGGCTGGTGATGGGCGTTTCCGAGCGCATCCTGGTCATGGAATACGGCAAACCCATCGCCATGGGCACGCCCGACGCCATCCGCAACGACGAACGGGTCATCAAGGCCTATCTGGGGGAAGCGTGATGGCCCAGCCCATGCTGCAAGTAGAAAACCTGTCCACGCACTACGGCGCGATCTGCGCCGTGAATGGCGTGAGCCTGCACGTGAACCAGGGCGAAATCGTCTCGCTGATCGGCTCCAATGGCGCGGGCAAGACCTCGCTGCTCATGACCCTGTGCGGCACGCCGCGCGCCAGCGGCGGCACCGTGCGCTTCGAGGGCGAGGACATCACCCAGCAACCCACGCACCTCATCATGCGCAAGGGCATCGCCGTCTCGCCCGAGGGACGCCGCATCTTCTCGAACCTGACCGTGGTCGAGAACCTGAAGATGGGTGGCTTCTTCCAGGACGGCGCGGCCATTGAGGAGGGCATGGAACACGTGTTCAAGCTGTTTCCGCGCCTGAAGGACCGCGCAGCGCAGCGTGCCGGCACCATGTCGGGTGGCGAGCAGCAGATGCTGGCCATCGGCCGCGCGCTGATGAGCAAGCCCCGCCTGCTGCTGCTGGACGAGCCCACGCTGGGCCTGGCGCCGCTGATCATTGCGCAGATCTTCGAGATCATCCAGGCCATCCGTGCCGAGGGCGTGACCGTGTTTCTGGTGGAGCAGAACGCCAACCGCGCCCTGCAGATCGCCGACCGCGGCTACGTGCTGGAAAACGGCCGCGTGGTGCTGGAGGACACAGGCGCCGCTCTGCTCACCAATGCGGACGTGCGCAAGGCCTATCTGGGCGCTTGACGCAAAGCTGGTGCGACACGAAAGCGGCCTACAGGCCGCTTTTCTTTTGATAGCTGCTCGCGGTTACTCCATAAGGCTTGGAATCATATTTCCTTCAGATTCCACCCGAACGCCAAGCGCGCACTGGTTTGCAACGCGTGCGGTGCTGAGGCCCCCCCGCGTTTCCCGTGGCAAGTGCCGGGACTGCCCCACGTCGCAGCCCAAAGAATGGCCGCCGCAGTAGCGAGCCTCCTACCACTCAGTAGGAAACCGCTGACCTGTTTCCCCGTACGCGACCATTTCAATGGATCTGCAGGCAATCCCGCCTGTCCACCTCTTTGGAGAACGACCATGGCACAGCAAGGCAACCAAACCCAGAATCAGCAACAACAGCAGCAAAACCAGCAAAACCAACAGAACCAACAGCAGGGCCAACAAGGCCAGCAGGATCCGAGCCGGCAGCAGAACCTGAACCCGCAGGATCAGCGTGATCAGCAGAAATTGCAGAGCCAGCAGAGCCCCAACCAAATGGGAAGCAAGCAGAACCAGCAGGATCGCTGAACGTGGTAATCCCAACGGTGCCTGGGCGCGCAAGCGCTTTCGGCACCTGCGGGCAGGCACCGTCGCTGCCGCCGTCTACCAATCTCCCGAACGGGTTTCCCGGCCCCATCAGCGCGGTCGATTACCGCCCACCGCTCGCTTGGCAACCAGAGCACAGCTCCGCGGCACCCTCGTCATTCGCGCCAAAGGCACGGTGAGTGCGTTCAGGCCCACCTGATGCGTGTGAACATCCTTCCCCATCCAGCCATGCCGGCGCCCGCAGGGCGTGTCGTCCGCACGCGCGCTTGTCCAGGGCCCGCACCGTGCGGCGGACTTTACGTAAGGGCATGGGCCGCTGCGGCGGCCCGCCGCCGTCAGGCCCCGACGGGGTAGCGGCTGGAGATGGCGATCCGGTTCCAGGCGTTGATGACCACCGCCAGCCATTCAACGGCGGCTATCTCCTCCTTGGACAAGACGCCTGCCGCCTGCGCGTAAACGGCATCGGACACCTGCCCATCCGCGACCAAGGTGATGGCTTCCACCAGTTCCAGAGCGGCGCGCTCCTTCGGGCTGAAGTAATCGGTCTCACGCCACGCGGGCAGCACCGCAATGCGGTCGCCGCTCTCCTGGCTGGCCAGCGCGTCCCGTGCGTGCAGCCTGACACAGAAGGCGCACTGGTTGAGCTGGGATGCCCGCAGGCGCAGGAGGTGCGCGAACCCCGTCGCGATGCCGGCCTGTGCCGCAGCCTCGGACGCCAACCGGTCCAACTCCACCACCGCCTGATACAGCGCGGGGGCGCTCTTTCCAAGATTCACCCGTTCACGCATACCGCTCCCGATGCCTGTCCGGCAGAAAAACCCGGCGCCAGCGATGGGCTACCGCTGGCTGGCCCGGCGTTCCGGCCAGCCCTGATCGTCGCAGATGCGCGGCAGAACACCCGGCCGACACGGTCGTAAGACCGCGTTGGCATGCAGGACAAAATGCGAATCGATTTTGTCTCTAAGCCTTTCGTATCAAGCGCAAGCAGCTCCTAAAAATGAAGCACAGCCAGCGTACCTACTCCCCCAGGCACACGTCGATCGCCCGCGCGATGGCGATCAGTTCATGGTCGAGCGGCACCTTGCGCTGGGTGTTGGCCACCTGGGCGATGGGGACACTGGCGATGTGCCCGCCCTGTAGCGTGACCATGTGGCCGAACTGGCCATCGATCACCAGTTGCGCCGCCCGGTGACCGAAGCGCGTGGCCAGCACACGATCGAACGCGGTCGGGTCGCCCCCGCGCTGCACATGGCCCAGCACGGTGGTGCGCACCTCGCTTTGCAGGTGCGGCTGCAGCCGCTGGCGCAGCACATGGCCCACGCCACCCAGGCGCACAGGGTCGGGGCTGTGGGCCACCTGCTCGCGCACCGTGAGGCCGGCGCCGCGCTCCTTGGCGCCTTCGCCGATGCAGATGACGGTGTAACGCTGGCGCTGCTCGCGCCGACGGCAGCGCTCGATGATGGGCTGCAGGTCGTAGTCGATCTCGGGCAGCAGGATCACGTCGGCCGCGGCGGCAATGCCGCTTTCCAGGGCCAGCCAGCCCGCATGGCGGCCCATGGTCTCGACGATCATGACGCGGTGGTGGCTGTAAGCCGTGCTCTCGATGCGGCGCATCGCGTCGGTGGCCGTGGCCACGGCGGTGTCAAAGCCGAAGCTGCGCTCGCACAGCGCGATGTCGTTGTCGATGGTCTTGGGCACACCCACGCATTGCAGCCCGATCCGCGCCAGGCCATGGGCCAGGCTCATGGTGCCGTCGCCGCCAATGGCCACCACCACGTCCAGGCCCAGCGCGCGCACGTTGCGCTCCACCTGGGCCAGCGTCGCGTCGTCCTTCAGCGGGTTGGCGCTGTTGCTCGTGCCCAGGATGGTGCCGCCCATGTGCACGATGCCCGAGACCTGGTCCCAGGTGAGCAGCCGCGCGCGCGACGCTTCGCCCCTCAGGCCCTCGAAGCCGTCTTCGATGCCCAGTACCTCGCAGTGTCCGTGGTGGATCAGCGACTTGGTGACCGCGCGGATCACCGCGTTCAGCCCCGGGCAGTCGCCCCCGCCGGTGAGTACGCCGACACGCATCGCCGCCACCCGTTTCAAGGCAGCAGGTCCAGCGCGTGCATGTACGCTGGCTGCACCATGAGGTCGTCCCACGGCTGGGGCAGTGTCTCGGGCAGCAGAGCCAGGCGGCGCGCCTCGCTCGCACCGCTGGCCTGCCAGCGGCCCGCGGCCTGCGCGGCGGCCAGGCCATCGATGAGTTCGTCCACCGCCGCGCCGCCGCCCAGGCTCTGGTTGCACAGCAGCACCAGGTCGCAGCCGGCATTGAGCGCGGCCACACCGGCGTCGGTGTAGCTGACCACCTCGCCGTCCAGGCCGTTCAAACGACGGGCGCCCTCCATGCTCAGGTCGTCGCTGAAAACGGCGCCGTCAAAGCGCAGCCGTCCGCGCAGGATGTCCTGCAGCCACTTGGTGGAGAAGCCCGCCGGGCGGTTGTCCACCTTGGGGTAGATCACATGCGCGGGCATGACGCTGGTGAGCACCGTGGACAGCCACGGGTACGGGGCCGCGTCGTCGGCCAGGATCGCCGTGAGACTGCGGCGGTCCACCGGAATCTCGGTGTGCGAATCGGCCTTGACGAAGCCATGGCCGGGAAAATGCTTGCCGCAGTTGGCCATGCCCGCCTGCAGCAGGCCCTGCATGAGCGCGCGCGCCAGCATGGCGACCACGCGCGGGTCGCGGGCAAAGGCCCGGTCACCGATCACGCCGCTGGCGCCGTAGTCCAGGTCGAGCACCGGCGTGAAGGAGAAGTCCACACCGCAGGCGCGCAGCTCGCTGCCCAGCACGTAGCCCGCCGCCGTGGCGGCGTCCATGGCGCGCAGGGCGCCGCTGCCTTCGCGGTGCTTGCTGCCCTTGCCGTCGTCCATCCACAGTTCACCGAAGGCGCGCATGGGCGGGATGTGCGTGAAGCCATCGGTCTTGAAGCGCTGCACGCGACCGCCCTCATGGTCCACGCAGATCAGCAGGTCGCCCCGTACGGCCTTGATGGCGGCGGTGAGTTCCAGCAACTGCGCGCGGTGCTCCCAGTTGCGTGCGAACAGGATCACGCCGCCCACGAGCGGGTGGGCCAAGCGCTGGCGATCGGTGGCGGTAAGCTGCGTGCCGGCCACGTCGATGATGAGGGGTGCGTGTTCTGTCATGGGTTGCATGCTTTCATTTTGATAGCTATCAGCGCTTGCCACACAAGCGCTGCGGGCTGATTTGGCTTCAATCTTTCTCGACCACGCAGAAGCTGGCGGCGTAGTCGCTCTCGTCGGTCACGCTCAGGTGGCAGCGCAGGCCGCGCGCGGCAAACCAGTCCTGCAGCGCGCCGTGCAGCACGATTGTGGGCTGGCCGCTGGGCAGGTTGGCCACCTCGCAATGCCGCCAGGTCATGGGCATGTGCAGCCCCAAGCCGATGGCCTTGCTGAACGCCTCCTTGGCAGAAAAGCGCGTGGCCAGGTAGCGCACGCCGCGCTCGGGCCAGCGTGCCGAGCGTGCGCGCCAGGTGGCCAGCTCGCCATCGGCCAGCACCTTTTCGGCGAAGCGATCGCCATGGCGCGCCAGGCTGGCGCGGATGCGGCGCACGTCGCAGATGTCGGTACCGATGCCGTAGATCATGGGGTTATGAGTCAAATAGGTCTCTAGCGCTTATCCAACAAGCGCCAGCAGCTATGGTTTCAGGAGTCCCCGCTCCGTCATGCCCTGGGCGATGCAGCGCTGGTAGGCACGCACCGTGTCGCCGTAGCCCAACTCCAGCGCATCGGCGATCAGCGCATGGCCGATGGACACCTCCAGCACGCCGGGCACGTGGGCCAGGAAGTCCGCCAGGTTATCGCGGCTGAGGTCGTGGCCCGCGTTCACCCCCAGGCCGACATCCAGCGCGGCCTGGGCGGCAGCACGGTAGCGCTCCAGTTGCGCAGCCTGCTGCGGCGTGCCCCAGGCGGCGGCGTAAGGCTCGGTGTACAGCTCCACGCGGTCGGCCCCCACGGCGCGCGCGGCGGCCATCTGCTCGGGCAAGGGGTCCATGAACAGGCTCACGCGCACGCCCAACTGCCGGCATTCGGCAATCAGGGGCGCCAGGCGCTCGGCATCTTGCGGAAAGCTCCAGCCGTGGTCGCTGGTGAACTGGTCCTGGCTGTCGGGCACGAAGGTGGCCTGGTGCGGGCGCACCTGGCGGATGAACTCCATCAGGTTGTGCGTGGGGTTGCCCTCGATGTTGTACTCGGCCTGCGGCCATTGCTTGAGCAGCTCGGCCAGTTGGTACACATCGTGCGCACGGATGTGCCGCTCGTCGGGGCGCGGATGGACGGTGATGCCCTGCGCCCCCGCCTCCAGGCACAGCTGCGCGGCGCGCAGCACGCTGGGAATGCCCAGATGGCGCGTGTTGCGCACCAGCGCCACTTTGTTGACGTTCACGGAGAGGGCGGTGCGCGCGTGGGAGGTGGTCATGGGATGCGAAGCGGTGGCGTGAAGCTAGGCAATATAGCAATCTGCGACGGGGGCGGGGACGACGCTGCGCAAGGCCGCGGCGCGCGGCGGCGCGGGTTGCGGCCGCGCCGGGGCGCCTGCGCAACGCCGCCGGGCCACCTCAGTCCGTCTCGCGCACCGAGTAGCGCTCGCCGCCGATCACCAGGTCGCGCCAGCGGGGCGGCTGGGTCTGGACGCCCTGCTCCACCCACTGCCCGGCCCGCGCGCCCTGCACATGCCGGAGGTTGCCCTGCAGACGCCCCACCGTCCGCCACTGCGCACCGTCCCGCGCGAACACCTGGCTCGCATAGCCGCTGAGCAGCACCTGCTCCGCCTGCCCGTCACCGTCCAGGTCGATGCGCAGCACGGGACAGGGCGCGGCCTCGGTGCAGGTCAGCGACAGCCGGTTCCCCCGCAGCTGGGTGAGCAGGAATTCAAGCCATGCGGCATCGGGCGCCGCCTCGGCGGGAAACGGCTGCAACCGGGCGCGCAGGGTCTCGGCGGTCCAAACAGGCGTTCCACGGCCCCGCGCGTACCGGTGCGTGTCCTGCTGGGCGGCCTGGGCCTGTTCCCGGATCTGCGCGGCCTGGGGGTGGCTCTGCTCCTGCGCCAACTGCTCCAACGCCGCGCGACCGGCCCGGCCCGCGTCCCAGCGCAGGTAGCGGAAGTCGAAGGCCTGCACGTCCACGCGCTGCGCTTGCAGGCGCGCCAGTTGGCTGGCGACAGCGATGCGCGCCGGGTCCAGCACGGGTGTGCAGGTCAACAAGGCCAGCGCAACGGCCAGCCAGGCCGCCGCCACGTTCACCCGCCGCGCCAGCGCCATCCAGGGCGCACCGCGCCGCAGTGCGGCCACCGCATACCCGACGGCGTAGACCGCCATCAGGGCCACAGCCAGCGCGGCCCAGACGCGGTCCGCGCTCCAGCCGTACTGCGCCACCCGCAGTCCCAGCGCATAGGCGCACAGCGCGGCATACACGGGCATTGCCAGCAGGCCGGCCGCGCAAAAGCGCTGCAGCCCGGGGCCGAAGCGCTGGCTTTCCGCCCGGCCGTCGCTCCAGGCCACGTTGAACAGAAACACCAGCCACGCCATGAGACCGAGCATGAGCGCCGTGGCGTGCCCGGTCTTCCACAGCGGTGCCAGGCCGCGCACCGGCAGCGCCACGAGGAACAGCACAGCGATCAGGCAGGCCAGCGGCAACAGCCAGCCCAGCACCTGGAGCATCGAACGCCAGAACCCCGCCAACGCTTCTTCCCGCGCCGCGTACAGCGACAACCCCATGCTGAACGCCATCGGGGTGGCCATGTAGACGAACGGGCGGCTGGTGAATGTGTCCATGAAGAGCGACACGCCCAGCACCTTGAACAGCCCGGCCAGCAGGAACAGCAGCGCCCAGAACAGCCCGGCGAACAGGCCCGCCAACAGCAACTGGAAGGCATGGCGCCAGGCCGTGGCGAAGAGCCGGGCGTAGTCGCGCGCCCAGGTGCCGCTGGCCAGGCGTTGCTCGGCAAAAGGCAGCAGCACGAACCAGCTGCAGGACAGCAGCACCCCCAGGGCCATGGCGGCGCGGCCGCGGTTCTCACCCAGCGAGGCATGGCCCGCATAAGCCGCGGCCGCGGCGAACACCATGGCCAGGGCCGCTGCGTACACCCACAGCAGGCGGCGTGCACGGTACGCGGCCAGCAGTTGCAGGGTCGGCGGCACCGCCAGCACCACGGCGTAGAGCGGCCAGAGCACAGCGGCGTCGCCCTTCGGCAGCAGCCCGTGCAACGCCCACAATGCGGCGCCCTGCGCGATCGCCCAGCCGATCATCCACCCTCTTGCCCTGCCATGCTCCATGCCCTGTTCCCTCCCGTTGTCTGTGTTTCAGAAGCTGCCCTCAAACCCATCGCGGAAGCGATTCTCGCGGACTGGCCCGTCTGCGCGGCACATCGGGCGCTGACAGCGCGTGCCATTGGCAAGAGATACCACGCCGCCGGGTGCGGGGCCAAGCGCCGCGTGGAAAGCCTGAGGACAGCCTCTCAGAGTTTTTGCAGATCCATCATCAGCTGGCGCGTGCGCAGCAAGGGGCTGCCGCAGTGGTATTGCAGCAGCGCACGCAACTGTGTCTTGAGATCGGCCGCCACCGGCGCCTCGGCTGTCGCGATGGCCCGCAGCGTGGCGGTGTAGCGCGCGGGTTCGTCCAGCGCGCCCTGCAGGGCCAGCCACTGGCCCCCCGAAAGCGCTGCCCGGTCGGCCGACAGGGCCGGGCGCAGGCCGGCTTCCGGCACGAGCGCGTAGCGCGCCGCCGCGTGCAGCGGAGCAAGCGTGGAGGTCTCCGCATCCAGGCCCGGCAGCAGGCCGATCTCGCGCAGCAGCAGCAGCTCGAAGCTGCGCAGCACGGGCTCCAGCGCATCGCCATGTTCCCCCTCGTGGTCCACGGTTGCCAGCACGCGCACCACGCCGGCATAGGTATCGAACAGCGGCGCGTGGGTGTCCTCACGCGCCAGCAGCCGCAGGAGCAGTTCGTTGAGGTACAGGCCCGATAGCAACGCATCGCCCGTCGGCATGACATGGCCACCCGCCCACTCCGCGCCCTTGAGCGCATGGATCTCGCCATGCCCCTCGCCGCCCAGCGTGTAGGTCACCCGCAGCGGCTGCAGCGGCAGCAGCACGGGCCGAAAGTTGGAGGTGGGCTTCTTCGCCCCTTTGGCGACCAGCGCCACGCGGCCGTAATGGCGCGTGAACGTCTCCAGGATCAGGCTGGAATCACTCCAGTCGTAGCTGTGGAGTACGTAGGCGGGCTCGTCGGCGATGCGGCGGGCGGCCATGAATTGCTATCTTTTCAATAGCTCCCAGCGCTTGACAGATGAGCGCTGGAGGCTGATTTGCTTGAAAATCCGTGTGCAAGCATCCCCCGCGCCGCGTGACGTCGCCACTGCACCACCCGTCAGAGAGCAGCGAAACGGGCCACGCCAGAAGCCTGCGCGGAGCGAGCCTTGCCCAGCCACCGCGTCACCCCTGTGCCCGCGAAACGCAGCGCTGCGCGCAGGGGAAGACGGCACAGCCGTTCACGGGACGGTCCTATTCATAACCGAAGGAGCGCACGCGCGCTTCATCATCGGCCCAGCCGGAACGCACCTTGACCCAGACCTCCAAAAACACCTTGGCATCCATGAGCTTTTCAAGCTCCTGCCGTGCCTCGGTGCTGATGCGCTTCAGGCGTTCGCCCTTTTCGCCGATCACCATGGCCTTGTGGCCGTCGCGCTCCACCACGATGGTGGCCGCGATGCGGATGAAGCGCTTGTGCTGCTTGCTCTTTTCCTCATCGAACTTGTCGATGACCACCGTGGAGGTGTAGGGCAATTCGTCGCCCGTGAAGCGGAACAGCTTCTCGCGCACGGTTTCAGAGGCGAGGAATTTCTCGCTGCGGTCGGTCAACTCGTCCTCGGCATACCACCAGGGCTGCTCGGGCAGGTACTTTTCGCAGATGCCGTACAGGCGCTCGATATCGCCCTTGTTCTTGGCCGACATGGGCACGAACTCCGCGAACGGGTGGCGGCCCTGCATGTCCCGCAGCCACGGTGCGATCTCGGCGCGGCGATGCACGGTATCGAGCTTGTTGGCGATGAGCAGCGTGGGGATGCCCGGCTTGAACAGCGACAGCACCTTGGCGTCGGCCAGCGTGAAGCTGCCGGCCTCGACCACGAAGAGAATCAGGTCCACGTCGCCGATCGCGCCCATCACGGTCTTGTTGAGCGACTTGTTGAGCGCGGTGGAGTGCCGGGTCTGAAAGCCCGGCGTGTCCACGAACACGAACTGCGTGGCGCCGCGTGTGCGGATGCCCGTGATACGGTGGCGCGTGGTCTGCGCCTTGCGGCTGGTGATGGAAATCTTCTGCCCCACCAGCGCATTCATCAGCGTGGACTTGCCCACATTGGGTTTGCCCACGATGGCGATCAGCCCGCAGCGCTGCCCGCTGGCCTCGGCCGGGGCATCGCCGCCGGGGCGCGCGGCCGCCAGCATGGCTTCCAGGTCATTTTGGCCGCTAGCGCCCGAATCGTCTGCGCTACCAGCTACGGTTTCAGTAGCATTCATACGTTTTTCGCTTTCAACTGGACCAGCATGGCACTGGCGGCGGCCTGCTCAGCGGCGCGGCGCGATGCGCCGCTGCCGCGCTCCACGCGCTGCAACTCGACCACCTCGCACTCCACATGGAACACCTGGTTGTGCGCGGCGCCCGTGGTGGAGACGACCCGGTACTGAGGCAGATTCATTTTGCGGCCCTGCAGCCACTCCTGCAACGCGGTCTTGGCATCCTTCGCCGCCTCCTGCAAGCGCGGACTCAATTCCACGCCCTCGAACAGGCGGTGCACCAGCTGCTCGGCGCACTCATAGCCCGCATCCAGGTACACCGCGCCGATGATCGCCTCCAATGCATCGGCCAGGATGGACGGGCGCAGCTTGCCGCCGGACTTGGCCTCGCCCTCCCCCAGGCGCAGCACCGGCGGCAACTGCAGCCGCACGGCGATCTGGTGCAGCGAGTCCTGCTTGACGAGCAGTGCACGCACGCGCGACAACTCCCCTTCGGGCAGGTCGCGCATGCGGCGAAACAGCAGGCTGGAGACCGCGAGGCTCAGCACCGAGTCGCCCAGGAATTCCAGGCGTTCGTTGTGGTCCGCGCTGAAGCTGCGGTGGGTGAGCGCGCGCTGCAGCAGCGACGCATCGGAGAACTGATGCTGCAGGCGTTGCTGCAGTGTGGAGAGACTGGCCGGTTGCACTAAGACTAGTAATTCGGGGGTTGGGTCGATTCCTGGAAGCGGTAGACCAGGAAGGCCGGTCCCGCCAGGGCAATTTCACGCGAATAGCTGAATGACACCACGATCTTGTCATTGCGCTTGGTGATTTCCAGGTCCTTGCCGGCAATGGAATGGATGTCGTCAATGGCTGCTGCCCGGTCGAACGCTGCGCGGATCTCGGGCACCGTCGAGCCGTCGCGCGCCGCCTTCACCGCGGCCTTCTTGATCGCTAAGTATTCCAGGAAGATGGGTACGGACTGCCCGCCGATCGCGAATGCGGCCACAGCGATCAGGCCCACGAAAATCACGCCGATGAACGACAGCCCCCGCTGACGCGAACGAGTGGTGGTGCGTTGTGCTCCCATGTCTGCTTCCCTCTCTGCCAATACTGGTTAGTTGAATGGTCCGATGCGCTTGAGATTACCGAAGTTCATCCACACGAAGAAGGCCTTGCCTACGATGTTCCCGTCCGGCACGAAACCCCAGTAGCGCGAATCGAGCGAATTATCGCGGTTGTCACCCATCATGAAGTAGTGCCCTTCAGGCACCTTGCAGGTCACGCCCTCGACGCTGTAGCGGCACTGATCGCGGAATTGGTAATTGCTCGCACCCTGCACGAACGCCGGAACTTCGGGGTTGTTGAGAAGACGGTGCGGGTGTGCGCCCAGTTGCTCCTCGAACTGCTTGAAATAGCGCATCGCGTCCGGGTCGAAGAAGTCCGGTAGTGCCGTGGTGGGCACTGGCGTGCCATTCACCGTCAGGCGCTTGTTCAGGTAGGCCACTTCATCCCCTGGGATACCCACCACGCGCTTGATGTAGTCCATGTTGGGTTGGGGCGGGTAGCGGAACACCACCACGTCACCACGCTGCAGTGGATTGCCTTCAGTGATCTTGGTGTTGACCACGGGCAGACGCAAGCCATAGGTGAACTTGTTCACCAGGATCAGGTCGCCCACGAGCAGCGTCGGGATCATCGAACCCGAGGGAATCTTGAAGGGCTCGAACAGGAACGAGCGCAGCAGAAAGACGATGGCGATCACGGGGAAGAGCCCCGCAGTCCAGTCCAGCCACCAGGGTTGCATGAGGATGCGCCCCTTGGCTTCCTGAAGGTCGTCCTGGTCCACCTTCTGGATGCCCATGCGATCCAACTCGGCGCGGCGCTGGGCCGCTGCGGCCTCCAGTGCCTGCGCGGCCTGGCGGCGCCGGGGCAGGAAGATGAAGCGCTCGGCCAGCCAGTACGCCCCGGTCACCACCGTGGCCAGGAACAGCAGCAGCGCGAAGTTGCCTTCGAGCGCGCCGAAATACCACGCGCCCACATAGCCCACGAATGCCGCGAGAACCGCGGCCGTGATGTATTGCATGACTTGCACAGCGATCAATCCTCAACCTGCAGAATCGCCAGGAAGGCCTCTTGCGGCACCTCCACCGACCCAATCTGTTTCATGCGCTTCTTGCCTGCCTTCTGCTTTTCCAGCAGCTTGCGCTTGCGGGTGATGTCGCCGCCGTAGCACTTAGCCAGCACGTTCTTGCGCAATGCCTTGATGGTCTCGCGCGCGATGATGTTGGCGCCGATGGCCGCCTGGATGGCCACGTCGAACATCTGGCGCGAGATGATCTCGCGCATCTTCGCCGCCACCGCGCGGCCGCGGTATTGCGACTGGCTGCGGTGGACGATGATGGACAGCGCGTCCACCTTTTCGCCGTTGAGCAGGATGTCCACCTTGACCACGTCGGAAGGGCGGTACTCCTTGAACTCATAGTCCATCGAGGCATAGCCGCGCGAGACGCTCTTGAGCTTGTCGAAGAAGTCCAGCACGATCTCGCCCAGCGGCAGTTCGTAGGTCAGCATGACCTGGCGGCCGTGGTACTGCATGTTCATTTGCACGCCGCGCTTCTGGTTGGCCAGCGTCATGACCGGGCCCACGTAGTCCTGCGGCATATACAGGTGCACGGTCACGATGGGCTCGCGGATCTCCTGAATCTTGCCCTGGTCGGGCATCTTGGACGGGTTCTCGACCATGATGACCTCGCCGTCGCCCTTGACCACCTCGTACACCACGCTGGGCGCGGTGGTGATCAGGTCCTGGTCGAATTCGCGCTCCAGGCGTTCCTGCACGATCTCCATGTGCAGCAGCCCCAGGAAGCCGCACCGGAAGCCGAAGCCCAGCGCCTGCGACACCTCGGGCTCGAAGTGCAGCGAGGCATCGTTGAGCTGCAGCTTTTCCAGCGCGTCGCGCAGCGCGTCGTACTGGTTGGCTTCTGTCGGGTACAGGCCGGCAAACACCTGGGGCTGGATTTCCTTGAAGCCCGGCAGCGCCTCCGTGGCGGGGCCCAGGTTGTTGGGCAGCTTCTTTTCCAGCGTGATGGTGTCGCCCACCTTCGCTGCCTTCAGTTCCTTGATGCCGGCGATGATGTAGCCCACCTCGCCCGCCTCCAACGCATCGCGCGACTGCTGCGCGGGCGTGAACACACCGAGGTTGTTCGCCTCGTAGGCAGCGCCGCTGGCCATCATCTTGAAGCGTTCGCCCTTCTGCAGCCGGCCATCGACCACACGGACCAGCATGACGACGCCCACGTAGGAGTCAAACCAACTATCGATGATCATCGCGCGCAGCGGCGCGTCGGGCTTGCCGCGCGGTGCCGGCACCTTGGCGACGATCTGCTCTAGCACGTCGTCGATGCCCATGCCTGTCTTGGCCGAAATGGCAATGGCTTCGCTTGCGTCGATGCCAATCACATCCTCGATCTCGGCCTTGGCGGTGTCTGGATCGGCCTGGGGCAGATCCATCTTGTTGAGCACGGGCAGCACTTCCACACCCAGATCCAGCGCGGTGTAGCAGTTGGCCACGGTCTGCGCCTCGACGCCCTGCGATGCATCGACCACCAGCAATGCACCCTCACACGCCGAAAGCGAGCGCGACACCTCATAAGAGAAGTCCACGTGGCCCGGCGTATCGATCAGGTTCAGGTTGTAGACTTTGCCATCACGCGCCTTGTATTGCAGTGCCGCGGTCTGCGCCTTGATGGTGATCCCGCGCTCCTTCTCGATGTCCATCGAGTCGAGCACCTGTGCTTCCATCTCCCGGTCGGCCAGTCCCCCGCAGCGTTGGATGATGCGGTCAGCAAGCGTGGACTTGCCGTGGTCAATGTGCGCAATGATCGAAAAATTTCTGATGTGGTTCATCAACGGGATACGACAAGTATTTGAACTGCAAGGCTCATGACAAGAAAAAAGGGCGCGTCAAACAAGCGACGCGCCCTGAACCAACAATCTTTGGCAACTGCGATAGTTGGAGCTTCATTGTAGGCAAAAAGGCCCCGACAAGGGGTGCGTCCTACAAGCGCCCGGGGTCGTTGCCGGGCTGCAACGAGGCACTTATCCACATCTTATTCAACCAACACATCTCAAATTGCTGAATAACAAGTGAACAAGCCATGGAAAACCTGTGCATGACTTAGCGCGTTTTCCGCATGGCGACGTTCAAGGTGGAGTTATATTGATTGGCGCCTTTGAAACGCACTTATTCTATCAATAAGTACATAGCGCCCCGTTGATACCAACCCTGCGAAAGAGCGTTCCCCGCTACGGAATCGCAGGGCGCCAGCGATCCCTGGCGACGCGGCTTAGCGGTTCGGGCGGATCAGTGCATATTGCGCCCATTCGCCGCGACGGAAAAGCACGTTGATGGGTTTCCCCATGTCAGCCTTCGCTAGTACCGCTTCGAAATCTTTGAGGTTACGGACTTCGGTGTTAGCCAGCGCGACGATCACATCGTCTGCCCGCAGGCCGGCACGCGCCGCCGCGTCGTTGGCAGAGACCACGCGCACCCCCCCCTTCACCTTCAGCTCCTTCGCCTGCGCAGCGGTCAGGTCGGCAACGACCAAGCCGATCTGCTGAGCCGCTGTCGAGGACTTGCCCTTGCCTTCTGCTTCGGCTGCCTTGGCTGCCACCTTTTCATCGGGCTCCACCTCGGCGATGGTGATCGACAGGTCGCGCAATGCGCCACGGCGGAACACCGTGATATGGGTCTTGGTTCCTGGCTTGGTGTTGCCCACCAAGCGGGGAAGGTCAGACACCTTCTCGACGGCCTTGCCGTCATAGCGCGTGATCACGTCGCCCGCCTCGATGCCAGCCTTCTCCGCGGGGGATCCAGTCTCCACGCCGCGCACCAGCGCGCCGTCGGTTTTGCCAAGCCCGATGGACTCCGCCACATCCTTGGGAACCGAGCCAATCTGAACACCAATGCGGCCACGGCTCACGCGACCGCTCACGCGCAGTTGCTCGCTCACGCGCATGGCCTCGTCAATGGGAATGGCGAACGAGATACCCATGAATCCGCCGGAGCGGGAGTAGATCTGGCTGTTGATGCCCACCACCTCACCCCGCATGTTGATCAGAGGGCCGCCGGAGTTACCGGGATTGATGGCCACGTCCGTCTGGATGAAGGGCAGATAGTCGCCCGTATCGCGCTGCTTGGCACTTACGATGCCGGCGGTCACGGTGTTTTCCAGGCCAAAGGGAGAGCCGATTGCCATGACCCATTCACCCGCCTTAAGACGGCCCACGTCACCCACCTTTACCGCGGGCAGTCCCGTGGCGTCGATCTTGACGACGGCAACGTCGGTGCGCTTGTCCGAGCCAATGATCTTGGCCTTGAACTCCCGCTTGTCCGTCAGCGTCACGATCACTTCGTCCGCACCCTCCACCACGTGGGCGTTGGTCATGACATAGCCGTCAGGACTCAGAATGAACCCCGACCCCACGCCACGCGGCTGTTCTTCTGGCTGCGGACGCTGCGGCCCCTGCTGGCGTGGAATGTTGGGCACCGGGACACCAAAACGCCGGAAGAACTCCAGCATGTCTTCATCCATGCCCCCGATGGAGGGCCTCGCCGTCACCTTCTCGGTTGTGCGAATGTTCACCACGGACGGCCCCACCTGCTCGACCAGTTCGGTGAAGTCAGGCAGGCCACGCACCACGGCCGCAGGCTGGGCCTGCACCGAAGCGGGCGCCGCCACCAAGCCTGCGCCGCCCATTGCCAAGGCGATGGCCACAGCGCAGGGCCACCATGCGCGCTTTGCACGGAGTTTCGTCATCATCAGCCTTTCTTTTCCAGACAACCCGCAACAGCGGGAATAGCGGTTTGTGGGAAAGCGGCGCGCATTGGTTCCCGTACACCGGGAACGGCGCGCATCACTCGTCCTTGCGTTGGACGGACTCGATGAACCGCTGGAGCGTTCGGGCGGGAACTTCCCCCACAGCGGTCACCCAGGCAGTTTTGTGCACCTGCCGGCCCACCACTTGTGTGGCGCCCATGCTGGCACTGCGCACAGATGCAGCATGGCGTGCGGCATCGAACGGCTCCACAAAGACGGAAAGCGTGGCCAAACCGTCTGAATAAATGCACTGCAACAGCGGGCCGGACGCCATGGCCATCACGTCTTTGCGATAGCAGCCCTGGGAGACGAATCCGTTCACCGCCTCGCCCATGGTCCAGCCTTGCGCTTCGGCCGTCGTCCGCTGAAGAGGGACCTTCACGAGACGATACCCCTGCAAGTCCTCCATCATCTGTTCGATGCGCGACAGATCCGCCGGGACATCCAGATTCAGTTCCGAAAACGCCGCCTGCTCCAGGAGCCGACCCTCGCCGTCCAAGGTCTGCATCTTGACAACCAGTCCAGACACACGATCCACCCAGATTTGGTAGCCGAATCGCCAGGCGTCACGGGGCTGGAATAAAAGCCGATCGGCATCCCTCCCGGCCACGCGCTCCTGCCCAAGCGCCCGCAGTGCGTAATGCTGCGAAGGATGGACACCCTTGGCATCGGCAACACGCGGAAAAGCACCAGGCACATCGCGCAGTTCGCTGCGTACCACACGGGCCTGCGGAAGGAAGGTGCGGACCTCCTCTTCGCGCCGGAAGACCACCCGTGGTGTTCCGCTCAGCGCCTCGACCCGCTCAATTTGCCGCGCACCCTCGCAGGCATGCCAGATCCGGGAACTGACCATGGCCCCGTTGGAAGAAAGAACCACGAACGTGCCACGGTAGCTGCGAAACAGCGAAGCATGGTGCATGCGCGCAACCCACTCCGCCACATCGCGTGGTTCGCCAGGGGTCGTTGGTGCGGGGCCTGACATGCAATTCGCCGTAGCCACGCCATAGAGCATCAAACCGCCACACACCAACCACCATGACCGCAACCTGCGGCAGCACTGCATTACTTGCCACCGAATCACGCGCCTGGACTCCCTAGCCTAGACATTCCAACGATGAGCCCGACCCTTTAGCGCGCAGGCGCTTCAAACGTGGCGTTCCGCAGGAAGCCTGCGGGCATCTGCAGTGCGGTCGTGCTGCCAAACTGCTTGTGCGCCGCGAGCAACTCATCCAGACGCGGATCACGCAACATGACCTGTTGCCCATCAGGGCCGGCGGCTGTGGCCAGCAGAGCGGGCGCCGTGGCCGTCATGACTGGCTGGGCCGCCGCCAACTGCGCGCCTGCCGCGCGGCCGTCACCTTCGACGCCCAGATAAACACTCCATCCAACAGCCGCGACTGCGGCAAACGACGCGAACCCTGCCGCCACCTTCCAGCGGAACACTGCGGCGTTGGCTGCGTTGTCTTTCGTCCGCCCCACCTTCATAGAGGCCACGTGACCTACTTCCACGGCCGCCAAACGGGGCGCCGGTTCGCGCGCCAGTTGCGTGCGCAGGCGGTCTACGAGTTCAAGGTCTCCCATGCCCGCTGCTTCAGAACTGCGCAGGGTGTCACCTATCAAATGGTAGAGCTGCCACGTCGCCCGCCCCTCGGCGTTCGCGGCATAGGTGAGCGCGTGCGCAAATTCTTCGCCCTGCAACTCCCCATCGGCCAAAGCCGACAGCTGTTCTCGCATCATCATGTCGTCGTTCATGGTGTTTACTCGCCAAACCGCGCCATTGCCATTCACACGCCTACCACCGCTTGCCGGAGCGCTTCTCCAGCAAAGGCTTGACCCGCGCGGAAATTGCCTCGCGCGCACGGAAGATCCGCGAGCGCACCGTACCGATGGGGCATTCCATGGCTAAGGCAATTTCCTCGTAACTCAACCCCTCGATCTCCCGCAGAGTCACGGCCTGCCGCAAATCCTCGGGCAATGCCTCCATGGCCGCATTGACAGCGGCAGCGATTTCCTGGGCCGCCAACACGGTTTCGGGGGTTTCGTCGCTGATTAGTTCACGATCCAGGAAGGAAGTTTCATCTTCGGAGTCGCTGCTGCCGCGAAGAGCGCTCTCCGTGACAACCGGATTGCGTTTCATGTCTACCAGCGCCTTCTTGGCGGTGTTCACGGCGATGCGGTAGAGCCAGGTATAGAACTGCGCCTCTCCACGGAACTGGTGCAAGGCTCGGTAGGCGCGCAGAAAGGTTTCCTGCGTGATGTCGGCCACCAGATCGGTATCGCGCACCATACGCCCCACCAGGCGCTCAATGCGCCGCTGGTATTTGATAACCAGAAGTTCATAGGCGCGCTGGTCCCCCGCGACGGTGCGCTCGACCAATCGCAGATCACTGTCGGCGGGCTCTTGGGGCGCGGGCGATGGGGTCGTCATGTCTTGTGGGATGCTCCGCCACCCTGCGGGGGTGGCATTCCGTCGGTTGTCTGCTTCGCGGGCGCGCTAGCGAGGGGGCCGCCACGGGCGCGCGAATATACCGCACGCCGCAGAGCCGGCCATTGGAGAGGGTCGCTCCTGCATTCCATCCACAGCCATTGCCGTGTGTGGGATGCCCCTTGCACGGAAAGCATCAGGATGGTCTGAAAGTCAAGATGCACCCTGAGAGACGGATCCACGGGCATACGTATGCCCGTTCGCCCAGTCTCCAACCACCATAGGCTGCCATCCCACACCAAAAAGCCTTCCGGCAGGCGGCGCCAGAAGCGCCAGGCCGCCGCCATACCCAACACCCAGGCCACAGCGCCAACCCAGGCGCGCATGGCCAGGTCGGGCTGACGTCCATGGGATAGCAACCAGACCGATAGACAGGCCATGCCGGCCAGCGCCAACACGACAAGGGTGCGGGCCACCACGACCGAGCGGCCATAGGGGTAACGAACGGCGGGAGCGTGCAAGGACTCACGCATGGCGGACGTTAGCCAAACACTGGTGAGGACGAGCCCGCCCGATGATCCAGAGACTCGCGGACGCGCCGGCCGCCGCGCCAGGCCCGATCAATCAGACGCGCCGAAACACCAGCGTTCCGTTGGTGCCACCAAAGCCAAAATTGTTCTTGACTGCGATGTCGATCTTCATGTCCCGCGCCGTGTTGGCACAGTAGTCCAGATCGCACTCCGGATCCTGCTCGAAGATATTCGTGGTAGGAGGCACCTTCTGCTGGTGCAAAGCGAGTACGGTGAACACACTCTCAATGCCTCCCGCTCCACCAAGCAAATGCCCGGTCATCGATTTGGTCGAACTCACCACCATCTTCTTGGCATGGTCACCCAGTGCCGCCTTGATGGCATTGGTTTCGTTGAGATCCCCCAGCGGCGTGGACGTGCCGTGCGCATTGAGGTAATCCACCTCGTCGGCATTCACGCCGGCATTGCGCAGTGCGGCAACCATGGCACGCCGCGGGCCATCCATATTGGGTGCCGTCATGTGCCCGGCGTCGGCGCTCATGCCATAGCCCAACACCTCGGCGTAGATGCGCGCGCCACGCGCCTTGGCGTGTTCGTACTCTTCCAGCACCAGAACCCCCGCACCCTCGCCGAGAACGAAGCCATCGCGGTCCTTATCCCAGGGGCGTGACGCCGTCTGCGGATCATCGTTGCGCGTGGACAGGGCACGCATGGCTGCGAAGCCGCCCACACCCAGGGGCGAGACGGTGGACTCCGTACCGCCAGCGACGATCACATCGGCATCCCCGTATTCGATCTTGCGGGCCGCTTCGCCGATGCAGTGCAGGCCCGTGGTGCAGGCTGTGACCACCGACAGGTTCGGTCCCTTGAAGCCGAAGCGCATCGACACCTGGCCAGCCACCATGTTGATGATGGATGCAGGGACGAAAAACGGCGTGATGCGGCGCGGCCCCCGGTTGGTCAACTCCGCATGCGTGTTCTCGATCAGCGGCAGTCCGCCGATGCCGGAACCAATGATGCAGCCGATGCGGGTGGCCAATTCATCGTCCAGCGCCTCGCCCGTGGGCAGACCAGCGTCGCGCACTGCCTCTTCGGCCGCCGCGATACCGTAATGGATGAACGTATCCATCGTGCGCGCATCTTTGGCACTGATGAAGGAGTCCAGGTCAAAACCCTTGACCTCGCCAGCTATCTTGCAGGCAAAGTTCGTCGTATCGAACTTGGTGATGAGGTCTATGCCGGATTTCCCGGCGAGGATGTTGGCCCAGGCATCGGCCACCGTATTGCCAACGGGGGTGATGCAACCCAGGCCGGTCACGACAACGCGACGACGGCTCATGCGCTAAACCTTTGCTGATGGGATGCCGCGCCCCAGGGAGTGCGGGGCGGCAGCGACTTAGGCCTTCTGGTGGGTATTGGCGTAGTCGATGGCGTTTTGCACCGTCGTGATCTTCTCTGCGTCTTCGTCAGGGATCTCGATGCCGAACTCGTCTTCCAGCGCCATCACCAGTTCCACCGTGTCCAGCGAGTCGGCACCCAGATCTGCCACGAAGGCTTTTTCGTTGGTGACTTGGGACTCTTCCACGCCGAGTTGTTCGGCAATGATTTTTTTGACACGTGCTTCGATATCGCTCATGGTTTCCCTCAGGGGGTTGTGAATGAATCCGCGATTCTAGCCGCTCCGGGTAAAGCCCCGTAGCAGCCCGCCGTACGGACAAAACGGCGTCAACTGACTTTAATTACATGTACATGCCGCCATTGACATGCAACTCTTGTCCCGTCACATAACCTGCACCAGCCGATGCAAGGTAAGCCACGGCATGGGCGATGTCACTGGGCTGCCCCAATTCGCCCATGGCGATCTGGGATTTCAGCGCTTTTTTCTGCTCTTCCGGCAGATCGGCAGTCATGTCGGTAGCAATAAAACCCGGAGCCACGCAGTTCACCGTGATACCGCGGCTGCCCAGTTCACGCGCCAACGCGCGGGTCATACCTGCCACACCAGCCTTCGCGGCCGCGTAGTTGGCCTGTCCGGGGTTGCCCGATGCGCCCACCACGCTCGTGATACTGATGATGCGCCCAAAGCGCTGTTTCATCATGGGCCGAATAGCCGCACGGCTGACGCGGAAAACGGCCTTGAGATTGGTGTCAAGCACGGCATCCCAGTCGTCGTCCTTCATGCGCATGGCCAGCGTGTCACGCGTGATGCCCGCGTTGTTCACCAGCACATGCAGGCCCCCATGCTCCTTGACGATGGCATCCACCAGCGTGTCCACTGCTGCGCCGTCGGTCACGTTCAGTTTGACGCCCTTGCCGCCGTAGGCCGCCAGGGCCTGGCCGATGCGCTGTGCGCCTTCATCCGTGGTGGCCGTACCAATCACGCGCAAGCCCCGCTGGGCGAGCTCGGCGGCAATGGCGGCTCCGATGCCGCGGGTGGCGCCGGTAACCAGCGCAATCTGGGGAGAGGCGGATTCACTCATGCCAGCAGTTCCTTGGTTTCGGCCAGCGTGGCCGGGTCAAACAGTGAGGCGCCGACCAGTTCGGGGTCGATGCGCTTGGTCATCCCGGCCAGCACCTTGCCGGGCCCGCATTCGATCACATGCGTCACGCCACGCGCCTTCAGCGCCTGCACACACTCCACCCAGCGCACCGGGCCGAAGGCCTGCCGATAGAGTGCATCGCGGATGGCATCTGCGTCTTGCTGCACCGCGACGTCCACATTGTTGACCACGGGAATGCGCGGAGCGCCCAATTCCAGTGCAGTAAGCGCGGCACGCAGTTTTTCAGCGGCGGGCTTCATCAGGCTGGAGTGGAAGGGCGCCGACACCGGCAGTGGCAGTGCGCGCTTTGCGCCCGCTGCCTTGAGCACTTCGCAGGCTTTCTCCACGCCCGCCCTGGTACCCGCAATCACGGTCTGAGCGGGATCGTTGAAATTCACGGCTTCCACCACATCGGTGGATCCAGCACCAAAGCTGGCCGTAGCCTCGGCGCAACCGGCGATCACCTTGGCTGACTCCAGTCCGAGGATGGCCGCCATGGCGCCAACCCCCACGGGCACGGCCTCCTGCATGGCAGCGGCACGCAGGCGCACCAGCGGGGCTGCCTGGGCCAGACTCAAAACACCCGAGGCCACCAACGCGGAGTATTCGCCCAGGGAGTGCCCGGCCACGGCAGCCGGCAGTGCCCCGCCCTCAGCGCACCACACGCGCCAAGCCGCAATCCCGGCCACCAGCATCACCGGCTGGGTGTTGGTGGTAAGGGCCAGCGCCTCCTTGGGCCCCGCATGAATCAACGCACCGACGTCTTCGCCGAGCGCCTCTGAAGCCTCGCGCAGCGTCTCGGCCACCACGGGATGGCCACCCCAAGCGTCCAGCATGCCCACCGACTGCGAGCCTTGGCCGGGGAACACAAATGCAAAAGTTTTCGACATGGTCAAACAGTTCAAGACAAAAGCGGCTCCAGCGCTTGCACAGCAAGCGCAAGCAGCTACATTTTCAGGAGCACCGCACCCCAGGTGAAGCCGCCGCCCACCCCTTCCAGCAGCACCGTCTGGCCCGGCTGGACTTGGCCATTGCGCACGCCATGGTCCAGTGCCAAGGGAATGGAGGCGGCCGACGTATTGCCGTGCTGATCCACCGTGACCACCACCTTGTCCATGGACAGCTTCAGCTTACGCGCCGTGCTCTGCATGATGCGAATGTTGGCCTGGTGGGGAATCAGCCAGTCGATATCGGCGTCGGTCATGCCCGCCTTGTCCAGCGTGGCCCGCGCCGCTTTCTCCAGCACGCCGACGGCCAGCTTGAAGACGGCCTGGCCATCCATCTTGAGCAAAGGGTCGCCCAGAATCTGGCCGCCGTAGACGTTGCCCGGCACGCAGAGGATGCCGACATGGCTGCCATCGGCATGCAGGTCGCTCGCAAGGATGCCGGGCGCTTCCGAGGCCTCCAGCACCACTGCGCCGGCGCCGTCGCCGAACAGCACACAGGTGGTGCGGTCGTTGAAATCCAGAATGCGGCTGAAGACCTCGGACCCCACGACCAGCGCACGGCGCGCTCCCCCGGAGCGGATCATGGCGTCGGCCACCGTGAGTGCATAGACGAAGCCGCTGCACACGGCCTGCACGTCGAAGGCGGGGCAGCCATTGGCACCCAGCTTGTTTTGCAGAATACAGGCGGTGGAGGGAAACACCATGTCCGGTGTGGAGGTGGCGACGATGATCAGGTCAAGATCTTGCGCCTGGCAACCGGCGGCCTCCAGCGCGCGGCGCGATGCCTCCAACGCCAGGTCGCTGCTGGTGACGTCCCGGTCGGCGAAATGGCGTGCGCGGATGCCCGTGCGCTCCACGATCCATTCATCGGAGGTCTCGATGCCCTGCTGCGCCAGCTGGGCCACCAGGTCATCATTGGTTACCCGGTGCGGCGGCAAATAGCTGCCGGTGCCGGTAATGCGTGAATAGCGTGTCATTGGGGGAGGCACGGCCGGTCAGGAAGCGGGCTGGGCGTCTGCGGCTGCCAGCAAAGGCGCCGCATGCGCAACCCGCGCGCGGACGCGGTCGAGCAGGTTGTTGCGGGCCGCATCATACGCCCGGATCAAAGCCTGCTCGAAAGCCAGCACGTCGGCCGAACCATGGCTCTTGAACACGAGCCCCCGCAGTCCGAGCAGGGCGGCACCGTTGTAACGTCGGTGATCCATGCGCCTCATGATGGCAGATAACACCGGATAAGCGACGATGGCAGCCATTTTTGTGAAAATGTTGCGCGAAAACTCCTGTTTGAGCGCTCCCGCAATCATCGATGCCACGCCCTCACTGGCCTTGAGTGCCACATTGCCAACGAAACCGTCACACACCACGATGTCCACAGTGCCCTTGAAGATGTCGTTGCCTTCCACATTACCGTGAAAGTTCAGGTCGCCGGATTTGGCCGCAGAACGCAGCAGTTCCCCGGCTTTTTTGATGACATCGTTGCCCTTGATGACCTCTTCGCCAATGTTCAGCAATCCTACGAGCGGTTCATCGCTGTCCTGCAGCACCGACACCAACGCAGATCCCATGACAGCGAATTGCAGCAAATGCTCGGCCGTGCAATCGACATTCGCCCCCAGGTCCAGCACGGTAGTGGCACCGCCTTGTGCATTGGGCATCTGGGTGGCGATGGCGGGGCGGTCGATGCCGTCCAGCGTCTTGAGCAGATAGCGCGCGATGGCCATCAGCGCGCCAGTGTTACCGGCGGAGATGGCCGCATGCGCCACGCCATCCTTGACTTGCTGGATGGCCACGCGCATGGAGGAGTCCTTCTTGCGACGCAGCGCGACCTCCACCGCATCGTCCATCGTGACCACCTCCGACGCCACGACATGCGTCACGCGCTCGTGTACCAGACCCTGCAGGCTGTCCTGCCCACCCACCAGAATCAGGCGTGCGTCAGGGTGATGCTCCAGGAACTGTCGGCACGCGGGAAGCGTGACGCTGGGGCCATGATCGCCCCCCATGCAGTCAACAGCCAGTGTGATCATCGGCAAATCGTCAAGCCGTCAGGCGGCCGTAAATAAATGGGCCATTTTGGCGCATGCCAAAACGACAAAGGCCCGCGCTACTTCTTTCGTAGCAGCGGGCCCGGAGGGTGCGCAGCCTGGATCAGGCTTCGGATTTGTTCTTCAGTACCTGACGGCCGCGGTAGAAGCCGTTGGGGCTGATGTGGTGGCGCATATGGGTTTCGCCGGTCGTGGGCTCCACGGCGATGCCAGGCACCGTCAGGGCATTGTGCGAACGGTGCATGCCGCGCTTGGAGGGAGACTTCTTGTTTTGCTGAACAGCCATGATCGGCTCCTAGGGTCTTGAAAGGGTTGGTGAAAAACGCGATCAGCCCATTGAAGACACGAGGGGATTCGCGCGAAGCCCTCGATTATATCTCAAATGGTTTTTGATCGAAACCGCCGAACGGGCCGTTTCTCAGGCGTCCGGATTGTCCTTGCGAAGCCCTGCCAGGGCTGCGAACGGATTGGGCTTGTCGGCACTGGCCTGCTCGAAGTCCTCGTCGCTGGAGGCCAGCGTGACATCTGTCGGGCATTCCTCATGGCGCGGCACCACCGGCAGGGCCATGAGCAGTTCGTCTTCGATCAGCTCGCGCAGATCGAACTCGCGGCTCAATGCCAGCAGATCCTCATCGCTGTCGCCATCCAGTGCCTCAGCGGTGGCTTCATCGGCCACGAAGCGGAATTCGCGCTCTACCTCTAGGGGCACGTCCACGGAATGCAGGCAGCGCTGGCAGGTCATCGGCAAGGTGGCGCTGGCTTTCAGGCGCAGCCAGACCTGGCCGCCCACGCCGTGCGTGGTGCGCACTTCGCCGTCCGCCGCCCAATCCACGCGCAGATCCGGGTGCAGCCCCTGCGCCTCCTCGGCCAGACGCTTGTATTTGAGCAGCGTGTCATGACCGGACAGGTGAGCGCCGGCCTGTGCAAAAGCCTTGACGTCCAGCCGGTCGGGGGAGTGTTCCTTGGTCATGCTGGGCAGTGTAAGAGAATCCAGGCATGCCGGATTTCTCCCCCCTGCCCCGCTCCCTGATATTGGCATCGACCTCGCGCTACCGGCGCGAACTCCTGGCCCGACTGGGCCTGCCCTTCGACGTGGCTGCCCCCGCGGTGGACGAGACACCGCGGCCGGACGAAGCCCCGCGCGCGCTGGCACTGCGCCTGGCGCTGGCCAAGGCGCGCGCCGTGGCCGGCCCGCATCCGCGGGCCATCGTGATCGGCTCCGACCAAGTGGCAGACCTGGACGGCGAGCCGCTGGGCAAGCCCGGCGACCACGAACGCGCCACCGTCCAGTTGCGCCGCATGCGCGGCAAGACCGTGGTGTTCCACACCGCCGTGGCGGTGGTCTGCCAGGACTGCGGCTTCGAGCAGGTGGACCTGGCGCCGGTGCGGGTGCGCTTTCGTGACCTTTCGGACGAGGAGATCGAGCGCTATCTGCGCGCCGAGCAGCCGTACGATTGCGCCGGAAGCGCCAAGAGCGAGGGCCTGGGCATCGCGTTACTCGACGCGATCGACAGCGACGACCCCACCGCCCTGATCGGGCTGCCCTTGATACGCACCTGCCGCATGCTGCGCGCCGCGGGGCTGGTGCTGCCATGAGCGAAAGCACTGCAACGGTTGGCCCGACCCCGGGTCGGGGCATCCTGTATCTGGTGCCAGCGCCGCTGGACTTCGGCTGCGAGAGCCAGGCACCCCTGACCGAAGCCCTACCGGAGGGCACGTTGCGCCAGGCCGCACGCCTCACCCATTGGATTTGCGAGAACGCCAAGAGCTGCCGCGCCTACCTCAAGCGCGTGGACGCGCTGCACCCGCTGGGGGCGCCGCTGCAGGCGCAGCAGATCACCGAACTGCCGCGCGAAGTGCACAAGAAGGGCGACCACGGCGCCCGGGGCCATGCATCGTTCGACGCACGTCCGCTGCTGGCGCCGGCATTGGCAGGGCACGACATGGGCCTGGTCAGCGAGGCGGGCATGCCCGCCGTCGCCGACCCCGGCAGCTCCGTGGTGCGCGCGGCGCATGACCTGGGGCTGCGCGTGGTACCGCTGGTGGGACCGGTGTCGCTATTGCTGGCACTGGCAGCCAGCGGACTCAACGGCCAGAACTTCGCCTTCGTGGGCTATCTGCCGCAGGACGCAGGCGAGCGCACCAAACGCCTGCGCGAGCTGGAAACTCTGGCCCACAAGCAGGGCCAGACACAGCTTTTCATCGAGACGCCTTACCGCAACGCCGCACTGTGGCAGGCGCTGCTGCAGGGACTGCAGCCGCAGACCCGGCTGGCGCGCGCAAGCGGCCTGACGCTGGCCGATGCGCAAGTTGCCAGCCACACGGTGCGCGAATGGCGCCACCACACCGCCGGCACGCCGGACAACCGCGTACCCACGGTCTTCGCCATCGGTGCGTAGGCCGCACGTACGGCCCCGGTTAATTCAAAAATAATAGCTTGCAGCGCTTGATAGATAAGCGCTGGAGCCTGATTTAACCCAATATCAGCGCAGCTGCGGCAACTGCAGCGCAGCCAGGCCCTTCACGGCGCCCATGCCTACCGCGGCGCCAAACTTCTTGGCCAGGCGCTCGGCCACGTTGTCGCGGCGGGTGTAGTCGATCACGTCTTCGGCCTTGACCACCTCGCGCGCCACGTAGTCCAGGTTGCCCAGTTGGTCGGCCAGTCCCATCTCCACCGCCTGCTGGCCCGTCCAGAACAGGCCGCTGAAGGTTTCAGGCGTGACCTTGAGCCGGTCGCCCCGCCCCTGCTTCACCACGCCGATGAACTGCTGGTGGATCTGGTCGAGCATGGCCTGGGCGTATGCGCGCTGGGTTTCGGTCTGGGGGCTGAACGGATCGAGAAACCCCTTGTTCTCACCGGCGGTGAGCAGGCGGCGCTCCACCCCCAGCTTTTCCATGGCGCCGGTGAAGCCGAAGCCGTCCATCAGCACGCCGATGCTGCCCACGATGCTGGCCTTGTCCACGAAGATGCCGTCCGCCGCCGCGGCGATGTAGTAGGCCGCCGAGGCACAGGTTTCCTCGACCACGGCATAGACGGGCTTGTTGTACTTGGCCTTCAGGCGCACGATCTCGTCGTTGATGATGCCCGCCTGCACCGGACTGCCGCCCGGCGAGTTGATGAGCAGCACCACGGCCTGCGAACCCGAATCCTCGAATGCGCTGCGCATGGCGGCTACGACAAATTCGGCGCTGGCCTCGGCGCCCGCGGCGATCTCGCCCTTCACGTCCACCACGGCCGTATGCGGCGTGCTCTTGCTGGTGGCGGTCATTTCGCGCGAAAGCGCGGCCCAGATCACCGCGCCCGCCAACAGGACCCACGCCAGGCGCCAGAAGTTGCGCCAGCGGCGCGCCGCGCGCTGCTCGGCCAGGGTGCCGAGCACCAGCTTCTCCAGCGTCTCGCGCTCCCAGCCGGGGGCGGCTGCGGCCTTGCTCGCTTCATTTTTTGTAGCTTGTTGCGCCCACAGGTCGGGCGCCGCGGGCGGATTTCCCTCGAATCCCGTGGGTTCGGTGCGGGTGGGATCGGTCATGGAGTCAAAACTCTACGGTGTGCAGATGGAGGGCAGTATGCCAGCGCACCCTGCCCCCTTCCTCGGACAAGGCGATCTTCACCAGCCCGCCGCGACACGGACCGCCAGCGCAGGCTCCCGTGTCGGGCTGGTAGGCCGCGCCATGCGTGGCACACAGCAGCCAGCGGCCGGTGTCGTCGAAAAACTGACCTTCCTGGTAGTCCATCTCCATCGGTACATGGGTACAGCGGTTCAGGTAGGCGTGCACGCGGCCCTGATAGCGGATGGCGAAAGCGCGGCAGATCTGGCCGCAGTAGCGCACGTCGAACGCCACGGCGCGGCCGCCATCCACCAGTGCCTCGCTGGGGCAGAGGTCGATGCGTTGCTCCACCGGAGTCGCCATTACGCGTGCTCCTGCAGCCAACGGTGCAGATCGGCCACGGACGAAGCCACGCACAGCGGCCCCAGTTCGGCAAAGCCCGCCGTGTCGTGCGCGCCATAGCCCACGCCCACGCTGGCACAGCCCGCGGCGCGGGCCATTGCGAGGTCGTGCGTGGTGTCGCCGATCATCAGCAGGCGCTCGGGCTCCACGCCGAACTCGGCCATCAGCTCCTGCAGCATCAGCGGGTGCGGTTTGCCGGCGGTTTCGTCCGCGGTGCGCGAACCGTCGAACATGCCGCGCAACTGCACCTGGTGCAGCACCTGGTCCAGGCCGCGTCGGCTCTTGCCCGTGGCTACGGCCAGCAGGTGGCCGCGGGTGCGCAGGCCCTCCAGCATGGGCAGCACGCCGTCGAACAGGCTCAGGTCGTCCTGGTGCTGCAGGTAGTGGTAGCGGTAGCGGTTGCCCAACTCCGTATAGCGCTCGCGCGGCACGTCGGGGGCCGCATGGGCCAGGGCCTGCGGAAGCGCCATGCCGATCACCCAGGCGGCGGCTTCATCCGTAGGCACGGTGCCGCCCACATCGCGCACCGCATCCTGAATGCTGCGCACGATGATGGCGGTGGAGTCAAACAGCGTGCCATCCCAGTCGAAGGCAATGAGATCGAATCGGCGCGGGCGGAAATCAGGCATGTGCAGGGTCGTCGGAAAGGAAAGCGGTCAGTTCGGGCGGCAATTCGGCGCGCAATTCCAGGCGCTCACCGCTGGCCGGGTGGTCAAACTGTAGCCGCCATGCGTGAAGGAACATGCGTTTCAAGCCTTGCTTCTGCAGGCGCCGGTTCAAGTCGAAGTCGCCGTACTTGTCGTCGCCCGCGATCGGGTGGCCCTGGGAGGACAGGTGCACGCGGATCTGGTGCGTGCGCCCGGTCTTGATGGTCACCTCCAGCAGGCTCATCGCCGGCAGGCCCTGCAAGGGGCGCGGAGCGAGCTGGCTGCGCACCTTGACCAGGGTGACGGAGCGCATGCCGTCCGGGTCGTCGGGCGTGGTCACGCGCACGCGGCGCTCGCCATCCTCCTGCAGGTATTTGTGCAGCGGCGTGTCGATGACCTTCTTGTTGGCGGGCCAGTGGCCGGTGACCAGCGCCAGATAGGTCTTGCCCGTCTCGCGCCCGCGGAACTGGTCCTGCAGATGTGTGAGCGCCGAGCGCTTCTTGGCCACCAGCAAAATGCCCGAGGTCTCCCGGTCCAGCCGGTGCACCAGTTCCAGGAAGCGCGCCTGCGGGCGCGCCTGGCGCAACTGTTCGATCACGCCAAAGCTCACGCCGCTGCCGCCGTGCACGGCCGTGCCGGCGGGCTTGTCGATGGCGATCAGGTGCTCGTCTTCCAGCAGGATGGGGAATTCGCGCGCGGGCGCGGGGCGCTCCGCCTTGTCCAGCACCTTGTCGGACACGCGCACGGGGGGCAGACGCACCAGGTCGCCCGGTGCCACGCGCGCGTCGGCGCTGGTGCGCCCCTTGTTCAGGCGGACCTCGCCGCTGCGGATGATGCGGTAGACGTGGGTCTTGGGCACGCCCTTCAGGTGGCGGATGAGGAAATTGTCGAGCCGCTGGCCCGCGGATTCGGCGTCGACCTCGACGATGCGGGCCGCTGGGGCTTCTGGCGGGGTGCGGCCTGCGGCCGGTTTGCCCCCTATAATGTGTTTCACCTGCGCGACGAATGTGTAAGTGGTTGATTTGTCTGGAGTTTAATGGACCCAGCCCGGCTCGGCGCGCAGCATGGTTGATGCCAACGGGCGTCATGCGCGCAGATTGCAGGCCGGTTGCCTGCGAAGGTCCGCATGCCGGCCGTGCAGGCTGACAAATCGAAACACTGAATCTACGGAATCCCAAGTTGGCCGCTCACCCCACCCGGGCACTGCGGCCAGCGGATCAAAGCGAAAATCATGTGGGTGTTGCTGGCATGGATGGTGTCATTGTGGCGAGGGCGTCAGCCTTTGCCACGTGCACGCAAATCGCCACCAACACCTGCCGGTCAAGCGCCAACAGCTACATTTTTAGTAGCACGCCTGCGCGCTGACCGGCTCGCCCCCATCCACGCGCCACCACCCCGCCTGCTGAGTTAGCCAACCCAGCAGTCGTGGTGCATCCCGGCAATTCCCTCGTTTCGATGCGTCAGTCCAGGCATTTCCGGCTCGTGTAGAGCCTGTTTGGTTTGGAACCGGCGGTACGCGCCGCTGCAGCCCTGAGAGAGCGCTGCGCGCGGGCCGCCACGACACAACGAAAAGGAATTGCATCATGAAGCGGATGCTCATCAATGCCACGCAGCCCGAGGAGCGGCGCCTGGCCATCGTGGACGGCCAGAAGCTGCTGGACTACGAGATCGAGATCGAAGGGCGCGAGCAGCGCAAGGGCAACATCTACAAAGCCGTCGTCACGCGCGTGGAACCGTCGCTGGAGGCCTGCTTCGTTGACTATGGCGAAGACCGCCACGGCTTCCTGCCGTTCAAGGAAATCTCCAAACAGTATTTCGCCGAGGGCGTATCACCCAGCCAGGCCAGGATCCAGGACGTGATCAAGGAAGGCCAGGAGCTGATCGTTCAGGTCGAGAAGGAAGAGCGCGGCAACAAGGGCGCGGCCCTGACCACCTTCATCAGCCTGGCCGGCCGCTATGTGGTGCTGATGCCCAACAACCCACGCGGCGGGGGCGTGTCGCGCCGCATCGAGGGCGAGGACCGCGCCGAGCTCAAGGAGGCGATGGACCAGCTGGAGTACCCCAAGGGCATGAGCATCATCGCGCGCACCGCCGGCATCGGCCGTTCCGCGCCCGAGTTGCAATGGGACCTGAACTACCTGCTCAAGCTGTGGACCGCCATCGATGGCGCCGCCAAGGCCGGCAAGGGCGCCTTCCTCATCTACCAGGAATCCAGCCTGGTGATCCGCGCCATCCGCGACTACTTCAACAGCGACATCGGTGACATCCTCATCGACACCGACGACATCTACGAGCAGGCGCACCAGTTCATGGCGCACGTCATGCCCGAGCATGCCGGCAAGGTCAAGCGCTACCGCGACGACGCACCGCTGTTCTCGCGCTTCCAGATCGAGCACCAGATCGAATCTGCCTACGCGCGCACCGTGACCCTGCCCTCGGGCGGCGCCATCGTGATCGACCACACCGAGGCTCTGGTCAGCGTGGACGTGAACTCGGCACGCGCCATCAAGGGCGGCGACATCGAGGAAACCGCCACGCGCACCAACCTGGAGGCCGCCGACGAGGTGGCGCGCCAGATGCGCCTGCGCGACCTGGGCGGCCTGATCGTGATCGACTTCATCGACATGGAGGAGAGCAAGAACCGCCGCGAAGTGGAAAACCGCCTGCGCGACGCGCTGCGCCAGGACCGCGCCCGCGTGCAGTTCGGCACCATCAGCAAGTTCGGCCTCATGGAGATGAGCCGCCAGCGCCTGAAGCCGTCGCTGTCCGAAGGCGCGCATATCCGTTGCCCGCTGTGCGACGGCACCGGCCACGTGCGCGACACGGAAGGCTTCTCGCTGCAGATGCTGCGCATGATCCAGGAAGAGTCCATGAAGGACAGCACCGCCGCCGTGCACTGCCAGGTGCCGGTGGAGGTGGCCAGCTTCCTGCTGAACGAAAAGCGCACCGAGATCGCCAAGATCGAACTCAAGCAACGCGTCTCCGTGGTGCTGATCCCCAACAAGTCGCTGGAAACGCCGCACTACAAGCTGGAGCGCCTCAAGCACGACGACCCGCGTCTGGAAAACCTGGACGCCAGCTACAAGCTGGCCGACGTGGAGGAAGACCAGACCAAGGTCACGCGCCGCTCGCAGGAGCCTACCAACAAGCAGACGCCCGTGATCAAGGGCGTGTTGCCCGATGCACCCGCCCCTGTGGCCGAGCCGCGCCCCGAAGGCGCCGCCCGCGGCGCCACGCGCCCGCAGGGCCACGGCCAGCAGCGCCCGGCAACAGCCCCCACGCCTGCGCCCCAGCGCCCGGCCGCCGCACCGGCGCCCGAGCAGGGCTTCTTCGCATGGATCAAGAGCCTGTTCGGCTTTGGCGCCGCACCCGCGCCCGCACCTGTGGCGGCCCCCGCGCAGACGCCCGCGGAACCCGGCGCACGCGGCGAAGGGCGTCGCGGTGAGCGCGGCGGTCGCCGTGGCGAACGCACTGGTGAACGCAGCGGCGAGCGTGGCGGTGAGCGCAATGGCAACCGCGAAGGCGGCGAAGGCCGCGGCCGCCGTAGCGAAGGCCGTGGCGGCGAGCGCAGCGCCGAGGGCCGCGAGAACCGCGAACCGCGTGAGCCACGCAATGGCCGCGACGGCGAACGCCGTGGCGATCGCGCGGAAGGTGAGAGCCGCCGCGAGCCGCGCGACGGCCGTGGCGGCCGCGAGCGCGGTGAGCGCAACGCACAGCCGCCCGTGCAGTCTGCGGCCGATCTGGCCAACACCCCGGTCACGACCGATGCCGACGTGGCAGTGACCGAGGAGCGCACGGCACGCACCGGCGAGCGCGGTGAACGCCGCGAACGGGGTGAACGAGGCGAGCGCCGTGAGCGCGGTGGCGAACGCGGCGGCGAGCGCCGCGAACGCGGCCCGCGCACCATCGACGCCAACGCCCCCGCCGCTGGCGCCGACTTTGCCGACACTGCGCCCCTGGCCGCATTGCCGGACCTGGACCTGTCCGGCGCTGAAGTCGGTACGTCCGGCGCCGAGGCCCCCGCCGGCGAGGAGCGCCGCGAGCGCCGTTCGCGCGACCGCTATGGACGCGACCGCCGCGAACGTGGCGAGCGCGGCCCGCGCAATGCCGAGGCCAGCGCCACCGGTGCCGATGCCGAAGCGCCTGCCGCGCCGCTGATGGACCTGGACCTCCCCGCTCCCGCTGCGCCGGCCGAGGAAGACTCCGCCCCCGCGCGCCGCAGCTATTTCGCCTCCGCTCCGGCATCTGCCCCGGCGGCAGCGCCGCAGGCCGCGCCCGAAGCCACGGCCGCAGTGACGCCACTCCCGGCCGCCGTGCCAGCCCCCGCACCGGCGCCCGCGCCCGTTGCAGCGGCACCTGTGCCCGCACCGGCTCCGGCTGCCGCTGCGGTGGCGCCGGCAACCGGTGGCATGCCGCGCGTGCAGGCATTCACGCTGCCCGTGGACACGCTGCAGCAGGTGGCGCAGGCTTCGGGCCTGCAATGGGTGAATTCCGACGCCCAGAAGATCGCCGCCGCGCAGGCCGCGATTGCGGCCGAGCCCAAGCCCGTCCACGTGCCGCGCGAGCGTGCGCCCGTGGTGGTGCTGGATGAAGGTCCGCTGGTGCTGGTGGAAACCCGCCGCGACCTGGGCGCGATGCAGCTGCCGTTCGACCAGGGCAACGCGGCCGCCTAAGCCCGCGCCATGGCAGAACACCGGGGGCATCATGCCCCCGGTGGCGTTTTACGCTATCGATAAATGAGCTGCTGGCGCTTGATGGATAAGCCTTAGAGGCATATTCAGCTGATAGCCACGGCAGCTCGCACATTGGGAGTAATGACCGTGCTGTTCCTGCTGTCGCCCGCCAAGTCGCTGGACTACGACACCCCCCTGCCCGCCGGCCTGCCGCACACGCTGCCCGCGTTCGTGCCCGACGCACAGCGCCTGATCGCGGTGCTGCGCGAGAAGTCGCCGCAGGAAGTGGCCGCGCTGATGTCGATCAGCGACCCGCTGGCCGCCCTCAACGTGGCGCGCTATGCGGCCTGGCAGCCGCGCTTCACGGCCACCAACGCGCGCCAGGCGGTGATGGCCTTCAACGGCGACGTGTACGAAGGGCTGCAGGCACAGTCGCTCTCCCTCGAAGACCTGCAGTGGGCGCAGCAGCATGTCGCCATCCTGAGCGGCCTGTACGGTGTGCTGCGGCCGCTGGACCGCATGCAGCCCTACCGCCTGGAGATGGGCACGCGCCTGGCGACCGATGCCGGCGCCAACCTCTACCAGTTCTGGGGCGCGCGCATCGCCGAACACCTGAACCAGCGCCTGGCCGCGGACGCCACGCCGGTGGTGGTCAACCTGGCTTCGCAGGAGTACTTCAAGTCCGTGGACCGCAAGGTGCTCAAGGCGCGCGTGATCGAATGCGTGTTCGAGGACCACAAGGCCGGCCAGTACAAGATCATCAGCTTCTACGCCAAGCGCGCGCGCGGCCTGATGGCGCGCTGGGCCATTCAGCAGCGCGCGGCCACCCCGCGGCGGCTGGAGGAATTCGACCTGGAAGGCTATGCTTTCCACCCGGCCTCGTCCCAGCCCGACCGGCTCGTGTTCCGCCGCCACGCCGCCGGCAGCTAGACAGGTTCCCCTCCTTTCCTGGACGCCCCCCATGAACCACGCCGTCGAAACCGCGCACTACCCCGCCACCCAAGCCGTCGACCAGCCCTTCGAGGCCACCGTGCGCGAAGGCTGGGGCGTGTGGATCACGTTCATGCGCGAAGAATTCCTGAAAGCCACCTTCACGCGGCGCGCCGACGCGGAGGCGTTTGCCGCCCAGCACACGCATGGCGGCCAGCGGGGCCAGGTGCGGCGCATGTGGCTGCTGGTGAACGAGACGGCCGGCGAGGCTTATGCGCTCGCGTCCGACGGCGTGCAGCCGCTGCAGGGTGTAGACCTGGACTTTCGCCACCACCAGCGCCTGCAGACGCTGCGCAGCGACGTGCTGTCGCGCTTGAGCGATGCCGAACTGCAGGTGCTGGGCCTTAAGCGCACCTGAAACCCTGCCCCAACGAAAGCCCATGCCCGATCACAGCTTCGCCTCCTCCCAGTCCGTTACGCCCGAGCTGCGCCAGTGGATCCTCGACCAGTCCGGCGCCGGCATCACCACGCCCGCACTGATCGAGGCCATGCGCAACGCGGGCTGGGCCGATAGCGTTGCCGTGCGCGCGGTGGAGGAGGTACTGCGCGCGCATCTGGACGGCGCGGTGCAGCCGCAAGGCCTGCCGCCCGCCGTGCCGGTGCCCGAGCCCGACATCGCCGACGCGCCGCTCTTCATCGACGTGGGCGACCGCCAGGTCGAGGTGCTGATGTCGATGGCCAACCCGCGCGTGGTGCTGTTCGGCAACCTGCTGTCGCCCGAGGAATGCCAGGCCATCATCGATGCCGCACAGCCACGCATGGCACGCTCGCTCACCGTGCAGACCACCACCGGCGGCGAAGAGGTGAACGCGGACCGCACCAGCGACGGCATGTTCTTTCAGCGCGGCGAGACGCCCGTGGTGCAGCGGCTGGAAGAGCGCATCGCCCGCCTGGTGCGCTGGCCCATCCAGAACGGCGAAGGCCTGCAGGTGCTGCACTACCGCCCCGGCGCGGAGTACAAGCCGCACTACGACTACTTCGACCCCGACCAGCCCGGCACCTCCACCATCGTGCGCCGCGGCGGCCAGCGCGTGGCAACGCTGGTGATCTACCTGAACAACCCGCGCAAGGGCGGCGGCACCACCTTCCCCGACGTGCCCCTGGAAGTGGCGCCGCGCCAGGGCAATGCGGTGTTCTTCAGCTACGAACGGCCCCACCCCAGCACGCGCACGCTGCACGGCGGCGCCTCGGTGATCGAGGGCGAGAAGTGGATCGCCACCAAATGGCTGCGCGAACGGGAATTCAAATGAAATGGGCCGCTAGCGCTTATTCGACAAGCGCCAGCAGCTATCCAATCCATAGCACACAATGAACACCCCGGAACACTCCCAGCTCGGCAAGGCCTCGGCCTATGCCGACCAGTACGACGCGTCGCTGCTGTTTCCCATCCCGCGCGCGGACAAGCGCGCCGAGATCGGCATCGACGGCAACGCCCCCTTCTTCGGCGCGGACCTGTGGACGGCGTTCGAGCTGTCGTGGCTCAACCTGCGCGGCAAGCCGCAGGTGGCCATCGCCCACATCACCGTTCCCTGCGAGACGCCCCACATCGTCGAGAGCAAGTCGTTCAAGCTGTACCTGAACAGCTTCAACAACACCCGCTTTGGCGATGCCAGCGAGGTGCAGGCCCGCCTGCGTGCCGACATCAGCGAGGCCGTGTGGCGCGGCGCGCCCCACCCCGCCACGGTGGGGGTCAAGCTGATTGCACCCGAGCTGTTTGACCAGGAGCCCGTGCACGAGCTGGACGGCCTGAGCCTGGACCGTCTGGACGTGGAATGCACGCGCTACCAACCCGCGCCCGATCTGCTGACGGCCACATTCAACGAAGCGCCCGTGACCGAGACCCTCACCAGCAACCTGCTCAAGAGCAACTGCCTGGTGACCGGTCAGCCCGACTGGGGCAGCGTGCAGATCAGCTACAGCGGCCCACAGATCAACCAGGAAGGCCTGCTGCAGTACCTGGTGAGCTTTCGCAACCACAACGAGTTCCATGAGCAGTGCGTGGAGCGCATCTTCATGGACCTGTGGACGCGCTGCAAGCCCATCAAACTGAAGGTGTATGCGCGCTATACGCGCCGCGGGGGGCTGGACATCAACCCCTGGCGCACCAGCCACCCGCAGACGATGCCGAAGAACGTCCGCACCGCGCGTCAGTAAGTTCAGCGCACGCGGAACACTTCCAACGTGCGCCCGAGCACGGCAGCACTGTCACTCATGACGCGGGATGCTGCGGCCGATTGCTCCGCCAAGGCTGCGTTCTGCTGGGTGTCCCGATCGAGCAAGGTGACGGCCTCGTTGACCTGTGAGATGCCCTCTGCCTGCTCGCGCGCTGCGACACCCATCTGGCCCATCAGGGTATTGACGTGCGCCACCGACTGCACCAAGTGTTCGATGGTTTTGCTGGCCGACTGCATCAGGCCCGCACCGCGGCCGATGTTGCTGGCCGACTCGTTGATGAGCGCCTGGATTTCCTTGGCCGCCTCGGACGAGCGCTGCGCCAGGCTGCGCACCTCCCCCGCCACCACAGCAAAGCCACGCCCCTGCTCACCCGCACGCGCGGCCTCGACGGCTGCATTGAGCGCCAGGATGTTGGTCTGAAAGGCGATGCCCTCGATGGTCGAGATGATCTGCCCCATCTTGCGTGAAGACTGCTCGATGGCACCAAACACCTGGCTAACCTGAGCCACCGCCTGCCCGCCCTGGGACGCCAGTTCGGCACTTTGGTGGCTTTCACGCACCACCATCTGGGCGGCCTCGCTGGAGTTTTCCACCGTGGCAGAGAGTTGCTCCATGGCCGCGGCAGATTCTTCCAGGCTGCTGGCCTGGGATTCGGCATGGCCGGACAAATCCAGCGCGCTCTGGGCCATCTCGACCGACACCGCACTGAACTTTTCCATCTCCTCCATCGCATCGCCCACCACGGCGCGGATGTTGAGCTGCAGGCGCTGCACGCGCGCCATGACCTTGCCCAGCACATGGGTCATGGGCAAGGTGGGCTCACGGTGCGTCAGATCACCGCTGGCCATGCCGTTGAGCAGCCTGCGCAGGCTGCGGATGGGCAGCGTCATGCTCACGTGGTAACGCGCCAGCACCAGGCCCGCTACGACCAACCAGGCGAGGGTTTGCAAGGCCACGGCCATGCCGTCATTCCAGCCCATCCAGCCCGGCACCAGGGACACCAGCATGAGTGGCAGCATCATGGCCGTCAGCCGCAGCGTGGGGCCCGAGCGATAGGCCCTGCGAACGTTGTCCCACACACTGGTGCTGCGCACGCCCCCGGCGTGCATCCGGATGGTCTGGCGCCCAGACTCGCGCTCCTGCTTGACGCGCACATACAAGGCCTCGGCCGCCTGGACTTGCTCGCGCGTGGGCTTGGTGCGCACCGAAATGTAACCCACCGGCTTGCCCTCGCGCATGATGGGCGTGACATGGGCCTGCACCCAATAAAAGTCGCCGTTCTTGCGTCGGTTCTTCACAAAGCCCGTCCAACTGCGCCCGCGTCCGATGGTGGCCCACATGTCCTTGAAGGCCTCAGGGGGCATGTCCGGGTGGCGGATCATGTTGTGCGGCTGGCCCATGAGTTCTTCCATGGCGAAGCCACTCACACGGGCAAAGGGCGCGTTGCAGTGCGTCAGCACCCCCTTGGTATCTGTGGTCGACATCAGCAGTTCGTCGGCCGGAAAATCGTATTCGTTCTTGGTGACGGGAAGGTTGACGCGCATAGATAAAGCCGATGAAAGATTCCGCGTTGAAACAGTGCAGACCATTGTGCCCCTCTTCTGACACAAATATTTACACAATACCCCTGATTGTCAGAAAAGCCCCACAGTGGCGCCTTGCTTGCGCGCCGGCGGCATGCTGTCGGCGCTGTGCGGCGCCACCGGCACCAGGGATGCCACGCGCACCCCCAGCAGGCGCAGGCGCCGGTCCAGCGGCACGCGCTTGAGGCACAGGCCGGCCACGCGGCGGATGGTGGCAGCGTCTTGCGTGGGCTCGGCGATGGTCTGGTCGCGCGTGACGCCGCGAAAGTCGTCGTAGCGCAGCTTGATGCCGATGGTGCGTGCCACATAGCCCTTGCGCTGCAGGTCCTCGGCTACGCGCATGCACAGGTCGGTAAAGATCGCGCCCAACTCGGCCCGATCGCGCACCGCATGCAGGTCGCGGTCAAAGGTGGTCTCGCGGCTCATGCTCACGGGCTCGCTCTCGGTCACCACCGGGCTGTCATCGCGGCCCCAAGCCACGCGGTGCATCCAGGCGCCGGTGGACTTACCAAAGTGGCCCATCAGCCATTGCTCATCCTGCGCGGCCAGCTGCCCGATGGTCTCGATGCCCAGCCGCGCCAGCTTCTCGCCGGCCTTGGGGCCAATGCCATTGATCTTGCGCACGTTCAAGGGCCAGATCTTGCTCTGCAGGTCTTCCTCGTAAACGATGGAGATGCCGTTGGGCTTGTTGAACTCGCTGGCCATCTTGGCCAGCAGCCGGTTCGGAGCCACACCGATGGAGCAAGTCAGCCCCGTCTTTTCAAAAATGCTCTTCTGGATGAGCCGCGCCAGCACCCGCCCGCCTTCGCGCTGGCCGCCGGGCACATCGGTGAAGTCGATGTAAACCTCGTCCACCCCCCGGTCCTGCATCACGGGCGCGATCTCGGTGATGGCGTTCTTGAACATGCGCGAATACTTGCGCACCTCTTCAAAATCCACCGGCAGCACAATCGCCTGCGGGCACAGCTTGGCCGCTTTCATCATGCCCATGGCCGAGCCCACCCCAAACTGCCGCGCCGCATAGGTGGCGGTGGTGATCACGCCGCGGCCCGCGTATTCCTTCAGCAGCGGAAACGCCGCCACCGGGATATCCCCCGGCCGCCCGGCGTAGGCAGCGGCCAGCGCTTCGTCCTGCGGACGGCGGCCGCCGCCGATCACCACGGGCAGCCCCTTGAGCTGCGGGTAACGCAGCAGTTCGACGGAGGCGTAGAACGCATCCATGTCGAGGTGGGCGATGCGGCGATCAGAGGCAGTAGCGGTCACGGCCGCAATTGTCGCGCGCTGCGCGAGTCGTGCCGCCTAGGAAACTGGCGCGCCCCCCGGCGTGGGCCACCGCGCAAGGGCCGCCCCGCCGCGCTGGTGGCGTCCCCCTGCCCGCATTGCGCGGCAATGCGAGAGCGGGGGGAAGGCGCGAAGCGACTCAGGGGGTGTTTCTCTTCACACGCCCTGCAGGCAGATCAGCACCAACCCCACCAGCATCAACGCCATGCCGATCTTCTCGGGCCGCGTGAAGGACTCGCTGAACAGGCGGCGCGACACCAGGTAGCTGAACACCACCTCTACCATGCCCAGCGTGCGCACGGCGCCCGTGGTCTGCATGGCGTAGGCGGTGAACCACGCCAGCGACGCGGCCGCACCCATGCTGCCCGCCACCAGCGACATGCGCCACGCCGGCCACAGCGGCGCCAGGCCCCGCTCGGTCTTGAGCGCCACCCAGGCGCCCAGGCCCAGCGTCTGCAGCGTCTGCGCGATCAGCACGCCCCAGGCGCCCGACAGCCACGGCGTCTCGGCCCCCAGCGCCAGCGCCCCGCCGCGAAAACCCACCGAGGCGATCGCAAAGCTGGCGCCGCAGGCCAGGCCATAGAGGGCCGGGCGGCTCAGCCAGGCCGCAGGCGACAGCAGCTGTCCGCGCGGGGGCAGCGACAGCAGCAGCACGCCCAGCGTGGCCACCACCATCGCCAGCAGCGCGAGCGGCGTGGGCAGTTCGTGCAGGAACACGCTGGCGAACAGCGCCACCTGCAGCACCTCGGTCTTGGACAGGGTCACGGCAACGGCGAAGTTGCGCTCGGCCATGGCCAGCAGCAGGAAGGCCGTGCCCGCGATCTGGAAGAACGCGCCCAGCGCGATCCAGCCCAGGTAGGCGGCGCTGAAATGCGGCACGGCCGGCGGCTGCGCGGGCCAGGCGTACAGCAACGCCAGCCACACGCCGGCAAACGGCAGGCCGTAGAGAAAGCGCACCAGCGTGGCGGGCAGCGTGCCCAGCTCGGCGGTCAGGGAGCGCTGCGCGGTGTTGCGCACGGTCTGCGCCAGCGCGGCAAACAGCACCACGGGCACCCAGAGCCAGGGTGCAACGGCGGTCAGGGAGGAGGTCATGCGCCGCCGAGCATAGCCAGCGCCATCGCCGCGCAGCCCCTGCGATTGGCGAGGGGCGCCTCAGCCCATGGCGATGGCCATCCTGAATACCCGAAGCCAAATCGGCCGCCAGCGCTTATCTACCAAGCGCCAGCAGCTATTAAAACAATAGTGCGCGTCAGCTCTGCGGCGCGGTGGGATAGGTGCCGGGCACGAGGATGGAGCGGTCCACGTTCTGGATGTTGGTGTGGCCGCAGAAGGCCATGGTCACGTCCAGCTCCTTGTGGAGGATCTGCAGCGCCTTGGTCACGCCCGCCTCGCCGAATGCGCCCAGGCCATACACCATGGCGCGGCCGATCATGGTGCCGCGCGCGCCCAGCGCCCAGGCCTTGAGCACGTCCTGGCCGCTGCGGATGCCGCCGTCCATCCACACCTCGGTCTGCGTGCCCACGGCATCCACGATGGCTGGCAGCGCGTGGATGGCGGACGGCGCGCCGTCCAGCTGGCGCCCGCCGTGGTTGCTGACCACGATGGCGTCGGCGCCGTGCTGCACGGCCAGGCGCGCGTCCTCCTCGACCATGATGCCCTTGAGGATCAGCTTGCCGCCCCACTGCTCCTTCACCCAGGCCACGTCGGCCCAGGACAGGCGCGGGTCGAACTGCTCGTTGGTCCAGGCGGCCAGCGAACTCATGTCCGACACGCCCTTCACATGCCCCACCAGGTTGCGGAAGGTGCGCCGGCGCGTGCCGGCCATGCCCAGGCACCACTGGGGCTTGGTCATGAGGTTGAGGATGTTGGCCAGCGTGGGCTTCGGCGGCGCGGTCAGGCCGTTCTTGATGTCCTTGTGGCGCTGGCCGATCACCTGCAGGTCCAGCGTGAGTACCAGGGCACTGCACTTGGCGTCCTTGGCGCGCTGGATCATGCGGGCCATGGCATCGCGGTCGCGCATCATGTACAGCTGGAACCAGAACGGCGCGCTGGTGTTTTCGGCAATGTCCTCGATGGAGCAGATGCTCATCGTGGACAGCGTGAACGGAATGCCGAACTTCTCGGCCGCGCGCGCGGCGTGGATCTCGCCATCGGCATGCTGCATGCCTGTGAGGCCCACGGGCGCGATGCACACGGGCATCTTGGCCTGCTGCCCCACCAGCGTGGTGGCCGTGGTACGCCCTTCCATGTTCACCGCCACGCGCTGGCGCAGCTTGATGGGGTGGAAGTCGTCCTCGTTGGCGCGGTAGGTGCCCTCGGTCCAGGCGCCCGAGTCGGCGTAGTCATAGAACATGCGCGGCACGCGGCGTTCAGCGACCACGCGCAGGTCTTCGATGCAGGTGATTTTGGACAGGTCGGCCACGGCAAATCCCTCGGGCTGTGCGAGCGTGCCGCGCCTGGAGCGCCAGCGAATGGCCGGCGCCTTCCCAGTCCGGCAGGCTCTTGGTGAGTGCGTTGACGGAAAAGCGTGGATCGTAGTCCCAGCCCGGCGCCGCGTGCTTGAAGGATTTGAGCGCACTGTGAAAATTTTGCAGCGCGGGCGCGGGCGCCAGGCGCCGGGCTCGCACGTGCCGCTGCGTCAGCGCCGCGCGCGCACGCCCGCGCCGCGCACCTCGATCTGCACCTGGTCCAGTACCTTGCCCTGGGCGTCCACCAGCTCCACGCGGTGGCGGCCCGGCCAAGGCAGCCATGCCCACTGCGCGCCGCTGCCGGCCATCCGCCCGTCGATGCGCCAGCGCACCGCCGCGCGGCCCACACCGCCCGCCGTGAATTGCAGGCGCTGGTGCGCGGGCGGAATGTCCGGGTCCAGCGCCACCACGGTGCCCGACGCCGGCGCCAGGATGCGCGCCGCTACCGCCTCAGGACTTGCATCATTTGTGCCTGTAACGCCCGTCTCGCTTGCGCCACCAGCTTCACTTTCAATAGCAAATAACGCTTGCTGCGTGCCGCCCATGAACCACTCCTGCCGCGCACCCTCCAGCGGCTGGCCGCCGTCGCCCGGCCCGAAGCGCACCGCCTGCCGCACCAGGCCCTGTGGCGGGCGCGGCGCGCGGCTGGGCGTGCTGCGATGCAGCCAGCCCATGACCTCGGCCCAGATGGGCGCTGCGCCGCTGGTGCCGCTCACGTCATGCATGGCGGCGCCGCTGGCGTTGCCCACCCACACGCCCACGGTGTAGCGCTGCGACCAGCCCACGGCCCAGTTGTCGCGCATGTCCTTGCTGGTGCCGGTTTTCACCGCCGTCCAGAAGCGCGTGGCCAGCACGCTGTCGGTGCCAAAGGTGCGCACGCGCGCGTTGGCATCCGACAGGATGTCCCCCACGATGAAGGCCGCGCCGGCATCCAGCGCCGGCGTGAACGCCGGGCGCTGCGCAGGCGCATAGGCCACGGGGCTCAGGCGCCCGCCGTTGGCCAGCGCACGGTAGGCATTGGTCAGGTGCAGCAGCGGCACCTCGCTGCTGCCCAGCGCCAGGCTGTAGCCGTAATAGCCGCCCGATTCCGGCAGCGGCAGCCCCAGGCGCCGCAGTTGCTCGAAGAAGGCGTCGGGCGTCACCATCACCAGCGTGCGTACCGCCGGCACGTTCAGCGAGGCGGCCAGCGCGGTGCGCGCGGACACCCAGCCCTTGAACTGGCGGTCGTAGTTTTGCGGGATGTACAGCCCGCCGGCGGTGGCGATGTGCGCGGGCGAATCGTGCACCAGCGAGGCGGCCGTGAGCCGCCGCTCGGCAATCGCCTGCGCGTACAGGAAGGGCTTGAGCGTGGAGCCAGGCTGGCGCAGGGCCAGCACGCCATCCACCTCGGCCGCCTGGCTCAAGGGGCCGGACGAGCCCACCCAGGCCAGCACCTCGCCCGTGGCGTTGTCCAGCACCACCAGCGCGGCGTCTTCCACGTTGCGCCCGCGCAGCTCGCGCAGGTGGCGCGTGAGCGTGTCCACCGCCATGCGCTGCAGCGGCGCGCTGAGCGTGGAGCGCACGCGCTGCGCGGCAGTGCCATCCCGCGATGCACCATCTTGCGACACGCGCTCCTGCGTGCGCCCAGCCTGGCGCAGCAGCTGGCGCGCAAAGTGCGGCGCGATGCCCTCGCTGGCGTCGAACGCGCGGCGCTGCAGCGCGGCGGTGGTGAACAGGTCCAGCGCGTCGCAATCGGTACCCCGCGCGCCGCTGTGGCCCGCCCGTCGCATGTCGCGCAGCACGCCGCAGGCGCGCCGGGCCACCAATGCGGGCCGCGCATTGGGCGCGCGCACCAGGGCCGCGGCCACGGCGGCCTCTCGCTCATCCAGGCCGTGCGCGGCCTTGCCGAACAGCGTGCGCGCTAGCGCGTCGATGCCCACGATCTCCCCGCGAAACGGCACCAGGTTCAGGTACGCCTCCAGGATCTGGTCTTTGCGCCAGCGGCGGTCCAGCACCTGCGCGGCCACGGCCTGCCCCAGCTTCTGCGGCACGCTGCGCCCACCGGGGCCCTGGCGCAAGAAATCGGCATCCGGGCCGTCGAGCAGCCCCGCGAGCTGCATGGTCAGCGTGCTGGCGCCGCGCGTGCGCTGGTTCCACAGGTTGCCCCAGGCGGCGGCCGACACCGCGGCCCAGTCCACGCCGCTGTGTTCGTAAAAGCGCCGGTCCTCGCTCAGCACCAGCGCCTGGCGCAGCGCGGGCGACACATCGGCCACGCCCAGCCACTGGCCGCGGCGTACGGTGGCGTCGGTACGCAGGCGCTGCAGCACCTCGCCCTCGCGCGAGAGCACCAAGGTCTCGGACGAGCGGAAATCGGCGCGCACCTCATCGAACGTGGGCAGCGCCAGGCTGACGGTGCTGGCCAGCGCCAGACACGCCGCCGCGAGGGCGTGTCGCCACCTCACAGGCGCGTCACCGCGTGGCGCGCAGCGCGGCCGCATCGCACCAGCGCTGCGCCACCTGGGGCGAGGTGGTGCACACCGCGTCGTGCGTGGCGGTGGTCACGGCGCGCTCCAGCAACTGGATGTCGGCCTCGTGCTGGCGCGCCACATGCGGGTCCTCGAAGAAGATGGCGCGGTGGCAGCGCCGCTGCAACACCCAGTCGGCAATCTGCGCGTCGCCGCCCAGCGGGCCGCTGTTGAAGCGCTGCACCCAGGGCGTATCGGCGGGCCAGCCGCGCGCCCAGGCCAGCTCGTTCAGGCGCTGGCCCGTGGTGCCCGTGGCCACGCGCTGGCGAAAGCGCGAGAGCAGCTCGAAGTTGCGCGCCGCAAAGTCCAGCATGGCGGACTTCATCGCATCGTGCGCGATCAATGCCAGCGTCTGCGCGCCGTAGTCATGGAAGCGGTCGGCGTTGCGGTCGGCCGGCAGGCCGGCATGCATGCGCTCCATCTCCACCCAGTCGCGCGCGCTGGCCACCGTGGACAGGAACGGCTTGCCGTGGATCACGCACTGGCGCTTGAGCGCCAGCGCCTCCGGGAAGATGGACGACGGGTCCACCGGGTCGATGAGGTAGATGGCGCCGTCCAGCGTGCGGCCCGGCTCGGGCATGCCCACCACCTCGGCCACGAGCTTCATCAGCCCGCCCTCACGCCCATAGGGGTAGCGCACCAGCGGCCGGTAGCCCTGCAGCATGCCGGCGGCGGCGATCGCATCATGGGTGCGGCCCACGGTGTGCAGGCCCAGCCGCAGTTCGCGTATGCCCGCCTCGCAGGCGCGCAGGAAGGCGAACAGCGCACCGTCTTCGGTATGGTGGTGCAAACGGTTGGCGGCTAGACCCATCAGCATGTGCAAAGGCTTTCAGACGAAGAAGAGGGACAACTGCCGAGCATAGTCGCAGCCGCACACGCCACCGCTGCCGCGACCTTACCGGCCACGCCACCAGGCGAAGAGCAGCACAGCCAGCAGCACCCACAGCATGATGATGAGCGCCGCGGCCAGCCAGCTGCGCGGGCGCGCCAGCATGCGCGCGGCCAGCAGCACCGGCGGCGGCAGCAGGCGCAGCACCAGCGCCAGGCCCAGGGGCACGATGAGCAGGTCGTCCAGATAGCCCAGCACGGGAATGAAATCGGGCACCAGGTCGATGGGGCTCAGCGCATAGGCGGCCACGGCCAGCGCCAGCAGGCGCAGCGCCCATGGGGTACGCGGGTCGCGCGCAGCCAGGTAGACGACGAGCACGTCGCGCTTGAGCGCACGCGCCCATTGCTTGGCGGTTTGCAGCAGTCCCATGGCGTGTTCAGGCGGGGGGATTCATCCAAAGGGCTGCATCGTACGAACTGCCCCGCGCGGAAATGGCTTGATGTACATCAAAACCCCACTGGGATCGGGTGACGACAGTGGCTGCATTCCCCCTTCGACCCCCTCCCCTGCCCCATGGCCAAGAAGTTTCCGCTGAACCCCGCACATCCCGAGCGCACGTGCTGGGGCTGCGACCGCTACTGCGCCGCCGATGCCATGCAGTGCGGCAACGGATCGGAGCGCAGCCAGCATCCGGCGGAGCTGTTCGGCCCCGACTGGGCCGAGTGGGAGCCGCCTTCTGCCGGCGAGGCGCCTGCACAGCAGCAGCCCGCCGCATCACAGCCAGCCTGACCGCGCGGCCACTCATTGCAGCTCCAGCAGCACGGGCTGGTGGTCTGATGCCTGCGTCACGCCATCGACCCGCACCGCGCGCACCCGGCTCCTCAGCGAATCACTGACCCAGATGAAGTCGCAGGCCAGCGGCTGCGGCGCATAGGTCTGGTCGAACACGCAAAAAGTGGGCGGCTGCGGCGCGCCGGGGTGCAGCAGTCGCCATGCATCCCACAACGGGGGCTGGCCTGCCTGACCCGCGGTCGCGCCCTCCTCGTCCGCCAGCGCAGCGGCCAGCATGGCGTATTCAGGCTCGTGCGCCTGCAGGTTGAAGTCGCCGCACAGCACGGCATGGGGCGTGTGCGCCTTGGGCTGGAACGGCGAGCCGTCGGCCAGGCCCTGCGGCCGCTGCGCAGCCTGCGCGCAGGCCTGCAGGTGCAGCGCACGCAGCGCCAACGCCTGCGCCATGCGCTGGGGCTTGGAGTAGTACTCCAGGTGCGTGGTCATCACGCGCACCGGGCCCAATGCGGGGTCCTGCACGGTGAGCACGCTGCACAGGCGCGGCATGCTGCGCACGCCGGCATCGGGCGGGTATGGCAGCGGGTGGTGCTGCAGCTGCAGCACGGGCAGGCGCGTGGCGATCAGGTTGCCAAAGCGCTGGCGGCCCGCGGCGGTCCACTCATCCACCGCCGCGCCAAAGAACACCTGCCAGCCTGCGGGCAGCGCGGACTGCACCTGCGCCACCTGGTCGCCGGGCGAACCGGCCAAGCCGGGGTAGTTCACCGCGATCTCCTGCAGGCACAGCACATCCACGTCGCCCAGCGCCACTGCGTATTGCACGATGCGCGCGGGGTCCACGCGGCCGTCCAGGCCGCGGCACCACTGAGTGTTCCAGGTGACGAGCTGCATGGTTTACTCCTGAAAACAGAGCTGTTCGCGCTTGCTGCACGGGCGCTGGAGGCTGATTTGGTTTGAATTGCTACTTGATGCCCGCGCGCATGAAGCTTTGCACGAACTGGCGCTGAAAGAGTATGAACCCGATGAGCAGCGGCGCGGTGGACATCAGCGTGGCCGCGGTGATGAGCGACCATTCCACGCCCTGCTCCACCGACGAGAACACCTGCAGCCCCACGGTGAGCGGGCGGGATTCCACGCTGTTGGTGATGATGAGCGGCCACAGAAAGTTGTTCCAGTGAAAGCTCACCGACACCAGCGCAAAGGCGGTGTACACCGGCCGCGCCAGCGGCACGTATACGCGCCACAGGATCTGCAGGGCGCTGGCACCCTCCACGCGCGCGGCTTCATCCAGCTCCTTGGGAATGCCCATGAAGGTCTGGCGCAGCAGGAAGATGGCAAACGCCGAGGCGAAGTACGGCAGCCCGATGGCCACCAGCGAATCCACCAGGCCCAGGCGGCCCATGGTCTTGTAGTTCTCGACCAGCAGGATGTCGGGCATGACCATGAGCTGCACCAGCACCAGCGCGAAGGCCACGTTCTGGCCGCGAAAGCGATAGCGCGCGAAGGCATAGGCCGCCAGCGTGGACAGCACCAGCTGCGCGGCCAGGATCATCGCCACCAGCACGGTGGTGTTGAGGAAGTAGCGCGCGAAGGGCGCGGCCTCCCAGGCGCGGCGGAAGTTCTCCAGCGTCCAGGGCGCCAGCAGATCGAAGCGCGTGGCGTACTCCGCGGGGTGAAAGGCCGTCCACACCGCATAGGCCAGCGGCAGCAGCCACAGCAGGGCCAGCGTCCAGGCGGCCAGGGTGTCCAGCAGGGTGACCTGGTACAGCGTATTGGTTCTCATGGCGCGTCGCGCCCTCCTAAGGGATGAAACCGGCACCACCTAAGCCAGGGCCGCCGTGCAAGGGCCGCCCCACCGCACGGGCAGCGTCCTCCTTCCCACGCGCAGCGTGAGAGAAGGCGTGAGAGAAGGGGGTAGTGGCGCAGCCGCTCCGGGGGTTGTTTCACTGGTAATGCACCCGTTTGTCGAACACGAAGAACTGCACCAGCGCCACGCCGGCCAGCGCCACCACCAGCACCACCGTGAGCGCCGCGGCATAGCCCGTGTCCCAAAACTTGAAGCCCACCTCGTACAGGTGGTACAGCAGCAGCGTGGAAGCGTTGTCCGGCCCGCCGCGCGTGAGGATGAAGAGATGGTCCACCAGACGGAAGGCGTTGATCACGGCATTGACCAGCACGAACAGCGTGGTTGGCATGAGCAGCGGCCACTGCACGCGGCGAAAGAAGTACCAGCGCGACGCGCCCTCGATGGCCGCGGCCTCCTTCAGGCTGGGGTTCAGCGTCTGCAGCGCGGCCAGGTAGAAGATCATGAAGAAGCCCGCCTCCTTCCACACCGCCACCACCGTGACGCAGGCCAGCGCCGTGGCCGGGTCGCCGAGCCAGTTGCGCGACGGCAGCCCGAGCAGGCTGGTGATCTGCTCCAGCAGCCCGTACTGCGGCGTGTAGAAGAACAGCCAGATGTTGGCCACGGCGATCATCGGCAGCACGGTGGGTGTGAAGTACGCCATGCGCACCCACGTGCGTCCCGCCATGCGTTCATTCACCCACAGCGCCATGATCAGCGCCAGGCCGATGGACAGCGGAATGGTCGCGCCAGCGAACCACAGGTTATTGCGCACGGCCTGCCAGAACACGGGGTCGTGCACCATGGCCGCATAGTTCTCCAGCCCCACCCACACCCCCGCACGGCCGCCGCGGGGCGTGGAATGGAAGCTGTCGATCAGCGTGGCCAGCGTGGGCCAGTGCGTGAAGGCCACCAACAGGACCAGGGCCGGAAGCAGCAGCAGCCAGGCGTGCACGGCACGCTGGCTGCTGCCCGCATCCGGCGTGCTGCGCATCACCGGCATGGGAGGCTCGCCCTTACTTGTAGCTGCGCAGGATGCGGTCGGCCTCGCGCTGTGCGTCCTTCATCGCTTGCGCCGAGGTCTTGGTGCCGTTCAGCGCGGCCTGGATGGCGTCGTTGAGCACCTTGGTCACACGCTGGTTGTCGTGCGTGGAGAACTCGGCCACCGATACCGGCAGTTGGTCGCGCGCCACCAGCGCGGGCGGGAAGTCCTGGCCGTACTTCTTGAGGGCAGGCGTGTCATAGGCGGCCTGCGACACGGCCACGTAGCCGCTGTCCATGCTCCACTGCGCAGCGCGCTCGGGCTGGGTGATCCACTTGGCGAACTCGAACGCGGCCTGCTGCTGCTCTTGTGGCGCCTTCTTGAAGATGTAGAAGTTGCCGCCGCCCGTGGGCGAGCCCTTGCGCAGGTTGCCGGCAATCTGGGCCACGCCGAAGTCGAACTTGGCGTTGTTCTTCACGTTGGTCAGGTTGCCCGTGGTCGTGATGATGATCGCGGCCTTTTTCTCGAAGAAGTCCTTGGGCGTCGTGCCCCACTCCACCACGCCCTTGGGGTGCACGCCTTCCTTGGTCAGGTTGACCCAGAAGTCCAGCGCCTCGATGACCTTGGGGTGGTCGAAGGTGACCTGGGTGCCGGCCCCGTTGGCCAGCAGCACGTCGTTGGGCGTGGTCAGCGTCTGCAGCATCCAGTAGGCAAAGCCGGTGGACGGGATCTGGATGCCGTACTGCGTCACGTTGCCGCTGGCGTCCTTCTTGGTGAGCTTGTGCGCCGCTTCCTTCAGTTCCTTCCAGTTCTGGGGCGCCTTGTGGGGGTCCAAGCCGGCTTCCTTGAAGGCCTCCTTGTTGTAGTACATGACCACCGTGGAGCGCTGGAACGGCACGCCCCAGGTCTTGCCGCCCGTCTGGCTGTTGGCCATGAAGGCCGGGTAGAAGCCCTTGATCCAGGCACGGTCGGCGTCGGTCTTCACGAAGTCGTCGATGGGGGCGATGGCGTCCTCGTCGATCAGCGTGAACATGTCGGTGGACAGCAGCACCGAAGTGGCCGGCGCCTTGCCGGACTTGTGCGCGGTGAGCGCCTTGACGATGGTCTCCTGGTACGTGCCGGCATAGATGGGCACCACCCTGTACTGCGGATGCGCCTTGTTGAAATCGGCCGCGTAGCCGTCGATCACCTTGGTGATGGGGCCGCCCACGGCCACGGGGTAGTAGAACGGCACCTCCACCGGGGCCTGCGCATGGGCAGTAACGGCACACAGCGCCATGGCCGCGAGGGCGGGCGCAGCCAAGGTCTTCAAAAACATCTTGCGTTGCATTGCGAAAGCTCCTGAGGTCTGGAAAGAGTGGGGAGAGGAAACGAAAGGCAGCGCCGTGCACGCGCATGCGGCGCAGGCTGTGTAAGAAGTGGCTCAAGCCGCCAGGCGCTGGCCCTGGGCGTCAAAGAAATGCTGGTCGTGCCCGCACCACCGCAGGCGCACACCCTGGCCGTTGGCTGCGGGGGCGTGCTGCCCCGGCGCGCGCACGGTGATGAATTCGGTGCCGATAGCGCAGCGCAGCACGGCATCCGCGCCCAGGTATTCCTGGCTGTGCACGGAGGCGGCCACGCCGCTCGACCCACCGCTGCCATCGTCCAGGGCCACGGCCTCGGGACGCAGGCCGAGCCAGTGCGCCTGCGTGCGACCCACGGCGATATCGGTGCCCGCGATGCGGCCCTGTTCCAGGCGCACCAGGTTCATGGCGGGCGTGCCGATGAAGCGCGCGGCAAAGGTGGAAGCGGGCGCGGCGTACACATCGCGCGGCGGCGCGCACTGCTCCACACGCCCCTGGTGCAGCAGCACCACCTGGTCAGCCATGCTCATGGCCTCGGCCTGGTCGTGCGTCACGTACACCACGGTGAGGCCCAGGCGCTGCTGCAGCTCGCGCAGCTCGGTGCGCATCTCCTGGCGCAATTGCGCATCCAGGTTGGACAGCGGCTCGTCCATCAGGCACACGCGGGCCTGGGCCACCAGGGCGCGGCCCAGCGCCACGCGCTGCTGCTGCCCGCCGGACAACTGTGCGGGTCGGCGCTCCAGCAGCGGGGCCAGGCCGAGCAGCTCGGCGGCTTGCGCCACGCGCTGCGCGGCCTCGGCCTTGGGCACCTTGCGCACCGCCAGTCCAAAGCCGATGTTCTGCGCCACGCTCAGGTGCGGAAACAGCGCATAGTTCTGAAACACCATCGCGATGCCGCGCCGCGCCGGCGGCAGCTGCGTGACGTCCTGCCCGTCGATGCGCACGCTGCCCGACGTGGGTGACTCCAGCCCGGCGATGATGCGCAGCGTGGTCGATTTGCCGCAGCCCGAGGGTCCCAGCAGCACGCAGAAAGAACCGGGCTCAATGCGCAGGTTCATGGACTGCAATGCCGTGGTGCTCCCCCAGGACTTGGCAACCGCATCAAGTTCGATCAGTGACATCGCGGCAGTGTAGGGACCGCTTGTGACGCTGGCGTTACGCACCCGCACGCCGCGGCGGGCCACCCGCCCACCCGCCACGGCCCGTCGATCGGTCCGTGGCGGTACCACACCAAAACTGCCGCTAACGCCCGTCCATCAAGCGCCAGCAGCTATGCATTGAATAGTCAAGGGCGCTGCACCACGTTCACCCGCGCATTCGGTGCCTCGCCGAACATCTCGGGCGCGTACAGTGCCTCGACGCGGCTGGGCGGCAGCGCAAAGTCGCCCGCATTGTTCAGGCGCACGGTGTACTGCATCGTCACCGTGCCCTTGGGCAGGTACTCGTAGTAGCTGCGGAAGGACTCGAAGCCGCGTTCCTCGAACGCGGGCCAGCCCCGGCCCTCGCGCTTTTCGCCCTGCGTGGCGATCTCGGAGTCGCGCCCCAGGCCGCTGCCCAGGATGGTCGCCCCTGCGGGGATGGGATCGGTGATCGCCACCCAGGTCATGTCGGCCGTACCGGTCACCTCCAGCGTCACGCGCAGCACGTCGCCGCGCGAGTAGCTGCCCGCGGGCAGTGCCTTGTCGGCCTGCTCAACCGGCGTGACCGTGCGCTTGAGGGTGTAGCCCGCGCTGAACGGCTGCTGGCGCGGCACGGCCGCCACCGACTGCAGCGTGAGCCACGGCTTGCCCGGCCCCTGGTGCGTGACCACGAGCGGCTGCGCCGCGCCAGCGCCCGTGCCCCACGGCAGGAACATGCCGTTGTTCTTGAGCATGCCGGGCGCCGCTGGCGCGCCGAACCAGCGGGTCTGGTGCGCGGCGCCCGTGGCGTCGCTGGCCTTGGCCGGCTCCACCTTGGCCCAGTCCACGCTGGCGCTGTGGCCGCCGAGCGTGGCGCGGGTGGTGCCGGCCACCGGCGTGGACTCGAAACGGGCGCTGAACTTCTCCAGCGCCAGCCCGCCCCACAGGTTGGCCGTGGTGGTGTGCCATGCGCCGCCCTGCTGGCGCGCGATGAAGCCGCTGGCCAGGCGCCCCATGTCGTCCTTCCACGCGGGGTCGTCCAGCACGGCCAGCATGAGGCGCGCGGTGTTCACGTCGCCGTTCTGCATCAGCCACCACCAGTAGTCCTGCTGCTCGGTGCTGAACAGCAGCTTGGTGCCCTGGTAGGACAGGCGGCCCTTGAGGATCTGCATCGCCTCGGCCAGGCGCTGCTCGCGCTGCGGCACACCCTGCACCCGCTTGAGTACGTTGACCCAGTCGATCACCGCATGCGTGGGCCACTGGTTGGGCGCGATGGTGATGCTCTCCAACAGCCGCGCCGGGGCATGGCCCGTGCGCGACAGCGCCTCGATGGCCGCCAGCTTGCGCAGGTCCAGATCCTTGCGCGGGCTCCAGAAGTCGCGCTGGATGCGCCCTTCCACGAAGGCCGTCAGCCCGCGCTCCATGGCCTCGCGCACTTCGACAGGCAGCGTGAACTCGGGGTACAGCGCGGCCGCTTCGTGCGTGGCGGCCAGCAGGTAGGCGGTGAGCGTGTCGCTGCCCCGGTTCGCGCTGCCTTCGCTCGGCGGGAAGTAATAGGCCAGGCCGTCGCCGTCCAGGTAGGTGGGCATCTGCGCGGCCACGCTGCGCCACAGTGCGGCATCGCGCAGGCCGATGGCCTTGCTGGCCTTTTGCTCCAGGCAGGCGAACGGGTAGTTGGCCCACCAGTCGCGCACGCCGGGCAGGCCCTCGGCCAGCCGGGGCTGCAGCGCCAGCTTGAGGCCGCCGCGCCCCTGCAGCGCACCGGCGGGCGGCGCCGCCTCGGTCTGGAAGCTGCCGTCCAGCTGCACCAGCGTGGCCTGCTGCACGGCCAGCGGCACGGCCGGCACCAGCCGCTGGGTCACCTTGAGCGCATCGCGCGCGCCGCTCACCGTATCGCGCGCCTCGATCTCCCACAGCAGCGCCTGGGCACGCGTCTGGGCCAGCTGCGCGGGCGCGGTGACGGACCACGCCACCTCGCGCGACTCGCCTGCGGGGATCTCCACGGTCTGCTGGTCCAGCTGCAGCAGCGTGGCACGCGGCGTGACCTCGACCTTCATCGCCGCCTTGGTGGTGTTGCGCAGCGTGAGCTGCGCGCGGAACTGGTCTTCCTCGCGCACCAGCGGCGGCAGGCCGCTGATGATCTGCAGGTCCTGCGTGGCGCGGATCTGCGTGGCACCGGTGCCGAACAGGCCCGTTCCCGCATCCGCCACCGCTACCACCTTGAAGGTGGTGAGCGCGTCGTTAAGCGGCACGGTCACCTGCGCCCGGCCGTTCGCGTCCAGCTGAATGGCGGGCCGCCACAGCAGCAGCGTGTCCAGCAGCTCGCGCGTGGCCGTGTGGCCGCCGCCGCCGCCCGCAGGCACGGCCTTCTTGCCGTAGTGGCGCCGGCCGATGATCTCCATCTGCGCGGTGGAAGTCTCCACACCCCACGCCCGGCGCTGCAGCATGGCCTCCAGCAGGTTCCAGCTGGTGTTGGGCATCAGCTCCAGCAGCGCCTGGTCCACGGCGGCCAGCGCCACCTCGGCGCCGGCAGCGGGCTTGCCGTCCGGCAGCGTGGCGGTGATGGTGACCTGCGCCTTGCCGCGCACCGGGTAGCTGTCCTTGTCGGCCTTGACCTGCACCGCGATCTGGTGCGCGGCATGGCCCACACGCAGCTCGGCCACGCCCAGCCGGTAGGCGGGCTTGGACAGGTCCACCATGGCCGTGGGGGCGACGTACTCGCGGCCCTCGTACCAGAAGGCGTTCCACCATTCGCGCGGCGCCTTGAAGCCCCAGGTGAAGAAGCTGTACCAGGGCACCTCGCGCAGGCGCCCGCGCAGCGCCAGCACGCTCACGTAGACGTTGGGGCTCCAGTCCTGCCCGATCTGTACCTGCACCGTGGGGTCCTGGCCATTGAGCTGCACCACGCGCGTGTCGATGATGCCCTCGCGTTCCACGCTGACCAGCGCCGTGGCATGGCGAAACGGCATGCGCACCTGCAGCCGCGCCGTCTCGCCGGGCTGGTAGCTCTTTTTCTCGGGCAGCACGTCGATGCGGTCATGGTCCTCGCCGCCAAACCACAGCTCGCCGCGCCGCGTGACCCAGACGGAGGACGCGGCCTGGGCCTCGTTGCCGTCCTTGTCGCGCGCGGTGACCACCAGCTCCACCTCGCCGGGCTCGTCCAGCTTGGCGTCGCACAGCAGCAGGCCGCGGCTGTCGCTTTTGCCGGTGCACACGGTGCCCAGGTCCTTGGTCTCGGTCTTGTTGTCGTAGCTGTAAAAGCCTCCCACCATGCGCTTGCGGCTGGTGGTGGTGACATGCGCGATGGCCTGCACGGCCAGGGGCACACCGGCCTGGGGCTGGCCCTGCAGCGACAGCGCCAGCGCCTGGAAGCGCACGCGGCTCGCAGCCGATGCCCAGCCCTCGGTCTTCACGCCCGCCACCACGGCGGCCGGCCACAGCGTGTGCGTGCTGCGCACCGTCTGCACCTCGCCATTGGGGTCGGCATAGGTGGCCTCCAGCACCAGGTCCTGCGCCTGGCGGGCCGGGGGCAGTTCTTCGATGGTCACGCGACCCGCGCCGCTCTTGTCCAGCGTGAGCGCCAGCTTGTCGGCCACCACGCGCGTGTCCTGCCGCGCCGCGGGCTCCTCGTCGTCATCGTCCGCCTGCGCGCCGCGCTTGCGGGGCGGCTGGAAGCTGAAGGCGTCGAAGTCGCCGAACTGCAGGAACTTGCCGCGCACCATGGCCGACACCCGCACTGGCAACTGGCCGGCAGGGCCGCCAGACACGTAGCCCACCCGCACGTCGGCCGGCACCGAGCGCACGCGCACCAGCGGCTTGCTGTCCGCGGGCGCGATACGCCCTTCCAGCACCGGCAGGCGGAACTCCTCCACGCGGAAGCTCCCGGACTCGAACGAGCGCTCGCCCCCATTGACGTCAGTGCCGCGCAGTTCCACCTGGTACAGGCCCAGCTTGGCCGCCGGCGGCACCGCGAACTCGCTGGTGGCCGACAGACCGCCCGTGCCCGTCTTGCGCCACTGCAACGGCTGGGTGAACTGCTGGCCGCTGCCGACGTGGGTGATCGCCAGTTCCGACGGCCGCTCCTGCGGCAGCGCAAAGCCCTGACGGTTCTGCAGGCGCAGCACGTGCTTCATGGACACGGTCTCGCCCGCGCGCAGCAGCGTGCGGTCGAAGATGGTGTGGGCCACGGTATCCGGGCGCGGGTCGCTGCTGGTGGGCAGGTTGAAACGCCAGGGCTCGATGCCGCGCTGCCAGTCGCTCCAGGCAAAGGCCAGATCCTCCACCCCGTCCGCGCCGCGGTGGCGCGCGCTCACGAAGTAGGCCTGCGAGCCATCGCCGTAGTCGTCGTAGCCGTCTGCGTCGCCGCAGCGCGGCGGCTCGGGCGACAGTCCGTCAAAGCGCGCAATACCCTGCGCATCGGTCTGCGCCTGGGCCAGCAGGCGGCCCCGGCAATCGGACACGCGCACGCTCGCGCCCTGCACGGGCTGCCCCTTGTCCAGCGTGGTCACCCAGGCCAGCGCGTTCTCGCGGCCCAGCTTGAAATGCACGCCCAGGTTGGTCACCAGCGCCGCCGTGCGCACATACATGGTGCGGCCGGCGCCGTGGCGCTCGTCCAGCAACGCGCCGCCCAGCGCCTGCGACGCCACCTCCACCACATGGAAACCCGGCGCCAGCGGTATGCCCACGACCTCGAACGGCCGCGGGTCCGCTGCCGCGGCGCGGGGCAGCTCCAGCGCCTTGGCGCCGCTCTGGCCGGCCAGCAGCGACAGCATGCGGGTCTGCACGTACTCCTTGTTCTCCTGCCCCTGCAGCGGCTGGGGCAGTGTGCTCACGCCGTCCCGGCGGGCCTGCCCACGCTCCACCAGCGCGCCGTGGTAGCGGCGCACCTTGCGCATCCAGGCGACGATCTCCGCATCGCCGCCGGGCTGCAGCGTGCGCACCCGGCCTGCCGGCGCCTCGGGGGTGGACGCGGGTTGCAGGCCCTGCACGCGCAGCGCGGGTTCCACCTTGCGCAGCGTCACGGGCAGCAGCGCGGGCGGGTGGTCCTCGGCCGGGCCTTCGGCAAAGCGCTCGACGATGCCAAAAGGCGCCGCCGCAAACTTGGCCAGCGGCGGCATGCCGCCCGTGGCCACCTTGAGCGGGAAACTCGCCGCATTGCGCGGCGCGCGCCCCGCGGCATCGCGAAAGTCCGCCGGCAGCTCCACCGTGAAGGACGTGCTCTCGGCCAGCGGCACGCCGAAGCGCACGGCGTTCACCAGCGTGTCGCCCGGCTGCGCGGCCGTGCCCTCCCCTTCGCCCTCAAAACGCGGCAGCAGCGTCTCGTAGCTGGACTTCAGACGTATGCCCGCCGCCACCTTGCGCGACACGGGTGCGTTGAACGACAGCACCATGGGGCGGATCGGCAGGCACGCGGCCTGGGCGTTCTCGCGCTCACACTGGAACTCCACGGCAAAGGGCTCGCGCACCTGGAAGGCAAAGCGCTTTTCCACCGTGTTCGCCACGCCGCTGGGCGTGGCCACGCCCTTGCCGAAGACGAGCTGCATGCGCGTGCCCGAGGTCAGGCGGCGGTTGCATGCCAACGTGGCGTATTGCAGCGGCGCCTGCGCGGCGCGCTTGTCCAGCCCGAGGGCCTTGAGGATGTCGCCGCGCTGCGCACCTTCGACCAGGCGCACAGGCACGCGCTCGCCCACGCCGTCCAGCGCGCACCAGGCATGGCTGCGCAGGCTGTCCTGCGTGGCCGCGCCGTTCAGTTGCAGCACGAACACCTGCTCCTCGTCGATGGACTGGTAGGTGCCGGGCAGGATGCGCTGGACAAACGGGCCGCCACTATTGAATTGATAGCTTTTCGCGCCCGACAGCTCTGCGCCAGAGGCCGATTTGAACCCCGACCTGGCGGTGGCCGTGCAGCGCACGCCCGGCGGCAGGTCGCGCGCGAAGTCGAACACCCATTCGCGCTCGCCCGTCCAGCGGCCCGTGCCCTTGGCCGCATCGGCGTCGCTGCACTGCACCGTGAAGGGAGCCGGCGCCTGTGGGTCGCCAAAGCGCACGGCGGCCGCGTCAAACCGCGCCACCACCTGGCGCACCTGCGCCACCTCGCCCTGGGGCGAAAAGCTGCTCACCTGCAGCGCCTGCGCGCCGCCCGCCAGCAGTGCGCCACCCGCGGCAACCCACCGTATCCATGTATTCAAGAGATCCCCCCTGCAGTGCTTTGGCCGAGCGTATCAAAGCGCTCCATGCGCCACGCGGCTGTTGCATGCGCTTACAGGCTGGGCAGACACCGTCCCGCGCGGTGGCGCATGACGACGCGCAAAGGGGCGCAAGTCCTACCCAGGCGCCGCAAAACCGCGCGAAACATGGCGGCTCGCCGCAGCGCGGCACCGTGCAACACCCACCGCCATTTCGCCCAAGGAGCGTCCATGCCACGAACCCCCGCCACCAAGCAACCCCTACCCGCCCGCCAGGCCGCGGCCCATGCGGACAGCTACCGCGGCCATGCCGGAGAACTGCAGCAGCAGGCTGCCGGCCAGCACCCGGTGCTGACCACCCAGCAGGGCATTGCCGTGCCCGACAACCAGAACACCCTGCGCCCCTCGCCGCACGGGCCGGCGCTGCTGGAAGACTTCATCCTGCGCGAGAAGATCACCCACTTCGACCACGAGCGCATTCCCGAGCGCGTGGTGCACGCGCGCGGCTCCGCGGCGCACGGTTTCTTCGAGCTCACCCACTCCCTCGCGGACTACACCACGGCACGGGTACTGACCGAAGTCGGCACGCGCACGCCCGTGTTCACGCGCTTTTCCACGGTGGCCGGTGGCGCCGGATCGGTGGACACGCCGCGCGACGTGCGGGGCTTTGCCGTGAAGTTCTACACGCCCGAGGGCAACTGGGACCTGGTGGGCAACAACATCCCGGTGTTCTTCATCCAGGACGCGATGAAGTTCCCCGACCTCGTGCACGCCGTGAAGATGGAGCCCGACCGCGCCTTCCCGCAGGCCGCCAGCGCGCACGACACGTTCTGGGACTTCATCTCGCTCATGCCCGAATCCATGCACATGGTGATGTGGATCATGAGCGACCGCACCATTCCGCGCAGCCTGCGCATGATCGAGGGCTTTGGCGTGCACAGCTTCCGGCTGGTGAATGCCGCGGGCGAAAGCACCTTCGTCAAGTTCCACTGGCGGCCCAAGCTGGGCATCCAGTCCACCGTGTGGGACGAGGCGATGAAGCTGCAGGCGGCGGACAACGACTTCCACCGCCGCGACCTGTTCGAGGCCATCGAGGCGGGCGACTACCCCGAGTGGGAGCTGTCCGTGCAGCTGTTCACCGAGGAAGAGGCCGGCTCGTTCCCCTTCGACCACCTGGACGCGACCAAGCTCATCCCCGAAGAGCTGGTGCCGCTGCGGCCCATCGGGCGCATGGTGCTCAACCGCTGGCCCGACAACTTCTTCGCCGAGACCGAGCAGGTCGCCTTCTGCCCGGCCAACCTGCCACCGGGCATCGACTTCAGCAACGACCCGCTGCTACAGGGGCGCCTGTTCAGCTACCTGGACACGCAACTGCTGCGCCTGGGCGGCCCCAACTTCGTGCAGATCCCCATCAACGCGCCCAAGTGCCCCTTCGCCCACAACCAGCGCGACGGCCACATGCAGATGCTCGTGCCGCAGGGCCGCGTGAACTACGAGCCCAGCAGCCTGCAGGCCGACTCGCCCCGCGCATCGCAGGCGGCGGGTTTTCGGCACGTGGCGCAGACCGACGAAGGCAGCGGCAAGGGGCGCATCCGCCCCGAGAGCTTTGCCGACCACTACAGCCAGGCGCGCATGTTCTACCGCAGCCAGAGCCCGCTGGAGCAGGCGCACCTGGCGTCGGCGCTGGTGTTCGAGCTGTCCAAGGTACAGACGCTGCATGTGCGCGAAGGCGTGGTGGGCCATCTGCTGCACATCGATACGGAGTTGGCCCAGCGCGTGGCCGATGGCCTGGCGCTGCCGCAGCTGCCGCCCGCCCCCCCGCTGGCCGTGCCGGTGCAGGACCTGCCGCCCTCGCCCGCCCTGCGCATCATCGACCGCATGAAGCCCACGCTGCAGGGCCGCTGCGTGGGCATTCTGGTGGCCGACGGCTCCAACGGCACCACCGTGGCCAACCTGCGCAAGGCGCTGGAGAAGGCGGGCGCGCAGGTGAAGATCGTCGCGCCCAAGGTGGGTGGCGCGCTGCTCAAGGACGGCACGCAGTTGCCTGCCGACGGGCAGCTGGCAGGCACGCCCTCGGCGGTGTTCGACGCGGTGGCCTCGGTGCTGTCGCCGGAGATGGGCGCGCAGCTGGCGCGCGAGGCCGTGGCGGTGGATTGGTTCCGCGACGCCTTCGGCCACCTCAAGGCCATCGCTGCCTGCAAGGGCACGCAGGCCATCCTGCAGGCCGGCGGCATCGAACCCGACGCGGGCGTGGTGGACCCGGCCGACGCACAGGGCTTCATCGCCGCCGCGCAGACGCGCCAGTGGGCGCGCGAGCCGCAGGTGCGCACGCTGGCGTGAACGCGGGCCTGCGCTGGCCTGCGGGGCGGGGGCCGGGGTGCGCCCCTACCGCGCCCTACCACGCGGCTACTGCACGCCTACTGCGCCGTGAAGCCGCTGTTGCGGATGATGCGCGCCCAGGCTGCGGTGTAGGCTTTCTGGCGCGCGGCCAGTTGCCCGGGCGCCATGTGGCCCACGGTGAGACCCAGGGTGGTGAGTTGCTCATGCACCGCGGGCTGCGCCAGCACCTGCGCCAGTGCGGCGGAGAACTGCGCGATGAAAGCGCCGGGCGTGCCGGCCGGCGCGTAGATGCCGTAGTACGGCAGGTCCTCGAAGCCCTTGAGGCCCAGTTCGTCGAACGTGGGCACATCGGGCAGCGCGGCCTGGCGCTGCGTGCCCAGCACGCCCACCACGCGCAGCTTGCCAGCGCGGTGGTGCTCGATGAAGTCCTGCACCGATCCCACGCCCGCCGCGATCTGGTTGCCCAGCATGTCGCCGATCATGGGCGCGCTGCCGCGGTAGGGCGCGGCCACCAGGTCCAGCCGGTACTTGCGGCCCAGCAGCTTGACCAGAAACTCCGGCGTGGATGCCGGCGCCGGCACGCCCACCGCGCCCTGGCCGCCCCGCGCGGCCTGGAGCCACTGCACATACTCGTTGAACGAACGCGCGGGCGTGCCGCCCGAAACGGCGAACGCGTTCACGAAGGTGGCAAAGCCCGCCACGGGCACGAAGTCGCTCACCGGGTCGAAGCCGGGGTTCTTCACCACCAGCGGCAGTATGGAGAGGGTGTGGTCGTGCGTGAGGAACAGCGTGGTCCCGTCGGCCGGCGCGGCCTTGAGCACCTGCGCCGCGATCTGCCCGCCCGCGCCGGGTCGGTTGTCCACCACCACGGGGACGCCCAGCACGTCCTTGAGCTTGTCGGCCAGCAGGCGGGCGATGGCATCCGAGCCGCCTCCGGGCGGAAAGCCCACCAGGATGCGCACCGGCTTGGTGCCGTCGGCCCAGGCGGGCAACGCCGGCAGCACGCTGGCGGCAAGGGCGCGGGCCAGCAGGTGGCGGCGGTGCAGGTTCATGGTGGCTCTCCTGGGGCGGCAGGGCGATACAAATTCAGGAGCTGTTCGCGCTTGCCAGTAAAGCGTTTCAGCATCAAAAGATACTGAAAACCGCCTACATCAAGCGCTGCCAGCTCCTATTTTTGACGGGCAATCAGGCGGACAGCCGCGCACGGTGGCGCGCCAGCTGCGTGCGCACCTGCGCGGGCGCGGTGCCGCCCAGGGTGTTGCGCGCGTTCAGCGAGCCCTGCAGGCTCAGGGCATCGAACACGTCCTTCTCGATCGCCGGGTGAAAGCCCTGCAGCACGGCCAGCGGCAGCTCCGACAGGTCCACGCTGTGCGACACGGCGGCCTTCACCGCGTGGGCCACGGTCTCGTGCGCGTCGCGGAACGGCAGGCCCTTCTTGACGAGGTAGTCGGCCAGGTCGGTCGCCGTGGCGTAGCCCTTGAGCGCCGCGGCGCGCATGGCCTCGGCGTTCACGGTGATGCCCCCGTCCTTGCAGCCGGTGGCGGGGTTCATCTGGCCGCCGATCATCTCGGCGAAGATGCGCAGCGTGTCCTTGAGCGTGTCCACTGTGTCGAACAGCGGCTCCTTGTCTTCCTGGTTGTCCTTGTTGTAGGCCAGGGGCTGGCCCTTCATCAGCGTGATCAGGCCCATCAGGTGGCCCACCACGCGGCCGGTCTTGCCGCGCGCCAGCTCCGGCACGTCGGGGTTCTTCTTCTGCGGCATGATCGACGAGCCGGTGGTGAAGCGGTCGGCGATCTTGATGAAGCCGAAGTTCTGGCTCATCCAGATGATGAGTTCTTCGGACAGGCGGCTCACGTGCACCATGCACAGGCTGGCGGCGGCCGTGAACTCGATGGCGAAGTCGCGGTCGCTCACGCCGTCCAGGCTGTTCTGGCACACGCCCTCCATGCCCAGCGTCTTGGCCACGCGCTCGCGGTCCAGCGGGTAGGTGGTGCCGGCCAGCGCGGCGGAGCCCAGCGGCAGCACGTTCACCCGGCGGCGCACGTCGCGCATGCGCTCGGCATCGCGTGCAAACATCTCCACGTAAGCCAGCAGGTGGTGCGCAAAGCTCACGGGCTGCGCCACCTGCAGGTGGGTGAAGCCGGGCAGGATCACCTCGACGTTCTGCTCGGCCACCTCGACCAGCGACAGCTGCAGCTCGCTCAGCAGGCCCTCGATCAGGTCGATCTCGCCGCGCAGCCACAGGCGCACGTCGGTGGCCACCTGGTCGTTGCGGCTGCGGCCGGTGTGCAGGCGCTTGCCGGCGTCGCCCACCAGCTGGGTCAGGCGCGCCTCGATGTTCAGGTGCACGTCTTCCAGGTCCAGCTTCCACTCGAACGCGCCGGACGCGATCTCCTGCGTGATCTGGGCCATGCCCTTCTGAATGTCGGCGTGGTCCTGCGCGCTGATGATGCCTTGCGCGGCCAGCATCTCGGCATGGGCCAGGCTGCCCGCGATGTCGGCCTGCCACAGGCGCTTGTCGAAGAACACGCTCGACGTATAGCGCTTGACCAGATCGCTCATGGGCTCGGAGAACAAGGCCGACCAGGCCTGGGCCTTGGTGGCGAGCTGGTCGTGGGACGGTTGCGAGGCGGAAGAAGAGGACATGGGGGCAATAATCCGGGGGTTTCGACACCCGGAACGCCCGGATGCCGCAATGCAAGAGACGCAAATTTTATCGACCCGCCCCGCCGCCCTGCCCGAAGCCGCACCGCGCAGTGCGGTACGCGGCCGCGCGCTGGTGTTCGACGCCTGCCAGGTGGGCGTGGTGCTGCGCGCCGTGCTGTTCGTGGAACTGGTGCTGGGCGTGGGCGCCTTGTTCGCCGCGGGCAGCCTGGCCGAATGGCTGGCGCGCCTGGCGCTGCTCACGGGCGGCGCGCTGCCGGCCACCCTCGCCTGGCTGATCACAGCCTGCAGCCTCAAGACGGCGCTGCAGCGCCTGCAGGAGCCGTTGCAGTACGCCGCCGGCGTGCTGCTGGGCGCACTGGCCGGCCTGCTGGCCTGCGCCATGCTGGCCCGGGCCAGCGGCCCCGCGGGCACCCCGCCGCCGTGGCTGGCCAGCGCCGCCAGCGGCGCGCTGCTGGCGGCGCTGCTGGTCACCGCGCTGAAAATGCGCGCACGCGCGCGCACACCCGCCGCCACTACCGCGCGCCTGACCGAGTTGCAGGCGCGCATCCGCCCGCACTTCCTGTTCAACACGCTCAACAGCGCCATTGCCCTGGTGCGCGACGAACCCGCCAAGGCCGAGGCGCTGCTGGAAGACCTGAGCGACCTGTTCCGCCACGCCCTGGTGGAGCAGGGCGAGTCCGCCACGCTGGAGGAAGAGATCGTGCTGGCGCGCCGCTACCTGGACATCGAGCAGGTGCGCTTTGGCGAACGCATGCGCGTGCAATGGGTGCTGGATGCGCGCGCCAACGCCGCGCGCCTGCCGCCGCTCTTGCTGCAGCCGCTGGTGGAAAACGCGGTCAAGCACGGCGTGGAGCCCAGCGCGCGCGGGGGCAAGCTGCGCATCGCCACCGAGCGGCGCGGCGGCCGCGTGGTGCTGACCATCACCAACACCCTGCCCACCGATCGCCCCACGGCCGAGGACGCGCCGCGCGGCCACGGCATCGCCCAGGCAAACGTGCGCGACCGCCTGCGCCTGCTGCACGACGTGGACTGCGACTTCAGCGCCGGCGTACAGGGCGGCCTGTACCAGGTGCGCATCTCGCTGCCCGCGCCCTGAATCCCCGGGCCACGCGGCACGCCACATCCACTACAGTCGACGCCCCATGCACATCCTGATCGTGGACGACGAACTCCTGGCCCGCAGCCGCCTGCGCACGCTGCTGGCCGACTGCGACCCCCGCCACAGCGTGACGGAGGCCGCGCACGCCGCGGACGCGCTGGCGCAGCTCGAGGCCAGCGGCGGCCGCGCGGTGGACGTGGTGCTGCTGGACATCCACATGCCCGGCCAGGACGGCCTGGGACTGGCGCACCACATCCAGCGCCTGCCGCACCCGCCGGCCATCGTGTTCGTAACCGCCCACGCGGACCATGCGCTGTCGGCCTTCGAACTGGATGCCGTGGACTACCTCACCAAGCCCGTGCGCCTGCAGCGCCTACAGCAGGCGCTGGCCAAGGCGCAGCGCGCCGCGGCCCCCAGCGCCGCTCCCACGCGCTCGCCGCTGCCGGCGCCCAGCTGCGAGGTGCTGCTGATCCAGGAGCGCGGGCGCACCGAGCGCGTGCCGCTGGACGACGTGCTGTTCCTGCGCGCCGAGCAGAAATACGTGACGGTGCGCACCCTCACGCGCAGCTTCGTCATCGACAGCGCGCTGTCCGACCTGGAGGCGCGCCACGCGGGCCACTTTCTGCGCGTGCACCGCAGCACGCTGGTGGCCCGCCGCGCCATGCGCGCGCTGGAGCGCTATTACGACGCCGAGGAGGGCGAAGGCTGGGCCGTGCGCCTGCACGGACTCACCGAGCCCCTGCCGGTCTCGCGCCGCCAGGTGGCCGGGGTGCGCGAGGCGCTGGCCACGGGTTGATACGGCTGCGGCGTCCCAGGCGCCCACACGCCCGCACCCTCTAAACGCCTGCACCCTCTGCGCGGCCGCCGGCCCTTGGACTGGCGCCGCGGTCCTCCCCGGGCAGGCATGCGCGGCGCGCACACCGGCGAACGCCCTGCCGTGCTCAATGCGCGTGCGCCAGCCCGCTCACAAAGGTCACCACCGCGATGCCGGCCGCCAGCCAGGCGATCTGCGCCAGCGTCTGCGCGGCCGAGAGGCGTTTTTGCAGTTGCGGGATCAGGTCGGCCAGCGCCACGTACACGAAGCTGCTGGAGGCGATGGCCAGGAAATACGGCAGCCCGCCGTCCCACAGCCCCACCAGGTAGTAGCCCACCAGGCCGCCCAGCGCCGTCAGCGCGCCCGCCAGCGAGACCTTGAGCAGCGCCGCGTTGCGGTGGCGGATGCTGTGGCGCAGCACCACCAGGTCGCCGATGTGGTGCGGCACCTCGTGCGCCAGCACCGACAGCGCGGCCACCACGCCCAGCCGCATGTCCGCCATGAAGGCCGAGGCGATCAACACGCCGTCGCCAAAGCAGTGCACGCTGTCGCCGGTCAGCAACGCCCAGCCGCCATGCCCGTGCTGGCCCGGGCCATGGTGGTGGTCGTGCGCGTGGTCAGGGTGGTGATCGTGGTGGCCCTGGCCATGGATGTGCCGCTCGGACGGGCTGTGTTCATGGCCGTGGTGCCACAGCTCCGCCTTGTCCAGCAGGAAGAAGAACACCAGCCCCAGCAGCAGCGTGGCAAAAAGGTCGTGCGCACTGGCCTGGCTCTCGAACGCCTCGGGCAGCAGATGCATGAAGGCGGTCGCCAGCAGCGCGCCCGCGGCCAAGCTCAGCAGGTGCTGCGGCCCCACGCGCTGGCGCGTGCCCATGCCCAGGCGCAGCAGCGCCGCCGCCACCCACACACTGCCAATGCCCGCGGCCAACGTGGCCAGGATGATCGCTATCAATGTCATAGCTGCTTGCGCTTTCTCTTATTGGCCTAGATGCCAATTTCATTCAAAAACAAACTCTCGCCGCGCCATCAAAAAAAGCCCCGAAGGGCTTGTGAGCGTGCTGGCTGCCGCGGCTCACGCCACGCCGTGCTGCTTGAACCAGGCCAGCGTGCGCTTCCAGCCGTCCTGCGCGGCTTCCTTGCGAAAGCTCGGGCGGTAGTCGGCATGGAAGGCATGCGGCGCGTCCGGGTAGACCACGAACCGCGAGGCTTTCGCTGCGGCAGACCCTTCTGACAGGGCGCTTTTCATCTTATCAATCGTGTCAAGAGGTATGCCGGCATCTTTTTCGCCATACAGACCCAGCACGGGTGCCTTGAGGATGGGCGCCAGGTCCACGGGGTGCTTGGGATTCAGGGCACTGGCCTGCCCCACCAGACGGCCATACCAGGCCACCCCGGCCTTCACCGGGCCATGCGCGGCGTAGAGCCAGGTGATGCGGCCGCCCCAGCAAAAGCCGGTGATGCCCACGCGCTGGAGGTCACCGCCATGGGCTCCGGCCCATTGCACGGCGCCGTCCAGGTCGGCCATGACCTGGGCATCGGGCACCTTGGACACCAGTTCGCTCATGAGCTTGGCGACTTCACTGTAGGCGCGCGGGTCGCCCTGGCGCGCGAACAGGTCGGGGGCAACGGCAAGGTAGCCCTCGTGCGCCAGGCGGCGGCAAACGTCGGCAATGTACTCGTGCACGCCGAAGATCTCTGAAATCACCAGCACCACGGGCAGCCCCGTCTTGCCCTGCGGCGCCGCGCGGTAGGCGCGCACGTCAAAGCCGTTCACCGCAAAGTGCACCTCCCCCGCCGTGAGCCCGTCGGCCGGGGTGGAGACCGCTGTCTGCGCCATCACCGGCGCGGCCGCGGCGGCATAGCCGGCCCCCAGCATGACGCCCAGCGCGGTGCGGCGGCTGGCGCCCGCTGCCGTGCTACGGCCGGGGACGAGTGCATCGAAGTCGTTCTGGAGATCGCTGTGCATGACGGAGGCTCCTGGCAAGGGGTGGCAAGGGTTGGGGGACGGACGCCCCCCGGCGCTGGCCAGGAGGCATGGCGTGCCAATGTAGCGGCAATGGCCGTTTTGCGCATGCGACCCGCCCGCGCCACCGGGCTACAAGCGTTATCAGTGCGCCTTGTCCCAGTCGGGCCCCACGCCCACTTCGGCCAGCAGTGGTACCTGCAGCGCGGCCACGCCGGCCATCAGGCGCGGGATCTCACGGCGCAGCCAGTCCACCTCGCCCTCGGGCAGCTCGAACACCAGTTCGTCGTGCACCTGCATGATCATGAGCACCTCGGGCTTGCGCGCGTCCAGCTCGCCCTGCACGGCCACCATGGCCTTCTTGATGAGGTCGGCCGCCGTGCCCTGCATGGGCGCGTTGATGGCGGCGCGCTCGGCCGCGCCGCGGCGCGGGCCGTTGGGCGAGTTGATCTCCGGCAGGTACAGGCGCCGGCCGAACACCGTCTCCACGTAGCCGCGCGCCTTGGCCTGGGCCTTGGTCTCTTCCATGTACTGCTTCACGCCGGGGTAGCGCTGGAAGTAGCGGTCGATATAGGCGGCGGCGGCCTTGGTCTCGATGCCCAGGTTCTTGGCCAGGCCGAAACTGCTCATGCCGTAGATCAGGCCGAAGTTGATGACCTTGGCGTAGCGGCGCTGCTCGCTGCTCACCTGGTCCAGCGCCACGCCGAACACCTCGGCCGCCGTGGCGCGGTGCACGTCCAGGCCCTCGCGGAAGGCGTGCAGCAGCGCCTCGTCGCCGCTGATGTGCGCCATGATGCGCAGCTCAATCTGGCTGTAGTCGGCACTGGCAATCACGCGGCCCGCGGGTGCCACGAAGGCCTCGCGCACGCGCCGGCCCTCCGGCGTGCGGATGGGGATGTTCTGCAGGTTGGGCTCGTTGCTGGACAGCCGCCCGGTGACGGCCACGGCCTGCGCGTAGTGGGTGTGGACGCGGCCGGTGCGCGGGTCCGCCAGCGTGCTGAGTTTGTCGGTGTAGGTGCCCTTGAGCTTGCACAGGCTGCGGTGTTCCAGCAGTTTGGCGGGCAGCGGGTAGTCCTCGGCCAGCTTCTCCAGCACCTCTTCGTCGGTGCTGCGCGCGCCGGTGGCGGTCTTCTTCACCACGGGCATGCCCAGCTTGTCGAAGAAGATTTCACCCAATTGCTTGGGCGATCCCAGGTTGAAGGGCTGGCCGGCGATGGCGTACGCCTCCTGCTCCAGCTGCAGGATGCGCTGGCCCAGCGCGTGGCTCTGGGCGGCCAGCTTGCCCGCGTCGATCAGCACGCCATTGCGCTCGATGCGAAACAAGGTCTCGCTGCAGGCCATCTCCAGCTCGTAGATGCCGCGCAGCTTGTCGTCGGCCTGCAGCTGGGGCCATAGCACGCGGTGCACATCCAGCGTCTGGTCGGAGTCCTCGCACGAGTAGGCCGCAGCCTTGTCCACCGGGACCTGGGCAAACGGGATCTGCTTGGCCCCCTTGCCGCACAGGTCTTCGTAGCTGATGCCGGTGCGGCCCGTGTGGCGCTCGGCCAGGCTGGTCAGGCCATGGGGCTTGTGCACTTCCAGCACGTAGCTTTGCAGCATGGTGTCGTGCGCATAGCCGCGCACCTGGATGCCGTGGTTGGCGAACACATGCCGGTCGTACTTCACGTGCTGGCCCAGCTTGGGGCAGGCCGGGTCTTCCAGCCAGGGGCGCAGGCGCTCCAGCACCTCGGCCAAGGGCAGCTGCGGCGGCGCGTCAGGGCCGTTGTGCGCCAGCGGGATGTAAGCGGCGGCTCCGGGCTCAACGCTGAAGGACACGCCCACGATCTCGGCGCGCAACTCGTCCAGCGACGTGGTCTCGGTGTCCAGCGCCGCCAGCGGCGCGGCCTTCAGGCGCGCGAGCCAGCCGTCGAGCTGCTCCCAGGTGAGGATGGTGTCGTAGGTCACCTCGCGCTGCTGCGCCTGCACGGCGACGGCGCTGGCGTCGGGCGTGGCGAAGAGGTCTCCGCTGGCGCCAGCATCCGGCACCACCGCGGACGGCAGCGCTCGTGCCAGGCTCTTGAAGCCATACTTTTGATAAAAATCGCGCAACACGTCCGCCTGCTCAGCGCCAACAGCTATCGCATCGATAGCAGGCAGACCATCGAGGTGGCCCGCCAGGTCGCAGTCGGTCTTGATGGTGACCAGCGTGCGCGCGGTGGGCAGCCAGTCCAGCGCCCCGCGCAGGTTCTCGCCGGCCACGCCCTTGATGGCGCCCGCGTTGGCCAGCAGCGCATCCAGCGAACCGTATTCCGTGAGCCATTTGGCGGCGGTCTTGGGGCCGACCTTGGGCACGCCGGGCACGTTGTCCACGGCATCGCCCACCAGGGCCTGGTAGTCCACCATGAGCGTCGGGGGCACGCCGAACTCGGCGGTCACGCCGGCCACGTCCCGCTTCTTGCCGTTCATGGTGTCGATGATGGTGATGTGTTCGTTCACCAGCTGGCTCAGGTCCTTGTCGCCGCTGGAAATCACCACCTGCATGCCCTGGCCGGCCGCGGTAGCAGCCAGCGTGCCGATCACGTCGTCGGCCTCCACGCCGGGGATACACAGCACCGGCCAGCCCAGCAGCCGCACCACCTCGTGGATGGGCTCGATCTGCGCACGCAGGTCATCGGGCATGGGCGCGCGGTGCTGCTTGTACTCGGGGTACAGCGCATCGCGAAAAGTGGGGCCGCTGGCATCGAAAACGCAGGCGGCGTAGTCGGCCGGGACTTCTTTCTTGAGCGCCTGCAGCATGTTGATCATGCCGCGGATGGCCCCTGTGGGTGCGCTGGCAGGGTCGCCCGGCACGGCGCGCAGGTCGGGCATGGCATGGAATGCGCGGTACAGGTAGCTGGAGCCATCCACCAGCACCAGGGTCTTGGGGCGTGTCATCGGTGAATTCTCCCACGCTCATCGGCCGTGGCCGCCATCGCAATCAGCACCCCGCGCACGGGCAGGTGCAGTGGAAAGCGGCACAATCCGTCGCCATGGCCCGGCGGTGCGCCGCGCCCTCCCCTCTCCCCAAGGCTGCCCCATGAAACACCACCTGCTCGCACTCGTCGCCTGCGCCACCACCACCCTGGCGTGGGCCAACCCGGACTTCAAGAACGTGCCGCCTTCGATGCAGAAGTCGCTGCACGGCATCAGTGCCGCACAGTTTGACGGCGGCGTGCTGCGCGCGCAGATGAACAAGCCCGAGGTCACCGAGCTGGTGTACAACACCTTCGTCTTCCACAACATCTGCGCGCAGCAGTGGCACGACCCAGCGCAGTTCGCGCGCCTGGGCCTCACGCGCGTGGAGCTGTTCAACGCCGCCGGGGCGCAGGGCTTTGCCTTCGATGCGCGTGGCGACGTGTGCGAGGAGATGGGCAAGCTCGGCAAGAACTTCCGCACCTTCATCGGCAAGTACACGCAGGCCTGCAGCGCCAGCACCTGCCCGCCGCAGCGCTGAGCGCGCACGCCGGCGCACGGCGCCTACAATCGCGCCATGCGCGCTCTCCACTCCACCGTCCTGCTGCTGGCCCTGGCCAGTGCTCCCGCCCTGGCTCAGAATGCAAGCCAAAATGCCATTCAGCCCAGTACGGACGGGCGCGGCCAGCTATTGGAAAGAGAGCAGCAGGCTGAAGGGCGCCACAACCAGCGCGTAGAGCACATCGTGGTGGAGGACGCCGGCAGCCGCGTGCAAGAGTTGCGCGTGGGCGGGCAGACGCAGAGCATCACCGTGCAACCCAAGACCGGCACGCCGCTGCCCGCGTACGAAGTGCGCTCCAACGACGGAGCCCGCGCACGCCCCGGCAACTTCAACGAGTCGGACACCGTGACCGCACCGCGCGTGTGGAACTTGCGCAATTTCTGACCGCAGCCAACGCGGCATTCCTGGGCGGCCCGTATCGCCCGCTCCTTCCCCCGCTTTTTTCAGCACGCCGAGTGCACTGACGTACTGACCGATGGCCGTTTTCACCGAAGTCTCCACCAAAGAGGCGCGCGAATTGCTGCGCCGGCTGCAGCTGGGCAAGCTGCTTGAGCTGCGCGGCATCGAGGGCGGCATCGAGAACACCAACTACTTCGTCACCTGCGAGCAGGGCGAGTACGTACTCACGCTGTTCGAGCGCCTCACCGCAGAGCAGTTGCCTTTCTACCTGCACCTGATGAAGCATCTGGCGCACGCGGGCATCCCCGTGCCGGACCCGCAGGCCGACAAGCATGGCGAGATCCTGCACCAGGTGTGCGGCAAGCCCGCTGCGCTGGCAACCAAGCTGCGCGGCAAGAGCCAGCTCAGCCCCCAGGAAGCGCACTGCGCGGCCGTGGGCACCATGCTGGCGCGCATGCACCTGGCCGCAAGCAGCTATGAACGCCAGCAGCCCAACCTGCGCGGCCTGCCCTGGTGGAACGAGACCGTGCCGGTGGTGCTGCCGCACATCGGCGCCGAGCCGGCGGCGCTGCTGCAGTCCGAACTGGCCTACCAGAACCATGTGGCGGCCTCCAGCGCCTACGCGGCGCTGCCGCGCGGCCCCATCCATGCCGATCTGTTCCGCGACAACGTGATGTTCGAAGGCGAGGAACTCACGGGCCTCTTCGACTTCTATTTCGCGGGCGTAGACACCTTCCTCTTCGATCTGGCCGTATGCCTGAACGACTGGTGCATCGACCTGTCCACAGGCGCGCACGCCGCGCCGCGCGCCCAGGCCATGATCGACGCCTACCAAGCCGTGCGCCCGCTCACCGTGCATGAACGCGCCCTGCTGCCCGCCATGCTGCGGGCCGGAGCGCTGCGCTTCTGGATCTCGCGCCTGTGGGACTTCTACCTGCCGCGCGAGGCCGCCATGCTCAAGCCCCACGACCCCACACACTTTGAGCGCGTGCTGCGCCAGCGAGCGGCCCACCCGGTGACTCTGTAGCCGCCATGGTGCGCCGCGCGCCCCACAACAGCCACTCCACACATAACCGTTGGTTTCATTCACCGCTGCGGCCTGTGCAGCGGCAACTGGGGTAAATTCCCCCATGCGCCCGCACCGCTGCCGCGGCGCTCCACCTTCGATTTCCAATCCATGAAACTGCACATCGTCCCCGCGCGCGCGGGCCTGGAATGGGTACGCCTGGGCATTCGCGTGTTCTGGCGCCAGCCCATGGCGCTGGCCGCGCTGTTTTTCATGACCATGGCGGCGATGTCGCTGGCCACCATGCTGCCCCTGGTCGGCCCCGCCGTGGCGCTGGGCCTGCTGCCCTCGGCCACGCTGGCCATGATGGTGGCCGCGGCCGATGCCAGCCAGGACCGCGTGCCGACGCCCGCACTGCTGCTGGTGGCGTTTCGCACCGGCAAGCAGCGGCTGAACCACATGCTGACCCTGGGCGCGCTCTATGCCGTGGGCTTCCTCGGCCTGATGGGGCTGTCGGCCCTGGTGGACGGCGGGCAGTTCGCTCGCGTGTACCTGGGCGGCGAGCCGCTGACGCGCGAGATGGCCGAGTCGGGCAGCTTCCAGGCGGCCATGTGGCTGTCGCTGCTGCTGTATGTGCCGCTGTCGCTGCTGTTCTGGCACGCGCCTGGCCTGGTGCACTGGCACAACGTGCCGCCCGTGAAGGCGCTGTTTTTCAGCATCGTCGCCTGCCTGCGCAACTTCGGGGCCTTCACGGTGTATGGGCTGTCGTGGATGGGCGTGTTCCTCGGCGCAGGCGTGGTCATCAGCCTGCTGGTCACGATGCTGAGCGCCATCGGCCTGGGCGCCGGCATGGCCGGCGGCATCATGGTGGCGACGGCGATGATGTTGGCCGCCATGTTCTTCTCGTCGGTGGTGTTCACATTCCGCGACAGCTTCGACGCGCCCCACCACGACCACGGCGACTCGTCCGCGGCAGCGTCACCCGAGCAGGATTCATAAAGCTGCGCCAGCGGAGTCGCCAGGGCGCTCCGCCCGGTCCCGCGCTTCCAGAGAGTCGGACGGAGCGGGCCGAGTCCCCGCGCGCTTCGGCGCACGCGAGCGTGTCCCGAGCCAAACAGTGCGCGTGGGGTGTCTGCTCCTCGAACAAGACTCCACCCGTACCTTCGCCCTGAACCGGCAAGAAAAAACCCGCCAGAGGCGGGTTGGAAGTGCCGCGGAGCCGTCCTGCGCACAAGGCGAGAGGCGGCTCCCGTGCAAGCCGGTTAGATACCGATCGTGCCGCCGTCCTTGCGCGTCACCACCACGGTGGCCGAGCGCGGACGCTTGAGGCCCTTGTGGCTGCTGGTGATCCCAGGCTGGTTGCCGGGCCAGTAGCTGGTGAAGGTGCTGGTGGCGAAGTTGGCCTTCTCAGCGTCCTCGCCCGGGTGCTGCACGTTGAAGAACAGCGTCTTGCCGTCGGGCGTGACCACCACACCCGTGATCTCGCAGTCGAACGGGCCGACCAGGAAGCGGCGCACCGTGGCCTCGGTGGGCTTGGAGCCCATGATCGTGGCCTGGCCCTCCTTGGTGGTGACCTTGCCGCCGTCACCGACCTTGCCGGGAATGGCGGCCAGCATCATGCAGTTGGTCACATCGGTGTAGGAACCGTCGTCGGTCTGGATCCACAGCAGGCCGCCGGCATTGGCGCTGCGCTGGTCGAAATGCAGGCCGTCGGGGCTGGAGAAATCGTTCACGGCGGTCAGGCCCGACAGGTTCTCGCTCTGCTTATTGTCGCTGCGCGCGCCGAACAGGTACACGTCCCACTGGAACTTGGTACCCGCCTGGCCGCCCTCTTCCTTCCAGCGGATGATGTGGCCATTGGTGTTGCCCACGCGCGGGTTGGCGGCGTTCAGCGTGGCGGCCGTGCGCTGCGAGTTGTTGGTCATGGTCATGTACACCTCGTTGTTCAACGGGTTCACGCCACCCCACTCGGGACGGTCCATCTTGGTCGCGCCGCGGGCGTCGGCCGCCAGGCGGCAGTGCATGACCACATCGGCCTGGTCGGCGAACGGGTACAGCGCGTTGGTGGCGTCGATGCCGTTCTTGCCGAACGTCAGTTCCAGCCACTCGCCGCTGCCATCGTTGTTGAACTTGGCGGCGTACAGCGTGCCCTTGTCCAGGTACTTGGCACCGGCGGCCACGCCGCCGTTGATGTCCTTCGGATCCCACTTGGCATCGGACACGAACTTGAACACGTACTCGTTGCGCGCATCGTCGCCAGAGTAGATGACGATCGGCTCGCCGGCCTTGGCGGGCGCCGGCCATGCCCCTTCATGGTTGAAGCGGCCCAGCGCCGTGCGCTTGACGGGCTTGCTGTCGGGGCGGAAGGGGTCGATCTCCACCACCCAGCCGAAGGTGTTGAAGATGTTGCGATAGTCCTCAGCGGCGCTGGCGGCGCTCACCTTGCTGTTCCAGCGCTGGTACTGCTCGCCCTCGGCGGTGTCCCACAGGTAAGGGCTCTTGCGGTTCTCGGGCAAGCCATAGCGCTTCAGGGCCACGATTTCGGTGGCGGAGCGTTGGGCGTCGTCGCCGGCGGCACGGCCGATGACGTTCAGGAAGTTCTCCTCGCACGTCAGGTAGGTGCCCCAGGGCGTGTAGCCGTTGGCGCAGTTGTTGTTCATCCCGAAGGCCTGCTTGCCGTCCGGCGAGAGCTTGTTGAACAGCTTGGCGTTGCCGGCGGCGGGGCCGCCAAAGTCCATCGGCGTGGCCGAGGTGATGCGGCGGTTGTATTTGGAGCCGCGCACCATCTCCATCTCGTTGCTGCCGCTCTTGCGCTTGACTTCCACCACGCTGGCACCGTGGGCTCGGATTTCCTTGTCCACCTGCTCGGCCGGGCGCTTGCCGTCCACCGTGATGCGCCCCGTGGGATGCAGACCATAAGGCGCAACCACATACTCATGGTTCACGCACAGCAGGCCGCGGTCGGAGCGGCTGGGGTCGAACTTGCCGTCGTCGGACATGCCGAAGTAGTACATGCCGTCGTGGCCGTCGCCGATGCGGCGGTCATAGGACTCGGCCGTCTCGGAGCCATCGTCCTTCCAGGACTCGTCGCCATAGTGGATCGGGTCGCCCAGGGCGTGCAGGATGCTGACCTGGTAACCCTCGGGTACCGTTACCAGGTCGGCATTGCTCTTGGCGACGGCATTGAAGTTGAGGCGGATCGGCTCGGGTGCGGGAGTTTCGTCATCGTCGCTGCCGCCGCCGCAGGCGCTCAGGCTCACGCCGCCCAGCAGAGCCGCAGTGGTGGCGCCGACACCGCCCTTGAGGGCGCTGCGACGGCTCAAGCGCGCGGCCAGGACGCTGTCGATGTGCTGGTTGGACGAATGGTTGACGATTTCATTGTCGTCGTACTCGGAAACGATCGTGGTGTTCATGGGTCGTTGGACTCGGTAGTGGCAATCAAGGTCCCGCGATCCTGGAGTACGTCTGTTGCGCCAGCATGACGTGTACATGACATCTTCAAGACATTGCTTCGCACGCCGGGCCTTCCGTGCACACGCGAGGACACACAGACCCACAGCGCCTGAGCGACGCGCGGGCCCGGGTCCCATCCCCTACCGCACCGGCAATGCCCCGATCACGATCTGCACGCGCCGGTTGCGCTGGCGCCCATCAGGATCGTCCCGTCCATCCGGCGTGGTATTGGGCGCGACAGGCTGGCGCTTGCCCATGCCGCGCGTGGCGATCGGCCGCCCCGTGCGCGACTGCAGCGCGGCGGCGACGGCGGCGGCGCGGCGCTGCGACAAGGCGTCGTTGTAGGTATCGCCCCCCTTGCCGTCTGTGTGTCCCACCACGTCGATGGGCGCCTGGGGGTAGCTCTTGAGCAGCTCGGCCGCCTTGTCAAGCGAGCGCGCGGCATCGGCCCGCAACTCGGCCTTGTCAAAGTCAAACAACACATCGGCAGGCAGGTCGATGGAGATGGCCTGCTCGGGCGTGGGCTGGGCCTGCAGTTCCACCAGCAGCGCGTGGGTCTGCTCCAGCCGCTGCGGCGGCACCTCGGCCGCGCGCAGCAGCGTGGCCGGCCCTGCCGCCGCCTGCAGCCGGGTTTCGGTCTCGCGCGGCACCAGGCCGCCGTGCGTCACGTGCGGCTGCAATTGGGTCAGCGGGGCAGCGTCCGCTGGTTGCAAATGGGTGGGCGTCGCCGCGAGCGACTGGCGGCTGCGCCGCACTTCCAATGTCTGCGCCGCAGAGGCCACGGCGGCGCAGCACGCGGCCCACAGGACAGCCCGCCAGGCTGGCGAACACCGCACCGCCATCAGCCCGCCTGCAGCGGCAGGTCCATGGACAGCCCCGGCGCCACGATGTTATCGCCATCGTTGCCGTCATTGAAGACCAGCTTGAGCGTGCGCGCGGTGGGCAGCACGCGGCCCAGGAAAACCAGTTGCCCATCCAGGGTCTGGCCTTCGCGGATGGTGATGTCCCGGTTGTGGTCCGGCCGCTTGACGTGCAGGCGCGCGCCGCTTTCGTCCTGCAGGTAGGTATCGGCCAGCGCCAGCATGGTGGAGTCGGTGATGCGGTTGGCAAAGGAGATGCTCACATCCAGCACCGTGGCGTCGCCCCCGATCTGCACACTCTTGACGCGCACCGTCACCCCCGCCGGTGCCACGCCTTGCACGCCCAGCGGCAAGGTGCGTGGCGCGGCCGGAGCAGCACCAGGGGGAGCCGCAACCACCGCTGCTGCGGCAGGCGCCGCCGTGGCTGTTGCCGCCGGCGCCGCAGCCGTGGCGGGGGGTGGAGCCGTGGCCGGAGTCGGTGCGGAGGCCGGCCCCGCCGCCGTGCCCGCCGGATCCTTGCAGCCCGCGAGCCACAACGTCGCCATGGCCACCGCCATCCAACCCAGGGTTCCTCTGTATTCCATCCCCATCTCTACTCCTTGCGTGGTGCTTGACAGTGAACGCGCATCACAGGGGCACTGGCGGCGTTCATTCCCAAGGAGCAATTTATTCGTGGCAATGCGTGCCAGCGGGGTTTCCTGTAATCAAAAGTTATCCTGAAAAAATCGATGAGGGACATGCGCTGACCCCATACGTCTCAAGCCCCACGCGGTATTCCCTGGGCGTGAAGCCCGCGCTGCCTCCCGATGTCGGGGAAATTTCAAGTTACTTTTGAATAAGCAAGACAGAAGGCCGCGATCTCTGGGCGAGCACTTATTCGACGATGGTGAGCTTGGCCACCGACAGCGCCAGCCACTTGGTGCCGTGGCGCGGAAAGTGCACCTGCGCCCGCGCGTCGGCGTCCGCGCCCTCGATGGCCAGCACCTTGCCCTCGCCGAACTTGGTGTGGAACACCGCCAGCCCCACGCGCAGGCCATGGCCCGGCGCCGCCTTGACCGGGGGTACGGGGGGACTGGCGAACACTTCGGTCTTGAAGCCAAATTGACCTCTAGCGCCCGACTGGTAAGCGCGAGCAGCTCCTGAATCAGGAGCAAAAGATCCAAACCCTGCCTGGCGCGGTGTGATCCATTTGAGCGCCTCCTCGGGTAGCTCATCAAAAAAGCGGCTCTTGACGTTGTAGCGCGTCTGCCCGTGCAGCATGCGCGTCTGCGAATGGCTCAGGTACAGACGCTTGCGCGCGCGGGTGATGGCCACGTACATCAGGCGGCGTTCTTCCTCCAGGCCGTCGCGGTCGCTCATGGAGTTCTCATGCGGGAACAGCCCTTCCTCCATGCCGCCGATGAACACGCAGTCGAATTCCAACCCCTTGCTGGCATGCACGGTCATGAGCTGCACCGCATCCTGCCCCGCCTGGGCCTGGTTGTCCCCCGCCTCCAATGCGGCGTGGGTCAGGAAGGCCGCCAGCGGCGACAGCGTTTCGCCGGTGTCGGCATCCACGTTGCCAGGGGCATTCAGCATCGGCGCGTCGGGGTCCAGCCCCTGGCTGGCCGGGCTTTGCGTGAGGGCGTTGCCGTGCTCGTCCAGCGGCAGCGCGACCGCATCGCGGCCAAAGCCCTCCTGGGTGACGAAACTCTCGGCCGCGTTGATGAGCTCGTCCAGGTTCTCCAGCCGGTCCGCGCCTTCCTTTTCGTGGCGGTAATGCTCCAGCAGGCCGCTGGATTCCAGCACCTGGCCGATGATGCCGCGCAGGTTCTGGCCCTGCGTCTGCTCGCGCAGCACTTGAACCAGGGCCACGAAGGCCCCCAGGTTGGTGCCGGCCTTGCCAGGCACCGCACTCACCGCGTCGTGCAGCGAGCAGCCACTGCTGCGCGCCGCATCCTGGAGCACCTCCAGCGTGCGCGCACCAATGCCGCGCGGCGGGAAGTTCACCACGCGCAGAAAGCTGGTGTCGTCGTGCGGGTTCTCCAGCAGGCGCAGGTAGGCCAGCGCGTGCTTGATCTCGGCGCGCTCGAAAAAGCGCAACCCGCCGTACACGCGGTAGGGCACGCTGGCGTTGAACAGGGCCGATTCGATCACCCGGCTCTGCGCATTGCTGCGGTAGAGCACAGCGATCTCCTTGCGCGGCATCTCGCCGTCCCGCACGAGCTGCTTGATCTCATCGACCATCCACTGCGCCTCGGCCAGATCGCTGTTGGCCTCGTAGATGCGCACGGGCTCGCCCGGGCCCTGCGTGGTGCGCAGGTTTTTTCCCAAGCGCCGGCTGTTGTGGCTGATCAGCGCGTTGGCCGAGTCCAGGATGTTGCTGTAGCTGCGGTAGTTCTGCTCCAGCTTGATCTGGTGCTGCACGTCGAACTCGCGCACGAAGTCCTGCATGTTGCCCACGCGTGCACCGCGAAAGGCGTAGATGCTCTGGTCGTCGTCACCCACGGCCAGCACGCTGCCCTGCGTGTGCAGGCATCCGTCCACCACGTCGCCCGCCATCTGCTTGAGCCAGGCGTATTGCAGCTTGTTGGTGTCCTGGAACTCGTCCACCAAAATGTGCGCAAAGCGCCGCTGGTAATGCGCCCGCACGGGGTCGTTGTCGCGCAGCAGCTCAAAGCTGCGCAGCATCAGCTCGCCAAAGTCCACCACGCCCTCGCGTTGGCACTGCTCCTCGTACAACTGGTACAGTTCCACCTTCTTGCGCGTGTCGGCATCGTGCGCCGGCACGTCGCGCGGGCGCATGCCCTCTTCCTTGCAGCCTGCGATGAAGTAGGCCAGTTGCTTGGGTGGGAAGCGCTCCTCGTCCACATTGAACTGCTTGCACAGCCGCTTGATGGCCGAGAGCTGGTCCTGCGTGTCCAGGATCTGGAACGCTTGCGGCAGGCCTGCCAGCTTGTGGTGCGCGCGCAGCAGGCGGTTGCACAGGCCGTGGAACGTGCCGATCCACATGCCCCGCACGTTGATGGGCAGCATGGCCGAGAGGCGCGTCAGCATCTCCTTGGCCGCCTTGTTGGTGAAGGTCACGGCCAGGATGCCGCCCGGAGTGGCCAGACCGTTCTGCAGCAGCCAGGCAATGCGCGTGGTGAGCACCCGGGTCTTGCCGGAGCCGGCGCCCGCCAGGATGAGCGCATGGCCGGCAGGCAGCGTCACGGCGGCCAGCTGCTCGGGGTTGAGGTTTTGCAGCAGCGGCTGCACCGCCTGGGACGAAACCCCGGTAGCGCCGGCACCATTGCCAGTGCCAAAAGGCGCTGGCGCGCCGGAAAACAGGTCGTGTGGGAGCATTCCGCCATTGTAGGAACGCGGCTGGCGCATGCAGCCGCTCGGGCTTTGTGGAACCATGGCACCCATGCGCTATCCACTGCTCACCCTGCTTGCCTGTCTCGCCATGCCCCTGGCGATGGCGCAGCCGCGCGCCTCCTGCTCCAGCGACGCCCAGCCCAAGCCCACGGTGCTGGTGGAGCGCTTTCTCAACGCCGACTGCGCCAGCTGCTGGGCGGAGCCGCCGGCGGTCGCGGCCACCGGCCGGGATGCGCTGGTGCTCGACTGGATCGTGCCCGGCACGCAGGGCGAAGATGCCCCGCTGTCTGCCGCGGCCACGCCCGATGCATTGGAACGTCTGCGGTCACTGGGGCGCGAGGTGCCGCAGCGCAGCGACACCTTCGTGAGCAGCCTGCCCACGCTGCCCACCACCGCCCTGCTGCGCGTGGCCCACGGGCCCGCCGTGGCGGACTACGTGGGCGCGCATCTGCGCTTCATTCCCCCGCATGGCAAGACTCCGCGCCGCCTCCAGATCACGCTGCTCATGCTGGAGGAAATACCCGCAGGCACCGAGGGCAACCCGGTCACGCGCCACCTGGTGCGCAATGTCTTTCACGGCGTGTGGGACGCGCCCGGGCAGCGCCCCTCACAGGAGCGGGGCGGCTGGCTGGAGATACGTCCCATGCGCATACCCCACGGAGCGCAGCCCGAGCGCCTGCGCATGGCGGCCTGGGTGCAAGGCGATGGCGGCGACTGGGTAGGCGCCGCACACACCTACTGCGGCACGGGTCATTAAAGCGAAGGCAGCGCGGCGGGTAGAATCAATCACCGGGCCCAAGTTTCTTGCGCCCGGTTTTTTTGTGCCTGCGCACTGCAGGGACCGGCCCGGCCATCACGCCTGCGGCCCGCAAAAGCCGGAAAGCAAGCCAAGCGCCCCATCGCCCGCGAAATCCCTCGCGCGCGACCTCTACAGGAGCTTGGAACCTCATGGAAATCTTCGACTACGACAACATCCTGCTGCTGCCGCGCAAGTGCCGCGTGGAAAGCCGCTCGGAGTGCGACACCAGCGTGGAGCTGGGCGGGCGCCGCTTTCGCCTGCCCGTGGTGCCCGCCAACATGAAGACGGTGGTCGACGAGAAGATCTGCACCTGGCTGGCGCAGAACGGCTACTTCTACGTCATGCACCGCTTTGACCTGGACAATGTGCAATTCGTCAAGGACATGCATGCACAAGGGTGCTTCGCATCGATCTCGCTGGGCGTGAAGCAGCCCGACTACGACACGGTGGACCGCTTTGTGGCCGAGGGTATCTGCCCCGAGTACATCACCATCGACATCGCGCACGGCCACGCCGACAGCGTGAAGAACATGATCACGTACCTGAAGGCCAAAATCCCCGCGGCCTTCGTGATCGCCGGCAACGTGGGCACGCCCGAGGCCGTGATCGACCTGGAGAACTGGGGCGCGGACGCGACCAAGGTGGGTATCGGCCCCGGCAAGGTGTGCATCACCAAGCTCAAGACCGGCTTCGGCACGGGCGGCTGGCAGTTGTCGGCGCTGAAGTGGTGCGCGCGCGTGGCCACCAAGCCCATCATTGCCGACGGCGGCATCCGCAGCCACGGCGATATTGCCAAAAGCGTGCGCTTTGGCGCCACGATGGTGATGGTGGGCTCGCTGTTCGCGGGCCACGAAGAATCGCCCGGCAAGACCGTGGAAGTGGACGGCGAGCTGTACAAGGAGTACTACGGCTCGGCGTCCGACTTCAACAAGGGCGAGTACAAGCACGTCGAGGGCAAGCGCATCCTGGAGCCCATCAAGGGCAAGCTGGCGGACACCCTGACCGAGATGGAACAGGACATCCAGAGCTCCATCAGCTATTCGGGCGGCAAAAAGCTCATGGACATCCGCAAGGTGAATTACGTGATCCTGGGCGGCGACAACGCCGGCGAGCACCTGTTGATGTAAATTTTTCGGCCGACGTCGCAGCGAGGCGAAAAAAATGGTGCATAATCCATGGCTGTGCTGCAACGCGGCACCTCTGAAAAGAGAGGGCTCTTAGCTCAGTTGGTAGAGCAGCGGACTCTTAATCCGTTGGTCGAGTGTTCGAGTCACTCAGGGCCCACCAAAGACAGCCAAGCCGAATCCGCAGCGCGGATTCGGCTTTTTTCATGGCGATCTGGGCTCCACGCCAGCCCGGCTCTCCCGCTCCTTCGCCCGCTTGATGCGGGCCTTCTCCTCCCCACCTATTCAGGCCCATCGCACCCCTGGCGCCCATCGCTGCGCGGCCGCCACAGCGGCGGGCCGATGCGCCACAGAACCGCCAGGAAGGCCAGGCACCAACCTGCAGCCGCCAGGGCCAGCCAACCACCTCCCCCGCCCATCCCGCCAGCGGCCGCACGCACGGCCGTCGCCACCAGCAGCGCGGCCGCGCCCAGGGGCACCCACCGCCCGGGGTCTGGTGCCAGACCGGCGTGGGCACGCCCGGCGATGGCGATCACCACGTAAATGCCCAGCCCCACAGTGCCCATGCCCATCAGGTGCCGGCCTGCAGCGGTACCGGGAAGGACACCCAGATGCGCCAGCCCCAGTGCGCCATAGCCCAGGGCCATGCAGGCGTACATGGCGTAGAGCAGCAGCGGAAACCGCCGGCGCCACAGGGCGGCACCGACATGCCAGTCGCCCATCAGGTGAAAGACCGCCGCCGAGGCAGCCAGCGCCAGCCAGCCCGCCAGCGCGCTCGCCGGGCGCAGGAACTCGGCCGCGGTGTACAACGTGATGCACAGTGCCGCCAGGTGGCGCCGCGGCGGGCGGGCTACGTAGGGAGCGGCACCCGGCGTGACCTCCTCGATGGCGCGGTTCACGATGCGCATCGAAATGCGGCTGGCCGCCACCACGATGAGCAACATGAGCACGCCCAGCGCCGCATGCAGCCACCGCAGCCCCGCCATGCCGCGCAGCGCATCGGCGTAGAAGCCCGCCGCCGTTCCTGCCAGAGCCAGCAGCAGCACGCCAAACGACCCGTGCCGTCGCCCTTGCGGGCTGCGCAGCGCGGGCGCCAACACCGCCAGCAGCGCCAGCGGCAGGCCCACCTGCGCCGCGGTCGCCAGCCACAACGCCGCACCGCCGGCATGGCCTGACACCCAAAACCCCAGCCGGCCACACAGCCACAGCAGCACCAGCGCGCGCAACTGGCTTCGCGTGGCGCCAGGCCTGCCGGTGAACTCCGGCAGCGCCGTCAACGCAAAGCCCGCCACCGCCGCCATGGCAAAGCCGTAGACCAGTTCATGCACATGCCACACCAGCGGCCCGCCGACCACCCGGGGCACAGGCCAGCCCAGGGCCAGCACGAAGGCCCACCAGCCCAGCAAGCCGATGGCCGCCACCATGGTCAATACAAAGAAGGGGCGCATGCCGCACATCCAAATGGGGTGGCCGCTGCGCAGCAGGTTCGCGGGGTGATTCATTTCAAAAAAAGGAGCTGCTCGCGCTTGCCCTGCAATGGCTGGCGGCATTTTTCATATCAAATTCAACAACCACTGCGCTGCGGCCCGCCGACCATGGCGGCGGTGGCGTGCCACGTGCCCGCAGCCGCCAAGCTGTCGTCCGCGTCCGTGGCGGAGCCCGCCCTGTCGGGCAACCCGAACGCGGCACGCACCGCGGGATGCTGCTGCAACTCCGCCGCGCAGCGGTGCACCAGCGCGTCGCCACGCGCTACCGCCGCGCCGGGCGGGTGGTAGCGCGCCACGATGCGGCCCGGCGATGCGGCCATCACCAGCACCTCGTCCGCCAGCCGAACGGCTTCCATCAGGTCGTGGGTAATCAGCAGCACGGCCATGCCCGTGTGCGCCTGCCGGGCCAGCAGCAACTGGTGCAACTGGCTACGCAAGCCCACATCCAGCGCGGCAAAGGGCTCGTCCATCAGCAGCAGCGCGGGTGCCAGTACCAACGCGCGCGCCAGCGCCGCGCGGCTTTGCATGCCGCCCGACAACTCGGCCGGGTATTGCGTCAGAGCCGCAACCGGCAGGCCCAGGGCCTGCGCCATCTCGGCGGCGTGGCGGTGGCGCTCGGCTCGCGCGGCCCCTCGGGCCTTCAGGCCCAGTGCGATGTTGTCGCGGGTGGTCATCCACGGCAGCAGCCGCGGCTGCTGGAACATCACCGCAGTGGGCTGCAGGGGCTGTTCGATGCGGCCCTGCTGCGGCGCCAGCAAGCCGGCGCACAGGTGCAGCAGCGTGGTCTTGCCGCAGCCCGAGGGGCCCACCAGCGCAACGATGCGCCCTGGTGGCACCTGCAAATCGATGCCTTGCAACACCATCGCCGGCCCGTAGGCGTGGTGCAGCGCCTCAATCTGCAGGCCGCTCATGTGCCCGCTCCCCGCCAACGCTCCAGCTCGCGCTTGATGGGCTCCAGCAGCGCGTACTCCAGCACCAGCAGGCTGCCCACGACGGCGCAGATCCAGGCCAGCGATGCGCCCGTGTCCAGGTGCGAGCGCGTCACCGCCAGCGCCGCGCCCACGCCGTCGCTGGTGGCCAGCAGTTCGGCCATCACGGCCACTTTCCACGACGAGCCCAGCGCCGTGATCCACGCGGGGAAGAGGTACGCCGCCACATGCGGCAGGTACAGATCGGTGAGGCGCATGCGCCAGGGCAGGCGATAGGCGCGCGCCATGTCCTTGAGGTGGTGGTCCAGCGTGCGCGTGCCCTGCAGCGCGCCGATGAACACCACCGGCAGGCAGGCCACGAACACCGTGAACACCGGCGTGCCATCCCCCGCGCCGAACCACAGCATGGCCAGCACCAGCCAGGCGATGGGCGGCATGCCCAGCAGCAGCGTGACCCAGGGCCGCGCCATCATCGAGGCCGTCATCGACAGCCCCGCCAGCAGCCCCAGCGCACTGCCCACGGTCACCGCCAGCAGCAGGCCGGCAAGCGCTCGCCGCGCGGTCACGGCCAGCTCGGGCCAGGCAACGCCCGACTGCACCAGGCCCCAGAGGGTGGCGAAGGTGGTCATCGGGTCGGGAAGGATCAGCGGGCCATACAAGCCCGCGCCCAGCTCCCACAGCGCCACGAACAGCAGCAGGCTGGCAGCCGCGCCCCAGCCGCTCCAGAGGTACGCGGGAATGCCGCGCAGCCAGCGCCAGGCAAGGCCCATGTCAGCCGCCCTCCCCCGGCTCGGGCACGTAGACCATGGAGCCGTCCTTGAGCCGGTAGGCCACGCCGGCCTTGGCGCCCTCGCCCTCCCCGATCTCGCCGCTGGCGCGGTAGCGGTCGATCTTGCGGCCGTCCTTCACGATCACCTCCATGCTGGGCTGGCCGGGGTTCTTGATGACGGTGACCGATTCGCTGCCAAAGGGATTGACCGCACTGTTGGCCACCGCCAGCAGCAGCGCCGCGATGATGACCAGGAACACATCGATGAGGTTGACGACCGAGAGGATGGGGTCATCCGTCTCCGTGTCGTCCAGCAGGCGCAGGCGGCTCATTGCACCCCCTCCATCGCCAGCGCGGCCACGGGGTCGTGCACGGGCGCCGGCGCGGGCGGCAGCACCGGCGCACCCTGTTCGATGACGGCCAGGTCCACGGCATACCAGCGCCGGCGCACGTTGACCACGGCATAACTGATGGCCGCCGCCAGCAGCGCGAGGATCACCGCCGAGAACGCCACCATGAGGTTGCGCGAGACGTCGGCCAGTTGCCCGTCGGCCAGTGCCATGAGCGCAGGCCCCATGGGGATCATGGTGGCCACCAGACCCAGCATGGGCGCCACGCGGGTGGCAATGCGGGCGAACTCCAGCCGCTTCGTGGCCAGCGCCTCCAGGTCGATCAGCGAAAGCGCCGGATTGCGCGCCCGCGCGGTGGCCAGTTCAAACCCGCCGGGCTGGCCCCGGTGGCGCTGCCACGCCTGCCATGCGAAAGCCCCCAGCGCATAGAACGCATGCACGAACAGCAGCGCGATGGCGATGAGCACGGGATAGAGGAAAAGCTGGCTGGCGACGTACATCGCCGATTCGATCGGATTGGTCATGGTGTATCGAGGTTCAATGGGATGGAACAAGGGTGCGCCGGCGCTGGCGCAGGGCGCCCGCCGCGGTGATGGCCGCAAGCAGCAGCCCCAGCGCGACCGTGGCCAGCGTAGGTCGGGGGGGCTGCACCGGCTCCACGGGTGCCAGGCGCATGCCCGTTACCGTGGGCGGTGGCGGCACGGGTTCGGGGGCCGGTTCGGGCGGGGCCTGCGGCTCAGGCACCGTCGCTGCTCGCGGGGCCACGGCTGGCGTTGCCGTGGGACGCGCGGCGCGCGCAGGCGACTGCAGGCCGAAGCCCATCGCGGCAGCCTGCGGCGCCCCCTCGGCAACGAAGGACGCAAAGTGCGCGTTGTCGCTGCGCACGTCGAAGCGCCGCGACAGGTCGCGCCAGCGGCTCTTGAGGGTCTGCAGCGTTTGCGCATCGGCCTGCCAGTAGCCCTGGCGCGCGGCCTCCAGCATGCGCTCGATGGTCTGCGCCAGGGCGTGCGGGTTGTGCTGCTCGAACCACGCATCCAGGCCCAGGCGGTGCTTGTCGCGCACGTAGACGTCGGCCATCTCCTGCCACTGGTCGTCGCGCACGATCTCACGCGCTACGGCCGTCCAGCCCCAGAAGTTGTTGGTGGCGTCCAGCACCTGCAGCGTGCCCGCGTAGCCTTCCTTCATCAGGCCCTGGATGTAGCCGGGGTGGAACTGGCGCGTCGCCAGCTCCTTGGCGAGAAACTGCGCCGCGCCTTCCACGCGCCCGCTGCCCGGCCCGCGCAGATTGCTGATGAGCAGCTGCGGAGCCTTGCCGTCGAGGTGGCGCACGGCCAGCGCAATGCCGCCCAGGTACTGGAACGGGTCGTCCGTGGTCAGCATGCCGTAGGTGTTGGAGCTGCGCGAGAGCACTGCAGCCTGCGTGCCGCGCAGGTGCTCGGCATAGAGGTTGCCCGTCCCGTCCTTGCCGCCGCGTTGCGCGGCAGGCAGGCTGCCCCACTCGGACTCGTCGGGCCCGTAGGCGTACTGCATGCGCGAGAGATAGAGCTGCGCGAGCTTGCGGTCGCCCTCGGCGTTGCCCTGCCAGGTGTCGGTGGCCAGCACCGCGTCGTCCAGCCCCGTGCCGTAGCGGCCCGACTCGGAAGAGAAGATACGTGTCTGGCCCGCGCGCAGCGCCGCGCCCTCCGCCATGCCGCGCGCGCGCAGCCGCTCGGCGATGGCGCGGGCGTTGGCCGCCACGGGGTTGTCGGGCTCGTCGGCCTGCGCGGCCAGCTGCGCGGCGCGCGCAAGCTGCTGCATGGCGTTGGGGAAATGGTCGCGGTACAGGCCGGTGGCCGACAGCACCACGTCCACCCGCGGGCGGGCGAGCTGCTTGCGCGGCACCAGCCGCATGCCGGTGACGCGCCCGCCCTGGTCCCACACCGGCTCCACCCCCATGAGCCACAGCGCCTGCGCCTCCAGCATGCCCTGGTGGCGCATGGTTTCCACCGACCAGAGCGAGAAGGTGACCTTGGTGGGCGCGGTGCCGCCATGCTGTTCGCGGTAGACGGCAATGAGCTGCTCGGCGGCCCGCTTGCCGGCCTCCCAGGCCTGCGGAGTAGGCACGCGCGAAGGATCGAAGCCATACAGGTTGCGGCCCGTCGGGTAGGCGTCGGGGTTCTTGAGCGGATCGCCGCCGTAGGACGTGGGCAGGTGCCGCCCCGCCAGCACGGCGAGCAGCGCCGGCAGTTCGTTCTGCGCGCCGATGGCTTGCCACCACTGCCGCGCCTGGGCCATGTGGTCTCGCAGCGGCGCGGGCAGCGCGTCGTCGGCTTCGCCCTCCAGCAGATGGCGCGCCAGCAGGCGGTAGGGCACGGTCTGCGCCATGCGCTCGTAGTCGCCCACCAGGGCTTCGTCGATGTCCTCGGCCGGTGTGCCCGCATGGCGCGCGGCAGCCTCCCAGTAGGGGCGGCCCAGCATCAGCAGCACGGTGCCCAGGCGGTGTGCGTCGGCCGGCGCGGTGCCCAGCGTGTGCAGGCCCAGGGGCTGGGCGGTCTCCGCCAGTTCGTGCAGGTGCGCATGCAACTGGTTGACGAAGCCCGCGAAGTCGGCGCGCGCCTGCGCGGCGGTGAGCCCCATGTCGGCCACGATGCGCTGCTTCTCGGCGCCCGCCAGCAGATCGGCGGCGATGCGCTCCTTCACCGCGCCCTCGTCCTGCGCCACCCAGGCGTGCAGCAGGTCGTGCAGCGCGGTGAGCTGCGCATGCAGCCCCGCGGGCTGAAACGGCGGCGTCTGGTGGCTCACGATCACCGCGCGCCCGCGCCGCCGCGCCTGCTGCGCCTCGCCGATGTTGTCGGCGATGTAGGGGTAGGCCACGGGCACGTCGCCCACGGCCAGCATGCCGGGGTCGGTCACGGCCAGGCCGCGCTCCTTGCCCGGCAGCCATTCCTGGCTGCCGTGCGTGCCGAAGTGCACGAAGGCATCGCCCACGTTCCGCCGCGCCCACAGGTACACGGCCAGGTAGTGGTGGGAAGGCCAGGCGCTGGTGGAGTGGTAGAGCGACTTCTCCTTGTCTGCCCACTTTTCGCCGCGCGGCGGCTGCGGCAGCAGCGCCACTTTGCCCAGCATGAGGCGCGGGATGACGAAGAACGCCTGACCGCCTTCGCGCACCACCATCGACGAGTCCTCGGGCGCCCCCCAGCTCTTGTGCAGCGCATTACGCGTGGCCGCGGGCAGCGTGGCGAGCCAGGCGCGGTATTCCTGCACCGGCAGGCGGTCGGCCAGACCGTCGCGCAGCAAGGGCGCCAGCATGCCGTCGCGGTAGGCGGGCGCGAGCAGGCGCTGCAGCTGCGCGATCAGCGGCTGCTCGTCCGCGGCCTGGGTGTCGTAGCCCGCCCCGCGCAGCGCGGCCAGCGTGGCCTGCAGGCTGCGCGGCACGTTGAGGAACGAGGCCGACAGGTTCTTCTCCCCCGGCGGGTAATTCCAGAAGAACACGGCGATGCGCTTGTCGGCGTTCGCCTTGCGCTGCAGCGCCACCAGGTTGATCGCCTTGCCGACGACAGCGGCGGCCTGCGCGGCGATGGGCACGACCTGCTCGTCCCCCGCGCGCGTGGCGGCGGCCACCTGGATGTCCACCACGCCCGCGTACTCGGCCTGGGCCAGGTAGAAGGGCACGTCCATGAGGGCCACGCCCTGCGGGCTGGCGGCCCACGCGGCCTCGTCGCCCCGTCGGTAGGGCATGGCCTGCAGCACGGGCATGCCCAGCCGCGTGAACTCGGCGCGCCGCTCGTCGGCGTTCAACATGATCTGCGTGTTGATGAGCACGTCGGCCAGCACCGGCGTGCCCGCGCCGCCGGGCTGCAGCACGCGCGTGACGCCGCCCGGGTCGAGCATGGGCGTGTAGAACGCCAGCGCCGTGGCGCCGGCGGCTTCGATGCGCGCGATGAGGTCGTCGATGAATGCCGTCTGCATTGAGGCGATGTACTGCTGGTGCAGGGCGATGGCGATCACGGGGCGGCGCTGGCCGTCCGTGGGATCGACACCCTGCGTGCGCAGGTAGGCGGCGGGGTCGGCCGTCACCAGGCCCGGCGTGCGCGGGTGGTAAATGCCGGTCTTGGGGAACACCACGGGCGCCTGCGCCGCCCCCAGCGCGTCGCGCCCCTGCAACTGTGCGGCCAGCGTGGCGAAGAACCCCTCGAAGTTCTGGCGCCCGCCGCTGGCGTAGTAGCGCACGAGCCGCTGCGCCACGGCCTCGGGCAGGCCGCCGCCCCAGGCGGGACGCGCGTCGTACAGCCAGGCATGCGGCAGCGCCAGGGCGGGCAGCGCGCGCGTGAGCCGCGCGCGCACCTCGTCCTGCAGGTAGCTGTCGAAGAACACCGCGTCATGCCCACGCCACAGCCCGCCGTCCACGTCGGCGGGCAAGCTGCCCAGGAAGCGCACCTCCACGGTCAGCCCGTGCGGGCGCGCGATCTCGGCCAGCTGGTGGAACTTGCCAGCCGGTACGTTGCCCGTGGCAATGAACAGCACCGATGCCGCCTGCGCCGCGCCCGTAAGCAGCAGCATCAGGCCCATCAACCATTTTTTGAGCAAATCGGCCTCCAACCCTTGTGTATCAAGCGCAAGCAGCTATCAAAACAGTACCGCCCGCGCAAAGCGTTCAGAAATCCAGCCGCGCACTCACAAAGACGCGGCGGCCCTGTTCGGCATAGCCGAACGCGGGGGACTTCTCCGCCAGGCGCAGATCGCCCAGGTTCTCCAGGCCGGCGCGCAGGTTCAGCCGCTGGTGCGCGCCCAGCGCCCAGGCGCGGCCCACGCTCGCGTTCCACAGCGTGTAGGCGGGCAGGCGCTGGCCGGAGCTGGTCTGGCGTCCCGTGTACTCGGCGCCCAGCTGCGCGTCCCAGCCCGCCACGCGCCATGCCAGGCGCGAGGCCACGCTGGTGTCGGGCCGGTCGGACAGGCGCTCGCCCGTGGCCTTGTCGCGGGTGCGCAGAAGCGTGGCGTCCATGCTCCAGCGCAGCGCGTCGGTGATGGCCCAGGTGAAGCCGGCCTCCAGGCCCTGGATGCGCGCAGCGTCCACGTTGTCGTAGAGGTAGGTGCGGCGCGTGCCCACCTGCTGGATCAGGCGGTAGGTGATGAGCTGCTTGACCTCGGTATGGAACGCGGTGGCGCGCAGCGACCAGGCCGGGCTGACCTGCCAGTCGGCACCGATCTCGAAGGAGTTGGAGGTCTCCGGCTGGATGTCGGCATTGCCCCGGAAGGTGTGCGGACCTTCAGCGCCCACATAGTTCGGCGAGATCTGCTTGAGCGTGGGCGCCTTGAAGGCATGTCCCAGGCCACCCTTGACCACCAGCGCGGGGCTGGCCTCCCACACCAGGTAGGCGCGGGGGCTCAGCTCGGAGCCGAAGATGCCGTGGTGGTCCGCGCGCAGGCCCAGCGTGGCCAGCAGGTTCGTGCCCAGCGCGAACTCGTCCTGCACGAACAGGGCCTTGTGCGACACGTCGTCGCGGCCGTTCAGCAGGCCGGAATTCACCAGCTCTTCATTGCGCCACTCGCCGCCCACGGTGACCTGGTGGCCGCCCCAGCGGGTGGTGGCGTGGCCGTCCACCACATCGTCCGTCATGTCCTGCGCCCGCGTGGGGCTGACGCCGTTGGTGCGGCTGTTGCGCACGCTGATCTCGCTGCGGTAGGCGCGTGCCTGCGCCTTCCAGGCGCCTATCTCGCCCTTCCACCCCACGTGCGCCTGGCGGCGGTCGAGGTCATAGCGGTTGGCATAGGGGCGCGTGCCGCTCACGTCGTCGTAAAAGCGCCGTTCCTCGCCATCGGTCACGCCGGCCTCCAGCCGGTGGCCGGGCGCCAGGTCCAGCTCGGCGTTCAGCCCCAGGCTGCGCGGCTTGCGGCCCTCGATCTCGCTGTAGCGCGGGTCCTCGCGCTGCGCCACGGCGTCGCGGTGGGCGTATTCGGCATTCACCGACAGGCGCAGCCGGTCGTTCAGTGGGCCCGCCGCAAACAGCGAGGCGCCCCCTTCGGCCGCGGCCTCGCCGCCGGCGGGGAAGGCGGCGTTGAAGCCCAGCGAGCCGATCCAGCGGTCGCCCGGCTTGCGCGTGATGATGTTGACCACGCCGCCCAGCGCCTCGGACCCGTACAGCGCCGACATCGGCCCGCGGATGATTTCCACACGCTCGATGGCCGACACCGGCAGCCAGCCGTACTGGTAGTCGGAATGGCCGATCACGTCGTCGCTCGCGCTGATGCGCCGCCCGTCGATGAGTGTGAGCGTGTGCTTGCCCTCCAGCCCGCGCAGCGCGAGCGTCTTGCGCCCCCCCACCTGGCGCGCGCTGAAGGTGATGCCCGGCGCGCCGCGCACGGCGTCCAGCAGGTCGGCCGCGTTGCGCTCGGCGAGCTCCTGCGCGGTGATCACGGTGACGCTGGCGGGCGCCGTGCGGGCGTCCTGCTCGGTCAGTGTGGCGGTCACGGTGACGGGCGCCAGGGCGGTGGCGGCCGGGGCCTCGGCCGCGGCCTGGGCACGCGCGGCGCCCAACAAGCACAGCAAGGCGGCCAGGGCCAGCGGATGGCGACGGCAAAGGGTCACATGGATCAAGTGGTGTGGCATGAACGTCCTGAGGAAAGACCGCAGTGGCTGGACGCTGGCGCCGCATTGCTGGCGTGGGGCTGGGCGGGAGAGTGGAAGAAACCGGAGTCGGGCAGCCGCCCGCCCAGCAGCGCGGGGTCGCGCGCGAGCAGTTGCTGGAAGAAGAAGTCGATCTCGGCGCGCGCGCGCTGCGCCGGCACCGCGTCCAGCTGGCTGGTGGCCAGCGCGTCGGCCACGGCGTCGGGGGTCAGCAGGTCGATGCGTGCGGCCACCATGCGGCCGCACTCCTGGGGATGGGCACGGCACCAGGCGACGGAGCGCGCATAGGCTGCGTCCACGGCCGCGAGCGCGGCGCCTTGCCCGCGCAGGGCGCCCACGGCGGCAATGCCCGCCTGCGGGATGCGCGGCGCGCGCTGGAACACACGGCCCCATTCCTGCTGCAGGTCGGCGCCGCGGTGCAGCTCGGGCGCCACCAGCCCGAGGGGAAAGGACTGCGTCTTGCGCAGCGCCAGGGACACGGCGGGCTCCGACAGCAGCGCATGGCGCACCCGGCGTGTGATGAGCAACTGCATGGCTTCCATGGGCGTGGGCACGTAGCGCACGCGGAAGTCGCGCCGCACGTCCAGCCCCTGCCGGGCTGTAAGCAGTTGCAGCATCAGATCCGGCATGTCGCCGCGGAAAGGCACGGCGATTTCCTCGCCGCGAAAATCCGCCAGCGTGCGCCGCGCGCCATCACGCGTGACGATCCACAGCGCGCCCCAGGTGGAGATGCTCAGCAGCGTGACGCCCGCGCCACGGTTGTAGAGGTTGGCCGACACGTTGCTGGGCATGGCCAGCACATCCGCCTTGCGGCCCAAGGCCATCACGCGCAGCTGGTCGGGGTCGCGCCAGGGGGTGAACTCCACACGCTCGGCCACGCCCGCCAGCGCCTGAGTCTCGGCCATGTGGATCAGGGGCGCCGAGACGATGGCTGGCGGCCCGGCCAGCACCAGGCGGGCCAGCGGCGCGGCAGGAGCGGCAGGCGCAGCGGGAGCCGCCGCACCCCATGCCGGCAACCCGGCCAGCGCGAACGCACCCGAGGTCTGCAGCAGGCGGCGGCGGCCCTGGTCAACGGACTGCACAGGGTTCATCAGCATCGCATCGCCCTCAGAACTGGTAGCTCACGCCCGCCGCCACGTTGCGGCCCAGGCCCGGCAGGTAGCCCGGCTGCGCGGCCGTGGCCTGGTTGCGAATGGCATAGCTGCTGGCGTAGCGCCGGTCGGTGCGGTTGTCGGCCTGCAGGTAGGCCGTCCAGGGGCCGCTCTTCCACTCCAGCTTGAAGCCCAGCAGCGCGTAGGCGTCCTGCTCGCTGCCGGCGGTGTTGGCGTGGTCGGTGGGCGTGTCGGTGGGCATCCAGCGCAGGCTGGGACCCATGCGCCACACACCCGCACCCGTGGCGACGCGCCACAGCACCTCGGCATTGATCAGGTGGCGCGGCACGCCGGCGATGCGGTTGCCGGCGTAGATGCCGTCCTTGAAGCGGAAGTCGCTGTACGTCCAGGAGCCACGCCAGTCGAGTGCGCCCATGCCCAGCGGCCAACTGCCCGACAGCCCTGCCTCCACGCCCTGGTGGCGCGTGCCGCCGGCGTAGTTGTAGGTGCCCACCTTGATGCCGTTGGCATCGGTGGTGCTCATGAGTTCGCCGGCCACCTGGCTGCGGTACACGGCGGCCGTCCAGTGCAGCGCACGGGCACCCTCGCCCCAGCGGCCTTGCCCGCCGACCTCGAAGGTGGTGGCGCGCTGCAGGTCCAGCCGCACCAGCTCGCTGCTGGCCGCCGCGGGCGCGTTGGGCGCCACGGTGGCGGAGACGATCTCCCAGAATGTGGGCGCCTCCTGGCTGCGGCTCAAGTTGGCCCACCAGCGCACGGCCGGGGTGGGCGTCCAGTTCACCCCCACCTTGGGCGTGGAAAAGCTCCACTGCTGTTGCAGCGTGCGGCCGTCCAGGCGGCTGGCGGCGTCGCGCTCCTGGTGGCTCCAGCCCCACTGGCCGACCAGCGTCCATGCCGACGCCAGGCGCCAGTCGGCCGCCAGCAGCGCCTGCAGGTTGTCGGCCGTGAGGTCATAGGCGCCAAAACGCTGCAGCGCTGCCCCGTTCACGGGGCTGGTGGCATCCAGATCGCGGTCCATGCGGCTGCGTGACCAGCCCAGCGCCGCGCGCCAGGCCAGGGGACCGGCCGTCTGCCCGCTGGCCTGCCACTGCGCACCTGCCGTGCGGCTGCGGGTGATGGTGTAGCTGGTCTGGTTGTTGAACAGGTCGTCCGTGTCTTGCCAGTAGACGCCCAGCTCCTGGCGCAGCGCATCGTCACCCCAGCGCGAGCGGTTGGCCAGGCGCAGCTGCGTGGCTTCACGGCGCGGGTCGCGGCGGTAGACGTTGAGCAACTGGTCCTGCGGCGTGGCGCCGTCGCCCATCACACCGCGCGGCTGGGTGCGCACGCGGTCCTTGGGCACGACGGTGGGGATGTCGAAGTCCAGATCGGTCCACGACAGGTAGGTGCGGTTCTCGAACCCGCCGGCGGCCTGGAACCCCACGTTGGCATGCAGCGCATCGCGCTGCGACGCCGAATGGTGGCGGTAGCCGTCGTAGCGGTCGCCGCTCACGCTGATGCGCCCATCCCACTGCGCGCCCTGCAGGCCGACCGCGCCCTGCAGCGCCTGGCGGCCGAAGCTGCCCACCTCGGTGCGCACGCGGCCCCGCTCATCGGCGCCCGTGAGCGACTGGAAGTCCAACTCGCCTCCGAGCGTGGTCGCGCCCGGCATGAGCGTGTTGGCGCCGCGTCGCACGCTGACCAACGCGGCATTGCGCGGCTCCACCAGACCGATGATGAAGGAGCCATCGGCGTCGTTCAGCGGCAGTCCGTCCTGCAGCAGCAGCACGCCGCGGTTCAGCGGGTTGCTCTGGATGCCCGACCCGCGTATGGACAGGCGCGGCTGGTCCATGGCACCAAAGAAGTCCTGGATCACGATGCCCGGCTGGTAGTCCAGGGCGTCGCGCAGCGTGGCCAGGCGCGTCTCCTGCTGCGGAGTGGCCAGGTTGGTCCCGCCGGGAACGCGGTCCAGGCGCTGCTGCTCCGCCGCCACGGAGGGGCGCAGCGGCGCGGCCGCATCGGCATCGCCCTCGGCACGCACGGTCACCGTGGGCAGTTGCGCCGGGGCCTGCGCGGCAGGCTCGGCCGCTACTGCCAGTGGGCACAGCAGCGCCAGGGCGGGGGCCGTCGTGCGGGTCCATGCACGAAGTCTGGAGCGAAGGGAAGGAAGGTGGTGCGGCGGCATGAAAGTGAGAGAATTTGAAATAAATGCGATTCATTCGTATTCTCAAAGCATGCCACCACATAACCCGAATATGAAATGACTTTTATCAACGCGACCCCGGGCGGCGCGGCGGACGCGCAACAGAGCGGCTTCAGAGAGGCGAGCAGCCTGTTGGGCACGAACGCGCTGCTGCAGGGCTTGCCGGCGCCGGCATTGCAAGATCTGGCCCAGCATGCCCTCGCGCGCACGCACCCCGATGGGGAAACGCTGTTCCACGAAGGCGAAGCCGCCTGTCACTGCCTGCTGGTGGCGCAAGGTGCCGTGGAAGTGCTGCGCTATGACGCCACGGGCGAGGAGCGCATGCTGCACTGTTTCACCCCCGGGCAGTGGGTGGCCGAGGCGGCCATGTTCATGCCGCACGGGCTCTATCCGATGACAGCGCGCGCGCAAGGCGCCACGCGGGTCTGGCGCATTCCCCGGCAGGCGTTGCGCACGGCGTGCGAGCGCCACCCGTCGCTGGCGCTGCGGCTGCTGGAGTCGCTGAGCCTGCGCCTGTACCACTGCGTGAACGAGGTGGACTGGCTCACCAGCAGCAATGCGCAGCAGCGCTTGGCCGCCTACCTGGTGGCGCGGTGCAGCGAGGGCGGCGAGCCGGTCGAGCTGCCCACCAGCCAGCGGCACCTGGCGGCGCGCCTGGGCATCCGCGCCGAGACGCTGAACCGCCTGCTCGCCCAGTGGCAGGCCAAAGGCTGGATCCGCGGCGAGCGGCGCACCTGGCGCCTGTGCGATGCGCACCAGCTGCGTCAACTCGCCGCGCCCGGCACGCGCACGTTCTGACGCCCTGGCCGCGGGACCGCAACTCGGGTGGCTGGCGGCTGGCCGGCGCGCCCTCACCCACCGATAATGCGCCCACCATGCACATCCTGCGCAACGCCCGTCACCTGGCACGCCTGTTGTTGGCGTGCTTTGCCGTGTCGCTGGGCGTGGCGACGGCAGCGCCCTTCGTGCAGGCAGACCATTTAGAGCGCGTCTGCACCGCCTCGGGCGAGGAGCGCTGGGTTGCCGCCGGCGGCAACAGCGCGGTGGGCACCAACGATGCCTCCCACCCCGCGCATGCGCTGGACTGCGCCCTGTGCCTGCCGCCCCTGCTGCCCGCTCTGGATGCACCCCCGTGGCGCGGCCTGCAGCAGCTCCCGCATGTCCCATCTGCGGATGTGGTGCGCCAGACCCATGTACCGGCGCTCAGCCGCGCGCCTTTCCCGCCGCGCGCCCCGCCTGCGGCGCCACTCGCCCTCGCACCGTTTTGAAAACGGCGGGCACGGGCCCCCGTGCACCCGCACTCTTCTCGCATACCACGGCAGCGCTGCCCGCCTGCCCCATCGTTTATTCAAGGATTTTTCATGTTCTCCCAATCGTTCGTCTCCCGCATCGCCGTCGCCGCCACCCTGCTCGTGGCCGGCGCAGCCCACGCCCAGGTCACCGTGCAGGACGCCTGGGTGCGCGCCACGGTGCCGCAGCAGAAGGCCACCGGCGCCTTCATGCGCCTGACGGCCGCGCAGGATGCCCGTCTGGTCGGCGCCAGCAGCCCGGTGGCCGGCGTCACCGAAGTCCATGAAATGAAGCTCGTGGACAACGTGATGAAGATGCGCCCACTGCCCGCGCTGGATCTGCCAGCCGGCCAGGCCGTGGAACTCAAGCCCGGCGGCTACCACATCATGCTGCTGGACCTGAAGCAGCCCGTCGCCCAAGGCTCGACCGTGCCCCTGACGCTGGTTTTCGAAGCCAAGGACGGCCAACGCACGACACAGGAGTTGCAGGCGCCCGTGCGCGCCGTCAGCGCCACGGCCGCGCCGGCCATGGGCCATGGCAAGCCGCACGGCGGCCACTGAGACTCATCCGGTACGGCTGAAGGCTTTTTTAGACCTCTAGCGCTTGCACAGCAAGCGCTGACAGCTATCAATAGCATAGCGTCCACACGCGCCCATTGCGGGCGAGGACGAGGGGGTTGGCCGATAATGCGGCGCTTTGCACGGCGCCTGCGTTGCGCGCCCTCCCCCGATTTCCCACACCATGCACTCTGACGCGGAACACCTGTGGCGCGCGCCGCGCTGGGCACTGGCCATCCTGCTGGCTCTGCTGGGCATGGTGGGGCCGTTCGCCATCGACACGTACCTGCCCGCCTTCCCCGCCATCGCGGGCGCGCTGCAGGCCACACCGGTGCAGATGCAGCAGACGCTGTCGGCCTACCTGTTCGCGTTCGCCTTCATGACGTTGTTCCATGGCTCCCTGTCCGACAGCTTCGGGCGGCGGCCCGTGGTGCTGTGGGGCCTGGCCGTTTTCACGCTCGCTTCCCTGGGTTGCGCGCTGTCGAAGAGCATCGGACAGTTGGTAGCGTTCCGGGCGCTGCAGGGCCTGTCGGCCGGCGCAGGCATCGTGGTGTCGCGCGCCGTGATCCGCGACATGTTCCCGCCCACGCAGGCGCAGCGGGTCATGGCGCAGGTGACGATTTTCTTCGGCGTGGCGCCGGCCATCGCGCCCATCGTAGGCGGCTGGCTGTCGGTGCACCTGGGCTGGCACAGCGTGTTCTGGTTTTTGACGGGCGTGGGCGTGCTGCTGTGGGTGGCCAACTGGCGCCTGCTGCCCGAGTCGCTGCCCGCGCACAAGCGCCAGCCGATCCACATGGGCCACCTGCTGCGCGGCTATTGGGAATTGGGCACCAGCCCACGATTCATCCTGCTAGCGCTGGCCAGCGGCGTGCCGTTCAACGGCATGTTCCTCTACGTGCTGTCGGCCCCGGCCTTCCTGGGTGAGCTGCTGGGCCTGGGGCCCACGGAGTTCTTCTGGTTCTTCGTGATCAACATCGCCGGCATCATGGGCGGCGCCTGGGCCAGCGGCCGGCTGGCCGGTCGCATCCCGCCCAAGCGCCAGATCCGCCACGGCTTCGTGATCATGCTGGCGATGGCGCTGCTCAACCTGGGCGCCAACCTGGCGCTGGCGCCGCACGTGTCGTGGGCGCTGTGGCCCATCGGCATTTTCTCGTTCGGCTGGGCCCTGATGGTGCCCGTGGTCACGCTGCTGGTGCTGGACCTGTACCCGCAGCGCCGGGGCATGGCCTCGTCGCTGCAGGCATTCGTGGGCGCCACGGCCAACGGCCTGGTGGCGGGCGTAGTGGCGCCGCTGGTCATGCATTCGGCCCTGGCGCTGGCGGCGGCCTCACTGCTGCTGATGCTGGTGGGGCTGGTGTCCTGGATCTACCTGCACCACCGCTGGCCGGACATCGGCCGCCACACCATGCACGTGGGCTGAGAGCGGCGCGCGGCCCCGTGTGCCGGGGCGACCGGCGCCCCTGGCGCCGCAGTCGTGCAGCTTCTGCATCTACTCGCCGGGCCGGCTCGGTGCACCCAGCAACTCGCCCCTCAAGCCGCAATAGCCTGCCCTCCGAGAGGTCCACGGCCCCGGCCCGGACGAACGGGTTGTTGATCTCCTGCGCGGCCCGGTGCGCTTCGCGGGGAGTTGGCGCGCAATAAAAAAGCCAGCCCTGGACGAGAGGGCTGGCTTGTCATGGGGTCCGCGCTGCCGGCTTAGCGGTCGTTGCGCGCCGGGCGCTTGCCGGCACCGTGGGGTACGAACGGCTTGCCCGCGCCCTGCGGCTTGGCAAACGCGGGCTTGCGGCCAAAGTCTGCGCGGGGTGCTGCAGCGTCGCCGCGGCCACCACCATGGCGGCCGGCGTCGCCAAACCGGGAGGCTTCGCCAAACCCGCTCTTGCGGCCATAGCCTTCACCGTCGCGGCGGCCGCCGAAGCTGTTGCCACGATCGCCACCGCGCGGTGCGCCATAGCCCTCGCCAGAGCGGGGGGCTGCGCCGCGCGGGCCGCGGTCGGCAAAGCCGCCACGGTCATTGAAGCCGCCACGGTCGCCATAGCCACCACGATCACCAAAGCCGCGCTCGCTGCCGCCGCGGCCAAAGCGCTGCTCGCGCGGGCCACGGTGGCCATCACGCCCGCCACGACCGCCGAAGTCTGCGCGGCCGCCTTGCGGGAAGCGCTGGGTAGGCTCCAGGCCTGCGACCACCTCGGCCTTGAACTGCTGGCGGCTGTAGCCCTCGATGTCGAAGATCTTGCGGCGGTCGCGGAACTCGGCAAAGGTCACGGCCAAACCGTCGCGGCCGGCGCGGCCCGTACGGCCGATGCGGTGCGTGTAGTCCTCGGCCTTCATGGGCAGGCCGAAGTTGAAGACGTGGGTGATGGTCGGCACGTCGATGCCGCGCGCGGCCACGTCGGTCGCCACCAGGATCTGCACCTGGCCATTGCGCAGCGCCATCAGGCGGCGGTTGCGCAGGCCCTGGCTCAGGGCGCCGTGCAAAGCCACGGCACTGAAACCTTCCTGCTGCAGGTCATTGGCCAGACCATCGCACTCCACCTGGGTGCTGGCGAACACGATGGCCTGGTCGATGGAGGCATCGCGCAGCCAGTGGTCCAGCAGCTTGCGCTTGTGCTGCGCGTTGTCGGCCCAGTACAGCATCTGCTTGATGTTGGCGTGCTTTTCCTGCGGCGTGTCGATCTGGATCTTCTTCACCGACGCGCCGTTGTCGTGCATCACCCGCATGGCGAGCTGCTGGATGCGCGGCGCGAAGGTGGCGCTGAACATCATGGTCTGCTTGCGCTGGGCGGTGAGCTGGTTGATCTCGGCCAGGTCGTCGGAGAAGCCCAGATCCAGCATGCGGTCGGCCTCATCGACCACCAGGAACTGCACCTGGTCCAGCTTGATCTGCTGCGACCGCTGCAGGTCCAGCAGGCGGCCCGGCGTCGCCACCACCAGGTTGGCATTCTGCAGCTTGGCGATCTGCAACTGGTAGGGCATCCCACCCACCACGTTGGCGATGCGCAGGCCCTTGCAGTGCTTGACCAGATCGATGGCATCGTGCGCCACCTGTTGCGCCAGTTCGCGCGTGGGGCACAGCACCAGCGCACCGGGCGTCGCCGCCTTGAAGTTGCGCGCCTGCGTGGGGTTCTTGCGCTTGGGGCGCTTCGGGGGGGCCTCGCCACGCGCGGCCGCCTCGGCGGCGGCGCGCTCGAAAGCGGCGCGCTCGGCGACTTCGGCCTCGGCCTGTTGGCGGATCAGCGTGTGCAGCACGGGCAGCAGGAAGGCCGCAGTCTTGCCGCTGCCAGTCTGGCTGGAGACCATCAGATCGATGAAGCTCGCGTCATCGCCCGAGCCCATGGCCAAGGGAATCGCGCGAGTCTGCACCTGCGTGGGCTCGGTGTAGCCGAGGTCGGCCACAGCCTGCACCAGTTCGGGCGCAAGGCCCAGTTCGATGAAGCCGGCGGGCAGAGCGGGCGCGGCGGTAATCGGAGAAACAGGCGCCTCAATCGAAGCGGCCATAGGGGATTGGGCAGGCGCGATCTCGCCCTGCACGTGCATGGTGTCTGTCATGTCGTATGTATGAAGCGCGCGGGTGCAACCCGCGGCGGCTTCGTCAGTGGTTCATCAAAACATCAACCATCCAACGAAACCTGCACCAGCAGTGAGAGCTGGGCGGGTGGGTCATTGACGCAGGCGCTGGAACGCTGGAAACCGTTCAAGGCCCGCAACCCATTGTGAGAAGGGAGATGCGCAAGGGCTGCGCGATGCGGCCAAACCTTCAGTCGGGTTTGGGGGTCGTTTTCACGCAAGCCTGCGATTGTCGCACGATTCGGGTTTTCCCGCAAACGAGGATCAAACGGCCAGCAGATGCGTGCGGTAGTGCAGTAGTTCGTCGATGGATTCGTGCACATCGGCCAGGGCCGTGTGGCGCTGCGCCTTCTTGAACGAGCTGTAGGCCTCAGGCTTCCAGCGCTTGGCCAGCTCTTTCAGCGTGCTCACGTCCACATTGCGGTAGTGGAAGAACGCCTCCAGCTTGGGCATGTACTTCACCAGGAAGCGCCGGTCCTGCCCAATGCTGTTGCCGCACATCGGCACCACGCCCTTGGGTACATAGCGCGACAGGAAGGCGAGCAGCTCGCGCTCGGCATCGGCCTCGGTGATCGTGGAGGCCCGCACCTTGTCGATGAGGCCGCTGCGGCCATGCGTGCCCTTGTTCCAGGCGTCCATGCCGTCCAGCACCGCGTCCGCCTGGTGGATGGCGAACACCGGCCCTTCGACGCGCAGCGTGAGGTCGGCACTGGTAACGACCACGGCGATCTCCAGCAGGCGTTCGGTTTCGGGGTTGAGGCCGCTCATTTCACAGTCCAGCCAGACGAGGTTCTGGTCGGATTTGGCAAGCGCGGGAACAGTAGGGTTGGCAGTGTCAGACATGCCGGGAATTGTCGCCGATGGCCTAAACTCGCGCGCAGATGCAGCCTCCTTCCGCCTCCCTCCTCTCGCCATCCCACCTGACCACACTGGTGTTCGCCGGACTGCTGCTCGCAGGCCTTGCCTTGCGCCTGTGGCTGGCCACACGCCAGATCCGCCACGTGGCGCAGCACCGCGGCGCCGTGCCCACGGCCTTCGCCCACCGCATTCCGCTCGCCGCGCACCAAAAGGCGGCCGACTACACCATTGCTAAGGCGCGCTTCGGCCTGCTGGAAATGGCGCTGGCTACCGCCGTGGTGCTGGGCTGGACGCTGCTGGGTGGGCTGGATGCGCTGAACCAGGCGCTGCTGTCCTGGCTAGGCGGTGGCATGCTGCAGCAATTGGCACTGCTGGCCTGCTTCGTGCTCATCGGGGGTGCCATCGACCTGCCCGTCGCGCTGTACCAGACCTTCGTGATCGAGCAGCGCTTCGGCTTCAACCAGATGACCCCGCGCCTGTGGCTGGCCGACCTGCTCAAGTCCACGCTGCTGGGCGCGGTGATCGGCCTACCGATCGCGGCGCTGATCCTGTGGCTCATGGGCGCCGCCGGACCGCTGTGGTGGCTGTGGGCCTGGGGCACGTGGATGGGCTTCAATCTGCTGCTGATGGTGGTCTTCCCGCTGTTCATCGCGCCGCTGTTCAACAAGTTCCAGCCGCTGGAGGACGAATCGCTCAAGGCGCGCGTCACCGCGCTGATGCAGCGCTGCGGCTTCGCAGCCAAGGGCCTGTTCGTGATGGACGGCAGCCGCCGCAGCGCGCACGCCAACGCCTATTTCACCGGCGTGGGCAAGGCCAAGCGCGTGGTGTTCTACGACACGCTGCTCAAACAGCTGTCGCCCGGCGAAGTGGAAGCCGTGCTCGCGCACGAACTCGGCCACTTCAAGCACAAGCACATCACGCGGCGCCTGGTCGGCATGTTCGCCATCAGCCTGGCGGGCTTTGCGTTGCTGGGCTGGCTGTCCACGCGCGCGTGGTTCTACACGGGCCTGGGCGTGCAACCCAACCTGATGCTGCCGGGCGTGCCCGGCGCCGCGCCCAACGACGCGCTGGCGCTGCTGCTGTTCCTACTTGCAGCGCCCGTGTTCACGCTGTTCGTCACGCCCGTACTGGCGCAGCTCTCGCGGCGCCATGAGTTCCAGGCCGATGCCTACGCTGCGGCCCAGAGCAGCGGCGACGACCTGGCGTCCGCCCTGCTCAAGCTCTACGAAGACAACGCCTCCACGCTCACGCCCGATCCGGTGTTTGCGAAGTTCTACTACTCTCACCCTCCCGCCACGGAGCGCCTGGCGCGTCTGCCCGTGGCCTTGCAGCCATGAATTCGATGTTCCCCAAGAAAGACTGGTCCACACAAACCAGGCGCGCGCTGAAAGCTACTGAAATAGTAGCAAAACTGGTCGATCTGCCGGGCTGGCAACTGTCCGGCGACGGCGCCGATGTCGCCATCGAGAAGACCTACCGCTTCGCCAATTACCACGAGACCATGGCCTTCGTGAATGCCGTGGCCTTCATTGCCCATGCGCAGGATCACCACCCCGATCTGTCGGTGCACTACGGCCGCTGCGTGGTGCGCCTGAATACGCATGATGTGGCCGGCATTTCGGCGACCGACATCGATTGCGCGACGCGCATCGATGCACTGCTCGCACCCTGAGCCCATGGCCCAAGCCCCTGCGCGCCTTGAAGGCCTGGTGGTCGCCAGCCACGGCCGCCATTGCGTGGTGGAGAGCGCGGGCGGCGAGCGCCGCATCTGCCACCCGCGCGGCAAGAAGAGCCAGGCCGTGGTGGGCGACCGCGTGCTGTGGCAGCCCGCCGCGCCCGGCCAGGGCCGCGGCCATGGCGACGAGGGCACCATCGAAAAGGTGCTGGAACGGCGCAACCTGCTGTACCGCCAGGACGAGGTGCGCACCAAGTCGTTCGCCGCCAATTTGGACCAGGTGCTGATCCTGATCGCGGCCGAGCCTGTGTTCTCCGAAAGCCAACTCGCGCGCGCTCTCATCGCCGCGGAAGCGGCGCGCATCACGCCGTTGATCGCGCTCAACAAGAGCGACCTGGTCGAGCCGTTCGCGCGCGCCTGGGAGCGCCTGTGGCCCTACCGCCATATGGGGGGCGAGCAGGACACGCAGCACCACTACCGCGTGCTGCCGCTGTCACTCAGCGAATCGGGGGCGGTGGACCGCGACATGCTGATGCACCTGCTGGCCGGCAAGACCACGCTGGTGCTGGGCCCCTCGGGCGCCGGCAAGAGCACGCTGGTCAACCTGCTGGTGCCCGGCGCCTCGGCGCAGACGGGCGAGATCTCGCAGGCCCTCAATTCGGGCCGCCACACCACCACCACCACCACGCTGTACTGGATCGACCCGCAGCGCACTACGGCGCTCATCGATTCGCCCGGCTTTCAGGAATTTGGATTGCGCCACCTCGCGCCCACCGACCTGGCGCGCTACATGCCCGACATCGCAGCCCATGCCGAGGGTTGTCGCTTCTACAACTGCACCCACCTGCACGAGCCCGGGTGCGCGGTGCAGGCCCAGGTGCGCGACGAACAAGACGCGCAGGCCATCAGCCCCCAGCGCTACCGCATCTATGGCGAGTTGTTTGCGGAGTTGAGCGAGAGTCCCTACTGAGTTTGAAGCGAAAAGTGGCTTTCGCGCTTATTCAGCAAGCGCTGACAGCTATTAAATAAGGAGCATCACCCCAGCAGCCGCGCGAAGGTGAGCAAGGCCAGCAGCAGCATCCACACCACGACCGAGCGCCACACCAGCCCCACCACGCTGCGCAGGTGGCCTACCTCGGGCTCGCGGCCAGGAGTACTGTCGCTGTCGCCAATGTCGGCGTCCACCTCGAAGCCCGGCTGCTCCTGCGCACCTGCGCGGCTGCGCAGCGCCTCGCCGCCCAGGCGCACATTGATGGCCCCGGCGGTTGCCGCCAGCACCACGCCATCGTTGTCGTTGGGGAAGCGCTGTGCGTGGAAGCGCCAGCCCTCGATGGCCTCCTCGAAGCTGCCCACCACGGCAAAAGACAACGCCGTCAGCCGTGCGGGAAGCCAATCGATCACCGTCCATGCCTGGGCCGCGGCCTGCTGCAGCGACTCGCTGGGCGGCTGCGTCGTCTCGCGCGCACGCGCGCCCCAGTAGCGCGACACGAACTCCGCCAGGCGGTAGAGCACCGCCCCGGTCGGGCCCAACCCCAGCGCCGCAAGAATGGAGAACCACGCCAGCACGCCAAACACATGGCGGTGCGCCGCAATCACCGAGTACTCGATCACGTGGCGCACGATCTCGCTGCGTGGCAGCTCGCTCACCTCCACCTGCTTCCACTGCGCCAGACGCGCCCGCGCATCGGCCGCGTCGCCCTCCTCCAGCGCGTCGCGTATCCCCGTGAAATGGTGGCTGAACTGGCGAAAGCCCAGCGTCACGTAGAGCACGGCCACGTTCCAGACCAGGGCGAACGGCCACGCCAGCCAGTGCAGTAGCGCCAAGTGCACCGCCAACACCACCAGCGGCGGCACCAGCACGGCCAGTCCCCAGGCCACCCAGCCGTGGTGCGACTGCCCCGCGTCGAAGTTGCGGTTCACCGACACCGCCCAGGCACGCAGTCCTGCATGGATGGGGTTGCTGCGCGCGAGCGGTCTCGCCTGCTCGATCAGCAATGCGAACAGGATGGCAAAGAAACTCATGCGGCAATCATACTGGCGCTTGTTACAAGGCCCAACACCACAGGCGACAGTGCGGCAGCCTCGCTGCGGCGCCCCCTTCAGGCCATCATGAAGCGGTAGAAGTTGCGCAGCATGCCAGCCGTGGCACCCCAGATGTAGCGCGTCGTCGCGCCGTCCTGGTAGGGCATGGCGAACCATTCGCGCTGCGCGCCTTGCCACTGCAGCCGATGGCGCTCGTGGTGCGCGGGGTTGAGCAGGAAGTCCAGCGGCACCTCGAACACGTCAGCCACCTCGTACGGGTTGGGCTGGAGCGCGAAGCCCGGCCGCACCAGCGCGACCACCGGCGTGACGAGGAACGAGGTGCCGGTCACATACATCGACAGGTTGCCCAGCACCTCGACCCAGTGCGGCTCCAGGCCCACCTCCTCTTGCGCCTCGCGCAGCGCGGTGGCGGCGGCATCGCGGTCTTCGGGATCGGTGCGCCCTCCCGGAAAGGCCACCTGGCCGGAATGCGTGGACAGGTGCGCCGTGCGCTCGGTGAGCAATACCGTGGGCCGCTCGCGCAGCACGATGGGCACGAGGACGGCGGCGTGCGCGGGCTCGCGTTCCGCGAACTTCTTCTCGCGCTGCACCTCAGGCGTCCAGGGCGGCGGCGCGGCAAAGCGCAGTCGCAGTGCCTCCGGCGTCTGCGCATGCGGGGGCACGGCGGGTAAATGGTCGTCCACCCCTACGAGCGGCACGGTGCGCGGATCGAAGTGAGGCAGCAAGGACAGCGAAGGCAGGGCCGCCGCAGAGGACGCGCCGACAGGACGATGAGAACTCACGGGGGTTCAAAAAAGAAAAAACCGCTACAGGCTTTCGCACTGTAGCGGTTTCGAGTCGCGCGGTGAGCGCAGCCGTATTTATGCGGCCACTGCAGCTGCCTTGACGCGCGAAGGCAGCTTTTCCTTGATACGCGCCGACTTGCCGCTGCGCTCGCGCAGGTAGTACAGCTTGGCGCGGCGCACGTCGCCGCGGCGCTTCACTTCGATGCTGGCGATCAGCGGGCTGTAGGTCTGGAACGTGCGCTCCACGCCTTCGCCGCTGGAGATCTTGCGCACGGTGAAGCCGCTGTTCAGGCCACGGTTGCGCTTGGCGATCACGACGCCTTCGTAGGCCTGCACGCGCTTGCGGGTGCCTTCCACCACGTTCACGTTCACGATGACGGTATCGCCAGGCGCGAACGAGGGAATGGTCTTGTTCAAGCGGGCGATTTCTTCCTGCTCGAGGATCTGGATCAGGTTCATGGTTGGTTTCCGACGATCATGTCCGCGCCAGGATTGGCAGGGCGCCCCTATTGGCGCCTTTGTGGCTATGGTTCAGGCCCACAGCGGCCGGCCAGAGGATCGAGAACAGGCGATTATAGCAAGCTTGCGTTTTGCGCCAAGAGGGCCTCGTCCGCGCGCGTGAGCTGCCCGCGCTCGCGCGCGGCCTGCAGCAAGTCCGGGCGGTGGCGCGCGGTGATGAGCAGGCGCTGATCGCGCCGCCAGCGCTCGATTTGCGCATGGTGGCCAGACAGCAGCGGCGCGGGCACGGCGCGGCCGGCCCATTCCTCGGGGCGCGTGTAGTGCGGACAGTCCAGCAGCCCGTCCAGCGCGGGGTTGAAGCTGTCGAGCTGGTGGCTACCCTCGTCGTGCAACACGCCCGGCTGCAGGCGCGCCACGGCGTCCAGCAGCGCCATGGCCGCGATCTCGCCGCCCGAAAGCACGAAGTCGCCCAGGCTGATCTGCGCATCCACGTAGGCGTCGATGAAACGCTGGTCCACGCCTTCGTAGCGTCCACACAGCAAGATGGCACCCGCGCCAGCGGACCAGTCCTGCACCGCGGCATGGTCCAGCCGGCGGCCAATGGGGGAGAACAGCACCAGGGGCGCCCGCGCCTGCTCGGCCTCGCCACGATCGGCGCGGATGGCGGCCAGGCAGCGCGCCAGCGGCTCGGCCAGCATGACCATGCCGGGGCCGCCGCCAAAGGGCCGGTCATCCACGCGGCGGTAGTTGCCCTCCGCATGGTCGCGCGGGTTCCACAGCCGCACCGCTACCTGGCCCGACGCGTAGGCGCGCCGCGTCACGCCGCTGGCAAGAAACGGCTCGAACAGCTCGGGAAACAGAGTGATGACATCGAAACGCATGGCACGCGGACAACCGCCTCAATAGTCGGGTTGCCAGTCCACGGTGATACAGCGCCCCGCCAGGTCCACTTTGTCCACATAGGCCGACACAAAGGGAATCATGCGCTCGTGCGGCTTGCCTTCGTGCTCGTAGGCTAGCACCAGCGTGGTCTGCGGCCCCGTGGGCAGCAGGTCGCGCACGGTGCCCAGCGCCACGCCCTCGCGGTTGACCACAGGCAGGCCAATCAGGTCCACCCAGTAGTACTCGTCATCGCCCACCGCTGGGAAGGTGGCGCGGGGCACGAAGATGCGCGCGCCGCGCAGCGCCTCTGCTGCGTCACGGTCGTCCACACCCTGTGCCCAGGCGACCACCGAGTCCGAATGCGTGCGCGCCTGCCGGATGGGCAGCAGCACGGTGCCAGCGAAAAAACTCTTGGCGCCCTTTTCCGCCGGCTGCAACAGCCAGGACTTGGCGGCGAGCAGTGCCTCGGGGTTGCTGCTGTAGGGCAGCACCTTGAACCACCCTTTCACGCCCCAGGCATCGGTGATGCGGCCCACCTCCACGGCGTCGGAGGGCAGTTCGGCGGTTTCCAGGACAGGCAGCTGGGGCATGGCGGCGGGATGCGAGGGTGAGGCAAAGAAAAAAGGCGGGGTCCGTCAGTTGCACCAACGGAGCCCGCCCTTTTCGGGAGTGCGAACGATCAGGCGGCCTTCTGGGCGGCTTGCTTGATCAGACGGTCCACGGTGGGAGAGGGTTGTGCGCCCACGCCCTTCCAGTACGTCAGGCGGTCCTGGGCGATGCGCAGGCCTTCTTCGCCTTCCTTGGCGGAAGGATTGTAGAAGCCCAGGCGCTCGATGAAGCGACCGTCACGGCGCACGCGCTTGTCGGCAACGACGATGTTGAAGAACGGACGGCCCTTGGAGCCGCCGCGGGAGAGTCGAATCACGACCATAATGAATCCTTCGGGTGGTTACACAGCAGTGGCTGCGCTCTGTTTTGCGGCGTTTGAGACACGCGACTTGGCCACCCGGCCAGCGACACGCTGCAAAGTCCGCGATTATATCCACAACACAGAAAAGATGCCCCTCATCCGCGCCAGCCGGGACAAAGACGTCGCCGCCATCACCGCCATCTACACCCACCACGTGCTGCACGGCACGGGCACCTTCGAGATCGACCCGCCCACGGCGCAGGACATGGCGGCGCGTCGCGCGGATGTGCTGGCCAAGGGCCTGCCCTATCTGGTGGCCGAAGAAGCAGGCCAGGTCCTGGGCTTTGCCTACTGCAACTGGTTCAAGCCCCGCCCTGCCTACCGTTTCTCAGCCGAGGATTCGATCTATGTCGCCGACGCGGCGCGCGGCCGGGGCCTGGGACGGCAGTTGCTGGAGGCCCTCGCCATGCAGGCCGAGGCCGCCGGCGTACGCAAGCTGCTGGCAGTGATCGGCGACTCGGCCAATGCGGGCTCCATCGGCGTGCACCGGGCCGCAGGTTTCACCGATGTGGGCGTGATGCGCTCCGTGGGCTGGAAGTTCGGCGCCTGGCGCGACATCGTGCTCATGGAAAAGCCCCTGGGCGCGGGCGATACCACCGCCCCCGAATGAAGGCGCGCCAATAATCGCGGCCATGAAGAACAAGACTGTTGCCGCGTGGCTGGCGTTCCTGGGCGGCCCGCTGGGGTTGCACCGCTTTTACCTGTACGGACTGGGCGACTGGATCGGCTGGCTGCTGCCGATCCCCACGGCCCTGGGCGTGTACGGCATCCAGCGCGTGCAGCAATGGGGGCAGGACGATCAGCTGAGCTGGATGCTGATTCCGCTGCTGGGATTCACGATCGCAGGCTGCGCACTGCGCGCGATCCTCTACGGTCTGATGACGCCCGAGCGGTGGAACGCGCGCTTCAACCCCGCTGCGGCGCCCGACGCCGCGCCGGGGCGGACGCACTGGTTCACGGTGTTTGCCATTGCGACATCGCTGCTGGTGGGCACGGCCGTGCTGATGGCCAGCATTGCCTTCAGCTTCCAGCGCTACTTTGAATACCAGATCGAGGAAGCGCGCAAGATTTCACAATGAAATCAGGCTCTAGCGCTTGATGGACAAGCGCTAGCAGCTACTCAAACGATAGCAAAACCACTCCAGCCTGGCAGATCGCGGGCGCCGCGCACTGCGGCGCAAAGCTGGCGCCCACCGGCTCCGCCGCCCCGCGAAGGTCAATAGAGCTGCAGGCTCACCCAATAGGCGATCGCCGCCACGAAGGCGCTGGCGGGGATGGTCAGGATCCACGCCCAGACGATGTTGCCGGCCACGCCCCAGCGCACGGCGCTGGCGCGCTGGGTGGAACCCACGCCCACGATCGCGCCCGTGATGGTGTGGGTGGTGGACACGGGGATGCCCAGCGCAGTGGCGATGAACAGCGTCATCGCGCCGCCGGTCTCGGCGCAGAAGCCCCCCACGGGCTTGAGCTTGGTGATTTTCTGGCCCATGGTCTTCACGATGCGCCAGCCGCCGAACATGGTGCCCATGCCGATGGCCGCGTAGCACGAGATGATGACCCACATGGGGGGCGAGGCATCGCCCGCCGAGGCGTAGCCCGTGGCGATCAGCAGCAGCCAGATGATGCCGATGGTCTTTTGCGCGTCGTTGCCGCCGTGGCCCAGGCTGTAGGCCCCGGCGGAGACGAGCTGCAGCCGGCGGAACCACTTGTCCACGCGGTTCGGACTGGTGCGACGGAAGACCCAGGCCACGATCAGCATCATCAACGAGCCCAGCAGGAAACCCAGCATGGGCGACACGAAGATAAAGGCCACGGTCTTGAAGATGCCGCTGGCCACCAGTGCGCCCGCGCCGGTCTTGGCGATCACCGCGCCCACGATGCCGCCGATCAGTGCGTGCGATGAGCTGCTGGGGATGCCGTAGTACCAGGTGATGACGTTCCAGGTGATGGCCCCCACCAGCGCGCCGAAGATCACGTGGGTGTCCACCACGCTCGGATCCACGATGCCCTTGCCGATGGTGGCCGCCACACTCAGGTGGAACACGAAGATGGCGACGAAGTTGAAGAAGGCCGCGAAGACCACGGCCTGCGTGGGCTTGAGCACGCCCGTGGAGACCACGGTGGCGATGGAGTTGGCGGCGTCGTGGAACCCGTTCATGAAGTCGAACACGATGGCGAGCGCCACGAGCACGACCACGATCCACAGGGCGGTTTGTACTGTTTCCATGCTGGGAATGAGGGGGCGAGCCCTGCCAGGAATGCGAAGCGCAGGCCTGCGGCCGCGCCTCAGGAGTTCTCGAGGATGATGCCCTCGATGAGGTTGGCCACGTCTTCGCAGCGGTCGGTGATGGTCTCCAGCAGCTCGTAGATGGCCTTGAGCTTGATGACCTCACGCACGTCCGGCTCCTCGCGGAACAGCTTGCTCATGGCGCTGCGCAGCACGCGGTCGGCGTCGCCCTCCAGGCGGTCGATTTCCTCGCAGGTCTTGAGCGCGGCCTCGGCCACGGCCGGATCGGCAATGCGCGACAGCAGCTTCACCGCGTCCTGCACGCGCTCGCAGCACTTGAGGCTGAGGTCCGTCAGGCGGGTGATCTCGTCCGTCATGTGGTGGATGTCGTACAGCGCCATGGTCTCGGCCGAGTCCTGGATCAGGTCGGCCACGTCGTCCATGGTGTTGATCAGCGAGTGGATCTGCTCACGGTCGATGGGCGTGATGAAGGTCTTGTGCAGCGTGCGGTTGACCTCATGCGTCACGCGGTCGGCGGCGCGCTCGGCGTTGTCCACGTCCTGGTTGTACTGGTCGCGCAGGTGGGTGTCGCTGTAGTTCGCCACCAGTTGCGAGAACGCCCGCGCGGCCTCGACGATGCGGTCTGCATGCTGGTTGAACATCTCGAAAAAATTGCCCTCGCGGGGCAACAGCTTTCCAAACAACATGCCGACTCCTGATCGAACCTTCTGGCGGTATATGTGACGCAGAGATGACCAAGACGTGACAAATCTGCGAAAACCGCGAGTTTAACCGGCGCCAGACAGCCGCCCGGCGCACCAGGTCAAAGCGGATGCGCAGAGATCGGCGCCCCCGGCAGGGTCTGCGCGGCTCGGCTCCTACGCGCTGCGGAAGATGAAATACACCGCCCCGACGAGGCACAGGCCCGCCCAGAGGTAGTCCCATTTGAGCGGCTCGTTCAGGTAGAACACGGCGAAGGGCACGAACACCGTCAGCGTGATCACCTCCTGCATGATCTTGAGCTGCCCCACGCTGAACTGCGTATGCCCAATGCGGTTGGCCGGCACCTGCAACAGGTATTCGAACAGGGCGATGCCCCAGCTCACCAGCGCCGCCACGTACCACGGGGCGGTGGCCAGGTTCTTCAAGTGGCCGTACCAGGCCATGGTCATGAAGATGTTGCTGGCAACCAGCAGCAGGATGGTCTGGAGGGGGATGGGCAGGGATTGCAGAGCGTGCATGGCGCGGCGGATTTTACAAGCCAAATCACACTCTAGCGCATATCCATCAAGCGCTGGTAGCTATAAAAAACAAAGCACCGCCGCAGCGGTGCCTGTTCCAGCGGCCAGCGGCCGCCCTTTCACTCACCCAGGTAGGCGGCGCGCACGCGCGGATCGCTGAGCAGATCCCGTCCCCCGCCGGCCATGGTGATCAGGCCGGACTCCATCACGTAGCCGCGGTCGGCAATCGCCAGCGCGCGGCTGGCGTTCTGCTCCACCAGCACGATGGTCACGCCCAGGGCGTACACGTCGCGCACCACCTCGAAGATCTTGTCCACCATGATGGGCGACAGTCCCATGGAGGGCTCGTCCAGCAGCAGCACCTTGGGCTGGCTCATCAGCGCGCGGCCCATGGCCAGCATCTGCTGCTCGCCACCGGACATGGTGCCCGCCAACTGGTCCTTGCGCTCGCGCAAGCGCGGGAAGATGGTGAACATCTTTTCGATGTCGGCGGCAATCCCCGCCTTGTCGTCGCGCGTGTAGGCGCCCATGAGCAGGTTCTCGGTGATGGTCATGCGCGCGAACACGCCGCGCCCCTCGGGCACCATCACCAGCCCCTGCTTGACCAGGTCCCACGCGCCCTTGCCCTTGATGCTCTGGCCCAGGTACTCGATGTCGCCATCGTTCATGCCCAGTGTGCCGGTGATGGCCTTCATGGTGGTGGTCTTGCCCGCCCCGTTGGAGCCGATCAACGTGACCAGCTCGCCCTCGCGCACCTCGAAGTCCACCCCCTTGACGGCCTGGATGCCGCCGTAGGCCACCTTCAGGCCCTTGACCTGCAATAGAATTTTGTTGGATTTTTCGGCCATGTCTTGCGTCCTTCAGTGCCCGCCGGTGCCCAGATAGGCCTCGATCACTTTTTCGTTCTTCTGCACGTCGGCAGGGGTTCCCTCGGCAATCTGCTTGCCGTAGTCCAGCACCGTGACACGGTCGCACAGGCCCATCACAAGCTTCACGTCATGCTCGATGAGCAAGATGGTGCGGTTGTCGTTGCGGATGCGGTCGATCAGCTCGCGCAGTTGCACCTTCTCGGTGGCGTTCATGCCGGCGGCGGGTTCGTCCAGCGCGATCAGTTGCGGATCGGTGGCCAGGGCGCGCGCGATCTCCAGGCGGCGCTGGTCGCCGTACGACAGCGTGCGCGCCTTGAAATCGGCGTACTTGCCGATGCCCACGTAGTCCAGCAGCTCCTGCGCGCGCTTGGCGATGGCCGCCTCCTCCTCCTTGAAGCTCTTGGTGCGGAAGATGGCCCCGAAGAGCCCGGAATGCGTGCGGATGTGCCGCCCCACCATCACGTTCTCCAGCGCCGTCATGTCGGCGAACAGCCGGATGTTCTGAAAGGTGCGCGCAATGCCCGCCTTGGCCACCAGGTGCACGGCGCGGGGCTCGTAGGGCTGGCCCGCCAGTTCAAAACTGCCCGCATCGGGCGTGTACAGGCCGGTGATGACGTTGAAGAACGTCGTCTTGCCCGCGCCGTTGGGGCCGATCAGGCCATAGACCTGGCCGCGCTGGATGGTGATGCCCACGTCGGACAGCGCCTGCAGGCCGCCAAAACGCTTGGAGATGCCCGCGACCTTCAGCACCACTTCTTTCGATGTATCTGCCATGTTGTTGCTCTACCGGTGGTGTCAGGACTTCTGCGCAAGGCTCTTGCCATGCTCGGGCGCTGGCCACAGGCCCCGCGGGCGCAGCAGCATCACGATGATCATGGCCAAGGCGATCAACAGTTGGCGCAGGATGGAGGAATCCAGCCGCCCGTCGGTCATCGCCTGCAGCGGGCCGGCCACGTAGCGCAGCACCTCGGGCAGCGCGGACAGCAGCACGGCACCCAGGATCACGCCGGGAATGTGGCCGATGCCGCCCAGCACCACCATGGCAACGATCATCACCGACTCCATCAGGCTGAACGACTCGGGCGAGACGAAGCCCTGGAACGCGCCGAACATGGCGCCGGCCACGCCGCCGAACGAAGCGCCCATGCCGAAGGCCAGCAGCTTCATGTTGCGCGTGTTGATACCCATCGCCTTGGCGGCGATCTCATCTTCGCGGATGGCCATCCACGCGCGCCCGATGCGCGAATCCTGCAGGCGATAGCACACCAAAATGGTGACCAGCACCAGGAACAGGAACAGGTAGTAGTACAGCGTGACGGAGTTGATGTCGTAGCCGAACAGCTCCAGCCGCTTGCCCAGGTCCAGCCCGAAGATCTTCACCGAATCGATCTGCCCCAGGCCCTTGGGGCCGTTGGTGATGTTGACCGGGTGGTCCAGGTTGTTCATGAAGATGCGGATGATTTCGCCAAAGCCCAGCGTCACGATGGCCAGGTAGTCGCCGCGCAGCTTGAGCACCGGTATGCCCAGCAGCACGCCGGTGCATGCCGCCAGCACCAGGGCCAGCGGGATCACCATCCACAGCGACATGTGCAACCCGGTGGGGAATTGCGCGGCGAACCACGCGAAGTTGTCCGCCAGGTGCGGCGAGGCCAGCAGGCCGAACATGTAGGCGCCCACGGCATAGAAGGCCACGTACCCCAGGTCGAGCAGGCCGGCGTAACCCACCACGATGTTCAGGCCCAGCGCCAGCATCACGTACAGCAGGGCCAGATCGGCGATGCGCACCCAGGCGTTGCCGAAGTACTGCAGCACCAGGGGCAGAACCAGCAGCGCAATGCCGCCCAGGATCCATTGGATCTTGTGGTTTTTCATGGTCGTTGGCTCCTCAGGCGCGGTCGGCCACACGCTCACCCAGCAGGCCCGAGGGGCGCAGCGTCAGGATGATGATGAGCACGATAAAGGCGAAGATGTCGGTGTAGTGGCTGCCCAGCACACCCCCGGTGAGGGTGCCGATGTAGCCGGAGCCGATGGCCTCGATGAGCCCCAGCAGAAGTCCGCCCACCACGGCGCCAGCCAGGTTGCCGATGCCGCCGAACACCGCCGCGGTGAACGCCTTCAGCCCCGGCAAGAAGCCCATGGTGTGCTGCGCCGTGCCGTAGTTGGAGGCCCACATGATGCCGGCGATGGCGGCCAGCACCGCGCCGATGATGAAGGTGGCCGAGATCACCATGTCGGGCTTCACGCCCATGAGCGCGGCCACGCGCGGGTTCTCTGCCGTGGCGCGCATGGCGCGGCCCAGCCGTGTGTAGTTGACCAGGTAGACCATGGAAGCCAGCGCCACCACCGTCACGCCCAGGATCAGCACCTGCGTGGTGGTGATCACCGCGCCGCCCACCTGGAACGGCTGGGTGGGCAGCAGCGTGGGGTACGGTTTGTAGTTGGGCTTCCAGATGATCATCGCCAGCGTCTGCAACAGGATCGACATGCCGATGGCGGTGATCAAGGGGGCCAGGCGCGGGCTGTTGCGCAGCGGCCGGTAGGCGACTTTTTCGATGGTGAAATTGAGTACCGCCGCCACCACGCAGGCGATCAGCGTGGCCAGCAGCAGAATGAGCCAGCCGGGCGCACCCGGCATGGCCTCCTGCATGAGGCCGATGCAGCTCCAGCTGGTCAGCGCGCCGACCATGAGCACTTCCCCGTGCGCGAAGTTGATGAGCTGGATGATGCCGTACACCATGGTGTAGCCCAAGGCTATCAAGGCGTACATGCTGCCCAGAACCAGACCATTGATGATCTGCTGCAGCAAGATGTCCATATGTTGAGTCCTTTGTATCGACTATTGACGTGCACACCAGCCAAGCACCGCGAATCGATGCAGCCTTGTGGGCCCGTTCGCCATCTAGCAAAAAACCCGCCAGGCAAGGGTCTGCGCGGGTTTGTGAAGAAATTGTAGTCAGAGGAAACACGCCGTCCCTACCACGTTTGGACGGGGTTTTCCCTTGATTGGAGGGCGCATCAGGCGGGTGCCGCGCGCATTAGAAATATTGATGATTGCGACGCGATCAGGGAATGCGCTTATTCCCAACGGCCATGGATTGGGCTGAACAAAGCCGTACAACGGGACCGTGGTCGGCCCGCCGCTAGCCCCTCACACAAGAAGCCACTCGAAGCCTAGGCGTCTGGGGGCACGTCGTCGGGGCCACGCTGCGCTGCCGCATTGCGCGCGCGCAGTTCATCGAGCTTCTGGCCGATCTTGATCTCCAGCCCGCGCGGCACCGGTGCGTAAAAGCCCGGCGGATCCATGCCATCGGGCAGGTAGTTCTCGCCCGCGGCAAAGCCGCCCTCTTCGTCGTGCGCGTAGCGATAGTCCTTGCCGTAGTCCAACTGCTTCATGAGTTGGGTGGGCGCATTGCGCAGGTGCAGCGGCACGGGGCGCGTGCCGTCCTGCTTCACGAAGGCGCGGGCCTTGTTGTAGGCCATGTAGCCCGCATTGCTCTTGGGCGCCACGGCGAGGTAGATCACGGCCTGCGCCAGCGCGAGCTCGCCCTCAGGGCTGCCCAGGCGTTCATAGGTCTGCGCAGCGTCGTGCGCGATGTGCATGGCACGCGGATCGGCCAGACCGATGTCCTCCCAGGCCATGCGCACGATGCGCCGCGCCATGTAGCGGGGGTCCGCCCCGCCGTCGAGCATGCGCACCAGCCAGTACAGCGCAGCATCAGGATCGGAGCCGCGCACCGACTTGTGCAGCGCGCTGATGGTGTCGTAGAACTGTTCGCCACCCTTGTCGTAGCGGCGCATGCGCTCGCCCAGCACCTGCAGCAGCCAGGCGTCTTCGATGCGCTCGATGCCCGCCTGGCTTGCGGTGACCTCCAGGGTTTCCAGCGTGTTGAGCAGGCGCCTCGCATCCCCGTCGGCATAGGCGATGAGGCGCTCCAGTGCTGCATTTTCAATAGCTGGTAGCGCTTGCAGCGCCTGGGCCTTGGCCACAATTTGCTTCAAGTCGTCGCTGCCCAGAGGCTGCAGCACATAGACCGCGGCACGCGACAGCAGGGCCGAGTTGACCTCGAACGAAGGGTTCTCGGTGGTCGCCCCCACGAAAGTGAAAAGGCCGCTTTCCACATGCGGCAAGAACGCGTCCTGCTGGCTCTTGTTGAAGCGGTGCACCTCGTCCACGAAAACGATAGTGCGCTGCTGCATCAGCCCGTCGCGTGCGCTCTCGGCCTGCTGCACGGCATCGCGGATGTCCTTCACGCCGCCCAGCACGGCACTGATGCTGATGAACTGCGCATCGAACGCCTCGGCCATCAGGCGCGCAATCGTGGTCTTGCCCACGCCGGGCGGCCCCCACAGGATGCAACTGTGCGGGCGGCCCGATTCAAACGCCAGCCGCAGCGGCATGCCCGGCCCCAGCACATGCTGCTGGCCAATGACCTCTGCCAGCGAACGCGGACGCAGGCGTTCGGCCAAGGGCTGGTGGGCCAGCGGGGAAGCGCGACTCATAGCGTATCGAGCGGGCTCAACACCCCGCGCCCGCCCTTGTTCAAGACATGGGTGTAGATCATGGTGGTACTCACATCCTTGTGACCCAGCAACTCCTGCACGGTGCGGATGTCGTAACCTGCCTGCAGCATGTGGGTGGCAAAAGAATGCCGCAGCACATGCGGTGTGCAAGGCTTGTCGATGCCCGCGCGGCGCGCAGCCAGCGCCACGGCCTTCTGCACCGACTGCTCCAGCAGGTGATGGCGCCGCTGCACGCCCGAGCGCGGGTCCACCGAACGCACCGCGCTGGGGAATACGTACTGCCATCCCCAAGCCGTGGCTGCATTCGCGTACTTCACGGCCAACGCATCAGGCAACCACACGGCACCAAGACCCGCATCCAAGTCCTTGCGGTGCAGCGCACGGGCGCGCTCCATCTGCTCGCGCAACGGTGTGATCAGATTCTCGGGCAGGACGGTCACACGATCCTTGTTCCCCTTGCCTTCGCGCACGATCAGTTCACGCCGTTCGAACTCCACATCCTTCACGCGCAGGCGCAGTGCCTCCAGAATGCGCATCCCCGTGCCGTACAGCAGCGAGGCAACCAGCCACTGCGTGCCCTGCAGGTGCATCAGCAGCTCGCGCACTTCGCGCTGCGTCAACACCACCGGCAGGCGGCGCGCCTTGCGGGCCGAAACAATCTCATCCAGCCAGGGCAAGTCTTGCTGCAGCACCTCTTTGTAGAGAAACAAAATGGCGGCCTTGGCTTGGTTCTGCGTAGAGGCGGACACATTGCGCTCAACAGCCAGGTGGGTTAGAAAAGCGGTGACCTCCGGTGCCCCCATCTCGCGCGGATGGCGCTTGTCATGGAACAAGATAAAGCGGCGCGCCCAATCCACGTAAGCCTGCTCGGTGCGAATGGAATAGTGCAGCACCCGGATGCGCTCGCGCATCGACTCCAGCAGCCGGGGCGGCTGTCGCACGGCGGGTGGGCGTGAAACGGAAGGCGCATCCATCCGTGAAATTTTAGGCGGTCTAAATTACCGCTGCCATGGGCATTTATGGAGAGGCTTGACAGCCTGCTTGACTTAGGCCGCGGCCGGTCGATAGCATGCAGAGATCTAATTCTAGTTAGAAATTCACATGACAAAAGAAATACAACACCCCCCAAAAGGGGACAATAGATACAGAGTTCATCGTTCCGTCAAATGTTACCTCTTGGAAATGCTGTGCGGAACTGGTTTTTGCACTTTATACATTTCAGACTCTATTGAGCGAGTGGTCTACAAATTTCCAAATGGTGTAGAAAAGGTACAGTATAAAAATAACTTTTACGACCTGCAGCCAGCAGAGAGAATGTCCGAATTAGTAAAACAGCATTTAGCAGATAGGGGTGGAGTCAACTTATCCGGCAAATCACTTTACGCATACAAAAAAGATAATTCATTTACTTCATACCCATTTATTGACATCACAGGCAATGATGATCGTGAGCGGTATCCCAAACTCCGCGAGAAGTGGTTGAAATCAGATGCCTTCAAAAATAGTTCTAACCATTCGTCGCAGCCGACCGCCTACGGCGGCGGCTGAACTCAGGGCGTTAGTCCCATCACCCGCTTCATGCGCGCAGCCACTCGTTCCAGCGCTCGGCCCTGTTCCAAAGGTTTTCAAGCCTTTTTGGCCTCCAGCGCTTGTGCAGCAAGCGCCACCAGCTATCATTCTTGCAGCGCTGCGCCGCTTTCTTGGCCCAGCGCTTTTTCGTGGGCTGCGCCCTTGTTCAAGTCCGGGCGCTCCCTTTTGGCCTGCGGGTCTAACCCGGCGTTCAAGCCGACCCGCCTACGGCGGGCGGCTTACCTTGGCCGTTAGCACCGAAGAAAAATCCTGTCGCCGATGCAGGACGAAGAACTGATGCGCAAAGCCGGCTTCAAGCGCGTTTCCTTGTTCTACGCCGCTTTTACGTTCCGTGGATGGGTAGCGTATGCCTAACAATTGACGTGCTGGGGCTGCCTGACCAATTGGTCAAGCCGACGCCGGCAAACTCCGCTTGCGGGTGCCCTCCCTGCTTCGCAGTCCGGCGCGGCTTACCGCGAGTATCAGACGTTGGTTCGTGGCAGCAGTCGCGTGCATGCGCTACGCTAGCAGCGTTGCCGCCACTGTGCAGCGCGGCTGAGTTCAGGTGTTAGCTCTTCCTGTCGCCCGTATCTGTACCGCACCATGCCCATCCGCATCGTCCGCCTCGGCACTCCCCGCGCACGCGACGAAGGCACGCGCATCGGCACCGTGCGCCGGCCGCCACGCGGCGTGCCCAAGGAGCAGTTCGCGGCACAGGACTGGTATGACGTGTGGTACCCCAACCTCTCGCCCAGCCCCGAGACCGTCAAGCGCGCCCAGGCCGCGCAGACGCCCAAGGAATGGGCCGCCTTCACCCAGCAGTTCCGCCAGGAGATGGCCACGCCGGAGAACCGCCACACCATCGCGCTGCTGGCCGCGCTGTCGCAGCACAACAATTTCTCGGTGGGCTGCTACTGCGAGGACGAGGCGCGCTGCCACCGCTCGGTGTTGCGCGCGCTGCTGTCCGAAGCCGGCGCACGCATTGCGGACTGATGGCGAAGCCGCCGCGCAACGAATTGCCGGGTCATGCATTGCCACGCAACGGACTGCCGCGCGACGACACACGCCGCGACGAGCCGCTGGATGCGCTGCTGCGCCGCGTGCGCGCCTGCACGATCTGCGCGCCCTACCTGCCGCTGGGCCCACGCCCCGTGCTGCAGGCCGATGCACGCGCGCGCCTGCTGATCGTGGGGCAGGCACCGGGGCGCAAGGTGCATGCCTCGGGCATCCCCTTCGATGATGCGAGCGGCGAGCGCCTGCGCACGTGGCTGGGGCTGACGCGCGAGACTTTCTATGACCCGGCGCGCGTGGCCATCGTGCCGATGGGTTTTTGCTATCCGGGCCGTGGCGCCTCGGGCGATGCACCGCCCCGCCCCGAATGCGCCCCCGCGTGGCGCGTGCCGCTGCTGGCACGGCTGCCGAACATCGCGCTGACCGTGGCCGTGGGCCAATACGCGCTGGCCTGGCATCTGGCCGCCTGCCGCGGGCAGCCGCTGGGGGAAACCGTGCGCAGCACCTGCACCCTGCCGGATGCGCCCGTCCTGGCCCTGCCGCACCCCAGCCCGCGCAACAACGGTTGGCTCAAGCGCCACCCGTGGTTCGAGTCCGAGTTGCTGCCGCTGGTGCGGGCACGCGTGGCGACCGTGCTGGCGGTTTAGAGCAAAACAGGGCTCTAGCGCTTACCCCATAAGCGCTAGCAGCTATCGAAACAGAAGCAACTACTGCGAGAGCACATCCGCCCCCGCAGGCGGCTTGAACTGGAAGGTGCCTGCCGGCAGCGCCGGGTTGAGCTGCATGCCGGTGAAGCGGATCAGCGAGCGCTGCCCAAAGCTGTCCAGGATGTCCAGCGCCGCCAGTTGCTCCCCCGCGAAGCCCACGCGCACGCTCTTGAGCTGGCCATCCTTGGCCTTGGGCGTAGCCAGCACCCACTGCAGGCCGTCCTGCTCGGGCGCCGACTCCAGCGCGAAGTCGGCGCGCAGCGCCGCTAGGTCGGGCGCGGACGCGAGCAGCGCCGCGGGCGTGCTGCCCAGCGCCTTGGATTGCGTGCGCTGGGTCACCTGGTTCAAGTCCGCGTCGTACAGCCACAGGGTCTGCCCATCGGCCACGATGAGCTGCTCGAACGGCTTGCGGTAATGGAACTTGAAGCGCCCCGGACGCTGGAACTCAAAACTGCCGCTGGAGGTCTTGGTGCGGCCCGCCTGGCCGTCCTTGGGCGGCGAGGTCACGGTCTGCGTGAACTCGGACCGGCCGCTCTGGGCGGACTTCATGAAGGTTTCAAGGCTTTTCAGGCCGTCAGCCCAGGCGCAACCAGCGCCAGCAGCTATCAAAATCGCAGCAAATATTTTCTTCAACACCATTTCTCCATGCAAGCGGTTGCGTGGACAGCGGGCCAGGGAGCGTGCCCAGGCTGCTTTACTCGCTGCGCGCGGGCACCAGCACCTCGCGCTGGCCGCTGGCGGTGAGAGCGCTCACCAGGCCGGCCTTCTCCATGTCTTCGAGCAGGCGCGCGGAGCGGTTGTAGCCAATGCGCAGCTTGCGCTGCACGTAGGAGATGCTGGCCTTGCGGTCTTTCAGCACCACCTCCACGGCCTGGTCGTACATGGGGTCCTTCTCGCCGCCGCCTTCGCTGTCGCCAAAGCCGAAGCCGCTGTCGTCGCCCTCGACGGTACCGCCTTCCAACACCCCTTCGATGTAGTCCGGCTCCCCTTGTTCCTTCAAGTAGCTGACAACGCGGTGCACCTCGTCATCGGAGACAAAGGCGCCGTGCACGCGGATGGGCAGGCCCGTGCCGCTGGCCATGTAAAGCATGTCGCCCATGCCCAGCAAGGCCTCGGCGCCCATCTGGTCCAGGATGGTGCGGCTGTCGATCTTGCTGCTGACCTGGAAAGCGATACGCGTGGGGATGTTGGCCTTGATCAGGCCGGTGATCACGTCCACGCTGGGGCGCTGCGTGGCCAGAATCAAATGAATGCCGGCAGCACGCGCCTTCTGCGCCAGGCGGGCGATGAGCTCCTCGATCTTCTTGCCCACGACCATCATCAGGTCGGCCAGCTCGTCGATCACCACCACGATGTGCGGCAGCCGCTCCAGCGGCTCCGGGCTCTCCGGTGTGAGGCTGAAGGGGTTGGGGATGTGCTCCTCGCGCGCCTTGGCGTCGTCTATTTTCGTGTTGTAGCCCGCGAGGTTGCGCACGCCCAGCTTGCTCATGAGCTTGTAGCGGCGCTCCATTTCGGCCACGCACCAGTTCAGCCCGTGGGCGGCCTGCTTCATGTCGGTGACCACCGGCGCGAGCAGGTGCGGAATGCCCTCGTAAACCGACATTTCCAGCATCTTGGGGTCGATCATCAGCAGGCGCACGTCGCGCGCCTCGGCCTTGTAGAGCAGCGACAGGATCATGGCGTTGATCCCCACCGACTTGCCCGAGCCCGTCGTGCCCGCCACCAGCACGTGCGGCATCTTGGCCAGGTCCGCCACCACGGGCGCGCCCACGATGTCCTTGCCCAGGCCCATGGTCAGCAGGCTCTTGGCGTCGTGGTAGACCTGCGAGCCCAGGATCTCCGACAGGCGGATGGTCTGGCGTTTGGCGTTGGGCAGTTCCAGCGCCATGAAGTTCTTGCCAGGAATGGTCTCGATCACGCGGATGGACACCAGCGACAGCGAACGCGCCAGGTCCTTGGCCAGGTTCACGATCTGCGAGCCCTTCACGCCCGTGGCGGGCTCGATCTCGTAGCGCGTGATCACCGGGCCGGGCATGGCGGCCACCACGGTGACGTCCACGCCGAAGTCCTTGAGCTTCTTCTCGATCAGGCGGCTGGTCATCTCCAGCGTCTCGGGCGACACCGTCTCCTGGCGCGCCTGCGCGGCGTCCAGCAGGTCCACCTGCGGCAGGTTGCTGTCGGGCATCTCGCTGAACAGAGGTTTCTGGCGCTCCTTCACCACGCGGGTGCTCTGCACCACATCGGACAGCACGGGCTCGATGATGGTGACAGGCTGCGGGTGCTGCACCTCAATCTCGTGGCGCTCTTCCTGCACCACTTCCTCGCGCTCGCGCGCGGCGCGCCGCCCCACGGCCACGTCCTTGGCCTTCTCGCGCCGCGCCCGGCCGCGCTGCACCAGCGCATCGATGCGCCCGCCCAGGCGCTCGGCCAGATGTCCCCAGGAGAAACGGAACACCAGCGCTGCGCCCAGCACGACCACCACCACGCCGGCCAGGCCCGAGCCCGTGAACCCGAGCCAGCGCACGGCCAGCGGCCCCGTCATATAGCCCAGCATGCCGCCCGCATGGCCGGGCAGCAGGGCTTCGAACCGGTACAGCCGCGACCATTCCAGTGCCGTGCTGGCGCACAGCAGCAGCGCCAGGCCGCCCCAGAATACGCCGCGGCGCTGCCACGGCGCGTGGCCGGCGGCGCCATCGCCGCGCATCCAGCGCGCCAGCGACGCAAACCAGGCGCGCACGCCCGCGGCGACGCACCACCAGACGGAAAAGCCCAGCACGAAGTAGCTGCCGTCGGCGAGCCACGCCCCGAGCCTGCCCACCCAATTGGACAGCGGCTGTCCATTGCCCGCACCCGATGTGGACCAGGCCGCATCCTGCGCGGAATAGCTCACGAGGGCCAGCAGCCAGAACACCAGGCCCAGCAGGCCCAGCACCAGGCCGATCTCATGGCCGAAGCGCGCCGCGCCGGTGCGTGGCGCCGACTTGCTGGAGGAAGAAGCGTTCAGGGTGTTGAGGGAGTACGTCATGGGATAAGAGCGCGCAAGCTTACCCCATGCCGACGACGCGTCTGTGCGCCGTGCGCTGCGTGCCGCAACCCGCCCCAGGCCTGCCGGCTGCGCGCCTTTTTGTCACCGCGCTGCGCCAGCGCAAAGGCCGATACGCCCGCCCCGGCCGTGTTATTCATGGCTTCTTACAATGGCCGCGATTGAAAACCCGACCGCAGGCGCCCGCGCGGACCGGTTGATACTGGGGGGCCCGGCCCCAGGTTCTTACGGGGCACGCCGGTCGCCCGGCATAACAAAACCTTACTTTTCAGCCATGTCCACTACCCAACACGCCAAAGTCATGATCCTCGGCTCCGGCCCGGCGGGCTACACCGCTGCGGTGTATGCCGCCCGTGCCAACCTCAACCCCGTGCTCATCACGGGCCTGGCCCAGGGCGGCCAACTCATGACCACGACCGAGGTGGACAACTGGCCCGCCGACGTGAACGGCGTGCAAGGCCCCGAGCTGATGCAGCGCTTCCAGGAACATGCCGAGCGCTTCAAAACGCAGATCGTGTTCGACCACATCAGCCAGGTGGACCTGTCCAAGCGCCCCTTCACCCTTACGGGCGACAGTGGCACCTACACCTGCGACTCGCTCATCATCGCCACGGGTGCATCGGCCAAGTACCTGGGCCTGCCCTCCGAGGAAGCCTTCATGGGCAAGGGCGTGTCCGCCTGCGCCACCTGCGACGGCTTCTTCTATCGCGAACAGGACGTGTGCGTGGTCGGCGGCGGCAACACCGCCGTAGAGGAAGCGCTGTACCTGTCCAACATCGCTCGCAAGGTGACGCTGGTGCACCGCCGCGACAAGTTCCGCGCCGAGCCCATCCTGATCGACAAGCTCATGGAGAAGGTGGCGGCCGGCAAGATCGAGCTCAAGACCTTCTTCACGCTGGACGAGGTGCTGGGCGACGCCACCGGCGTGACCGGCATCCGCCTCAAGCACACCGAAGACGGCCACACCGAGGACATCGCGCTGCAAGGCTGCTTCATTGCCATCGGCCATGCGCCCAACACCGACATCTTCCAGGGCCAGCTGGCGATGGAAAACGGCTACATCGTGACCCAGGGCGGCCTCAAGGGCTTTGCCACGCAGACCAGCGTGCCGGGCGTGTTCGCCGCCGGCGACGTGCAGGACCATGTGTACCGCCAGGCCATCACCAGCGCCGGCACGGGCTGCATGGCCGCGCTGGACGCGCAGCGCTTCCTGGAACAGCAGGAATAACGCACTAAGCCCCGCGCATCCGGCTCCTGCAGGTTTCGGCATGCAGGGGCTTTTTGATATTCGGGCTATAATGCGCGGCTTTGCCAAATCCTGCGCCTGCAATTGCAGCGCAAAGGCTGCGGCGACCGGGTTACCGCCACCCGTTCAAACTGGCGAGGTGAGGCTGACCGGCACGCTCCTGCTCTCGCGGGACTTCAGCGCCGGCAGCCGTTGCAACTATCGGAGTGTCCTGATGGCACGCGTATGTGAAGTAACGGGCAAGAAGCCCATGGTGGGAAACAACGTCTCCCACGCCAACAACAAGACCAAGCGCCGTTTCCTGCCCAACCTGCAGTACCGCCGTTTCTGGGTGGAAAGCGAGAACCGTTGGGTGCGCCTGCGCGTGTCCAGCGCCGCTCTGCGCCTGATCGACAAGAACGGTATCGACTCCGTGCTCGCAGACATGCGTGCCCGTGGCCAAGCCTAATTTCCTCAAGGAGAACAACCATGGCTTCCAAAGGCGGACGCGAAAAGATCAAGCTGGTGTCCACGGCCGAAACCGGTCACTTCTACACCACCACCAAGAACAAGAAGACGATGCCTGAGAAGATGTCGATCATCAAGTTCGACCCCAAGGCTCGCAAGCACGTCGAGTACAAGGAAGCCAAGCTGAAGTAATTCGGCCCGGCTCCTGTCAAAAAGCCGCCCGGCGTTGCGCCCGGCGGCTTTTTTCATGTCCGGCGTGGGCATAAAAAACCGCGGCACCCTTTCGGGTCGCCGCGGTACTGCGGTGAAAGCCAGCCGCCGTGTCGCTCAGGCGTGGGCCGCGCGCAGCTTCAGCGAAAACTCCTTGAGCGCCGCGATGCCGCTGGCCTCGGCCCGCTGGCACCAGGCCTGCAGGTCCGCGGTCAGCTGGTCGCGCGACTGCGAAGTGTTGAGCCAGAGCTGGCGCAGCTCCTCGCGCATGGTGACCATCTTGTCGAGTACGGGGTGCGCTGCACGCACTTCGGCCAGCGTCGGCTGGGCCTGGGCAGGGACCTTCTCGGCGTCGCGGTGCAGCCAGCGCTTGGCGCGCTTGAGGGCCGACACATCGGCCTTGCGCGCCTTGAGCGCGGCGATCTCGTCCTTGCAGGCTTGGCGCACGCCGCGCGCATAGCCGGCCATGACCTCGTAGCGGTTGGCGATGAGCGCCTCCAGCGTCTTTTCGTCGGCCACCGGCTTCACGGCGCCCAGGCGCAGCTTGGGCGGCACCTTCTTGACCTTGGCCCAGCCCAGGCGCTGCAACGCGCTGATGTAGAGCCACCCCACGTCGAACTCGTACGGCTTGACCGAAAACTTCGCGGCCGTCGGATAGGTGTGGTGGTTGTTGTGCAGTTCTTCACCGCCGATCACAACGCCCCAGGGCACGAGGTTGGTGGAGGCATCCTGCGCCTCGAAGTTGCGGTAACCCCAATAGTGGCCCACGCCGTTGACCACGCCCGCGGCCCAGAACGGGATCCACGCCATCTGCACCGCCCACACGGCGGCGCCCACGGCGCCGAACAGCACCAGGTTGATGACCAGCATCAGCCCCACGCCCTGCCAGGTGAAGCGGCTGTAGACGTTGCGTTCCATCCAGTCGTCCGGCGTGCCGTGGCCGAACTTCTTCAGCGTCTCGGCGTTGGCCGCCTCGGCGCGGTACAGCTCGGCCCCGCGCCACATCACGGTGCGCAGGCCGCGCGTCTGCGGGCTGTGGGGGTCGTCGGGCGTCTCGCACTTGGCGTGGTGCTTGCGGTGGATGGCCACCCATTCCTTGGTGACCATGCCCGTGCCCAGCCACAGCCAGAAACGGAAGAAATGCGCAGGCACAGGCCCCAGGTCCAGCGCACGGTGCGCCTGCGAGCGGTGCAGGAAGATCGTCACCGCCGCGATCGTGATGTGTGTGGTGGCCAGGGTGTAGAACACGATCTGCCACCAGGCCAGGTCCCACACGCCATGCGCCAGCCAGTCGAGCGCGGTATTCCACGCGGCGCTATCAAACAACATACAAACCTCGATCCACTATCCAATACCGCCGCACAGCCGGCGGCGTTCCACATTGTCGGGCGCCGTCTCCGCGGACCGGAACATGCCCGGCCGCCAGGATGGCTTCGCGTTGCGTGCCAACGCGTAGGAAAGTTACGCGCGGCGGGTCCAGACGGCAGCGAAGAAACCGTCCGTCTGGTGCAGATGAGGCCACAGCCGCAGATATCCAGTGCCGCTGGCGCCGCCATGGCACAGGCGTGCGGCATCGGGCACCTTCAGCTGCGTGAGCAGCGCGCCGGCGTCCTGCGGCTCGAAATCGGCATGCGCCGCGCCGAAGGCTTCGGCAATGGCCTCGTTTTCCTGCGGCAGCACGCTGCACGTGGCATAGACCAGCCGCCCGCCAGGTTTGACCAGGCGCGCCGCGCTTTCCAGGATGGCGGTCTGCTTGCCGGCCAGCTCCCGCAGCGCCTCGGGCGATTGGCGCCACTTCAGGTCGGGGTTGCGGCGCAGCGTGCCCAGGCCCGAACAGGGGGCGTCCACCAGCACGCGGTCGATCTTGCCGGCCAGGCGTTTGACGCGCTCGTCGCGCTCGTGGGCGATGGCCGCGGGGTGCACGTTGGACAGGCCCGAGCGCGCCAGGCGGGGCTTGAGCGCCTCCAGCCGGTGGGCCGACACGTCGAAGGCGTACAGCCGCCCCGTGCTGCGCATGGCCGCGCCGATGGCCAACGTCTTGCCGCCGGCACCGGCGCAGAAGTCCACCACCATCTCGCCGCGCTTGGCGTCCAGCAGCAGCGCGAGCAACTGCGAGCCCTCGTCCTGCACCTCGATAGCGCCGCGCGTGAACGCGTCCAGCTTGGTGAGCGCGGGCTTGCCGGCGATGCGCAGTCCCCAGGGAGAATAGGGTGTCACTACCGATTTGATAGCTGCTTGCGCAAGCTCCTTCTGCACCTGGTCGCGTTTTTCCTTCAAGGCATTGACGCGCAGGTCCAATGGCGCAGGCTGCGCCAGGCTGTCGGCCAGGGCCCAGAAGCCGCTCTCGCCCAGCTGCTCCTTGAGCGGCGCCACCAGCCATTCGGGCAGGTTGTGGCGGTGCGGCGCCAGCAGGTCTTCAGGACGCACGGCGTCGCACTGGTCCAGCCAGGACTTTTCCTGCTCGGTCAGTGCGCTCTTGACGAAGTCGCGCGGGCCGTGAAAGCCCAGGATGGCCAGGCGCCGCTCCTTGGGGCCCGCGCCCGAGCGCGCCAGCTGCTCGAACAGCAGCTTCTTGCGCAGGACGTTGTAGACGGTTTCGGCCAGCGTGGCGCGCTCGCGCGGGCCCAGGCCGCGGTGCTCGCGGAAGTAGCGCGAGACCACGGCGTCGGCCGGGTGTTCAAAAGTAAGGACCAGCCTGACGAGTTCCGCGCAGGCGTCCACAAGGGCTTTGGGATGCATGGCGCGATTGTCCCATCTCGCGCCCGCATCATCCGCCGCCGCCTCAAGCCCCTCCGGGCCCGGCGTGCACAGGTTCGAACGCCTGGCGCTCGATGTCCTCCAGCGCCGCCGTGTCACCGGCCGCGAGCACCAGCACCTGTCCCGGCAGTTCCAGCTCGCTCTCCAGACGGCGGCACAGGGCAAAGCGCGCCTGCGCATCCAGACCGCGCAATTGCACGAACAGCAGGTAGGTGCGCCGCTGGGGCATGGCGCGCAGTTGCTTGCACACCAGCCATGCGCGCGCTACCGCGCGGTGCAGGGCCAATTCGGCCTGCAACTCGCCGAGCTCGAACGCGCTCAGATCGTGGCGCGTCACGCGCTGGAAGAAAGGCGTGTCGTACAGCTCCTCCAGGGCGGCATCCTCCACCTCCTCCGCCTGGCGCACGCGCTCGCGCCAGCGCTTGAGGGCCTCGGCGTCATAGTCCCCACCGGCCTCGGCACGCTGCTCCAGCGCCTGCACCGCGCCGCGGGCCGCACCCCAGCGATGGGTGGGACTGCAGTCCCACAATGCCTCGCAACAGCGCAGGCGCCCTGCCACGTCCTGTGGCGCCAGGCTGTCGGCCAGCCCGAGCAGCGCACCCACATGGGCGGGTTCGCGCGCCAGCACGCGCTCGTACAGCGGCTGCACCGCGGCCTGCGGGTCCAGCCGGCGCATCAACCGCGCCAACTCCACGGTCTCGGTGGCGCTGTTGCCGGCCTGGGTGGACTGCAGGGTGCGCACGCGCTCCTGCGCCCGCTGCAGGCGGGCGTGGTGCTGCTTCCACACCGTGGCGTTGGCCTTGCACCACTGATCATCGAAGTGCGCCAGCCAGCCGCGCGCCTGCGCCCCCAGCAGCGACAGCGCCCCGCGCTGCGACCACGGCGGCAGCGTGGGGCGCCCACCCGTGAGCGCCTCCACCCGGTCGCGCAGCACGGGATGGGTGTCGTCCACGCCGCTCAGGCGCCGTACCGCTTCGCGCAGCGCCATCTGGGCGAAGGCCGGCTCCGGCGGCAGTGCCAGCAGGCGCTGCAGGGCGCCGTAGGGCCCGGCGGGCAGCGGTTGGGACAGCGCGCCCTGCCAGTGCTGGCGCCAGAACTGCTCGCCCAGCCAGGCGCCCTTGATCTCGACCTCGGTGAGCGCGGCGGCCACCTCATCCTGGCCCAGCAGGCGCGCGGCGATGCGGTCGGCCTCGTATTCGTCCTGGCGGGCCAGGGCGAAGGTCTTGGCGGCAAAGCGCGGCCAGTACCAGTCCAGAAACGCCCGCGTGGCCACGGCCATGGGGCCGGCATCGTCCTGCATGCCCTCGTGCAGGCGGTGCCAGCTCAGGCGGGTGCGGTAGATCCAGGCCGCAAAGCGCCCGTGGTCGCCACGCAGGTGGCCGTACTCGTGGGCCAGCACCGCCAGCAGGCGCTTTTTGTCCAGCGCCATGAGCAGCGGCAGACCGAGCGTGAGCTGATTGCGCGCACCGCCCAGCATGCCCCAGCGTGCCTCCTGGCGGATGCTGGCGTTGAAGTCGTCGTCCAGATACACCTCGTGGATGGGCGGCCCCTTGATCTTGCGGCGGATGCGCTCCAGCGCATCGAACAGTGCCGGCGCCTCACGCGCGGTGATCTGTACGCCCTGGGGCGGGCTGCGCGGCACCCACAGCGCACGCAGGCTCAGCCATAACAGGCCGCACGCGGCCATCACAATCCATACCCAGGCGAAGCGGAACTTGCCGTGGAGGAGTTGGGGCACCACCCACACCAGCATGCCCACGGCCAGCGCCAGGCAGCCCAGCACCCAGGCGTAGCCCAGCGCCGCAAAGGCGGCCACGCCGCGGCGGTAGGCACGGCTGTCGTCGGCGCTGGCCATCTCGCTCATGCGCACCATGTGTATGAAGTCCGCCTTCTCCATCAACCGCCCTCCCGTTGTGATGCGTATTTTTTCCACCGCGAATGCTATCCATGAACGATGAACTGCCACCCCTGGTTTGCACACCCCCCGGCCGCTATCGCCACTACAAAGGCGGGCTGTACGAGGTGCTCGGCACGGTACGCCACAGCGAGACGCTGGAGCCCATGACCCTGTACCGCGCGCTGTACGGCGAGCAGGGCCTGTGGGTGCGCCCGGCCGCCATGTTCAACGGGACGGTGGTGGTCGATGGCCTCGAGCAGCCGCGCTTCGCCGCGTGCGCGGGCACACCCGAGGATTGAAGCCAAATACGGCCCTTGCGCTTGTCCATCAAGCGGTAGCAGCTCCTCTTTCAATAGCAAATACCGCCTACTGGCTGCGCGCGCGGCCCGGCACCCCTGCCCTCCCTTGTCCTACGCCGGTGCCCAAAGGCGGGCACTACGGTGTAGTCAGGACGACAAGCGGCGGCGTGCGCAGGCGAGCCCCGTGCGCCGCGGAAAGGAGCCTTTCATGGACTATCTGCTACAGGGAATGTTTGGCGAGCGGTCGCTGACCAAGGTGGTCGCCGTGTTCAACGACCGGGCCGACGCGCAGGCGATGGTGGCGCGGCTGCAAAGCCTGCCCGGTATGGCGCCCGGCCAGGTGCGCATGCTGGGGCCGGAGGATGCGCGGGAAGACCATGCCGAGCACTTCGGCCGCACGCTGGAGCCGGAGCAGCGCGGTATCTTCCGCACGATGATCCGCGCCCACGTGGTGGCCGGTTTCGCGGGCGGCGTGGTCGGCCTGCTGCTGTACGCGTGGCTGCTGCGCTCGGGCACCCCGCTGATCGCCAGCAGCCCACTGCTGGCCTTCATCGCCGTGGTGGGCTTTTGCACCACCTTCGGCCTGTTGGCCGGCGGCCTGGTGACCATGCGCCCCGACCACGTGGGGCTGATCACCGAGGTGCGGGAAGCCCTGGAGCAGGGCCGCTGGGCGGTGGTGGTGCACCCGACCGACACCGCGCAGACACGGCAGGCGCGCGCACTACTGCAGGATGGCGGCGGCGCGCAGGTGGCGCGCACGCTGTGAGCGTGCTGCCCGGGCGGATTGCAAGCAAATCACGCTCCAGCGCACGCCCCATCAGCGCTAAAAGCTATCGATTTGCGAGCAAATGCGCCAGTACGGCGCGTGGATAGATCAGGTGTTCCTGCGTGAGCACGCGAGCGGCCAGCGCGTCGGCCGTATCACCCGGCAACACGGGCACCACCGCCTGGTCCAGGATGGGGCCCACGTCCAGTTCTGCCGTGACCTCGTGCACCGTGCAGCCGGCGAACCTGCATCCGGCGTCGATGGCGCGCTGGTGCGTGTGCAGGCCCGTGAAGGCCGGCAGCAGCGAGGGGTGGATGTTGACCAGCCGGCCCGCGAAATGGTCCACGAACCCCGGGGTAAGGATGCGCATGAAGCCGGCAAGCACCACCAGGGACGGCTCGTAAGCGTCGATGGCCTGGGCCAGCGCGGTGTCGAACGCCTCGCGCGAGGGATAGGCCTTGTGGTCCAGCACCTGGGTGGCAATGCCCTGCTCGCGCGCCAGCGCCAGGCCCTTGGCATCTGCCTTGTTGCTCAGCACCGCGGCCACACGGATGCCGTGGCGTCCTGCCCAGTCCTGCTGCTGCGCGGTGCGCACGATGGCCGCCATGTTGGAGCCGCCGCCGGAGATCAAAATCACGATGTTCTTCATTTGCCGGAAATTATCCCCTGCCCATGCCCTTTGACGCCCGCACCCGCCCCCTGACCGCGCCGCAAGCGCGCGTGCTTGCCACGCTGCTGGAAAAGTCCCGCACCGTGCCCGACAGCTATCCCCTCACCCTCAACAGCCTGCTGGCCGGCTGCAACCAAAAGAGCAGCCGCGATCCAGTCATGCAGCTCACCGAGAGCGAGGTGCAGCAGGCGCTGGATGAGCTGCGCCAGCAGACGCTGGTGCTGGAGATCGGCGGCGCGCGCGTGGCGCGCTGGGAGCACAACTTCACCCGCGGCGTGGGCGTACCCGACCAGTCCGCCGCGCTGCTGGGCCTGCTGATGCTGCGCGGCCCGCAAACCGCGGGCGAGCTGCGCATCAACGCCGAGCGCTGGCACCGCTTTGCCGATATCTCCTCGGTGGAGGCCTTCCTGGACGAGCTGCAGTCGCGCTCCGATGACAAGGGCGGGCCGCTGGTCACGCTGCTGCCGCGCGCACCGGGCGCGCGCGAGCCGCGCTGGGCCCACCTGCTGTGCGGCCCTGTGGATGCCAGCCCCGTCCAGATGGCCAGCGCATCGCCCGCGTCACGCAGCGAGGAAGACGGCGCACTGGCCCAGCGCGTACAGGCCCTGGAGGATGAGGTGGCCGCGCTGCGCGCCACCGTGCAGCGCCTGTGCGAGCAACTGGGCGTGGCCGAGCACTGACCTCGTCAAGACCCCGCCCCTGTCACGGTTCGGACAGGGCTGAAAAGCACGCCCGTGCTACAACGGCGGCTTCACAGGAGACAGCACATGGACCTTGCATTCACCCCCGAAGAGCAGGCATTCCGCGAGGAAATTCGCGCCTGGGTGCGCACCCACCTGCCCCAGGACATCGCACACAAGGTGCACAACGCCCTGCGCCTGACCAAGGACGACATGCAGCGCTGGGCCAAGATCCTCGGCGCCAAGGGCTGGCTGGGCTACGGCTGGCCCCGGGAGTTCGGCGGACCCGGCTGGAACGCCGTGCAAAAGCACTTGTTCGAAGAGGAATGCGCCCTCGCCGGCGCGCCGCGCATCGTGCCCTTCGGGCCGGTGATGGTGGCACCCGTGATCATGGCCTTTGGCAGCAAGGAGCAGCAGCAGCGCTTCCTGCCCGGCATCGCCAGCGGCGAGGTGTGGTGGAGCCAGGGCTACAGCGAGCCGGGTTCGGGCTCGGACCTGGCCAGCCTCAAGACCCGCGCCGAGCGCGTGGGCGACAAATACATCGTCAACGGCCAGAAGACCTGGACCACGCTCGGCCAGTACGGCGACTGGATGTTCAACCTGGTGCGCACCAGCACGGAGGGCAAGCCGCAGACGGGCATCAGCTTCCTGCTGCTGGACATGAAGTCGCCCGGCGTCACCGTACGGCCCATCAAGCTGCTGGATGGCGAGTGCGAGGTCAACGAGGTGTTCTTCGACAACGTCGAGGTGCCTGCCGACCAGCTCATCGGCGAGGAGAACAAGGGCTGGACCTACGCCAAGCACCTGCTCAGCCACGAGCGCACCAACATCGCCGACGTGAACCGCGCCAAGCGCGAGCTGGAGCGCTTGAAGCGCATCGCCAAGGCCGAGGGCGTGTGGGACGACATGCGCTTTCGCGACCAGATCGCGCTGCTGGAGGTGGACATCGTCGCGCTGGAGATGCTGGTGCTGCGCGTGCTGTCGATGGAAAAGAGCGGCAAGAACCCGCTGGACATCGCCGGCCTGCTGAAGATCCGCGGCAGCGAGATCCAGCAGCGCTACGCAGAGCTGATGATGCTGGCCGCCGGCCCGTTCGCCCTGCCCTTCATCGAGGAAGCCATGGAAGCCGGCTGGCAGGGCGACTTCCCTGGCGGCGTGGCCGCCAACGCCCCGCTCGCCTCCACCTACTTCAACCTGCGCAAGACCACCATCTACGGCGGCAGCAATGAAGTGCAACGCAATATCGTCGCTCAGACCGTGCTGGGTTAAGGAGACAAGACCATGGATTTCAACTTCTCCGACGACCAGCAGCAACTGCGCGACGCCGTGCGCCGCTGGGTGGACAAGGGTTACGGTTTCGAGCGCCGCCGCGCCATCGTGGCCGCGGGCGGATTTGACCGCGCCGCTTACAACGAGTTGGCCGAGCTGGGCCTCACGGCCCTCACCGTGCCCGAGGCCCACGGCGGCCTGGGCCAGGGCGCCGTGGATGCCATGGTGGCCATGGAAGAGCTGGGCCGCGGCATCGTGCTGGAGCCGCTGGCGCATGCGTTCATTGCGGCCCGCGTGCTTAGCGAATGCGCCGACGACAACATGCAGTCCGCCTGGCTACCGCGCATCGCCAGCGGCGAAGCCCTGGTGGTGCTGGCCCACCAGGAGCGCAAGGCCCGCTACCGCCTCGACGTTTGCGAGGCAAAAGCGGCTGCAGCGCCCGGTGGATATGCGCTCACAGCTATCAAAAGCGTAGTTCCGGCGGGCGACCAAGCGGACGCCTTCCTCGTGCCCGCACAGCTCGATGGCCGCATCGCGCTGTTCCTGGTGGAACGCAGCGCGGCCGGCGTGGCCACGCGCGGCTACCTCACGCAGGACGGCAGCCGCGCCGCCGAACTGTCGCTGACCCAGGCGCCCGCCACACTCGCCACCGCCGACGGCCTGGCCGCGCTGGAGCTGGCCGTGGACACCGGCATTGCCGCCGCCTGCGCCTACGCCGTGGGCGCCATGGAGCAGACCCTGTCCATCACCGCCGACTACATGAACCAGCGCAAGCAGTTCGGCGTGCCCATCGCCAGCTTCCAGGCGCTGCGCCACCGCATCGCCGACATGAAGATGCAGCTGGAGCTGGCGCGCTCCATGAGCTACTACGCCAGCCTGAAGCTGGGCGAGGAAGCCGGCGAGCGCCGCCGCGCCCTGGCGCGCGCCAAGGTGCAACTGGGCCAGTCCATGCGCTTCGTCGGCCAGCAGGCGGTGCAACTGCACGGCGGCATCGGCGTGACGGACGAGTACATCATCAGCCACTACTTCAAGACGCTCACGCAGCTGGAGATGTCGTGGGGCGACACGCTGCACCACCTGGGCGAGGTGGGCGCGCGCATGCAGGACACGGCGGGGGTGTTTGCCTAAGGGCCCGTCCTCAACGCAAAACGCGGCCCCTCGGCCGCGTTTTTTTGAATGCTGCCAACGTCAGCTCAACAGCCGCGACGACTTGGGCACGTGGGCCATGAGGAACTCCATCTGGTCGGCCAGGATGCGCCGGTTGCGCAGGATGAAGTCTTCCCACAGGCTGGGTACGTAAGGCGTGTACAGCAGCGGCATATGCGCCTGCTCGGGCGTACGCGGGCCCTTGCGGTGGTTGCAGGGGCGGCACGAGGTGACCACGTTCATCCAGTGGTCCACGCCGTTCCTGGCAAACGGCACGATGTGCTCACGGGTCAGGTCCTGTTCCTGGAAATGCCCTCCGCAGTAGGCGCACACGTTGCGGTCGCGTGCGAACAGCTTGGCGTTGGTGAGGCTGGGGTAGAGGTCGAAGGGGTTGATGTTCGGCACGCCACGCGTACCGATGATGCTGCTTACCGCGATCTGTGACTGCTCGCCGGTGATGGCGTTATGGCCACCGCGAAACAGCGCGACCTGCGCGCCGATCTCCCAGCGCACCTCGCCCGCGGCGTAGTGGGTGACCGCCTGCTCCAGCGTTATCCAGGATTGCGGCAGCCCCTGGGCCGACAGCTTCAAGACCTTCACAACACGCCTCCTGCCATGGAACACAAGAATCGGAACGTTGATGTCTCGCCGGTCGCACTGTGCAGCGCAGCCGGTAGCGCACAATATACTCTTTTTCATGACAAATTGGCGTCAAGCGCTTGATGGACTTGCGCCAGCCGCTATCAAAAGAAAAGCACTGCGATGAAGATCTTCCGCGGCTTCAATCACCCGGACGTGGCATCGGCCTGCGCCCTCACCATCGGCAATTTCGACGGCGTGCACCGCGGCCACCAGGCCATGCTGGCCCTGCTGAACAGCGAGGCGCAGCACCGCGGCGTGCAAAGCTGCGTGCTGACCTTCGAGCCGCATCCGCGCGACTACTTCGCCGGGGTGCACAAGCGCCCGGATCTCGCGCCCGCGCGCATCGGCACGTTGCGCGACAAGCTGTCCGAGCTGGCGCGCTGCGGCGTGCAGCAGACCATCGTGCTGCCGTTCAACGAAAAGCTGGCACGCCAGGCACCCCAGGCCTTCATCGACGATGTGGTGGTGGGCGGCCTGGGTGCGCGCTACCTGCTGGTGGGCGACGATTTCCGCTTCGGCGCGCAGCGCGCGGGGGACTACGCCATGCTGGACACCGCCGGCCGCGAGCGCGGCTTCGAGGTGGCGCGCATGAACAGCTACGAGGTGCACGGGCTGCGTGTTTCCAGCTCCGCCGTGCGCGACGCCCTGGGCGCCGGCGACATGGAGGAAGCCACTCGCCTGCTGGGGCGCCCGTACGCGATCTCTGGCCACGTGGTGCATGGACGCAAGCTGGGCCGGTCGCTGGGCCGCTCCGCCGCCAGCGGGCCTCACCAGGACGGCTTTCGCACGCTGAACCTGCGCTTTGCGCACTGGAAACCGGCCGCCAGCGGCATCTTCGCGGTACTGGTGCACGGGCTGGACGCAGAGCCCCTGCCCGGTGTGGCCAACCTGGGCGTGCGCCCGTCGCTGGACCCGAGCGACGTGAACGGCGGGCGCGTGCTGCTGGAGACGCATTGCCTGCAGTGGCCCGCTCACCTGGGGGCCGAGGGGGCCTACGGTAAAATCGTGCGCGTGGAACTCCTGCACAAACTGCACGACGAGCTGAAGTACGACAGCCTGGGCGCCCTCACAACCGGCATCGCCAAGGACTGCGATGACGCCCGCGCGTACTTCGCATCCTCCCACGCAGAGACCCGTCGCCAGACCACCCGCGACCGAATTTGACGGGGCCGCCTTCGCCCCGCCAGCGCTTGGCGGGCCGCGCCAGCCCCGCCCGTGTCCTGCCCCCGTGTTTGCCTTTCGGGCCACGCCCGGAACGCCCTTGACCTGAAGGTTCCCATGTCCGATTCCAACCCCAAGAACGCCCCCGCCAGTGCCTACCGCGGCACGCTGAACATGCCCGACACGCCCTTCCCCATGCGCGGCGACCTGCCCAAGCGCGAGCCGGGCTGGGTCAAGGAATGGGACGACAAGGGCATCTACAAGAAGCTGCGCGACGCCCGCAGCGGCGCGCCGAAGTTCATCCTGCACGACGGCCCGCCGTACGCCAACGGCCAGCTGCACATCGGCCACGCGGTGAACAAGATCCTGAAGGACATGATCATCAAGGCGCGCCAGCTCGAGGGCTTTGACGCGATCTACGTGCCGGGCTGGGACTGCCACGGCCTGCCGATCGAGAACGCCATCGAAAAGCTGCACGGCCGCAACCTGCCGCGCGACGAGATGCAGGCCAAGGGCCGCGCGTTTGCCACCGAGCAGATCGCGCAGCAGATGGTGGACTTCAAGCGCCTGGGCGTGCTGGGGGACTGGGACAACCCGTACAAGACCATGAATTTTGCGAGCGAGGCCGGCGAGATCCGCGCGCTCAAGAAGGTCATGGAGCGCGGTTTCGTGTACCGTGGCTTGAAGCCCGTGTACTGGTGCTTCGACTGCGCCTCGTCGCTGGCGGAGTTCGAGATCGAATACCAGGACAAGAAGAGCCAGACGCTGGACGTGGCGTTCAAGGCACATGAGCCGGCCAAGCTGGCCGCTGCCTTCGGCCTGCCCGCCCTGTCCAAGGACGCCTTCGCGGTCATCTGGACCACCACCGCCTGGACCATTCCCGCCAACCAGGCACTGAACCTCAATCCCGAGCTGCCGTACGCGCTGGTGGACACCGAGCGCGGCCTGTTCATCGTGGCCGAATCACTGGTCGAGGCCTGCATGACGCGCTGGGGCCTCACGGGCCAGGTGCTGGCCGTGGTGCCCGGCGAAAAGCTCGCGGGCCTGGAGTTCGAGCATCCGCTGTACGACATGGACGCGGGCTACCGGCGCCTGTCGCCCGTGTACCTGGCCGACTACGCCACTGCCAGCGATGGCACGGGCCTGGTGCACTCCTCGCCCGCCTATGGCGTGGACGACTTCAACTCCTGCGTCGCCCACGGCATGGCCTACGACCAGATCCTGAACCCCGTGCAGGGCAACGGCACCTACGCGGCGGACTTTCCGCTGTTCGGCGGCCAGCACATCTGGAAGGCCGTGCCCGTCATCATCGACGCACTCAAGGTCGCCGGCCGCCTGCTGAACACCACCACCATCACCCACAGCTACCCGCACTGCTGGCGCCACAAGACGCCCGTGATCTACCGCGCCGCGGCGCAGTGGTTCGTGCGCATGGACGAGGGCGAGGGCGTATTCACCGACCCGGCGCAGAAACCCGCACAGACCCTGCGCCAGATCGCGCTGGAAGCCATCGAGCACACGGCCTTCTACCCGGACAACGGCAAGGCCCGCCTGCGCGACATGATTGCCGGACGGCCCGACTGGTGCATCTCGCGCCAGCGCAGCTGGGGCGTGCCGATCCCGTTCTTCCTGCACCAGGACTCGGGCGAGCTGCACCCGCGCACCATGGAGATCATCGACCGGGCCGCAGAGATCGTCGAGCAGGGCGGCATCGAAGCCTGGAGCCGTGTGACGGCCGAGGAGATCCTGGGTGCGGAGGACGCCAAGCACTACACCAAGAGCACCGACATCCTGGAAGTGTGGTTCGACTCCGGCTCCACCTTCTGGCATGTGATGCGCGGCACCCACCCCACCATGCACCATGACGAGGGTCCCGAGGCCGACCTGTACCTCGAAGGCCATGACCAGCACCGCGGCTGGTTCCACAGCTCGCTGCTGCTGGCCAGCGCCATCTTCGGGCGCGCACCCTACCGCGGCCTGCTCACGCACGGCTTCACGGTGGACGGCCAGGGCAAGAAGATGAGCAAGTCGCTGGGCAACACGGTCTCGCCGCAGGAGGTGAGCGGCAAGCTGGGCGCCGAAATCATCCGCCTGTGGTGTGCCGCCACCGACTACTCGGGCGACCTGGCCATCGACGACAAGATCCTGGCGCGCGTGGTGGACGCCTACCGCCGCATCCGCAACACGCTGCGCTTCTTGCTCGCCAACGTGAGCGACTTCGACCCAGCCCAGGACGCCGTGCCGTTCGAGCAGATGCTGGAGATCGACCGCTACGCCCTCTCGCGCGCGGCGCAACTGCAGCAGGACATCCTGGCGCACTACAAGGTGTACGAGTTCCACCCCGTGGTCGCCAAGCTGCAGCTGTACTGCTCGGAAGACCTGGGGGGCTTTTACCTCGACGTGCTCAAGGACCGCCTGTACACCACGGCGCCCAAGAGCCTGGCGCGCCGCAGCGCGCAGACCGCCCTCTACCAGATCACCCACGCCATGCTGCGCTGGATGGCGCCGTTCCTGTCCTTCACGGCCGAAGAAGCGTGGAAGGTGTTCGGCCAGTCCGAGACCATCTACCTGGAGACCTACCAGACCATTCCCACGGCCGACGAGGGCCTGGCCGCCAAGTGGGAGCGCCTGCGTGAGATCCGCGACGCGGTGAACAAGGAGATCGAGACCGTGCGCGCTGCCGGCACCGTGGGCTCGTCGCTGCAGGCTGTGGTCACGCTCACTGCCGCGCCCGAAGACCATGCGCTGCTGGCCAGCCTGGGCGACGACCTGAAGTTCGTGCTCATCGTTTCAGCTACACATTTGGTAGCTGGAAGCGCCCTGCAGATCAGCGTTGCAGCCAGTTCCGATGCCAAGTGCGAGCGCTGCTGGCACTACCGTGCCGACGTGGGCCAGAATCCCGAGCACCCCACGCTCTGCGGGCGCTGCGACAGCAACTTGCATGGCGCCGGTGAAAACCGGGTGCACGCCTGATGGCGCGCGCCGCTGCCTCCCGCAGCGCCAGCCTGTGGCCCTGGCTGGCCTGGGCCGTGCTGCTCGTCATTGCCGACCAGTTCACCAAGACGCTGATCCTGGGCTACTACCGCCTGGGCGACGCGACCTACGTGACCAGCTTCTTCAACATCGTGCGGGCGCACAACACCGGGGCGGCGTTCTCCTTCCTGGCCGATGCCGGGGGATGGCAGCGCTGGCTGTTCACGGGCATTGCGCTGGCAACGGCGGTCTTCATCCTGTGGCAGCTGCGCGCCCACCCGGGGCAGAAGCTGTTCTGCTTCGCGCTGTCCAGCATCCTGGGTGGTGCCATCGGCAACGTGGTGGACCGCCTGCAGCACGGCTACGTCGTGGACTTCCTGGACTTTCACCTGCGCGGCTGGCACTTCCCCGCGTTCAACGTGGCCGACTGCGCCATCACCGTGGGTGCGGCCTGCCTGATCCTGGACGAGCTGCTGCGCGTGCGCCGCACCGGCTGACACCCGCCTGGGCGCAACCACGGCGCCCGTTCGCGGGTATGCTGCGCTGTTTCATGGTCGCACGACGACCCGTTGGAAGAGCCCAAGCCCACCCATGAAACACCTGCTGAATCTGCTGGCCGCCATTGCCCTGCTGGTCTGGGGCACGCACCTCGTGCGCACCGGCGTGCTGCGCGTGTTCGGCGCCAATCTGCGCACCATGCTGGCGCGCAGCATGGGCAACCGCTTTTCCGCCGCGCTCTCGGGCATGGGGGTGACGGCCCTGGTGCAGTCCAGCACCGCCACCTCGCTCATGACCTCGTCCTTCGTGGGCCAGGGGCTGATCACGCTGCCCGCGGCGCTGGCCGTGATGCGCGGCGCCGACGTGGGCACCGCGCTCATGTCCGTGCTGTTCTCGCTGGACCTGTCGTGGCTGTCGCCGCTGTTCATCTTCGTGGGCGTGGTGCTGTTCATCGCGCGCCAGGCCGGCACCGCCGGGCGCGTGGGGCGCGTGCTGATCGGCCTGGGGCTGATGCTGCTGGCGCTGGAGATGGTGATGCAGGCCAGCGGCCCCATGCTGGCCTCGCCCGTCATCAAGATGGTGCTGGGCTCGGTGCGCAGCGACATTGCGCTGGAGATCATCCTGGGCACGGTGCTGGCCGTGCTGGCCTACTCCAGCCTCGCCATCGTGCTGCTGATCGCGGCCATGGCCGCCTCGCACGTGGTGCCGCTGGACGTGGCCCTGGGCCTGGTGCTGGGCGCCAATCTGGGCAGCGGCCTGGTGGCGGTACTGACCACCGCCAAGTCGGCCGTGGAGGTGCGCCAGGTGACCGTGGGCAACCTGGTGTTCAAGGTCCTGGGCGTGCTGCTGGTGGCCCCGTTCATCGGGCTGTGGCTGCGGCACCTGCAGCCGCACATGCCCGGCACGGCCCAGGGCGTGGTGCTGTTCCACCTGGCCTACAACATCCTCATCAGCGTGGGCTTCATCGGCTTCACGCAATGGGTGGCGCGCGCCGTGGCGTGGCTGCTGCCCAAGCCCGAAAGCGCGCAGCGCCGCCGCCCGCAGCACCTGGACCCGTCCGCGCTGTCCACGCCCTCGCTGGCCATCTCCTGCGCGGCGCGCGAGGCGCTGTACCAGGCCGACGTGGTGGAGACCATGCTGCTGGGCGTGCTGCAGGTCATACGCCACAACGACCAGGACCTGGCCGAACGCCTGCGCAAGATGGACGACGAGGTGGACGAGCTGTACTCCGCCATCAAGTACTACCTGACGAAGATCTCGCGCGAGGCCCTGGGCGAGGAGGAAAGCCGCCGCTGGGCCGACATCATCAGCTTCACCATCAACATGGAGCAGGTGGGCGACATCATCGAGCGCGTGCTGCAGGACATCGAGGACAAGAAGATCCGCAAGGGCCGCGACTTCTCCGAGGCCGGCATGGCCGAGATCACCGAACTGCACCAGCGCCTGGTGGACAACCTGCGCCTGGGCATGAGCGTGTTCCTGAACGGCAACCTGCGCGACGCGCAGCGCCTGCTGGAGGAGAAGGTGCGCTTTCGCGACCTGGAGCGCGCCTACGCCGCCAGCCACCTACTACGACTGTCGGACGGCACGGTGCCGGCCATGGAGACCAGCTCGCTGCACATCGACCTGATCAGCGACCTCAAGCGCATCAACTCGCACATCTGCTCCATCGCCTACCCCATCCTGGAGTCGGCCGGCGCGCTGGCCCCCAGCCGCCTCAAGGCCCTGCGCGCGGCGCCCGCGCCGCTGAACGATCACCCCTGAGGCGCTGCCGCCTGGGGACGGCGCGCATAGCGCTGCGCCAGCACCGCGCACACCATGAGCTGCATCTGGTGGAACACCATCAGTGGCAGCACGATGGCGCCCGCGGCCTCCGAGGGGAACAGCACCTTGGCCATGGGTACGCCGCTCACCAGGCTCTTCTTGGAGCCGCAGAACACGATGGTGATCTCATCCTCCTTGGAAAAACCCAGGCGCCGCGCCAGCCAGGTGGTGGCGGTGAGCGCCAGCCCCAAGATCACCGCGCACACCACCAGAAGGCCGGCCAGCGCGGGCAGCGGCAATTCGCGCCACAGGCCGCCCACCACGGCTGCGCTGAATGCGGTGTAGACCACCAGCAGCACCGAGCCCTGGTCCACGTACTTGAGCGTCGCTGCGTGGCGGCTGATGAAACCGCCGATCCACGGCCGCAGCAGGTGCCCCGCAACGAAGGGCAGCATCAGCTGCAGCATGATGCGACCGATGCTGCCCAGTACATCCTGCTGCACCGTGCCCGAGGCCTGCGGCAGCACCACGCCCACCAACAGCGGCGTGATCACGATACCCAGCAGGGTGGAGGCCGAGGCGCTGCAGATGGCCGCCGCCATGTTGCCACGCGCCACCGCCGTGAACGCGATGGCCGACTGCACCGTGGCCGGCAGCACACACAGGAACAGCACGCCGGTGTACAGCTCTGGCGTCACCAGCGGCTGCAGCACCGGCCGCAGCACCAGGCCCAGCACCGGAAACAGCATGAAGGTGCTGGCCACCACCAGCAGGTGCAACCGCCAGTGGCCGATGCCTGCGATCACGGCCTCGCGCGACAGCTTGGCGCCATGCATGAAGAACAACAGCGCCACCACGCCCACGGTGGCCTTCTCGAAAAACGCGCCCACGGCGCCGGATGCTGGCAGCAGGCTGGCCAGCGTGACGGTGGCCACGAGGGCAAGGGTGAAGTTGTCGGGCAGCAGACGGGAACGGGCCATGGTGTGCGAGGAGCGGTGGAGAAAGCGTGCCGTAGTGCGGCGAGCCTGCCGGCGCAGGCATGAGGCCTGGATTGTCGGGCAAGTACCCCTATGGCGTCGGCGCGCCGCATGTTCTCCAGTCCGCTGCACAGGCAACCGCCGCGGCGGCGCTTCAATAACGAATGAGATCGCTGTCTAACGCTTGTCAATCAAGTGGTAACAGCTATTATTTTAATAGCAAATCACCAACCGTAGAAACCAGCCAGCACCAGCGCCGCCTCCGGCGTGAACATCCCTTGGGCCAGGCGCTCGTGCACCTCGCCATGGGTGAGACATTCGAAGCGCGCCACTTCGCCATCCTGGTTCACCGGCACCACGCCCTCGGGCACGGTGGCGTGGAACCAGTCGATGCGCTCCACCATGTAGCCGGTGCCACCCGCCTCGCTGCTGGGCTGCGCAAACTGCACCTGGCCGCCGGCTGCCAGGGCCTGCAGTTGCTCCAGGCGCAGCCCGGCCTCCTCCCATGTCTCGCGCGCCACGGCTTCATGCAGGCTGTCGGCCGCGGACACCATTCCGCCCATCAGCGTGTCCCACTGGCCGGGGTTGTTGGGCTTGGTGAAGGAGCGCTGCTGCACCCACAGGGCGCCCCCCGCCGTGCAGCCCACCAGGTGCACGGCCTGCGTGGCCAAACCCAGCACGCGCACGGCCCCGCGCTCCACGGTCGCCAGGCGCCGGCCATCGGGCGTGCACACGGCCAGTTGCTCGTCGCGCCAGGGGCCGCAGCAGCCCGCCGTGCGCAGCGCATGGGCCAGCGCATTCAGCGCCGCCGTGGCCTCCTGCGCCGGCAGGGCCCACGCGGGTTGCCCTTGATGCTCTACTTGTGATAGCTGCCAGCGCTTGTCCAGTAACCTTTGAATGCCAATCTGGTCAAAAACCGCGGCATCCACCGACCCCACGCACTCGCGCCCCAACAGCAGCGGCACGCGCGGTGCCACTGGCGGGCAATGCGCCTGCCGGCGTGCGGCGGCCACCCAGGCGGGCGCCGGCTGGCTGGGCGCCGTCATTCCAGCGTGAGGATGGTGGAGCCCGTGGTCTTGCGCGCCTCCAGGTCGCGGTGCGCCTGCTGCACGTCGCGCAGCGCATAGCGCTGGGCAATGTGGATCTTCACCTGGCCGCTGGCCACCACGGCGAACAGGTCGTCTGCCATGGCCTGCGTGGCCTCGCGCGTGGTGATGTGGCTGAACAGCGTCTGGCGCGTGACGTACAGCGAGCCCTTGGCGCCCAGCATACCGGGTGCGAACGGCGCCACGGGGCCCGACGCGTTGCCGAAGCTGGCCATCAACCCGAAGGGACGCAGGCAATCCAGCGACTTGTCCCAGGTGTCCTTGCCCACGGAGTCGTACACCACCTTCACGCCGCGCCCGCCGGTGACCTCCTTGACCCGGGCGGCGAAGTCTTCCTTGGCATAGTTGATGGCGTAGGCCGCGCCGTTGTCCAGCGCCAGCTGGCACTTGGCGTCCGATCCTGCGGTGCCGATGAGCTGCAGGCCCAGGGCCTTGGCCCACTGGCAGGCGATCAGGCCCACGCCCCCCGCGGCCGCGTGGAACAGCACGAAGTCGCCGGGCTCCAGCCCTTCGACGGGGCGGGTTTTCTTCAGCAGATACTGGGCGGTCAGGCCCTTGAGCATCATGGCCGCACCGGTCTCGAAGCTGATCGCATCGGGCAGCTTGCACACGCACTTGGCGGGCATCACGCGCACTTCGCAGTAGCTGCCGGGCGGCTGGCTGGCGTAGGCCGCGCGGTCGCCCACGCGCAGGTGCGTGACGCCCTCGCCCACCGCCTCGATCACGCCCGCGCCCTCCATGCCGATGCTGGCCGGCATGTTCAAGGGGTACAGGCCGGTGCGGTGGTACACGTCGATGAAGTTCAGGCCCACCGCGCGGTGGCGGATGCGCACCTCGCCCGGGCCGGGCTCGCCGACCTGCACGTCAACGATCTGGAGTTCTTCGGGGCCACCGTGCTGGCGGATCTGAACGGCGAGGGTCATGGGAATGGGTCTCCTGGAATGATTGCAAGCGAACGCCGCAGATGCTGCCATGATTTGCCAGCCCTTGCCGTGCGCGGGACACACACGGGAGGACGCCGACTGTCACGCCTTTCGCTTACAGTTGCTGCCCCTATGACCCAACGACTCTCACCGGGCACGATTGCGATGCTCGTGGCCGCGCCGCTGCTATGGGCCGGCAATGCCGTGGTCGGACGCGCGCTGAACACGCTGATCCCGCCCATCACCCTGAACTTCGTGCGCTGGCTGCTGGCGTTTGCGCTGCTGCTGCCGCTAGCCTGGCAGGTGCTGCGCCCCGGCAGCCCGCTGTGGCCGCACTGGCGCCGCTATGCGCTGCTGGGCCTGCTGGGCATCGGCAGCTACAACGCGCTGCAGTACCTGGCGCTGCAGACCTCCACGCCGCTGAACGTGACGCTAGTGGGCTCGGGCATGCCGGTATGGATGCTCATCATCGGCGCGCTGTGCTTCGGCGTGCCGGCCTCGCGCAGGCAAATAGCGGGGGTGCTGCTGTCGGTGGCCGGCGTAGTGCTGGTGCTCAGCCGCGGCAGCTGGGAGCAGTTGCTGGCACTGCGCCTGGTGCCGGGCGACCTGTACATGGTCGCGGCCACCATCTCCTGGTCGTTCTACAGCTGGCTGCTGGTGCGCACCAGCGAGCCGCGCGAACTGCGCGGCGACTGGGCGGCCTTCCTCATGGCGCAGATGATCTTTGGACTGGGCTGGTCGGGCGCCTTTGCGGGCGTGGAATGGTCACTGGGCGCCACGCAGATCACCTGGGGCTGGCCGCTGGCTGCTGGCCTGGCCTTCATCGCCGTGGGCCCGGCCATCCTGGCCTATCGCTTTTGGGGCGTGGCGGCGCAACGCGCGGGGCCGGTGGTGGGGGGATTTTTCATCAACCTCACACCGCTGTTCGCGGCAGTGCTGTCCACGGTCTTCCTCGGAGAAGCGCCGCACCTGTACCACGCCCTGGCGTTCGCGCTGATCGTGGGTGGCATCGTGGTGTCGTCGCGCAGGGCCTAGGCCGGCCCGCGCACAGGCGTCAGTGCGCTGCTGTGGGCTGCGCCTGCGGCGCGTCGCCGTAGCGGGCCTGCAGCGCCTCCACCGGCATGGGGTGCGCGAGCAGGTAGCCCTGGTACACGTCGCAGCCATGCAGCGCGAGAAAGCTGCGCTGTTCCTCTGTCTCTACCCCCTCGGCCACCACTTCCAGATCCAGGTTGCGCGCCATGCCCAGGATGGTCTGCACCACCACATCGTCGCTGCGACTCTCGCCCAGGTGGTGCACGAAAGTGCGGTCGATCTTCAGCCGATGCAATGGCAGCCGCGTGAGGTAGGCCAGTGAAGAGTAGCCCGTGCCGAAATCGTCCACGGCGAAACGCACACCCTTGGTGCGCAGCTGGTGCATTTTGGCGATGGAGTCTTCCACGTCCTCCAGCACCAGGGATTCGGTAAGTTCCAACTCCAGCCGGTGCGCCGGTGCGCCGCTGCGCAGCAAGAGTTGCGACAGCTGCTCCACGAAGTCGGGGCTGCGGAACTGGCGCGCGCTCACATTCACGCTCAGCGACAGCTCGCGCAGCCGCGGCGATGCCTGCCAGCGCGCCAGCAGCTCGCAGGCGCTGGCCAGCACCCAGCGGCCCAGGGGCACGATGAGCTCGCTGTCCTCCGCCACGCCGATGAACTCCGCAGGCAGCACCAGGCCGCGCTCCGGGTGCTGCCAGCGCAGCAGCGCCTCGACCCCCACCACGGCGCCGTCGCGCGTGAACTGGGGCTGCAGGTGCAGCAGGAACTGCCCTTCGCGCAGCGCATCCTGCAGGTCCGACTCCAGCCGCGCACGCGCGCTCAGCGCCACCTGCATGCGAGGGTCGAAGAAGCACACCGCGTTGCCGCGCTGCGCCTTGACCTGGTACATGGCGATGTCCGCCTGCTTGAGTACTTCGGCCGCGGTCTGCAGCACGCTGCCGAACAGCGCGGCGCCCACGCTGCAGCTGCCGTGGTAGCTCTGCCCCGCGATCGGATAGGGCTGCGCCAGCAGTTGCACGACCTTCTCGGCCACGGCGCGCACCTGCTCGCGGGCGCGTTCCGCCTCGGTCGCCAGGCCGGCCAGCAGCACCACGAATTCGTCCCCGCCCAGGCGCGCCACGATGTCGCCCACGCGCACGCCGCTTTCCAGGCGGCGGGCCACCTGCTGCAACAGGTAGTCCCCGATCTCGTGGCCCAGGGTGTCGTTAAGGGTCTTGAAGTGGTCCAGGTCGATGAACAGCACCGCGCCATGCGTGCCCGTACGCACCGCCGATGCGCTGGCGTCGCCCAGCTGATCCAGCAGCAGGCGCCGGTTGGGCAGGCCGGTGAGCTGGTCGTAGAACGCCAGGTGCTCCACCTCGGCCGTGGCCAGCCGCAGGTCGGTCACGTCGTGGTAGATGATGACCACGCCGCCATCGGCCGTGGCGCGCTCGGTGATCTGCACGTAATGGCCGTTGGGCAAAAGCTGCTCCACCCCGCCTCGCGGCGTGCACTGCTGCTGCAGGCGCTCCTCCACCCACGCGCGCTTTTCCTCCGCGCTGGCGCCGGGCAGGTGGTAGTGCACAGTCGTCTCCAGCACGCGGCGAAACGGCACGCCCTCCCCGATGGTGCTGACGAGCCAGGGGAACATCTCCTCGAAGCGCAGGTTCCACTGCACCACGCAGCGCTGTGCGTCCAGCAACACGAAGCCGCTCACCATGGCTTCGAGCGCCTGGTCCAGCGTGGCCTTGGAGCGCGCCACCACCCGCCGCGCACTGTGCATGCGCCGCAAGTACAGGGCGACCACGCTTCCCGCGGCCACCACCGTGGCCGCAAACAGCAGCGCGCCGAACAGCACCGTCTGCGCCTCCTGCCGCCAGCCCGCCAGCGCCGCGTCGCGCGGCAGGCTGACGGTGGCCCACAGATCGGGGTAGATGAGCGGCCGCGCCACCACCATAGCCGGCTTGCCCGACAGCCGTGCGCTGGCCTGCCATGCGTGCACGCCATCGTCCGCGCCGCCTTCCTGCAGGGCCGGCGCTGCGCGCTCCTGGCGCTCCACGGTCCCCTGTGGCGCCTCCACGCCCAGCAGCAGCACGCCTTGCGTGCGCTCCAGCGTCAATTCCATGTCGGGAACCTCCAGCCCCTGCATCAGCACCGCCACCAGCGCCTCCGTCGGCACCTGCGCGACGACCAGCAGCGGCGTGCCGTCGCCCATGCGCAACTGGCGCGCCATGTACAGCACCCGCTCGGAACTGGTAGGACTCACCACGGGTTGGCTGACGGACAGCGTGGCCACCGCGGGCGCGAGGGCGGCCGCCAGGAAGCCTTCGGGCAGCTCCACGCCGTCCAGTTCGCCGGTGGACGCCGAAGATGCCAGCACGGCGCCCCGCGCATCGAGCAGCGCCACGTAGCGCAGCAGGAGGTTCTGCCGCGCCACGCCGCGCAGCAGCGTGTCGGCCCCCACCACGTCAAGGCCCGCACGGTCGCGTGCGCGCAGGGCCAGCAGCTCTTCCGTATGCGCCAACAGCACGTCGAAAGAGAGCAGCGTGCGGTTCATGCCCGCCTCCGCCCCCGCGGCAAAACGGGTGACGCGCGCCTCGGCAACGTCCAGCGCGTCCGCACGCGTATGCCACAGCAGCACGGCCACCGCCACCGCCAGCCCTGCGAGCAGCGCAGCCACCACCCCCCAGGTGATCAGGTGCAGGCGCCTGCCGGGCGTGGGCTTCATGGCTGCACCGGCGCACTCATGCGGCGCGCAGGACCGATGGTGCGATCCCAGATATCGCGGCAGCGGGCTCCGCAGCGCCGGACCCAGCGCGGCAGCACCACGGTGTTGAAGATGGTCTCGCGCCGCGCCTCGTCCTGCGCGCGCACCGGCACCAGCGCCATGGCGCCCTGGCGCCCCGTGGTGCAGCTGGGGCTCCCGACATTGCAGGCCAGGCCCTGCTCGGTCTCGCCCTGGGCATTGAGCCACACGGCCGTCTCCAGCTTGGGCAGCTCGGCCTGCAGCAGCTGGCGCAGATCGGCGGGCAGCGCCTGCCAGGCCGCGCGATTGGCCGCAAACACCGCCATGCCCCAGCTGATGGGCATGGGGTAGAGATAGGCCGCATGTGCGTGCAGACCGAGGATGTTGCCCGACATGCTGGCGGTGACGGCGCATTCGCTGGCGCCCGTCTCCATGCTCTTGACCACTTGCGCGAAGGGCACGCGCTGGGGCTTGGCGCCCAGCGCCACAAAAAAATCGCCCTGCGCGGCCGAGGACACCCGCACATGCCGCCCGCGCAGGTCATCCAGGCCCAGCAGCGGGTCCTTGCAGAACAGCACCTGCGCCGGGTAAACGTAAACCGCCAGCAGCTCCACGCCATGCTCCTCGCGCAGGGCTTTCTCCAGGTACGGACGGAAGGCCGCGAGCGAAGCGCGCAGCGTCGCCAGGTCCGGATTCAGCCCCGGCAGGTCCACGGCGGTGTACTGGGGGTACTGTGCCGACAGGGAGCTCATGAGCACCGTGCCGAAGGGCACCACGCCCAGTTGCAAGAGGCGCAGCATCTCCATGCCGGGAACGCCGGCACGGTCGAAGGGCACGATATCGGCGCGGTAGCGGCCCTCGCTCAGGCGCGGCAAATCGCGCGTCCAGAAGGGCGCCTCCAGTTGCGTGTACTGCGTGACGCCGGCCAGCCCTCCCACCACGCGCAGGCGCAACGGCGGGGCATCGGCCGCGGGCGTGTCCGGCGCGCCGGCGTGCGCGGCCGCGCACAGCAGCGCCGCGCCCCACAGGGCCAGCCGCCCGCGCAGTGCGGGGCAGCGCATCGGTCGTCCCAGCAGTTGCATGCAACACCCTTTCGGCACCTGAGCCCTGCAGCCGCCCGCCCCCATCGCGGCGCGGGGCATGGCGGTCGGTCGGCGCGTTCTCGCCCGTTGTGGTCTGGCGCGTCCCTCAGAAGGTGCCGGGATAGGCACCGCCGTCGGCCAATACGTTCTGCCCCGTCATATAGCCCGCGTGCACGCTGCACAGGAAGGCGCAGATTGCGCCGAACTCCTGCGGCGTACCGAAACGGCGCGCCGGGATGGCGCCTTGCTGGGCGCGGCGCACTTCATCGAGGCTCTTGCCGGTCTTGCCGGCCGCGGCCTGGAGGGTGCCCGCGAGCCGGTCGGTATCGAACTTGCCCGGCAGCAGGTTGTTGATGGTGACGCCCTGCGCGGCAATGGCGCTGCGCGCCACGCCGGCCACAAAGCCGGTCAAGCCGCTGCGCGCGCCATTGGACAGGCCCAGGATGTCGATGGGGGCCTTCACTGCGCTGGAGGTGATGTTGACGATGCGGCCAAAGCCCCGCTGCGCCATGCCGTCCACCGTGGCGCGGATCAGTTCGATGGGCGTGAGCATGTTGGCATCCACCGCGCGCATCCAGGCATCGCGGTCCCACTCGCGGAAATCGCCGGGCGGGGGGCCGCCGGCGTTGGTGACCACGATGTCGAAGTCCCGGCCCGGCCCGCCAGCTATGGAAAAAACGGCTGCGCGCCCCTCTGGGGTGGTGATGTCGGCCGCCGCAGCCAGCACCTTGGGTTGGTTACCATTTTGGCCTCTAACGCCCGATGCCTCTGCGCCAACAGCTATCAAATCAGAAGCGGTGCGCTGCAATTCGCCGGCATTGCGGGCGTTGATCACCACGTTCACGCCCTCGCGCACCAGCGCTTCGGCGCAGCCGCGGCCCAACCCCTTGCTGGCCCCGCAGACCAGCGCCCATTTACCCGCGATACCCAGATCCATACCGTGCTCCATCGCCGCCGGAGGCGGTTCCTGCAAAACAATTTGAAACGATCATAGTGGACACTGCCACACCCGCATCAGGACCACCTCCCGCGTCGAACACCGCGCGGGGTACGAAAACCCGTCCTCCGTCCCAGGGAATGACCATCAACCGAACCGTCAGACGCGCGCGGCCATGACGGGTGTTGCACCGATCATGCTCCTGTGTGCCGCCATGCCAGGGCCCGTGTGCTGGAAGGCGATTCTCTGCGGTGCGCCTGAGCAGCGGCTGCAGCGCCGTCGGGTGTCGCCCAGGCAGCCGGCGCTGGCGTCCAGTACCTGCTCCTTCTGCGTTTTCACCCGATGCGTCGCCGCACCAGCCCGCCACTGTAGACGAGATACACCGCATCGCCCGCCAGGAAGACCGGCGACCGCGGCATCGCAGCGGGCGGGCACCGCGCGGCGGTTGTCGGCGCGACACGCGGCTGCGTAGCCGGCAGCTACGTTGAAGGCAGGCCGGAACGCGCCCCCCACCAAAGCATCCCTCACCCTTCCAACGCTTGTCGCCCAAGCGCCACCAGCGCCCCTTTCAGGAGCATCTGCGCCACTACCCCGTTGCCGCCACGCATAAAAAAAGCGCCCCGGAAAGGGGCGCCTTGCGAGGGGTGCCCTGGCACATGCCAGGGCGGCCATCTGCGTCAGTCCTCGACGAACGCTTCCTCGCGCTTCTTGCTCACCGCGGGCAGCAGCACGATGACCAGCAGCAGGGCCGCGGCCGCCAGCAGGCCGGCAGAGATGGGACGCGTGACGAACACGCTCCAGTCGCCACGCGACAACAGCAGCGCACGGCGCAGGTTTTCTTCCATCATCGGGCCCAGGATGAAGCCCAGCAGCAAGGGAGCGGGTTCCACCCCCAGCTTGTAGAACAGGTAGCCGATGAAACCGAATCCGCCCACCAGCCACACGTCGAACGTGTTGTTGTTGGTGGAGTACACCCCCACCGCGCAGAACAGCACGATGGACGGGAACAGCCAGCGATAAGGCACGGAGAGCAGCTTGATCCACATGCCGATCAGCGGCAGGTTCAGGATCACCAGCATCAAGTTGCCGATCCACATCGAGGCGATCAGGCCCCAGAACAACTCGGGGTTGCTGGTCATCACCTGCGGGCCGGGCTGGATGTTGTGGATGGTCATGGCACCCACCATCAGCGCCATCACGGCGTTGGGCGGAATGCCCAGCGTCAGCAGCGGGATGAAAGAGGTCTGCGAACCCGCGTTGTTGGCCGACTCGGGAGCCGCCACGCCGCGGATGTTGCCCTTGCCGAACGGCACTTCGCCGGGCTTGAGCTTGGTCTTCTTCTCGATGGTGTAGGCCGCGAAGGCCGACAGCAGCGCGCCGCCGCCGGGCAGGATGCCCAGGGACGAGCCCAGGGCCGTACCGCGGATCATGGCGGGGAACATGCGCTTGAAATCCTGTGCCGTGGGGAACAGGCCCTGCACCTTGGCGGCAAACACTTCGCGCTCGTCGTCGGGCTTGGACAGGTTGGCGATGATTTCGCCGTAGCCGAACACGCCCATGGCGATCACGGTGAAACTGATGCCGTCGGTCAGCTCGGGGATGTCGAAGCTGTAGCGGGCCACGCCGGAGTTCACGTCCGTGCCCACCAGGCCCATCAACAGGCCCAGCACGATCATGGCCACGGCCTTGAGCAGCGAGCCCGAAGCCAGCACCACGGCACCGATCAGGCCCAGCACCATCAGCGAGAAGTACTCGGCGGGGCCGAACTTGAAGGCCACTTCCGTCAGCGGGGGCGCAAAGGCCGCCAGGATCAACGTACCCACGCAGCCCGCGAAGAACGAGCCAATGCCGGCAGCCGCCAGTGCCGGGCCCGCACGGCCCGCGCGCGCCATCTGGTAGCCGTCGATCACGGTCACCACGGAGGACGACTCGCCCGGCAGGTTCACCAGGATGGCGGTGGTGGAGCCGCCGTACTGCGCGCCGTAGTAGATACCTGCCAGCATGATCAGCGCGGCCACGGGCGGCAGCGCATAGGTGGCCGGCAGCAGCATGGCGATGGTGGCCACGGGGCCCACGCCGGGCAGCACGCCGATCAGCGTGCCCAGCAGACAGCCGATGAAGCAGTAGATCAGGTTCTGGAACGTAAACGCGACGCCAAAACCCATCGAGAGGTGTTCAAACAATTCCATGGTCTAGATCTCCGAATCAACCCACGATGAAGCTAGGCCAGACGGGGAACTGCAGAGCCAGCCCCCAGATGAATGCCACGTAGCTGCCCACGGCCAGGATGGTGGCCAGGATGAACACTTCCTTGAAGTGGAACTGGTTCCCCGCCAGGCTGGCCACGAAAGTCAGGCCGTAGATGGCAACGATCAGGCCCATGGCCGGCACGCCGAAGCTGGGCAGGCCCGCCAGCAGCACGCCGAACAACAGGTTGGCGGAAATGATGAAGAAGATCTGCTTCCACGCCCACTTGCCGACCTTGTCGCCGTCCACCGTCTCGACCACGGTGGCCTTGAACATGATGGCGGCGCCGATGATGCCCAGCAGAATGCCCAGCATCAGGGGGAAGTAGCCCGGGCCCATGCGGGCGCCGGTTCCTACGCTGTAGGTGGTGGCGCCCCAGGCAAAACCACCGCCGACGACGAGGAACATGAGGCCGGAAAAGAAATCTTTCTGACTCTTGATTTTCACGAATGTCTCCCAAAAGGAACGCGACGGGCGATTGTGGAGTGTCGGGCAGCGCTTCTCGATGTGGATTCCACCTACCGGTGGATACAAGTTTTCCCTAGAGGCAACACCCCCGGAACTGCCCTTAGCACGGCACCGACCGCTGCGCGGCGTCGAAGGTGGCGCGAGGGCCCTGGTCAGGCCGGGCCTGCGCCGCAGGAGCGCGGAAATACCGCCTTCCACCGCGTTGTGAAGGATGGGCGCGCGCCTGGTGAATGCGGCGGAACGGCGCATCTGCTGCGCCGCGATGGCAGAGATCGAGGCGCTACTCCAGCGGCGGGGTGGCGGCGATGACTTCCTCGAACGTGGTCACACCCTCGGCCGCGCGCAGCGCGCCCGCCAGGCGCAGCGGGCGCATGCCGTCCTGCACGGCCTGGCGGCGCAGCGCGTCGATGGAGGGCGATTGGTTCACCTGGGTCTTGAGCGCCTCGCTCACGGTGAGCAGTTCATAAAGCCCCATGCGGCCGCGAAAGCCCGTCATGCGGCACTCCACGCACCCCACGGGCTTGTAGGCGCGATAGCCCCCGTTGATCTTCCAGGGGCGGATCATGTCGGCCAGCGCCTCGGGGTCGGCCGCCTCGTCCACCTGCCGGCAGTGCCGGCACAGCGTGCGCACCAGGCGCTGCGCCAGCACCCCCAGCAGCGTGGCGTTGATGAGGTACGGCGGCACGCCCAGCTCCATGAGTCGCGTGACGGCGCTGGGCGCGTCGTTGGTGTGCAGGGTGGAGAACACCAGGTGGCCGGTGAGCGCGGCCTGCACGGCCATGTCCGCGGTGGCCAGGTCGCGGATCTCGCCCACCATGATCACGTCCGGGTCCTGGCGCATGAGGGCACGCAGCCCTTCGGCGAAGGTGAAGTCCAGCTGCGGCTGCACCTGCGTCTGGTTGAAGCTGGGCTCGATCATCTCGATCGGGTCCTCCACCGTGCTCACGTTCACCTCCTCGGTGGCCACGCGCTTCAGGGTGGAGTACAGCGTAGTGGTCTTGCCCGAACCCGTGGGCCCGGTCACCAGGATGATGCCGTGCGGGCGCTTGACGAGTTGCTCCCAGCGCTGCGCATCGTGCGCGGTGAAACCCAGCGCGTCCAGGTCCTTCACGGCGTTGTCGGGGTCGAAGATGCGCATCACCATCTTCTCGCCGAAAGCGGTGGGCAGCGTGGACAGGCGCATTTCCACCTCGTCGCCACGCGGGTTGCGCGTCTTGATGCGGCCGTCCTGCGGGCGGCGCTTTTCCACCACGTCCATGCGGCCCAGCAGCTTCACGCGCGCCACCATGGCATTGAGCACGCCCATGGGCATCTGGTAGACGGCATGCAACACGCCGTCGATGCGAAAGCGGATCACGCCCTGCTCGCGGCGCGGCTCCAGGTGGATGTCGCTCGCGCGCTGGTCGAAGGCGTACTGCCACAGCCAGTCCACCACGCGCACCACCCCCTGGTCGTTGGCGTCCAGCTGCTTGTTGGTCTTGCCCAGCTCCACGAGCTGCTCGAAGCTGCTGCCCGCGGCGCCGCCGCCGGCCTTCTGCGCCTCGCGCACCGACTTGGCCAGCGCATAGAACTCCGCCGTGTAGCGCGTGATGTGCTGGGGGTTGGCCAGCACGCGCCGCACCGTGCGCCGGGACTGGCGCTCCACCTCGGCCACCCAGTCATGCAGGAAGGGCTCGGCCGTGGCCACCACCACCTCCTTGGAGGTCACCTGCACCGGCAGCACCTTGTGGCGCTCGGCGTAGCTCGCGCTCATGGCGTCGGCCACACGGCCCACGTCCACCTTCAGCGGGTCGATGCGCAGAAACGCCAGGCCGCAGCGCTGGGCCACGTATTCGGTGAGGATGTCCACGTCCAGCGGCTTGCCGTCGCTGGCGCGCAGCATGGCCACGTTGCCCAGCCGCACCAGCGGGTGCTGGCTGCTTTCGGCCTGCGAGCAGCGTGCGATGGTGCGCTGCGCCTGCTCGGCGGTGATCACGCCATCGGCACGCAGCCAATCGACGATGAGCCGCCACTGCAACGGGCCGGTGGGCCCGCCGGCGGCCGTGGGGGGGGATGCGGGCAATGCTTCGGCAGTCATGGTGCGAGTGGCGGCAGAGGTCAGGCGACCGGTTTGAATACGCGCAGCCACTTGGTGGCCGGCAGGTCCCAGCGGGCCTGCACGCTTTCGGCGCGGGCCAGCAGCTCGGCACGTTTAGGCCGCGTGGGCGTGCGCTGGGCCAGCACCACGGTATTGCCCTCGCGCGTGGGCTTGAAGGCCCAGAGCGCGTCGGCGCCAAAGGCCTCGGCGAGCTTGTCCAGGCTGCGCTCGTAGCTGGAGGCGCGGCCGAACAGGTTCACCGTGAGGCAGCCGTCCAGCGTCAGCAGCGCACGGCAGTCGGCATAGAACTCCGCGCTGTCCAGCACCGGCGCAGCGGCCTCATGGTCGTACAGGTCCACCGCCAGCGCGTCCACCGTGCCGTGCCATTCGGGCTTCTTGATTTCCTGGGCCGCGTCGGCCAGCACCACACGCTGCATGGGGCCGTCGGGCGGCAGCTTGAACCAGGCGCGGCAGACGGCCTCCACGCGCGGGTTCAGCTCGACCACGGTGCAGCACATGCGCAGCTTCTTGCGGCAGAACTTGGTGATGGCGCCGGCCCCCAGGCCCAGTTGCATCGCGTGGCGCTTGGCCACGCTGGCGGGCTCCACGAACAGCAGCCAGGCCATCATGCGTTGCACGTATTCCAGTTCGATCTCGAACGGCTGCGCGATGCGCATGGAGCCCTGGATCCACGGCGTGCCCAGGTGCAGATGGCGTACTTCGCCATCATCGGAGACGCTCACCTCGGGCAGTTCGGTGGCGGCGGTTTTCTTGCGGGTCAAATCGTTATACCAATCCAAAAGTCGCCAGGGCCTCGCCCCAGGCGTGCAGTTTTTTCTCGAAGCTCCACGACGCGTTGGCCGGGCTGGTGGACGGCAGGCGCAGCGATGGCATCGGCGCATCTGCCTTCAGCCCCAGGCTGGCGCGCACGGCCTTGGCGTGGCGGAAGCTTTCCCCGCCATTGTGGGCGATGGCGGCCAGCCCCGGCGCGCGGGCATGCAGGCCGGCGAAGTCGTTGACCTGCGCGTTGCGGATGCTGGTATCCAGGCTGCCCTCGCGCTCGCAGGCGGCATACACGTCCCACAGGCCCAGGCCGCGGGCCAGCAGCCAGTCGCAGCGCGCGGCGTACTGGTCGCGGCCCGGCAGCGGATGCTGCGGCCACAGCGCCGCCAGGATGCGCCAGAAGTGGTTCTGCGGATGGCCGTAATACTGCTGCGCGGCGAGCGATGCCACACCGGGGAAGCTGCCCAGCACCAGCACCCGCGTGCCGGAGCCCACCACGGGCGGCAGGCCGACCAGACGACCGGCGGACAGCACTACCGTTTTTTTCTGCGCAGCCACCGGCCCTCCATTACTATTGTTTGTATAGCTGCTTGCGCTTGCTGCATAAGCCTTGAAGCCCGAAAGTAATCAAACCTGTGCCAACAGTTCAGCCAGCCGTGGCAACGCTGCGCAAGCGTTGGCGCGCGTGGCATGGGCCAGTTCTGTGCTGGAGATGCCGCGCAGCTGCGCCACCACCGCACCGATGCGCGGTAGCTGTGCAGGCGTGTTGCGTGCGGGCGGGCGGCCAGCGGCGCGCTCGGCCGCGGTCACGTAGAGCCAGTGCGGCGGAATGTCGGGCGCATCGGTCTCCACCACCAGCGCGTCCAGCGGCAGTTCGGTGGCCAGGCGGCGCAACTGCAGCGCACGGTCGAAGGTGACCGCGCCGCCAAAGCCCAGCTTGAAGCCCAGATCGATGAAGGCCTGCGCCTGCTGCAGGCTGCCGTTGAAGGCATGGGCGATGCCGCCGCGCACCGGCAGCTCGCGCAGCGCCTTGAGCAACTGGTCCGCCGAGCGGCGCACATGCAGGATCACGGGCAGGTCGAACCGGCGCGCCAACTGCAGCTGCACCCGGTAGAAGTGCTGCTGGCGTCCCCTGTCCAGATGGGGCACGAAGAGGTCCAACCCGATTTCGCCGACGGCCACCAGACGCGGGTCGTCCTGGTACTGCTCCAGCGCGCGCGCCAGGGCGGGCAGGTCTTCGTCGCCTGCGACGGGAGTGAACAGGGGATGGATGCCCAGCGCATAGCTGTCGCCGTGGCGGTGCGCCAGGTCCCGCACGGCTTGCAGATTGGCGAGTTCCACCGCGGGCAGCACGCAGTGGGCCACGCCGGCCTGCGCGGCGCGTGCACGCTCGGCATCTGCGAGCGCTGCGCCGCCGTGATCTGCAAATTCATCCAGGTGGCAATGGGTGTCGATCCAGACGTCCATGCGTCGGATCATGCCACCGCACGCCCCCAGCGCCGGCCCGCAGTGTCTCAGTGCGTTTCAGCGCCAATGTCCTGCGGATCGGTCGGCGGCGCATCGGCGCCGCAAGAGCTGCTGTGCCCCATCAGCCCTTCTTGCTCAGCGGGCAGGTGTTCATGCCCAGCAGCGAGTACGCAGGGCAGGTGCCCGCCAGGCCGGTCAGCAGCGGCACCACGCCCAGCCAGCCCCACCAGCCCACGGTGCCCGTGGCCGCCAGGCCGATGAGCACCAGACCCACCGCGATGCGCAGCCCGCGGTCCCAACCCCCAACGTTGTGTTTCATGACACTTCTCCTAGTTGACGAAAAAACGGTACCTCTGCGCAGCGACGCGGCCGCTCAGGGGCAGAAGATGTCCTTGAGCGCAGCCACGAGCTTTTCCGCCGCCGGGTCGGCAATGCGGTAGTACAGAGTCTGCGCGTCGCGGCGGAAGGTCACCAGCCCCTCATCGCGCATGCGCGCCAGGTGCTGCGACAGCGCGGACTGGCTCAGGCGCACTTGCTCCAGCAGCGTGCCCACGGAGGCCTCGCCCTGCTCGATCAGCAGGCACAGCACGAGCAACCGGTGTTCGTTGCCCACCGCGCGCAGCAGCGCGGCAGCGCGCGCGGCGCCCTGCTGCATGAATTCCAGGTCGGCGGTAGTGGCCACCTGCGCTCCTTGTTGATAAATATCTAAATTAACGTATTCTAATTTAGTAGATACTAATAAACGTGTCAACAGCGCCGAGCAGGCGCATTCCTTTCACCACCAGGAGTTCCACCATGACCTCGTCCACCGACTACAAGGCCCTCACGCGCGAAATCTCTAGCAACGTCAGCGAGCTGCGCAACAGCGTTCCGCAGGTGATGCAAGGTTTCAACGCGCTGGGCAAGGCGGCTCTCGCGGGCGGCGCCATCGACGCCAAGACCAAGGAGCTGATCGCGCTGGGCATTGGCGTGGCCGCGCGCTGCGATGGCTGCATCGGCTTTCACACCCAGGCCCTGGCACGCCTGGGCGCCACGCGCGCCGAGGTGCACGAGGTGCTGGGCATTGCGGTGTACATGGGCGGCGGCCCCGCGCTGATGTACGCGGCCAATGCCGTGGCCGCGTTCGACGAGTGCGCCCCCGCGCAAGCGCCCGCCGCGACGGCCTGATTTACTATCGAATATATAGCTGCCAGCGCTTGTCCAACAAGCGCTGGAGGCCGTTTTAGCTCAAAACACCGGAGACCAAGCGCACGACGCGGTCGCACCGCGCGGCCAGCGATTCATCGTGCGTGACCATCACGAAGGCAGTGCCCTGCTCGCGCGCTAGCTGCAGCATGAGGGCGAACACGGCATCGGCGGTCGCACGGTCCAGGTTGCCGGTGGGCTCGTCGGCCAGCACGCAGGCCGGCTGCGTGACCAGCGCCCGGGCAATGGCCACGCGCTGGCGCTCGCCACCCGACAGTTCCGCCGGGCGATGGTGCACACGCTCGCCCAGGCCCACGGCCTGGAGCATGCGCACCGCCCGCTCGATGCACTGCGCGTACGGCTCGCGGCGGATGCGCAGCGGCATGGCCACGTTGTCCTGGGCGCTGAACTCGGGCAACAGGTGGTGGAACTGGTAGATGAAGCCCAGGTGCGCATTGCGCAGGCGCCCCTGCTGCGCGGGCGATAGCGCCTGCAGCGCCTGCCCCTGGAGCGTGACGGTGCCGGCGCTGGGCGCGTCCAGCCCCCCCAGCAGATGCAGCAGCGTGCTCTTGCCCGAGCCCGACGCCCCCACGATGGCCAGCGTCTCGCCGGCGTGCACTGCCAGGTCCACGCCCTTGAGCACGGTGACGTCCAGCCGGCCCTCGGTAAAGCGCTTGGTCAGGCCTTGCGCCTGCAGCACCACTTGCCCATTACTCATAGCGCAGCGCCTCCGCGGGGTTCACGCGGCTGGCGCGCCAGCTCGGGTACAGGGTGGCCACGAAGGCCAGGATCAGGGAAATGACGGCAATGGGCACGATGTCGCTGCTTTGCGGGTCGCTGGGCATCTTGCTGATGAGGTAGATGTCCTTGGGCAGGAAGCTGGCGTTCAGCGCCCGCTCGATGGCGGGCACGATCACGTCGATGTTGAAGGCCACGCCCAGGCCCAGCAGCAGGCCGGCCAGCGTGCCGATCACGCCCACCATGGCGCCCTGCACCATGAACACACCCATGATGCTGGCGGGGCTGGCGCCCAGCGTGCGCAGGATAGCGATGTCCGCGCGCTTGTCGGTCACGGTCATCACCAGCGTGGACACCAGGTTGAATGCCGCCACCGCAACGATCAGCGTGAGGATGATGAACATCATGCGCTTTTCCAGCTGCACGGCCGCGAACCAGGTGCGGTTCTGCTGCGTCCAGTCGCGGATCAACAGGTTGCCCGAGAGGCTGTGCGCCAGCTGCTGCGTGACTTCGGGTGCGTCATGCAGGTTCTTGAGCTTCAGGCGCACGCCAGTCGGCCCTTCCAGGCGGAAGATGCGCTCGGCATCCTCGTGGTGCAGCATCACCAGCGCAGAGTCGTATTCATAGTGGCCCGAATTGAAGGTGCCCGCCACCGTCATCTGCTTGAGGCGCGGCACCACGCCCGCAGGCGTGACCTGGCCGGCCGGGGCGATCAGCGTGACCGCGTCACCCGCGCGCACGCCCAGCTGGCGCGCCAGCTCGCTGCCCAGGATCACGCGGAACTCGCCCGGCACCAGGGCCTTCAGGCCCTCCAGATTCTCGGCGGCCAGGTCGGTCACCTCGGCCTCATGCGCGGGGTCGATGCCGCGCACCAGCGCGCCCTTCATGTCCTCGCCACGCGCCAGCAGCGCCTGGGCGGCGACGAAGGGCGCGGCGCCCACCACGTTCGGATTGGCCCGCGCCTCGGCCAGCGTGCGCGGCATGTCGGGCAGCGCTGCACCGCCCGGCGCGAAGATCTCGATGTGCGAGACCACGCTGAGCATGCGGTCGCGCACCTCTTTCTGAAAGCCGTTCATCACGGACAGAACGATGATGAGTGCCGCCACCCCCAGAGAGATGCCCAGCATGGACACGCCCGAGATGAAGGAGATGAAGCCGTTGCGCCGCGTGGCCCGGCCTGCCCGGGTGTAGCGCCAGCCCAGGGCCAGTTCGTAGGGAATTTGCATGGAAGCGCGATTGTGTCATCGACCCGGGCCCGCGGCGCGGGCCCAGGGCAGCAACGCGCGGCGGCCTCAGCGCAAGCCGGGTGCCGCAGGGGCTGACGCGCCAAGGCCGCCTGCCCTGCGCGGCGCCGGCCCGCGGCTCAGCGGCCCGTTTCCGTCAGATAGGCCTTGCGCGCAGCCACCGCGGTGTCGGCAAAGTCGGAAAACACGCCATCCACGCCCAGGCGGTAGAACTGCAGGTACTCGGCCTGGGGATCGCCCTTGTAGTCGAAGGCCAGGCGGCGGTTTTCGTTGCGCATGGTCCAGGTGTGGACCATCAGGCCCAGCTTGTGTGCGTCGGCCACCAGGCTGGTGGGGGTGCTGCTGGAAGCGTCGGCGTAGTTGACCACGCCATCCTTGTTCACGTCGACCATCTTGCCGTCGGCGCCAAAGGTGCCCTTGACCGGCACGATGTAGGGCTTCCAGGGGCCCACGCCGTCGGCGTACTTGGCGATCTCGGCCAGGCCCGCCGGCGTGACCATGGAGGCGAACAGGTCCTTGCGGCCCGCGCGTGTCCAGTCGTAGGGGCGGTCATATGGCGCCTCGAAGGTGACCGCGCCGGTCTTGAAGTCGTAGTCGTTGCCATCCACCAGCTGGATGAGGCGCACCTGCGTCTTGGTGCGCAGGTACTTGAGGTTGGCCGTCTCGAACGACTGCAGGATGACCGGCGAATCCTTCTTGGTGTAGCCGTACTCGGCCAGGATGGCCAGCAGGCGGTCTTCGAGCTTGAGGCCCGCATCTTCATGGTAGGTGGGGTGCTTGGTCTCGGGATAGACGCCGATCACGCGGCCCACCTTGCCGCCCTCGGTCTTGGCCAGGTCCAGCACCTCGCGCAGCGTGGGGATCTGGAACTTGCCGTTATAGGACTGGTCGCGCTCGGCCAGCGGCTGGATGGCGCGCAGGGTCTTCAGTTCCGCCAGCGTGAAGTCGGTGGCGAACCAGCCTTCTTCTTCCACGCCATCGACCATGCGCTTGGTCTTGCGGCTGGCGAACTCGGGGCGGCTGGCCACATCGGTGGTGCTGGTGATGTTGGGTTCGTGGCGTGCCACCAGGTGGCCGTCCTTGGTGGCTACCAAATCGGGCTCGATGAAATCCGCCCCCATCTGGATGGCCAGCGCATAGCTCTCCAGCGTGTGGTCCGGGCGGTAGCCCGAGGCGCCGCGGTGCCCCACCACCAGCGGAGCCTGGCCGCTCAGCGTCGGCAGCGGTGCGGGGTCGTCGCCGCCGCCACAGGCGGTCGCCAGCAGGGAGGCACTCATCGCAATGATCAGGGGAAGACGGTGAGAAGACATGGGCATCCTTGGCCGTAAAAGTGAGCGATCCAGTCTCTGTTGCACTTGTGACGCTTGCATGACGCTGTGGGTTTTGCGCCCACCGTCATCGGGTGCATCCGGGACAATACACCCCTATGTCGGACATGCCCCATTTACTCATCCCGCTGGCCGCCAGCCCGGCCCAGGGATGCCAGCAGGCGCTTGAAGGCCTGGAACTGCCCCAGTTGGACCGGCTGTTGGCCCGCCTGTCCAGCACCGGCCTGGACGCCGGCGCCGAGACGGACTTCGCCCCGCCCCACGAACGCGCCCTGGCCCGCCACCACGGCCTGCCCGCCACCAGCGAGGGCACCACGCCCTGGGCCGCGTGGCACCAGCACCAGCAGGTCAGCGCTCCCCATGCGGCCACCAGCGTCTGGGCCTTCATCACCCCTTGCCACTGGCAGGTCGGTGCCGACCATGTCACGCTGGGCGACCCGGCGCGGCTGCAGCTGGACGAGGCCGCCTCGCGTGCGCTGCTGGCCATTGTGGCGCCCTGGTTTGCCGAGGACGGCATCACGCTCGCCTACGACCAGCCGACGCGCTGGGTCGCGCAAGGTGCAGTGTTCGACAACCTGCCCACCGCATCGCTGGACCGCGTGATCCAGCGCGACGTGCGCGCCTGGATGCCCGACCCCGCCCGCGCGCGCCTGCTGCACCGCCTGCACAGCGAGATGCAGATGCTGCTGTACACCCACCCCTTCAACGACGCACGCGCGGCCCAGGGCCTGCCGCCGGTCAATGCCTTCTGGGTGCACGGCGCAGGCGCCCTGCCCCAGCCACCCGCCCCCGTGCCGGCGCCCGAGATGCCCACCACCCTGCTGGACGCTGCGCTGCGCGAGGACTGGCACGCCTGGCGCCAGGCCTGGGCCGCGCTGGACGCCGGCCCCGTGGCGCGCCTGGCCGCGCATGTGGCGGGCGGCGGCGCGGCGCGCCTCACGCTGTGCGGCGAACGCGGCGCACAGTCCTGGCATACGGCGCCGCGCAGCCTGGGCCAGCGCATTCAGAGTCTTTTTAAGCCCCAGCGCTTTTCCAGCGTGCGCGAGCAGCTATGAAAATAGTAGCCAGAGACATCCCACCGCGCGTGGTCTGGGCGCTGGAGCAGGCCGGCGTGCACCCGCTGCTGGCACGCCTGTACGCGGCGCGCGGCATCCGCGCCAAGGAGGAGCTGGACGACGCCCTCGCCCGCCTGCTGCCGCCGGACACCCTCATGGGCGTGCGGCAGGCCGCGGCGCTGCTGGCCGATGCCATCAGCCAGGACCGGCGCCTGCTCATCGTGGCCGACTACGACTGCGACGGCGCCACCGCCTGCGCGGTGGGGGTGCGCGGCCTGCGCCTGCTGGGCGCACGCCATGTTCAGTATTTGGTGCCCGACCGCGTGGTGGACGGCTACGGCCTCACCGCCTCCATCGCGCAGCGCGTGCACGAGCGCGGCGCCGACGTGCTCATCACCGTGGACAACGGCATCGCCAGCATCGAGGGCGTGGCGCGCGCCAAGGCGCTGGGGCTGACGGTGCTCATCACCGACCACCACCTGCCAGGCTCCGAACTGCCCGCGGCCGACGCCATCGTGAACCCCAACCAGCCGGGCTGCGGCTTCGAGAGCAAGTCCATCGCCGGCGTGGGCGTGATGTTCTATGTACTGATGGCGCTGCGCGCCGAGCTGCGCGCGCGCGGCGTGTTCGACAAGGCCACGCAACCCAAGCTGGAGCCGCTGCTGCCGCTGGTGGCCCTGGGCACCGTGGCCGATGTGGTGCGCCTGGACAACAACAACCGCCGCCTGGTGGCGCAGGGCTTGAAGCGCATCCGCGCCGGCCAGATGCAGCCCGGCATCCAGGCCCTGTTCGACGCGGCCGGGCGCAAGGCCCCCGTCGCCACCACCTTCGACTTCGGCTTTGCCCTCGGCCCACGCATCAATGCCGCGGGGCGCCTGGCCGACATGACGCTGGGCATCGAATGCCTGCTGACCGACGACCCGGCGCGCGCCGCCGACCTGGCCCGGCAACTGGATGCCATCAACCGCGAGCGGCGCGAGCTGGAAGGGGGCATGCGCGAGCAGGCCCTGCTGCTGGCGGAGAGCCTGTTCGACGAAGGCGAGGAGCCGCCGCCAGCCATCAGCGTGTTCGACCCCGACTTCCACGAGGGCGTGGTGGGCATCGTGGCCTCGCGCCTCAAGGACAAGCTGCACCGCCCCACCTTCGTGTTCGCTGCCAGCAGCGCGCCGGGCAAGGAGCATGAGCTGAAGGGTTCGGGGCGGTCCATCCCCGGTTTTCACCTGCGCGACGCGCTGGACCTGGTAGCCAAGCGCCACCCCGGCGTGATCCTGAAGTTCGGCGGCCACGCCATGGCGGCCGGCTGCACCGTGGCCGAGGAGCATTTCGACCTCTTCGAGCAGGCCTTCGCCCAGGTCGCACAGGAATGGCTGGATGCCGCGACGCTCACGCGCCGGCTGGAGACCGACGGCCCGCTGGCCCCGGAGTACTGCCGCGCCGAGCTGGTGGATACCCTGCACCGCGAGGTCTGGGGCCAGGGCTTTGCGCCCCCCACCTTCAGCGAGGAGGTGCAGGTGCTCAGCCAGCGCCTGGTGGGCGAGGCGCGCAACCACCTGTCTATCAAGCTGCTGCACCAGGGCCAGCCCGTGGACGCCATCTGGTTCGGCCACACCGACCCGCTGCCCGAACGGGCGTTGCTGGCCTTCCGGCTGGACGTGAACGAGTGGCGCGGCGAGCGGCGGGTGCAGTTTCTAGTGGAGGGACTCGAGTCGCCTGCAATGTGACGCTCGTAGCAGCCTAAACGCAACAAAATGTGAATTTTGTATGCATTAAACCGTATGATCCAGCGCCATTCCTGGACTCTTATTGGTTTTCCCCATGAATGGTTCTCTCTGGCGTTGCCACGCCCTCGTCATTGCAGTCGCCGCCCTGACTGCCGGCTGCGTGACCACCGAGCAATCGCGCACCCTCGAAACTCCGAAGCCCACCGCGTCCGCGCGCGCGTATCAGGGGGTGCGCAGCCCCATTTCCATTGGCAAGTTCGCCAACCGGTCCAACTTCCAACGCGGAATCTTTTCTGATGGTGTGGACCGTCTCGGCGGTCAGGCGCAAACCATTTTGATGACGCACCTGCAGCAAAGCGGACGCTTTAACGTGCTCGACCGCACCAATATGTCGGAAACGCAGCAAGAGGCCGCCCTCCTCAAGCAAGCACAGACCCTCAAGGGGGCGCAGTTCGTCATCACGGGCGATGTCACCGAATTCGGTCGCAAGGAAGTCGGTGACCGGCAGCTGTTCGGGGTGCTGGGGCGCGGCAAGGAACAGGTGGCCTACGCCAAAGTCAGCCTGAACGTAGTGCGCGTACAGACCGGTGAAGTGGTCTTTGCGGCCCAGGGGGCCGGCGAATACAGCCTGTCCAGCCGCGAGGTCGTAGGTTTTGGCAGCCGCGCAGGGTATGACTCCACCCTGAACGGCAAAGTGCTTGACTTAGCCATCCGCGAAGCCGTGGACAAGCTCGTGAGCGGTGTCGAATCTGGCGCATGGGTGCCCGCACAATGAGCCGCCACACCACCACCCGCTTGGCGCTTCCCATCGCAGCTGCGTTGGTCATGGCGGGCTGCGCCACCACATCCCATCAGCCCCTGTATGGCTGGGACGGCTATCAGCCTCAGGTGTACGAATACCTCAAAAGCAGCGGCAATGCCGATGCTGAACAGCAAGTGGCCAAGCTGGAAGAAGCGCAGCAAAAAATAGAGCAGCGCGGCCAAGCCTTGCCCCCTGGCTATCGCGCCCATATGGGCATGCTGTACGCCAAGGCAGGGCAGGAAGAAAAAAGCGTCGCGGCCCTTACCGCGGAAAAGACCACCTTCCCCGAATCGGCGTCTTTCATGGACTTCCTTTTGCGCACACTCACCGGAAAGGCCCCGCAATGATTTCCCGTATTGGCGTTCGCACTGCCGTGGCGGCCGGCGCCGCCGCCATCCTGCTTTTGAGTGGTTGCGCGACCCCTCAGCCCTACGACTATTCGGCACTGCGTCAAGCCAAGCCCCAGTCCATTCTGGTGCTGCCTCCACTGAACCAGACGCCCGAAGTGACTGCGCCGGCGGGAGTGCTCTCACGCGCCACGCTCCCCCTGGCGGAGTCCGGCTATTACGTGCTGCCAGTGGCCGTGACCGAAGAGACTTTCAGGAACAACGGCATCATTTCGGCCCAAGACGCACAGGAATTGCCCGTGGCCAAGTTGCGGGAAATTTTTGGTGCGGATGCGGCGCTCTACCTGGACGTGCGGCAGTACGGCTCGGTGTACTCCATCGTGAGCAGTGAAACCCGGGTAACGCTGGCCGCCCGACTCATGGATCTGCGCACGGGCGAGCAACTGTGGTCCGGGGAGGCAACAGCCTCGAGTGCAGAAAACAAGAGTTCAAGCGGCGGCTTGGTGGGCATGCTGGTGTCTGCGCTCATTGACCAGATTGTGGAAACCTTGTCAGACCGCAGCGTGCAGATCGCCGAGGTCGCAAACGGCCGACTGCTGTATGCCGGCCGTCCGGGAGGACTATTGCATGGGCCTCGCTCTCCCAAGTACGGAGCAGACAGCAAGCCATGACCACGTAACGTCCTAAGCGGTGTATGGGATGGCGAAAGGCGCGCCACAGGCCGCGCTTTTTTTGTCCCGACTGGGGACGGGACGTACCAATGACGCTATTTTTTAGAGCTTAGAAGCTCTCCCATTCGCCATCCCCATCCGATGCCGCAGGCGTCTTGGCCGGCGCGATCTGGGGGGCGGACACCTTGGCGGCAGCCTTTGTCGGCATGGGCTTGGCCAGCGTCGCGCGCGCCGGCGTTGCGGCCGGTGTCTTGACCGGGGCGGGCGCTACCGCTGGCGGCGCCACGCGGGCCGGGCTGCGGGGCGCCGCGACGGCGCCATTGCCCACGTTGAACACGGCCACTACCTGCGCCAGGCGCTGCGCCTGTTCATGCATGGCGGCGGCGGCGGCGCTGGACTCTTCCACCAGCGCGGCATTTTGCTGCGTCATCTGGTCCAGGTTCGCCACGGCCTGGTTCACCTGGCCGATGCCGTCGCGCTGCTCGGTGGACGAAGCGGTGATCTCGCCGATCAGGTCGCTCACGCGGCGCACGCTGTGCACGATGTCCTGCATGCTCTGGCCGGCCTGCTCCACCTGGGCCGAGCCCGATTGCACGTTGTCCACGCTGGTGGTGATGAGCTGCTTGATCTCCTTGGCGGCCTCGGCGCTGCGCTGCGCCAGGCTGCGCACTTCACCCGCCACCACGGCAAAGCCGCGGCCCTGCTCGCCCGCGCGTGCGGCTTCCACGGCGGCGTTCAGCGCCAGGATGTTGGTCTGGAAGGCAATGCCATCGATCACGCCGATGATGTCGGCGATCTTGCGGCTGGATTCGGTGATCTGCTGCATGCTGGTGACCACCTGGCCCACCACTTCGCCGCCACGCTCTGCGGCTTGCGCGGCGTTGGCGGCGAGTTGGTTGGCCTGGCGCGCGGTGTCCGCCGACTGGGTGACGGTGGCGGTGAGCTCTTCCATGCTGGCGGCCGTCTCTTCGAGGTTGGCCGCGGTCTGCTCGGTTCGCGCAGACAGGTCGTGGTTGCCCGTGGCGATCTGGCTGGACGCGGCCGAGACCGATTCCACGCCCGAGCGCACTTCGCCCACCACGCCGCGCAGACGTGCTCCCATGGCCGACAGCGAACGCAGCAGGTGGCCCAGTTCGTCACGACGGTCATCGTGCACGTCTTGCGTCAAGTCGCCACCGGCAATCGCGTCAGCCAGCCCCACGGCCCGCTCCAGGGGATGCGTGATGGAGCCCACGAGCAGATTCGCCAGCACCAGGCCCAAGACCACCACCACCGCGGCGATGCCCGCGCCCATCCACATGGCGCGCTGGCGCAAGGCCTGGGCCTCTTGCTTGGCGGCGTCGCGCTGGCGTTCTTGCAGTTGGACGAAGGAGTCCTGTTCGCCCACGTAGCGCTCCACGGCGGGCAGCAGTTTGCTGTCCACCAGGGTCAGCGTGCGGGCGAAGTCGCCTTCGGCCCGGGCCTTGGTGGCTTCCGCCAGCGCGTCCAGCACCACCTTGCGGGCGGCGGCCACGCGTTCCATCTGGGCCTTGTCCTCCGCAGAGAAGGCCACAGCCTCCACCTGTTTTTGCAGGGCGTTGATGGCCTCGATCCCCTGCTTGGCTTTCTTCTGCAGGCCCGACGCCAGGGTCTCGTCGGCCGAGGCCAGCGCGCTCACGGACTGGTCCACGGCCAGCGTGGTCAGCCCTTTCCAGCGCAGGGCCAGGCTGATGCGGTCTTCGTTGGCCTGCACGATGCGCGCCGCCTCATCATCGAGCTGGGCGGAGTAGGCCAACAGGCCCGCCAGCAAAAGCAGCATGGAGACCAGCAGCCCCAGGACGAGTCCCCACAGTTTGCGGGCGACGGGCAAATGGTTGAAGTTCATGTTCTACGCAATCAGGGGCGTCGTGGCGCCATAGCGGTGGAAGGAGGCACACGGGCGCAACAACCCGGCAGCCTGGACAAAAAGGGGCTCATATTGTCGCATTTATGCACATTTGATTACAAATATTCGTCGCTGCCTGCAGCCCGACCCGTTTGTCACTGTGTTGTAACCACCACGACAACATGCCCTGCGGGCTCCCCCTAAAATGAAATCGTGTCCATCCTCCTCAATGCCGACCTCCACTGCCACTCCGTGGTGTCTGACGGCACCCTCACACCCGAAGCGCTGGCAGCCCGTGCGCATGCCAACGGTGTAGCGCTGTGGGCGCTGACGGATCATGACGAGATCGGCGGCCAGCACCGCGCCGCCGCCGCCGCGCACGCGCTGGGCATGGACTACCTCACGGGCACAGAGATCTCGGTCACCTTCGCCGACACCACGGTGCATATCGTGGGACTGGGGTTCGACCCGGACAATGCACAACTCGCCCAGGGCCTCGCGGCCACGCGCGGCGGGCGCAGCGAACGGGCACAGGAGATGGCGCAGCAACTCGCGCACGTGGGTATCCGCGGCGCATTCGAAGGGGCGTTGCGCTACGCGGGCAACCCCGAACTGGTCTCGCGCACGCACTTTGCCCGCTTCCTCGTGGAGACTGGCGTGTGCCACGACACCTCCGAAGTGTTCCGGCGCTTTCTCACCGAGGGCAACCCCGGCTACGTACCCCACCGCTGGGCCACGCTGGGCAATGCGGTGCGCTGGATCCGCGAGGCCGGCGGCATGGCCGTGATCGCCCATCCTGCACGCTACCGATTCACGGCGAATGAGGAATACGCCTTGTTTTCCGAGTTCAAGCAGCACGGCGGCCAGGGCGTGGAAGTGGTAACCGGCAGCCATACGCCATCCGAATATCCCGTGTACGCCGCCATGGCGCAGGAGTTCGGCATGGCCGCCTCGCGCGGCAGCGACTTCCACAGCCCGAACGAATCACACACCGACCTGGGCGCCCTGCCGGATTTGCCAGGCCAGCTCACCCCCGTGTGGGAGCTGTTGTCCGATCGCATCCTGCGCGCCCCCCGCACCACTGCCGGCTGACCGCCGCGCCCCTCCATGGCCCAATATTTCGAGATCTACGCCGACAACCCGCAGCCGCGCCTGCTCAAGCAGGCCGCCACGCTGCTATCGAGCGGCGGCATCCTGGCCGTGCCCACCGACTCCAGCTACGCGCTGGTCTGCCGCCTGGACGACAAGGACGCCGTGGACCGGATTCGTCGTATTCGGCAGATCAACGACAAGCACCACCTCACGCTGCTGTGCCGCGACCTGTCGGAGCTGGCCAATTACGCGCATGTGGACAACCGCCAATATCGCCTGCTGAAGTTGGCCACGCCGGGGCCTTACACCTTCATCCTGGACGCCACCAAGGAAGTGCCGCGCCGCGTGAGCCATCCGCAGCGCAAGACCATCGGTCTGCGCGTGCCCGACCGCAAGGGCCTGCAGATGCTGCTGGAGCTGCACGGCGCGCCGCTGCTGGCCACCACACTGATCCCGGCGGGCGAAAGCGAGCCGCTGAACGACCCGCAGGAGATCCGCGAGCGCTTTGAAAAGCAGCTCGATGGCATCCTCGACGCGGGCGGCTGCCCGCTGGAGCCCACCACGGTGCTGGACCTCACGCCCATGAATACCGGCGGCGACCCCATCGTGGTGCGCGAAGGTGGCGGCAGCCTGGCCAAGCTGGGGCTTTAAGGGCACGCGCCCGGGCTGGATGCCTGCCACAGCGGCGAAATACGCCCGACGGAAGAATCAGAACGTTTCAGGCCTCTAGCGCCCATCCAGCAAGCGCTAACGGCTACTAAAACAGTAGCAATCAGTCACACCACCACCAGCCGGCGCAGCCATTGCAGCAGCACCTGCGGCAGTTCCTCGGGCCGGGGCAGCAGCGCGTAGTGATGGGCACCGAACACCATGGGCAGATAGCGGGCCGCCTGGCGATCGATGGTCAGGCAAAACGGCGCAATGCCTTGCAGCCGCGCCTCGGTCACGGCCTGGCGCATGTCCTCCAGGCCATAGCGGCCTTCATAGGCGTCGATGTCGTTGGGCTTGCCATCGGACAGCAGCAACAGCAGGCGGTGCGCGGCCGGCTGGCGCATCAGCGTACTGGTGGCATGGCGCAGCGCGGCGCCGGCGCGCGTGTAGTGCTCGGGCTCCAGACCGGCGATGCGCAGCGCAGCGTCCCGCCCGTAGGGCTGGTCAAAACGCTTGACGTTGCGCACCACCACCCCCTGCGGCCCCTCGCCGGAGAACGCCTGCACCGCAAACGGCGCGCCCATGCCGTCCAGCGCCATGCTCACCAGCAGCAGCGCCTCACGCGCTACGTCAACCACCCGCCGGCCCGGCGCCACCCAGCCGTCGGTGGAGCCGCTCACATCCATGAGCACCAGCACCGCCAGATCGCGGTGCAGGCGGCGCTCGCTGCGGTACAGGCGCTGGGGCAGCGGCAGGCCCGCGGCAAAGTCTGCGCGCGCCTCGATGCAAGCCTCCAGGTCGATCTCGTCGCCGTCGAGCTGGCGGCGCACGGCCACGCGGCGGCTGCGCAATAGCTCGAACCGCCTGCACACGGCGTGCAGCATGGCCCGGCGCTCATGCAGCGTGGCTTCCAGCCAATCGGGCGCGCCCGGGGCTGCGTCGTGCACCCACACGGCGGCGCCGGGGCGCCGGTAGCTGCCGCTGGCGCCGTCCCACTCGGGGTAGTACAGAACGTCGACGCCCGGCCCGGCGCCCGCACCGCCGCCCGCCCGCGCCTGGCGCGCCAGATGCTCCGGCGGGTCATCGGACAGCAGCACCTCCTTGGGACGGCCGGGCGTGGCCACGAGGCGCGCCTCGGGCAGTTCGGACAGCGCATCGGCGAACTCCTCGGCCGCCGTGTTGGCGTCACGATCGCTCGGGCGCTGCATGCCCATGGGGTCCGCGGCCTGTTCGTGCGGCTGAGCGGTCTGCACCATCCAAGCGCCGGGACCGTTCGCATCGTCCTCATCGGGAAGCGCCTGGCGCACCTGCGGACGGCGCGCCAGACGGGCAGCATGGGTCGTGCCAGAGGCATCCTCTGCGCCGTCCGCCGTGGCGTGCGCAGGCGCGGGGGTAGCCGGCGTGCGCAGCTCGCCCAGCCACGCGTCGGCCATGCACCAGCGCTGCTGGCGCGCGGGGGCCGCAGCCGGACGCAGGCGCGAAGCGAGGGCACGTGCATGCGCCAGCACCTGTGGCGCCTGGGCCGGCAGCGATGGCATCAGGCCGGGAGGCCCGGCGCCCGCGGGTGGGCCGGCCAGCAGGGCGTGCGCCAGCGACTCCAGTGGTTGCAGGTGCGGCGGCAGCGCTGCCACGGCCGGGCGCGCTGCCAGCATGGCCTGCCGCAGGCGCGCCAGTGGCGCGGCCATGCCCGGCAGGCGCAGGGCCAGCGCGTGGTCGGCGGCGTGGGCTTCGAGCAGTGCGAACAAGGCCCGCTCGAAACCGTCCACCGCCTGGGCAGCGCATGCCGGCGCCCCCCGCAGTGCGCGCATGCCGTGCACCAGCGCGAGCGTGCGGTAGCGCTCGTCGGCGGGGGGCGCCCCGTCCTTCCCCGCTTGCGCGCCGGGTATGTCCGTCAGCGCGGGGGGCAGCCACAGGTTGGCGCCGTCGGTGGCGGGCACGGCGTCGCGCTGGCTGGGGGCCTCTGCTCGCTGCATCCAGCGCGAGAGTAAGGTAGGCGGAGCAGGCGGTTGCGCCGCGCGCAGCTGCAGGCGGATGCCCAGCGCGGCGCTTACCAACAGGTCCAGGCGCGGCGCCACATCGGCCAGATGCAGCCGGGGTGGGCCGGCCGGCGGGGGGCGGTGGCGGCGCCACAGCGCCTGGGCATAGATCGTGGCGTGTCGCGCCGCGTCGGTGATGACGTCCTCGGCCTCGGCCATGGTCAGACGAAGGTGGCGTCGACAAGGTCGCGCATGGCGCCAACCAGCGATGCCTCGTCCGACAGCGGCGCCACGATGGCGTGCAGGCAGGCGCGGCGCAAGTCCACGCCGCGCACCGCCAGCTGCGCGGCCGCCACCAGCAGCCGCGTACTGGGCACCTCGGCCAGGCCACGGTCCTGCAGTGCGCGCAGCCGCGTGGCCAGCTGTACCAGCGCGCGCGCCTCAGGCTCGGCAATGCCGCTTTCCTGCGCGACGATGCGCGCCTCTGTCTCGGGCGCGGGAAAGCCGAAATCCAATGCCACGAAGCGCTGGCGCGTGCTGGGCTTCAGGTCCTTGAGCATGCGCTGGTAGCCGGGGTTGTACGACACGATGAGCCCGAAGCCTGGCGCGGCCTCGACCACCTCGCCTGTCTTGTCGATGGGCAGGATGCGACGGTGGTCGGTGAGCGGGTGCAACACCACCACCGTGTCCTGCCGTGCCTCCACCACTTCGTCCAGGTAGCACAGCGCGCCCTCGCGCACGGCGCGGGTCAGCGGTCCGTCGTGCCACGCGGTGCCGCTGCCCTGGATCAGGAAGCGGCCGATCAGGTCGCTGGCACTCAGGTCGTCATGGCAGGCGATGGTGATGAGCGGGCGCTTCAGGCGCCAGGCCATGTGCTCTACGAAACGCGTCTTACCGCAGCCTGTGGGCCCCTTGAGCATGACGGCCAGGCCCTGCGCGTGGCACTGCGCGAAGACCTCGATCTCGTCGCCGCTGGGCAGGTAATAGGGAGGCTCCGGCGCAGGGGACGTTGCCGGGCGGGCCATCCCCGCCCCGCCCTGTAGATCAAATCGCTGCAGCACGGTGCGTATCGAGGGGACGGTCCACCGGATCGCTGGCGCTGACCTCCAGCCGCAGCGGGTGGCGGAAGAAATCGATGATGAACAACGCAACGCCAATCGCGAAGATGGACGCGGTGATGACCAGCATGACAAAGTGCACCTGGATCTTGAGCTGCGCATCCAGGTAGCCCATGCCCATGATGCGCTCCAGGTACACCTGCCCAATGCCCGCGGTGGCGAACGACAGCGTCATGCCAAACATGCCCGCCAGCTGCATCCAGAACGACAGGTAGCCCATGGATGTGCCTTCCTCAGGCCTGCGTGTGAGGGCCGGCTGCGCATAGCTGATCATGGCCATCACGATCATCGCGTAGGCTCCGTAGAACGCCGCGTGCCCGTGCATGGCGGTAATGAGGGTGCCGTGCGTCCACTTGTTCACGCTGGGGAAGGTGTGGGCCAGGCCCAGCAGGCCGGCACCGAACAGCGTGAACACGGCGCTGCCCACCGTCCAGTGCAGCGCCAGCTTGTTGGGGTGGGCCATGCCCGAGCGGCGCATGGCGAAGTAGGCATACATGGCCATGCCCACCAGGGCCACGGGCTCCAGTGCGCTGAAGAAACCCCCGATGGGCAGCCAGTACTGCGGCACGCCCACCCAGTAATAGTGGTGCGCCGTACCCAGGATGCCGGCAATGAACACCAGCCCTACGATGACATAGAGCCACTTTTCCATCACCTCGCGGTCTGCGCCCGACAGGCGGATCAGCAGGTACGCGAGGAAGCCGCCCTGGATCATCTCCCACACGCCCTCCACCCACAGGTGGATGGTCCACCACCGGTAGAAGATGGCCACGGTGTAGTTGTGAAACTCCAGCAACGCCGGCAGGTACAGCACCGCCGCCAGGCCCAGGCCGCCCAGCAGCACACCCTCCGGTGTCGTGAAACGGCCGGACTTGCGGATCGTCATGCCGACGTTGTAGAGGAACATGAGCATCACGATCACGATCACGATCTTGGAGGGCAGCGGCTGCTCCAGCAGCTTGTTGCCCGTGCCCCAGCGAAACAGGTAGCCCACTACCGTGGCCACGCCCATCACCGTCCACAGCACGAGCTGGATGTAGGCCAGCCGTGTGCTGTGCAGTTCGGTGCGCGACTCGTCGGGCACCATCCAGTACGTGGCCCCCATGAAGCCGCACAACACCCAGACGATCAGGATGTTGGTATGGATCATCTTGGTCACGTCGAACGGCAGGATGTACAGCAACGGATCCGGCCCCAGGTACTTGGTGGCCGACAGCAGGCCGAACACCAGCTGCAGCCCGAACAGGGCCACGGCCACGGCGAAGTACCAGTAGGCGACGGATTGGGACTTGTATCTCATGGCGGACTCCGACGATGGCTGTGGGCGTGCTTACTTCATGGACATCAGGTAGGCCACGAGCTGGTCGATCTGCTCGGCCGTGAGGTCCTTGGCGTAGGTCGTGGGCATGAAAGAGGTCCCATCAGCCGAGTACATGGGCCCGGGCACCAGGTGCGCACTGGGCGAAACGATCGACTCATGCAAGTAGGCCGCCACATCCTTGGCCTGACCCTTGTAGTCGGCCGAGCCCAGCAGTGCCTCGGTGCGGCCCTTCACACCTGCGAGGGACGGCCCGGCCATATTCACGCCAGGCGCGGTGGAGTGGCAGGCGGTGCAGGCGGGCGTGGCCGTGCGGAATACCCGCTCGCCCAGGGCAATCGGGTCTTCGTTGCCCGACAGCGGGCGCGCACCGGGGGGCGCAGCGATGCCGCCCCGTTCGATCTTTGCGTCGTCCGCCTGCTGCGCGGCGCTGCGGTCAGCCCCTGGCAGTGTGGAGCCCGTCACGAGGATGGGCCGCGGCGGCCATCCCTGGTTGTCCACGTTGCTGACCCAGTCGAAGAAGGCGATGAGTCCGGCAATGTCCTCGTCGCTCAGGTCTTGCTTGGGCATCAGGCGACGGTGGCGCTGCTCGTCGTAGAACTTGGAAGGATCCTTCAGGTAAGCCTTCAGATAAGCCTCGCCGCGCAGCTTGGTGATCTTGGTCAGATCGGGCGCGTAGTAGGCGCCTTCGCCAAAGATGGTGTGGCAGTTGATGCAGTTGTTCTTGTGCCAGACATCCTTGCCGTGCACAACCGCCGGAGTAATGGACTCGGCATTGGTCAGCGCATCGAACTTGCGGTGGCTGTCAAAAGTGAGGAGGAGGAACACCGCCGCCGAGATGCCCGTGGCGACGATGGCGAAAAGACGCGTCTGGCGCTTGTTCATGGGGCCCTCCCTTTCACACGCCGATGCCAGACCAGTACATAACGGCCATGGTGCCGGCGTAGACCATGGCCACGACCATCAGCAGCACCACGACGAGCGCGAACACCTTCACAGGCAGATACCAGGCATGCATGGGGTGGCCTCCTCTAGCTTGTTGTTTGGGCCGGCGCGCCGTGGGAGCGCGCGCCACTGCCGTGCATGGTGACCGCCTGTCCAGCATGCGGCTGTCGGACAACTGCCCGTGCGCTGTAAGACAGGAACCCGCGGCGCGCATGGGCGACAATCGGCGGGTGCCCATGACCGACCTTATCCAGACCGTCCTCATCTACGCCCTGCCGGTGCTGTTTGCCATCACCGTGCACGAAGCCGCGCACGGCTATGCCGCCCGGCACTTTGGCGACAACACCGCGTTGATGATGGGCCGTATCACGCTCAACCCCCTCAAGCACATCGACCCGGTGGGCACCGTGCTCATGCCGCTGCTGCTGTATTTCGCCACCTCGGGGGCGTTTCTGTTTGGCTATGCCAAGCCCGTGCCGGTGAACTTCAGCCAATTGCGCCACCCCAAGCGCGACATGATCTGGGTGGCGCTGGCGGGTCCCGCATCCAACTTCATCCAGGCCATCGGCTGGGCGCTGCTGCTGGTCGCGCTGGTCGCCACCGGCACACAGGAGCGCTTCTTCCTGGAGATGGCGCGTGCCGGCATTGCCGTCAACCTCGTGATGTGGGCGTTCAACCTGTTTCCGCTGCCACCCCTGGACGGGGGGCGCATCCTCGTCGGCCTGCTGCCGTGGAAACAAGCCCATTTTCTCTCGCGCATCGAACCCTACGGCTTCTTCATCGTGCTCGCACTGGTGGTGGCGGGCGTCGTGGGCGCGCTGTGGCTGCGCCCCCTGATGGCGTTGGGCTACAGCGCCATCAACCTCATGCTGTCGCCACTGGTCGCGCTGCTGCGCTGACCGGCTCCTTCTCTGATTCCCCTCATGCCAAAGACCATCCGCTTCCTCACCGGCATCACCCCCTCGGGCACGCCGCACCTGGGCAACTTCGTGGGCTCCATCCGCCCCTCCGTGGCCGCCAGCCGCAACGCAGGCGTAGAGAGCTTCTACTTCCTGGCCGACTACCACGCCCTCATCAAGTGCCAGGAGCCCGAGCGCGTGCACCGCTCCACGCTGGAGATCGCCGCCAGCTGGCTCGCCGCCGGACTGGACCCGCAGCAGGTCACCTTCTACCGTCAGTCCGACATCCCTGAAATTCCTGAGCTGCACTGGTTGCTGACCTGCGTGACCGGCAAGGGGTTGCTCAACCGCGCCCACGCCTACAAGGCCGCACAGGACAAGAACCAGGAAGCCGGCCGCGACTTGGACGACGGCGTGAGCGCAGGGCTGTTCATGTACCCCGTGCTGATGGCGGCCGACATCCTGATGTTCAACGCCCACAAGGTGCCCGTGGGCCGCGACCAGATCCAGCACATCGAGATGGCCCGCGACATGGCGGCCAGCTTCAACCACCTCTACGGCGAACACTTCACGCTGCCCGAGGCGGCCGTCGAGGACAACGTGGCGTTGCTGCTGGGCCTGGACGGGCGCAAGATGAGCAAGAGCTACGACAACACCATTCCGCTGTTCTCGACGCGCGAGCAGTTGAGGAAGCTCATCGGCTCCATCGTCACCGACTCGCGCGCCCCTGGCGAGCCCAAGCAGGTGGAGGGCTCGGCTCTGTTCCAGATCTACCAGGCCTTCGCCACACCCGAAGAGACCGCCGCCATGCGGCGCGCCTATGCGGACGGCATCGCCTGGGGCGACGCCAAGCAGATGCTGTTCGAGCGGATCGACCGCGAAATCGCGCCCATGCGCGCGCGCTATGACGATCTGATGGCCCATCCCGAGAAGGTGGAGGCCGCCCTGCAAATCGGCGCCAAGCGCGCCCGCGCCATCGCCGCCCCCTTCCTGCAGCGCCTGCGCGCCGCCGTAGGCCTGCGCAGCCTGAGCGCCGTCGCACACCCCGCACCGGCCACACAGAAGACCAGCAAAGCCGCCCTGCCCGCGTTCAAGCAATACCGCGAGGCCGACGGCAAGTTTTACTTCAAGCTGGTGGCTGCCGACGGCCGCTTGCTGCTGCAAAGCACGGGTTTCGACGCCCCGCGCGACGCCGGCCAGTCCATCGCTCGGCTGCAAAAGGAAGCCGGCGCACTGCAGGCCCTGGCCCCCCTGTTGACGCCAGTGGACGGCGTGCCAGCATCAGAGGTGGAGGCAGCGCTGCTGGCTCTGGCAGCTGCGCAGGAATGAATCCCGGCGCCCGTTGCTATTATTTACATAGCTGCCGGCGCTAGCTCAGCAAGGCCCCGGGGGCAAAATCGCTCGAAATTTGGTCACAAGATCTGGCCCCATAAGGGACGCACCAAGAAAAAAGCCTTGCAAGCGACTGGCTTGCAAGGCTTTTTAGTTTGGCGGAGAGGGTGGGATTCGAACCCACGGTAGTGTTGCCACTACGCCTGATTTCGAGTCAGGTACATTCGACCACTCTGCCACCTCTCCTGTGTGTCGAAGCCCGCGATTCTAGCAGGAAATTTCAGACCGGCAGCGTGGCTTGGCCGCCCATGTAGGGGCGCAGCACCTCGGGAATGGTCACGCTGCCGTCCTCGTTCTGGTAGTTCTCCAGCACCGCCACCAGCGTGCGGCCCACGGCCAGGCCAGACCCGTTGAGGGTGTGCACCAGCTCGTTCTTGCCCTGCGCGTTCTTGAAGCGCGCCTGCAGGCGGCGGGCCTGGAAGGCTTCGCAGTTGCTCACCGAACTGATCTCACGGTAGGTGTTCTGGGCGGGCAGCCACACTTCCAGGTCGTAGGTCTTGGCGGCGCCAAAGCCCATGTCGCCCGTACACAGGCTCATCACGCGGTAGGGCAGGCCCAGCTTCTGCAGTACAGCCTCAGCATGGCGGGTCATTTCCTCCAGCGCCTCGTAGCTCTTGTCGGGATGCACGATCTGCACCATCTCGACCTTGTCGAACTGGTGCTGGCGGATCATGCCGCGCGTGTCCCGGCCGTAGCTGCCGGCTTCCGACCGAAAGCAGGGCGTATGGGCCGTGAGCTTGAGCGGCAGCTGCGCCTCGGCCAAGACTTCGTCACGCACGAAGTTGGTCAGAGGCACCTCGCTCGTGGGGATGAGGTACAGCTGCGCGTTGTCGGGTACGGGCTCGGCATCCTGACCGCCCTTCTGGGCCGCGAAGAGGTCGCCCTCGAACTTGGGCAATTGGCCCGTGCCCTTGAGCGAGTCCGCATTGACGACGTAGGGCACGTAGCACTCGGTGTAGCCGTGCTCCTGGGTCTGCACGTCCAGCATGAACTGCGCAAGGGCCCGGTGCAAGCGCGCGATGCCCCCCTTCATCACCGTGAAGCGCGATCCCGAGAGCTTCACGCCCATGTCGAAGTCCAGCCCCAGCGGCTCGCCCAGGTCCACATGGTCCTTGGGGGTGAAGCCCAGGCTGCGCGGCTGTGGGCCATCGGGGCTCCAGCGGCGCACCTCCACATTGGCGCTCTCGTCCGAGCCCACGGGCACACTCTCGTGCGGCAGATTCGGGACGGCGGCCAGCATCGACTGCAGTTCGCCCTGGATCTGATCCAGCCGGGTGGCAGAACCGTCCAGTTCCGCCTTGATCGCGGCCACCTGGGCTTTCGCAGCCTCGGCGGCGTCCTTCTCACCCTTGCCCATGAGCATGCCGATCTGCTTGGACAGCTGGTTGCGCTGCGACTGCAACTCCTCGGTGCGCATCTGGATGGTCTTGCGCTCGGACTCCAGGGCCTGGAACGCCTCCACATTCAGGAAGGCCTGGGGCTTCTTGCGGGTTTCCAGCCGTGCGACGGCCGATGCGAGGTCTTTGCGAAGGAGGAGGATGTCTAGCATAGGCGGCGATTTTAGTGGCGCAGCCCGGCATGCTAAGAGCGTACTGGGGCGAAAGCCGCGGCGTTCGCGCCGATAACATGGCAATGCACCACCAATGCGGGTGCATTGGCCAGGGGTCAGGAGGCAAAGCCATGTTTTTCGTGTTCGGCCCTTCGGGGCAAATCTACCGGGGTGGACCGGACAAGCTGGCGCAGGTGGCGCCGGTGCGGCGCGTGCACCGCCCCCAGGCCCTGCGCACACGTGCCCTGGACAGCGACGCGGCACCTGTTGCGACCGCAGCCCCTCCCGCCACGGCGCAGACGGCGACGCCCAAGCCCCTGCGCCTGCTGGAGGCCGTATCGGCCTATGTACAGACCGAGCAGGGCCCCGCCCAGCCGCGTCAGCCGCTGTCGCGCGTGGGCGACGTGATGACCAGGGGCGCGCTCACGGTGGCCCCCGATCAGCGCGTGAACGATGCGTGGCAGACGCTGGCCGAGCACGAAATCGCACAGGCCCCCGTGGTGAATGATCAAGGCCAAGTGGTGGGCCTGCTGCTGCGCGCCGACATGGCGCCCCTGGACCTGCTGCCCGAGCCCGGCGCGGTCAAGCAGGCCATTGAGCTCGCGCGCCGGCCGGTCTCCGAAGTGATGGTGAGTCCCGTGCCCACGGTGGCGGCCGACACGGAACTGCGCCGCGTGGCGGGCGTGCTGCTGGACACCGGCCTGCCCGGCCTGCCGGTGACGGATGAGCGTGGGTTGCTCGCGGGTTTCATCTCACGCACCGACATCCTGCGCGCGGTGGCGGCGGACCCGCCGCTGGACCTGTGGAGTTGAGCCTCAGTCGCCGCTCGCGGGATCGGCGCTGGCCTCCTCATCGGGCAGGCGCGAGGCCAGCACCTTGTCGATGGTCTTGCCGTCCATGTCCACCACCTCGAAGCGCCAGCGCTCCCATTGCACCGTGTCGGTGACCTTGGGCAGCTTGCCGGTGAGCAGCATGACCATGCCGCTGAGCGTGTGGTAACGGCCGCGGTCTTCTTCGGGCACGGTGGCCAACTGCAGCCGGTCCTTGAGCTCGGGCACCGGGATGTGGCCGTCCAGCAGCCAACTGCCGTCCTCGCGCTCCATGGCCCACGAGGTTTCGGGGTCGCGCGGCTGAAACTCGCCCGTGATGGCCTCGATGATGTCCTGCACGGTCACGATGCCCTGCACCTCGCCGTATTCGTCGATAACGAAGGCCATCTGTACGTCGGACTGCCGGAAGTTGTCCAGCAGTTCCATGGCATTGATGGTCTCGGGAACGTACAGCGCCGTCTGCAGCGGCTGGGTCGTCAGGTCGCGCGCCTGGGCATCGCGCACCGTGCGCGACAGCCACTGGCGCGCGTTGAGCACGCCCAGGATGTTCTCCATGCCGCCGCGCACCACCGGAAAGCGCGCATGGTCGGACTCCTCGATGCGCCGCAGGTTCTCCTCGAAAGGCTCCTCCACATCGAGGAACACCACGTCCGCGCGCGGCACCATCAGCGAGCCGATCTGCCGGTCGTCCAGGCGGAACACGTTGCGCACCATCTGGTGCTCGTGCGACTCGATCACGCCGGCACTCGTGCCCTCGGCCAGCACGGCGTGGATCTCGTCCTCGGTCACGGCACTGGCGGAATACTCCTTCACCCCCAGGGCGCGCAGCAGCCCCTCGGTGGAGATCGACAGCAGGCGCACAAAGGGTTTGGTGGCGAGCGCCAGCCAGTTGATGGGGCGCGCCACGACGCGCGCCAGCGTCTCGGGGTAGCTCTGGCCCAGCCGCTTGGGTACCAGCTCGCCGACGACGATCGAGAAGTAGGTGATCAGCACCACCACCAGGCCCGTGGCCAGGTAGCCGGCCAGTTGCGGCTCCACCCCCAGGCTCAGCAGCCACTCGCCCAGCGGCTTGGCCAGGGCCGACTCGCCCACGATGCCGTTGAGCACGCCGATCGAGGTGATGCCGATCTGGATGGTGGAGAGAAAGCGCGTGGGGTTCTCACCCAGCTTGGCCGCTGCGATCGCCCCGCTATCGCCCTCATCGATCAGCTTCTGCAGGCGCGTCTTGCGCGCGGAGACCAGAGCCAGCTCGGACATGGCGAACACGCCATTGAGCAGGATGAGGGCGAACAGTATTGCTATTTCCATATGCAGGGGGCCCAGCGTGCCCCCACGGTGTGAAGAAGCGGAAATTGTAAAGAGGCCCACATTCTGCGGGGGATTGGCCATCCGGCGCCACATGCCCCACCCACGCGCAGGCATTGCAATACAGATACCAAATATGCCATTAGCGCTTATCCATCAAGCGCGAGCAGCTATCAATAATGAAGCAAAGCTGTCGCAGACAGGGTTCGTGCAGCCCCGCGACGCCCGGCTTTAGCGGGCGAGAAAGTGCGTTCAGTGTCCGCCCGGGCCGGTTTCGGGCGTGCGCTCGGTGATCTCCAGGCCCGTCACGGTGTCCAGCTTCAGGCCCTTGGGCAGCGGGAATTTCACGGTTTCCTCGATGCCGTCCAGCTTGCGCACGGCCACCGCGCCCAGTTCCTTGATGCGCGTGATCACGGCCTGCACCAGCACCTCGGGTGCCGACGCACCGGCCGTGAGGCCCACGCGGGAGATGCCGTCAAACCACTCGTGGCGCAGCTCGTCCACGCTGTCGATCATGTAGGCCGGCGTGCCCAGGCGCGCTGCCAGCTCACGCAGGCGGTTGCTGTTGGAGCTGGTGGGGCTGCCCACCACGATCACCAGATCCACCTGCGGGCTGAGCAGCTTCACCGCGTCCTGGCGGTTCTGCGTGGCGTAGCAGATGTCCTGCTGCTTGGGCTCGCGGATGGAAGGAAAGCGGGCGCGCACGGCGGCGGTGATCTCGGCCGCGTCGTCCACGCTGAGCGTGGTCTGCGTGACCACGGCCAGCTTCTCGGTCTGCGCGGGCTGCACACGGGCCACGTCGGCCACGTCTTCCACCAAGTGGATGCCATGGTCCAACTGGCCCATGGTGCCCTCGACCTCGGGGTGCCCCTTGTGGCCGATCATGATGAACTCGTAGCCTTCCTTGGCCAGCTTGGCCACCTCGACATGCACCTTGGTCACCAGCGGACAGGTGGCGTCGAAGATGGTGAAACCCCGCGCGCGCGCCTCGTCCTGAACAGCGCGGCTCACGCCGTGGGCCGAGAAGATCAGCGTGGCGCCGGGCGGCACCTCGTCCAGGTCCTCGATGAAGATCGCGCCCTTGGCCTTCAGGTCGTTCACCACGTAGGTGTTGTGCACGATCTCGTGGCGCACGTAGATGGGCGCGCCGAACTTGGCGATGGCGCGCTCGACGATCTCGATGGCCCGGTCCACCCCCGCGCAAAATCCGCGCGGCTCGGCCAGAACGATTTCCTGGGGTTTTTGCATGGCGGCGTCCCGTTCAGAGCACGCCGATGAGCAGCACTTCGAAGGTGACGGGCACGCCCGCCAGCGGGTGGTTGAAGTCAAAGCGCACGGCGCCGTCTTCGCGCACCTCCAGCACCACGCCGGCGTACTGGCCCGTGCCGTCGGGCGTGGGGAACTGCACCACGTCGCCCACGGTGTATTCCTCGTGGGGGTCGCCCAGCTCGTTCAGCAGCTTCTTGGCCACCCATTGCTGCATGTCGGGGTTGCGCTCGCCGAAAGCCTCGCCCGCGGCCAGCTCGAACGTGGCGCGCGCACCCTCGGGCAGGTCGATCAGGCGCTGCTCCAGCGCGGGCGAGAGCTCGCCCGTGCCGACCGACAGCGTGGCGGGCTTGTCCTCGAAGGTATTGATCACGTCACCCGCCGGGCCGGCCAGGCGGTAGTGCAGCGTGAGGAACGAGCCCTGTTGCACAGTGGGCACGGAGGACGAGGATGCGAAGGCGTCTGCGGTCATGAAAGCTCTCGATAAACTGCCGGCATTGTAGAAAACCGGGCAAGCCCCCACGGCCGTATGCCGGGGCGGCGCCCACCGCGCCATGCCCCTCAAAGACCTGCCGCTGGATGCCCAGCCCCGCGAAAAGCTGCTCGCACGCGGCCCCGCTGCACTGTCCGACGCCGAACTGCTGGCCATCCTGCTGCGCACGGGCCTGGCGGGCAAGGGCGTGCTGCAGCTGGCCCAGGAGCTGCTGGATGATCCCGTGCGCGACCCCGCCACGGGCCGCAGCGCCGGCGGCGGCTTTGGCGGCATTGCCGGGCTGCTGCACGCCAGCAGCCAGGACCTGCAGCGCATCAAGGGCCTGGGCCCCGCCAAGCGCGCCGAGCTGATGGCCGTGCTGGAACTCGCCCGCCGCGCCATGGCCCAGCAGCTGCGCGAGCGCGAGGTGTTCGACTCGCCGCAGGCCGTCCAGCACTACCTGCAGCTGCACCTGGCGGGGCGCACGCACGAGGTGTTCGCCGTGCTGTTCCTGGACAGCGGCAACCGCCTGATCGCCATGGAAGAGCTGTTCCGGGGCACGCTCACGCAGACCTCGGTCTACCCTCGTGAAGTGGTGCTGCGCGCCCTGCACCACCATGCCGCCGCCGTGGTGCTGGCGCACAACCACCCCAGCGGCAGCGTGCAGCCCAGCCGCGCCGACGAGGCGCTGACCCAGACCTTGAAGGCCGCGCTGGCGCTGGTGGACGTGCGCGTGCTCGACCATGTGATCGTGGCGCCAGGCGCGGCCCTGTCCATGGCCGAGCAAGGGCTGGTGTGAGCGCACCGGGGCGCGCGCGGCGCGTACTGGCCCAGGCGCTGCTGCTGGCCATGGCGGGCTGCGCCCCGCTGGCCACGCGCCTGCCGCCCCCGCAGCCGCCGGCCCAGGCCCCGCTGCTGCGGCTCATCGGCACTGCCACCGTGCCGCCGCTCACCCGCTATGGCGGCACCACGGTGGGCGGCCTCTCCGGCATCGACTACAACGCCGCGCAAGACACCTACCTGCTCATCAGCGACGACCGCTCCAGCCATGACCCGGCGCGCATCTACACCGCCCGGCTGCGCTACGACGCCACCGCCCTCGCCCCGCCCGAATTCACCGGCGTGCATACGCTGCTGCATGCCGGCGGCCGGCCCTACGCGCCGTGGCTGAGGGCGCACCCCGGCATGGACGTGCCCGACGCGGAAGCCGTGCGCTGGCTGCCTGGCGGCGCGCAGTTCGTGTGGACCAGCGAGGGCGACTTCAGCCGCGGCTTCGGCCCGCAACTGCGCGTAAGCCGCGCCGACGGCGCGGCCGTGCGCGATGTCGCCCTGCCCGCCCGCTTCACGCCCCAGGCCGGCAGCGGACCGCGCAGCAACGGCACGCTGGAGGGCCTCGCCCTGGCGCCCGATGGCCGCACCGCATGGCTGTCCATGGAACTGCCCTGGCGCCAGGACGGCCCCCCGGCCACGCCCGCGTCGGGCGGCGCACCGGTGCGCATCACGGCCATCGACCTGGTCAGCGGCCAAGCGCTGCGCCAGATCGCCTACCCGCCCGACGCCGTGCCGCAGGCCCGCCGCCTGCCCTGGGGGCCGCAGATGAACGGGGTGAGCGAGATCCTGGCCGACGGTGCGCACCACCTGCTGGTGCTGGAGCGCGCCTACAGCGCCGGCGCCGGCTTTGCCGCGCGGCTGTACCGCATCGACACGCGCGCGGGCAGCGACACGCTGGCGCTGGATGCGCTCACCCCCGCCAACCACCACAGCCCCCCCAAGACCCTGGTGGCCGACTTCGCCGCCCTGGGCCTGGATGTGGACAACCTGGAGGGCATGACCTGGGGCCCGTCCCTGCCCGGCGGTGGCGCAGGCGGCAGCACGGCGGGCAGCTGCGTGCTGGTCTTCGTGAGCGACGACAACTTCAACCCCGCGCAGGTCACGCAGTTCATTGCCGCCGAATACCTGGACCCCCAGGGCGGACATGGACGATGCGGTACAACCGCCCCCAGCCCATGAACGCTGCCCTCACCGCCCGTTCCTTCGCCGACCTCAAGCCCCTGCGCCGTGCGTTGCAGGAGGCCGCGCAGCAGCGGGCCGAGCGCGAGCGCCTGCGCCGCGAGGCCGAGCGGCGCGCCCGCGCCGAGCGCCACCTGTTCGCCGACGCGGTGGGCCCCGTGCAGCCGCTCAAGCGGGGACACGAGCGGCGCTGGTCCACGCCCGAGCCGCCCGAGCCGCTGCCCGTGCAGCGCGCGCTGGACGAAGAGCGCGTGCTGCGCGAGTCGCTGAGCGACGAGTTCGACGTGACCACGCTGCTGGACGTGGACGACCAGCTCAGCTTTCGCCGCCCCGGCATCGGGCTGGACGTGACGCGCAAGCTGCGCGGAGGGCATTGGAGCATCCAGCGCCAGTTGGACCTGCACGGCCTGCGCACCGACGAGGCGCGCGAGGCGCTGGGCGAGTTCATCCGCCTGGCGCACCGCACGGGCCTGCGCTGCGTGCGCGTGGTGCATGGCAAGGGGTTGGGGTCGCCGGGCCGCACACCGGTGCTCAAGGGCCGGGTGCAACGCTGGCTGGTGCAAAAGAAAGAGGTGCTGGCCTTCGTGCAGGCGCGGCCGCTGGACGGCGGCGCGGGCGCGCTGGTGGTGCTGCTGCAGCCCGGGCGGCGCAGGCCGGGCGGCTGACGACCAGCACCACAAGCCAAAACAGCCTCCAGCGCTTATCCATAAAGCGCCAGCAGCTATTGTTTTAGAAGCAAATGGCCCACGGGGGCGTGCACCACCGTGGGCCAGCCCCCGTGCGGGGGGACGCGCAGCGCTTACTTGGACAGGTCGATCTTGTACTTGGCCATGCCCTTGCCCGAGCCGTCATCGGCCGCGAGCAGCGACACGCCGGCCAGCCCCGCGGCCTGGGCCACGGGCAGCGCGTCCGCGCCGGAGCTGAACACCACGTCGCCCGCGGTCGTCACCTGGGTGAAGCGCCAGCTCTTGGCCGCTCCGTTGGCCACGCGCGTGACCTGCGGGTTCTTGCGCACGTACTCGATGACCACGTCACGGTTGGCATCCGGCGAGGCCCAGATGGTGGCCGAGCCGTCCAGCTTCGGGATGAAGCTCTTGCCGCTGGTGGCGCGGTAGTTGTTGGTGGCGATCACGAACTCCTGCGCCGGATCGATGGGCTGGCCCTTGTAGGTCAGGCCCTTGATGCGGCTGCCCACGGGCTGCGTCACGTCGATCTCGTACTGCACGTCCGCGGTGGTGAACATGTCGAAGTTGTAGCCGGGGAAGGTGCTGATGAGCGCCTGCTCGCCGGCCTTGGCGGGGTCGATCTGGTTGAAGCGCTTGGCGGCGGCCTCCAGCCAGTCCTTGATGTCGGCGCCGTTCACCTTCACCGCGTACACGGTGTTGGGGTACAGGTACAGGTCGGCCGCGTTGTAGATGGCCAGCGGGCCGGCCGCGACGTCGGTGAAGTCCTTGCCGCCCTGGAAGCCCGACTTGAACGGCGCGCTCACCGACAGCACGGGCAGCTGCGCGTACTGCGGCAGGTTGGCCTGGATGTAGGCCGCCACGTAGGCCTGCTGCGCCTGGTTCACGATCTGGATCGCGCCGGGGTCGCCCACGTCGGCAAACAGCGTGCTCATGCGGAAGTCGGTGTTGCCGATCGGCGTCTTCACGTAGTTGATGGCGGCCTGGTGCTGGCTCTCGATCAGCGGTGCCACGGCGGGGTCGGCGGCCACGAATACGTTGGCGCCTGCGGCGTCCTTGGTCTGGATGTTGCGCAGCTCGCTCTTGCTGGCGGCCTTGTCCACGCTCCAGGCCTTGCCGTCCCACTTCAGCGCAAGCTGGATCACGCCCAGCGACTTGCCCCAGGAGCTGGCCATCACGGCAGGCACGCCATTGATGGTGCCGGCCTTGTTGTCCACGCCAGCCTGCGTGAAGGCGGGCTTGGCCGACAGGTCCGGGAACACGCTGTGCTGGTGGCCCATGACCATGGCGTCGATGCCCGGCACCTTGGACAGGTGCAGGCCCGGGTTCTCCATGGTGGGCGAATAGCTGCTGGCGTCCAGGCCGCCGTGCAGCAGCGCGACGACCAGCTGGGCACCCTTGGCACGCAGCTCGGGCACGTACTTCTGCGCGGCCTCCACGGCGCCTTCGGTGTAGACCTTGCCCTCCAGGAAGCGCTTGTCCCAGTTCATGATGCCCGGCGTGGTGAAACCGATCACACCGATCTTGATGGGCAGCTGGACGTCCTTGCCGTCGCTGGACTTGGCCACCAGCGTGCGCTCCAGCACCGTGTAGGGCTGCACCAGGGGCTTCTTGGTCTTGCTGCTGTACACGTTGGCCAGCACGGCGGGATAGCCGTTGCCCGCACATTTCTTGGTGTCGTCCACGCCGTCCACCTCCAGGCCGCCGCCCAGCACCTGGTTCAGGAACGGCAGGCCGTAGTTGAACTCATGGTTGCCCAGCGTGCCCGCGTCAAAGCCTAAAGCGCCCATGGCCTTGTACATGGACAGCTGCTGCGTGCACGGGATGGGGCTGACCGTGGCCTCGTAGTCGGCCAGAGCCGTGCCCTGGATGGTGTCGCCGTTGTCCACCAGCAGGGTGTTGGCGAACTCCTTGCGCGCGGCGCGCACCAGCGTGGCCGTGCGCTCGAAGCCGTAGGTCTTGTCCTCAGCCAGCTTGAAGTAGTCGAAGCTGCGCACGTTGAAGTGCAGATCGGTGGTTTCCAGCACGGCCAGCGTGGCCGTGGCGGGCGTGGCGGCGGAGCTGTCGCCATCGTCGTCGTTGCCGCCGCAGGCGGCCAGCAGCGCGGCACAGGCCAGCGCGCCCAGCGCATGGCGACGGGGGAAAACAAAGGCAAGGCGCGCGGCAAATGGCTGGCCGCGCAAGAAAGTGTCCTGCATGGAAGACCCTGGTGGTGGATAAAACGCCAGAGTCTGTAGGGCGGGTTTGACAGGCATGTGACGCCGCGGGTCCACATGTCGCATCCGTCTTCACCGCGCTTGCCACAAGCGCCAATAGCTATTGAATCAATAGCTATCTCAACCGCCGCGGTTGCGCATCCAGTCGGCCGTGCCCATGAAGCTCTCGTTCAGGCGCGCGCGCAGGTCGTCGGGCACGTCCACTTCCCCCATGGCCTGGTCCATGCAGGCGACCCACTGGTCCCGCTCCAGGATGCCGATGGAAAACGGCATGTGGCGCGCGCGCAAGCGCGGGTGGCCGAAGCGGCTCTGGTAATGGTCGGGCCCGCCGAGCCAACCGCAGAGGAACCAGAACAGCTTGTCGCGCGCGTCATCCAGCGTAGTGCCGTGGCTGGCACGCAGCTCGGCGTAGCCGGGCTCCAGGTCCATGAGGTCGTAGAAACGGTCCACCAGTTGGCGGATGCGCGGCTCGCCGCCGATCCGCTCGAACGGTGTGGCAGGCGTGGGGGCGGACGGCGCGGAATCAGGTGCTGACATACGCGCCATTGTAGAAAGCGGGCCGGCGCCGGCGCCGCTTCCTCAGGGCTGTCAACGCTCGCCGCGCGCCTCGGCCTTGGACTGGCAGGCAATGCAGCGCGCCGCCGCGGGCTGCGCCAGCAGGCGGGCCACGCCCACGGGCTGGCCGCAGTCGGTGCACTCGCCATAGCTGCCGTCGGCCAGGCGAGCGAGCGCAGCGCGCACCGCCACCAGTTCGTCGTGGTCGCGCGTGGCCTCGGCGTCGCGCACGGTGGCTTGCGCCATGCGGTCGGCCTGGTCCTTGCGGTCGTCCAGCCGCTCGGCATCGGCGCGGTTGGTGGCCACGGCCAGCGTGTCGCGCTGGGCCTCGCCCAGTTCGGCCAGCAATTGCTGCTTGCGCTGCTCCAGCGCACCGCGCAGCTGTTCGCGTTGGGAATCGGAGAGAGGGGTGGTGTTCATGGTTTCAGCATGCCACTGGCGATACGGGACATGTTGACACACATCAAGCACCACCCTCCGCGCCACGGCCCGCCGCCTGCCAACGGCCGCACAGCGCCACCGCATCCCATGCCCGGTCGGTGGCCACGTCCAGCACCTGTGCCTGCTCGTCGGGCGCCAGTGGCTCGGCGCTGTCCTGCTGGCGCGCGAGCACGGCCAGGCTAGCCTCCGACGGGTCGGTGCCGGCCGCGCTGCGGCGCAGCACGCGCTCGCGCAGTTGCTGTGGGTCCGCATGGCAATGCAGGATGGTGAACGGAACGCTCAATTCGCTTGCCAGCGCGCGAAAGGCGTCGCGCTCGCGCCGGTGCAGGAAGGCCGCGTCCACGATCACTGGGTAGCCTGCCTGCAGCACGGCGCGGGCCTGCTGGCGCAGGTGCGCGAAGGTGCGCTGCGAGGCCTCGGAGGTATAGATGTCCACACCCCGCGCGGCGGAGCTGTCCAGCGCCGCCAGGCCATACAGGCGCTTGCGCTCTACATCCGAGCGCAGGCGCACGGCACCTTGCTCCAGCAGCGCGGCGGCGAGGGTGGACTTGCCAGACCCCGACAGTCCGTAGGTGATCAGCAGGCGGGGGGCCAGCGGCGCGGCCAGGCGTTCGGCGCAAGCCAGATAGTCCGGCCCCGATGTCCCCGCCAGACCCTGCGCGGCACGCAGGCGCGCGGCCATGGCCCGCACCAGCGCGCGGTAGACCTCGTAGGGGCGCAGCACGGCCAGGCCGGCATAGTCGCCCGTGACCGCCAGGTAGCCGTCCAGGAAGCGCCAGGCCAGGTCCGACCGGCCATGGGCATGCAGGTCCATGCTGAAGAAACCGGCGTCGGCCAGCGTGTCGATCCAGCGCAGCGGCGGGCTGAACTCGATGCAGTCGAAGGCGGTGAGCGCACCCTCCAAAAGCACCACGTTGCCCAGGTGCAGGTCCCCATGGCCTTCGCGTACATGGCCCGTGGCGTGGCGCACGGCCCAGCACTGGGCCAGCAGGGGCTGCTGCGCGCTGAACCACATGCGCAGCGCCGCCAGCCGCGCGCGCTCGGCTTCGCCGAGCAGCGGCGCCAGCGTGTCCAGCACGCCGGTGATGGCCTGCTCCACCTGCACGGCCGTGCCCCTGCCGCCATCCGGCGGCGCCACCGGCGCGCCGACGTGAAAGCGCGCGAGATGCACGGCAAACGCGTCCACCTGCGCGGGCAGCAGCGCGCCGGCGCGCACCAGGGCGTCGGCCTCGCTGCCCTTGGGAAAGCGGCGCATGCGCAGCACCCAGTCGATAGCGTTGCCGGCTTCCTCCACGCTCCCCAGGCGCGGCGCCTTGGCGCTGCCCACCACCGGCAGTATGTCCCGGTAGAGCATGGGCGCCAGGCGCTGGTTCAGCCGCAGTTCCTCGCCGCAGAAATGGCGCCGCGCCTGCAGCGTGCGGAAATCGGCAAAGGGCAGGTGCAGCGGCTTTTTGAGCTTGTAGGCATGCGTAGGGGTCAGCAGCAGATGCGACAGGTGCGTCTGCACATGCTCCACCGGCCCCCCCTCGGCCACGCCCAGGGCCCGACACAGCGCGGCAGCCAGATCGGCACTCTCGTCTGCGTCAATAAGCAAATTGGCCTCCAGCGCAATACCAGCAAGCGCTGGCAGCTATCAAAATCATTGTTGACGATGGCGCAGCGAGGCGTCCCAGGCCGGGTTGGGCAGGCCCTGGCCGGCGTACTGCTGGTTGCGCGAGTTGGAGCGCCACACGCCGCCGCCCACGCCCACCTGCGGCTGCGTGCGGTACCAGTACCAGCGCCCGTCTTCGTCCTGCGCCAGCCAATCCCAGCCCTCGGGCGCCTGCGACCAGTCGGGTTCCCAATGCGGCGTGTCGTGTTGCGGCATGGCCCTCCTCACTCCTGCGCTGCGCTGCGCAACGTCTGTACCACGGGGCGGCGCAGCACCTCGCGCAAACCCCACCAACCCGCCGCCAGCGCCAGCAGCGCACCCGCCAGCGCACCGGCGATCGGCACCCAGAACTGGGCCGTCCAGCTGAAGTCGAACACATAGCGCGCCAGCGCCCAGCCCACGGCCACGGCCACACAGCTGGCCAGGAAGCCCGCCAGCAGGCCCACGCCGGCCAATTCGGCACGCTGCACCTGTCGCAGCAGGCTGGCACGCGCGCCCACGGCACGCATGATGGCGAATTCGCGTGCGCGCTCCTCGCGCGTGGCGGTGACGGCCGCGAACAGCACCACCAGCCCAGCCGCCAGCGTGAAGGCAAACAGAAACTCCACCGCGCGGATCACCTGCGCCAGCACCCCTTGCACCTGGGCCAGCGTGGCGCTCATGTCCACGTTGGTGATGTTGGGGAAGGCATGCACCAGCGCGTTGTCAAAGCCCGGCTGCTGCGGTGCGCGGTAGGCGGCCAGGTAGGTGTAGGGCACGTCGGGCATCTGCGCCACCGGGTACATCACGAAGAAGTTGGCACGCATGGAACTCCAGTCCACCTGGCGCAGGCTGGTGATGCGCGCCTCGCTCTGCACGCCGGCGATGTCAAAGCGCAGTCGATCGCCCAGCTTGAGGCCCAGCGTCTTGGCGATACCCTCCTCCACGCTCACGGCGCCGTGCTCGTCAGGGGTCCAGCGCCCGCCCACGATGGGGTTGTGCTCCGGCGCGTCGTGGGCGTTGGAGAGGTTGAACTCACGGTCCACCAGGCGCTTGGCGCGGTCGTCCTCATAGTCGTCCATGCCCACCGGGCGGTCGTTGATGGCCACCAGCCTGCCGCGGAACATGGGGTACCAGTCGTACTGCGCCACGCCCGCCCGCTGCAGCATCTGGCGAAAGGCCTCGGCCTGGTCCGGCAGGATGTTGATCACGAAACGGTTGGGCGCCGTGGCCGGCGTGGCACGCTGCCAGCTGGCGATGAGGTCCGTGCGCAGCAGCACCAGCAGCACCAGCGCCAGCAGCCCCACCGCCAGACTGCTGACCTGCACCACGGCATAGGCGGGGCGCGCGGCGATCTGGCGCGTGGCCAGCACCAGCCAGCGCGGCGCCGTGGTCTCGCGCACACTCTTGCGCAGCAGCCCCACGGCCGCCCAGGCCAGCGCGGCAAACAGCAGCGCGGCTGCGGCGAAACCACCCACGGCGATCGCGCCCAGCTTCCAGTCGCGGCTGACCACCAGCAGCAGCGCCGCAAACCCCGCCACGCCCAGGCCCAGCACAGCCAGGGACGTGGGCCGCACATTCCCCAGGTCACGCCGGATCACGCGCAGCGGCGGCACCTGCGCCAGCTGCAGCACCGGCGGCAGGCCGAAGGCGCACATCAGCGTGAGGCCCACGCCCACGCCGAAGGCCACGGGCCAGAGGCTGGCCGCAGGCAGTGCCGATTCCACCAGCCCCGCAAGCAGCAACACGAACACATGGTGCACCGCAAAGCCCAGCAGCACACCCAGCGCGCTGGCGAACAGGCCGACCAGAGCGAACTCCATCACGTAGGCGCCGGCGATCGTGCGCTGGCTCTGGCCCAGCACGCGCAGCAGCGCGGCGGCGTCCAGATGCTCGTTGGCGAAGCCGCGCGCGGCCAGCGCCACGGCCACGGCCGAGAGCAACGCCGCCAGCAACGCCACGAGGTTGAGGAACTTCTGCGCGCGGTCCAGCGTCTGGCGCATCTCAGGCCTGCCGCTGTCCAGCGACTCCACACGCACGCCGCGCATGCCCGGCTCGGCCGCTGCCGCACTGGCCCAGGCGGTGAAGCGCTTGACGGCGTCCGGTGTGCCGGCCACCGCAAAGCGGTAAGTGATGCGGCTGGCGGGCTGCACCAGCCCGGTAGCGGGCAGATCCATCGCATTGAGCATCACGCGCGGGGCAAAGTTCATGAAGCCCGCCCCGCGGTCGGGCTCCAGCGTGATGATGCGCGTGATGCGCAGTTGCGTGTCCCCCAGCAGCAGGAAGTCGCCCAACTGGAGCGCCAACGACTCCAATAGCGGAGCGTCCACCCAGACCTCGCCCTGCGCTGGAATGCTTTGTGTGGGAATGCCGGGGCGCTGAGGGGCGTCCGCCACCTGCAGGCGGCCGCGCAACGGGTAGCCCGGCTCCACGCTCTTGAGCGCCACCAGCCGGCTGGCGCCGCCCTGCAGGTCGGGCGCGCGCCCCATGGTGGGAAAGCTCAGGGTGGTCACGCCCGTCAAACCCAGCGCCCGTGCCTGCTCCACAAACGCGACGGGCGTGGGGTTGTCGCTGGCCACCACTGCGTCGCCACCCAGCAGTTGCAGCGCGTCGCGCGCCAGGCCACCCTGAAGTCGATCTGCAAAGAAACCCACCGAGGTGAGCGCTGCCACGGCCAGCGTCACAGCGACCATAAGCAGGCGCAACTCGCCCGCGCGCAGATCACGCCAGAGCGTGCGCCAGCCCAGGCGAGCCCATGGCACAGAGATGCGGCCGGTTGGCGAGTCTTGCGAAGATGCGGAGGCTGGGGATGCGGGCATGGCGTGCATCATGCCACCGGGCACTATGTGTACCTCAGTGCCCGCCATTGGCCACATAGGGCCCCTTGCGCCGCTACGCAGCGGGTACAGGCGGTGCCTGTGCCAGCTCTGGCTGCAGCACCAGCCGATCCGCCCCGCTGTAGCAGAGAAAGCGCCGATTGGTCGCACGTCCGATGGCGCACAGCCCCAGTTGGCTGGCCACCGCATGCCCCATTTGCGTCATGCCGCTGCGCGACACCACGATGGGCACCCCCATCTGGGCGGATTTGATGACCATCTCGCTCGTGAGGCGACCCGTGGTGTAGAACACTTTGTCGCTGCCCTGCATGGCCTCGGCAGGCTGCTGCATCCACATCCAGCCCGCAATGGTGTCAATGGCATTGTGGCGTCCCACGTCCTCCACAAAGACGAGCATCTGCGGCCCCTGGAACAGGGCGCAGCCGTGCACCGAGCCGGCGGATTTGTAGGTGGATTCCTGAAGTCGGATGGCGTTGACGATGCCGTACAGCTCGGCCTGCGTCAGTTGCGCGGGAGGCAGGCGTATGCCGGCCACCTCGTCCATCAAGCCGCCGAACACGCTGCCCTGGCCACAGCCGGTGGTGACGACCTTGCGCGCGGTGCGCTCTTCGATGCGTGCGATGCCGCGGCGCGTGGCGACGGCGGCGGCGTTGACCTCCCAGTCCACGGTGATGGACTCGATCTCCTCCACGGAATCCACCAACCGCTGGTTGCGCAGGTATCCCAACACCAGCAGCTCGGGGTGTGCTCCCAGCGTCATCAGCGTGACCAGTTCGCGCCGATCCACGTACACCGTGAGCGGGCGTTCGGCGGGAATGTGCAGCTCTTCGCGCTCGCCTCTTTCGTTGATGGCTTGCACCGCATGGGTGAGCGGCGCAACCGCCTGCGTGAGCCGCGGCACACTGGCATGGCGAGAGAGGGTCTGTGGTTGGGACGTTGGCGTCATGGGTGCAGCGTACACGTAACGACGCCCCGGCGCGCAGAGCGCGGCGGGGCGTGCAGGACAGAGGCCACGGTCACCGGCCCACGGGCCTCCAGGCACCGCGGACTGGCGGCTCGGTCAGCTCTTGGGGGCAGACGCGGCGGCGGCCGGCACGGCCGTGTTGGGGGGGCTGGTGGCAGTGCCCGCAGGCGAGTGAGCACCCGCGGCCTCTAGCGGCTTGGCCTCCGGCGGTGTGTAGCTGAAAGGACCCGGATCAAGGCACGCGGGGGCAGAAACCGCAGGCGCGGCGTTCGGCGCGGTGCGGCGGTAGTGCGCCACCACGCGGTCCTGTGCCTGACACAGCTTATAGGCGTCCACCTTGCCGGACCATGCGGCCTTGGCGGCGGTCTCTGCCGCCTTGGCCTGTGCCTCGGGCGACAGGGGCGGCAGCTTGGCGGCTGCCACGCCGGCCAACGACGCCAGCGCCAGACCCGCTGTGCAGCGGCGCACGAGAGTTGCTGCAAAAATCATGAGGTTCCTCCTACGGCGGGGTGGGAAGGCGTGGTTTGCGCGGCGGGAGCCGCACCACTGCGCTGTGCGGGAATCTTGCCGCTGCGGACATCGTCGGCCCACAGCTCATGGTGCTCGCGCGCCCAGGCCTCGCTCACGTAACCGGTCTTCATGGCCTTGTAGGCCCCGCGCATGCCGATCGTGCCCATGTAGATGTGGCCCAGCAGCAGCGCCATCATCCAGAGGGCCAGCGTGGCGTGCACCATGTGGGCGATCTGCATCTCTCCGCGCAGCAGGCCCCAGCCGGGGATCAACTTGTCAAGCACCAGGCCCGACAGCACAACAAACACGCCGGGAATAGTGATGCCCCACCAGAACATGCCCTTCTCGCCTGCGTTGAAGCGGTGCGATGGCACTTCCTTGTTGGTGAACATGCCACCTGCCTTGGACAGCCAGACGAAGTCCGCGCGGTTGGCGATGTTGTCCTTGATGAAAGTGATGATGATCACCGTGAGCGACACGGCGAACAGCGGGCCCATGAAGTTGTGCACGTTCTTCGCCGCGTACGCCAACCAGCCGAAGAGCTGTGCACCCAGCACGGGCAGCAGGAAGAACTTGCCGAACGCCATCAGGATGCCCGTGATGGCCAGCGTGACGAAGGCGATCGCATTGGACCAGTGCGCCGCGCGCTCGAAGGGCGTGAAGCGCTCGATCCGGCGACCGCCAGCCTCGGCATCCGCGTGGCCCAGGGTGCCCTTGGTCACAAAGAAGATGGCCAGCGCCAGCACGGTGATGCCCAGCAAGGCCGCGCCGTAGGGAATGATCCAGTTATTGCGCACCTCGCGCCACGCCTGGCCTGCCGTGGTGTAGCGCGAGCCGGGGTATTGCGCGAACGGCTGGATCAGGTTGCCGGCCTCAGGGGCCTGGCTCGCCGGCAGGCTGCTGTAGCCCGTCACCCCATCTCGCACCTGCCGCCACATGGGCGCGTTGTTGCCCGGCTGAACCTTGGCACGCTCACCGTTGGTCTGCTGGGCGTAGCCCGGCTCCTCACTGGCATCGGGCTTCACGTCGAAGATGTTCTGGCTTTTGACGGCACCAACCGCCGCCGGCACAGGGGCAGCGACTGCCGCCGCGGGCGCTGCCGCGTCGCTGGCGGGCGCCGCCGGGGCCTGCGCCCACGCGGCACCGCTGGCGAGCAGCAATGCACACAAGAGGTGTTTCATGGCAGACCTCGCATCACCGCACGCGGTTGTATTCGTTTTGGCCGTACTGCATGCGGGCCTTGAGCTTTTGCTCCCAGCTGCCCGCATCGCCCGCCTTCCAGTCGGGAGAAGTGAAGTTGCTGCCCGTGCCCGCGTAGGGCGGTGCGTCGTACTTCACACCGCCGCCGGTCTGCGGTTTTTCGCCGCAGGCCGTCAGGGCCACGGCTGCGCCCAAGGCGCCCAGAACATGCCATGCACGCGTCTTCATGACTTTGCTCCCGCCGGCGGCTGGCCGGCCTGCTTGGAACCATAGGCCGTGCCCCAGCCCCAGACCTCGGCGCCCTTGCCGCGCTGGACCACGCGGGTGCGGAAGATGTCGGCGACCACGTCGCCGTCACCGGCCAGCAGCGCCTTGGTGGAGCACATTTCGGCACAGGCGGGCAGCTTGCCCTCGGCCAGACGGTTGCGTCCGTACTTCTCGAACTCGGCCTGGCTGCCGTGCTCCTCGGGACCACCGGCACAGAAGGTGCACTTGTCCATCTTGCCGCGCACACCAAAAGTGCCCTGCGAGGGGAACTGCGGCGCACCGAACGGGCAGGCGTAGCTGCAATAGCCGCAGCCAATGCATACGTCCTTGTCATGCAGCACCACACCCTCTTCCGTGCGGTAGAAGCAGTTGACGGGGCAGACGGCCATGCAAGGGGCATCGCTGCAGTGCATGCAGGCCACCGAGATGGACTTCTCGCCGGGCACGCCGTCGTTGAGCGTGACCACGCGGCGGCGGTTCACGCCCCAGGGCACCTCGTGCTCGTTCTTGCACGCCGTCACGCAGCTGTTGCACTCGATGCAACGCTCCGCGTCGCAAATGAATTTCATCCGTGCCATCGCTGCCTCCTTATGCGCGTTCCACGTTGCAGATCGTGGTCTTGGTTTCTTGCATCATGGTCACGCTGTCGTAGCCATAGGTCGTGGCGGTGTTGACCGCCTCGCCGCGCACCACGGGAGCCGCACCCTTGGGGTAATAGGCCAGCATGTCCTGGCCCTGCCAGCGGCCCGAGAAGTGGAAGGGCATCCAGCAGGTATCCGGCGCCACGCGCTCGGTCACCAGCGCCTGCACATTCAGGCGCGCGCCCGTGGGGGTGCTGAGCCAAACGCGCTCACCGTTGCGGATGCCGCGATCGGCCGCCGTCTTGGGGTTGATCTCGACGAACGACTCCTGCTGCAGCTCGGCCAGCCAGGGGTTGGAGCGGGTTTCCTCGCCACCACCCTCGTACTCGACCAGACGGCCGGACGAAAGGATCAGCGGATATTTCTCGTACACCTTGTCGGCCACGTTCTTCTGCTGCAGGCTCTTGTAGAGCGTGGGCAGCCGCCAGAACGCGTTCTTGTCATCGTGCGTGGGGTACTTGGCCACGAGATCCGGACGCGTGCCGTAGATGGGCTCGCGGTGCTGCGGAATGGGGTCGGGGAAGTTCCAGACCACCGCGCGCGCCTTGGCATTGCCGAACGGGTGGCAGCCGTGCACCTTCATCGCCACGCGGATGATGCCGCCCGAGGGGTCGGTCTTCCAGTTCTTGCCCTCGGCCGCCTTCTGCTCCGCCTCGGTGAGGTCGGCCCACCAGCCCAGCTTCTTGAGCAGCACATGGTCGAATTCGGGGTAGCCGGTGGTGAGATCGGCGCCCACCGAGTGCGAGCCATCTTCGGCCAGCAGGTTGACGCCGTCGCGTTCCACGCCGAAGTTGGCGCGGAAGTTGCCGCCGCCATCCATCACATGCTTGCTGGTGTCGTACAGGTTGGGCGAGCCCGGGTGCTTCATCTCGGGCGTGCCAAAGCACGGCCAGGGCAGGCCAAAGTAGTCGCCCGTAAAGTCGTAGCCGGTTTCCTTGTCCTTGCCGCCCTTGGCCTTGAGCGTCTTCACGTCGAACATGTGCATGTTCTTCATGTGCGCCTTCAGGCGCTCCGGACTCTGGCCGGTGTAGCCAATAGTCCAGACACAGCGGTTGATCTCACGCAGGATGTCCTCGGGCACGGGTTCGTCCATGCCCTTGACCTTCTGCATCTGGTAGTTCTTGACCAGTTCCTTGTCGAAGCCGAGCTTCTGCGCGAACTGGTACATGATCATGTGGTCGCTGCGGCTCTCCCAGAGCGGCTCGATGACCTTTTCGCGCCACTGCAGCGAGCGGTTGGATGCCGTGGCCGAACCACTGGTTTCAAACTGGGTGCAGGCCGGCAGCAGGTACACGGCCCGGTTGGGATTCAGATCCTCTGGCTTGCCGGGCATGGCCGCCATGGCCGCCGTGGCCGACGGATAGGGATCAACCACCACCAGCAGGTCCAGCTTGTCCATCGCGCGCTTCATCTCCAGGCCGCGCGTCTGCGAGTTGGGCGCATGACCCCAGTAGAAGACACCGCGCAGGTTGGAATCCTGGTCGATGAGCTCGTTCTTCTCCAGCACGCCGTCGATCCAGCGCGAGACGGTGATGCCGTTCTTGCTCATCATGGCGGGCGATGCGTAGCGGCCCTTGATCCACTCGAAGTCGACCCCCCAGGCGTTGGCGAAGTGCTTCCACGAGCCTTCGGCCAGGCCGTAGTAGCCGGGCAGTGAATCGGGGTTGGGGCCGACGTCCGTCGCGCCCTGCACGTTGTCGTGGCCACGGAAGATGTTGGCCCCGCCGCCGCTCTTGCCGACGTTGCCGAGCGCCAGTTGCACGATGCACGAGGCACGCACCATGGCGTTGCCGATACTGTGCTGCGTCTGACCCATGCACCACACCAATGTGGCCGGGCTGTTCTTGGCCATCATCTCGGCCACTTTGTACATCTGCGCCTCGCCCACGCCACAGGCCTCCTCGACCTTGTCGGGCGTCCACTTGGCCAGCACCTCCTCGCGCACCTTGTCCATTCCGTAGACGCGGTCGTTGATGTACTTCTTGTCTTCCCAGCCGTTCTTGAAGATGTGGTACAGCAGGCCGAACAGGAACGGAATGTCCGTGCCGGAGCGAATGCGCACGTATTCGTCAGCCTTGGCGGCCGTGCGGGTGAAGCGCGGGTCCACCACGATCATCTTGCAGCCGTTTTCCTTGGCATGCAGCATGTGCAGCATGCTCACCGGGTGGGCCTCGGCGGCATTCGAGCCGATGTACAACGCACACTTGCTGTTCTGCATGTCGTTGTACGAGTTTGTCATCGCACCGTACCCCCAGGTATTGGCCACGCCCGCGACCGTGGTCGAGTGGCAGATGCGCGCCTGGTGATCGCAGTTGTTGGAGCCCCAGAAGCTCACAAACTTGCGCAGCAGATAGGATTGCTCGTTGCTGTGCTTGGACGAACCGATGAAGTACACGCTGTCGGGGCCGCTGGCCTCGCGCAGTTCCTTCATGCGGGCGGTGATTTCGTTGAGGGCGGTATCCCAGCTGATGCGCTCGTACTTGCCGTTGACCAGCTTCATCGGATAGCGCAGGCGGTACTCGCCGTGGCCATGTTCGCGCACCGAAGCGCCCTTGGCGCAATGAGCGCCCAGGTTGATGGGTGAATCGAACACCGGCTCCTGGCGCACCCATACGCCGTTTTCCACCACGGCGTCCACCGCGCAGCCCACCGAGCAGTGCGTGCACACGGTGCGACGCACCTCGACCTTGGTATCGCCGATGGCGACCTTGGCACCCTCGGCTGCCTGGGATTTGCGCACCAGCGTGAGCTGCGAAGCGGCAATGCCCACCCCCACCCCCAGGCCCGAGCGGCGCAGGAACGCGCGGCGGTCCATGGTGGGCAGCGCCTGCGAGAGTCCGCGCCGCAGGCTGTGCACGAAAGGGGAAGAGGCCTGTGCACCTTGCGGCGCATGGGAAGATTTTTTAGTCAGCAACATGGCGAACCCCGCTGTGCCGCATCAGATGCGGGTGGTGTTGTAGTAGTGGCGGACATGGTCCGACTCGTGGTAGCCGCCGCCCCGCTCGGGGGTAGGGCGCGGGGCCTGTTCCACCACAGCCTGCGGGGTGGTCACCATGCGCGGAAGCACGGCCACGGAAGCAGCTGCGGCACCGACGGTGGCAGCACCTGCAAAGAAACGACGACGGGAAGGGGTGGGCTGGCGGTCCTGCATTTTTGTCTCCAGGAATGCTGGCAAGAAAACGGAAAAATCGCGGCGTATGAAGCCGCATTCATACAGTCTATGACATTGGTCACAATGCGGCAACGTCACCCGAGGACCGGGCTCGCCTTTGGCGATGGGCGTGCTGCACCGTTACACGTTCCGCGCTAGGTGCGGCGCCGCGCTTACTCGAGCATGTCGAAGCCCTGCGACTCCACAGCCACGAAGGCGCGCGTGAACCGCGCCAGGACGGCGTAAAAGCGCGCCCGCGGCTGCTGCTCCAGCACATCACACAACTGCAGCACCCAGGGCTGGATATGCGCGGCAAAGAAGGTGCGCTGCGACTCCAGGTGGCACACGCCCCCATCGTCACCAGCGATCAGGTAACGCATCACCTCGCACAGGTAGGCGATGTGGTCCTCGGTATCGGGCATGTCCTCCGGTGCGGCCAGGCCCAGGCGCTGCAGGTCGGTGCGCAGCCGCGCCAGGGGTTTTTCGTTCAGGAAGCCGCTCAGGTAGTGCGAGCCGTACAGGAATACCTCGGGCTTGCCCACGCCGCCAAAGAGCGCGTCGTACTCGTCGGCCACCGCGCCGTCCGTCAGCTCGCGTGCCACGGCCACGAGCTGCTGCCAAGGCTCCTGCAAAAAGGCGCCGCTGGCGGGCGCCTCGGTCACAGCGACGCGCAACGCATCCAGCAGGGCCGGATCGGGCGAGGCGTAGTACAGCTGGGCCAACAGGCCGTACAACTCTGCGCGCGCGGTTTCCTCATCCAGCGCGGAGGTGGTGGCCGGGGCGGTGAGGTGGGCTGTGGTGGGACTGCTCACAGGTCGGTCACTTTCGCTTCGTTCTGGGCGGAGTACAGGTCAATCACACGGCAGTCGCCGCACATCTTGAGGCGTTCCAGCGCCTCGCCCTGGAACATCGGGTGGTCGGCCAGCCTGCCCAGCATGGCCTCGATGGCCTGCAGCGTGCCGAAAGGCTTGCCGCAGCGGATGCAGCCATAGGGCTGGGTCTCGTTCAGCACGCGCGGCTGGCCGCGCTCCGGTGTCAGCAGCATGCGCGGCTGCAGCGCGATGGCGTTTTCGGGGCAAGTGCGCTCGCACAGGCCGCATTGCACGCAATTCTGCTCAGTGAAGCGCAGCTGCGGTGCCTGCGGATTGTCCTGCAGCGCGCCGGCGGGGCAGGCGCTCACGCAGCTCAGGCACAACGTACAGCGGTCCTTGTCCACCACCACCGTACCCCACGGAGACGGCCCCTTGGGTAGCGCAATAGCCTCGGGCAACTCGCGCGCGGGGGCATTGGTCACCAGATGATCCAGCGCCAGCTCCAGCGTGGCGCGCTTGTCATTGGTCGGCGTGAAGCGGGCGGCCTGCGCCGGTACGCTGCCGCACGCGCCGCCGATCGCGCGCAGCCCCGCATCCAGATCGGTCGCGGAGCGCGCATGCACGCAATGCAGATGCGTGCCCGTATAGCCCAGGCCGTGCAACAACGCCTGCGCCACCGCCATCTGCGACTGCAGGCCTTCCACGTACTGCGGTGCCTCGTCCCCCGTGAACAGCACCGCCACCGGTGTCGCCCCCTGCGCGATGGCACTGAGCCACAGATCGATACCGACACTGGCTGTATGCCACAGCGCCACGGGGATCATGTGCGCGGGCACGCCCTGGGCCACGCCCAATTGGGCCGCGCGCCCCAGTTCATGCACGAGCTGCTGCCCGCTCTCCTGGCTGTGCAGCAGCAGGCTGGGCTGTCGGCCTCCGGCCTGGGCGTAAGTGGACAGCAGGGTACGGATGCGCGTGCCCATGTCCTGCGCGGACGGGTAGGCATAGCCCATGGCGCCCGTGGGGCAGACCGTGGTGCAGGCGCCGCAGCCCACGCACAGGTGTGGATTGACCACCACCTGTTGGCGCACGGGGTCGCTGCTGATGGCCTCGGCCGAGCAGATGTCCACGCAGGCATTGCAGCCCACCCCACGGTTGCGGCTGTGGGCGCAGAGCTTCTGGCGGTAGTTGAAAAACTTGGGCTTCTCGAATTCACCCATCAGGTCGCGCAGGCGCAGCAGCGCCTGCAGGTCCTGCCCGTCCCAGCGGAAGTACCCCTGCGGCAGCGCGTGCTGCAAAAAGGTGGGCCCGGTGCCGGCAGGACGCAGGTCCAGCACCAGATCAAAGTCCTGCGACTGCACCTCGGCCTCGCGCTCGAAGCGGATGGCACCCGCCACCGCGCAGGCCTTCACGCAATCGCGGTGGCCGGTACAGGCCGTCATGTCGATCTGGTAATCGAGCCCGATGGCGTTCTCGGGGCAGGCGGTCACGCAGGCATTGCAGCGCGTGCACAGGTCCAGGTCGATGGGGTTGTCCGCCGTCCATTGCAGCGCAAATCGCCCCAGCCAACCCTTGAGTGACACAACGCGCCCGCCCAGCACGGGAAAGCGCCGCTCTTGCCGGCCACCGGCATCACCGGGGCCTTGCGCGAACAGCGTCACGTCCAGCACGTCGGCCAGCAGCGTGGCCGCACGCTCGGCGGCATCCAGCGCGCCGATGATCAGCAGACGTCCACCACTGCGAAAGCTCACGGTGGGCACAGGCTCGGGCTCTGGCAGATGGGCCGCCGCCAGCAACGCAGCGATCTTGGGGCCGGCCTGGCGCGCATCGCGGCTCCAGCCGCCAGTCTCGCGAATGTTGACGAAGCGCAGGGGCGAAGTGGCCCCTTCGGTCTGCTCGGCCAGTTCGGTGAACAGGCGTTGTTCCTGGGTGCAGGCGACAAGCACCGTCTCGCCGCTGCGCACGGCCTGCTGGAAGGCACCGGCCTCGCGGCGGCACAGGGTGGAGTGGAGCGTCAGCTCCTCATGCAGAGCCGTTCCCAGTGCCTTGGGGTCCAGAGGCATGGTCCGGTTGCAATCGCATATCAGCGTGTTGGGCATCGGGTAGGTGGCTGGCGGGCGCGGTCTGCTGCGGTGCAGCATCCGGCGCCTGCGGGCTAGGAATGGCGTTGCATACGCCGGACTGTGCCACATCGAGGTCGCCCGCGGCCTGCTGCGGCTCGATCACCCCAGCACCCTGGCTGGCCTTTGCCGCGCTGGCGCGCTCCTGCGGCGCGTCCTCCTGCACCAGCCCCAGCACTTTGGCGCTGGCGAGCTGACGCAGCGTGCTCAGCGGCAGCGGCGTGGGCTGGGTGTAGTCGTCGATATAGACATCCAGCCCGTCCATCACATTGAAGTGCGGGTCGCTGAACAGCTTCTTCATGGCGGCGTTGCGAACCTCCGGCGCCACGCCGCGCGTCACGAAACTGGAGAAGTCGGACTCTGGCGTGAGTGCCTGCACGTCCTGCAGCGTAGGCAACGGCCGCGCTGCGGCTGCCGGTTGCGCTGCTGGCTGTGCGGTGAGTTGCTGCACGGGTGCCGCAGGTGCTTCACGCTGCGGCGGCAGATCGGGCGCCGCAGCAACCTCCACCTCGGTTTGGGAAGCGGTTTCGGGGTCTCGCGCCTCCTGCTTGCGCCGCGACCAGCGGCCCAGGAAGCCCTCAGCCATGACCGCCCTCGCCTTCTGCCGGCGCACCACCGCCACCGCCGCCTCCGCGCGTCTTGCCCGTAGAGATGGAAGCAGGGTTGCCGAACCGGTCGGTCAGTGGGCGGAAGCTCTCGGGCCGGCGGCGGCGCTTGGGCTCGGGCTGGTAGTGCTCCGTCACGAAGGCCTGAAGCCATTCGCGCACCGGGCCGGGCGCGGGCACCTGGTCCACGTTTTCCTGCGCATCCAGCCATCGGCCCGCATCGTGGTAGCTCAGGCTCACATCGACCGGGCGCGCCAACTGGTGCCCGTCCGCGCCGGGCTCCTCGTCCATGCGCCAGTGCACGAACCAACAGGGCTCGGGCGCGCTCAGATTGAGGTGGTAGCCCTCGACATCGTCGCGGAACAGCTCCACGGCGAAGCCGGGGAACAGCCAGTGCTCCTCGGCCTCGCTCTGGCGCAACAGGCGGGGCACGGAGCCAAACACGTCTTCATGCGGCACGACCTCGCCCAGGGACCAGCGCCAGGGCTGCCAGCGGTTGTTCAGGTGCTCGCGGCGCATGACCACAGCAACGGAGATAAAGGGGCGGGAGGACATGCGCGCCACTGTACGCCGGAGTCAGCCGCCCTGCCTCTGCGGCTGCGCAATGCCCCGCACGGCCACGGCGCAATACTTGAACTCGGGAATCTTACCGAACGGGTCCAGCGCCGCATTGGTGAGCAGGTTGGCCGCCGCTTCCACATAGGCAAACGGCATGAACACCGCACCGCGCGGCGTGCCGTCGTCGCGGCGCACACGCACCTGCACGGCACCACGGCGCGAGCGGATCTCCGCCCAGTCGCCCGGCGCCAGCCCTAGGCGCGCCAGTTCGTCGCCGTGCAGCGAGGCCGTAGCGTGCGGCTCGATGGCGTCCAGCACGGCCGATCGCCGCGTCATGCTGCCCGTGTGCCAGTGCTCCAGCTGGCGGCCCGTGATGAGCACCAGCGGATAGTCGGCATCGGGCCGCTCGTCGGCCGGGATGATGTCGGCCGGCACCAACGTGACGCGGCCCGTGGGCGTGGGAAAGCGCTCGGTGAATACGATGGGCTGGCCCGGATCCTCGACCGAGAGGCAGGGGTAGGTCACGCTGGACTCGCGCTCCAGCCGGTCCCAGCTGATACCCGCGATGGCGCCGGCCATGGCCTGGCGCATTTCCTCATAGACGGCAGCCACGCCAGCTTCTGCGCCCTCGTAGTCCCAGGCCAGGCCCATGCCCTTCGCCATCTGCTGCACGATCCACAGATCGGACCGCGCGTCACCCGGTGGCGTGAGCGCGCGCCGGCCCAGCTGCACCATGCGGTCGGTGTTGCTCACGCTGCCGGTCTTCTCGGGCCAGGCGCTGGCGGGCAGCACCACGTCGGCCAGCCAGGCGGTTTCGGTCAGGAAGATGTCCTGCACCACGAGGTGCGCCAGGCTCGCGAGCGCCTGGCGCGCATGGTTCAGGTCAGGGTCGCTCATGGCCGGGTTCTCGCCCATGATGTACATGCCGCGCACCTTGTGCGGGTCGGCCTCATCGGCCAGGGCCTTGTGCATGATCTCGACCACGGTGTAACCCGGCGCGTCGTCCAGCGGCAAGCCCCAGAACTGCTCGAACCACGCGCGCGCCTCGGCGTTGTCCACGCGCTGGTAGTTGGGGAACATCATCGGGATCAGGCCCGCGTCGCTTGCGCCCTGCACGTTGTTCTGGCCGCGCAGCGGATGCAAGCCCGTGCCGGGCCGGCCGATCTGCCCGGTGACGGTGGCGAGGGCAATCAGGCAGCGCACGTTGTCGGTGCCATGCACATGCTGGCTCACGCCCATGCCCCAGAGGACCATCGACGCCTTGGCCGTGGCGAACGCGCGCGCCACCTCGCGCAGCGTGTCCGCGGGAATGCCGCAGAGCGGCGCCATGGCCTCAGGGCTGTAGGCGCGCACGTTCTCTCGCAGGGCCTCGTAGTTGAGCGCACGGTCACGGATGAAGGCCTCGTCGGCCAGGCCCTCCTCGATCACCGTGTGGATCAGCGCGTTGAGCACGGCCACATCGGTGTCGGGCCGGAACTGCAGCACGCGCCAGGCGTGGCGCCCGATGTCGGTCACGCGCGGGTCGGCCAGCACGATCTTTGCACCCCGCCGGGCGGCATTCTTCATCCATGTGGCGGCCACGGGGTGGTTGGATGTGGGGTTGGAGCCGATCACCAGAATGACCTCGGCATGCGCCACGTCGCTCACCGGGTTGCTCACCGCGCCCGAGCCCACGCCCTCCAGCAGCGCCGCCACGCTGGAGGCGTGGCACAGGCGCGTGCAATGGTCCACGTTGTTGCTGCCAAAGCCGGTGCGCACCAGCTTCTGGAACAGGTAGGCCTCTTCGTTGCTGCCCTTGGCCGAGCCAAACCCCGCCAGCGCCTTGGGGCCGTGCGCATCGCGCAGCGCACGCAGTCCGCCTGCGGCGCGCTGCAGCGCCTCGTCCCAGGTCGCCTCGCGGAAGACCTCGCGCCAGTCCTCGGGCCTCACAGCGCCCTGCCAGTCCTTGGGAACGCCAGGTTTGCGCACCAGCGGCGCCGTGAGGCGCTGCGGGTGGTGCGCGTAGTCAAAGCCAAAGCGCCCCTTCACGCACAGGCGGCCCCGGTTGGCCGGGCCGTCACGGCCGTCCACGCGCACGATTTTTTCGTCCTTCACGTGGTAGGTGACGAGGCAGCCCACGCCGCAGAACGGGCAGACCGAGTCCACGGTGCGGTCCACCTTCTGCGGGCCGATGTGGGTCTTGGGACTCAGCGCGCCCGTGGGGCAGGCCTGCACGCATTCGCCGCAGGCCACACAGGTGCTGGCGCCCATAGGGTCGTCCAGGTCGAAGACGATCTTGCTGTCGGCTCCGCGCAGTGCATAGCCGATCACGTCGTTGACCTGTTCCTCGCGGCAGGCGCGCACGCAGCGGTTGCACTGGATGCACGCGTCCAGGTGCACGGCCATGGCCGGGTGGCTCAGGTCGGGCGCGGGCTGCGCGCGGCGCAGCGCGGCCAGCGCGGGACGCACGGCCACGCCCAGCGCATCGGCCCAGGCGCTCAACTCGCCATGCTGCCCCGGGGGCGTTTGTACTTGGTCAAATTGTGCTCCAGCGCTCTCCTGGCAAGCGCTACCAGCTATTGTTTTTGCAGCATCGTTCCACTTGTAGCCGGTCTCTGGCATGTCGGACAGCAGCAGTTCCAGCACCATCTGCTGGCTCTTGAGCGCGCGGGGGCTCTGGGCGTGCACGCGCATGCCAGGCGTGGGCGCGCGGCAGCAGCTGGGCGCCAGCGTGCGCTCGCCTTCGATCTCCACCACGCAGGCGCGGCAGTTACCGTCGGGCCGCAGGCCATCGGTGTGGCACAGGTGGGGGATCTGCACGCCGTGGCGGCGCGCGGCCTGCCACAGGGTTTCGCCCGGAAGGGCCTGCAAGAGTTCGCCGTCGAGCTCGAACGGCACGGCGCCGGTGTGCGGTGCGGCGCTCATGGGCGATCCTCCGGCACTGCGGCGGGCGGGATGCGCTCGGTGCGCACGCCGCCACGCGGCAGCGGCAGGTCACCGGGCCAGGGGCCCTCGCCCACCTCATGCGCAAAGTACTTGTGGATGCAGCGGATCGGGTTGGGTGCCGCCTGCCCCAGCCCGCAGATGGAGGCGTCGGCCATCACCTGCGCCAGGTCGTCCAGCGTGTCCTCGTCCCACAGCGGTGCCTGCATGAGCTGCGCCGCCTTGGCCGTGCCCACGCGGCACGGCGTGCACTGGCCGCAGCTCTCGTGCGCAAAAAAACGCATCATGTTCAGCGCGGCATCGCGCGCGCGGTCGTGCTGGCTGAGCACGATCACGGCCGCCGATCCGATGAAGCAGCCGTGCGGCTGCAGCGTGTCGAAGTCCAGCGGCACATCGGCCAGCCGCGCCGGCAGGATGCCGCCCGACGCGCCACCGGGCAGGTAGGCATACAGCACGTGCCCTTCGGCCATGCCGCCGCAGTATTCATCCACCAGTTCACGCAGCGTGATGCCAGCGGGCGCCAGCTTCACGCCGGGTTCCTTCACCCGCCCGCTCACGCTGAAGCTGCGCAGCCCCCTGCGCCCGTGGCGGCCGAAGCTGGCAAACCACTGGGGGCCCTTTTCCACGATGTCGCGCACCCAGTACAGCGTCTCAAAGTTGTGCTCCAGCGTGGGCCGGCCGAACAACCCCACCTGGGCGATATAGGGCGGGCGCATACGCGGCTCGCCGCGCTTGCCTTCGATGCTCTCGATCATCGCGGACTCCTCGCCGCAGATGTAGGCGCCTGCCCCGCGGCGCAGCTCAATGCGCGGCAAGGCGCACGGCGGGTCGGCCTGCAGTTCGGCAATCGCTGCCTGCAGGAGGGCGCGGCAGCCGTGGTATTCGTCGCGCAGGTAGATGTACACCTCTGCGGTGCCCACCACCTGTGCAGCCACCAGCACACCCTCCAGGAAGCGGTGCGGGTCGCGCTCCAGGTAAGTGCGGTCCTTGAACGTGCCGGGCTCACCCTCGTCGATGTTCACCGCCATGAGGGCCACGCTCCCACGCTCCCCGGCTTCGCGTGGTCCGCTGCCCGCCGAGGGGGCCGCTGCCTCGCTCGGGGCGGCCTGGCGCCCGGCAAGGGCCGCCTGCTCGCGCACGATGCGCCACTTGCGCCCCGCCGGGAAACCCGCACCGCCCAGGCCGCGCAGGCCCGAGTCCTCCATGGCCGCAAGCACGCCGTCGGCCGGCACGTGCCCCTGCGCCAGGCCGGCGGCCAACGCATAGCCGCCGCGCGCCCGATAGGCGGCCAATCCCACCCACGGCGGCGCGACCGCCTCCGGCCCGCGCGTGATCGCCGTTTGCGGCAGCGCTTCAAAAACAGGAGCTGTCGGCGCTTGAGGGTGCTGGGCCTGAGCCCGATCCGGCATCAAATCGACCCGCTCCAGCACCGCCCCCAGCGTGGCACGCGGCACCGGGCACTGGTGCACCACGGCCACAGGCGCCTGCTCACAGCGGCCCACGCACGGCGCGGCCTGCACACGCACGTCGCCATGGCCCGCGGCGCTCAGCCGCCCAGGCAGTTCGGCCAGCAACGCGTCGGCCCCGGCCATGCAGCAGGACAGCCCGTTGCACACGCGCAGCACCAGGCGCGGCGGCCCGTCGGCGTCGCGCAGCACCTCGAAGTGGTGGTAGAAGCTTGCCACCTCGTACACCTCGGCCATGGGCAGGTTCATCAGGCGCGCCAGCGCCACCAGGTGCCGCTCGTACAGCGCACCGTGGCGATCGTTGATCAGGTGCAGGTGCTCGATAAGCCGGTCGCGCGCATAGCCCTCGGGCGGGCGCGCGCCGATCAGCGTCTGCACCTCGGCCAGGGCAGAGGCCTCGGGCTGGCGGCCCTTGAGGTGGGCCTTGCGGCGCAGGCGCTCGCGCAGATCGTCTGCCGTGGCCACGGGCACGGCGGTGAATTCGGGTCGGGAGATCATGGAATCGCGGGGGAAAGGAAGCGCAGGCAGTGTGCGCCGCGCCCCCCGCGGCGTCAATGCACGCGGTCCCACCGGGCAGGACTAAGGCCGGGCCCTGCTGTCCGGCACGCCGCCCCGCGCTTGCCTGCGCGCACTTCGCTTGCCCTCGGCACCTTGTTCCCATACCGCTCCCTCTGCATGGCATCTCATCCAGCCGTCCTGCCTCCTTGCAAAGGCCGGTAAGATGCGCGCCCTTCAAAGCCGCGCTCCGCTGGCTCCCGCCCGGCCCTGCAGGCCCCCAGCCGCCGCGCCCCTGGATTGCGGCGCATGCGGGCCCTGCCATACCACTCTTTCCGACGCTTTCTCGCTATGCAAACGACTTTCCGATCGCGTATCGCGCTGATCGCCGCCCCCGCGCTGATCAGCCTGGGCCTGGCCGCACCCGCACTGGCCCAAGACATCACCCTGCGTGGCGCGGGCGCATCCTTTCCTGCCAAGGTGTATGCCCAGTGGGCCAGCCACTATGCGCAGGAGCGCGGCACCAAGGTCCAGTACGCAGCCGTCGGCTCTACCCAAGGCGTGCAGCAGATCAAGGCGCAGCAGGTCGACTTCGGCGCCACCGACATTCCCCTGTCGCAGCAGGAGCTGGCCCAGCATCACCTGATCCAGTTCCCCACGCTGGTGGGCGGTGTGGTGCCGGTCGTGAACCTGCCGGGCGTAGCCAGCGGGCGGCTGCGCCTGGACGCGCAGGTGCTGGCCGCCATCTTCGCCGCACGCATCGACCACTGGAACGACAAGGCGATTGCCGCGCTGAACCCTGAATTGAAGCTGCCCAACCTGCCGATCACGCGCGTCGTGCGGGCCGACGGCTCGGGCACCACGCAAGTGCTGCTCGCCTACCTGCGGCAGGCCGCGGCCGCGGACGACAGCGCCATCCCCCTCAAGGAAGGACGTGCGAATTGGCCCGCCGGCGGCGCGATCCAGACCGTGGAGGGTTCCAGCAAGATGGTGGCGGCGGTGCAGGCCACCGCCGGTGCCCTGGGCTACGTCTCATCGGACTATGTGGTGGGCGACGGTCCCGCCGCCGTCGCGCTGCGCAACCGGCGCGGCGAATGGGTGACCCCTTCGCTGGCGAGTTACCGCGCCGCCGTGCGCGGCGCCAACCTGTTTCGTGACGGCCTGAACGCGCCGCCGCTGGTGGACGTGGACAGCCCCATGGCCTGGCCCATCGTGTCGGCCACCTACATCGTGATCAACAGCAAGCCCGCCGCGCCCGAGCGCACGGCACGCGCGCTCAACTTCTTCTATCGCTCGTTCCTGATGGGCGACCGCGCGGTGGCCGGCACCGGCTTTGCGCCGCTGCCCGCCGAGACGCAGGCCCGCGTGGTGGCGCTGCTGAGCACGGTGCGCGCACCGGACGGCAAGCCGCTGCCCGTGATGGGCGGAGCAGAGGAAGGCGCGGGCGCGCGGCTCGCGCTGCGCTGAGCCGCAACGCGCCCTGGCAGATCAAGTGTTCTTGCTGATCGAGATGGTGGGGAACTTGCTGGAGAAGTCCTTGGCCTGCTGCGCGATCTTCACGGCTACATCGCGCGCCACCTTCTTGTAGATCTGCGCGACCTCGCCGTCAGGGTCGGCCACCACGGTGGGCTTGCCGCTGTCGGCCTGCAGGCGGATGTGCATGTCCAGCGGCAGCGCGCCCAGGTAGTCCATGCCATAGTCGGCGGCCATCTTCTTGCCGCCGTCGGCGCCGAAGATGTGCTCCACATGGCCGCAGTTGCTGCACACGTGCACGGCCATGTTCTCCACGATGCCCAGGATGGGCACGCCCACCTTCTCGAACATCTTGATGCCCTTCTTGGCGTCCAGCAGCGCAATGTCCTGCGGCGTGGTGACGATCACCGCGCCGGTCATGGGCACGCGCTGGGAGAGCGTGAGCTGGATGTCGCCCGTGCCCGGCGGCATGTCGATGATGAGGTAATCCAGGTCCTTCCAGTTGGTCTGGCGCAGCAGCTGCTCCAGCGCCTGCGTGGCCATGGGGCCGCGCCAGATCATGGCCTCGTCCTGGTCCACCAGGAAGCCGATGGACATGACCTGCACGCCGTAGTTCTCGAGCGGCTCCATGGTCTTGCCGTCCTCGCTCTCCGGGCGGCGGCTGATGCCCAGCATCATGGGCTGGCTGGGGCCGTAGATGTCGGCATCCAGCACGCCCACGCGGGCGCCTTCAGCGGCCAGCGCCAGGGCCAGGTTGGCGGCCGTGGTGCTCTTGCCCACGCCGCCCTTGCCCGAGGCCACGGCGATGATGTTCTTCACCTGCGGTAGCAGCTGTACGCCCCGCTGCACCGCGTGTGCGATCACCTTGGTGTTGATGTTGACCGACACGTTCTCCACACCCGCCACTGCCTTGGCAACGGCGATGAACTGGCGGCGCAACTCGGGCACCAGGCTCTTGGCGGGGTAGCCCAGCTCCACGTCGAAGGCGACATCGCCGCCGTTGATCTGCACATTGCGCACCGCGCGCGTGCTCACGAAGTCCTTGCCCGTGTGCGGATCCTGGACGCCGGCGATCGCCGCCAACAATGCCTGTTCTGTGAGTGCCATGGTTGTGTGGTTTGCTGAAGAGAAAGCCGGAGTCTAGCCAAGCGGCCTTGGCACTGGCGCGCCTGTGCCTTTGTTTGCCTACAGCCCACGCAGCTGGCGCGCCACGCTGCGCAGCATGCCGATGAACGCCAGCAGCCAGGCCAGCAGCGCCACGGCAAAGAACAGCCGGGGCAGCGCATCCAGAAAGCCAAAGGCCATGGCCTGGTCCATCTGCCAGGTGCAGGCCGCGTACATGCCCAGCGGAAACACTGCGCCCCAGTACAGCGGGTCGTAGCGCAGCGGAAAGCGGCGCACGCCGTGGCGCCAGATGCCCAGCAGCACCAGCATGGGAATCCACCAGGTGCCCGCGGCCCAGTAGAACACCGTGAAGCCCTTGAGGAACGGCAGCAGCGACACCAGGAACGGCGCCTGTGGCGCGTTCAGGATCAGCAGCGAGCCGGCCAGCGTGGAAATGGCCATGGCCCCCATGTTGATCCAGTACGGCGGAGACAGGTCGCCGGGTGAGAAGGGAAAGAACAAGTAGCGGTAGAAGATCAGCGCCATCATCCAGATGTAGAGCATGCCGCCCCACAGCCACATGGACAGCGCCAGCAGGTTGAGCTCCAGCCGAAGCGGCTGGCCGATGCGCGCGGCCAGCAGGGCGCTGGACACGGCCAGCGCCTGCGTGGACACCACGGCCAGCAGCCAGGCACCGCTGATGCCCCGGTCCAGCGGAGGTTTGTCCCGGCGGATGGTGAAGGCCGTGAAGATGGTGTAGGTCAACACTAGCCACAGCAGCGCCGCCAGCGCCCATAGCGCGAAGCCCAGCGGCACATGGCCCAGCAGCACGATGCACTGGCTGGCCAGGATGCCCGTGGCAGCCACCATGGTGAAGTAGCCGGTCCCGCGCGCGTGGTCCACCATGTCGCCAAAGAAACGCCGGGGATAGCGCCAGGCCCGCAGTACATACAAGACCCACAGCACCACGTACTGCACGGCATTCAGGGCCAGCAACGCGCGCGCCAGCAGGGGATGGCCCAGCATGTCCGCAGCCAGTGAAACGATGCCTGTGGCCATGACCAGGCCGAAGTAGGCAGGCGACAGCTCGCGCAATCCCCCCTGCCCCGCCGGAGTAGCCAGCTGCGGCGGCGACCCCGGCGGCGTGTTCAACGCAGCTCCAGCCGTGCCGGCCCCGCCTGCACGCTGCCGATCACCGCCGCCTGCGCGAAGCCCTCGCGCGCGAACACCCCGAGCACGTCCTGCACGCTGTCCGGCGCGCAGGCCACCAGCAGCCCGCCCGAGGTCTGCGGGTCCGTCACCAACGCCTGTGCGGTGGCCGGCAGGCCGGCGGCCAGCGCCACGCCCTCGCCATAGCCGGCCCAGTTGCGGCCGCTGGCGCCGGTCACGAAGCCCGCCGCGGCCAGGTCCGCCACGCCGGGCAGCAGCGGCACGCGCGACCAGTCGATCTGCACCGTGACGCCCGCGCCGCGCGCCACCTCCAGCGCATGGCCGGCCAGGCCGAAGCCCGTCACGTCGGTGATGGCGTGCACGCCGGGCAGCTCGGCCAGCAGCGGGCCGGGGGTGTTGAGGCGCGTGGTGGCGGCAATCATCTCGCGGTAGTGGGCGTCGGCCAGTTGCTCCTTCTTCAGCGCGGCCGAATACACGCCCACGCCCAGCGGTTTGCCCAGCACCAGCACGTCGCCCGGCTGGGCGCCGGCGTTGCGGCGCACCCGGTCCGGGTGCACCAGGCCCATGGCCACCAGGCCGTAGATGGGCTCGACCGAGTCGATGGTGTGGCCGCCCGCGATCGGGATGCCCGCCGCGCGGCACACGTCCTGCCCGCCGCGCACGATGGCGCCGATCACGTCCAGCGGCAGCGTGTTCACCGGCATGGCCACCAGCGCCAACGCCACGATGGGCTTGCCGCCCATGGCGTACACGTCGGACAGCGCGTTGGTGGCGGCGATGCGGCCGAACTCGTATGGGTCGTCCACGATGGGCATGAAGAAGTCCGTGGTAGCCACCAGCGCCTGGCTCTCGTTCAGGCGGTACACGGCCGCGTCGTCCGAGGTCTCGATGCCCACCATCAACTCGGGCGGCATGACGGCGCCCGCGCCGCTTTGCTGCAGGATCTGCGACAGCACGCCCGGCGCGATCTTGCAGCCGCAGCCGCCGCCATGCGACAGCGAGGTCAGGCGCGGATGGGAAGGGGCGGCGGTGGGGGCGGAAGCATTCATGGCAAACAGGGAAAAAGCGCGGTGACGGACAATGGCGCCTGCCCCGACGCACAAAAGTGTGCCGCGGGCGCGCCGCGCGCATCATCCCAGATTCGCACCTACCCGGCTTTGTTCAGCACCGCATTCCCGTGTCCCACCACCGCCCCATCCGTCCCGAAGACCGCCACCAGTTCGACGCCCTCATCGACGCGCGCTCGCCCGCCGAATACGCCGAGGACCACATCCCCGGCGCGATCAACTGCCCGGTGCTGAACGACGAGGAGCGCGCCATCGTCGGCACCATCTACGTGCAGCAAAGCGCCTTCGAGGCGCGCCGCGTGGGCGGGGCCATGGTGGCGGCCAACCTGGCGCACCACCTGCGCACGCATTTCGCCGACAAGCCTGCGCACTGGCGCCCGCTGGTCTACTGCTGGCGCGGCGGCATGCGCAGCGGCTCCATGGTGCAGTGGATGCGCCTGGTGGGCTGGGACGCGCAGCAGCTCGCCGGCGGCTACAAGTCCTTTCGCCGCCATGTGATGACGCAGATCGAGACCCTGGTGCCGCAGCTGGAGCTGCGCGTGCTGGTGGGCGCCACCGGCAGTGCCAAGACGCGCGTGCTGCAGCAGCTGGCCGGCATGGGCGCGCAGGTGCTGGACCTGGAGCACTACGCCCGCCACAAGGGCTCACTGCTCGGCGCGCTGCCGGGCGTGCCCCAGCCATCGCAGAAAAATTTCGAGACACAGATCGCCACCGCACTGGAGGCGCTGGACCTGTCCCGCCCCGTGTATGTGGAGGGTGAGAGCGCGCGCATCGGCCGCCTCACGGTACCCGTGCCGCTGGTGCAACGCCTGCGCGCCGCCGCGTGCATCGAGATCGAAGCCACGCCCGAAGAGCGCCTGGCCTACCTGCTGCGCGACTACGCTTACCTGGGCGACGACCCCGATGCACTGGCCAAGCGCCTGGGCACGCTCACCGAGCTGCAGGGCAAGGAAGTCGTGCAGCGCTGGCAGGCCTGGGCCCGGGCGGGGGAGCTGTCCGCGCTGTTCGCCGAGCTGATGCTGCTGCACTACGACCCGCATTACGGACGCTCGCAGGCGCGCAACTTCACGCACTGGGAGACACGCCAGCGCGTGGGCGCGCCGGACCTGTCGCCAGAGGGCATCGCCGGTGTGGCACAAGCCGTGCTGGCGCTGGAATAGTTCGGCGTCAAATCAAGCTGCAGCGCTTTATGGATAAGCGCAAGCAGCTATCATTTTTGAAACCCTCTCGCGCACATGAAATCCCGGCGATTCGTGCGGGAACACGCCGCCTTCGGCTAGGCTCAAACCCACCTCATTCCTCAAGGACTCCTTTGTGAAACTGAAGATGGCCCCGAACTCGGGCTTCGCAATCCTGCTGCGCTCGCCCTGGTGGGTGAGCTTTGCCATCGCCGCCGCCATCGTGCTCGTCTGCGGCGCGCTGCTGCCGAGGGACATCGCCCCGTTCGCCGCCATGGGCGCGCTGCCGATCGCCGTGATCGGCTGCATCGCCGCGTGGCGCCAGTGGCGCGCCCCCAGCGCCGCGCGCGTTCAGGGTGCCCTGCAGGCCGCTGCCGCCATGCCGTGGAAGGATTTCGCCAACACGCTGGAGCGCGCATGGCGCACCGAGGGGCACGAGGTGCAGCGCCTGGCCGGCCTGCACGCGGACCTGCGCATCACGCAGGGCGACCGCGCGGTGCTGGTGGCCGCACGCCGCTGGAAGGCCGCCACCCATGGTGTGGAACCCCTGCGTGAACTGCACGCCCAAGCGCAGCAGCAAGGCGCGCAGGCCGTGTACGTGGCGCTGACCGGCACCGTGAGCGAGACCGCACGCAGCTTTGCGCGCGAGCATGGCGTGGTGCTGCTGGAGGGCGATGCCCTGGCTGCCCTGCTGCTCAAGGCCACGCCCGCAGGTTAAAAAAAGGCGCAACCCAAGCCGCGTGGCTCCATGACCCACTCCCCTGCCCCTGCGCACACCGGCCTGGTGCTGATGGGCGGCGGCGCGCGTGCCGCCTACCAGGTGGGCGTGCTGCAGGCGATTGCCGACCTGCGGCTGGCTTGCGGCGAGCGGCGCGGGCCGGGGCCATTCGGCATCCTCACCGGCACCTCGGCCGGCGCCATCAACGCGGCGGCCCTGGCCTGTGGCGCGGACCAGTTCGACCGCACGGTGCGGCGCCTGGCGCGCGTGTGGACCCAGTTCCATGCCCGACAGGTGTACCGCGCCGACTCCCTGAGCGTGATGCGCAGCGGCGCACGCTGGCTCACGCTGCTGTCGCTGGGCTGGGCCCTCACCCGTTGGAGCCGCATGCGCCCGCACTCGCTGCTGGACAACGCGCCGCTCGCGCAACTGCTGGACCAATTGGTGCCACTGGCGCGCGTGTCGCGGCTGATCCGCGCGGGCCACCTGCGCGCCCTGGCGGTGACAGCGTCCAGCTACAGCTCGGGCCAGCACGTGGCGTTCTTTGACGCCGGAGACGCCCAGGAGCCCTGGGTACGCTCATTGCGCAAATCCGCGCGCGGCCCCATCACGCGCAACCACCTGCTGGCCTCGTCGGCCATTCCCTTCATGTTCCCGGCAGCGCCACTGGCCATCGACGGGCACACCGAATACTTCGGCGACGGCTCCATGCGCCAGACCGCGCCGCTGGCGCCCGCCATCCACCTGGGTGCGCGGCGCCTGCTGGTGGTGGGCACCAGCCGCACCTATGAGCCGCCGCGCCCCTGCATGGCTGGCACGCAGCAGCCCTACCCGGCGCTGGCCCAGGTGGCGGGCCACACGCTGTCCAACATCTTTCTGGATGCGCTGTCGGTGGATATCGAGCGCGCCCAGCGCATCAACCAGACGCTGGCGCTGATTCCGCCCGAGGCGCGCAGCCACAGCCCGCTGCGGCCGCTGGAGCTGCTGGTGTTCGCCCCCTCGCGCAACCTGGACGAGATGGCGGCACGGCATGTGTGCGATCTGCCGGGGACCATCCGCACCCTGCTCAGCGCGCTGGGCGTGCGCGCCGACCGGCCTGACGCGGGCACCGGCGCGCTGGCCAGCTATTTACTGTTCGAGCGCGGCTACACGCGCGAGCTCATGGCACTGGGCCACGGGGACGCGCTGGCGCGGCGCAGCGAGATCTGCGCCTTCTTCGGCTGGCAGGACCACGGCAATCCCGTGCGGGCGCCGCGGAACTGACACGCCCTAAAATCGAGGGTTGCGCCTCGAAACCCGAGGCGACTGGAGAGCCGCCCCCGATGACCGCACGCAAGATCTTCGTCACCACCGCCCTGCCGTATGCCAACGGCAATTTCCACATCGGCCACATCATGGAGTACATCCAGGCCGACACCTGGGTGCGCGCGCAGCGCATGCAGGGCAACGCGGTCAATTTCGTCGGCGCGGACGACGCCCATGGCGCGCCCATCATGATTGCCGCCGAGAAGGCGGGTAAGACGCCCCAGCAGTTTGTGGCCGACATCGCCGCCGGACGCAAGCAATACCTGGATGGCTTTCACATTGCCTTCGACAACTGGAGCAACACCGACAGCCCGGAGAACCACGAGCTGTCCCAGCAGATCTACCTGGACCTGAAGGCCGCCGGCTTCATCGAGACGCGCACCATCGAGCAGTTCTTCGACCCCGAGAAGAACATGTTCCTGCCCGACCGCTTCATCAAGGGCGAGTGCCCGCGCTGCCATGCCAAGGACCAGTACGGCGACAACTGCGAGGTCTGCAGCTCGGTCTACGCGCCCACCGACCTGATCAACCCCTACTCGGCGCTGTCGGGCGCCAAGCCGGTGCTCAAGACCTCCGAGCACTTCTTCTTCAAGCTCTCCGACCCGCGCGCGGTGGAGTTCCTGACCGAGTGGACGCAGAACGGCCAGCATGTTCAGCCCGAAGTGGCCGCCAAGATCAAGGAATGGTTCGGCACGCGCACCAATCCCGACGGCACGACCAGCGAAGGTCTGGACGACTGGGACATCTCCCGCGACGCCCCCTATTTCGGCATCGAGATCCCCGATGCGCCGGGCAAGTACTTCTACGTGTGGCTGGACGCCCCCGTGGGCTACCTGGCCTCGCTCAAGAACCTCTTGAACAAGCGCGGCGAGGACTACGACGCCTACATGGCCGACCCGCAGCTGGAGCAGTACCACTTCATCGGCAAGGACATCATCACCTTCCACACGCTGTTCTGGCCCGCCATGCTGAAGTTCAGCGGCCGCAAGACGCCCACGAAGATCTGCGTGCACGGCTTCATGACCGTGAACAACGGCGAGAAGATGAGCAAGAGCCGCGGCACGGGGCTGGACCCGCTCAAATACCTGGCCCTGGGCATGAACCCCGAGTGGCTGCGCTACTACCTGGGCGCCAAGCTCAACGGCAAGAACGAAGACATCGACTTCAACCCCGAAGACTTCATGGCCCGCGTGAATTCCGACCTGATCGGCAAGTACGTGAACATCGCCAGCCGTGCCGCGGGCTTCATCTTCAAGCGCTTCGGCGGCAAGCTGGGCGAAGTCAGCGCCGATGGCCAGGCGCTGCTGGCGCAGCTGCGCGAGCAGGCCGGTCCCATCGTTGCAGCCTACGAGGCGCGCGACACGGCCCGCGCCGTGCGCGAGACCATGCTGCTGTGCGACCGCGTGAACAGCTACGTGGACGCCAACAAGCCCTGGGAGCTGGCCAAGCAGGAGGGCATGGAGGCGCGCCTGCAGGACGTCTGCACCACCTGCATCGAGGCCTTCCGCATCCTGACGATCTACCTCAAGCCCATCCTGCCGCAGGTGGCTGCCGAGGTGGCCCGCTTTCTCATCGTGCCGCCCGAGCAGTTTGCCGAAGTGGCCCAGCCCCTGGGCGCCGGCCACCAGATCGGCCAGTACCAGCACCTGATGCAGCGCGTGACGCAGGAGCAGTTGGACGCGCTGTTCGAACCCCCTGCTCCCGCAGTCGAAAAGGTCATCCCTGGCGGAGAGGAAATCGCCCCGACGATCACCATCGACGACTTTGCCAAGGTGGACCTGCGCATCGCCAAGATCGTGAAATGCGAGGCCGTGGAAGGCTCCACCAAGCTGCTGCGCCTGACACTGGATGCGGGCGAAGGGCAGACACGCAACGTCTTCAGCGGCATCGCCAGCATGTACAAGCCCGAGGACCTGCAGGGCAAGCTCACGGTGATGGTGGCCAATCTGGCGCCGCGCAAGATGAAGTTCGGCCTGAGCGAGGGCATGGTGCTGGCCGCCAGCCACGCCGACGAGAAGGCGCACCCCGGCATCTTCGTACTGGAGCCCTTCCCCGGTGCGCAGCCGGGCATGCGCATCCACTGATGCCCCAGCCTCGGCGATCGCGCCAGCCCCTGCGCCTTGCGGCTGCAGGGGTTTTTTTGTGCGCCTTGCTTTCGGGGTGCACGGTGGTGGCGGTGGGTGCAGCCGCCGTCAGTGTCACGGCGACCGCCGTGGGGCTGGCGGCCGACGCCGCCGTGGGCACGGCCAAGGTTGTCGGTAAAGGCGTGGGCAAGGCCTATGACGCGATGATCGACGAAGAAGACCACAGCGGCATCACCATCCGCTACCGCGAAGGCGGCGCACCGCAGCCGCTGCCGGATGCCCCGCCGCAGGAGCAGGCGGCACCCACGCCTGAGGCGCTGCCGTAGCCGCTGCGCGCGTAGCCTGGCGGCACCCGCCACAGGACGGACGCATGGTCACGCCGAGGGCTCGCCCGGTGGCCGCGCGGCCTGCCGCCACAGCCCCGGTGTGCAGCCTGTCCAGCGGCGAAAGGCCCGGTTGAACACGCTGGGCTCCGCGAACCCCAGCGACTGGCTGATCTCGCCCAGCGGGCGGTCCGCCTGCGCCAGCGCGTGCAGTGCGGCCTGGTGCCGCGCCGCGTCCAGTACGGCGGTGTAGCTCAAGCCCAGCGCCTGCATGCGTCGCGCCAGGGTGCGCTCGCTCAGTCCCAGCGCTGCCGCGGCCTGGGCGCGCTCGGGGGCCTTGCCGTGCAGCGGCGCTTGCAATTGATCGGCCATCCATGCGTGCAGCGCCTGTGCAAGGTCGGCCGGCGCTGACAGTGCCGCCAGCCGTGTCGTCGCATGTTCGCGGTGCAGGCGCGCGAGCTGCTCGTCGGCCTGGGGCAGCGGCGCGTCCAGCAGCGCGTTGTCCAGCAGCACGCCGCTGAAGGCCTGCTCGAATTCCACGGCGCAGCCGAAGGCCTCGCGGTAACCCGCCAGCGGCCCGATGCGTGCCTGGCTGAACTGCACCTGCCGCGGACGCACCACCTGTCCCGTGACCCACCGCGCAAACGCCACGACCGCGGCCAGCACCGCCTCGATCTGGTGCGGGCTGAATGCCAGCGCGCCCTGGCGCGGGTGGTACACCACCCAGCTGGCGGTTTCGCCCGCGATCATCTGGAAACGCCCGCCGTCGCTGATGAGGCGCTGGTACTGCTGCACCGCGGCAATGGCCGCGCGCAGGCTGGACGCGGACTGCAGCAGGTAGCTCACCACATTGAAACTGCCCGGCCCCACCTGTGCCCCCACCTTGAGGCCAAAACCCGAATCCTGCGTGCAATGCACGGCTGCGCGCCACAGCCGCGTGATGTGGTCAATGGGCCAGCGCTCGTGCGCCAATTCGGCCGGTGCGATACCCGCCTGCGCCAGCAGGCGCTCGCGCGCCACGCCCGCGCGCTCGGCGGCGGCCAGCACGGTGTTCACCCAACTCATCGAAACGCTGGCCTGCAAGGTCAATTTCTATGGCCTCCAAAGTCTATGCCGCGCCATGATATGCCGCTATCTTGGCCGGCAGTGCGCCACACAGAGCGCGCAAGGAGACAGCCGCATGGCAATCCAACATTCCGACACCGTCGTCATTGGCGGCGGCCTGGCCGGCATCGTGGCCGCGCTGGAGCTGCTGCGCGCGGGCCAGCGCGTCACGCTGGTGGACCGCGACACGCCTGAACGCTTCGGCGGCCTGGCGCTGTGGGCCTTCGGCGGCATGGCCCTGGTGGGCACGCCGCTGCAGGCAAAGATGAAGATCCCCGACACGCCCGAGCGTGCGCTGGCCGACTGGCTGCGCTTTGGCGAGCTGGACGCTGACGACCACTGGCCCCACGCCTGGGCGCGCTACTACGTGGAGCATTCGCGCGTGCAGGTGCACGACTGGCTGCTGCAGGAGGGCGTGAAGTTCATGCCCGCGGTGAACTGGGTGGAACGCGGCCTGCAGGGCGAGGGCAACAGCCTGCCGCGTTACCACATCGTCTGGGGCACCTCGCGCGAACTCACGCGCTGCCTGATCGCGGCACTGCGGCGTGCGGGTGAAGGCAGCAGGCTCACACTGCTGCACGGCCACCGCGCCACGGCACTGGACCACCAGGGTGGACGGATCTCCGGCGCCGTGGCGGTGAACGAAGCCACGGGCGAAGAGGTGCGGCTGCACGCCCCGGTGGTGGTGCTGGCCATGGGCGGCATCAACGGCGGGCACGAGGAGACCCGCGCCAACTGGCCCCATGGCCGGCCGCGCCCCGCCGCCATGCTCAATGGCGCGCACCCCTTCGCCGATGGCAAATTGCACCGCCACGCCGCCACGCTGGGCGCGCAGATCACCCACGCGGGCGAGATGTGGAACTACGCCGCGGGCTTTCCACACCCGTTTCCGCATTTCGACGGGCACGGCCTGTCGGCCATCCCGTGCAAGTCGGCGCTGTGGCTGAACCACCGGGGCGAGCGCATCGGCCCCGCGCCGCTGGTCACCGGCTTCGACACGCACTGGCTGTGCCAGCGTGTGGCCGCGCAGGAAAAGCCCTGGACCTGGCACCTGCTCAACTGGCGCATCGCAGCCAAGGAATTCGCCATCTCCGGCGCCGAGCACAACCAGCGCATCCGCGACATGCAGTTCCCGAAGTTCCTCAAGGAAACGCTGCTGGGCAACCACCGCCTGGTGCGGCAGATGCAGCGGCAGAGCCCACATTTCCTGGTGGACGACACGCTGGCCGGGCTGGCCGCCAAGATGAACGCGCTGACCGCCTCGCTCGACGTGCGCCCGGATGTGCTGCAGGCCACGGCCGATGCGTTCGACGCCAACTTCGCCCACGGCAGCAAGCTGCACAACGACGACCAGATCCGCCGCATCCTGCACGCGCGCCAGTGGGGGCCAGACCGGCTGCGCACCTGCGCGCCCGCGCCGCTGCAACAACCCGGCGCGGGGCCGTTCATCGCCATCCAGATGCAGCTCATCACGCGCAAGAGCCTGGGCGGGCTGCAAACGGACCTGCACAGCCGCGCGCTCGACGGCGCAGGCCAGCCCATCGACGGGCTGTACTGCGTGGGCGAGGCGGCAGGTTTTGGCGGCGGCGGTGCGAACGGCAAGCGCTCGCTGGAAGGCACCTTTTTGCCCGGCTGCATCCTCACCGCACGCGCAGCGGCGCGCGCCATCACCGGGAGGGCCGGCGCATGAGGGGCTACCCCGTATCGGTCGCCGACTGGCGCCGCCTCGCAGCGCAGCGCCTGCCACGCTTTCTGTTCGACTACATCGACGGCGGCGCCAGCGACGAGCGCACGCTGGCCGCCAACGTGCAGGACTTCGCCGCCCTGCGCCTGCGCCAGCGCGTGCTGGTGGACGTGGCGCAGGTGGACACACGCGCCCCCCTGGCCGGCCAGCCCTGCGCGCTGCCGCTGGCGCTGGCACCCATCGGCCTGGCGGGCATGGCCGCGCGCCGGGGCGAGGCGCAGGCCGCGCGCGCGGCGCACGCAGCGGGCGTGCCATTCACGCTCTCCACCGTGGGCATCTGCCCCATCTCCGAGGTGGCGGCCGCCGCCGGTACGCCTCCCTGGTTCCAGCTCTACATGCTGCGCGACCGCGGCGCCGTGCGCGCACTGCTGGACGGTGCCTGGGCCGCCGGCTGCCGCACGCTGGTCTTCACCGTCGACCTGCCGCTGCCCGGCATGCGCCTGCGCGACATCCGCCACGGCATGGCCGCGAGCGGCGCGCGCCCTGCGCTCATCCGCGCCGCACAGGTGCTGGCGCGCCCCGGCTGGGTGCGGGACGTGGCGCTGCGCGGCCAGCCGCTGCGCTTTGGCAACCTGACCGCGCAGGTGCCCGGCGCGCGCGACCTGGGCGCCTTCAAGGCCTGGGTGGACGCGCAGTTCGACCCCAGCGTGACGTGGCGCGACATCGACTGGCTGCGCAGCCAGTGGCAGGGCCGCCTGCTGCTCAAAGGCATCCTGGACGTGCAGGACGCCCAGGCCGCCGTGCAGGTGGGCGCGGACGGCATCGTCGTCTCCAACCACGGCGGGCGCCAGCTCGACAGCGTGGCCTCGACCGCCGCCAAGCTGCCCGCCATCGCCCAGGCCGTGGGCGCGCAGACCGAGGTGCTGGTGGACGGCGGCGTGCGCAGCGGCGTGGATGTGTTCAAGGCCCTGGCGCTGGGCGCGCGCGGCGTGCTCATCGGCCGCCCCTGGGTGTGGGCGCTGGCGGCGCAGGGCGAGGCGGGCGTGCACACCCTGCTGGCCCAGTGGCAGCGCGAGCTGCTGCTGGCCATGACGCTGGCGGGCGTGACGCGCGTGGCCGACATCGGATCCCAGCACCTCGACACGGATTGATAACGAAAAACGGCTCCAGCGCTTACCCATCAAGCGCTAGCAGCTATGAATAAGGAAGCAAGGAGATTCCCATGAACGGCGCACAAGCCCTGCTCAAGACCCTGGCCGATGCCGGTATCGAGGTCTGCTTCACCAACCCCGGCACGAGCGAGATGCACTTCGTCGCCGCGCTGGACAGCGAGCCGCGCATGCGCGCCGTGCTGGCGCTGTTCGAGGGCGTGGCCACCGGCGCGGCCGACGGCTACGCGCGCATGGCGGATAAGCCCGCCGCCACGCTGCTGCACCTGGGCTGCGGCTTGGGCAACGGCCTGGCCAACCTGCACAACGCACGCAAGGGCAAGGTGCCGGTGGTCAACATCGTGGGCGACCATGCCACGTACCACACGCAGTACGACGCGCAGCTGCAGTCCGACATCGAGACCGTGGCGCGCAACGTCTCGCCCGGCTTCGTGCGCACCGCGCAAAGCACTGCGGCCCTGTGCCAGGACGCGGCAGATGCCATTGCCGCCGCGCGCGGCCTGCCGGGCCAGGTGGCCACGCTGGTCCTGCCCGCCGACGTGTCGTGGGGCGAGGGCGGCCAGCCCTGCCTGCCCCCGGCGTTGCCGGCGCCCACCGCTGCCAGCGACGAAGCCGTGCAGGCCATCGCACAGGCCATCCGCTCGGGCGAAAAGACCATCGTGCTGCTGGGCGGCCACGCGCTGCGCGAGGGGGCGCTGCGCAGCGCCGCGCGCATTGCGGCCCACAGCGGCGTGCAGTTGCTCGCCGAGGTGTTTCCCACCCGCATGGAGCGCGGCGCGGGCCTGCCCGCCGTAGAGCGCGTGGCCTACCTGGCCGAGCTGGCCGGCGTGCAACTGGCGGGCGCGCGGCACCTGGTGCTGGTCGATGCGAAGTCGCCCGTCTCGTTCTTCGCCTACCCCGGCAAGGCCAGCGACCTGGTGCCCGCGGGCTGCACGGTGCACACCCTGTGCAGCCCGGCGCAGGACGCGGCGGCGAGCCTGGACAAGCTGGCCGCCGCGCTGGGCGCCAGCGCCACGCAGCCGCCCCTGGCCCTGGCGCAGCGCCCCGGCCGCCCGCGCGGGCCGCTCACCGCGCCCAAAGTGTGCAAGGCCGTGGGCCACCTGCTGCCCGAGAACGCCATCCTCATCGACGAGGCCATCACCTCCGGCCTGATGCTGGGCGTGATGACGGCGGGCTGCCCGCGCCACGACCTGATCACGCTGACCGGCGGCGCCATCGGCCAGGGCCTGCCCAATGCCGTGGGCGCGGCCATCGCCTGCCCCGACCGCCCGGTGATCGCACTGATCGGCGACGGCACGGCGATGTACACCCTCCAGGCGCTGTGGAGCATGGCGCGTGAGAACCTGCATGTGGTGTCCGTGATCTTCAACAACGCCAGCTACTCGGTGCTGAACGTGGAGCTGGAGCGCGTGGGCGCCGAGAAAGCGGGCCCCAAGGCCAAGTCGCAGCTCGACCTGAAGGGCCCGGTACTCAACTTTGCCCAGCTCGCGCAGGGCATGGGCGTGCATGCGGTGCGCGCCAGCACGGCCGAGGACTTTTGCCAGGCGCTGGAATACGCGCTGGCGCACCCCGGGCCGCACCTGATCGAAGCACTGGTGCCCGAGTCGCTCGCCGGCCCGAAGCGCAAGGTGCTGCCCTGGCTGCTGCGCGCCCTGCCCAGCCTGCCGCCGCAGGTGGCGCGCGCGCTCAAGCGCAAGATTGCGCCGTAAGGCGGCCGAGAGCCCCACGCAAGAAAGCCCCGCACCGCGGGGCTTTCTTTATATGCATGATTTCAGCCTCTAGCGCTTTCCAGACAAGCGCGAGCAGCTCACTTTTTCATAACAACGGCATCAACCGCCCTGGTAGCGTCCCGGCCGGTGGCTGACCCACAGGAACACGCACATCACCACCGTGGCGAGCACCGACCAGGCCACGCGCTGCCACGGCACCACGCACAGCGCCAGCAGCACCACGCAGCAGTCGATGGCCAACTGCACCTTGCCCGCGCGGATGCCGTGGCGCTGCTGCGCGTAAAGCGACACGATGGTCGCGCCGCCCAGGCTGGACTGGTGGCGCGCCAGGAACAGCACGCCCGTGCCCATCAGCAACCCTCCGGCCACCGCGGCGAACGCCGGGTGCAGGTAGTCGATGTGGAACACGCGCGGCGCCAGCACCATCACCAGCGACAGCATGGCCACGCAGACGAACGTCTTGAGCGTGAAGACGCGCCCCAGGTGGCGCCAGGCAAACCAGTAGAACGGCAGGTTGATGAGGAAGTACACCGCACCGAACGACCAGCCCGTGGCGTAGTGCAGCACGAACGCCAGCCCCGCCGTGCTGCCCGTGAGCAGCCCGGCCTGGGCGTACATGAGCATGGCCAGCCCGACGAACAGCGAGCCGGCGAACAGCGCCTGGGCGTCCTCGAACGGGCCGTGGCGCAGGGTGGCGTTGGAAGAGGGAACGTGCGCCGCGCCAGCGGGCGCGAGTGCGGAAAGAGACGATTGGGCGTGCAAAGTGTGTGCGGTGCGGCTGGCCATGGTGTGGTTCCTGAGCATCCTGCGGGTCGGCGCTGGTGGCGCCGGGGCGCAATCATCTCATGGAAAACCCTAGGTCTGCTGGACACCCGCGCCCGTCCCTCCCCGCCCGCGCATTTCAGGGCGGCTTCAGGAAGCGGCCCAGGATCGGATCAAGGACCGTCGTGCAGCTTCTCGGTGCTGGCCGCACGCAGCACGCGCCCGTCGGCGCCGAACACCACGGTGAACAGCTTCTCCTGCGCGGGGGCGTCGGTCCAGTGCCAGTCCCACTCGGTCTCCTGCTTGAGCTCGTAGGTCACCTGCTTGCCGGGCTTGCCCAGCAGGCGGCGCACCTGCTCCTGCGTCATGCCGGGCTGCACCTTGGCGAAGTGGTGCGGTGCCAGCACCTGGCGCAGCGCGCTCATCTTGCCGTCGGTGCCGATGGTGATCATGTAGTTGCGCCGCCCGGCCGGCTGGCGGTTGTACTCCAGGGTGCGCGAGCCGTCGGCCTCCTGCCAGACCTGCTCGGGCTCGCCAAAGCGCGCGCGTACGTCTTGCTCGGTGGAGACGCCCTCTTCCAGTTCGCGGATGCGCTGCTCGTCGCAGCCCGCCAGCAGGGTGAGCAAGGCCAGCACGGAGGCGCCCGCGCCCTTGAGCCAGTGGTGAAAAGCCATCGGTAGGTCCATCCTCATGGTGATCGGCCGCCCGGTCGCGGCGCACAGGCTGCACTGTAGAGCGTCCACGGGCCTGCCGCACGGGCCGTCGCCCAGGGGCCGGGGCTAAAATGCGCGGTTACCAAGAGGCTCACGCACCGCACCATGTCCTTCTTTCGCCGCCCCGACTACGAATCCGACACCACCCAGTTCATCAAGCAGCTCAAGGCCCAGAAGCCCGAGCTGGATGCCCAGCAGCAGGCCGGCCGCGCCCTGCTGTGGGACAAGCAGGTGGACCACGATGCCTGGCAGGACTACAACGCCGGGCGCATCCCCCAGCAGCCCTACGTGTACCAGTCGCGCTCCTGAGCGCGCCACACATCAAATCAGGCTCCAGCGCCCATGCAGCAAGCGCTGGCAGCTATTGAATAAATAGTAAGCTCCATGGCCGCTCCGCGTCTCGCCGCGACTGCCGCCGACGGTGCGCCGCCGGCCTCTGGCGACGGCCTGCCGCAGGTGGTGGACCAGGTGGCGCTGGCGCGCCTGTATGGCGAGCCCCTGTTCGCGCTGCCGCAGGACCTGTACATCCCGCCTGACGCGCTGGAGGTGTTCCTGGAGGCCTTCGAAGGCCCGCTGGATCTGCTGCTGTACCTGATCCGCAAGCAGAACTTCAACATCCTGGACATCCCCATGCTGGATGTCACGCGCCAGTACCTCGGCTACGTGGAGGAGATCCGCAGCCGCAACCTGGAGCTGGCGGCCGAGTACCTGCTGATGGCGGCGATGCTCATCGAGATCAAGTCGCGCATGCTGCTGCCGCCCAAGAAGCAGGAAGGCAGCGCCGAGCCCGAGGACCCGCGCGCCGAACTGGTACGCCGCCTGCTGGAGTACGAGCAGATCAAGCTGGCCGCCATGCACCTGAACCAGGTGCCGCAGTACGGCCGCGACTTCCTCCGCGCGCAGGTCACCATCGAGCAGAGCCTGCAGCCGCGCTTTCCGGACGTGAGCCTGACCGACCTGCAGGAAGCCTGGCGCGACATCTTGAAGCGCGCCAAGCTGGTGCAGCACCACAAGATCACACGCGAGGAACTCTCGGTGCGCGAATACATGAGCCATGTGCTCAAGGCGCTGCAGGGCCGGCGCTTCGTGGAATTCGAGGAACTGTTCCAGCCCGAGAAGGGCGGCACCGTGCTCGTGGTGACCTTCATCGCCCTGCTGGAGCTGGCCAAGGAAACCCTCATCGAGATCACCCAGGCCGAGGCGTTCGCACCCATCTACGTGCGCCTGGCCTATACGCCTGTCTGATCGCCCCCATCCCCCTCGCCACGGCCGGGTGGCTGCGGCGCACATTGCCATGACCTCACACGACTTCGACGTACTCATCGTAGGCAGCGGCCTCGCAGGGCTGACCGCCGCGCTGCAGCTGGCGCCCACCCACCGCGTGGCCGTCCTCACCAAGCGCCAGTTGGCCGACGGCGCCAGCGGCTGGGCCCAAGGCGGCATCGCCGCGGTGCTGGCGGAGGGCGACAGCTTCGAGTCGCACGTGCAGGACACGCTGGTGGCCGGCGCCGGCTTGTGCGACCTGGCGGCCACACGCTTCGTGGTGGAGAACGCGCCGCAGGCCATCCGCTGGCTGCAGGGCCTGGGCGTGCCGTTCTCGCAGGAAGAGGGCGCCCTGCACCTCACGCGCGAAGGCGGCCACAGCGCGCGGCGCATCGTGCACGCCACCGACGCCACGGGCGCGGCCGTGCAGCGCACGCTGATCGACGTGGTGCGCGCCACGCCCGGCATCACGCTGTTCGAACACCACACCCTGGTGGACCTGATCACCAGCGCCAAGCTGGGACTGGCTGGCGCGCAGCGCTGCCTGGGCCTGTACGCGCTGGACGAGGCCACCGACGAGGTACTCACCTTTCGCGCACCGCACACCATCCTGGCCACGGGCGGCGCGGGCAAGGTGTACCTGTACACCACCAACCCCGACACGGCCACGGGCGACGGCATTGCCGCGGCCTGGCGCGCGGGCTGCCGCGTGTCCAACCTGGAGTTCATCCAGTTCCACCCCACGTGCCTGTACCACCCGCACGTCAAGAGCTTCCTCATCACCGAGGCCGTGCGTGGCGAGGGCGGGCAACTCAAGCTGCCGCCGCAGGCCGGCGGCACGCGCTTCATGCCCCAGCACGACGCGCGCGCCGAGCTGGCGCCGCGCGACATCGTGGCGCGCGCCATCGACTTCGAGATGAAAAAGCACGGCCTGGACTGCGTGCACTTGGACATCTCGCACCAAAGCCCCGCGTTCCTGCAGGAGCACTTTCCCACCATCCTCGCGCGCTGCGCGGAGCTGGGCATCGACATCACGCGCGAGCCCATCCCCGTGGTGCCCGCCGCGCACTACACCTGTGGCGGCGTGCTGACCGACCTGGCGGGCCGCACCGACCTGCACGGCCTCTTCGCCATTGGCGAGACCGCCTGCACCGGCCTGCACGGCGCCAACCGCCTGGCCAGCAACTCGCTGCTGGAATGCATGGTGTTCGCGCGCGCCGCGGCCGCGCACATCCAGCAGGCGCAGCGCGCGGACCTGCCCGCGCTGCCCGCGTGGGACGACAGCCGCGTGACCGACGCCGACGAGTGCGTGGTCATCTCCCACAACTGGGACGAGCTGCGCCGCTTCATGTGGGATTACGTGGGCATCGTGCGAACCACCAAGCGGCTGGAGCGCGCGGCGCACCGCATCGCGCTGCTGCAGGGCGAGATCCAGGAGTTCTATGCCAACTTCCACGTCACGCGCGACCTGCTGGAACTGCGCAACCTGGTGCAGGTGGCCGACCTGATCGTGAAAAGCGCGCAGATGCGCCATGAAAGCCGCGGCCTGCACTTCAGCCGCGACTGGCCCGACGTGGCCGCCCCCGCCGCGCCCACCATCCTGGTGCCGCCCGCACGCTGACCCCTTTTCACAATCCAAGGAGATTCCATGTACCGCACCCTGCTCAAGTCCAAGATCCACCGTGTGAAGACCACGCACTGCGAGTTGCACTACGAAGGCTCGTGCGCCATCGACGAAGACCTGCTGGAGGCCGCCAACATCTGCGAGAACGAACAGGTGCACATCTGGAACGTGGACAACGGCGAACGCTTCGTCACCTACGCCATCAAGGGCCAGCGTGGCAGCGGCATGATCTCGGTGAACGGATCGGCCGCGCGCCGCGCCTGCGTGGGCGACCTGCTCATCATCGCGGCCTTCGCCCAAGTGGCAGAAGCCGACGTGGCCGCACACCAGCCGCAACTGGTGTTCGTGAACGACCAGAACCGCCAGGTGGAACTGCGCCACCACGTACCCACGCAGGCACTTTGATCCACCCCCCTCCACTCCCGGGAACACACCATGCCCCATCTGACCATCGAATACTCCAGCAACCTGCCCGGCTATCCCGAGGCCCAGGCACTGGCCGATCTCAACGCGTCCCTGTGCGCCAGCCCTGAGATCCTGGACGAAGCCGACCTCAAGTCGCGTTTCGTGCGCACCAGCGGCAGCTTCCAGATCGGCACGCAGCCCGCCAACCGCGCGTTCGTGCATGCGCAGCTGCGCCTACTGTCCGGCCGCAGCCCCGAAGCCAAGAAAGACCTGGCGGGTCGCATCGCCGAGGTGTTGCGCCGCCACACCCCGCACCCTGCGGGCGTGCTGGTACAGCTCAGCGTGGAGATCGTGGACATGGACCGGCCGAGCTACGTGAAGGAACGCCTGTAAGCACCTGGGAATCCGGAATGTAAAAAAGAAACCGCTGTGCTCTGAGAGTCACAGCGGTTGGGGTGCCTGCCCGGCCCGGCCGTTCCTCACCGGGAGAACGCCGCCGAGGCACGGCGCACGGCATGTGCAGGCTGCTTACGCACGCACCCGCGCTGCCTCCGTGCGCACGTCCCCACTCCCCGGCCGTCCCTGCGGTGGGGCCGAGCCTATGGAACAAACAACTTCGCGCAATCCTGCACCAAGTGGGAAATTCGGCGGGTTCAGCAGGTTCAGCGGGTTTTGCCGTAAACGCCGATATGCGCGGGTGCGGAACCACCGCCTTAGCAGGCGGGCCCCGCTTAAGGCATCCCGTCCAACGTCGCGTCCAGCCAGCCGCGCAGGCTGTTGATGAAGGCCCAGCCCTGCACGCGCGGCAGATCCTGCAAGCGCACCACGGCTTCCACCATGCGTCCCTCACGCAGGGCGACGGCGCGGCCCACACCGGGCAGCAGGCCACAGGCCAGCGGCGGCGTGACCCAGCGACCGTCCAGCAGCAACGCCAGGTTGCCGAAGGTGCCCTCGGTGATCTCACCCGCCGCGTTGTAGAGCACGGTGTCGAACCCACCGCCGCCCGCCGCCGGTGCGAAAGCGGCGTAGTGCGCGCGGCGCGTGGTCTTGTGCCGCGTGAATTCGCTGTGCGCCTCGGTGAAGGGGCGATCAGCCAGTGCCAGCCGCACGGGCATGGGCGTCGCGGCCAACGCGAAGGCTTCGGCGCGCGGCACGCCGTGTGCGTTCAGCAGCAGGCGCACACGCCAGTCGCCCTGCGCATGGGAAGCGGCCAGTGCATCCAGGCAAGCCTGCACGCGCGCGGCATTCCAGGGATAGCCAAAGTGCACGGCGGCGGCCTGCATGCGCGCCAGGTGCTCCGCGCGGTGGCGCAGCACGCCGGCATGCAGCCCCAGCGTTTCCAACAGGTCGAACGGCGCGCTGGCGCGATCCACGAAGGCGCGCTTGGCCGCCCACTCGCCCCACTCGGCCGCCGGGTCGGCGCCCCAGACGATGCCGCTGCCGATGCCGCAGCGCGCGTGGCCGCCCCGCAGCTCCACGGTACGGATAGGGACGTTGAAGGTGGCGGCGATGGCGCCCGCGCCCGCCGCCGGATCGGGCCGCACCACGCCCACCGCGCCGCAGTACACGCCGCGCGGGCCGGTCTCCAGCGTGGCAATCGCGCGCATGGCTTCCACCTTGGGCGCACCCGTGACCGAACCGCAGGGAAACAGCGCGCCGAACACGTCGGCCAGCCGCGTGCCGGTGCGCGTGCGCGCCACCACGTCGGAGGTCATCTGCCAGACGGTGGGCAACTGCTCGGTGTGGAACAGCGCCGGCACGCGCACGCTGTGCGGCGCGGCGATGCGCGAGAGGTCGTTGCGCAGCAGATCCACGATCATCACGTTCTCGGCGCGTTCCTTGGGGCTGCCGCGCAGCGCTGCGGCCTGCGCCGCATCGGCCTCGGGCGTGGCGCCGCGCGCGGCCGTGCCCTTCATGGGACGGGTGAGGATGCCGCCCGCGCCCGTGGGCCCGGAGCGCCAATCGAAGAACAGCTCGGGCGACACCGACAGCACCTGCGTGCCTACGCCGTCGTCAAGGTGCGCCGCGTAACCGCCGGGCTGCGCGCGGCGCAACGCCGCGAACAGTGCCTGCGCGTCGCCTTGCCATGTGCCCATGAGCGGTGCGGTGTAGTTGACCTGGTAGTAGCGCCCCGCCGCGATGCCCTGCTGGATCTGCGACAGCGCTGCATCGAATGCGGCGCGTGGCAGCGCCTGCGTCCAGTCGATGGTCGCCGTTCCCGCGGCCTCGTGCGCGGGCCAGGGCGCGGGGGCGTCGTACACCGCGAACCAGGCGAGCGCGGGCGCGCCCTCCCCTTGCGCCTCGGCATGCACCGCCAATGCCGGGTCGAACGCGGGCGCGGCCTCGTAGCGCACCCAGCCCACGCACCAGTGGCCGGCGCGCGCCGCGGCTTCCACCGCATGCAACACACCCGTCACTTCCTGCAGACGTGCAGCCACCAGCACCTGGCGCGGCGACGCGAAGGCGTGGCGCAGGCGCGGCGCGGCGGCGTCGCGCGGATCGGCAAAATCGATCAGCGATGTGGTGGGCATCAAAACAGGCCGTAGCGCTTATCCATCAAGCGCGAACAGCTACTCAATTTATAGCAACCAAACACCCCGTCAGGCCGCCCCGAAATGCGGCACCAGCGCACCCGCGGGCTGCCCGCTCTTGAGCGCCGCGGTGAAGGCCAGCATGCGGTCGATGGGTTGGCGCGCGCGCGGGATCAGCGCGGGGTCCACATGGATGGCGTTGGCGCCGGTCTCCAGCACGCGCGCCACGTCGGCCAGCCCGTTCATGGCCATCCAGGGGCAATGCGCGCAGCTCTTGCAGGTGGCGCTGTTGCCGGCGGTGGGGGCCTCGTGGAAGGTCTTGCCGGGGTTGAGCCTGCGCAGCTTGTGCATCATGCCGTTGTCGGTGGCGACGATGAACTCGCGCGCGTCCATTTCACGCGCAGCCTGGAGGATGGCGGACGTCGAACCCACGGCGTCGGCCAGGGCCACCACCTCGGGCGGGCTCTCGGGGTGCACGAGCACCTTGGCTTGCGGGTGTTCCTTCTTGAGCAACTCCAGCTCCAGCGCCTTGAACTCGTCGTGCACGATGCATGCACCGTTCCAGAACACCATGTCGGCGCCCGTTTCGCGCTCGATGTAGGCGCCCAGGTGGCGGTCGGGGGCCCACAGAATCTTGTGGCCCGCATCCTTGAGCGCACGCACGATGTCCAGCGCGCAGCTGGACGTGACCAGCCAGTCGGCACGCGCCTTCACGGCGGCGCTGGTGTTGGCGTAGACCACCACCGTGCGCTCGGGGTGCTGGTCGCAGAAAGCGCTGAACTCGTCGATGGGGCAGCCCAGGTCCAGCGAGCAGGTCGCGTCCAGGTCGGGCATGAGCACGGTCTTCTCGGGGCTGAGGATCTTGGCCGTCTCGCCCATGAAGCGCACGCCGCTCACCACCAGTGTCTGCGCCGCGTGGTCGCGGCCAAAGCGCGCCATCTTCAGCGAATCGCTGACGATGCCGCCGGTTTCCTCGGCCAGGTCCTGCAGGTCCGGGTGCACGTAGTAGTGCGACACCATCACCGCGTTCTTCTCTTTCAGCAGGCGGCGGATCTTGTCCTTGAGCGCGGCACGCTCGGCGGGCGATAACTCGGGCGGCACACGCGCCCAGGCGTGCTTAGTGGAGCAGGTGGCGCCGTCCGCGCCCGCGAGGGGCTGTTCGTACTCGACGTCCTTGATGGCGGTCGTATTCATGGCAATGCTCTCGCCGCCGGGGCGCGACGGCTTCACGAGGGGGAATCGATTGTCGCGCCTTGGAAGACGCTACGCCGTGTCAGGCCAATTCCTGCAGGCGCATGGAGAAATCCGTAGCCTTCACATCCTTGGTCAGCGTGCCGATGGAGATGCGGTCCACGCCCGTCTCGGCCAGCGCACGCAGGCCTTCCAGCGTGACGCCGCCCGAGATCTCCAGGATGGCGCCCCCGCCGGCATGCGCCGCGTTGATGCGCACGGCCTCGCGCAGTTGTGCCAGCGGCATGTTGTCCAGCAGCACCATCGTCGCGCCCGCATCGAGCGCCTCCTGCAGCTGCGCCAGCGTTTCCACCTCGATCTCGATGAATGCAGCCTGCGCAGCCACCGCCTGGGCGGCCCGCAGCACCGCCGTCACGCCGCCCGCGGCAGCGATGTGGTTTTCCTTGATGAGCACGGCATCGTGCAGGCCGATGCGATGGTTGGTGCCACCGCCCGTGCGCACGGCGTACTTCTGCGCCAGGCGCAGGCCCGGCAACGTCTTGCGCGTGTCCACGATGTGGGCGCGGGTGCCGGCCACGGCATCCACATAGGTGCGCGTCTTGGTGGCCACGGCCGACAGCAGCTGCAGGAAGTTGAGCGCCGTGCGCTCGGCGCTCAGCAGCGCGCGCGCCTGGCCTTCGATCTCCAATACCACCTGGTCGGTAGCGCAGCGCGCGCCCTCGGCCACATGCCAGGTCAGCTTCACACCGGGGTCCAGCGCACGCAGCGCGGCCTCGACCCAAGGAGCGCCGCAGATCACGGCGGCTTCGCGCGCCAGGATGCGCGCACGCACGCGGCGCGCGGGGTCGATCAGGCCGGCCGTCAGGTCGCCGCTGCCCACGTCTTCCTGCAGGGCGCGGTCCACATCGGCACGGGCCAGCGCCGCGAGTGCGTCGGCGCCAAACAAGTCTCTCGTCGTCATGGGGCGAGCATAGCCGCATCGCATAGACTCGCCGCACTTTTGCAACCCGACGGATCCCAAGCGCCATGACCGACTCCCCCACCGCCGGCACGCCCTATGGCACGCTGCCGCCCGCGTCGCCGCTGCCCCAGAGACGCCCCGTGAGCCTGCCCCGCCTGGCGCAGATGCGCGAGGCGGGCGAGAAGATCACCATGCTCACCGCTTACGACGCCACCTTCGCAGCCGTGGCTGATGCGGCGGGTGTGGAGTGCATCCTGGTGGGCGATTCGCTGGGCATGGTCTGCCAGGGCCTGCCCAGCACCGTGGGCGTGACGCTGGAGCACATGGCCTACCACACGGCCAGCGTGGCACGCGGCCTGCACCGCGTACAGGGCACGGCCTGGCTGATCGCCGACCTGCCCTACGGCAGCTATGCCGAGAGCCGCGAGCAAGCGCTGCGCAGTGCCTGCCAGCTCATGCAGGCGGGCGCCCACATGGTCAAGCTCGAAGGCGGCGGCTGGACCGCGCCCACGGTGCAGTTCCTTGTGGAGCGCGGCGTGCCAGTGTGCGCCCACCTGGGCCTCACCCCTCAGACGGTGCACGCCCTGGGCGGCTACCGTGTGCAGGGCAAGGGCGACCAGGCCGCCCAGCAGCTGCGCCGCCAGGCACTGGAGCTGCAGGACGCCGGCGCCGCCATGCTGGTGCTGGAGATGGTGCCGACTCCCCTGGCACGCGACCTCACGCAGGCCCTGCCACGCTGCCACACCATCGGCATCGGCGCGGGCAGCGGCACGGCCGGCCAGGTGCTGGTGATGCACGACATGCTGGGCATCAACCTGGGCAAGAACCCGAAGTTCGTGCACGACTTCATGCGGGACGCGGGCAGCGTGCGCGGCGCCATCGAGGCTTATGTGCAGGCCGTCAAGCAAGGGCGCTTTCCCGACGACGCACTGCACGCCTGGAACTGACCAAACACCTTCACCCATGATCACCGTCCGCACCATTCCCGAACTGCGCGCCGCCATCGCCGCGCATCCCGGCACAGGCCGCCCCGGCAAGGGCCGCCCCGCCTTCGTGCCCACCATGGGCAATCTGCACGACGGCCACATCGCCCTGGTGCGCCAGGCCCGGCCGCTGGGCGACGTGCTGGTCGCCAGCATTTTTGTGAACCGCCTGCAATTCCTCCCGTACGAGGACTTCGACAGCTACCCCCGCACCTGGGAGGCCGATTGCGCCAAGCTGGAGGCCGCGGGCTGCGACATCGTCTTCGCGCCGCGCGAGAGCGATCTCTACCCCGAGCCCCAGACCTTCAAGCTGCAGCCCGACCCGCAACTGGCCGACATCCTGGAAGGGCATTTCCGCCCAGGCTTCTTCACGGGCGTGTGCACCGTGGTCATGAAGCTGTTTTCCGCAGTGTTCTTCGCCAGCGGCGGCGGCACGGCCGTGTTCGGCAAGAAGGACTACCAGCAGCTCATGGTGATCCGCCGCATGGTGCAGCAGTTCGCGCTGCCCGTGGAGGTGGTGGCAGGCGAGACGGCCCGCGCCGACGATGGGTTGGCCCTGAGCTCACGCAACGGCTACCTGAGCACCGCCGAGCGCGCCCAGGCCGTGCAACTGTCCGCGGCGCTGCGCGCGCTGGCCCAGGCGGCGCAGGCACCCGGCGCCCCCCCGCTGGCCGCCCTGGAACAACAGGCCCTGCAGACCCTGGCGCAGCAAGGTTGGGCGCCCGACTACCTCACCGTGCGCCAGCGCCACGATCTTCAGCCCCCCGCTGCAGGCGCGGCCGCCGGTACGCTGGTGGCGCTGGGCGCGGCACGCCTGGGCAGCACGCGGCTGATCGACAACTTGGAGTTCTGAGACCGCGCGGCGGCGGCCCGTGCGTAGGCGCACTCGCACAAGCACAGGACCGCGATGACCTACGCGGCGTGGCAGCCTGGACGGACATCGGGGCGTCTGGCCCATCGCTAAGGTGAAGGCATGTTTCAACCATCCCTATAGGAGGCGTACATGCCGATCATTCTTTGGCTTCTGGGTGTCCCGCTGAGTATCGTTTTGCTGCTGATGCTGTTCGGTGTCGTGTGACCCAAGCACCCTGAACCGCGCACGACAAAAAGCGGCCTGCAGGCCGCTTTTTGTCGTTCACTGGAGATGTGTGCGCATCAATGGCGCTCGACGGTAGGCTCGCGCTCCATGAGCCGGGCCACCGTCTCGGCAGCGCGCAGTTCACCGTCGAGCAGCGCGACGACACACTCCGCAATGGGCATCTCAACGCCCACCGCGCGCGCGCGCTGTACCACGGTGCGGGCGCTGTACACCCCCTCAGCCACATGGCCCAGCGACTCCACCGCCTGTGCCAAGGTCCGCCCCTCGGCCAGCAACAACCCCACACGGCGGTTGCGCGACAGGTCGCCTGTAGCAGTCAGCACCAGATCCCCCAGGCCCGACAGGCCCATGAAGGTCTCGGGCCGCGCCCCCAGGGCAAGGCCTAAGCGGGTCATTTCCGCCAAACCGCGGGTAATCAATGCCGCACGCGCATTCATCCCCAGTTGCAGCCCGTCACACAGGCCGGTGGCAATCGCCAATACGTTCTTGACCGCACCGCCGACTTCCACGCCTACGATGTCCTCGCTGGCGTACACGCGCAACGCGGGCCCGTGGAAGGCCTGCACCAGCGCATCGCGCACCGTGGCGCGGGGGCTGGCGGCCACCATGGCCGTGGGTTGGGCGGTGGCGACCTCCTGGGCGAAGCTGGGGCCGCTGAACACGCCACTGTGCAGCCGCGGTGCGACCTGCGCGCACACTTCATGCGCCATCAGCCCCGTGCCGGCCTCGAAGCCCTTGCACAGCCACGCGATGGGCGCCGCGCAGCCGTCCAGCCGTTCCAGCATGCCGCGCAGCGCAGCCATGGGCGTGCCGACGACGACGAGGTCGGCGTCCGCGGCCAGCGCAGCCATGTCACCCGATGCCACGTGCAGGCCGGGCGGGAACGCAAGGCCGGGCAGGTAGCGCTGGTTCTGCCGCTTCGCCTGCATGGCCTGCGCCTGCTGTGCGTCACGGGCCCACAGCTGCACCTCATGGCAGGCTGCGTGCGCAGCCGCGCTTATGGCCAGGGCAGTGCCCCAGGCGCCTGCGCCAAGGACTACTATTTTCATAGCTACTCGCGCTTATCAGGCGGGCGCTAGAGCCTTAAATGGCTCTAACACCCGTTACGACCAAGAAGCCGTTTACTGGGCTGTGCTGGTGGCAGCCTCGGCGGCTGCGGCCTGTTGCTGCTCGTACATGGCCTGGAAGTTGATCTCGGCCAGGTGCACGGGCGGAAAGCCCGCACGCGTCACGGTGTCGGCCACGTTGCCGCGCAAGTAGGGGTAGATGATCTGGGGGCAGGCAATGCCGATGATGGCGCCCATCTGGTCCTCGGGCACGTTGCGGATCTCGAAGATGCCGGCCTGCTTGGCCTCCACCAGGAACACGGTCTTGTCCTTGATCTTGGTCTGCACGGTGGCGGTCACGGCCACTTCAAAGATGCCTTCGACCACGGGTGTGGCCTCGACCCCCAACTGGATGTCCACGCTGGGCTGCTCCTGCTCCAGCAGGATCGCGGGCGAATTGGGCTGCTCCAGCGACAGGTCCTTCAGGTACACGCGCTGAATCTGGAACACGGGGGTTTCTTCGGCCATGGTGGTCTCGGTCTTTCGGTCAAAACAAAGCCCGCCCGGGAGAGGCTCCCGCAGCGGGCAACATGGGGCGCATTATGCAACGCGCCAATGGCGGCAAAGGCTCAGGCGCCCAGCAGCGGCACCAGGCCGCCACGGCTGTCCAGGGCCACGAGGTCGTCGTGTCCGCCGACGTGGGTGTCGCCAATGAAGATCTGCGGCACGGTGCGCCGGCCGGTGATCTCCATCATGTGCTGGCGCGCGGCGGGGTCGGTGTCCACGCGGATTTCCTCGATCTGCTCCACACCCTTCAGCTTCAGCAATTGCTTGGCGCGGATGCAATAGGGGCACACGGCGGTGGTGTACATCTTCACGGCTTGCATGGGACGGCGACCTTTCTGCGTAACGAACAATGCTGGTAGATGCGGGCGCCTCAGGCCTTTTCAACCGGCAGGTTGGCCTCGCGCCAAGCGGTCAGGCCGCCGGCCAGCGCCTGCGCCTTCTCGTAGCCCAGGCCCTTGGCGATGCCTGCAGCCCGCGAGGCGCGCGCGCCCTTGGCACAGACGAGGATGATGGGCACGGCCTTGTTCTTGGCCACCTGCGGCAGGCGCTCCTGCAACTGCCCCAGCGGGATGTTCTTGGCGCCACCCACGTGGCCCGCGGCGAACTCCTCAGGCTCGCACACGTCGATCACCACCGCCTTCTCACGGTTGATGAGCTGTACGGCCTGCGCCGTGCCCAGGGTACCAGCCCCGGCCCCCTTGAGCGCGGGCAGCAGCAGCATGACGCCCGAGGCCAGCGCGAGGAAGATCAAATACCAATTGTCGAGAACGAAATTCACGGGGTTCCTTGGGGTATGCAAACCGCGCAATTCTAGAATGTCGGGTTTTTGACCTGAAGCCCCAAGGGACACCATGCACAAACTCGTTCTGATCCGCCACGGCGAATCCACGTGGAATCTGGAAAACCGCTTCACCGGCTGGACCGATGTGGATCTGACCCCCACGGGCATCGAGCAGGCCAAGAATGCCGGCCGCCTGCTCAAGGCCGAGGGCTACGAGTTTGACCTGGCCTACACCAGTGTGCTCAAGCGCGCCACGCGCACGCTTTGGCACTGCCTGGACGAGATGGACCGCACCTGGCTGCCCGTGGAGCACAGCTGGCGCCTGAACGAGCGCCACTACGGCGCTCTGCAGGGCCTGAACAAGGCCGACATGGCCAAGCAGTATGGCGACGCGCAAGTGCTGGTCTGGCGCCGCAGCTACGACACCCCCCCGCCAGCCCTGGAAACGACCGACCCGCGCAGCGAACGCGGCGATCTGCGTTATGCCGGACTGCAGGCCGGCGAAGTGCCCCTGACCGAATGCCTGAAGGACACGGTGGCGCGCGTGCTGCCCTATTGGAACGAATCCATCGCGCCGGCCATCCGCTCGGGCAAGCGTGTGCTGATCGCCGCGCACGGCAACTCCATCCGTGCGTTGGTCAAATACCTGGACAACATTTCCGACCAGGACATCGTGGGCCTGAACATTCCCAACGGCATTCCGCTGGTGTACGAACTGGACGCGGACCTCAAGCCGCTGCGCCACTACTACCTGGGCGACGCCGAGGCCGCCGCCAAGGCCGCAGCCGCGGTGGCATCGCAAGGCAAGGCCTGAGCCGCCGCCTTCTGGAAAGCGTAGCGCGGTCTTGCTTGAAAAATAGGCAGATCCTGAAGGAACTGCCCAGGCCGCAGCCCTTCCAAGGTGTATATTGAATCGGTAGAGGTGTTCTATGGGCCACAAACTCAAAATTGCTGGATGGATATCGGTGGGCGTGGTGGCCGGAGCGCTCACGACCGTCTCGCTGCAGACCGTGGCACGCGGCGCCATGACCCCGCTGCCGCTGGAGGAGATTCAGCAGCTCTCGGCCGTGTTCGGCCTGATCAAGACCGACTATGTAGAGCCGGTCGATGACCGCAAGCTCATCACCGATGCCATCGGTGGCATGGTCGCCAGCCTCGACCCGCATTCGCAGTACTTCGACAAGAAGTCGTTCAAGGAATTCCGCGAAGGCACCACCGGCCGCTTCGTGGGCGTGGGCATCGAAATCACCCAGGAAGACGGCCTGATCAAGATTGTCTCCCCCATCGAGGGCTCCCCCGCCGACCGCGCGGGGCTCAAGACCAACGACCTCATCACGAAAATCGACGATACCGCCGTGAAGGGCCTGTCGCTCAACGACGCGGTCAAACGCATGCGGGGCGAGCCGAACACGCAGGTGACGCTAACCATCCTGCGCCGCGACGAGAGCCGCAGCTTTCCCGTCACGATCACGCGCGAGGAGATCAAGACCCAATCGGTCAAGGGCAAGATCATCGAGCCGGGCTACGCCTGGATCCGCCTGTCGCAGTTCCAGGAGCGCACGGTGGACGACTTCGTGCGCAAGGTCGAAGAGGTCTACAAGCAGGATCCCCGCCTCAAGGGGCTGGTGCTGGATCTGCGCAACGACCCCGGCGGCCTGCTGGATGCGGCCGTGGCCGTGTCGGCTGCCTTCCTGCCGGAGAACGTGACGGTGGTCTCCACCAACGGCCAGCTGGCCGAGAGCAAGGCCACCTTCAAGGCCTCGCCCGAGTTCTATCTGCGCCGGGGCAGCGGCGACCCGCTCAAGCGCCTGCCCGCCGCCATCAAGACGGTGCCCCTGGTGGTGCTGGTCAACGAAGGCTCGGCTTCGGCCAGCGAGATCGTCGCGGGAGCGCTGCAAGACCACAAGCGCGCCACCATCATGGGCAGCCAAACCTTCGGCAAGGGCTCGGTGCAAACCGTGCGGCCGCTGGGCCCCGACACGGGCATCAAGCTCACGACGGCGCGCTACTACACACCGTCGGGCAAATCGATCCAGGCCAAGGGGATCGTGCCAGACGTCATGCTCGACGAGACCGCCGAGGGCGACATCTACGCATCGCTGCGCATGCGCGAAGCCGACCTGGAAAAACACCTGACCAGCGGCCAGGGCGAGGAAGCGAAGGATGCCGGCCGCGAGAAGGCGCGCGAGGAGGCCCGCAAGCGCCTCGAGGAAGAGGCCAAGAAGCCCGTGTCCGAGCGCAAGCTGCCCGAGTACGGTTCGGACAAGGACTTCCAGCTCAGCCAGGCACTCAACCAGCTCAAGGGCCGCACCGTGCTGGCCAGCAAGACCCTCACGGAACGCAAGGAAGAGAAGAAGGACAACTGACGCTGTCTTTCTTGGCAACCAGGCCGGGACTCCCGCGGAGCCCGGCCTTTTTCACGCCCACCACCCCATGAACGACGATCAACTGCTGCGCTATTCCCGCCACATCCTGCTCGACGAGATCGGTATCGAGGGACAGGAGCGCATCCTGGCAGCCCACGTACTCGTCATCGGTGCCGGCGGTCTGGGCTCGCCGGCCGCGCTATTTCTCGGCTCCGCAGGCGTGGGGACCCTGACGCTGGTGGACGACGACGTGGTGGACCTCACGAACCTGCAGCGCCAGATCGCCCATACCACGGCGCGCGTCGGCACGCCCAAGGTCGACTCCGCGGCCCAGGCCGTGCAGGCCATCAACCCCCTGGTTTCAGTGCGCACCGTGCGCCAGCGTGTGGACGCAGCCGCGCTGGATGGGCTGGTCAACGCCGCAGACGTGGTGCTCGACTGCACGGACAACTACCAGACGCGCCAGGCCATCAACGCCGCGTGCGTACGCCAACGCAAGCCCCTGGTGGCAGGCGCGGCCATTCGCTTCGACGGGCAGATTTCCGTGTACGACCCCCGCCGGGATGACACGCCCTGCTATGCCTGCCTGTTCTCTCCCACCGCCCGTTTTGAGGAGGTGCAGTGCGCCACCATGGGCGTGTTCGCGCCCATGGTCGGCATCATCGGCACCATGCAGGCGGCCGAGGCGCTCAAGCTGCTCGTGGGGGTCGGAAGCTCGCTCGCAGGCCGGCTGCTGATGCTGGACGGGCGCGACATGCAGTGGACCGAAGTGCGCACCGAGCGCGACCCGGCCTGCCCCGTGTGCGGTTCCCTGCACTCGCCAGCCAGGTAGGAATGCACCTACGGGCACTGCACCCGGCTGCTGGCAGAATCCGCCAGCCTGTTTTCATACAGTAACGCCGACGCCCTATTTTTCGTTCCCGGCCGAACAGGAAGCACCGTGAAACTGCGCACGTACATCGTCGAAGACAACGCCACCATCCGCGAAAACCTGATCGGAACGCTCGAAGAACTGGCGGAGGTGGAAGCTGTCGGCATCGCCGAGACGGAGGACGAGGGCAAGGAGTGGCTTACCTCGCACACCTCCCAGTGGGACCTGGCCATCGTGGACCTGTTCCTGCGCCAAGGCAGTGGGCTGGGCGTGCTGGCCGCCTGCCGCAACCGCCTGTCAGCGCAGAAGATGGTGGTGCTGAGCAACTACGCGACACCTGACGTGCGCATGCGCTGTGCGCAGCTGGGGGTGGACGCCGTGTTTGACAAATCCAACGAGATCGAGGCACTGGTGGACTATTGCATCGAACACAGCAACAGCACGCAGCGGGCAGCTGCTAGTTCAGCGGCCACCAATTGACGGCGCTGCGCGGGCCCCATCTGCACTTTGACACGCGCCCATCCTTACTCTCAAACCTCTGCACAAAGCACAAGGGCCAGTCAGTGACTGGCCCTTGTGCTTTGTGCGCTTTGCGCTCAATCGATGAGCTTGTTCTTGAGCGCGTAGTACGTCAGATCGCTGTTGGAGGACAGCCCCATCTTTTCCATGAGCCGCGTGCGGTAGGTGCTCACGGTCTTCACGCTCAGCGACAGCGACTTGGCGATGTCACCCGCCGTCTCGCCCTTGGCCAGCTTGAGGAACACCTGGAACTCGCGCTCCGACAGCTGCTCGTGGGGCGGTGCATCGTCCTTGCGGTTGAGCTGCTGGGCCAGCAGGTCGGCCACGGACGGGGTCAGGTAGCGGCGCCCCAGGGCGATGGTGCGGATGGCCTCCACGATCTCCTTGGGCTCGCATTCCTTGTTCAGATAGCCGCTCGCACCCTGGCGGATCAGATTGATCGCATAGTGCTCCTCGGGGTAGCCGCTGAGGATCAGGATGCCCATGTCGGGCGCCTTGGCGCGCAGCATGGCCAACGCATCCAAGCCACTCTGGCCGGGCATGGACAGGTCCATCACCAGCACGTCGATCTCGTGAACGCGCACCAGATCAATGGCTTCCCTGCCGTTGCTTGCCTCGCCAACGACCCGCAGGTCCACATGTTCCGAGAGAAATTGGCGCAGCCCGGCACGGACTATCGCATGGTCATCCACAATGCCAATCTTGATCATTGAGCCTTCTTTCAAGAGGAGAGCGCCTTGCTCCCCGGTAAGGTATGGTCTGAAGATCTGCCCATCTGCTCTGCATTGCACTAGCATGGCAGCGCAGGCCGATGATATGCATTTTCAACCGTGCCCTGCCAGTCCCCTTGGAGAAGCCCAAGCATGAGTTGGTCCCGTTTGCGCAAGATCGCCGTCAGTCTGCCGCTGGCATTGCTGGCTGTGGCCCTGCTGGTCGGCATCAACGAAACCGGGTACATGCGCTCGCACGCGGCCGTGGGCGACCTGGCCCGCTCGCACGCCACGCGCGCTGCGCTCGACCGGCTTCTGCAGAACATGCTCAACGCCGAGACGGGGCTGCGCGGCTACCTGCTCACCGGCGACGAGCGCTATCTGCAGCCCTACGAGCAGGCGGTCGCCACCATCAACACCAACCTTGATGAGCTGCGCCAGACCTACCGGCACGCACCGCAGGACCTGGACGACTTTTCCCAGCTGTCGCAGCAGATCACGCGCAAGCTTTCCGAACTCGACCTCAGCCTCAAGCTGCGCCGCCAGGACAACGACGACGCCTGGAAGTTCGTGCTCTCCACCGACGTGGGCAAGGAGAACATGGATGCCATCCGGGCGATCGCAGCGCGACTGGTGGCGCGCAGCGCCCAGCAAACGGAACACAGCACGCAGGAGATCCTGCATTCGCTGATGCTCTCGCGCATCGGCATCGCCGCCGTGGCGGTGGTGGGGCTGCTGGCGTTCTACCTGTACCTGCGCCAGACCAGCGCCTTGCAGGCTGCGCATGCGCGCGAGCAGGAGGTGTTGGCGCGCGAACGCGACCGACTGGAGCAGTTGGTACGTGAACGCACTGCCGCGCTCTCCGAGTTGGCCAGCCATCTGCAGCAAGTACGCGAGGAAGAGCGCGCACACCTGGCGCGCGAGCTGCACGACGAGCTGGGTGCTTTGCTCACGGCCGCCAAGCTGGACGTGGCACGCCTGAAGTCGCGCATCGATTTGCACACCCCCGAGAACGCCGAGCGCGTGCAGCACCTCACCGAGACGCTCAACAGCGGCATCGCGCTCAAGCGGCGCATCATCGAGGACCTGCGCCCTTCGTCGCTCTCCAATCTCGGGCTCACCACGTCGCTGGAAATCCTCACGCGCGACTTCGCGCAGCGCAGCAACCTGCAGATAGACACCAGCCTGGAGTCTGCCAAGCTGTCCGACGCAGCGCAGCTCACCGTCTACCGGCTGGTGCAGGAGTCCCTGACCAACATCAGCAAGTACGCCAACGCGCGCAAGGTGCTGGTGTCGGTCCACAGCTATCCCAACCATGTATCGGTACAGGTGCGGGATGACGGCGACGGGTTCGACATCTCAAGCATCGCCCCCGACGCGCATGGTCTGTTCGGCATGCGCCACCGTGTCGAGGCGGCGGGCGGCAAGCTCACGGTCACGTCCACGCCCGGCGAGGGCACCCTGGTCAGCGCCGTGCTGCCGCACACGCTGACCTGACGCGTTCGCAGCCCTGCGTCCGGGCTGCTCATCTGATCGGTGGCGTCCTACAGCGGGGTGCGCCAGCCACCGGCACTCATGCAACGCCAGCCTCCCTACAGTCAAGCCATGTGCTCAGGCGCATTCGCAACCACCCGGCGCACCGCGCCGAAAACAAGGAGCTGGTTATGTTGCATTACGCAGTGGTATTCCTGGTCATCGCCTTGGTGGCCGCCCTGTTCGGATTTGGCGGCATCGCCGCCGGCGCCGTGGGCATCGCGAAGATCCTGTTCTTCGTGTTCGTGATCATGGCGGTTGTGACCTTCGTGCTCAGCTTGTTGAAGAGGGGCTGACGCCCCAGCAACCTGGCCCGCCAGGCAGATGCCACCACAGAAAGGAACTCCCCCAATGACGATCCAAACCACCACCCAGAAGGCGGCAGAGACGGCGCACAACGTGGCCGAAGGCGTGTTCGACAAGGCGTCCGAAACACTGCAGTCCACCCGCCGGATGACCAATGAGTCCATCGACAAGGCCGAGACCCGCATGCAGCGCATGCAAGAGGGCGTGGACCCGATGATCGACGACCTGGCCGCCAAGGCGCAGGACCTGGCCACGCGCGGCATTTCGTACTGCGCGCACACGGGCGAACGCGCTCGGCGCCAGTTCCACCAGGCTGCGGACGCCACGAACCGCTACGTCGCGGAACAACCCGGCAAGTCCCTGCTGATCGCCGCAGCCGCGGGCGCCGCCTTTGCCACTGCGCTGATGTGGACACGCCACCGCGGCGAGCGTTATTGAGACTACCGCAGGAACCGACCCGATGATGCACAGCGATACCCACGCCAGCGCGCTTCAGCTTGACGAAGCCGCGCTGCGCCAGGCAGCCACCGCGGATCTGGACGAAGGCGCCGTGACGCCCGCGTACGGCCCACACCGCGATGCCATCATTGCCCTGCTCAACGACGCTCTGGCGACCGAGTTGGTCTGCGTGCTGCGCTACAAGCGGCACTATTTCACGGCGGACGGCCGCGAGTCGCCGGCGATCGCCGCAGAGTTCCTGGTGCACGCCAACGAGGAGGCAGCCCATGCCGATCTGCTCGCCCAACGCATCGTGCAGTTGGGCGGCTCGCCGGACTTCTCCCCTTCTACGCTGCTGTCGCGCAGCCATGCGCAATACGATGAGTCATCCGATTTGCAAGACATGGTGCGCGCCAACCTGGTGGCGGAGCGCATCGCGGTGGAGGCCTATCGCCAGATGATCCAGTTGATCGGCGACAAGGATCCCACCACGCGGCGCATGCTCGAAGGCATCCTGGCCGACGAGGAGGAGCATGCGGATGAACTGAAGGACTGGCTGCACCGCTAGCCTCCCTTTCCCAACCGTTGAGGCCACCGGAGGGTGCAACAGGCCGCAGCGGGGTTATCCCAGCACCCGTGTTTTCAACCATAACCCAAGGACACAACCATGAAATACGCACGTGCCATCGCCTTTTCCCTGCTTGCAGGCGCCACCATCGTTTCCACCGGCTGCTCGGTAGCACGCAACCAGCAAACCGTGGGCTCCTACATGGACGACGCAGGTATCACCACCGCCGTGAAGGCCAAGATGGCAGAGGACAAGAGCGTCTCTGCCACCGCCATCAGCGTGGAGACGCTGAACGGCACCGTCCAGCTCTCGGGCTTTGCCAAGACCCAGGCCGAGAAGGACCGCGCCGAAGCCATCGCGCGCAACACCAAGCATGTGCGCGAGGTGCGCAACAGCATCGTCGTGCGCCCGTGACGCACACGACTGCGCAGGAACGCCGCCCTCTGGGCGGCGTTTTTTTTCGGCTGGTAGGTGACGCGCACTACCTGCGTCAGAATCCCTACGCATGCGACTGTTCCACTGCGGCCAATGCGGCTCCCTCGTGTTCTTCGAGAGCGTGCAATGCGTGCACTGCGGCTGCACGCTGGCGTTCTCTCCCGAAGACATGGCCATGTTGGCGCTCGCGCCTGCGGACGACGGCGACCACGCCCTGTCGCGCACCTGGCAGCGTGTTCCTACACGCGGCAGCGACGGTGCTGCGCCACCGGCCCACTACCAGCTATGCACCAACCGCACCACCTACGGCGCCTGCACCTTTGCGCTACCGGCCGCAGATGCCCAGGCGCACGGCGGGCTGTGCGCCGCCTGCCGCCGGACGCGCGTGCTACCGGACCTGTCCCTGCCCGACAACCTGCGCCGCTGGTCGCAGATAGAGAGCGCCAAGCGGCACCTGTTCTACACGCTGGCGCGCCTGGGACTGTTGAGCACGCAGCAGCCCGGGCCAGTGTATGAATTCCTGGCGGACGTGGCGGGCGCGCCGCCCGTCATGACGGGGCATGCCCAGGGTGTCGTGACCCTCAACGTGGCCGAGGCCGATGACGACGAGCGCGCGCGCCGGCGCCAGGCCATGCATGAACCCTACCGCACGCTGCTGGGTCACCTGCGGCATGAATCCGGCCACTACTACTGGGAAGAACTGGTGCTGCGCGCCGGGCACGTGGAGACCTTCCGCGCACTCTTCGGCGACGAGCGGCGCGACTACGCCCAGGCGCTGCAGGCGCACTACCAGCGTGCCCCCCTGCCCGCTGCGCAATGGCAGCCGCAGCACGTCAGCGCCTATGCCGCCGCGCACCCCTGGGAGGACTGGGCCGAAACGTGGGCGCATTACCTGCACCTGGTCGATCTGCTGGAGACGGCCGCCAGCTTTCAGACCCACATGGCTATTCCCGGTACGACACCCGACCACGCGCAGCACTACGCCATGCCCGACCCGTTTGCACAGCCGGCGCCCGGTTTTGATGCCATGGTCTCGGCGTGGATGCCGCTGACGCTGCTGCTCAACAGCCTGAACCGCAGCATGGGCCAGCGCGATGCCTATCCGTTTGCCCTGTCCACGGGCGCGCTGCGCAAGCTGCGCTTCGTGCACGACACCGTGGCGCGGCGCTGATCACGCCGCGGCGGTGCGGCCCAGCTTGTGCAAGAGGCGCTCGTGCACGCCGGGCGAGACAAACTGCGCCACGTCGCCGCCCAGCGTGCCGATCTCGCGCACCAGCGTGCTGCTGATGAACTGGTACTGGCTCGCGGGTGTGAGAAACACCGTCTCGACACCGGGCACCAGCGCGCGGTTCATGCCGGCAAGCTGGAACTCGTAGTCGAAGTCCGTGCCCGAGCGCAGCCCGCGCACCATGGCCGTGCCGCCGCGCGCGGCAGTGAACTCCGTCACCAGCCCCTCGAAGGACTCGACCTGCACCTGCGGACAGTCGGCAAGCGCCTGGCGCGCCATCTCCATGCGCTCGTCCAGGCTGAACAGGGTTTTCTTGTGGTGGGCAATGGCCACGGCCACGATTACGCGGTCGAACAGTCTTGCCGCGCGGCGCACCAGGTCCTCATGCCCCAGCGTGATGGGGTCGAAGGTTCCGGGATAAACGGCGAGCACATGCGCCATGGCGTGGGGTCTCCTTGCAGTGGCGGAGCCCGCACGGGCCCCGTGGGGCGGATTATGCAGCGCACGCCTGCCCATGGGCCATTGAAGCCAAATCAGCCTTCAGCGCCCTACCAACAAGCGCCAACAGCTCCTATATCAATAGCAATCAGGCTTTGTGGAGCAGGTGCGCATGCACGGCCCCGGCCTTCAGGTGCCGGTGCAGCGCCAGCCCCAGCGGGTTGAGCTGCTCCTGCGTCCAGGCTGCAGGCGCCTCCAGGTAGATGAAGCCGTCGGGCGCCACGGCCTGTGCGGCGGCCTGCAGCGCAGGGGCGAACAGCTCGCCGCCAAACGGCGGGTCGATGAGCAGCAGGTGCATGCTGGCCGGCGTGCACTGGCGCAGCGCGGCCACGCCGTCGCCGCGCTGTACGCGCACGGCGTTGGCCTGCAGGCGCTGGCGCAGCGTCTCCAGTTGCGCGGCCAGCGCAGCGTCCCCTTCCACCAGCAGCACGCTGGCCGCCCCGCGCGAGGCGGCCTCGAAACCCAAGGCGCCGGTGCCGGCGAAGGCATCCAAGCAGCGCCAGCCCGTCAGGTCCTGGCCTAGCCAGTTGAAAAGCGTTTCGCGCACGCGATCGGGCGTGGGACGCAGGCCGGGCTTGTCCAGCACCGGCAGGCGCGTGCGTTTCCACTGCCCGCCGATGATGCGCACCTCGCCGGCGCCCTTGGCGGGCGCACGCACTGCCGTACGTGGGGCTGTGCGCGGGGCGGCTGGCGCCGCGGCGCGCCGGTTCATGGCCGGGCCTTTGCCGTGGCGGCCGGCTGCGCGCCCACGGTGACGGTCACCATGCGCTCGGGCTGCAGCTTGCGCTGCAGGGCGGCGCGGATGTCGGCCACGGTGAGGGCCTCCACGCGGTCGGTCCAGTGCTCCAGGTAGTCCAGCGGCAGGTCGTTCCAGGCGATGTTGACCACGTTGGCCAGCAGCTTGCGGTTGCTGTCGATGCGCAGCGCAAAGCCGCCGACGAGGTTGTCCTTGGCGGCGCGCAGCTCGGCCTCGGTGGGCCCTTCGGCCACAAAGCGGGCGAGGACATCGCGCGTGACCTGCACGGCCTGGGCGGCCTGATCGGGCCGGGTCTGCAGGCCGACGACGAAGGCCCCGGCGTTCAAGCCAGGTGAGAAGCTGCTGCCCACGCTGTAGGACAGGCCGCGCTTCTCGCGCACCTCATTGGTCAGGCGCGAGGTGAACCCACCGCCGCCCAGGATGTGGTTGCCCACCAGCAGCGCGAGGAAGTCCGGATCCCGGCGCACAAAGCCCGGCTGGCCGATGAGCACATGGGCTTGGGCCGAAGCGAAGGGCACATCCTCCTGCACGGCGCGTGCCAGCGGCTGCACCTCGGCCACGGCCGGCAACGGCGCGCAGGCCCCGGCCTGGGGCGCAGGCAGGCGCGACAGCAGCGTCTGCACCAACGTCTGCGCCTGGGAACGCGTGAGGGCTCCCACGATGCTCACCCGCGCACGGCAGGCCTGCAGGTACTGGGCATGGAAAGCCTGCAGATCGGCCGGCTGGATGTTGTTCAGTGTCTCGGCCGTGGCGCGCTGGCCGTAGGGGTGGCTGCCGAACACCGCGGCGTTGAAGGCCTTGCCGGCGACCGTGCCGGGGCGTGTGTCGGCCTCCTTGATGGCGGCGCTCCAACGGGCCCGCTCGCGCTGCCACACGTCCGGTGCATAGCTGGGCTGGCCCAGCTGGCGCGCGGCCAGGCGCGCGGCACGGTCCAGCAGATCGGGCTCGGTCAGCGAGCGCAGCGAGAACGCCAGGCCGTCGCGCTCGGCGCCAGCCTCGAAGCTGGCGCCCAGGTCGGCCCAGGCCTCGCCCAGTTCGTTCTCGTCCATTGGGGGCTCGTTCGGCCCGCCCGCAGTCACGCCCTTGGAACTCATCAGGGCCGCCGCCGCAGCCAGGCCCGCCTGCGGCGCGGGATCACGGCGCGCGCCGGCATCGAAGTCGACCTGCACGTCCACCATCGGAATGGCCGGGCTTTCCACCAGCCACACGCGCGCGCCGCTGGGCTCGGTCCAGTGCTGGATGGGCAGCAGCGCCCACGCGGATTGGGTATAAAAAATGGCTCCAGCGCTTATCAGAAAGGCGCGAGCAGCTATCGTTTTAAGAGTTTTGTACATCGCTGACACCTTGGCTCAATGCACGCGGCCACCGGCAGCGTCGGGTGCTGGGGCAGCGCGCTTGGCACCGGCCGCCACGGGCTGGGGCAGCAGCGTGGCAACAGTGAGCTGATCGTCGCCGAAGTAACGCGCCGCCACGGATTGCACCTGCTGCGGCGTGACCGCGCGCAGCAGCTTGAGCATGCGCTCGTCCGCGTCCAGCGGCAGGCCCTGCACCCAGTTGCTGCCCAGATCGCTGGCCTGGCTGTAAAGCGAATCGCGCGCGTAGATGGTGGAGGCCGCCCACTGCGTTTTCACGCGCGAGAGCTCGGCCTCGCTCACGCCCTCGCGCGCCACGCGGGCCACCTCGGCGCGCAGCGCCTCCTCGACCTGGGCCGAGGTCTTGCCCGCGGCGGGCACGCCGGTCATCAGAAACAGCGCCGGTCCGCGCCCGAGGATGGACGCCTGGCTGTCCGCGCCGTCGGCCACACGGTCCGCGCCCTGCGTGAGGGCTCGCTCCAGGCGCGCGCCGTCGTAGCCGCTGAGCACGGCCGACAGCACCAGCAGCGCCAGGCCGTCACGGTCAGCATCGGTCATGTCCTCCAGGCGCGTGACACCCGGCACGCGGAAGGCCAGCGCCACGTAGGCCTGCTCGGCCGGCGCCTTGAAGGCGATGCGGCGTAGGCCCTGCTGCGCCGGCTCGGTGCGCGGCTTGCGCGCCGGCAGGGCACGTGCGGGAATGGTGCCGTAGGTCTTCTCCGCCAGGGCCAGCACCTGCGCCGGGTCCACGTCACCCGCCACCACCACGGCGGCATTGCCGGGCACGTACCAGTCGCGGTGAAAGCGGCGCACGTCTTCGGGGGTCATGGAGTCCAGGTCGCTCATCCAGCCCACCACCGGACGGCGGTAGGGCGAAGCGATGAAGGTAGAGGCGAACAGCTGCTCGATGAGCGCGGCGCGGGGCTGGTCCTCGGTGCGCATGCGGCGCTCTTCCTTGACGACCTCGATCTCCTTGGTGAACTCCGCGTCGGGCCACTGGTTGTGGGCGAAGCGGTCGGATTCCAGCCGCATCACGTCGGCCAGCCGGTCGGCCGGTATCTGCTGGTAATAGCCGGTGTAGTCGCGGCTGGTGAAGGCGTTCTCCTGCCCGCCCAGCGCCGCCACGCGGCGCGAGAACTCGCCCGGCGGCACGGCCTTCGAGCCCTTGAACATCATGTGCTCCAGCACATGCGCCACGCCCGAGGTGCCGTCCACCTCGTCCATGGCGCCTACGCGCAGCCAGACCATGTGCACCGCCGTCGGCGCGCGCCGGTCGGGCTGCACGATGAGCTGCATGCCGTTCTTCAGGGTGAATTGCTGCGCACCGCTGGCCGTGGTGGCCTGGGCGTGCGCCGCCGCGGCAGACGCAGCAGGTGGGGACTCATGCGCCGGGTTTTGCGCCCAGGCGTGCAGACAGGCCAGCAGGCCCACAAGGGTGATAGCGCGTTTCATAGAATGGCTGCGATTCTAAGAACCCGCCAATGTTCAGTTTTTTCAAGAAGAAACCGCCCACCCCCACCGAACCCGCCCTTGCACCCGAGGACGTGGCCAGCCCTGCGGCGCCGCCCGCGGCCGACGCCCCCGCCAGCGGCGGCGCATTCGGCTGGCTGCGCAAGCCCTTTGGCGCAGGCGCCACCAGCGTGGCGGACCCGGCTGCCCCTTCGGCCGGTGCCCCCGCAGCCATCGACGCGCCCCTTGCCGTCCCCGAGCCCACCCCGAAGCCCGGGGGCGCACGCCAGGGCTGGATGGACCGGCTGAAATCCGGCCTGCGCAAGACCGGCAGCAGCATCGCGACCGTCTTCACGGGCACGCAGATCAACGACGCGCTGTACGACGAGCTGGAGGAAGCCCTGCTCATGGCCGACACCGGGGTGAAAGCCACACAGCACCTGCTGGAGGACCTCAAGCGCCGCGTGAAAGAAACCAAGACCACCGAGCCTGCTGCCGTAAAGGGACTGCTGGCCGATGCGCTGGCCGACCTGCTGCGGCCGCTGGAAAAGCCGCTGGTGATCGGCGAGCACACACCCACCGTGATCATGGTGGCCGGCGTGAACGGCGCGGGCAAGACCACCTCCATCGGCAAGCTCACCAAGCACCTGGCCGACCATGGCGAGAGCGTGCTGCTGGCCGCCGCCGATACCTTCCGCGCCGCGGCGCGCGAGCAGTTGGGTGTCTGGGCCACGCGCAACACGGTGGAGATCGTCAGCCAGGAAGGGGGCGACCCTGCCGCCGTGAGCTTTGACGCCGTTACCGCCGGCCGCGCGCGCGGCAAAGATGTGGTGCTGGTGGACACTGCCGGCCGCCTGCCTACGCAGCTGCACCTGATGGAAGAGCTGAAGAAGATCCGCCGCGTGGTCACCAAGGCCGATGCCAGCGCCCCGCACGAGGTGCTACTGGTGATCGACGGCAACACCGGCCAGAACGCCCTGGCGCAGGTGCGCGCGTTCGACGACGCGCTTCAACTCACCGGCCTGATCGTCACCAAACTGGACGGCACGGCCAAGGGCGGCGTGCTGGCCGCCATCGCGCAGGAGCGGCCCGTGCCCGTGTACTTCATTGGCGTGGGCGAGAAGGTGGAAGACCTGGAGACCTTCAGCGCACGCGAATTCGCCCAGGCCCTGCTGACCTGAGATAGTTACCCCCTGTGGGCGGATGCAGGCGGCATCTGCCAGCCATTGGCTTCAACGCGGCGCTTGACCAGGCCCGGCTATCGAGGCCGGGTCCACCTGCTGCGCCACCCACAGCACATAGTCCTGCTCTGCCTGCACGGCGTGGGTGAGCAGTTGCGGCACTTCGTAGGGGTGCTGGGCACGCAGCCAGTCCCGCAAGGCGGGCGCGGCAGACAACAGCGTCTTGCACACCAGCCGCCACTCTGCTTCCGCCTGCTGCACCCCCTGCCAGACATAGTGCGAGGTGAGGGCCTCCACCTGCACGCAGGCGGCCAGGCGCGCCTGGACAGCGCCGCTGGCCAGTCGGTGTGCGGCGGCGGCGTCGCCCACGGTGGTGGTCACAACGGCGATCTGGGCCTCTGGGGAAGATGTCATGCTCGAAGTCTGGCACAAGGCGTACCTGCACAATGGACCCTTGACGCGCGGCGAACCAGCCCCACCTGCGTTTTAAGGGCCGTCGTTGCGCCTCTTGGTGGTTATTTCCTACATCCGTAGGGGAACTATGCCTTTAGCACTCTATCCAATGGAGTGCTAATATGATTTGCATGGAAGAAAGGACTACCGATATGGCACTCCAGACTGCAACCTCCGTGACGACCCTCGCGCCCGCGAACCCGTGGGCACTGGTTCCCCCGCTGGGCAACCTGGACGCCTATATCTCCGCCGTCAACCGCATTCCCCTGCTCACGCAGGAGGAGGAGCAGCGCTACGCGCGCCAGCTCAAGGATGACAACAATGTCGAGGCTGCCGGCCGCCTGGTGCTGTCGCACCTGCGCCTGGTCGTGTCCATCTCGCGCCAGTACCTGGGTTACGGCCTGCCGCATGGCGACCTCATCCAGGAGGGCAACGTGGGCCTGATGAAGGCCGTCAAGCGCTTTGACCCTGACCAGGGCGTTCGCCTGGTGAGCTACGCCATGCATTGGATCAAGGCCGAGATCCACGAGTACATCCTGAAGAACTGGCGCATGGTCAAGGTGGCAACGACCAAGGCGCAGCGCAAGCTGTTCTTCAACCTGCGCTCCATGAAGCAGGGCTTCAAGGCCGACGCGCTGGACGCCGACACGCACCGCGAGACCTTATCCGACCACGAGATCGACCTGGTGGCCGAGCAGCTCAACGTGAAGCGCGAGGAAGTCATCGAGATGGAAACCCGCCTGTCCGGTGGCGACGTGCTGCTGGACCCCGCTCCCAGCGACGACGGCGAGCAGGCCTTTGGCCCCATCGCCTACCTCGCCGACGCGGGCCATGAGCCCACCGCCATGATCGAGTCGCGCCAGCGTGACGCGCTGGCCACGGACGGTATTGCCACCGCCCTGGACAGCCTGGACGCACGCAGCCGCCGCATCGTGGAGCAGCGCTGGCTGCAGGTGAACGACGATGGCTCGGGCGGCATGACACTGCACGAGTTGGCGGCCGAGTATGGCGTGAGCGCGGAGCGCATCCGCCAGATCGAGGTGGCCGCCATGAAAAAGATGAAGAAGGCGCTGGCCGAGTACGCCTGAGCCGTCGCCCAGCAGCCCGGATCGCGGGCAGATAATCCAGGCGCGCAGCCCTTACCGGCTACGCGCCTTTTTCTTTGCCGGCGGGGCCGCACCTGGCTGCCCGGCCCAGACTGGAGATCGCCACCCATGTTCCCCCACCCCCTCTCCCGCCGCGGCCTGCTGGCACTGGCCCTGGCTTCGGCCTGCGGTGCCGCCATGGCCCAGAAGGATGCCGCGCCCGCCACCCCCGGCTGGCCCGCCAAACCCCTGCGCATCATCGTGGGCTTCCCACCGGGCTCTTCGCCGGACCTGACGGCGCGCACCTTCTCCGAGCCACTGTCCCAGGCCCTGGGCCAACCCGTGGTCGTGGAAAACAAGGTGGGTGCGGGCGGCAACATCGGCGCCGATGCGGTCGCCAAGGCGCAGGACGGCCACACCATCGGCCTGTTTATCAACGGCAACCTGACGATCGCCAAGCTGCTCAACGCGCACGTGCCCTACGACCCCGTGAAGGATTTCGCGCCGCTGTCGCTGATCGGCGTATCGCCCCTGGTCCTGACCGCTCCCGTGAGCCAGCCCGACGTGCCCGCGGGCGCCGACGCACGCGCCTTCCTGCAGGCCGCGCGCACCGCGGGCGACCGCTGGAGCTACGGCACTCCCGGCGTGGGCACCGTGGGCCATCTGGGCACCGAGCTGCTTAAGGCGCGCACCGGCATCGCCCCGGTGCACGTACCCTACCCCGGCTACCCGCAGGTGGCCACCGCCATGCTGGGTGGCCAGTTGCAAATGGCGCTGCTGCCGCCCGCGCTCGCGCAGGCCCAGGCACGGGCGGGCAAGCTGCGCCTGATCGGTGTGACCTCTGCGGGCCGCAGCACGCTGGCGCCCGAGGTGCCCAGCCTGGCGGAGGCCGGCGTGCGCGACTTCCAGCTGGAGATCTGGAACGCCTTTGCCGCACCCGCGTCCATGCCCGCCCCGGTGCGCGCACGGCTGTCCCGCGTGATCGGTGAGATCGCCCGCAGCCCGGAAGTGCGCGCCAAGCTGTTCCAGCAGGGCTGGCAGGCCATTGGCTCCTCGGCCGAGGGGCTGGCCAACCGGATCCAGGCCGACACGGCCACCATGAGCCGCGTCATCCGCGAACAGGGCATCCGCGCCGAGTGACCGCGCACCGCCGCAGCGCGGCGGCCACGCCGGTAAGGGCCGGCGTGGGGCGCGCAGTGCAGGCACTTGGTCCCAAACGTTGACCTAGGTCACGGGGCAGGACGGCCCCGCCTTGCACACTCTCCGCCAATCCCCAGCACTCCGAGGCCGCTGACCGGCCCTCCGCGAGACGCTACGGTATTCATAGCTTCCACCGCTTGCCAGACAAGCGCTGAAGCCCATTTTGGCTTGTACTCATGACCGACCATCCGTCCTCCGGCGGCCATACCTGCAACGACTGCGCCTGCCAGCAGCAGTGCCTGCTGGGCCGCCTGGACCCGCAAACGCGCGCGGCCTGGCGCGGGCACCTGACGGAGCGGCGCTTTCGCAAGGGCGAGATGCTGCAGCGCCAGGGCGAGAGCATCCACAGTGTGCAGGTGGTCAAGATCGGTACGCTGCTGGTGCAGCGCCGCGGCGACGATGGAGTGGAGCACCCCGTAGGCATGGCGGGCTGCTGCGAGGCCCTGGGCGCCCCCGCGCTGCTGCAGCAGCCGGCGGACCTGTCCTACGTGGCGGTCACGCCGGGGCGCGTCTGCCAACTGGACCTGGCGCCCCTGCTGGGGGCGGGCCGCCAGTCCCAAGGCGAATTCCTGCTGGAACTGGCGCGCGAACAACTGAACGCCAACGCGCGCCTGGCCGACTGGGGCCGCATCGCCCGCATCCGCGGCGTGGTGGGCCAACTGGCGGGCGCGCTGCTGCAACTGGCCGAGCTGCAGCGCAGCACGCTGGTGCGCCTGCCCAGCCATACGGTGCTGGCTGCCCTGCTCGCCACCACGCGCGAGTCCGTGGCGCGCGCCCTGGCGCTGCTGGCGCAGGAGCAAGGCGTGCTGCGGCGCGACCGCTGGCACTGCGAGATCCAGCGCGCGCCGCTGCTGGCGCTCACGCGCGGCGGCCGCCGCTCGGCGGCCAACCTGTACCAGGCGCGTGCGGCTGCGCGCACCACCCCTGCGGCGCAAGCGCCGGTGCACGCCGCGCTGTAAGCCAGCGTCGCTGCCGGCACCTCAGCCCAGCGCGCCTTCCGCCGCCGCGTCGGCAGCGGCCGCGTACAGCAGCGCCACGTCGTCGGGCGACAGCGCCTTGGCAAACAGCCAGCCCTGGTAGCAGGCGCACTGCATCTCGCGCAAAAACTGCAGCTGCTCGCGTGTTTCCACCCCCTCCACCACCACCCGCAGCCCCATGGTGTGCGCCAGCGCGACCACGGCGCGCACCAGCGTGGTGTCGCCTCCGCTGGCAGGCACGTTGCGCATGAATTCCCGGTCCACCTTGATGTGCGACACCGGCAGGCGCTTGAGGTAGGCCAGCGACGAGTGGCCCGTGCCGAAGTCGTCCAGCGCCACGGCCACGCCCAGCGCGCGCAGCTCGTTCAGCACCTGGCAGGCCTGCTCGGGGTCGGCCAGGGCTTCGGACTCGGTCACCTCCAGTTCCAGCAACTCGGGCGGGACATGGTGGGTGCGCAGGTTGCGCGCCACCTGCTCGACGAGGTCGGTCTGCCGCAGCTGCTGGGCGGACAGGTTCACCGCCACGCGCAAACGCATGCCCTGGCGCTCCCACGCCGCGATCTGGCGACAGGCCGCGGCCATGACCCAGGCGCCCAACTCCAGGATCAGTCCCGTGGCCTCCGCCACGGGCACGAAGCGCTCGGGCGACACCTCGCCCAGCTGCGGGTCGTGCCAGCGCAGCAGGGCCTCCACACCCACCATGCGGTTGGTGGCCACCTCGACCTGCGGCTGGTAATGCAGCGTCAGCCCGCCGTAGGCCAGCGCCAGCTTGAGCCGGTCGTGCAACTGGATCTTCTCGGCCATCTTGCGGCCCATGGACGGAGCGTAGAACGCGAAGTTGGCGCGCCCGCGGTGCTTGGCGTGGTACATGGCCATGTCGGCATAGCGCAGCAGCGTGGCGGCGTCGCCCGCATCCTGCGGACACAGCGCGATGCCCATGCTGGCGCCGAAGTTCAGTTCGAACCCCTGCACGCGGCAGGGCACGCACAGCGCCTGCATCAGCCGCGCGGCCACGCACTCGGCCTGCGTGGCGCAGGCCACCCCGGGCAACAGCACGGTGAACTCGTCGCCGCCCAGGCGCGCAAGGATGTCGCCCGTGCCCAGCGCACCCCGCAGGCGCCGCGCCACCTCCTGCAGCACCTGGTCGCCGGCGGCATGGCCGTAGCCATCGTTGATGGCCTTGAAGTCGTCCAGATCGAGCAGCAGCAGCGCGAAGGGCGGGCTTTGCGCTGCCGCCTGCTCCGCGATCGCCTGTTCCAGCCGCTGGCCGAACTTCCAGCGGTTGAGCAGACCGGTCAGCGTGTCGTGCGTGGCTTGGTAGTGCATACGCGCCTCCAGGCGCCGCAGGTCGGAGACGTCGCGCACAAAAGCCACCACCGTGCCCCCGTGGGCGGAGGAATGGCCGAGGGCGATGTCCACCGGCACCTGGCTACCGTCGCGTCGCTGCAACCACAGGTCGCGCCCCATGCCCATGGGCCGGCGGCTGGGAGACTGGTGGTAGCGCTGCATATGCTGGCCATGCTCGGGCCGCGCGTGCACCGGCACCAGCAGGTCGATGGACTGGCCGCACAACTGCGCGTTGGTGTAGCCGCTGATGGTCTCCATGGGGGCGTTGACCATGAGGATGCGGCCCTGTCGGTCGGCCAGCACGATGCCGTCGGGCGCCGCATCCATGGCAGCGCGCTCCAGCGTGCCCGCGCGCAGGCTGCCGATGCGCTGCAGGAAGGCCGCCGCACTGTCGTCGGAGGCGTCATCGGTCCGATGGGGCGGCGGGTGCGTCACGCCGTCCTCGGACCGGGGGCGGGCGGCAGGGGCAAAGGAATCCATGGCGCGTCGGTAGGGCGTCGGTAGGTTGAGGCCGTGGCCGGCGCCTGCGCCATCACCGTCGATGCGCATGGCGACCAGCCACTGTGCACTCTAGGCAGGCGCGACGCTCTCCTGGCGCCTATCGCCACCCAAGGTGACGCACACGTCAATTCAGGCCCTACGGGCAATGTGGTTTTTGCCACACGCCAGCCCCTGGGCGCGTGGAGCGCGTGGAATCAGCGGGTTTCGTCCAGCAGCGCGCGCACGTCGGCCGCCAGGCTCTGTGCCCCACTGCCGTAGCGGTGGTACACGCGCAGGCGGCCGGCGGGGTCGTAGACATAGCTGCCGGCGGAATGGTCCATGGTGTAGCTCGTGGGGGTCTGGCCCTCCACGCGCTTGTAGTAGATCTTGAAGTCCTTGGCCACGGCGGCCAGTTGCTCGGGCGTGCCGCGCAGCGCGAGGAAGCTGGGATCGAAGTTGGCCATGTAGGCCTTGAGTACCTCGGGCGTGTCGCGCTCGGGGTCCACGCTGACGAAGATGCCTTGCAGCTTGTCGCCGTCCGCGCCCAGGGCGCGCTTGACGTCGGCCAGTTCGGACATCGACGTGGGGCAAACGTCCGGGCATTGCGTGTAGCCGAAGAACACCACCACCACCTTGCCCGCGAAGTCCTTGAGGCTGCGCGGCTGGCCGTTGTGGTCGGTCAACTGCAGGTCGCGCGCGTACTCGGCACCCGTGAGGTCCACCCCCTGGAACTTGGGCGCCTTCGGAGAACATGCGGCAAAAGTGCCTGCAACGCCCATCCAGAGAGCGCCAGCAGCTATTTTTTTCAGAGCATCACGTTTATCCATAAGCTTGCTTCACAGGAGGTAGTGGTCCACCAGCAGCGCCGCGAACAGCAGGCTCAGGTGGATCAGCGAGAAACGAAAGGTCTTGCGCGCCAGCGTGTCGGAGTAGTCGCGCCACAGCCGGAAGCCGTACAGGCAAAAGCCCGCGCTCAGCACCACGGCGGCTGCAAGGTAGATCCACGAACTCATACCGTACACGAAAGGCATGAGGCAGCCTGCGAACAGGATCAAGGTATAGAGAAACACCTGCAGGCGCGTGAACTCGTTGCCGTGGGTGACGGGCAGCATGGGCAGGCCGGACTTGCGATAGTCCTCCACGCGGTACAGCGCCAGTGCCCAGAAGTGCGGCGGCGTCCACAGGAAAATGATGAGGAACAGGATCAGTGCCTCGGGGCCCACCTCGCCGGTCATCGCAGCCCAGCCCAGCACGGGCGGCATGGCGCCGCTGGCGCCGCCGATCACGATGTTCTGCGGCGTGAGCGGCTTGAGGATCACCGTGTAGATCACCGCATAGCCGACAAACGTGGCGAAGGTCAGCCACATGGTCAGCGGGTTGACCCACCAGTACAGCAGCGCCGAGCCCGCCGCACACAGCAGCGCCGAGAACAGCAGCGTCTGCGTGTTGGACAGCTCGCCCTTGGCCGTGGGGCGCCAGGCCGTGCGCTTCATCTTGGCGTCGATGCCCTGCTCCACGATGCAGTTGAACGCCGCCGCCGCACCAGCCACGAGCCAGATGCCCGCGCTGGCCACGGCCATCAACGCCCACTGCGCGCCGCTGGGCATGCCCGGCACGGCCAGCACCATGCCGATGAAGGCGCAGAACACGATGAGCTGCACCACACGCGGCTTGGTCAGCGCGTAGAACTGGGACAGCCGCGACGGCAGAGCGCGCGGCGCTGCGGCGGCGGGGGCGGGAGCAGGAGCGGCACTCATGCGGAAACTCTCTTGACGGAATCGGCACCGGCGCGCGGCTGCGAAGCCGTGGCGCCGGCAGTGGCGCGGCTGGCCGTGAGCGCCCAGGTCAGCACCACCACCAACGCGGCAGCGCCGCCCGTGTGCAGCACGGCGGCCACCAGCGGCCAGTCCAGCACCACGTTGGACAGGCCGGTGACAAACTGCAGCAGCGCCAGGCCGGCGAGCCAGCGCGCCGGGTCGCGCAACACGCCCGCGCGGCGCAGGCGCCAGGCCAGCACCACCAGCGCCGCCAGCACCAGGTAGGCCGCGAGCCGGTGCACGTAATGGATGGCCGTGAGCCCGGCGAAGCTGATGTGGCTGCCGTCCTGCAGCAGGCCCAGCGCGCGCCAGACCTGAAAGCCCTCGGCAAACGCCATGTCGGGCCACCAGCTGCCCTGGCACTGCGGAAAGGTGGTGCAGGCCAGCACCGCGTAGTTGGTGCTGACCCAGCCGCCCAGCATGACCTGCAGCGCCACCAGCGCCGCCGTCACGCCCAGCAGCCAGCGCAGGCCGCGTGGCAGCGCCACGGGCACCACGCCCCGCGTCATCTGCGTCTGGCGCACGGCCTGCACGCACAGCAGCGCCAACAGCACCAGCCCGCCGATGAGGTGTAGCGTGACGATGGCCGGGAACAATTTCATGGTCACGGTGAGCGCGCCGAAAGCGCCCTGCAGGCACACCCACACCAGCGTGGCCGTGGGCCACCAGGGGCTCAGCGCAGGCGCCGCCCCTGCCAACTGAGGCAACTGCGCGACTGCGCGGCGCTGGCGCCACGCGCCCACGGTGAGCGCGATGATCAGCACGCCCACGCCGGTGGCAAGGTAACGGTGGATCATCTCCACCCAGGCCTTGCCGTGGGTGACGGGGCCGGTGGGCATGGCTTCCTGCGCGGCGGAGATCTCCGCACGCGCGCCCACGGGGCTGGCGTTGCCGTAGCAGCCCGGCCAGTCGGGGCAGCCCAGGCCGGAGTCCGTTAAGCGCGTGAAGGCGCCGAACAGCACCAGGTCGAAGGTGAGGAACAGCGTGAGCACGGTGAGCGCCTGCAGACGCCGCACCGGTGTGCCGCCCCGCCCGCGCCACCACACCCAGGCCAGCGGGCCCAGGGCGATCACGATGCCCAGGGCCATCAGCTCCAGTGCCGGCGCCAGGTCGTACAGCGGCTGCATGTCCGTCACGGGGTCTCCTGCAAGCGGCCCGGCTGGTCCCACGATGCCGAGGCGCGCAGCAGCCGATCCAGGTCGCGCTTGGCCTTGGCCGCGCCAGCGCGGTCCAGCCGCGCGGGAAAGCGCATCATCCAGTGGCCCTGCGGGTCTACGACGTACAGGTGTTCTTCCAGCGTATGGCCGGGCGTGGGTTGCAGCCAGGTGGCCAAGGTGGCGGCATCCACGCGGCGCACGGTGGCGCCCTGCAGGCCGGGGGCGATCTCCGCCGGGGGCACGGCGCCGTCGGACACCAGCCAGACCCAGTCCATGCGCTCCTTCTCGCGGCCCATGGTTTCGCGCAACTGGCGCTGCAGGTACAGGTTGTTGCGGCAGCCGTCGTCGCAGGCGCCGGGTGCCACGCTCACCAGCAGCCACTGGCCACGCAGCTCGCCCAGCGTATGCGCCGTGCCGTCCAATGCGGTGGCTGCGGCCTGCGCGGGCAAGGCGCGCTGGGGTTCGATGAGCTCACCAAAGTTGCGCCGGCCCTCGGGACGCAGCACGTAATAGGTGAAGTACGAAGCGATCACGGGCGCCGCGCACACCAGCAACAGCCCCAGCATCTGCCAGCGGCCGCTGCGCGAGCGCTGCAGCGCCGCCATGGCATCGCCGGCCTGGGGCAGGCTGTGCACCGTGAGGCCCAGCGGCTGCTGGCCGCCGGTCTCAGGCACCACGCTGGCGGCCTGGGCGAAGGAAGCGTCGGACGAATTGGAACCAGACATAGAGGATTGCCACCAGGCCGCAAAGCCCGAACCATTGGAATGCGTAGCCGTAATGCTTGTCGACGCCGCTGTCGATGGGCGCCCAGTCGCGCTGCAGCCCGTCGCTGGCGGCGCCGGTCTGCACGACGGTCAGGGGCGCCAGCGCCAGGCCGGTCTCGGCCCCATAGGCGGCCAGGTCCAGATTCTGCCGGATGCGCGAAGACCCCTCGCCCTGGGCGGTGGGGGTGAACTCGTACAGCCGCGCCGGTGGGCCGGCGAGCCGCCCCTCCAACTGCACCGGTCCGGCAGGGGTGGTGATCTCCGGCAGGCGCGTGCGCTCCAGGAAGTTGCGCGGCGCCCAGCCGCGCTGCACCAGCACCACGCGCGGGCTGCCCGCCAGTTGCAGGGGCGTGAACACGAAAAAGCCCGGGCGCCCGTACATCTGGCGGTTCTCCAGGAACACCGTGGCCTCGGGGAGCCACTGGCCGCGCAGCTCGGCGCGGCGGTGCAGCAGCGGCGCGGTGGCCTCCTGCGATGCCGACTGCAGCGCCTGTGCCAGTTCGGCACCCTGCAGCGGTGCGCGGGACTGGCGTTCGTCCATGGCCGCCTGCAGCGCGGTCTTCTGCGCGGCACGCGATAGCTGCCAGCGGCCCAGGGACGCGGTCACCACCATGGCGACCAGCGCCGCGAGGGTCACCAGCCAGAAGCGCAGACCGAAGGGTTGTCGGGCAGGGTTCACCGGATAATGGGCCTCATGAAGATTCTGGTGGCATTGGCGTTTCTCGCCATCATCGCAAGCCTGGGCTCGGCGCTGTTTTTCATGATGCGCGGCAAGGGCGACGACCGGCAGCAGGGCAAGCGCATGGCCCGCGCGCTGGGGCTGCGCGTGGGGCTGTCCATCGTGCTGTTCCTGTGCCTGCTGCTGGCCTGGAAGCTGGGGTACATCCAGCCAACCGGGCTGCCCGCCGCAGTGCGCTGAGGCGCACGCCGATGGCTATCAAAAAAGTGAGCGCCTTGCGCTTGGTGCACAGGGCTTTCAATAGTATTTATATCCAAAGAGCTTATCTATCAAGCGCAGGCAGCTCCTGTTTTTGAAGCAACCACCTCCGCGTAAAAAAAGCGCCTTGCGGCGCTTTTTCCCGATCCGGAGACGGGATTACATCCAATACACCAGGATGTACAGGCCCAGCCAGACCACGTCCACGAAGTGCCAGTACCAGGCCGCGCCCTCGAAGCCGAAGTGGCGCTCGGCCGTGAAGTGGCCGCTGTGCAGGCGCAGCGTGATGAACAGCAGCATCAGCATGCCCACGAACACGTGGAAACCGTGGAAGCCTGTGAGCATGAAGAAGGTGGAGCCGAACACGCCCGAGGTGAGCTTGAGGTTCAGGTCGGTGTAGAGGTGGAAGTACTCGTAGCCTTGCACGCACAGGAACACGAAGCCCAGCAGCACCGTGACCCACATGAAGCCGATCGTCTTGGCGCGCTGGCCTTCGCGCAGCGCGTGGTGGGCGATGGTGAGCGTAACGCCCGACGTCAGCAGCAGCGCGGTGTTGATGGTGGGCAGCCAGAATGGCCCCACGGTCTGGAACGGCTCCACGGTGTTGGCCGGCGAGGCGGTCGCCCCGGCCGCCAGGCTGGGCCAGACCGCCTTGAAGTCGGGCCACAGCAGCGCGTTGTCCAGGCTGCCCAGGGCCGGCACGGAGTGCGCACGCGCCCACCACAGCGCGGTGAAGAAAGCGCCGAAGAACATCACCTCCGAGAAGATGAACCAGCTCATGCTCCAGCGGTACGAGATGTCGATCTTGCGGCCATACAGCCCGCCCTCGCTCTCGCGCGCGGCATCGCGGAACCACTGGTACAGCACGAACAGCCACCACGCCAGGCCGAAGGCCAGCGAATACTTGCCCCAGTCATGGCCGTTGATCCACTGGCTCGCGCCGAGGAGGACAAAGAACAACCCCGCCGCCGCCAGCACGGGGTGGCGAGACTCCGCGGGGACGTAGTAGTAAGGCGTCGTGCCGTGGGTAGATGCACTCATTTCAGCTCCTCGTTCTCAAAGTTCTCGGTTGTCTCGTTGTTATCAGCGGCGGCAGGCCTCAAGCAATCCAGTTCACCAGTCCGATCAGCAGCAGCACCAGCACAAACAGAGCGACCAATCCCACGAACACGATGTGCAGCGGCTGCAGCGTCTCCTGGTCGCGCTGGTATTGCTCCCCCTTGCGCAACCCGATCAGCGACCATGCCACGGCACGCAGGGTGCGCAACAGCGATCCCTTGCGTGGCGGACGCGGGGGCGTGGGGCTCATGAACCGGCCTCCGCGGAAGTCGCCGGCAGTGCGGCGGCCGTGGACTGGGGCGCGGCCGGCGTCTTGCCGCCGACTTCGAAGAAGGTGTAGGACAGCGTGATCGTGGTGACGTCCTTCGACAGGCGCGGGTCGATCACGAAGGCCACGGGCCATTCCTTCTTCTCGCCGGGCTCCAGGGTGTATTGGTTGAAGCAGAAGCACTCCAGCTTGGTGAAGTGGGCGGCCGCCTGGCGCGGCGCATAGCTGGGGATGGCCTGCGCGGCCATGCGGCGGTCCTGCACGTTCTGGAACTCATACATCACCGTGGCCAGCTCGCCCGGGTGCACCTGCACGGAGCGCTGCGCGGGCCGGAACTGCCACGGACCACGCGCGTTCGCATCGAACTCCACAGTGATGAGGCGGGTCTTGTCCACCTGGCTGTTGGCGGGCACCTGGGCGTTGCGGCCGGCCGTGCCATTGCCGGGCACCTGCCGCTCCGACAGCGACAAGATGTTGATGCCCGTCATCTCGCAAATGTGCTTGTAGATCGGGATCAACACGTAGCCGAAGGCGAACATGCCGATCGTCACCACGGCCAGCTTGCCCACCATCTTTAGGTTCTCGCTACGCGCACCCATGGTCCCGCCCTTTCGTCAATGCAGCCAGGCGATCTTCACCATGAATCCGATGAAGAACACCGCCGCCACCGACGCCAGGATCAGCGCCATGCGCAGGTTGGACTTTCTTTGCTCCGGCGTGGTCATGGCGATCTCCCGCAATGTCAGCCGATCACCCGCGTGGCCGTAGCGTCCAGCTTGGGCGGCACTTCAAAGGTGTGGAACGGCGCGGGCGACGGCACTTCCCATTCGAGGCCTTCAGCGGCTTCCCAGGGCTTTTGCGGCGCCTTCACGCCCCGCCCGCGCATGGCCGGCAGCACGACGAACAGGAAAAAGTACACCTGCATCAGTCCAAAGCCCAGCGCCCCGACGGACGCCAGCGCGTTGAAGTCGGCAAACTGCATGGGGTAGTCGGCATAGCGGCGCGGCATGCCCGCCAACCCCAGAAAGTGCATGGGGAAGAAGGTGATGTTGAAGGTGATCAGCGAGCCCCAGAAGTGGATCTTGCCGCGCGTCTCCGAGTACATGATGCCCGTCCACTTGGGGCTCCAGTAGTAGTAGGCCGAGAACATGGCGAACAACGAACCGGCCACCAGCACGTAGTGGAAGTGGGCCACCACGTAGTAGGTATCCTGCAGCTGGATATCGATCGGCGCCATGGCCAGGATCAGGCCCGTGAAGCCGCCGATGGTGAACACGAAGATGAAGCCCACGGCCCAGAGCATGGGCGTTTCGAAGGTCATGGAGCCGCGCCACATGGTCGCCGTCCAGTTGAAGATCTTCACGGCGGTGGGCACGGAGATCAGCATCGTGGCGTACATGAAGAACAGCTGGCCCGTGACTGGCATGCCCGTGGTGAACATGTGGTGCGCCCACACGATGAACGACAGGATCGCGATGGACGAGGTGGCGTACACCATGGAGGCGTAGCCGAACAGCTTCTTGCGGCTGAAGGCGGGCACGACCTGGCTGATGATGCCGAAGGCCGGCAGGATCATGATGTACACCTCGGGGTGGCCGAAGAACCAGAAGATGTGCTGGTACATCACCGGGTCGCCGCCGCCAGCCGGGTTGAAGAAGCTGGTGCCGAAGTGGCGGTCGGTCAGCGTCATGGTGATCGCGCCGGCGAGCACGGGCATCACGGCGATCAGCAGGTAGGCCGTGATCAGCCAGGTCCAGGCGAACATGGGCATCTTCATGAGCGTCATGCCCGGCGCGCGCATGTTCAGGATTGTCACGATGATGTTGATCGAGCCCATGATGGAACTGGCGCCCAGGATGTGCATGGCGAAGATACCCACGTCCATGGACGGCCCCATCTGCAGCGTCAGCGGCGCATACAGCGTCCAACCCGCGGCAGGCGCGCCACCGGGCATGAAGAACGACGACACCAGCATGATGGCCGCGGGGATCATCAGCCAGAAGCTGAAGTTGTTCATGCGCGCGAACGCCATGTCGGACGCGCCGATCTGCAACGGGATCATCCAGTTCGCGAAACCCACGAAGGCCGGCATGATGGCGCCGAACACCATGATCAGCCCGTGCATGGTGGTGAGTTGGTTGAACAGCTCGGGGTTCACCACCTGCAGCCCGGGCTGGAACAGCTCGGCACGGATCAGCAGCGCGAGCACGCCGCCGATCATCAGCATGGTGAATGAGAACAGCAGGTACAGCGTGCCGATGTCCTTGTGGTTGGTGGCAAACACCCAACGGCGCCAGCCGGTGGGGCCGTGGTGGTGGTCACCGTGGTCGTGTGCGTGGCCGCCGGCGTGCCCGTGATTGTCCAGAACTGCGCTCATGTTCGATTCCTCAATGCGTTGGGCGTTGCGGTTCACTTGCCGCGCTGGGCCACAATTTCAGACGGCTGCACCAGCTGACCCGTCTTGTTGGACCAGGCGTTCTTGGTGTAGGTCACCACGGCGGCCAGATCGGTGTCGCTGAGCTGCGCCCAGGCGGGCATGGCGCCGTTGGCAGCGCCCTTGAGCACCACCTGGATCTGCTTGGCGTGGTCGGCGTCTGTGACGATGGCCGAACCGTCCAGCGGCTTGATGGGGCCGGCCCCCTTGCCGTTGGCCTGGTGACAGGCGGCACAGTTGGCGGCGTAAACCTTCTCGCCGCGCGGCAGCAGCGCGTCCAGCGTCCAGACCTTGCTGGGGTCGTCCAGCTTGGCGGCGGCCTTCTTTTTCTCGCCATCCACCCACTGCGTGTATTCCTGTGCGGACACTACCTTGACGTGGATCGGCATGTAGGCGTGCTCCTTGCCGCACAGCTCTGCGCACTGGCCGTAGTAGTCACCCACCTTTTCCGCGCGGAACCAGGTGTCGCGCACGAAGCCGGGGATCGCGTCCTGCTTGATGCCGAACGCCGGCACCATGAAGGCGTGGATCACGTCGTTGGCCGTGGTGATCACGCGCACCTTCTTGCCCACCGGCACCACCAGGGGTGCGTCCACCTTCAGCAGGTAGTCGGCTGGCGCGTTGGCCACGTTGCCGCTGTCGGACATCCGGCGATGGCTGCTGTCCAGCGTGGAGATGAAAGACAGGCCCTCGCCCTCGCCCGACAGATAGTCGTAGCCCCACTTCCACTGGTAGCCGGTCACCTTCACCGTGAGGTCGGCATTGGTCGTGTCCTTTTGCGCCACCAGCACCTTGGTGGCCGGCAGGGCCATGAGAACCACGATGATGAAGGGGATCACCGTCCAGACCACCTCGACGGTGACGGACTCGTGGAAATTGGCGGCCTGGGCGCCGCGCGACTTGCGGTGCTTCCAGATCGAATAGAACATCACCGAGAACACGCCGACGAAGATCACCGTGCAGATGATGAGCATCATCCAATGCAGGAAGTGCTGCTCCTCGGCGATCTTGGTCACGGGGGGGTGCAAGTTCAGCTGGTTCACCGCCGGGCCGCCGGGCAGGCTCTGAACCGCATGGGCCGCCGTGCCCACCCATGCTCCGGCCATCAGCAGCCCAGAAGCCAGCTTGTTGGAAATGCTCTTCATAGTTCTCACTTACTTCTAAGCTCCAATTGACCAATCTCTCGGTGCGCGCCTGCGTGGGGTCAGGCGGCGCACAAAGCCATGCGGGCATGCCGTGCACCCGCTTTCACCAATCAGTCCAGACCGCTTTCCTGGCAGCCTGTTGTCTCCGCAATCCAACACGGACTCTCTTGATCGCATTCAGCATGCCCAGCACGGGACATGGCTGCAATACACGTTAGTCCCGAGAGAACACTGCCAAGAAGTGACGCAGAAAGGAGGCCTGAGGGCGCCGCGCGGCGCCATCAGAACTCCAGAAGACGCGACGCCGGCCGCGGGCGACCACCCGATGCAGGCGCGCCAAGAGAGTTCCGAATCTGCAATCTTAAAGAATTGTAGCCTGCATTGATTGAGGTCATTGACAGCGCAAATTGCGCTGCAGCCCCCTCAGCGCGGCAGCGTGCGTCCTGCGTGGAGCATGGCGCGCATGTCCTGCAGCGACACCGCGCTGCTACCCTCCACGCGCACGCGGGGCGCGGGCTTGAAGGCATGGCCGTAGACGACCTCGAAGGTCAATGCAAGCTGCCCCTCATGGCGAGGATCGGCCAGCCGCTGGGCCAGCGCCTCTTCCAGTCGCTGGCGCCAGTGGCGCCCGCGCAACGCGGGAAAGCGCTGCGGATGCAGGTTGCGCCCCAGGCCGCGCAGCTCCTGCAGCAGCCGCTCGGGCGTGGCAAAGGTGAGCGTGATGCGTTCCATGTCCATGACAGGCTCGGCAAACCCCGCATGCACCAGCATGTCGCCCCAGTCGTGCATGTCGGTCATGGCGTGACCGGCGGCGGGCCAGCCCAGCTCGGCATACAGCGCGTGCAGCTCGCGCAGCGTGTCAGGGCCCAGGCACGAGAACATCAGATAACCGTCCACCGCCAGTGCCCGATGCCACTGGGTGATCAGCGCCTGCGGGTCCGCCGCCATGTGCAGGGCCATGTTGGACCACAGCATCTGGACGCTGCCCTCGGGCGGCACCCCGAAGCGCGGCGCCGCCGCGGACCAGCGCGCGGGGCTCCACCAGGGCTTTGCGAAGCGCACGCGCGCCAGCGCCTCCCCCGCGGGTGATGAAGTCTCGGTGATATGGCTGGCGGCTTGTTCGAAATGCTGGCCCACCAGGCCATGGCCCTGCACGCCGCCGCGCAGCGGATCCCAGTCGCACCAGGCCTGCGGCGCCTGCACGATCCACTGCAGCCGCTCCTGCATGCGCTGCGCCACCTCTTCGTGCAACCAGGGCGAGACCTCGGGCACCATGGCATGCCAGCGTGCAGCGGCAACCGGGTCGATGGTGGGCGGAAGGTGTTCGGACATGGCGGGCCGCAAATGGCCGCGAGTATATTGAGCCCATGCTGTTCACGCATCTGGCCACGCACCTGGCAGGGATATCGCGCGGCCTGGCCCGCATGGGCGCGGCAGTGCCCAGCCGCTGCGCGGTCTGCCATGCCTGGCCCGCGCGCCCCGTGTGCGACGCCTGCCGCATGCAGTTTGCTCCGCCGCTCCCGCGCTGCGCCACCTGCGCGCGGTTGCTGCCCCACGGCGTCGCGCAGTGCGGCGACTGCCTGCGCCACCCAACGCCGCTGGATGCCTGCGTGGCCGCGGTGAACTACGCCTTTCCATGGGCCGACCTGCTGGCCCAGTTCAAGTTCCATGCGGAGCCCGGCTGGGCCGGCGCCCTGGCGCAACTGATGGCGCGTGCCCCAGGCGCGCAGGCAGCCCTGGCCCAGGCCGACCTGGTGTTGCCCGTGCCGCTGTCACCCGAGCGATTGCGCCAGCGCGGCTACAACCAGGCCCTGCTGCTGGCGCGCGCGCTGGGCCACCCACAGGTGCACGCGCGGATGCTGCTGCGCATGCGCGATACCGAGGCGCAGAGCCACCTGGCACGTGCCGAACGGCTGCGCAACCTGCGCGGCGCCTTCGTGCCCGACCCGCTGCGGGCCGCGCAACTGGCCGGCAAGCGGGTGCTGCTGGTGGACGACGTGATGACCACCGGCGCCACGCTGCATGCGGCCGCAGCGCCCCTGCGCGATGCGGGTGCGCTGCAGGTCTGCGCGCTGGTGCTGGCCCGCACGCCGTGACGCGCGGGCATGGCCGCCGGTATACGATTCATTACCATCTGCCGCCTCATCCGTCAGCCCGCAGCGTGCGGGCCGCCGACAATAGCCACCATGTTTCACATCGTCCTCGTCGAGCCTGAGATTCCGCCCAACACCGGCAACGTGATCCGCCTGGCCGCCAATACCGGCTGCATGCTGCATCTGGTGGAACCGCTGGGCTTCTCCATGGAAGACCCTCTCATGCGCCGCGCGGGGCTGGACTACCACGAGTACGCCGAGGTGCGCCGCCACCCGGGCTGGACGGCCCTGCTGCGCGACATGCAGCCCGACCTGTCGCGCATGTTCGCGCTGACCACCCATGGCACGCAGTCGGTGTATGACACGGGCTTCCTGCCGGGCGACTGGTTCGTGTTCGGCGCCGAATCGCGCGGCCTGCCGCCGGAACTGCGCGAGACGTTCCCCCCCGCGCAGCGCCTGCGCCTGCCGATGCTGCCCAACCAGCGCAGCCTGAATCTGTCCAACGCCGTGGCCGTGACGGTCTACGAGGCGTGGCGGCAAAACAGCTTTCTCACTCCGTCCACGCAGACCCAGCCTGCCTGAACCGGACCGGCAGGCCCCCGGCGCAGCCCCGTCAGGCGGGTGCGCCGTAGCTGCGCACCAGCGCCTCGGCCACGCACACGGGCTTGTCGCCGCCCTCGCGCTCCAGGGTCACCTCCCAGGTCATCTGCATGCCGTCGGGCGCGACGGGCTCGGCCGCTGCCAGCACCATGTGCGCGCGCAGCCGGCTTCCCACGGGCACGGGAGCGGGGAAGCGCACCCGGTTGAGCCCGTAGTTCACGCCCATGCGCGCGCCGGTGATGGCAAACGATGCCTCCATGAAGCGCGGCAGCAGCGACAGTGTCAGAAAGCCGTGCGCGATGGTGGTGCCGAACGGCCCCTGCGCTGCGCGCTGCGGGTCCACATGGATCCACTGGTGGTCGCCCGTGGCGTCGGCAAACCGGTCGATCTGCGCCTGGGTGACTTCCACCCAGTCGGTGACGGCCACTTCCTGCCCGACGCAGGAGGCCACTTCGGAATAGCTGCGGAAGGTTTTCATGCGGCCACTGTAGCGGCCTGCGCGCGCCGGCGCCTGTCGGCACCGCGACAGCCCTGGCGCTGGAACTCGGCCAGCGCGCGCGTCAGGCGCCGTCCAGCCAGGCGCAGATGCCCTGCCACTGCTCCAGGTCGCGCGCCACGCGGCCAGGCGACAGATCGAACAGCGACAGGCCGTGCGCCGCCAGGTGGATGTAGTTCTGCGTGTCGCGCAGGTAGCCCAGCACGGGCAGGCCCAGGCTGTCCACGAAGGCATGCAGCTTGTCCGCCGCGATGGTGCGCGCGTCCACGCGCATGCCCACGATGCCGATCGGCACGCCCGCGCTGCGACGGTGCGTGGCCAGCTCGTCCAGAAACTGGCGCGTGGCGAAGATGTCGAACACGCTGGGCTGCAGCGGCACGATGATGCGGTCGGCCAGCTTGAGCATGTCCTTCAACCGCCAGCCGTGCAGGCCCGCGGGCGTGTCGAGCACGGCGTGGGTGGCGTGCTTGGGCGGCTTGTCAAAGCGATCGGGCTCCACGTCCCACGCGCCGATGGGGCGCGCCGCGGCCGGGCGTTGCTGCAGCCACAGCCGCGCGGACTGCTGGCGGTCCACATCGCCCAGTACCACCGCATGCCCGCGGCTGGCGTAGTAGCCGGCGATGTTGGTGGCCAGCGTGGACTTGCCCACGCCGCCCTTGGGATTTGCAACTGCGACCACGGTCATGCCTGCCTCCTGTGTTCCGTACCCGCGCGGGGCCAGCCCGCATCGTAGTGCCGGCGGTCACGGCCGCTGGCTCGACATAAGCAAAAACAGGCCTTAGCACCCGTCCATCAAGCGCTAATAGCTATCATAAAAGTAGCTAACCACCGGCTATCCGTGCTGTGTGCCGCGCTTGACGAAAAACAGCCCTGCGCCCACCAGCATCAGCAGGCCGCCAAACACGCGGTTCTGCGTGCGCATGGCGCGGCCGCTGCGCATCAGCGTGCGCAGCGCGCTGGCGCTGGCGGCGTAGCCGTTCATCACGATCAGGTCCACCGAGAGCATGGTGACGGCCATCACCAGCAGCTGGCTCCACAGCGGGCGCGTGTCGGTCATGAACTGCGGCAACACGGCCACCATGAAGATGATGCCCTTGGGGTTGGTGGCATTGGTCAGCAGGCCGGTGAGCACGCGGCGGCGCCAGCTCGCGGGCTGCGCCTGCAGGTCGCCCTGCAGCGTGCCGGCGGCGCCCGCGCGCCACTGCATGAAGCCCAGGTAGATCAGGTAGCACGCACCCAGCACCTTGACGATGCTGAAGGCCAGTTCCGACGCCACCAGCAGCGACCCCACGCCCGCGCCGGCCACCACCAGGATCAGCAGCAGGCCCAGTTCCAGCCCCAGGATCGTGGCGCCCGCCTGGCGCACGCCGTAGGACAGCCCGTGGCTCATGGACAGCACGGCGCCCGAGCCCGGCGAGATGGCGATCACCCACGACGCCGCAAAAAAAGCCATCCAGGTATGCCAGTCCATGTCGTGGTCCGTTGGGAAATGAGGGGGAAGGGAAGCGTCGATTCTATCGGCCGACGCCGCCGGCACGCTGCGCGGCGGCCCCCTGGCGTCTGGCATGAAAACGCGGCCTAACGCTTCTCCATTCAGCGCTAACAGCTATCAAAAACAGAGCATCCACGGCACCCTGCCCGCCCGGCGGGCCCCCGCGCCTGCGCCGCCCGCGGGCCGGGTGCACAATTTCTGCCCGCGCCCAAGTGCGGCGCACGCACTTCCCCGCATCACTTTTCGCGCCCTCTTCCTGCACACCATGGCCCAAGCCCCCGTCTGGCTCACCTACGGATTCACCTATCTCGCCGCGGCTGTGATCGCCGTCCCCATCGCCCGCGCGCTGGGGCTGGGCGCCATCATCGGCTACCTGGCCGCGGGCATCGCCATCGGCCCCTGGGGCCTGGCGCTGGTGAGCAATGTGCAGGACATCCTGCATTTCGCGGAGTTCGGCGTGGTGCTGATGCTGTTTCTGGTGGGGCTGGAGCTGCAACCCAGCCGCCTGTGGAGCCTGCGCCGCCCCATCTTCGGCCTGGGTACGGCGCAGATGGTGGGCTGCGCCGCACTGCTGTGGGCCGCGGCCTGGGCGTTCGGGCTGCCATGGCGCGTGGGGCTGGTGGGCGCGCTGGGGCTGGCGCTGTCGTCCACCGCCATCGCGCTGCAGGTGATCCACGAGCGCAACCTGATGCGCACGGACAGCGGGCAGAAGGCCTTCTCGATCCTGCTGTTCCAGGACGTGGCGGCGATCCCCATCCTGGCGCTGCTGCCGCTGCTGGGCGTGGCCGCGCGCGCGGCCGAGCTGGACCATCCGCACGAAGTGCAGGAGCTGCTGCTGGAGGCGGCCAAGATCCTGGGCGTGGTGGGCGCCATCGTGCTTGGCGGGCGCCTCGCGCTGCGCCCGCTGCTGCGCTGGATCGCCAAGAGCAAGACGCCCGAGATCTTCACCGCCACCTCGCTGTTCCTGGTGGTGGGCATCGCCATGCTGATGCTGTCGGTGGGCCTGTCGATGGCGCTGGGCGCGTTCCTTGCCGGCGTGCTGCTGGCCGACAGCGAGTTCCGCCGCGAGCTGGAGACCGACATCGAGCCCTTCAAGGGCCTGCTGCTCGGCCTGTTCTTCATCGCCGTGGGCATGAGCATCGACTTCGGTGTGATCCTGCGCACGCCGTGGGGCATGCTGGCGCTGCTGCTGGGCTTCCTGGGCATCAAGGCACTGGTGATCTGGACGCTGGCGCGCGTGACCGCCATGCCCTACCAGGAGCGGCCGGTGTTCACGCTGCTGCTGGCGCAGGGCGGCGAGTTCGCCTTCGTGGTGTTCCAGGCCGGCGCGGGCTTTCGCGCGATTCCGGCCGAGATGGCGTCGCTGCTGATCGGCGCGGTGGCCTTGTCCATGCTGATCAGCCCGCTGCTGCTGGTGCTGCTGGACCGGGTGCTGCTCAAGCGCTTTGCCACGCTGAAGACCGCCCCGCAGGCGCAGGAGATCTCCGAGCCGCAGTCGGCCCCGGTGATCATTGCCGGCTTCGGGCGCTATGGGCAGATCGTTGCGCGCATGATGCTGGCGCAGGGCGTGCCCGCCACGGTGCTGGACCACAGCGTGGAGATGCTGGAGGTGGCCCACACCTTTGGCTACCGCGTGTTCTATGGCGACGCCACGCGCGTGAACCTGCTGCGCATGGCCGGCGCCGAGCATGCGCGCATCCTGGTGGTGGCGGTGGACGCGCCGGAGCAGTCGCTCAAGATCGTGCAACTGGCGAAGAAGCACTTCCCCCAGTTGCAGATCGTGGCGCGTGCGCGCGACGTGACGCACTGGCACGCGCTGCGCGATCTGGGCGTGGAGCATGTGGAACGCGAGGTGTTCGAGTCCAGCCTGCGCACCGCACGCACGGTGCTGGAGCTCAACGGCCTGTCGCCGCAAGAGGCCGACACCTTGGCCGAGCGCTTCCGCGCGCACAACATGGCGCTGTCCAACCGCATGTACGAGCACCACAACGACCGCGAGGCCATGATCGCCGTCGCCAAGCAGGGCCGTGCCCAGCTGGTGGAGCAGATGGCCAAGGAGCGCCAGGAACGCCTGGCCGCGGCGGAGGCTGGCGCCGGCCTGCCGCCCGAGGTGCCCCAGGCACCCAAGGCTCCATAACAAAAGAGCCTGTAGCGCCCGCCTATCAAGCGCTACAAGCTCTCGTATCAATAGCAGATTACCGCTACCCCTCCACCCGCCGTGTGAGGGAGGGGTAAGCGGCTGAACCGCTCAGCGAAGGGTCAGTCGGCCGTCGCGCCGGACTCCTTCACCACCTTGCCCCACTTCACGCTTTCGGCCTTGATGAAGGCGGCGAACTGCGCGGGGGTCTCGGCCACCACGTCACCGCCCTGCTCGGCGATCTTCTTCTTCACGTCGGCCTGGTTCAGCACCTTGATCAGCGCGGCGTGCAGCTTGTCCAGCACCGGCTTGGGCGTGCCGGCCGGCGCAAACATGCCGAACCAGGAGGTTGCCTCGTAGCCGGGCACGCCGGCTTCGGCGATGGTCGGCACGTCAGGCAGCTCGGGCGAGCGCTTGGCGGTGGTCACGGCGATGGGGCGCAGCTTGCCCGAGCGCACGTGCTGGATGGCCGAGGGCATGTTGTCGAACATGACGGAGGTCTGGCCGCCCAGCAGGTCGGTCATGGCGGGGGCGCTGCCCTTGTAGGGGATGTGCAGCAGGTCGGTGCCGGTCATGCTCTTGAAGAGCTCGCCCGACACGTGGGGCGACGCGCCGCTGCCGGGCGAGCCAAACGTGATCTTGCCGGGGTTGGCCTTGGCGTAGGCGATCATTTCCTTCACGGTCTTGAACGGCTGGCTGGGGTGTGCCACCAGCAGATTGGGCACCGTGGCCACGCGCGACAGCGGCGCAAAGTCCTTCACCGGGTCGAAGGGCATCTTCTTGTACAGCGACTGGTTGATGGCGTGCGTGCCCACGGTACCCATGAACAGGGTGTAGCCGTCGGCTGCGGCCTTGGCGGCCAGCGATCCGCCAATGTTGCCGCCCGCTCCGGGCTTGTTGTCCACCACGACGGACTGGCCCAGCTCGGTGGTGAGGCCCTGGCCCACGATGCGCGCCAGGATGTCGGTGGTGCCGCCGGCCGAGAACGGCACGATGATGGTGATGGGCTTGGTGGGGAAGTTCTGCGCCAGGGCGCCCAGGGGCAGCGCGCCGGCGGCGGCCACGGCCAGGGAGGCCAGCAGCGTGCGGCGGGTGGTGTGATGAAGGTTGGTCATGCTTGTTTCCTCTTTCTCTAGGATTGGATGAATGGAAGGGAGCGGCGTGGGCAGCGCAGCAAGCCGCACTGCATCGCTACCTGCGGTCTCAGCCGCGCAGGAACTGCGCCAGGGCCTCGTCAAAGGCCTGCGGCGCTTCCAGGTTGGACAGGTGCGAAGCCGGCACTTCGGCCAGCCGCGCACCGGCAATGGCCGCCTGCATGAAGCGGCCGTCGGCCACGGTGGTCACGGGGTCGGCGCTGCCGGCCACGATCAGCGTGGGCACGTCGATGCCACCCATCTGCGAGCGCAGGTCGGCCAGCGCCAGGGCTTCGCAGCAGGCGGCATAGCCCTCGGGGGAAATGCCGGCAATCCAGCTCTGCGCGCGCAGCACCACGTCCGGCTCGGCCGCGCAGAAGGCTGGGGTGAACCAGCGCGCGGGTGACGATGCGGCCAGCTCCGCCATGGCGTCACGGCCCTTTTCGCGCACCAGCGCGGCGCGGGCCTGCCAGCCTTCGGCCGTGCCGATCTTGGCGGCGCTGTTGCACACGGCCAGGCTCAGCAGGCGCTGGGGCTGGTGCACGCCCAGCCACAGGCCCGTGAAGCCGCCCATGGAGATGCCGCAGAAGTGCGCACGCTCGATCCGCAGCGCATCCAGCAGCGCGACCACGTCGCCGCCCAGCAGTTCGAAGGTGTAGGGGCCGGGTGTCACCACGCTCGCGCCGTGGCCGCGCGTGTCGTAGCGCACCACGCGGAAGTCCTGGGCGAAGCGCGCGGCCTGCGCGTCCCACATCTCCAGCGTGGTGCCCAGGGAGTTGGAAAACACCAGGGCCGGGGCGCCCTCGGGGCCTTGCACGCACACGCGCAGGCGCCCGCCTTGCACGTCCACCCAGCGTTCTTGCTTGTTCATGCTCGCTCCTCGGGTCACGCCGCGCGCTTACACGCGCTCCAGCACTACGGCGATGCCCTGGCCCACGCCGATGCACATGGTGCACAGTGCGTAGCGGCCGCCCAGCGTGTGCAGCTGGTTCACGGCGGTGGTGGCCAGGCGCGCGCCCGAGGCTCCCAGCGGGTGGCCCAGGGCGATGGCGCCGCCCCACTGGTTGACGCGCTTGTCGTCATCGGCAACACCCAGGTCGCGCAGCACGGCCAGGCCCTGTGCGGCGAAGGCTTCGTTCAGCTCGATCACGTCCATCTGATCCAGCGTCAGGCCGGTCTGGGCCAGCACCTTGCGCACGGCGGGCGCGGGGCCAAAGCCCATGATGCGCGGCGCCACGCCGGCCACGGCCATGCCCACCACACGGGCGCGGGGCACCAGGTTGTATTGCTGGGCTGCCGCCTCATCGGCCAGCAGCAGCGCGCAGGCGCCGTCGTTCACGCCGCTGGCGTTGCCGGCCGTGACGGTGCCGCCCTCGCGCACCACGCCCTTGAGCTTGGCCAGCGCCTCCAGCGTGGTGGCGCGCGGATGCTCGTCCTGGCTGACCACGACGGCGTCGCCCTTCTTCTGGGGAATGACGACGTTGACGATTTCCTTGGCCAGGTAGCCGGCGGCCATCGCGGCGGCGGCCTTTTGCTGGCTGGCCAGGGCCATGCGGTCCTGGGCCTCGCGCTCGATCTTGAAATCGTCAGCCACGTTCTCGGCCGTCTCGGGCATGGAGTCCACGCCGTACTGAGCCTTCATCAGCTTGTTGATGAAGCGCCAGCCGATGGTGGTGTCGTACACCGCGTTGCTGCGGCTGAAGGCGCTTTCCGCCTTGGGCATCACGAAGGGCGCGCGGCTCATGGACTCGACGCCGCCGGCGATCATCAAGCGCGCCTCGCCCGACTTGATGGCGCGCGCGGCGGAGCCCACGGCGTCCAGGCCCGAGCCGCACAGGCGGTTGATGGTGGCGCCGGGCACGTCGATGGGCAGGCCGGCCAGCAGGCTGGACATGCGCGCCACGTTGCGGTTGTCCTCGCCGGCCTGGTTGGCGTTGCCATACAGCACGTCATCCACCGCTGCCCAGTCCACGCCGGGGTTGCGCTCCATCAGCGCCTTGATGGGCAACGCGCCCAGGTCGTCGGTGCGCACGCTGGAGAGGGCGCCGCCGTAGCGGCCGAAGGGGGTGCGGATCGCGTCGCAGATGAAGGCTTGGCGGGCGTTGCTCATGGTGTCTCCGAGGGGAATATCAAAAAAGTGAGCTGCCAGCGCTCGTCCATCAAGCGCTGGAGGCCGTTTTGGCACTTATTTCTGTGCGGGCTGGATCGGCAGGCCGACGATGCGCTCCAGTTCCTCGTGCGAGAGGCCGGGCACGGTGTCGATCAGGCGCAGGCCCTGGGGCGTGCATTCCAGCGTGCACAGGTCGGTGTAGATGCGCTTGACGCAGGCCAGGCCCGTCAGGGGGTAGCTGCAGGCCTGGACCACCTTGCATTCGCCGGTCTTGCTGACCAGATCCATCATCACCCAGGTGGACTTGGCGCCCACGGCCAGGTCCATGGCGCCGCCCACGGCGGGAATGGCGCCGGGCTCGCCGGTGCTCCAGTTGGCCAGGTCGCCCGTGGCCGACACCTGGAAGGCGCCCAGCACGCAGATGTCCAGGTGGCCGCCGCGCATCATGGCGAAGCTGTCGGCATGGTGGAAGTAGCAGCCACCGGGCAGCAGCGTCACGGGCTGCTTGCCGGCGTTGGTCAGGTCATAGTCCTCCTGGCCCTTGGCGGGCGCGGGGCCCATGCCCAGGATGCCGTTCTCGGAATGCAGCACCACCTCGCGGCCTGCGGGGATGTGGTTGGCCACCAGGGTCGGCTGGCCGATGCCCAGATTCACATAGGCACCGTCGAAGATGTCCTGGGCCACTCGTGCGGCCAGTTCGTCCTTGGTTCGTTTTTGATAGCTGCTCACGCTGTATCTCCTTGGGCTGAACGGGCTTTACTTCTTGAATCCACCGGCCTGGGTGGCCACGCGCGGCACCTGGACGACCTTGCTCACATAGATGCCAGGGGTGACCACGGCCTCGGGGTCCATCTCGCCCAGCTCCACCAGTTCGTGCACGGTGGCCACGGTGTACTTGGCCGCCATGGCGCACACGGGGCCGAAGTTGCGCGCCGACATGCGGTAGGTCAGGTTGCCCCAGCGGTCGCCCTTCTCGGCCTTGACCAAGGCCACATCGCCGTAGATGGGGTACTCCAGCACGTAGTGCTTGCCGTTGATCTCGCGGGTTTCTTTACCTTCGGCCAGCTGCGTGCCATAGGCCGTGGGGCAGAAGAAGGCGCCGATGCCAGCGCCCGCGGCGCGCATGCGCTCGGCCAGGTTGCCCTGGGGCACCAGTTCCAGCTCGATCTTGCCGCTGCGGTACAGCTCGTCGAACACATAGCTGTCCACCTGGCGCGGGAAGCTGCAGATGATCTTGCGCACCTGCCCGCTCTTGAGCAGCGCGGCCAGGCCGGCATCGCCGTTGCCGGCGTTGTTGTTGACCACGGTGAGGTCGCGCGCGCCTTGGGCGATCAGGCCGTTGATCAGTTCAATGGGGTTGCCCGAAGTGCCAAAGCCGCCAATCAGTACGGTGGCGCCGTCCTGCACGCCCGCGAGCGCCTCGGCAACGGAATCCGCAATCTTGTTGATCATGTGTTGCTGGTCCAGTGAGGGGAAAAGGAGCCGGCCCGGGCCGGCTGTCGTGATCGTGTCACTTTGTTCGTATATAGAACAAATGTTCGTATAATGAATTTTAGGACGAACTGCCATGGATGACACCCCCCTTTCCGTAAGTAATACCCACAAGCCGGGGGATAGCTACGTGCAGTCGTTTGCACGCGGGCTGGAGGTGATCCGCTCCTTCAGCGCGGCGGCGCCGCAGCAGACCCTGAGCGAAGTCGCGGCACGCACCGGCCTGACGCGCGCAGGCGCGCGCCGCATCTTGCTGACGCTGCAGACGCTCGGGTATCTGGAGAGCGATGGCCGGCTGTTCCGCCTCACGCCGCGCATCCTGGACCTGGGCTTTGCCTACCTCAGTTCCATGCCCATCTGGGACCTGGCCGAGCCGCTGATGGAGGCCCTCACCGACCGCGTGCATGAGTCCTGCTCCGCCGCCGTGCTGGACGGGCTGGACATCGTCTATGTGCTGCGCGTACACACCCACAAGATCATGAGCACCAACCTGGCCGTGGGCTCACGCCTGCCGGCATTCTGGACGTCGCTGGGCCGCGTGCTGCTGGCCGAGCTGCCCGAGCAGGAACTGCGCGCCCGACTGGCCGCGCTGCCGCGCCAGCAGTTCACGCGCCACACGGTGCTGGACGATGCGACGCTGCTCGCGCGCATCGCCCAGGCACGCGCCCAAGGCTGGTGCCTGGTGGATCAGGAACTGGAAGAGGGTTTGATTTCGGTGGCCGCGCCGCTCAAGAATCGGGCGGGCCAGGTGGTGGCGGCCCTGAACATCAGCGGCCAGGCCAATCGCACCAGCACCGAAATGCTGCGCGAGCAGTTGCTGCCCGAGTTGCTGGCCACGGCTCAGACCATCTCGCGCATGCTGGGCACGCGCAGGCCCTGACGCACGTAGGACCTGGGCCTACACCCGCGCGCACGGCGCAAACCGTGCGCGGCCATGGAACCTGCGTCAGGGCTTGCGCATGCTGAGCACCAGCACCAGGGCGCCCACGGCGATCGCGCCAATGCTGAGCCATTGCGGCACATTGACGGATTCCTTTTCCTTCACTGACAGCTCCAGCGGCCCGATGCGGGCCTGCGTGGTTTCCTTGGTGAAGCTGAAGCCCCCGGTGAAGAACCCGGCCAGGCCCAGAATCAGCAAGATCACGCCCAGAATGCGCATGCCCGTCATGGTGTCCACCTCTTTTTTATGTTGGTCGTAGGGTCGGCAACCGCCAGCGGCGCCCGCCGCTACTGTAGAGCCGGCGTAACCCCGCCGGCGTAGGAGGCCACCGCGACATCCCGCGGCAGAGCCGCTGCGTTGCATGCTACTCTGGAATCCATGTTCAATCCCACCCAAGCCGACGTACGCCGCTTCTTCTGCGCCACGCATGCCAAGCAGCAGGCCGGCCAGCCCATGGAGGCCATCGAGACACTGGCCGGCCTGTGGATCACGGAGCACCCCGAGTACCAGCCCGAGCTGGCCGATGTGGATACCGCCCTGGCGCGCAACTACGACGAGACGCCGGACCGCACCAATCCCTTCCTGCACCTGTCGATGCACCTCTCGATCAGCGAGCAGTGCAGCATCGACCAGCCGCGCGGCATCCGCCAGGCCGTGGAGCTGCTGGCCGCGCGCCTGGGGTCGTTGCACGACGCGCACCACGCCGCCATGGAGTGCCTGGGCACCATGCTGTGGGAGGCACAGCGCGCGGGCCGGGCACCCGACGGCGACGCCTATATCGCCTGCGTCCAGCGGCGCGCCACGCGGGGCTGAGCCGTGGTGCCGCGCGGTGCGGCGCCCGCGTAGTCGTGCGGGTACACCAGCACGTCGCAGCCCACGCCCCCCAGCAGCCGCTGGGCTACGCTGCCCAGCAGCAGATCCAGCATCCATCCCCGGCGCCGGTGCATCAGCGCCACCAGCTCCGCACGCGAGCGCTCCTGCTGCACGGCCACCTGCCGCGCCACATCGCCCATGCCGACGGTCATTCCCACACGATTGCGCCGCGCCTCGAAGGCATCGGACAGCCGCACCAGCCGGTCGTGCGCATGCCGCTGCATTTGCGCGCGCCACGCGCGCACGGCCTGGGCCGATGCCTCGGCACTGCGCAGCTTGGCCTCATCGCGCAGGTCCACGGCATGGAACAGCTCCACCGCAGCAGCAGTATCCAGCCCGCTCGCGTAGCGCACCATGGCATCGGCCGCCGGCGAAAAATCCACGGCCAGCAGCACATGCGCATAAGCCTCGCGCGCCGCACGCTGCACCACCAGCACGGGGCACGGACTGCGCCGCAGGATCTGGCTCAACGTGCCACCGCGCCACAACTGCTCCACGCCCTGGTGCGCGCGCTTGTCCAGCACCAGCAGGTCCGCGCCCACGGCCGCGCGCAAGACCTCATCCACCACGCCGGCGCCGCGGTACGCCAGGGCCTTGACCGGCAGGTCGTGGCGGCGCGCCAGTTGGCGCGCGCGCTGCTCCAGCCGCGCCTGCGGGTCGACGAACTTCGGGTCCGGCTGCTCCGCACCGAACAGAAGATGCAGGCGCGCCTTGTGCTCGGCAGCCAACAGCGCGGCACGGTCAAGCGCATGCTCCGCCGCGGTCGAGAAATCGGTGAGGGCCACAATGGTCTGAAGGCGCATGGTCAAAACTCCTGGTCAACAAGCGGGAACAACGGCGCACAAAGCGACCGTCAGCGGCGCGTCATCGGCGGGAAGAAGGTGCGCATCCGGGGTGCCGCACGGCGGGGCGCGCGGCAAGCAGGCCCCAGCGCACCGGAGCTGGCTGCCCGGCGGTACGCGTGACGCTTGGATGAAAGGAGTGGAGAACCGCCGGGCCTAGTGATCTGCGGCCGGCGAAGCTGGTTTCAGAACACCCATCCTGCGCATGGCGCGCGCCATCACGACGGCTGCAGATGCAAGCCGCGCGATACGGACGCACGGGGTGGAAACCAGGAAACGCATAAGGCCGATTGTAGGAAGTCCCTCTCTCCGGGGCAACCATTCCGCACCTGGGCGTGCCAGATAAGGAACCCGGCCCGCTTGCCTCAACCGGGCGTAAAAAAACCCGCGTTTGCGGGCTTCTTCGGGTGCGTGCCACGGTCAGCGAAAGCGCGGCTGCGGAACGACCTGCAGGTCTCCATCGAGCGAACCCAGGTAGCCCGCCAGCGCCTTCAGCTCGGCGTTGGAAAACTGCTTGGCAATGCCGGCCATCACGCCGTTGCTGCGGCCCACGTACGCGCCCTTGTCGGTCTTGTATGACTTGAGCGCCACGAACAGGTAGTCCGCATGCTGGCCCGCGATCTTGGGATAGGACGGGTCGATGGGCTTGGCGAAGTTCTCGCCGTGGCAGGACACGCAAGCGCCCTTTTGCAGCAGCTGCGCCACCTGGGCATTGGGTTCGCGCGAGGGCTTGGCGGGTGCCCCGGCGCTCGTGCCGTGCTCGGCATAGTAGGCCGCCACATCGGCGATGTCCTGCTCGGACAGCGAATCGGCGATGCCGCGCATGGTGGGATGCTTGCGATCGCCCTTCTTGTAGGCGTCGAGTGCGGACGCGATGTACTTGGCGCCCTGGCCGGAAATCATCGGCACCTTGTGCACTTCGGGGAAGCTGGCCTGGTAGCCCGGGATGCCGTGGCACCCGATGCACATGGCGATCTTTTGCGCCCCAGCTTTGGCATCTCCCTTGATCTCCTCGGCATGGAGAAAACCGGTCGCACAAGCGACAGACAGGCCGAATATCGTGGTCAGTGTCTTCTTCATTTTGCGCGCACAATCAGGCGATTGGTTGTCTCCGCGTTCTAGTTCGTGGACGATTATAGCCAGCGCTTGTCAAGCCCTTTCATCAACGATTTCCCTATTCCCAGGCCCATGAAATTCCAAGGATCCCAGAATTACGTTGCCACCCAGGACCTGATGCTCGCGGTGAATGCAGCCATCACACTGCAGCGCCCGCTGCTGGTCAAGGGCGAGCCCGGCACGGGCAAGACCATGCTGGCCGAGGAAGTGTCGCAGGCGCTGGACATGCCGCTCTTGCAGTGGCACATCAAGTCCACCACCAAGGCGCAGCAGGGTCTGTACGAATATGACGCGGTGAGCCGCCTGCGCGACTCGCAACTGGGCGACGAGCGCGTCAAGGACATCCACAACTACATCGTCAAGGGCGTGCTGTGGCAGGCCTTCACGGCCGACAAGCCGGTGGCCCTGCTGATCGACGAGATCGACAAGGCCGACATCGAATTCCCCAACGACCTGCTGCGCGAACTCGACCGCATGGAGTTCTACTGCTACGAAACGCGCGAGATGATCCGGGCCAAGCACCGCCCGCTGGTGTTCATCACCTCCAACAACGAGAAGGAGCTGCCCGACGCTTTCCTGCGCCGCTGCTTCTTCCACTACATCAAGTTCCCCGAGGCCGAGACGATGAAGAAGATCGTCGACGTGCACTTCCCCACGCTCAAGAGCGAACTGCTCACCGTGGCGATGAAGACCTTCTACGACGTGCGCAACCTGCCCGGCCTGAAGAAGAAGCCCTCGACCAGTGAGCTCATCGACTGGCTCAAGCTGCTGGTGGCCGAGGAGATCCCTCTCGAAGCCCTGCAAAGCGCCGACAACAAGGTGGCCGTGCCGCCGCTGGTGGGCGCGCTGCTCAAGAACGAGCAGGACGTGAGCCTGTTCGAGAAGCTGGTCTTCATGAACCAGCGCAACCGCTGAGCCAGAGCCCGTCATGAGCACTGCACAGCGGCTTCTGATGGAAGGTGCGTCCGACGCGATAGGGTTCGTGGGCGGCGCGCTCGCGGGCTATGGCGTGGGCCTGCTGCTGGGGATGGATATCTTCAGCGAGGGCTACGGGGCGGCCAGCATTGCAGGCATCGCCCTGGTGGGCATCGGGGGCGGGCTGGGCCTGCACCTGGCACGGCGCTGGCGTGCGGCCCGCAGCGCGCGGAAAGAATGAGCAAGGAGCGACAGTCCATGGCCTTCGTCGAGCCCGTCACCCTGCGCCAGAGCGGCCTGCGGCTGGAGCCCCTGGCCCTGGCGCATGAAGCCGGCCTCGCCGCCGCCGCGGCCGACGGCGAGCTGTGGAGACTGCGCGTCACCAGCGTGCCCGAGCCGCAGGACACGCGCGCCTACATCGAGACGGCGCTGCGCATGCGCGACGAAGGCGCCCGTTTCGCGTTTGCCGTGCTCGACGATGCCACGGGCCGCGTGCTGGGCACGACGAGCTACCACGACATCCTGCCCGCCGTGAAGCGGGTGGAGATCGGCTACACCTGGTACGCCCAGAGCGTGCAGCGCACGCATGTGAACACCACTGCCAAGCTGCTGATGATGGGCCATGCCTTCGACACGCTGGGCTGCCACGTGGTGGGCTGGCGCACGGACAACTTCAACTTTGCATCGCAGCGCGCCATCGAACGCCTGGGCGCGAAGAAGGACGGCGTGATCCGCGGCCATGCGCTGCGCCGCGACGGCACCATCCGCGACACGGTGATGTACAGCATGCGCAGCGGCGAATGGCCCGAAGCGCGCGCGCAGTTGCTATACCTTCTGCAGCGCCATGTGCCCGCTGAATAAGCGCTGGAGGCCTGTTTCATGTTGATCGACTTCTTCTACACCCTGCGCGCCGGCAAGCTGCCGGTGTCCGTGAAGGAATTCCTCACGCTGCTGGAGGCGCTGCAGGCCGGCGTGGTCGGCCCCAAGTCCGACGATGCCTGGAGCCTGGACGACTTCTACTACCTCGCGCGCACCGCGCTGGTGAAGGACGAAAAGCACTTCGACAAGTTCGACCGCGCGTTCGCTGCCTACTTCAAGGGCGTGGAAATGCTGGCCGACTTCCGCAAGGAGATCCCCGCCGACTGGCTGCGCAAGATGCTGGAGCGCGAGCTGACGCCCGAGCAGAAGGCCGCCATCGAGAAGATGGGCTGGGACGAGCTGATGGAGACGCTCAAGAAGCGCCTGGAGGAGCAGAAGGAGCGCCACGAAGGCGGCAACAAGTGGATCGGCACGGGCGGCACCAGCCCCTTCGGCCACGGCGGCTACAACCCGCAGGGCATCCGCATCGGCGGCGCGGGCAAGAACAAGAGCGCCGTGAAGGTGTGGGAGCAGCGCGCCTACCGCGACTACGACGACACGCAGGAGCTGGGCACGCGCAACATCAAGGTGGCGCTGCGCCGCCTGCGCAAGTTCGCGCGCGAGGGGCATGAGCTGGAGCTGGACCTGCCGGACACCATCCGCGCCACGGCGGCCAACGCGGGCTGGCTGGACATCAAGATGGTGCCCGAGCGCCACAACAACGTGAAGGTGCTGCTGCTGATGGACGTGGGCGGCACCATGGACGAGCACATCCAGCGCGTGGAGGAACTCTTTTCTGCCGTGAAGAGCGAGTTCAAGCACCTGGAGTTCTACTACTTCCACAACTGCGTTTACGACTTCATGTGGAAGAACAACCGCCGCCGCTTCGCGGAGAAGTTCCCGACCTGGGACATCATCCGCAAGTACAACAAGGACTACAAACTCATCTTTGTGGGCGACGCCACCATGAGCCCGTACGAGATCCTGCAGCCCGGCGGCAGCGTGGAATACAACAACGAGGAGCCCGGCGCCGAGTGGTTGCAGCGCCTCACGCACGCCTTCCCCAGGTTCGCGTGGATCAACCCCGAACCCCAGGGCGTGTGGCAGTACCGCCAGAGCATCAGCATCATCCAGCAGCTCATGGGCGATCGCATGTACCCTTTGTCACTCAAAGGCCTCGAAGAAACGATGCGGCTTTTGTCAAAATAGCCCGCATGACCAAGCCAAGCTCAGCGCCGGCCCGGTGGCCGGCGTTGCTGTTTCTGCTGATCGGCCTGGCCCTCTTGCAGGGCTGCAGCCTGCTGCAGCGCCCCTCTTCCGCGCCGCACGACGCACCCTCTTCCATCACCTCCGAGGCGGGCCCGGACTCCGGCCCCGATGCGTTCGCGCTGGATGTGCAGGTGGAGGACGACACCCTGCGCGAGTACCTCACGCGCCATCTGGAGCTGCAGCGCTTTCGCCAACTGCCCGACCTGCAGGCGCATGAACTCACGCGGCTGCTGGGTTCCGCCGACGCGAACGCCCGCGACCTGCTGGCCACGCAGGGCTACTTCAGTCCCGAGATCACCATCGAGCTGCGCGAGCAGGCCACCGACGCCGACGCGCCCCCGCGCACCGTGCTGGTCAGCGTGTCGCCCGGCCCGCGCACGCACATCGCCAGCGCCGACATCACGCTGATGGGCGAGGACGGCCACGGTGCCGACGCGACCGAGCTCGCACGCCGCCAGGCCCGGTTGCAGCGCGGCTGGTCGCTGCCGCCCGGCGAGCCGTTCACGCAGCAGGGCTGGGACAGTGCCAAGAACCAGGGCCTGCGCGATCTGCAGGCGCGCCGCTACCCCACGGCGCGCATCGCCAGCAGCCGCGCCGAGGTGGACGCCGACCGCGCCGAGGCCAAGCTGCAGGTGGCCTACGCGCCTGGCCCGGCCTACCGTTTTGGCACCCTGCAGATCCAGGGTGGCGAGCGTTACGACAACGAGGGCATGCGCCGTATTGCGCGCCTGCCCACGGGCGAGGACTACAGCGAGGCGCGCCTGCTGGACACCCAGCAGCGCCTGGCCAGCAGCGGCTATTACGACGCGGTGTTCCTCACGCTGGACACCGAGCACGGCGACCCGCAGTCCGCCCCCGTGATTGCCCAGGTGCGCGACGCACCGCTGCAAAAAATGGTCTTCGGCGTCGGTATCTCCACCGACAGCGGGCCGCGCCTGTCCATGGACCACACGCACAACCGCCTGCCGGGCTTGGGCTGGCGCGCCGTGAGCAAGGTGGCGGTGGACAACAAGCGCAAGCTGCTGTCCACCGACTGGACCGGGCTGCCGCATGCGAACGGCTGGCGCTGGTTCACGGGCCTGCAGCTGCAGCGCGAGGCCACGGGCAGCTACGACGTGGACAGCTCGCGGCTGCGCGCCGGGCGCACCAAGAGCACGGACCGCATCGACCGCAGCTACTTCCTGCAGCACGACACGGCCAAGAACCGCGGCGAGGACGCGCCGCCGTCCAGCAGCGCGATCTCCGCCAACTACGGCTGGACGGGGCGCTACTTCAACAACAACACCAACCCCACGCGCGGCTGGGGCCTGGCGGCCGAGCTGGGCGTGGGCACCACACTGCGCCCGGAGCGCGACCCCTTCGTGCGCACCCTGCTGCGCTGGCAGTCCTTCGTCGGGCTGGGCCGCGTGGACCTGGGGAACAACGTGCGCCGCGGCAGCCGCCTGTCGCTGCGCCTGGAGGGCGGCGCGGTGCTGGCGCGCGACGGCGCCGACATCCCCGTTACCCAGCTGTTCCTGACCGGCGGCGACACCACCGTGCGCGGCTACGGCTACCGCAGCATCGGCGCGCGCACCGACGCGGACAAGCTCTTCGGCGGGCGCTACATGGCCGTGGGCAGCGCCGAATGGCAGCGCCCCATCACCGTGCGCGGCAACCGCACCGACTTTGAGAGCGCCCTGTTCATCGACGCCGGCGCCGTGGCCGACACACCTGGCGATCTCACGGCGCGCGTGGGCGTGGGTGCAGGCCTGCGCTGGCAAAGCCCGGTGGGCCCGCTGCAGGCCGACCTGGCCTATGGCCTGCACACGCACCAGGTACGGCTGCACCTGCGGCTGGGCTACACGTTCTGACATGCAAAAAAGTGAGCTGCCAGCGCTTGATAAACAAGGGATTTTGATAGTTTTCATTCCGGATTCCTTTGCTGGCGAGCGCTAGCAGCTATTGTTTTTAAACCTCCATGACCCACCCCTCCAGCCACCAGCCCTACGCCGCAGGCGCGACGCCCACGCCGCGGCCGCCGCCGCGCCGCCGCGCCGGGCGCTGGGTGCTGGCCACGCTGGGGGGCCTGCTCATGGCGGCGCTGGTGCTGCTGGGCGGGCTGTGGTGGTGGGCCGGCAGCAACACCTCGCTGGCCAGCGCACTGGCACGCGCGGCGCAATACCTGCCCGAGGGGCAGAGCCTGCAGGCGCGCGACGTGAGCGGCTCGCTGCGCTCGGGCGGCACGATTGGCTGGCTGCGCTGGAGCAGCCCCACGCTGGCCGTGGAGGTGCACGACGCGCGCATCGCCTGGAGCGTCGCGCCGCTGCTGCGCCGCCAACTGCGCCTGGGCGAGGTGCGGGCCGCGCAGGTGCTCATCACGCCGCAGGACGCGCCCGGCCCGCAGGAGCCCACCCCGCCGCTGCAGCAACTGGGGCTGCCGCTGCGGATCGAGCTGCCCTTCCACGCGGACCGCATCGACTGGGCCGGCAACACCGTCGCCCAGCAACTGGAGGGCACCTACCGCTACGACGGCGAGCAACACCGCTTGGCGGTGGACCAGGTCACGCTGGCCCAGGGCCGCTACGCGCTGCTGGCCACGTTGCAGGCCCAGGCGCCCATGGCGCTCACCGCCACGCTCAACGGCACGCTGCGCACGCCAGTGCCCGGCAGCGCGCAACCCTTGCAGGCCCTGGCCCAGGCCAGCGCGCAGGGCACGCTGGCCGGCGCGGGCGCACAGATCCAGCTCACGGCCCAGCTGCGCGGCACCGATGGCGCAGGCCCCACCCATCCACCGCTGCGTGCCGACCTGCAAGCGCGCATCGCCCCCTGGGCCGGTCAACCGCTGCTGCAGGCCGCGGCCGAGGTGCAGGCCCTGGACCTCGCCGCGCTGTGGCCGCAGGCGCCGGCCACCCAGCTCAGCGGCACCGCCGCGCTGGAGCCCGCCGAGGCCGACGCGCCCGGCTGGCAGGTCCAGGCCGCGCTGCGCAACGCCCTGCCCGGCCCGTGGGACCAGCAGCGCCTGCCTGTCGACACACTGCAGGCCCGCGCTGCGTTCGACGGCACCACCTGGACCGTGTCCGAATCGCTGGCGCGGGTGGGCAGCGGCAGCGTCACGCTGCAGGGCGCCTACACACCCGCCACGCGCGCGCTGCAGGGCCAAGCCGAGGTGCGCGCCCTCAACCCTGCGGCGCTGCACACCCTGCTGGACGCCGCGCCCGTGAACGGCACCGCCAGCGCCGAAAGCCGCGATGCTGCCGAGGGCGGCGCCGTGCGCTTCAGCGCCGATCTGCGCGCCGCCGGCCGCCCCGCCCCCACGGCCGCGGCGAAGGCGGGCGCCCCCGCGCCGCTGCGCCTGGACCAGTTGACCGTGCAGGGCCAGTGGCAGGGCGATCGGATCGACATCGCCCGCCTGCAGCTGGACGCCCTGCGGGCGCAAGTGCGCGCCCAGGCGCTGCGCATCGACCTGGCGGGACCGGCCGTGCAAGGCGCGCTGCAGGCCACGCTGCCAGGCGCCAGCGCGCAGTTCGACGGGCAGCTCGCACCCCAGCGCGGCAACGGCACGCTGGACCTGCGCATGACGGACGCGCAACGCGCGCAGCGCTGGCTGCAGGGCCTGCCGGGCCTGCCCGCTGCATTGGCGGGCTGGAGCCTGGACGGCAACGCCACGCTGGCCGCCACCTGGCGCGGCGGCTGGCACGACCTGCAGCGCCAACTGCAGGCCGCGGGCCTGCCGGCAGGCACGGCCGTGGCCGCCGCAGCCGCGCCGCAGCGCTTTGACCTGCAGGCCCAGCTGTCCGCACCGCGCCTGCAGATCGCGCGCGCACCCCAGCCCGGCACGGACGCGGGCCCCCTCACGCTGGAGCTGCGGCGCACCACCGCCACGCTGCAGGGCTCGTTGGCGCGCGCCGCGCTCGACTGGGACGGCGAGCTGCGCCACGGCCCGCAGCCTGACGAGGGCCCTTCCGCCCGCAGCGCCACCCTCACGGGCCAGCGTGCCCAGTTGCGCCTGCGCGCCACGGCGGCCAGCCGCGGCGCGGGCCAATGGCAGGCCCGGTTGGAATCCCTGCAGATGCAGGCCGACGCGGCCGGCCAGCCCGGCCCGTGGAAGCTGCGCCTGGCCGAGCCGGTGGCCATCCAGCTGCGCCAGTCCCCCCAGCTGGTGGTGGAGGCCGGCGCCGGCCAGGCCTTCGTCGAAGGGCCGCGGCCCGGTCATCTGCAACTGCGCTGGCAACCCCTGCGCTATGCCCAGGGCGCGCAGGGTGCCCTGCAGCTGCGCAGCCAGGGCGAACTGAAGGGCCTGCCGCTGGACTGGGCCAACGCCTGGCGCATGGACGGCGACGGCATGCTGGAGCGGGCGGGCCTGGCGGGCGACCTGCTGCTGGACGGCACCTGGGACATCGACGCCGGCGACACGCTGCGCGCCAGCGCCAGCCTGCGGCGCAGCGGCGGCGACCTGCGCATCCTGACGCTGGATGCCGCGCCGACCACCGTGGTGCACAGCAGCGGCCAGGGCAAGGGCGCCCAGGCGGCGCAGGCCGTGCCCGCGCGCGGCACGCCCGCCGGCGTGCGCCAGGCCGAACTCACGGTCAGCGCCGAAGGCCCGGCGTTGCGTGCCCGACTGGACTGGGACAGTGAGCGCGCCGGCCAGTTGCACGCCGAAGGCAGCACCCAACTGGCGCGCACGCCCGACGGCTGGACCTGGCCCGCCGAGGCCCCACTGGCCGCCACCGTGCGTGCCGAACTGCCCGACGTGGGCGTGTGGTCCGCCCTGGCGCCGCCGGGGTGGCGCGTGCGCGGCACGCTGAGCGCCGACGCGCGCCTGTCCGGCACGCGCACCGCGCCGCAGTGGAGCGGACAGCTGGCGGCGGACCAGTTCGCCATCCGCTCGCTGCTGGACGGCGTGGACCTGCAGGACGGGCGCCTGCGCGCCGCGCTGCAGGGCGACCGGCTCACCATCACCGAGCTGAGCCTGCACGGCGGCCAGGGCAGCCGCGCACGCATTGCGGGCTACAGCGGCAACCGCACCGCGGCGCCGCAGGACGGCGGCACGCTCACCGGCAGCGGCACCGTATCGTGGGGCACGGCGGGCGAAGGTAGCTCCGGCATCCGCATGGATCTGCGCGCGCAGGCGCGCGCGCTGCAGCTGCTGGTGCGCGCCGACCGGCAGGTCAGCGTCTCGGGCGACCTCACGGCGCGGCTGCAGGGCGGGCAATTCACGCTGCGCGGCCAGCTCACCACCGACCGCGCCACCATCATCCTGCCCGAGGCGGGCGCGCCCACGCTGGGCAGCGACGTGGTGGTGCGCTCCGCCGCATTGGACAAGGAAGCCGCCGCCAAGGCCGCGCGTGACGCGCAGCAGGCCCAGAAGGCCGAGGCCGGCGGGCAGGTGCAGGCCGCGCGCCCGCCCGACATCGCCGTCACGCTGGACCTGGGCAACGACTTCGCCCTTCAGGGCCACGGCATCACCACACGCCTGACGGGGCAGCTGGACATCCGCAGCGGCACGGCCGGCGCCCCGCCGCGCGTGACCGGCGAGGTGCGCACCGTGCAGGGCCGCTACCGCGCCTGGGGCCAGGCGCTGGACGTGGAGACGGGCTTGCTGCGCTTCAACGGCCCCTACGACAACCCGTCGCTGGACGTGCTGGCCATCCGGCCCAACATCAGCGTGCGCGCCGGCGTGCAGGTCACCGGCACGGCCCAGTCGCCGCGCGTGCGCCTGTATGCCGACCCCGACCTGCCGGACGCCGAGAAGCTCTCGTGGGTGGTGCTGGGCCGCAGTGCCGCCAGCGGCGGCGCCGAGGCCGCGCTGCTGCAGCAGGCCGCGCTGGCCCTGCTGGGCGGGGGCTCCGGCAGCGGCACCGGCGGTATCGCTAAGCGCGTGGGACTGGACGAGATCGGCTTCAAGGGCCCCGGCACGGGCGAGGACGCGAGCGCCGCCGCCCTCACCTTCGGCAAACGCCTGTCCAAGGACCTGTACGTGACCTACGAGCGCAGCCTCTCGGGCGTGCTGGGCACGCTGTACATCTTCTACGACCTGTCGCAGCACCTCACGCTGCGCGGCCAGACGGGCATGCAAAGCGCGGTGGACCTGATCTACACGGTGCGCTACGACTGAAGTTCTATGCCAAAAATCGGCCGTAACGCTTTCCCTTCAAGCGCAAGCAGCTATTAACTCAATAGCAAAAGGGCGGTATGGCACCGCCCTTACAATCTTGCCTCCCTCTCCGTAGTTCAATGGATAGAACGAGCGCCTCCTAAGCGCTAGATACAGGTTCGATTCCTGTCGGAGGGACCACTTTCCGGGCAGATGCCGGCGCAGGATCATCTAGCGCTCGCCGTCCGGCCCGGCCTTGGGGTCGGTTTCCGGTGCCGTGGGGTCGGTGTCCACCAGCCGGCCCGCCGCAGCGCCGCCCAGCGCCCCCGCCACACTGCCCGCCAGGGTGCCCACAAAGACGCCCACCGGCCCCGCTGTGGCAGCGCCTACGGCCGCGCCGGCAGCTGCGCCCGCCATCGCGCCACCGCCCATCAGCACCGATTTGGATTCACGCTCCTGGTCTTCGGGCGGCAGGGGCTGCTGTGCCTGCGGCTCCGGGTCTTGCGACGGCACGCCGTGGCCGGGTCGTGCCTGTTCGGCCAGGTCGGGGTCGATGGGTGGGTTCTGGGGAAATCGCGGATCGGTGGCGTTCATGGCGCACTCCTTAAAACAGTGGTGGACGCACGCTGCGTGCGCCCGATACCCCCGTTGTAGTGTGGCGGTGGCTGCGGGCGTGCCCGCCAGCCGGCCGCAGGCGTGTCGGACGAGGGCGCCACCGCATCACTGCACGGCCCCGATCGCGCATCCCACGCCCCATGGGTCCGAAGGGACGTGCGGCGCACCTGTGCCGGGCAACCCGGGCACCACGACTACCCATCGCAGCCGCGCCGCCCAACAGCGAACGCGCCGGCCTACCCTTCGCCTGCACGGGCGCGACAGCCGCCTAGAGCTGAAAACCCACCGAGCGCACCACGCCTTCGATGACGTCGCGCAGCCAGGAGGGCGCACGCGCGTGGTAGGGGCGCGCGCGGGCCAGCAGCTGGTCGCTCCACTGCGCCAGCCAGTGCAGTTCCTGCGGGCCGTAGAACACGGTCATGGCCTCGTAGTTCAGGAACAGGCTGCGCGCGTCCAGGTTGAGCGAGCCGACGAGAGCCAGTTCGTCGTCGATGAGCACCGCCTTGGCATGCACCATGGCCGGAGACAGCCATACCCGCGCACCCGCGGCGGCCAGCTGGCGCAGCGCGCGCTCGCGGGCCAGGTCCGCCAGGCGGTGGTTGGAGCGCGCCGGCACCACCACGCTGACCTGCACGCCGCGCCGGCAGGCCAGGCACCAGGCGTCCAGCAGCGCGTCGTCGGGCACGAAGTACGGCGTGACGGCCACGATGCGCCGCTGGGCATGGTAGGCAGCCGCCAGCAGCAGCGCATGCACGGTGTCGTCGGCATGGTCGGGACCGCTGGGCAGCCACTGCGCCAACGGGCCGTGTGCGGGCGGCGCGGGCAGCGCCGGCGCGGCGGTGCTCCGCGCCTTGCGGCGGCGGCGCAGCACCAGGCCGCGCGCCACACGCCAGTCGGTGGCGAACTGGGCCTGCGCCTGCGCGGCCAGCGGGCCATGGACCTCGTAGCTCAAGTCCGCCCAGGCGGGGTGGCCCGGCCGGTCGATGAAGTACTCGCAGGCCAGGTTGCGCCCGCCGCTCCACAGCCGCTCGCCGTCGGCCACGACCAGCTTGCGGTGGTTGCGCAGGTTGGTGCGCCCGTGCAGCGGGTTGTGCAGCAGCGGCATGAAGCGGCGCACCTGCAGGCCCTGGCGCCGCAGCGCGCGCAGCATGCCGGGCGGCGTGCGCATGCTGCCCAAGGCGTCCACCAGCAGGCGCACGCGCACGCCGCGGTGCACGCAGTCCAGCAGCGCGCGCGCCACCTCGCGCCCCACCTCGTCGTAGGCAAACACGTAGGTGCACAGGTCCAGCCGGTGGCGGGCCGACGCAATGGTGGCTAGCAGCCCCTGCAGCGCCTGCGTGCCGTCGGCATGCAGCACCACCTGCGCATTGCGCACGGCGGGCGCCAGCTCCAGGCTGGCCAGCAGCCGCGTGGCCCAGGGCGGCCCGCCTTCCGTTGCCTCCAGCGGCGGGCCGTGCGGGCGGCGTGCGGGCCGCGCGAACTTGCGCGTGCCGAACAAGAGGAACAGCGGTACGACCAGATAGGGAAACGTGACGATGCCCAGCACCCAGCCCATCGCGGCCGAGGGGTGGCGGCGCTGGTGGCCGATGCGCGTGCCCATCACGTACACCAGCAGCCCCACGGCCACGAAGATCGCGTGGCCCAGGCCCGAGAGCACGGCCACGCGGATCATGCGCGGGGGTGGAGCACGCGGCGAGGGCCCGCCGACGACCATTGCTGCACAGCGCGCGCCGCGGCCGCACGGCCAGCGACCGCATGCATGGGCCCCGCATGCGGGGCGCATTCTTCTGGCGGTACGGGTGGTGTCATGGCGCTCTCCCACGGCCCGGAACAGGCAGCATGCCGCCCAGCATATCGGCCCGGCGCCGCGCGCGACTGTAGGAAAGCGGCGCGGCGCCAGGGAAAATGGGTCTTTTTGCTATTTATTTAATAGCTATTGGCGCTTGAAAAATAAGCGTTACAGGCCAATTTAACCGAAATACCCGAAATTCCGATGGCTCGGTATCAGAGCAACTCCAGCACCCGCTCGGGCGGGCGGCACAGCAGGGCACCGCGCGGCGTCACGACGATGGGGCGGTTGAGCAGCACCGGGTGCGCGGCGATGGCGGCAATGAGCTCGGCATCGGTGCGGCCCGGGTCGGCCAGATCCAGCGCGGTGTAGGCGGCCTCCTTGGTGCGCATGACTTCGCGCACGGGCACGCCCAGGCGCGCCACCAAGGCGGTGAGCTGGACGGCATCCAGCGGCTGGGCGAGATAGTCCACGACGGTGGGCTCGATTCCGCGCTCGCGCAGCAGCGCCAAGGCGCCGCGCGAATTGCTGCAGCGGGCGTTGTGGTAGATGGTGATGGCGGCAGAGGTCATACGCGCAGTGTAGGCCGCCACGCTGGGCCGTACCGGGCCGCCTCGGTGTCCAATGAGGCGGCGCCGGGTCAGCGCGACGACGCGCGCAGCGTGCGGCTCAGCAGGATCACTGGCACCAGCCCCACGGCCACCAGCGCCAGCGAGGGCAGCGCGGCCTCGCCCAGGCGCTCGTCGCGGGCCAGCTGGTAGGCCACCACGGCCAGGGTGTCGCTGTTGAAGGGGCGCAGCACCATGGTGGCCGGCAGCTCCTTCATCACGTCCACGAACACCAGCAGCGCCGCCGCTGCGGTGGAGCGCTTGAGCAGCGGCCAGTGCACGCGCGTGAGCACGCCCAGGCTGCCCACGCCCAACATGCGCGCCGAGTCGTCCAGGCTGGGCGAGACACGCGCGTAGCCGCTTTGCACCGACTGCAGCGCCACCGCGCAGAAACGCACCAGGTAGGCCCAGACGATGCCCACGGCCGTGGCGGTGATGATCGCGGGCAGCCCCCAGCCGGGTGCCGCGGCCTGCATCCAGCCCACGGGCAGCAGCAGACCCACGACGATCACCGCCCCGGGCACGGCGTAGCCCAGGCTGACCAGCTGCACCACGCCACGCGTGAGCGCATCGCGCCGGCGGCGCACGGCAAACGCCAGCACCAGGGCAATGCCCACGGCCAGCACGGCCGTAATGCCCCCCAGCCGCACGCTGTTGCCCGCCCATTCGATGAAACGCGACCAGGGCAGCACCGACCAGTCGGCCGCCAGCGGCCGCAGCATGAACAGCACCGGCGCCACGAAGCCCATCAGTACTGGCAGGGCGCACACCAGCCACGCCGCCACGGCGCTTGCACCGTGCAGCCGCGTGGGCTGCGCCTCGGTCGAGCCGGCGTGGCCCACGCCGCCCGTGGCAAAGCGCATGCGCCGCTGCGCGCGCAGCTCCAGCTGCAGCAGCAGCACCACCAGCACCAGCAGCACGGTGGCGAGCTGCGCCGCGGCAAGCCGGTCGTCCATGGACAGCCAGGCCTTGTAGATGCCCGTGGTGAAGGTCTGGATGCCGAAGTACGCCGCGACGCCGAAGTCGGCCAGCGTCTCCATGAGCACCAGCGCCACGCCCGCGGCCACCGCCGGGCGTGCCAGCGGCAGCGCCACGCTGCGGATGCGCCGCGCGGGCGATGCGCCCAGCAGGCGCGCCGCCTCCATGAGGTGCGCAGCACGCTCGCCCAGCGCCGTGCGCGCCAGCAGGTACACGTAGGGGTAGAGCGAGAAGATGAACACCCACACCGCACCACCCAGGCTGCGCACCTCGGGCAGCAGGCGGCCCTCCAGCCCGAACGTGGCGCGCAGCCAGACCTGCAGCGGGCCGCTGAACTGCAGGAAGTCGGTATACGCGTAGGCCGTCACATAGGCCGGCATGGCCAGGGGCAGCAGCAGCAGCCACTCCAGCGAGCGCCGGCCACGGAAGTCGAACAGCGTGACCGCCGCAGCGCAGGCCGTGCCCACCACGGCCGCGCCCACGGCCACGGCGAGACCCAGCCACAGCGTGGTCCACAGGTACCCCGGCAGCACCGTGGTGGCCATGGCGCGCAGAATTGCGCCGGACTGCGCGCCGCCCTCGCCCCAGGGCAGCCACGCCCCCAGCACGGCCAGCAGGGGCAGCGTGAGCAGCAAGGCCAACAGGATCAGTGAAGTGGAGCGCAGGGCGCGGCGGATTCGTGGCAGCAAGGGACGGCCGGTAGCGAGGTGCAAGGCGAAGAGAGCGCATCCACCGCCTGCCCGGTGAACCCTGGCGACTGTGATGCAAATGGGAACAATTCTACGCAACCGCGGGCCGCTGGTCGGCCACGCCCCCGCCGGCATGCGGGCCCCGGGGCGGCGGCGCAGCGCGGGGCCACGCCTGCGCAGTACGGCGCTGTGGCGTGGGGTCATTCAGGGCAGGACACGCCCTAAACTCACGCCATGTTTCTGGAAGTGTCTCAATTGGACGTGCGGTACGCCAACCGCCCGCAAGCCGCCGTGCGCGGCGTGACCCTGGGCTTGGCCGCCGGCGAGATCGGTGTGCTCATCGGCCCCTCGGGCTGCGGCAAGACCACCCTGCTGCGCGCGGTGGCGGGGCTGGAACCCGTCACCGAAGGAGCCATCCGCCTGGGGGGCGAGGTGGTGGGCGCACCGGGGCGCAGCATGCCCCCCGAGCAGCGGCGCATGGGCATGGTGTTCCAGGACTATGCGCTGTTTCCGCACCTCAGCGTCGGGCGCAACGTGGCTTTCGGCATCCACGCACTCCCCCGGGCGGAGCAGGCCGAACGCGTGCGCGAGTCCCTGGCTCTGGTGGGTCTGGAGGGCAGCGAGGCGCGCTTTCCGCATGAGCTCTCGGGCGGCCAGCAGCAGCGCGTGGCATTGGCGCGCGCGTTGGCACCGCGCCCGCGGCTGATGCTGCTGGACGAGCCGTTTTCCAATCTGGATGTGGACTTGCGCGAGCGACTGGCCCACGAGGTGCGCAGCATCCTCAAGACCGCCGGCGCCACGGCACTGTTCGTCACGCACGACCAGTTGGAGGCCTTCGCCATCGGCGACCGCATCGGCGTGCTGGAGGGCGGCCACCTGCACCAGTGGGACGACGCCTACTCCCTCTACCACCGCCCCGCCACGCGCTTCGTGGCCGACTTCATCGGCCATGGCGTGTTCGCCCCCGCCACGCTGGTGCAGCAGGGCAGCCATGTGGTGGCGCGCACCCCGCTGGGCGACCTGACCGACATCGACGGCTGCCTGCTGCCGGCAAGCTATCCCGGCGGCGAATGCGACGTGCTGCTGCGTGCCGACGACGTGGTGCATGACGACAGCTCACCCGTGCGGGCGCGCATCGTGCGCAAGGCCTTCCGCGGCTCGGAATTTCTGTACACGCTGGAACTGGCCAACGGCCTCACCGTGATGGCCCACGTGCCCAGCCACCATGACCATGCCATGGGCGAATGGATCGGCATCCGCACGCAGGTCGACCACGTGGTGGCGTTCGCACGGGAGAGCGCCGCACGCTGACCGCGGCCCCCTCAAGCGCCCCTGCCGTCGGGGGGCGCCAGGCTCAGGACTTGTCCTTGCGCGGCAGGTTCTCCAGCGCGGCCAGGTCGATCTGGCCCATGAAGCCCTGTACGTCCTTCAACGGCAGGTTCTCCGCCTCCACCGTGACCACCACGCCGTTCTTGAGCACCGCGCGCAGTTCCGCCTGGCTGCCGTCCTTGGCGTAGCTGTGGTGCAACGTGCGGCCATTCTCCTGCCAGGTCTTTTCCACGATGCCGTCGCTCTCGCGCTCGCCCTGCACCATGCCTGCCAGTTGGGCCAACTGGCCGAATGCACCCGCATCCACGACCGAAATGCGCACAACCTTGTCACCGTTGCCGTACTCGGCCTCCGCCTGGCTGGTCGGCAGGCCTGTGGCAGCGCCGTCGTGGACCTCATAGCTGGTGCGTTCCAGCGATCCCAGCTTGGCGGGCAGCGCGGCCTTGAGCGCATCGACCCCCACCGTCTGGTGCTTGGCACCTCCCATGGCCGCCGCCATCGCCTGGCCTGCGGCTTCGGTCATCTGTTGGGTATCGCCGCTCTTGTGCGCCTGCTCCATACGGCGGGCAGCCTCTTCCATCTTCTTGCCGGCCTCTTCCAGCTTGGCGGTATCCAGCGTGACCTGCCCACGCGGCGTGTCGATGACCACGGCCGGGCCGCCCGCACTGCCCCACATGGCGGGGCCATGCGGCATGAACAGCGAACCGATGGCCGCAATGACGATGCCCAGCACGATGGCCACCACCACGACCACCGCCGTATAGGGCACGGCGCGCGCAGCCGGGCTGCGCATCAGCAGCGGCAGGCCCAGGTACAGCAGGTACAGCGAATACAGCGCCGCCACCAGGCCCAGGATGGCCAGCGCCGGCAACAGGCTGAACACGCCGCCCAGCATGGCGGCCGTGCTGGCGTAGACCGCGACCTTGAGCGCCTGTCCCTGGTTCTGGGTGCCGCCGAACGTGGGTGCCAACGCATTGATGACCAGGGCCAGCACATACACGCCGACCAGGCTCAACACATAGGACACGGCCATGTTGGCAAGCCCGGCGAGCACCGGCACGCGCATGCTGAAGCCAAAGCCTCCCATGCCGATCAGCGACATGCCGATGAATCCGCAGACAGCCGGAATGGCCGCGAGGATCATCAGATAGCCCGTGAACAGGCGTGCCGTATCGGCAGGCTCTCCATCAATGGCGGCCCAGGTCTCGCGGGGCTTGAGCAAAATCCCCTTCACGCGCTCCATCAATTGCATGCATCCCTCCCTCGGTTATTGGCAAAGAGGCGCACCATACTGCAGGCGCATGTCGATGCGATGGATGTAAACAGACCGTTACAGCCCCGTTGCACACACATGTGCACTTTTGGCGACAGCAGGAGGCTATTCAGCGTTGGCGCAGATCGTCCACTGCGGCATGCAATGCTTGGCCCCACACCCGGCGGTCGCGCCCCTGCGCACGCTCGGGCATGCCGAAATGCGCCACCGCCGTGATGGGCGGCGCGGTGAGCGTGCGCCAGATGGAGCCCACCAGCGTTTCGTCGCCGATGTAGCTCGGGGCGTGGGTGGTCTGGCCGCTTGCGCGGTCCACGAAGCGCAGGCCGATGGGCTGCACGGGCACGTCCGCCTGCAGCGCAGCCTGCAGCAGGTTGGGGTGAAAGGGCAGCAGCGTGCGACCGTCTCCGGTCGTGCCTTCGGGAAACACCGCGAGTATTTCGCCCCGCAATAGGGCATCCCGCATGCTGCCCACCATGCGCAGGGCATCGCGCCGCGACGCGCGCTCGATGTACAGCGTGCCCGCTGCCGTGGCGAGCGTGCCGACGATGGGCCAAGCCTGCACGTCGGACTTGGAGATGAAGCGGCAGTAGCGCGCCGCATGCATCACCGGGATGTCGAGCCAGGACAGATGGTTGGCCACCAGCAGCACCGGCCCCTGGCTCGGCGGGGTGCCGCGCACCTCCAGCGTGACCCCCGCGCAGGCCAGCAGGCCCAGCGCCCACGCCTGCACCCGCGCCTGCTGCTGCTCCACCGATAGGCGGGGGAAGCGCAACGCCACCACCAGCAACCCCTGTGCAGCGTGCAGCACCAGCCGCAACACCCGCCAGCAGGCCCGTAAACCCCGCAGCATGTGCGTGTGCCGGCGTCGCTCAGCCGCGCTCGAACGCGACCTGGCCGCCCACCAGCGTGCAGCGCACCCGGCCCGGCAGTTCATAGGTCGAGAACGGCGTGTGCTTGCCCTGGCTGGCCAGTGCGTCGGCCTGCACGGTCCAATGCGCCGCAGGGTCCAGCACGCACAGGTCGCCCACCCCGCCTTCGATAATGCGGCCCACGCTGGCCTGCAGCGTGCCCAGCGACGTGCCCAGCACCCGCGCGGGCTCTGCGGTGACCACGGCCAGCGCACGCTGCAGCGGCGCGCCGCCTTCCTGCGACCACTTGAGAGCCACGGACAGGAGCAACTCCAGCCCCGTCGCGCCGGGCTCGGCCTCGGCAAATGGCAAAGCTTTGGCATCCTCGTCCACCGGCGTGTGGTCGGACACCAACGCGTCGATGGTGCCATCCAGCAGCGCCGCGGCCAGCGCATCGCGGTCGCGCTGCTGGCGCAGCGGCGGCGTGAGGCGCGCGCGGCTGTCGAAGTAGCCGATGTCCGCATCGGTGAGCATGAGCGAGTTGATGCTCACGTCGCAGCTCACCGGCAGACCCGCCGCCTTGGCCTGCCGCACCAGATCCACCCCCGCGCTGCTGGACAGGCGGCACAGGTGCACGCGCGCGCCCGTGGTTTTGAGCAACTCGAAGATGGTGTGCAGTGCGATCGTCTCCGCTGCCACGGGCACGCCCGACAGGCCCAACCGTGTGGCCAGGGGGCCGCTGGCGGCAACGCCCTTGCCCAGGTGCAGTTCCTGCGGGCGCAGCCAGACGGTGTAGCCGTAGGTCGCGGCGTACTGCAGCGCGCGCTGCAGCACCTGGGTGCTGGTCAGCGGCACCTCGGCCTGGCTGAAGCCCACGCAGCCGGACTCCGTCAGCTCGGCCATCTCGGTCAGCACCTCGCCGGCCAACCCACGCGTGACTGCGCCCAAGGGGAACAGCCGCGCCTGGTGCAGCTTCTCGGCGCGGAACTTGAGCATCTGCACCAGGCCAGGCTCGTCGAGCACCGGGTCGGTGTCGGGCGGGCAGACCAGGCTGGTCACGCCACCCGCGACGGCCGCCGCCATCTCGGACTCCAGCATGCCCTCATGCTCATGCCCCGGCTCGCGCAGGCGCGCCGCCAGGTCCACCAGACCCGGCAGCACCAGGCAGCCGCTGGCATCGATCACGCGGGTGGGCGTGAAACCCTGGGGCTCGCGGTCCACCGCGATGATGCGGCCCGCCGCCAGCGCCACGTTGCACACCTTGTCGAGGCCGCTGGCGGGGTCGATGACGCGGCCGTTCTGGATGAGGATTTTCATGGTTCTAAGCCAAATTGGCCGTTAGCGCCCGTCCCACAAGCGCTAGCAGCTATCAACACAATAGCAAATAAGTCATGCTGGTGATCCATGGCGCCGTGCGCCACCCACACCCCATGAAACTGGCGCAACCCAGGTCAGGGCCGCCGTGCAAGGGCCGCCCCGCCGCGTTCGCGGCGTCCCCCGGGGGGATTGCGCGAAGCGGCTCAGCGAGGTCATGCTTCATTCCCTGCCACGATGGACATGACCGCCATGCGCACCGCGATGCCGAAGGTGACCTGCGGCAGGATCACGGCCTGCGGACCGTCCACCACGGCGGAGTCGATCTCCACGCCGCGGTTGATGGGGCCCGGGTGCATGACGATGGCATCGGGTTTGGCCAGCCGCAGCTTCTCGGGCGTGAGTCCGAAGCTCTTGAAGTACTCTTGGCTGGAAGGCAGCAGCGCACCGCTCATGCGCTCGTTCTGCAGGCGCAGTGTGATGACCACGTCGCAGCCTTTGATGCCTTCCTCCAGGTTGTGGAACACCCGCACGCCCATCTGCGCCATGTCGGAAGGCACCAGCGTGCGTGGGCCCACCACGCGCACCTCGGCTGCGCCCAGAGTGGTCAGGGCATGGATGTCCGATCGCGCCACGCGCGAATGCAGCACGTCGCCCACGATGGCCACCGTGAGGTTGGAGAAGTCCTTCTTGTAATGGCGGATGGTGTACATGTCCAGCAGCCCCTGCGTGGGGTGCGAGTGCCGGCCGTCCCCGGCGTTCACCACGTGCACGTGCGGTGCCACATGCTGTGCGATCAGGTAGGGCGCGCCCGATTCGCTGTGGCGCACGACGAAGATGTCCGCCGCCATGGCGCTCAGGTTGTCGATGGTGTCCAGCAGCGTCTCGCCCTTGGCGGTGGAGCTGCGCGCGATATCCAGATTGAACACGTCGGCCGACAGGCGCTTGGCCGCGATCTCGAAAGTGGTGCGCGTGCGCGTGCTGTTCTCGAAGAACAGGTTGAACACGCTCTTGCCGCGCAGCAGCGGCACCTTCTTGACCTCGCGCTCCTGGACGCTGACGAAGTTGGTGGCCGTGTCCAGGATGTGCGTGACGATGTCCTTGGGCAGGCCCTCGATCGACAGCAGGTGGATCAGCTCGCCGTTCTTGTTGAGTTGGGGGTTGCGCTTGTACAGCACCGTCAGACCTCTTTGACGTCGAAATGGAAAGCGCCGGCCTCGCTGCGGGCCAGTGCCAGCGATTGCGTGGGCGGCAGCGCCACGCGCGCCGCAGCGAACTCGGCGGCCACCGGCAGCTCGCGGCCGCCGCGGTCCACCAGCACCGCCAGGCGCACGCGCGCCGGGCGGCCGTAGTCGAACAGCTCATTGAGTACGGCGCGGATGGTGCGGCCGGTGTAGAGCACATCGTCCAGCACCAGGATGTCCGCACCATTCACGTCGAACGGCAGCGTGGTCTGCGCGCTGGAGGCCAGGCCCCGCTGGGAGAAATCGTCGCGGTGCATGGCAGACGACAGCACCCCGGCCTGGCCCGGCAAGCCCAGGTCTTTTTGCAGACGCTCGGCCAGCCAAGCACCGCCCGAGGCGATGCCCGCCAAGTAGGTGTCAGATTCGCGCAGCATGCGCACGCCGCGCAGCAGCTCGGCGTACAGCGCCTCGGCATCCAGCGTGAGATGGCCCGGGCGCGTGGCACCCGGCGGGGTCGTAGCAGAACTCATGGCAGGTTCCTCAAAAACTGTTCCAGGATGATGCAGGCCGACGCGGCGTCGGCATCAGCCGCGCCCGCAGAAAGGGCCTCGGTGGTGCTGTAGCGCTCGTCAACCTCGAAGACCGGCAGGCCGAAGCGCCCGCGCAGCTGGCGCGCGAACTTGAGCGCACGGGCGGTGTTCTCATGGGCAGCCCCGTCGGGATGCAGCGGCACGCCCACCACCAGGGCATCGGGCTGCCACTCGCGGATGCGCTCGGCCACCTGGGCGAAGCGGGCATCGCCCTCCGCGCGGATCGTGCCCTGGGGCGTGGCGCTGCGCAGCATGCGCGTACCCACGGCGACGCCGGTGCGCTTGAGCCCGTAATCGAAAGCCAGAAAGGATTGGAAATGCGCGGGGACGACGGCTGGAGCAGGCTGGCCGCTCATGCATGCCCCGCTTCGGGCGACAGCATCCACGACTGCAGGCCCAGCAACCCCAGGGCACGGTCATAGCGCTCTTGCACAGGCGTTTCGAAGATGACCGACACGTCCGCACCCACGGTGAGCCAGCTGTTTTCGGCCAATTCGGACTCCAGTTGACCTTCGCCCCAGGCCGAGTAGCCCAGCGTCACGAGGACGCGCCGTGGGCCCGCACCATGGGCCAGCGCCTCCAGCACATCCTTGGAAGTGGTCATTTCCAGCCCGCCGGGGATGGTCATCGTGGAGGCGTAGGGCGACTCGTCCTCGCTCTCTTGCGGGCCGCGCATAGCCTCGTGCAGCACGAAGCCGCGCTCGGTCTGCACCGGGCCGCCCTGGAACACCGGCTGCAGCGTGAGATCCTCTCGCCCGAGGGACAGGTCCACCTTCTCGAACAGCCCTTCCAGGCTGATAGGCGTGGGTTTGTTGATGATCAACCCCAGCGCGCCGCGCTCGCTGTGCTCGCACAAATACACCACACTGCGCGAAAAAGAGGCATCTTCCACGCCCGGCATGGCGATCAGGAAGTGGTGCGTCAGATTCATGGGCGCGGTATCGGCAGGCATGCGGCAATTTTACGGCCAACCACCGCATCGGCCCGTTATCCGAGGGCATCGCCCCGGCGCACAAAAGACAAGGCCCGGCAGGCGTGCAGCCTGCCGGGCCTGGGTGACACTGGACTGTGTCGCCGTCAGGCGGTTGCTGCCTCCGTGTTCAGGCTGGCGTAGTGGCGCACCAGGCTCATCAGCTCCTCGTCGGAGTAGGGCTTGCCCAGGTAGTGGTTCACGCCGAGTTCCATCGCATGGTCGCGGTGCTTCTGCGCAATGCGCGAAGTGATCATGATGATCGGCAGGTCCTGCAGCGCAGCGTCGGAGCGGATGTTGCGCGCGAGGTCAAAACCGTCCATGCGCGGCATCTCGATGTCGGACAACACGACCGCGGGGCGCTCTTCCTGCAGGCGCTCCAGCGCCTGCAGGCCGTCGGCCGCCAGGGCCACTCGGTAGCCCTCGCGCTGCAGCAGGCGCTGCGTGACGCGGCGCACGGTGATCGAGTCGTCCACCACCAGGATCAAGGGCACCTGCTGCACCGGCACCAGCAGCGAAGCGGCGGGCGTGCCGCCCTCGGCAGCCACCACCGCGCCGGCTTGGTCCACCGCCGGTGCGTGCGTGGCCGCGCGCACCTGGTCGCCGTACACCGTGGCCAGCGCCACCGGGTTGTAGATCAGCACCACGGTGCCCGAAGCCAGCACGGACATGCCCGCGAGGCCTGGCAGACGCGACAGCTGCGGCCCCAGGTTCTTCACCACGACTTCCTGGTTGCCCAGCACTTCGTCCACGTGCATCGCGACGCGCTGCGACGCGCTGCGCAGGATCACCACGGGGCGGCTCTTGCCCGTGACCTCCGTGCTGCGCGAGGACGACTGGAGCAATGCACCCGCCCAGTAGAAGGGCAGATCCTCCAGGCCATCCGAGAAGGTATGGCTGGCGTAGGCAGCGTCGAGCTCCGTGCCGGAACTGCGGCGCACGATCTCCACCAGGTTGGCTGGCACGCCGATGGTCAGGTTGCCCGCGCGCAGCATCACCACCTGGGTCACCGCTGTCGTGAGCGGCAGCACCATGCGGAAGGACGTTCCCTTGCCCGCCTCGGTAGAGGTCTCGATACGGCCACCCAGGGCATTCACCTCCGAGCGCACCACGTCCATGCCGATACCACGGCCGGAAAGGCCCGTGATCTCCGACGCCGTGGAGAAGCCCGGCATGAAGATCAGGTTAGCCGCCTCGCCATCGCTCAGCTGCGCATCGGGGGCAATCAACCCTTGCGCCACGGCCTTGTCCCGGATGCGGGCGATGTTCAGGCCTGCCCCGTCGTCGCGGAATGCCACCGACACGTCGTTGCCCTCGTGCCGCAAGTCGATGGAGATCGAGCCCACAGGAGCCTTGCCGGCAGCAGCGCGCGTCTCGGGTTCCTCGATGCCGTGCCCCACGCAGTTGCGCAGCAGGTGTTCGAACGCAGGGGTCATGCGGTCCAGCACGCCGCGGTCCATTTCGATGGAACCACCCGAAATGTCCAGTTTGATCTGCTTGCCGGTTTCCTTGGATGCCTGGCGCACCACCGCATAGAGGCGTTCCGAGATGCCCTCGAACTCCACCATGCGCGTGCGCAGCAGGTCGCGCTGCAACTCACGTGCCTGGCGGCCCTGGGCGATCAGATCGTCTTCGGCGTCTTCCATCGCACGTTGCATGTTGCGCTGCACGGTGGCCACGTCGTTGACCGACTCCGCCATCATGCGCGTCAGTTCCTGAACGCGGGTGAAGCGGTCGAATTCCAGCGGATCGAAGCCCGCCGCCATGTCCTTGGACAGTGCCAAGCGGGACTGCATCTGCGATTCCGCCTGTACCTCGATGTCACGCAACTGCTGGCGCAGGCGCTCCAGGTTGCCCGACAAATCGGTCAGCGAACTGCGCAGTTGCGACATGCGCACGTCCAGCCGCGAACGCGCGATCATCACTTCGCCCGCCTGGTTCACCAGCCGGTCGAGCAGTTGCGAACGCACGCGCACGGAATGCCCACCTGCCGCACGCAGAGGGGCCGGCGCAGGGGCTGCACCCAACGGCGCACGCAACGCAACGGGCGGAGCGAGCGGCTGGGAAAGCCCTGGCGCGGGAGCGGATTGGACCACCTCTGCGTCCTGTCCATGCTCAGCGGCCGGTACCGCCGGCTCCGCTCCAGTTGCGCGCAGCGCGTCGAAACTCGCCTGCAATGCGTCGAAGTTGACCAGCAAGGGCTCAATGTCTGCGGCCGCCACGGTTTCCGTGTCGATCTGCTCCACGGCCGTTTCCATGCGGTGCGCCATTTCGCCAAGCCGCATCGCGCCTGCCAGGCGCGCACTGCCCTTGAGGGTGTGCAGGGCGCGCAGCAGTTCGCTGCGTGCGCCCAGGTTCTCCGGCCGGGACGACCACTGGCGCAACGCCCCACCCAGCGTGGGCAGCAGTTCAACCGCTTCTTCCTCGAAAATGGGAAACAGATCGGGGTCGATGTTGTCCAGCGCATCGATGTCGTCATCGATATCGACGGTGGTCGGCACGGCAGGCGCGACAGTATCGCCAATCACGCGGTCGCGGCTTACGGGGAGCGTAGGCGCCACCACGGGCGATGGGGCAGCCGGCTCGTCGACGGCCGTCGCATGCAGGGTGCCCTGAGGCGTTGCCGGAGCCGGCTCCTGCGTCTCAAATGCCTGTGCCTCTGCCTCGGCGAAAGCACGGTCTTCCAGCGACACCATGCCGCTGATCACTTCGGTCTGCAGGATCTCGTTGAGCTGTTCCAGCACCGAGGCGCTGGGCTCCTTCAGGAAGCCTGCGGCGAATTGGTGCAGCAGCCTCCGGATGTCCTCGGCAGCGGCGTTGAATGCCTGCGCATGCTCGGGGAGACCCTGCTGCAGCAGTTGAACATGCTGCAGCGTATGTTCCAGGGTACGCGCAAGATTGGACAGTGCCGAGAACCCGACAGTGGCAGAGCTGCCTGCCAGCGAGTGCGCCAACGCCACCGCGCTGTCCGGCAGCGGCTGGTGCAATTCCAGCGACCATTCCTGCAACGCAGTCACGAGGCGGCGCGACCATTCATCGGCCTCGTTGAGGTACACGTTGTATAACGGTATGCCGATGCGCAGGTGCTCGATGACCTTGACCGCTTCGTCGACCGCTTCCTCCACCGGACCGTCCGTCCCAGCCACGGTTTCGGCGGCTTGCGCAGACGGTACGTCCGCCGCTGGCTCCTCGTCCAGGATGAACTCGGGTTGGACGCCATCCGTGCCGATAAAGAATGTCTCGTCCTGCCGCAACGCGGATGCGTTATCCGCCGGCTCCGCCACCGTGTCAGCCGCTACTGTTGAAGCGGGTTCGCCGACCTCCTGTGCTGGCGCATCGGTGGCTTGCAGCGCAGCCTCGAACAGGGAGAAATCCACCTCCTCCGTCACCGTCTCGGGAGCTGCGGGCACCTCCTCCACCGGCAACACGGCCTGGTCGGCCTCATCCGCATCGATGAAGGTGTCGACAAAGTCGCCGCCAACTTCCTCATGGCCCGCCGTCGCGTCCTGAGACGGCACGTCGACATCTGGCAGCACCAGATCAAACTCCAGCACGGCAGCGTTGGCGTGGGCGTCAACCGCTTCGAGCGGTGCAGGCGGTTCAATGGCAAATGCTTGTGGTTCGGCCGCGGGCTCCGGAAGGTCTGGCACCGACAACACGGGCTCGTCAGGCAGCAGCGGTTCTGCGGGCACTTGCGGCGCCAAGGCCGCAGTGGTGTCCGCAGAATCGGGGGAGGGCACGCCCAGTGGCAGCAGCGTGCCATCCGTGCGCATCGCATCCGCCGCAACCCGGAAGGCTTCGGCCTTCCACGGGTCGGCAGCTCCTGCTGCGATGTCATCGGCCCATCGACCAAAGGCGCCCAACGCCTCGGAGGAGAGTTGCAGCAGCGCTTCCTTGATGGGTTTTTGCTCGGCCAGCCAGGCATTGAGCGTCTGTTCCATGGACCACGCGGCTTCACCAAATTCGTTCAGCCCCACCATGCGCGAGCTACCCTTGAGGGTATGGAAGGCCCGCCGCAGCGTGGTCTGCTCGCTCAGGTCACCCGGTGCAGCACGCAGCGCGTCAATGGCCGACAAGCCGGTGGCAACAACTTCGCGCGCCTCTTCCAGGAAGATGTCGAGCAGTTCATCCTCGCCATCGTCCTCCGGCAGGGCTGCGGCAGCGACGTTGCTCGAAGGAACCACTGGAAGCGCGGGCTCTTCCGGAGCGGCCACCGCCGAAACGGCGCCTTCCGACGTCGCCGCGTCCACGTCAAGCAGCGAAAAATCAATGTCCGCCAGTGCAGACGGCGTGGCGCTCTCGACCACAGCCGCAGCCGCGGGTTCGGGTGCGTCGGGGAATGGGAGCTCCAACGCTGGTACGGCAGGCGCTTCCTGATCATGCGCGCCCGGATGAGGCAGTTGCGCACGCGCCCGCCCCATGAGGACACGCAACTCGCCCGCCTCTTCGTCGTAAACGAAGAGCTTGCGCGCCATGGCACGCTGGTAGCTCAGCATGTCGATGAGAAAACCCAGCGCTCCCAGGCTGTTGCCCAGTTTCTCGAAAACCTGCGGGCGCTCTTCCTCGGGCAGGTCGTTGGTCAGCATGCGCTCGACCGTGTCGCGCATACGCACCACGGCCAAGGAGGCCTGATCCAGTCCCAGCACGGACAGCACGCCGCGCATCTGCTGCAAGCTGCCAGGCACGGAGGCAAGCAGGGTCATGTCTTCCGGGCTGCGGAAGAACTGGTCCATGGACTTCTCTGCCTCTGCCAGAGTCGCACGCAGTTCACCGACCACGCTACCCATGGTCTGGTGGTCACTGACGCGGCGATACAGCTCTTCCATCCAGGGTTCAAGAGGCTGCGATTCCCCGCCGGCAACCACGCTGTCCAGTCGCTCGGACAGCCGCGCAGCTCGCTCGGCCATGTACTGCTGGGCGGCATCCAGTTCCTCGAAGGACGCCTGCAGATACAGCACAGAGGTGGCCACTTCCATGGCCAGCGCTGCCGAAGGAGGCTCGCCCGACCGTGTGGTGGCCTCCAGGGCACGCGTCAGGGCCAGTGCCAGGCTTTCGCTGTCCGGGTGCAGTTTGCGCAATGAATCGCACACCAGGCTGAACTGGTCCGCTGCCGGTTTGAGCTTGTTGCGGTCTCCACCCGCAAGTGCGGACCAGGTTTCCGTGGCCGCGGCAATGCGCTTGCGCGCCTGCGCAAGAATGGCAGGGTCGAAAAGACCGAAGCGCGGCTGGTCATAGTCCACCGGCTGGTAGCGATTCAAATCAAACGCGCGCCGTACGGCCGTCAGTACCGGCATGCGGGAAGCTGCATCCGCCGTCGCAGGCACCACGGCCTGGGCGCAGAAGAACAGAAGATCCTGCACCAGACGGTCGCTGATCGCCGTGTCCCCCTTGGCCAAGGTGGCGTATTGCATCAGCACGCGCGAAGCGACGCGCTTGGCATACAGGTCCGGATTGAGTGCCTGCTGCGCCAACGCCTCGAAAAAGCCTGCACAGATCTTCCAGAAAGCGCGAGCCTGGCGGTCGGTCTGCGCCGCAGCGAAGCCCAGGCAGGTTGTCTGCATGTCTGCAGCGGCGCCCGGGTCCGCATTCTTCACCAGCCGCAGTACCGCGCTGTCCAGCCGCGCACGCGCTTCCGAGCCATAGGGCAGCGGCGCAGCGGCAACCGGCACGTCAGGATCATGGAAGCGCCGCTCCACGGGCCACAAGTCCGCTGGATGCACCCGCTCGCCCCCCGCCAGCGTCTGCGCCTCGCGGTACTGGGGAAACAGCGCCACCGGCGACACGGACTTGCCTGCGAGCACATGCTCCAGGTATTCGATCAAGGCAAAGCTGGCGCGCTCGATGACGGCCGCTGCATCATCGCTGCAGGTCTCCGGCCGCTGAACGAACCGCTGGACCGCAGTTTCCATGGCGCGCAACACCAGGGCCGGAGGCGCCATGCCCACCATCTCCAGCGCGCCGCTGGCCTGGTGGAGTTGCTGGCGTGCGATGCGCAAAGGCCCCGCGTCCAGTGAGGCGAGATCGGACTCCCGCGCTATCTCGGCATCGCGCACGAAACGGCGCATGGCCTTGACGGCACCATCCAAGGATTTGCGCAGTTCATCGAGCACCCATGCGAGCGGCCCAAGATCCTGCTCGCCCTGGGCCCAATCGGCGCCCTGTGCGTTTGCGGCGTCAACAGATGACATGGATTCGTCCCCGGCTGATCCGGAGCAAGTTCGTTAATGGAAGACGTCAGGCAATCTTGAATCGCGCCACCGACTGGCGCAGTTCCTCGGCCACGTGAGACAGTTCACGCACCTGCTGCGCCGTCGTACGGGTACCTTCTCCGGTCTGCTCCGTCACCGCAAAAATATGCTGGATGTTGTCTGCCACGCCGTTGGCGAGGTCCGCTTCGCGGGAGGCTGACGATGAGATCTGCTCAATCAGCTCGGCCAGCCGCCGCGACACGCGGTCGATCTCCGAAAGCGCCGTTCCTGCGCTGTCCGACAGACGCGCTCCTTCCACCACGCCCTGGGTGGAACGCTCCATAGCGGCCACCGCGTCCTGGGTGTCGGTCTGAATGGCCTTCACGAGCGCCGAGATCTGGCGCGTGGCGTCTGCGGAGCGCTCCGCGAGACGCTGCACTTCTTCCGCCACCACCGAGAAGCCGCGACCGGCTTCACCGGCGGAGGCAGCCTGGATGGCCGCGTTCAGAGCCAGCACGTTGGTCTGCTCGGTAATGTCCGAGATCAGCTCGGTGATTTCGCCAATCTCCTGGGATGACTCGCCCAGGCGCTTGATGCGCTTGGACGTATCCTGGATCTGGTCGCGGATGGCGTTCATACCACCGATGGCGTTTTGCACGGCCTGCAGACCCTGGTCGGCGGCCTGCAGCGACTGGCGGGCCACCGAGGCGGATTCCTGCGCTTGCGAAGACACGTCGTTAATACGCGTTGCCATCTCGAGCACCGAACGGCCCGTTTCACGGATTTCACGCAGCTGCTCGGTCGAAGCCGCCAGCAGTTCCGTAGAGGTGCTGTCCACCTGCGCGGTGGTCTGGGCCATCCGGGCCGCGGTGTTTTGCACGTTGCCCACCAGCTGGCGGAGCTCTTCCACCGTGTAGTTCACCGAGTCGGCGATGGCGCCCGTGATGTCCTCCGTCACGGTGGCTTCCTGCGTCAGGTCCCCTTCAGCGACCGATTGCAGTTCGTTCATCAGTCGCAGAATGGCCGCTTGGTTGGCGTCGTTGATGCGCTTGGCTTCCTGTTCCTGACGCTTGGCATCACGCTGCTGTGCTTCGGCCGTGGCTTGGCGGCTGCGGCTGTCCAGCAGCTGCACGCGCGAAATACCCACGCCGCACAGCAGCACGAAGATACCGGCCACGGCGAGCGCGGCGAACTGGCCCGCCCCCATGCCCGATTGTGCCGACAGCTTGCTCTGCAGGCCTTCCAGTTGACGGCGCAGCGGTTCGCTGTCTGCCAGGATGGCCGATTGCGCCTCACGTGCGGACACCAGACCCTGGAGGTTGCCCAGGATGGCGCCGGCTTGCGTACGCGTCTGCTCATACAGCTTGATGAGCGACTCCAGTTGCTCGCGGGTTTGGGCGTCGCGGGTGGCTGCCAGGCGGAGGTCGGCGCTACCGTCCAGCATGCCCTGTGCGATTTCCTTGAAGGAGTTCAAGTCCTTGCCCAGCAGGAACACCGCCTCGGGGCTCACGCCCTCCGTCGTTTGGAACTCGTTAGCCGACTTGCCGATACGCTGGGTCAACATCACCAGCTGGCCTGCGGCAGAAATCTCGGAGGCGGGCGCATTTTGCTGAAGCTTCAGGGACGAGACCGTCTCCGCGATCTCCAGCAGGTCCGAGGACTGGCGGTTGATGGTACGCAGAGCGTCGCCCACCTGCGTCAGGATCTTTTGCTGACCCATCACCACGCCCGCGTTGCGCTCGGCACGCTCCACCAGCGGCGTGATGGCATCCAGTTCGGGGCGGAAAGGCTCACCCAGTGCCTGCACATCCAGTTCGTTGTCGCCACCGTTGAGTGCGCGCACGTTGCGCGCCAGCACGCCCGAGCTCTCCACCACGTCGGGGAAGGCCTGGGGGCTGCCCACCAAGGCCTGCGACACGGACTTTGCAAGCCGCTGCGACTGCATCAGCGACTGGCCGGTCGCCGTCAGCTGCTGCGCCGAGCGGTTGGCTTGCTGCAGAACCCAGCCGGCAATCAAGGCGAGCACCACCAAGCCAACACCCAGCAGCATCAGCAGGCGGCGCTGGTGGACGGCAGTGGTTGCGCGGCCCAGCAGAGGCAGCGAGACCAAGTCTTCATCCGCAAACTCCCCTTCGGGATATTGCGCCGCATCGCCGGGATCGCCCTGCACGCTGGCCATGCCATCGGTCTGGTACGCATCGGCAAGCAGTCCGCCCGCCGGGTGCTGCGCCAAGTCAGTGGGGTTCAGCTCAGCATCCGGGTCGGCGGGCTTGCGGTTAAACAATTTTCCAAATGGATTGACGACGGACATGGTGCTGCCTTACAGAAATAATCAAGCGCTGATGCTGAGAAAAGCGGGATGCTGGGAAAGGGCGTGCAGGTTCAATTCCTGCCAACGCGTGCCCTGTGCATCAAGATAGGTGGTGCCGAAATAGGGGGGCGCATCGGCCTCCGGCGGCTCGGAGGCGACGAAGGCCTCCATTCCCCGCAGGCCGGACAGCCGGTCCACGAGCAAGGCGGCATTCACGTCCAGCGCACCATTGAAGGCCAGCAGGCTGGATTCTGCCAAGACCTGCTCCGTGCGCATCTGCGCGGCGCCAAGGAGGCCCGCCAGATCCACCACGCCGGTGAGCGCGCCACGCAGGTTGGCCACGCCCAGGAACCACGGTTGGGTATACGGAACGGGCTGCACCCCGCCCCAGGGGAAGATCTCCCCCGATTGTCCAAGAGGGAGAAGGAAATAGCGTCCGGCAGACTCCACGGCCAACCAGGACGACACGGACACACCCTCGCCTCTGGCAGCCTGCAGCCGGGCGGCAAGTCGTGTCTGTAGCTCTTTCAGGGCTTCGCGGTTAGCCATGGGTATGCAGCCGGCCTCAGTTCAGCGCGTCGATCTTGGCCTGCAGTTCTGCAGGATCGACTGGCTTGGTGATGTAGCCGCGCGCGCCCTGGCGCATGCCCCACACGCGATCGGTTTCCTGGTTCTTGCTCGTGCACATGATGATGGGCACATCCGCATACTGCGGATCGCGGGTAATGGCACGGGTCAGTTGGAAACCGTTTTGGCCGGGCATGACCACGTCCATCAGGATCAGGTCCGGCTTTTCCTCGGCCAGACGGCGAAATGCCTCTTCGGCATTCTCGGCGGTACGCACTTGCATGCCCTTTTTCTGCAGCAAGTCGGTCAGAAACATCAACTCTGTCTTCGAGTCGTCCACGACCAAAACTTTCTGAATCGGCATTACAAAACTCCTTATTGGGCATTTCCAAATTGCTGCACAGCCTGCAGCAATTGGTCTTTGGTAAATGGTTTGGTCAGATATTCCTGGCAACCGACCATGCGGCCGCGCGCCTTATCGAAAACCCCGTCCTTGGATGAAAGCATTACCACGGGCGTATCAGCAAAACGCGCGTTGCGTTTGATGATGGCGCAGGTCTGATAACCATCCAGCTTGGGCATGAGGATGTCGCAGAAAATCAGCTGAGGCTGGTAATCATTGACTTTGGCCAAGGCATCGAAACCATCGTCGGCCAATAAAACCTCGTGCCCTCCCTGCTTGAGGAAAATTTCGGCGCTGCGCCGTATGGTATTGCTGTCGTCCACCACCAGGACACGGAAGGTGGGACCGGTCGTCGTCGTAGCCAATTTCTCACTGCTCCTGAGGAACGAAAAAACAACGCTGGCAGGAGCCGCGCCTCAAATCTCGACCATCTCGAAGTCTTCCTTGCGGGCGCCGCATTCGGGACAGGTCCAGTTCATGGGAACGTCTGCCCAGCGGGTGTTGGGGGCAATGCCGTGCTCGGGGCAGCCCGCAGCTTCGTCATATATCCAACCGCAAATCAAACACATCCAAGTTTTTGGGTCCGTCACAGCTTAAGGGGCCTTCACATAGAATGCAACGATTGTATCTAGTCATCACTGCCGGATGCAGCTTTCGTGCCACCGGTTACGCTGGCACCCACCCATGCAATCGAATACCCCTTCAGCACCCGACAGCCCAAGCTTGACGGCGGATGACAGCGAATCCACCGCCCCCACCATCTGCGTGATGGTTTTCAATGCAAACGACCCCAGCGGCGCGGGAGGATTGGCGGCCGATATTTCGGCGGTGTCCTCGGTCGGGGGGCATGTCGCGCCAGTGGTGACCGGGACCTATGTGCGTGACAGCGCCGAGATATTCGACCATTACGCCTTCGAAGACGAGACGGTCGCCGAGCAGGCCCGTGCCGTGCTGGAGGACATGCCGCTGCACGCGATCAAGGTCGGCTTCGTGGGGAGCCCCGAGAACCTGAGCGCCATCTCCGAGATCGCCGCCGACTATGCGGACGTGCCCGTCATCGCCTTCATGCCGGACCTGTCGTGGTGGCAGGACGACCTCATCGACCAGTACCACGACGCCTTCCGCGAGCTGTTGCTGCCGCAGACATCGGTGTTGGTTGGAAACCACAGCACCCTGTGGCGCTGGCTGCTGCCGGACTGGGGCAGTGAGCGCCCACCCTCGGCACGCGACTTGGCCATGGCAGTCGCGGAGATAGGCGTGCCCTATCTATTGGTGACCGGCATTCCCGCGGCGGAGCGGCACATCGACAATGTGCTCGCCTCACCGCAGACGGTGCTGGGCAGCGGGCGCTTCGAACGCTTTGAAGTGACTTTTATCGGAGCGGGCGACACCCTGTCGGCCACCCTGGCGGCGCTCATTGCCACCGGCAGCGACCTGGGCGAGGCCACGAGCGAAGCGCTCACTTACCTGGACGGCTGCCTGCAGCACGGATTCCGCCCCGGCATGGGCCATGTGCTGCCCGACCGCATGTTCTGGGCGCAGCCCGACGACGAGGACACCGACGACGACGTATCTCCCTCCGCGGTCGTGGAGGGCTTCGATTTGCCACCCCATGACACACAACACTGACCTCAATCTCCCCCTTTTCGAACGCGCCAAGGCGCTCATCCCCGGCGGCGTGAATTCGCCAGTGCGCGCGTTCCGCGCCGTGGGCGGCACGCCCCGCTTCATCACGCGTGCCCAGGGCGCCTACATGTGGGACGCCAACGGCCAGCGCTTCATCGACTACATCGGCTCCTGGGGACCCATGATCCTGGGCCATGGCCACCCGGCCGTGCTGGAGGCCGTGCAGAAAGCGGCCCTGGAGGGCTTCAGCTTCGGCGCGCCAACCGAGCGTGAAGTGGAGCTGGCCGAGGAGATCATCCGCCACGTGCCTTCCATGGAGATGATCCGCCTGGTCAGCTCGGGCACCGAGGCCGGCATGAGCGCCATCCGCCTTGCGCGCGGCGCCACCCGACGCAACAAGATCATCAAGTTCAACGGCTGCTACCACGGCCATGCCGACTCGCTGCTGGTCAAGGCCGGCTCGGGCCTGGCCACCTTCGGCCACGCCACCAGCGCCGGCGTGCCGCAAGAGGTGGTGCAGCACACCCTGGTGCTGGAATACAACGACGTGGCCCAACTGGAGGAGGCCTTCACACTGCACGGCCCCGACGTCGCCTGCGTGATCATGGAGCCCATCGCCGGCAACATGAACTTCGTGCGCGCCAGCGTGCCCTTCATGCGCCGCGCGCGCGAGCTGTGCACGCAGCACGGCGCGTTGCTGGTCATCGACGAGGTGATGACCGGCTTTCGCGTGGCGCTGGGCGGGGCGCAAAGCCTGTACGCCCAGGCCATCCCGGGCTTCAAGCCGGACATCACCGTGCTCGGCAAGGTCATCGGCGGCGGCATGCCGCTGGCGGCCTTCGGCGGCTCGCGCGCCGTGATGGAGCAGCTTGCGCCGCTGGGTCCGGTCTACCAGGCGGGCACGCTGTCGGGCAACCCGGTGGCCACGGCCTGCGGACTGGCCACGCTGCGCGAGATCGCCAAGCCCGGTTTCTACGACGCCCTGGGCGCCCGCACCCGCGCCCTGATCGACGGCCTCGCGGGCGCTGCCAGCGCTGCGGGTGTGCCGTTCTGCGGCGACACCCAGGGCGGCATGTTCGGCTTCTTCCTGCTGCCGCAACTGCCGCAGAACTACCCCGAGGTGCTCAACACCGACGGCATGCGCTTCAACACGCTGTTCCACGGCCTGCTGGACGGCGGCGTCTACATTGCCCCGGCGCTCTACGAAGCCGGCTTTGTGAGTGCCGCCCACACCGAGCAGGACATCGCCGACACCGTGGCCGTGGCGCGCGACGTGTTCCAGAAGCTATAGTTTTCATAGCTTCCAGCGCTTGATGGGAAAGCGCTGGAGGCATAAAACGTGCTTACTCGCCCGCATCCATCCCTGCGGGTGACCGGCGGATGGGCGCACTGACGCGTGCGCGACGGTGGTTCATGAAACCGTCATCCCTTGCTGCGAGCCTTGGCGGGTTCATCACCTTTCACCCGCCCGCCATGCAGCGACACGACGATTCCAAACCCCTCACCAACCTCCTGCAGGCTGCGCACGCCAGCACCCCGCTAGCCGCAGACGGCGGGCGCCGTCGTTTCGTGCGGCAGATCACGCTGGGCGCCGCCGCGCTGGGCACCCTGCCCCTGGCGGCCTGTGGCGGCGGCGACGATGACGCACCCGCCGTACAGTTCGCGCACGGCGTGGCCAGCGGCGACCCGCTGGCCGACCGCGTCATGCTCTGGACGCGCGTCACGCCGCCCGCCGACTTCAGTGCCGAGATCCCCGTGCAGTGGGAGGTGGCCAGCGACGCCGCCTTCGCCAGCATCGTGGCGCGCGGCGAGGTGCGCACCAGCGCCACGCGCGACTACACGGTCAAGGTGGACGCCACGGGCCTGAAGCCCGCCACCGCCTACCACTACCGCTTCAAGGCTTTCGAGGCCACCTCGCCCACGGGACGCACCCGCACCCTGCCCACGGGCAGCGTGGCCCAGGTGAAGCTGGCGGTGTTCTCGTGCGCCAACTACCCGGCCGGCTACTTCAACGTGTACGCCGATGCCGCCCGGCGCGGCGACCTGGACGCCACCGTGCACCTGGGCGACTACCTCTACGAATACGGCCAGGGCGGCTACGCCTCGGGCAACGCGGCGGCGCTGAGCCGCCTGTCCCAGCCGGCCAACGAGATCCTGAGCCTGGCCGACTACCGCACGCGCCATGCCCAGTACCGGACCGATGCCGACCTGCAGGCGCTGCACGCCGCCGCGCCCATGATCGCCGTGTGGGACGACCACGAGATCGCCAACGACACCTGGATGAACGGCGCGGAAAACCACCAAGCCGCCGAAGGCAGCTTCGCCGCGCGCAAGGCCGTGGCGCTGCAGGCGTACCACGAGTGGATGCCCACACGCAACGCGCAGCCGGACGTCATTTACCGCAGCTTCGCCTTCGGCAACCTGCTGGCGCTGCACATGCTGGACACGCGCGTGGTGGGACGCGATGCGCAGGTCGACTACGCCGCCTTCTTCAAGCCCGGCGGCTTCGACGCAGCGGGCTTCACCGCGGCCGTCGGCAATCCCGCGCGCCAGTTGCTGGGCACCGCGCAGACGCAATGGCTGCAGCAGCAGATGGCCGCCTCCAGCGCCACCTGGCAGATGCTGGGCCAGCAGGTGCTGATGGGCCGCATGAACATCCCCGCGCCCATCCTCATGGAAACGCTGCAGCCAGGCAGCGGCGTGACGGTGTCGCGCTACGCGGCCATCGTCGCCAAGGCGCGCACGGCGCCCGCCACGCTCACGCCGGAGGAGCAAGCCATCCTGGCGCAGCCCTCCATCCCCTACAACCTGGACGCGTGGGACGGCTACCAGGCCGCCCGCGAGACGGTGCTGGGCATGGCCCGCGCCATGAACAAGAACCTGGTGGTGCTGGCGGGCGACACGCACAACGCCTGGGCCAGCGAGCTGAACGACATGAACGGCAACCCCGTGGGCGTGGAGTTCGCCACCTCGTCGGTGAGCTCGCCCGGCTTCGAGGAATACCTGCCCAATGAAAACCCGGCCACGCTGTCGGCGGCGTTGCTGCAGCTGGTGGAGCCACTCAAGTACTGCGACACCGCGCGCCGCGGCTACATGGTGGTGACCGCCACGGCCACCGAATGCCGCGCGCAGTGGGTGTACGTGAACACCATTACCAGCCGCCAGTTCACCACCAGCGCCGAGACCACGCTGGCCGTACAGGCCGGCACGCCGGGCCGCCTGCTGAAGGTGTGAGCGGGACGGCGCAAGCGGTGCCGCCGTCCAAGCGAGGGTTTACAGCGTTTTCTGACTCTAACGCCCGTCCAATAAGCGCTAACAGCTATTGATTCAATAGCACACTACCCTCGGCGGGCGGCAGCGCCAACAGCCACTGCGCCATCTGCAGGGCCTGCGCCTCGGTGATCTGGGGATGGCGCGGCATCAGCGTGCGGCCCCATACGCCCACGCTGCCCTCGCGGATCCTGCCGGCCAGGTACGCGGCCGCATCATTGCGGCCGGCGTAGCGCGCGGCGATCTGGCGAAAGCCCGGGCCTACGGCGTGCCGCTCCAGGCCATGGCAGCGCAGGCAATCCGATGCCTCGACCAGCGCGCGGCCCGCGGCCCGTTCCGGGTGCGCCTGCTGGGCGGCGTCCAGCGCCTGGGCTGCGGGCCCCGGCTGCAGGATGCGCCAGCCCACGTTGAGCACGCCCAGCACCACCAGCACCATGAACACCACCAGCGCCCAGCCCAGCCAGCGGGGCCGAGGCGGCGGTGTGTCGTCGTGCAGCGGGTCTGGGTCCACCGGCATGCGGCGTGGTCAGCGCGTGTCAGTGACGGAAGTGGCGCACGCCCGTGAAGACCATGGCCACGCCGCGCTCGTTGGCCGCGTCGATGACCTCCTGGTCGCGCATGGAGCCGCCGGGCTGAGCCACGCAGGTCGCGCCCGCGTCGACCACCACGTCCAGCCCATCGCGGAACGGGAAGAAGGCGTCGCTGGCCACCACGGTGTTCTGCAGGGACAGGCCCGCGGCCTGCGCCTTGATGCTGGCGATGCGCGCCGAATCCAGCCGGCTCATCTGGCCAGCACCCACGCCCATGGTCATGCCGCCCTTCACGAACACGATGGCGTTGCTCTTGACGTACTTGGCCACCTTCCAGGCGAACAGCAGGTCCTGCATCTCTTCCTGCGTGGGCTGCTTGAGGGTCACCACCTTCACATCGGGCAGTTGCAGCTCATGGTTGTCGGCCGTCTGCAGCAGCAGGCCCGAGCCCACGCGCTTGGCGTCCATCAGGTTGCGCCCCTGCTCCCACGCCGTGGCACCGCCGGAGGCAGGCAACGCGATCTTCATCAGGCGCACGTTGGCCTTGGCCTTGAACACCTCCAGCGCCTCGGGCGTGAAGTCGGGCGCCATCAGCACTTCGACGAACTGCTTGGCGATCTGCTGCGCGGCCGCGCCGTCCACGGGGCGGTTCAGCGCGATGATGCCGCCGAAGGCGCTCGTCGGGTCGGTCTGGAAGGCCTTGCTGTAGGCCTCCAGCGCGCTCGTGCCCACGGCCACGCCGCAGGGGTTGGCGTGCTTGACGATCACGCAGGCCGGCAGCTTGAAGCTCTTGACGCATTCCCAGGCGGCGTCGGCGTCGGCGATGTTGTTGTACGAGAGTTCCTTGCCCTGCAGCTGCACGCCGGTGACGATGGAGCCGGGCGCAGGGTGCAGGTCGCGGTACAGCGCGGCCTGCTGGTGGCTGTTCTCGCCGTAGCGCAGGTCCTGGATCTTGGTGAAGATGCCGTTGCTCTGGCCGGGGAACAGCGCGCGTTCGGGCACGTAGCTCTCGGACAGCTTGGCCTCGTCGAACTGGATGGACGACAGGTAGTCGCTGATGGCGCCGTCGTACTGCGCGATGCGGTTGAACGCCGCCACCGACAGCGTGAAGCGCAGCTTGTCGGACAGCTTGCCCGCGGCCTTCAACTCGCCCAGCACCGCCTCGTACTGGTCAGCCGAGGTGACCACGCCCACGTCCTTCCAGTTCTTGGCGGCGCTGCGCACCATGGCGGGGCCGCCGATGTCGATGTTCTCGATGGCGTCGGCCAGCGTGCAGCCGGCCTTGGCCACCGTGGCCTCGAACGGGTACAGGTTGACCACCAGCAGATCGATGGTGTCGATGCCGTGCTCCTTCAGCGCCGCCATGTGCGCAGGCAGCTCGCGGCGCGCCAGCAGGCCGCCATGCACCTTGGGGTGCAGCGTCTTCACGCGGCCGTCCAGCATCTCGGGGAACTGCGTGACCTCGGCCACCTCGGTGACGGGCAGGCCGCTCTCGGCCAGCAGCTTGGCGGTGCCGCCGGTGGACAGCAGGCGGATGCCCAGCGCATGCAGTGCCTGGGCAAATTCGACGATGCCGGTCTTGTCGGAGACGGAAAGGAGTGCGTTCATGGGGGACTCGTGATGGTTTTGATGAAATCGGGCTGAAGCGCTTGATGGGCAAGCGCCCCCAGCTATTCTTTTAGAAGCAACGTCAGAGCAGCTTGTGCTCCACCAGCTTCTTGCGCAGCGTGTTGCGGTTCAGCCCCAGCCATTCGGCGGCGCGGGACTGGTTGTTGTCGGCGTGGCTCATCACCACCTCCAGCAGCGGCTTTTCCACCAGGCGCACGACCATGTCGTACACGCCGTCGGGCGTCTCGCCGCCCAGGTCGCGAAAGTAGCCCTGCAGGCTCTCGCGCACGCATTGTTCAATGTTGTTCCGGCTCATGCTCTGTTTCCCTCAGGGGCGGGACCGCGTCGGCGCCGTCGTGTGCGGCCGGCAGCCGGTCCATCTGCGCGCCCAGCGCGCTGAAGAAATCGGCCACCGCCTGCCACTGCGCCGCGCAGTCCTCGATGGTGTTGATGTGTTGTCGCAGTGCCTCGCCGCCCGGCAGCGCGCGCACATACCAGGCGATGTGCTTGCGCGCGCTGCGCACGCCGCTGGCCTCGCCGTACAGGCCGTAGTGGTCCTGCAGGTGCTCCAGCAGCAGGCGACGCACCTCGGCCACCAGCGGCGGCGCGAGGTGCTCGCCAGTGGCGAGGTAGTGGCCGATCTCGCGGAAGATCCACGGCCGGCCCTGGGCCGCGCGCCCGATCATGACCGCGTCGGCGCCTGTGGCGGCCAGCACCGCCCGGGCTTTCTCGGGCGACGTGATGTCGCCATTGGCCACCACGGGCACGCGCACTGCGGCCTTCACGGCAGCGATGGTGTCGTACTCCGCCTGGCCCTTGTACCCCTGCTCGCGCGTGCGGCCGTGCACGGTCAGCATCTGGATGCCCACGTCCTCGAAGCGGCGCGCCAGCACCACGGCGTTCTTGTGCTGCTGGCACCAGCCGGTGCGCATCTTCAGCGTGACCGGCACGCCGCGCGGTGCGCAGGCGGCCACCACGGCCTCGGCGATCTCCACGGCCAGGGCTTCGTTCTGCATCAGGGCAGAGCCCGCCCACTTGTTGCAGACCTTCTTGGCGGGGCAGCCCATGTTGATGTCGATGATCTGTGCACCGCGGTCGATGTTGTAGAGCGCGGCCTCGGCCATCATGGCCGCGTCGGTGCCGGCGATCTGCACCGCGATCGGGCCGGGCTCGCCCTCGTGGTTGGCGCGGCGGCTGGTCTTGAGGCTGTTCCACAGGTCCTTGCGCGAGGTCACCATCTCACTCACCGCATAGCCCGCGCCCAGCCGCTTGCACAGCTGGCGAAACGGCCGGTCCGTCACGCCCGCCATGGGGGCGACGAACAGGCGGTTGGCCAAGGGAATGGGGCCGATCTGCATGGACGGTACGGGCGGGCTGGGGGTGTGTGGGCGAAGGGGCGGATTCTACCTGCCCAAAATTTCAGCAACCGAAAAGCCAGCACTGCGATTGCGCATGTTGCGCCCGAGGGTGGCGACGCAGCCAGCGCACCGCTGCCCCTACACTCGCAGCCCTGCTATGGAAATCTGGATGCACCAACTGCTGGACCTGCTGGCTCTGCCCCAATTCGGCCTGAGCACGGTGTTCATCGTGGCCTTCATCTCCGCCACGCTGCTGCCCGTGGGCTCGGAGCCGGCGGTGTTCGGCCTGGTCAAGCTGAACCCCGAACTGCTCTGGCCCGCGATCCTGGTGGCTACGGCCGGCAACACGCTGGGCGGCGCGGTCAGCTGGTGGATGGGCCTGGGCGCGCACCGCGCCTGGGACGCCGCTCGCCGGCACCGCCACGCGGGCCATGCCGATGCCCCCGCCAAGCCCGCCCGCGAACTGAGCCGCACCGAACGGCGCGCCCGCGTGTGGCTGCGCCGCTGGGGGCCCAAGACCTGCCTACTGAGCTGGCTGCCCGTGGTGGGCGACCCGCTGTGCGCCGTGGCCGGCTGGCTGCGCATGCCGTTCTGGCCCTGCCTGCTCTACATGGCGATTGGCAAGTTCTTCCGCTATGCCAGCATGACGGCCGGCCTGCTGTACCTGGTGCCGGGCGACTGGGTACGCTGGCTGCACGCCTGACCCCCGCGCCCGGCTGAGCGCCTCACCCCAGGGGATGCGCGGCACGCCACAGCTTCAGCAGGTCCTGCAGCAACGGGGGAGCCGGCTCCCGCGCATGCATCACCCCCAGGTCGGCCAGCGCCAAGGCCGCGCGGTCCACCGCCATGTCCAGAATGCGGATTCCGCCCGCCGGGCGGTCATGCGCCAGGCCGGGCACGATGCTGCGCGGCACCAGGGCCACGGCGCGCGGGTGGCCGAGCAGCCCTTCCAGCACCGGCAGCGACACGGTGGACACCGGAAACCACTGCGCCTGCGGCAGCTGCGCCAGCACCGTGTGCTCGAAGATGTCGCGCACAGCGATGTTGGAAGTCGGCAGCACCCAGCGCGCGTCCCCGAGCGCCGCCAGCGGCACGGCCTGACGCACCGCCAGCGGATGGGTGCCGGCTGCGACAACCACTGCCTCGTCGCGCAGCAGCGGCTCGAACACAAAGCTCTCGGGCAACAGCGCAGGACGTCGGCAGAACACGGCGTCCAGCCCGCCACTGATCAAAAGCGACAGCAGGCGCGGCCCCTCGCTCTCCTGCACATCCACATGCACCTGGGGCCGCAGCGCATAGAACTGCGCCAGCAACTGCGCGAGGATGGCGTGCGCGGCTGCGGGGATGGAGCCCAGCCGCAGCGCGGCCGACGCGCCCATGCGGATCGCGGCCAGTGTTTCCGACACGTCCTCCAGTTGGTTCATCACGCTGCGCACGGCGTCGATCAGCGCCTGCCCAGCCTGGGTGGGGCGGATGCCGCGCGAGTGCCGCTCGAACAGCCGCAGATCCAGCACCCGTTCCAGCTCCGCCAGCGCCTGGGTGGCGGCGGACTGGCTCATGTCCAGATGGGCGGCCGCCTTCGCGATTGAGCAGCACTGCTGCAGGGCCAGCAGCAGTTGCAACTGGCGCAGGCGTACATGCTTGGCCAGGCGTGAGAACAGCACGCGGCCTTCGGGGAAGCTATCGGATTCGCGCATAGGTTCTCCAGGTTGTCCTTAGAGACTCGGATGTTCCAGTATGCAGCCATCGGTCCTGCTTATACCTTCCTGTCAAAACGGTGCCCGCGGGCAACCGGTTTTTTCTATATTCGCGGCACATGCAATGCGTGCATGAGCAGCAACGATTCACGCATACCCCGGCGTCTGGTTTTTCGACGCTTGAACCTGAAGGACACCTCCCATGCGCAACACCCCTGTGCCCGCCCGACGCCTGAGCCTCAAGTCACTCACACTCTCCACCCTCGCCGCGGGCGCCGCCCTCGCACTGTTCCCTGCCGCACGGGCCGCCGACGCCTATCCCAGCAAGCCCGTCAAGCTGATCGTGCCGTTCGCGGCCGGCGGTTCGACCGACATCGTGGCCCGCGTGCTGGCCGAAGGCATGCGCCAGACGCTGGGCCAGTCCATCGTGGTGGACAACAAGGCCGGCGCGGGCGGCCTGCTCGGCACGGAGGCCCTGGCCAACGCGGCAGCCGACGGCTACACCATCGGCATGGCCACGGTGAGCACCATGACCATCAACCCGCTGCTGTACACCCGCGCGGCCAACCTGGGCGCCAAGCTCACCCCCGTGGCCAACCTGGTCACCATGCCCTCCGTCTACATGGTGCACCCCAGCCTGGGCGTGAACAGTTTCGAGGCCTTCGTGGCCAAGGCCAAGGCACAGCCCAAGCAGATCAGCGGCGCCGTACCGGGGCCGGGCACGCTGGGCCACCTGATGCTGGCGTCGTTCAACGAGACACTGAAGACCGACATCCTGGTCGTGCCCTACCGCGGCAACGGCCCTGCGCTCAACGATGCGCTGGCCGGCATGGTGCAGGTGATGCCCGACCAGCTGCCCTCGTCCCTGCCCCACATCAAGAGCGGCAAGCTGATTGCGGTGGCGCTGGCCTCCGAAAGCCGCTCGCCCGAGCTGCCGAACGTGCCCACCTTCAAGGAACTAGGCTACAACGACCTGAACCAGCTGGGCATCAGCTGGTTCGGCATCGTCGCGCCCAAGAACACGCCCGCCGCCATCGTCAAGCGGCTGCAGGAGGCGGCTGTCAAGGCGGCGCACCTGCCCGACGTGCAAAAGCGCCTCAAGACCCTGGGCGCCACCCCCACCGACATGGACCAGAGCCAGTTCGCAGCCCAGATCACCGCGCAGACGCAACGCCACAAGGTGCTGCTGGACAAGGCCGGCGTGAAGCCCGAGTAAGCAGGCCGATTCCCATGCGCTCACTGCAGGACTTCTTCACACGCGAAACACCGCGCATGCATGCGCTGGCGGACCAGATCTGGTCGCTGGCCGAGCTGCGCTATGCCGAGACGGCGTCCGCCCAGCTGCACATCGATGCCCTGGCCGGTGTGGGCTTTCGCGTCACGCGCAACGTGGCCGGCATCCCCACCGCCTTCATGGCCGAGTGGGGCGACGAGGGGCCGGTGATCGCCTTCCTGGGCGAGTACGACGCCCTCTCGGGCATGAACCAGCAAAGCGGCGCCCTGGTGTGCACGCCGTCCGTGGACAGCCCCGGCCTGGCCGGGCACGGCTGCGGGCACCACCTGCTGGGCACCTCGGCCCACTTCGCCGCGATTGCGCTGCAGGCGCACCTGCAGGCCACGGGCGCGAAGGCGCGCGTGCGCTTCTACGGCTGTCCGGCCGAGGAAGGCGGCTCGGGCAAGACCTTCATGGCGCGCGAAGGCGCGTTCGACGACGTGGACGCCGCGCTTACCTGGCACCCGGCCAGCTTCACGGGCGTCTTCAGCCAGAGCACGCTGGCCAACATCCAGGCCAGGTTCATCTTCCACGGCAAGGCCTCGCATGCCGCGCACTCGCCCCACCTGGGCCGCAGTGCGCTCGACGCGGTGGAACTCATGAACGTGGGCGTGAACTACCTGCGCGAGCACATGCCTTCGGACGCCCGTGTGCACTACGCCGTGACGGACTCGGGCGGCCTGTCGCCCAACGTGGTGCAGGCCCGCGCCGAGGTGCTGTACCTGATCCGCGCGGCGCGCAACCACGAGGCCGCCGAGCTCTACGAGCGCGTGCAGAACGTGGCGCGCGGCGCGGCACTGATGACCGACTGCCGCGTGGAGATCGTGTTCGACAAGGCCTGCTCCAACCTGCTGCAAAACACCACGCTGAACCAGGTGCTCTACGCCAGGCTGCAGGCCGAGGGCGCGCTGGCCGTGGATGCCCGCGAACGGGGCCGGGCGGCGGACTTCCAGGCCACGCTCAGCCCGGGCGACATCGACGCCGTCAGCCGCCCGCTGGCCAGCGTGCTGCGCGGCCAGGTGCCCGCCGTGTTCGAAGGTGTGGCGCCCTACGACCCTGCGGCCAACGAGACCATGTTCGGCTCGACCGACGTGGCCGACGTGAGCTGGATCACCCCCACCGTGCAGGCCTGGGTGGCCTGCTATGCCTTCGGAACGCCGCTGCACTCATGGCAGATGGTGTCGCAGGGCAAGTCCTCCCTGGCGCACGCCGGCATGGTGCGCGCCGCGCGGGTGCTGGCGGCGACAGCCATCGAGCTCGTAGCCCAGCCTGACCTGATCGCACAGGCCAGGGTGGAACTGCTGGAACGCCGCCAGGGCCAGCCGTACACCTGCCCGATCCCGGCCGATGTGCCGCTGCCGTTCCTGCGCACCTGAGGGCTCGCCAGGTCGCGCCGCGAGTGCGTCACTTCAAAAACGATAGCTGCTAGCGCTTTACCATAAAGCGCTGCAGCCGTTCTTCATGCATTAACGGCTCATCCCGCCGCGCGCATGTCAAAGCGCAAGCTTGCGGATCTGCGCGGAGACGAGGTCGATGGCGCTGACCGTGACGATGATGATGACCATTACCGCCGCCGTCTCGGCGTACTGGAAGCCCCGGACGATCTCCCACAGCACCACGCCGATGCCGCCCGCTCCCACCATGCCCACCACCGACGCCGAGCGCACATTGGCCTCGAAACGGTACAGCGTGTAGGAGATCCACAGCGGCATGACCTGCGGAATCACACCGTAGACGATCTCGTGCAGCGCCGTGGCGCCCGTGGAACGGATGCCTTCGACCGGCTGCGGGTCGATGGCCTCCACCGCTTCCGAGAACAGCTTGGCCAGCGTGCCCGCCGTGTGGACCCACAGCGCCAGCACACCCGCAAAAGGCCCCAGGCCCACCGCCACCACGAACAGCATGGCAAACACCATCTCGTTGATGGCGCGGAAGGCATCGAGCACGCGGCGAACCGGCTGGTACACCCACCAGGGCGCGATGTTGGAAGACGCCAGCAGCCCGAGCGGCACCGCCGTCAGCACGGCCAGCGCGGTCCCCCATACGGCGATCTGCAGCGTCACCAGCATTTCCTGCACATACATCTGCCAGTTGGCGAAGTTGGGTGGAAAGAAGGAGCCCGCGTACTCGGCCATGTTGCCGGAGTCGCGCAGCAGTTCCAGGGGGCGCATGTCGGCGCCCTTCCACGAGGCTGCGAGCACCAGCAGCACGGCAGCCCAGCCCGCGTACCACGCGAGGCCGTGCCGGGATGCGGCCGCGTGGGACAGCGATGCCAGTTGAGTGGGGTTGATCGTCGGTGTCATGGGGATGTCCAGGTGTGACAAGGCCCGCCCTGGCAGGAGCGGGCCCTGAGGGTCACGGGCTTACTGCAGGGCAGCCAGCTGCTTGTCGATCTCGGCGAGCTTGGCGGCCTTGTCGGTGGCGGCGAGCGTGGCGTCTGCCTCGATCTTGTTGCGCTTGCCGAAGAGGTCCAGCTGGCGGATGGGAATCAGTTGGTCGTTGGACGACTGCTTGAAGCCCGAGAGCTTGGAAATCTTGTAGACGATCTCCTTCTCGCGCGGGTCGGTCTTGGCGTAGTTGTAGAAGAAGTTGCGGATCTTCTGCTTGGCCTCCTCGGGCAGCTGCTTGTGCATGACCAGCGGGTCCAGCGGAATCAGGGGCGAGGTCCAGACGATGCGCAAGTCCTTGAACTTCTCGGGCTGGCGCTCCTGGACCTTCGCCAGGTTTTCGCTGTTGTTGGTAGCCACGTCCACCTGCTTGTTGGCCACGGCCAGCGCGTTGGTTTCATGGTTGGCGTTGCGCACCACCTTGAAGACGGCCTTGGGGTCGAGCTGGTTCTTGGCGAACACGTAGTAGCCCGGCACGAGGAAGCCAGAGGTGGAGTTGGGGTCTCCGTTGCCGAAGCTCAGCGACTTGCCGTTCTTGAGGACGTCGTCCAGCGTCTGCAGCGGGCTGTCCTTGTGCACGATCAGGTGCGAGTAGTAGCCCTGCGTGCCGTCGGCATTCACCATCTGCGCAAAGACCTCGCCATGAGCGCGGTCCACGGCCTCCATGGCTGACTTGTTGCCGAACCAGCCCACGTGCACCTTGTTGAAGCGCATGCCTTCGATCACGCCGGCGTAGTCGGGCGCGAAAAAGGCCTTGACCTTCAGACCGGTCTGCTTGGCCATGTCGTCCAGCAGCGGCTGCCAGTCGGACTTCAGGTTCTGCGAGGATTCGGTGGAGATGATGCCGAAGTTGATCTCCTGCGCCCAGGAGGCGGTCAGCGTCACGCCCAGGGCCACGGCGGCAAGGGTTTGTTTGATCATGAGAGATTCCTTGAGGAAGGGTGAGGGAAGGAAGCGGGCGGCTCAGGCGGCCTGAGCCATGGGAGTCGGCCAGGCCGCCTGCGCCGGTGCTGGTGTCGCAGCGGCGGGCTGTGGCGCCATGCCGGTGTGCAGGATCTCGTCGGCCTGCATGCCATAGAGGTTGCGCAGCAGCGCGGGAGTGAGCTCGCTGGACGGGCCATCGAACACCACGCGGCCCTGGTTCAGCGCCACCACGCGCGGGCAGTAGCGCATGGCCATGTCCACCTGGTGCAGCGAGACCACCACCGTGCAGCCGTCCTCGCGGTTGATGCGCTGCAGGATATCCATCACCTTGCGCGACGATTCGGGGTCCAGCGACGCGATGGGCTCGTCCGCCAGCACCACCCGGGCGCCCTGCACCAGCGCACGGGCAATGGCCGCGCGCTGCTGCTGCCCGCCCGACAGGGTGGAGGCACGCTGGCCGTGGCAATCCGCGATGCCGACGCGCGCCAGGGCCTCCAGCGCCATGGCGCGCTCGCCCGGGGTGAACCAGCGCGTCCACGCGCGCCACCAGGGCATGCTGTGCAGGCGCCCCACCAGCACGTTCACCAGTACTGGCAGGCGGTCGACCAGGTTGAACTGCTGGAACACGAAACCCACCTGCGCGCGGATGCGGCGCACATCGCGCTGGATGCGGCCGTCGCGCTGTACGCACTGGCCCGCCACCTCGATGACGGCGCCGCCCGACGCATCGCCCGCCATCAGGCCTGCGACGTGGCGCAGCAGGGTGGACTTGCCGGAGCCGGATGCACCGATCAACGCCACCATTTCGCCCTGGCGGATGTCCAGGTTGACGTTGTCCAGCGCGAGCCTGCCGCTGGCAAAGCGCTTGCTGAGGTTCTGAATGCGAAGAGCCATCATCCATCTCCGGTAAATCTGTCTAGACAAGATTGCAGTGTGTGCGCCGCATATGAAGGGGTTTTGACAGCTTGGGGAAGCTTTCATGAATTCCTTCGCATCACCCCTCAGATCACGCGCCGGCCTTCGCGCCAGGCCGCGCGCACCACGGCCTGCTGGCCGCCCTTGGGCAGATCCACCAGCCGCACCTGGATCAGGTCGGCGCGCAGGCTCTGGCGGATCTCGCCGCGATCGTCCATGCTGCAGGCACGCGCCGGGTTGCGCGTGACCGTGGCCACGGCCTGCGGCAGGGTCAGGATGCCGTCGTGCACCAGCCGCGCCACGGCGCCGAGCAGGCTGCCCGGCACGTAGTCGGACGAGAGGATGTCCAGCAGCCCCAGCCGCGCCAGCTCAGCCGCCGCGACGTTGCCCGAGTGGGAGCCACCGCGCACGATGTTGGGCCCGCCCATCACCGTGCACATGCCGCGCTCATGCGCGGCGCGCGCCGCGGCCACGGTGGTCGGGAATTCCGACACCGAAGCACCCTCGGCATGGGCCTGTTGGACATGGTCCTCGGTGGTGTCGTCATGGCTGGCCAGCGCAATGCCGTGCGTGCGGCAGTAGTCCACGAAATACTGGCGGTGCGGCTGCGCGTAGCGCGCCTGCAGCTCGGTGGAATACTCCACCTGACGCAGGAACTTCTCCAGGCTCCAGCCCTTCTTGCCCGTGTAGTACACGCGCGCCTGCTCAATGTCCTCCCACTGGCGCTGGCCGGGGGTGTGGTCCATCAGCGAGATCAGCGACAGGCGCTCGTGGCCATCGAAGGGCTCGAACAGGTCGATGGTGTTGGGCGCCGGCAGCTCGCAGCGCACATGCAGGTGGTGGTCGGCGCGCAGCAGGCCCTGCGCGGCGCAGGTGTCGATGGTTTCCACCACGCCGCTCCAGGCGCTGCCGCGCAGGCTGTCGGGGTCGGCGTCGCCCACCCCCAGCGCGTCGAACACGGTGGTGATGCCGGCGGCCGCCACCTCGGCGTCATGGGCAAGCAGCGCGGGCATTTCCGCCCACTGCACCTTGGGGCGCGGCATCAGGTGGCGCTCGAAGTTGTCGGTATGGATCTCCACCAGGCCGGGCATGAGGTAGTCGCCCTCCAGATCGTGGCCCGCGGCGTGCGTGGAGCCGCTGTCCACGGCGGTGATGCGGCCCCGGTCTGCCTGCACGCTGCCCTGCACCACTTCATCGGCCAGCACGATGCGGCCGTTGCGGAAAACGAGTGTGCTCATGCGCTCCTCCGGAAACGGGTCATGTCAATACGTCGCGTGGCCACTTGGGCGCCCACGTCGGGGTCGTGGAAGATGCCCAGCACGGCTGCGCCGCGCGCCACCGCCTCCTGGATCAACTCCACCACGGTTTGCGTGTTCGCGCGGTCGAGTGAAGCCGTGGGTTCGTCCACCAGCAGCAGGGGCCGGGGCTTGATGAGGCTGCGCGCGATGTTGATGCGCTGCTGCTCGCCGCCCGAGAAGGTGGCCGGCGGCAGTTGCCACAGCCGCTCGGGAATGCACAGCCGCTGCAGCCAGCGCCCGGCCTCGGCGCGGGCCTGCGCCACCGCGGCGGCGTCGCCAGCCCGGCCTTCGACCAGAGGTTCCGCCACCACGTCGATGGCCGGCACCCGCGGTATCACGCGCAGGAACTGGCTCACGTAGCCCACGGTGTCGCGGCGCATCTGCACCAGCTCGCGGGCGCTGGCCTGGGTCACGTCCAGGGCGGTGCCGCCCGGCGCGTGTACCTCGATGCGCCCGGCGCTGGCGCGGTAGTTGGCATAGACCAGCTTGAGCAGCGTGCTCTTGCCCATGCCGGACGGGCCGTCCAGCACCAGGCATTCGCCGGGGCGCGCCTGCAGGTCAACGTCGTCCAGCACGGGCAGCTCGGCCCCGTTCTGGTGGTGGAGCGTGAAGCGCTTGGCCACACCTGTCATGGAGAGAACGGCTTGCGTCATGGCTGGAGCACCGAAGAAACGAGAAGCTGGGTGTAGGGGTGCTGGGGGTCGTCCAGCACCTGGTCGGTGAGGCCGCTTTCGACGATCCGACCGCGCTGCATCACCACCATGCGGTGCGCCAGCAGGCGCGCCACGGCCAGGTCGTGCGTGACGATGACCACCGCCAGCTGCAACTCCTGCGTGAGCTGGCGCAGGAGGTCCAGCAGGCGTGCCTGCACCGACACGTCCAGGCCGGAGGTGGGCTCGTCCATGAACACCAGGCGCGGACGGGTCACCAGGTTGCGCGCGATCTGCAGGCGCTGGCGCATACCGCCCGAGAAGGTGCGCGGCGCGTCGTCGATACGGATGGCGTCGATCTCCACGCGCTGCAGCCACTCCTCGGCCGCACAGCGCAGCTGACCGTAGTGGCGCTGACCCAGTCCCATCAGCCGCTCGCCCACGTTGGCGCCGGCCGACACGTCCATGCGCAGGCCGTCGGCGGGGTTCTGGTGCACGAAGCCCCAGTCGGTGCGCGCCAGCAGGCGCTGGCGTGCCTGGCTCATGCCGTGCACGTCTTCCAGGCTGCCGTCGCGCAGGCGGTACTCGACACAGCCCGCGTCGGGCCGCGTGCGCGCCGCAATGGCGTTGAGGAGCGTGCTCTTGCCCGAGCCGGATTCGCCTACCACGGCCAGCACCTCGCCGGGCCACAGGTCGAACGATGCCTCGTGCAGCGCGGTGAATGCGCCATAGCGCTTGGCCACGCCGCGCACGCGCAGCAGGGGTTGGGGAAGGATGGTGACGGTCATGCTTGGGTCTCGATCACAAAGCTGTACCCGTGGCGCTCGAAGCCCAGGCTCTCGTAGAACCCGTGGGCCTGCGTGCGCCGGCGGTTGGAAGAGAGCGCGAGCTTGTAGCAACCGGCGGCGCGCGCCCGCTCCACAGCGTGCGCCATCAGGCGCCTGCCGATGCCCTGGCCACGGCAGGCGGCATCCACCACCACGTCCTCGGCAATCGCCGAGGGCGTGCCCATGTGGGCCAGGTTGTGCATCACCAGCAGCGCATAGCTGGCCACGACGCGATCGGGCGCATCGGCATCGCACGCGACATACAGGTGGTAGTGGGGGTAGCGGGCGAACTGCGCATGGATCTCCCGCGCACGCTCCAGGTCCAGCACCTGGGCATCATCCAGGCCCGGCTGCGCGTACAGCGCCAGCACGTCGGGCAGGTCATCGGCCGTGGCCTCGCGGACGAACAGGTTCATGGCCGCTCCCCCTGCCCTGCCGGCTGCATCTCGTGCGCCTGGCGCTCCTGGCAATAGTCGGAGTCGGAGCACACATGCATGCGCGCCCCCTGGTCGTCGGTGATAACCTCGTCCAGGAACGAATCCGTGGACCCACACAGCGCGCACGCAGCGTCCCACTTCTGCACCTCGAACGGGTGGTCCTCGAACGACAGGCTCTCCACCGCGGTGTAGGGTGGCACGGCATAGATACGCTTTTCCCGCCCCGCGCCAAACAGCTGCAGCGCCGGGTTCATGTGCATCTTGGGGTTGTCGAACTTGGGGATGGGCGACGGCGCCATCAGATAGCGGCCGTTGACCATCACCGGGTAGTCGTAGGTGGTGGCAATGTGGCCGAAGCGCGCGATGTCCTCGTACAGCTTGACGTGCATGAGGCCGTACTCGGCCAGCGCATGCAGGGTGCGCGTCTCCGTCTCGCGCGGCTCCAGCCGCTGCAGCGGCTCGGGCACGGGCACTTGGTAGACGATCACCTGGCCCTCGCGCAGCGGCGTCTCAGGGATGCGGTGGCGCGTCTGGATGATGCTGGCCTGCACCGTGCGCGTGGTGACGGGAACGCCCGTCGTGCGCTGGAAGAAGCGGCGGATGTTGACCGCATTCACCGTGTCGTCCGAACCCTGGTCGATCACTTTGAGCATGTCCTGCGGCCCGATCACGGCAGCCGTGACCTGGATGCCGCCCGTGCCCCACCCGTAGGGCAGCGGCATCTCGCGCGAGCCGAAGGGCACCTGGTAGCCCGGTACGGCCACGGCCTTGAGGATGGCGCGGCGGATCATGCGCTTGGTGCGCTCGTCCAGGTAGGCGAAGTTGACCTCTGCCGCGGCCTGCGCCGCTGCGTCCGGCGCGCCCAGCAGGCTTGTGTCGATGGGGGCGTTCATGGCTGCTGCTCCTGCTCTTGGGTCGCGTGCCGGGGCGCAGCGGCCTGCACACGCATGCGCCGCACCAGCTCCAGCTCGGATTGAAAGTCCACGTAGTGCGGCAGCTTCAGGTGCTGCACGAAGCCCGAGGCTTCCAGGCTGTCGCTGTGCGAGAGCACGAACTCCTGCATCTGCGCGGGCGATTCCACGGCCTCGCCCAGCTCGGGCGCGCGCAGGGCGCGGTCCACCAGGCTCATGGCCATGGCCTTGCGCTCGCTGTGGCCGAACGCCAGGCCGTAGCCGCGCGTGAACTGCGGCGGCTCGCTCTTGCTGCCCGCGAACTGGTTGACCATCTCGCATTCGGTTAGCTCGATGTCGCCGATGGAGATCGTGAAGTCCAGTTCCTCGGGCGCGAGCTCCACGGCCACCGCGCCCAGCCGGATTTCGCCCACGAAGGGATGGGTGTGCGAATAGCCGCGCTGCGTGGAGTACGCCATGGCCAGCAGAAAGCCCTCGTCGCCGCGCGCCAGGTTCTGCAGCCGCGTGGCCCGGTCGGCGGGAAAGCGCAGCGGCTCGCGCGTCAGGTCCCGGGGCGCGGGGTCGCCCTCGGGCAACGGGTGTTTTTCGATCAGGCCTTCCTGGTTGAGCAGGTCCACCACGCGCGGCGTGGGGACCTCGGCCGGCACCGCGGCACTGCTGTCGATGTCCGCCGGAGATTGCGCATCCGCCATCAGCGTGAAGTCGAGCAGGCGCTGGGTGTAGTCGTATGTCGGCCCCAGGATCTGCCCGCCGGGCAGGTCCTTGAAGGTGGCAGATACACGGCGCGACAGCGCCATGTCTTCGGTGCGCAGCGGGCAGGCGTCGCCCAGGCGCGGCAGCGTGGCGCGGTAGGCACGCAGCAGAAAGATCGCCTCGACGAGATCGCCGCAGGCCTGCTTGATGGCGAGCGCGGCCAGATCGGGATCGTAGACCGACCCTTCGGTCATCACGCGGTCCACGGCCAGCTTCATCTGCTGGCGGATCTGCGCCACGCTCAACGCGGGCAGGGTCTCGTCGCCGCGGCGCTGTTCGGCCAGCAGGCGGTAGCTGTTGAGGATGGCGGTTTCCCCGCCCTTGACGGCCACGTACATGCTCAGGCCTCCACCATGGATTGCACGCGGGTCGAGCGGGGCAACCCCACCACGCGCACGCCCGACGCAAGGAACGCATCCACACCGCGCGGAAACGCCGCATGGTTGGCCGCCCATTGCTCGGCGAAATCGGCGGGAAGCCCTGCCACGCGCAGGCACGCCTCGTCTCGGATGCCCGGCCCCGTCAGCCGCAGCTCGTCGCCCGCGTCGCCTTGCAGCACGCCCACCTCCAGCACGCAGGTGGCCGACTGGTCGGGGTATTCGTCGCTGCCCAGCGCCAGCTGTGTGAGCGACGGCCATGCATCGCCCGCCGCCAGCCAGAGAAAGCGCGCCTGCTGCGGCGCGGCGACGCAGCGGCATCCGGTGTGAAAGCGCAGCCAGGCCTCTGCATCCGAGCCCGCCAGCGAGGGCGAGAGCCACAGCGTGCAGTCACTGTCCAGCAGAGCCAACAGCAGCAAGGCCGCGGCGCCCTGTCCGCGCGACGGCAGCTGCGCCACCGCCGGCAGCTCCACCACGCGGCCCGGCAGGGACAACGCCTGCAGCGCCTGGCGGAACACCGCTTGGCTGCCCAGGGCCGCGTCATCGAAACCGGGGCGCACCTGTTGCAGGTCTTCGCTTCTCATGCCTCGTCCTCCTCGCCTTCACCCGCACCGGTTTCGCGGGCCACGGTGAAGAAATCCACCTTGGTCATCTGTGCACGGGTCCGCCTTTGCGCCTGCTGTTGGGCCAGGTGCTCGCGCACGGGAACCAGCAGCACCTGCTCCAGATCGGCGTTTTGCTCCTGCAGCAGGGCGTCCGCCATGGCCGCTAGCTCCGCCTGCCGGTGGTTGCGGCCCAAGACATAGGCCACGCCCACGGGCGCGGTGTGCGCGCCGTCCATGCGTGAACGCAGTGCGCAACGCGTCACGGTGACCTCACCCAGGTTGAAGCGCTGCCCGGTGCCGCCTGCGCGGCCCTGCACCATGTACAAGCCGGTTTCGGGGGGGCGCAGCCACTCGGTGCGGCGCCGGTCTTGGTGGGGCCGCATGGCCTGCTCCAACAGGGGCAGGGGCGCCCTGGCCAGCAGGGCTATCCATTCGGCGCGCGAGCACCCGCTGCGGCGGGGCCCATCGCTGTCAAACGCATGAAACATGGGGGTGCTACTTTCTATGTTGTGTAGACAACTTATGCAGTAGCCTGGAGCTTAGGCACCCCTCGTGTAGCTTTCATGACAAAAAATACCGCCACCGCCGACAACACCACTTTGGTCCTGCCCCACCCCGAGCACAGCTTCTGGGCACGCATCGCCCACGAAATCGCCGACGCGATTCGCCGCGGCATCTATGCGCCGGGCGAACGCCTGCCCTCGGAACATGCCCTGGCCCAGCAATACGGCGTCAACCGGCACACCATCCGCCGTTCGTTGACCACGCTGGGGCAGCTGGGGCTGGTGCGTTCGGCCCAGGGCAGCGGAACCTATGTGGAGGAATTCGCCGTGGACCTCGTCCTCGGCAAGCGCCCCCGGCACCGCCAGAGCCTGGCCCAGGCGGGCCTGAAGGGCGGCATGAAGGTGCTGCAGTCCCATGTGCTGCGCGCCGACTCCGCGGTCGCGCAGGCGTTGGAGGTGCCTCCCGGCTCGCAAGTGCTCCACCTCGTCGTGCTGGGTGACGGGGGCGGGCAGCCCCTGCACGTCAGCGACCGGTACTTTCCCCTGCCCCGCCTCGCCGGGCTGGACACCCACCTGCGGGCCACGGGCTCCATCACCGCATCGCTGGCACAGCTGGGGGTGGCCGACTACACCCGTCGGGAGAGCCGCATCTCCGCACGCCTGCCGGAGGCGAAGGTGGCCACGTTGCTGCACCAGCCTGCCAGCCGGCCGACGTTGCTGGTCACCAGTGTGAACGTGGACACCGAAGGCGTCCCCGTGGAGTTCGCCCGCGCCTGGTTCGCCGGCGACCGGGTCACGCTGACGATGGACCATGCACATGACTGACGACGCAGCCCGTCCCCACCGCGTCGCCGTGTACTACGCGCCTGCTCCCGACTCCGGCTGGTGGAGTGCCGGCAGCCACTGGCTGGGCCGTTGCGCGGCCACCGGCCGGGCGCTGACCCAGCCTTGCCCGCCCGGCTTGAGCCCCCACGCATTTGCGCAACTGACGGCCGAGCCGCGGCGTTATGGCTGGCATGCCACGCTCAAGGCTCCCTTCCAACTGGCGGAAGGCCAAGGTCTGCAGCAGGTGCGCGCGGCACTCCACCAGCTCTGCCAACAGCGGAGCGCGTTCGATTTACCAGCGCTGCAAGCGTGTGCGATGGGCAGCTTCCTGGCCTTGCGGCCCGTGCAGCCGCCGGCCGCGCTGGAGCAGCTGGCCGCAGACTGCGTGCGGCAGCTCCACCCACTGGCCGCGCCCTTGGGCGCAAGCGAACTGGCAAGGCGCCGGCGCGCCGGCCTGACCGCCGAACAGGACGCCCTGCTGCTAGCCTGGGGCTATCCGTGGGTGCTGGACCATTACCGCTTCCATCTGTCGTTGACGGGAACGCTGCACGATCAACCCGCGGGCTGCCAGGCGGTACTGCTCGACGCCGCCTCACGGCATTTCAGCGGCCTGGGGCCATGCCGGATAGACCGACTCTCCCTGTTCGCGGAGCCGACACCCGGGGCGGACTTCGTCCTCATCGAGCAAATGAGTTTCCAGCCATGACGGGGCAACTCGTGTACGTCATCGGCCCCTCGGGCGCAGGCAAGGACAGCGTGCTGGCCGCCCTGCGCGCCCGCTGGCCCCAGGATATCCCCGTGCATTGGGCGCGCCGCACCATCTCCCGTCCCAGCGCGGCACAGGGCGAGCAACATGAGGCCGTCGACGCCCAGGCCTTCCGCCAGTTGAGCGCCACGCAGGCATTTGCGCTGCAATGGAGTGCCAACGGTCTGCACTACGGCGTGCGCCATGCCGAACTGGCGCCCCTGCGCCAGGGCCACTGGGTCTTCGTGAACGGATCACGCAAGCACCTGCCGACGCTGCTACGCGAGTGGCCTGCGGCCCAGGTCGTCCACATCGGCGCCTCTGCCGACATCCTCCGCCGGCGCCTGATCGCCCGTGGGCGCGAAACGGCAGAAGCCGTAGAGGCCCGGCTGGCGCGCGAGGTGCAGCTGCAGCTGCCCCAGGGAAGCATCCGCATCCGCAACGACGGCGCGCTGGAAGACGCGGCCGCGCAACTGCTCGCGGAACTGCGTGCGCGTTCGCAGGCCGCCGCCGCCCCGCTGGAGCGGCTCGATCAATAGCCTCAAGAAGAAAAAACCCCGCGGGTGCAAAGCACAACGGGGTTTTGCGGGCCTATCCAGTGCGGATACGCAGCGCGGCGCAGGTCAGACGTTGAAGAGGAAGTTCATCACGTCGCCGTCCTTGACGACGTATTCCTTGCCTTCGGCGCGCATCTTGCCCGCGTCCTTGGCGCCCTGCTCGCCCTTGTACTGGATGAAATCCTCGAACGCGATGGTCTGCGCGCGGATGAAGCCGCGCTCGAAGTCGCCGTGGATCACGCCGGCGGCCTGCGGCGCGGTGTCGCCCACGTGGATGGTCCAGGCGCGCACTTCCTTCACGCCGGCCGTGAAGTAGGTCTGCAGGCCCAGCAGCTTGAAGCCCGCGCGGATCAGGCGGTTCAGGCCCGGCTCCTCCAGCCCCATTTCCTGCAGGAACATGTCGCGGTCCTCGTCGCCCATCTCGGCCATCTCGGCCTCGATCTTGGCGCAGATGGCGACCACGGGCGCGCCCTGGGCCTCGGCATAGGCCTTGAGCTTGTCCAGCAGGGGGTTGTTCTCGAAACCGTCCTCGGCCACGTTGCCCACGAACATCGCCGGCTTGGCGGTGATCAGGCAGAACTGCTTGAGCAGCGGCGCGTCTTCCTTGGACACGGGCACGGTGCGCGCCGGCTTGCCCTCATCCAGCGCAGCCTGGATGGGCGTGAGCAGTTGCACCAGCTTGGCGGCTTCCTTGTCGTTGCCGCTCTTGGCCGCCTTGCTGTAGCGCTGCAGGGCCTTCTCGACGGTGGCCAGGTCGGCCAGGCACAGCTCGGTCTGGATGACCTCGATGTCGGCGATGGGGTCCACGCGGCCGGCCACGTGGATCACGTTCGGGTCCTCGAAGCAACGCACCACGTTGACGATGGCATCGGTCTCGCGGATGTGCGCCAGGAACTGGTTGCCCAGGCCTTCGCCCTTGGAGGCACCGGCCACCAGGCCCGCGATGTCCACGAACTCGACGATGGCGGGCACGATGCGCTCGGGATTGATGATCTCTGCCAGCTGCTGCAGGCGCGGATCGGGCACCTCCACCACGCCGGTGTTGGGCTCGATGGTGCAAAAAGGGTAGTTCTCGGCGGCAATGCCGGCCTTGGTGAGGGCGTTAAAGAGGGTGGACTTGCCGACGTTGGGCAGGCCCACGATGCCGCATTTCAGGCTCATGGCAGGGCTTTCGTAGGTTCGGGAGACAAACCCGCCATTTTACGGGAGGGGGTATGCAGCGAGGCGCGCGCGCCAATGCCCCGCAGGGGCTCCCCTCGCCAGGCGCCCCCCGCAGGGCCCCCCTCAGTCGAACCGCAGGTTGGCCGCCACGGGCTGGCCCACGCGCAGCACCGTGCCCGTGCCCTCGCGCACGATGGCATTCATGGCGAAGGTGATCGCGCCGTCCATGCGCGGGTCCTGGCGGTAACGGCGCAGGGCCGTGCTGACGGCCGGGGTGCTCTCGGCCGTAGCGGGGTCGATGTTGGGGATGGGGCAGCGTGTGCACGGCTTGACGAGCTGCAGCCGCACCTCGCCTTCGCCCGTGCCGATGAACAGCTCGTCGATGCGGTCTTCGTCGTGCGCCTCGACCCCGGCAATCACCAGGTTGGGCCGAAAGCGCTCCATGCCCACCGCCCCCTCGCCCGCGGCCAGCAGCCGCTCGTTGAGGCCGTCCAGCGACCCCTGGCTCGCCACCAGCAGCGGAAAGCCGTCCGCGAACTGGGTGGGCGCCTCGATGCCGCCGGTCCACCGCAGACTGGACAGCCGGCGGTGCTCCGGGTCAAACCGCACCAGCCGGCAGCGCAGCCCCAAAAAGTCCGAAAACCACTGCGCGGCCAGGTCGCCCATGTCCCAGGCGGGCACGGTGTCGTCCCACACCTGCACGGTGGCCGGCTGCTCGACCCGGTCCAGCGCCACATGCAGCGCCAGCATGCCGGGCGCGCGCAGCACCAGGTCGTCGCTGCGCAACTGCGGGCGAATCAGCGCCATGCGCGGCAGCGTGCGCTGCGACAGGAACACGCCCTGCGCGTCGACCACCATCCAGGCGCGGTCCAGGTCCAGCCCGGTATCGGTCAGCAGAGCCTGCTGCACCTCGATGCCCGCGCAGGACTTCACGGGATGGATGAACAGCCGGGCCACGGTACCGGTCAAATCATGGTCTGCACGAAAGCTCACGCTGCTGCTCCTGTCGCTGGCGATGGATGAGGGGATTGGCCCGCGATTGTGCCGCCGCCCCACCCGGCGCAGGGGCGTAGCGCGGCTCCTACAATCCCGGGATGGCGCAGACATTTGACGTATGTATCCGCGGCGCGGGCGTGGTGGGCCGCACCTTGGCACTCTTGCTGGCGCGCGACCGCCTGCGCGTGGCGCTGGTGGGCCCGCCGGAGGGCTCCCCCTCCGACGGCGACGTGCGCGCCTACGCGCTCAACGCCGCCTCGCGCGCGCTGCTGGAATCCGTGCGCGGCTGGCCCGACGCGCAGCATGCGACGGCCGTGCTGCAGATGCAGGTGCACGCCGACCAGGACGGCCAGGTGCGCTTTGATGCGGCCCAGCAGGGCCACGACGCGCTGGCCTGGATCGTGGACGTGCCCGCGCTGGAGGCGCGCCTGGCAGATGCCGTGCGCTTTCAGCCGCTGGTGGAGCCGGTCGCCGCGCCCGTGGACGCCGCGCTCACCGTGGTGTGCGAAGGCCGCGCCAGCCGCACGCGCGCCGAGTTCGGTGCCGAATTCGACATCACCCCCTACGCCCAGCACGCGATCGCCACGCGGCTGGTGTGCGAGCGGCCCCACGGCCAGGTGGCGCGCCAGTGGTTCCTGCCCGACGGCGGCATCCTCGCCTTCCTGCCGCTGGACGGCGCCCAGGGGCGCACCGTGGCCGTGGTGTGGTCGGTGCCGCAGGAGCAGGCTCCGCACTGGCTGCAGGCCGACGAGGGCAGCTTCACACAGCGCCTGCGCGAAGCCAGCCGCGATGCGCTGGGCGCTTTGCAGCTCGTGGGCCCGCGCGCCAGCTGGCCGCTGCAGCAGGCCCAGGCGCGCCACTGGTGCGGCGCCCTGCCCGGCCAGTCCGCCCTCGGTGCGCGCCGCAGCTGGGCACTGGCCGGCGACGCCGCACACAACGTGCACCCCCTGGCCGGCCAGGGCCTGAACCTGGGCCTGGGCGACGCGCGCACGCTGGCGCGTGTGCTGCACGCGCGCGCGGCCTGGCGCAGCGTGGGCGATCTGCGCCTGCTGCGCAGCTACGAGCGCGAACGCAAGGCCACGCTGCTGCCGATGGGCATGGCCATGGACGGCCTGCAGCAACTCTTCACCCGGCGCGAGGGCGCGCTGGCCGCGCTGCGCAACTGGGGCATGAAGGGCTTCGAGCGCAGCGGCCCGCTCAAGGCCTGGGTGGCCCGCCAGGCCATGGGCGCTGACTGATACGACGAGCCCCTTTTTCTGAGTAGAACGGAAACCAACGTAATGAAACTCCTCCCCACCTTGCTGGCCGCCACTGCCCTGTTCCTGGGCCTGAACGCATCGGCACAGGACGCAGCGATCCGCAAGGCGCTGGCCGAGCGCATCCCGCAGCTGCAGCAGATCGACGAAGTGCGCTCCACGCCCATGAAGGGGCTGTACGAGGTGCGCATCGGCACCGACCTGTTCTACACCGACGCCCAGGGCAACTACCTGATCCAGGGCGAGCTGATCGACACCAAGGCGCGGCGCAACCTGACAGAGGACCGCATTAACAAGCTGACGGCGGTGGACTTCAAGGCCCTGCCGCTGCAGGACGCCTTCACCCTGGTGCGTGGCAACGGCGAGCGCAAGCTGGCGGTGTTCGAGGACCCGAACTGCGGCTACTGCAAGCGCTTCGAGAAGGACATGCAGAACGTGGACAACGTGACGGTGTACCTGTTCCTCTACCCCATCCTCAGCCCCGACTCGGCCGAGAAGTCGCGCAACATCTGGTGCGCCAAGGACCGCGCGGCCGCGTGGGACGACCACATGCTGCGCGACAAGACGCCCGCAGCGGCCAGCTGCGACACGGCAGCGCTGCAGCGCAACCTGGCGTTCGGGCGCAAGCACAAGATCACCGGCACGCCCACGCTGATCTTTGCCGACGGCTCGCGCGTGCCCGGCGCCATCGGCGCGCAGGACGTGGAAAAGCGCCTGGCCGCTGCCGGGAAGTAAGGCGCCACTGCCGCCCACCGCGCATCCTTCATCGGCATGCGCTGCAAATATGAGAGCTGCTAGCGCTTGCTCACTGAGGACTTTCAATACATTTCATATTGAAACCCTTGTCTAGTAAGCGCAAGCAGCTATTTTTTTTGACGTCACCCCTCTCGCTGCATTCCGCCATGTCTTTTGCCGCCAGCACCGCCGCCGTCCACTACCGCATCGACCCCACGCAGACCCACGCCCACTTGTACCGCGTCACGCTCACCGTGGCGGTGCCGGCGGCGCAGCAGGAGCTGTCGCTGCCGGTGTGGATTCCGGGCAGCTACCTGGTGCGCGAGTTCTCCAAGAACCTGCAGTCGCTGCAAGCGCAGCAGGGCGGCGCCCCCGTGCCCCTGCAGCAGCTGGACAAGCACCGCTGGCGCGCGCAGTGCACGGCGGGCACGCCGCTGGTGCTGAATTACGAGGTGGCCGCCTACGACACCTCGGTGCGCACCGCCTGGCTGGACGCCACGCGGGGCTTCTTCAACGGCACCAGCCTGTGCCTGCGCGTGCACGGGCAAGAGGAGGCGCCGCACACGCTGGAGGTCGCGTGCCCGCCCGCGCTGGCCGGCTGGTCGCTGGCCACGGGGCTGGAGCCGGTGGCGGTCGCACCGTCCGGCTTCGGGCTGTACCGCGCACGCAACTATGACGAACTGGTCGACTGCCCCGTGGAGATGGGCCCGTTCTGGAGCGCCCAATTCACCGCCTGCGGCGTGACGCACCAGCTGGTGGTGGCGGGCGCCGCGCCGTCGTTGGATGGCGAACGCCTGCTGCGCGACGTGCAGCGCATCTGCGAGGAGGCCATCCGCTTTTGGCATGGCGCGCAGCAGCCGCCGTTCACACGCTACGTGTTCCTGCTCAACGTGGTGCACGACGGCTACGGCGGGCTGGAACACGGCAACTCCACCGCCCTCATCTGCGGCCGGCGCGACCTGCCGCGCGTGGGCGAGGCCGCCACGCCCGAGGGCTACACCACCCTGCTCGGCCTCATCAGCCACGAGTACTTCCACACCTGGAACGTCAAGCGCCTGCGCCCCGCCGAATTCGCGCGCTACGACTACACGCGCGAGAACTACACCGAGCTGCTGTGGTTTTTCGAAGGCTTCACCAGCTATTACGACGACCTGCTGCTGCGCCGCGCGGGCCTGGTGGACCACGCCACCTACCTGCGTCTGCTGACCAAGAACATCAACCAGATGCTGCAGACGCCGGGCCGCCAGGTGCAGTCGGTGGCGCAGGCCAGCTTCGACGCCTGGGTCAAGTACTACCGCCAGGATGAGAACACGCCCAACAGCACCGTGAGCTACTACACCAAGGGCGCGCTGGTGGGCCTGTGCCTGGACCTCGCGCTGCGCCGCGAAGGCCGCACCACGCTGGACGACGTGATGCGCGCGTTGTGGCAGCGCACCGGCGGCGGCCCCATGGCCGAGACCGACCTGCTGGCCGTTTTGCAGGAGTTGTCGGGGCGCGACTGGTCCGGCGAGATCGGGCAGTGGGCGCACGGCACGGCGGAGCTGCCGCTGGCCGAGCTGCTGGCCGCCCATGGCATCCGGCTGCAGGCGGAGCCCGCGCAGATCGCCCAGCGCCTGGGCCTGCGCGTGAACGAGAACCACGGCGTGCACATCAAGACCGTGCTGCGCGGCGGTGCGGCAGAGGCCGCCGGCTTCATGGCCGGCGACGAATGGCTGGCGCTGGAAACGCCGGGCCAGGCCTGGCGCCTGCACAAGTTGGACGATGTGCCGCTGTACGCCGCCAGCGCCACCCAGATCACGGCCCTGGTGGCGCGCGACCAGCGTCTGATGCGCCTGGCGCTCACTCTGCCAGGCGCCGGCGCGGCCTTTGACACGGTGCGACTGGACGTGCAGGACGCCGCCGTGGCCCAGCGCTGGCTGGGGCCGGCCCAGCCGGGTCCTCAGGCATGAAGGCTTGGGTATATTCCCGGCATCCCACCCACTACAAACAGGAGATCACCTTGGCCTACGAATGCATCGAAGTCCGCACCGAAGCGGACAAGGTCGGCATCATCACGCTCGCCCGTCCCAAGCAGCTCAACGCGCTCAACGACCAGCTCATGACCGAGCTGGGCGAGGCCCTCAAGGCGTTCGACGCCGACGAGAAGATCGGCTGCATCATCCTGACGGGCAGCGAGAAGGCCTTCGCCGCGGGCGCCGACATCGGCGCCATGGCCAAGTACAGCTTTGCCGATGCGTACAAGGGCGACTACATCACGCGCAACTGGGAGCAGATCCGCAGCATCCGCAAGCCCGTCATCGCGGCGGTGAGCGGCTACGCCCTGGGCGGCGGCTGCGAGCTGGCCATGATGTGCGACTTCATCATCGCGGCGGACAATGCCAAGTTCGGACAGCCCGAAATCAAGCTGGGCGTGATCCCCGGCGCGGGCGGCACGCAGCGCCTGCCGCGCGCCGTGGGCAAGGCCAAGGCCATGGACATGGCCCTCACCGGCCGCATGATGGACGCCACGGAAGCCGAGCGCTCCGGCCTCGTCAGCCGCGTGGTGCCGCTGGACAAGCTGATGGAAGAAGCCCTGGGCGCGGCCCTCGTCATCAGCGGTTTCTCGCAGATCGCCGTGATGGCCGCCAAGGAATCGGTGAACCGCGCCTTCGAAGGGACTTTGAGCGATGGCGTGATGTTCGAGCGCCGCCTGTTCCATGCGCTGTTCGCCACCCAGGACCAGAAGGAAGGCATGGACGCCTTCGTGAACAAGCGCGCCGCAGTCTTCACGCACCAATAAATTTTTGTTCTATAATTCGCGGCTTCGGTGGTATAGCTCAGTTGGTTAGAGCGCAGCATTCATAATGCTGATGTCCCAGGTTCAAGTCCCGGTACCACCACCAGATACAACCCGCAGCGCCCCAGGTGCTGCGGGTTTTTCTTTAGCCGCGTGGCGGGCCGGCGCCTGCCACTAGAATTTTCGTTTCAGCCCCTGGATGTACACCATGAATCGCTGCAACACCCGCACCTTCGCGTCCACCCGCACCCGCGGCGCCTGGCTGGCGACCCTCGCATGCCTGGCACTGCTGGGCGGCGCCGCGTCCACGGCCGCCACGGCCCAGACGGTGGCGGCCACCGGCCTTGCGCGCACCTTCCCCGCCAATGCGCTGCGCGGCACGCTGAACTTCCAAGACCGCACGACGGCCCTGCTCAACGGCAATGCCATCCAGGTGGCGCCCGGCATGCGCCTGTTCAGCCCGCAGAACGCGCTGGTCATGACCCACACCGTGCAGGGCAAGCCCCTGAAGGTGAACTACGTGACCGAGGCCAGCACGGGCATGCTGCTCACCGCCTGGATCCTCACGCCCGCCGAGGCCGCCTTGCCCCGCAAGGGCAGCGACACCGAAACCAACGTGCGTTTCGAGTGGGACACCAAGCCCGCCGCGCTGCGCTGACACACCCGCGCTGATCCACCGCGCTGAAGCCCGGCGCGCGTTCGCGTTTCGCCGGCCCCGCTGGCCAGCCCGCAACCGCCCCGCTGCCGCCTGCGCCGCGGCGGCTGGTCTTTCGCGAGATTAAAGAGACACAAGCCATGTCCAAGAAAGTTTTCATCAAGACCTTCGGCTGCCAAATGAACGAGTACGACTCGGACAAGATGGCCGATGTGCTGGGCGCCGCCCAGGGCTATGAGCCCACCGACGACCCGGAGCAAGCCGACCTGATCCTGTTCAACACCTGCTCGGTGCGCGAGAAAGCGCAGGAGAAGGTGTTCAGCGACCTCGGCCGCGTCAAGCACCTCAAGGACAAGGGCGTGCTCATCGGCGTGGGCGGCTGCGTGGCCAGCCAAGAGGGCGAGGAGATCATCAAGCGCGCCCCGTTCGTGGACGTGGTCTTCGGCCCGCAGACGCTGCACCGCCTGCCCGATCTGCTCAACGCCCGTGCCGCCAAGGCCAGGCCGCAGGTGGATATTTCCTTCCCTGAGATCGAGAAGTTCGACCACCTGCCGCCCGCGCGCGTGGAGGGCGCCAGCGCGTTCGTTTCGATCATGGAAGGCTGCTCCAAGTACTGCAGCTACTGCGTGGTGCCCTACACGCGCGGCGAAGAGGTCAGCCGCCCGTTCGAGGACGTGTTGGTGGAAGTCGCCGGCCTGGCCGACCAGGGCGTGCGCGAAGTCACGCTGCTGGGCCAGAACGTGAACGCCTATCTGGGCGCCATGGGCGACACCGCGGAGAAAGCCGACTTTGCGCTGCTGCTGGAGTACGTGGCCGAGATCCCCGGTATCGAGCGCATCCGCTTCACCACCAGCCATCCCAACGAGTTCACGCCGCGCCTGATCGAGGCCTACGCCAAGATCCCGAAGCTGGTGAGCCACCTGCACCTGCCCGTGCAGCACGGCAGCGACCGCATCCTCATGGCCATGAAGCGCGGCTACACGGCCATGGAATACAAGAGCACCATCCGCAAGCTGCGCGCCATCCGCCCCGACATGGCGATGAGCAGCGACTTCATCGTGGGCTTCCCGGGCGAGACCGAGGAAGACTTCCAGAAGATGATGAAGCTGATCGACGATGTGCGCTTCGACAATTCCTTCAGCTTCATCTTCAGCCCGCGCCCCGGCACGCCCGCCGCCAACCTGCACGACGACACGCCGCATGAGGTGAAACTGCGCCGCCTGCAGGAACTGCAGGCCGTGATCAACCGCAACATCCTGGAGATCAGCCAGGAGCGCGTGGGCACGGTGCAGCGTCTGCTGGTGGAGGGCGTGTCCAAGCGCGACGGCAGCGAGCTGATGGGCCGCACGGAGTGCAACCGCGTCGTCAACTTCCCCGGCCACGAGCGGCTGATCGGCCAGATGATCGACGTGAAGATCACCGAGGCGCGTACCTACACGCTGCGCGGCGAGGTGGTGACGGGCGAGATCACGACCGCGGCCGGATAATCATCAAAAAACCATAGCTACCAGCGCTTGCCATTCCTAGATTTCAGATGGTTTTCCACCTGAAATCCTTGAAATACCAGCGCAAGCAGCTCTATTTATAGGAGCGGTCACCGCTCCCCTGTTCAGAACCGCGGCATGCCTCCCATGCCCGGCAGGCCGCCCTTCATGCCGCCCATCTTCTTCATGAGCTTCATGAGGCCGCCGCCCTTCATCTTTTTCATCATGCCCTGCATCTGCTCGAACTCGTTGAGCAGGCGGTTGACCTCCTGCACCTGCACGCCGGCGCCCTGGGCGATGCGCTTCTTGCGTGTGGCCTTGATGAGCTCGGGCTTGCGGCGCTCCAGCGCCGTCATGCTGCAGATGATGCCCTCCTTGCGGCGGATGTCGCGCTCGGCCTTGTCCATGTCCACCTGACCTGCCTTGGCCGTGAGCTGCGCGGGCAGCTTGTCCATGAGGCTGGACAGGCCGCCCATCTGCTTCATCTGCTGCAACTGGGCCAGGAAGTCGTTCAGATCGAACCCGTCGCCGCTCTTGACCTTGGCGGCGAGCTTTTGCGCCGCCTCCATGTCCACGCCGGCCGTGACCTGCTCGACCAGCGCGACGATGTCGCCCATGCCCAGGATGCGGCCCGCGTGGCGCTCGGCGTCGAACACCTCCAGGCCGTCGATCTTTTCGGAAACGCCGGCAAACTTGATCGGCGCGCCCGTCACCTGGCGCACCGACAGCGCCGCACCGCCGCGCGAGTCACCGTCCAATTTTGTGAGCACGATGCCCGTGAGCGGCAGCGCTTCCTTGAAAGCCTTGGCGGTGTTCACCGCGTCCTGGCCCTGCATGGCATCGACGACAAACAGCGTCTCCACCGGGTTCAGCACGGCATGCAGGTCCTTGATTTCCTGCATCAGCACCTCGTCGATGGCCAGGCGGCCGGCCGTGTCTACCAGCAGCACGTCGAAGAAGTGCTTCTTGGCGTAGTCCAGCGCTCCAAGGGCGATGTCGCTCGGCTTCTGGTCGGGCGTGCTGGGGAACCACTCGGCGCCGGCCTGCTTGGTCACGGTCTTGAGCTGCTCGATGGCGGCGGGGCGGTACACGTCGCCCGAGACGGTCAGCACCTTCTTCTTGCGCTTTTCGATCAGGTGCTTGGCCAGCTTGGCCGTGGTGGTGGTCTTGCCCGCGCCCTGCAGGCCGGCCATCAGGATCACCGCCGGCGGCTGCGCGTTGAGGTTGATGTCGGCCACGCCCTCGCCCATGGTCGCGGCCAGTTCCTTGTTCACGATGCCCACCAGCGCCTGGCCGGGCTTCAGGCTGCCCAGTACCTCCTGGCCCAGGGCTTTTTCCTTCACGCGGGCGATGAAGTCGCGCACCACAGGCAGCGCCACGTCGGCCTCCAGCAGGGCCATGCGCACCTCGCGCAGCATGTCCTGCACGTTGGCTTCGGTGATGCGGGCCTGGCCGCGCATCTCCTTGACGAGACGGGTGAGTTTTTCGGTGAGTGCGGAGGCCATGGCCAAATGCTCCAGATGCACCGGCCCGGGCGTAATGCCGGCCGATGGCACAGCCCCGACGACCAGGGGCGAAAGGCTAAACTGCGAACCCATGATTTTACCCAGTGCTTCCCCGCTCGGCTGGCTGCTCGCCCTGGCCACCGCGGCCGCCTACGCGCTGGCGGCGGCCCTGGCGCCGCGCACCGCCACAGGCCGCGGCCAACTGGCCATCATGGCCCCTGCCTGGACGCTGCATGGCGCCGCGCTGGTCTGGGGCCTGCTGGGCAGCACGCCGCATTTCGGCTTTGCCGCCGCCCTGTCGATGACGGCCTGGCTGGTACTGACCACCTACGCCGTTGAGCGGCAGCTGTTTCCGCAGATGCGCGCGCGCTGGGTGCTGTGCGCGCTGGGCGGCGCGGCCGTGTTGGTGGCAGCGCTGTTTCCGGGCCGGCCACTGCACGTATCCGCCTCGCCCTGGCTGCCGCTGCACCTCACGCTGGGCATTGCCTGCTATGGCCTGTTTGCCGCAGCGGTGGTGCACGCCTGGCTCATGAGCCGTGCCGAGCGCCAGATGCGCCTGGCTGCCGATTCGCACAGCGGCATGCCGCTGCTGACGCTGGAGCGGCTCACGTTCCGCTTCGTGACGGCGGGCTTTGTGCTGCTCTCGGCCACGCTGGTGGCGGGCTGGCTGTTCAGCGAGCAGCTCTACGGCCGCGCCTGGCTGTGGGACCACAAGGCCGTGTTCTCGCTGCTGGCCTGGATCACCTTCGCAGTGCTGCTGCTGGGCCGCTCGCGCTTTGGCTGGCGCGGCCGCAGCGCCGTGCGCGTGCTGTATGCAGGCACGGCACTGCTGCTGCTGGCCTACGTGGGCTCGCGCTTCGTGATGGAAGTGGTGCTGGGGCGGGCGGCATGAAATACCTGGTCCTGTTCGCTGTGCTGGCCGTGGTCTACGCAGTGTGGCGCGCGCAGCGCCGTGCGTCTGCGCCGCGGCAAGGCAACACCCAGCGCCCGTCCATCGCTCCGCCACAGGACATGGTGCGCTGCGCCCACTGCGGCGTGCACCTGCCACGTGGCGATGCCGTGCCCGGGGGGGCGCATATGTACTGCAGCACCGCCCACCGGGACCGTGGGCCCGCCTGAGCCGATGCCCTCCAAGCTGGCAGCCGCCGCCTCTCCCCTGCCCTTTCATCGCCTGTGGAATGCCTTCCTCACAGCGCGCGTGATGGTGGCGCTGGCGCTGCTGCTGCTGCAGTTGCTGGGCATTGCACTCAACCAGGCCGGCGAACCGCTGCTGTTCAGCATCTGCCTGGGCTACCTGGTGGCCACGGTGGCGCTGCGGGTGTGGGGACACGGCGCGGTGCCCGACCCGCGCCCCGGCATCCAGTGGTTGCCGTCCATCGGGCTGGATCTGTTGCTGGTCAGCGTGCTGCAGGCGCTGCAGCAGTCGGGCGGCTTGAATTTCACGCCGTTGTTCGGGCTTCCGGTCCTGATGGCAGGCGTGCTGGGATCCTTGACACTGGCTCTGGCAACCACGGCCGGCGCCACGCTGCTGCTGCTGGCCTGGGCCTGGTGGCTGGGCACATACGGCGGCGCCGGAGACGGCACGCAGCGCTACCTGCAGGCGGCATTAACAGGCACCGGCTACTTCATCGTCGCCTATCTGGTGCACCTGCTGGCCGCCAAGCTCACCAGCGAGCAGCAGATGGCCCGGCGCAGCCAGATGGATGCGCGCACCCACCGCGCGGTCAGTGCCCTGGTGATGCAGCACGTGGCCGATGGCGTGCTGGTGCTGGACCTGCATGGCCAGGTCCGCCTGGCCAACCCTGCGGCGTTGCTGATGCTCGGCCACAAGATCTCCGGAGATTCCTCCCTGACGCTCACGCACACGGCGGCCTTCAAACCCCTCATGGATCTGGCGTGCGCCACTTTCCAGATGGAGCGTCCCCAGCATGCCGATGTCAACGTCCTGCACGATGGCCAGATCCCCATGGCCCTGCGCGTGCGCGCATGGCTCACCCACACGCAGGACGCCCCGGACGACTCTCCGGGGGAGCCGCTGTGCGTGATGTTCCTGCACGACCTGCGCGAAATGGAAGCGCGCCTGCGCACCGAGAAGCTGGCCGCCATGGGGCGCATGTCGGCCGCCGTGGCACATGAGATCCGCAACCCGCTGGCAGCGATCGTGCAGGCCAACGAACTGCTGGACGAAGACCTGGACGACCCCACACAGAAGCGCCTGACACACATGGTGCGCCAAAACGCCGACCGGCTGGTGCGCATCACGGAAGACGTACTGGACATTGCGCGCGTGCAGCACCAGATCAACCAGGCCAGCTCCTCCACCGTGGCACTGGATGCCACCGTGCAGCAGGTGTGGAACGACTGGACGGCGCAGGACCCCGCACGCCGGCAGGGGCAATTGGTACTGGACGCGGGCGCGGCGCAGGTGGAGTTCGACGCCGAGCACCTGCGGCGCGTGCTGGTGAACCTGCTGGACAACGCATTGCGCTACAAAGGGCCCGAACCCGACTCGCTGTGCCTCGCGACGCGCGCCACCCCCGGCGGGAAGGCCGGCGTGCAGGTGTGGAGCGATGGCGCACCGCTGGACAAATCGGTGGAGCGGCATCTGTTCGAGCCTTTCTTCTCATCCGAAAGCCGCTCCAGCGGGCTGGGCTTGTACATCTGCCGCGAGCTGTGCCAGCGCCACGGGGCGGCGATCGGCCATCAGCGCACCACACGCAGCCTGGCGCGCGGCGAGGTGGCGGGAAACGCCTTCACTGTGACCTTTCGCAGCCTTTCGCGCCCTGCGGACAGCGCATCACTGTTTGACACAATCGTGGTCTGACACGGCCCACAGACCATGAATGCATCCACCGCCTCCATTCTTGTCGTTGATGACGAACCCGATCTGCGCACCCTCTATGAGCTGACCCTGCTGCGCGAAGGCTACCGCGTGGAGACCGCCGCCAGCGTGGACGACGCGCGCCAACAGCTGCAGACGCAGAAGTTCGACGTCGTGATCACCGACATGCGGCTGCCCGACGGCTTCGGCATGGACTTGCTGCACGACCTGCGCAGCCAGCAGCGGCGTGAACGCTGCGTGGTCATGACGGCCTATGGATCCGCCGAGAACGCGGTGGAGGCGCTGCGCGCGGGCGCGTTCGACTACCTGACCAAGCCCGTGGACCTGAAGCAATTCCGTGCCGTGGTGGCTTCGGCGGTGCAGGGTATTGGCGCCGTACTGGCGGCGCCCAAAGCCACCCGCCCCGGCGCACGCAACGTCACGCAGTGGCCGGACATGCAAGATCCTGTGCTGGATCGCCTGATCGGCGACTCCGAAGCCATGCGCAATGTGAAGCAGCGCATCGCCAAGGTGGCGCGCAGCATGGCCCCCGTGCTGGTGCGTGGCGAGTCAGGCACGGGCAAGGAACTGGTGGCCCGCGCGCTGCACGCCAGCAGCCAGCGCTCCGAAGGCCCGCTGATCGCCGTCAACTGCGGCGCGATTCCCGAGAACCTGCTGGAGGCAGAGTTCTTTGGCGCGCGCAAGGGTTCCTACACCGGCTCTACGCACGACCGGGAGGGCTACTTCCAGGCCGCCCGTGGAGGCACGCTGTTCCTTGACGAAATTGGCGACCTGCCGCTGCCCATGCAATCCAAACTGCTGCGTGCGATCCAGGAGCGCACGGTACGGCCCCTGGGCTCCACGCAGGAAGAGGCCGTGGACGTGCGCATCGTCAGCGCCACGCACCGAGACCTGGCCGCCGACGTGCAGGCGGGGCGCTTCCGCCAGGATCTGTATTACCGGCTGAATGTCATCGAACTGCTGATCCCACCGTTGCGCGAGCGGCGAGAGGACCTGCCCGCGCTGTGCGAGGCCTTGCTGGCCCGTATCGAGCAAGAGTCGGGGGTGGCCGTTCCCCGCCTGACGGAAGAAGCGCTGCGGTGCATCGCACAGCACCCGCTCACCGGCAATGTGCGCGAGCTGGAAAACCTGCTGCATCGCGCGGTAGCCCTCAGCGATGGCCATGAGCTGCACGTTGAAGGCGCGCCAGCCCCCACCGTGGAGGCACCGCCACCCCTACCGCAGCCCGTACCGTCCGCACCAGCCATCGCGCAGCCCGCTGAGCCGCACGCGCCCCCTCGTTGGTCCGGCATCAACGAAGGCATGCCCCTGCCCAACGATCTGCAAGCTTGGCTCGACCAGCAGGAACGGGAAATACTCGTGCGCGCCCTGCGCGAGGCGGGTTTCAACCGCACGGCCACCGCAGCCCGCCTGGGCATCAGCCTGCGCCAGATCCGTTACCGGATTGCCCGGCTGCACATCGAGGTACCGCAAGACGGCGACAGCCATGGCGACGCGCAGCCCTGAGCCTGCGGCCCGGCGGCCTGCCTGGCACGGCGGCTGGTACGCGAATGCGAGACGCATGGACTCGCCCAACCACGGGCCACGTCCCCCGCAGGCCAGCGTGGACCTCATCGTGGTGCATTCCATCAGCCTTCCCCCCGGAGAGTTTGGCGGGGGTCATGTGCACCGGCTTTTCATGAACCGGCTGGACTGGGACGCCCATCCTTATTTCCAGCAGATTCGCGGCCTGGAAGTGTCGACGCATTTCTTCATCACGCGCGCAGGTGTGCTGTGGCAGTTCGTGGACGTGGGCCGACGCGCCTGGCACGCGGGCCGTTCCCACTACCGGGGGCGCGATGCCTGCAACGACGACTCGATCGGCGTTGAGCTCGAGGGGCTGGAAGGTGGGAGCTTCGAGCAGGCGCAGTACGCCACCCTTGTGACCCTTTGCAAGGCGCTGCGGCAGCGCTACCCCGTGCGCTACATCGCAGGGCATGAGCACATCGCCCCTGAACGCAAACACGACCCAGGCCCTGGGTTTGACTGGCGTGTACTTCGTGGAGCCTTCGCCGGCACGGGTGTTCTTTTTCCGCCAGGGTGTTGATCCCCCCAGGCACCCGGACGCATTGCCGCACTTTGCGCCTTCGCCTCGCCTTCACTGCTCAGGATGAAGTTGCACGCGCGTTTGCGCGCAAGATCGGCCAGCAGGCCGCACCATGGCTCAAGCCGTCGGATGCGGGCCTGATCCTACGGGGGCTGCGACGGCAGTAGAAGGCCCAGGCGTTCAATCACGACGAAACGATCTCGCCAGCCTCTTACGGGGATACACTACCCCTAGTGTCTTGAACCATCAAGACACACTAGATATAGTGTGCGGCGACAGTCTAAGCCGCCGTTTCGCCGGCCGAAGGTGACTGCCCGTCCGCCTGGCCATTTCTCCGAACACCTCCGAGGACCTCCATGCACGCTGCGCCCCTATCCGTTCCTGTTGACACCCCATCGCCTGCACGGGCCACCCCGTCGGCCACGCCGACTGGGGCCCATCCACTGATGCACTACCAGATCATCCGCCGCAACGGCGCCGTGGTGCCCTTCGAGCCGCAAAAAATCGCCGTGGCGATGATGAAAGCATTCCTGGCCGTTCACGGGGCACAGGGAGCAGCCTCGGCGAGCGTGCGCGAAGTGGTGGATCAGCTGACCCAGGCAGTCGTGCGCGCGCTGATGCGCTCGCGCCCCGCGGGAGGAACGTTCCACATTGAGGACGTGCAGGACCAGGTGGAGCTGGGCCTGATGCGAGGCAGCCATCATGAGGTGGCACGCGCCTACGTGCTCTACCGCGAGCGCCGCGCGCAAGAACGCGCACAGAAGAAGGAACAACTGCTACCCCAGATGCCGGCCCTGTATGTACAGGACCAAGGTCAGCGCGTGGAGCTTGACATTCTGCGCCTGCAGAGCCTGGTGGAAGCCGCATGCACGGGCCTGGGATCGGACGTCCAGGCCGCGCCCATCATTGCGGAGACCATGCGCAACCTGTACGACGGCGTACCCATGGACGAGGTGTACAAGGCATCCATCCTCGCGGCGCGCACCCTGATTGAGAAAGATCCCGGCTACACCTACGCGACGGCACGACTGTTGCTGCACACCATCGTGCGCGAGGTGTTAGGCCGCGACGTGAATCCCGCCAACATGGCCCTGGCCTACGCCGAGAATTTTCCACAGTTCATCCGCCAGGGCGTGGACAACGAGTTGCTCGACCCGCGCCTGATGGAATTCGACCTGCAGCGCCTGGGAAGCGCACTGAAGGCCGAGCGCGACCTGCAGTTCGACTATCTTGGCCTACAGACGCTGTACGACCGCTACTTCCTGCATGTGCGCAAAACGCGCATCGAGCTGCCTCAGTCCTTTTTTATGCGCGTGGCCATGGGCCTGGCGCTGCGCGAGGACGACCGCAACGCCCGCGCCATCGAGTTCTACGAACTGCTCAGCTCCTTCGATTTCATGAGCAGCACGCCCACGCTGTTCAACAGCGGGACATTGCGCTCGCAGCTGTCCAGCTGCTACCTGACGACGGTGCCCGACGAGCTGGAGGGCATCTACGAATCCATCAAGGAAAACGCCCTGCTGTCCAAGTTCGCGGGCGGCCTGGGTAACGACTGGACACGCGTACGCGCCCTCGGTGCACGCATCAAGGGCACGAACGGCGAGTCGCAAGGCGTGGTGCCGTTCCTCAAGGTGGTCAACGACACGGCCGTGGCCGTGAACCAGGGCGGCAAGCGCAAGGGTGCCGTCTGCACCTACTTGGAAAGCTGGCACCTGGACATCGAAGAATTCCTGGAGCTGCGCAAGAACACCGGCGACGACCGGCGACGCACACACGACATGAACACGGCCAACTGGATTCCCGACCTGTTCATGAAACGCGTAATGGAAAAGGGCCTGTGGACACTGTTTTCCCCCTCGGATGTCCCTGACCTGCACGACCTGTACGGACAGGCCTTCGAGAAAGCCTACATCGCCTACGAGGCCAAGGCCGAGAGCGGCGAGCTGCCTCTGTTCAAACGCGTACCGGCCGTCGACCTGTGGCGCAAGATGCTGTCCATGCTGTTCGAGACCGGCCATCCCTGGATCACCTTCAAGGACCCGTGCAACATCCGCTCTCCTCAGCAGCATGTAGGCGTAGTGCACAGTTCCAATCTCTGTACCGAGATCACGCTCAACACCAGCGATGCCGAGACGGCCGTGTGCAACCTGGGATCGGTGAACCTCGCGCGCCATCTCAAGGACGGAGGCATCGACCACGACAAGCTGCGCAAAACCGTGAGCACGGCCATGCGCATGCTGGACAACGTGATTGACATCAACTACTACGCCGTACAGAAGGCCAAGGACTCCAACCTGCGCCACCGCCCCGTCGGCCTGGGCCTGATGGGGTTCCAGGACGCGCTGTATGAACTGCGCATCCCCTACGCAAGCGACGCCGCAGTGGAGTTTGCCGATACCTCCATGGAGGCTCTGTGCTATTACGCCTACTGGGCCTCAACCGATCTCGCCCAAGAACGGGGCCAATACTCCAGTTACCAGGGTTCTCTGTGGTCCCAGGGCATCCTGCCGCTGGATTCACTGCAGTTGCTGGAGCAGGAACGTGGCGGGTACGTGGAGGTGGACCGTACGACCCGTCTGGACTGGGACATGCTGCGCGCCAAGATCGCGCAAGACGGCATGCGCAACTCCAACTGCATCGCCATTGCGCCCACAGCCACCATCTCTAACATCGTTGGCGTGGACGCCTCCATCGAGCCCTCCTTCGGCAATCTCTCCGTCAAATCCAACCTCTCGGGAGAGTTCACGGTCATCAACCAGTACCTGGTGCGCGACCTGAAGCAGCTGGGCCTGTGGGACGACGTGATGCTCATGGACCTCAAGCACTTCAAGGGGTCGCTGCACGCGATCGACCGCGTTCCCCTCACCGTCAAGGCACTGTATGCCACGGCCTTTGAAGTCGCTCCCACCTGGCTCGTCGAAGCGGCGGCGCGTCGACAGAAATGGATCGACCAGGCGCAGAGCCTGAACATCTATATGGCCGGCGCCTCAGGCAAGAAGCTCGACGAGACATACAAGCTTGCGTGGATACGCGGTCTGAAGACCACTTACTACCTGCGCACGCAGAGCGCGACGCATGTGGAGATGAGTACCGTGAACACACGCCAGCTCAATGCCGTCGCGTCCGGCGCAAGCGACACGGGGGAGGGAACGATGGCACCAAGCTCGGCACTGAACGCTGCCGTGGCCGCAGCGCAGGCGCAGGCGCAGGCTGCTGCCATCCCTGCGACCGACGTGAAGTTCTGCGCCATTGACGACCCCGGCTGCGAAGCCTGCCAGTAATGCCGTGCGCATGCGGGCGCAGCGCGACACATCGTCGCCTCGTTCGCATGTGTCGTGAAGCAACAGATCACGCCTGGCAACGCTTCGGTGCTTTTCATTTTGAAGCACTGCTTCCATAATCCGACCACTGGAAAACCTATGCTCACCTGGGACGACGAAGTCAAGCCCTCATCGCAAAAACTTTTGGACGGCAGTCACTCCAACGACCGCCCTGTGGAGCCTCCGCCAAACGGTTTCCAAGCACCCGTGTTGCAGTCCGTCGCCAGCACTTCGACGCGCACTGCCCCTACCGCGTCTGCAGCACCCCAACACCGCCGCGTGTCTGCGGTCGACAAACGCATCATCAATGGCCAGACCGACGTCAACCAGCTGGTGCCGTTCAAGTACAAGTGGGCGTGGGAGAAATACCTCGCCACCTGCGCCAACCACTGGATGCCGCAGGAAGTGAACATGACGCGGGACATCGCACTCTGGAAGGACCCGAACGGCCTGACCGAGGACGAACGGCGCATCGTCAAGCGCAACCTGGGCTTCTTCGTCACGGCCGACTCGCTGGCCGCCAACAACATCGTGCTGGGCACCTACCGCCACATCACGGCGCCGGAATGCCGGCAGTTTCTGTTGCGCCAGGCGTTCGAGGAAGCCATCCACACCCATGCGTACCAGTACATCGTGGAGTCTCTGGGCTTGGACGAAGGCGAGATTTTCAACGCCTACAACGAGGTCCAGTCCATTCGCGACAAGGACGAGTTCCTGATCCCCTTCATCGAAGCGATCATGGATCCGCGCTTCACGACCGGCACACCCGAGAGCGACCAGACACTACTCAAGTCGCTGATCGTTTTTGCCTGCCTGATGGAAGGTCTGTTCTTCTACGTGGGTTTCACGCAAATCCTGGCACTCGGCCGCCAGAACAAGATGACCGGCGCTGCCGAGCAGTACCAGTACATCCTGCGCGACGAGTCCATGCACTGCAACTTCGGCATCGACCTGATCAACCAGCTCAAGCTCGAAAACCCACATCTGTGGACGGCCGAGTTCAAGGACGAGATCAAGGCCCTGTTCATCAAGGCAGTGGAACTGGAATACCGTTATGCCGAAGACACCATGCCGCGTGGCGTGCTGGGTATGAACGCCTCCATGTTCAAAGGCTACCTGCGCTACATCGCGAACCGCCGCGCCACACAGATCGGGCTGGAAGCGCTCTTTCCGAATGAAGAGAATCCATTCCCCTGGATGAGCGAGATGATTGATCTGAAGAAGGAACGCAACTTCTTCGAGACGCGCGTCATCGAGTACCAGTCGGGCGGCGCCTTGTCCTGGGACTGACATCTTCGTAGACCAGGCCATGACTTTTCAATCACGCTCCGCGCACACAGCACCGTTCGGCGCTGCGGCCTTGGGGCGTTTCCGCATTCGTGGTGACGCATATTCAGTCGTCGCCATGGATCGCTCCACGCCCAATGCAGGCGTGGGGTGCTCTTTGCAAATCGACCCAAGGAGAAAATGATGGCAACTGCGAAGAAACCCGCTGCAAAGAAAGCAGCTCCCGCTAAGAAGACGGCTCCAGCCAAGAAGGCAGCCGCTCCTGCCAAAAAGGCCGTAGCAGCCAAGAAGGCAGCGCCCGCCAAGAAGGCAGCCGCTCCTGCCAAAAAGGCCGTAGCAGCCAAGAAGGCAGCGCCCGCCAAGAAGGCAGCCGCTCCTGCCAAAAAGGCCGTAGCAGCCAAGAAGGTAGCACCCGCCAAGAAGGCAGCCGCTCCTGCCAAAAAGGCCGTAGCAGCCAAGAAGGCAGCACCCGCCAAGAAGGCAGCCGCTCCTGCCAAAAAGGCCGTAGCAGCCAAGAAGGCAGCACCCGCCAAGAAGGCAGCCGCTCCTGCCAAAAAGGCTGTAGCAGCCAAGAAGGCAGCACCCGCCAAGAAGGCAGCCGCTCCTGCCAAAAAGGCTGTAGCAGCCAAGAAGGCAGCACCCGCCAAGAAGGCAGCCGCTCCTGCCAAAAAGGCTGTAGCAGCCAAGAAGGCAGCACCCGCCAAGAAGGTAGCCGCGCCCGCGAAGAAGGCTAAGGCTCCTGCCGCAACGCCCGCTCCTGTCGCGCAAACAACGCTGAACCCGCAAGCCGCATGGCCCTTCCCTACGGGTGGCAAGCCATAAGGCTACGGGACAGTCCAGCCTACGACCCGGTGCTTGCACCGGGTTTTTTTATGGCAAAGCTGCAGTCAGAAACGCTGCTTCAATCCCGGCGCTCGCTCAGTCAGGTTGAAAGTCCAGCTGGTAATTCTGCGGGCCGCGTTGCGCGATCTTGAGCGCGCCCAGCCGGTTGCCCAACTGAGCGCAACGTGCCAGGGTCCACCCCTTCTCTAGGCCGTAGAGCAAACCGCCACGCCAGGCATCCCCGCAGCCCGTGGGGTCCACCACCTGCGCCGGTTGCACAGGGGGAACATGCGTCCTGACACCCTGTTCCCAAATTTCACATCCCTGTGCTCCCAGTGTGACGATCAGGCCGCGGACCCGATGCGAGATCTCTGCCAGGCTCCAGCCCGTACGGTCGCACAACATCTTGCCTTCGTAATCATTGACGGCGATCCAGCTCGCCTGCTCGATGAATCGATGCAGGTCTGCGCCATCGAACATGGGCAACCCCTGTCCCGGATCGAACACGAACGGAATGCCCGCCTCGACGAATTGCGCCGCGTGCTGCAGCATGGCCTCACGGCCATCCGGCGCGATGATGCCCACGTGCGCACCCGCCCCGGGCGGGATGCGGTGCAGGTGGGCCTGCATCATGGCACCGGGGTGGAACGCCGTGATCTGGTTGTTGTCCCGATCGGTCATGATCATCGCCTGGGCGGTGTATGTATCCTCCACGCGGCCGACAAAGCGGGTGTCGACGCCGAGTTGCTGCAGTCGCGCCAAGTATTCGCCGCCATCAGCGCCCAGCATGGCCATGGGCAGCGGGTTGCCTCCCAACAGCTTGAGGCTGTATGCGATATTGCCAGCGCATCCTCCAAAGTCGCGGCGCAATGTGGGAACGAGAAACGACACATTCAGGATATGCAGTTGCTCGGGCAATATTTGCTCTGCAAAACGCCCATCGAACGTCATGATGGTGTCGAAGGCCAGGGAACCGCAAATCAGCGCAGCCATAGGGTCAAAGCTCAAGAGTAAAAAATCAGGGATAGAAGGCCACCAGCCGATAGCCGGCCACCTGCGCAGCGCCCTGGATCACCTGCAACGGCAGTGCACCGCTCCACACGAAACCTGGTGCCAATTCCAGGGGGGCCCCCAGTTCGTCACGCAGCAATACGCGCCGCACAATCGGCTGGTCTTGCGCATCTGTCAGCGTGAGTTCCAGCGCCGGCATCGCAACGGCCTGGGTCGACGTATTCTTCACGCTCATCTGCAACTGGTACCCGGACGGGTCGTGACGCGCCTTCAAAAACGATGAGCTGTCGATGACCACGGCCGTGATGTGCCGTGGAGGTTGCAGCACGCACTGCAAGCGCCCGCACAGTCGTTCCATCCAGGCGCGGGCCACGGGATGACGCGATGCGATGTCGTCCCTTTCCTGGATGGCTATTTGGAGAAGCAAGGCCACCACCAACGTCAAGCCGACCAAGAACAGGCCCACACGCACGGAGGGCCTGCGCCAGAACGCGTTGCGCCGCGCAGCCTTCACGAAGCCGGGTTCAATGACGGGATCCGTGCGGTCGTCGGCATGTCCTTCTTCCCGTGCCAGCGATGGCGCGCCTGCATCCTCCGATGGCGCCAGGGACTCCAGCGGTTCAGCCGGGCTGGGCGCCATCTCTGGTGATTCGATGGTCTCCTGCGCGGCCCTCCCCGTAGCGGACGTGCCCCCCTCCTCTGTGGGCATCGGTGAAACCAGAACGGCAGGGGCTTCCGCGGATTCGTGGCTGCTGGGTTCCTCCGATTCCGCATCGTCCTCAAGAGGCGCCGCCGGTAACTCGTAACCCTGCGGGAGCGTATGGACTGGCGGGGCGGGAATATCGCGCGCGGCTGGAGAGAGGGGCGCCGCATCGGCATCCACCGGGGGCGCGGCCATTGCTTTCGACGTCTTTGCAGGCGCTGCGCCCTCCGGATTCGCCAGCAGAAAGGCGGGGACCGGGGGCGGTGGGGGAACCCATGGTGGAGGTTCGCTTTCCGTACGCAGGCCTTCATCCACCGCGGGAACCACTTCCTGCGGTGCACACGCGGCCGCTGCAGACATCACCGGGTCCGGCGCAAGCGATGTTGGAGCCTCCACATGCCGCGCACTGCCCCAGACCTGAATGCCTTCCGAGGCTTTACCGACGGGCTGTGGCGGAGGCTTGAGCGCATCCAGAAGCAGGTCGGAAAGCAACGGCTCCGCCTCCTGCACCTGCAAGTGCTGCGATGCATCGAACACTTCCTTGCAGTGCCCGCATCGCACCCAGCCTTCCGATATCCGCAGCTGATCGGCAACCACCCGAAAGGTGGTGGAGCAGTGGGGGCAGCGGGTGATCTGGCTCATCGGCTGTGGATTGTAGGGGCCCCTCTACGACCCCGCGCAGCCCGCGCGGTCCGCGACGCGCGGTTAGCGACGCGCGGTCATCAGGATCCAGCCATCCTCACGGTCCGACACCTGCAGCTGCAGCCACGGCGCATAGGCCTCCTGCAGCTCCTCCGCCTGCCGCTCCAGGATGCCGGCCAGCACAAGGTGCCCGCCCTGCGCAACATGGCCGCTGAGCAAGGGCGCCAGCACCTTCAGCGGCGTCGCCAGAATATTCGCCAACACGGTCTGGTATTGCCCTTGCGCCCGCTCGGGCAGACCCGCGTTCACCTGCACGCCGTTGGCTTGCGCATTTTGTCGCGTGGATTCCACGGCTGCCGTGTCAATGTCCACCGCGTCGATCTCTGTGGCGCCAAATTTCGCGGCGCCGATCGCCAGGATGCCGGAGCCGCAGCCATAGTCGAGCACGCGCCCCAGCGCCTGCCCGGCCGCGTCGCCATGTTTGGCAATCCAGCGCAGGCACATGCGCGTGGTTGGGTGGGTTCCAGTGCCAAAGGCCAGCCCCGGATCCAGGCGGATGCTGCGGCGCGCAGCCGCAGGCATCTCGTGCCACGTCGGCACGATCCAGAAATCGGGCGTGATGTCCACCGGCGCGAACTGGGATTGCGTGAGCCGGACCCAGTCCTGCTCTTGCACGGCACTCACCCCCTGCACGATGCAGCCCTCGAAGAAGTCCTGCGCCTGCAGCAGCTGCCGCGCCTCCTCGGCCGCCTCTTGCGTAGGAAACAGGGCAGTGATGCGGCTACGCTGCCAACCCTCACGCGGGGCCGGCATGCCAGGTTCCCCAAAAAGCGCCTGCTCGGCATCGGTGTGCGCGTCGGCATCTTCCACGGACACGCTCAAGGCTTCCAGCGCATCGAGCGCGTCGCTCACGGTCTCCACCCGTTCCTCGGGACACAACAGGTTCAGCTCGAACATGGGATCAGCCTCCTTGCACGCGATCCATGAAAAAAGCTGGCATCCGTTTCCGGATGCCAGCGGGCAGGTCATAAGTACTAGCGATCAGCGCTGGCGCTGCGACAGCCACTCCTCCAGGTAGTGGATGTTGGTGCCGCCCGCTACGAACTTGGCGTCCACCATGAGTTCGCGGTGCAGCGCCACGTTGGTATTGATGCCTTCGATCACCGTTTCCGACAGTGCCGTGCGCATGCGCGCCAGGGCTTGCTCGCGCGTATCGCCGTGCACGATGATCTTGCCGATCATGGAGTCGTAATTCGGCGGCACGTAGTAGTTCGTATAGGCGTGCGAGTCCACGCGCACGCCCGGGCCGCCAGGCGCGTGCCACATCGTGATGCGCCCCGGCGACGGGATGAACTTGTAGGGGTCCTCGGCGTTCACCCGGCATTCGATCGCATGGCCTTGGATCTGAACCTGGCGCTGAGTGAACGGCAGTTTTTCGCCCGCAGCCACCATGATTTGCGTACGCACGATGTCCACGCCCGTGATCCACTCGGTCACCGGGTGCTCCACCTGCACGCGGGTGTTCATCTCGATGAAGTAGAACTCGCCGTTCTCGTACAGGAACTCGAACGTACCCGCACCGCGGTAGCCGATCTTCTTGCAGGCGGCCACGCAGCGTTCGCCAATCTTCTCGATCAGCTTGCGCGGAATACCCGGTGCCGGCGCTTCCTCGATCACCTTCTGGTGGCGACGCTGCATGGAGCAGTCGCGCTCACCCAAGTACACGGCATTGCGGTACTTGTCGGCCAGTATCTGGATCTCAATATGGCGCGGGTTCTGGAGGAATTTCTCCATGTACACGGCCGGGTTGCCAAAGGCGGCCTGCGCCTCAGCCTTGGTCATCTGCACCGCGTTGACCAGCGCCGCCTCGGTGTGCACCACCCGCATGCCACGGCCGCCACCACCGCCAGCGGCCTTGATGATGACCGGGTAACCGATGCTCTTGGCAATGCGGCGGATCTGCACCGGATCATCCGGCAACTCGCCATCGGAGCCCGGCACGCAGGGTACGCCCGCGCGGATCATGGCCTGCTTGGCCGACACCTTGTCACCCATCATGCGGATGGAGTCGGGCGTCGGGCCGATGAACTGGAACCCGCTCTTTTCCACCCGTTCGGCGAAATCGGCGTTTTCCGACAGGAAGCCATACCCCGGGTGAATGGCCTCGGCGTCCGTCACCTCGGCCGCCGAAATGATGGCAGGCATGTTGAGGTAGGACAGCGGCGAGGGCGCGGGGCCGATGCACACGGCCTCCTCCGCCAGCTTGACATATTTGGCGTCGCGGTCGGCCTCGGAATAGACCATCACGGCCTTCACGCCCAGTTCGTGGCAGGCACGCTGGATTCGCAGGGCAATCTCGCCGCGATTGGCGACCAAAATCTTCTTAAACATGGTTGGCCTCGCGGCTCAAGGCCGCATGCAGACAAAAACCCGCGCCAGCGCCTGGTGCTGCCATGCATGCGCAACGAGCGCATGCGGCGGGGGCTGAAGCGCTCATGCGCGGCTTACTCGATGACGAACAGCGGCTGCCCGTATTCCACCGCCTGCCCGTTCTCACCCAGGATGCGGGTCACCGTGCCGGACTTGTCGGCCTCGATCTCGTTCAGGATCTTCATGGCTTCGACGATGCACACCGTGTCACCTTCCTTGACCTTGCTGCCCACCTCGACAAACGGCTTCGCGCCCGGGCTGGACGCGCGATAGAACGTACCCACCATGGGCGACTTGACGATATGGCCAGAAGGGGCCGCCGCCGCGGGGGCAGGCAATTCAGCGACGGGCGCGGTGGGCGCGGCCGCTACGGGCGCGGCGGCCATGGGGGTTTGGACGGGAGCGGCGACGAACTGCTGCACCACGGCCCCGCCGCTCTTCACGATGCGGACCTTGCCCTCGGCTTCGGTGATCTCGAGTTCAGAAACATTCGACTCGGAGACCAGATCGATGAGGGTCTTGAGTTTTCGCAAATCCATGGGGGCTCCAACGGCTAGAAACGGAATGGGGAGCGAATTTACCCTAATTTCGGACTATTTCACCGAAACGACCCCAATTGCCACCATCTCCATTGAGGAAACACAGGCGCTCACAACGTTGTGGACCAACCTTGGAGATCCTGCGCCGTCAGTTGGCCCATTTTACGCTTCAAAATGCTGCCATTTGCGCCAAACAGTACGGTAAAGGGCAGCCCGCCCTTTTCGTTGCCCAGCCCGCGTGCCAGGTCGGTGCCGCCCAGCCCCCCCAAGGCGATTGGGAAATCGAGAGGCATGCGCTCCAAAAATTTGCGCACGTTGGAAGGCTGATCAATCGCCAAGCCCACAACCTGCCACCCTTTGGCGCGGTGTTCCCCATAAAAGGCATTGAGCAGCGGCAGTTCTTCCACGCACGGGGGGCACCAGGTGGCCCAGAAATTCAGCAGTAACGGCCGACCCCTCAAGGCGGCCAGGGACAGCACTTCGCCCGCCGGGCCTTCAAACTGCGCGCCCCAGACGGCGTCGGACACGCCCTCCTGCACCGGGCCCGGCCGCAGCCGCCAGGTCGCCAGCCCCGCGCCCCCCAGGGCGGCAAGGGCACCGGCCCCCACCAGCAGCCAGCGGCGGCGGCGGAGCGGATGGGCGCTCGGCGCCTTTGCGGAATCGGCAGACGCCGAAGAGGAAAGAGTGGGTTCGTTCATGAAGACTGGGTGGGAGTAGGCATTTCCTGCAGCAACCGGCGCACGGCTTGCAGATCGCCCCGGGGGGCGCGCCCCCGGGCGTCGGGGCGCAGCGCGCCACGCAGGTCGTCCAGGTCATAGATCAGCAGATGCACGCCGATCTCTTCGTGCAACGCGGCGGATCGGCTGCTCAGACTCAAAGCATCGACCGGCTCGCCCCGGAAACCCATGACGGTGCGCGGCTCGTAATTCACATGGTGGTCGATGAGGGCAATCTCGGCCGATTTGGGATCGTCGCAGAACAGCGCCAGGTAGATGTCGGACAGCCGTGTGGCCGTGCCGTGCCAGACCGCACCGCCCAGGTAGGGGCGGAAGTCCTGCATGCGTTGCATCCACACCAGCGCCAATTCGCGCAGCGCCCGCAATTCGGAGGGTTGGGTATCGGCGCAAAACAGGCCGATGTACTCCCGCACGGCGTCCTCGACGAGGTCGTTGTCGGGCAGCGGCGTGCGCTGGGGCAGCCCCAACTCCTTGACCGCGCGGCGCTTGGCCGCCCCCCACTCCAGCCCCTCCTCGACCACCAGGCGGGCTGCGGCATTGGCGATTTCGATGGCAAGGGCGTTTTGCATGGCGGCACGGTCCAGAACGCAGGGCGTCCATTGTCGCCCCAATGCCCCGCAATACCGTTGACGCAACCGTGACGGCGCACCCGCCGCAGGGGCAATGCACCATGAATCCGCCATTTGCTCCTTATTCGATAGCTGTTCGCGCTTGATCAACAGGCGTTAGACCCATTTTCCTCATAAATCCTGGAGGTTCCACCGAGGTCCATAGAATCGGGAGCCATGCATATACACATCCTGGGCATCTGCGGCACGTTCATGGGCGGCTTGGCCGCGCTGGCGCGCGAGGCGGGCCACCGTGTCACCGGCTGCGACGCCGGCGTCTACCCTCCCATGAGCGATCAGTTGCGCGCCTTGGGAATAGAGTTGATCGAAGGCTATGGCGCCGACCAGCTCGCGCTGAAGCCCGACATGTTCGTGGTGGGCAACGTGGTCAGCCGCGCGCGGCTGGCGGACGGCACGCCGAAGTTTCCGCTGATGGAGGCCATCCTCGACGCGGGCGCGCCCTATACCAGCGGGCCGCAATGGCTGGCCGAGCATGTGCTGCAGGGCCGCCATGTGCTGGCCGTCGCCGGCACGCACGGCAAGACGACCACCACGTCCATGCTGGCCTGGATTCTGGAATGCGCGGGCCTGGCGCCCGGCTTCCTGGTGGGCGGTGTGCCGATGAACTTCGGCGTATCCGCGCGTCTGGGCGCACCCGTACGGCCCCTGGCCGGGCCAGGACCGCTCGCCACGGCGCCGCTGTTCGTGATCGAGGCGGATGAGTACGACACCGCGTTCTTCGACAAGCGCAGCAAATTCGTGCACTACCGCCCGCGCACCGCCGTGCTGAACAACCTGGAGTTCGATCACGCCGACATCTTTGACGACCTGGGCCAGATCGAACGGCAGTTCCACCACTTGGTGCGCACGGTGCCGCCCTCGGGCCGCGTGGTGGTCAACGGGTTGGAGGAGAGCCTGGCACGCGTACTGCACGCCGGCTGCTGGAGCGGCGTGGCCAACTTTGGCACCGCGGTGAGCGACTTCGGCGCGCAAGGCGAGCCGCACGATTTCGAGGTGCTGCAGCGGGGCCGCACAGTGGCACGCGTGCAGTGGACGCTGACGGGCGTGCACAACCAGCTCAATGCCCTGGCTGCCATCGCGGCCGCCGAGCATGTGGGCGTGACGCCTGCCCAGGCGGCCGAGGCGCTGGCGCGCTTCGAGAACGTCAAGCGCCGCATGGAGCTGCGCGGCATGGTGCGGGGCATCGCTGTCTATGACGACTTTGCGCACCATCCCACGGCGCTGCGCACCACGCTGGACGGACTGCGCCGGCGCGTGGGCCCCAAAGGCGAAGGCCGCGGGCGCATCCTGGCGGTGTTCGAGCCTCGCAGCAACACCATGAAGCTGGGCACCATGAAGGCGCAACTGCCCTGGGCGCTGGAGCCGGCCGACCTGGCCTTCTGCCATACCGCCGGCCTGGACTGGGACGCCGCTGCAGCGCTGGCCCCTATGGGTGCGCGCGCGCAGACGGCGGGCGACCTGCCCACGCTGGTGGGCCAGATCCGCGCGGCGGTGCAGCCGGGCGACCACATCGTCTGCATGAGCAACGGCAGCTTTGGCGGAGTGCACGCCCAACTGCTCGCAGAACTATCAAAACAATAGCTGCTAGCGCTTGATTAATAAGCGCTAGCAGCCTTTTTGGCTTGAGACTTAGAAGCTGACAGCCATGCCCGGCACGTCCACGCGCACGACGGGCCTGGCAAGCGCAGCGACGGTGGCGCGGGCAAACTGGCCGGACCATGCAGGATCGGCCAGCAGCGTCGCCCCCGCGGCGCGGGCCACGGTCAGCACCTTGTCGGCCAGCAGTACCTTGCCGCTGGCGCGCAGCGGCTCGCATTCCAGGCGTAGAAATTCATCGTCCAGCCAGCGGCGCGCGTCCTCGTGCGACAGGGGCTGTCCCCCCTGCGCGTCCAGACGGAATTCCTGATCGGGGCTCAGGGTGACCAATACTTCGCTGTGCATGAGCTGTCTCGCCTCTTGAGGGAATAGTGTTGACGGGTGAACGGGACGGCGCGGCCGCGCCATTCCCGTGCCGCGAGCTTACACCGCGCCCGCTTCAACGCGCGCGCCGCGCTTGCACGGCGGCCGCCAGCTCGGCCAGGCAGGCAACGGAGTCGTCCCAGCCCAGGCAGGCATCGGTGATGCTCTTGCCGTATTCCAGCGTCGTGGCATCGTCCTTGCCCGGCGTAAACTTCTGCGCTCCGGGCTGCAGGTGGCTTTCCACCATCACGCCGAACACGCTGCGCGAGCCGCCTGCGATCTGCGCGGCGATGTCGCGCGCCACATCGCGCTGCTTCTCGTGCTGCTTGCTGCTGTTGGCATGGCTGCAGTCCACCATCAGCGACGCCGGCAGGCCGGCGGCCTCCAGGTCCTTGCAGGCCGCGGCAACGCTGGCTGCGTCGTAGTTGGGCGCCTTGCCGCCGCGCAGGATCACGTGGCAATCCTTGTTGCCCGCGGTGTGCACGATGGCCACCTGGCCGTTCTTGTGAACCGACAGGAAGTGGTGGCCGCGGCTGGCGGACTGGATGGCATCGGTGGCGATGCGGATGTTGCCGTCGGTGCCGTTCTTGAAGCCGATGGGGGCCGAAATGCCGGAGGCCAGTTCGCGGTGTACCTGGCTTTCGGTGGTGCGCGCGCCGATGGCGCCCCAGCTGATCAGATCGCCGATGTACTGGGGCGAGATCACGTCCAGGAACTCGCTGCCCGCCGGCACGCCCAGGCGGTTGATGTCGATGAGCAGCTGGCGCGCGATGCGCAGGCCCTCGTCGATGCGGTAGCTGCCGTCCAGGTAGGGGTCGTTGATCAGGCCCTTCCAGCCCACGGTGGTGCGAGGCTTCTCGAAGTACACGCGCATCACCACTTCCAGCTGGTCCTTGTACTGCTCACGCACGGCCTTGAGCTTGCGCGCATAGTCCACCGCGGCGTGCGGGTCGTGGATCGAACAGGGGCCGATGATCACGAGCAGCCGGTCGTCCTCGCCGCTCATGATGCGTTGGATGCTGCGGCGTGTGTTGGCAATCAGCGACTCCACCTCCGACCCGCGGATCGGGAAAAAGCGAATCAGGTGGTCTGGAGGAGGAAGCACGGTGATGTCCTTGATGCGTTGGTCGTCGGTTTCGCTGGTTTTCTCGACGTTGGGATACCAGGCATCGCTGCTGGAGACATGGGCGTTCATGGGTGCTTCCTCTCGGGTGTGTGGGGGGGTGAAGATGGAAAACGAAGAACAGATAACAAAAAACCGCCGGGCTTTTCAGCTTCGGCGGTTTCTTAGAGAAGGGGGCTCAGTCTGGGTGCGCGCGTACCTCTCATCCGCCAGGGACAGAGAACCAAAAGTAAAAGTAAAACGCGCTGTGAACTGACATGCGAACCAATGTAGCACGTATTGCGGCACCGCAACATAGGCACCGTGTTGCCGTCGCGCTACAACCGCTTACGGATGCCGTCCCTCGAACCACCACCGGCGCAGGCGCGCCAGCAGTGGCGCACGCGGCGGACGTTCCGCGGCAGGCCGGGTGTCGGGCGCCGATCGCTCCATGCAAGGGTCGCCCTGCATATAGATGTCGAGCACCAGCCGCGCCTCTCCCAGCGTGCGCCACGCCTGCCGCTCAAAAGTACTGAAGCGCTCGGCCTCAGAGGGGCTGCGCTGCTGCAAGGCCTGCTGCCATTGCGCCAGGGCATCGCGCAATTCGCGCAACGCGCGCTGGTAGACACCGAATTCATACAGCGCATGCCAGGCCGACCCCAGCCCTGTGAGGTGCAACTGGTGGCGCCTTGCGCAATGCGCCAGCGCCTCGGCGCTGCGCCGCACGGACTCGGGCCCCAACTGCCCCCGGCGCGCGCGCGTGGCGGCCTCGATATGCTGGGCCAGCTCGCCCAAGCTGTCGCGCAGCGCACGCGCGTCCTCGTCCGCCTCGCCGCCATGCGGGTTACGGTCCGGATCGGTGAAAGTCTGCGGGCGGCTGGAGAGTGGCGTGGGCATGGCACACAACCGGCCGCGGCGCTCAGGCCGTGCCGCCCACCGTCAGGCCATCGATGCGCATGGTGGGTTGGCCCACTCCCACAGGCACGCTCTGGCCCTCCTTGCCGCAGGTGCCCACACCGCTGTCCAGGCGCATGTCGTTGCCGATCATGGTCACCTTCTTGAGCGACTCCGGGCCGCTGCCGACGATGGTCGCGCCCTTCACGGGGTACTGGATCTTGCCGTTTTCCACCCAGTAGGCCTCGCTCGCGGAGAACACGAACTTGCCGCTGGTGATGTCCACCTGTCCGCCGCCGAAGTTGGTGGCGTACAGGCCCTTCTTGATGCTGGCGACGATTTCCTGCGGGTCCTTGTCGCCGCCCAGCATGTAGGTATTGGTCATGCGCGGCATGGGGATGTGGGCATAGCTCTCGCGCCGGCCGTTGCCCGTGGGCTTGACACCCATGAGGCGCGCATTCATCGCGTCCTGGATGTAGCCCTTCAATATGCCGTCCTCGATGAGCACGTTGCGCTGCGTGGCGTGACCCTCATCGTCCACGTTGAGCGAGCCGCGGCGGTCGGCCAGCGTGCCATCGTCTAGCACGGTGACGCCCTTGGCCGCCACGCGCTGGCCGATGCGGCCGCTGAAGGCACTCGACCCCTTGCGGTTGAAGTCGCCCTCCAGCCCGTGGCCCACGGCCTCGTGCAGCAGCACACCGGGCCAACCGGGGCCCAGCACCACGGTCATCTCGCCCGCGGGCGCGGGGCGCGACTCCAGGTTGACCAACGCAGCATTCACGGCTTCATGGACATACTGCCCGATCTGCTCGTCGGTGAAATAGGCCAGACCGAAGCGCCCGCCCCCGCCGGCCGAGCCCACCTCGCGGCGGCCGTTCTGCTCGGCGATGACGGTGATCGACAGGCGCACCAGCGGGCGCACATCGGCGGCCATCAGCCCATCGGCACGCGCCACCAGCACCACGTCGTACTCGCTGGCCAGGCCCGCCATGACCTGCACCACGCGCGGGTCCTTGGCGCGGGCACATTGCTCGGCGCGCTCCAGCAGGCGCACCTTGTCGGTGCTGTCCATCGAGGCGATGGGGTCGATGTGCGGGTACAGTGAACGGCTTTTTGCTATCTTCTTGGAAGCTACTCGCGCACGTCCCACCTTATCCGCGGCCGAAATGGTCCGCACGGTACGGGCCGCGTCGAGCAGCGAGGCCTCGGAAATATCATCCGAGTAGGCGAAGGCCGTCTTCTCGCCGCTCACCGCGCGCACGCCCACGCCCTGGTCGATGGAGAACGAGCCCGTCTTGACGATGCCCTCTTCCAGGCTCCAGCCTTCGCTGCGCGTGTACTGAAAGTACAGGTCGGCGTCGTCCACGCGGTGCGCGCGGATCTCCGCCAGGGCGCGGGAGAGGTGGGACTCGTCCAGGCCGAAGGGGGTGAGCAGCAGCTCACGGGCCAGGCCCAGGCGTTCAATGGTGGGTTCGCGGGAAATCATCGGCCGATTGTAGGCAGGCGCCCTAGACCCTGCGTGCACGCAGGTTCCCCCCGCAGCCCCGCTACCGCGCCCGCGGCGGCCCCTGCTCGGGCTGGTGCTGTGCGCGTGCCACCGACATCAGCACCCCCAGCGCAAGCCCCAGCGTGACCATGGCCGTGCCGCCGTAACTGACGAACGGCAGCGGCACCCCCACCACGGGCAGGATGCCGCTGACCATGCCCATGTTCACGAAGGCATAGGTGAAGAAGATCATCGCCACGGCACTCGCCATGAGGCGCCCGAACAGCGTATTGGCGTTGGCCGCAATCGCCAGCCCGCGCCACACCAGCAGCACAAAGCAGACGATCAGGGTGAGGTTGCCCACCAGGCCGAACTCCTCGGAGAACGCGGCGAAGATGAAGTCGGTCGTGCGCTCCGGAATGAACTCCAGGTGCGTCTGCGTGCCGGCCATGAACCCCTTGCCCCACACGCCGCCCGAGCCGATGGCGATCATGCCCTGGATGATGTGAAAGCCCTTGCCCAGCGGATCGCGCGTGGGGTCCAGTAACGTGCAGATGCGCTGTTGCTGATAGTCGTGCAGCACCGGCCAGCGCACGCCCTCGGCGCACAGTTGCGGCTCGAACCAGACGATGAGCGCAATGCCCACCGCGCCCAGCAGCACCGGCGGCACCACCAGCTTCCAGGGCAGGCCCGCAAAGAAAATCACCGACAGCCCCGCGGCCATCACCAGCAGCGAGGTGCCCAGGTCGGGCTGTTTCATGATCAGGCCCACGGGCACCATGAGCAGCGCCCCCGCCACCACGAAGTCCAGCGCACGCAGCTGGCCCTCGCGCTTCTGGAACCACCAGGCCAGCATCAGTGGGGTGGCGATCTTCAGCAGCTCGCTGGGCTGGATCACCACACCCACGTTGATCCAGCGCTGCGCCCCCTTCTTGGTGATGCCGAACAGCGCCACGCCCACCAGCAGCGCCACGCCCAGCGTGTACAACGGCACGGCCAGCATCATCAGCCGCTGCGGCGGCACCTGGGCCACCACGAACAGGATGCCCGCGGCCAGCAGCATGTTGCGGCCATGGTCGTAAAAGCGCGTGCCGTGGTCGAAACCCGACGAATACATGGCCACCAGGCCGATGGAAGACAGCGCCAGCAGCAACGCGATGAGCGGCCAGTCAAAGCCGCGCAGCAGCGGCAGGAGGCGTTGCGGCAGGGAAGGTTTGTCGAAAGCGGCGGCCATGGGGCGCGATTATCGGGCGCCCGGCCAAGCCCCCGGCGTGATTCCAGGACTAGGCATCAGTCGGCCTGGCGAAACGCCAGCACCAACTGGTTGCGCAGCGTGCGCAGCTGCCCCTGCACCTTGTCGTCCACCACCAGGCCGCCAGGGCGCTCATGGTCGGCATAGATGAGAGCAAAGGGACGCTGCTTGATCGACAGCGGCAGCAGCAGAAAGCTGGTGGCATCGAAGCTGCCGAGGAACCATGCCGGCAGACGCGCTCGCACACGCTCCTCGGTAGCGTCGGCAATCAGGGTATCGGCGCCCCGCTGGCACACGGCGGCAAACAGGTCATCCGCGTCCTTCAGGGGCACGGCCAGGGCGCGCACGGCGTCTGCGCTGCCTTCGCCCAGTCCGAAGCGCCCGGTCATGCGCTCGGTCTTGACCTCGCGCAGGCAGAACACGATGCGCCGCGCGCCCAGCGCACGCAGCATGGTTTCCAGCACCATGCGCACGATGTCATTCAGGCGGAAGTCCTCCACCATGGCGTTGCTGACCTCCTGGATGCCAGCGGCCAGCACCTCGGCCGCCTGGCTGACGGAAGGCGCCGCATCAGTGGACGGCGCCAGCGTCAGGGGCAGGGTCTGCAGGGCGTCGTAATGCAGCTCATGGCCCGTGGCCGGGTCGGCCCATACCGGCGGCGCATCCAGGGCGGCGGGCGGAGCCAGCAGGCGCGCCGCGGGCGAGCCCTTGTCCACGCGCAAGTCCAGGGCGTCGGCCATGGCGATGAGCTGCTCGCGTGCCAGCACCGTGGCCTTGACGAACTCCTGCTGCGTCATCGAGAAAGCGACCGCATAGTGCGCCGCCAGCTGCTGCAGGCGGGCGCCCGCGGGTTCCGGCTCATGCTGCAGCATGATGGTGGCCGCCTCGTTCGCGGCACGTCCCACCCAGCGCAACCGCTCCACGCCCTCGGGCGGGCGCTGCGGCGGCCGCCCCTGCGGCGGTCGTATGCAGCGCTGCAGGGAATCGGGCAGGCTCCACACACGCGCCACGCCGACACCCAGGTCTTCCAGGCTCAGTCCCAGCACCTGCAAAGCCGCGGCCTCATCGCCCCCCGACGGCCGGTCAGAGGCCACCAGCGCACCGATCCGGGCCGCCTCCTCCGGGAAATAAAACGAGCACAGCATGCGCCCCAAGCCCTGGAACATCGCGCCGAGAAACGCTTCCTCGCGCTGGTCACTCGGCCCGCACAGCTGCGCCGCCACGGCGCCGGCCATCATGGTGCGCAAGAATTCCTCGCGCATCTGCTTGGCATGCCCCCGGTCCTGCATGTGCTCCAGCAGCACCAGCGACAGCGCCATGTTGCGCACCGCATTGAAGCCCACCAGACTCACCGCGCGCGAAACCGTGCCGATGCCGCCCCCCAGGTGGGAAAAGGGGGCGCTGTTGACCAATCGCAGCAGCTTGTTGGTGAGGGCAACGCTCTTGAGGATCTCGTTGGTCAGATCAGCAATGCTGTCGTCCTCCGAGTGGGTCATGCGCTGGATGCGCGCCACCGAATCGGACAGCGCCGGAAAGTCACTCTTGTGGCGCATGCGCCGCAGCAGGAAGTCCAGCGCGGCATTGCTTGCCGCGGTAGGGGCGCTCACCGGCGCCGCCCAGGCACGCAAGGCATCGCACATTTCCTGCGCGCTGGCGTAGCGCTCGGCAGGGTCGCGCGCCAGGGCCCGGCGCAGGATGGAGCGCAGGCCATCGTCCACGCCTGCGCCCAGATCGTCGGGCAGCTGCGGCGCGTGCCGGGCGACATGCGCGAGCGCCTGCGCCGGATCGCGCTCAGTAATCAAACGCCTGCCGGTGAGCAGTTCCACGAGCACCAGCGCAGCGGCGTAGATGTCCGACGCGGGCGCGGGCGCCGCGCCCGCCACCGCTTCTGGCGCCAATGTAGGCCGGCGTGCCGCGCGCAACGGGGCCGCCCCCAGGGCTGGCCATGGCCGCGGCGATGCCGAAATCCATGATCCGCGCATGGCGCTGGGCATCCACCATCACGTTCGACGGCTTCAGGTCGCAGTGCACGATGCCGGCCTCATGCGCCGCCTGCAGTCCTTCGAGCACGTCCACCATCAGCTCCACCGCGTCGTGCACCGCACAGCGGCCCTGATGCGCCAGATGCTCGGCCAGCGTGCAGCCTGGCACATATTCGAACACCAGGTCGGGCTGGCCTTCGTGCACGTCGGCCTCGAACACCGGCACGATGCGCGGGTGCGACAGCCGGCCCACATGGCGCGCCTCGCGCAGCCACTGCTCCTGCGCCTGCGCGTCGCCGCCGTCGGCCAGCCACTTGACCGCGACCTCGCGGTGCAGGCGCGTGTCCCGCGCCAGCCACACGGTCGCCTGCGCGCCCCGGCCCAGCACGTGCAGCAACTCGAATCGCCCCAGGCGCTGGCGAGCGGGCATGGCGCCCGCTGCAGCGCCCAGGGTGGCCGGACGGGAAACGGAATCGGGCATGGCGTAAGCTGGCTACAAGATCCACGCATCATCCACCAAAAACCGTTGCCGGACCGGCATTTGCCTTTCGACAGCGCCGACGCTGACAGCCATGCCCACCACCCACCTGCTGTACCTGCACGGCTTTCGCTCCTCGCCCCAGTCCACCAAGGCCCGCCAGGTGGCCGCGCACGTGGCCCAGCACCACCCGGGCGTGACGTTCTGGTGCCCACAGCTGCCCCCTTCGCCGCGCGCGGCGATGGCGCTGGTCGCAGGCGGCATCGCCACCTGGCCGCAGGGACCGCGCATGGCGGTGGTCGGCTCGTCGCTCGGCGGCTACTACGCCAGCTGGGTGGCGCAACAGGCGCGCTGTACCAGCGTGCTGCTCAACCCCGCCGTCCACCCCGCGCGCGACCTGGAACGCTACATCGGCGAGCAGACCGCGTGGCACAACCCCGAAGAGCGGTTCTTCTTCCGCCCCGAGTACATCGCCGAGCTGCAGGCGCTGGACGTGCGCCACCTGCCGCCCGCGGGGCCGGAGCTGCTGATCGCCGCGCAGGGTGACGAACTGCTGGACTGGCGCGAGATGGTCGCGCGCTACCCGCAAGCCACCCAGCGCGTACTGCCCGGCGGCGACCACGCGCTGAGCGACTTCGCCCGGCACCTGCCCGAGGTGCTGGCGTTCTGCGACCTGGCCTGATCAGCGCTCCAGCGGCGGGCCACCGGAAGGCTGGCCGCGCTGCCAGCGCCCGAATTCGTACGGATAGGCGCGGCGGTAGCGGTCGGTGTGCAGCGCCACCTCGTCCTCGCGGCCCAGCAGCCGCGCGCTGGCGATGAGCTTCTCGATCACGCGCGGCTCGGGCGAGTAGTGCAGCAGTTGCAACGCCAGGGCATGCATCTCGGCCGCATTGGCGGGCGTGACCACCGCAGTGGTGAGTTGCGCGAACTGCGCTGGCGCACGGAAGAACCAGACCTGCCGCGCCGCGTCGGCAGCCGTTAGCGCGCGCAGCGCCGCGGGCCGCTCGGCCGTGGGACGGTACAGCGCGCTCACGCGCGCGTAGTCCCGTACCAGCACGAACCCCATGGCCGGCGCCGCCAGCAGTGCCACGCCCGCCACCACCGCACTCACGGGGCGCCAGCGCGCCGCACGCGACAGCCAGGGTGCCAGCAGCACCAGCACGGCCAGCGCGGTGGCCAGCTGAAACGGCCCGTACCACAGCGGGAACTCCAGCAGGCTGTGCACGCCCACAAGGGCCAGCACGCCCCAGGCCAGTTGGCGGTGGGGCTGCGTCTCGCGCCAGGGGCGCGCGCGCAGCGCGGCCCACAGCGGCACGCCGCACAGCAGCAGCGCGGCCGGCAGGCCCAGTTCCACTGCCAGATGCAGCGGCAGGTTGTGGGCGTTGTCCAGCAGCACGCAAAAACGCTCTCCCGCAAACGGGTGGATGTAGTGCGCGTAGTCCAGCTCGCCCCAGCCCCAGCCGGCCCAGGGCCGCTGGGCGATCAGCTCCAGCACGTTGGACCACAGCGTAGCGCGGCCGACGCAGGTCTGGGAGCCATCGGCCATCCGCATGAACAGGCCGTCCATGCGCATGCCCGTCCACCGCAGCAGCAGCTGCGGCAAGCCCCACGCGGCCACCGCATAGACCGCCAGCCCCACGCCGGCCATGCCGAGCGCCAGTGCGCCGCTGCTGCGCCGCCACACGACGAGCAGCGCCAACACCACCAGCCACTCCAGCGCCCCCGTGCGCGAGGCCGTGGCCGCGCCCGCAGTGGCCAGCAGCACCATGGCCCAGGGCACCGCGACCGCCGCCAGCACCGGCCAGCGCGCGCCGCGCCCTCCCAGCACCGGGTTGCCGTCCACCTGCTCCTGCAGGCGCGCCACCCACCACAGCAGCGCCCACACGCCCAGCGCCAGCAACGTGGCCTGCTGGTTGCGCTGGCGCAAGTTGCCGAAGGCCAGGCCCGGGCTGGAGGCATGCACCCACGGCGCCCACCCCGGGTCGCCCATGAAGAACTGCACCAGGCCGATGGCCGCGGCCACCAGCGCCGCCAGCAGCAGACCCGCCGCCAGATGGGCGCCCAGGCGCGCGGCACTGGGACGCCAGGCGCCGCACCAGGCCAGCGCCGCCAGCAGCCAGGCGCAGGCGCCGCTGGCCAGCAGCGGCCAAAAGTTGGAATACGGAGCCTCGGTAATGCCAAAGACGAAGGGCAGCGCCATCGCCAAAATCGCCAGCGGCGTGAAATCAGGACGCATGGCGGGGCGGTGCTGCAAAGGCGATCGTGGGCGTCATGGTGGCACCCATCATAGGCGCCGCCATGGCACCAGCCGCACTTCAAGCCAAAAATGCCTCTAGCGCTTTTGCAGCAAGCGCTGGCAGCTATCAAAGGCAGAGCAAAGGACTACCTGGGCGTGCAGGCGCTCCCCGGCCGCGTGGCCTGGCGCAGCCAGGCGATGAGCGCCGCACGCTCGCCATCGTCCTTCACGCCCGTGTAGCCCATGGACGTGCCCGGCACGGTGGCTGGCGGGTCCATCAGGAAGCGCTGCAGCGTGCGCTCGTCCCAGACGATGCCGCTGGCCTTCATGGCCGGGGAGTAGCCGACGAACCCCGGCGCCGTGCCCGCGCGGCGGCCGAACAGGCCGCAGTGCTGCGGTCCCGTGCGGTGGCCCTCGATGGCGTGGCACCCCGCGCAGCGCGCGTAGATCTGCTGACCGCGCGCCAGCTGCGCTGCGTCAGGCGCCATGGGCTGGGGCGCGGCCAGCGCTGGCGTTGCCGGTGCGGGCCCGGCGACCGCCATGCCCGCAGCACCGAGCGCCAATCCGCCCACCAACGCCCAGGCCCGCCTACGCCCACCTGCCTGGACTCGGGTCACGACATGAACGCCGAGGGCACCGGCGCCTCACCCAGGGCCTGGCGCAGCACGGCCCAGTGCATGGCCTCGTCGCCCAGGATGCTGGCGGCCTCCTGCGCCAGGGCACGGTCGGCAAACAGCGGCACCGCGCCCAGGTAGGCCGACACGGCGCCGCGCTCCAGTCCGGCGGCAAAGCGCAGCACGTCGGCTTCGGCCTTGAGCTTGTCGGTCGGAAAGCCGTACTGCGCGTTGGCCTGCACGGGCTTGCCGCCCATCTTCTGCACGGCGCCGGCGATCGCGTCGGCATGCTCCTTGTGGTGGCCCTGGAATTGCTGCGCCAGCGGCAGCACGCCGGAGGTGAGCAGACCGCTCTCGGCGCCCACCTGGTAGGCGGCCACGGCCTCGTACTCCGCCGCCAGTGCGGTGTTGAGGATGCGCACGTCGGCCTCGTGCTGTCGCGCATCGGTCTTGGCGCCAGCGGCCAGCGCGTCGCGCCCGCCCAGCAGGGCCACGGCCGAGGCCGAGAGCACGGCCGCGCCCAACGTGCGGCGCCGCGCGAGCAGTGCAGAAGTAGAAGAAGGAGGAAGGAAGAAGGAAGAGCGGTTCATGGTCATCTCCTTGAAGAAAGGGACAAGGGCCGCGCCGGCGGCGCGGGTAATCGGCGCGGCGCACAGCGGCGCACGGGCCATAGGTGTGGGCGGGGTGGCGCCGGCCCGTCAGGCCAGCAGCCCGCGCCGCGCCAGTGCGTCCAGCACCTGCTGCACGACCTGGTCGCAGCGCGCGCCCGCAAACGGAAAGACGCTGTCGGCGCAGGCTTCCACCCGCGCGCCCAGCGCGTCGCGCAACATGGCGCGCGAGCGCAGGTAGCGGGTGCGCACCAGCTCTTCGCTGATGTCCAGACAGAAGGCCGCCTCCTGCACGTTCATCTCCTGCACGGCACGCAGGAGGAACACGCTGCGGTACAGCGGCGGCAGGCTGTGCACGGCCGACTCCAGCAGGGCGCGCAACTGGGCACGCGCAAGTGCCTGGTCGGGCGCGTCGTCGGGCGGGGCGAAATAGGACATGGCATCCTCCGGCTGCGGCTCCTGGTCGCTGGCCTGCGCGGGGTCGATGGCCACGCTGCGCGCACGCCGGCGCAAGACGTCCAAGGCCGTGCGCAGGCAGATGCGCGCCAGCCAGGTGCCCAGCGCGGCATCGCCGCGGAAGGCCCGCAGCCGCGTGAAGGCGCGCAAATAGGCCTCCTGCACCACGTCCTGCGCCTCGGCGTCGTCATGCACCACGCCGCGCGCGGCGCGAAACATCAGCCGGTTGTGGCGCCGCATGATGGCGGCGAAGGCTCCCGCCTCGCCGGCGAGGGCGCGCGTCACCAAGGCCGCGTCCGCCGCACGGTCGGCGATCGGGATGGCAGTGACAACCGCCGCCTGCGGTAAGTCCTCGGATGGGTGCATGGCTCGCCTCGCTTTCGTTGAGACCCTTTGCCCATTGGACGCACGCCGAAGGCCTGGCGTGACAAACACCCGCAATCACCTGCCACGAACAGGGGCGCTGCCCGCCGCCATGGGAAAATCGCGCCCCTATGCATGCACTGTTCGACGAAGCCGGCAAGTTCCTGGCCGGCCGCATCCTCTCCGAAGCCGAAAGCTCGGCACAGATTGAGCTCGACTCGGGTAAACGCGTCAAGGTCAAGGCCGCCAACATCCTGTTGAAGTTCGACAAGCCCGCCCCGGCCGAGCTGCTGGCGCAGGCGCGCGAGATCGCCGCCGGCGTGGAGCTTCCGCTGGCCTGGGAGTTCGCGCCCGAGGAGGAGTTCGGCTTCGCCGAGTTGGCGCGCGACTATTTTTCTGCCCAGGCGCCAGTGACCGAGCAAGCCGGCATGCTGGTGGCGCTGTTCGAGGCGCCGCACTACTTTCGCCGCGCGGGCAAGGGGCGTTTTCGCAAGGCGTCGGCCGAGGTGCTGCAGCAGGCCCTCGCCGCCATCGAGAAGAAGAAGCAGATCCAGGCGCAGATCGACGCCTGGGCCGCCGAACTCGTCGCCGGCACCTGCCCGCAGCCCGTGCGCGAGCAGCTCTACAAAATTCTGTTCCGCCCCGACAAGAACGCGCCCGAGTACAAGGCCGTGGTCGAGGCCAGCCGCAGCGCGCAGAAGGCTCCGTTGGACCTGTTGCAGGCCGCGGGTGCGATCGACTCCAGCTACCAGTTCCACTGGAAGCGGTTTTTGTTCGACAACTTCCCCAAGGGCACGGGCTTTCCCCCGCTGGCGGCACCCCAGCCGCCGGCCGACCTGCCGCTGGCGGATGTACAGGCCTATTCCATCGACGATTCGGCCACCACCGAGATCGACGACGCCCTGTCGGTACAGGGCCTGGGCACCGGCACCGTGACGCTGGGCATCCACATTGCAGCGCCGGGCCTGGCGATCCAACCCGGGGGCGACCTGGACAAGCTGGGGCGCACGCGCCTGTCCACCGTCTACATGCCGGGCTACAAGATCACCATGCTGCCTGACGAGGTGGTGCAGATCTACACGCTGGACGAGGGGCGCGCCAACCCGGCTGTGTCGCTGTATGTGACGATCGACGAGGCCACGCTGGCCATCACCGCCACCGAGACGCGCCTGGAGCGCGTGCCCGTGACGGTGAATCTGCGCCACGACCAGCTCGACCACATCGTCACCGAAGAATGGCTGCAGGATGCGTCGATTCAGACCGAAAATACGCCTCAGGCCTTGCTGGATCTGCGTGAGCAGCTCTCCTTTTTGCACCGACTGGCCAAGCAGCTCAAGGCCCAGCGCGAAGTCGTGCGCGGCAAGCCCGAAACCTTCAACCGCCCCGACTACACCTTCCGGCTGAGCGCCGCCCGGCCGCCCGAAGGCGCGAACGCCCCCGCGGGGGGCAGCGCAGGCAGCGAAGCGGCAAGCATGGGGGCCCACAAGCCCCGCAACGACGGCGCCGAGCCCGATGGCAGCGAACAGGTGCACATCGGCACCCGCAAGCGCGGCGCGCCGCTGGACCTGATCGTGGCCGAGGCCGCCATCGTCGCCAACAGCACCTGGGGCAACATGCTGGCCGAGCACGGCGTGCCGGGCATCTACCGCAGCCAGGCCAGCCTGGCGCCGGGGGTCAAGGTGCGCATGTCCACGAAGGCGCTGCCGCACGCCGGCATCGGCGTGAAGAGCTACGCCTGGGCCACCTCGCCGCTGCGCCGCTACGTGGACCTGGTGAACCAGTGGCAGATCATTGCCTGCGCGCGCCACGGCAAGACCGCTGCACTGGCCGCACCGTTCAAGCCCAAGGACGCGGAGCTGTTCTCCATCATCAGCAGCTTCGATGCCGCCTACAGCGCCTACAACGGCTACCAGGCCGGCATGGAGCGCTTCTGGACGCTCAAGTACCTGCAGCAGAACCAGATCACCGAGCTGGACGCCACCGTGTTCAAGGAAGGGCCAAACGGTAGCTTCCTGGTGCGCGCCGACACCCTGCCACTGGTGCTGCCCGTGCTGGGCGCGCAGCAGCTGCCGCGCGGCGCACGCGTGCGCGTCAAGCTCGGCGAGATCGACGAGATCACGCTGGACGTGGCGGGCACCCTGGTGGCGCGCCTGGACGACCCGCTGGATGCCAGCGACGACGGCCCGGTGGACGAGGACGAGGGCGACGAGGAGGCCGTGGCCGGCCCGATCGCCATCGCGGTCGATGTCAACGAGGCCGAGGGCGAGGGCGCCGGCGGCACCGCTGATAATCGGGCGCCGTGACAACCGCTCCCTTGCTCCACCGCCATGCAGCGCGCCGCCCCACAGGGGCGCCGCGGCCTGCAGTGATGGCGGCCCGACGATGAAAATCTCCACCCTGCTTCAACGCCTGACGACGCTGCAGATCGCGCTGGGCGTCTCCATCGCCGTGCATGCCGCACTGCTCACGGTGCGCTTCGTGGACCCCGAGAGCTTCAACCGCGTGTTCCAGGACACGCCGCTGGAGGTGATCCTGGTCAACGCGCAGTCCAACGAGCGCCCCGACAAGGCGCAGGCCATCGCGCAGGCGTCGCTGGCCGGTGGCGGCGAGGCCGCCAAGGGACGCGCCACCAGCCCCCTGCCCTACTCGGCCCTCACCACGATCGGCGACGACCTGGAAGAAGCCCAGCGCAAGATGGACCAGATGCTGGAGCAGCAGACCCAGATGCTGGCCCAGCTGCGCAAGCAGCTCGCCGTGCTGCCCGAGCCCGACCCGCGCAAGCCCAGCCAGAGCACCGACAGCCAGGCCCAGGACGAAAAGCGCCGCCAGCTGGTGAAGCTGCTGGCCGAGATCGAAAAGCGCATCAACGAGGAAAACGCCCGCCCGCGCAAGCGCTACATCAGCCCCGCCACGCGCGAAGAGGTGTACGCCGTGTACTACGACGCGCTGCGCCGCAAGGTCGAGGACAAGGGCACGCAGAACTTCCCCGAGCAGGGCGGCAAGAAGCTCTACGGCGAGCTGATCATGATCCTGACCGTGAACCATGACGGCCGCGTGCTGGCCACCGAGGTGGTGCAGGGCTCGGGCAACCGCCTGCTGGACCGCCGCGCCGAGGCCATCGCCCGCGCCGCGGGGCCCTTTGGCCACTTCGGCCCGGCGATGCGCGCCAAGGCCGATCAGATCGCCGTGGTCTCGCGCTTCAAGTTCACGCGCGACCAGACCCTGGAAACCGACCTGCGCTGATGACCGCCGCCGCCGACCTCTACTGCGTGATGGGCAATCCCATCGCCCATAGCCGCTCGCCGTGGATCCACGCGCGCTTTGCCCAACTGACGGACCAGTCGCTGCACTACGAGCGCCGCCTGGTTCCGCTGGACGGCTTCGCCCAGGCGCTGCAGAGCTTCGCCGCCGAAGGCGGGCGCGGCTGCAACATCACCGTGCCGTTCAAGCTGGAGGCCGCGCAGCTGGCCACCACGCGCAGCGAGCGCGTGCAGTTGGCCGGCGCGGCCAATACCCTCGTGTTCGACGGCGGCAGCATCCATGCCGACAACACCGACGGCCTGGGCCTGGTGGCCGACATCACGCAAGGCGCGGGCGTTCCGCTCGCCGGGCGCGACGTGTTGCTGGTGGGCGCGGGCGGCGCGGCCGCCGGCGTGCTGGGCCCGCTGCTGCGGCAGCACCCCCGGCGCATCGCCGTCGTGAACCGCACGCCCGCGCGCGCCCAGGCACTGGTGGACAGCCACGCCGCGCTCGCAGCGCTACAAAAAACAGAGCTACTGGCGCTCGACATGCAAGCGCCAGGGGCCGATTTCGATGTGATCATCAACGCCACGGCCAGCAGCCTGGAAGGCGGCCCGGTGCCCGTGCCCGCCAGCGTGCTGCGCCCCGGCAGCCTGGCCTACGACATGATGTACGGCCCCGCGGCGCAGCCCTTTCTGGACTGGGCCTCGGCCCACGGCGCCACCGCGCGCGACGGGCTGGGCATGCTGGTGGAGCAGGCGGCCGAGGCGTTCCTGCTCTGGCGCGGCGTGCGCCCGCCGTCGGCCCCGGTGCTGCAGGAGCTGCGCGCGGCCATCGCCGCGGGGGCCTGAGGCATGCGGGGCGCACTGCGCTGGTGCATGCTGGTGCTGCTGGCACTGCTGGCGCTGCAGCTGTTCTTCGTGGCGCGCATCGCGGCCATGGCGGTGATCGACCCGGAATCCACCACCCTCCAGCGGTCCGAGGCCTGGGCGCAATGGTCCCAAGGCAGCGGCGTGCGCTGGCGCCAGCAGTGGGTGCCGTACGCACAGATATCCGACCACCTCAAGCGCGCGGTGGTCGCATCGGAGGACGACAACTTCGTCAACCACGACGGCGTGGACTGGGATGCCATCGAAAAGGCCTGGGAGCGCAATGCGCGCATCGAGGCGCAACTGGCCGCCCGGCCGTCGGCCACGGGGCGCGCGCCCAAGATCCGCGGCGGCTCCACCATCACGCAGCAACTGGCCAAGAACCTGCTGCTGTCGGGCGAGCGCAACCTGGTGCGCAAGGGGCAGGAATTCGTACTCACCCTGGCGCTGGAGCAGCTCCTGCCCAAGCAGCGCATCCTGGAGATCTACCTGAACAACGTGGAATGGGGGGCAGGCGTGTTCGGCGCCGAGGCCGCCGCGCAGCGCTACTTCGGCAAGAGCGCACGCCAGCTCACCGCGCCCGAGGCCGCGCGCCTGGCCGTGATGCTGCCGGCGCCCAAACGCTTCGAGAAGGCGCCCGGCTCGGCCTACCTGGCCGGGCGCACGCGCGCGCTGCTGGCGCGCATGGGGCGCAGCGAGTTGCCCTGAACCACATGTCATTCATACAAGCAAAATCAGCCTCAAAACCAATAGCAGCAAGCGCGAACAGCTATAAATTTAATAGTCCATGAGAATCCTTGGCATCGACCCCGGACTGCAGACCACGGGCTTCGGCGTGGTGGACGTGGACGGCCATCGCCTGCGCTACGTGGCCAGCGGCACCATCCGCACCACGGGGCGCGCCACGGGCCTCGCGCTGGGGGATCTGCCGGGCCGGCTCAAGGTGCTGTTCGACGGCGTGAGCGAAGTGGCCGCGCGCTACCAGCCCAGCACGGCGGCGGTGGAAATCATCTTCGTCAACGTGAATCCGCAGTCCACGCTGCTGCTGGGCCAGGCGCGCGGCGCGGCGCTCACCGCACTGGTGAATGCCAACCTGCCCGTGGCCGAATACACCGCCCTACAGATGAAGAAGGCCGTGGTAGGCCACGGCCGCGCGGCCAAGTCGCAGGTGCAGGAGATGGTGCGCCGTCTGCTGGAGTTGCCCGGCCTGCCGGGCACCGATGCCGCCGACGCCCTGGGCCTGGCCATCACCCACGCGCACGCCGGCGCGGCCATGGCCCGCGTGGGCGAGGTCGCGCAGCTCACGCGGCGCCAGCACGCCATGTACAAGGCCGGGCGCAGTTACTGAACGACTGAACGCGGCCCTTGCCTCTGGGGCCTTTCCCTACGCAGCAAGCGCGGGCAAGCCAACGTCCTTGTCCGCCATTTCCCGCGCGGCGGTTGCGCGCACCAACGCCACGGCCCCCGGCTGCGGCGCGCTGCCCTGCAGCTTGAAGCGGCTGACCGCCTCGGTCAGTCGGCCCGCCTGGTCGCGCAGCGACTGCGACGCGGCTGCGGACTCTTCCACCAGCGCGGCGTTCTGCTGCGTCATCTGATCCAGGTGGCTGACCGATTGGCCCACCTGGCCAATGCTGCCCGCCTGCTCGGCGGCCGCGCTGGTGATCTCGGCCACGATGTCGGAAACCCGGCGCACGCTGGCCACGATCTCGGTCATGGTCTCGCCCGCCTGCGCCACCAGGCGCGAGCCGCCCTCCACCCGCTCGACGGAGGCGCCGATCAGCGCCTTGATTTCCTTGGCGGCGTCGGCGCTGCGTTGCGCCAGGCTGCGCACCTCGCTGGCCACGACGGCAAAGCCCCGGCCCTGTTCGCCGGCGCGCGCGGCCTCCACGGCGGCGTTGAGTGCCAGGATGTTGGTCTGGAACGCGATGGAGTCGATCACGCCCGTGATGTCGCCGATGCGCCGCGAGCTGTCGGAAATCTCGCCCATGGTCTGCACCACCTGCGCAACCACCGCGCCGCCGCGCACCGCCACCTCGGCCGCGTTGGCCGCCAGCCCGCTGGCCTGGCGGGACGATTCGGCACTGTGCTGCACCGTGCCGGTGAGCAACTCCATGGACGAGGCGGTCTGCTGCAGGCTGGCGGCGGTCTGCTCGGTGCGCTGGCTCAGGTCCTGGTTGCCCAGGGCGATCTCGTCACTGGCCGTGGCGATGCTGCCCGCGGCCTGCTGCACCTGGCCCACCAGGGTGCGCAGCGCATCCTGCATGCGGCCCATGGCAGCGACGAGGCTGCCGATCTCGTCACGCTGGCGGGACTGCACCGCATGCGACAGGTCGCCTGCGGCAATGCGCTCGGCCAGCGCGCGCGCCTGCTCCAGCGATTGCGTGATGGAACGCACGCTGAACAACGTCAGCGGCACCAGCACCGCCAACCCCAACAGCACGGCTGCAGCAATCAGCGTGGACATGGTGGCGGTGCGCTGGTCCAGGGCGGCGCGCGCCTCTTCCATGTGGCCGCGCGCCTGCGTGGCCAGGCTGGCCAGCAGGGCATCGGTGGTGTCCATGTGGGCCTTGAAACGCTCGGCATACGCCCCCGCACCCGCGCCATCGAGCAGGGCGCGCTCGATCTGGTCGAAGATCGGCACGAGCCCGCCTTCGTACTGCCCGACCTCGGCCAGCGCCTTGTCCAGTGCACCCGTGAATTCCGCGTTGCCGGCCTGCACCTCGCGCACCTGCGCCATGCTCTTGCGCAGCGCATCCAACTGGCGGCTCCAGCCCTCACGCAGCGCCTGTACCTCCACGGCGTTGTTGAAGTTGATGATGATGTCCTTCTCGGCGCGGCGCAGGTGCCCCAAGCCGGTGCGAAGTTCGGCCATGTCGGTGAGCGTTTGCACCTGGCGCGCAAACAGCTCTTGCAGCGTGCTGCGCGAGCGGTCGAGCGCAACGTAGCCCAGAGCGCCCACTGCAGTCAGCAGGACCAGGGAAAAAGTCGTGGCGAAATACAGCCGCGCGCGAATGGAAAGCTGCCCCAGAACCCTCATGGCATTCCTTTGCTGAACATGATGACCGGCGTGTGCAAGTTCCACGCCATGGCAGAGATACCGCCTCGTGGGCGGACCGGAATGCAACTGTATGTTGCAAGCGCTCCATTCCATGGCAGGGTAATCACGGTCCGTTGTCTCTGGAGAGACGGGGCTTAGGCAGCGCGGCAAGGCATGCCTAGAAAACATATTGTCACAATCTTTGTCCATAGTGCGGTTCGGCCCTAGGGCTTTGCTCACCCCGAACACGCGCATGTCCTTCTCTTCTTCCCCTACCCGCTCTCTTTCCATCGGCCCGCTGGGTCGCCGGCTGCTGGGCCTGTTCATGACGGTGCTGGCGCTGAGTCTGGTCGGCTCGGCCATCGGCGTGTGGTCGCTGCGGCACATCGGCCAGTCGACCGACGACATGGTTCAGCACAGCGTGGCCAACGAACGGCTGGTGGCCGACGCCTATCGGCTGCAGGCCATCAATGCCGAGCGCTACAAGGCCGTGGCCTTGAGTTCAGAACCCGAGGTGGGGCAAGCCATCGGCGCCGACATTGCCGCTACGCAGCAGCAGTACGACAGGCTGGTAGCCACCCTGGCACAGCGGCTGGCCGGCACAGCCGACGAGGAACTGCTGTCCCGCGTGAAGGCGCGGGCCGCCGACTTCCACGAGGCCCAGGCCGCACTGGTGCAGGCACGCGACTTCGGCCTCACGTCACGCATTCAGCAGGTGTATGGCGAACGCTTCCTGCCCGCGTCCCAGGCATTGCTGGGGTCGCTGGATGCGCTCACGCAGTCGCAGCGCCAGTCCATCGACACGGCCGCCCTGGCCGTGGGCGGCTGGAGCCAGCAGGCGCGCTGGTCGCTGCTGGCGTTCGGCAGCCTGTCCCTGGTGTTGGGCACCCTGCTCGCGCTGTGGCTGGTGCGCAGCATCACGCGGCCCATTGCACTGGCCAGCGACACCGCGCAGCGTGTTGCGGGGCTGGACCTGCGCCAGGACATCGTGGGCCACGACCGGGACGAAACCGGGCACATGCTGACGTCCCTGTCGGTCATGCAGTCCGCGCTGCGCAGCCTGGCCGGACAGGTGAGCACCTCCGTGCACAGCCTGCACACGGCTTCGTCCGAGATGGCCAACGGCAACGCCCACCTGTCCACCCGCACCGAGGAGGCCGCAGCCAGCCTGCAGGAAACGGCCGCCGCGCTGGAGCATGTGACACGCGCCGTTCAACAATCGGCCGAGACCGCCGAGCATGCCGAGGCACGCGCCGCACAGGCGGCAGCTACCGCGCACGAAGGCAGCAACGTGGTGACGCGCATGGAGCAGACCATGCAGCAAGTGGCCCACAGCGCGCACCAGATCGGCGACATCACGGGCATGATCGACTCGATCGCGTTCCAGACCAACATCTTGGCGTTGAACGCCGCGGTGGAAGCCGCACGTGCCGGTGAACAGGGCCGCGGTTTCGCGGTGGTGGCCAGCGAAGTGCGCAGCCTGGCGAACCGCTCGGCCGAAGCCGCGCGCGAGATCAAGGCATTGATCCAGGCATCCGTGCAGCAGGTGGATGCCGGCGCCACCCTGGCCGCTGATGCGGGGCGAACCATGGCGCAGGTGGTGGCGGCCATCCAGGACGCCGCGCGCACGATGGCCGACATACGCTCCAGCCACCATGCGCAGCAGCAGGACATCCTCTCCATCCACTCGGCCCTGTCGCGGCTGGACCAGATGACCCAGCAGAACGCGGCCCTGGTAGAAGAGTCCGCGGCCGCCACCGAGAGCTTGCGCGGCCAGGCCCATGAGCTGGCGGCGCAGGTCAGCCGCTTTCGCCTGCCGGGTGAACTGGCGCACGCACTGCCGTCGCCCATGCCCACCCGGCTGCTGGCCGCGGCCTGATACGGCCACTTGGAGCCGGCCTGGCATGGCAGGCCGGCGGCTTTGCGCGGGTCAGTCGGCGCGGTGGATGGGCACGTAGAGCTCGCCGCCCGTGCGGTTGAACTCCTCGGCCTTGGACTGCAGGCCCTGTTGGGCGAATTCGCGCACTTCCTGCGTGATCTTCATCGAGCAGAACTTCGGCCCGCACATGGAGCAGAAGTGCGCCACCTTGGCGCTGTCCTTGGGCAGGGTCTCGTCGTGGTATTCCTTGGCCGTATCGGGGTCCAGGCCCAGGTTGAACTGGTCCTGCCAGCGGAAGTCGAACCGCGCCTGGCTCAGCGCGTCGTCGCGCGCACGGGCACCCGGATGCCCCTTGGCGACGTCGGCCGCGTGGGCCGCGATCTTGTAGGCAATGATGCCCTGCTTGACATCGTCGCGGTCGGGCAGGCCCAGGTGCTCCTTGGGCGTCACGTAGCACAGCATGGCCGTGCCCATCCAGCCGATCATGGCGGCACCGATGGCGCTGGCGATGTGGTCGTAGCCGGGGGCGATGTCGATGGTCAGCGGGCCCAGGGTGTAGAACGGCGCCTCGTGGCAGGTCTTGAGCTGCTCCGTCATGTTGGCCTGGATCATGTGCATGGGCACGTGGCCGGGGCCTTCGATCATGGTCTGCACGTCGTGCTTCCAGGCAATCTGCGTCAGCTCGCCCAGCGTGTGCAGCTCGGCAAACTGGGCTTCGTCGTTGGCGTCCGAGGCGCAGCCCGGACGCAGGCCATCACCCAGGCTGAAGGCCACGTCGTACGCCTTCATGATGTCGCAGATGTCCTCGAAGTGTGTGTAGAGGAAGCTCTCCTTGTGGTGCGCCATGCACCACTTGGCCATGATGGAGCCGCCACGGGACACGATGCCCGTGCGGCGCGCGGCGGTGAGCTGGATGTAGGCCAGGCGCACGCCCGCGTGGATGGTGAAATAGTCCACGCCCTGCTCGGCCTGCTCGATCAGCGTGTCGCGGAAGATCTCCCAGGTCAGGTCCTCGGCAATGCCGCCGACCTTTTCCAGCGCCTGGTAGATAGGCACCGTGCCGATGGGCACGGGCGAGTTGCGCACGATCCAGTCGCGCGTGGTGTGGATGTTCTTGCCGGTGGACAAGTCCATCACGTTGTCGGCGCCCCAGCGGATGGCCCAGACGAGCTTCTCCACCTCTTCCTCGATGCTCGACGTGACGGCGGAGTTGCCGATGTTGGCGTTGATCTTCACCTTGAAGTTGCGCCCGATGGCCATGGGCTCCACTTCGGGGTGGTTGATGTTGGCGGGAATGATGGCGCGGCCACGGGCGACCTCGTCGCGCACGAACTCGGGCGTGATGATTTTCGGAATGCTCGCACCCAGTGGGTTGCCGGCCAGGCGCTGCTCGCGCGCGGCGTCCTGCATGTATTGCTGCATCCACTCGCGGCGACCGTTCTCGCGCAAGGCCACGTATTCCATCTCGGGAGTGACGATGCCCTTCTTCGCGTAGTGCATCTGCGTGACGTTGGCGCCGCTCCTGGCGCGCAGCGGCTGGCGCTGCAGCGCCGCAGCCTCGGCGCGCAGCTGGGCCAGGCGGTCGCCATCCTCGGCCTTCTGGCCGTCGTCCAGCGCCTTGCGTACGCGACCCTCATAGCCCTCGGTGTCGCCGCGCGCGGCAATCCATTCGCCCCGCACGCTCGCAAGGCCCTTGCGCACGTCGATCTGCACGGCAGGATCGGTATAGGGGCCGGACGTGTCGTACACGCTCACCACTTCGCCGTTGGTGAGCTGAATGTCGCGCACCGGCACGCGCAGCCCCGGTTGGCTGCCGGCGAGGTAGGACTTGGTGGAAGCGGGAAAGGGTTCGCGCGTGAGCGCAAGCAGGCTGGCGAACTTGTCGGGGGCATTCATGGCGGGCAGCTCCTTCATCGGCGGGATGGATGGAATTGCTCCGCTATCGATCGGATGGACGGACGGAGCGCGACCCTTCTTGCGGGTGTACCCGTTTCCCCCTATCCGACTGCAGCTCTTCTTACGCTGGTATGAACCAGATCAAGTTCGCGGTTCCGGCGGTCAGGTCCGCCATCTCAGCACGCCGTTACGTGCACCCCGGAGCGGGGCCAAGTATAGGCGACTTGACCGCCAGCAAGGTGCCTTACAGCAGACGCTCGAGGATCAGCACCAGGAAAAACATGGACGCCGCGATCACGGTCCATTTGACGATGACCAGTCCAAAACGCTTGTAGCGCTGCTGTCCCGTAGCGGCAAAAAAGGCAAACGACACGCCGGCAGCCAGCAGCAGCAGAAGGACAGCCCATCGGAAGATCAACATGCACGCGTCCCCCGTCCATTACCAGGCACGCACCGGCTGTGTGAAACCTGCGGGCGCCTGGCGCTCATTCTCGAAGGTCACGATCTCCCACGCATCCTCGTGGGCCAGCAGTTCGCGCAACAGCAGGTTGTTCATGGCGTGGCCCGAGCGGAAGGCGCTATAGGCCGCCAGCAGCGGCTTGCCAACGAGGTACAGGTCACCCATGGCATCGAGGATCTTGTGGCGGGCGAACTCGGCGTCGTAGCGCAGACCATCGGCGTTGAGCACCTTGTAGTCGTCCATGACGATGGCGTTGTCCAGCCCGCCACCCAGCGCCAGGCCGCTGGAGCGCAGCATCTCCACGTCCTTCGTGAAGCCGAAGGTGCGGGCGCGCGCAATGTCGCGCGCGTAGTTGCCTTCGCCCAGATCGAACTCCGCGCTCTGCCCGGTGGAGTCCACGGCGGGGTGGGCGAAGTCGATGTCGAAGCGCAGCTTGAAGCCATGGTAGGGCTCCAGCCGCGCCCACTTGAGCTGCTGGCCCGTGCCTTCACGCACTTCCACGGGGCGTTTGACGCGTATGAAGCGCTTGGGCGCGTTCTGCAACTCCACCCCCGCGCTTTGCAGCAGGAACACGAAGGAAGCGGACGATCCGTCGAGGATCGGCACCTCCTCCGCCGTGATGTCGATGTAGAGGTTGTCCAGCCCCAGCCCTGCGCAGGCCGACATGAGGTGCTCCACGGTATGCACCTTCGCACCGCCGGCGCCAATGGTCGAGGCCATGCGCGTATCCACGACAGCCGTGGCGGTAATGGGAATGTCCACGGGCTCCGGCAGATCCACGCGGCGGAACACGATCCCCGTGTCCGGCTGTGCCGGACGCAACGTCAACTCGACCCGCTGGCCGCTGTGCAGGCCTACGCCCACAGCGCGGGTCAGGGTCTTGATGGTGCGTTGCTGAAGCATCCCGCGATTTTAGGCGGCCAGACACGGGCCGGCAGTACCCCTTTTCTATGACGTTGATAGCAGGTAGACGTTCTGCCGCCTGCCTTGCGCGTCGATCGGCAGAAGCGCTGACGCACGGACAACGCGCAGGTCGCCGAACAAATTTGGAACAAATGCGATAGTTATGTTAATAAATGTTTACAAAACCCGCCATCTTGGCGAATTTCGGAGAAAGCCCCCCATGACCAAGCTCAGCCTCAAGATGAAGATTCTTGCCATGCTGGGAACGGCGCTGCTCGCGCTGATCGTGATGTCTACCCTGTCGTTGCTGCAGGAGCGCAAGCTCATCATCGACGCCCGCAAGGAAACGCTGACCACCGCCGTGCAGACGGCGCACAGCATCGTCGCCGCTTACAAGGAAGCGGCCGACAAGGGCGCGATGAGCGTAGAGGACGCGCAGAAGGCCGCCAAGGAATCCCTGCGCCTGTCGCGCTACGGCGGCGCGGAAGGCAAGACCGAGTATTTCTACATCTGGACCATGGACAGCCGCGGCGTGATGCACCCCATCAAGCCCGAGTGGGAAGGCCAGGACATGGCCGGCAAGCTCAAGGACGGCGATGGCAACGACCTGCTCAAGCAGATCACGGACGCACTGCAGCGCAGCAAGGATGGCAAGGCGTATGTCTCTGCCAGGTTCATGCGCCCTGGCGAGCAGACGCTCGCACCCAAGCTGCAATACGCCGTGCGCATCGATGGATGGAACTGGATGGTGGGCTCCGGCCTGTACACCGACGATATCGATGCCGCAGTGCGCCAGGCGCTGCTGACCGACCTGCTGGTGGTCGCGCTCGTCACCCTTGCCGTGGGAGTGGTCGGTTTTGCGGTGTTCCGCTCGGTGGTGCGCCAGATCGGCGGCGAACCTGCCCACGCCATGAGCGTCATGTCGGAAGTCGCGCAGGGCCATCTGGACACCGCTATCCCTCCCGCGCCCGCGGGATCGCTGATGGATGGACTGTCGCAGATGGTGGCCTCGCTGCGCCGCCTCGTGGTCGAGGTGCGCAGCGCCTCAGACAGCATTGCCACCGCGGCCAGCGAGATCGCGCAGGGCAACAACGACCTGGCCCATCGCACCGAGGACACGGCCAGCAACCTGCAGGCCACGGCCAGCAGCATGGAAGAGCTCTCCAGCACGGTGCGCCAGACCTCCGACGCCACCCAGACCGCCAACCAACTGGCCGCATCGGCCGCGCAAGTGGCGGCACGCGGCGGGGACGTGGTATCCCAGGTGGTGAGCACCATGGAAGGCATCAACGCCAGCAGCGGCAAGATCAGCGACATCATCGGCGTGATCGACGGTATCGCCTTCCAGACCAACATCCTGGCGCTCAACGCTGCCGTGGAGGCCGCACGCGCCGGCGAACAAGGCCGGGGCTTTGCCGTGGTGGCCGGAGAAGTCCGCACGCTCGCGCAGCGCAGTGCGCAAGCCGCCAAGGAGATCAAGGCGTTGATCAACGATTCGGTGGAAAAGGTCCGCTCCGGCACGACACTGGTGGACAGCGCCGGCAGCACCATGACCGAGATCGTCAGCAGCGTTCAGCGGGTGACGGACATCATTGGCGAAGTGCGCGCCGCCACCTCCGAGCAAAGCCAGGGCATTGCCCAGGTCAGCACCGCCATGCACCAGCTTGACCAGATGACGCAGCAGAACTCCGCGCTGGTGGAGGAATCCACCGCCGCGGCGGCCAGCCTGCGCGAGCAGGCCATGAAGCTGACGGACGTGGTGGCGCTGTTCCGCGTGCAGGCGGGCGAGGTACAGCGGCCCCGCCCCGCCACGGCGACCACGCGTGCTGCAACCCCCGCGGCGCGCCCGGCCGCAAGCGCACCTCGCGCTCTGTCCACTCCCGCGGCACCCGCGCTACAGGCCAAGCCCGCCAAGGCGCCCAGCGCCGGCCCGGACGACGGCGACTGGGAGTCGTTCTGACGCCGATCCGTGCGGTGCCCGCAGGCGCCAGCGCGCGCCGTGTAGCGCACGTCATACGGATGCGCGACCGCACATGAAAAAGCCGCTGGCACGCCAGCGGCTTTTTCATTCAGGCACCTTGGTCGTGGCGCCGGTGGAGCTTCAGTCCGCCTGCTTGCGCAGGAAGGCCGGAATCTCCAGTTCGTCCATGCCGCCCGAAGACAGCGCATCCACGCGCGCCGTGGCCACGGAACGGTTGGTGCGCCAGACGCTCGGCACGGCCATGCTGCCGTAGTCGGCCTGGGCCGCACCGCCTACCATGCCGGCGGAAACTCCGACCGCTGCGCCGGCCATCGGCATCTGGTACGCCACGTTGTCCGTGCCGGTGCGCAGGCTGCCCTGCACCACCTGCATGGGCTGGCGGCGCGCGTTCTGGCGCGACAGGCCCGTGGCCACCACGGTCACGCGGATCTCGTCACCCAGCGTGTCGTCGTATGCCGCGCCGAAGATCACATGCGCGTCCGGCGAGGCGTAGGCGTTGATGGTGTTCATTGCCAGCCGCGATTCGGCCAGCTTGAGGCTGCCCTTGCTTGCCGTGACCAGCACCAGCACGCCCTTGGCGCCCGACAGGTCGATGCCTTCGAGCAGCGGGCAGGCGATGGCCTGCTCGGCTGCAATGCGCGCGCGATCCGGGCCGCTGGCCGTGGCCGTGCCCATCATCGCCTTGCCGGGTTCGCCCATCACGGTGCGCACGTCCTCGAAGTCCACGTTCACCTGGCCGTACTCGTTGATGATCTCGGCGATACCGCCGACCGCGTTCTTGAGCACATCGTTGGCGTGCGCGAAGGCTTCTTCCTGGGTGATGTCATCGCCCAGCACCTCCAGCAGCTTCTCGTTGAGCACGACGATCAGCGAGTCGACGTTGGCTTCGAGCTCGGCCAGTCCATCGTCGGCGTTCTTCATGCGGCGCCCGCCCTCCCAGTCGAAGGGCTTGGTGACCACGCCCACCGTGAGGATGCCCATCTCCTTGGCCACGCGCGCGATCACGGGCGCAGCGCCCGTGCCCGTGCCGCCGCCCATGCCGGCGGTAATGAACAGCATATGCGAGCCCTGGATGGCCTGGCGGATGTCCTCCTGCGCAGCCTCGGCGGCCTCGCGGCCCTTGTCGGGCTTGCTGCCCGCGCCCAAGCCGCTTGCGCCCAGTTGGATGGTGCGATGCGCCGTGCTGCGGGTGAGCGCCTGCGCGTCGGTGTTGGCCGTGACGAACTCCACGCCCTGCACGTTGCGCGAGATCATGTGCTCGACGGCGTTGCCGCCGCCCCCGCCGACACCGATCACCTTGATCTGCGTGCCCTGGTTGAACTCTTCGGACTCGATCATTTCGATGGTCATGATGGTGCTCCTGAAACTTGGGTTGTGATTTGCAATTGCCGTAGGTTGGTGTTTGTTAGGGGACGGTCATTGCCGTCGGGCGGAGGCGCGGTACTTCGCCATCGCCCGCGGCGCCGCGGCGGCGGACTGGCGCGTGCCATCCAGAGCGGGGGGAAGGTCATGTCAGAAGTTCCCCACGATGAAGTCCTTGAACCGGCCAAATGCGGTCTTCACCGACCCGCTCTTGGCTGCCACCTTGAAGCCGCGCAGGCGCGCCAGGCGCGCCTCTTCCAGCAGGCCCATGACGGTAGCGGCGCGCGGCTGGGCAATCATGTCGGCCAGCGCGCTGGAGTACTTCGGGATGCCGCGGCGCACGGGCTTGAGGAAGATGTCCTCGCCCAGCTCCACCATGCCCGGCATGACGGAGCTGCCGCCCGTGATCACGATGCCCGAGGACAGCACCTCCTCATACCCGGACTCGCGGATCACCTGCTGCACCAGCGAGAAGATCTCCTCCACGCGCGGTTCGATCACACCCGCCAGCGCCTGCTTGGACAGCATGCGCGGGCTGCGGTCGCCCAGGCCCGGCACCTCGACCTGCGCCTCAGGGTCGGCGAGCAACTGCTTGGCGTAGCCACTCTCCACCTTGATGTCCTCGGCGTCCTTGGTGGGTGTGCGCAGCGCCATCGCGATATCGCTGGTGATCAGGTCGCCCGCGATCGGGATCACCGCCGTGTGGCGGATCGCCCCCCCGGTGAAGATGGCCACATCGGTGGTGCCCGCGCCAATGTCCACCACGGCCACGCCCAGTTCGCGCTCGTCATCGGTAAGGACAGCCTGGCTGCTCGCCAGCGGGTTCAGCATCAGCTGCTCCACTTCCAGGCCGCAGCGGCGCACGCACTTGATGATGTTCTCGGCCGCGCTCTGCGCGCCGGTCACGATGTGGATCTTGGCCTCCAGGCGGATGCCGCTCATGCCGATGGGCTCTTTGACATCCTGCCCGTCGATCACGAATTCCTGCGGCTCCACCAGCAGCAGCCGCTGATCGCTGGAGATGTTGATGGCCTTGGCCGTCTCCACCACGCGCGCCACGTCCGCCGGCGTGACCTCCTTGTCCTTCACGGCCACCATGCCGCTGGAGTTGAGGCCGCGGATATGGCTGCCCGTGATGCCGGTATAGACGCGCTGGATCTTGCAGTCGGCCATCAGCTCGGCCTCCTTCAGCGCCTGCTGGATGCTCTGCACCGTGGCGTCGATGTTCACCACCACGCCGCGCTTCAAGCCGTTGCTGGGGGCTACGCCCAGGCCGGCCAGCTTCAGCTCGCCCCCGGGCAGCACTTCAGCGACGACTGCCATGACCTTGGCGGTGCCGATGTCCAGCCCCACGACCACGTCTTTGTATTCTCTTGCCATAGTTCTCTGTCCTGCCCTCAGTTGTTCTGCCCCGCCCTGCGCGCACGCGACGCCGCGCGCAGCGCAGCCGCCTTCTGTGCATCCGTACTCACGGTGGTGACGCCGCGCAGGCGCAGCGCATAGCCGCTTTCATGCCGCAAGTCGGCGTACTCCAGCGCATCCACGCGACGCCCCTGCCGCTGCGCCACGTCCGGCAGCGTGTGCACCAAACGCGACACGCGCTGCATCAGCAATTGCGTCGAGCCACTCCCCAGCTCCAGCACCGCCCCGCTGTCCAGCGTGACCCGCCAGCCTCCATTCCCCGTGAGCTGCAACGAGTCGATGCCGGAACCCAGCGGCGCCAACGCGGGGGCCAGCTGGCGGTACATCTGCAGCAACTCCGCGGAGCGCTCGGGCGTGCCCATCAGGCGCGGCAGGTTGTCCTGCTCCAGGTCGCCCGCGTCGGCTTCAAAGACCTCGCCCCGGCTATTGACCAGGGTGTCGCTGCCTTCGGCGCCCCAGTAGGCGACCACGTCGTGCTCCTGCAGCTGCACGCGCAGGCCACTGGGGAACTCGCGGCGCACATAAGCCTGCCGCACCCAGGGCACCTGCTCGAAGGCGCGGCGCGCGGCCTGCAAGTCGATGGTGAAGAAGTTGCCCACGAGTTGCGGCGCAACGTTGGCACGCAGGCTCAACGCGCTGGTGTGCACGAGGTCGCCCTCCACCACGATGCGCCCGATCGAGAACGCGGGATGGCGCAGCAGCCAGCCCCCGCCCACCGCCAGCACGGCCAGGGCGCAGCCCAGGAACAGGACCGTAGCGGTCATGTTCATGAGGCGAACGTCCAGCGGTGCGGGCAGCGTGTTGTTCATACCGGCTCCCGTCCTCCTGCCGCACCGGCCCGGCCCTGCAGCGCGTCCAGCGACGCGCTCGCCAGGATGCGCAGGCACAGGTCGGGGTAGCTGATGCCGCTGGCATTGGCCGACATCGGCACCAGCGAGTGGCCGGTCATGCCAGGCGAGGTGTTGATTTCCAGCAGGAAGGGCTTGCGATCGCTCGCGCGGATCATGATGTCGGCGCGCGCCCAGCCGCGGCAACCCAGCGTACGGTAAGCCTGCACGACGATGCGCTGGATCTCGCGCTCCTCGGCCTCGGGCAGGCCGCTCGGGCAGTGGTACTGCGTGACGTCGGTGAAGTATTTGTTCTGGTAGTCGTAGTTGCCTTGCGGCGCCTCGATGCGGATCACCGGCAGCGCGCGCGCCTCGGCGCCTTGGCCCAGTATGGGACAGGTGGTCTCGTCACCATCGATGAACTGCTCGCACAGCACCTCGGGGTCATGCTGCGCGGCCAGCCGATACGCCTGTTCGCACTGCCCCAGCGAAGTGACCTTGGTCAGGCCGATGGTGGAGCCCTCGCGCGAGGGCTTGACGATCATCGGCGCGCCCAGCTCCTGGAAGGCCTGGGCCGTCTCCGCACTGCTGGACACCAGGCGCCAGTCTGGCGTGGGCAGGCCGTCCGCGCGCCAGATGCGCTTGGTCATGATCTTGTCCATGGCGATGCTGGACGCCATCACGCCGGGACCGGTGTACGGAATGCCCAGCAGCTCCAGCGCGCCCTGCACCGTACCGTCCTCGCCATGGCGGCCGTGCAGCGCGATGAAGCAGCGGCTGTAGCCGTGGGCCTTGAGCTCCGACAGATCACTGTGCGCGGGGTCGAACGCATGCGCGTCCACGCCACGCGAGCGCAGCGCCTGCAGCACGCCGCCGCCCGACATCAGCGACACCTCACGCTCGGCCGACGTGCCCCCCATGAGCACGGCCACTTTGCCCAGCGCCTTCACATCAATCTTGGGGTCGTTTTGGCTCATTGCGCCCGTCCTTCCTGCGCTAGCAGCTCATTTTTTTGTAGCAAATCAACCACCTTGGCGGGTACGCCACCGATCGAGCCCGCCCCCATGCACAGCACCACATCGCCATCCCGGGCGCCCGCGGCAATGCGCTGCGGCATGTCGGCCACGTTGTCGATGAACACCGGCTCCACCGTGCCGGCCACGCGCAGTGCGCGCGCCAGCGACCGGCCGTCGGCCGCCACGATGGGAGCCTCGCCCGCGGCATAGACCTCGGTCAGCAGCACCGCGTCGGCTGTGCCCAACACCTTGACGAAGTCCTCGAAGCAGTCGCGCGTGCGGCTGTAGCGGTGCGGCTGGAAGGCCAGCACCAGGCGCCGCCCCGGATACGCCCCGCGCGCGGCCGCAAGCGTGGCCGCCATCTCCACCGGGTGGTGCCCGTAGTCCTCGATGAGCGTGAAGTGCCCCCCACCCTGCGCGGGCAGGTCGCCGTGGCGCTGGAAGCGCCGCCCCACCCCGGTGAAACCGGCGAGTGCGCGCAGCAGGGCGTCGTCGGGCACGTTCAGCTCGGCCGCCACGGCGATCACCGCCAGGGCGTTGAGCACGTTGTGCTCGCCGGCCAGGTTGAGCACGACCTGCAGGTCCGGCAGCGTCACGCCGTTGCGCCGCTGCACGGTGAAATGCATCTGCGTGCCCACGGCACGCACATCCACGGCGCGCACCTCGGCATCCTCGGACAGGCCGTAGCTCGTCACCGGGCAGGTCACCAGCGGCAGGATGTCGCGCACCGCCGGGTTGTCGATGCACAGGATGGCCGTGCCGTAAAACGGCATACGGTGCAGGAAGTCCACGAACGCCTGCTTGAGCCGGCCGAAGTCGTGGCCGTAGGTCTCCATGTGATCGGCATCGATGTTGGTGACCACGGCCATCACAGGCAGCAGGTTGAGGAACGAGCCATCCGACTCGTCGGCCTCGACCACGATGTACTCGCCCTGGCCGAGCTTGGCATTGGTGCCCGCGCTGTTCAGCCGCCCGCCGATCACGAAGGTCGGGTCCAGCCCCGCCTCCCCCAGCACGCTGGCCACCAGGCTGGTGGTCGTGGTCTTGCCGTGTGCGCCGGCAATGGCGATGCCCTTGCGCAAGCGCATCAGCTCGGTCAGCATCAACGCGCGCGGCACCACGGGAATCTTGCGCTCACGCGCGGCCAGCACCTCGGGGTTGTCGGCCTGCACAGCGGTGGAGGTCACCACGGCGTCCGCACCAGCGATGTGCGCCGCCGCGTGGCCCACATGGGTGGCCACGCCCAGTGACTGCAGGCGGCGCAGCGTGGGGCTGTCGGCCAGGTCGGAGCCGGAAACCACATAGCCCAGGTTGTGCAACACCTCGGCAATGCCGCACATGCCGGAGCCGCCGATGCCGACGAAGTGGATGTGGCGAATGGCCTGCTTCATCGTGCCAGCCTTTCACATGCCGCGACGATGTCGCGGGTTGCGTTGATCTTTCGCATCGTGCGTGCCTTTTGCGCCTTGGCCAGCAGGTCCTGGCGCTTCATGTTCTGCAGCATCTCGGCCAGGCCGTGGGCGGTCAGGTCGGCCTGCTGCACCAGCCAGCCCCCGCCCACCTTCACCAGGTACTGCGCGTTGGTGGTCTGGTGGTCGTCCACCGCGTGCGGGAATGGCACGAACACCGCCGCAGCCCCCACGGCCGCAATCTCCGTCACCGTGCTGGCGCCCGCGCGGCACAGCACCAGGTCCGCTTCGGCGAACGCGGCCGCGGTGTCCTCGATGAACGGCGTGAGCGTGGCCTCGACGCCCGCCGCCGCGTAGCTGCGGCGCAGCGCCTCGATCTGGGACTCTCCGCTCTGGTGGGTGACGATGGGACGGTCCTGCTCATGGATCCATGCCAGCGCCTGGGGCACGATGTCGTTGAGCGCCTTGGCGCCCAGACTGCCGCCCACCACCAGCAGGCGCAGCGGACCTTCGCGCCCGGCAAGGCGCCGCTCGGGACGGGGCTGGCGCGTGAAGGCGCGCCGCATGGGGTTGCCCACCCACTGCGCATCGGGCAGCACATTGGGAAAGGCCGTGTAGACCCGCGTGGCCAGCCGCGACAGCAGCTTGTTGGCCATGCCGGGCACTGAGTTCTGCTCGTGCAGCAGCAGCGGCTTGCGCGCCAGGCGCGCGGCAATGCCGCCAGGGAAGGTGACGTACCCGCCCAGACCGATCACCACGTCCGGCTGCAACCGGCGCACGACCGCGCGCGCCTGCAGGCATGCGCGTGCCAGCCGCAGCGGCAAGGCCAGCAGCGTCTTCAGGCCCTTGCCGCGCACGCCGGAGAAATCGATGGGCTCGAACGCGAAACCGCGCGGCGGCACCAGGCGCTCTTCCATGCTGCCGGGCGTGCCCAGCCAATGCACCTGCCAGCCACGTTCGCGCAGCGCCTCGGCCAGTGCCAGGCCAGGAAAGATATGTCCGCCCGTGCCACCGGCCATGACCAGCGCCGTGCGTTCGCGCGCGGGAAGGGAGTGCGCAGAGCGCTCCAGGACCTGCGTCGCAGGAAAGTTGGACTGAACGCCCTCGCGCCGTCCGGCCCGCGCGCGCGCGGATCGCCCACGGCGGGGGTGATGGCTGTGGCCGAAACGTGACGTCATGTCGGCGCTCCTGGTGCGCGGCGCGCGCGCAGGGGCATGGCAAGCCGGCAGTACCGACGCACTGCCACAAGCCCGAGGTGGTGAATAAGGTTCCTCATGCACGGCCTCCGCGCATGAGCAGCTTGTTTTCGTAATCCACACGCAGGACCACCGCGATGGCGACCAGGTTCATCAGGATGGCCGATCCGCCAAAGCTCATCAGCGGCAGCGTCAGCCCCTTGGTGGGCAGCGCCCCCAGGTTCACTCCCATGTTGATGAAGGCCTGAAAGCCCACCCAGATCGCCACGCCCTGGGCCACGAGGCCCGAGAACACGCGGTCCAGCGCGATGGCCTGGCGGCCGATGTGCATGATGCGCCGCGTCATCCACAGGAAGGCGACGATCAGCGTGAGCACGCCCACCAGGCCAAATTCTTCGCCGATCACCGCCAGCAGGAAGTCGGTATGCGCCTCGGGCAGCCAGTGCAGCTTCTCGACGCTGCCACCCAGCCCCACACCGAAGATCTCGCCGCGGCCGATGGCGATCAGCGCATGCGAGAGCTGGTAGCCCTTGCCCAGGGCGTGTTGCTCGCTGAACGGATCGAGGTAGGCAAACACGCGCTCGCGGCGCCAGGGTGAGCTGGCGATCATGATGGCGAAGGCCGCCACCAGCACACCCGCAATCAGGAAGAACATGCGCGCGTTCACGCCCCCCAGGAACAGGATGCCCATGGCGATCACCGCGATCACCATGAAGGCGCCCATGTCGGGCTCTGCCAGCAGCAGCGCACCCACCACCGCCACGGCGGCGGCCATGGGCAGCACGGCGCGAAAGAACCGCTCCTTGACCTCCATCTTGCGCACCATGTAGTCCGATGCGTAGATCAGCACCGCGAACTTCGCCAGCTCGGACGGCTGGAAGTTCATGAACCCCAGGCTGAGCCAGCGCCGCGCGCCGTTCACCATGGTGCCCACGTGCGGGATCAGCACCGCGATCAACAGCACGATGGAGGCCACGAACAACCACGGCGCCATGCGCTCCCAGGTGTCCATCGATACCTGGAACGCGATCAGTGCCGCGACGAACCCCACGCCGATGGCAATTGCGTGGCGCAGCAGGAAGTGCGTGGGCGCGATGTTGCCGAAGCGCGGGTTGTCCGGCATGGCGATCGAGGCTGAATACACCATCACCACGCTGAAGGCCAGCAGCAGGACCACCACCCACAACAGTGCCTGGTCGAAGCCCAGCACGCGCGCGGGCGTGGCGGCCGTGCGACGGTATTCGGTGCCGCCCACGCGCACGGGCAGGACGTCGGCGTTTGCGGCCGGCGCGGCACCCGCCCAGGCCCGCATGCGCTGCCACAACGAGGGACGGGAAGCGGCGGTCGCGGCGGTCATGCCGTCCCTCCTTCCAGCGTCTGGCCGGCGTCTTCGGCCAGCGCCTGCACGGCTTCGCAGAAAACGCGAGCGCGGTGCGCGTAGTTGTCGAACATATCCAGGCTGGCGCAGGCGGGCGACAGCAGCACGGCGTCGCCCACATGGGCGCGCTGTGTGGCCAACTGCACGGCCTCGGGCAGCGTGGCGGCGTCCTGCAGCGGCACGCCGCAGCCCTGCAGCGCGGCGCGGATCTGCGGCGCGTCGCGCCCGATCAACACCACCGCGCGCGCATAGCGCGCCACGGGCGCGGCCAGCGGCGAGAAGTCCTGACCCTTGCCGTCGCCACCCAGGATCACCACCAGGCGCCGGTCGGCGCCCAGCCCGGTCAGCGCAGCCACCGTGGCGCCCACGTTGGTGCCCTTGCTGTCGTCGAAGTACTCCACCTCGCGCACGATGCCCACGGGCTCCACGCGGTGCGGCTCACCGCGGTATTCGCGCAGGCCGTAGAGCATGGGCGCGAGCGGGCAGCCCGCAGCCTGGGCCAGCGCCAGCGCAGCCAGGGCATTGATGGCGTTGTGCCGCCCGCGGATGCGCAGCGCGTCGGCGGGCATCAGGCGCTGGATGTGCAGCTCGGCGTCCTGCGCCTTGCCGCGCTTGGCCGTTTCGTCCGCTTCGTGTGCACGCACCAGCCAGGCCATGCCGCTGACCACCTCGATGCCGAAGTCCCCCGGGCGCTGCGGCATGTCGCCACCGAAGGTCACGTGTGCGCGCAACTGGGGCTTCTGCAGCTTCACGCGCACTGGCGGCGGCAGCAGGGCCATGACTTCCGCGTCCTCGCGGTTGAGCACCATGAGGCCGGTTTCGCCGAAGATGCGCCCCTTGGCCTGTGCGTAGGCCTGCAGGCTGCCGTGCCAGTCCAGGTGGTCCTGCGTGATGTTGAGCACGGCCGCGGCCGTGGGCTCGAAGCCCTGCACGCCATCGAGCTGAAAGCTCGACAGCTCCAGCACCCACACCTCGGGCAGCGTGCCCGCGTCGATGTGCTGCGCCAGCGTATCCAGCAGCGTGGGGCCGATGTTGCCGGCCACCGCCACGCGCTTGTCCGCGCACTCCACCAGCAGCCCCGTGAGCGAGGTCACGGTGGTCTTGCCATTGGTGCCGGTGATGGCCAGCACCGCGGGCGCATAGCCCTGACCGGCGCGCAGCTCGCGCAGCGCCTGCGCATACAAACCCAATTCGCCTTCCACGCTTATCTGGCGGGCGCGAGCAGCTATAACAACAGGAGCAATCTCATTCGGACTCAGACCTGGCGAACGGTATACCGCGTGCAGCGCGCGCCCCCGCACCAGGGTCTCATCGAAGGCGCCGGCGATGAACTCCACCTGCGGCAGTTCTGCGCGCAGCACCGCCAGCTGCGGCGGACTGCTGCGCGTGTCGGCCACGGTGACCTGCGCACCACAGCGCACACACCAGCGCGCCATGGCCAGGCCCGAGGCGCCCAGACCCAGCACCAGCACCTGCTTGCCGGCAAGCGCGGGCGGCGCCTGCGGGGCCTCCTCGGACGCGACGGCAGGCTCCTCAACGGCGTGGTCCGCAGCCGGAGAAACGGGGGTGTCTTCAGCAGACGTGCCAGCGCCACCGTCTGCCGGAGCCGCGTCGGCAAAGATGCGCGCCACGAACTCGGCCGCGGCGGCCGCGGCTGACACCGCGGGTGCGGTGTAGTCATAGCGCGCCGCTGCATCTTGCGCGGGCGCTGGCAAGGGCGATAGATCCTGCGGCGGACTGTCGTGCGCCGCATCCCGCGGCAACGCGTCGTCCCGCTCCCCGGGCGTGGGAGTGGACGGGGGCGCCGGGGGCACAGTCGTCGCTGCGGCGCCGAGTGCGTCGGGGTGCAGGGGATCGTGGTGGCCAGTGTTCATCGCAGCTTCAGCGTGGTCAAACCCACGAGGCACAACAGCATGGTGATGATCCAGAAGCGCACGACCACCTGCGTCTCCTTCCAGCCGCTCTTTTCAAAGTGGTGGTGCAGCGGCGCCATCTTGAGGAGGCGCCGGCCCTCGCCATACTTGCGCTTGGTGTACTTGAACCAGGTCACCTGCAGCATCACAGACAGCGCTTCCACCACGAAGATGCCGCCCATGATGGCCAGCACGATCTCCTGGCGCACGATGACCGCGATCGTGCCCAGCGCAGCGCCCAAAGCCAGCGCGCCGACGTCGCCCATGAAAACCTGTGCCGGGTGGGTGTTGAACCACAGGAAGGCGAGGCCCGCGCCAGCCATGGCGGCGCAGAAGATCAACAACTCGCCCGAGCCGGCGATATAAGGGAACAGCAGGTATTTCGCATAGCCCGCGTTACCGGTCACGTAGGCGAAGATGCCCAGCGAGGCGCCCACCATGATCACGGGCATGATGGCCAGGCCGTCCAGGCCGTCGGTCAGGTTCACGGCGTTGCTGGAGCCCACGATCACCAGGTAGGTCAGGATCACGAAGCCCAGCACCCCCAGCGGGTAGCTCACTTCCTTGAAGAACGGCACCAGCAGGCCTGCCTTGGGCGGCAGGTCCATCAAAAAGCCGGACTGCACCCAGGTGATGAACAGCTCGAACACCCGCGTGTTGGAGTTCTCGGAAATGCTGAACACCAAGTACAGCGCGGCCAGCAGCCCGATCACCGATTGCCAGAAATACTTCTCGCGCGAACGCATGCCCTCGGGGTCCTTGTTGACCACCTTGCGCCAGTCGTCCACCCAGCCAATGGCGCCAAACCCCAGCGTCACGGCCAGCACGATCCACACGAAACGGTTGGACAGGTCGAACCACAGCAGCGTGGAGATGGCAATGGAACCCAGAATCAACACGCCGCCCATGGTGGGCGTGCCGCTCTTGGACAGGTGCGTCTGCATGGCGTAGCCGCGGATCGGCTGGCCGATCTTGAGCGAGGTCAGCATACGGATGACCTTCGGCCCCGCGATCAGGCCGATGAGCAGCGCCGTCAGCGCCGCCATCACCGCCCGCAGCGTGAGGTACTGGAACACCCGCAGAAAGCTCAGCTCGGGCGACAGGCCTTGCAGCCATTGGGTCAGCATCAGCAGCATGCGGCTCCCCCTTGCGCGGCAGCGCCTGCGGCGCCGTCCTCATGCAGTGCCTGCAGCGCCTGCACGACCTGTTCCATCTTCATGAATCGCGATCCCTTCACCAGCACGCTGCCCACCGTGGGCAGGGCCTGCCCCACTGCGGCCTGCAGCGTGGCCATGTCCTTGAAATGCCGTGCGGCCGTCCCACAGGCCTGCACGGCGTGGGCGCTCAGGTCGCCCAGCGCAAACAGCTGCTCGATGCCGCGCACACGGGCGTGCGCGCCGGCCTCGGCGTGGAACTGCGACCCCTGGTCGCCCACCTCGCCCATGTCCCCCAGCACCAGCAGGCGCGGGCCAGGCAGTGCGGCCAACACCTCGATGGCCGCATGCACCGAGTCGGGGTTGGCGTTGTAGCTGTCGTCCACCACCGTGATGGAACGCCCCCCGCAACGCACGGCCAATGCGCGCGAGCGCCCGTTGACCGGTGCGAAAGCCGCCAGCCCTCGCGCAATGCTCGCCAGAGGCCCCCCCGCCGCCAGCGCGCAGGCCGTGGCGGCCAGGGCATTGGTGACGTTGTGGCGCCCTGCGATGGCCAGCCGCGTATCGAATGCGCCGTTGGGGGTGTCGATGCGCACCTGCCATGCGCCATCGCCCCATTGCGCTGCGGCGCAGCGCACCTCGCCCGCGGCCTCGCCAAAGGTCAGGCAGTGCCGCGTGCCGGCCAGCTCGCGCCACAAGGGCGTGAAGGCATCTGCCGCCGGGAACACAGCCGTGCCATCGGCCGGCAGGGCAGACAGCACGCTGCCGTTCTCGTGCGCCACGGCCTCGACCGTGTGCATGAATTCCAGGTGCTCGCGCTGGGCGTTGTTGACCAGGGCCACGGTGGGCCGGGCAATGTCCGCCAGATTCGCGATCTCGCCGGGATGGTTCATGCCCAACTCGACCACCGCAGCCTCATGGCCCGGCCGCAGGCGCAGCAGCGTGAGGGGTACGCCCACGTCGTTATTGAAGTTGCCCTGCGTGGCCAGCGCGGCGTCGCCTTTCCAGGCCCGCAGCACCGCCGCGATCATTTGCGTGACCGTGGTCTTGCCGTTGCTGCCGGTCACGGCGATCAGCGGCAGATCCCGCTGCGCGCGCCAGCCGGTGGCCAGCGCACCCAGGGCGGCCAGGGTGTCGGGTACCTCGATGCCGGGCAGACCAGCGTCGGCCAGGCCCGCATGCGCAATGGCCGCCGCGGCGCCGGCCGTTCGCGCCTGGGACAGAAACTGGTGCGCATCGAAACGCTCACCCTTGAGCGCCACGAACAGGTCACCTGCGGCCAGCGTGCGGGTATCGGTGTGCACGCGCGCAAGCGGCGTGGCACCTTCGCCGATCAGTCGCGCACCAGGAATGCGGGCGCGCAGCAGATCAAACGCCTGTTGCAGCGTCATCATGGGGGAGTTGTTCTGGTGGTGGCTCATGCCACGCCTCCTCGGCGCGCGAGCGCTGCACGCGCATGCGCCATGTCGGAGAACGGCACACGCTGGCCCGCCGTCTCCTGGTAGTCCTCATGGCCCTTGCCGGCAATCAGCACCACATCGTTGGCGCCGGCATCGGCCAGCGCTTGCGCGATGGCCGCGGCACGGTCGACCTCGGCACGCACGCTGGTGCCTGCAATCGTGCCCAGCAGGATCTGGTGGATGATGGATTGCGGCTCCTCACCCCGCGGGTTATCGCTGGTGACGATGACCTCGTCGGCCTCGCGCTGTGCCACGGCTCCCATCAGCGGACGCTTGCCGGCGTCGCGGTTGCCACCGCAGCCGAACACGCACCACAGCCGCCCTCCGCGCTGCGCCGCCACGGGCTTGAGCGCGGCCAGCGCCTGGTGCAGCGCATCGGGCGTGTGGGCATAGTCCACAGCCACCAGCGGCTGGCCAGCGGCCGCCAACTGCTCCATGCGCCCGGGCACGGGCCGCAGGCGCGCACAGGCCTGGAGCGCCTGCGCCAGGGGCACCCCCAGCGCACGCATGCCTGCAATCACGCCCAGCAGGTTGGACACGTTGTACAGGCCGATGACCTGCGTTTGCAGCACCTCGGTATGCGCGCCTTCGGCCACCGTGAAGGCCAGGCCGGCACCCGTGTGCACGATGTGCTTGGCCTGCAGGCGGGCGGGGCCCTGCAGGGAGACGCTCCACAGATCCAGGTCGCTGCCCTGCAGCTCGGCGTGCAGAGCGGCGCCCTGCGGGTCGTCCACATTGACCACGGATGCGCGCAGCCCCGGCCAGTCGAACAGTGCGCGCTTGGCTTGCCAGTAGGCGGCCATGCCCGGGTGGTAGTCCAGGTGGTCCTGCGTGAAGTTGGTGAACAGCGCCACGTGAATGCGTGTGCCGTCCAGGCGGTGCTCGGCCAGGCCGATAGACGATGCCTCGATGGCGCAGGCGCGATGGCCCGCTTCCGCAAACTGCGCAAAGGCGCGCTGCAGGCGCACCGGGTCGGGGGTCGTCATGCCCGTGGTCTGCAACGCTGGCGGCACGCCCATGCCCAAAGTACCCACCAGCGCGCATCCAGCAAGCGCTGGCAGCTCTTCTTTTGATAGCTGATTGAGCGCATCCGCCAGCCACCAGGCCGTGCTGGTCTTGCCGTTGGTGCCAGTCACGGCCAGCACCTGCAGGCGCTGGGTGGGGTGGCCGAACCATTCGGAGGCAATCATGCCGGTCGCGGCCTTGAGGCCGCGCAGCGCCGCGATGTGGTCTCCCGCGAGGGCGAAGGGCTCCACGCCCTCGCACTCCACCAAGCAGGCGGCAGCGCCGCGCGCCACGGCGTCGCCCACGTGGGCGCGCCCGTCCGTGGCCGCGCCGGGCCAGGCGATGAACCCATCGCCCGGCTGGATCAGGCGGCTGTCCGTCTGCAGCGTACCCGTGACGCGCTGGCGCAGCCAGTCCACGGCCTCCTGCAGGGTGGTGAGCGTGTGCAGTGCGTTCACAGCGATTCCTCCACACCGTTGGAGACGATGAGCGGCTTGACAGCCATGTCGGGCGCCACGCCCATCATGCGCAGGGTCTGCTGCACCACTTCACTGAACACCGGTGCCGCAACCGCACCGCCGTAGATCACGCCGTTGCTGGGCTCGTCGACCATCACGGCCACGATGATGCGCGGTTGGTCGATGGGCGCAAGCCCGGTGAACCAGGCGCGGTACTTGCCCGAGGCGTAGCTCTTGCCCACCTGCTTGCGCGCCGTGCCGGACTTGCCGCCTACGGAATAGCCCACCGTCTGCGCCTTCTGGCCCGTGCCGCCGGGCCCCGCGGCCATCTGCAGCATCTTGCGCACCTGGTTGGCGGTGCGTTCGGAAAACACGGGCACGCCCACGGGCGCTTCGTGGGTCTTCAGCATGGTGGCGGGAATCACCTTGCCGCCGTTGGAAAACACGGTATAGGAGCGCGCCATCTGGAACAGGCTGGCCGACAGCCCGTAGCCGTAGGACATGGTGGCCTGCTCGATGGGCCGCCAGCTTTTGTAGGGGCGCAGCCGCCCGCTCGCCACCCCCGGAAAGGCGATCTGCGGCTTTTGCCCGAAGCCGACGGCAGAGAAGGTTTCCCACATTTCCTGCGCCGGCAGCTGCATCGCGATCTTCGTGGTACCCACGTTGCTGGACTTCTGGATCACGCCCTCCACGGTCAACAGCCCGTAGTTGTGCGTGTCACTGATCGTCGAGCCGGTAATGGTCAGGCGGCCTGGCGTGGTGTCCACGCTGGTTTCGGGCTTGAAGCGGCCGCTCTCCAGCGCCAGCCCCACCGTGATGGGCTTGATGGTGGAGCCGGGTTCGAACACGTCGGTGAGCGCGCGGTTGCGCAGTTGCTCGCCCGTCAGGTTCTGACGCTTGTCGGGCACATAGCTGGGGTAGTTGGCCAAGGCCAGCACCTCGCCCGTGCGCGCATCCAGCACCACCACGCTGCCGGCCTTGGCCTTGTGCGCCTGCACGGTGTCGCGCAGCTTCTGGTAGGCGAAGAACTGCACCTTGCTGTCGATGGACAGCTGCATGTCCTTGCCATCCACGGGCGGCACTTCGGCGCCTACGCCCTCCACCACGCGGCCCAGGCGATCCTTGATGACACGGCGCGACCCCGGCTTGCCCGCCAGATCCTTGTCGAAGGCCAGCTCCATGCCTTCCTGACCATGGTCTTCCACGTTCGTAAAGCCCACCACGTGCGCGGCGGCTTCGCCCTCTGGATACTGGCGCTTGTATTCCTTGCGCAGGTAGATGCCCTTCAGCCCCAGGGCGGTGATCTGCTGGCCCACGTCCCAGTCGAGCTGGCGCTTGATCCAGACGAAGGTCTTGTCCTCGTCGGCCAGCTTGCCCTGCAGCGTGGACAGCGGCATATCCATGAGACGCGCCAGGTCCTTGAGCTTGGCGCGCACCTCGGGTTTGGCCATTTCCACATCTTCAGGGATGGCCCAGATGCTGGCCGCCGGAACGCTGGAAGCGAGGATCAGGCCATTGCGGTCGAGGATGCGGCCCCGGTTGGCCGGCAGCTCCAGCGTGCGCGCAAAGCGCACCTCGCCCTGGCGCTGAAAGAAGTCGTTGCCGATCACCTGCACGTAGGCGGCGCGCCCCGCCAGGCCCACGAAACCCAGCGCCACCAGGGCGACGATGAACTTGCTGCGCCAGACAGGTGTCTTGCTGGCCAGCAGAGGGCTGGAGGTGTAGTTGACGCTGCGGCTGCTCACGGCGCGCGCCCCTCGCCAGCTGGCACGACGACGTTACCGCCGTCGGTCACGTATTCGGTAATGGCCGGCGTGGCGGTACGCATCTGCAGCCGGTCGCGCGCCAGGCGCTCCACGCGCAGCGGCGTGGCCTGCGCGCGCTTGTCCACCTGCAGACGCTGGTGCTCGGTCTCGAGGCGGCGCGACTCAGCCACCGCGCGATCGAGTTCGGTGAACAGCCTTCGCGACTGGTATTGCGTATGCACCAGGTATAGCGCGCTGGCCATCACCGCCAGCAGCAGCACAAGGCTGATGCGCGTCATCGCCCGCCTCCCGTGTGCCCTGCAACGCTCGAAGGACTGTGCCGCGAAGCGAGCGCGCCCCGCACATGCGCGCGCAGCGGCGTGGCGACATGGCACATCCGCGCGTCGCTCATGCGGGCACCTCCGTGCGTTCTGCCACGCGCATCACGGCGCTGCGCGCACGCGCGTTGGCGGCCACCTCGTCCGTGCTTGGCTTGATGCGCTCCAGCGCCTTGAGCCGCATCGGCTGGGGCGGCGCGAACGGTGCACGGCGGTCGTAGACCTCCTTGGAGTGCTGTGCGATGAACTGCTTGACGATGCGGTCTTCCAGCGAGTGGAAGCTGATGACCACCAGCCGGCCACCGGGCCGCAGCACGCGCAGACTGCCTTCTAGCGCCTGCTGCAGCTCCTCAAGCTCGGCGTTGATGAAAATCCGAAGAGCCTGAAATGTGCGCGTTGCAGGGTTCTGGCCCGGCTCGCGGGTCTTGACCGCGCCAGCCACGATGTCGGCCAGTTCGGCGGTGCTTGAAATGGGGCCGCGTTCCGTGCGCCGAGCAACAATCGCCTTTGCAATGGGGCCAGCAAACCGTTCTTCACCGTAGTCACGTATCACCTCCGCAATCTGTGCCGCTTCGGCATCTGCCAGCCACTCGGCCACGCTCTGGCCACGCGTGGTGTCCATGCGCATGTCCAGCGGACCATCGAAACGAAAACTGAACCCGCGCTGTGGGTCGTCGATCTGCGGGGAGCTCACGCCCAGGTCCAGCAGCACACCGGACACGCTGGCGGCGGGCAGTTCCCCGAGATGGCTGAACCCCTGGTGCCGAATGGAAAAGCGCGCATCCGTGATGCGCGCCGCTGCTTGAATGGCTTCGGTGTCCTTGTCGAACGCCACCAGCCGGCCTTGCGGCCCCAACCGCTGCAGGATGAGCCGCGAATGCCCTCCCCTGCCAAAGGTGCCGTCCACGAAGGTGCCCGCAGGCGCATCGCCATCGCCCAGCAAGGCGTGCACCGCCTCGTCGAGCAGGACCGTGGTGTGTTGCAGGGGCTGGTTCACACGCGGCCCCTAGAAAGAGAAATCCTTGAAGACATCGGGCATCTCGGCCTGCATGGCCGCGGCTTCCTTGGCCTCGTAGGTGGCCTTGTCCCACAGCTCGAAGTGGTTGCCCATGCCCAGCAGGATGGCGTCCTTGGACAGGCCGGCCGCCTCGCGCAATTCGGGCGAGACCAGCACCCGGCCGGTGCCGTCCATCTCCACGTCCATCGCGTTGCCGAGGAAGATGCGCTTCCACCATTGCGCGGACATGGGCAGCTGGGCAATGCGCTCGCGGAACTTCTCCCACTCGGGACGGGGGAAGACCATCAGGCAGCCATCGGGGTGCTTGGTGAGGGTGAGCTGGCCGCCCGCCTGCGCCGTGAGGGCGTCACGATGCCGGGTCGGCACGGACAGCCGCCCCTTTGCATCCAGACTCAGCGATGACGCCCCTTGAAACACCGATGGAACCCCTTGCCCGCTACTGCCGCTTTCCACCCCGAGAGAGGGCGCAAAGGGCACTTTTCACCACTTAATTGCACTTTTTTGCACTGTAGCAGGAAAAGAACACCAGGCAAGAGGCGCCGCAACAAAATTTTGCAATGAAATCAAGGACTTAGCGCCGATTTCCAAGGTGAAAATCGGGCAAATGTCCTTATTGATTAAGCACTTAGCTGCAGGTATGCAAGTGGTTTATGAAGGCTTGACGCCCCGCGCAACCAGGCATCACAGGATGTATCGGGACAAGTCTTCGTCCTGGCTCAGCGACTGCAGCCGTGCATTCACGTAGCCGGCATCCACCACCACGGTCTGCCCCGACAGGCGCGTGGCGTCATAACTCACCTCGTCCAGCAGCCGCTCCATCACCGTGGACAGGCGGCGCGCACCGATGTTTTCGGTGCGCTCGTTCACCTCGAAGGCAATGTGGGCCAGGCGGGTGATGCCCTCGGGCGTGAAATCCAGGGTGACGCCTTCCGTCTCCAGCAGCGCCTGATACTGCTTGACCAGCGAGGCATGGGTCTGCGTGAGGATGGCCTCGAAGTCCTGCACCGACAGTGAGGTGAGTTCCACGCGTATCGGGAAGCGCCCCTGCAGCTCGGGGATCAGGTCGCTCGGCTTGGCGAGGTGGAACGCCCCCGAGGCGATGAACAGGATGTGGTCGGTCTTGACCATGCCGTACTTGGTGGACACCGTGGTGCCCTCCACCAGCGGCAGCAGGTCGCGCTGCACGCCCTGACGCGAGACGTCGGCGCCGCCGGCCTCCTGGCGCGACGCGACCTTGTCGATCTCGTCGATGAAAACAATACCGTTCTGCTCGGCGTTGGCCAGCGCCCGCGTCTTGACCTCTTCCTCATTGACCAGCTTGGCGGCCTCTTCCTCGACCAGCAGCTTCATGGCCTCGGCGATCTTGAGCTTGCGCGCGCGACGCCGCTCCTGGCCCATCTGGCTGAACATGCCACGCAACTGCTCGGTCATCTCCTCCATGCCGGCCGGGCTCATGATTTCAAACTGCGGCCGCGCATCCGCCAGGTCGATTTCGATCTCCTTGTCATCCAGCTGGCCCTCGCGCAGCTTCTTGCGGAACACCTGGCGCGCCGTGCTGTCGCCCGCGGGATCGCCGGTGCGCGCGGTATCGACGCTGGCGCCGCGCGCCGGAGGGATGAGCACATCCAGGATGCGGTCCTCGGCGGCGTCTTCGGCACGCACGCGCACCTTTTTCATGTCGGCTTCGCGCGTCTGTTTCACGGCCACTTCCACCAGATCGCGGACGATGGAATCCACGTCCTTGCCCACGTAACCCACCTCGGTGAACTTGGTGGCCTCGACCTTGATGAACGGCGCGTCCGCCAGGCGCGCCAGGCGCCGCGCGATCTCGGTCTTGCCCACGCCCGTGGGGCCGATCATGAGGATGTTCTTGGGCGTGATCTCGTGCCGCAGGCTGGCGTCCACCTGCTGGCGGCGCCAGCGGTTGCGCAGCGCAATGGCCACGGCGCGCTTGGCGCCGTTCTGGCCGACGATGTGGCGGTCGAGTTCGGAGACGATTTCCTGGGGAGTCATGGAGGACATGCTGCAGCCTGCCTGTCTTTATGAGTCAAATGAGCCGCTAACGCTTGATAGACAAGCGCAAACAGCTACAAAAAAGATAGCCAACCACACGACGCCTACAACGTCTCGATGGTGTGGTGCATGTTGGTGTAGATGCACAGCTCGCCCGCGATCTCCAGCGACTTCTTGACGATCTCGGCCGCGGGCAGGTCGGTGTTGCTCAAGAGCGCCTTGGCGGCCGAGTGGGCGTAGGCGCCGCCCGAGCCGATGGCGACGATGCCCTGCTCGGGCTCCAGCACGTCGCCGTTGCCGGTGATGATGAGGGACGCGGAATGGTCCGCCACGGCCAGCATGGCCTCCAGGCGGCGCAGCACGCGGTCGGTACGCCAATCCTTGGTGAGTTCGATGGCCGCGCGCGTCAGTTGGCCCTGGTGCTTTTCCAGCTTGGCCTCGAAACGCTCAAACAGCGTGAACGCATCGGCCGTGGCGCCGGCAAAGCCCGCCAGGACCCGCCCCTGGTAGAGCTTGCGCACCTTGCGCGCCGTGCCCTTGACAACGATGTTGCCCAGGGTGACCTGTCCGTCGCCGCCAAGGGCGACCTGGATGCCGTCTGCCGTCTGGCGTCGGACGCTGAGGATGGTGGTGCCGTGGTACTGTTCCATAGCTCGTGCATATGGGGGCGCTGCGCCGCCTTGCAAGCACGGCAGAGCACCTTCTCGGCAACGGCCCCGGAGTGGCAAATAGCCGGTGCGGCCTCAGTTCTTGCGGGGCACCACCCAGGCGTGCTCGTTCACGCCGATCACGTTGAAGAACACGGCGACCAACCGGTGCAGGTTGGTGAACTGCACCACATGCCCTTGCGCCTGCTGGGTGGCCGCCCAGTTCAGCACCGAGCCCACGGCAGCGAAATCGATGCGGATCAGCCGGTCGCAGGCCACGTTCAGCGGCACACCGGGGCGCACGAGAGGCTCCAGCGGCTCCAGGACGGAGGACGCATCCCCCTCGATGTGGCCTTCGAGCGTGGCGGCAGGCCCCTCGTCCACGCCGCCCGGCTGCGACAGCGCGAACCCCGACGCGTACAGCGAGCTGTCGGCCGCCTCGGGCGTGGCCGGTGGCTGCGCACCGTCGTCGCCGCTGTAGCCGCAGCGCGGAGGCACCCACGATGGCGGCGAGACCTCGTAGGTGACGCAGTAGTCCAGCGCGACGAGTTCGAATTCATCGGGCAGCCCCATGAGCCGTAGCGCCGCCATGCGCAGCCGCCACCACTGTGGATCGGCGCCGCGGTCCCCCGACTGGGTGTGGGCCTGCAGGACCCCCTGCAGCGCGGCGGTGCCAACGAAGTGGATCTGCACATCCCGCTCCGCGCAGGCCTCGAACAGCTCGGCCAGCGCGGTGACCGCTGGCAGATCGATCGCGGTCAGCCGCGTCCAGTTCAGGGTCCAGGGCGGCGCGGAACGCGCCAGCGAGGCCTGCAGCGCCGCAATCGATTGCTGCGTGAGGGTGGATTGCGCACTCCAGCTCAGTTCCCTCTGCGGGATGGCGGGTGCACCCACGTCAGGCGTCATGGCCTTCAAACCCAGCTGTTCGGGCAACGAGAACCACAGCGGCGCCGAGCGACCGAAACGAGCGGCATAGTCAATGGCCAGCGCGTCGAAAGGCTCCTGCTGGCCCGTAGCCCGGTACAGGTCAAACAGGGTCATCCAGATGTCATGCTGCTGCTGGGGGTCACTGTGCTGGTGTTGGACCAGCACTTCCTTCAGGCCCGACTCCGCGCCGGCATAGTCGCCATTGGCAAAGCGGATCGCGGCCTCTTCCAGGTCGGGTTCGTGCACGAACTTCTCCGGTTGGGACGGCGCGGGTTGCGGCGCGTCCTCCGCGAGCGGCGGGGGTACGACCACCGGGCTCGCGTCGTGGAACATCGGCTCGACGGCGGGCGCCTTGTCGAGCGTCGGCGGCAGGCTCAGCGGCGCAGTCGGCGCAAAGGCGCGCGCGGGGTCGCCGGCCAGCCCGCTGGAGGCCAGCGCCGCCGCCATGGCCGCGGCCGCAGGCGACGGTTGTCCTGCGATGGGTGCGGCGGCAAAAGCCGCGGCAGCCACCGGTGCGGGTCGCGGCGCGGGGGCTGCGGACGCTGAGGGCAGCGCCGCACCGTCAGGCGCGGGCGCCGCAGGGGTTGGGGCCGGGGTTTCGCCCGACCCTTTGCCTTTCCACCATTGCTGCGACATCTGCGCCTCGATCTCGTCGATCTTCTTGAGCGTGACGGCCCGCTCATCGGGCGAGGTCATGCTGGTCTGGAAGAACGACGTGCGCGCAGTGATGTCTTCAGGGCGCTGGCCGTGCAGGGCCTCGCGCTGGCGCAGCTTGCGCAGCTGATCGAACTCGCGGCGGCGCACGAAATCGTTGCGCCGCTTGCGCTCGATCATCTCCTTGAGCATCTGCTTGCTGTACTGGCTCTCGCGGTCCGCCTCGACCGCATCGAGATCGGACCAGTTGACGGTGGGATTGCGCACGAACCGCACCATCTTGGACAGCAGGCCGCCGGATGTGGTGGTGTCTTCCTTGCTCATGGATGCAAATGGGCGTGCGCAGTGCGGGCGTCTCGCGGTAATCGACCGCTGGATCAGTCACCAAACATTTTCTGCTTGAGTTCGCGGCGCTGCTGCGCCTCCAGCGACAGCGTAGCCGTGGGGCGTGCCAGCAGGCGGCCTACGCCGATGGGCTCGCCCGTCTCGTCGCAATAACCGTAGTCGCCGGCGTCGATGCGCGCGATGGACTGCTCGATCTTCTTGAGCAGCTTGCGCTCGCGGTCGCGCGTGCGCAGTTCCAGCGCGTGCTCTTCCTCGATCGTCGCGCGGTCGGCCGGATCAGGGACCACGACGGTGTCCTCGCGCAGGTGCTCGGTGGTTTCGCCCGCGTTGTTGTGCATGTCCTGCTTGAGCTGAGCCAGCTTGTGGCGGAAGAACGCCAGCTGCTTCTCATTCATGTACTCGCTCTCGGGCATGGCCAGCACTTCGGCATCCGTCAGGTCTTCGGCAGACTTGGTCTTCCAGTTGTTGGCCAGCTTGGGATCTTTCTTGGCGGCCGCCACAGGGGTTTGCAGGGTCGTAGGCATAGTTTGGGTAAAGCTGGCTTCGGGGGCGCCGGGCGCCGCCGCGGTGGCCTTGGATGGTACGGTCAATTGCCCGGAACCGGAAGGAGAAGGCCGGAGGCGCCGCGCGGTTACCGGCGCGGGTTCGTCGCCCGCGCGCTTGGCCTGGGCCGCAGCCTGGGCTTTGCTGGACTGGGCTTTCACTTCCTGTCTCCTCGCAGTTCGGGCTTTTTCCGCCTGCGTGCGGGGCCCAGGGCCCCTCGTGCAGCACGGTGCGAATGGCACGCGCCCCAGGGGGCGTTTTTGCCGGGGCGCGATTGTATAGACCTGCGCTGGCCGAGCGCAAAACGTTGTGGATACCACACAGGCGTAGTGCACTTTACCGCCAGCCACCACGGGTCTCACACCAGGCACTGCTCCAGCCCCTGTTGCAGGATGTCCTGCGGCAGGTCGATGCCGATGAACACCATCTTGCTCTGGCGCGCCTCGCCTTCGGCCCACTGGGGACCCAGGTCGCTGCCCATGAGCTGGTGCACGCCCTGGAAGATCACCTTGCGGTCGGTGCCTTTCATATTCAGCACGCCCTTGTAGCGCAGCATGCGCGGGCCGTAGATATTGACGATGGCGCCCAGGAAGTCCTCCAGCTTGGCCGGATCGAAGGCACGGTCGGCGCGGTAGACAAAGCTCTTGACGTCGTCGTCATGGTGGTGGTGATGCGGGTGCTTGCAGTGCTCGTCATGCTTGTGCTCATGGCCATGGTCGTGGCCGCCGTGCTCGCCGTGCGCATGGCCATGACCATGGTCGTGCTCGTGTTCGCAGTGCCCGTGGTCATGGTCGCAATGGCTGTGGTCGTGCGCGTCTTCTTCCTTCAAGAAGTCCGGGTCGATGTCCAGCTTGGCGTTGAGATTGAAGCCACGCAGGTCCAGCACCTCGGCCAGCGGCACATCGCCAAAATGCACCGCGCGGATGGGCGCGCGCGGGTTCATGTGCTTGAGGCGGTGGATCAGGTCGTTCTTTTCCTCCTCGCTCACCAGGTCGGTCTTGGACAGGAAGATCTGGTCGGCAAAGCCCACCTGCCGGCGTGCCTCCTGGCGGTCGTCCAGCTGCTGTTGGGCGTGCTTGGCGTCCACCAAAGTAATGATGGAATCGATAAGATAGGTCTCGGCGATCTCATCGTCCATGAAAAAAGTCTGCGCCACGGGGCCGGGGTCGGCAAGCCCCGTGGTCTCGATCACCACGCGGTCGAACGCCACCAGCCCCTTGCGGCGCTTGGCAGCCAACAGCTGCAGGGTTTCGCGCAGATCCTCGCGGATGGTGCAGCAGATGCAGCCGTTGCTCATCTGCAGAATCTGCTCTTTGGACTCGGTCTTGAGGATGTCGGTGTCGATGTTTTCCTCGCCGAACTCGTTTTCGATCACGGCGATCTTCTGGCCGTGCATTTCGGACAGCACGCGCTTGAGCAGCGTGGTCTTGCCGGAGCCGAGGAAGCCGGTGAGGATGGTGACGGGAATCAGGGCCATGGGTCGCTTTCCGTGGAGTGCAAACGCAAAACGGCGGCCTGGACGACCGCCGCATGGGAATCGAATTTCAGTGTACAGAGCCTGTCAAGACCTTCGCGCCCGCAGCGTCATGCCGGCTTGCGCATGATGGCCAGACCCTTGAGGTACTCGCCCTCGGGGAACTCCAGCGTCATCGGGTGGTCGGGCGCGCCGGCCAAGCGCCCCAGCACGTAGCCGTCCACGCCCGCATCCGCACCCGCCGAGGCCACGATCTTGTGAAACAGGTCGGCGCTGATGCCGCCCGAGCAGGAAAAGGTATACAGCACGCCGCCCGGCTCCAGCAGTTGCAGCGCGAGGCGGTTGATGTCCTTGTACGCGCGCGCCGCACGCTCGGCATGCGCCGCCGTGGGGGCGAACTTCGGCGGGTCGAGCACGATGGCGTCAAAGCGCCGCCCTTCGGCCAGGAAGCGGCGCAGGGATCCATTCACGTCGGCATCCAGAAATTCGGCCCGCGCCGCGTCAAACCCGTTCAATTGCACGTGCGCCCGCGCACGCTCCAGCGCGGGGCCGGAAGAATCGATGGACGTGACCTGCCCCGCGCCGCCGGCCAGCGCCGCCACCGTGAAGCCGCCCGTATAGCAATAGCAGTTGAGTACACGCTGCAGGCCCAGGCGCTGCACCGTGCCAAAGAAATGGTGCCGGCTGTCGCGCTGGTCGAGGTAGAAGCCCGTCTTGTGCCCTTCGGCAATATCGAGCGTGAGCCGCCAGCGATGCTCGCGGATCGTCAGCTCCTGCGGCCCCTGCCCGCGCAGCCAGCCGGTGGCCGGCGCCAGGCCTTCCAACTGGCGCACGCTGGCGTCGGAGCGCTCGTACAGGCGCGACAGGCCTGTCGCCTGAAGCAGCGCATCGGCGATGACGGCCTTCCAGCGCTCCGTGCCCGCGCTGGTGAACTGGGCCACCAGCGTGTCCTCGTAGCGGTCCACGATCAGCCCCGGCAGCCCATCGGATTCGCCATGGACCAGCCGCACGCCATTGCTTTCAATATAAAAACGGCCTCTAGCGCTTATGGATCGGGCGCAAGCAGCTATAAAAAAAGAAGCATCGATGCGCTGCTTCTCGTCAAAGCTCCACACCCGGGCACGGATGCGCGACTGGGGGCTGAACGCTGCCCAGGCAAGAAACTGGCCCTCCGCCGACTCCACCCGCACCGTCTCGCCGCTGTCGCCGCCGCCCTTGGCGATGGCACCTTCAAAAATCCAGGGATGGCGGCGCTGCAGCGAACGCTCCTTGCCGGGTTTCAGTCGAATGGTTTTCATCCCTGGATTGTGCGCGCGCGGGTGAGCGCTTTTGTCGCACCGGCCGGACGCAGAGCGTGCGGGACCAGGCTACCGCCCGCCGCCGCCCACCTAGGGCTTGCGCCGCGCGCGCGGGTGCGCCGCGTCGTACACCCGCGCCAGGTGCTGGAAATCCAGCCGCGTGTAGACCTGGGTGGTGGTGATGTTGGCGTGGCCCAGCAGCTCCTGCACGGCGCGCAGGTCGCCACTGGACTGCAGCAGGTGGCTGGCGAACGAGTGGCGCAGCATGTGCGGGTGCACGGGCGTGGTCAGGCCCGCCACCTGGCTGCGCTGGCGCAGGCGCAACCAGACGGACTGCGCCGTGAGCCGCGCGCCGCGCCGGCCGATGAACAGCGCCGGCTCCAGCCGCGCCGCGCCCGCGGCGCCAAACGGCAGCGCGCGCTGCGCCAGCCAGGCCTGCAGGGCCGCGGCGGCGGCACGGCCCACGGGCACGCTGCGTCGCTTGGAGCCCTTGCCGAAGACATGCGCCTCGCCCGCCTGCAGGTCCACCCAGCCGCGCCCCTGCTGGTGCGCGGCGGGGCTGGGCGCCACGTCCAGGCCCACCAGTTCGCCCACACGCAGGCCGCAGCCGTAGAGCAGCTCGACGATGGCCGCGTCGCGCGCCTCCAGCCAGGGGTCGGCGCCCGTCTCTTGGTGCTCGGCCAGGCGCACCGCTTCGTCCACGGGCAGGGCCTTGGGCAGGGGCTTGGGCGCCTTGGGCGCGCGCACGTCCTGCACGGGGTTGTGCGGCACCAGCCCCTGGCGCGCGGCCCAGGTGTAAAAACCCCGCCAGCCCGAGAGGATGAGCGCGATGCCGCGCCCGCTGCGCCCGCCGGCATGCATCTGCGCGACGAAGCGGCGGATGTGCGCGCTGGTCAGGCGCAGCAGCGGCAGATCCACGCCCGCGGCCATGGCGGCCAGGCGCTGCAGGTCCAGCGTGTAGAGCGTGAGGGTGCGCGCGGCCAGGCGCTTTTCCACGCGCACATGCTCCAGGTACTGCAACGCCTCAGGCGGCAGGTGCAGGGCAACTGGCGTACCGTTCATTTGCTACTGAATAAGAAGCTTCTTGCGCTTGATGCGTGGTGTTTTCAGGCAAAAAACCTACGCAAACCCTTATCCATTCAGCGCAAGCCGCTCACTTTTTCATCGCATGCGCGACAGTGCCGAGCTGGCAAGCTCGGCCATGCGCGAGAGGAATTCCGTGCCCATGGTGGCCTCGAAGCGGTGCGGATCGTGCGAGCCCAGCACGATCAGGCCGAAGGCCGGCTGGTCGGCGCTGTCGATCGCGCCTTCGCGCAGCGGCAGCAGCGCCAGCGACTGCACCTCGCCCGCCTCGGGCAGCCAGGCCGTGGCCTCGAAACCCAGGTTGGGCCCGCAGAACGGCATGGTCAGCGACGAGGCGAACAGGCGCAGGTCCTCGCTCACCGGCTGGGTGGCGACGAGGCCCGCGTGCTCGGGCGCGACGTTCCACACCCGCAGCGCGACCTGTGGCACGTCGAACAGCGTGCGCAGGCCGTTCTCCACGGCGCGCGGCAGGCGGGCCGCATCGCGCACGGCGGCCACCTCGCGCGTCCACTGGTGGATCTTCTGGGTGATGGCGGCGTTCTCGGTACCGTGGCGCACCATCTCCATCACGCGGTGTTCCAGGCCCTTGATCTTCTCGCGCAGCATCTCGGCCTGGCGCTCGTGCAGGCTCACGGCGCGCTGGCCGTGGGGGCTGGCGATGGTGACACTGGCCAGCAACTCGGCATGGCGCTCGAAGAAGCCCGGCGTGTTCGCCAGGAAGTGCGCGATGTCGTCTTCGGTGATGGGGGATACGGGAGAGGAAGAGGTCATAAAGCGTCCGGAATGTCGATCTCGCCTTCGAAGACGGTGGTAGCGGGGCCGGTCATGAACACGGGGTCTTGCAAGCCGCCGGCCCAGTCGATGGTGAGCAGGCCGCCCCGCGTGTGCACCTGCACGCGCGCATCCAACAGCCCCAGGCGGATGCCGGCCACCACGGCGGCGCAGGCGCCCGTGCCGCAGGCCAGCGTCTCGCCCGCGCCGCGCTCGTACACGCGCAGGCGCACTTCACCACGGTTCACGATCTGCAGGTAGCCCGCGTTCACGCGCTGGGGAAAGCGCGGGTGGCTTTCGATCAAGGGACCGGTCTGCGCCACGGGGGCAGTGTCCACATCGTCGACCAACTGGACGGCGTGCGGGTTGCCCATGGACACCACTGCTACTAATAGCGTAGCTTCTGACGCCTGTCCATCAAGCGCCAGAGGCCATTTTTGGCCTGAACCTTGCGACACGGGCGCGAGGCCCGTGGTGTCGAACGGCACGCGCGCCGGCTCCAGCTCGGGGCGGCCCATGTCCACCGTCACACGGCCGTCGGCGGTCAGGTGCGGGGCGATGACGCCGGCCATGGTCTGCACGCGGATCGTGTCCTGCGCGGTGAGGCCCTTGTCGCGCACATAGCGCGCGAAGCAGCGTGCGCCGTTGCCGCACTGCTCCACCTGGCCGCCGTCGGCGTTGTGGATCACGTATTCGAAGTCGATGCCCGCGCCGGGCGAGGGGCGCACGGTGAGGATCTGGTCGGCGCCCACGCCGAAGTGGCGGTCGGCCAGAAAGCGGTACTGCGCGGGCGTGAGCCCCAGGCGTCCCTGCGTCTCGTCAAGTACCACGAAGTCGTTGCCCGCGCCCTGCATCTTGGTGAAGCGGATGTGCATGGCGCGATTATCCGCCGCATGCGCGCGTCGCCTGGGTGCAACCACGGGGAAACCCCGCACGGCTGACATCCGAGTTTTTTGCTCGGCTATTGATTTCGATCAGCCCGCCCTGGGCTGCATGGGGAGCATCCGGGGTTCCCGCCGCGCCGCCCTGCCGGCAGCGGCGGGCCACGATAACGACAACGGAGGTGCGATGACCCTGACGATGGATGTACTCGACCGGCTGCATGCCGCCGACCCGAATGCCGCGACGGAACTGGTGCAAGACAGCGCCGACGCCGTGGCGCTCATCGAACTGCTGGAGATGCTGTGGAACTGCGGCATTCCGCGCGCGCCGCAGTTGCTGGAGCCCGTGCTCCAGCGGCTGCTGCAGCTGCGTCCCACGGATTGAACACGTCCGCCGCGGATGCGGTTCGGCCGGCATGGGCAGGTTGTCCCTTTGATCGCCCCAGAAAAGAGAGAGCGAGGCCACCATGACTCTGACCGTTGACGTACTTGACCGGCTGCACGCCGAAGACGTTGCCACCGCCACCCATCTCGTGCAGCGCAGCGCCGACGGCGCCGCGCTGATCGAGCTGCTGGAGATGCTCTGGAGCGTGGGCATCCCGCGCGCCAAGCCGCTGATCGGCCCGGTGCTGGAGCGCCTGTCCCAGCTGCGCCCGCTGCAGGGCTGATGGCGGGCGGCGTGCGCCTGCCGATAATGCGCCGATGCCACGCCTGAGCCAACAACTACACCCCCACCGCGAACCGGTCACCCCCCTTCACGCGGCCACCGTGCTGCTGCTGCGCGATGCGCCCCAACCCGGCGGCGGCAGCACGCTGCAGGTGCTGATGACGCGCCGCTCCGACAAGGCCAGCTTCGTGCCCGGCGCCTACGTGTTCCCCGGCGGCGGCATCGAGACGCAGGACGCCGACCCCGCCACCCACGCCCTGGCCGACCACCGCCCGGCGCAGACCGCCGCGCGCCTGACCGACGCGCTGGCCGCCATCCGCGAAAGCTTCGAGGAGCTGGGCGTGCTGCTGGCGCGCCACGGCGACGGCCGCTGGGCCGGGGCCGACGACATCGCCGCCATCGCACGCCAAGCACCGGCCGGCACCACGTTCGCCGCGCAATGCGCCGCGCGCGGCCTGCGCCTGGCGGCCGACCGCGTGTACTGGCTGGCCCACTGGACGGCCGACCGCAATTTACCGAAGCGCTTCGCCGTGCCCTTTCTCGTCGCGCGCATGCCCGAGGGGCAGGAGCCCGTGGCCGACGAGTCCGAGCAGTTCGAGCCCGTGTGGGTGAGCCCGGCCGACGCGCTGGCGCGCCACGAGGCGGGGCAGTTCTTCATGATCTTCCCCACCATCCGCACGCTGCAGCGCCTGGCGCAGTTTGCGGACGTGGACGCCGTGCTCGCCGCCGTCGCGCACGAGCAGCCTCTGTGGGTCAGCAGCCCGCGCTCGGGCCTGCTGGGCGGCAAGGAGGCGCGCTTCATGGAGGACGAGGCGCCTTTCGGCGAGCTAGCGCTGGTCACGCCCACGGGCCGCGGCGAGCATGCGCTGGACTGGCAGAGCGAGACGCCCGTGCCGCTGCTGAAGAACGTGCAGCGCCTCACCGCCCCCAACCCCGGCGTGATGACCGGCCCCGGCACCAACAGCTACCTGGTGGGCGACCCGGCCACGGGCTACATCGCCATCGACCCCGGTCCGGCCGACACCGAGCACCTGGACAAGCTCTGGCGCGCCGCGGGGGGGGACATCCGCATGATCGTGTGCACCCATTCGCACCCCGACCACTCCCCCGGCGCCGCGCCGCTGCAGGCGATGTGCGTGCGCGCCGGGCGCGCCGCACCGCCCATCCTGGGACTGCCCTCGGCGCCCACGGCGCGTGCAGCCAGCCAATTCACGCCCGACCGTTCGCTACAAGATAATGAGCTTCTCACGCTTGCTGGACAAGGGCCGGATGGCGAAATCACCCATACCCTGCAGGTCATCCACACGCCCGGCCATGCAGCCAACCATCTGTGCCTGCTGCTGCGCGAGGACGGGCTGCTGTTCTCGGGCGACCACATCCTGAACGGCAGCACCACGGTCATCGACCCGCCCGACGGCAACATGGCGGACTACCTGGATTCGCTGGACCGGCTGGACGCGCTGTGCGCCGAGCACGGCGCCGAATTCATCCTGCCCGCGCACGGCTACGTGCTGGGAGGCCCGGAAGATGGGGCGCGCACCGCCATCGCACGCCTGAAGGCCCACCGCCTGGCGCGCGAGGCCAAGGTGCTGGCCGCCATGCAGGCCCAGCCCGAAGGCAGCATGGACGACTGGGTGCGCCTGGCCTACGACGACGTGCCGCCGCGCATGTGGCCCATCGCGCAGCGCTCGCTGCTCGCGCATGTGGAGCGCATCCGCATGCTGGAGCCCGGCAATGACTGAGTCCAGCCATCCAACGGACGCGGTGCGCCTGTCCAAGCGCGTGGCGCAGCAGTTCCAGTGCTCGCGCACCACGGCAGAGCAGTACATCGAGGGCGGATGGGTGTCGGTGGACGGCCAGGTGGTCGAGCTGCCCGGTGCGCGCGTGGCGTCCGCGCAAAGCGTGGTGCTGGCGCCAGACGCCAATCTGATGGAGCTCACCCCCGTCACCCTGCTGCTGCACAAGCCGCCGGGCTACGAGGCGGGGCTAGGCCTGGTCACTGGCGCGACGCACGGCGCACCGGGCGCGCACGGCAGCCGCAGCCAGGGCGCGCCGCAAGCCGTCACGCTGCTCAACGCGCAGTCGCACCTGCCCGAAGACGCCGCCGGCACGCGCGTGCTGCTGCGCCATTTCAAACAGCTCGAATGCTTCACGCCGCTGCCCACCGAGGCCAGCGGCCTGGTGGTCTACACGCAGGACCGGCGCGTGGCCCGCAAACTGCAGGAAGACATCGAAACGCTGGAACAGGAGTGCATCGTGGAGGTGGCAGGCCAGATCGCGGACGGCGGCCTGCAAAAGCTCTGCCACGGCCTGAGCTTCAACGGCCGACCGCTGCCGCCCATCAAGGTCAGCTGGCAAAGCGAGACACGCCTGCGCTTCGCGCTCAAGGGCATCCGCCCCGGCCAGATCCCGGCCATGTGCGAAGCCGTGGGCCTGTCCGTGCGGGCCATCAAGCGCATCCGCATCGGCCGCGTGCCGCTCGCCAAGGTGCCCCAGGGGCAGTGGCGCTACCTGCAACCGTGGGAGCGGTTCTGAGGTCCGTGGCCCAAGCCTGAATTGCTACTCTAAACATAGCTGCTAGCGCTTTATTGACAACCGATACAGCCATTCTTAACAAGAAGATACAGCACTCCTAGTGCTGCGCTACACTGCGCGCCAACAACCACCAGAGAGGGAAAAACCATGGACGTCCAGGTATCGTCCGAGCGCGCGCGGGCGCGCTCTGGGCTGCGCTCGTCCTTCGAGTCACAGGACATCGAGCCACACACCATGCGCTTCACGGGCAGCGGCGGCGAGTACTTCCGCGTGTGGATCGTGAACGTACTGCTGAGCATTCTGACGCTGGGCCTGTACACCCCCTGGGCGCGGCGGCGTACGGCTCAGTACTTCTACGGCCACACGCTGGTGGCAGGCAGCCCCCTGGAATTCACCGCGCAGCAGCGGCGCATGGTGGTGGGCTTCGTCGTGCTGCTGCTGCTCACGGTCGCCTACCAATTGGCCGTCAACACGGGGCAGGACACGGCCGTGGGCCTTTTCATCCTGGGCGGCGCGGCCCTGTCGCCGCTGATCTGGGGCAGCGCCATGCGCTTTCGCCTGGCCAACACGCGCTGGCGCGGGCTGCGTCTGCAGTTCGCGGCGAGCTGGCGCGAGGTCTACACCGCCAGCTGGCCCGTGTTCGCTCTGGCACTGGTGTGGCTGGGCGTGTTCTGGGGCCTGCAGTCCCTGGCCCCGGCCGCGGTGGTGAACGAAGAAACCGGCCGCAAGCTGCCCGAGGTCACCGCGCCGCTGATAGGTCTGGTGGCACTGGGCCTGCTGCTCACGGTGCTGTGCATCATCCGGCTGGAGTTCAACTACCGCAGCCTCCTGGTGCTGCGCTCACGCATCGGCAACGAGGCCGGCCGCTGGAAGCCCGTGTACATGGATTTCGTGAAGCTGTGGCTGGCCACGCTGGCGGTGTTTCTCGTCTCGCTGCTGGTGCTCGTCGCGCTGGTCGCGGGCCTCTTCACGGGCTCGCTCGGACTCGTGTCCAAGCTGGGCAAGGGCGGGATGGGGCTGGGCATCTTCGTGCTGATCATGGCGGCCTTCGTGGGCGCGCTGCTGGCGATGATGCTGGCCACCGCGCCGGCACGCGCCTATCGCGAGGCCGCGCTATTTCGCCTGACCTGGAGCAACATCGGTGTGAGCCGCATCGCGCGCTTCAAGTGCAACCTCAGCACGGGCGGATATGTGCTGCTGCGGCTGCGCAACATGCTGCTCACGGTACTGACGCTGGGGTTCTTCCGCCCATTCGCCATGGTGAGCGAATACCGCATGAAGCTCGAATCCGTCACCGTCCATGTCAAGGGCGGCGTGGACCAGGTGGCGGGGCGCCTGGGCCGGCAGCAGCCGGGCGGCATCGGCGACGCGCTGGCTGATGCGGCGGGCCTGGACCTGATCGGATGACCGGCCGCCCCAAAACACCTTCGCCCGACGCCCCCTCGCGGAGACGTCATTGACGGGCATGGTGCTCGCCCATTGGTTCGACGGGCGCAGCAGCCGACCGCGCGCGGTGCAGGTGCGGCTGCTGCCCGCGCCCGACGGCCCCGCGCTGGAACTGCATGTGCCCGGTGCGCCGCCGCGCCGCTTTGCCCACCGCGCCGTGGCCTGGCCCGAGGCCTGGAACGCCCGGCGTCCGCAACCAAAACTCGTGGTCGATCTGGGCGACGACGGTAGCCTGGAGATCGACGACCCCGCCGCCTGGCAGGCCGCGCTGGATGCGGCCGGCCACCGGCCGGGGCTGGCGCAGCGCATGCAAACGCGCTGGGGCGTGTTTGCCGTCGTCCTGGTGCTGGCCGTGGCCGGCTTGTTCGCGTTCTACCGCCACGGCACGCCCTGGCTGGCCGCGCAGCTCACGCGCCATGTGCCGCTGGCCTGGGAGGTGGCGCTGGCCCAGAGTGCGCTGGCGCAGATGGACGCGGGCACGCTCAAGCCCACCACGCTCACACCTGCGCGCCAAGCCGCGCTGCGCGCACGTTTCGATGCGCTGCTGGCCGCTTCGCCCGCGGCGCTGCAGCGGTATGGCGGTTACGCGCCGCACTACACGCTCGCGTTCCGCTCCGGCCTGGGGCCCAATGCCTTCGCCTTGCCCGGCGGCACGGTGGTGATGACCGATGCGCTGGTGGAAACCGCCCGCGCGCAACACCTGGAAGACGACGCGCTGGTGGGCGTGCTGGCGCACGAGATCGGCCATGTGGCCCACCGGCATACCACGCGCATGCTCGTCGAGCAGGGGGTGCTGCAGGTGGGGCTGGGGCTGGCGCTGGGTGACGTGTCCGGCCTGGTGGCCACGGGCAGTTCGTTGCTCACGGGCCTGGCCTACAGCCGCACCCATGAGCGCGAGGCCGACTGCCACGCGCTCGCACTGATGCGCCATGCCGGCCTGCCCACCGCACCGATGGGCGATCTGCTGTTGGCCATGCTGCGGGACGAGGATTCCACAACCCCCTCCCCGCAGGCCGGCAAGGCCCCGTCCACGCCCGAGGACCCGCCGCAATCCCACGGCCTGTGGACGCTGCTGAGCACCCATCCGGACACGCTGGAGCGCGCCACCGCGCTGCGCGCCGGCCGTGCGCCGTATTGCTCCTGAGTGCTCCTGAAAAAAGAGCTGCCAGCGCTTGACTGGCAAGGGCTGGCAGCTGTTTTGGCATAAAAGTGTGAAGCGCGCCGATAAGCCGGATTCTGTGCACTGCGGTTGCCCGCAGCGTGACCGCCATTAATCTGGGCCGGGTGTCACCACCACGGCTCGGTGCTACCTACCCGCCAGCTCCGCGGAACCACGTCAACGCTGGCCTACTTGGTATTGCTGCGCGTAGAGATTGCCCGTTTCACCCCCAGTGGTCTGCCTTCGCAGGCACTCCCCCGGGACTCGTCTCTGTTGCTCTGATCCTCACCTCACGGTGGGCAGCCGTTAGCTGCTACGCTGTCCTGTGCAGTCCGGACGTTCCTCCAGTGCCTGGTTTCCCAGATTGCACCAGCGGCGGTCTGGCGTGCTTCACGGACGCAATTATCCGCGTTTCTCCGCTGTGGCGCGCGGCCACGCGCTCAATGCGCGGGCAACAACTGGAAGATGTTGTAGGCGATGAGCAGCAGCGCGCCCACGATGCCCACCATCATCAGCGCCGGGCCCCAGCGCGACTCGCGCGCCGAGAAACCGATCAGCATCAGCGCACAGCTCGCGGTGAGCATGAGCATGGTGGTATGCAGCAAGGTCATGGCGCAGGAGGGAAAGTGAAGACGAGACCATTGTCGCGCGCACACCCTACTGATGGCACAGGCAGGCGCGCACGCGCCGGCAAATCTTGATGCACATCAATCGAGCCGGCCCACAGGCGGACGATTCACGCCGGCGCCATATCCACAGCGGGAATATCCATATCGCGACGCCGCTGAACGACTCCCCCACAATGGACGCCTCTCCCGCTTTGCCGGATTCCCGCCCTCTACCCTGGAGACACCATGCGAGTCGACAACATCCTGCACACCATCGGCAACACCCCCCATGTGCGCATCAATCGCCTGTTCGGCGCGGGTGCCAACGTGTGGGTGAAGTCCGAGCGCGCCAACCCCGGCGGTTCCATCAAAGACCGCATCGCCCTGGCGATGGTCGAGGCGGCCGAGCGCAGTGGCGCGCTGCAGCCAGGCGGCACCATCATCGAGCCCACCTCGGGCAACACCGGCATTGGCTTGGCGCTGGTAGCGGCCGTCAAGGGCTACCAGCTGGTGCTGGTGATGCCTGACAGCATGTCCATCGAACGCCGCCGCCTGATGCTGGCCTACGGCGCCCGCTTCGACCTCACGCCCAAGGAAAAGGGCATGAAAGGCGCCATCGCCCGCGCGCAGGAACTGGTGGCCGCGACACCCGGCAGTTGGATGCCCCAACAGTTCGAAAACCCGGCCAACGTCGAGGTGCACATGCGCACCACGGCGCAGGAAATTGCCGCGGACTTCCCCGACGGGCTGGACGCACTCGTCACCGGTGTGGGCACGGGCGGGCACATCACGGGCGTGGCGCGCGTGCTCAAGGCGCAGTTTCCGCAGCTCAAGGTGTTCGCGGTGGAGCCTTCGCAATCGCCCGTGCTGTCGGGCGGCCAGCCCGGCCCGCACCCCATCCAGGGCCTGGGCGCGGGCTTCGTGCCGCAGATCATGGACACCAGCCTGCTGGACGGCGTGATCCAGGTCGAGGCCGAGCCCGCGCGTGAATACGCCCGCCGCGCCGCGCGCGAGGAAGGTCTGCTGGTGGGCATTTCCTCCGGCGCCACACTGGCCGCCATTGCCCAGAAGCTGCCTGAGTTGCCCGCGGGCGCGCGGGTGCTGGGCTTCAACTACGACACCGGCGAACGCTATCTGTCGGTCGAGGGTTTCCTGCCCGCCTGACACGCCTGGCGCACGTTTTCGACAAGGCCCCGCAAGGGGCCTTTTTTATGCCTTGCCGCCAACGCAACGACGCGGCATGTTCACGCACCGGCATGGTCCACCGTCCTACAGCCGCGTGCCGGCGGCCAGGGAAACAATGCCCCATCGCCCTCCGCTGCCGCGCTGCGGTGCGCCCCCCGGCAGCGGGCCGGCATTGGATTTCCCCATGACTCAGAACCCGCCCTCTTCCTCCCCCGTCGCGTTCAAGGTGCTGACCGTGAACGTGCACAAGGGGTTCACGTCCTTCAACCGCCGCTTCATGTTGCACGAGTTGCGCGAGGCGGTGCGCCAGGTATCGGCCGACCTTGTGTTCCTGCAGGAGGTGCTGGGCACGCACCAGCGCCATGCGGGGCGCGTGACCAATTTCCCACAGGAGCCGCACTACGAGTTCCTGGCCGACTCCATCTGGACGCAGTACGCCTATGGCCGCAATGCGGTCTACACCGATGGCCACCACGGCAACGCGTTGCTATCCAAGTTCCCGATCGTGCACTACGAGAACCACGACATCTCGGTGAGCGGCCCGGAGCGCCGCGGCATGCTGCACTGCGTGCTGCAGCCGCCCCAGCATGCACGGCCGGTCCATGCCATCTGCGTACATCTGGGCCTGCAGGAGGCGCACCGCCAGCAGCAGTTGCGCCGCGTGTCCGCGCTGGTGCATTCGTTTCCCACGCAGGACCCGGTGATCGTCGCGGGTGACTTCAACGACTGGCGCGGCCGCGCGCACGACGTGCTGCAGCGCGAAGCCGGCCTGCATGAAGTGTTCGTGCAAGCCTGCGGGCGTGCCGTGCGCACCTTTCCCGCATCGCTGCCGCTGCTGCCGCTGGACCGCATCTATGTGCGCGGCACCTCGGTGCACACGCCGATGAGCCTGCCGCGCAGGCCCTGGAACCGCCTGTCGGACCATGCGCCGCTGGCCGCGGAGATCCTCCTGTGATGCGCCCGCGCCCGTCCTCGCGCTGGATACCCGGCAACCACTTTCGCCTGCTGGAGAACGGCGAGGAGTTCTTCCCGCGCGTGTTCGAGGCCATTGCCCAGGCGCAGCGTGAGGTGATGGTGGAGACCTTCATCCTGTTCGACGACCACATCGGCCAGGGGCTGCACGCGGCGCTGCTGCAGGCGGCGCGGCGCGGCGTGTCGGTGCACCTGCTGGTGGACGGCTTTGGCTCGCCCGACCTGCCTGATCATTTTGTCGACAGCCTGGTGCAGGCGGGCGTGCGTTTTCGTGTGTTCGACCCAGGGCGGCGCCTTTTCGGCCAGCGCCTGAACCTGCTGCGGCGCATGCACCGCAAGATCGTGGTGGTGGACGGCACGCTGGGCTTCATAGGCGGCATCAACTACTCGGCGGACCATGTGGCGGACTTCGGCCCGCAGGCCAAGCAAGACTATGCCGTCGAGGTGCATGGCCCCATCGTGGCGCACATGCACCGCTTCACCCGCACGGCGGTCCTGCCCCCGTCTGTCCAGCGCACCCAAGGACCGCCGCCGCAGCTGCCCGCAGCGGGCTCGGCCCACGCCATGTTCGTCACGCGCGACAACCACCGGCATACCAACGACATTGAGCGCCACTACCGTATCGCCCTGCGCGCCGCGCGCGAGCGCGTGGTGATCGCCAACGCGTATTTCTTCCCCGGCTACCGGCTGGTGCGCGAGCTACGCCGCGCGGCGCGGCGCGGGGTGGACGTGCGCCTGATCCTGCAGGGCGAACCCGACATGCCCATCGTGAAGACCGCGGCCGGCCTGCTGTACGACCACCTGCTGCGCGCGGGAGTGCACATTTACGAGTACTGCGAGCGCCCGCTGCACGGCAAGGTGGCGCTGGTGGACCGCGAGTGGTCCACCGTGGGCTCCAGCAACCTCGACCCCCTCAGCCTGTCGCTCAACCTGGAGGCGAACGTCGTCATCCGCGATGCCTCCTTCAATGCGCTGCTGTATCAGCGCCTGTCGCGCCTGATGCAGCGGCACTGCCGCCAGGTGGAGCCCGCTCCGCGCGGCGCCTGGGAGGCCCTGCGCCTGCTGCGCGGCTACTGCGTGTACCACCTCATGCGCTGGTTTCCCGCCTGGGCGGGCTGGCTGCCCCGACACGAGCCCGCCATCGCCGTCATGCAGGCCGAGCCGCCCGCTGACCAAACGGCGCGCGCGTCCTGAGGCAAGGCAGCCCATGCACGGCCCTGCCACTTCGCCTGTCCACACCGCGCGCCGCCGCCGCAGCGGATGGCGCCGGTTGCGGGGCTGGCGCTGGCTGGCCGGCGTGGCCATGGCAGCGGTGGCCGCTCTGGTGGTGTGGCTGCTGGTGCGCCAGGGCCTGCAGGTGGACTGGCCCAGCGTATGGCAGGCGCTGCGCGCGTTGCCTGTGCCCACGCTGGCCGCAGCCGCGGCCCTGGCCTGGGCCGGCCACCTGGTGTACGGGTGCTTCGACCTGTTCGGTCGCCACGTGGTACGCCACGGGCTGGGCGCCGCCCGGACCATGGGCGTCACGCTGATCGCCTACCCCTTCACGCTCAACCTGGGCTCGCTGATCGGCGGCGCTTCGGTGCGCTACCGGTTGTATTCGCGACAGGGCCTGGACGTGGGCCAGATCGCGCAGGTGATCAGCCTGTCCATCGCCACCAACTGGCTGGGCTACTGCGTGCTGGCCTGTGCGCTGTTCTGGGCCTGGACACCGCCGCTGCCCGAGGGTTGGCGCATGGGCAGCGGCCAGCTCCCTTGGTTGGGCACGGTGCTGGCCTGCGTGGCGCTGGGCTACCTGGCGCTGTGCGCGCGGCGAGGCGGGCACCGACCGCTGATGCTGCGCGGGCGACGCCTGCCGCTACCGACCTGGCGCGTGGCGCTGCTGCAGTTGGTGCTGTCGTGCACCCACTGGGCGTTAATGGCCGCGTCCGTGTGGGTGCTGGCGCGCCAGCAGGTGCCCTACGCCGCGGCGCTGGCCACGGTGCTGCTGGGCGCGGTGGCCGGGCTGGTCTCGCGCATCCCCGCCGGCCTGGGTGTGCTGGAGGCCGTGGGTACGGCCGTGCTGGCCGTGCACCTGCCCGTGAGCCAGGCGCTGGCCGTGGTGCTGGCCTTCCGCGCGGTGTACTACTTCGCACCGCTCGCGCCCGCGGCGCTGGCCCTGCTGGCGACCGAGCTGTGGTGGCGGCGGCATCAGCCGACCACCAGTTCTCAAGCAAAATCAGCCCCTAGCGCTTTTCAGACAAGCGCGAGCAGCTATTAATACAATAGCAATTTGAGTTCTCCTCACCGGTCATGACCGTGCGGCGCTCCCTTATGATCGCCCTCCTCTTTGGCACCGCCCGATAGTCACGGGCCGCACCCCATGATCCGCCTCTCCGAAATCAAGCTGCCGCTGGCAGCCCTGCCCGCCGGCGCCTACGACGCCGACACCCACCCCGACGCCCTGCTGCGCGCCCAGGCCGCACAGGTGCTGGGCGTGCCCGAGTCTGCCATCGCCGCCCTGCACGTGCACAAGCGCAGCTTCGACGCGCGCAAGGCCGACCTGATGGCGGTGTACATCCTGGACCTGCAGCTCGCGGACGCGTCCCAGGCCGGCGCCCTGCTGGCACGCCATACCGGCCACCCGCACATCCAGCCCACGCCCGACATGGCCTGGCACCCGGTGGGCTGCGCTGGCGATGCGCCCGCACAGCGCCCGGTGGTGGTGGGCTTCGGGCCCTGCGGCATCTTCGCGGCGCTGGTGCTGGCGCAGATGGGGTTCCGGCCCATCGTGCTGGAGCGCGGCAAGCCCGTGCGCGAGCGCACCAAAGACACCTGGGGCCTGTGGCGCAAGCGCGAACTGAACCCCGAGTCCAACGTGCAGTTCGGCGAAGGCGGCGCCGGCACCTTCAGTGACGGCAAGCTCTACAGCCAGATCAAGGACCCGCGCCACCTGGGCCGCAAGGTGATGGAGGAATTCGTCGCAGCGGGCGCCCCGCCCGAGATCCTGTACGTGGCCCACCCGCACATCGGCACCTTCAAGCTGGTGAAGGTGGTGGAGTCGCTGCGCGCACAGATCATCGCGCTGGGCGGCGAGGTGCGCTTCGAGCAGCGTGTGGACGACGTGATCATCGAAACCGACACCGCCGGCCGGCGCCACCTGCGCGGCCTGCGCGTGCGCGATCTGGCCAGCGGCGCAGTGCAGGAGCTGCGCGCCGATCACGTGGTCATGGCCCTGGGCCACAGCGCGCGCGACAGCTTCGCCATGCTGCACACGCACGGCGTGTCCATGGAGGCCAAGCCGTTCTCCGTGGGCGTGCGCATCGAGCATCCGCAGAGCGTGATCGACCGCGCGCGCTGGGGCAAGCATGCGGGCCACCCGCTGCTGGGCGCGGCCGACTACAAGCTGGTGCATCACGCCAGCCATGGGCGCACCGTGTACAGCTTCTGCATGTGCCCCGGCGGCACCGTGGTGGCCGCCACCAGCGAGCCCGGGCGCGTGGTCACCAACGGCATGAGCCAGTATTCGCGCGCCGAGCGCAACGCCAACGCCGGCATGGTGGTGGGTGTAGACCCGCAGGACTATCCGCGCGACCCCGCGGCCTTCGAGGCCGCGCTGGGCGCAGCCCACGGCGTGGACACGTTGCCCACCGGGCAGGTGCACCCGCTGGCCGGTATCGTTCTGCAGCGCCAGCTGGAGTCGAACGCCTACCGCCTGGGCGGCGGCAACTACAACGCCCCGGCGCAGCGCGTGGGCGATTTTCTGGCGCGCCGCGCATCCACCGCGCTGGGGGACGTGCAGCCCTCGTACAAGCCCGGCGTCACGCTGGTCGGCATGGACGACGCCCTGCCCGCCTTCGCCACCGAGGCCATGCGCGAGGCCCTGCCCGCCTTCGGCCGCAAGATCCGTGGCTACGACATGCACGACGCGGTGCTGACCGGCGTGGAAACGCGCACCTCGTCGCCGCTGCGCATCGGCCGCGGTGACGACTTCCAGAGCCTGAACACCGCCGGCCTGTACCCCGCCGGCGAGGGCGCGGGCTACGCGGGCGGCATCCTCTCGGCCGGCGTGGACGGCATCAAGGTCGGCGAAGCCGTGGCCTGTGCCATGCTGGGCCTGCCGCTGCCCTCCTCGGGCACGCGCGGCTCGGGCGGGGCGGCCTGAGCTTCGGCCCCCTGCCCTGTCCCAAGGCCGCGCACCGCGAGGCACCGAGACCATCGTCGGGTGCACGCGGTGACTCCGCATGCCTGCATGGCTCTCGACGAAGTCCCCAGCAGGGTTCTTGCGGGCGCGGGTGCTCCCGCCGGACGAACGAAAGCGCGGCTGCGCCGGGCGCCCTGCGCCGCGCCAAGGCAGGTCACAGGCGCGAGGCCATCTCCGGCACGGCCTGGAACAGATCGGCCTCCAGCCCATAGTCGGCCACCGCAAAGATCGGCGCCTCCGGGTCTTTGTTGATCGCCACGATCACCTTGCTGTCCTTCATCCCTGCAAGGTGCTGGATCGCCCCCGAGATCCCCGCCGCGATGTACAGCTGCGGTGCCACGATCTTGCCCGTTTGCCCCACCTGCAGGTCGTTCGGGGCGTAGCCCGCGTCCACCGCTGCGCGGCTGGCGCCAATGGCCGCGCCCAGCTTGTCCGCCAGCGGGGTCATGACTTCGTTGAACTTCTCGCTGCTGCCCAGCGCCCGGCCGCCCGAGACGATGATCTTGGCGGCGGTGAGCTCGGGCCGGTCGCTCTTGGTGACTTCACGTCCGGCAAAGCTGCTCTTGCCGGCGTCGGCCACGGCGGCGGTGGTTTCCACCGCGGCGCTGCCGCCCGTGGCGGGCGCCGCGTCAAAGCCGGTGCCGCGCACGGTGATGACCTTGACGCTGTCCGCGCTTTGCACGGTGGCGATGGCGTTGCCCGCGTAGATGGGGCGCTCGAAGGTGTCGGCGGAGATCACTTTGGTGATGTCGCTGATCTGCGCCACGTCCCGCTTGGCGGCCACACGCGGGGCGACGTTCTTGCCGCTGGCGGTGGCCGGGAACAGGATGTGGCTGTAGTTGCCGGCAATCTGCAGCACCTGGGCGGCCAGGTTCTCGGCCAGGCCGTCCTTCAGGCTGGCGCCGTCGGCGTGCAGGACTTTGGCGACGCCGGCGATTTGGGAGGCGGCCTGGGCGGCGGCCTGCGCGCCTTCACCGGCTACGAGCACGTGCACGTCGCCCCCGCAGGCGAGTGCGGCGGTGACGGTGTTCAGGGTGGCGGCCTTGAGGCTGGCGTTGTCGTGTTCTGCAATGACGAGTACGGTCATGTTGTTTCTCCTGTCCTGCCTTTAGATGACCTTGGCTTCGTTCTTGAGCTTGTCCACCAGCGTGGCGACGTCGGGCACTTTCACGCCAGCGCCGCGCTTCGGGGGCTCGGCCACCTTGAGGGTCTTGAGGCGCGGGGCCACGTCCACGCCGAGGTCTTCGGGTTTGACGGTGTCCAGCGGCTTTTTCTTGGCCTTCATGATGTTGGGCAGCGTGACGTAGCGCGGCTCGTTCAGGCGCAGGTCGGTGGTGATGACGGCCGGGGTGGTCAGTTGCAGGGTTTCCAGGCCGCCGTCGACTTCGCGTGTGACGCTGACCTTGTCGCCGGCCACTTCGACCTTGCTGGCGAAGGTGGCCTGGGGCAGGTCGGCCAGGGCCGCCAGCATCTGGCCGGTCTGGTTGGCGTCGTCGTCGATGGCTTGCTTGCCCAGGATGATCAGGCCCGGTTGCTCTTTGTCCACCAGGGCCTTGAGCAGCTTGGCCACGGCCAGGGGTTGCAGCTCGGCATCGGTTTCCACCAGAATGCCGCGGTCGGCGCCAATGGCCATCGCCGTGCGCAGCGTTTCCTGGCATTGCGCCACGCCGCAGCTCACCGCGATCACTTCCGTGGCCACGCCTTTTTCTTTGAGCCGCACCGCCTCTTCCACGGCGATTTCGTCAAAGGGGTTCATGCTCATCTTCACGTTCGCGATGTCTACGCCCGTGCCGTCCGACTTCACCCGGACCTTCACGTTGTAGTCCACCACGCGCTTGACGGGGACGAGGATTTTCATAACAAGTCTCTTTCTGCTGGGTTATCGGAGCATGCCCGCCAGGCGCTGGGAGATCAGCGCTTCGGCCTGGGACATGATGGAGTCGATGAGCTGCTGCACGGTGGGCACGTCATGGATCAGCCCGGCAACCATGCCGCAGGACCACACGCCGGCCTGCATGTCGCCCTGCTGCATGATGCGCGGGTAGACACCGGCCACCTCTGGCGCAATGTCCGCGAAGGTGATGGCGGCGCCCAGTGCGCGCTCCTTGTCCAGCACGCGCTCGGTGGCGCTGTTGGTGAGCACGCGCTCGGTATTGCGCAGCGGGCGCATGATGAGCCGCGTATCCAGTTCGGAGGCCGCAACGATCGCCTGCTTGACGTTCTCGTGCACCGGCGCTTCCTGGGTGGCGATGAAACGCGTGCCCATGTTGATGCCCTCAGCGCCAAGCGCCAGCGCAGCCACCAGGCTGCGCCCATCGGCCATGCCGCCCGAGGCGACGAAGGGGATCTTGAGTTCTTCGGCCGCGCGCGGCAGCAGGATGAAGTTGGGAATGTCGTCCTCGCCCGGGTGGCCGCCGCATTCAAAGCCGTCCACGCTGATCGCGTCGCAGCCGATGGACTCGGCCTTGAGCGCGTGGCGCACCGAGGTGCACTTGTGGATGACCTTGATGCCGGCCTCCTTCAGCGCGGGCATCCACTTCTGCGGGTTGTTGCCTGCCGTCTCGACGATCTTCACGCCGCCCTCGATGATCGCCTTCACATAGCCCGGGTAGTCGGGTGGATTCACCGACGGCAGGAACGTGAGGTTCACGCCAAACGGTTTGTCGGTCATCGTGCGGCAGCGTGCGATCTCCTGCGCCAGCAACTCGGGCGTCTTCTGCGTCAGGCCGGTGATGATGCCCAGCCCGCCGGCATTGGAGACGGCTGCGGCCAGCTCGGCATACCCCACGTGGTGCATGCCGCCCTGGAGGATCGGGTGCTCTATGCCGAAGAGCTCGGTGATGCGGGTCTTCATGGCACGCTCGCTCAGTCGTTGGCGATGCCCTTGTCGCGGATCACCTGGCCCCAGCGGGTGTAGTCCTGCTGCACGCGCTGGCCCATCTGGGCGGGGTCCATGAAATGGGCAATGGCCCCGGCGCCCAGCAGGCGGTCCTGCACTTCCTTCTCGGCCAGGATCTGGCGCACCTCATGGGCCACGCGGTCCACGACGGCCTTGGGCGTGCCCGAGGGCGCCACCAGGCCGCCCCAGGACACGGCCTCGTAGCCCTTGAAGCCTTGCTCGGCAATGGTCTTCACATCGGGCACCACGCCCACGCGCTGGGGCGAGCCCACGGCGATGGCGCGCAGCTTGCCGGCCTGGATGTGCGGCAGTGCGGCGATGAGGTCCGAGTACATCACGGGCACCTGGCCGCCGATGGTGTCGGTGATGGCAGGGGCGCTGCCCTTGTAGGGCACGTGCTGCATGTCGAAGCCGCCCATCTGCTTGAGCAGTTCCATGCTCAGGTGGCCGAAGCTGCCCGTGCCCGAGCTGGTGTAGTTCATCGGCACCTTCTGCGCCTTGGCATGCTGGATGAGCGAGCCCAGGTCGGTCACGTTAGGCAGCTGCGTGGGGTTCACCACGACCACGATGGGCAGGTCGTACACCATGGCCACGGGGGTGAAGTCCTTCACCGTGTCGTAGCCCGCCTTCTTGTACAGATGCGGCGCCAGCAGCGTGGGGGTGGCCAGCATCATCAGCGTGTAGCCGTCGGCCGGACTCTTGGCGACCTGTGCGGCAGCGATCGAGCCGGAGGCACCCGCGCGGTTCTCCACCACCACGGGCTGCTTGAGGCGGTCGGCCAGCTTCTGGCCCACGATGCGCGAGGCCGTGTCGGTGGGTCCGCCCGCCGGGAACGGGACGATCAGCTTGACCATCTTGTCGGGCCAGGCGGCCTGCGCCATGGCTCCGCCGGCCACACTGGCGAGCAGGGGCGCGGCGGCCAGGGCCAGTGCGGTGCGGCGGGTGATTGCAGAAAATTTCATGACGTCTCCTAGAATAAAAAATGGTTCCAGCGCTTACCCATCAAGCGCTGGCAGCTATCTTTTAGATAGCTCACTGCGGCGGCAGCGTCAGCACGCCCTGCGCCTGCAAGGCCTGCAGCTGCTCATCGCTGAGCGCCAGCAGCCGGTGCAAGACCTCACGCGTGCCCTCTCCCAGCGTGGGCGGGGCATTGCGGATCGGCAGGCGCTGGCCGTCCAGCCGGTACGGCGGTGCGAACACCGGCGTGGTGCCCTCGACGGGGTGCGGCATGTCCTGCACCAGGCGGCCGCGGCGCGTGCGCTCGCTGGTCAGCGCTTCGTGCAGGCCTGCCACCTTGCCGCAGGGGATGCCGGCCGCGGTCAGGCGCTGCAGCAGCAGGTCGCGCGGTAAGGTGGCGATCAGCTCCTTGAGCATGGGACCCAGCTCCAGCCGGTGCTTGGCGCGGTTCACGTTGGTGGCAAAGCGCGGGTCCTCGACGATGTCGGGCCGCTCGATCACCTGGCGGCAGAACTTATCGAACTGCGCGTTGTTGCCCACCGCAATGATCAGCGGGCCGTCAGCGGACTCGTACATGCCGTACGGCACGATGGACGGGTGGGCGTTGCCGTAGCGCTCGGGGTCGTGGCCGAGCTTGAGCGCGTCCAGGCCGTAGTAGCCGGTGATGGTGAGGCCGCAGTCGTACAGCGCCATCTCGATCAGGCGCCCGCGCCCCGTTCTGCTGCGCTGGAACAGCGCCGCCAGCACGGCCTGGCCGGCGTACATGCCGGTCATCAGGTCCACCACGGCGACACCGAACTTCAGCGGCGGCGTGCCCGCCTCGCCGTTGAGCGCCATGAGGCCGGTCTCGCCCTGGATCACCAGGTCGTAGCCGGGGCGCTTGGCCTCGGGGCCGCTGGTGTCGTAGCCGGCCACGGCGCAGTAGATGAGGTCGGGCTTGAGGGCCTTGAGCTGCTCGTAGCCCAGGCCCAGCTTCTCGGCGCCGCCGGTCTTGAAGTTGTGGATCACCACGTCGCACTGCGGCAGCAGCTCGTGGACGATCTTCAGCCCCTCGGGGCTTTGCAGGTCGAGGGTGATGGACCGCTTGTTGCGGTTCATGCTGTTGTAGTAGGTGGTCTCGGTCTTGCCGATGCGCATGCCCCAGTCGCGGGTATCGTCGCCGCGGCCCGGGTGCTCCACCTTGATGACCTCGGCCCCCAGGTCCGCCAGTACCTGGCCGCACAGCGGCCCGGCGAACACGCGGGAAAGATCAAGCACCCTCACGCCGTCGAGCGGAAAGTCGATGTCGTGGGTCGGTGCGTTGGATGCCATGGGCTTGTCTCCTTGGATATCGGCCAATACGAAAATCAGTGCGCGCCGCGCAGTTTCGTGTAGTCGGGTGCGCGCTTTTCCAGAAAGGCCCCGATGCCCTCGCGCGATTCGGCGGTCTCCTGCGCGCGCACCATGCACTGCGCCTCCAGCTCCAGCTGCTGCTCCAGCGTGGTGCGCGGCGCGGCGCGGCACAGCTCCTTGATGCGGGCCATGGTCCACGCGGGGCCGCTGGCCACCTGCGCGGCCAGCGCCACCGCATCGGCCAGTGCCTGGCCGGGCTCGGACAGCCTGTTCACCGGGCCGAGCTGGTGCATGCGCTCGCCGCTGATGCGCTCACCCGTCAGGCACAGCTCGGTCAGCACCTGGCGCGAGACGAACTCGGCCAGGAAAGCCGTGGCGCCGCCATCGGGCGTGAGGCCCACCTTGACGTAGGCCACGGAGAACACCGCGTTCTTTGCCGCCACCAGCATGTCGCAGGCCAGCGCCAGCGACAGGCCGGCGCCCGCGGCCGCGCCCTCGACCGCGGCGATCACGGGCTTGGGGCAGTCGCGCACGGCGCGGATCAGGTCGTGCAGGCCTTCCAGCTTGGCGCGGCGCTCCGCGATGGGCAGCTCCCGGCGCTTGGCCAACTGGCGCAGATCGCCGCCTGCGCAGAAGTGCCCGCCCTCACCGGTCAGCACCACGGCGCCGATGGTGGGGTCTGCCACCGCGTCCACCAGGGCCTGGGTGACGGCGGCATAGAACGCGGGCGACAACGCATTGCGCGCCGCCACATTGTTGTGGGACAACACGAGCACCGCGCCTTCGCGGCGGGTGCGCAGGACGCCGTCTGGCGCGCCATCCAGGGTTTTGTCGGTCACGGGCATCTCCTATGCTATTTATTTTGTAGCTATCCGCGCTTGATGCGCAATGGCTCGTGGCTATTTTTATGCTTAACCCCCTCTTTCAGCAAAGAAGGGGTTCCAGAGACCCGCCTCAGGCCGCCAGGGCCATGAAGCGCTGCAGGTGGTGGTCCTCGTCGCCAAACTGGTGGTCGATCATCACCAGGCGCTTGGCGTAGTGCGCCAGCGGCAGTTCCCAGGTCATGCCGATGCCGCCGTGCAGCTGGATGCTCTCCTCGGCCACCTGCGTGCCCACGTAGCCCACGGTGTACTTGGCGGCGGACAGCGCCCGGTCGCGCGCGGCCCCCTGGGCGTTGTCGATGGCGTCGGCGGCGTTGATCACGGCCGAGCGCGCCTGCTCGACTTCCAGCAGCAGGTCGGCCATGCGGTGCTGCAGGGCCTGGAAGGTGCCGATGGCCACGCCGAACTGCTTGCGCGTGCGCAGGTATTCCAGCGTCTGGTCCTTGGCCACGTCCATCGCGCCCAGCGACTCGGCCGCCAGCGCCAGCAGCGCATAGCCCGCGATGTGCTGCAGCACGGCGTGGCCCTCGCCCTCGGCGCCCAGCAGCGCGTCGGCCGGCAGTTGCACATTGTTGAAGGTGAGTTCGGCCGCACGGCCGCCCTCGAAGCGGTTGTAGGCGCGCTTGGCGATGCCGGCCGCATTGCCATCGACCAGGAACAGGCTGATGCCCGCCTCGTCCAGCGGCCCGCAGGCCGTGCGTGCCGAGACCAGCAGCAGGTCGGCCTTTTCGCCGAAGGCGACCACGCCCTTGGCGCCGTTCAGCTCCCAGCCGCTGGCCGTGCGTGCGGCAGTGGTGGTCACGCGGTTCAGCTCGTAGTGGCCGCCGGGCTCGTCATGCGCCAGCGCGGCGATGGCGGTGCCGGCCACGAGGTCTTCCAGCCGCGCCTTCTGCGCGTCGCTGCCCGCGGCAATCAGCGCCTGGCCCACCACCAGCGCGCCCAGCAGGGGTTCGGCCACCAGGCCGCGGCCCAGGCTCTCGAACACCACGCTGATGTCAAAGCCCGCGCCGCCAAAGCCGCCTTCGGACTCGGGAAACAGCGCGCCGATGGCGCCCAGTTCGGCCAGCTGCGCATACAGCTGCGGGCTGTGGCCCTCGTCGCCATAGGCGATGCGGTTGCGCGCCTCGATGGCGTACTGCTCGGAGACGAAGCGGCCGAGCGTGTCCGCCAGCATGCGGCGGTCTTCGGTGTGTGCGAAGTTCATGTGCTTTTCTTCCCGCGCGATCAGGTCACAGGCCCAGGATCATCTTGGAGATGATGTTCTTCTGGATTTCGTTGGAGCCGCCGAAGATCGACAGCTTGCGGTAGTTGAAGTAGCTGGCCGCGGCGGTGGCGGCCTCGTCGATGCCGCCCACGGGCGCCTCGTTCCAGCCCTCGTACTGGGCCTCGTCGATGTAGGGCACGGCATACGGCCCCATGGCGCGGCGGATCAGCGACAGGATTTCCTGGCGGATCTCGGTGCCGCGGATCTTCAGCATGGAGCTTTCCGCACCGGGCACGCCGCCGCCGGCCACGGCGGCGATCACGCGCAGGTTGGTGGTCTTCATGTTTTCCAGGTCGATCTCCACGCGCGCCATGCGCGCGGCGAACAGCGGGTCCTGGCTCAAAGGCTTGCCGTTCTTGTGCACCTTGGCGGCGATGACCTTGAGCTTGGCCAGCGCCGAGATGCAAAAGCCCACGCCGGCGATGCCGGTGCGCTCATACGTCAGCAGGTACTTGGCGTAGGTCCAGCCCTTGTTCTCTTCGCCGACCAGGTTTTCCACGGGCACCTTCACATCGGTGAAGAACACCTCGTTGACTTCCTTGTCGCCGTCCAGCGTGCGGATGGGGCGCAGCTCCACGCCGGGCGCCGTCATGTCCACCAGCAGGAAGCTGATACCGGCCTGCGCCTTGGCTTCCTTGTTGGTGCGCACCAGGCAGAAGATCATGTTGGCGTGCTGGCCCTGGGTGGTCCAGGTCTTCTGCCCGTTGACGATGTAGTGGTCGCCTGTTTCGTCAGTGACTCGCACGGCCGTGGTCTTGACCGAGGCCAGATCCGAGCCCGCGCCAGGCTCCGAATAGCCCTGGCACCACCAGTCATCGCCCTTCAGGATGCGGGGCAGCCAGTACTTCTTTTGCTGCTCGTTGCCGTACTTGATCAGCACCGGGCCGAGCATGTTCACGCCAAACGGCACGATGCGCGGGCCGCCGGCCAGCGCGCATTCGGTGTCGAAGATGAACTTCTGCACCGCGCCCCAGCCGGGGCCGCCGTGCTCCTGGGGCCAATGGTTGGCCAGCCAGCCGCGCTCGTTGAGGATGGCGTGCCATTCCTCCTGGTCTTCCTTGGTCAGGCGCTGGCCGGCCTTGACCTTGGCGGCGATGCGCGCGGGCAGCTTGTCTTTCAGGAACGCACGCACTTCGTCGCGAAATGCCTGCTCCTCGGGGGTGAATTGCAGATCCATGGGAGTCTCTTCAGAAAATTTCAAACAGCCCGGCCGCGCCCTGGCCGCCGCCGATGCACATGGTCACCACGGCCCATTTCACGGACGGGTCCTTGGCCTTGCGGCGCTGGCCTTCCAGCAAGACGTGGCCGGCCAGCCGCGCGCCCGTCATACCGAACGGGTGGCCGATGGAAATCGCGCCGCCGTTGACGTTCAGCCGCTCCATGGGTATGCCGAGCTGGCGCTGGCAGTACAGGGCCTGAGAGGCAAAGGCCTCGTTCAGCTCCCACAGGGCGATGTCTTCGACCTTCAGGCCCGCACGCTCCAGCAGACGCGGCACGGCGAACACGGGGCCGATGCCCATCTCGTCGGGCTCGCAGCCCGCCACCGCAAATCCGCGGAAGGCGCCCAGGGCCTGCAAGCCGCGGCGCTCGGCCTCTTTGGCTTCCATCATCACGCAGGCGGCCGAGCCGTCGGACAGCTGCGAGGCATTGCCCGCGGTGACGAACTTGCCCGCGCCCTTCACGGGCTCCAGCTTGGCCAAGCCTTCGAGCGTGGTGCCGGGGCGGTTGCAGTTGTCCATGGTGGCGACCACCTCGCGGTAGGTCACCTCGCCGGTTTCCTTGTTCTTCTCGGCCATGGTGGTGGCGCAGGGCACGATCTCGTTGTCGAACACGCCGCTGGCCTGCGCGGCCGCCGTGCGCTGCTGGCTTTGCAGCGAAAACGCGTCCTGGTCCTCGCGCGTGATGCCATAGCGCTGGGCCACCACGTCGGCGGTGTCGATCATCTCCATGAACAGCGCGGGCTTGTGCTCCACCAACCAGGGGTCCAGGTGCGAGGCGCCGCTGCGGCCGGCGGGGTTCATGAGCGAGATACTCTCCACGCCGCCGGCGACCATGGCCGGCACGCCCTCCAGCACGATGCGGCCTGCGGCCACGGCGATCGCCTGCAGGCCCGAGGAGCAGAAGCGGTTGATCACCGTGCCGCCCACCGTCACCGGCAGGCCGGCGCGCAGCGCAGTCTGGCGGCCGATGTTGCGGCCGGTGGTGCCCTCGGGGTAGCCACAGCCCCAGACCAGGTCTTCGATCAGGCCGGGGTCGATGCCGGCGCGCTGCACGGCGGCCTGCACCGAGAAGGCCCCCAACTGGGCGCCCGGGGTTTGGTTGAATTCGCCGCGGTGCGACTTGGTGAGCGGCGTGCGGGCGGTGGAAACGATGACGGCTTCGCGCATGGCGGGTCTCCTGGGTGTCTCGGGATGCTGTGTTTTTGATAGCTGCTAGCGCTTGTTCAACGGGCCTTCAAGAATGAAAACCCATTGAAACCTTTGAATGACAAGCGCTGGCAGCTCCTGTTTTTGATAATCGGCCAGAGAATCAAGCTGCCTTGTTCAGGCTGTCGAAGTTGCGGCCCTCGGCCACCAGCTGTTCCAGCAGCGGCGCGGGCTTCCAGAACAGCGGGTCTTCCTTGGCGAAGGCGCGGATGTCGGCCAGCACCTTGTCCAGGCCCGTCATGTCGGCCCACTTCATCGGGCCGCCGCGCCAGCGCGGAAAACCGTAGCCGGACAGGAAGGTCACGTCCACATCCAGCGGGCGCAGGGCAATGCCCTCTTGCACCACCTTGGCGCCTTCGTTGACCATGGCGGCCATGTAGCGGCGCATGATCTCGTCGGCCGTGAATTGGCGCGGCGTGATGCCCTTCTTGGCGCGCTCGGCGTCCACGATGGCCAGCACCTCGGGGTCGGGCTGGCCCACGCGGGCGCCCTGCGGGTAGAGGTAAAAGCCCCGGCCGGTCTTCTGGCCAAACCAGCCGCGCTCGCAGACGCGGTCGGCCACCTCGACGTAGCGGGCCTGGGGGTCGCGCGTGGCGGCGCGCCGCTTGCGCGTGGCCCAGCCGATGTCGCCACCGGCCAGGTCGGTCACCTGGAACGGACCCATCGCAAAGCCGAAGCCGCGCACGGCCTCGTCGATCTCGTAGGGGCTGGCGCCGTCTTCCATCAGGTAGTCAGCCGCCTGCTTGTACACGGCCAGGATGCGGTTGCCGATGAAGCCGTCGCACACGCCGGCGCGCACGGGCACCTTCTTCATCTTCTTGGCCAGCGCGAAGGCGGTGGTCACCACGTCGGGCGCCACCTTGGCGGGCACCACGATCTCCAGCAGCTTCATGATGTTCGCCGGGCTGAAGAAATGCAGGCCGATCACATCCTGCGGGCGCGAGGTGGCGGCGGCAATCGCGTCGATGTCCAGGTACGAGGTGTTGGTGGCCAGCACCGCGCCCGGCTTGCAGACGCGGTCCAGCTCCTTGAACACGGCCTTCTTGACCTCCAGGTCCTCGAACACGGCCTCGATCACCAGGTCCACATCGGCGATGTCGTCGTAGCGGGTGCTGGGCGTGTAGCGCGCCAGGATGGCGGCCTTGCCTTCCGCGGTCATGCGGCCCTTGGCGATCAGGCCGTCGTAGACCTTCTCGACGTTCTTCTGGCCGCGCGCGATGGATTCGGCGTCGCGCTCGATCATGGTCACGGTGAGGCCGGCGTCCAGCGCGGACACGGTGATGCCCGCGCCCATGGTGCCGCCGCCGATGATGGCGATCTTGGCGAAGTGGCGCGGCGCGGCGGCCTGCGCCTCGGGGATCTTGGCGGTCTCGCGCTCGGCGAAGAACGCGTGCACCAGGCCCTGGCGCTGCGGGCTGTTCAGGCATTCGACGAACAGCGCGCGCTCCTTGGCGATGCCCTCGTCGAACGGCAGCTCCACAGCGGCTCGCACGCATTCCACGATCTTGCCGGGCGAGAACAGGCCGCGTGTCTTCTTGGCGGTCTCAAGCGCCAGCGCGTCCAGCTCGGCCCGCGCGGCGGCCTGGTCGGCAATCTTCAGGTCCCGCGTGCGGCGCGGCTGCGCGCCCTGGGCCAGCAGCTCGTTGGCGTAGGCCAGGCCGGCGGCCACGGGGTCGGTGCCTTCGACCAGTCGGTCCACCAGGCCCGCCGCCGCGGCGGCCTTGGCGCTCAAATGCTTGCCGCTGAGCATCAGTTCGGCTGCCGCCTTCACGCCCATCAGGCGCGGCGCGCGCTGGGTGCCGCCGGCGCCGGGCAGCAGGCCCAGGTTCACCTCGGGCAGGCCCAGGCTGGCCGCGGGCAAGGCCAGGCGGTAGTGCGCAGACAGCGCCACTTCCAGCCCGCCGCCCAGCGCGGCGCCGTGGATGGCGGCGACCACCAGCTTGCCGCAGGACTCCAAGCGGTTGCACACCTCGGGCAGCGACGGCGGCACCGGGGGCTTGCCGAACTCGCGGATGTCGGCACCGGCGATGAAGGCCTTGCCCTCGCCCACGATCAGCAGGGCGCGCACGGCGGCATCGCCCTCGGCCTGCTCCACCGCGGCCAGCAGGCCGGCGCGCACCGCCTGCCCCAAGGCATTGACGGGCGGGTTGTTGATGCTGACCACCAGCACCGCGCCTTCGCGGCGGGTCTGGACTTCAGGGGCCTGGGCGGCAGGGCTCATGCGTACGTCTCCGGTGTCTCGTAACGGAAAAGTCGCATTTTTGTTCTGATAATGGTTCTTTACAATCCACAGCCAAATTGACAGAGCGTCAAATCTTTTTGAACAAACACCTACCTTCCACCGGAGCCTGACATGGACCTGAATGCCCTGACCCTGCTGGTGGAGATCGTGGACAGCGGCAACCTGAGCCAGGCCGCGCGCAAGCTGAAGATGACCCGCGCCAACGTCAGCTACCACCTGGCGCAGCTGGAGAAGTCGCTGGGCGTGCAGCTGGTCAAGCGCACCACGCGCCGCGTGGAGCCCACCGAGGTGGGGCTGCGCCTGTATGAACATGGCCGCAATGTGCGCAACGAGTTGGCCGCCGCACAGGAGACCATCACCAGCCTGGGCCAGGAGCTGCGCGGGCGCGTGGGCATCAGCGTGCCCAGCGGCTACGGCCAGATGGTGATGAGCGACTGGATGATCGAGTTCAAGCAGCTGTACCCGGGCATCGTGCTGGACGTGCTGTTCGAGAACCGCGCCGACAACCTGCGCGACGAGGTGGACATCGCCATCCGCGTGATCCAGGAGCCGCCGCTGTCGGTGGTGGCGCGCAGCCTGGGCGACGTGCGCTATGTGGCCTGCGCATCGCTGGACTACGCCGCCCGCCACGGCCTGCCGCGCACGCTGCTGGAGCTGCGCAATGCCCCGGTGATCACCGCCGGCGTGATGGGGCGCCAGTTGCGCCTGGCGGCCTACCAGGGGCTGGAGCGGCAAGAGGTGATGCTGGAGCCCACGCTGATCTCAGAGCACTTTCCCTTCCTGCGCCAGGGTGTGTTGGCGGGCTTGGGCGTGGGCGTGGTGCCGGACTATGTGGTGCAGGACAAGATCGCCAGCGGCGAGGTGCTGACCACGCTGCAGGACTACCGGCTGAGCATCTTCGGCACCCACATGTACCTGCTGTACATGCCCAACCGGCACCAGACGCGCGCGGTACGCACCTGCATCGACTTCCTGTTGGCCAAGGCCGGCCGCAGTGCACTGCCGCCCGCCCCGCAGGCGGCGCCAGAGGCAGCCGCGACCGGCGGTTGATCGCCGGTCGGGTTCAGCGCGGCCCCCAGCGCCCGCCGCCGCGGTACCAGCCCTGCGGGCCCTGTTGCCAGCGGTAGGGGTGCCACACGTGGCCGCGGTGCGGCGGCACGGCCCAGTAGCCCGGCGTCCATGCATAGCGCCCGCCACCCCAACCCCAGTAACCGTTGATCCACACATGCACCGGCGAGGGCGCGACAGGAATCACCTCGGTGCGCAGCGGCGGCGGGGGCGCCGGCGCATATACCACCTCGCCCTGCGGCACGACGGGATACGCCGGCGCCACCACGCAGCCGGTCAGTGCCGCGATGGCGCTGGCCAGCGCCACGGCTGGCAGCACGCGGCGCATGCCCAGAGAAACAGGGAAGTTCATCGTCATGGCGCATTCCTGGCAGTCATGCCTTTACAACGCAAAAGCCCCTGCCGGTTGTTGACAGGGGCTTGTGAAGCGAAGGTAAAGACCGTGCGCTGGATCAGGCGCTCTGGCTGTTTTGCAGTGCGGCCACGCGCTCCTCGATGGGCGGGTGCGAGCTGAACAGCTTGCCGATGTTGCCCGTGATGCCCATGGCCTGCAGGCTCTGGGGCATGGCGCCCGGGCGCATGCCGCCCAGACGGTGCAGCGCGTTGATCATGGGCTGCTTGCGCCCCATGAGCTGGGCGGCGCCGGCGTCGGCGCGGAACTCGCGCTGGCGCGAGAACCAGGCCACGATGATGGCAGCCAAGAAGCCCAGCACGATGTCCAGCACGATGGTGGTGATCATGTAGCCAATGCCGGGGCCCGAGCTGTTCTCGTCGTTCCTGCGCAGGAAGCTGTCCACCGCGTAGCCGATCACGCGCGACAGGAACACCACGAAGGTGTTCATCACGCCCTGGATCAGCGCCATGGTGACCATGTCGCCATTGGCCACGTGCGCGACCTCGTGACCGATCACGGCCTCGACCTCCTCGCGCGTCATGCCCTGCAAGAGACCCGTGGAGACGGCAACCAGGGCCGAGTTCTTGAACGCGCCCGTGGCGAAGGCATTGGGCTCGCCCTCGTAGATGCCGACCTCGGGCATCTGGATGCCGGCTTTTTCGGAGAAGGCCCGCACGGTCTCCACGATCCAGGCCTCATCCCCGTTGCGCGGCGCGTTGATGATCGTGACGCCCATGCTCATCTTGGCGATGGGCTTGCTCATCAGGAGCGAGATGATGGCGCCGCCAAAACCCATGATGAAGGCAAAGCCCAGCAGGGCGCCCAGGTTCAGGCCGTTGGCCGTCAGGTAGCGGTTCACCCCCAGCAGGCTGGCAACGATGCCCAGCACCACCACGACGGCGACGTTGGTCAGCAAAAAGAGCGCAATGCGTTTCATCGATGGCTTCTCCGTGGAAAGCGACGGTAAGGCCGCGGACAGGCGCGGCGGGCAGAAAACAAGTTGGGGATGGAGCGCGGCGCTTCAAGCCGCGCGGGCAGCGAAGGGTGCGCCTGTTGTGGTTGCGTTATGCGACGCGCGCGCTGCGGAAAACGAGGGAGTCATCATAGAAGCAAAAGTTCTCGTTCTCGGGCCACCAGCCCGGCACCCCCAGAATCGGCAGGGGATTGAACGGCTTGGCCGCGAGCCATGGCGCGCTGAGGTCTCGCGCCAGCGCCTGGTCCACCATTGCTTCGTTTTTGATAGCTGCCTGCGCTTGATAGACGTGCGCTGTGATCGATTTTCGGGGTGAAACCAGTTTTTCCAGCAGGGCATGGCCCAGGACCAGCAGCCGCGCCTGCCGCCACAGCGGGCGCAGTTCCACGCACAGCCGGCGCCACTCGCGCGCGGCCAGGGCTTCGTACAGAGGTTGCGGCGCCAGCAGCACGGCGCCGTTCTCGTCGAACACCGTGACCGCGTCACGCAGCGGCCCGCGCACCGCGCCCACGCCCTGCGCAGCGATGGCGCGGGCCTGCAAGTCGTTGAGACGCCGCTTGGTAGCCGGGTAGTGCAGCCAGATCAGGCCGTTGAAGAAGTCATGCAGGTTGTCGCGCGTGGGCACGCGGCGCTGGCCATGGACGAACTGTTCATAGGCCTCGCCCACTGGGAGTGCCTGCTGCGGCGCGAAGCGAATACCCGGCGCCAGCCCCGCGCAGTCCATGGCAGCGTTGAGCGCGTCGGCCACGCTGGCGCCGGCCTGCACGCGCGCCGCCACCTGTAGCCCCAGAACCGCCAGCGGCGCAAGCCAGGGGCGTTGCCAGTCGATGGCCGCCAACGCCTGCGCGGCGGAGAGTTCGCTCACGTGCTGGCCGGCCCACCGACGAGCGGGGCCGGAGCACGCGCCGCGCGCTTGTCGCGCACGGCCACGCGCGAGGTGCCCTCGTCGCGGAACTCGAAGGCCTGCGTGGCCGCCAGCAGCTTGGACAGTGAGGCATAGCCGTAGTTGCGGGCATCGAACGAGGTCTTGTTGCCAATCTGTGTGCCCACCGCGCCCACGCGGGCCCAGCCGGTTTCGTCCGCGCACGCCTGCACGGCATCACGCAGCAGGTTCATGAGGCGCGTGTCCTGGCGCAGCTGGGCCGTGGGCACGCGCAGCGTGGCGGGGCACAGCGGCACGCCGGGGGCGGGCACATCCTCGGTCTTGGCGGGGGCGGGTTGCGCGGGCGCGGCCGTGGCCTCGGGCTGCGCCGGCAGGGGTGCTCCCTCGGCGTCTTCCTCGCTGACCAGCGACTCCAGGTACAGGAAACGCGAGCAGGCATTCACGAAAGGCTTGGGCGTCTGCGCGGCGCCAAAGCCGTACACCGCCGAGCCCTTGGCCCGCAGGTGCATGACCAAGGGGGTGAAGTCAGCGTCGGACGACACGAGGCCGAACGCGTCGGGCCGCTCTGAATAGAGCAGTTCCATCGCGTCCACCGTCATCGCCATGTCGGTGGCGTTCTTGCGCTTGGAATAGTCGAACTGCTGGATCGGCCGGATGGCGAACTCCAGCAGCCGCTGCTGCCAGCCGCCCAGGCCGGACTTGGTCCAGTTGCCGTAGGCGCGGCGCACGTTGATCTCGCCCAGCGTGGACAGTTCGGTGAGGATCTCGTCGATCTTGTCGGCCGGCGCGTTGTCGGCGTCGATCAGCAGCGCAATGCGCAATTGGCGTTCCGCCATGGGTGACCTCCCCCTGTGTGGGTTGTGACGCTTTTTATGCCACCAGGCGCCAGGGCAGCGCCTCGCCCGCGCGCAGCGGCTTGAGCGCGGCTTCGCCGAAGGCGAAGCTGTCGGGCGGCGTCCAGCTCTCGCGGCGCAGCGTGACCGTGCCCGTGTTGCGCGGCAGACCGTAGAACGCCGGTCCGTGGACGCTGGCAAAGCCTTCCAACTTGTCCAGCGCGCCCGCGTTGTCGAAGGCCTCGGCGTACATCTCGATGGCGGCGTGCGCGGTATAGCAGCCCGCGCAGCCGGTGGCATGCTCCTTCAGGTGCGCGGGGTGCGGCGCGCTGTCGGTGCCCAGGAAGAACTTGTCGCTGCCGCTGGTGGCCGCTTGCACCAGCGCCTGGCGGTGCACCTCGCGCTTGAGCACGGGCAGGCAGTAGTAGTGCGGGCGGATGCCGCCGGTGAAGATGGCGTTGCGGTTGTACAGCAGGTGGTGCGCGGTGATGGTGGCGGCCGTGAAGCGGCCAGCCTCCTGCACGTACTGCGCCGCCTCTTTCGTGGTGATGTGCTCGAAGACGATCTTCAGTTCGGGGAAGTCGCGGCGCAGCGGAATGAGTTGCTGCTCGAGGAACACCGCCTCGCGGTCGAACAGGTCGATGTCGCTGCTGGTCACCTCGCCATGCACCAGCAGCAGCAGACCCGCCTTCTGCATGGCCTCCAGCGTCTTGTAGGTCTTGCGCAGATCGGTCACGCCCGCGTCGCTGTTGGTGGTGGCGCCTGCGGGGTAGAGCTTGGCGGCGACCACGCCCGCATCCCTGGCGCGCGCGATCTCGTCGGGCGGCAGGTTGTCGGTGAGGTAGAGCGTCATCAACGGCTCGAAGGCCACCCCCTCCGGAACGGCGGCGAGGATGCGCTGCTTGTACTCAGCGGCCTGCTGCGCCGTGGTCACCGGCGGTCGCAGGTTGGGCATGATGATGGCGCGGCCGAACTGCGCGGCCGTGTGCGGCACCACGGTGCGCAGCGGCTCCCCGTCGCGCACGTGCAGGTGCCAGTCGTCGGGGCGGGTGATCGTGAGGGTGTCGGTGGTGGCGGTCATGGACCGCATTGTCCCATCCACTACGTGCGCAACACGCGCAAAAAAGAGCCCCGGCGCCGTAGCGGGCCGGGGCAAACCCCGTAGTAGGGGCGAGGGGTAAGCAAAAGAGAGCCGTAAAAGAGCGGGAGGAAGCGGTACTCAGCAGCCCGACGGGCGGTTGGGCCGCATGGGGATCACGCCTGATACCGTCACCCGGGCGCCCGAGCCGTCGGTGGCCGTCAGCGTCTTGTTGACCAGGCGGATGCGATCGGTGTCGCGCACCACGGCCACGTCGCTCCAGCCGTCGTCGGCGCGGAACTCGCGGTCCATGAAGGTGAAGAAGGCCTCGTACACCGACGTGGCATCAGGCCGGTAGCGGATGTCGCCAAACGCCTGGCCGCTGCCGCCCACGCGGTTGGCACCGTCGAAGCGGAAGGTGCACACCTCGGGATAGGAGCCGATGGGGTTCTTCTTGTCCACATCGGTGAGGTTGATGTTGCCGTCGCCATACACCCCGTTGAGGCCGTCCACGGTGGAGCCGGTGACGGTCAGCACGCCCAGTTGGTCGCTGGGCGTGGGATCGTCGTCGTTGCCTCCGCCGCAGGCGCTGAGAAGAAGGGCAGTGGCGGCCACCGCCGCGGCGCAGGAGGTTCTGACAAAGGTATGCATGGCGCTGTGTGCTGTTGGGGGTTGAACACCGCCAGCAACGCGTGCTGGCAACATGGGTTCGATCCTAGAAAGCGCGCCCGGGCGCGGCGTGTGAGCCACGCACGCCGCCCCCTGTAGGAAAAGCCCCCGCGGCCCGGTCAGCGCGCCAACACCGGTGCCAGCGCCTTGCCGGTGTGCGTGCCCTGGCGCACCACGTCCTCCGGCGTGGCCGCGGCCACGATGCGCCCGCCCTCCTTGCCGCCTTCGGGGCCCAGGTCAATGATCCAGTCGGCCTCGGCAATCACGTCCAGGTCGTGCTCGATCACGACCACGCTGTGGCCGCCGTTCACCAGGCGGTGCAGCACCTGGATGAGCTTGTGCACGTCGGCCATGTGCAGGCCCACGGTGGGCTCATCCAGCACGTAGAGCGTGTGCGGGCTTTTCTGCCCGCGCCGGCCTACGTCGTCGCGCACCTTGGTGAGCTCGGTCACCAGCTTGATGCGCTGTGCCTCGCCGCCGCTGAGCGTGGGGCTGGGCTGGCCCAGTGTGAGGTAGCCCAGGCCCACGTCCTTCAAGAGCTGCAGTGGGTGCGCGATGCCGGGCATGCTGGCGAAGAACTCCACGGCCTCGTCCACCTCCATCTGCAGCACATCGCCGATGCTCTTGCCGCGCCAGGTGACGGCCAGCGTCTCGGGGTTGAAGCGCGCGCCGTGGCAGACCTCGCAGGGCACCTTCACATCGGGCAGGAAGCTCATCTCGATGGTGCGCACGCCCTGCCCTTCGCAGGCCGGGCAGCGCCCCTCGCCGGTGTTGAAGCTGAAGCGCCCGGGAGCATAGCCGCGCGCCTTGGCCTCCAGGGTCTCGGCGAACAGCTTGCGGATGGTGTCCCAGAAGCCGATGTAGGTGGCGGGGCAGCTGCGCGGCGTCTTGCCGATGGGCGTCTGGTCCACCTCCAGCACGCGGTCGATGGTCTCGAAGCCCGACAGGCCGGTGCAGCCGGCCAGCGGCGGCGCCTTGCCCGCATCCATGGCGTCGCGCCCGGCCTTGGTGGCGCGCTGGCCCACCCAGGCCGCCACGTTGGCCAGCAGCACGTCGCGTGCCAGCGTGGACTTGCCCGAGCCGCTCACGCCCGTGACGGCCACCAGCCGCTGCAGCGGCACGCGTGCAGTGACCTGCTGCAGGTTGTGCAGGTGCGCGCCGTGCACGGTGAGCCAGCGCAGGGGTTCCGCATCGTTTTGGCCTCCAGCGCCCGCCGGATGTGCGCCACCAGCTACTTTTTCAATAGCATCCACCGGGCGACGCGCCTGCAGCGGGTGGCGCATGGCATGCAGCAGGTAGCGGCCGGTCTGCGAGTCCGCAGCCGCCTGCACGTCGGCCACCGTGCCCTGGGCCACCAGGCGCCCGCCGCGCTTGCCCGCGCTGGGGCCGATGTCGATGATGTGGTCGGCGCGGCGGATGGTGTCCTCGTCGTGCTCCACCACCACCAGGGTGTTGCCCTTGTCGCCGAGCTTGTGCAGGGCGTTCAGCAGGATCTGGTTGTCGCGCGCGTGCAGGCCGATGGTCGGCTCGTCCAGCACATAGCACACGCCCTGCAGGTTGCTGCCGAGCTGCGCCGCCAGGCGGATGCGCTGCGCCTCGCCGCCGCTGAGCGTGGGCGCGCCGCGGTCCAGCGTGAGGTAGGACAGCCCGACTTCCTCCAGGAATTCCAGCCGGCTCTGGATCTCGGGCACAAGGTCGCGCGCAATCTCCGCCTCGCGCCCCGACAGCTGCAGCCCGGCGATCCACTGCCGCACTTCGGCCACCGACAGGCGCGCCACCTCGGTGATCGGCGTGCCGGCGAACTGCACGGCGCGCGCCACCGGGTTCAGGCGCGTGCCCTGGCAGGTGGGACAGGCGGCGTCGGCCACGTCCTCCATCTCGGGCTCGGCAAAGGTTTGCTCGCGGCCGCGGTTGTCCTCCGACTGCACGGAGTCGTCCAACACCTTGCGCTGCGCCGATGTCAGCTTGACGCCCGTGCCCACGCAGTCGGGGCACCAGCCATGCTTGCTGTTGTAGGAGAACAGGCGCGGGTCCAGCTCGGCATAGCTGGTGGCGCACACGGGGCAGGCGCGCTTGGTGGAAAACACCTGCAGCCGCCCGATGTGCGCCGTGGGCGCTCCGTCCTGCAGCGCCTGCTGCAGGCCGTCCAGGCCGCTCAGCACATGCACCACGCCCTTGCCCAACTCCAGCGCCTTGGACAGTTGCGTGCGCAGCGTGTCTTCATGCTCCGGCGACACGTCCACGCTGGCCACGGGCAGCTCGATGGTGTGCTCCTTGAAGCGGTCGATGCGCGGAAAACCCGCGGTCGGCAGGAAGTGGCCGTCCACGCGCAGGTGCGTGTAGCCCCGCGGGCGCGCCCAGTCGGCCAGTTCGGTATAGACGCCCTTGCGGTTCACCACCAGCGGCGCGAGCAAGCCGATGTGCTGGCCGCGGTAGTCGCGCAGCAGTTGCGCGGCGATGCTCTCGGCCGTCTGTGGCTGCACCGCCGCGCCGTCGTGCACGCAGTGCTGCACGCCCAGCTTCACATACAGCAGGCGAAGAAAGTGCCACACCTCGGTGGTCGTGCCCACGGTGCTCTTGCGCCCGCCGCGCGACAGGCGCTGCTCGATGGCCACGGTGGGCGGTATGCCGTACACCGCGTCCACCTCGGGCCGCCCGGCCGGCTGCACGATGCTGCGGGCGTAGGCGTTCAGGCTCTCCAGGTAGCGGCGCTGGCCTTCGTTGAACAGGATGTCGAACGCCAGCGTGGACTTGCCCGAGCCGCTCACGCCGGTGATCACGTTGAACCGGCCGCGCGGAATGTCCAGCGTGAGGTGCCGCAGGTTGTGCTCACGCGCGTTCACGATCTCTATGGCGTTTTTGACCTCTGGCGCTTTTCCATCCAGCGCGAGTAGCTTCTCTTTTCGTAGCACCGCCTGCTGCTCGTGCACCGAATGGCCGCCCTCGCCCAGCGCCAGTTCGTACTCGCGCAGCGCCTGCGCGGTGTGCGACGTGGGGTGCTGACGCACCTCCTCGGGTGCGCCCTCGGCCACCACCTGGCCGCCGGCGTCGCCGCCCTCGGGCCCCAGGTCGATGAGCCAGTCGCTGGCGCGGATCACGTCCAGGTTGTGCTCGATGACGATGAGCGAATGCCCCGCGTCCAGCAGCTTGCGCAGCGCGCGCATGAGCTTGGCGATGTCGTCGAAGTGCAGGCCGGTGGTGGGCTCGTCGAACAGGAACAGCGTGCCCTTGCGGGCCAGCGGCTGGCGCGACTTGGCCTGGCTCCGGGCCGCCTCGGCCAGGAAGCCCGCCAGCTTCAAGCGCTGCGCCTCGCCGCCCGACAGCGTGGGCACAGGCTGGCCCAGCTTCACGTACTCCAGCCCCACGTCCACGATGGGCTGCAGCGCGCGGATCACCTCGCGGTCTTTCGCAAACAGCTCTGCCGCCTCGTGCACGGTGAGGTCCAGCGCGTCCGCCACGTTGAACAGCCTGCCACCGCGTTCGATGCGCACCTCCAGGATCTCGGGCCGGTAGCGCTTGCCGTCGCAGTCGGGGCAGCGCAGGTACACGTCCGACAGAAACTGCATCTCCACATGCTCGAAACCCGAGCCGCCGCAGGTGGGGCAGCGCCCGTCGCCCGAGTTGAAGCTGAACTTGGCCGCGGTGTAGCTGCGCTCCCGGGCCAGCGGCGCCACGGCGAACAGCTCGCGGATGGCATCCCACGCACCCACATAGCTCACGGGGTTGGAGCGCGCCGTCTTGCCGATGGGCGACTGGTCCACGAACACCACGTCGCTCAGGTGGTCGGCGCCCAGCAGGCGCTCGTGCGCGCCGGGCGTCTCCGTGGCCTTGCCGAAGTGGCGCATGAGCGCGGACGCCAGCACGTCCTGGATCAGCGTGGACTTGCCCGAGCCCGACACGCCGGTGATGGTGACCAGGCGCTGCAGCGGGAACTCCACGTTCACATCGCGCAGGTTGTGCTCGCGCGCACCCTCCAGCACCAGGCGCGGCGTCGCATCCGTCACCAGGCGCTTGAGCCCGGTGCCGATCTGTTTGTGCCCGCCGAGGTACTGGCCGGTCAGCGTGGGCGCGCGGCGCAGTTCGCCCACCGTGCCGTCGAACACGATCTGCCCGCCGCGCTCGCCGGGGCCGGGGCCGAAGTCGAGGACGCGGTCGGCCGCGAGCATCACGGCCGGGTCGTGCTCCACCACGACGAGCGTGTTGCCCGCGTCGCGCAAGCGCAGCATGGCCTCGGTGATGCGGTGCATGTCGCGCGGGTGTAGGCCGATGCTGGGCTCGTCGAGCACGAACAGCGTGTTCACCAGCGAGGTGCCCAACGCCGTGGTCAGGTTGATGCGCTGCACCTCGCCGCCCGACAGCGTGCGGCTTTGCCGGTCCAGCGTGAGGTAGCCGATGCCCACGTCGCACAGGTACTTGAGGCGCGTGGCGATCTCGTCGTGCAGCAACTGCAGCGCCTGGCGATCGCCAGCCTGAGAGTCGTTTTGGCCTGTAGCGCTTATCTGGAGAGCGCCACCAGCTATTGAAACAGGAGCATTCTGCACACCCGCCATGCGCGCGAAGAAGCGCCGCAGGCGGTCGATGGGCAGCAACATCAGGTCGTGCAGGCACAGGCCGGGCAGCGCCTCCAGCTGCGCGCGCGTCCAGGCCACGCCCTGCGGCAGGAAGCGCTGCGCGGGGTCGAGCACGGCATCGGCGTCCTCCTTGCTGCCCAGCCGCCACAGCAGGCTCTCGGTCTTCAGTCGCGCGCCGGCGCACACAGGGCATGGCGTGTAGCTGCGATACTTGGACAGCAGCACGCGGATATGCATCTTGTAGGCCTTGCTCTCCAGGTACTCGAAGAAGCGGCGGATGCCATACCACTGCTTGTTCCAGTTGCCGTTCTTGAAGCCGGGCGTGCCTTCGATCACCCAGTGCTTTTGCTCCGCGGTGAGCTTGTACCAGGGCGTGTCGCGCGGGATACCGGCGGCCTCGGCATGGCGCATGAGGTCGTCCTGCGCTTCTTTCCAGGCGGGGGTCTGGATGGTCTTGATCGCACCGGCGCGCAGCGTGAGCTTGTCGTTGGGAATGACCAGGCCGTAGTCCACGCCGATCACGCGGCCGAAGCCCCGGCAGGTGTCGCAGGCGCCCACGGCGGAGTTGAACGAGAACATCGACGCGATGGGTTCGGCGTAGCGCAGGTCGCTCTCGGGGCAATGCAGGCCGGTGGAGAAGCGCCACAGGTCCGCTTCGCCATCGTCCCGCAGGCGATAGACGTTGAGCCGCCCCCCGCCGCGCTTGAGCGCGACCTCGATCGCCTCGACCGCGCGCGCGCGCTCCACGTTGCCCATGCGGAAGCGGTCGGCCACCACGTCCAGCAGCTTGCGCGGGCCTGTGGGCGTGGCCACCTCGCGCTCGGCCTGCACCTTGGTGAAGCCGCTGGCCGACAGCCATTGCTCCAGCTGTTCCGCGGTGGTGCCCACGGGCAGTTCCACGGGAAAAGTGAGCACGATGCGCGGGTCGTCCTCGGCGGCGCAGCGCCGCTGCAACTCGGCATGGATGGTGTCCGGCGAATCGTGGCGCACAGGCAGCGCCGTCTCGCGGTCGAAGAGCTGGCCGGCGCGCGCGAACAGCAGCTTGAGGTGGTCGTTCAGCTCGGTCATCGTGCCCACGGTGGAGCGCGAAGAGCGCACCGGGTTGGTCTGGTCGATGGCGATGGCCGGGGGCACACCCTCCACCTTGTCCACGGCGGGCTTGTCCATGCGGTCCAGGAACTGGCGCGCGTAGGCGCTGAAGGTCTCCACATAGCGGCGCTGACCCTCGGCATACAGCGTGTCGAACACCAGGCTGGACTTGCCGGAGCCGCTGGGGCCGGTGACCACGGTGAGCTCGCCCGTGCGGATGTCCAGGTCGATGTTCTTGAGGTTGTGCTGGCGCGCGCCGTGGATACGGATCAGTCCCTGGGTCATGAGCGGGTCTTTCTGCAATGAGGCGGAACATTCTAGGGACGAGCCGGATTCCGCATCGACCGGGTGGACACCACACCACAGCCGGTCACGCAGGTGATGGCGCATCCGGCCCTATCCGTTAGACTGCGCCGCACCAACAACCAAAGAGAGGAGACGCCATGCAGCCATGGCATAAATGGGGGGCCGCCCTGGTCCTGGGCGCAACGCTGGGCGCAAGCCATGCACAGATCCTGGTGGGGCAAACGGCCGGGTTCTCCGGCCAGGTGGCCGCAGGAGTGCAGGAGACCACGCAGGGCGCCAAGCTGTTCCTGGACGCGGTCAATGGCAAGGGCGGCGTGCACGGGCAGAAGATCGAACTGATCTCGATGGACGACAAGTTCGACCCCAAAACCGCCGGCGAGAACGCGCGCACGCTGATCGAGGACAAGAACGTGCATGTCATGTTCCTCACGCGCGGCACGCCCCACACCGAATCCATGATCCCGCACCTGGACAAGCATGGCGTGGCCCTGGTGGGCCCGTCCACGGGCGCCATGGTGCTGCACCAGCCGGTGCGCAAGCACATCTTCAACGTGCGCGCCACCTACCAGCGCGAGGCCGAGAAGGCCATGACCCACCTGGCCTCGATGGGCATCACGCGCATCGCCGTGCTGTATGCGGACGACAGCTTCGGCGCCGATGGCGTGACGGGCGCGCAAAAAGGCCTGGCCCAGGCCAAGCTGCAGCCCGTGGTGCTGGAGAAGTTCAATCGCGCCAAGCCGGACTTCACCCCGCTGGTGGCCAAGGTCTCCCAGGCGCAGGCCCAGGCCGTCCTGATGGTCGCCTCGGGCACCTCGGTGGTGGATGGCTACAACGCGCTGCGCCAGGCGGGCTCCACGGCACAGGTGGTCACGCTGTCCAACAATGCCTCGGGCGGCTTCATCAAGAGCCTGGGCGAAAATGCCCGCGGCGTGATCGTCACGCAGGTCTACCCGAACGAACGCAGCCTGACCTTCCCGCTGGTCAAGGAAGCCATCGACCTGGCCAAGGCCAAGGGAATGACCGAGGTCAGCCCGGCCATGCTCGAAGGCTTCGCCGCCGCCAAGGTGCTGGTCGAAGGCCTGCGCCGCGCTGGCCCGAAGCCGTCGCGCGAGAAGATTCAGACGGCCCTGGAATCCATCCAGAAGTTCGATCTGGGCGGGCTGGACATCTCCTACGGCCCCGACGATCACACGGGCCTGGACTTCGCCGATCTTTCCATCATCGGCACGGACGGCAAGTTCCGCCGCTGAAGCCCTTTTCGTGAGGTCAGACGCCGCCCGGGTGATCGCGCGGCGTCTGCGGCACGTCATTCCAGCGTAGGCTGCCGCCGATACACTCGCCCCTGCTCGCACTCGCGCGCAAATACACAGGGAAGAGACACCTCATGAAGACACATTGGAAGAAGTGGGGCGCAGCGTGCGCCCTGGCAGTGATCAGTGCGGCCTCATCATTGGCCCACGCGCAGTTGCTCGTCGGCCAGACCGTCGGCATCACCGGGTCCGCCGCGGCAACCGTCAAGGAATCGATGCTGGGCGCGTCGCTGTACCTGGACCATGTCAACGCCCGCGGCGGCGTGAACGGGCAGAAGATCGAACTCGTCACGCTCGACGACAAGTTCGACCCCAAGCTGACGCAGGACAACGCCCGCACGCTCATCGAGGACAAGGGTGTGCTGGCACTGTTCATGACGCGCGGCACGCCCCACACCCAGGGCATCGTTGCGCTGCTGGACAAGTACGGCGTGCCGCTGGTGGGGCCCTCCACGGGCGCCATGGCGCTACACCAGCCCGTTTCCCGCAATATCTTCAACGTCCGCGCGCCCTACCAGCGCGAGGTGGAGAAAGCCATCGCCCACCTTGCGCTGCTGGGAGTTCAGCGCATCGGCATCGTGCATGTGGACGACGCCTTCGGCCAGGACGGCCTGGCCGGTGCGCAAAAGGGCCTGCAGAACAACAAGCTGCCCGCCTTGTTCGTGGAGAAGTTCGACCGGGCGAAGCCCGATTTCTCAGCCATCGCCCCGCGCGTGCGTGCGCAGGAACCTCAGGCCGTCATCTTCATCGGCACGGGCGCGGCGGTCGTGGACGGCATCAAGGCACTGCGCGCGGCCGGCGTGGGCGGGCAGATCGTCACGCTGTCAAACAATGCGTCGGGGGGCTTCACCAAGGCGCTGGGCGACCAGGCCCGCGGCGTCATCGTCACGCAGGTCTTTCCGTCCGAGCGGTCGCTGAACTACCCGGTGATCAAGGAAGCCCTGGAATTGGCGAAGGCGCAGGGGCTGAAGGAACTCACTCCGGCCATGGTCGAGGGCTTCGTGAACGCCAAGGTGCTGGCCGAGGGCCTGCGCCGCGCCGGCCCCAAGCCGGACCGTGCACGGCTGCACGCGGCCCTGGAAAGCCTGAGCAAATTCGACCTGGGGGGCTTGGAGCTTTCCTACAGCGCAAAGGAACACTCGGGGCTGGACTTCGCCGACCTGTCCATCATCGGAGCGGACGGCCGATTCCAGCGCTGAGCGGGCCGTAACGCCACGGTGGCGGAGTCCACCGCCCCATCCAAAACGCGGAGCCTGGCTCCGCGTTTTGGATGGGTGGGGCCGGTTTACTGCGCTGCGCTGGCGCTGGCGCCGGACGCGGGAGCAGCTGCGGACTCGGGCACATGCGTCGCTTCCACCCCATGCTTTTCACCGCTCATGTCCACCTGGTCTCCTGCCTTCATGATCACGAACAGCATGATCACTGCGAACACCACGAAACCCACCACGATCTTCCACATGCTCATCTCCTGAAAATTGTTGTCGACGGAAAAGGGCGGCACCAATAAAAAAGCCTCACACCATCGTGTGAGGCCTGTCTGATCGCAAGCCCGACTCCATTGAATCAGGCTTGCATTGCAGGCAGCTTACGCTGCCGGTGCATCAGAAGTTGTGGCGAACGCCCAGCGCCAGCGAGCTGAAGTCCTGGCCAGCTGCGCCCGTCATGTAGGTAGCACCTGCCTTGTTGTCCACCTTCGTGTAGAAAGCGTACACCTTGGTGCGCTTGCTGAAGTTGTAGTTATAGCCCAGGGTCCACTGCGTAGCGGAGCTGTCGGCAATGTCGCTCCACTTGCCAGCGCGGCCCACGTTCACGTGGAACTCGGAAGCACCCATCATGTAGGCGCCCGCCAAGCGGAAGTTGTTGCGGTTGCCTGCGCCCGTGGCGAGGAGCTGGTTGTCGTCCTTGTTACGCTGGTAGTAGCCACCCACGACGAACTGGCCGAAGGTGTACAACGCGCGCAGGCCCAGCTGGCGATTGCTGTCCACTTGGCTGTAGCCGGCGCCCAGGTTCAGCGCGCCGATGTTGTAGTTGGCAGCCAGGTCATAGCCATTCTTTTGCGGAATGGCAGCGTTTTTCTCATGCAACGAGACGGAAGCGTCGACCGTCAGCCCACCGAAGCTGGGCGTGCGATAGCCGATCTTGTTGGTGGTGCTCAGGCCGCCGAACCACACGGGATCGTAGTACAGAGCGTCCGAAGACGTGCCCGTGTTATGGTTGTGCATGCTCACATAGTCGGCCGTAGCGTAGTACGACTCGGGCATGAAGTTGCCCAGGCGGATCATGCCGAAGCCGCCGGACAGGTTCACTTCGCTCTGGCGGGCGAAGGTCATGCCGGTGGTGGGGTGGGTCCAGCCCGAGCCCGTGCCGGTATCGGAGTTGAAGCCGCTTTCCAGCTGGAAGCCGGCCTTCAGGCCGCCGCCCAGGTCCTCAGTGCCCTTGAAGCCGAAGCGCGAGGAGTTGTTCTCCATGACGGTGTTGCTGGTACCGCCGACCTTCTGGCGTTCCACCGACGTGTTCACGCGGCCGTACAGGGTCACGCTGCTTTGCGCGAAAACAGCGGAAGTACCCAGCAGAGCCAGGGTAGCGAGCAGCAAACGACTTGGTTTTTGCATTTGAGTTCCTTGAATGCTTGTGTCCATCAGTTGTGGTAGGCACAGCTCGCCGCCCGCAGGGAGCCGCTTAGCACAATGTGCAGCTACGGCGCAAATTCTAGGTGTAACCATCTGGGCCAACGCAGGGGAAAGTCCCGCCTGTAATACCCCTGACGTATTGCCGCCACACTTTCGCACAGGCAAAGGTGTGGCGGCAGGGTTTAGTCAGGGAAAACCCTGACAAAAGAGCGGAACGACGTCAGTCGTTGGCGTAGATGTCCACGTCCTTGGTTTCGCGGATGAACAGCGTGCCGATCACTGCCGTCATGCCGGCGATGATGATGGGGTACCACAAGCCGTTATACATATTGCCGGTGGACGCCACGATGGCGAACGATGTCGTGGGCAGCAGGCCGCCGAACCAGCCATTGCCGATGTGGTACGGCAGGCTCATGGAGGTATAGCGGATGCGCGTGGGGAACAGTTCCACCAGCATGGCCGCGATGGGGCCGTAGACCATGGTCACCAGGATCACCAGATACGTCAGGATGACGATCATCATCACCTTGTTCATCTTGGCGGGATCGGCCTTGGAGGGGTAGCCGGCGAGCTTCAGGTCTTCCGCCATCTCCTTCTTGAAGGCGGCGATGGCCTTCACGCTTGCCTCGTCGAACTTGTGGTTGACCACGGTGCCGCTGGGCGCCGTAACGACCTTGTCGCCGATCTTCACCACGGCCTGGGAGCCAGGTGCGCCTGCGGCGTTGTCATAACTCACCGAGTTCTGCACCAGGTAGCGCTTGGCGATGTCGCAGGAGCTCTTGAAGTCGATCTCGCGTGCCACGGGGTTGCCCTGGAACGAGCAGGTGGCGGGATCGGCGGTCACCACGACACCCGCTGTCGCCTGGGCCTTGGCCAGGTCGGGGTTGGCGGCTTCCGTCAGCATCTTGAAGGCCGGGAAGTAGGTCAGCACGGCCAGCACGCAACCCAGCATGATGATGGGCTTGCGGCCGATCTTGTCGGACAGCGAGCCGAACACCACGAAGAACGGGGTGCCGATCAGCAGCGCGGCGGCGATCATCAGGTTGGCCGTGACGGCATCCACCTTGAGCTGCTGCATCAGGAAGAACAGCGCATAGAACTGGCCCGTGTACCACACCACGGCCTGGCCGGCGGTCAGGCCCACCAGCGCCAGGATCACGATCTTCAGGTTCTTCCATTCGCCGAACGACTCGGACAGCGGCGCCTTCGACGTCTTGCCCTCGGCCTTCATTTTCTGGAAGGCCGGCGACTCGGACAGCGACAGGCGAATCCACACCGAGATGCCCAGCAGCAGAATGGACACCAGGAACGGAATGCGCCAGCCCCAGTCGTTGAACACGGGCTCGCCCAGTATGGTGCGGGTGCCCAGAATCACCAGCAGCGACAGGAACAGGCCCAGCGTAGCCGTGGTCTGGATCCACGAGGTGTAGGCACCGCGGCGGCCATGGGGCGCGTGCTCGGCCACGTAGGTGGCCGCACCGCCGTATTCACCGCCCAGCGCCAGGCCTTGCAGCATGCGCAGCGCGATCAGGATGACCGGTGCCGCGATGCCGATGCTGGCGTAGCTGGGCAGCACGCCGACGATGAAGGTCGAGATACCCATGATCAGGATGGTCACCAGGAAGGTGTACTTGCGCCCGATCATGTCGCCCAGGCGGCCGAACACCAGCGCGCCGAACGGGCGCACCAGGAAGCCGGCCGCGAAGGCCAGCAGCGCGAAGATGAACGCCGCGCCAGCATCCAGCCCGCTGAAGAACTGCTTGGCAATGATGGCCGCGAGCGAGCCGTAGAGGTAGAAGTCGTACCACTCGAACACGGTGCCGAGGGACGAGGCGAAGATCACCTTCTTTTCTTCCGCCGACATCGGTCGGGCGGCAGCGCCGGGGCGGCCGGCGTATGCAGTGCTGGTAGCCATGAATGCTGTCTCCTGCTTATTGGGATGGAATCGAAAATGCGCGTAAGAAAGCGCGAAAAACCGACGATCTGAAGCACTCTGCGGTGCTTGCGACGCAATATCGGGCCGCCATCTGACCGAAAGCTGACATGCGCCAAACGCTGCCGCCACCCCAGTCTTACGGCCATCTGACAAACTCCGTGGCAACCCGCAGATCGTTTTTCTTGATGCGAAAAATCGGACTGCGCGAGGCTGCGGTGAGTCCCGCGCACGGCACCAGACACGGGTAACCCCGCAGTTTTTCGCCAGGGTTTGCCCTCCCTAGGACAAACCCTTGACGCATGACAAACCCATACCCGCCGCACAGTGCTGGGCACGGCCCCATGCAAAAAGGCGCCGCAGAACGCTGTCTGCGGCGCCTTGGAACGCCTGCCGCGGCCCCGTCGACCGCCGCCGAGGAATGCGCTTCAGCGCACGGAAGGCAGGCCCGATGGCACCGCGGGGGCCGCATCCCATGCCGGCCCGTCAAACCACGCGTCGCCGTCCAGGTAGGCGCGCAACATAGGCAGGCTGTCGAGCCCCCAGAACAGGCGCCCCTCCACCTCAAAGGCCGGCACGCCAAACACGCCACGGGCCGACGCCTCGTCCGTGTTGGCGCGCAGCAGGGCCTTGGGCAGGGCGCCCGCGCCTTCGGCGTCGGGCCGCAACTGCTCTGCCAGGGCCTGCGCCAGCACGTCCAGGCGCGCGGGGTCCAGCGCATCCTGCCCACCCAGCCAGACATGCCGCAGCACGGTGCCGGCGACATAGCGGTTGACCGTGCCATCGTCGCTGCACGCCAGCGCCTGGCGCAGCAACGGCAGCGGATTGAAGGGGTGGCGCGCCGGCATGTCCAGACCGCAGCCCAGCGCATGGCCCAGCCAGGTGGCGTGCCGGTACGTCCAGTCGCGCTTGGGCGGCACGCCGGCCGGCCCGGGGTTGGCATGCTGCTGCAGCAGCGCGCCCAACAACACCGGCTTGTAGTGCAGGTGGTAGCTCAGCCCCTCCAGTACCTGCGGCAGCCGCTCGAAGGCCAGCCACGCGTACGGCGAGACGAAATCCAGGTAGAACGTGATGTGCTTCATGCCAGTGGCTCCAGCTCTTCGGGAAGGTCCACCCCCGCGCGTTGCAATACGGCAGTCCAGATCGCGCGGCGCGCGGCGCCATCGGCTTGCGACCAGGCGCGGATCTCGTCGATCGTACGGAAGCACCCCTCGCAATGGCTGCGGTCGGCCGTCATGCGGCAGACCGACACACAGGGCGACGGAACCGGCTCCTGGGAATTTAAGCCAAATTGGCCTCTAGCGCTTATTTCACCAGCGCGAGCAGCTATCAATTCAGAAGCATTCACTGCGGCGTCGCTCATGCGCTGATCTCCTGAACCACGTCGGCCACCGGGGCACCGGTGAGCCGCTGCAGATCGTGCGGGCTCAACTGGAACACGCCGTGGGGATGGCCGGCGGCAGCCCAGATCACATCGAAGCGGAACAGCTCGCGGTCGATGAGGGTGACAGGCGCGGTGGAATGGGCCACGGGCGAGACGCCGCCGATGGCGAAGCCGGTCTTGGCCTTGACGAACTCCGCGTCGGCGCGGCCCGTCTTGCCCACGAGGGCGTCGACCTTCTTCTCGTCCACGCGCCGGTCGCCGGAGGTAACGACCAGCACGGCTGCGTCATCGCTCTTGCGCCGGAAGATGATGCTCTTGGCGATCTGCCCCAGCGCCACGCCCAGCCCGTCAGCCGCCTGCTGCGCGGTGCGCGCGGCGTCGTCAAGCATGCGCGGCGCGTGGGGGTGGCGCAGGCGCTGCAACTCGGCAGCCACCCGCTGGGTGCTTTCAGGTAATGCGTGCATAACAGGGCAATGCGGGGCCTGGGACGGCGAAGCGCACGCACGGATGCGGAGTGCCTCGGCGCAGCCACAAGCCCCAGGCGGGGTTACAGTGTGATAGCTGCCATCCATTGTCCATGAACCTGCTTCGCGCCTGCCTGCTCTTGTGGCTTCTCGTCGGCAAACTGGCCTGGGCCGGTGGCGCCCCTGCGGTGCTGGACGATCACCGCAAGGGCCTATCGCTGGGAAGCACCGGCCAGCTTTTGTGGCTCGTGGACGACCTGGGCACCCTCACCATCGACGATGTGCGCGCAGCGGCTACCGATGCGCGCTTCGGCCCGCCCCCCGCATGCCGCTGCGCGGGGCCACACCGGCCTACCACTGGTTCAAAGTGGTCCTGGAGCAGCGCGCGGCCAGCGGCGACTGGGTGCTGGCCACCCAGACCACGTCTTTGCAGGACGTGCGGTTCTACGGCCCGTTCGATGCGTCGGGTACGGCGCTTGCGCCGCCAGTGCATACGGGCCTGGCGCAGCCCTTCGCCACGCGGCCCCTGGGCAGCGAGCGCTACCTCATGCGCCTGCAGCCCCCGGGCCCGGGCACCTACACGGTCTACGCCCGGCTGTACAGCGAGACGGCGCCGTCCTTCGACCTGTCCGTCTGGGACACGGCCGAATACCTGCAATGGCGCCAGCACAAGCGGCTGTTCGACGGCATCTGCTACGGCATCCTGATCGCACTGCTGGTCTACAACCTCACGCTCGTGGGCGTCTTTCGGGACACCACGTACACCTTCCACGTCGGCCAGTGCATCTTCGCGCTGTTGACGCTGGCCACCTTCAACGGCCACACGGCCCATTACCTGTGGGGCGACGCGCCGTGGTGGCAGGAGCGCAGCTATTTCGTATTGCCCAGCCTGTGGCTGTTCTTCGGCGCGCTGTTCACGCGCAGTTTCCTGGACACCCGGCAGACGCCCTTGATGGACGGAGTGCTGGTGGCAATCGGCCTGCTGGCGGCGCTCACCGCCGTGCTCGGCGGGCTCGGGCAATTTGCCATCGCCCAGACGCAGAACGAACTGCTGGCCAGCGCCGGCATCGCGGCCGCGTCGCTCGCGGCCATTCTGGTGCTGCGCCGGGGCTTCACGCCCGCGCGCTGGTACCTGGGCGCGCAGGCGCTGCTGTTCGTCACGGTGGCCGGCGTGGTGCTGAGCAACTGGAAGGTGATCGACGCGCCCTTCATGCTCGCCAACGGCCTGCAGATCGGCGTGGCGGCCGAGATGGTGGTGTTCGCCGTTGCGTTGAGCACCCGCATCGACAGCCTGAACGCCTCCCAGATCGCCCTGCGGCTGCGCGCGGACCATCTGGCCAAGGCCGCGACCACCGACCCTCTCACGGGCCTGACCAACCGCATGGGGCTGACCCAGGGCGCAACGCAACTGCTGTCGGAAGGGGGCACGCACGCCCTGCTGCTGCTCGACCTGGACCGCTTCAAACCCATCAACGACACCTATGGCCATGACGCCGGCGACGAGGTGCTGCGCGCCGTTGCCACACGGCTGCAGACGCACACGCGGTCCGGCGACATCGTGGCCCGGCTGGGCGGCGACGAGTTCGTGGTCATGCTGGCCCACGCGCCCGCGGGCGACGCCCTGACGGCGCTGGTCAAGCATCTGGAGCTGGCTATCTGCCAGCCGGTGTACTTCCAGCACCAGGAACTGTGCGTGGGCGGCAGCACGGGCGTTGCGCACAGCCCGCAGGACGGCCCCACGCTGACGGAGCTGATGCGCTGCGCCGACCAGCGCATGTATCAGGCCAAGCAGGCGCACAAGGACGCGGCGCAGCACCCGGCAGCGCCGGCTCTGCCGTTGGCCTGACGCCGGCTGGCCGCTCAGCCCTTGCGCTTGGTGAGCACCGCCACGGCCACGCGCGACTGCGGCTTGCGGCCCAGGAAGTCGCTGATGTAGGCGCCGGCGTCGATCAGCTGGTCCAGATCGATGCCGGTCTCGATGCCCATGCCGTGCAGCATGTAGACCACGTCCTCGGTGGCCACGTTACCCGTGGCGCCCTTCGCATAGGGACAGCCGCCCAGGCCGGCCACGGACGTGTCGAACTGCCACACGCCCAGCTCCAGCGCCGCCAGCGTGTTGGCCAGCGCCTGGCCGTAGGTGTCGTGGAAGTGGCCGGACACGTCGTTCAGGTCGTAGTGCTTGAGCGTTGCCTCGATGGCGCGTTGCACCTTGCGCGGCGTACCCACGCCAATGGTATCGGCCACGCCGATGTGCTGCACGCCGATGCCCTTCATGAGCCCGGCCAGGTATTCCACGCGCTCGGGCGCAATCTCGCCCTCGTAGGGGCAGCCCACGGTGCAGCTCATGGCGCCACGCACATACACGCCAGCGGCGCGCGCGGCTTCGACCACGGGGGCGAAGCGCTCGATGCTCTCGGCAATGCTGCAGTTAATGTTCTTCTGGCTGAAGGCCTCGCTGGCAGCGCCGAAGACCACGATCTCGTCGGGCTTGTCGAGCACGGCTGCCTCCCAGCCTTTCAGGTTGGGCGTCAGTACCGAATAACGCACGCCGGGCATGCGTGTAATGCCTTGCATGACCTCGTGGTTGTCGGCCATCTGCGGCACCCACTTCGGAGAAACGTAGCTGGTGACCTCGATTTCCTTGAGGCCCGCCTGCTGCAGGCGGTGTACCAATTCGATCTTGACGGCCGCCGGCACCGGGTGCTTCTCATTTTGCAGCCCGTCGCGCGGGCCCACGTCCACAAGCTTGACGCGGGAGGGGATGTTCGGGTTCATCGGTGGGTGTCCTTGGGTGAGGGATTCGTCAGTAGCCGCGTCCGGCATCCACCACGCCGGCCACGGCCTCGCCGCGCGCCAGCGCCGCGATCTTGCCGGCGATCTGGGCAATGCTCTCGTCGCGCAGCGTGCGCGCCGAAGTGTGGGGTGTGAGGGTGATCTTGGGATGTCCCCAGAAGGGATGCCCGGCAGGCAACGGCTCGGTGCGGAACACGTCCAGCGTGGCGCCCGCCACATGGCCGGCGTCGATCAGCGCGAGCAGGTCCTCCTCGACCAGGTGCGCACCACGCGCCACATTGATCACGTAGGCGCCGGGCAGGAGGCGGGCCAGCGTGTCGCGGTTCATGATGCCCTGCGTCTCGGGCGTGAGCGGGAGCAGATTGACCAGCACGCGGGTAGCGGCCAGGAACTCGTTGAAGCCCTCCTGCCCACTGAAACAGCGCACGCCCGCCATCTGCTTCGGACTGCGGCTCCAGCCGAGCACGGGAAAGTCGAACTGCGCCACCGCGCGCGCCACGCGCTCGCCCAGTACGCCCAGGCCCATCACGCCCACAGGAAAGTCCTGGCGCAGGCGCGGCTTGCGGTAGCTCCACTGGCCCGCCTGCATGGCGGCCTCGTACTGGTCAAACTCGCGGAAATGCCGGATCAGCGCGTGGCACACGTATTCGGCCATCTGCACGGCCATGCCGGCGTCATCCAGACGCACGACGCGCACGGACGGCGGCAGGCGCAGCTTGAGCAGCGCATCCACCCCCGCACCGATGTTGAACAGCGCCCGCAAAGCGGGCTGTTCGTCGATGAACTGCTGGGGCGGTGCCCAGACCACGGCGTAGTCGGCCTGCGGGGCTCCGGGCTGCCAGACGGTAATGTCGGCTCCCGGCAGGGCGGCGGCCAGCCCCTGCAGCCAGGGTTCGGCCTTGGTATCGGTACAGCAAAAGGTAATCTTCATGGCCAACGAGCGTACCGCGGCTGGGCAAGCCCCCGCCGTCACTCGGCGGAAAGCCGCAGCAGTTCTGCGCCTTCCGCCACCTGGTCGCCTGGCGCGTAGAGCAGCTCCTGCACCACGCCATCGGCGGGGGCGGCGATGGTGTGCTCCATCTTCATGGCCTCCATCACCGCCAGGGGCTGGCCCTTGGTCACCTTGTCGCCGGCCTGCACGGCAAACGACACCACCTTGCCCGGCATGGGCGCGGTGAGACGCCCGCCCTCGCTGGCGGCTTCGCCCGCATGGGCCAGCAGGTCCAATGCCTCGATGCGCGTGGCGCCACGGGGGGTGAAGATGTGGTCGGTCTCGCCCTGGGCATAGACCGTTGCGCAGGTACGCTGGCCGGCGTATTGCAGGTCCAGGCCGCCCGCCAAGGGCGTGAAAGCCAGCGGACCCTGCGCGGCTCCCTCGCCTTCTCCCACGGTCAGTTGGTAGCCGCCGTCGCGTTCATAGGTCAGCCAGGCCTTGGCATGTGTGCCATTGAAGTCGAACTCGAAACGCCGGCGGCACGCTACGAGCGAACGCCAGCCGTCGCGGCGGCTGAACGGATTGGCGCCTTCCTGCGCCTGCTCACGCTGCAACTGGCTGGCCACGGCGGCTGCCGCGGCCAAAGGCAGGCCTACGCGCTCCTGGCCGAACAACACGGCCTCTTCGCGCGGGATCAACGCGGTGTCCAGCCGCGCCTGGGCGAACGAATCGCTCTTCACCACATGGCGCAGGAACTGCACGTTGGTCGCCAGGCCCACGATGTGGGTCTGCGCCAGCGCATCGTCCAGCCGCGCCAGGGCCTGCGCGCGCGTGTCGCCGTGCACGATGAGCTTGGCGATCATGCTGTCGTAGAAGGGGCTGATGGCGTCGCCCTCGCGCACGCCGTCATCCACGCGCACGCTGCCCCGTTCGAAGCTGGTGCATGCCGGCTTGCGGTACACGTGCAGCTGGCCAGTGGCTGGCAGGAAGTTGTTGTCAGGGTTCTCGGCGCAGATGCGCGCCTCGATGGCGTGGCCGATGATCTTCAACTCGTCCTGGCGCTTGGGCAAAGGCTGCCCGCTGGCCACGCACAGCTGCCACTCCACCAGGTCTTCGCCGGTGATGGCCTCGGTCACGGGGTGCTCCACCTGCAGGCGGGTGTTCATCTCCATGAAGTAGAACTTCATCTGCTCGGGCGCGTCGTAGCCGCCGGGCTGTTCCACGATGAACTCCACTGTGCCCGCGCCCACGTAGCCCACGGCCTTGGCGGCTGCCACGGCAGCCTCGCCCATCTGGCGACGCAGGGCCTCGGTCATGCCGGGGGCGGGGGCTTCTTCCAGCACCTTCTGATGGCGGCGCTGCACGGAGCAATCGCGCTCGAACAGATAGACGCAGTTGCCCTGCGTGTCGCCGAACACCTGGATCTCGATGTGGCGCGGGCGCAGCACGTACTTCTCCACCAGCACGGCATCATCGCCAAAGCTGTTGATGGCCTCGCGCTGGCAGCTGGCCAGCGCCGCTGCAAAGTCCTCGCTCTTTTCCACCAGGCGCATGCCCTTGCCGCCGCCACCGGCGCTGGCCTTGATGAGCACGGGGTAGCCGATACGGTCGGCCTCGCGCTGCAGCAGTTGCGGGTCCTGGTCCTTGCCGTGGTAGCCAGGCACCAGCGGCACGCCCGCCTTCTCCATCAGCTGCTTGGACTCGGCCTTCAGGCCCATGTCCTTGATGGCCGAAGGCGGCGGGCCGATGAACACCAGCCCCGCAGCGGCACAGGCCTGGGCGAAGTCTTCGTTCTCGCTCAGGAAGCCGTAGCCCGGGTGGATGGCCTGCGCACCTGTGGCCTGGGCGGCCTCGATGATGCGCTCCCAGCGCAGGTAGCTGTCCTTGGGGGCGCTGCCGCCGATATGCACGGCCTCGTCGCAGGCGGCCACGTGCTTGGCCTGGGCATCGGCGTCGGAGTACACGGCCACGGTCTTCACGCCCATGCGGCGGGCGGTTGCGGCCACGCGGCAGGCGATCTCCCCACGATTGGCAATCAGGATTTTTTGGAACATTCAGGCCACCTTGGCGGAATCGGAAAAGAAAGAGGAAATGCGCCGCAGCACGGCGCGCAGGAACTTGAACAGCACCACCAGAAGCAGCGCCGACAGCGCCAGCATCACCGCCAGCGCAATGCCGAAGGCCAGCGGGTACTGCGTGGCCAGCCAGACCACGCCGACGACCAGGCCGTCCTCAAAGAACGACAGGCCCCAGTTGGAAAACGGCTCGGGCGAGGTGTTGGCCGCCGCCCGCGTGGTCATCTTGGTGGCCAGCGCCGTGGCCGAGAGCGAACCGCCCAGCAGCCCCGCGGCCAGCGCCATGGTGGCGTTGTCGGCACCGAACACGCCGGCGGCCAGCAGCGCGCCGGCGGGCACGCGGATGAAGGCGTGGATGGCATCCCAGGCGCTGTCGAACCAGGGCACCTTGTCGGCGAAGAACTCCACCAGCAGCATGAAGCCGCTGGCCATCAGCACCAGCGGGTGCTGCAGCAGCGCCAGCCCCGGCGGCAGAGGCAGCCAGCCGGCCAAGCCCATCATGCCCACCAGGAACACCACGGCGTACAGCCGAAAGCCGCTGGCCCAGCCCAATGCGGCGGCCAGCGCCAGCAGCGCGGGCATGTCCAGCTGCTGCGTGGCGCGCGCAGCCCCTTCGGCCACCGCCTGGGCGGTACCCGCATCGACATGCAGCCCCACGCTGTGGAGCCACTGCACGATCTGGAGCCAGAGCGCGTCCATGGCGGATCAGCCCAGCCAGGAGGGCTTGCGCTTTTGCAGGAACGACTGCACGCCCTCGCGGCCCTCGCTGCTCGCGCGGATGTCGGCAATGCCCTCCACCGTGGCGGCGATGAGTGCGGCGTCGATCTCGCGCCCGGCCACGTCGCGCACCAGCGTCTTGCAGGCGCGCACGGCGTTAGGGCTCGCGGCCGTCAGTGCCTTGAGCAGCTCATCCACCTGGGCGTCGAGTTGCTCTGCGCCGACCACTTGGTGCACGAAACCGATGCGCAGGGCCTCGGCCGCGCTGAAGCGTTCCGCGGTGAGGAAGTAGCGGTGCGCGGCGCGCGCGCCCATGGCGCGGATCACGTAGGGGCTGATGGTGGCGGGGATCAGGCCGATCTTCACCTCGGACAGGCAAAAGCCCGCGGTATCGACCGCCACCGCCATGTCGCAGGCCGCGACCAGCCCCATGCCGCCGGCGTACACATCACCCTGCACGCGCGCCACGGTGGGCTTGGGGCATTCGTAGATCACGCGCAGCATCTCGGCCAGCTTGGCGGCGTCGGCAAGGTTCTCTTGCCGCGTGTAGTCGGCCATGCGGCGCATCCAGTTCAGATTGGCACCCGCGCAGAAGGCCGGCCCCTCAGCGGCCAGCACCACGGCGCGCACATCGGCGCGGCCCCCGACTTCCGTGAAGGCCTCGGTGATCTCTGCGATCACTTCGTCGCTGAAAGCATTGCGGATTTCGGGCTGCGTCAGCGTGATGCGCGCCACCGCGCCCAACTGGGTGATGGAAAGGTTCTGGCTCATGGCGTATCCGGGTTCTGCAGGAAGTAGACAAGGTCGAGCGACGGGCACGGCTGGCCCAGCGCGGTGAGTGCCGCCGTGATCTGTCCGCGGTGGTGCGTGCCGTGGTTGAACACATGCGCCAGCGTGGCGGCAAACGGCAGCACGGCGGGCGTGCCGCGCATGGTGGTGTAGGACAGCGCACCCAGCCAGCGCGCTGGCGCAAAGCCGGCGATCAGCGGCTCCCAGCGCGCGGCGCCTTCCCGCAGCCGCTCGGCCAGGCGCGCGCGATCGCTCTCCACCTCGGCATCCAGCGCCATGCGGGGCGACGCGCCTTCGGCAAAGCGCGCGAACCACAGCAGGTGCTCGCCCACCAGCAGATGGTTGAGCGTGCCATGGATGCTGCGAAAGAACAGGCCCATGTCGCGCCGGTAGTCCGCCTCGGGCAGCACCTGCACGGCTGCCAGCAGGCGCGCCGTGGCCCACACGTTGTAGCGCGCGAGCAGGCTGAAATGGGTGACGGCATCCATGGACCGCGCCTTACATGCGGAACACGCCGAACTTCATGTCTTCGATCGGCGCGTGGCGCGAAGCCGCCAGCGCCAGCGCCAGCACGCGGCGCGTGTCGGCGGGGTCGATGATGCCGTCGTCCCACAGGCGGGCGGTGGCGTAGTAGGGGTGGCCCTGTTCCTCGTACTGGCGGCGGATGGGCGTCTTGAAGGCCTCTTCTTCCTCCATGCTCCAGCTGCCGCCCTTGCCCTCGATGCCGTCGCGCTTGACGGTGGCCAGCACGCTGGCGGCCTGCTCGCCGCCCATCACGCTGATGCGCGCGTTGGGCCACATCCACAGAAAGCGCGGCGAGTACGCGCGGCCGCACATGCCGTAGTTGCCCGCGCCGAAGCTGCCGCCGATGATCACCGTGAACTTGGGCACGTTGGCCGTCGCCACGGCCGTGACCATCTTGGCGCCGTGGCGGGCGATGCCCTCGTTCTCGTACTTGCGCCCGACCATGAAGCCGGTGATGTTCTGCAGGAAGACGAGCGGAATCTTGCGCTGGCAGCACAGCTCGATGAAGTGCGCGCCCTTCTGCGCGCTCTCGCTGAACAGGATGCCGTTGTTGGCCACGATGCCCACGGCCATGCCCTCGATGCGCGCGAAGCCGCACACCAGGGTGTTGCCGTAGCGCGCCTTGAACTCGTCGAACGCACTGCCGTCCACGATGCGGGCGATGATCTCGCGCACATCGAAGGGCTTGCGCGTGTCCACGGGAATCACGCCATACAGCTCGTCTGCTGCATATTTAGGAGCTACTGGCGCTTGATCTGCGGGCGCTACAGGCTGATTTCTATTCAAATTTTTAACAGCCCCGCGCGCCAGCGAGAGCGCATGCAGGTCATTCTGTGCCAGGTGGTCGGCCACGCCGGACAGGCGCGTGTGCACGTCGCCGCCGCCCAGGTCTTCGCTGCTGACGACCTCGCCCGTGGCGGCCTTTACCAGCGGCGGGCCGCCCAGGAAGATGGTGCCCTGGTTCTTGACGATGATGGTCTCGTCGCTCATGGCCGGCACATAGGCGCCGCCGGCCGTGCACGAACCCATGACCACGGCGATCTGCGCCAGGCCCTGCGCGCTCATGTTGGCCTGGTTGTAGAAGATGCGGCCGAAGTGGTCGCGGTCGGGGAAGACCTCGTCCTGGTTGGGCAGGTTGGCGCCGCCCGAGTCCACCAGGTAGATGCACGGCAGGCAGTTCTGCTGCGCGATCTCTTGCGCGCGCAGGTGCTTCTTCACCGTCATGGGGTAGTAGGTGCCGCCCTTCACCGTGGCGTCGTTGCACACAATCATGCAGGCGATGCCGGCCACGCTGCCGATGCCCGCGATCAGGCCCGCGCCGGGCGCGTCGTTGCCGTACATGTTGAGGGCCGCCAGGGGGGCGATCTCCAAGAACGGCGTGCCGGGGTCCAGCAGCATCTCCACGCGCTCGCGCGGCAGCAGCTTGCCGCGCGCCACGTGCTTGGCGCGGGCGGCCTCGCCGCCGCCCTGGGACACGCGCTCGATCTGGGCGCGCAGGTCCTCCACCACGGCGCGCATGGCGGCGGCATTGGCCTGGAAGTCGGCCGAGCGCGGGTTGAGTTGGGATTCAAGAATCATGGCGGTGGCTCGTTTCAAGCGGTTTTGTCTTCGGCAAGGCCCAGCTCGTCTTTCATGACGTCGCGGATCTTGAACTTCTGGATCTTGCCCGTCACCGTCATCGGGAAGCTGGTAACGAAGCGGATGTAGCGCGGCACCTTGTAGTGCGCGATCTGGCCTTTGCAGAAGGCACGGATGTCGTCCTCGCTGGGGCGCGTGCCGGGCTTGGCGATGATCCAGGCGCACAGTTCCTCGCCGAAGCGCTGGTCGGGCACGCCCACCACCTGCACGTCCTGCACCATGGGGTGGCGGTAGAGGAATTCCTCGATCTCGCGTGGGTACACGTTCTCGCCGCCGCGGATCACCATGTCCTTGATGCGGCCGACGATGTTCACGTAGCCCTCGTCGTCCATGGTGGCCAGGTCGCCCGTGTGCATCCAGCCGCCTTCGTCGATCGCCTCGCGGGTTTTGGCCTCGTCGCCCCAGTAGCCGTGCATGACGGAGTAGCCCTGGGTGCACAGCTCGCCGCGCTCGCCGCGCGGCACCACGGCGCCGGTCTCGGGGTCGATGATCTTCACCTCCAGGTGCGGCTGCACGCGGCCCACGGTGGACACGCGCTTGGCCAGCGGCGTTTCGGCGTCGCTCTGGCAGCTCACGGGGCTGGTCTCGGTCATGCCATAGGCGATGGTGATCTCCGACAGGTGCATGTCGCCCACCACGCGCTTCATCACCTCGATCGGGCACGGGCTGCCAGCCATGATGCCGGTACGCAGGGTGCGCAGGTCGAACTCGGCAAAGCGCGGGTGGTCCAGCTCGGCGATGAACATGGTGGGCACGCCGTGCAGGCCGGTGCAGCGCTCGGCCTGCACAGTCTCCAGCACGGTCAGGGCGTCGAAGCCGTCGTTGGGGTACACGATGGTGCTGCCATGCGTGAGGCAGGCCAGGTTGCCCAGCACCATGCCGAAGCAGTGGTACAGCGGCACGGGAATGCACAGCCGGTCCTCGGGCGTGAGGCGCATGCACTCGCCGATGAAGAAACCGTTGTTCAGGATGTTGCGGTGCGTGAGCGTGGCGCCCTTCGGGAACCCGGTGGTGCCGCTGGTGAACTGGATGTTGATGGGGTCGGTGTTGTGCAGCTGAGCGGCAATGGCGTCGATGCGCGCGTCCTGCGCGTCGCCCCGCGCCATCAGCGTGGAAAACCGCAGCATGCCCGGCTGTTCGTCGCCTTGGCCCGCCACGCCTGAGCCGGCCGCGTCGATCCACACGACCGTGCGCAGCGTGGGCAGGCGCGCGGCCTGCAGTGCGCCGGGCTGGGACGCGGCCAATTCGGGTGCCAGCTCGCGCAGCATGCCCAGATAGTCGCTGGTCTTGAACTGCGGCATGGCCACCAGTGCCTTGCAGCCGACCTTGTTCAGCGCGTACTCCACCTCGGCCGTGCGGTAGGCCGGGTTGATGTTCACCAGGATCAGGCCCACCTGCGCCGTGGCCAGTTGCATCAGCACCCATTCGGCGTTGTTGTGCGACCAGATGCCGATGCGGTCGCCCTTGGCGAGCCCCAGGCCCAGCAGCGCGCTGGCCAGTTGGCGGGCCGCCTGGTGCAGCTCGGCGTAGGTGTAGCGCAGGCCCTGGTGGCGGCTGACCAGTGCCTCGCGCGTGGGCTGGCGCTGCGCCATGCCGGCGAAGAAGTCGCCCAGCGTCTGCTCGATGAGGGGGGTGGCGGCACTGCCACGCGCATGGCTCAACGCGGCCGATGGGGTGGATGCGGGTTCCATGGGCTTGTCTCCTGGTCGGGGTGGGCCAGCGCCCGCGCGGGGCCCGGCAACAGGCTGCACAGCATACGCCGCACCCCCGCACGCGCGGTGACCGGGATGGGTCAGAAAGGTTGCAAATTGCGCCACAGAGTTGCAGACTCCATGCATGCCCGACCGCCCTGACCCCGCGCCGCCACCGCCCGCACCCACCGCACTCCTCGCTGCACCCACGGCCGCCACGCCCATGGCATTTGTGCAAGCCATCGTGCAGGCCTACGCAGCGCGCGGAATGGACGCGGCGCAGGTGCTGGCGCTGGCACAAATCCCGCCAGAGCAGGTTGGCAACTCTGCGGGCCGCATCACGGCGCAGCAGATGGAGGTGCTGTCCGCCGGTGCGATGCGCGAGCTGGACGACGAAGCCCTGGGCTGGTTCTCCCGCCGCCTGCCCTGGGGCAGCTACGGCCTGCTGGCGCGCGCCTCGCTGAGTGCACCCACACTGGGCCTGGCGCTGGCGCGCTGGTGCCGCCACCACGCCCTGCTGACGGACGACATCACGCTGCACCTGCACGCCGAGGGCGAGCAGGCCACGCTCACCATCGCCGAGCAGCGCGACCTGGGCACGCTGCGCGAGTTCTGCCTGGTTTCCACGCTGCGCAACGCGCTCGGGCTGGCCAGCTGGTTCATCGACTCGCGCCTGCCGGTGCTGGCGGCCGAGTTCCCCTTCGCGCCACCGCCCCATGCGCAGGCCTATGGCGTGCTCTTCAGCGGCCCGACGCGCTTTCAGGCACCGCGCGCGGCGGTGCATTTCGATGCGCGCTACCTCGCGCTGCCGATCACGCGCGACGAGGCGGCCATGCGCCAAATGCTGCAGCACGCGCTGCCCCTCACCGTGCGCCAGTACCGCCGCGACCGGCTGCTGGTGCAGCGCGTGCGCCAGGTGCTGGCCGCCCTGCCCGACGCGACCCACAGCGCACACACGCTGGCCGAGCAGCTGCACGTCTCGGCGCGCACGCTGCACCGCCAACTCAAGGAGGAAGGCGCGTCGCTGCAGTCGCTGAAAGACGAGGTGCGCCGCAGCCGCGCGATCGAGCTGCTGCACCGCAGCGACCGCCCCATCAAGCAGGTGGCGCAGGCCACGGGCTTTGCCAGCGAGAAGAGCTTCATCCGCGCGTTTCGCGGCTGGACGGGCCAGTCGCCCGCGGAGTTCCGTCGCGGCGCACGCTCCGTCGCGGTATAGACGCTCATTTATTAGTAGCTGCTAGCGCTTACCCAGCAAGCGCTAGAGCTCAATTTGGCTTAAACCGCAACGCGCATGGCCTGCAGCAGCGCGGGCAGTTCTGCCATATCGGCCATGACCTGCACGGCGCCCGCGGCGCGCAGCGCCTCGGCAGAGCCATGGCCCACGGGCGACGGGCTGTAGCCCAGCACCGTGGCGCCCGCGGCCACGCCGGCCGTGACGCCCGTCACCGTGTCTTCCACCACCAGGCAGCGCAGGGGCGGCACGCCCACGGCTGCCGCCGCTGCCAGGTACACGTCGGGTGCAGGCTTGGTGGCGGGCATCTCGTGGCCGCTGAAAACGCGTCCCGCGAACAGCGGCGCCAGGCCCACCTGCGCCAGTTGCATCTCCACCTTCTGCCGGTCGGCGCCGGAGGCACAGGCGATGCGCCCCTGCAGCAGCCCGTGCACGGCGCGCACGGCTTGGGGCGCGTTGGGGATGGCCACCAGCTCGGCCTGCAGGCGTGCGTTGCGGCGCGCGTAGAACTCGGCCATCCACGCGTCGGTGAGCGGGCGGCCGGTCTCCGCCTCGATGCGCGCAGCCTCGCTGCGCACGGTCTTGCCGATGAACAGGCGCATGCACTCCTCGGGCGCCAGCAGCCAGCCGGCTTCATTGAGCATCTCGCACAGCACGCCGTTGGTAATGGGCTCGCTGTCCACCAGCACGCCGTCGCAATCGAACAATATCGCTTCAAATGTCATAGGTCAGCATGATCGCAGGCGCGGGCTGCCCGGCCTCGTACAGGGTAGCCGCGCACTGCGCGTCGTAGCTCACCACGCGGTCGCGGCCCAGCTGTTTGGCGCGGTACAGCGCGGCGTCTGCCTGCTGGAACAGGGGCTGGGCCGCGTCCACGCCGGCGCGCGTTTCGGTGCCTGCGGACACGACGTCGGCCGGACGCAGGTGGGCCAGGCCCATGCTTGCGGTGACGGTGAATCCGCCCGGGTTGGCGCGGTGCTCCAGCGACAGGGCGCGTAGCACCTCCTGCAGGCGGTGCGCCACGGCCAGGGCAGCATCGGCGTCCGCGCCCGGCAGCAGCACGGCGAATTCCTCGCCTCCATAGCGCGCCAGCAGGTCACCCGGCCGCCCCAAGGCCGACGCCAGCGCCGACGCTACGCGCTGCAGGCAGCGGTCGCCCGCCACGTGGCCGTAATAGTCGTTGTAGGCCTTGAAATGGTCCACGTCGATCATCAGCAGCGCCAGCGACGAACCCTCGCGCAGCGCCTGGCTCCAGGCGCGCGCCACGGCCTCGTCCAGCGCCAGGCGGTTGGCCACCTGGGTGAGCGGGTCCATGCGCACCTGCGACTCCAGCGCGTTGCGGTAACGCGCGAGTTCGTCCTCGGTGTGCTTGCGGTCGGTGATGTCCTGCACGGTGCCGGTCATGAGCAGCGGCTCGCCGTCGCCGGCGGAGTCGCCGTACTCGCCCCACACCTCGATCCAGCGCACCTGGCCGTCGCCGTTGCGTTGGATGCGGTACTGGGTGCGCAGCGGAATGCGCTCGCTCATGGCACGGCCGTGGATCTCCAGGGTCTGCGCGCGCTCGTCGGGGTGCAGCATCCCCACCCACTGGCGCAGCGTCATGCGCCCGTCGGATGGCAGGCCGAAGATAGCGCTGGCCATGCGCGACATGATGAATGCCTCGCTCTGCCCCTCATAGACGAAGTAGCCCACCGAGGCGGCTTTCTGCGCGTTGTCCAGCCAGCGCAGGTTGCGCTCCAGCTCCGCCTTCAACGCCCGTTCGCGCCGCCAGGCCCGCCCCTGCCACAGCACCACGACGCAGCCCAGCGACAGCAGCCCCAGGCTGACGAACAGGCTCAGGGCCAGCCATTCGCGCCGCTGGGCAGCGGTGAAGGCGTCGGCCACGTCCACCTTGGACACCAGCAGCCAGGGCGAGTCCGGCACCGCGCTGGCCACCGCCAGCACCGGCTGGTTGCGATAGTCGCTGCCGTAGAAGGCGCCCCGCACGCCCGCGACGGCCAGCACCATGGGATCACGGCTGCCCGGCTCCGCCGGAAGGCGCAGCGCCAGTGGTTCATCGCTGCGATGGCGCAGGGGGCTGAGGAACAAGGCCGTGTCGTCCTGCCGCTCCACCAGCACCGATTCGGCGGTGCGGCTGCTGGTGGGCCAGGTCTCCAGCAATGGGTAGAGCGTGGTGCGCGCATCCATCACCAGCCAGATGGCCCCCAGCGACGCGGTTCCGTCGTACAGCGGCGCCAGCAATCCGAAGAACGGAAAGGCGAAGGCCGGGTCGCGGCGCAGCTCGACAACGCCGGGCTCGGCCCGCGCCAGCGCGCCCTCCAGCGCGCGCATCTCGGGTGGCTGCAGCGTGCCCGTGGCCGGCCCGCCGGCATCCAGGATCAGCCGGCCCTGCGGATCGACGAAATAGGCAGCGGTATAGCGCACATGCTCGACCAGGATGCGCAACCGCTCACGCACCGCCTGTTCGGCGTCAGGCGCCGCCGTTGCGCGCCAGCGGGCCACGGCCTGTGCCAGAAGGCGGTCGTCGGTGAGTGCCGCCGCCTCCTGCAAGCGCCGGCGCCGCCAGTCCGTCACCCCCCGCACCTGCATGTGGTTCACGGCCTGCAGGCCGCCTTCGATCTGATGGCGGTAGCGTTGCTCACGCGCCTGGTAGATGGCATGCACCCCCCAGCCAATCGCCGCAAACAGCAGGGCGACAAGCAACCCGAGCGCCCACCACGCGCGGGCAGGCGCCGGTAGGCGGAGCGAGGCCACAGGCGAAGTCATGGGTGAAAACGGCGCGGGTTGAACCCGCAGGGGACGATAGGAATAGCCAATGTGCCCCTACTATGTCACAGTCTGTAGCATTTGAGCACCGGGGCCACAGGCCCCATCCCTGATGGTGTAGCCCATGCCTGCGCAGCCTCCCGCTTCCCTCACCCGCCGTGCCTGCCTGGCCCAGGCCCTCGCGCTGTGCGCCGCGCCGGCCGCCGCACAGGTCTCACCGCGTGCCGCGGAACGCTCCGTGGTGATCAACCTCTCCCTGGAGCCCGACAGCCTGGACCCCACCATGGCCGCTGCCGCCGCCGTGGGCGAGGTGACGCACTACAACGTGCTGGAGGGGCTGACGCAGATCACGGAAAACGGCGCGGTACAGCCACTGCTGGCCGAGTCCTGGAACACCGACCCGAACGGCCTCGCCTGCACCTTCCGGCTGCGCCAGGGGGTGCGCTTTCACGACGGCAGCGCGCTCAACGCGGCGGCCGTGCGTTTCAGCTTCGAGCGTGCCGTCGCGCCCGGCTCCACCAACAAGTCCCGCAAGGCGCTCTTCGACAACATCGCCACGGTGGTCACGCCCGATGCGCACACCGTCACGCTCACGCTGCACCACCCCGATCCGCACCTGCTCTTCCGCCTGGGCGAGGGGCCGGCCGTGATCCTGCACCCGGACACGGCCGCACAGGCGGCCAGCGCCCCGGTGGGCACGGGCCCCTACCGCGTACAGCGCTGGGAGCGCGGCCAACGCATCACGCTGGTCAAGGCCGAGTCCCACCGCCATGCAGCCCAGGTACGCATGGAGCGTGCCGTGTACCGCTTTCTGCACGACCTGGAGGCGCAGGACAACGCCCTGCGCGCGGGCGAGATCGACGTGCTGTTCAACTTCGCCACGCAGACGGTGCGGCGCTTTCAGGACAACAGCCATTACCAGGTGTTGATCGGGGCCTCCGGCGGCAAGGGGATGCTGGCGTTGAACCACCGCAGCAAACCCCTGGACGACGTGCGCGTGCGCCGCGCCATCACCCACGCCATCGACCGCGAGGGCTTTATCCGCACCGCGCTGGATGGGCGCGGCGTGGTGATCGGCAGCCACTTCAGTCCCACGGACGCGGGTTACGTGCACCTGGCCAGCCTACACCCCTACGACCCCGCCCGCGCACGCGCCCTGCTGAAACAGGCCGGGGTGCAGACGCCGCTGCGGCTGGAACTGGCCCTGCCGCCCGCACCGTACGCACACGTGGGCGGGCCATTGATCGCCCGCGACCTGGCCCAGGTGGGCATCGAGGCCAACATCCAGCAGCTGAGCTGGCAGCAGTGGCTGCAGGGGCCGTTCAAGGGCCAGTTCGACATGACCCTCATCAATCATGTGGAGCCGCTGGACTACCGCATCTACACCGACCCGGGCTACTACTTCGGCTACGACAGCCCGGCCTTTCGCGCCCTGGCGGAGCGCCACGCCAGCGCCACCAACGCGCGCGAGCGCCAGATGCTGTTCTCCCAGATGCAGCGGCACTTGGCGCAGGATGCCGTCAACGCCTGGATCTTTGCACCGCAGATCGGCACCGTGGTGCGCAAGGGGCTGCGCGGCACGTGGATGAACTACCCCATCTTTGCGCACAACATCGCCGGCATGTGGTGGGAATGACAGCTGAATTACTACAAATTTAATAGCTTCTCGCGCTCACCAGCAAAGGCCTTTGGCGCGATAACACCAGGACCGCAGCCTGGTGTCACTTCAGGTCGCCGTCCACGTAATACCAGCGCCCCTGCTCGCGCACGAAGCGGCTGCGCTCATGCAGGCGAACGCCACGTCCGCCCACGCGGTAGCGAGCGACGAACTCGACCTCGGCGCTGTGCTCGCCGGTCTGCGCCCCGGCGCGCACCTCCAGGCCCAGCCACTTGGCACCGGGTTCGAAGTCGAGTTGCGCCGGGCGGGTGCTGGCGTGCCAAGTGGCCAGCAAATAGGCGGCGTTCTCGCGCACGAAGGCGCTGTAGCGCGAGCGCATGAGCGCCTCGGCGCTGGGCGCGGGCTCGGCGTCGAAATGCTCCACGTAGCGGCCGCAGCAGTCGGCATAGGCCAGCGGCCGGCGCCGGTGGGTGGCGCCGCAGGGGCAGATCGGCAAGGTCATGCGGCGATTATTGAACGTAGACTGCCCCCCTCACGTTGCAGATGGGGAGCCTTGCATGTGGTCTATGGGTGTTCCGTGGTGGGAATTCGTGCTGCGCGGCGTGGTGGTGTATGTCTTTTTGCTGGTGTTTCTGCGCCTGACGGGCAAGCGCCAGACGGGGCAGTACGCACCGTTCGATCTGGTGCTGCTCCTGATCCTCTCGAACGCGGTGCAGAACTCGATGAACGCGGGCGACAACTCGCTCATCGGCGGGCTGATCTCGGCCTCCACATTGATCCTGTGCCATGTGGCGCTGGCGCAGCTCACGTTCCGCATGCGGTGGCTGGAACGCCTGATCGACGGCCACGCGCAGGTGGTCGTGCAGGACGGACAGGTGGACGAGGCGCTGTTGCGGCGCGAGCTGATCTCTCCCAGCGACCTGGCTGCCGCGCTGCGCATGGGCGGCTGCCTGCACACCCACGAGGTGGAGCGCGCCACGCTGGAGACCAACGGCACCATCACCGTGGTGCTCAAGAAGCGCTGACGCTTTTACATCAAAATGGCCTGTCGCGCCCGTCTGGCGGGCGCGAGCAGCTATTCAATCAATAGCACCATCACGCCAGCGCACGCTGGATGATGATCTTCTGCACGTCGCTCGTGCCTTCGTAGATCTGGCACACGCGCACGTCGCGGTAGATGCGCTCCACCGGGAAGTCGTTCACCACACCATAGCCGCCCAGTGTCTGGATGGCGGCACTGCACACGCGCTCGGCCATCTCGCTGGCGAAGAGCTTGGCCATGGCAGCTTCCTTCAGGCAGGGGCGCCCCGCATCGCGCAGCGCGGCGGCGTGCCAGATGAGCTGGCGCGCGGCCTCGATCTGCGTGGCGCAGTCGGCCAGGCGAAATCCCACGGCCTGGTGGTTGAAGATGGGCTGGCCGAAGCTTTCGCGCTCTTTCGAGTACGCCAGCGCCGCATCAAACGCGCTGCGTGCCATGCCCACGCTTTGCGCGGCGATACCGATGCGGCCACCTTCGAGCGCGCCCAGCGCGATCTTGTAGCCCTCGCCCTCCGCGCCAATGAGGTTCTCGGCCGGGATGCGGCAGTGGTCGAAGTTGATCTGCGCCGTGTCGCTGCTGTGCTGGCCCAGCTTGTCCTCCAGGCGCGCGACCACGTAGCCGGGCGTATTCGTGGGCACCAGGAACGCGCTCATGCCTTTCTTGCCCGCGCCCTTGTCGGTCACGGCAATCACGATGGCCACATGTCCATTTTTGCCGCTGGTGATGAACTGTTTGACGCCGTTGATGACGTACTCGTTGCCTTCTTTGACGGCCGTCGTGCGCAGGGCCGAAGCGTCGGAGCCCACATGCGGCTCGGTCAGGCAGAACGCGCCCAGCATCTCGCCGCGCGCCAGGGGCGTGAGCCAGTCGCGCTGCTGCTGCGCGTTGCCGTAGCGCATGAGGATGGCGTTGACCGGGCAGTTGGTCACGCTGATCGCGGTGCTCGTGCCACCGTCGCCCGCGGCGATTTCCTCCAGCACCAGGGCCAGCGTCAGGTAGTCCAGGCCCGCACCGCCCAGATCCTCGGGCACGCAGATGCCGTAAGCGCCCAGTGCGGCCAGGCCCTGGTGCGCCTCGCGTGGAAAGTGGTGTTCCTTGTCCCAGCGCGCGGCATTCGGCCACAGCTCCTGCTGGGCGAAGTCGCGCACGGCGTCGCGGATCATTTCCTGGTCTTGGGTCAGCAGCATCGTGTCTCCGTAGGGTTCAGTGGTTCTTGAAGTGGCGCGTTGCGCGGGCTTACCAGTGCGTGGCGCGCCGGCCGTCGTGGTGCAGCAGGCGTGCGCGGTCCGCGGGTGTGACCTGCGCCAGCACCGCGCGCATGCCCCGCACGCTGTCGGCCACGGTGAGCGGAGCGGCCTCGCCGCCCATATCGGTCTGCACCCAGCCGGGGTCGATGGTGACGAGCGTCGCGGCCGGGTAATCGTGCTGCGCCGCTGCCACGGCCATGTTCAGCGCTGCCTTGCTGGTGCGGTACAGCCAAGCGTTGCTGTCCGGCACGCCGCCGATCAGCGACATGGACGAGGACACGAAGGCAAACACGCCGCCCGCGGCCTCCACCAGCGGCGCCACCTGCGGAATGACCTGCATGGCGCCCAGCACGTTGGTGTGCATGACGGCGTCGAAGTCCTCGCGCGTGGGCGGGGTGCGCGCACCGGGGCGGCGCATCACGCCTGCGACATACAACGCCAGGTCGGGCTTTTCGCCGTCCAGCATCCAGGCCAGTCCGCTTACGCTGGCGGGCTGGGCCACGTCCACGGTGAGGGCCTGCGCGCCCAGCGCCTGCACGCGCGCGCGGCCGGCTTCGTCACGCACCGTAGCCAGCACGCGCCAGCCGTCGGCCGCGTACTGGCGCACCAGCTCCAGACCGATGCCGCGCGACGCTCCAATCACTAGGACTGTGGACATAAGTGATAAGCCAAATAGGCCTCCAGCGCTTATTCAGCAAGCGCTAGCAGCTATTAAAAAAAGAGCGCCACTGCGTGTGCAGGGGCGCCCATGGCTGGCGGGTCAGACCAGTTCGATGGCCATGGCCGTGCCTTCACCGCCGCCGATGCACAGCGTGGCCAGGCCCTTCTTCTTGCCATGGCGCTGCAGCGCATGGATCAATGTGACGATGATGCGCGCGCCGCTGGCGCCGATGGGGTGGCCCAGAGCGCAAGCGCCGCCATGCACGTTGACCTTGTCGTGCGGCACGTTCAGCTCGGCCATCAGCGCCATGGGCACGACGGCGAAGGCCTCGTTCACCTCCCACAGGTCCACGTCCTGCACCGTCCAGCCGGCCTTCTTCAGGGCCTTCTGGGTTGCACCCACGGGGGCGGTGGTGAACCACTCGGGCGCTTGCGAATGCGTAGCGTGCGCCACGATCTTGGCCAGGGGCTTGCAGCCCAGTTGCTGGGCGGTGGACTGGCGCATCAGCACCAGGGCGGCGGCGCCGTCGTTGATGCTGGAGCTGGAGGCGGCGGTGATGGTGCCGTCCTTCTTGAACGCGGGCTTGAGGCCGGCGATCTTGTCCAGCTTGGCCTTGGCCGGGCCTTCGTCGATGCTCACCGTCACATCGCCCTTGCGGGTCTTGACCGTGACGGGTGTGATCTCGGTGGCGAAGGCGCCGCTTTGCGTCGCCTGCTGCGCGCGCTTGACGCTTTCGATGGCAAAGGCGTCCTGCTGCTCGCGCGTGAAGCTGTACTTGGCGGCGCAGTCCTCACCGAAGGTGCCCATGGAGCGGCCGGCCTCGTAGGCGTCTTCCAGGCCGTCGAGCATCATGTGGTCGTACACCTTGTCATGGCCCATGCGGTAGCCGCCGCGCCCCTTCTTGAGCAGGTAGGGGGCGTTGGTCATGCTCTCCATGCCGCCGGAGACCATCACGTCGCGGCTGCCGGCGATCAGCTGGTCATGGGCCAAGATGGTGGCCTCCATGCCCGCGCCGCACATCTTGGACAGCGTCACCGCGCCGGTGCTCTGCGGCAACCCACCCTTGAAGCCCGCCTGGCGCGCAGGCGCCTGGCCCTGGCCGGCCATCAGGCAGTTGCCGAACAGTACCTCGTCCACCTTCTCGGGGGCAAGGCCGGCACGCTCGACGGCGGCCTTGATAGCAGCGCCGCCCAGGTCATGCGCCGCGAGGTCGGCAAAGTCGCTCATGAAGGCGCCCATGGGCGTGCGCGCGGCGCTGACGATGACGACGGGGTCGTTGTGTTGGCTCATGTGGAATCTCCTTGGGTTTGAAATGAAGAAGGGTTTGCGCAGCGAAAGCGCCGCGCACTGTCATAGGGAAACACGTCGTACACGTGGCCGGCCTGGATGCGTTCCTTGTGCGACTGCCAGAACTCCACGTCCAGCAGGTCGGCGTGATGGCGCATGAACGCCTCGCGCACGGCGTCGTTACCCAGCAGGAACGGGCCGAAGGTCTCGGGGAACACATCGTGCGGCCCCACGGGCCACCAGACCTCGCCAGACACTTCGTCCTCCTCGCAACGCGGCGGCGGCACGCGGCGGAAGTTGCAGTCGGTGAGGTACTCAATCTCGTCGTAGTCGTAGAACACGACCTTGCCATTGCGGGTGATGCCGAAGTTCTTCCAGAGCATGTCACCGGGGAAGATGTTGGCCGCGACCATGTCCTTGATGGCGTTGCCGTATTCGGTGACGGCATGCTCCAGCGCGCTGCGTGCCTCGGGCTTGTCGAGCCCGGTATCGAAACATTCCTGCAGGTGGATGTTCAGCGGGATCATGCGCCGCTCGATGTACAGGTGCGCAATGATGACCTCCTGGCGGCCATCGCCGTCGCGGTCGCTGATCTCCATCTGGCTCGGCGCATGCCTGCGGATCTCCTCGATGAGTTCGTCGGAAAAACGCTCGCGCGGGAAGGCAACCAGGCTGTACTCCAGCGTGTCGGCCATCCGTCCCACGCGGTCGTGCTGCTTGACCAGCAGGTACTTGCCCTGCACCTGTTCACGCGTGGTGTCCTTCGGTGCGGGGAACTGGTCCTTGATGAGCTTGAAGACGTAGGGAAAGCTCGGCAGGTCGAACACCAGCATCACCATGCCCTTGATGCCGGGGGCGATGCGGAATTTGTCGGTGGAATAACGCAGGTGGTGCAGAAAATCGCGGTAGAACAGCGTTTTGCCCTGCTTGGCCAAGCCCAGCGCGGTGTAGAGCTCGGCACGGGGCTTGCGCGGCATGAGGCTGCGCAAGAACTGCACGTAGGCACTGGGGATCTCCATGTCCACCATGAAGTAGGCCCGCGCAAAGGAGAACAGCATCTGCAGGTCGTTCTCGCCGAACAGCACGGCGTCGATCAGCAGGCGACCATCCTCACCATGCAGGATGGGCAACGCAAACGGCAGTTCGTTATAGCCGTTGATGACCTTGCCGACCAGGTACGCACCCTTGTTGCGAAAGAACAGGCTGGACAGCACCTGGACCTGAAAGTTGGTGCGCAGCTTGACCGCGCCCAGGCGCTGCTGCAGGGCATGCACCACGTGGCCCGCATCGCGCGGCAGGTCCTCGAAGTCCCGCTGCAGCGCGCAGTGCTCGACGATGCGCACCACTGTTTCGTGCAGGTTGTCGCGCGACGGGTAGTAGGCGCGATAGGTGGGCCGCGCCCCGGGGTCGTCGCTTTCGATGTACTCCGTGCTCACCGCGGGACGCACGAAGATGAAGTCGTTATGGAAGTGCGTGCGGTGCAGGATCTTGGTGGTGACCGAATTGAAGAAGGTCTCGGCCAGCTCGGGCTGCAGGTGGTTCACCATGAGCCCGATGTAGTGCAGCTTGATCTGGTGCCACACCTCCATGGACTGGTCGCCCGCGTGGAACTCCTTGTCGAGGCGGCGCACGCACTCCTTGACGCGCAGATCGTAGAACTCGATGCGCTCGCGCTGGGCGCGTTGCTGGCCATGCCAGTCGGCGGTCTCGAAGCGGTGCTTGGCGCGCGCAGACTCGGCGCGAAACAGGCGGTAGTGGCGGTTGAAGCCATCCATCATCGCCTTGGCGATGTCGTAGGCCTGCGGGGCATCAAGTCGCTCGGGAAACATGACCGTGCCTGCAGAACCGCGCGCAGTGCGGTGCGCCCTATTGGCGCACGCGGCTGGCCACCAGAGCCACCGCCTGGCGGTGCGCCTCGCCGAGCCCCGCCACGTCAGGTACGGACATCTGCAGATTGGTGATCAAGCCGTTGTTCAGGCTGTAGCACCATCCGTGCAACTGCACCTTCTGGCCACGCGCCCAGGCATCCTGCATCACCGTGGAGTGGGCGATGTTCATCACCTGCTCGATCGCGTTGAGTTCGCACAGCGCGTCGTGGCGCCATTGCACGTCCATGCCTTCAAGCAGGGCGGCGTGCTTGTCGCGCACGTCCTTCACATGGCGGATCCAGTTATCCGCCAAACCAATGCGTGCGTCCTGCAGCGCCGCCAATACACCACCGCAGCCGTAGTGCCCCACGACCATCAGGTGCTCGACCTTGAGCTGGTCGACCGCGTACTGGATGGTCGACAGGCAGTTGAGGTCGGTGGGCACGACCACGTTGGCGATGTTACGGTGGACGAACACCTCGCCCGGCTCCAGCCCCGTGATCTGGTTGGCCGGTACGCGGCTGTCGGAGCAACCGATCCACATGTAGCGCGGTTTTTGCTGCGCCAACAAGCCGGTGAAGAAACCCGGCCGGTCACGCTCCATCCGTTCCGCCCACTCGCGGTTGTGGGCAAACAGCTCGTCGATGGAGGCGGTGGTCATAAAGGCAATCCTTTTCTTCTTGCTGTGAATGAATGAGCGGCGTCGGTGCGGGCCATCAGCAGGTTTCGGCAAACAGCTCCCGGCCGATCAGCATGCGGCGGATCTCGCTGGTACCGGCGCCGATTTCGTAGAGTTTCGCATCCCGCCACAGGCGACCTAGCGGGTATTCGTTGATATAGCCGTTGCCACCGTAGATCTGCACACCTTCGCCGGCCATCCAAGTGGCTTTCTCGGCGCACCAGAGGATGACGCTGGCGCAATCCTTGCGCACCTGGCGCACGTGGTCGGAACCCAGCATGTCCAGGTTCTTGGCCACCGTGTAGGCGAACGAGCGGCCCGCCTGGAGCACGGTGTACATGTCGGCCACCTTGCCCTGGATGAGCTGGAACTCGCCAATGCTCTGGCCGAACTGCTTGCGGTCGTGGATGTAGGGCACCACGTTGTCCATCACGCTCTGCATGATGCCCAGCGGCCCACCCGTCAGTACGGCGCGCTCGTAGTCCAGGCCGCTCATCAGCACCTTGGCACCGTTGTTCACGCCGCCCAGCACGTTCTCAGCCGGTACCTCGACGTTCTGGAACACCAGTTCCCCCGTATGACTGCCGCGCATGCCGAGTTTGTCGAGCTTCTGCGCAATGCTGAAGCCTTGCATGCCTTTTTCGATAAGGAAGGCGGTCACGCCGCGCGCACCCAGTTCAGGCTCGGTCTTGGCGTACACCACCAGCGTGTCGGCATCCGGACCATTGGTGATCCACATCTTGCAACCGTTGAGCAGGTAGTAGCCGCCCTTGTCCTCCGCACGCAGCTTCATGCTGATCACGTCGGAGCCGGCACCGGGCTCGCTCATGGCGAGGGCGCCAACGTGCTCCCCGCTGATCAGCTTGGGCAGGTATTTCTTACGCTGTGCTTCGTTGCCATTGCGGTTGATCTGGTTCACGCACAGGTTGCTGTGCGCGCCGTAGCTCAAACCCACCGATGCGCTGGCGCGAGAAATCTCCTCCATGGCCACCATGTGCGCGAGGTAGCCCATGTCGGCACCACCGTATTGCTCCGGCACGGTAATACCCAACACGCCCAGATCACCGAACTTGCGCCACAGGTCCATGGGAAACTGGTCGTTGCGATCGATCTCGGCAGCGCGAGGCGCAATCTCGGCTTGCGCGAATTCGCGCACCGCGTCGCGCAGGGCGTCAATGTCTTCGCCCAACTGAAAGTTCAGGCCTGGCAACTGGGTGGCGGTGCTCATGGGTGTCTCCTCGGAAGATGATCTCTCACGGGTCGTTGGCTCGATATGTCCCCACTGCGATACGCCCAAGACGACGACGCTACAGGCCGGACAAAGCCAGGACGCGCAAATATGACGTTTACGTAAACGTCAATTATCCACGACTTTAGGCGTTGGGGCTTCAATTTTTTGAAGCAGTTCCTGAGCCTCGCGCTCATGCTCCCGCACCTCGTCCAGATTGGCTTGCAGGTCCGTCATCTGGGACTCCAACTGCCTGCGATGAACCGCGAGAACCTCTAGGAACTTGCGCAGTTGCACCCCCGTGTCACGAGGGCTGTCGTAGAGGTCGATGATTTCTTTGGCTTCGGTGAGCGATAGACCCAGGCGCTTTGCCCGCAGTGTCAATTTGAGCCGTGTGCGATCGCGTGCGCTGTAAATCCGATTCCGTCCTCCGGGACCTGCCCGTTCCGGACGCAGCAAGCCCATGTCCTCGTAGAACCGCATGGCGCGAGTCGTGAGATCGAATTCTTTGGCAAGGTCACTGATGGTGTAGGTAGCCATGCATTGCAGACCGGGAGGCTGCTCCAATGTAGCGTATTAGTTGACGTGAACGTCAATGCTACAGCAGATACATCCCCGTCAACACACCAAGCGGCTGCAGATCTACAGGGCAACTGGGAGTTGTTGAATGCTGGTCGCCAGCCGATGTTGACCGTGCAAGCCCAAAGCAAAACGCCCTCCCACTGTTTTAGTGGGAGGGCGGTTTGGGCTGTAAGAGCCTGACGATGACCTACTTTCACACGGGAACCCGCACTATCATCGGCGCGAAGTCGTTTCACTGTCCTGTTCGGGATGGGAAGGAGTGGTACCAACTTGCTATGGTCATCAGGCATAAAGGGTTGCTGAGCAGAGATGACTGCACAGCGAATTCATAGAGTCTGTGAATCAGCGTGGATTTGATTGCGTACTTGGCATAACAGTCTTGAGCTGCGATTGGCAGTCAAAGTTATAGGGTCAAGCCGCACGGGCAATTAGTACTGGTTAGCTTAATGCATTGCTGCACTTCCACACCCAGCCTATCAACGTCGTGGTCTACAACGACCCTTCAGGGGGCTCAAGGCCCCGGCAGATCTCATCTTGAAACGAGTTTCCCGCTTAGATGCTTTCAGCGGTTATCTCTTCCACACTTAGCTACTCGGCAATGCCACTGGCGTGACAACCGATACACCAGAGGTGTGTCCACTCCGGTCCTCTCGTACTAGGAGCAGGCTTCCTCAAATCTGCAGCGCCCACGGAAGATAGGGACCAAACTGTCTCACGACGTTTTAAACCCAGCTCACGTACCTCTTTAAATGGCGAACAGCCATACCCTTGGGACCGACTACAGCCCCAGGATGAGATGAGCCGACATCGAGGTGCCAAACACCGCCGTCGATATGAACTCTTGGGCGGTATCAGCCTGTTATCCCCAGAGTACCTTTTATCCGTTGAGCGATGGCCCTTCCATACAGAACCACCGGATCACTATGTCCTGCTTTCGCATCTGCTCGACTTGTCAGTCTCGCAGTTAAGCACGCTTATGCCATTGCACTATCGTCACGATGTCCGACCGTAACTAGCGTACCTTCGAACTCCTCCGTTACGCTTTGGGAGGAGACCGCCCCAGTCAAACTGCCTACCATGCACTGTCCCCGATCCAGCTAATGGACCTAGGTTAGAACCTCAAACGCACCAGGGTGGTATTTCAACGTTGGCTCCATGAGATCTAGCGACCTCACTTCAAAGCCTCCCACCTATCCTACACAGATCCGTTCAAAGTCCAATACAAAGCTACAGTAAAGGTTCATGGGGTCTTTCCGTCTTTCCGCGGGGAGATTGCATCATCACAAACATTTCAACTTCGCTGAGTCTCAGGAGGAGACAGTGTGGCCATCGTTACGCCATTCGTGCAGGTCGGAACTTACCCGACAAGGAATTTCGCTACCTTAGGACCGTTATAGTTACGGCCGCCGTTTACTGGGACTTCAATCAAGAGCTTGCACCCCATCATTTAATCTTCCAGCACCGGGCAGGCGTCACACCCTATACGTCCACTTTCGTGTTTGCAGAGTGCTGTGTTTTTATTAAACAGTCGCAGCCACCGATTTTTTGCAACCGCTTTGGGCTCCCTTTGTACAAGTTCACCTACTTGCGGCATACCTTCTCCCGAAGTTACGGTATCAATTTGCCGAGTTCCTTCTCCTGAGTTCTCTCAAGCGCCTTAGAATACTCATCTCGCGCACCAGTGTCGGTTTGCGGTACGGTCGTCAATAGCTGAAGCTTAGTGGCTTTTCCTGGAAGCAGGGTATCACTCACTTCGTCTGCAAGCAGACTCGTTATCACCCCTCATCTAAGCCCGGCGGATTTGCCTACCAGGCACGACTACAGGCTTGAACCAACATATCCAACAGTTGGCTGAGCTAACCTTCTCCGTCCCCACATCGCACTATTGATCGGTACAGGAATATTGACCTGTTTCCCATCAGCTACGCATCTCTGCCTCGCCTTAGGGGCCGACTCACCCTACGCCGATGAACGTTGCGTAGGAAACCTTGCGCTTACGGCGAGCGGGCTTTTCACCCGCTTTAACGCTACTCATGTCAGCATTCGCACTTCTGATACCTCCAGCATCCGTTACCAGACACCTTCACAGGCTTACAGAACGCTCTCCTACCACGTGCAATAAATTGCACATCCGCAGCTTCGGTAACTGGCTTAGCCCCGTTACATCTTCCGCGCAGGACGACTCGATCAGTGAGCTATTACGCTTTCTTTAAATGATGGCTGCTTCTAAGCCAACATCCTGACTGTTTTAG
>NC_011992.1:3272500-3477500 GCF_000022305.1 [Acidovorax] ebreus TPSY
CCGGCGGCGAGCGCAACCGCCTGCTGCTGGCACGGCTGTTTGCGCGGCCCGCCAACGTGCTGGTGCTGGACGAGCCCACCAACGACCTGGACATTGACACCCTCGAGCTGCTGGAGGAGCTGCTGCAGGATTACGACGGCACGGTGTTCGTGGTGAGCCACGACCGCACCTTCTTGGACAACGTGGTCACCAGCACCCTTGCGTTCGAGGGGAATGGCCTGTGGCGGGAGTATGAGGGCGGCGTGCAGGACTGGCTCGCCCAGTCGAACCGCAGCCGTTCACTCGCGGGCGGACCGGCGGCTCCTGAGAAAAATACAAGCAAAAACGAGCCAAAACGCCCGTCAGACAAGCGCGATCAGCTACAAAAAAAGAAGCTTAGCTACAAGGAGCAGCGTGAACTGGAGCAGCTACCTGCCCAGATCGACGCACTGGAGGCCGAGCAAAAGGCGATCCGCGAAGAATTGGCGGACGGCAGCCTGTACAGCCGAGACGGCGCGCGGGCGACGGCGCTGCATACGCGTGACGGGGAGATCGAAGATCTGTTGATGCAGGCGCTGGAGCGCTGGTCCGCGCTCTCGTCCTGACGAGGCCGGTCAGATGCGGTGGTGCAACCGGTCGGTGGAACCGCGCAGGCGCGCAATCAGCGCCTGTGCGATCTGCGACAGCGGCAGCACCTCGTCGGCAGCGCCATGGGCGATGGCCTCGCGCGGCATGCCGAAGACGATGCAACTGGCTTCGTCCTGCACGTAGTTGTAGCTGCCTGCGTCGCGCATCTCACGCATGGCAGCAGCGCCATCGCCGCCCATGCCGGTGAGCATGATGCCGTAGGCATTGCGCCCCACCACGGCGGCTGCCGACTTGAACAGCACCTCCACCGAAGGCTTGTGCCGGTTGACCGGCGGGCCGTCATCCACCACCGCTACATAGTTGGCGCCGCTGCGTGCCAGGTAGAACTGCCGCCCCCCCGGCGCAATATAGGCATGGCCGGGCAGAATTCGCTCGCCGTTCACCGCCTCTTTGACCGTGATCTGGCACAGGCTGTTGAGCCGCGCGGCAAAACTGGTGGTGAACCCTGGCGGCATGTGCTGGGTGATCACGATGGCCGGAGAGTCCGCCGGCATATGGATCAGGACCTCGCGGATGGCCTCGGTGCCGCCGGTCGACGCGCCAATGCAGATCACCTTTTCGGTAGAGACGCGCCCCAGCAGCGCCGACGCCGCGGGAGCGGGAGCCGGCGCGGTAGCGGCACCTGCATCGGGGTGGACAATGGCGGCGGCGCTGCGCGCGGGGGCGCGCCGCACATGGGCCACGGCCGCAACGCGGATCTTGTCCACGATCTGAGCCGCCAATTCGTTCAGTCCGCTGGACAGCCCCACGCGTGGCTTGGCGACGAAATCCACGGCCCCCAGTTCGAGCGCCCGCATGGTCACTTCGGCGCCGCGCTCGGTCAGGGTCGAGATCATCACCACGGGCATTGGCCGCAGGCGCATCAAGCGCCCGAGAAAGTCGATGCCGTCCATGCGCGGCATCTCCACATCGAGCGTGATCACGTCGGGATTTTTCTCACGGATCATCTCGCGCGCGATCAGCGGGTCGTTGGCCGTGCCGATGCACTCCATGTCGCTCTGGCGGTTGATGATCTCCGACAGCAGGCTGCGCACCAATGCCGAATCGTCCACCACGATCACCCTGATCTTGCCGCTCATGCCTTTCAAATCCTTGCTGTATTGTTAGTGCCGCCGATCAGAACAGATCCACGGAGCCTCCGCTGGTGGCGCGCGCCACGGTAGCCGCGTTGCCCCGCACCACTTCCTGCTCCAGCGTTTCGGGATGGGCATGCGCCAGGCGCTTGACCATCACCTTGCCTGTCACCGGAAAGAACACCACTTTGCGCGGATAGATGTCGAGCACGTCCTCCGACACCACCGGAATGCGCTCCGTGGCCAGATAGTCTTGCACAAAGCGGGTGTTGCGCTCGCCCACGTTGAGCGTGGTGAAGTTGTGCATCACCTGGGCACCGCCGAAGATCTTGGCCTGCAGCGTCTCGCGGCGAGCGCCCAGCTTCATCATCTCATTGATGAGCAGTTCCATGGCGTAGGAACCATACCGGCCCGACGCATCGGCGCTGTCCCCCTCGGGCAGCATGAAGTGGTTCATGCCTCCCACGCGCATGCGGCTGTCCCACAGACAAGCGGCAATGCACGATCCCAGCACCGTCATGATGGCCAGGCTGTCGTGCGAGACAAAAAACTCGCCTGGCAAGACCTTCACCGCGTTGTGCTGGAAATGGTGATCGAAAAAGAAGAACGATGCCTCACCCGGCCTGCGCGGACAGGCCTTGAGCTCCTGCAGCGACATGGCAGGCGCGGTGCCTGCGGAGGCATTTGCAGGCAAAGGCGTGATGCGTGGGGTGCGCCGGCGCTCCAGCCCCCCGCCCGGCAAGGCAGAGGGCCGTGGATCAGCTCCGGGTGTGATGCTCATGGATTCGCCAGCGCCTCGCGGTAGGTCAAAAATGCCCGCATCAGATGCGTTCGTACACCGTCTTGCCTCGCAGGGCAAAAAGGTCGCGCGAATCGCTGAAATTCTCGGCATGCCCCACGAACAGCATGCCGCCGGGCTTGAGCACACGGTGGATGCGCTCCAGCACCCGTCGCTGGGTGGGGCCGTCAAAATAAATCATCACGTTGCGGCAAAAGACCACGTCGAAGGGCTCGCGGAACGGCCAGTCGTCGCGGATCAGGTTCACGCTCAGGAACTCGATGGGTTTGCGCAACTCGGGGCGCACACGCGCCAGCCCGGCGTTGCCGCCCTTGCCGCGCAGAAAGAAGCGCTGCAGGCGCTCTTGGCTCAAGCCCTTCAGACCGTCGAGGCGATAGACCCCGCGGGCGGCCGTGGCCAGCACCCGCGAATCGATGTCGCTGGCCATCAGCTTGAAAGACGCGTTGTTGCCCAGGGTTTCCAGGACCGTCATCGCGATCGAGTAAGGTTCTTCGCCGGTCGATGCCGCATTGCACCAGATGTTCCATGGCCCGGCAGAGCGCATGCGCAGCAGCGACGCCAGGATCTCGAAATGGTGTTGCTCACGAAAGAACGCCGTGAGGTTGGTGGTCAGGGCGTTCACGAACTCCTGCCACTCCGGCCCGTCGTGGCCTTCCAGCCAGCTCAGGTACTCATGAAAGCTGTCGTACCCGGTATCGCGCAAGCGGCGCGACAGGCGGCTGTACACCATGGCGTGCTTGCCATCATGCAGGCTGATGCCGGCGCGCTGGTAGATCAGGGACTGCACCCGCGCGAAGTCCTGATGGGTCCAGGCGAACTCGCGCCCTTCGCCACTCTCGGCCACGGGAGCAGCAGCCCCCGCAGCGGGGCGGGCCGGGCGCCGTGGCGCGGCGGTGGGGCTGGCGGTCAGGCTCATGGCGCGCTCGTCAACGTGTGTATAGCGGGAAGGCTGCGGCTCGCCGCATCAGTCCCCGGCCATGGCAAGGCCCATGTCCATGCCGGCCATGAGTTTTTCAATGTCCAGCAGGATGAGCATGCGGTCGCCCACCGAGCCAAGCCCGCGGATGCACTGCGCGTCGATGGAGCTCTCGATGTCCGGGGCCGTGCGTACCTGCTCGGGCGTCAGCTCCATCACGTCGCTCACGGAATCCACCACGATGCCCACCACCCGCTCGCGCAGGTTCAGGATGATGACGACCGTGAAGCTGTTGTACTCGGCCTGCGCACAGTTGAAGCGCAGTCGCATGTCCACGATCGGCACGATGGTGCCTCGCAGGTTGGTCACCCCTTTGATGAAAGCCGGCGCATGGGCGATGCGCGTGGGGTTTTCATAGCCGCGGATTTCCTGCACCTTGAGGATGTCGATGCCGTATTCCTCCTGGCCCAGGCGGAACGTCAGGTATTCCCTCGCGCCCGCAGCCGTGGTCTCTGCGCCCTTGTCCACCAGACTCATGCCCTCACTCCTCGTCGTTCAGCGTTTCGCAATTCAGTGGCGCGCACGGCGCACCAGGGCAGCCGTGTCCAGAATCAAGGCCACGGTGCCATCCCCCAGAATGGTGGCGCCCGACACGTTGGGCACCTTGCGGTAGTTGGTCTCCAGGTTCTTCACTACCACCTGGTGCTGCCCCAGCAGTTCGTCGACCAGCACGGCCACGCGGCTGCCATCGGCCTCCACCACCACCATGATGCTGCTGGTGGAATTCGCGTCGGGGCGCGGCACCTGGAAGATCTTCTCCAGCGCCACCACGGGCATGTATTCGTCGCGCACCTTCACCAGTTGGGAGCCCTGGGCCACGGTGTTCACTTCGCCACCGTTGACCTGGAACGACTCCACCACCGACGACAGCGGCAGGATGTACACCTCGTCGCTCACGCCCACCGACATGCCGTCCATGATGGCCAGCGTCAGCGGCAGGCGCACGGACACACGCATGCCGTAGCCTTCAGCGGAATCAATCTCCACCGAACCGCCCAGCGCGGTGATGTTGCGCTTGACCACGTCCATGCCCACGCCGCGGCCAGAGACATCGGTCACCACATCCGCCGTGGAGAACCCGGGCGCGAAGATCAGGTTCCAGACCTCGCTGTCGGGCATGGCGTCGGAAACATCCAGCCCACGCTCGCGCGCCTTCTTGAGGATCTTCTCGCGCGACATGCCCTTGCCGTCGTCGCGCACCTCGATCACGATGGAGCCCCCCTGGTGCGATGCCGACAGCGTGATGGTTCCGTGTTCTGGCTTGCCCGCAGCCAGGCGGTCGGCGGGCATCTCGATGCCGTGGTCGCAGCTGTTGCGCACCAGGTGGGTCAGCGGGTCGGTGATCTTCTCGACCAGACTCTTGTCCAGTTCGGTAGCCTCGCCGTGGGTGACGAAATCCACCTTCTTGCCCAGCTTGCCCGCCAAGTCACGCAGCATGCGCGGGAAGCGGTTGAACACGATCGACATGGGAATCATGCGGATGGACATCACGGATTCCTGCAGGTCGCGCGTGTTGCGGTCCAGGTCGGCCAGGCCTGCCAGCAGTTGCTGGTAGACGCCCGCATCCAGGCCACGGCTGTTCTGCGCCAGCATGGCCTGGGTGATGACCAGTTCGCCCACCAGGTTGATGAGCTGATCCACCTTGCTCACCGCCACGCGGATGGTGGACGATTCCATGGAGGCCTGCGCGCCGCCCTTGGCCTCGGCGGAGGCGGCACGCGCGGCGGGCCGCTCAGCGGCACTGGCCGGGGTGGCAGCAGCAGCGGCCTCGACAGGCACGCCCGGTGCGCCGGCAAAGAAGCCGTACGGCTCGGCCAGGGCCGCAGCGGATGGCTCCAGCGGCTCATGGGCCTCTTGCGCAGCAGGCGCCGCGGAGGTCGCCGCGTCGTGGATGGCCACCTGCTCCTTCGCCACATGGAATGCGAACAGGTCCAGCAGATCCTCGTCCGTGGACGTGGTCTGCACCGCGAACCGGCGCATGCCGGGGCGGTCTTCCGGCAGATCGTTGATGCTGCCCAAGCCCGGGATGTCGCGGAACAGGTCCTTGATCGCATCGGCCAATGTCACCTGGGCCAGTGGACCGATGTGGATCTCCAGCGAGCGAGCGCCGCCGGGAACCGCCGCAGCGGGCACCACCGGCGCAACCGCGGGCGTTGGCGCAGGTGCCGCAGCAACCACAGGCGCTGGAGCTGGCACCGCTGCGGCGGGCGCTGCCGCTGGCACGGCGCCGGCCGCCAGTTCGCTGATGCGACGCACGAGGTCATGCGTGGAAACCGCCTCACCCTGCCCGCCCGCCTGATGGCGTGCCAGCAGGCTGCGCGAGGCGTCCGCCGACTCCAGCAGCACGTCCACCATCTGCGGGATCAGCTGCAGTTCGTGGCGACGCAACCGGTCCAGCAGCGATTCCATCTGGTGCGTGAGTTCCGCCACATCCGAAAAACCGAAGGTGGCCGAGCCGCCCTTGATGGAATGCGCGCAGCGGAAGATGCCGTTCAGCTCTTCGTCGTTGGCGGCATCCACGTCCAGGTCCAGCAGCATCTGCTCCATCTGGTCCAGGTTCTCGCCGGCCTCTTCGAAGAAGATCTGATAGAACTGGCTGAGGTCAAAGTCCGCGCCTGCGCCCTCTTGGTAGGTATCCGCCATGGTCCCGAGTTCCTGTGTGCTACGTCGTAGGTGTTGGTGTGGCCGGCGCGATCAGCGGATGACCTTTTGGATCACTTCGATGAGGCGCGTGGGGTCGAACGGCTTGACCAGCCAGCCGGTGGCGCCCGCGCTGCGGCCGGCCTGCTTCATCTGGTCGCTGGATTCCGTCGTGAGGATGAGGATGGGAATGCTCTTGAAGCGCGGATGCTCGCGCAGCTTGCGCGTGAGGCCGATGCCGTCCAGGCGCGGCATGTTCTGGTCGGCCAGCACCAGATGGATGTCGTGGGTCTCGGCCTTTTCCAGCGCGTCCTGGCCATCCACCGCTTCCACCACGTGGTACCCCGCTCCGGTGAGCGTGAAGGAAACCATTTTCCGCATGGACGGAGAATCATCGACCGCAAGAATGGACTGCATGTAAAGCTCCAACGACTTTTGATTTGAATAAGGTTAATGGGTTGGGAGATACGGGAACCGCGCCTGGATCAGAACAGCTCGATCGAGCCGGCCTCCATCTCGCTTTGCGTGACAGGGTTGGGCCGATCGGGCACCACGCCCTCCAGCGGCGCGGCGTCCTCCCCCTCTTCTTGTCCCATGGTCTCGGCCGCCAGGCGAAAGGCGCATCCCTGCAACACCTTGGTAGTGTGGATGATGAGCTGGGTCGCCATGTCGTGAAACTGCAACTCCGTCACTGCACTGCGCAAGGCGGTGCGCAGATCGGCCAGCTCTGCCGACGCGCCGATGAGCTCATCCGTCAGCGAGGCGTTGGCCTCGCCGAAACGCGCGAGCAGGTTCTCGGTGGCGTGGTTGAGCAGCCCTTCCAGCCGGTGCAGGTCGTGCATGGCCATCAGCAGGGAATCCTGCAACTCGGCCGCCACCATGACGGGCACCTGCACGGCAGGCCCATCTGGCGTATTTAGCGTAGATTGCATCGTTTCTCCATTGCTGCTGGCGCACAGCCGGCGGCACCATCGTCCGGGGCCCAATCCTGTCGCCTGTGCTGCAGCATTACGGCATCCGTTGTACCGCGCCACAGGCTGGAATGACCGTTTCGGGCCCAATTTGTTCCAATATGTATCCTATGATACCCACTCCCACCGATCTTGAGGCCCCGAAAAGACCCGTGCGAGTGCTGCATCTCGAGGACTCAACCGCCGACCACGCGCTGGTGCGGCTGACGCTGCGGCGCGCCGGGCTGTCCCATGAGATCCACCAAGTGGACTCCCTGGAGGCCTTCACCGGGTGGCTGGAGCGGGAATCGTTCGACGTGATCCTGGCGGACTACCGCCTGCCCGGCTTCACGGCGCTGGATGCCTGGCGCATCGTGGAGCAATGCCCGGGGCACCCGCCCTTCGTGCTGCTGTCCGGCGCGATCGGCGAGGCCGCCGCGGTGGACGCCATGCGGCTGGGCTTTGCCGACTACCTGCTCAAGGACGACATGGCGCGCCTGCCGCATGTGCTGGCGCGTGCGATGGAGGTCGCGCAGGCCCGCCGCGCGCGCGAGGAGGCCGCGGCCGAGTTGGCCGAGTCCCGGCAGCAGCTGGCCGACTTGGCCGAGCACCTGCAGACCTCCATCGAGGAGGAGCGCGCCGCCATCGCGCGCGAGATCCATGACGACATCGGTGGCGCACTGGCCGCGGTGAAATTCGACCTGGCCTGGATCGGCCGCCACGCCGGTGAGGACGGCCTGCGCGAACACGCCGGCACCGCCACCGAGATGCTGCAGCACGCCATCGACGCGGCCCAGCGCCTCATGATGAACCTGCGCCCGCCCGTGCTGGACCAGGGTCTCGTCGCCGCCGTGCGCTGGCTGGCCGATACCTTCGAGCGCCGCACGCGCATCCCCGTGCGCGTCACCGCCAGCCGCGAGGCGCTGGACGTGCCGCCCGCGCTGCAACTGGTGGCCTACCGCACCGCGCAAGAGGCGCTGACCAACGTGCAAAAGCACGCGCAGGCCGGCCAGGTGCGCATTGACCTGTCGGACCACGAGGACGTGCTGACGCTGGAGGTGACCGACGACGGCCGCGGCATGGCGCCCGAGATGCGCAAGAAACCCCGCTCCTTCGGCCTGCAGGGCCTGCAGGAGCGCGCGCGGCGCGCGGGCGGCTGGATGGACATCAGCAGCCGGCCAGGGCATGGCACGTCGGTGATCATGACCGTGCCGCTAACATCGCCCGCAGGCAAAGCAGGAGATGTGCAGTGATCCAGGTGGTGCTATGCGATGACCATGCCGTGCTGCGGCGCGGCATACGCGACACGCTGACCGAGTCGCCCGATATCCACGTGACCGGCGAGGCCGGCAGCTATCCCGAGTTGCGCGAGGTGCTGCGCACGGCCGCCTGCGACGTGCTGCTGCTGGACCTGAACCTGCCCGGGCGCAGCGGCCTGGAGGTGATGGCCAGCGTGAAGGAGACGCACCCGGACATCAAGGTGCTGATCGTCTCCATGTACCCCGAGGACCAGTACGCGCTGCGCTGCCTGAAGGCCGGGGCGCACGGCTACGCCAACAAGGCGGGCGACCCGGTGCAGCTCATCGCCGCGGTGCAGACCATCGTGCAGGGGCGCAAGTACCTCACGCCCGAGGTGGCGCAGTTGCTGGCCGACAGCCTGGCGCAGCCCACGCCCGAGCTGCCGCATGAATCGCTGTCGGAGCGCGAGCTGCAGACGCTGGTGAAGATCGCCTCGGGCAAGCGCCTGTCAGACATCGCCGAGGAGCTGATGCTCAGCCCCAAAACCGTGAGCGTGTACCGCGCGCGGGTGCTGGAAAAGCTCAAGCTGGCCAACAACGCGGAGCTGACGGTGTATGCGATCCGCAATCGGTTGGTATGAAAACAATAGCTGCCACCGCTTGATGCACAAGCATTTCAATATGTTTTGATATTGAAAATGGCTTGCAGCAAGCGCTGGCAGCTCTCTTTTTTGACCGGCTAACGCGGCGCGGCGAACAGGTCGATGGACTGCTGCAGCAGCGCCAGCATGGGCTGCTCCAGCATCGGCAGGGTGGCCGTGATGCCCAGCATGCCCACGGTGAGCGTGACCGGGAAGCCCACGGCATAGATGTTCATCTGCGGCGCCACGCGCGAGATGATGCCCAGGGTCAGGTTCACGAACAGCAGCAGCGCAATCATGGGCAACGCGATCCACAAAGCGCTGGAGAACAGCGAAGCACCCAGCTCGTGCAGCCGCATCTGCCCGATGGCCTGCAGAAAGTTGCCGCCCACGGGGAAGCTGTCGAAACTCTTGACCACGGCCATCAACACCATCAGGTGGCCGTTGATCACCACGAACAGCAGCATGGAGATGTTGCCGAAGAAGCGCGCCACCGCGCTCACCTGCGCATTGCTCGCGGGGTCGAAGAATGAAGCGAAGTTCAGGCCCATCTGCAGGCCGATGATTTCGCCGGCCAGCTCCACGGCCGCGAACACCAGACGCACAGCGAAGCCCATCGCCAGGCCAATCCCCACCTGCTGCACCACCGCGCCCGCAGCCTCGCGGCTGTTTAGGCTGATGACCGGCTGCTCGGGCAGCACTGCCTGCGCGCACACCGCCACCAAAAAGGCCAGCCCGATGCGCGTGCGCACCGGGATCACGCGCATCGAGAACACCGGCGCCGACGTGAACAGCGCCAGCACGCGCAGGAACGGCCACAGCACCGGCGACAGCCAGGCCATGATCTGCGCCTCGGTGAAGGTGATCAAGATGCCTACCCGACGACGGACGGAATGGCCTCGATCGTGCGGCGCAGGAAGTCCACCAGCGTGGTCAGCATCCACGGCCCGGCGATCGCGAACACCACCACGGCCGCGATCAGCTTGGGCACGAAGGCCAGCGTGGCCTCGTGGATCTGCGTCACGGCCTGGAAGATGCTCACCAGTAGGCCCACGGCCATCACCACGCCCAGCACCGGCATGGAGATCATCAGCAGCAGGGTGAGCGCGTCACGGCCCATGGTGAGCACGAACTGGGAGGTCATGCGGAATCCTTCACGTCGCGAAGCTCGCGGCCAGCGAGCCGATGAGCAGGTTCCAGCCATCGGCCAGCACGAACAGCATGAGCTTGAACGGCAGCGCCACCAGCACCGGCGACAGCATCATCATGCCCAGCGACATGAGCACGCTGGAGACCACCATGTCGATGATCAGGAACGGAATGAAGATCATGAAGCCGATCTGGAAGGCCGACTTCAGCTCGCTGGTCACGAAGGCCGGCACCAGCACGCGCAGCGGCGCAGTCTCGGCCGTCACGCCCTCGTCCAGCTTGGCCAGGCGTGCGAACAGCGCGAAGTCGGACTGCCGCGTCTGCTTGAGCATGAAGCCGCGCATGGGCGCCTCTGCCCTCTGGATGGCCTGCTCGAAGGTGATGGCGTTGGTGGTGTAGGGCACGTAGGCCTCCTGGTACACCTTGTCCAGCGTGGGCCCCATGACGAACAGCGTGAGGAACAGCGACAGGCCGATGATGACCTGGTTGGGCGGCGCGGACTGCGTGCCGATGGCCTGGCGCAGCAGCGACAGCACGATCACGATGCGCGTGAAGCCCGTCATCATGAGCAGCACGGCCGGCAGGAACGACAGCGCCGTGAAGAACAGCAGCGTCTGGATGGGCACCGAGTAGCTCGTGCCGCCCGGCCCCGAGCCGATCACCAGCGGCAGCGCGCCCGCGGGCTGCTGCTGCGCCCAGGCGGCGCCCGCCAGCAGCAGGCCAGCCGCACCGGCCGCAATGCCGCGCACGGCCTTATGCATGGCCGTCTCCGCCCGCATGCGCCGGCTGTACGGTCTGCGCGCGCGCGGCCGCCATCTCGGCGGCAAACGAAGGCGCTGGCGCCGACCCCGGCGCTGCAGCCGCCGGCAGTACATGCAGGCAGTTGATCTGCTGCGCGGTCACGCCCAGCACCAGCAGCGTGCGTTGCTGCGGCGGGCCGACCTCCACGGTCACCACGCGCTGCTGCGGCCCCACGGCCACCGCCGAGAGCACACGCGAGGCACCGCCCGCATGGGCCTGCAAGCCCGCCTGGCGCTGCTGTAGCCGGCGAATCAGCCACGGCAAGGCCGCCAGCGCGCCGACGAACAGCACCACCAGCAGCAGCGTCTGCGTCATACCCACGCTATCCACGGCTGACGCGGCGCAGCCGCTCCGAAGGCGTGACAACGTCGGTCAGGCGGATACCGAACTTATCGTTCACCACCACCACTTCGCCCTGGGCGATGAGGTAGCCGTTGACCAGCACGTCCATGGGCTCGCCGGCCAGCGCGTCCAGCTCCACCACCGAGCCCTGGGCCAGCTGCAGGATGTATTTGATCGGCACCTTGGTGCGGCCCAGTTCCACCGACAGCTGCACCGGAATGTCCAGCACCATGTTGATGTCGTGCACCTGCGGCTCGCCACCGGCGGCATAGGGGCGCGCGGGCTCGCCCGACAACGGGCCTCCCTGCTCGGCATCGATGGTCTGCCCGTCGACGCGCTTTTGCTCTTCCAGCGCCTCGGCCCAGCCGGCAAACGGGTCGTCCGCAGCGGACCCGCCAGAGTTGTCGTTGTGGTCGGATTCAGTTGACATTCTTTTCTCCCATCCAGTGCGCTTCGGCACCGCGCAGGCATTCCTCGATGCGGATCGCGTACTTGGAGTTGTGTGTGCCGTACTGGCACTCGAAAACGGGCACCCCCTCGATGGAGGCGCGGATGCGCGGCTCGCGCTCCAGTTCGATGAAGTCGCCCGGCTTCATGGCCAGCAGTTGCTCCACCGTGGCGTCGGCGCGCGCCAACTCGGCCACCAGCGTGACCTCGGCGGCCTGGATCTCGCGCGTGAGCACGCGCACCCAGCGCCGGTCCACCTCGATCGCGTCACCCTGCACGGACGAGTACAGCACGTCGCGGATGGGCTCCAGCGTGGCATACGGCATGCAGATGTGGATCGCGCCGGCCAGGTCGCCGATCTCCAGCTGGAAGGCGGTGGACACCACGATCTCGCTGGGCGTGGCGATGTTGGCGAACTGCGGCTGCATCTCCGAGCGCTGGTAGGCCAGCTCCAGGGGGTAGATGCCTTGCCAGGCCTTCTTGTACTCTGCGCAGATCACGTCCACCAGGCGATTGATCACGCGCTGTTCGGTGGCCGAGAAGTCACGCCCTTCGATGCGGGTCTGGAACTTGCCCACGCCGCCGTACAGCGTGTCGATGATGCCGAACACGAGCGACGGTTCGCACACGACCAGGCCGCTGCCGCGCAGCGGGCGAATGGCGACGATGTTGAAGTTGGTCGGCACCACCAGCTCGCGCAGGAAGGCGCTGTAGCGCTGCACCGACACGGTGCCCACGGAAATCTCGGGGCTGCGGCGGATGAAATTGAACAGGCCGATGCGGAAGTTGCGCGCAAACCGCTCGTTGACGATTTCCATCGTCGGCATGCGGCCGCGCACGATGCGCTCCTGGCTGGAGATGTCGTAGTTGCGGACGGCGCCGGCCTCGATCTCCTCCTTGACGGTCTTCTGGCTTTCGCCCGTCACGCCCTCCAGCAGGGCATCGACTTCTTCCTGGGACAGAAAGGACTCACTCATGGCTGCAACCTTTCCTCACTGGATGATGAAGCTGGAGAACAGCACCTGCCGCACCGGATTGGTGTCGGCGCGGGGACGGGGTTCTTCTTCTTCGACATCCTCGTCCAAGGGATCGCGGCTGGCCGAGCGCTTGCGCGGCTTGGGCACGCTGTAGCCCAGCGGGCGCGACACTTCGCGGCGGATGTCCACCGCCAGCTTCTCCTTGCCCTCGCGCGTCAGCAACTCGTCGGTCGTACGCTGCGACAGCAGCAGCAATACGCCGCTGCGGATGGTGGGCATGTAGGCCTTTACCTGGTCCGCCGTCTTGCCGTCGGCCAGCTCCAGCGTGATGCCCACCTGGGCAAAGCGGTCGCCGCCGGGGTCGGCCAGGTTGACCACCATGTTGTCCATGGGCAGGAAGGTGGGAGGTGTCTTGGGCGTGCCCGCCTGGGCGACCGCCCGGCCGCCGCCCTCCTCGTCCTCGGCCGCATGGCGCTGGGACGTCATCATCCAGGCTGCGGCGCCGCCCGCCACCAGCACCAGGGCGAGAACGGCCAGGATGATGATCAGTTTCTTGCTTTTGGCCGGGGCAGCAGTGTTGTCGGACACGTTGGGGCTTTCTTGCGCAACAAGGGCAGGGGAAGTGGGCTGCGGGCGGCGGGCCGAAAGGCCCTTCCCCGCAGTGATGGCCGATTATTGAACGCCCCGGCGCCCCGCGAAAGCCTGAATAAGCGCCCAAAACCCGGGTTTTCAGCCGCATGCGCCCGGTGCGCACCGCTGCCGCCGGGGCGGCACAGGGGCCACCCCGAGGATGCGTCAGACGAAGATATCCACCGAGCGCTCTGCCACGCCCCGCCCGCCGCCTGCCTGCCCCGCAGGCGCGGCGGCCTGCACGGCGGCCTGGCGCGCGCCCGGGCGGCCCTCGTCCCGTCGGCCCTGCCGGTCGGCGGCACCGCCACCCGCCGTGTCCACCGTCACGCCGGCGAGCTGCAGCCCCTCGCGCTGCAGCATCTCCCGCAGCTGGGCCGTGCTGCCGTCCAGCCACTGGCGCGCATCGGCTTGGTCGCTGCGGAAGGTCACATGCGCCTCGTCGCCCGTGAGCGCCACCCTCACCTCCACGGGCCGGCCATCCTGGTCCAGCGTCAGTTCGGCATTCTGGGTTTTCTGGTGCACCCAGTAGGCCACCTGCTCGGCCAACTGATCCGCCAGGGCGTCCTCCGCCCCGGCCATGCCCGCCAGCGTGGCGTCGGCCGGCTCCAGCCCGGCCCCCTCGGCAGGTGACCTGAAAGGCTCCGCGCCCGAAGTGCCTGCGGCAGCGTCCGCACCCCGCAGTCCCGCGGTGGTGACCGCCCCGCCAGCGCCCGCCGCTGCGGAGCCGGGTGCGGCGCCCGAGATGCCCGCGGGGGCTGCCTGCGCAGCCATCCATTCGCCGGGCTGGGCCTGCAACGGCGTGCCAGCGACCGGCACGCCGTCGCGCCGCTGCGCGGTCGCATCCACGGCCTGGGACACCTGCGCCGCAAGGTGCGACACCGTGTCCGCGGCCTGCTGCAGGCCAGAGCGCGCCGCATGGGCACCGGCGCGCAAGGCATCCCCCGCGGCGACGGTGGCGTCCTGTGCCGCAGCCTGCAGTGCCATGCCTTGCGCGCGCCAGGCTGTGCCGCGGCCCGCGGCGCCGCCGGGCCCCGCCATGGAGGCCCCGCCCTGCAGAGCCGCCCGCTCCGCCGCGCCGTCCAGCAGGGCGGTCTGCCCCACCAGCGTATCCTGCCCCGCGCGCACCAGGCCCAGGCCCAGGCGGCCGGCCAGGGCATCCGCCTCGGCTGCCAGCGCCTCCCCCGTCCGCTGCGCGAGCGCGGCTCCCGGCTGAAGACCCGCCGCCCAGGCCGCCAGCGCGCCCGCGTCCGGCAGCGCCTCGGGCGTCTGCAATGCCTCGCCAGCCACCGACAGTGTGTCCAGCACCGTGGCCGCGCCCTCGCCGCCGCCCAGAGCCGCCAGCAGCAGGGCAAAGCCGTCGCCCTGCGCTGCCGCCTGGTCCTCAGCGGCGCTGCCAGCCTTGGCGGAGGTGCCCCGGGCGCCGCGCGCCTCGTGCGCAGCCGTGGAAGGCGAGGAGGAAATACGGGTCTGTTCCATGGTCAATACTCCTGATCCTGCGGGGAGCGTGCCCCCCGCCCGGCGCGCAACGCGGCGCGCTCATCGGTTTGTTTCTGCTCGCGGCGCTGCTGCTGTAAGGCCACCTCGGCGCGCCGCCGCTCCAGCACCTTGCGCAGGCTGGCCATGCGCAGTTCGGCCTCCAGCAGCGCCTGCCGGGCCTTGTCCACACGCACGTCCTGCCCGCTCACCACGCCCGTCTGCAGGCCGATGGCATGGTCCAGCCGGCCCATGAATTGGTAGTGGTGGTACATCACCTCGGGTTGCATGGCGCTGTCGGCCTTCATGCCCCAGCGGCCTTGCGTTTCCGCGGCGTAGCCCGTGAGCTGCTCCAGCTGGGCCTGCGCGGCGTGGCGCGCGTCCTGCACGTTCTTGAGCGCCTGGCGCGCGGCGTCGCGCCGGCGTTCGGCCAGCTCCACCGCCACCTCGAAGGCCTTCAGCGACGACATGCGGCGTGCCCTCCCATCGCCCTAGCCTCACGCGCCTTCCAGCGCCTGGCCCATGGCGGCGATGCTGTCGTCCATGGGGGCGGCCTCGAACATGCTCTGCTGCAAAAAGGCGGTCATGCCCGGCTGCAGGCGGATCGCCTCGTCCAGCTGCGGGTCAGATCCGCTCATGTATGCGCCGACCTGGATCAAATCGCGGCTCTTCTGATAGCGCGAGTACACCGCGCGGAAGCCGCGCGCCAGCTCGAAGTGCGCGCGCGGCACGACGTTGTGCATCACGCGCGAGGCAGATTGCTCGATGTCGATGGCCGGGTAGTGCCCGCTTTCGGCCAGCGCGCGCGACAGCACGATGTGCCCGTCCAGGATCGCGCGGGCTGCGTCGGCGATCGGGTCCTGCTGGTCGTCGCCCTCGGACAGTACGGTGTAGAAGGCGGTGATGGAGCCCACGCCGTTCAACCCGTTGCCGCTGCGCTCCACCAACGCCGGCAGCTTGGCGAAGCAGCTGGGCGGGTAGCCCTTGGTGGCCGGGGGCTCACCGATCGCCAGGGCAATCTCGCGCTGCGCCATGGCGTAGCGCGTGAGCGAGTCCATGAGCAGCAGCACATGCTGGCCCTTGTCGCGGAAGTGCTCGGCAATCGCCGTGGCATAGGCCGCGCCCTGCATGCGCAGGAGCGGCGGTGCATCGGCCGGTGCGGCCACCACCACGGCGCGGCCGCGGTCCTGCACGCCCAGGATGTCTTCGACGAATTCCTTGACCTCGCGCCCGCGCTCGCCAATCAGGCCGACCACGATCACGTCGGCCTGGGTGTAGCGGGCCATCATGCCCAGCAGGACGCTCTTGCCCACGCCCGAGCCGGCGAACAGGCCCAGCCGCTGGCCACGGCCCACGGTGAGCAGGGCATTGATGGCGCGCACGCCGGTGTCCAGCGGCTCGCGCACCGGGTCGCGCTCCATGGCATTGATGGGGCTGCGGTCCATGGGCTGGGCCGTCACCTGCGTCAGCGGTCCCGCATGGTCCAGGGGGTTGCCCTGCGAATCCACCACACGGCCCAGCAGGCCGTCACCCATGGGAAGAAGCAGTGCGCCCACGCCCGCGCCGGCTTCCTCCACCGGCGCCGCGCCCAACTGCAACGCCGGCACGTAGGCGGGAGCCGGCATCACGCTGGCGCCGCTGGACAGGCCATGGATGTCTCCCGCAGGCATCAGGTAGGCCGTGTCGCCCGCGAACCCCACCACCTCGGCCAGCACTGGCTCCTGGCCGTTCATCTGCACCTGGCACTGCGACCCCACGGGCACGCGGATGCCGGTGGCTTCGAGTACCAGGCCGGTCAGGCGGGTGAGCGTGCCGCGCGTCTCCAGCGGCTGCTCCGGCGCCAGGCGCGCGCGCGCCTGTGCCATGAAATCATCCCAGGCGCGGGCCGGCTCAATCGCCATGGTCCACGTCCTTCCAGGCCGCGGTCAGGCCCAGCGCGGCAATGGCGCGGCGCCAGCGCTTGTCCAGCGACCCGTCCACCACCATGCCGCCCGACTCCACCTGGCAGTCGCCAGGCTCCACGGCGGTGTCGGCCAGCCACTGGATGCGGCCGGCGGGAAACTCCTCGCGCAGTGGCTGCTCCAGCGCAGCCCAGTCGCCCGGATTCAGGCGCACGGTGGCGGGCCGCGCCTCGCTGACCAGCATGCCCAGCGCCTCGCGCACCACGGGCAGCACCGCCTGGGAGTTGCCCGCGACCTCCTGGCGCACCACCTGGCGCGCGATGTCGCAGGCCAGTTGCAATACCTCCTGCGCCATGCCCTGTTGCATGCCGGTGAAGCTTTCTTCCAGCGCCTGGGCGAGCCGGGCCAGCCGTTCGGCGCCTTCGCGCCCCTGGCCGGCCACGTAGTCGTCCATGCGCTGCTGCCACTGCAGCCGCGTCTGCTCCTGGCCTTCAGCCAGGCCCTGGGCATAGCCCTCTTCGCGCGCCTGCTGCACCAGGGCCTGGTGCTGCGCCTCGTCGATACCGGGCGCAACGGGCGCCGCCTCGGGCTCCAGCACCGGCGGCTCGGGCGCCAGCGGCTGGCTGCCCGGGGGAAACTCCACGTCACCGAACTCCCAACGGGTGACGTCGCCCACCTCTTCGCGCGGGATGAAGCGGGTGTAATAACGCAGGGACCGGGTCATTGATCAGTCCTACACAAAGGCGTCGTCGCCGCCGCTGGCCAGCGCGATCTGGCCCTCGTCGGCCAGGCGCCGCACCGTCTTGAGAATTTCCTTCTGCTGCGCCTCCACCTCGGACAGGCGCATCGGGCCGCGCGACTCCAGGTCTTCGCGCAGCGCCTCTGCGGCGCGCGAGGACATGTTGGACAATATCTTCTCGCGCACCTCGGGTTGCGCTCCCTTGAGCGCAACCACCAGGGTCTCGGAGGCCACTTCGCGCAGCACGGTCTGGATGGCGCGGTCGTCGAGCTTGACGATGTCATCGAACACGAACATCTTGTCCATGATCTTCTGGGCCAGTTCTATGTCGTAGCCGCGGATGGACTCCAGCACCGCCGCATCCATGCCCGAACCCAGCAGGTTGATGATCTCGGCCGCCGCCTTGATGCCGCCCAGCGAACTCTTGCGCACCTTGTCGCCGCCGGCCAGCACCTTGAACAGCACCTCGTTCAGGTCCTTCAAGGCCGTGGGCTGTATGCCCTCCAGCGTGGCGATGCGCAGCATCACTTCGCTGCGCTGGCGCTCGGTCAGGTGCATCAGGATGTCCGAGGACTGCTCCGCGTCCAGGTGCACCAGGATGGCCGCGACGATCTGCGGATGCTCGTTGCGCAGCAGCTCGGCCACCGACAGCGGGTCCATCCACTTCAGGCTTTCGATGCCCGACACGTCGCCGCCCTGCAGGATGCGGTCGATCAGCAACGCGGCCTTGTCGTCGCCCAGGGCGCGCTTGAGCACGGCACGCACGTAGTTGCTGGTGTCGGACACCAGCAGGCTTTGCGCAGCCGCGTCGCTGGTGAAGCGGTTGAGCACCTCGTCCACCTTCTCGCGGGAGACGGTGCGCATGCGCGCGATGGTCTCGCCCAGCTTCTGCACTTCCTTGGGCGACAGATGCTTGAAGACCTCGGCGGCCTCTTCCTCGCCCAGGGACATCAGCATGATGGCGGCGTCGTTCAGGCCTTGCTCGTCCATGACAGTCTCGTGATTCGGTGTGGGCCGGCGGCGTCAGTCGCCATTGACCCAGGTTTTGAGGATGCTGGCCACGGCGACGGGGTTGTCGCGGGCCAGTTGGCGCGCCTCTTCCAGGCGCAGTTGTTCCGCCGTGGGCTGCAGCTCTTCGGGTTGCGCAGGCGCCGGCAGGCCGGGGCGCTGCAGTTCTTCGGAGGCGATGGCACTCAGCTGCGCCCCCGCCGGCTGCTGCGCCGCCATCTGCACGGCGCGGGCGCGGGCCTTGAGCGCCGGGCGCAGCAGCCCCAGCAGCAGGATGGCCGCGGCCAGCGAGATGCCCAGCGGCCAGCCCAGCGTCTTGGCCAACTCGATCGTTTCGGGCTGCTTCCACAGCGGCAGTTCGCCCGGGGGGACCTCCTCCACCAGGAAGGGGGCATTCATGAGGTTGACGGAATCGCCGCGCTCCTTGTTGAAGCCGATCGTCTCGCGCACCAGCGCCGTCATCTGCTCCAGCTGTTCAGGCGTCAGCGCCTTGTTCACCGCGGGCTTGCCCGGCCCTTCGCTCACGGGCTGGTAATTCACCACCACGGCTGCGTTCACACGCTTGATGGCGCCGGCGCCGCCGCGCGTCACCTGGGTGGTCTTGTCCACCTCATAGTTGGTGATGGACTCGCGCTTGGCCTGGCCCGCAGCGCCGCTGCCCGGCGCGCCACCGGCCGCCGTGGGTGCGGGGTTGGCACCGTTGATGGGAGCCGCAGAGGCCTGCGGTGGCTGGTTGGTCACCGCGCCAGGCACGCCCGTGGGTGGCTGCGCGCCGGGCGTGCCGCCGCTTTCCACCACCTGCTGGCTGCGCACGGCGCTGGCATCGGGCGCCAGGTTGGGCTTGTGCTGCTCGACGGTGGACTCGGTCTGGTTGAAGTCCACTTCGGCGGTCACCTGGGCCTTCACGTTGTTCTTGCCCACGACGGGCTCCAGCAGGTCCAGGATGCGGCGCGCGTACTGCTGCTCGATCTGCTGCACATAGGCCAGTTGCTGCGCGTCCACGCCGGCGCCGGCCATGTCGGGCGTCTGCGACAGCAGCTTGCCGGTATCGTCCAGCACGCTCACGGCTGAGGGAGCGAGTTCCGGCACGCTGGAGGCCACCAGGTGCACGATGCCTGCGAGCTGCGCGCGGTCCAGGAAGCGCCCGGGGTACAGGCTGAGCAACACCGAGGCCGAGGGCTTTTGCTGCTCGCGGAAGAAACCGTTTTGCTGTGGCAGCGCCAGGTGCACGCGTGCGCTCTGCACCGAGGCCAGCGCCTGGATCGAGCGCGTCAGCTCCCCCTCCAGCCCGCGCTGGAAGTTCAGGCGCTCCTGGAACTGGGTGACACCGAAGCGGTTGGTCTCCATCAGCTCGAACCCGGTCACCGATCCCTTGGGCAGGCCCTGCGTGGCCAGGCGCAGGCGCACGTCGTGCACGCGCTCGGCCGGCACGAGGATGGCACCGCCCCCTTCGGTGTACTTGTAAGGCACATTCATCTGCGACAGCTGCGCCACGATGGCGCCGCCGTCCTTGTCGTTCAGGCCGGAGAACAGCACCCGGTAGTCGGGCTGGCGGCTGTAGAAGAATGCGGCCAGCAGCGCCGCGACCAGCAGCGCTGCCACCACCCCCAGGCGCAGGCGTGCGGCACGGTCGAGCGAGGCCAGCCGCTGCGGCCAGCCAGGGCTGGCGACGGGAGGCGGAGCGACGGGAACTTCGGCAACTGCAGACATCGGGTTTTCCACAAAAAGACGGGCGCCAGGCGAGGCTCTGGCGTGCGGCGATTATGGAATCCGCCCCGTCCGCCGTTCAGCCGATAAAGCGCGGCTTTGGCCATCATTTCCCGCCTCTGCGCGCCCCGCGGCGCCCTACGATTGCGCCATTCCTGACATTTCCCGATCCCACCATGGACCTGCGCATCAACAGCACCCAGTTTCCCCTCACCGGCACCCAGGTGGCGCGCCGCGTCACCGCGCCGCAGGAAGGCGTGCAGGAGGCCGGCTTTTCCTCGGCGTTCAAGAACGCGCTGCAGTCCGTGAGCGCCGCGCAGGACCAGGCCAGCGGCCTGCAACGCGAAGTGCAACTGGAAAACCCCAACGTCAGCATCGAGGAAACCATGGTCGCCATGCAGAAGGCGCAGATCGGCTTCCAGGCCACGCTGCATGTGCGCAACCGCATGGTGCAGGCCTACACCGACATCATGAACATGCAAGTGTAAGGCCCGCATCGACGCGACTTTAGCTCATGATTTGATAGCTGCCAGCACTTGCTGGATAAGCGCTAGAGGCACATTTCGTATATAAAAAAAGCCGGCCACCTTGCGGTGCCGGCTTTTTGCGTTGCCCCTGGAGCCCCTGCCCGGCGCCATCACGCCGCAGCCAGGGAAGGAAAGCACAACGTCAGTGCATCATCTGCGGCTGCCCGTCGAACAGGTGCTCGAACTGCGCCAGCCAGGGCTCGGCCAGGCAGCGGATCTGGGCATCGTTGCGCAAGATGCGCTGCATGATGCGGGCCTTTTCCTTGCGGTGCTCAGGCGCCAGTTCCTGCTGCTGCGACTGGTAGCGCAACTGCTCGATGAGCACCGCGCAGGTGCCCTCGTAGCGCACCACGCCGTCCCAGTCCTTGAGCTTGGCCGCCTCCAGCATCTTGGCGCTGCTGTCCTCGATGGCCTTGTAGTAGTCAATCAGCATGTCGGGCATTCTTCAGGCCTCCGCCAGCGCGGGCTGCGCCACGTCGTTGGCCGCCTCGGTACTCTTCTTCATCTCTTTCCAGGCCAGCGCGATCGGCTCGATCAGGCGGGCCACCTCCTGCAGCTTGGCGTCGTCATTGCCCGCGTTCGCCTCAATGAGCCTGCGCAGCGCGTAGTCGTACACCGCCTCCAGGTTCGCCGCCACCTCGCCGCCACCTTCGCGGTCCAGCGCGGTCATCAGGCCTTCCTCCAGGATGCGCACCGCCTTGGAGATGCTGTTGCACTTGGTCAGCACGTCGCTGCGCGCCAGCGCGCCACGGGCGGTGGCCACGGCACTCAGCACGCCATCCAGCAGCAGGCTGACCAGCTGGTGCTGGTCGATCGTGTGCATGCTGGTTTCGACATTGATCCGCTGGTAGGCGGACGCTGCGCGGGGGTTGAAGGTACTGAACATGGTGGTAATCCTTGAGCTGGCTGCTATTCAATTTATCGGCATCACGCCGTCAAACTGAAGCCTTTTCAGCCCGAGGACTTGTTCCAGGTGGTGACCTGCTGGGCGATGTAGGCGTTAAGGGCATTGAGCTGGCTCATTCTGGAGTCCAGCGCCGTATAGCGCGCCTTCAACAGCGTTTCCGTGCTGTCCGCCCGATCATTGATGCGCTCGATTTCCTTCGCGTTACGCTTCAGGGCGTTCTGCAGCAAGGTGTCTTTGGCGGCAAAGAAACCATCGGAATCCAGCATCTTGGAGGTTGCAGCCTTGATTTTCTCTGCCACGCCGTCCGTGGCGGACTCGTGGCCGTCAGCTCCCAGGAAAAGGGCCTTGAGAGCTGCGGGGTCGTTCAAGGCAGTATCGAGCTTGGTGCTGTCTATCGACAAGTCCCCCCCCTTGATGACACCCACCCCGATATCGGACAGTGTGCGGAACGCCCCCGTGCTGCTGGAGAGCGACTGCACCACATTGCGCAACGTGTTCTGCAGCGCCACCGCAGTTGAGTCGCCTTGCAACAGTCCGGCCGTCTTGGTGGCCTGGTCGTAGCTGGTGAGATCGCTCAGCGCCTGGTTGGCCGCGTTGTAGGCGATGACAAAGTCCTCGATGTTCTTTTTCACCGCAGCCGCGTCTTTGGTCACGGTAATCTGCACGGCGGCGGTGGTCACCTTCTCGGCCTTGAAGGTTACGCCCGCCACCGCATTGGCAAAAGTATTGGTGGGCGATGTCACCTCAAAGCCATTGATCGTGGCCAACGCATTAGCCCCGTAATCGGTGGCCATGCCCGTAGCCAGGCGCGACAAACCAGCGCCATCAGCGTACTGGCCATCCGCATCCGTTGCGGACAGCCGAAAACCCGACTCTTCGCCTGTGGCCTTGCTGCGCAGCATGAGGCGCTCGCCCGAGGCGTCCGTCAATATGGTGGCTGTGACGCTCCCATTGGAGCCGTTGATCTTTCCTGCAATGTCCGCCAATGTGTCGTTGGCGCTTACAGTGATATCCAGCCCGACAACGCTATCCGAAGCGGTGAAAGCCCCACCCCCTCCTGCGTCCCAGCGCCCGACTTCCAGCTTCAGCGTCCCGGCCCCCAGCTTGCCGCCCACCGGCTGCAGGGCCGCGGAAGTGGACAGCTGCGCCTTGGCCAGGCGCTGCACTTCAACTCCAAAGTTCGTTTCCACCGTCCCACCGATCGCCGTCGCCGAAACGGCGCTGGAGTCCGAAGACGCGACACTGACGGCATTCCATCCCGTCACACTCGTCAGCTTGCTCGCCGCCGTCTGCAGGGTGGAGACCATGGACTTGAGCTGTCCAAATGTTGAAATCTTGGACTGTGTGAACTTGGCCTGGTCGTTCAAGCCATTGGTGCGGGAGATGGGAAGCTTGACCGCATCCACGGAGGCCTGGATGAGCGCGTTCACATCCACGTTGCCGCCCAGGCCGACGCCAATCGATGAAAAGCTCGCCATGAATCACCTCCTCAGTATGCGCTTAGATGGATATCCGGGTAACGCAAGAATTATCTGGTCCAGCGCCGATGGCGTCGCCCCGATAAACGAGGGAGAAAGCCGCCAATCTCTCGCGTCATCCGCCACGACAGGTGTGCCCCTGGAACGACGAAACGCGGCAGTGAGAAAACTCACCGCCGCGCACCTGAAAAAGTAAGGAGGCGGGCCTTTCGCGCGCCCTTGCCCCCTACCTTTTATCAGCGCAGCAGGGACAACACGCCCTGGGGCAGCTGGTTGGCCTGTGCCACCATGGCGGTGCCGGCCTGCTGCAGAATCTGGGCGCGCGACAGGTTGGCGGTTTCTGCTGCGAAGTCGGCATCCAGGATGCGGCTGCGCGAGGAGGACAGATTCTCCGATGTCACCTGCAGATTGCTGATCGAGGTCTCGAAGCGCGACTGCAGGGCACCCAGCTTGGCGCGCTCGCCATTGATGAACGACAGGGCCGAGTCCACGGTCTTCAGCGCGTCGGACGCCTTCTTGAAGGTCGTCACGTCCAGATCAGCCACCTTGTTGAGCGTGGAGCCCCCCGTGGTCAGCGCCGTAGAAGCCGAAGTGATCGAGAACGACTTTTCAGAGTCCAGCGTGATGTTGCCGCTGACCAGTGCCTGGTTGCCCGCAGCACCAAGGGCAGCCACGACCACGGCGCCACCGCTGGCAGCCCCGGCTTGATTCAGCTTTTGCACCGAAGCGGTTCCGGCGTTCGTGATCGCGGCATCCAGGTTGGCGATATGGATGTCGTTACCCGTTGCGTTGGACAGGACGATGGCCGTCCCGGCCGTGTTGAGTGAAGCGGTCACGCCCGTCTTGGAGGTCTGGTCGTTGAAGGCCGCCACGGCGGCCGACAGGCCGGCGCCGCCAGAGGTGTTGAAGGACACGCTCACCGCCGTGCTGTTGTCGGACTGCAGCGTGAGGGAGTAAGAGCCTGCGGCACCGAGCGTGACTTCCATGTCCGTGCGTGCCGTTGCCGACACACCCGTGGAAGACTTGACCGCATTGATCTGATCCGCCGTGGCCTTGGCCGTGGCATTGACCACCGTGGTCACCGTGGAGGAACCCAGCGCGCCGTTGATGGCCACGGCACCGGCCGTGGCACCGTTGGCACCCCAGGCAGCCGCCACACCCGCAGCACCCGCGCCATTGACAGCGGTGTTCTGGTTGTTGCCATACACGTTGGTGCGCATGTTGCCCGTGGCGGCAATGATGGTCTGGTTGGCGTTCGCCCCGACCTGGAACTGCTGCGTGCCAAAGGTGCCGTCCAGCAGCTTGGTGCCGTTGAACTCGGTGGTCTGCGAAATGCGGTCCAGTTCAGAGACCAGCTGGCCGACTTCGGCCTGCAGGGCCTGGCGGTCGCTGGCGCTGTTGCTGGCGTTGGCCGACTGCACGGCCAGTTCACGCACGCGCTGCAGGATGTCGCCCGACGCCTTGAGCGCGCCTTCGGCCGTTTGTGCCAGGGAGATACCGTCGTTGGCATTGCGCACGGCCTGGTTCAGGCCGCGGATCTGGCTGGTGAAGCGTTCGGAGATGGCCAGGCCGGCGGCGTCGTCCTTGGCGCTGTTGATGCGCAGACCCGACGACAGGCGCTGGATGGAGGTGTTGAGGGAGGCCTGGCTCATGCCCAGGTTGCGCTGGGCGGTCAACGAGGCGACGTTGGTATTGATGGTCGATGCCATTGCAAATCTCCTGAAAGAACTGACTGAATAAGGCGTTACCGCCATCTGGGCCCAGAACCGTCTGGCCTCAGGGTTCACAGGGCCCCCATGGGCGCCTTGTTGAACGGCGGGTCGTCACTTCTTGTTTCAAACGGCCCGTTGAATGTGTTTTCGGGCTGTGGCTGGAAAACTTTAGGGACAAACGCACGGACTGGACGACTTTTGCGCCGCTTATCGCGGCAACGCCCCCACGCCGGCTCTCCACAATCTGCCCATCGTTCCCGCACAGTCCGCCGGAGGGGCCACGCTTAAGCCGGCAGAAATCATCGTTTCCAGCCACGCAGGAGTTCCGCCATGGCATCGACCATCAACACCAACGTCGCCTCGTTGACCGCCCAGCGCAATCTGGGCATGAGCCAGGCCTCCCTCAACACCTCCATCCAGCGCCTGTCGTCGGGTCTGCGCATCAACAGCGCCAAGGACGACGCCGCCGGCCTGGCCATCTCCGAGCGCTTCACCAGCCAGATCCGCGGCCTGAACCAGGCGGCGCGCAATGCCAACGACGGTATTTCTCTGGCCCAGGTAACGGAAGGCGCCATGAAATCGGCCGGCGACATCCTGCAGCGCGTGCGCGAACTGGCCGTGCAGTCGGCCAACGCCAGCAACAGTGCCAGCGACCGCCAGGCTTTGCAGCAGGAAGTAGGCCAACTGGTCGCAGAACTCGATCGCATCGCCCAGACCACCGAGTTCAATGGCCAAAAGCTGTTGGATGGCACCTTTGGCACGCAGCAGTTCCAGGTGGGCGCCAATGCCAACCAGACCATCATTGCCGCCACGGCCAATTTGCGCACCAGCGTCTATGGCAACAACCAGAATCTGTCGGCCAACGGCGCCGGCCCCGCAGCCCAGGCCGTGGCCACCACGCCCTCTGCTGTCAATGGCGTGACAGTGGGCGCCGTCGCGATCAACGGCTCCATCGGATCGGCGACCGTGAGTGTGGTGGCGGACAGCTCCGCCAAAACCATTGCCGACCAGGTGAATGCTGTCCAGGCCAACACGGGCGTCACCGCTTCTGCACGCACCGAGGTCGAACTCAATATCGCCACGGCAGGCTCCTACACCCTGGCGCTCCTGGGTGACAATTCGACGCCACAGACGGTGTCGTTCACGCTGCCCAGCACTACCGGCGCCGACCGTTTGTCCGCCGCCGTCCAGTCCATCAACGACCAATCGGCCAAGACCGGCATTACCGCCGCGCTCAACACCACGGGCGACCGCGTTATCCTGACCAATGCCACGGGCAACAACATCGTTGTGGGCGACACTGCCGTGGTCAACGCGGGCAATGTGGTCCTGACCAAGCTCCAGGCGGATGGCACAGCGGCAGGCGCAGCCGTCACCCTGACGGCCGACGCCACGGCGAACTACTCCACCGTGAGCGGCTACCTGATCCTGGATTCGCAAAAATCGTTTTCATTCACTTCAGCCAGCACCATCCTGGCGAATGGCAGCTCCGATCTGAAACGGGTGGCCGATCTGGATGTGACCACCTTCAAGAAGGCCACCGAAGCACTGAAGACAGTGGACTCCTCGTTGGCGTTCATCAGCGGTGAGCGCGCCAAGCTCGGCGCCTTGCAATCCCGCTTTGAAACCAGCATTGCCAGCCTAAACATCACCTCGGAAAACCTGTCTGCCTCGCGCAGCCGCATCCAGGACGCCGACTTCGCAGCCGAAACCGCCAACTTGTCGCGCACCCAGATCCTGCAGCAGGCCGGCACCGCCATGGTGGCCCAGGCCAACCAGATTCCTCAGGGCGTGCTGGCGTTGCTCAAGTAAGGCATTCGCGTTTTTGCTACTGTATGAGGAGCTTCTAACGCTTATTCCATAGGCATTAGAGGCTTTTTTCACACTGAAACCTCAGATCCCCGGAAAGCACATCGCCCACGAGTGCAGACTTTATTTTTGTCACGACAATCCGATACAAAAGCAACAGTCTTGCCATCGTCTCGCCTGAAAACGGCGTCTTCGCAGTCTCCTCGCTCCCAGAACTCCCCAGCATGCTCGTCATCCTCGGCTACATCATCACCTTCGGCTGCGTCTTCGGCGTGTTCGTCGCCCATGGCGGCAACGTTCAGGTGCTGCTGACGGCCCTGCCCTTTGAAATGATCACCATCGGCGGGGCCGCGCTGGGCTCATTCATCGTGACCAACCAGCCCAAGGTGCTCAAGGCCACCATGGCCACCCTGCCCCAGGTGTTCAAAGGCAACAAGTACACCAAGGCGCGCTACATGGAACTGATGGCCATGCTCTACGAGATCCTGCAGAAGGCCCGCAAGGAAGGGCTGATGTCGATCGAGCAGGACGTGGAGTCGCCCAAGGAATCAGAGCTGTTCAAGAAATTCCCCACCGTGGGCAGCGACCCGCACGTGATCGAATTCACCACCGACTACCTGCGCATGATGGTTTCGGGCAACCTGAACGCCCACGAGATCGAGGCGCTGATGGACAGCGAGATCGAGACCCACCACGCCGAGGCGCACGCCCCCGTGGCGGCGCTCACGCGGCTGGCCGGCGCCCTGCCGGCCTTCGGTATCGTGGCCGCGGTGCTCGGGGTGGTGAACACCATGGGCTCGGTGGGCCAGCCGCCCGCCGTGCTGGGGGGCATGATCGCCTCGGCGCTGGTCGGCACCTTCCTGGGCATTCTGCTGGCCTACGGCGCGGTGGAGCCGCTGGCCGGGCTGCTGGAGCAAAAGGCCGCCGACGCCGCCAAGGAATACGAGTGCATCAAGTCCACCCTGCTGGCTAGCATGCAGGGCTACAACCCCGCCACCTCCATCGAGTTCGGCCGCAAGGTGCTGTTCTCCGGGGACCGCCCGGGCTTCGTCGAGCTGGAAGCCCACGTCAAGGGCAAAAAGTGACGCGCCACGCCTGAACCGCCTTTGCCATGGCCGAAAAGAAGCTCCAGCCCATCATCATCAAGCGCGCCAAGAAGCGCCCCCATGCGCCGCACGGCGGTGCATGGAAGATCGCCTACGCCGACTTTGTGACGGCCATGATGGCCTTCTTCCTGCTGATGTGGCTGCTGGGCTCCACCGCCAAGGGCGAGCTGCAGGGCATTGCGGCCTACTTTTCGTCGCCGCTCAAGGTGGCGATGCAGGGCGGCGACGGGGCGGGCAACAGCTCCAGCGTGATCCCGGGCGGCGGCAACGACTTGTCCAAGGTGCACGGGCAGGTGCGCCGCTCCAATTCCGACAGCTCCACCAACATGCGCTCCAGCGTGGAGGCCTCGCGCGCCGAGCGTGCCCGGCAGGACGCACAGCGCATCAAGGCGCTGCAGACCAAGATCGAGGCAATGATCACCGAGAACCCTCGCCTGAACGAATACCGCTCGCAGATCCGGCTGGACCTGACGCCCGACGGCCTGCAGATCCAGATCGTCGACGATCAGAACCGCCCGATGTTCGACAGTGGCAGCGCTCTGGTCAAACCCTACATGCGCGACATCCTGCACCAGATTGGTGCGGCCTTGGGCGGGGTAGAAAACCGCATCAGCCTGTCCGGCCACACGGATGCCGTGCCTTATGGCAACGGCGACCGCGGCTACAGCAACTGGGAGCTGTCGGCCGACCGCGCCAACGCCTCGCGTCGCGAACTGGTGGCCGCGGGCATGCCCGACGCCAAGCTGGGCCGCGTGGTGGGCATGGCTGCCAGCGATCTGCTGGAGCCCCAGAACCCCCGCGCCGCCGTGAACCGGCGCATCACCATCACCGTACTCACTCATGAAGCCGAAGAGCGGCTCATGGGTAAAAAGAACATGGTATTTCCGTTACCGTCGCCCGTGGCAGAAAAGCAGGACAATCCAGCTTCCTCATCGCCGAATCAGTAACAACTTGTCACGTTGCTGATGACTTACGACAATAGCCCCATATTCACCGAAAGGGTCCTTTGTGTCCTCCGCCCTTCGCTTTCTGATCGTTGACGACTTTTCCACCATGCGGCGCATCGTCCGCAACCTGCTCAAGGAAAGCGGTTTCGCTGATGCCGACGAGGCCGAAGACGGCGTGGCGGCACTGAACAAGCTGCGCAACGGCAAGTTCGACTTCGTGGTCACCGACATCAACATGCCGAACATGAACGGCTTCCAGTTGCTGGGCGAGATCAAGAAGGACGACAAGCTCAAGCACCTGCCCGTGCTGATGGTGACGGCCGAGGCGCGCAAGGAAGACATCGTCGCCGCCGCCCAGGGCGGCGCCGCCGGCTACATCGTCAAGCCCTTCACCAAGGCCACGCTGGAAGAGAAGGTCAACCTGATCCTCAAGAAAATGGGGCTGTGAGCATGACGGCGGCAGAAAACGGCGCGCCAGCCGACGGGGCAGACGACGTCCACCACAAGATAGGCCAGCTCACGCGGCAGCTGCATTCCGCCCTGAACGAGCTCGGCTACGCGGACCAGTTGCGCGGCACCATGGGTGAGCTGCCCGATGCGCAAAGCCGCCTGTCCTACATCGCCCGCTTGACGGGCGAGGCGGCCGAGAAGGTGCTGGGCCGGGTGGAGCAGGCCAAGTCGCTGCACGACCACGTGGCCTCGGAAACGCGCCGCGTGGTCAACTCGCTGGTGGCCGACCCCGTGGCCGCGGTGGCCAAGGGCGAGATCTACAACTTCCTGACCGATGTGGAGCGCGCCACGCAGGAGGCCGACAGCCACCTGACCGAGATCATGATGGCGCAGGACTTCCACGATCTCACCGGCCAGGTGATCGCGCGCGTGGTCAACCTGGCGGCGACGATCGAGCAGCAGCTGGTGCAGTTGCTGATCCAGACCGCGCCGCCGCAGGCGCAAACACCCATCGCGCCCGAGCCGCGGCGCGACCAACTGCAGGGGCCCGTGGTCAATCCCGAGTCCGCACCCGACGTGGTGACCAGCCAGTCGCAGGTGGACGACCTGCTGGCCAGTCTGGGGTTCTGACGCGGCCGGGCCCAGGCAGGAGCCCGGTGCATGACATAAACCTCAGCAAAATCAGGCTTTAACGCCCACTGGGCAAGCGCAAACAGCTATTATTTTAATAGCTTACCAATCGTCGGCGCAACCGCCGCCACCGCCGCGAATAACGCCGGCGCAACCCCTTTATTCGGGCTTTAGCTTTCGCCCCGGCTCCCGACAATGGCGTGACCCAGCAGTCACGCCGCCATGAGCTCGAGCCAAGACAAAAACCTCCCAGCAACCGAGCGCAAGCTCCAGAAAGCGCGCAGCGACGGCCAGGCCGCGCGCTCGCGGGACCTGTCGCACCTGGCCATCCTGGGCATGGGCGCGCTGGCGCTGCTGGTGCTCGCGCCCTGGTTCGTGGAATACCTGCAGCGCGCGATGCGCCAGCAGCTCGCATTCAACGCGGCCACCGTGCAGGCGCCCGGCCACATGCTGGAGCGCCTGCAGACCATGGCGGGCGTGGGCCTGCTGGCCAGCGCCAGCTTCGCCGCGCTCACCGGCGGCGCGGCGCTGCTGAGCGCCGTGGGCGCCGGCGGCTGGGTGTTCAGCTTCAAGCCCATCACGCCGCAGTTCAACCGGCTCAACCCGCTGACCGGCTTCACCAACCTGTTTTCCAAGCAGCAGCTCGCCAACGTGAGCAAGATGGTGCTCATGACCGGCATCCTGTCGTTCGTGGCCTGGAACTTCATGGGCCAGAGCATCGAGAAGATGGCCGCGCTGGTGCTGCAGCCTTCGCCCCTGTCGCTGCGCCACGTGGGCGACTGGATCGTCTCGGGCACCAGCCTGCTGCTGCTGGTGGTGTTCCTGTTCGCCGTGGTGGATGTGCCGCTGCAGGCGTTCTTCTTCAAGTCGCGCCTGAAGATGTCGCACGAGGAAGTCAAGCAGGAGCACAAGGAATCCGACGGCAATCCGCAGCTCAAGGGCCGCCAGCGCCAGCGCGCGCGCGAGATCGCCGACGGCGCCAGCATCACCGCCGTGCCCAAGGCCGACTTCGTGGTCATGAACCCCACGCACTACGCCGTGGCCCTGAAGTACGACGACGCCACCATGGGCGCACCCCAGGTCGTCTCCAAGGGCACCGACCTGCTGGCCTTCAAGATCCGCGAAGTGGCCCAGGCGCATGGCGTGCCCGTGCTGCAGTCGCCCATGCTGGCGCGCGCGCTGTATGCGCACGCCGAGCTGGAGCAACCGATTCCCGCACAGCTGTACACCGCCGTGGCCCAGGTGCTGGCCTACGTGTATCGCCTGAAGGCCGCGCTGCGCGGCGATGGCCGCATGCCCGAGGCCCAGCCCGATCCCTACGTGCCGCCCGAGCTCGACCCCCACAGCGCCCACCACACCCTGCGCCCCGCACCCGCCACAGGTAACGCAAGATGACGTCCCCCTCGATCCATTCCGTCCGGCAATGGGCCGGCAACCACGGCCCGGCACTGCAGGGGCTGTCGGCCCCGCTGCTGGTAGTGGCCATCCTGGCGCTGATGGTGCTGCCCGTGCCGCCCTGGATGCTGGACACCTTCTTCACCCTCAACATCGCCGTGGCGCTGATGGTGATGATGGTGGCCGCGTACATGATCAAGCCGCTGGACTTCGCGGCCTTCCCGTCGGTGCTGCTGCTCACCACGCTGATGCGCCTGTCGCTGAACGTGGCGTCCACCCGCGTGGTGCTGCTGGAAGGCCACACCGGCCCGGGCGCCGCCGGCGCGGTGATCGAGGCCTTCGGCCACTTCTTGATCGGCGGCAACTTCGCCGTGGGCCTGATCGTGTTCGCGATCTTGGTGGTGATCAACTTCGTGGTGGTGACCAAGGGCGCGGAGCGCATCGCCGAGGTGTCGGCCCGCTTCACGCTGGACGCCATGCCCGGCAAGCAGATGGCCGTGGACGCCGACCTGAACGCCGGCCTGATCGACGAGAAGGAAGCCAAGCGCCGCCGCGCCGAGGTGCAGGAAGAGGCCAACTTCTTCGGCTCCATGGACGGCGCGAGCAAGTTCGTGCGCGGCGATGCCGTCGCCGGCATCCTGATCCTGATCATCAACATCGTGGGCGGCTTCGCCATCGGCATGCTGCAGCATGGCCTGTCGGCCAACGACGCCGCCAACAGCTACATCCTGCTGGCCGTGGGCGATGCGCTGGTGGCCCAGATCCCCGGCCTGCTGATTTCCGTCGCGGCCGCGATGGTGATCTCGCGCGTGGGCAAGGACTCCGACATGGGCCAGCAGATCGTGCAGCAGTTGCTCATGTCGCCACGCGTGCTGGGCGTGACCGCGGGCGTGCTGATCCTGCTGGGCCTCATCCCCGGCATGCCGCACACCGTGTTCCTGGTCATGGGCAGTCTCCTCGGCTACGGCGCCTGGGTGCTGCTGCAGCGCCAGCGCCGCCCCGCCCCGGTGGAAGAAGCCCCCGCGCCTGTGAGCGACGGCGAGGCCAGCTGGGACGACCTGCAGCCCGTGGACCTGCTGGGCCTGGAGCTGGGCTACCGCCTGATCGCCTTGGTGGACAAGAGCCGCCAGGGCGACCTGCTCACGCGCATCAAGGGCGTGCGCCGCAAGTTTGCGCAGGAGGTGGGCTTCCTGCCGCCGGCCGTGCATGTGCGCGACAACCTGGAGCTCAAGCCCAGCGCCTACCGCATCACACTGCGCGGTGTGGTGGTGGGCGAAGGCGAGGCCTTCCCCGGCATGTACCTGGCCATCAACCCCGGCGGCATCTCCACGCCGCTGATCGGCACTCCCACCACCGACCCCGCCTTCGGCCTGCCCGCGCACTGGATCGACGCCGCGCAGAAGGAAGCGGCACAAATGGCGGGCTTTACCGTGGTTGATTCGGAAACCGTGATGGCGACCCATTTGTCACACTTGATGCAAGTGCACGCCGCCAAGCTCCTGAGCCGCACCGAGACGCAGCAGCTCGTGGAGCATGTGACCCGGCTGGCACCCAAACTCATCGAAGAAGTCGTGCCCAAGATGGTGTCCATCACAACATTCCAGAAAGTGCTGCAGCTGTTGCTGGAGGAGTCCGTGCACATCCGCGACATCCGCACCATCATCGAGACGCTGGCGGAACACGCCGGCAGCACGCAAGACCCGGTGGAACTGGCGCGCCGCGTGCGCATCGCCCTGTCCCCCGCCATCGTGCAGCAGATCTACGGCCCCACGCGCGAGCTCAGCGTCATCGCCATCGAGCCCGGGCTGGAGCGCCTGCTGATGCAGGCCCTGGGCAATGCCAGCGGCCCGGCGCTGGACCCCGGCGTGGCCGACCTGCTCACCCACAAGGCCGCCGAAGTCGCCCTGCAGCAGGAAGAGCTGGGCATGCCCGCCTGCCTGCTGGTGCCCGACCAGATCCGCAACGCCATCGCCCGCCTGGTGCGGCGCGTGGCTCCCCGCTTGCAGGTGCTCGCCCACAGCGAGATTCCTGAGACCCACACCATCCGCATCGGCCCGATCCTCAAAGGTGCATCCGCATGAACATCAAACGCTTTACCGCTCCCACCGCACGGGAGGCCCTGGCCAAGGCGCGCATGGCCTTCGGTGAAGGCACGCTGATCCTGTCCAACCGCCCCACGGCGGGCGGCGTCGAGGTGGTGGCCACGGCCGAGGACGCGCTGTCGTCCCTGCACGGCGGTGCCGAGCCGGCACCCAACCGTCTGCAGGAGCGCGCCGACGACCTGGCCGCGAGCCAGCCGGTGCGCATGTCCCAGACGCAGCCCCATGCAGCCCCTGTCCCGCAGCCCGCACGCCAGCCGGAGCCCGCGGCACGCAGCACCGTGGCGCACGACACCGAGCAACTGGCCATGAGCACGCTGTCGTTCCAGGACTATGTGCGCGAGCGCATGCTGCGCCGTCGCCACGAGGCCTTGCACGGCACAAGCGCCCCCGCGCCCCTGAACGAGCGCGCCGCGCTGGAGCGCGGTCTGCCCGAGCCACGCTTCGAACCCCGCGCTGAGCGCCTGCCCGAGCCACCCGCGCCACAGCCCGTGAATGCCCCGGTGGCACGCCACAACCCATTGCGGCCCATGCATGCCGCCCTGGGCGCCGAGCAGCTCACGCCGCGCCGCGCCGAGGCGCCCGCCACAGCCGCGCCCACGCTGGCGGCCGGCCTGGGACAGCAGAACCTCATGAAGGAACTGCAGTCCATGAAGGAGCTGATCGAGGACCGCTTCAACACCCTGGCCTGGCTGGGCCAGGCCCGCCAGAACCCGATCCAGTCCACGCTGATGCTCAAGCTCATCCGTGCGGGCTATTCGCCCGCCCTCTCGCGCGCGGTGCTGGAACACCTGCCCGAGCATCTGGGCGCCCAGGACGCCGTGCGCTGGCTCATGGAAGTGCTGGAGCGCAACCTGCGCACCGACGCGCAGACGCTGCCGCTGTACGAGGAAGGCGGCATCTTCGCCATGGTGGGCGCCACCGGCGTGGGCAAGACCACCACCACCGCCAAGCTGGCCGCCTTGTGCGCGCGCATCCACGGCCCCGCCAGCGTGGGCCTGATCACGCTGGACACCTACCGCGTGGGCGCGCACGAGCAGTTGCGCTCCTACGGCCGCATGCTGGGCGTGGTGGCGCACCTGGCGCACGACCGCGCGGCGCTGCAGGACCTGCTGGGCCTGCTGTCGTCCAAGAAGATGGTGCTCATCGACACCACGGGGGTGGCCCCGCGCGACCCGCGCAAGCGCGACCTGCTGGACGTGCTGGCGCTGCCCGGTGTCAAGCGCCTGCTGGTGCTCAACGCCAGCAGCCACGGCGATACGCTGGACGACGTGCTCACCGGCTTCAAGACCACCGGCTCGCAGCAGGCCATCCTGTCCAAGGTGGACGAGGCCGTGAAGCTGGGCCCCGCCATTGATGCGCTGATCCGCCACCAGATGGTGCTGCGCGGCGTGACCAACGGCCAGCGCGTGCCCGAGGACTGGGAAGCGGCCGACGCCCGCAAGCTCGTGAGCGCCTCCATGCGCACGAGCGTGAAGTCGGCCTTCGACCCCAAGGCCGCCGAGTTGAACTTCTTCTTCTCGCACGCCACGGAAACGGCCGATGAGCGGGGGATGGCCGATGTTGCTTGATACCGCTTTGCACCAGGCCGCCGGGCTGCACAGCTACACGCCGCAGCAGGACCTGCGCCTGCTGGCCGTGCTGAGCCAGCCGGGCAGCGGCCCGTGGCTGGAGATGCTGTGGCAGCTGTGCTCCAGCCTGCAGCGCCTGGGCTACCCCGTCGTGGTGCTGGACGGCACGGCGCTGGAGAGCCCGCACATGCCCGGCCTGGACCAGCTGCTGCACCCGGCTCCCTGGAACGGCGCGCAGACGCTGGCCTCCGCCACCGGCGCGTCGCTGGCCGTGGTGCCCGCGGCCCGCGGGCTGGCCCGCCTCGCGCAGCAGTCCGAACACCATGGCGCCACCGTGCTGCAGCGCCTGCAGCCCTTGTTTCGCGCCTACGCGCTGGTGGTGCTGCATGCTCCGCCCGAGCAACTGGCGCCGCTGCTGCGCGGCAGCGCCAGCGTACCGCTGATCATGACCGGCCCCGGCGCGCAAGGCATGGTGCGCAGCTACCGCCAGCTCAAGCACATGGCGCTGCACGCCGGCGTGCGCTGCACGGTGGCGTCCATCCTCGCGCCACAGGAGCCTGTGCAGCACCGCCAGACCGCCGAGGCGCTGGACACGCTGCAGCGCAGCGCGCGCACCCACCTGGGCCTGCAGGTCCACACCACCACCGTGGCCGCGGCGCGCGCGCAGGACATCCAGCGGCTGGCCTTGCAACTGCTGGAAAACGCATGCACCATTGACGCTGCCATGCCCCTGCTGCCCCCGCACAGCCTGTGCGCCTCCCTCTCGCCCCTGGACCGGAGCCACTGACCCGATGTACACCGCGAAAGGCCAGCTCGACCGGGACGCGCTGTTCCACCAGCACGTGCCCCTGGTGCGGCGCATCGCCCACCACATGATCGCCAAGCTCCCGCCCAACGTGGAGCTGGACGACCTGATCCAGGTCGGCATGATCGGTCTGAACGACGCGCTCTCGCGCTACGAAGTCGCGCAGGGCGTGCAGTTCGAGACCTTTGCCAGCCAGCGCATCCGCGGCGCCATGCTCGACGAGCTGCGCGAGGGCGACTGGATGAGCCGCAGCTCGCGCAAGAGCCAGAAGGACATCGAGCATGCCCTGCACCGCGTGGAGCAGCGCCTGGGCCGCAGCCCCATCGAGTCCGAGATCGCCGCCGAACTGGGCATGAGCCTGGAGGACTACCAGGCCCTGCTGAGCAAGGTGCGCGGCACGCAGCTGGTGTACCTGGAAGACTTTCACCACGATGACGAGGACGAGGGCTTCCTGGACCGCCACGTGGCCGACGAGGGCGCCGATCCCATGGCCGTGCTGCGCGACCAGCGCCTACGCGCCTCGCTGGTCGAGGCCATCAAGGCCCTGCCTGAGCGCGAGCAGTACATCATGGGCATGTACTACGAGCACGACATGAACCTGAAGGAAATCGCCGCCGTCCTGGGCGTGACCGAATCGCGCGTGTGTCAGCTGCACAGCCAGGCGATTGCGCGGTTGCGGACGAAGATGCGGGGGCACTGATTTTTTGGATGAAATAGCTGTTTTGCGCTTGCTGGACAAGCGCGGGCAGCTATTTTTCTGAGCTTGTGGTGCGGCTTTTCATGGCGCGGGCCGGGATATGCGCCCGCCGGGGCGGGTCCCGGTCAACAGCATCAAGCCCCAAGAACCCATCAAAAAAGATAGCTGCCAGCGCTTACCCCATAAGCCTCAGGCGGCAATTCGGGCTAAAAGTCACCCCGGTGCCCGGTAAATCCGTGCCCCCGCAGCGCCGGACGAAGGCCCGTAAGTCACCCCCTCCACGGGCGGCAGCAGCGACGCCGCCTGTCGCTCGGTCAGCGCCATCACCCGGGCCAGTTGGTCGCGCACCAGCGTCAATTGCCGGCCGATGGCCTGCACCCTTTGCGCGGCGGCGGGCTCCAGCGCGCCCGCCACAGGCGCCAGGGCCTGGGCCAGCGCCATGGCAGCGCCGCGCAGCTGCACCGCAGTGTCTTCAAAAGTCTGGAGGTTGGAAGCAAGAAGCGCAGCCTGCATGTCCTGCAGCTGCGCTTCGATGGAGGTGAGGGTGTCGTCGAGTGACATGGGGTGCAAGTCTAGAGCCTGTCACCCCGGCGGGCCAGCCGGCCCAGGAGGGCGGGTCAGCCCCGCGAGTGGGACAGGGTTTCGTAGGCGTTGGCCAGCAGCTTGTCGGCCACGGCTTCGGCGTCCACGCGGAAGGTGCCTTTTTCGATGGCAGCCTTGATCGCCTTGACCTTGGCAGTGTCGAAGTCGGCCGTGGACTTGGTGGCGTCCACCCCGCGGGCGGCGGCCGACAGCGTGACGGGCACGCCTGCGGCGGCGCGCGTCGCGCCCTGGGCCGCTTCTTCAGCGGCCGGCGCAGGTGCGGCGGCCTTGGCCTGCTGCTTGTTGGCAGCGGCCTTTGACAGCGCAGTCGCAGTATCCGGGTTGTGTCCAATCTTCATCGCACTCTCCACCACCCCTGTGAGATGTGGGGCCAGTAGCCATGTTTTCGGCCGGCAGGGAGCAGACTTTAGCGCTTTGTGGTGCCTCGCGGCTCACAAAGTGGCTTCTATTGTCCCATCCTCAAGCACAGTACCCCCAATAATGCGCCCATTGGCCATGCGAACGCGCACACTCTGTCCTTGAGCGCCCGCGCTCATGGCCTGGCCCGAGGAGGTGACCGCATAACCCGGCCCCTGCACCACCACGCGCACCGCAGAGCCGGCCTTGAACAGGTCGGGGGCGCGCACCATGTTCTGGCGCAGCGCCTGGCCGGCGGACAGCGGACGGGTGGCGGTCTGCCCCACCCAGTCCTTGGGGTTGGCCACGATGGCCGCGGGTTCTGCGGCCCAGTCCACCTCGGCCTCGATGGCATCTTGCTCGCTCAGCACTGCGCCGGTGCCCACATTGCCGGCCAGCACCCAAGCGGGGCCGAAGGCCTTGACCGTGATGGGCAGGAACACGTTCCAGCGGGTGGGGCCGTCCACGCAGCGCAGGCCCAGGCGGGTGCGCCCCCACAGGCGGGCACCAGCGGGCAGATAGGGTTCCACGCGCGCGCAGGGCGCCAGGCGCAGGCGCGAATCCAGCGTGCCCACACTGACTTCCATGCGCAGCGGCAGCCCCCCGGCCTGCGCCTGGGCCAGCGCATCGTCCAGCCAGTGCTGGGTGATCGAGCCCAGCTCGGCGGTCTGATCGCCTCCCTGCTGGGCATGGGCGGGCAGCGCCAGGGCAGAGCCCAGCGCCAGCGCGCCGCCCATCAGGAAGCGAAGGCAGGCAAGGCGGGATGAGCGCAGGATAGGAAGCGGCATGACGGGACTCCAACGGGTCTGACGGCGGTCCGGCACAACGGGCCCCGGACGCCTTTTCACACCTGCCACTGTAGGCTGGCCACCGCATGCGCCAAGCGCGGAACAACGGGCCAATCCCATCGCTCTTCGCGCTTTAGAAAAACGGGGCGATTTCCATAATCGACGCACGCCACAAGCCCCCTGGGCCATGGCGGCCGAACCCCTTTTTTACACGCCGAGGCCCACATGCTCGACAAGATGACCAACCGCCTGGACTTTCACGGAAGCGCCTTGCTGCTGCGCTCGGAGCGCCAGCGTGCCATCGCGAGCAACATCGCCAACGCGGACACGCCCGGCTACGTGGCGCGCGACTTCAAGTTTGCCGATGCCATGCGTGCCGTGAACGAAGCTCACAACCCCAGCCCCCTGCGCAGCCAGAGCGTGAGCGACCCGCGCCACATCCCGCTGCCGGCAGCCGCTAGTGGCAGCTCGGACAGCACGCTGGGCTATGCCCTGCAGACCCAGCCGAGCCTGGACAACAACACCGTGGACATGGACCGCGAGCGCGCCGCGTTCGTGGACAACGCCGTGCGCTACGAGGCCACGCTGCGCTTCATCAACGGCCAGTCCAAGACCATGCTCAGCGCCATCCAGGGCCAGTAATCCCGAAAGAGAGCACCCGCCATGTCCATGTTCTCCATCTTCAACGTCTCGGGCAGCGCCATCAGCGCGCAGTCGCAGCGGCTGAACGTCGTGGCCAGCAACCTGGCCAACGTGGACGCCGTGGCCGGCCCCGACGGCCAGGCGTACAAGGCGCGCCAGGTGGTCTTCCAGACCGCGCCCATGGGGCCCGAGAGCGCCGCGGGCGTGCGCGTGTCGTCCATCCAGGAGAGCGACCAGCCCGGCCGCCGCGTGCACGACCCGGCCAACCCCATGGCCGACGCCGAGGGCTACGTGACCCACTCCAACGTGAACGCCGTGGAGGAGATGGTCAACATGATCTCTGCATCGCGTTCCTACCAGAACAACGTCGAGGTCATGAACACGGCCAAGACGCTGCTGCTCAAGACCCTGCAGATGGGCCAGTAAACCGCCCTCCGAAAGCACGCCATGATCCTCAACCCCATCGGCACCACCGCCACGACCAACACCGGCGCTTCGGCCAACGCGACCAACGACCCCGCGGCCATGCAAGACCGCTTCCTCAAGCTGCTGGTCGCGCAGTTGAACAACCAGGACCCGATGAACCCCCTGGACAACGCGCAGATGACCACGCAGATGGCGCAGATCAACACCGTCACCGGCATCCAGACGCTCAACCTCACCATGCAAACCATGGCCGAGGAGTTCTCGACCATGCAGCAGATCCAGGGCATCTCGCTCATCGGCCGCTCGGTGCTGACCGAGGGCGACCGCCTGAGCGTCAGCGACGGCAAGGGCAAGGGCTACTTCAACCTGGACAACACCGCCACCGACGTGCAGGTGGACATCGTCACGCCCGGCGGCGTGGTGGTGGACACCGTGGACCTCGGCGCACAGGACAAGGGCCGCCGCTCTTTCGAGTGGGACGCCGCCGGCTACAGCGGCAACGCCGCCGACCTGCGGTTCCGCGTGCGGGCCACGTCGGGCGAGACCGCGGTCACCGCGACGGGACTGTCCGAGGCGCAGGTGGTCGCCACGGGCTCCAACGCCGGTGCGCTGACGCTCACGCTGGACAACGGCGACATCGTCAACTACTTCCGCATTCACAGCGTGCTCTGAGAGCCGCGCTTTCCTCCAGGAGAACACCATGGGTTTCCAGCAAGGCCTCTCGGGCCTGAACGCGTCGGCCAAGAACCTCGACGTGATCGGCCACAACATCGCCAACTCCAACACCACGGGCTTCAAGGCCTCGCGCACCGAATTCGCGGCCATGATTGCCTCGGCCATCGGCGCGGCCAGCGGCACCAACTCCGGCATCGGCGTAGAGGTGTCGGCCATTGCGCAGCAGTTCAACCAGGGCAACCTCACCGTCACGGGCAACAGCCTGGACGTGGCCATCAACGGCAACGGCTTTTTCACGCTGCAGATGCCGGATGGCTCGCGTGCCTACACGCGCGCCGGCAACTTCAAGCTGGACAACGTGGGCAACGTGGTCACCAATGACGGCGCCCAGGTCATGGGCTACCCCATCGACCCCGTGACCGGCCTGCGCACCTCCAGCACCGCCGTGCCGCTGACCTTCCCCACCACGGCGCCCATCCCGGCCCGGCAGACCACGGCCATCAAGACGGCCTTCAACCTGGATGCCCGCACGCCCAACGCCAAGGGCGACCCGGGCGCCACCCCACCCGTGGCGGCTACGCCGCGCACGACCTACGGCACCTCGCTCAACGTGTACGACAGCCAGGGCGTGGCCACGCCGCTGTCCTTCTACTTCGAGAAGAACGGCGCGAACACCTGGGACATTTACAACCAGCTGGACGACCTGACCACCACGCCGCCGACGGTCCCGGCCATCACTGGCCGCCTGATTGCCGACAAGAACGGTGCCGTGGCCGCCACGCTGGAACCCGTGGCCACCTCGGTCGCCAATGCGGACCCGGCGTTGACGCAAAAGGACGATTTCCCCACGTCCTTCACCTACCGTTTCTACGGCCCGGACGACCAGGGCGTGTATGCCATCCGCGAGACCACGCTGAGCTTCACCAACCCCGAAGACGCCTGGGACTTCACCTATTCGGACGCGCCCACCAACAGCCTCGTGGCCTCCGCCCGCCTGAAGGACAACCTGGTGGACTACGCGGGCGGCACGTCGCCCGCGGGCGGCACCTTCGGGGTGGCCGACCTGACCGATGCGCCCGCGGCCGCCAAGCAGTCGTTCGAGCTGGCGCTCATGGTCAACCCCAGCCCGGCCAACCCCAACAGCCCCACGGCGCCGGGCAGCAACCCCGCGCCAGGCTCCTACCCTGTCACGCTGGACTTGAACAAGGTCACCCAGTTCGGCACCAAGTTCGCCGTCTCCGAACTCTCGCAGGACGGCTACACCTCGGGCGAGCTCACGGGCATCAATGTCGAGAACAACGGCATGATCATGACCCGCTACTCCAACGGCGTGACGCGTGCCGAGGGCCAGATCGCGCTGGCGAGCTTTCGCAACACGCAGGGCCTGGCGGCCGTGGGCGGCAACAACTGGGTGGAGACCTACGAATCGGGCCAGCCCGTGCTGGGTGCGCCCACGGATGGCAACTTCGGCGCGCTGCGCGCCGGCGCCCTGGAAGACTCCAACGTGGACCTGACGGCCGAGCTGGTCAACATGATGACCGCCCAGCGCGCCTACCAGGCCAACGCCCAGACCATCAAGACGCAGGATCAGGTGATGTCCACCCTCGTCAACCTGCGCTGATAACCCACTGACGCCGAGGCCACGCCATGGACCGCATCATCTACACCTCCATGACCGGCGCGAATGCCGCCGCGCACCGGCAGGCGGTGCTGGCCAACAACCTGGCCAACGCCTCCACCACCGGCTTTCGCGCCGAGATGTCCAACTTCCGCTCGGTGCCGCTGCAAGGCGGCGGCTCCACCACGCGCGTGTTCGCGCTGGAGGCCACCTCGGGCCATGTGGACACCCCCGGCCCCGCGCAGACCACAGGCCGTCCGCTGGACGCCATGGCCGTGGGCAATGCCTGGTTCGCCGTGCAGGGTCTGGACGGCGTGGAAACCTACACGCGCGCCGGGTCCTTTCAGGTCACTGCCGCCGGACAGCTGGTCACCAGCACCGGCATGGCCGTGCTCTCGGACGGCGGCGCACCCATCGACGTGCCCCCTAATGCCGAAGTGACGCTGGGCGCCGACGGCACCATCACCGCCCGCCTGGCGGGCGAAGTACCCCAGCCCGTGGCCCGCCTGAAACTGGCCACGCCCGCGGCGGACAACCCGCTCAAGCGCGGCGACGACGGGCTGTTCCGCACGGCCGGCGGCGACCCGCTGCCCGCCGACCCCAACGCGCGCCTGCGCTCGGGCGTGCTGGAGGGATCCAACGTGAACCCGGTGGAATGCATGGTCGGCATGATCGCCGCCGCCCGCCAGTTCGAACAACAAATGCGCCTGCTGCAGACCGCCGAGAGCGACGACAAGAGCGCAGGCCAGCTGCTGAGCCTCAACGGCTAACCCTGAAGGACTACCGCCATGATGAATTCGCTGTGGATCGCCAAGACCGGCATGACCGCCCAGCAGACCCAGCTGGACGTGATCTCGCACAACCTCGCCAACGTGTCCACCACGGGCTTCAAGCGCAACAACGCGGTGTTCGAGGACCTGATCTACCAAAACCTGCGCCAGGTCGGCAGCCAAACCACCGAGGAGAACCAGTTGCCCACGGGCCTGCACCTGGGCCTGGGCGTGAACGTGGTCGCCACCAGCCGCAACTTCACGCAGGGCAGCCTGCAGCAGTCGGGCAACAGCCTGGACGTGGCCATCGACGGCAACGGCTTCTTTGAGGTCCAGTTGCCCGACGGCACCACCGGCTACACGCGCGACGGCGCGTTCAAGCTCGACTCGCAGGGCCGCGTGGTCACCTCCAGCGGCCTGCCCGTGGCGCCCGGCATCACCGTGCCGGCGGACGCCAAGAGCATCAGCATCAGCGAGCGCGGCATGGTAAGCGTGACCGTGGCGGGCAACCCCAACCCCCAGCAGATCGGCCAGCTGGGCATGTCCAGCTTCATCAACTCCGCGGGCCTGGAGCCCGTGGGACAGAACCTGTACCGCGAGTCCGCCGCCTCCGGCGCGCCGCAGCAGGCCGAGCCGGGCACCAACGGCCTGGGCATCATCAAGCAGGGCTTCCTGGAGAACTCCAACGTCAACGTGGTGGAGGAACTGGTCACCATGATCCAGACCCAGCGCGCCTACGAAATGAATTCCAAGGCTATCCAGACGTCCGACCAGATGCTGGCCAAGCTGTCGCAGCTGTGAGCCGCATGACAAGGAACCCTGCCATGACCACCTCCCTCCTGCGCCTTCTGGCAGCGGCCACCGCTGCCGCGCTGGCCGCCGGCTGCGCCAGCATCAACCCGCCCCCGCCGGTGGACGTGCTGCCCACCACACCGCCCCCGATCGCCGCCCTGCCGCGCCCCGCCGGCCCGGCCTCGGGAAGCCTGTTCCATGCCGCCAGCTACCGGCCTGCTTTCGAGGATCAACGCGCGCGCCTGGTGGGCGACATGGTCACCATCGAGATCCTGGAGAGCATCGACGCCAAGCAGGACACCAAGTCCAACGTCAACCGCAACGGCGACACCAAGGGCAGCATCACGGCGCTGCCGCTGCTGGCCCCCTCCACGGTGGGCAAGCTGGCCGCGCGATCGGGCCTGGGCGCAGGCTACGAGAACACCTTCAACGGCAGCGGCAACACCGCCAGCAAGAACGAGTTCAAGAGCAACATCACCACCCTCGTCACCGAAGTGCTGCCCAACGGCCACCTGGTCATCACCGGCGAGAAGCAGGTGGGCGTGAACCGCAGCGTGGATGTGCTGCGCTTCTCGGGCATCGTCGACCCCCGCCACCTGCGCCGCGGCCAGCCCGGCCATCCGGGCAGCGTGATCGACTCGCGCTACGTGGCCAATGTGCGCGTGATCTCGCGCGGCCTGGGCGAGCAGGCCGAGGCCCAGGCCATGGGCTGGCTGGCGCGCGCGTTCAACACCATCAGCCCGTTCTAAATGACGCTGCAACGCTTGTGGGCAGGTGCCCTGCGCGCGGCCGCGCTGGTGGCGGCACTGGCCTGCGCGCCGGCGGGCGCGCAGGACTTCCGCGACCCGGTGGACCAGCCCTTCACCGTGTGGCCCAACATCCCGGTGATCCGCGCCTCCGACCTGGGGGACTACGGCCAGGACCGCCAGATCATTGCCGACCTGCATGCCGACAAGACCGACCCCGCCAAGGTGGCCGCCGCGCTGCAAGCGGTGGACGGCCTGCAGGCCCACCACGAGCGCGCGGCCCTGGCCGAGCTGGGGCGCAGCCTCAACGTACAGCTGATCGCCGAGCTGGACCGGCAAGCACGGCGCATCAACACGCGCAACCCCAAACTGCGCTTCGACTTCGCCGACATCACCCCCGAGCAGCTGCAGCGCCCCTCCGCACGGGACGACCTTCCCAGCCGCGTGGGCCGCATCACGCTGGCCGCCTACATCACCTACACGCGGCTGGACGGCGCGCTGGTGCAGGCCACGGCCACGCTGGTCAAGCTGCGCAGCGGTGCGTCGCAGAGCTTCACCGCCACGGCGCCCGCGCCGCTATTGGCCGAGGCGCTGGCGCGCGACCTGTTCGACTACTTCCAGGGCACGCGTTTCACGGCCCACCAGAACCCGCTGGGCAGCGCGCAGTGGCTCACGGCCGCGCCGGGCCATGCCGACCGGCTGGTGTCGCGCGATGCGGCCTTGCGCTACTGCCAGTCGCAGAACGCCGCCCTGCCCACGGCGGCAGAACTGGAAACCGCCGAGGCCGCGGGCTTCTACGGCGGCGGCGTGGCCCTGCAGCCGGCCGGCGTGTACCACGTGCAGGCGGGCCTGTACGACACGGCGCTTGCGCACGACGGCGCGGGCCGCGCGCGGCCCAACCACCTGGCCAGCGTGCCCAACGGCTACTACTACTGCATCCGCCATGCCGCAGCGCCCGCCAGGGCCGCGCGCACGCGCAAGTAAACTATTACTTTTATAGCTACTAGCGCTTGATGGTAAAGCGCTGGAGGCCAATTTTGCTATCAGCGCTGCGCCACCGGCAAGCCACGCCACACCCGCCGCCCCAGCGCCGATAAACGCCCCAAAAGCCCCCGCTTTTCCGCGCATTGCCCAAAGGCCCGGCTGCCCACAATCGGGGGCATGAAAGCCTTGCCCTACTCCCGCATCGTCCATTGCCTGGTGGCCCTGGCCACCGCCCTGGGCCTGGCCGCGCCCGCGCAGGCCGTGCGCCTGAAGGAAATCGCGGCCGTGCAGGGCGTGCGCAGCAACCAGTTGTCCGGCTACGGCCTGGTGGTGGGCCTGGACGGCACGGGCGACCGGTCCACGCAGATGCCGTTCACCGCGCAGGCCATGTCCAACTACCTGCAGCAGGCGGGCATCAGCCTGCCGCCGGGCACCACGGCGCCGCAGCTCAAGAACGTGGCCACGGTGGTGATCACGGCGCAACTGCCCGCCTTCGCCCAGCCGGGGCAGATGATCGACGTGGCGGTGTCCTCCATCGGCAACGCCAAGTCGCTCAAGGGCGGCACGCTGATCGCCACGCCGCTGCGCGGCGCGGACGGCGAGATCTACGCCCTGGCGCAGGGCAACGTGGTGGTGGGCGGGGCGGGCGCATCGGCCGGCGGCAGCAAGGTGCAGATCAACCACCTGAGCGCTGGACGCATCCCCGATGGCGCCCAGGTCGAGCGCGCCGTGCCCACGCCGCTGCACGACAGCGACACCATCACCCTGGGCCTGAATGCCTCGGACTTCCAGGCCGCGCGCAAGGTGGCGCTGGCCATCAACGCACGCTCGGGCCCGGATACCGCCGTGGCGCTGGACGGGCGCACCGTGCAGGTGCGCGCGCCGCAGGACCCCGGCGCGCGCGTCAACTTCATCGCCGAGCTGGAGGAGCTGCAACTGCCCGACTCCACGCCCGCGGCCAAGGTGGTCATCAACGCGCGCACCGGCTCCATCGTGCTCAACCAGGCGGTGACGCTGGGCCCCTGCGCCATCGCGCACGGCAACCTGTCCATCACCATCAGCACCACGCCAGTCATCAGCCAGCCCAGCCCGCTGTCGCGCGGCGTGACCGTGGTGGCGCAAAAGAGCGACATCGCCATCCAGCAGGACGGCGGCAAGGTGATGCAGGTGCCCGCCTCGCCGCAGCTGGCCGACGTGGTGCGCGCGCTCAACACGCTGGGCGCCACACCGCAGGACCTGCTGGCCATCCTGCAGGCCATCAAGGCCGCAGGCGCTCTCAACGCCGAGCTGGAGGTGATCTGATGCCGCTCCTGCGCGTCCTTCCCCGCGGCGGCGCCGCTTCCATTCAAGGCCCATGCCGCGTGCGGCGCGACGGGAGGTGGACATGAGCCTTTCGCTCCCCAATGCAGGCGCAACGTCCGTACGCCAGGCGCTGGCCGTGGACGGCCGCGCACTCAACAGCCTCAAGGCGCAAGCCAGCCAGGGCGACGCCCAGGCCACCAAGGACGCCACGCTGGAGGCGGCCAAACAGCTCGAATCCCTGTTCATGCGCGAGCTCATCAAGAGCATGCGCGAGGCCACGATGAAGTCCGGCCTGCTGGAGGGCGCCGAGGGCAACCTGGCCAGCGACCTGTTCGACCAGCAGCTGTCGGTGCAGATGGCGGGTCAGCCCGGTGGGCTGGCCGAGGCCATCCAGCGCCAGCTCTCGCGCCAGTTGGGCGGCGACGGCCAGACCACGCTGGTGCCGGGCTCCACGCTGAGCATGGACGTCGCGCTGCGCAAGGCCGCGCCTGCCGACAATCCGCGCGCGGCGTCGCCCAAGGGCCGTGACGACTTCGTACAGCACCACCGCGCGGCGGCCGAGCGCGTGGCGCGCAGCAGCGGCATTCCCGCCAGCTTCATGCTGGGCCAGGCCGGGCACGAGACGGGCTGGGGCAAGGGCGAGATCCGCCACAAGGACGGCAGCAACTCCTTCAACCTGTTCGGCATCAAGGCCGGCAAGGGCTGGACCGGGAAGGTGGCCGAGGTGACCACCACCGAATACATCAACGGCGCGCCGCGCAAGGTGGTCGCCAAGTTCCGCGCCTACGACTCGTTCGAGGAGTCGTTCCGCGACTACGCACGCCTGATCAACGACAACCCGCGCTACGAAAAGGCGCGCGAGAAGACCCATTCCGCCGTCGCCTACGCCACGGAGCTGCAGAAGGCCGGCTACGCCACCGATCCGCAATACGCCGCCAAGCTCAGCCGCGCCATCCAGAGCACGCTGGGCGTGGCGCGCACCCCCAGCGCGCCCGTGCTGGCCCAGGCATCCGGCACGCAGGCCTGAACCCATAAGAACCAACGCACTGAACCATGAGTCTTCTGAACGTCGGCGCCCGCGCCCTCCTCGCCAACCAGGTCGCCTTGCAGACCACCGGGCACAACATCGCCAACGTCAGCACGGCCGGATATTCGCGCCAGAACGTGGCAATGGAGACCGTGCAGGGCCAGTTCACCGGCTCAGGCTACATCGGCAACGGCGTGCAGGTGGCGACCATCCTGCGCAATCACAACGAGCTGCTCACGCGCCAGGCCGCGGCCGCACAGGCGGTGCAGGCGGGCGACACCGTGCGCGCCGAGCGCCTCGGCCAGTTGCAGGACGTGTTCCAGGGGGGCACCAGCGGCCTGGGCGCCGCCATCACCGACATGCTGAACTCGCTGGCCGACGTGGTGTCCTCGCCGACCGACATCACGGCGCGCACCGTCACGCTCACGCGCATGGACGAGATGGCCGCGCGCATGCGCAGCAGCGCGGAGCAGTTGCAGGAGATCGCATACTCGGTCAACGAGCAGCTGCAGAACGACGCCACGCGCGTCAACTCGCTGGCCAAGAGCATCGCGGACGTGAACGAGCAGATCGCCCGCGTGAAGGGCAACGGCCAGACTCCCAACGACCTGCTGGACAAGCGCGACCAGCTAATCCGGGAACTCAACCAGTTCATCCAGACCACGCAGATCCCGGCCGACGACGGCACGGTGGGCGTGTTCATCGGCGGCAGCCAGGCGCTGGTGCTGGGCGGCAAGGCCAGCGAGGTACTCATCGCCGAATCGCAGCAATTCCCGGGCAGCCAGCTCACGCAGCTATTCTTCAAGCCCGCGGGCGGTTCGCCCGTGGAGCTGAACGAGGGCATGCTGGGCGGTGGCGAAGTGGCCGGCCTGCTGCGTTTTGCCAACCAGGACCTGGCCGAGGGGCGCAACCTGCTGGGGCGCATGGCGCTGGCCATCGGCCGGACGATGAACTACCAACAGGGCATGGGCCTGACACTTGACGGACAGGCCGGCAAGCCACTGTTCTCCGAACCCGATAAGGCGCCGGGCTATACCAGCGGAACGGCACAAGGATTCATCGATTTTCAAACGCCTTTGGGCACCTCCGAGTTCGCCGCATCGGACTACGAGGTGCGGTTTACGGGGGGACCCACTCCCACTGGCGAGGTTCCAGGGCAAATCATTCGGCTATCCGACGGCAAGACCATCAACGTAGCGAATCTGATGGCCTCAGCGGGTACACAAATGGACGGGCTAACCTTCAAGTTCAGCACCGCGGGCGCCGTCAACGAGCGCGTGCTATTCAAGCCCTTTGCCAGCGCCGCGGCCAACATACAGGCACTGGTGTACTCGCCGCGCGAGCTGGCCGCGGCAAACCCCATCAGTTCGGCCATGGGCACCTCCAACGCGGGCTCGCTGCAACTGGCGGAACTGAAGGCCACTGGCCAGCATTGGGATGCGACTGCAGGCAAGGTGGTTGCCACTGGCGTGCTCAATCTCCCACCCGCTGGAGGGGTGCAGCTCACGTACCGCGACGGGCCACCCTCAGGATTTGTCATCACGGGTACCAATGATCAGCCGCTGAACCTTCCTCCGCCAGCACCCTACACCCCGGGTACGACCGTCGTTCCCTATGTGCCAGGAGAGCCGATTCGGATCGACGGCTGGTCCATCACTCTGCAGGGCACCCCCAAGGACGGGGACACGGTAACCGTTGGGGATGCCAAGCTCAGTGGCGACTGGTACACCCGCAACGCCGGCAACGCATCGGCCCTCATGGCGCTGCGCGACGTGAAGATGTTCGACGAGTCCACGCTGTCCGACGGCTACGCCGGGCTGATGGCCCAGGTGGGCACGCGCACGCAGAGCGCCCAGTACGCGGCCAAGCTCTCGGACTCCATCGCCAGCAATCTGGAAGCCAGCCGCACGGCCGTCTCCGGTGTGAACCTGGACGAGGAGGCCGCGCGGCTCATCCAATACCAGCAGGCCTACCAGGCATCCGCCAAGATGCTGCAGATTGCGCAGAACATTTTCGACAACCTGATCCAGACCATGGGCCGCTGAAAGGAACCGCCATGAGCAGCTCTTTCTATCGCGTCAGCACCGCCAACATGTACGACGCCACGCTGCGCAACCTCAGCGCGCGGCAGAAATCCCTGGTGGACCTGCAGGAGAACCTCACCGCGGGCAAGCGCGTGGTGCGTCCCAGCGACGACCCCGTGGCCGCCGCCCAGGCCGAGCGCGCGCTCACGCGCATCAGCCGCATCCAGACCGAGCAACGCGCGCTGGACGTGCAGCGCAACGCCATCGCACAGGCCGAATCCACCCTGGGCGACGCCGTGGGCCTGGTGCAGGAGATTCGCCAGCTGGTCGTGGCCGCCGGTGGCGGCGCGCTCAAGCCCGAGGACCGCAAGACCTACGCCAACCAGATCCAGAGCCTGCGCGAGCAGCTCACGCAGGTGATCAACCGCAAGGACACCAACGGTGTGCCGCTGCTGGGCGCGCTGGGCAGTGCGCTGGAGCCCTTCACCGGCCCGCTACTGAGCAACCCCGACTACCTGTTCGCCGGGCTGCCCGGGCAGGCGGCCAGCGGCGGCACGTCGATTCCCACCACCGTGGACGGGCATGCGGCGCTGATGTTCGACCCGGTGCGCGACGGCGTGTACACCGCCACCGTCACGCGCGGCGCAGGCAGTTCCCTGGTGACGAGCGCCATCACGACCTCCAACCGCGAGGCACTGGACGGCGCGCAGTATGCGCTGGCCGTGAACACCGTCACGGTGGACCCGGTAGCGGGCACCACCGTCGTCGACTACAAGTTGACCAAGACCGCCAAGGACGGCACGGTGACCACCTCGAACGTGACCACCGCGCCCGTCAAGACCGGCCAGCCCATTCCCATCACCATCAACGAAGGCCCGGACACGGTCATGTCGTTCAGCCTGACGGGCACGCCCGCGGCGGGCGACAGCGTTTCCCTGCAGCCCAGCTCCAGCCTGATGGGCACCATCGACAGCGCGATCCGCGGGATCACCGACGCCACCGACAGCGTGGCCGCGTCCCAGGCCGTCGGCCAGGCCCTGGCCAACATCGACGCCGGCATGGAACGCCTGCACAACATGCGCGGCTATGCGGGCGAGCTGCTCAACCGCGCCGACCGCATCACCGGCGACCAGGACAAGCGCTCGATCCAGCTCGAAGCCGACCGCTCGCGCGCGGAGGACCTCGACATGGTGCAGGGTATCTCGGACTTCCAGAACGCCAGCGTGGGCTACGAGGCCGCCCTCAAGTCCTACGCGCAGGTGCAGCGCCTGTCGCTCTTCAATTTCATCAGCTGACGCCGCGCACGCAGGGTTTCGCCACGTGCGCGCCCGCGCGACTGGCGTGACAATGGCCGGCATCCCGCTCTGACCACACTTCTACCCCATGGTCCAATCCGTTCTTGGCAGCCTGGTGCTGGGCTACCGGCCCCTCTGGAATGCCGCGCGCCGGCTGGCCGGCATCCAGCTGTACGTTCACAGCGAGGGCGCCACCCTGGTGGATGCGCCGCACCTGCTGCGCACCATCCAGGAACTGTGGACCTCCAGCTCGCCGCCGCTGCTGCTGTCCGCTCGCTCGCAGCAGCTGCTGGTGGACCTGTTGGAGCACGCCCCTCGCGGCGCGCCCTGGATCGAAGTGCCCCAGGCCTGGCTGGACGTGCCCGCGATCCGCGAGCGCGCGCGCCAGGCCCACGCCCGCGGCCTGCGCCTGGTGTGGCGCGGCGAGCTGGACCACCTGCCCGACGCCGACACCGCGCGGATGTTCGACAACAGCCTGCTGCACCTGTCCAGCAGCGACGCCGTGCAGGCCCTGCAGGCCGCCGCTGCGGGGCGCAGCGATGCCAGCCCCCGTGCCGCCGGCCAGCGCAGTCCGCTGATCGCCGGGCAGATGTATGACAACGTGGCCAGCCGCGCGCTGCTCACGCACTGCCTGGACGAAGGCGGCGCGCTGGCCGTGGCCGGCTGGCCCGTGGAGGACGTGCTCTACAGCCTGCGCCATCGCCAGCCCCAGCCCGCGCACGAGGTGGTGCTCAAGCTCATGAAGGCCATCGACGACGAGCAGTCCATCGACCGCTTCGAGCAGATCCTGGGCGAGGATCCGCTGCTGGCCTACCGCTTCATGGTCTACACCAACTCCGCTGCGCTCGGCCTGTCCACCGGCGTGGATTCGCTGCGCCGCGGTCTGGTGATGATGGGCTACGGCTCGCTGGGGCGCTGGCTGGCCGACCAGTTGCCGCACGCTGCCACCGAACCCGATCTGCGCCCCATCCGCGCCAGCATGGTGCTGCGCGCGCGCCTGACCGAGCACCTGCTGGACGCTGGCGTGGGCAAAGACCTGCGCCGCGAGGTGTACCTGAGCGGCCTGTTCTCGCAGTTGGACGAGGTGCTGCGCGAGCCTCTGGGCACCATCCTGCGCCGCGTGCCGCTGTCCGAGCGGGTGTACGACGCCGCGGTGCTGCGCACCGGCCCCTACGCCCCCAGCCTGGAGATGGCCTGCGCGCTGGAGAGCGACGACGCGGGCGCCATCCGCCAGCTGTGCGAGACGCATGAGCTGGAGCTGGAATACGTCAACCGCGCGCTGCTGCGCGTGCTGTCCGAGCTGGTGGTGGAGCGCCCGCACGCGCACTGATGGCGACTCACGGCCCGTGGTGTTTTTGGGCCGTAGCGCACAATCCAGGCGCGCAGACCACTATCAAATCATGAGCAAATCCGGCCCTTCAAGCACCGACGCCTCCCGCACCCACGCAACCACCAGCCGCGGCGCCTTCTCCTCCAGCCTGGGCGTGCTCGCCGCCACGCTGGGTTCCGCCGTCGGGCTGGGCAACATCTGGAAGTTCCCCTCGCTCACCGGGGCCAACGGTGGCGCGGGCTTTCTGCTGATCTACCTGCTCTCGACGCTGTTCATCGGCCTGCCGCTCATGGTGGCCGAGATCGCCATCGGCCGCCAGGCGCGCGCCAATCCCATCTCTGCGCTGCGCCAGTTGCAGCCCCGCGGCGCGCCGTGGTGGCTGATCGGCGTGGCAGGCATGGCGGCGGCGTTCCTGATCATGGCGTTCTATTCCGAGGTCGTCGCCTGGGTGTTTGCCTACGTGGCCAAGGCCCTTTCGGGCAACCTGCTGTCCAGCGACCCGGTGCAGACGCAGGCCAGCTTCGACGCCCTGGTGCGGGACCCGGTGCAGGCGCTGCTGTGGCAGTGGGTGGTGCTGGCCTTCATCGGCGGCATCCTGCTGCTGGGCGTCACCCGCGGCATCGAGGCGGCCACCAAACGCCTGATGCCGCTGCTGTTCCTGCTGCTGGTGCTGCTGGGCGGCTACAGCCTGACGCTGCCCGGCGCCGGCCAGGCGCTGTCGTTCCTGTTCGCGCCCGAGTGGCACAAGATCACGCCCGCGGTGGTGCTGACCGCCATGGGCCTGGCGTTCTTCAAGCTGTCCATCGGCATGGGCACGATGATGACCTACGGCAGCTACTTCACCGCCGAGCAGAACATCCCGGCCACCGCCACGCGCGTGATGCTGGCCGACCTGTCGGTGTCGCTGCTAGCGGGCATGGCGATCTTCCCCGCGGTGTTCAGCTTCGGCTTCCAGCCGTCGGCGGGGCCATCCCTGGTGTTCATCACGATCCCCGCGGTGTTCGCACAGATGCCGGGTGGCTCGGTGCTGCTGGCGGCGTTCTTCCTCCTCACCGCTATCGCCGCGACCGGCGCCATGCTCTCCCTGATGGAGGTACCGGTCGTCATCCTGCACGAGCGCTGGGGCCTGAGCCGGCCCCGGGCCACGCTGCTCACGCTGCTGATCCTGGGGCTGCTGGGCGCGGGCTGCGCCCTGAGCCAGAGCACGCTGGCCGCCTTCCAGCCGGGCGGGCGCACCCTGTTCGACTGGGCGGACTACCTCTCGTCCAACCTGCTGCTGCCCGCGGGGGGCATCGCCATCGCCCTCTTCGTCGGCTGGGCCTGGGGCGAGCGCGCATTCGCGGCGCAACTCTCCAACCACGGGCAGTTGGGCAACCAGGGGCTGGCCCGCGTCGTGAGCCTGCTGCTGCGCTGGGTCACGCCGGTGCTGATCCTGCTGGTCATGCTCGCGGGGCTGGGGGTGTTCTCCGGCACGTGACGGCGCGGCACCCCGGCGTTTTGAGCAAAAACACCGCGCAACCCTTTCCTGGCCAGCGCAAGCAGCTAGTTTTTTCATAGCGCACTCCATCCATGGCGCCGGCATGGCCTTTGCGCCGTGCGTGGCGCAGGACGCATGATGGCCGGCTCTTCCATAGCCGCCAGCCCACAGGAGAACTCCATGCACGACGCCCCGCCCGCCACCCCCCTGTGCCGCCTGCTGGGCTGCCGCCTGCCGCTGATGGTCGCGGGCATGGGCGGCGTGTCGCGCAGCGAACTGGTGGCTGCGGTGACCGAGGCCGGGGGGTTCGGCTTCCTGGGCATGGTGCGCGAGCCGCTGGCGCTGATCGAGCGCGAGGTGGCGCAGGTGCGCCAGCGCACGGCCTTGCCCTTCGGCGTGAACCTGATCCCCGCGGCCACGCCCGCGCCCCTGCTGCGCGCGCAGGTGGACCTGCTGATCGCGCTGCAGGTGCCCGTGGTCAGCCTGTTCTGGGACGTGGATGCCGGCGTGATCGCGCGGCTGCGCGCAGCGGGCATCACCGTGGTGCACCAGATCGGCTCCGCCGCCGAGGCGCTGCAGGCGCAGGAGGCCGGCGCGCAGGCGCTCATCGCGCAGGGCGTGGAGGCCGGCGGCCATGTGCGCGGGCGCCAGCCGCTGGCCGAGCTGTTGTCCGAGGTACTGGCGATGGCCAGCGTCCCCGTGGCCGCCGCGGGCGGCCTGGCCGATGGGCAGGGCGTGGCGCGCGTACTGGCCCAGGGCGCGCAGGCCGCGGTGCTGGGGACCGCCTTGATGGCCACGCATGAGTCCTTCGCCCACGACGCGCACAAGCAGCGGCTGGTGGGCGCGCAGGCCGGCGACACCGTGCTGACCGAGGACTTCCACATCAACTGGCCGCCCCACGCCGCGGTGCGTGTGCTGGCCAACAGCGTCACGCGGCGCGAGCGCGGCGACCCGTTCGCCGCCACAGGCGACATCCCACGCACGGTGATCGGCGACGAGGAAGGCCGGCCCATCTACCTGTTCAGCACCGACTCGCCGCTGCGCTCCATGACCGGCGACTTCGAGGCCATGGCGCTGTACGCCGGCCAGGGTGTGGGGCGCATCACGGCCATCGAACCCGCGGGCGACCGGCTGCGCCGCATCGCCGCGGAGGCCACCGCACACCTGCGGCTGCTGAACGACACGCCCGTGGCCTTGGCGTCGCCCGTGTGCTACGCGGGGGATGCGGAGCGCGAGCGCCACGCCCCACTCATCGCGCGGCTGGACGAGCTGCTGGAGGCCGAGCGCGCCGGCGCGCGCGTGGCGCTGCGCAGCCGCACCGAAACCGAGGACGAAGCGCTGCGCGCGCTGATCGACGCCATCCACCGCGACGAAGTGAAGTGGTGCGGCATGCTGATGCGCACCATCCGCACGCTGGAGGGCACGCCCGGCAGCCGCACGGGCGACTTCTACGACAAGGCCATGGCCGTGCCCGACCTGCGCGAGCGCCTGGCCTTCCTCAACCGCGGCCAGGGCTGGGTGGCCAAGAAGCTGCGTGAACTGCTGCCGCTGGTGGACGATGCGGGCATCCGCGCCGGGCTGCAGGAGATGCTGCAGGCACACGTGGACAACCTGGACAAGGTGAACACCGCCTTGGGGCTCACGCCGCCGCGGCGTTGACGCCAACGCTACGCAAAAAAGAGCTGCTTGCGCTTGTCCATCAAGCGCTTCAGCCCGATTGGACCACTCTCTTCCACGTACGCCAGAACGCCGGGTCCTGCGTGGTGCAGAAGTTGATGCGCATCAGCGTGCAGGGGCGGCGCGTGGCGTGGAACAGCGCGCCGGGCGCGATGAGGTAGCCCTCGTCCAGCATGCGCTGGGCCAGCATGTCGGTGTCCACGCCGGTTTCCACCCAGCCGAACATGCCCGCGGGCTCGGCGGCAAAGCTGCAGCCCGCCTCCAGCGCCAGTTGCACGCTGCGCGCGCGGGCCTGCGCCAGGCGCAGCCGCATGCGGTCGGCATGGCGGCGCAGCTGGCCCTGCTCGATGCACAGCGCGAGGGCCTTTTCCAGCAGCGAGGGCGTGGTCAGCGTGGACAGCAGCTTGGTGTCCAGCAGCCGCTCCACCAGGTCGGGCGGCGCGGCCAGGTAGCCCACGCGCCAGTTGGGCGCCAAGATCTTGGCGAAGCCGCTCACGTAGATGGTGCGGCGCAGCCCGTCCAACGCCGTCAGGCGCGTGGCGTGGTCGGCGGCGATGTGGCCGTAGGTGTCGTCCTCGACCACGTGGAAGTTGTGCTGCTGCGCCAGCTGCAGCACCTGGTGCGCGCTGCCCGGCGACAGGCTGTAGCCCGTGGGGTTGTGCAGCACGCTCACGCTCACGAACAGCTTGGGCGCATGCAGCTCGCAGTAGCGCGCCATGACGGCGAGGTCCGGCCCCTCGGGGCCGCGCGGCACGGGCAGCACGCGCATTCCCAGCGCGTCCAGGCGCGCGAACTCCACCGACCAGCCGGGCTCCTCCACCATCACCGGGTCGCCCGCCTTGAGCAGCGTGCGGCTCACGATGTCCAGCGCCTGCGTGGCGCCCACGGTGGTCATGATCTGATCGGGCTGGGCGTGGATGTTGATGTCGGCCATGCGCCGCGCCAGCGCCTCGCGCAGCGCGGGCTCGCCCATGGGCTCGCCGTAGCTCAGCGAGCCGTCGCGCAGCGCGCTGCTGCCGGTGATCTTGCGCACCGCGGCGCCCATGAAGCGCGCCTCATCCAGCCAGCCGATGGGCAGCACGCCCGCACCGGGCTGGGGCTTGCTCGACGCCTGGTGGAACATGCCGCGGATCAGCGCCGTGGCGTTGATGTGCGAGCCCGACAGGCGCATGCCGACACCGGTCAGCGGCGACACATTTTTTGCTCCTTTTGTAGGAGCTGTCAGCGCTTGCCCCTCGGGCATCGGAGCCTGTTTTTGCACAAAATCGCGCACGAAGAAGCCACGCTGGCGCCGGGCCTCCACCAGCCCCTGGGCCAGTAGCTTGTCGTAGGCTGCCACCACGGTGTAGGGGCTCACGCCCTGCTGGCGCGCGCATTCGCGCACCGACGGCAGGCGGGCCCCCGCGGGCAGCAGCCGCGCGCGGATGCGCTCGGCAAAGCGCTCGGCGAGCTGTTCGGTCAGGGTGCGGTCGGGGGTGCGGGTCAGCATGGAGGCGTTTCCTGAGCCGGCACTGTGCCAATGCAATTGCCGATACAGTGCATGAAATTGTGGGGTTTGACTGTATTGGTACTGTAATGGACTTTGCCCCTACAGTGCATCGCATCACTTCATTCCCAACGATGGACCCCACCCATGCCCCTGGTTGAATTCACCGCCCTGCTGGTGCTGGCCACCGCCATGAGCTTTACCCCCGGGCCCAACACCACCCTGTCCACCGCGCTGGCCGCCAACCGCGGCCTGCCCGCCGCCATGCGCTTCGTGGTGGCGGTGCCCGTGGGCTGGAGCCTGCTGCTGGTGCTGTGCGCCGCCGGGCTGGGTGCGGTGGTGGTGGCGGTGCCGGCGCTGCGCTGGGCCATCAAGGCCCTGGGCATCGGCTACCTGCTGTGGCTCGCGTTCAAGCTGTCGAACACGGGCCGCCTGTCCGAGGCCGATGCGGCACGCCTGTCGGTGGGCTTCTGGCAGGGCGTGGCGCTGCAGTTCGTGAACATCAAGGCCTGGCTGCTCGCGCTGACCATCGTGGCCGGCTGGGTCATCGGGCGCGACGACAGCCTGCAGCGCATGGCCGTGGTGCTGCCGGCAATGGCCTTCTTCGCACTGACCAGCAACTTCACCTATGCGGCCACCGGCGCGCTGCTGCGCCACTGGCTGGCCCACGGGCAGCGCCTGCTGTGGTTCAACCGCACCATGGCGGTGGTGCTGCTGGCCACGGCGCTGTGGATGGTGGCCGCATGAGACCGGCGCATCCTCATTGGTCGAAAGGCCGCGGAGCAGGCCAAGCCAGCGGACGCCGTGGAGCTGGCTTGGCCAGGCCACCGGCGGCGTCCCCCTGGAGGGGGAAGGCGCGAAGCGACTCAGGGGGTGATTCGGAATCACGCGGCCTGCTGCTGGGCTTGCTGGGCGTGGCGATCTTCGCGCTCACCCTGCCCATGACGCGCCTGGCCGTCGGCACGCCCGAGGCACCGCTGATGTCCGGCCTGTTCCTGGCCATGGGCCGCGCGGCAGTGGCCGGGCTGCTGTCGGCCGCGCTGCTGCTGTGGCAGCGCGCGCCATTGCCGCGGCGCGGCGACTGGTGGCCGCTGGCCGTGACGGCGCTGGGCGTGGTGTTCGGCTTTCCGCTGCTCACCTCCATCGCCATGCGCTACGTGGGCGCCGTGCACGCGGCCGTGATCATCGGCCTGCTGCCGCTGGCGACCGCCACCGCGGGCGCGCTGCTGCACCGCCAGCGACCGTCTGCCGCGTTCTGGGCCTGCGCGCTGCTGGGCTCGGCGCTGGTGGTGGTGTTCGCGGTGCTGCGCTCGGGCCAGCAGGGCCTGTCGCTGCATCCGGCCGATCTACTGCTGATGGCCGCCGTGGCCTGCGCCGCAGTGGGCTACGCCTGGGGCGGGCGACTGGCGCAGCACATGCGCGCCGATGCGGTGATCTGCTGGGCCCTGGTGCTGTCGCTGCCCGTATCGCTGCCGCTGGCCTGGCTGGCATGGCCGCAGGCGGCGGTGCCTGCCGCGGCCTGGGGCGGTTTTGCCTACGTGGCGGTATTTTCGATGTGGCTGGGCTTCTTCGCCTGGTACCGCGGCCTGGCTCTGGGCGGCACGGTGCGGGTGAGCCAGGTGCAACTGGCCCAGCCGTTCATGAGCATGCTGTTTGCCGTGCCGCTGCTGGGCGAGTCGCTGGACGCGGTGAGCGTGGCGTTTGGCCTAGCGGTGCTGGCCACCGTGGCCCTGGGGCGGCGCATGCCGGTGCGCCGGTGAACCGCCGCCCCGTGAAAACCCTGGACCCGGCGCCGCGCCCCTCGGGCGGTGCGCCGTTGCCGTATGCTGCGCGCGCTGCCCCACCCGCAGGGCCGCACACCGCCGCACAACGGCATTTCTGAGTGGATAGACGGCGCGCAGCAGCGCGCCATTGGAGATAAACGAATGACGAACTGGACCCTGGCCGCACGCGCCGAAAAGATGAACCCCTCGGTGATCCGGGAAATCCTGAAGGTGACCGAGAAGCCCGGCATCATCAGCCTGGCCGGCGGGCTGCCCTCGCCCAAGACCTTCCCGATCGAGTCCTTCGCCGCCGCGGCCGCGTCCGTGCTGGCCACCGACGGCGCATCGGCGCTGCAGTACGCGGCCAGTGAGGGCTATACCCCGCTGCGCGAGGCCATTGCCGCATTCCTGCCCTGGGACGTGCACCCCGACCAAGTGCTGATCACCACCGGATCGCAGCAGGCGCTGGACCTGATCGGCAAGGTGCTCATCGACACGGGCAGCCGCGTGCTGGTGGAAACGCCCACCTACCTGGGCGCGCTGCAGGCCTTCGCGCCCATGGAACCCCAGGTGGTGTCGGTGGCCAGCGACAGCGAGGGCGTGCTGATCGACGACCTGGCGGCCAAGGCCGGCAGCGGCGCGCACAAGGCGCGCTTCCTGTACGTGCTGCCCAACTTCCAGAACCCCACGGGCCGCACCATGAGCGAAGCCCGCCGCGAGGCCCTGGTGGCCCAGGCCGCCGCGCTGAACCTGCCGCTGGTGGAAGACAACCCCTATGGCGACCTGTGGTTTGACCAGGCGCCCCCCAAACCCCTGACGGCGCGCAACCCCGAGGGCTGCATCTACATGGGTTCGTTCTCCAAGGTGCTGGCCCCCGGCCTGCGCCTGGGCTACGTCGTCGCGCCGCGCCAGATGTACCCCAAGCTGCTGCAGGCCAAGCAGGCGGCCGACCTGCACACGCCCAGCTTCAACCAGCGCCTGGTGTCCGAGGTCATCAAGAACGGCTTCCTGGACCGCCACGTGCCCACCATCCGCCAGCTCTACAAGGAGCAGTGCCAGGCCATGGTGGCCGCGCTGGAGCAGGAGATGCAGGGCCTGGGCGTGACCTGGAACCGCCCCGACGGCGGCATGTTCCTGTGGCTGCGCCTGCCCGAAGGCATGAGCGCGCTGCAACTGCTGCCGCGCGCGGTGGAGCGCAACGTGGCCTTCGTGCCCGGCGCGGCCTTCTACGCCGACCAGCCGGACGACCGCACGCTGCGCCTGTCCTTCGTCACGGCGTCGCAGGGCCAGATCCGCACCGCGATTGCCGCGCTGGCCGCCGCCATCCGCGAAGCGGCCTGACGCCCTTCAAACCCTGACCTTCCCGCGCGGGAAGGTGGCTGCAGCCCTGCGCACGCGCAGGTGCCGCCGCCGCATGCCCGCCCCATCCTCTATCACCACCACCGGAGCCGTTCCATGCGCCTGCGCCCGTTCCAGCAAGTCGATGTCTTCACCGCCACGCCCTACCTCGGCAACCCGCTGGCCGTGGTGCTGGACGGCGAGGGCCTGTCCACCGAGGAGATGCAGCGGTTCACCAACTGGACCAACCTGTCCGAGGCCACCTTCGTGCTGCCGCCGACGCCCGAGGGTCATGCGGCCGGCGCGGACTACCGCGTGCGCATCTTCTGCCCTGGGCGCGAGCTGCCCTTTGCCGGCCACCCCACGCTGGGCACCTGCCACGCCTGGCTGCAGGCCGGCGGCCAGCCGCGCGCCACGGGGCGCATCGTGCAGGAATGCGGCGTGGGGCTGGTCACACTGCGGCGCGACGGCGAGCAGCTTGCCTTTGCCGCGCCGCCGCTCGTCAAGAGCGGCCCGCTGGCCGAGGACGATGTGCAGCTCATCGCACGCGGCCTGGGCGTGGCGCGGGACGACATCGTGGCGCATGCCTGGTGCGACAACGGCCCCAACTGGCGCGGCGTGATGCTGCGCTCGGCCGAGCAGGTGCTCGGACTGCGGCCCGACGGCGCGGTACTGGCCGGGCTGGACGTGGGCGTGGTGGGGCCGCGCGGCAAGGTCGGCGTGGTGGGTGCCAGCGATGCCGAGGGCATCGCGTTCGAGGTGCGCGCCTTCTTCCCGGGCAACAACGGTCTGGCGGAAGACCCCGTCACCGGCAGCCTGAACGCGGCGCTGGCGCAATGGCTCATCGGCGCGGGCCTGGCGCCCAGCCGCTATGTGGCCAGCCAGGGTACGGCGCTGGGCCGCGCCGGGCGCGTGCATGTGCAGCAGGACGGCCCGCAGATCTGGGTGGGCGGCCACTCCGTCACCTGCGTGCGCGGCGAGGTGCGGCTGTGACGCGCGCCGCAGCACCGCTGCCCACGCTGGCCGACATCGAAGCCGCGGCACGCACCGTCTACCAGGAGTTCCAGCCCACGCCGCAGTACCGCTGGGGCCTGCTGGGCGAGCGCCTCGGCACGGAGTGCTGGCTCAAGCACGAGAACCACAACCCGGTGGGCGCGTTCAAGATCCGCGGCGGCCTGACGTACTTCGACCAGCTGGCGCAGCGGGGTGAGCTGCCGCGCGAGGTCATCAGCGCCACGCGCGGCAACCACGGCCAGAGCATCGGCTGGGCCGCGCGACGCCATGGCGTGGCCTGCACCATCGTCGTGCCGCACGGCAATTCGGTGGAGAAGAACGCGGCCATGCGCGCACTGGGCGTGAACCTGGTGGAACACGGCGACGACTTTCAGGCCGCCCGCGAGCACGCCCTGCGGCTGGCCGCCGAACGCGGCGCCCACATGGTGCCCAGCTACCACCCCGACCTGGTGCGCGGCGTGGCCACCTACTGGTGGGAATTCCTGCGCGCCGTGCCGCACATGGATGTGGCCTATGTGCCCATCGGCCTGGGTTCCGGCGCCTGCGCTGCCGTGGCGGCCAAGCGGGCATTGGGACATGGAGTGCGCCTGGTGGGCGTGGTGAGCTGCCACGCCACCACCTATGCCGACTCGTTCGCCGCGGGCCATGTGGTGGCGTCGCCCGTCAGCACGCAGATCGCCGACGGCCTGGCGGTGCGCATGGCCGACCCGGACGCATTGGCCGTGCTGCTGCCTGAACTGGACCGGGTGGTGCAGGTCAACGATGACGCAGTGGCCGCCGCCATGCGCGCGCTGTTCACGGACACCCACAACGTGGCCGAGGGCGCGGGCGCGGCGGCACTGGCTGCCGCGCTGCAGCAGCGGGAAGCCCTGCGCGGCCAGTGCGTGGGCCTGCCGCTCACGGGCGGGAATGTGGATGCGGCGTTGTTCGCCCGGGTACTGTTGGGGCAGTGACTGCGGGTTTCGACCTGCAAAACACGCCGCACGAGGCCGGCCGGAGAACGCCAGGGTTTTCCCGGCGGGTGATTTCAACCAACAAAACTTTCATCGCGGTGTTTGACGCAGCCCTGCCTGCGCCAACACCATTGCTTCCAAGCCGCACCCATCCGCGGCGCTGGAGACACCAATATGCGATGGAGACAACGCCCCGCCGGCTCCAACTGGGGTGACTTCGGGCCCGACGACCAGTTGGGCCGCACCAACCTGATCGGCCCGGAGCAGGTGCGCAAGGGCGTGCAGGAAGTGCGCGAGGGCATCAGCCTGTGCCTGTCGCTGCCGCTGGACTACCCTGGCGGCAACGTGCTGAACGCGCGCCGCCTGCCGCCCCAACTGCGCCCCACGCGGCGCGAAGGCATTCCGTACGTCAACTTTCCGCTGGGCCATGTGTACCCCGGCGCCACCGACGTGGTCAGCGACGACCAGGTGCTGCTGTCGTTGCAGTACTCCACGCAATGGGACTCGCTGGCGCATGTGGGTGCGCTGTTCGACCCCGACGGCGATGGCCAGCCGCGCACGGTGTACTACAACGGCTACCGCGGCCACGAGCACATCCTGGGTCCGCAGGACCATGGCATTCCCGCGCGCGACGGCGACGGCGCGGCGGCGCGTTACCAGCCCGTGTGCTGCGCCGGCCGCGCACCGGACGAAAGCGTGGCCCGCGCGCTGGGCGTGGAGCACCTGGCCGTGAAGGGCATGCAGGGGCGCGGCGTGCTGGTGGACCTGGAGCGCGCCTACGGCACCGACTTCCGCGACATCGGCTACGACGAACTCATGCGTGCCATGGAGCGCAGCGGCGCCAGCGTGGAGCCCGGCGACATGCTGCTGCTGCGCACCGGCTTTGCCGAGCTGGTGCTGTCCATGCAGCGCCAGCCCGACGCGCACCGCCTGCACCACAGCTGCGCCGCGCTGGACGGCGGCGACGAAAAGCTGCTGCAGTGGATCACCGACAGCGGCATCGCCGCGCTGATCGCCGACAACTACGCCGTGGAGCGCCACCCGCCACGCCGCGTGCCCGAGGACGGTGCGCCCTACCCCGTGCTGCCGCTGCACGAGCACTGCCTGTTCAAGCTGGGCCTGCCGCTGGGCGAGCTGTGGTACCTGAAAGAACTGGCCGACCACCTGCACGCCCTCGGGCGCACCCGCTTCCTGCTCACCGCGCCACCGCTGCGCCTGCCGGGCGCCGTGGGCTCGCCCGTGACCCCCATTGCCACCCTGTGATTCCCCAAACACACACCAACCAAGGAGACAACCATGAACCGCCCCGTCCACCTCACTCCGCACCCCCTGACCCGCGCCTGCCGCGCGCTGTGCACGGGCCTTGCCCTGCTGGCCGCCACGGCCACCGTCACCGCCCAGGGCACGGCAATTTCTGACGACGTGGTGCGCCTGGGCATCCTCACCGACCTGAACGGTCCGTTCGCCGACATCACCGGCCCAGGCAGCGCCGCCGCCATCCAGATGGCCATCGACGACTTCGGCGGCAAGGTAGCGGGCAAGAAGATCGAACTGGTGGTGGCCGATCACCAGAACAAGGCCGACATCGCCTCCAGCAAGGCGCGCGAGTGGTTCGATACCGGCAAGGTGGACGCCATCATGGACGTGGCCGTCTCCGCGCCGGCGCTGGCGGTGCTGGAGGTGGCCAAGCAAAAGCAGAAGGTCGTCATCTTCAACGGCCCCGGCCTGGACCGCCTCACGGGCGACCTGTGCATGCCCAGCACCGTGCACTACGTGTACGACACCTACGCCCTGGCCAACGTGACGGCCAGCGCCATCACCGCACGCGGCGGAAAGGACTGGTTCTTCATCACCGCCGACTACGCCTTTGGGCACAGCCTGCAGGAGCAGGCCAGCGCCGTGGTCACGGCCCAGGGCGGCAAGGTGCTGGGCGCGGCCCGCCACCCGATCGCGGCGACCGACTTCGCCTCGTTCCTGATCAGCGCGCAGAACAGCAAGGCCCAGGTCGTGGGCCTGGCCAACGCGGGGGGCGATACGGTGAACACCATCAAGGCCGCGCGCGAGTTCGGCCTGACCACGGGCAAGAACAAACAGACCCTGGCCGGCCTGCTCATGTACATCAACGACATCCACGCCATCGGCCTGCGCACCGCCGGCGGCCTGATGCTGACCGAGGGCTTCTACTGGGACATGAACGACGAGACGCGCGCCTGGTCCAAGCGCTACTTCGAGAAGATGAAGAAGATGCCCAACATGAGCCAGGCGGGCGCCTATTCCTCGACCATGCATTACCTGAAGGCCGTGCAGGCCGCCAAGACCGACGACACGGCCCATGTCATGGCCAAGATGAAGGCCACGCCCATCAACGACTTCTTCGCCAAGAACGGCCGCATCCGCGAGGACGGCCGCATGGTGCATGACATGTACCTGTTCGAGGTCAAGTCGCAGGCCGAGTCCAAGTACCCGTGGGACTACTACAAGCTCGTGGCCACCGTACCCGGCGACAAGGCCTTCCTGCCACTGTCGCAGTCCAAGTGCCCCATGGTGAAGAAATGACGAACACCGTACTCGTCGTGGGCGCCACCGGCGTCGTGGGCCAGGCCTGCCTGCGCCACTTCGCCGCCCTGCCCGGCTGGCGCGCCGTGGGCGTGGCGCGCCGCGCCATCGCCCTGCCCGCGGGCGCCACCGCGCTGCAGCTGGACCTGCAGGACGCGGCGGCCTGCCAGGCTGCGCTGGGCGCGCGGGACGACATCACCCATGTGGTCTATGCCGCCGTGTACGAGCAGCCCGGGGGCCTCGTGGGCGGCTGGCGCGACCAGGAGCAGATGCGCATCAACCTGCAAATGCTGCGCAACGTGGTCGAGCCGCTGGACCGCCCGGGCGGTGCGCTGCGCCATGTGACCATCATGCAGGGCGGCAAGGCCTACGGCGTGCACATCCACCCGCAGATCGCCGTGCCCGCACGCGAACGCTGGCCGCGCGACCCCCACGAGAACTTCTACTGGCTGCAGGAGGACTTCCTGCGCGAGCGCCAGGCCAAGGGCCAGTGGCACTTCACCATCATGCGCCCGCGCATCGTGTTCGGCGACGCGGCGGGCAGCAACATGAACCCCATCCCGGCCATCGGCGTCTATGCCTGGCTGCGCCATGAACAGGGCCTGCCGCTGGCCTACCCCGGCGGCCCGGCGCGCGTGAACCAAGCCATCGACGCCGACCTGATCGCCCAGGCCTGCGCCTGGGCTGCCGAGTCGCCCAACGCACGCAACGAAACCTTCAACCTGGAAAACGGCGACGTGTTCGTCTGGCAGAACGTCTGGCCCACCATCGCCGACGCGCTGGGCATGCCCGTGGGCGAGCCCGAGCCCCAGTCGCTGGCCACCGCGCTGGCCGACCAGCAGCCCGCGTGGGAGCGCCTGGTGGACAAGTACCAGTTGGCGGCGCCGCGCGATCTGACCGCCTTCATCGGCCAGGGCGCAGCGTATGCCGACTTCCAGATGAACCACGGCAGGGCCGCCCCGCTGCCGCCGGTGATCATGAGTTCGGTGAAGATCCGCCAGGCGGGCTTTCATGCGTGCATGGACACCGAGGACATGTTCCGCAAATGGTTCGGCCAGTTGCAGCAGCGCCGCCTGCTGCCCACGGCGGCGCAGGCGCGGGCGGCGCTTGCCGCCTAGCGCGCCGCCGGTCGCAGCCGCGACAAGCGCGCGGCTGCGGCCTCGCCACAATTCCAGACCATGGGAACCCTCTACCTCGTGCGCCACGGCCAGGCCTCGTTTGGCGCGGACGACTATGACCAGCTCAGCCCGCGCGGCCATGAGCAGGCGGTGCGCCTGGGCGCGTACTGGCGCGAGCGCGGGCTGCAGTTCGATGCGGTGCTGTGCGGCACGCTGCGCCGCCATGCGCAGACGCTGCAAGGCATCCAGCAAGGGCTGGAGGGTACGCCCGAGCCCCTGCTGATGCCGGGACTCAACGAATACGACAGCCATGCGCTGATCCACTGCGTGCACCCCATGCCGTTGCCGCGCCCCGACACGCCCGAGCTGTACAAGCAGCACTTTCGCCTGCTGTGCGATGCCATGGCGCAGTGGATGGCGGGCACCATCAGCCCGGCGGGCATGCCCTGCTGGGACGATTTCTCTGGCGGGGTGCGCGCCGCGCTGGACCATGTGCGGCGCCAGCACACGGGGCACAACGTGCTGCTGGTCTCCAGCGGCGGGCCCATCGCCGCCGCCGTGGGCGAGGTGCTCTGCACCCCGCCCGAGGTCACGATCGCGCTGAACATGCGCATCCGCAACAGCGCGGTCACGGAGTTCAGCATCAGCCCCAAACGCCTGATGCTGCAGACCTTCAACACGCTGCCGCACCTGGACACGCCCGAACACCGCGGCTGGGCAACGCACGCCTGAGAACGTTTGCTATTGAAAAGTGAGCTGTTAGCGCTTGATGGAAAAGCGCTAGAGCCGATTTTTGCTTAAATTTTTGCCACCGTCTCGGGCGGCAGCGCATGCAGCTCGCCCAACAACTGGGCCAGCCCCCTTGCGGCAGCCTGCACCATGGCCTGTCCCTGGGCGGCAGTGGCGGCCGCGGCATTGCCAACGGCGCCCGCGGGGTTGTAGTCCTCGATGGCCCAGCCCATCTTGGCGCTCTTGCCGTTGCCCAGCAGCCCGTAGCGCGCCGCGCGGTCCTGCGAGGTCGAGGGGAAATGCTGCGCATGCTCCATGCGCACGGTGGCCGGCGCCAGGTGCAGCATCATGGACGTCTCGATCTCGCCGCCGTGGATGCCGAAGCGGTGCTCCTGCGCAGCAAAACGTGCGTTGGTGGCCTCGTCCACCAGGTTGAACCAGCTACTGCCGTACACCAGCAGCCCGTGGCGCTGGCGCAGCTCGCGCGCCACGATGTCCATGGCCGCCACGTTGCCCCCGTGGCCGTTGAGCAGCAGGAGCTTCTTCACCCCCGCGCGCGCGATGCAAGCGCCCAGCTCGGTCCACAGCGCGATCAGCGTGGCGGGCGACAGCGTGAGCGTGCCGGGGTAGGACAGGTGCTCGGTGGACAGGCCCACGTTCTGCGCCGGCAGCAGCAGCACGGGCAGATCGGCGGGCAGCAAGGGCAGCGCAGCGTCGATCACGCCGGCCAGCAGCGTGGCATCGACCGACAGCGGCAGGTGCGGCCCATGCTGCTCGACGGCGGCCACGGGCAGCACCGCCACGGTCTGCGCGGCCAGGCCCGTGGCCTGCGCCTGGGCAAAGTCGCGGGCGGACAGCTCGGCCCAGAAACGAGAGGTATATCGCATGCGGGCCATCTTAGAGCCTGTCCGCGCACTCCTGGGCGGACGCTCTACCATTGCCCACCATGACCCACGACCTTTTCCGCGCCGACAGCTACCTGCGCGAATGCAGCGCCATCGTCACCGCCCTCACGCCCGAGGGTGGCGTGGTGCTGGACCGCACCGTGTTCTATCCGCTGGGCGGCGGCCAGGCCGGCGATGCCGGCGTGTTGCTGCGCCCCGATGGCAGCGCACTGGCGATTGCCGACACGCGCAAGGGCAAGGACGCCGAGGGGCGGCCCACCGCGGACATCGTGCATGTGCCCGCGCCAGGCCAGGCGCTCGGCCTGGCGGTGGGCGATGCGGTCACGGCGCGCATCGACTGGGAGCGCCGCCACCGGCTGATGCGCTTTCACACCACCACGCACCTGCTGTGCCACATCGTCGCGCAGCCGGTGAACGGCTGCTCGATCACGCCCGACTACGCGCGCCTGGACTTCCACATGGACGGTGCGCTGGACAAGGACGCGCTCACCGCCGCCATCGCGCGCCTGGTGGCGCAAGACCATGCGGTGACCATCGGCGCGATCAGCGACGCGGCACTGGACGCCAACCCGCAGCTCGTCAAGAGCATGAGCGTGCAGCCCCCGCGCGGCACCGGCACGGTGCGCACGGTGCGCGTGGGCGGCGCCTGCGACGGCGACGCCGCGCAGATCGACCTGCAGCCCTGCGGCGGCACGCATGTGGCGCGCACCGGCGAGATCGGCGCCGTGGTGGTCACCAAGATCGAGAAAAAGGGCGCCATGTCGCGCCGCGTGGTGCTGGGCTTGGGCGCCTGAACGCCAGCCCCCAAGGAACCAAACCCCGCCCCAGTTGCTCCCACCCTGCGCCATGTCCTGCCTTCGCCCCTTGCAGCGCTCCCTGCACACTCTTTTTTTCATAGCTGCTTGCGCTGTATCCACGGGCGCCATCGGCCAAATTCAGCTCAAGACAACCGCCGCCGCGGGCAGCAGCAGCGTCGTCACGCCGCATGTGCGCGCCGAGCTGGTGGCCCAGGCACCCGACGGTGTGGGCCCGGGCAAGCCGCTGTGGCTGGGCCTGTCGATCACGCACCAGCCCGAATGGCACACCTACTGGAAGAACCCGGGCGACTCCGGCCTGCCCACGCAATTGGAGTGGCAGCTGCCGGCGGGCATCGATGCGGGCGAGGTCGCCTGGCCCGTGCCCAAGAAGATTCCGCTGGGCAACCTGGCCAACTACGGCTACGAGGGCACGGTGCTGTTGCCCGTGCCCATGACCGTCTCCCCGGCCTTCAACCCCGGCCCGCTGGCCAAGGAAGCGACCTTCCAGCTCAAGGCCTCGTGGCTGGTGTGCCGCCAGGAGTGCATCCCCGAAGAGGGCAGCTTCACGCTGCAATTGCCGCTGCAAGGCACGACGGCGCTGCATGCCGCCGCGTTCGATGCCGCCGCCGCGGCGCACCCGCGCGATCTGCCGGCTCTAGGCGGCAGCAGCGCGCAGGTCGAGGGCGACGCCGTGCTGCTGCGCGTGGCCGGCCTGCCCCCGGCGCTGCAGGGCCAGACGCTGGAGGTGTTCCCCGAGACCACGGGCGTGGTGGAGACCGCCGCCACGCCCGCGCAGCAGTGGGACGGCGCGGTGTGGACCGCGCGCCTGCCGCTGTCGCCCCAGCGCAGCGACGGGCCCGTACCGATGCCGGTGGTGCTGGCCCATGGCGGCCAGGGCTGGCGTGCCGAGCTGCCCGTGCCGGGCGGCTGGCCCGCCGTGGCGGCACTGAAGGGCATGTCGCCCGCGCTGGAGGCCGCGCTGAAAGCCAACGCCGCCAATGCCGCCGCGCCCGCGGCCCCCGCCGCTGCGACACCCGCGCCGCTGGGCACCTGGCTGGCCGCGCTGGCCGGCGCGCTGCTGGGCGGGCTGATCCTGAACCTCATGCCCTGCGTGTTCCCGGTGCTGGCGATCAAGGTGGTGGGCTTTGCGCGCCATGCGCAGAACCAGCGCGCCCACCGCATCGGCGGGCTGGCCTACACCGCGGGCGTGGTGCTGTCGTTCCTGCTGCTGGGCGCGCTGATGCTGGGCCTGCGCACCGCGGGCGAAGCCGTGGGCTGGGGCTTTCAGCTGCAGTCGCCGGCGGTGGTGGCGTCGCTCGCCGCGCTGTTCACGCTGATCGGATTGAACCTGGCGGGCGTCTTCGAGTTCGGGCGCATGCTGCCCTCGTCGCTGGCGGGCCTGCAGGCGCGCCACCCCGTGCTGGATGCCTTCCTGACCGGCGTGCTCGCCGTGGCCGTGGCCTCGCCGTGCACGGCGCCGTTCATGGGCGCATCGCTGGGCCTCACGGCCACGCTGCCCGCGGGGCAGGCACTGTCGATCTTCGCGGCGCTGGGCCTGGGCCTGGCCCTGCCCTACCTGCTGGCCAGCTGGCTGCCCGCGTTTGCGCGCGCCCTGCCGCGGCCGGGCGCGTGGATGGACACGCTGCGCCGCCTGCTGGCGTTCCCGATGTTCGCCACCGTGGTGTGGCTGGTGTGGGTGCTGGGCCAGCAAAGCGGCATCAACGGCGCGGCGGCGCTGCTGGCGCTGCTGGTGGCGCTCAGCATGGCCGTGTGGGCGCTCACGCTGCGCGGGGCCACGCGGGCGGTTCTCGCCCCTCTTTCCATAGCTGCTTGCGCTTGGCTGGTATGGCTTTGGGGCCCAAAGATCATTGAACTGGAAAGCACACCCATGGCCGCAGCCTCCGCCCCCAGCGGCGTGGCCGGCGTGACCTCCTGGCAGCCCTGGCGCCCTGGCCTGGCCGACGAGCTGGTGGCCCAGGGCCGCCCGGTGTTCGTGGACTACACAGCCGCCTGGTGTGTGACCTGCCAGTACAACAAGAACACCACGCTGGCCAGCGCTGCGGTGCTGCAGGACTTTGCAACGAAGAACGTGGCCCTGCTGCGCGCCGACTGGACGCGGCGCGACCCCGCCATCACCGCCGCGCTGGCACAGCTCGGCCGCAGCGGCGTGCCGGTCTATGTGCTGCATGCGCCGGGCAAGGCGCCGGTGGTGTTCTCCGAGATCCTGGGCGAGTCGGAACTGCGCGCCGCCATGTCCGCGCTCTGATCACCGCCGCGCGCCGCGTGGCCGTGGCGATTGCGGCGGGTCGATCTCGCGCACCAGGCGCAGGCCCACCAGGGTGTAGCGCGTCTGGGGCGTGTTCCAGTTGCGGAACCCACAGCGCGCGTACAGCGGCCATGTGTGCCAGGAACCGCCGCGGCGCACGCGCACCTGGCCGGTGGCCGGGCCCTGCGGATCGTCCCGCGGGGAGTGCGCATAGCCCTCCTCGGCATACCAGTCCGACACCCATTCCCACACGTTGCCCAGCATGTCGTGCACGCCGAAGGCGTTGGGCGCGTAGCGGCCCACGGGCGCGGTGAACGCATGCCCGTCATGCCCCGGCGCGGCCTGGGGCCGCCAGCGCGGCCAGTAGGGCGCGGCATCCTCGTCGAACACGTTCGCGTGGCGCGCCAGCGCGGCCGGGTCGTCGCCATGCGGGTAGCGCGTGCGCGTGCCAGCGCGGCAGGCGTATTCCCACTCCGCCTCGGTGGGCAGGCGGTAGCGGTGGCCCTCGGTGGCGCTGAGCCAGGCGGCCAGCGCATGCGCGTCGTGCCAGGTGATGTTGACCACCGGGTGGTCGTCGCCCTGGGCGAAGCCGGGGTTGCGCCAGGAATAGCGCGGGTCGCGCCCCTCGAATGCGTCGCCGCGCACGCTGGCGGCGGGGTCGTAGGCCGGGTTGTAGCCGTAGCCGCCCGTGCCGTCGGCCTCGGACTCGGGCACGTAGCCTGAGGCCTGCACGAAGCGGCGGAATTGCCCCACCGTGACCTCCGTCTGCCCCAGGTAGAAGGCGCGCGTGATGCGCACGGTATGGGCGGGCGCCTCGTCGGCCAACTGCTCAAACCGCCAGCGCTCCAGCGTCGGGTAGGCACGGGCCAACGCGTCGACGGGCTCGCTGCTGCCCATGCGGAAGCTGCCCGGCGCGATGCGCACGAAGGGCATGCCCAGCGCATTCACCCAGAGGGCCGGCGCGGCCGGCTGCGCCTGCGCCGCGCTGGCGGCCAGGACAAGCGCCAAACAGACGCCCTGCAAAGCGGCAGAGGTGGCACGGACCATCGCAAACTCCTGGGCATGCGAAAAAAGCCAGTGTAGGGCCGGGGCATTGCGCGGGCACGCTGGGCGCGGCTTCCTATACTGCCCGCGGGTGTCCACCGCATGGGGCGGCAGGGCAGGATTGTTGCAGCGCAGGTCGGGCCGCCTGTGCACCACGGGCCGCAGCATGCGGCCCCGCCTGCCCATGACCGACCGCCTTACCCCGCGGCGCGCTGCGCCGCGCCAGCCCGCCCTGCTTCCCCTGGCCGACCGCTGCACCGCTCTGCTATCGCGCCTGTCGCATGCCGATGCCGCAGGCGGCATCGTGCTGCTGATCGCGGCCGTCGCCGCGCTGGCCTGGGCCAATTCACCCTGGGCCGCCAGCTACCACGCACTGTGGCACGTGCCACTGTCGGTCGCCGTGGGCGGCTGGCAGCTCACGCAGTCGCTGCATTTCTGGGTGAACGACGCGCTGATGACGGTGTTCTTCCTCGTGGTGGGGCTGGAGATCCGGCGCGAACTGCACGACGGCGCCCTGGCCCAGCCCCGCGATGCGCTGCTGCCCGTGCTGGCCGCGCTGGGCGGCGTGGCCGTGCCGGCGCTGCTGTACCTGGCGCTCGTGCCGCCCGCGTTGCGCAGCGGCTGGGCCGTGCCCACCGCCACCGACATCGCCTTCGCGGTGGGCGTGCTGGCCCTGCTGGGGCGCGGCCTGCCGCCGGTGCTGCGGGTGTTCCTGCTCACGCTGGCCATCATCGACGACCTGGTGGCCGTGCTCATCATCGCGCTGTTCTACTCGGGCGGGCTGCAGTGGCCGATGTTCGGCATCGCCGCGCTGGGCCTGGCGGGCGTGCTGCTGCTGCAGCAGCTGGGTGTGCGCCGCGCCTGGGCCTATGTGCCGGCCGGCGCGGTGCTGTGGTGGGGCATCTGGCAGACGGGCGCCCACCCCACGCTGGCCGGCGTGGTGCTGGGCCTGGTGACGCCGGTGCACGCACTGGCCGGGCGCGAGCCCGCGCCCCCGGTGCAGCGCGTGCAGGCCAGCCTGCATCCGTGGGTGACCTTTGGTGTGATGCCGCTGTTTGCGCTGGCCAATGCCGGCGTGGCGCTGGGCAGTGCAGGCGGCGCGCAACCGGCGGCGCCGGGCACCGGCCTGGTCATGGCCGCGGTGGCCGTGGCGCTGGTGGCCGGCAAGCCGCTGGGCGTGCTGCTGGCCTGCTGGCTGGCCGTGCGCCTGCGCCTGTGCGCCCTGCCCGCGGGCATGGGCTGGGGCGGGCTGCTGCTGACCGGGCTGCTGGCGGGCATCGGCTTCACCATGGCGATCTTCATCGCCACCCTGGCGTTCGACAGCGCCGCGCTGCTGGACGCCGCCAAGCGCGGGGTGCTGCTGGCCTCGGGCCTGGCGGCGTTGCTGGGACTGGCGTGGGGGTGGTGGCTCCAGCGCCGCGCCACGACCGCCTGAGGGGTGGCGCGGATACCCGTGGGCCCACGGCTGTGCATACACTGCCGCCATGCTCCGCACACCCGACACCATCAGCACTTTGCGTGACGTGCTCACACAGTGCCACACCATCGCCGTGGTGGGCCTGTCGCCGCAATGGCACCGGCCCAGCCACTTTGCCGCCAAGTACATGCAGGCGCACGGCTACCGCGTGATTCCCGTGAACCCGCTGGTCGCGCGCGAAGGCGGTCAGATCCTGGGTGAGACCGCCTACGCCAGCGTGCTTGATGCCGCCGCCGCGCTGGCCGCGCAGGGCGCGCGCATCGATATGGTGGATTGCTTTCGCAAGAGCGAGGACATCCCGCCGCTGGCGGCTGAAGCCATCGCGGTGGGCGCGCAATGCCTGTGGCTGCAGCTGGGCGTATTCAACGAGGCCGCCGGCGCGCAGGCCGAGGCCGCGGGCCTGCGCGTGATCCAGAACCGCTGCGTGAAGATCGAGCACGCACGCCTGTTCGGCGGCCTGGGCTGGATGGGCGTGAACACCCAGGTGATCTCGTCCAAGCGCCTGCGCAAGCTCCCATATTGATAGCTGCTAGCGCTTGATGGATAAGCGCTAGAGGCCTATTTGACCCATAACACCATGACCGCATCCACCCCACCCGGCTCTGGAGCCGACCGTGCCTTCGGCTTCGGCACGCGCGCCATCCACGCCGGCGCCCAGCCCGACCCCGTGACCGGCGCGCGCGCCACGCCCATCCACCAGACCACGAGCTTCGTCTTCGACGACGCCGAACACGCCAGCAGCCTGTTCAACCTGCAGACCTTCGGCAACGTCTACAGCCGCATCAGCAACCCCACGGTCGCCGTGTTCGAGGAGCGCATGGCCAGCCTGGAGGGCGGCCGCGCGGCCCTGGCCTGCGCCAGCGGCATGGCTGCGCAGATGGCGGCGCTGTTGGCCATCCTGAAGGCCGGCGACCACATCGTGGCCGCCAGCACGCTCTATGGCGGCACGGTGGGGCAGCTGGGCGTGGGCTTCAGCCGCCTGGGCATCGAGACGACCTTCGTCGACCCGTCCGACCCCGAGAACTTCACCCGCGCCATGCGCCCGAACACGCGCGCCGTGTACGGCGAGACCATCGGCAACCCGCTGGTCAACGTGCTCGACATCGCGGCGATTGCGGAGGTGGCCCACGCCCACGGCGTGCCGCTGGTCATCGACAACACCGTGGCCAGCCCCTACCTGTGCAACCCGCTGGCCCTGGGCGCCGACATCGTGGTGCACAGCGCCACCAAGTACATCGGCGGCCACGGCACCACCATGGGTGGCGTGGTGGTGGAGGGTGGCCAATTCCCCTGGGACAACGGCCACTTCCCCGAGATGGTGGAGCCCAGCCGCGCCTACCACGGCGTGAAGTTCTACGAGACCTTTGGCGATTTTGGCTACACCATGAAGGCGCGCATGGAGGTCAACCGCACCTTCGGCGGCGTGCTCTCGCCCCTGAACGCCTGGCTGCTGCTGCAGGGCGCCGAGACGCTGCACCTGCGCATGCGCGAGCACTGCCGCAACGCGCTGGCCGTAGCGCAGTTCCTGCAGCAGCACCCGCAGGTGGCCTGGGTTAACTACCCGGGCCTGCCGGACTCGCCGTACTACGCGCTGGCGCAAAAGCAGTTCCGCACGGTGGATGGCAGCCCCGGCGCCTCAGGCATCCTGACCTTCGGCGTGAAGGGCGGCGCCGCGGCGGGCGAGCGGTTCATCGACGCCTGCGAGTTCTTGAGCCACCTGGCCAACATCGGCGACGCGAAGACGCTGGTGATCCACCCCGCCTCCACCACGCACCGCCAGCTCAACGAGGAGGAGCTGGTCCGCGCCGGCGTGCGCGCGGACATGGTGCGCCTGAGCGTGGGCATCGAGGAGCTGGACGACATCCTCTGGGACATCGACCAAGCCCTGGCACGCACGCGCTGAACCGGGCCACCCACGGCCAGGGTCACGCCCGACCGGGGGTGCGCAGGGCAGGTCAGCGCTTGCCCGGCAGTGGGGGCGCGGGGCGCGCCGCGCTCCCCCCCGAGCCGCGCAGCGACAGCACGATGGAGCCGGCAATCAGCGTCGCCGTGACCAGCAGCGCGTAGCCGATGGGAATCTTCACCAGGTCGATCAGCAGCATCTTGGTGCCGATGAACACCAGCACCAGCGCCAGACCGTAGGCCAGCAGGTGGAACCGGTTGGCCAGGTCGGCCAGCAGGAAGTACAGCGCGCGCAGGCCCAGGATGGCGAACACGTTGGCCGTGAGCACGATGAACGGGTCGCTGGTGATGGCGAAGATGGCGGGGATGCTGTCCACCGCGAAGATGATGTCGGTGGTGCCGATCAGCACCAGCACCACGAACAGCGGGGTGTAGTGCTTGACGCCGTCGATCATGGTGGAGAGTTTCTCTCCGTCGAACCGGTCGGTGATGCGCATGCGCTGGCGCAGCAGCTTGAGCACCGGGTTGGTCGCGATGTCGGGCTCCTGCCCCGCGGCCAACCACATCTTGATGCCGGTGACCACGAGGAACGCGCCAAACACGTACAGCAGCCAGTGGAACGTGGCCAGCAGCCACGCGCCCGCCAGGATCAGCAGCGTGCGCAACACGATGGCGCCGATGATGCCGATGATGAGGGCGCGCTTTTGGTACTGCGGCGGCACGGCAAAGTAGCTGAACAGCATCAGGAACACGAAGATGTTGTCCACCGACAGGCTCTTTTCGACGAGGTAGCCGGTGATGAACTGCATCGACACCGTGTTGGCCACGTCGCGGCCCTGGCTGCCGTCCAGGTACCACCACAGCAGTCCCACGAACACGAATGCCAGCGCAAACCACAGCAGGCTCCAGCGCGCGGCCTCGCCCATCGTCACCCGGTGCGCGCCCTGGCGCTCCATCACCAGCAGGTCCACGGCGATCGCCACGACCACAAAGGCGGCGAAGCCCGCCCACATCCACCAGGTGCCTATCGTTTCCATGCGTTCCTTCTCCAACAAGGTTGTACTGACGGGCCCACAGCCCGAGGAGGTGCAATGTAGAGGTCGCATGGATTCCAAAAAATCTGCCTTATCGATACTATTACTTCGGTTTTTACGAAGTAACTCCATGAGCCAGAGCTTCAACTACCGCCACCTGTACTACTTCTGGGTCGTCGCCAAGGAGGGCGGCATGGCACGGGCCGCCGAGCGGCTGGACATGGCCGTGCAGACCATCAGCGCACAGGTGCGCGAGCTGGAGAAGTCCCTGGGGGTGAGCCTGCTGCGCGCCGAGGGCCGCAACCTCATGCTGACCGAGGCCGGCGTGGCCGCGCTGCACGAGGCCGACCACATCTTCGCGCTGGGCGAGCAGCTGCCCCAGCGCGTGCGCGAGGCCGCCTCAGGACCCACATTGCGCCTGAACCTGGGCATCTCCGACGGCATTGCCAAACTGGCGGTCCACCGGCTGCTCACTCCCGTGCTGGACGAGCCCCACCTGCGCCTGCTGTGCCACGAGGGGGAATTCCAGCCCCTGCTGGGCGAACTGGCGCTGCACAAGCTGCACGCGGTACTGGCCGACCGCCCCGCCCCGCCGAACCCGGCGCTGCGCACCACCAGCCAGTTGCTGGGTACCAGCGCCATTGGCTGGTATGCCCCGCCGCTGTGGGCGCAGGCCGCGCGCCACGAATTCCCCCGCAGCCTGGCGGTGGTCCCCGTGCTGTTGCCCACCGAGCACGCCGCGCTGCGCGCGCGCATCGACCACTGGCTGGAACGCGAGCGCATCCGCCCGCGCATTGCAGGGGAATTCGAGGACAGCGCCCTGCTCAGCACCTTCGCAGCCACCGGCATGGGCGTGATGCCCGCGCCCGAGACCCTGGGCGCGCACCTGGAGCAGACCCATGGCCTCGTGCCCGTGGGCACCACCCCCGAGGTGCATGAGCAGTTCCACCTGATCTACAGCGCCCGCAAAGTGATGCACCCGCTGCTGACCCGGCTGCTGGAGGCCGGAGCCGATGGGACGCTGTGGAACCCGGACCCCACCCGTTCCCCCGTCTGAGGAGACGGCGCATCGTCCTGCAGCGCCCCTTTCCTTGATCTGAGGCAAGCCCGCGGGGCTTGCCCAAGGCCTGCGGGAGCCGGCCTGCGACAATCGCGCGCATGAGCTTCGCCCCCCTCCAGAACGACACCTTCCTGCGGGCCTGCCGTCGTCAGGCCACCGACTACACGCCCCTGTGGCTGATGCGCCAGGCGGGCCGCTACCTGCCCGAATACAAGGCCACGCGCGCCAAGGCCGGCAGCTTCATGGGTCTGGCCACGAACGTGGAGTACGCCACCGAGGTGACGCTGCAGCCGCTGGAGCGCTTCCCTCTGGACGCGGCCATCCTGTTCAGCGACATCCTCACCGTGCCCGACGCCATGGGCCTGGGCCTGTCGTTCGCCGAGGGCGAAGGCCCGCGCTTTGCCAAGGCGGTGCGCGACGAGGCCGACGTGGCCGCGCTGGCCGTGCCCGACCTGGACAAGCTGCGCTATGTGTTCGACGCCGTCACCAGCATCCGCCGCGCGCTGAACGGCCGTGTGCCGCTGATCGGCTTCTCGGGCAGCCCCTGGACGCTGGCCTGCTACATGGTCGAGGGCAAGGGCAGCGACGACTACCGCCTCGTCAAGACGCTGATGTACAGCCGCCCGGACCTGATGCACCGCATCCTGGCGGTGAATGCGGACGCCGTGGCCGCGTACCTGAACGCCCAGATCGACGCCGGCGCCCAGGCGGTCATGGTCTTCGACAGCTGGGGCGGCGTACTGGCCGATGGGTGCTTCCAGGACTTCAGCCTGGAATACACCCGGCGCGTGCTGGCGCAGCTCAAGCGCACGGGCGTGGACGGCCAGGACGTGCCGCGCATCGTCTTCACCAAGGGCGGCGGCATCTGGCTCGACGACATGAAGGACATCGACTGCGAGGTGCTGGGCCTGGACTGGACGGCCCACCTGGGCAAGGCGCGCGCCATCGTCGGCGGCCAGGTCGGCGGCCCCGGCAAGGCACTGCAGGGCAACATCGACCCCAACGTGCTGTTCGCCCCCTCGGCGCAGATCGTCACGCAGGTGCGCGCCGTGCTCGACAGCTTCGGCACACCCCACACCGACAAGACCACCACCGGTCCCACGCACATCTTCAACCTGGGCCACGGCATCAGCCAGTTCACCCCGCCCGAACACGTGGCCGCGCTGGTGGAAGCCGTGCATGGCTATTCACGCAGCCTGCGGCAGCGGTGAATGCCTACTTACCAGGGTTGCGGCGCCGGCATGACTTATTCACACTGCGGCAGCCGCATCCGGCTTGCCGCGCGGCCCGCAGTGAGCAGCGCAACAACCGGCAACAAATCACTCCGAACCTCGTAAGTGGTTGATTCATATGAAGGTCCTGCGCCTGCCGATTTTGTGGGCACCCTAAGCAAACCACGGCCAGACAAGGGCTTTCGGGCGGCCCAGCCGGGATATCAACAAAGTTATCCACAGAAAATCTGAACTTCCTGTGTTTCCCTCGCAAAATCAAGCACTTGCCGCACGAAGTGAAGGAAAAGTCCCACAGTGGCTGCGGCGCCTACCACATCCGGGGGATGCTCTTCCCTATTGACAGCGCCAGTTGTTCACATGCTGGCAACTGCGGCCCCCTGCGCAGAGCGTCGCCCGACAACCGCTGCGGCACTTTTTGCGGTGCAGCAAAGAACGTTGATTCATAAGCTTTTTTTGCACCGCGCCGTCTACAAATCCGCTAGCGCGCAGTCCAGCAGGGGCGCGTCCCGCGGCGTGTTGCGCGCTGCTTTTCAACAAAGTTATCCACAGCATCTCTCATAGCAGTGGGCAAGCTTGTGGAATCATGCGGGGCCGCGCCCCGGTGCCGCCCGCCTTTTCACCCACCGCCCATGCCTGACCGCTCCCTGTCCCCGACCACGCCGCATGACAGCGCCGCCTGCCTGCTCTGCGTGGCCGTGAGCACGCCGGCGCACAGTGGCGTGGGCGAACCGCTGAGCTATGCCAGCCCGCGCCCGCTGCCTCCGGGGACACTGGTGCGCGTGCCGCTGGGCGCGCGCGAGGTGCTGGGCGTGGTCTGGGACGCGCCCGCCGAGCCAGCGGCGCTACCGCCGGGCATGGTGCCGCGCACGGTGGCGGGCGTGCTCGAAGGCGTGGCGCCGCTGGACGCCGCCTGGCGCCGTCTGGTGAGCTTCGCCGCGCGCTACTACCAACGCGCGGTGGGCGAGGTGGCGCTGGCCGCCCTGCCCCCACAGCTGCGCGACCTCACGCCCGAGCAGTTGGCGCGGCGCCTGCGCCGCCCCGCACCGCCGGCGCACCCTTCCGAAGCAGTTGCAAAAACAATAGCACTTACCGCAGAACAGGCAAGCGCTACAGCCCAAATCGATACAGAGCGCGGGCCCTTCCTGTTGTTCGGCAGCACGGGCAGCGGCAAGACCGAGGTGTACCTGCACTGCGTGCAGCGCGCCCTGGCCGGCCATCCCGCCGCACAGGCACTGGTGATGGTGCCCGAGATCAACCTCACCCCGCAGCTGGAGGCGCGCTTTCGCGAGCGCTTCGCGCCCCTGTACGGCGAGGCGGCCGTGGTCAGCATGCACAGCGGGATGACGCCGGCACAGCGCCTGAAGAGCTGGCTCGCCGCGCATACGGGCGCTGCGCGCATCGTGCTCGGCACGCGCATGGCGGTGTTCGCCAGCCTGCCGGGGCTGGCACTGGTCGTGGTGGACGAGGAGCATGACGCCAGCTACAAGCAGCAGGAGGGCGCGCGCTACTCCGCGCGCGACCTGGCGCTGTGGCGCGGACGCGAGCAGGGCGCCAAGGTGATCCTGGGCAGCGCCACCCCGTCGCTGGAGAGCTGGCATGCCAGCACCCCGGCCAGCGAGGGGGGCCCGGGCCGTTATCTGCGCCTGCACATGCCCAGCCGTATCGGCTCAGGGGACGGCGCCGGCACAGGCGAGCTGCCGCGCGTGCGCCTGGTGGACATGGGACAACAGCCGCGCAGTTCGGGGGCGGGTGGCGTGTTCTCGCCCCCGCTGCTGGCCGCCATCACCGAACGGGTGCAGCGCGGGGAGCAATGCCTGGTGCTGCTCAACCGCCGGGGCTTTGCACCCGTGCTGCACTGCCATGACTGCAGCTGGAAGAGCGACTGCCCGCACTGCAGCGCCCACCAGGTATTCCACAAGAGCGACCGCACGCTGCGCTGCCACCACTGTGGCTTTACGCAACGCGTGCCGCGGGCCTGCCCCAGCTGCGGCAACCCGGACATCCTGCCCCTGGGCCGGGGCACCGAGCAGCTGGAAGAGCAACTGGCCGCCCTGCTGCGCAACGTGATCACCCCGGACCGCCGCGCCGCGCGCGTGGCACGCATCGACGCCGACACCACCCGCGCCAAGGGGGCGCTGGAGGAGCAACTGGCCCAGGTGCACAGCGGCGAGGTGGACGTGCTGGTCGGCACGCAGATGGTGGCCAAGGGACATGACTTTCGGCGCATCACCCTGGTGGCGGCCGTGCAGCCCGACGGAGCGCTCTTCAGCAGCGACTTCCGCGCGCCCGAGCGCATGTTCGCCCTGCTGATGCAGGCCGCGGGCCGCGCGGGGCGCGATGCGCGCTATGTGGCCGCGCAGGGCAGCCCGCCCGAGATGTGGATCCAGACCTGGCACCCCGACCACGCCGTCTATGCCGCGCTGCGCCGCCACGACTACCCGGCCTTCGCCGCGCGCCAGCTGGCCGAACGCCAGGAAGCCGGCATGCCGCCCTTCGCCTATCAGGCGCTGGTGCGCGCAGACGCCCGCACGCAGGAGGCGGCCCAGGCCTTCCTGCAGGCCGCCAGCGACGCCGCGCGCGCCGCCGGGCTGCCGGGGCTGGACCAGGTCTTCCTGTTCCCGCCGGTGCCGCTCGCCATCCAGCGCGTGGCCAATGTGGAGCGCGCGCAGATGCTGCTGGAAAGTCCCCAGCGCGGTGCGCTGCAGCGCTTTCTGGCCGCGTGGCAGCCGCTGCTGCATGCCGAGCGCCCGCGCCACCGCGGCCTGGTGCGCTGGCTGGTGGACGTGGACCCGCAGGCGATCTGAGGCCCCCGCCGCTGCGGGCGGTGCCCGCGGGTTTTCTCGCATGGCATGCGCTGCGCCATCGGGGCAAAGTTCCGCCCCCGGTCCACGAGACCGCTTTTCTTTTTTGGAACCCACAATGACCTTCCAAGCGTTTCGCATGTCGCTAGTGGCTGCTGCCATCACCGTTGCCGGTTTTGCCGGCGCCCCCACCCTCGCCCACGCGCAGGACACGCGCGCCACGACGGCCACGCAGGCCCAGCCGGCCGCCGCCAAGCCCCGCGTGGTGGTGCTGGCCACGGGCGGCACGATCGCCGGCGCCGGCGCCTCGGCCATGAACAGCGCCACCTACACGGCCGCCAAGGTGCCCGTGGACAAGCTGCTGGCCGGCCTGCCCGAGCTGTCCAACGTCGCCCAGGTGTCGGGCGAACAGGTGTTCCAGATCGCTTCCGAGAGCTTCACCAACGAACACCTGCTGAAGCTGGCCCAGCGCGTGTCGCAACTGGCCAAGCAGGGCGACGTGGACGGCATCGTCATCACCCATGGCACCGACACGCTAGCCGAGACCGCCTACTTCTTGAGCCTGACAGTGCGCACCGACAAGCCGATCGCGCTGGTCGGCTCCATGCGCCCGGGTACTGCCCTGTCGGCGGACGGCGCGCTGAACCTGGTCAACGCCGTGAGCGTGGCGGCCTCCAAGGATGCGCGCGGCAAGGGCGTGCTGGTCACCATGAACGACGAGATCAACACCGCGCGCGACGTGAACAAGGACATCAACATCCAGACCAGCGCCTTCAAGAGCCAGTGGGGCCCGCTGGGCATGGTGGTGGAGGGCAAGAATTACTGGTTCCGCGCGCCGGTGAAGCGCCACACCACGCAGTCGGAATTCGACATCGATAGCATCACCTCGCTGCCCCAGGTGGACATCGTCTATGCCTACGGCAACGTGCAGCCCACGGCCGTGAACGCGCTGGTGGCCGGCGGCGCCAAGGCCATCATCCATGCCGGCACGGGCAACGGCTCAGTGGCCGACCGCATGGTCAAGCCGCTGCAGGACGCGCGCGCTAAGGGCGTGGTCATCGTGCGTTCTGCGCGCGTGCCCTACGGCTTCGTGCTGCGCAACGCCGAGCAGCCCGACGACAAGCACGACTGGGTGGTGGCCCACGATCTGCGCCCCGAAAAGGCGCGCATCCTGACCATGCTCGCCCTGGCCAAGGGCGCCAGCACGCAGGAACTGCAGCGCATGTTCTGGGAGTATTGAGGTCTGCCCCTCAGGCGCCCGCGTCTTCCCCTGCCCTCCCCTCGCGTCGCAATACGGGCAGGGGGACGGCACCCTCGCTGCGCGGCGTGGCCGGTCCAGGTCCTTGCCCAATGGCCGTCGGTCTGGCGCACGCGGTACAACGGCTGCGCTTCAGGTGGATATTTTTTAGCCAAATCGACACCTAGCGTAGTCCCACCCTGCGCCAAGCGCTCTCATTTTTGAACCAAAAGCGCAACGGCCGCCGAAAAGCTGAGGAACGCCAGCCCCGTACTCACCAGGATGATGCGCGCCACGCGCCCGCCGTGGGCCCCGAAGCGCTCCACCAGCAGCGCCACGTTGCTCGCGCTGGGCAGCGCGGCCAGCAGCACCATCACCGTGAGCGTGAACGGCGACAGGTCCACCCCCAGCGCCATTGCCGCACGCCCCAGGCACCACACCAGCAGCGGGTGCACGACGAGCTTGGCCAGCGCGATCGGCACGTACTGGCCCGGCGGCACGTATTCCTGCTGGTTCATCTGCGAGCGCGCCAGCACCGCGCCAATGGTGAACAGCGCCACCGGCGATGCCGCGCCCGCCAGCATGGCCAGGGTCTGGTCCACGGGGCCCGGCGGCTGCCACTGCAGGACCGACGCCACGCCGCCCAGCACGATGGACCAGGGCATGGGGTTGGTGGCCATGCCGCGCAGCGCGTTGCGCAGCGCCACGGCCACGCCGTGCGCACCCGCGCCATCCAGGCGCGACAGCGCGATGCACGCCGAGCTCGTGATCACCAGGTCCACCGCCAGCACCACGATCACGGTGCCGGCACTGGCCTCGCCCAGCAACGCCACCAGCAGCGGAACGCCCATGAAGCCGGTGTTGGGAAAGGCAGCCACCAGCGCGCCGAAGGCCGCATCGTTCCACCCCCGGCGCCGCAGCGTGAGGGCCACCGTGCCGCCCACCATGAGCAGCGCACACAGCAGGTACAGCCCGGCGACGGCCGGGTCCAGCAGCTGTGCGATGGGCGTGCTGGCGCCGAAGCGGTACAGCATGCATGGCAGCGCGAAATACAGCACGAAGCTGTTCAGCCCCCCGATGGCGGACACCGGCAGCGCCCCGGCCCGCGTGGCCAGGTAGCCGCACAACACGAGGGCGAAGAAGGGGAAGGTGATCAGCAGGACGGACAGCACGGGCGCGATTGTCGCAGCGCCGCCGCGCGCTGAAACGCCTTGTCACCGGGCGTGCCACCCCGGGCAATCACCCTGGTGCGCGCACGCCGCTATCATGCACACCCGCTGTTCTCCCTCTCACCCGCCGCCCGCCGCAGCCCGTGGCGCAGGCGCGCCCCCGTTCCTCCCGCTGCATCCATGTCCGGTCTCAATCTTGCTCAGTTGCAGGCAGTGCACTACACCGAGGGCCCGTGCCTGGTGCTGGCGGGCGCGGGCTCGGGCAAGACGCGGGTGATCACGCACAAGATCGCGCGGCTGATCGAGACGGGCCTGGCGCCCCGGCGCATCGCCGCCATCACCTTCACCAACAAGGCCGCGGCCGAGATGCGCGAGCGCGCCGCCGGCCTGATCGGCCGCCAGGCCAAGGACGTGCTGGTGTGCACCTTCCACGCCCTGGGCGTGCGCATGGTGCGCGAGGACGGCCATGTGCTGGGCCTCAAGCCCTCGTTCAGCATCCTGGACCAGGACGACGTGACGGGCATCCTCAAGGACTGCGCGGGCGGCACCACCGACCTGGCCACCGCGCGCCAGTGGCAATGGACCATCAGCAACTGGAAGAACCAGGGCTGGGACGCGCGCAAGGCGCTGGCCATGGCCCAGGACGACCATGAGCGCAGCATCGCCCTGATCATGCAGCGCTACGAGGAGCGCCTGACGGCCTACCAGAGCGTGGATTTCGACGACCTGATCGGCATGCCCATGCGCCTCTTGCGCCACCACCCCGAGGTGCGCGAGAAGTGGCAGCGCCTCTTGGGCCACGTGCTGGTGGACGAGTACCAGGACACCAACGCCACGCAGTACGAGCTGCTGAAATACCTGGTGGGCGAACGCGCGCGCTTCACCGCCGTGGGCGACGACGACCAGAGCATCTACGGCTGGCGCGGCGCCACGCTGGACAATCTGAAGAAGCTGCCGCAGGACTTCCCGCAGCTCAACGTCATCAAGCTGGAGCAGAACTACCGCTCGACCAGCGCCATCCTGCGCGCGGCCAACCACGTCATCCAGCCCAATCCCAAGCTGTTTCCCAAGACGCTGTTCAGCGAGCTGGGCGAGGGCGAGCCCGTGCGCGTGGTCGATTGCGACAACGAGGAGCACGAGGCCGAGCGCGCCGTGGCGCGCATCCAGGGCCTGCGGGCAGCCAGCAATCCACCGCCGGCGTGGAAGAACTTCGCCATCCTCTACCGCGCCAACCACCAGGCCAAACCGTTCGAGAAGGCCCTGCGCAAGGCCAACATCCCCTACAAGGTCTCGGGCGGCACCAGCTTCTTCGACCGCGCCGAGATCAAGGACCTGTGCGCGTGGTTCCGCCTGTGGATCAACAACGACGACGACCCGGCCTTTCTGCGCGCCGTCACCAGCCCGCGGCGCGGCGTGGGCCACACCACGCTGGCGGCGCTGGGCGAGTTCGCCACGCAGCACAAGCAAAGCATGTTCGGCGCGCTGTTCAACGCCATGCTGCCCGCCGTGATCCCCAAGCGGGGCCTGGAAGGCCTGCTGGAGTTCGGCCGCACCGTCAACGACCTGGAGCACCGCGCACGCCACACGCACGGCCACGAAGCCGCGCGTGCCTTCCTGGCCGACTGGCTCAAGGACATGGGCTACGAGCAACACCTGTACGACAGCGAGGACAGCGAAAAGGTGGCCGCCGCGCGCTGGAGCAACGTGCTGGAGTTCTGCGACTGGATGGCACAGCGCGCGGGCGGCCAGATCGACGACACCGCGGGCGCGACGGTGCAGGCCGCGACCAAGAGCCTGCTGGAGGTGGCGCAGACCATCGCCCTGCTGTCCACCATCTCCGAGCGCGAACAGGAGCAGGACATGGTGGTGCTGTCCACGCTGCATGCCAGCAAGGGGCTGGAGTGGCCGCACGTGATCCTGGCCGGCGTGACCGAGGGCATGCTGCCCTTCAAGCTGGACGATGACGACGGCCGCCAGCAGAAGGTGAGTGACGACATCCTGCAGCGCCTGCAGGAGGAGCGCCGCCTGATGTACGTGGGCATCACCCGCGCCCAGCGCACGCTGGCCGTGAGCTGGACCAAGAAGCGCAAGAAGGGGCGCGAGATGGTGGCCTGCCAGCCCAGCCGCTTCATTGCCGAGATGAAACTGGACGCCGCCACAGCGCGCGAGAACCCACGCGACAAGTTGCGCCAGTTGCGCGAGGAATTCGCGCGCAAGGCCCAGGCCGCCCCCAGCCCCGCCACACCCTGAACCCATGTTGAAAACTATATTTTTGATAGCTAATAGCGCTTTACTGGTAAGCGCTTGTGCCCAAAAACCCTCTCAACCTCCTCGCCCGGCCTGCCCCACGGCCGCGCAGATGGAGCAGCCCGAACTGGTGGGCCGCTGGCAGGCGCGGCTGGACGGCATGGCCGAGCCCGTGCTGCTGGAACTGGGCCCCCACCCCGAATGGGACGGCACGGTGAAGGGACGCATCCAGTGGCCGGGCTTCACCTCGGTGGTGGTGGGCGACGTGCACCAGGGCCGGCTCACCATGGAAGAGTCGCGCGACGGCACGCGGGTCAGCGGCAACTGGAGCGGCGACGTCGTCGAGGGCAGCTGCGCGCGCGAGATCCGCGGCGAATGGACCGACGAGGCCGACCGGCCCTACACCTTCACCCTGCGCAAGCAGGCCCCTTCCCGGCCCTGACCTGCATGGCAGCCGTCACCGACCACGCGCATCATCCGACCATGACACAGCCTTCACACCCCCTGTCCCGCCTGGGCCTGGCCACCGCGCTGCTGGGCACGGCCCTGCCGCTGGTCAGCCTGGCCGAGACCGCCGCAGCACCCGCCGTCAACCGGGTGGCCGGCTGGCGCCAGTGCGCCGCCCTCACCGGTGACAGCCAGGCACGCCTGGCCTGCTTTGACCAGTGGTCCGCCGAGCAGAGCTGGCAGGCGCCGCCCGCTTCGGCCAGCGCCCAGCCCGCCGCCGCCACGCAGGCGCCGCCCCCGCCGGTGGACGCCACGCTGCCGGCCACGCGCATCATCGACGTGGCGCAGGTGGACGGCTGCCGCGACGGCCAGTACAGCACCCTGTCGCGCTTCTGGGAACTGGAGACGGGCAGCGACTGCGGGTCGTTCCGCTTTCGCGGGTACCGGCCCATGAGCGTGTCCGTCGTGGGCGCCACCAGCGTCAACCGCCTGCCCACCTCGGGCAGCCCGGACAACAACGCCGCCAGCGAGGTGGACTACCGCAAGACCGAGATGCGCGTGCAGCTGTCGGTGCGTACCAAGCTCGCGCAGGGCCTGCTCACGCGCGGCCACCCCACGCTGCGCGACTCGCTGTGGGCGGGCTACACGCAGCAGTCGTACTGGCAACTGTTCTCGCCGGGCATCTCGCGGCCGTTCCGCAACACGGACCACGAGCCCGAGATCATGTACGTGTACCCCACCGACGCTAAGCTGCCCTTCGGCTGGCGCTGGCGCTACAGCGGCATCGGCCTGGTGCACCAGTCCAACGGCCAGAGCCTGCCGCTGTCGCGCAGCTGGAACCGCGTGTACCTGATGACCGGCATGGAACTGGACAACCGCTGGACCGTCACCGGCCGTCTGTGGAAGCGCCTGCACGAGAGCGCGGACAGCGACGACAACCCCGGCATCAGCAACTACGTGGGCCGGGCCGAGCTGGGCCTGACCTGGAACGTGGACAAGGACAACACCCTGGCGCTGACCGCACGGCATTCGCTGGGGGCGACCGGGCGCGGCTCGGCACGGCTGGAATGGCTGCAAACCCTCGGAACCAGCCTGGTGGGCAACCGTACCAACCTGCGCCTGCACACCCAGCTGTTCACGGGCTACGGCGACAGCCTGATCGACTACAACCGCAAGCGCACCGTGTTCAGCGTGGGCCTGAGCCTGGTGGATTTCTGAACCCCACAGCGCGAATGGATGGGCGGGCGCGCCACGCGCGCCTGCCGGCCCGATCACAACCGGTTACCCTTTGACCGGGCCGGCGGGTTGAAGGCGCCGCGGTGCGCCGACACAATCGGACGCACCCCGGCGCCGCCGGGGGCGGGCCCGCGCCCTGCGCAATAAGCGCCTGCTTTCGCGCGGTATTCGCCCCATCACCGGCCAGCGCCGTCCGCACAATGCAGCCCGGAGGACGACGACCATGGACCTGCAATACCAGCTGAAGGCCGGCAGCTATTACCTGTACGACATGCGCGAAACGCCCAGCGCAGTCACGGGCGAGCGTCGCTTCAAGCTCAAGACCGACACCGTGGCCATTGCCTTCGACCTGCACACCGGCGAGGTGCACCAGCACGGCAGCCCGGCACGCATCCAGTCCTGGGCCACGCACACGCGCCGGCGCCTGCGCGCCGCAGGCGCGGCGGACGTGGCCAACGACATCGTGGTCGTCTCCGGTCCGCTGCCCGTGGACGAGCTCAACAAATGCCTGTGGATCAGCGGCTACTGCCGGCGCATGTTCACGCGCCTGGCCAGCCTACCGCACGGCAAGCTGCAGCGCGCGGCGCAGCAATGGAAAAAAGCGGCCTGAACGCCCTGCCCATCTGCGCCAGCAGCTCTTGATTCAATAGCACAACGGGTCCCGCGGGACCCGTTGTTTCTGGGGTCAGTCCTGCGCACCTACGTTGTCGTCCTGGTCGTCATCCTCGGGCAGTTCCTCCGGCTCCGCATGCTTGACCACGGTGACGGGCACGGGACTTTGCTGCACCAGCGCCTGCGATACCGAGCCCAGCAGCGTGCCGCGCAGCCCGCCCAGGCCGCGCGCGCCGATGATGAGCGCGTCACAGCCGCAGCGCTCCACCATGTCCACCAGCGTGGCCGCCACGGGGCCCAGGCCGATCTCGGTCTCATACGGCACGCCCGCGGCCTCCACCATCGCCACGGCCGACGCCATCAGGTGCTGGCCGGCCTCCACGCTCGCAGCGGCCACGGCGTCCGCGCCCTGCGTGGCCAACTCGATCAGCGAGGCCTCTTCCTGCACGTGGCCCAGCACCAGCGTGGCCTGCAGGCCGCCGCGGCGCACCAGGGCCACGCCATGGCGCACGGCGTCGAGCGCGAGTTCGGAGCCATCAACGGCGATCAGGATTCGGAACATGGGGGCACCTCCTTGCAATGCTGTGTCGATAGGGTCAGTGTAGGCCGCGCGGGGCGCTACGGGCACCAATCCCCGCCGGTGCAGTCTGGGACAATCGCGCCCATGCTCAAGTTTGAAATCCTGGCCACCGACACCTCCAGCCACGCGCGCCGCGGCACGCTCACGCTCAACCACGGCGTGGTGCAGACCCCCATCTTCATGCCCGTGGGCACCTACGGCACCGTCAAGGGCGTGATGCCGCGCAGCCTGCGCGAGATGGGCGCGCAAATCATCCTGGGCAACACCTTCCACCTGTGGATGCGGCCCGGCCTGGACGTGATGCAGAGCTTTGGCGGCCTGCACGGCTTCGAGCAGTGGGACAAGCCCATCCTCACGGACTCGGGCGGGTTCCAGGTCTGGAGCCTGGGCAGCATGCGCAAGATCACCGAAGAAGGCGTGCATTTCGCCTCGCCCGTGAACGGCGACAAGCTGTTCATGTCGCCCGAGGTGAGCATGCAGATCCAGACCACGCTCAACAGCGACATCGTGATGCAGCTGGACGAGTGCACGCCCTACGAGACCAACGGCCACAAGACCACCGAGGCCGAGGCGCGCAAGAGCATGGAGATGAGCCGCCGCTGGGCGGTGCGCTCCAAGAATGAATTCGAGCGCCTGGGCAACCCCAACGCGCTGTTCGGCATCGTGCAGGGCGGCATGTACAAGAACCTGCGCCAGGAATCGCTCGAAGCCCTGGTGGAGATGGACTTCCCCGGCTACGCCGTGGGCGGCGTGAGCGTGGGCGAGCCCAAGGACGAGATGCTGGACATCATGGCGCACACCCCCCACCGCCTGCCCGCGCACAAGCCGCGCTACCTGATGGGTGTGGGCACGCCCGAGGACCTGGTGGAGGGCGTGGCCCAGGGCGTGGACATGTTCGACTGCGTGATGCCCACGCGCAATGCGCGCAACGGCACGCTGTTCACGCGCTATGGCGACCTGAAAATCCGCAACGCCCGCCACAAGACCGACCACCAGCCGCTGGACCCAAGCTGCACCTGCCACGCCTGCGCGGGCACCGAGGGCGTAAGCTGGAACGACGGGGGCCGCGGCGGCTTCTCGCGCGCCTACCTGCACCACCTGGACCGCTGCGGCGAGATGCTGGGGCCCATGCTCACCACCATCCACAACCTGCACTACTACCTGAACCTGATGCGCGAGGTGCGCGAGGCGCTGGATGCCGGCCAGTTCGGCGCATTCCGCGCGCGCTTCAAGGCCGAGCGCGCACGCGGCGTATAGCGCCGCGTAGGCGGCGGCTGACGGCGAGGGCCTGCGCATTCCGCGCCCGGCGCCGCGCCGTCCCTCCTATGCTGGCGCGATGGACACCCGACCGTCGACGGCCGCACCGCTGCACATCGGCACCGCGGGGTGGAACGTGCCGCAGGGCAGCCGGCACCGGTTCCCGGCCGAAGGCTCGCACCTGGAGCGCTACGCCGCCCGGCTGCCCGCCGTGGAGATCAATTCATCGTTCTACCGCCCCCACCAGCGCAGCACCTACGAGCGCTGGGCCGCGTCCACGCCGCCAGCGTTCCGCTTCAGCGTCAAGCTGCCGCGCAGCATCACGCACACGGCGCGCCTGAAGGGCACGGACACGCTGCTGGAGGCTTTCCTGGAACAGGCGCAGGGGCTGGGGGAGCGCCTGGGCTGTCTGCTGGTGCAATTGCCGCCCAGCCTGCGGCTCGACCGGCCCGTCGCCGAGGCGTTCCTGCGCGGCCTGCGCGAACGGCATCCCCACGGCAGCGTTGCCGTGGAGCCGCGCCACGCCAGCTGGTTCACACCGGAGGGCGACGCGCTGCTGCGCGCCTGGCAGGCCGGCCGCGTGCTCGCCGACCCGGTGCTGCACGCGGGCGGCGAGGTGCCCAGCGGCTGGCCCGGCCTGGTCTACTGCCGGCTGCACGGCGCACCGCGCGTGTACTACTCGGCCTATGACGCGGCGCTGGTCGACGCGCTAGCGGCACGGCTGCGCGTCGCCACCCTGGCGGCGCGCAGCGTCTGGTGCATCTTCGACAACACGGCCAGCGGCGCGGCGGCTGCCAACGCGCTGGACCTGCACCAGGCCTGCGCCTAGCGATTCCCTGCCGCGCCGGGCATCGCACCGTGGGGTGGCGTACCGGTGGGGGCCGCGCCGGCGGGCGGCATGCCCGAGGGGACCGCACCGGCAGGGGCCGCACCGGGCGAGGCCATCCCGGACGGCGCCGCACCGGCTCCACAGGCATGGCAGAAACGGGCGAAGGCGCTCTTGCGCGTGCCGCAGGCACCGCAGCGGTCGAACAGGCCGATGCCGCAGTGCGGGCAGAAGTCGGTCACCCCGTCCTTCAGGTCCACCAGCCGTTCGCACCCCGGGCACACGCCCTTGGCCAGGCGCGCCAGGGCCACGTCGTAGCCCAGCTCCTTGCGGCGCTCCTGCTCGGGCAGGGCCTCGGCCTGTTTCTGGCGTTCCAGGTAGCGGTTGAGCGCAAGGATGGCGTAGCGCCCCACCAGCGCCGTGACCACGATGCCCACCACGTAGCGCACGTAGCCGCCATAGCTGGGCAGGTAGGGCACCAGCTCCACGAAGAACGCGAACACCGCGAAGAAGATGAAGCCCCACACGAACGGCCACCAGGTGCTCTTGCGCTTTTTGGCGAACAGCCAGCCTGCCGCCACCAGCAGCGGCAGCGTGAGCGCCAGGCGGTAGAGGAACACGCGCAACTCCACCTTGCGCCGCTCGGCGGCCATCTTCTCGTAACCGCCCTGCTCCAGGCGCCCCAGGCGCTGCTGCGCGGCCTGCGCGGCCTGGCGCGCGTCCAGCAGGGCCTGGTCTTGCGCCTGCACGGCCTGCTGGGCCCGGCGCTCCTGGGCCTTGAGGGCGTCCAGCGCCTGGGTGCGCGCGATCACCTCGGGGTCGTGCTCGGCGCGCTGGGTGGCGCGGCGTGCGGCCAGCCAGTTGCTGAAGGTCTCCCGCTCGGCCTGCGTCTCGCTGCGCGCCTTGGCGTGCTGCAGCCGGGCCTGCTCCAGCGCGGTCTGGGCCTCCTGCTCGGCCTGGCGCGCTTCCTTGACCTGGCCGCGCAGCGCCTGGGCGGCGTCGCGGTCCAGGAAGTCGTCCAGCTGCAGGGGCGCCTCCACCTTGGGCAGGTCGCCCACGATGGTGCCGCCCAGCCCGATCAGAAAGCTGGCGAACACCAGTGCCACCAGCCACAGGCCGCGGCGAAACCATTTCTCCGACAGTCGCAATGCCTTGCTCATGTGTGATCCCTCACGATGTTTGCTATTGGAATAGTAGCTGCTCGCGCTTGATGGATAAGCGCAGGAGCCAATTTTTGCTTAAAACTTCTCCGGACTCAGCACCTGCACCTGCGGGGCGCCCGCCAGCCGCGCATGCTGCAGCCATGCGAGGGCGGAGTCCACCGTCACGGTCTCAATGCGGTCGGCGTAGCGCTGCGCGGGCGGATGGTCGTCGAAGGCGACGTTGGCCGCCGTCATGCGCCCGCCCAGCCGCGTGAGCGGCCCGATGCGCAGCACCGTGGGCTGGTAGCCCTGCAGCCGCAGCCAGGCCTGGGCCTGCGCGCGGGTCTGGGCGCGCTCGGGCTCCATGGCCAGGGCCAGGGTCTCCAGCGCCCACTGGTTGGACTGCTGGTAGATCGTGCCCCACGCATAGCTCACCATGCTGTAGGCACGCTGGTGCAGCCGCGTGGCGCGCGCGCCGTCGGCCAGCAGGGGCAGCAGCGCCTGCTGCACGGCGGGCGTGGGCACGGCCCACACGGCCTCGTGGCGCCACAGGTCGTCCAGGAAGAACTCGCCCAGCCCCTGGCGGTACACGGCGGCCACGGCGGTGCCGCAGTCGTTGAGCTTGTGCACCACGCGCCACGGGCCCTCGGGCGTCTTGTAGGCCCAGCCCAGGTGCGAGTAGCGCAGGCCGTAGCGGGACAAGTCCTGCCCCGCGCGCGCCAGCACCACCACGCGGGCGCCGCTGGCGTCCAGCGCCTGGGCCGTCTGCTGCGCCAGCTGCATGCCCTGGGCGATGGTCTGCGCCGTGGGCTGGCGCGGCTCGCAGGAGCGGCCAGCATGTGCCGCCATGGCCGCCAGTGCCAGGGCGGCGGCCGCGATCCCGTGCAGGGTGCGCATGGTCAGAGCCTTTCGTTGTGCAGCAGCGCGCGGCCCAGCGCGTTGGGCACGAAGGCCAGCACCTCGCCCGCGGCCGACAGGATCACGCCCGTGCCGATCACGGTGCAGGTGAGCACCGTGCCCACGGCACCACTGGCGGCACCGGCGGCGCGGCCCGAGACCTCCACGCTGGCCTGGGCGCCGTCCGATGCACGCTCCAGCAGGTACACCGTGCCCGTGGCCGAGGCCTGCACGGCCTTCACGGTGAGCACCGCGCCGCCCACCGACAGGGCCGCCGGCAGGGCCACCACGGCGCCCGCCGCCGCGGACGCCCCGCCCGCGGCCACGACCACGGAGGCCACCGGCATCAGCGACAGCGCTGCAGAGGCCTCGCTGTGCGCCCGCGCCGGCAGCGCCGCGCCGCACAGCAGGCCCAGCGCCAGCAGCGCGGGGGCGAAGGTCTTGCGAAAAAGGGTTGGCATGTGGGTCTCCTGCGCGGCGGGCATCATTCAGCGGCCTCGGTGCGGGCCTGCAGGCGGCTGCGCAGGCGGGCGTCGGCCAGATCCGCCTCGTGGCGGTCGCGCAGCATCTTGGCCAGCGTGAACGCGCAGGTGATGAGGTACAACCAGCTCACGCCCAAAAAGGCCTTGTAGGTGGCGCTGATCGCCATGCCCCACAGCCCCCAGCCGGTGAGCCCCATGGCCACGGCAAAGCCGCCCCAGACGACGAGCTTCCACAGCGGGGTGTCGCCACCGCCCTGGCCGGCGCCGCGGCGCGCGCCCTGGTTGTCGCGCACGAACTTGGCCAGCATGAAGGCCGCCGACAGGCAGAACACGTAGCCCATGAACATGAAGGCCACCTCCAGCCGCTCGCCCGGCAGCCAGGCCAGGCCGGTGGCGCACAGGAACACGGCGATGCCGAACGAGGCCCACACCTGGAACTGCCAGGCCCGCGTGTCGCGCTGGAGGGTGGGGGTAGAGGAATGCATGGTGGTCGGTGCCCGCAGGCGTTGGTTGAACACGGGGCGGATGCTGCGGCCGCGCGGCGCCAAAGCAGCCGATATTCCGACGCAGTAACCTATCCAGCAGCGAAAAGTATCGCCATGCGATACCGCATTCAGATCGCCAGCGGCAGCTCGGTGGTGGACAGCACGTTGCGCAGCACCATGAACGAGCGCACCTGCCGCACGCCCGGCAGGTACAGCAGCTGCTCGGCATGCAGGCGGTTGAAGCTCTCGCTGTCGCGCGTGCGGATCAGCATGAAGTAGTCGAACTCGCCCGTGACCACGTGGCATTCCATGCAGCCCGAGATCTTGGCCGCCGCCTTCTCGAAGGCCGAGAACGACTCGGGCGTGGAGCGGTCCAGCACCACGCCGATCATCACCAGCATGCCCGCACCCACCGCCTGCGGGTTCAGCCGCGCCACCACGCCATCGATGAAGCCCAGCCGCTTGAGCCGCTCCACGCGGCGCAGGCAGGCCGGCGGGCTCAGGTGCACCTTGGCCGCCAGGGCCACGTTGGACAGCGACGCGTCGCGCTGCAGCAGGCGCAGGATGGCGCGGTCGGTGCGGTCCACCTCGGCACCCTCTGCCGCGGCATTCACGTTGCGTTTTTTTATTGCGGCCATGGCTTGATTGGGGAAATGAAATACTGCTATTTGGCGGTAGGTACTTTTTTTGATTCTTGAGATCATCTTATTTCACAACCCTGTTAATGCGCGGTTTTCCTACGATGCAAGGCACCTTCCCCATCGACCGGAACACCGCCATGAACCTGCAGAAATTCCCCCGCCATCCCCTGACCTTCGGCCCCACGCCCATCCAGCCGCTCAAGCGCCTGTCGCAGCACCTGGGCGGCAAGGTAGAGCTGTACGCCAAGCGCGAGGACTGCAACTCGGGCCTGGCCTTCGGCGGCAACAAGACGCGCAAGCTGGAGTACCTGATCCCCGAGGCGATTGCCGGCGGCTACGACACGCTGGTGTCCATCGGCGGCATCCAGTCCAACCAAACGCGCCAGGTGGCCGCCGTGGCCGCGCATTTGGGGCTCAAGTGCGTGCTGGTGCAGGAGAACTGGGTCAACTACTCCGATGCGGTGTACGACCGCGTCGGCAACATCGAGATGAGCCGCATCCTGGGCGCCGACGTGCGCCTGGACGCGGCGGGCTTCGACATCGGCATCCGCCCGAGCTGGGAGCAGGCCATGGCGGACGTGAAGCAGGCCGGCGGCAAGCCCTTTCCCATTCCTGCTGGCTGCTCCGAGCACCCTTATGGCGGCCTGGGCTTCGTCGGCTTTGCCGAAGAGGTGCGCCAGCAGGAAAAGGAGCTGGGCTTTCGGTTTGACTACATCGTCGTGTGCTCGGTCACGGGCAGCACGCAGGCGGGCATGGTGGTGGGCTTTGCCGCCGACGGGCGCGCGCGCCGGGTGATCGGCATCGACGCATCCGCCACGCCCGAGAAGACCCACGCGCAGATCCTGCGCATCGCGCAGAGCACCGCCGATCTGGTGGAGCTGGGCCAGGACATCACTGCCGAGGATGTGGTGCTGGACACGCGCTATGGCGGCCCGGAATACGGCCTGCCCAATGAAGGCACGCTGGAGGCCATCCGCCTGTGCGCTCGCCAGGAGGGCATGCTCACGGACCCGGTGTACGAGGGCAAGTCCATGCACGGCATGATCGAGCGGGTGCGCAACGGCGAATTCCCGGCCGGATCGAAGGTGCTGTACGCGCATCTGGGCGGCGTGCCGGCCCTGAACGCGTACAGCTTTCTTTTTCGCAACGGCTGAAGCCGCAGCGGATGCGCAGGCCCTGGGGCGCCTGCTGGCTCAAGCGCTGATCTGAAGCAGCCCCGCCACCCGCTCACGCAGCAGGGCTGGCTGCACCTCGGCAGCCGGCAGCGGCGCGCCGACGTTCAGCCCCACGCGGTTGAACATGCCGCGGCGGAACGGCCGCACCATGGCGCCGCCCTGCTCGATGCGGCTGAAGAACGAGCCCCACAGGTTGGTCAACGCCATGGGCACCACCGGCGCCCGCACGCCGTCGGCCTGCGCGCGTTCGATGATCTTCATGATGCCGCCCTTGAACGCCTGCAGTTGCCCGTCGCGCGTGATGCCGCCCTCGGGGAAGATGGCGAGCAGGTCGCCGTCCTTCAGCACCTGGGCCGCGCGCTCGAACGCGGCTTCGTAGGTGGCGGCATCGTCCTTTTGCGGCGCGACGGGAATGGCCTTGGCCAGGCGGAACAGCGCACCCAGCACCGGGATGCGGAAGATGCGGTGGTCCATGATGAAGTAGATGGGGCGCGGGCTGGCCGCCATCAGCAGCACGGCATCGACGAAGCTCACATGGTTGCAGGCCAGGATGGCCGCGCCCTCCGTGGGAATGTGCTCGTCGCCGCGCACCTTGAAACGGTAGATGCAGCGCGACAGCACCCAGGCCACGAAGCGCAGCAGGTACTCGGGCACCAGCAGGAAGATATAGAACGCCACCACCGCATTGGCGATGCCGGTGAACAGGAAGATCTGCGGCACCGTGAAGCCCGCCGACAGCAGCGCCCCCGCGAGCACGGCACTGGCGATCATGAACAGCGCGTTGAGGATGTTGTTGGCGGCGATGATGCGCGCGCGGTGCGTGGGCTGGCTGCGCATCTGGATCAACGCGTACATGGGCACGCTGTACAGGCCCGCGAACAGCGACAGCAGCAGCAGGTCGGCCATCACGCGCCAGTGCGCGGGCTGCGCCGCGAAGGCCGCCAGGGTGAGCACCTCCGACGGCGGCAGGGCCCGCGAGGCGAAGTACAGGTCGATAGCGAAAACGCTCATGCCGATGGCGCCCAGCGGCACCAGGCCGATCTCCACATGCCGGCGCGAGAGCACCTCGCACAGCAGCGAGCCGATGCCGATGCCCACCGAGAACACCACCAGCAGCAGCGACGCCACCTGTTCGTTGCCATGCAGCACGTCCTTGGCGAAGCTGGGGAACTGCGACAGGAACACCGCGCCAAAGAACCACATCCACGAGATGCCCAGCAGCGAGCGGAACACCACGGTGTTGCCGTGCGCCAGCTTCAGGTTGCGCCACGTCTCGCTGACCGGGTTCCAGTTCACCGTCAGGCCCGGGTCAGTGGCCGGGGCCGGCGGAATGAACTGCGCCACCAGGCGTCCCAGCAGGGCGAGGGCCAGGCAGGCTACCGCCACTGTGGTGTGGCCGATGGCCGGCAGCGCCACCAGCAGGCCGCCCGCGACGTTGCCCAGCAGGATGGCGACGAAGGTGCCCATCTCCACCATGCCGTTGCCGCCCGTCAGCTCGCGCTCGTTCAAGGCCTGCGGCAGGTAGGCGAACTTCACGGGGCCGAACAGCGTGGAATGCAGCCCCATCAGGAACACGCAGCCCAGCAGGATGGCCGCGCTGCCGGCTACGAAACCCGCGCCCGCCACCAGCATGATGGCGATCTCCAGGTTCTTCACGAAGCGGATGATGCGCGTCTTCTCGTACTTGTCCGTGAGCTGCCCTGCCGTGGCCGAGAACAGCAGGAACGGCAGGATGAACAGCGCGCCGATCACCAGTCCCGCCAGCGCCGGCGGCATCCACGACACGCTGAGCTGGTAGGTCACCATCACCGTGAAGGCGAACTTGAACAGGTTGTCATTGGCCGCGCCGGCGAACTGCGTCCAGAAGAACGGCGCGAAGCGGCGCTGGCGCAGCAGCGCGAACTGGTTGGGGTGCGCCGGCGCCTCGGCAGGCTGGGCGGTGGGCGACAAGGTCACGGGGTGCTGCGCGCTCATATGCGGTGTGCTGGGGTGTGAAGGTGCCGCGCATTGTGCGCACAAAGCCCGCGCAGGCCAGCCGCTTGTGGGCCTTTGTGGCTTGGATCACACTTAGGGTATCGCCATTCGATACTTTTCACCTCCAGCACCCCATGAGCACCACCGCCGACCTCGTCATCGCCCTGAAGAAGGAACTCAAGTCCGCCCAGATGACCTATGCCGGCCTGGCACAGGCGCTGGGCATGGCCGAGTCCAGCGTCAAGCGCATGCTGGCCAAGGGCGACATGCCGCTGTCGCGCATCGACGCCATCTGCCGCGTGCTGCGGCTGGACTTTGCCGACCTGGCGCGGCGCGTGGCCGACAGCCAGCCGCTGCTGAGCGAGCTGACGCAGGAGCAGGAAAAGGCCGTGGTGGCCGACAAGAAGCTGCTGCTGATGGCGATCTGCGTGCTGAGCCAGTGGACCCTGGAGCAGATCACCACCACCTACCGGCTGAGCGAGGCCGAGGGCATCCAGTACCTGGCGCAGCTCGACCGCATCGGCATCATCGAGTTGCGCCCGCTCAACCGCTACCGCCTGAAGCTTGCCAAGACCTTCCGCTGGCGCCCGCACGGGCCGGTGATGCACTACTTCCGCGACCATGCACTGCTGGACTACTTCAACGGCGGCTTCGACGCGCCGGGCGAGGGCGTGCTGCTGGTGCACGGCTCCATCGCACGCAGCCTGGCGCCGGCCTTCACCGAGCGGCTGCAACGCGTGGCGCAGGATTTTGCGCAGCAGCACCTGGCCGACCAGCGCCTGCCCGAGCGTGAGCGCGAGGGCTACACCCTGCTGCTGGCCATGCGCAGCTGGGAGTTCGAGGCCTTTGCCCAGATGCGCCGCACCGCAAGGCCGTGATGCTCCTATATTAATAGCTTATGGCGCTTGATGGACGGGTGCCAACGCCTTAAAACACCCAAAACCCGACGCAGTCGGCCTGCCATTGACTTCCCCCTTCGCGGTGCCCACACTGGACCATCCGTCGCCCCCACACACCTGCACGCACAGGTTCTCGCGCCCACTGGTGCAGAACCGGCAGTGCCCACAGGTCCACCCCAGCCAAGGAACGCCTACCCGCTGTCCCCGCCGCCAGCCCCGCACGCCCGGCCCCAGGCCGGCGACACGGGCCACGATCTCATGCCCCGGCACGAGGGGCCACACCGCATCCGGCAGCTCGCCGTCACGCAGATGGAGGTCCGTGCGGCACACGCCGCAGGCTTGCACCGCCAGCAGCAACTGGCCTGCCTGCGGAACGGGGCACGGCAACTCCGCCAGCCGCAGCGGCTGGCCGGGCCCGTCCAGCACCATGGCGCGTGGTCGGTCCTCACACCGGGGCCGTGTCAGCCGCCGCGTTCCGCCTGCAAATGCCGCGCCAGCTCCTGCAAGCTCAGGTGCGTCAGATCCTGTGCATGGCTGGCCACCAGCCGCTGGTGGGTGACGCCATCCAGCTGTTCCATCAGCTCGCCCAGGAAGGGGTTGGACGCGAACACGGCCACGCGGCTGCGCTAGGCCGTGCCCACGGCCTCGCGCAGCGCGTGGGCCACCTCGCGCGCGAAGGTGCGCCGGTCCTGCGCGGCGGCCTCGCTGCGCGGCGCCGGACCGCTGCGTCCTGCGATCGAATGTCCGGGCGGCTCATGCCCCGCCGCACTGCCATGCAGGCGGGCGGCCGGATGCGTCAGGCATTGCCTTTCCGTCCAGTGCGTGGCTGCCGCGGGGTCAAGCTCCAGCAGGCGCGCCATCGAGCCATTGGCCACCAGGGCCCAGTTGGGTGTGTCCATGCAAAGCCCCCAGTTCTCCAAGCCGTGTGCGGTGTTTGATCTTGGGGGGCGGCCCCAGAGGGGTCAATCCCACGGTACATGCAAGCAATCGTGGCGTGGCGGGCGGTGCGCCAAGCACCGCGGCGCCTCGCCACGCACTGGTCGCGCCTCTCTCACTATTGAAAAAGGAGCTTGTGGCGCTTCTCTGACAAGGGCTTCAGCCCTACCAGCACCTGAGTCCTGCCCGCCGAAAGGCCGTCGTCACACCTGCTCACAAACCTTTGCCGGGGATGCAACAACGCGCCCGAAACGTTGACATGCGGCCCGCAGCATGGAGTCTCCCGCAGCGCCCCGCGCCGCATCCCACAACACAGGAGAACGCCATGGTCCGCACCGCCACCCTTGCCGCAGCCGGCAGCCTCGTCGCCCTGCTGTCATTGGCAGGCGCCGCGCATGCAGCCACCAACGCCACCGTCGTGATCCAGGCCGGCACGCCCCACTACTCGGCACCGCCCGCCTATGCGGTGCAGTACCACGCGCCACCGCCGCCACGCTACGAGCGCGTGCCCCCGCCGCGCCGCGGCATGGTCTGGTCGCAGGGCCACTGGGAATGGCGCGGCCACCGCCATGTGTGGGTGCCCGGCCAGTGGATGCAGGTGCGCCACGGCCACCATTACCGCCAGCCGCGTTGGGTGCAGCGCGGTGACCAATGGCGCTTCGTGCGCGGCGGCTGGGACCGCGATGGCGACGGCGTGCCCAACCGCCACGACCGCCGGCCCGACAACCCCTACCGGAGATGAACGGCCGAGCGCCGGTCGTCCGCGCCCAGCATGGCCCGGGACGGCGACGGGCCGTCCATATGCATATAGCGCGTGCGCATGTGAATTTCTCCACAATGGGTGTGTTTCGGCTGCGCTTACACGATAGAGCGCCGCCTTGCACTGACCTATCACAAGGAAATTCGCCATGCCCCTCCTGCGCCACGCCACCGCCGCCCTGGCCACGCTGCTGACCGTCACATCCGCCCTCGCCCAGGCCACGGACTGGCCCAAGCAGCCCGTCACCCTGATCATGGGCTTTCCGGCCGGATCGGGCGTGGACGTGGTGGCGCGCGCGGTGCAGGAGCCGCTGGGCCAGAAACTCGGCCAGCCCGTGGTCATCGACTACAAGTCCGGCGCGGCCGGCAACATCGCCAGTGAGTACGTGGCCCGCGCCAAGGCCGACGGCTACACCCTGGCCTTCGGCACGGCCGCCACGCACGGCAGCAATGCCGCGCTCTACAAGAACCTGCCGTTCGACGTGGAGGCCGACTTCGTGCCCGTCGCCCCGCTGATCGACGTGTCCAACGTGTTGACCATCAACCCCGCGGTGATCGACGCCAAGAACCTCAAGGAGTTCGTCGAGACCGTGCGCGCCAACCCGGGCAAGTACAACTTCGCCTCCACCGGCAACGGCACGGGCACGCACATGGCCTTTGCCGAGCTGAATGCGCGCCTGGGCCTGAACATGGTGCACGTGCCCTACAAGGGCGGGCCCGAGGCCATCACCTCCGTGCTGCGCGGAGAGACCTGCTGCATCATGAACCAGGTGCAGACCGTGCTGCCGCACTACAAGACCGGCAAGGTGCGCCTGCTGGGGGTGACCACGGCCAAGCCCGTGGCGGCCGTGAAGGAGGTGCCGCCCATCGGCGCCAGTGGCCTGCCCGGCACCAAGGGCTTTGACAGCTCGATCTGGTTCGGCATCTTCGCTCCCAAGGGCACCGACCCAGCCGTGGTCCAGAAGCTGAACACCGCCTTGCGCGAGGTGCTGGAGCAGCCCGACGTGCGCCAGCGCTTCGAGTCGCAGGGCAACACGGTACGCATCGAAACGCCCGAGCAGTTCCGCCAGACGGTTCACAAGGACCGCGCGAAGTGGGCGCAAGTGGTGAAGGACGCCAAAATCAGCATCGACTGATTTCGCCCTCCACGCTTTCTTCGACGCCCTCCATGTCTCTTTCGCTTCCCCTGGGGGCGGCCGGCCTGGCCGCCCTCGAAGACCGCCTGCGGCACGACCTGCTCACCCTCAACTGGCGCGCCCGCGCATGGCTGCCGCCACGCACCCATGAAGGGCAGCCCGTCACCGACGTGCTCATCATCGGTGCCGGCCAGGCGGGCCTGGCGGCCAGCATGGCGCTGGCGCAGCAGGGCATTGCCGCCGTGCTACTGGACCGCGCGCCCGCCGACTACGAGGGCCCCTGGGCCACCACGGCGCGCATGGACACGCTGCGCTCGCCCAAGGAGCTCACCGGCCCCGCGCTCGGCGTGCCCTCGCTCACCTTCCGCGCCTGGTTCGAGGCCCAGTGGGGCGGCGAGGCCTGGGCCTCGCTCGACAAGATCCCGCGCCTGCAATGGATGGACTACCTGCGCTGGTACCGCCGCGTGACGCAGCCCGACGTGCGCAATGAACACACCGTCACCGCCGTGCACCCACGCGCCGACGGTCTGGTGGCGGTGGACGTGCAGGCCCCCGCCGGCCACGCCACCTGGCTGGCGCGCCGTGTGGTGCTGGCCACGGGCCGCGACGGCCTGGGCGGCCCGCAGGTCCCTGCGTTCATGCGGGGCGTGGCCCACGCCGCACAGGGTGGCCTGTGGGCGCATTCGTCCGACGTGCTGGACTACGCCACGCTCAAGGGCAAGCGCGTGGGCGTGATCGGCATGGGCTCGTCCGCCATGGACAGCGCCGGCACGGCGCTGGAATGCGGCGCCGCCAGCGTGGACCTGATCGCGCGTCGCGCGGTCATGCCCACGGTGAACAAGTCCAAGGGCTCGGGCGTGCCCGGCCTCACGCAAGGGCACCACGACCTGCCCGACGCATGGAAGTGGCGCATCCGCCATTACATCAACGTGCAGCAGGTACCGCCGCCGCACGGCAGCACGCTGCGCGTGTCCGGCCACGCCAACGCCTTCTTCCACTTCGGTTGCGCAGTGCAGGACGTTACGCAGGTGGGCCACGCGCTGCACGTGGCGACGGCCAAGGGTACGTTCGCATTCGACTTCCTGGTCCTCGCAACAGGCTTCGTGATCGACTGGGCACAAAAGCCCGAGTTCGCGCCGTTTGCGCGCCATGTGCGCACCTGGGGCGAGCGCTACCAGCCGCCCGCCGGCGATGAAGACCGCGAACTGTCCGACTCGCCCGACCTCGGCCCGGTGTTCGAATTCCGCGAGAAAGCCGCCGGCGCCTGCCCTGGCCTGGACCGCATCCACTGCTTCTGCTACCCCGCGGCGCTGTCACACGGCACGGTGTCGGGCGACATTCCCGCCATCAGCGACGGCGCACGGCGCCTGGCCAGCGGCATCGCCGGCCTGCTGTACCGCGAGGACGTGGAGCACCACTTCGCCGCGCTGCAGGCCTATGCCGAGCCGGAACTGCTGGGCGACGAATGGACGCCCGCCGACACCTCCCAACGCATCCTGCCTTCGCCATGACCGACACCATCGACCAACTCGCCCGCCTGGGCCATGCCCCCCATGCCCAGGCCGCGCGCCAACAGCGCGCCAAGGCCATCACCGCCACCCAGGCCTGCGAAGACCTGCTGCTCGCCCCCCAACTGCCCGGTGGCCTGGCGCTGGCCGAGCGCCTGTCCGTGGCCCAGGCCGTGGCGGCCGCCAGCGGCGTGGCAACGCTGGCCGACCATTACGGCGCGCGCCTGGCCGGCCTACCCGCCCCCGCGGCGGATGCCCGCTGGCAAGCCATCACGCATTTCACGCAGCTGCTGACCACGCAGCCCGCTGCGGCCGACCGCGCGGCCCTGCTCGCCCTGCCCCAGGCGGGCCTCGCCACGCCGGACGTGGTGCTGCTCGCGCAACTCATCGGCTTCGTGGCCTACCAGGCGCGGTTGGTGGCAGGCGTGGCGGCGCTGGCCGCCCTCGGCCCCGCGGGCACCGCAGCCACGGCGGTCGCTCCCACCACGCCGGACGCGCCCTTCGTGCACCCCGCCAACCTGCCCCCGCCCGGCGAGCCGCTGCGCCTGGCCGGCTACACCAGCGAGACGCTGGACTGGAAGGCCTGGCTGCCCGTGGTGGACCCCGCCACCGCCAGCGCCGAGCAGAACGCCGTGCTGGACGCAAGCCACCCCAAGGCACGCACGTCGGACTTCTACCTCGTGCTGGCGCACCAGCCCCGCGTGCTCGCCGAGCGCTCGGAGGCGTTCAACGCCATCATGTATGCGCCTGGCGGCCTGCCGCGCGCCGAGCGCGAGGTAGCTACCACCGTGGTCTCGCGCATCAACGGCTGCGTGTACTGCGCGGCGGTGCATGCGCAGCGCTTCGAGCAGCTGGCCAAGCGCAACGACGTGATCGCGCAGATCTTCGCCGACCCCGACAGCGCCGGCACCAACGCCCGCGAGCGCGCCCTGGCGCAGGCCAGCGCCGCGCTCACGCGCGCGCCCGGTGCGTTCGGGCCACAGCACCTCGCGCCGCTGCGCGCCGCGGGCCTGAGCGACCTGGAAATCCTGGACACGGTGCACGCCGCCGCGCTGTTCGCCTGGGCCAACCGCCTCATGCTCAACCTGGGCGAAGCGGTCTACCCCTGAGCATGCACCCAGCGCCCCACCCTGAGAGCGTGTTCATGGTCTGAGGGTTAGCCCGCTGGGGCCGCCGCGCCCGGGCCGCTACGATGGCCGGCGCAGGAGAGCAAACGGCCATGTGCCGTTTCACCGAAGGCGCAAACTCCCATACACGCTCAGGTTCCGTACTGCACACCCACACAGCCGTCTGGAGAGCCGCCACGCCCGCCGTGGCGCACCGAAGGAGCAAGTGCCGCGCACGGTCCCGCGCGGCATGAATCTCTCAGGTACCAAGGACAGGGGGAGCGGCAGCCAGGCCATGTCGCGCCCGCTGTTCGCTATTCATTCAATAGCTGCTCGCGCGCGCCCTGCCTGCGCAAACCTTGAAAAAGGCTTGTCAACCATGCGCGTGATCGTTCTGGGCGCCGGCGTCGTCGGCACCACCTCTGCGTACTTTCTCCAGCAACTCGGCCACGAGGTCACCGTCATCGACCGGCAGGCTGTGCCCGGTGCGGAAACCAGCTTCGCCAACGGCGGCCAGATCTCGGTCAGCCACGCCGAGCCCTGGGCCAACCCCGGCGCGCCGCTCAAGGTGCTGCAGTGGCTGGGCAAAGAGGATGCGCCGCTCTTGTTTCGCCTGCGCGCGGACATGCGCCAGTGGCTTTGGGGCCTGCAATTCCTGCGCGAATGCACGCCCGCGCGCACGCGCCACAACATCGAGCAGATCGTGAGCCTGGGCAGCTACAGCCGCAGCACGCTGCAGCAACTGCGCGCCGACACGGGCCTGCAGTACGACCAGCGCACGCAGGGCATCCTGCACTTCTACACCAGCACCCAGGAGGTCGACGCCGCGCTGGCGCCCGCCGAGCAGATGCGTGCGCTGGGCTGCCACCGCCGCGTGGTGGACGCGGACGAGGCCGTGCGCATCGAGCCAGCCCTGGCCCACGTCCGCCCGCAGTTGGCGGGCGCCACCTACACGGCGGAGGACGAGTCCGGCGACGCCCACCTGTTCACGCGCGCGCTGGCCGGCGTGGCCCAGGCCGCGGGCGTGCAATTCCGCCTGGGCTGCCACATCACCGCGCTGCACCCGGCGGGCGGCGCCATCGACCATGTGGAGATCACCAACGAGGCCGGCGGCTACGAGCGCGTGCGCGGCGACGCCTACGTGCTGGCGCTGGGCGCATTCAGCCCGCTGCTGGCCCAGCCCCTGGGCCTGCGCCTGCCCATCTACCCGGCCAAGGGCTATTCGGTGACGCTGCCGGTGCGCGACGCGGCCGCCGCCTACCAGGTGAGCCTGACGGACGATGAGTACAAGCTGGTCTTCTCGCGCTACACCAGTGCCCAGGGCGACCGGCTGCGCATCGCGGGGACGGCCGAGCTCAACGGCTACGAGCGCGCACTGAACGCCGTGCGCTGCGAAGCCATCGTGCGGCGCGTGGAGCAGCTCTTTCCCGGCGCGGGCGATGCGAGCCAGGCGCAGTTCTGGAGCGGCCTGCGCCCCGCCACGCCGAGCAACGTGCCGCTGATCGGCAAGACGCGCTACGGCAACCTGTTCCTGAACACCGGCCACGGCACGCTGGGCTGGACCCACGCCTGCGGCTCTGGCAAGTCCATCGCGCGCATCGTGAGCGGGCTGGAGCCGGAGCTGGACTTCGCGTTCTGCGGCCTGCCGCGCCCTGCTGCGGCGCCCCGCCCCGCCGTCATCGGCGTTTGAGCAAGCGCCACGGCGCTATGCATTGCATAGCTGCTTGCGCTTGATGGACGGGCGCTAGAGGCCCAAAAGGCTTATAAAGCCCCGTCCGGCGCGACGAACACCGTCAGCACGCCCGTGTAGCCATAGAGCCGGTGCGCGGCGATTTCGCCGCCGGCGAAGAAGCCCGCCAGGGGCACGTCGCCCAGCGCATGGCGCACGATCTGCAGCTCGGCGCTGGGCCCACCGAAGTGCGGCCCGCCGCGGCCCGAGCAACTCACATACAGCGCACCGCAAATGCGCCGGCCGCCCGCCGGCTCGGCATGCGGCGCGCTGCCTGCGGCGGGCAGCGCCTGCGCCTCTTCGAGTTGGGGCGACAGCTCCTCACGGACCTCTGCGCAGATGCGCATCAGGTCGGCACGGGCCGCGCCGACGTTGCGCTGGCAGAAGGCCAGGCGCATGCCCACCTCGACATGGTCACCCAGCGCCACGCCGCTGCGCGTCGCGTCCAGCCCGACGATGTGGCGCACGCGCGTGTCGGCGCCGAAATGGCCCGTGCGCTGGCGCTGCGGTGCGTCCGCGTCCTCCAGCCCTGCCAGCGTGGCGCGCACGGCGCGCAGGGCGGCCTGGGCGTCCCCCTGCAGCGTCACGCCCAGCGTGTCCAGCAGCACGTCCAGCGCGGGCTCGCCGTCCAGCTCCAGCACCACGTTGTCCTGCGCGGCGGTGATGGCCGCCTGCGCGCCGATGGGCTGGCAGCCCTGCGTGACGCGCGAGACCAGTTCCACCTGCGCATCAAAGGCCACGCCCGACAGGCCGCCGTGCAGCACGCCGTCGCCCTCGCCGCCGGCGGGCAGCGCCAGCTGCACCTGCGCCCCGCGGCTGGCCACCACGCCGCCAAACAGGTAGCCGCTGCTGGTGCGGCCCGCCATCTCGGCCACCAGGTCCGCCAGTTCGGGTGTCTGGCCGTCCGCATGCACCAGCGCCGTGTGGGCCGCAAAGCCCACCCCGGCCGCATCGCCGTGCGCCAGCGGCGCCACGCCCGAGAACACGCGGTAGTGCGCGCGCGGCAGGTCGCACAGCATCAGCGAGAGCGCGGGTTCATCGAAATATTCGACGTTGTTGCCCGCCACGCCCACGCCGACCGCGCCTGCCCAGTCGGTGACCGTCGGCAGTTCGCGCCGCAGCAGGTCCAGCAGGGCCGCGGCATCGTCCGCGTAGTGGTCGGTGATGTAGAGCAGCCCCAGCGTGGGTGCACTGGCGTACTGGGGCAGCGCCATCTGCGCCCGCAGTTGCGCCAGCACCAGCACCGCGGCCATGTGCCACTGCGGATGGGTGGCGTGTGCGTTGGGAAAGAGTCTCATGTGTCAGCCCTGCGGTGGGGTACAGGCGCCGCCGCGCAGCTCAGCCTGTCGGCCGCCGCGTGCGGGACGCGGCAGCCTTTTGGGTGGGCGATGGTGCGGGGGCACGCTTGGCGCCCGCGCTGGCCGCGGCAGTCCGCTTGGCGGCCGGACGTGCCTTGTCGTTAGCCTTGTCGTTAGCCTTGTCGTTAGCCTTGTCGTTAGCCTTGTCGTTAGCCTTATCGTTAGCCTTGTCGTTGGCCTTGCCGCCCGGTTGGGTCGCCGGCCGGGCGGCCGCCTTTGCGGAAGGCTTCCCGGCGGCAGGGGCGGGCGTTGCCGCAGGCGCCGCACCGGCGGCCTGCGCCGCCGCGCGCATGCCGTGCATGCCCTGCGCGGCCATCTGCGCCGCCATGCTGGAAGCGGTCTTGAGTGCGCCGCTGGCCATCTCGCGCGTGGCGTCGAAGGCCGCCTGGTGCGTGCCCGCATCCCGCAGGGCATGCGCCGCGATCTGCTGGAACTGGCTGGTCAGCGCACCCCACCATTGCATCGGGTCGGCCACGCCCTTGGTCTGCTCGGGCGCGGCCTCATCGTCCGGTGGTGTTCGCGCGCTGCGCGCCGCCGAGGCGTTGTTGGCCGGGGACGGCGCCTCCGGTGCAGGTGCAGGTGCAGGTGTGGGTGGAGAAGTGAACGGGAACGCGGACGGTGGCTCGGCGGCTCGTGCGGCGGGCCGCTCCGTGTCCTGGCCTGCGGCGGCGCCGAAGCTCGCGGCCAGGTCGCCCATCGCCACGTTCATATCCTGCAGCGTGGCCAGCGTCATCTTCTGCACCTCCAGCGCCTGCACGGTGGCGGCCAGGGCGCGCGCGTTCTGCTCCAGCCAGAACTGCACGGCCTTGAGCTCCTGGATGCGCTTGTCCAGCTCGTCCACACTCACCGTGGGCGCCACCCAGCCCGACAGCCCCGGCATGGTGGGCATACCCGCCGCAGCGCCCTTGGCCAGGTTCTGCAGGAAATCAAATCCCGGGACGAAACGCCCGAAGCCGAAAGGGGTGCTATCGCTCATGGCCTGCTCCTGGTGCATCAGGGAATGGTTGCACAGCTTACCCGCATGCGCGCCACCCGTGCGGCACGTGCGTGCCCTGTACCGTCCACAGGCCCGCGATAGCGTGGTTTTCTCGCGCAAACCCGCATGAATAGGGCACCCCACGCGCGCAGACAGCGCCTAGAATCCGATCACCAGCCTGGCTGGCCTGCTTCTATACACCTTACAACGATCCGACATCATGGCAACTGCAAAGAAGACCACCGCTCCGGTGAAAAAGACCGCCGCCAAAAAGGCGGCGGCACCTGCCAAGAAGGCAGCCGCCCCCGCAGCTCCTGCTGCCATCAAGCCCGTGAAGGAAGCCTTCACCAAGACCGCGCTGATCGCCCACCTCGCCACGCAGGCGGGTGTCGAGCCCAAGGCCGCTAAGGCCGTGCTCGCCGCATTGGAGACGGCCATCCTGGCTTCCGTGCACAAGAAGGGCTCCGGCGAGTTCACGCTGCCCGGCCTGCTCAAGATCGGCCTGCAGCAAGTGCCCGCCAAGAAGAAGCGCTTCGGCAAGGACCCGTTCACCGGCGAAGAGCGCTGGTTCCCCGCCAAGCCCGCATCGGTCAAGATCAAGACCCGCGCACTGAAGAAACTCAAGGACGCCACGCTCTGACACCGTGGCGCGGGTTTCGCAAAAAAAAGCAGCCTCCGGGCTGCTTTTTTTATGCCCGAGCGACCCGGGGCGCACGGCCGCGGCGCCTCACTCCGGCAACGGCTGCAGGTACAGCTGCGCCAGGCGGTTGCGCGCGGCATCGTCCACGCCCAGGCGACGCTCCAGGTAACACTGCACGCCGCCGTGGTCCTGGTCAACGGCTCGCAATGCGGCCTCCAGGAAGTCCTCCTGCACGCGCCAGATCACGTTCAGCACCTCCTGCGGCGCGGAGCTGACCAGCCCCGCGGGCCGACGGTACAGCGCGTTAGTCAACAGGTAGTCCTGCATGACCACCTCGCGCGACACGCCGAGCGCCAGCAGAATCAGGGCCGCGGCGAAACCGGTGCGGTCCTTGCCCGCAGTGCAGTGAAAGACCAGTGGGGAATCCTCTGCCAGCAACTGCTCGAACAAGCCCGCAAACTGCTGCGCGTTGTCGGAAACAAAGGCGCGGTAGGTGTCCTGCATCAGCCCTACCGCAACGGGTGCCGTGATCTGTTGGCCCGCTACCGCCAGTTCCTTGGCGCGCTGCACAACGGTCGGCTCGATCGGCAGCGCGTGATAGCGCACCTGCGGCAGCGCATACGACTGGGCCGCGCTCTCCACCAGCCCGCGGAAGTCCACCGAGCGGGTCAGCCCCAGACCGGCCAGCACCTGCGCGTCCTGCGGTGTCAGGGCCGCCAGATGATCGGAGCGGAACAACCGGCGCCAGCGTACCGTGCGTCCATCCAGCCCCGCATAGCCTCCCAGATCACGGAAGTTGGACGCCCCCGTCAGCGAAAGCGTGCGTGAAAAGTCTTGCATCCGGTCACTGTAGTTCAAAGCCGTCACACGCTCATGACACATGGGCGTACATGCAGCCCGAAGTGTCGCCTTGCGTAGAGCTGCCCGCATCGCGTGATCTCTGGGGCATGGGAGAGTGCCTGGCTTCCGTACGCCCCGCGCCCGTGCCTGCAGGTACTGGCTCCCAAAAAAAGGACTACCGCCCCACGAAAGAAACAAGGCCCCGAATCACGGAGAGGTCTGTGCAGCGCTGGAGGATGAGGACACGCAACTACTGCGTCGTTCCACGTAGCGTGGCAGTGCAGAAACAAAAACGCCCAACCGAGTGGTTGGGCGTTGTATGTGGTGGCTGGGACGCTCTCGAAAACCAGAGCCGACCCCGCAAAAGCAATGAGTTTGCCTATACGTGGTTCCTCATGTTACTGGAGAAGTTACTGTATGGCTACCATGGCCCTCTCTGACACCACCATTCGCAGCGTCAAGCCCGGAGACCCGCGCAGACAGCTGACGGACGGCAATGGACTTTACCTATTGCTCTACGTGAACGGGGGCAAGCATGGCTGGCGTTTTGACTACAAAGTCCAAGGCAAACGCAAGACGATTTCGCTGGGGACCTACCCGGCAACATCGCTGTCGCTGGCACGCGCGAAAGCCAACGCAGCACGCGAACTGGTCGCAGCCGGGATTGACCCCAGCGCTGACCGAAAGTCGAAAAAGGCAGCGGAAAAAAAAGTGCACGAGGATGCAAAGCTCGTTGCCGCAGGCAAGCCTCTGAACGGTACCTTTGAGGCAGTCGCGCGGGAATGGTTTGAGGTGCGTTCGCCCGAATGGGCTGCCAAATACGCTGAAAAGGTTCTGCGCCGCCTTGAGGCCGACGTGTTTCCCCACATCGGAATACGGCCTGTCGGAGATGTAACCGCACCTGAACTTCTTGCCGTTCTGCGCCGTATCGAAGATCGAGGGGTCATCGAGACGGCGCATAGGGCACACGAAAGCTGCTCACAAATCTTCCGCTTCGCTGTAGGCGCGGGACTTGCGAAAGGGGATGTTGCACGCGACCTGAAGGGCCTGCTGCGTAAGCCAAGAACTAGGCACTTCCCTGCAATCCTGTGCCCCAAACGACTCGGCGAACTGCTGCGCGCGTGCGACGGCTACGTTGGTACGCACGTTGTACGCGCGGCCCTGAGTTTGGCTCCCATGCTGCTGCTGCGTCCAGGAGAGCTGCGGCATGCTCGATGGGATGAGATCAACCTGAACACAGCTACATGGACGATTCCAGGTGAGCGGATGAAACGTGAGCGGGAAGGTAAGCTCAACGGCATGCCACACATTGTCCCGCTCCCGCGGCAAGCGGTACAGGTACTTCGTGAGCTACACCCGATTACCGGCCGCGGCGAACTCGTCTTCAGGGGAGAGCGCCATCATCACCGCCCGATGTCTGAAAACACGGTGAATGCAGCACTACGAGCGATGGGATTTGGAGCGGACGAGGTAACGGGACATGGATTCCGCGCGACCGCGCGGACGCTGCTGGACGAACGACTCGGCATTGCGTCAGAAATCATAGAAGCCCAGCTTGCTCATTCAGTTAAAGACAGCCTTGGGCGCGCGTACAACCGCACGGAGTACCTTGTTCAGCGCCGAAAGATGATGCAGCAATGGGCTAATTACCTGGAAGCCCTCCGCCGAGGAAATGCTACGAACGAAGTGCAAATGGCTGCCTAGCCCGTAAGGGCAAAAAAGCGCCGCCCGTGAATGGCTAGCATTCGGATTGAGGATTCTGCGTCAAAGCACCCTTGGGGCCGCGTCACGCCATTCGGGCAGGGCCCCATACCTTTAACCTCGCAAGCCGATCTCGCCAAACTATGGGTGTTTGTTCATCTCGCACTGCCAACCGCTAGGTAAGGGAACGCAGAAAGCCCCCTCCGAATTGAATGGAGGGGGCCCGAGTTGCGCCATGGCCGCGAACGAGCAGATGCCCGCCCGGGCGGCGTCCGATAGTTCCTTTCCTATGATGTCCTGCCTTGCCGCCCCAGCCGCCAGGCCGGGGGTCTTCGCCTTCCACGCCGCCAAGCGCTTCGGGCTATCGCACACTGCAATGGGCCGCCAAGCCCGATCCGCCGAGGTTTCCCCCGGCGGGCATACACACTTTCAACCGCCGCCAGCTTTCGCTCGCTTCCCGCTTGCCTGATGAGGGCGTGTCCGAATTTTTGTGTAAACGGGTCGGACTTCAATTGACGGAGATGCGGTCTCCGAACTGAATGGTAAAGCGGGTCAGCGCGGCCTTCCAATCCCGGATGGGCATGGTCCACTTCTGGCTGATGTTGCGCAGCGCCAGGTAGAACAGCTTGGTCAGCGCCTCGTCGCTGGGGAACGAGCCCCGGTTCTTGGTCAGCTTCCTCAGGCTCATGTTCACCGACTCGATGGCATTGGTGGTGTAGATGACCTTGCGGATTTCCGGCGGGTAGTCAAAGAACGGGGTCAAGCGGCTCCAGTTCCTGCGCCAGGACTGGCCGATGGGCAGGTACTCGGCATCCCATCGGGCCTCGAACTCTGCGAGCATCAGTTCGGCCTCCTCGGCGGTGGCGGCCGTGTAGATACGGCGCAGGTCGGCCGCCACTTCCTTGCGGCGCTTCCATGAGACGTAGTTCAGGCTGTGACGCACCATGTGAACGATGCACAGTTGCACCACCGCCTTGGGGAAGACTGCCTCGATGGCGTCAGGGAAGCCCTTGAGCCCATCGACGCAGGCGATGAAGATGTCCTGCACGCCCCGGTTGCGCAACTCGGTGACCACCTGCAGCCAGAACTTGGCGCCCTCGGTCTGGGCCAGCCACAGGCCCAGCACCTCCTTGTCGCCCGTCATGGTGATGCCGATGGCCAGGTACACCGCCTTGACCCGCACCGCGCCCTCGCGCACCTTCACATGGATGCAGTCCAGATAGACGATGGGATAAATCGGCTCCAGCGGTCGGGCCTGCCAGGCCTTGACCTCGTCGGCCACGGCATCTGTCACCGAGGAAATCAGGCTGGGTGAGACCTCGGTGCCGTACATCTCTTCGAGGTGGGCCTGTATCTCGCGCACCGTCATGCCACGGGCGTACAGCGAGATGATTTTGTCGTCGAAGCCGGCCCAGCGGGTCTGGTGCTTGGGGATGAGCTGAGGCTCGAAGCTGCCATGGCGGTCGCGTGGCACTTCGATGGGCAATTCGCCGAACTCGCCCTTGAGGGTCTTCTTGCTCTTGCCGTTGCGGGTGTTGCCAGCGGGGTTGGCCACCGCCTCGTTGCGTTCATGGCCCAGGTGCTCAGTCAGCTCAGCGTCCAGGGCTCGCTCGACCAGCAGCTTGGTAAGTTGCTTGAGCAGACCGTTCTCGCCGATGAGGTCTTCGGGCTTCTTGTAGTTGGCCAGCAGGCCAGACAGCAGTTCTTCGGGTACGTCGTGTTTCTTGGTGTTCATTGTGCTTACGGACAGGCCGGCTTACGCCGGCGGTGGATTGTCCGTTTACACAAAATTCTGCACACCCTCGGTCACGCAGATTGCGTCCCAGCCGGTCCAGGCGCCACACAACCAGCGTGTCGCCGGGACGCAAGGCCTTAAGGCACTGCGTCAACTCCGGCCTATCGAGTGTTCTGCCGCTGGCCTTGTCTTCGTAGATCTGCGCTACGTTTGCGCGCGCCAACGCATCACGTTGCAGATCCAAGTTCTGCTCGTGCGTGCTGACCCGCGCGTACCCAATGTGTGCCATATCGAGACTCCTTTCTTGGATGTTGATAGGTGTATGGCTTGTTGCACATTTGGTATAGCGCGCGGAGGGCAAAAAACGATCGTGCGAAGAGTGTCCAGAAATCCTAGGTTTTTTGGACTGTCCGGGTCCATTGACACAAAGAAGACGATTCACGAGCAACGAATGACTGCCTTTGTCCAAATGCAGCGAGTACCCACTCACTGAATCACACCAGCTATTCGGTCGGAAGCTCTCTACATGCTACGGTGCAGATGCCGCTTGGCAGTTGGCGATACGCCCCGGTTGCCGCCGAGGCGCTTTCTTTTTTTTGGGCGTTTGACTGGTACCGCTCAGGGCATGGCACGGCAACGAGCGTAGCGCCCCTCGGCACTCATGCGCGCCCCCCAGACGGCACTGGTTCATAGCTGCCATTTGCTACCAGTCGCTCAATATCCGAGCGCCGCCAAGCGACTGCGCGTGCGCCAAGTTTGACCGGCGCAGGGTAGCGTCCTGTCCGGACACCTTCATACCAACCAGAACGGCTCACAGGAAACACCTGAAGCACAGCTGGCAGACGCATAAGCACGTCAGTTGTTGTGGTCGTCATCACATCATCTCCACCCCCTTGGTGGCCCGGCGCGATGTGTCCTCTATCTAAGCTATCTGTCCTTGAACCGCAGCGGGGGATGTGCTGCGGGGATCCGGTGGCTCCCTGGAATGCCCAGGTGCTCCAGATGTATAGGCACAAAAAGGGAAAAACGAGCAACAGTAACTTTTTAGAGCAACAGACGTCCTTGCGGAGGTTCCTGTAAAAGTTACTGCACAATGGGACGGTTGTTCTTGGACTGTGATGGAACGCCTTGGACAAAAAAAATCCCTAAGTCTTTGATACTTAGGGATTTTTTGCAGATCATCGCCAGTTGCGCGTGGCGCCAAAGCAGTAATTTGGTGGTGTAGTTCCCTCATACAGGCAACCGCCCTGCCTCACAGGCGAGGACACCATATCTATGATCATACACCATGCGGAAGTCCGGGGAGAATTCCGCCGTCTCCGCGCATTTCCGCAACTGTCGAAAGCCGGACTACACCAACTCTTCGGAGTTGAGACCACCACTATCGGCGCAGGACATGAGTCACTCTGGACGCCCCGGGGTACGGCGAACCTCCTTCCGATGACGATAGTCACTTGCTCACCGTGCCGCCCGGCGATCCGGGGCGGTTTACACGAAAACTTGCCAAAGTGTCAACCGAAGTGTAAACTTAGACCGGTCACTTGGAGATGATCAATCGATGGGAACCCCGCTCAAGAACCCGCCCGTGTACCTAACCTTGGCTCAGGTGCGGTTCAACCCGATTCTGAAGCTGGCTGATTTCCTGCCAGGCATCCAGGAGAGCTTCCGTCAGGCAGGCTACCCCGATTTCGATCGCCAGCATCTCATCTCGATCCAGTTGACTGCCCAAGAAGGTCAACCGCCGACCCCGACGCCTGTCCAGCAGGAAAGGTTCCTATTCGGCAACGTCGAGAACACGCATACCTTTATCCTCGACGGTCAGAGCCTCACCCTCCAGTCAACGAATTACGGCCAGTTCGAAACCTTCTCCGCTTGCTTCTTGGATGGATTGAGTATCGTCAATGACGCAGTAAAACTCGCATTCACCGAACGCGTTGGGCTTCGTTATCTCGACCGAGTAATGCCGCAACCCGAAGAATCCATCGGGCAATACCTCGTCGAACAGGTTCAGGGGCTGAGTTCACGCCTCGAAGGACGCTCGCTGTACTCCTATACAGAGGCAATGAACGAGATCGAGAACATCAAGTTACTGAGTCGGGTTGCCATACAAGAAGGCCCTCTGGCCTTCCCTCCGGATATCCAGCCGGGGAGCATGCGGATTATTGAAAGATTCGCATCTTATATAGGCATCAGTGCCATCCTCGACAATGATGGTTTCGTAGAAGGCCGTGAAGCCTTTTCGACGAAGGCCGTTGCACACCATCTTGACGTTATCCACAAGATTATCGGATCTGCGTTCAAGACTACCGCAACGCGGTATGCATTTGACGCTTGGGACAAGTAATCATGCTCGGACTCGCAGTTCCCGTTGGCGATATCAATGTCCACGCCCATTACCGGCCCGCTCCCGCAATCTACAAACGGGCGACCGCTGGCGACGGCGGTCCGCTGCCTTGCTTTGGCGGAAGCGGAACCGGCGGTGTCGACAGCGTGTACTTTGTCATGTCGCGCCCAGGCTATAGCTCCTACGCGATCCTGAAAGTTGAACCCGCAGCGGCACAGGAAACATTTGCCCCCTACACCGACCTGATGAAGGAGGTGAAAACCGGTTTCGGCCGAACCATGTCCCATCTGCCTGCCGTTTTCGGGGTATCGCGCCAGACGCTCTATAACTGGCTCAATGGCGAAACGCCCAAGGAGCCGCATCAGGGCAAGCTCGTACAGCTGGCCGCAGCCGCTCGAACGTTCACTGAGGCTGGCTTCAAGCCCACAGCACTTTCTCTCGAACGTACCGTTGCACAAGGCAGGTCATTCGTCGAACTGATTGGACAGGGTGCCGACGGCAAGGAAACGGCGGAAAAACTCGTTCGAATAGAAAAACGGGGCACGGTCGCAAAAGCCAAACTCAATGCCTTGCTTGGGGGTAGAACACCTTCGCGCCCCGACGTATCCGACATGGGTCGTCCCGCATTCAATGAAGACGTTTGACCGACATGGATGGCATGGCAGGAAGCTGGACTCGAGATACTCCGTGGCGCCAGGGGCACGTCCTCACGACGGATGCCATCCAGGCGCTGGGACTGCTCCATCCTGAGTCTTCTGACTTGACCTGTGTGGTCATCATCAGTCACGATTGCGATTTGGCCAACGATGCCCTGCAGATCGAACCCGACGTGGAAGTCATCGTTGGGCGTCATGTGTCGAAAGGGGACGGCAACTATTACTGGGCAAAAGCGCCCCGCACACTACACGTCGATGTGCTGCAAAACGGCATCCCAGCCGTTGTCGAATTGGTCGCCACAGCCAAACGCTCGATTCCGAAGCGGGCACTCGCAGAATTTACTCCCGACACCACTCATGTGTTTCCTGGTAAGTCGTTATCGGCGCTGCGCTCTTGGCTGGGAGTCCGCTACAACCGTGCGGCATTCCCCGACCCTTTCGTGATTCGTCTATCCCAGTCGAAAGTCGACAAGCGCCTCGCGAAAATCATCGAACCGGTCGGTAACCTGCTGTCCGCCATCTATTTCGATGTGGACGGTGGCAATGAAATCAATCACTCCGATGGCAGTCCCTACGACCTGAAAATCGTTCTTGCATACCCGCCGGGTGACGATCCGGAGCAGACCGCCGACGATGTGGAAAAGATCGAAACCGCGATCACGACTCTCTTCGCGGAAAAGCACTTCGACCAAGCCACGGACAAATGGAGCGGGATTGCCTTGAAGGGATGTATGTCCATCTCGGAAGACGATCTACCTATGAGCAAGGCAAGACTGCTCACGCAGTGGCGACTGGAATACATGACCCTAAAAGCCGACGACGATCAGGTTGGTGCTCCAGACTAAAAGTTACGACACATATTCCACCAGGAGAGCCGAGCTGGCTCCGACACCGGCTCATCCCAGGCTTTCCAGGTAGAGGCGCACGGCCAGCACTCGGGCCCGGCGTCGGAGTCGTCGCGGTTTCCATGCGGAATTTGCATGGAGACCACAACGATGACCAAACGCTGCGCGCACTGCGGCCAACCCTTCGAACCCCGCCCGCAGGTTCCCGACCAAGCCTTCTGCTCTGTACCTGACTGCCAGCGCGCCCGTAAGCGCCAGTGGCAACGGTCCAAGCTCCAGTCCGATCCCGACTACCGGATCAACCAGCGCGCCGCCCAGCAGGCGTGGTCGCAGCGCCATCAGGACTACTGGCGCAACTACCGCGACGACCAGCCCGAGTACGCGCAGCGCACCCGCGAGCGGCAGCGTCTGCGTGATGCCAACGGGGCAGATGTCGATCTTGCAAAGATGGACGTGTGCGACCTGCCAACCGGCCTGTACCGCATCACCCGACATCCTGCGTTTCCGAGGGGAACCGGCGATTCCTGGATCGTCGAGATCACGCCGGTCTGCGTGACGTGTCCGTGCAAGATGGACGTGTCAAGAGAGGACTTGATCGACACACCGGCCATCCGACCGTAACTTTGACCCCAAACAGGCTCTCGAATGTTCTGCATGGCAACGATTCCGACCGTGTGCGATGCCGCCGTAGCGCTGCGTCGCGTTCATTGAAAGGAGTGGCAGACCCGAGAGCACCAATCACAGAGTGACCGGGCCTATGCAAGAGATCGAACCTCCTCCACACCCGCCGGGGTCGGGCCCGGTGTTTCGGGCCGCGCAATACGTGCGGATGTCGACCGAGCACCAGCAGTACTCGACGGAGAACCAGGGCGACAAAATCCGCGAGTACGCCACCCGGCGCAACATCGAGATCGTCCGCACCTACGCCGACGAAGGCAAGAGCGGACTGCGCATCGATGGCCGTCAGGCGCTGCAGCAATTGATCAGGGACGTCGAAACGGACAACGCGGACTTCCAGATCATCCTCGTCTATGACGTGAGCCGCTGGGGGCGATTCCAGGACGCCGACGAGAGTGCCTACTACGAGTACATCTGCCGCCGCGCTGGCATTCAGGTCGCCTACTGTGCCGAACAGTTCGAGAACGACGGGTCGCCCGTGTCCACCATCGTCAAGGGCGTCAAACGCGCGATGGCCGGTGAATACAGCCGGGAGCTGTCGGCCAAGGTGTTCGCAGGGCAGTGTCGCCTGATCGAACTGGGGTTTCGGCAAGGCGGGCCCGCAGGCTACGGCCTGCGACGTGTGCTGATCGACCAGTCCGGATCGGTCAAGAGTGAACTCTCGCGCGGCGAGCACAAGAGTTTGCAAACCGACCGCGTCATCCTGCAGCCTGGGCCGGATGCGGAGGTCGCCGTCGTCAACATGATCTACCGTTGGTTCGTCGACGACAACCTGACCGAATCGGAGATCGCCGAACGTCTCAACACCCAGGGCATTCGCACCGACCTCGGTCGTGACTGGACGCGCGCCACCGTGCGGGAGGTGTTGTCCAACGAGAAATACATCGGCAACAACGTCTACAACCGGCGCTCGTTCAAGCTCAAGAAGCATCGGGTGGTCAACAGCCCCGATATGTGGATCAAGAAGGAAGGCGCGTTCGAGGGCATCGTCCCACCTGACTTGTTCTACACCGCACAAGGCATCCTGCGCGCACGGGCACATCGATACACCGACGAAGATCTGATCGAAAAGCTGCGCAGCCTGTACCAGCGGCACGGTTATCTCTCCGGCCTGATCATCGATGAAACCGAAGGGATGCCATCGGCAGCGGCTTATGCGCACCGTTTCGGCAGCCTGATCCGCGCGTACCAGACAGTCGGCTTCACCCCGGATCGGGACTACCAGTATCTGGAGGTGAACCAGTTCCTGCGCCGATTGCACCCGGAAATCGTCGGCCAGACCGAACGGATGATCGCCGAGGTCGGCGGTGCGGTCGAACGCGATCCGGCGACCGACCTGCTGACGGTCAATCGTGAATTCACCGTCTCACTGGTGCTGGCCCGTTGCCAGCAGCTCGACAACGGGCGACGGCGCTGGAAAGTGCGCTTCGACACCAGTCTGGCCCCGGACATCACCGTGGCCGTGCGTCTGGACGATGGCAACCAAGGCGCACTGGACTACTACCTGCTGCCTCGACTGGATTTCGGTCAGCCGCGCATCCATCTGGCCGATCACAACGGCATTGAGTTCGAGTGCTACCACTTCGACAGCCTGGACTACCTGTATGGCATGGCCCGGCGCATACGCATCAGGAGGGCCGCATGAGCAACGAAAAAGAGCATCGCCCTTCGGAATTGCGGATGATCCCGCTCGACCGCATCGAAGTGCTCAACCCGCGCGAACGCAACAGCCGCGTGTTCGAGCAGATCGTCGGCAACATCCAGAGCATCGGCCTGAAAAAGCCCATCATCGTGACCCCGCGCCCCGGCAGCGATGGCGAGCACTACTTGCTCATTTGCGGCGAGGGGCGGTTCAAGGCCTTCAAGACCATCGGCCAACAGGAAATTCCAGCGATGGTGATGAACGTCGATGACGAATCGGCTTTCATCATGAGCCTGACGGAGAACATCGCACGGCGCAAGTTCAGCCCGCTTGAACTCCTGGTCGGGATCGAGCAACTGCGGGATCAGGGATACGACAAGAAGGCCATCGCGCAGAAGACCGGCCTGAGTCCGGAGTATGTCCAAGGCATTTTGTACCTACTGAAGAACGGGGAGGAACGGCTCCTGATGGCCGTCGGCAGCGGACGCATCCCACTCAACGCGGCGATCACCATCGCGGGCGCTGGCACCGATGACAAATCGGTCCAGGCCGCCCTGCAGGAAGCCTACGAGTCCGGAAAGTTGCGCGGCAGCCAACTGATCCAGGCCCGTCGCGTGATCGAACGCCGTCGCACCCAAGGCCGGTCAATCGGCGGCAGGATGCCGTCCCGCAAGCCGAACGAGGATGTCACTACGTCCAGCCTGGTACGCAACTATCAGCGCGAGGTCGAGCGCCAGAAGCTGCTGGTGCGAAAGGCCGAAACCGCCCAGCGCAATCTGCTGTTTATCGTCGGCGCACTGCGTCAATTGCTGGCTGATGAGAATTTCACCAATCTGCTGCGTGCCGAAGGCCTGGACACCCTGCCGCAGTACCTGGCGGATCGGGTCTGGGCACGCGGGAGCGGAGCGTGACCAAGCCGCCACTGGGCTTCGTCCCAGAGCCACTGCTCCTGCCGCTGTCGGCCGTCCTTCCGTCACGCAAGACGCCCGAAGGGCTGGTGACCTCCCGCAAGTTCAAGCAGATCATCGCGTCCATCGAGGCCGTCGGCTTGATCGAACCCTTGTCGGTTGGCAAACCCGACCGATCTGGCCAGCACATCCTGCTCGATGGCCACACACGCCTGGTCGCGTTGAAGCAACTGGGCTTCGAACAGGTTCCATGCCTCGTGGCCACTGATGACGAGAGCTACACCTACAACAACCGCGTCAATCGGCTTTCCAGCATCCAGGAACATTTGATGATCCGGCGCGCCGTCGAACGTGGCGTCACTCCAGAACGGCTCGCCAAGGCCCTGGACGTGGACATCAGCCACATCATCAAGAAGCTGAACCTGCTCGACGGGATCTGTCCGGAAGCCGCCGAGCTTCTGCGCGACCAAACCTTCTCGGCCAACCTCGGTGCGGCACTGCGAAAGATGAAACCGACTCGGCAGGTCGAATGCGTGGAACTGATGGTAAGCGCCAACAACATCACGGTCGCCTACGCCCAGGCTCTGGTGGCCGCCACGCCCAGCAACATGCTCGTCGGCGAGGTCAAGCCGAAGAGGATGACCGGCGTCAGCGCGGATCAGATGGCCAAGATGGAGCGAGAAATGGGCAATCTGCAGGAACAGTTCAAGCTGGCCGAACAGTCCTACGGCCAGGACATCCTCAATCTGGTGCTGGCCAAGGGCTACCTGGCCAAACTCATGGCCAACGAAGCCATCTTGCGCCAACTGACGAAGAAACATCCCGACGTGCTGAACGAGTTCGACAGCATCGTCCGCATGGTGACGCTGGACAAGTGAATGAACAGCCCGCACCCACCGACGGCGGTCATGCGACACGTCCAGTGCCGGACGCAGCGACTGGCCTCGATAGAGATGACCACCAAGATGACGTGGCACCACCCCACCGCAACGCGCCACAGCCCGATCCCACCTGCCTCTACGGCCTGATCGGCGACGTCGCCCGCGCGGGCAGCGAAGGCACGGAGACCAACGCCCATGCCATAGCCGCCAACTTCATGGCCTACCTGTCCTGCGCGGTCGGGCGTGGCGTGTACCTGCCCATCGGCAACACCTGGCACCATGCTCGGTTGTTCTGCCTGCACATTGGGCGCTCTGGCCGTGGCCGCAAGGGCGACGCGGTGTCACTGGTGCTGCGCATCGACGCGGCTTTGCGGGCAATCGATGATGCCTTCGCGCCTCAGGTTCACCGAGGCGGGCTGTCCACTCGCGAAGGTCTTGCGGCGTTGATCCACGACGGCTATCGGCAAGGCCGACTGGACGTGCCCGCCATGGAGGACAAGCGGTTGTGGGTGGTCGAATCCGAGTTCGCCAATGTGCTGCATCAGGGGCGACGCGACGGCAACACGTTGTCGGCGGCCCTGCGCGACTGTTGGGATGGCGTCGATCTCAAGCCCGCCACCAAGTCGAACCGGCTCTACGCGAGCGATCCGCACGTATGCCTGAGTGGCGCGATCTCACCGGGCGAGCTGACCGGCCTGATGAGCGCGCGCGAACTCACCAACGGCTTTGCCAACCGTTTCCTGATGATCTGGGCCGAGCGGTCCCGGATGCTACCGTTTCCAAAAGAAACGCCGCAGGCGCTGGTCGAGCATCTGGCACGCCGAACGCTCGAGGTGCTGATCTTTGTCAGCGCCGACCGGCACGACGATCGCGAACACCTGCGGATGGAACTATCGCCCCAGGCGCAGTGGCGTTACGCCCAGTTCTACCGTGGCGAACTGCACGATGGCATGGACGATGGCGCTATTGGGGCGTTGCTGGAGCGCCGTGCGCCGATGCTGCTCCGGCTGGCCATGCTGATGGCACTGACCGATCTGCAAACCCGCATCGATGTCCCGCACATCGACGCCGCGATGGCGTGGATTCGGCACGCCACGGCGTCCGTGCGCTTTGTCTTCGTCAGCGCCGCCGAGGAAGCCAAGCTGGTGCAGGTTCTGGAGTTGTCGAACCGGGTACTGGCCTTCCTGCGCGAGCGAGGACAGGCTACGCGCAGCCAGATCAGTACTGAATGCTTCAAGGGCAAGGTGCCCAAGGCGCGGATCGACGCCAGTTTGGAGCAACTGCTGGCCAGTACGCCGCCCAAGATTAACGTGCAGACCGTCGAGCGGCCTGTCGACTCGCCGGGCACGCCGACGCGGGTGTACAGACCTACGTAGTGCGGAAGCTCATTTCGCTCGTTTCGCCGTGCCGGTTCGTCCGCAAGTGTTTGTCGGGCTTCTCATTTCGCTGATTTCGCTGATTTCGCGCAGCGTCTGTGCACAACCTCAAGCGATCGATCCAGGGTACTGGACGTAGCGGATCTTCTCGTTTCAACACATCTGGTAGGTCGCGTAGTCGGTGTCGTCAGCAGGCTCGCCGTCGACCCGAAAGTCGACAACGTCCACGCAGTGCCACCCCTTGTGGGACATGCCCGACTGATCCCATCGGCTACCGCTCATGCTTGGCCCCCCAGCGTCTTCAGTACATCAGTTCATAATCACAATGCGATGTATAAATATCTAATTTCATACAATAAACACATTCTAAAGCAGCTTATATACTTCCCGCGATGGCCCGCACAAGCTTGCGCTAACCCGAATGAGCACCCAGGATGTCGAACGAACAGCTAGCAGAACTCACCCAGCCACAGCGCGATCGCCTCGCGTTCGTGGAGTTGCGTGTGCGCTTCATCGGGGAGATCCGCCGTCAGGACCTGGTTTCGCGATTTGGCATCCAGTCGGCAGCGGCCAGCCGGGATCTGGCGCTTTACAAAGATCTGTCCCCCGGCAACATCGACTACGACTCCAAGGGCAAGTCCTACATCCTGGGCCCGGACTTCCACCCGGTCTTCGACTTTCCGCCCGAGCGCGTGCTGTCTTGGCTGACCCAGGGGTTCGGCGACGGCGAGCCTATGCGGCTCAAGGCATGGGTCGCCAGCGAGAGCCCTTCGCGGTTGACGCATCCCGATCTGGATGTGCTGGCGAGCGTGACTCGGGCGATCCACCAGGAATGCCCGCTCGGCATCGAGTACCACTCGATCTCCAGTGGCCGCACTCAGCGGGAGATCGTCCCTTTTGCGTTGATCGATAACGGCCTTCGCTGGCACGTCCGCGCCTTCGACCGGAAGTCCCAGGAGTTCCGGGATTTCGTCATCACCCGGATCAGACACCCCGTCGTGCTGAAAGGTCAGCTAGTAGCGTCCCACGAGATGAGCGATCAAGACATTCAGTGGACCCGGATCGTCGAACTCGAGCTAGTTCCGCATCCCGATCAGCCCCGGCCTGAAATCACCGAAATGGACTACGGCATCCGGAATGGCGTGCTGCGGATGAAGCTCCGTGCCGCCACGGCTGGATACCTCCTGCGCAAATGGAGTGTGGACTGCTCTCCCGACCATAGCCTGCGGGGCCATGAGTACCGGCTCTGGCTGAATGACCCTCTGGCGATCTATGGCGTCAAGAATGCCGTGCTGGCACCTGGCTACCGGTCTCCTGACCAGCAAAGGATAGATGCCGATGCTGCGGAATAAAGAACTGAGACGACTTCCAAAGTGAACAATTACCAGACCCGCCCCAACTGCCGAAAGGAATTCAGTTGAGCACAGCAGGTGGAAATCATCTCGGGAACCTCGCGACTCTCGCGCTTGATGCCCACTATCGGACGGGCGACAGGGATCCTGTTTCCGGCTTCTACAAGCCGTGCCTCGACGCCGCTGTCACGTACGACAGAGCAGTGGGATATTTCCGGTCCAGCATTTTTGCCATCATTGGTCAGCCATTTGTGGACTTCGCCCGCAGGGGCGGCAAAGCCAGATTCATCTGCTCCCCCTCCATCACTGAGGAGGATGCCCAAGCTATCGCGTCAGGATACGTTCAGCGCGACGAGGCTGTGGAGCGTGCCATTTCACGGGATATAGATGCTTTGTTGTCGGACCCGGCTGCAGGACATAGTGCAAAGCTCTTGGCAACATTCATCAAAGTCGGCGCCCTGGATATGAAGATTGCCATTCGCAGCGGCGGCAATGGGATCTATCATGAAAAGATTGGTATCTTCGACGATGCTCGGGGCCACCAGGTGAGCTTCTTGGGATCGGCCAATGAGACATGGAGCGCGTGGCACGCCGAGGGCAACCACGAGTCAATCGAAGTATTCAGAAGCTGGCTGCCCGCAGATGAAGCGCGGGTGCAATCCCATCACAAGATATTCGATCTGTTATGGAGGGGGGAAACGCCAGGGGTAGACACAATTGAATTTCCCGAAGCTCAGCGCCGCAAGCTCTTGACTGCTGCCGCCCCAGGATTGGATGACCCAGTGAATCGCCCCGGATTCCCTAGACACTTTTGAGCCGTTGGGAATGGCGTCTCTCGAACTCTACCGGCGAAGTATCTCCGGCAGTGCCATGGCGGCGCTTAGGGTTGTAGAACATCTCGATGTAGTTGAAGACATCGGCTCTCGCGTCATCGCGGGTCGGATAGATCTGGCGGCGGATGCGTTCGCGCTTGAGCAACTGGAAGAAGCTCTCGGCCACGGCGTTGTCGTGGCAGTTGCCGCGACGGCTCATGCTGCAGATCAGCTTGTGGTCGCGTAGGAAGTCCTGCCAGTCATGCCCAGTGAATTGACTGCCTTGATCCGAATGCACTGTGACTGGCTGCTCGGGTCGACGACGCCACAAGGCCATCACCAGCGCATCGAGCGCCAGCCCGGTATCGATGCGGCTACCCATTGACCAGCCGACCACCTGACGCGAGAACAGATCGACCACCACGGCCAGGTACAGCCAGCCCTCATGGGTGCGGATGTAGGTGATGTCGGTCACCCAGGATTGATTGGGCTGCGCCACGGAGAACTGGCGCTGCAGGTGGTTGGGCGCGACGACCGCGGGCTTGCCACCACGCATGCCAGGGCGACGGCGGTAGCCGGTCTGCGAGCGCAGTCCTTCGAGTTTGAGCAATCGGGCCACGCGGTGCTTGCCGCAGGACTCGCCTAGATCGCGCATGTCCAGGGTGAGCTTGCGGTAGCCGTACACGCCGCCGCTCTCCAACCACGCGTGCTTGAGCAGGCCCAGCACCCGTTGATCGTCCTGGGCGCGTGGGCTCACCGGATCGGCCTTCCAGGCGTAGTAGCCGCTGGGGTGCACCGTCATGATCTTGCACATGCGGCGCACGCTGTGCTCGTGTTCATGCCGCTCGATAAATGCGTACTTCACCCGGACTGCTTGGCAAAGTACGCTGCGGCCTTTTTTAAGATGTCGCGCTCCTCGGTCACACGCTTGAGCTCGGCCTTCAGGCGGCGCATCTCGTCGGCTTGCGAGCACTGCGCTTGGCGCTGGTCAGGCGACATCTGCTTGACTTTGATCCATTGATACAGACTGTGCTGGCTGACGCCAAGCCTGGCCGACACGTCGGCCACCTTGTGGCCTCGTTCGGTGATCTGCTTGACCGCTTCGATCTTGAATTCTTCGGGGTATCTCTGCTTGCTCATGGCACCTCCTATTGGGCCTCAGGTTTGAGGCTCAGAGGTGTCTAGAAAACCCGGGGCGATTCACAATTTGGTCAAGAATTCCCAGCGCCAAAAGGAGATCGAAATCGAAAGACTCGCCTTGATTCGCGATGCGTGGAAGGACTTGATCCGGCCACAAATTGCCTTGAAGCGAGAGCACCTAATGGAGGAGAACAACCGACTCTCCGATGCCATGATCCACCGCGCGAAAGTCATCGCAAAGATCGAGCAATTGAGAAAGTCTGTCGACAATGCCGTTTGCCAGTCTTGCGGCCAGCCCCTGCATCAAGAACAGCGGAACAACGCAGGCAAAGAGTTGGGCGAACTCGAAGCCGCGCTCATGGGCATCACCGTTGACGAAAACGGACGCAATCGAATCAGCGCCGAGATCAGAGACCTTGACCGCCTCTTGAAACACGGTCCCACTGCCCAGATCGCGACATGTGACCGGGAAATTTCCCGCTTGAAGGTTGAGCAAACCAAGCTCGACAATGAAATCGAGAGGCTGCACGACCAGATCAAAGGCCAAGACACTGCCGAGATCGCAAGAAAGCGCGCCTTGCGGGATGGCCTCCTCAAAGAAGAGGGTCGCATCGAGCAGCACATCCGAGCCAACAAGGCTGAAATGGACAAGGCCGTCAAAGACTTGGCCATGATTTCCAAGGCGCTTGAAAGCATCCCAACAGCCAGAGCGGCAAAGAGTTCGCAGGTGGTGAAGATCGCCAGCGAACTCGAACGAATCTACGGTCGAAGCATCGACCGGCTTCGCGACGACTTGAAGACTCGCGTGGAAAGACTTGCCAGCGATGCCTTCAAGTCGATGACGACGCAGAGCAAGTATTCCGGCTTGAAGATCAATAACAACTATGGTTTGGCCATTCTTGATGAGCATGGCCATGAGGTCACTATCCGCAGCGCAGGCGCTGAACAGATCGTTGCTTTGTCACTCATCGACGGCCTTTCGCGGGCTGGCCGATCCGCCGGGCCTGTGGTCATGGACACGCCATTTGGACGACTCGATCCGGGGCATCGCGCGAACATTCTCAAATATTTACCGACGACGACCAATCAGTTGATCTTGTTCGTCCACGAGGGAGAGGTCAATCGAGACCGCGACCTTGACCAAATCGCATCACGCGTAGGCCGTGTCTATGAAATCAAAGAAGTGAACACCCGCCATTCGACCATTGAAAAGGTGACCCAATGAGTATCACAGAACCCACAATGATCGGACTAAGCGAAAAGGCCCACGCGCTTTTGCAGCAAATGAAGGAAGACAACTTTCTGGCTGAGATGGCTGACGGATATCGGCTCGGCATAGGCTTGGCGTTGGCGCAAGGAATCGAGCCTCCCGATGTTCCATCGCGGCGAACTGTTTTCAGCGTTGCCACCATCGATCCAGATCAAGAGATTGCTGCCGCGATACGCGCTTTGATGGACCTTCAAGGCGGGTCGGTTTATCGCATGGCAGAGCGGCTCGCCGATTGGGGTGTCATAGAACTGGCAAACCGATTCGATGGCGGACCGCTGGATGTCGCATCTCTCCTCCCCTCCAAGAACTCTACAAGCTATTAATTGGATGAAGCCACTGCGCGCCTTCTTGTTCTCGCAAGCCCATGGTGGCGATTGGGCATCAAACGCCTTTCGGGAGCTGGAGCCACTGATCGACGCAGCTCGGGTCGCACTGTCCGTCGAAAATGCATCTGCTGCTATCCATGTTGGATTTTGGCGGCCAGAGACCCAGAAGATTGCCGAGCTTGCGCAAGCTTGGCCAGGCACTTTGCTGTTGTCAGATGCAGCGGTCGGTTCGCTCCCTCCTCCTGTCATAGTGAGTTCGCTGCCCGTTGGGGTAGTCGATGGACTGTGTTTCCGACTAGCTCTTGCCGGATATGGCTATGAGATTGCAGATCCAAGCCACCCATCGGTAAAAGACCTGCAATCGGTTGCGGCACCGGCGTTGCGCACCCTAGGCGATTTTGAACCGCGCGGATGGGTTGAGCAATTTTTGGAAGCTCAGCCGCAATTCGAACAGACCTTGCGCAGTGCCGACATATGGGACGACGAGTCCTACATTGCCAATGAACACGTGCTGGACACATCAAACCGCCACATCATTGGCATAGCGCGGTATACATTGATCGCTGGCGAAAAACCGTCAGCATCAGGCATTCTCAATAATCTTCATGCATGCCCTCCATGGTTTTTAAACGATAAGCTTCAAAATTTGAATACGACGGTTCGGATGGCCAACGTGTTCAAAGGCCACAATCTTTCGACAGTCGCGCATATTGCCGCAAAGGGCTACAACGGACTGCTTAAGCTCCCCAATCTAGGGCAAGGTTCCGTTCATGGGCTCGGCAAATTGCTTTACGAGGCGTTGATCAACGGCGATGCCCTTAAACGCAAGACTAGCAAGCTACACGATGAAGTTGATCCTAAGGCGTTAGTCGACTATGGACCTAACAGCAAACTATCTGCGATCGACGACGACATTCAGGATGGATTGCTAAAAATTTCCCGGCACGACGCTGCTCTCAGTCTTATTGACGGCATCGTTGAAGCTGCCCAATGTCTCAATGAAAACGAGCGGGGAATTTTTGCAGCACGACTTGGCTTTCGCTGCGAGCCTCATACGCTTCAACAAATTTCCGATCAAATTGGAGTATCCCGCGAGCGAGTGAGGCAAATAGAAGTAAAGATTTTCAAGAAAATTCGGCGACACTTGTTTTGGGAATCGCTCGCAGAGCGGCTTGATGGACTTCTTGCCGAGCGCGCATCCCCTCTACTTCTTGGAGGAATTTCAGCCATCGATCCTTGGTTCAAAGGCGCCGAGGAACTTGAAAATTCATTGGCCGAAATTTTCAAGCATCTGTTTCCAGAAAGATTTTCAATCCTGAAAATCGATGATGTTTCGATCATCACGCATCTTTCCACTGAAGAATGGACCCATGCCGTCGACTCCGGAAAATCACTACTCCGTGAAATGGTCAGCGAAAAACCCACTGAGGAGTATGTTCGCCTCCAAATTGAAGCTTTGTTGAGCGACAAGGGCGCAGAATTGCGTGAAACGCTTTGGCGGCAAGTTTCTTCATTTGCATTGTGGACAAATCGCGCGGGCGACGCCAAAAGGCTATCCGGTTATGGCCGGACTGCCGAGGCGGTGGTCAGCGCCATTTTGGAAGAAGCAGGCATGCCGCTTCACTACTCTGAAATAGAACGCCGCGCATCGCGATACGAAGACCGGAAATTTGAAGCAAGGCGCTTGCATCACGCGGCGGCATCCGTTGGGATGCTCTATGCGCGAGGCACCTATGGGCTCTTCTCACATTGCCCACTGTCCAAGGACGAGATCGACCTAATCGTTTCCGAAGTGGAAGACATCGTGTCCAGTGGCGACGCCACCCGGCAATGGCACACATCTGAGCTGATGGACGAACTTCTCGACCGAGGTTTGGACTTCGACGGTAGGATTTCCAAATACATCATCAACATTGCTCTGCAAAACTCTGAATCGCTGGTTTACATGAAACGCATGGTGTGGGGCCTGAGAGGCAGCTGGTCTGGGTCGGCAGCATCGCGTTTGGATTTGCGCCAAGCAGTGATGGCTCTTTTGGAAAGCGAAGGCGCTCCGATGAGCACGAGTGAAATTCGCGAGAAGCTATTTTCCGGAAGAGGTGTGAACAGTCATTTCCAAATCCATGCTGCGGGCAATCTGATACGAATCGGCACCAGCAAATGGGGACTTGCGGACAGAGATGTCCAACTCAAAGACCCCGCTGCTTATTTTGAGATGATCGAAAAGCATCTGGAGGAAACACGAGAAGGCATACATGTGTCGGAAGTCTCCTCCGTTTTAGGCGACCTGGATGAGGACACTTCAAAGGCGTTCTTTGGATATTGCAAGGGCAAGGGCTTACGAATCGACCGCGCCCAATACCTCTACCCAGCCACCTGGCCGAGCTCTCGACGAGTTTGGCCCAATGTCGCGGTTCGCATGGCTTTGGAGAATAGCCCGGCAGAAGGCTCAACACTGGACGATATTTTCAATGCCGTTCGCCGCTTGACCAAACGAGATTTCAAGAAGTTCCAAATCAGCCAGATATTGGTGGTTATGGAAGGCGCTGTCTTCGATCCCACAACAGAAAAATGGCGAATTGACAGGAACACAGCATTGGACACCGAAACGGAAGATGAGTTGGAGCAAGGCATGTAATACCTGCTCAGGCTTGCGCTTCCTCACGCTATGCGGCTGTTGCGGGCCCACCCGCTTTCGTCTGCAGAAGCGCCCCTCCCAACTGCGCTTAAACTTTATGCAGTTACAAAGGGAAATTACGTGGCCACAGCACCAACGCAGAACAACATCTTGGGCGCCGAATCCGCAGCCAAAGCCGCAAGCTCCGGCGCCCTTCGGCCCTTAGCCTACACTCGTCGTTCCTCTGGTACGCGCGATTTGGCGCTGCCGGAGGCCACCTCTGTCGCCTCCGGCTACTGGGAGACGCCTGCCAACATCAGCAGCAAGCCGCCACGTTGGATTATCCAGATCGACGCGACAGTAACGCCCGCCACGGCAAGCCTCGCCAAGGACGCAACTGGCCATGAGATGCCCGGCGCAGGGACGCCCGGCTACATCAACAATGGACAGGGCAAGTGCGCGTTGGCAGCTTTCCGGGTCATGCCTTCGGTGAAGACTGCCAATGCAGCCTTCGTCTTCCCGCCTGAATGGGAGTGGATCATCCAATTCGCCTTCGCGCGCCCCTTGCCTCCGGGCACGTCGGGCGACGCCCTGACCGATTTCACCGCCGGGACCAGCGACATCGGCTACAAGGGCCGCGCCGACAACAAGGCGACCGTCCGAATCGCCCGGATGTGCCTGATTAAGACCATGGCGGCCCGCGACCCGCTGACCTTGCCGTCCGGCGCGCAATTGACTTACGACGAAGCTACCGAAGCCATACGGGCATGGCTCGATACGGGACCAGCCGACGTCGAAGTCTACGACCCCAACCTGCCTGCGGACCTTGCCCGGATGGAAGTCGACCTTGCTGCGACCTTTGCGGCGGGCGTTCCGGCAGTTGCTGCCCCTGTCACGCTGGCCCCGTCTCCTGAGTTGATCGGCATCCCCGACAACGTCTACAAGCTCATCAACGCTGCCTTGGGCACGGGAAAGCGGCACTTCGTCTTCCATGGCCCACCCGGCACCGGCAAGACCACGCTGGCCGAATATGTCGCCGAGCAGATCGCAGGCGACGACCTCTCCGATGGTGAAGCGCCCTACACGCTGCTGACCGGCTCAGCATCGTGGAATTCGCAAGATCTGGTGGGTGGCTACCAGCCGCTGGGACCGGGTCGAATGGGATTCATTCCCGGCGCGATGCTGCGGGACTTCCACAAGCCCATAATCATCGACGAGTTGAACCGCTGCCCCATCGACAAGGTGATCGGCCCGCTATTTTCAGTGCTGTCGGGCCAGTCGACCTCGTTGCCCTATCGGGTTCAAGTTGAAAACCCGGCGAGCCCGTGCTACCGCATCCTTCCGAAGCCTAACCCGGCGAAGGCGGACCACGAATTCGCGCCCGGTTCCAACTGGGCCATGCTTTGCACGCTCAATCAGGTTGACAAGACGCAGCTCGAACAGATCAGCTTCGCGCTGTCACGGCGCTTCACATGGATTCGCATCGGCATCCCGGAAGACCCCCGCGCTTTCGTGCGCGAGATGCTTGCCAAGCTTGGGCTGCTTCGCGGGGCCAACGATGCAGCATTGCCAAACCCGATCGCAGACATGTGGACCATCGTCAATCGCCACCGTGAACTTGGGGGCGCGCCTGTGATCGACTTTCTGCGGCTCGCCTCCGGCATCGACGACACGATCGACTTCTTGGCTGCGCCGAATGCTGCAGATCAAGACACCTTCATACTTGTCATGGCATCGACCTTCCTGCCCTTGCTTGACGGCATCAGCCGGGCCGAAGCGATGGAGTGCTCCGCGGCTATCTCCCAAGCATGGGGGCTGCCGCACGTCTTGGCCGCCGATGTGGACCGTCGATTCATGGACCTCGCGCCTTGACGATTCCAACGCCCGATTCGCTCTCCGATTACTGCCTGTCGGCTTTACTGCGTTGCCACCGCGCGCAGCATGGCGATGGCTGGCAGTCGCAAACGCCTCGGGCCATGATCGAGGATCGTGAAGAGCTTCTGCTTCGTTGGGCCTTGTCGGACAACTTGCGCCGAATCGCAAAGCACGTCGCCGCCCGTCCCCGCGACATTCGCTCGGCAATCGCATTCGAAACGCAGACCTACTCGGGGCACATCCCCGGATCGGTCGACGCCAGAGCAACCCTGTTCGAACAGGAACTGACCGGCGACACCACGCTGTTTGTCGTGTCGGAGCCTTCGGTGTCGCCTCTTACCCGGCGCAACCATGTCTTGGCTTGGGTGCTCCGCGAAGCCGAGTCCCTGATCCTTTCGGCTATGCGCAGGCACAAGCTCGGGCCTGAGCAGGAATGGATACACAACCGCGCGGCCCTGATTGAGCAAGCCACCCGTTCCAAGCTGCTTCGCGAAGTCATGCTCTCACCTGCGGGGCGGCGCAGGCCAGGCGGCGCCGAGATTCGCGATGCGCGCAAGAGCCTTTCTCCACTGTACCGGTTGGCGGCCGATGCCATGCTCGCATTCGAAGGCATCGAGCGATTTGAGCCCGAAGCGATCAAAGCCCTGCTGTCGAGCACGTTGGTGGCCCAGCTTGACGACTGGCAAAAGCTCGAACTCTCCGCTGGACTTGCCATGGCCGAAGCGCTGGCAGACACCAGCGGATCGCCCATGCGATGGAAAGGCTCCATTGCGGGCGGGTCGGAAATCGCATCCGTGGGGCGCTACCGCATCCACTGGCAAAAAGCCCTGCCCAAACGGGCCGACGCGCAACTCGACTCGTCGGAAATCATGGTTCGCAAAGCCACCGAGGCTCTGGATGCAAGGCTTGGTTTGGGGCGAACCGACATCACAGTGGTCGACCAGCCGACCGGTATTACGATTTCGCACTTGGAATGCAAGTGGTTTGGCTCGCCCAATTCCGCCAATTCTGCGATCGTGGACGCGATCGAACAACTTGTCCGCTATTGCCGGGATTCGCGGCCCGCGAATGTAGCCACTGCCGAGTCGCTCTTGGTTGACTGTGCCGCAGTGATCTCGGATCTTTCTGGCTTTGCCGAAAGCCTCGATGGCGCCAAGCCCGTCGGTCTCACCGACTTCGCAGGCCTTGCCAATGGAAGCCTCGCTCCGTTGGCCCAACGCCTTCACGCCAAGGCGACGTTGGCCTTAGCTGACTGATCGCAATTACCGCGTTGCCCCGCCGTTGGCCATCAATGGCACAGCGGCTTCGTCCACGGGCTGAGAGCATGGCGTGTTGATCGAATAGAGGGCCGGACGCCCGCGACCAATCGCGGCCACGTCGCCTTGAAAGCGACCGATGCCACCTCGGATGTATTCGCTCGACAGTTCGATGCAGGCCCACTTGCGGCCCAACGCCTCCGCGACCATGCCGGTCACGCAAGAGCCCCCGAACGGATCGACGACCAAATCGCCCGGATCGGTCAGGAAGCGGATGAAGTATTCCGGCAGCAAGGCAGGGAAACGGGCTGGATGGATGTCGATGCCGTTGGCCCGGCAATACTCCTGATAGACCCCATTGCTCTCCGTGTTGGCGATGGCCAGCAAGTTCGGCGGCACCGATCCGCCGTTGTCTTTGGAGAACTTGTCGGAGATGTCGTGTCCGGACGGGCGCAGCTTGGCGGTGTAGCCGTTTTTGAGCAGGCCCTTCATCGAATCGGAATAGGGGGCGAGCACCCGCTTGTTGCTCGCCTTGGGGAATGGCGTCTTTGACAGCCACCACACGCAATTGATCGCGTCCTTGACCCTGACGCGGCGCACGTTGACCCATTCGGCAGGCGACGGCAACTTGGCAGGGTTCCACCAGTAGTGCTCTTGGGCCAAGTGGAAGCCGTATTCCTCGCAGAGCATCACCAGGAGCTTGAAGTGGTAGAGCGACCGAGTGGGCGAGCCTGACTTCCACGCGCCGCCTATGTCGATGACAAGGCTGCCGTCGTCTTTGAGGACGCGATGGAAGCCCTCGGCGAAAGGCCGGAACCATTCGCAGTACTCGGCGGCGTCCTCGTTGCCGTAGGACTTCTTACGGACCAGCCCGAAAGGCGGCGAGGTCATGATCAGGTTCACAGAGCCCGGCTTGACCTTGTGGTGCAGGTATTCGAGCGAATCGCCTTGGTAAATCTTGCCAAGGTCGGTTTTGTGGACCTCGATCAGGGGGCCGTAGGTCTTACCGTTGAGCTTTGCGACACGCTTCTTCTCTGGGGCGACAGCGACCTTGTGGAGGTGTCGGATATAGTCGCTGAGCGACTTGAAGCCAAGAGCTTGCGAGGTGAACTCCATCTCCTCGCGTTCGTTGGCGGTCAGCCTCAGGCTGGCGATGTTTTCACGGGGCTCTGCAACGTGCGGGCGGACCATTGATGCCTCTTCTTTCTGGTTTTTCGCATTCATTTAACTAGCAGGCAAGTGTAATACGAAAACCACCCTTCCGAGGCCTCCTCTCCAATGGGCGTGCCATCTTCGCCACTGCCCGTCGTCTGCGCGACGCCAAGCCAATGCCGGGTGTGCGAAGCCGGGACGGCGGCAAGGCAAGAGTCGCGCTTACCATCTTTTCCAAGACCTTGAAAAGGAAAAGAAATGGCTCAACTGACCAAGCCCGAACTGCTTGACAGAGTGCTCCAAGGCCTGCGAGACGGCGGCTGGATGCCACTGGTGATTGAAGGAAAACACCCGTTCCTGGTTAGGGCGGCCAACCCTGAGCGCGCCTCGTTCGACCTGCGGGTCTACATCTGGAACTGCACCCACGGCGGAGGAAACCGGGCACCCGACGAGTTCCGCATCCAAGTCACAAGCGCGATTCCGCACATCCATCCAAAGGAAGCAACGGTGCTGCTGGGCTGGCACGACGACACCCAGGTCTTCGCGGCATGGGACATCGCGGCCCACGACGGGCAGGCATCATCATCGCCCTCGGCTCAGATCAAAGAGGGAACGCTCCAAGACGCCCACAGCAAGGCATTCGCCACGCAGGTCAAGGACAACGAAATCGTCGCTGCCTTCCGGCCTATTTTTCTTGCTGATTACGCCCTTTCAAGCGCAAGCCTGCACAAGACCGGCACATCCCACCGCGACATCGCTCTACTTAACAAGCTTGACACCCTGACCGACGAAGAGATCGACGAGGTGGCCAACTCGAACCGCCGCACAGTTATCAGAAGCATTGCAACAAAATACAGAGCCGCAAACTTTCGCGATAAGGTGCTTGGTGCCTATGGTCACAAGTGTGCGTTTTGCCAAGTGCAGCTAGCCCTCATCGACGCTGCTCACATAATTCCCGTTTCAGCACCTGACAGCACAGATGAAATTGTCAACGGCATTGCACTCTGCAAGCTTCATCACTATGCCTACGACAGTAATCTAGTTTCGTTCAACGAGGCTTATCGAATTGAGGTCAGCGAGTCCCGATGCAACGAGCTTGCAGCCGCGAAACAGAATGGAGGCATTGCAAAATTTCGGAACGCCCTCACACCAATGCTCCAACTTCCGGCCAAACAAGCTCTGCGCCCGAGGGCTGCCTATATCAGAGCATCACGACGAATTCGCGGATGGCGGGCATGAATACGGGCTTTCTTGCCTGCCCTTTTGGAGGCTAAAAGCGGCCACCGACTTTGGATGAAGATCACTTTAAGCTGGGTAGAGTCAGCAAGACACACTCAGCCTCTCTGCGTAAGACCAGTCCTGGCAGCACGCGCCCACCCCCATAGGCCCAGCGACGCAGCTCTATGGCCGCACCAGCCCAATCCCGCTGATTGACCCGCCGCCGCAGCGTCGACGTCTGCAGACGCCCCGCCCCAAGGTTGAACGTGAAGTCCACGAGGGCCGCAACCCGCGCCTCGGGCTCCGTGGCCAGCACCGGGCAGTAGCGCAGCGCAGCATTGAACGCGGTCATCAGGTCACGCGCCAGATAGACCTCGGCTTCGGTTTCGTTGATCGGCGGGTGCTTCGGGTCACACAGATGACCGTAGCCGATCGTCCAGTAACCCGCTGGGCAGATGTACGGGTGTGCGCGTCCAGGATCGGCCTTTGGCACGCGATGGAAGCCCTCGAAGCGCTTGGCCAACTCGATGGCCGTTTTCGGCACCTCGGTCACGACCGCACCCGGTCGAACACGCGCCCGAGGAACCAGAAGTTCAGCACTCCGGCCCACAGCGCCTGATCGGCTTCCGTCCAGGCGTGCAAGATCGCCGTGCCCCAGCCAGCGCCAGCGGTGACGGCAGCCGCAAATGCCGCCGTCTTAGCAGCGCAGTACAGCGCCATGAACCAGTAGGTGATCACCGGGCGCACGCTGATCGACAACGCGTCGGCCCAGCGCACGCCGGTCTTCTCCCCTTGGGTGCGGATGGCCTCACGTAGCGCATCGACTGCACCGACGTTCCAGGCTGCCTCGGCACTCGCACCGATTTCGGCCATCCGCTGCGCGCCGCGCAACTTCTCGAACTCCAGCGCCTTATCCTGCATCGCCAACTCGTGGCCACGCTCGCCCTTGCGGTCGAGCCACTTGAGTATTTCCGGCGCGAGACGAAATGCCCCGCCGAGGAGGCCGCCAAGAAGTGTTTCGATCATTGGCCACCTCCCATCAGCTTGAGCTTGATGGCAGCACCGACCAGCAGCGCGGCCAGGATGCCGGTGGTGATGACCTTCACGGCGGTCTGCCACGCAGTACGGCGGGCATCGCGCCACGCTTCCAGCAAGTCGCGCAGCTCGCGGATGTCCTTCGCGGCACTGCCGTTCTCCAGCCCGAGATGGGCGAGGCAACGCTCGGCTCCGCGTTCGGCGGCACGGTCGAGCAGATCGTCGAAGTCCTCCTTGCGCAGAAGCAGCATGTTCTCCACGAGGGCGGCGGGCGCTTGTTGTTCGGGTTCAGTCATTGCAGGTCTCCAGAAATGCAGAACCCGCCCGATGCATGTGGCACCAAGGCGGGTTCAGGGTTGATCGGAAAGTTGGGCTTCAGATTTCGATGATCTCCAGCGTCAGGCTGGGTGCGACGCCTTCGATGACGTCGTCGCGCACGAACACCTTCTGGCCGATGGCGGCGCTGCCGCGTGCGCGGATCAGGCCACCACCGGGCAAGGCGACGGCCACGCTGCCTGCGCCGATGCCCACCACCGTGCCCGCCTGCAACGGCGGGTCGGGGATGAGCTGGCGGAACTGTTCGTAGAGGTTATGCATGGCTCTGCACTCCCAGCGTCTGCCAGACCTCGGGCATCCCGGCCTCGATCTGCGTCGAGCGCACGAGGCCAAGCCGGGTCACGCTGCCGTCCTGGTACTCGACGAAGGCCCCCGGCTCGATGATTCCCGTCTCGGCCAGCACCGGCAGGCGCAGGCTCACCTCGATCTGCTGCCCGGTGTCGGCCAGCACGGTGATGCCACGCTGGCGCGCCGCAGCGGCCTCGGTGATGAGTGCATCGACCACCATTGGAGCCAGCACATCGCCCGCCGTGCCTGCGCGCGTGACCTGACCGAGCACACCGACGTCCTGGCCCGACACGAACACGCGGTTGTAGCCGGGCTTCTCCACCCAGCGCAGCGACTCGCGGGCCACGGCATCGACGGGCAGCACGAAGTCAGGCGTGACGGCGGCCCAGTCCCACGGCGCGGCCGGATAGCGATGGCGCACACGGATGCTCTGGTCGGACGGATGCGGGATTAGGTAGCCCCCGGCGGCGCTGGCAATGGCAGCCAAGGCTTCCATCCACGTGCCCTGCTGGGTGAACACCCCGGCCGGGATGTTCCAGTCCGTCAGGCCCCAATCGATGTTCCAACCCAGCGGGATGCCGTTGAGCGTCAGCACGTCATCCATCAGCTGCCGCGCCGTGCGCGCCTGCGGCTGCTGGAAGTTCGTCACCGGCGCGTAGGGGGCGGCCAGCACGGCGTTGCGCCCACGGCCCGAGATGCGGATGCTGGCGTCGCCAAACACCCGCTCGCGGCTGATGCTTTCGGCCAGCACCCGGAAGCCTGTACCGTTGACGCTGGCCACCAGTTCGACCGGGCTGCCGTTGCTGCCGGGCGCGACCAGACTTTCTGCGGCGGCGGGGAGCAGTGCCTCGAAGCCCCACGTCCAGGACGCGGCATCGAGCGACAGCGCAAGATTGAACACCGGCACGGGCAAGCCATCGGGCAGCCGGTGCAGGGTCACGTTGTTGATCACGAAGTAGACCCTCCGAACGGGAACGACCACCGGCTCGCCATCGGGCGGCTCGATGTGGTTTTCGCAGAAGAACAGCAGATGGGCACTGGCGGGAGCCAACGCAGCGAACAGCAGGTGGCCGCTCGGCGTGTAGCAACGCGGCGGTTCGAGCGGCTCGGGGATCACCCACACGCTGATGCCGGGCGGTGGCCGCATCGCTTCCTGGTACCGCCCGCGCCAGCCGACCGGTCGGTGGCTTGCGCTCTGGAAGTCCGAACCCTGGCGCTGCCTCAGCGGTCGGGCGTTCTGCCAGAGGGCGAGCCGACCGGCGCGGCAGCTAGCGGAGCCGTCCTGATGCGCGAAGCGCGTGGCGTCGCGCAAACGCGTGGCGTTCTGGAACACGCCGGTCCGAAGCTGCGCGATAGGCGTCGCGTTCTCGTGGCTGAACCCGGTTGCGCCGTGCAAGCGCGTCGCCTGCTGCTGACCAGTGCGCCGCAGCAGCGGCGCTGCCACCAAGACCGGCGGCAGGCGGTGCGCGATGCCGTGGATCGCCACAGCCCCACGGTGCCACGCAGCGCCCCAGCCTGCGGGTGTGGCCGTCGCATCCTGCTGGCACTGCGCTGCGCCGTCCTCGCGCTGCACGGCCTGCTGCCACTCGTGCGCAGTTTGACCCAACGTCGGGCGCTGCGTGCGCGATGCGTAGCGCACCTCGCCAGTGAGCACAACCCCGGGCAGGCTGGCCACGCCGACGTTGAGCGGCACGCTCGGGCGCAGGATGAGCGTGCTGACCGTCAGGCCCGGCAGCTCGGCCAGCACCTCCAGCCGCGCGGGCGGAATGAAGGCGACGCTGACGACCGGCAGCGGCAGCGTGGCCTGTACCACCACGTCGTTGCGCGGCGGCACGTAGTCCGCGCCGAAGATCAGATCGGCGGCGGTGGCGGCGGGTCGGTCGTACAGCAGGTCGACGTTTTGCCCAGAGTTCACAGGCATCGTTCACCCCCGATCCTTCAGCCCAAGATGGCCGACACCATCCGGGCGTCGCCGCCCAGATAGAGTTGGGTAGCGGCGAGCTTCACATCGCCTGCGCCCTCGGTGCCGCTGCAATCCAGATCGAGCGCCGTCACCTCACTTCCGTTGACCAGCCGCGCCCACGTGGCAATGCCGGTGACGGCGATGAGGCCGTCCTCCTGCTGGGTGAGCGTCAGCAACCCGCCTGCAATCGTTCCTGCGGGCTTGGTGAGCGCGATCTCCACCAGCATCGCGCTGGTGGGAGTCGCCGCCGGGTTGGGTGGGCGCGTGCCGCCGTAGATGCGCAGCCGCGCGGGGTTGGTTCCCGCATCGAGGAAGGACAGCGTGCCCGCCAGCCGTGCCTCGTTGTGTTCCTGCGTGATGGCGACGGTCATGGCATCGGCTCCGGCCTGAGGTTGTCCGCGATCACTGCGCGGTACATCTGTCGATAGTCCGTGCTGATCACCGTGTAGCGTTGTTGAGGGTCGATGCGCTCGAATCGATAGGTGCCGTCAGCCTGAGACCACGTGCTCGCCACCAGGGTGTGGGTGTTTTCGCTGTAGAGCAGCACCTCACGCACCAATGGCTGGTCGGGCTGGCCCTTCTCCTTAACGGTGCCGGTGATCTGACCGTTGCCGCCGAAATGGATGTTGCGGCGGTGGCTGGCCACGCCTCGGTACTGGCGCGGGTGGCTGCCCTGCTGGTTCCATTGCGCGGAGTTCGGGCTGTGCAAGCGGCTCAAGGCGACGGCGTGAACGCCGACCGGCGGCCCGGCGAGCGCGGCTCGGCAGGCGGCTTCCAGCGCGCGCAAGTCGGCGAGACTGGCGACACCCGACCACAGCCCGGCCGCGAAGAAGCGCTCGCTGCCGCCGATGTTGTATTCGTTGCCATCAGCGTAGTAGCCGATGCCGCCCACGCTGTCAGCGACCCACGAGCGCGCGAACGCCGCGCCCGCCCAGTCGTTGTTGATGTAGACGCGAACACTGGCCGGGCTGACCACCAGCGCCATGAATTTCGGCGTGCCCCACGCAGGCCCGCTGCCCACCTGACCGCCACTGCCATTGGCGTACTGGTAGATCGCGCCGTTGGATTCCTGATCCAGAAAGTAGCTGTTGCTGTCGCCAAGGGTCTTGTAGAACACCAGCCCCCGGCTGACGTGCATCACGAAGCCCGCCAGCACGAAGTCGCCGGACAAGGACATAGGCGACGCCAGCGGCCAGGGCTTGTCCTGGCCGTACAGACCGTACAGCGGAAATGGCGTGGCCACGCCGCCCTGCACAGTGATGGCATTGCTGCTGACCTGATCCTGCAGTTGCCCGCCCGAGAAGTGCAGTGCGTCCCACGCCGCGACTGGCGTCAAGGACGCCACGCTGTCCCACCAGATCACGGCTTACCTCCACGGCCCGGTGATGTCGAAGGCGATCTGCGCGCCCTCGGTTTCCGAACTGTACTGCGTCCTGACCAAAAGAAACTTCCTGCCCGTCTGCCCGACGACGTTGTCGACGATGGTTAGATCGCTATACGGGCGATCCTGCGGCATCCACAGCATCCCCGGCATCAGGCCGCGCATATGACCGTCCTCCTGCCGCACATAGGTGGGCAGCAGCCACAGGCTGTAGTCAGGCCCATTGGGAAACGGCATTGGCCCGCGCCCGCAGATCTGCTGGCCGTTATTGGTATTGAGAGACGTCACACCCCAACGTACCGGATTGCCCAATTGGGTGTGATTGCGCAGCAGCACCTTGCCTGTGAAGTCCAATGATGAGGACAGCCCATAGCCGTTGTATTGGCCGGGGTAACTGATGTAATGGTTGTTGTTGCTCCAATACAAATCGTCGGCACACAAGACGGTGGCGTAGTTGTCGCCCGGCTTGAAGCTCGTGATGTCACCAAAGCAATAACTATTGCGCCCGTACCAACCGTAACCAGCAGCGTTGGTGACGAACAGGAAAAACAACCGGTCGTCTCCCACCAACACCCAGTTGCGACTGCCGCCGCTGCCGTCGCCATAGATTTCATAGCCAGTCTGGCGGGCGTGGTACCACTTGTACCAACCCCACTGGTTAGCCTGCACCTGCGTCCAGTTCTGCGTCGGGTTGTTCGGATCGAACGGAGCCTGCGCACCGACGATGGTGTCGATGTCCGTGAGGTCTTCGACGATGCCGACGTTGGCCCATTTCGCCCACGTCGTCGTGTAGCCGGGCGTCTTGATGCTGTCGTCGATCAGCAGCAGGTTCTGCGGCGACTGCGGGTTCTTGCTGCGGTAGGCGGCCTTGCTCGTTCCCGCGAACGCCTTCTCCCAACCCAGCGGCGCGACTTTGGCAGAGATGCTGGTGGCGCTGGTCGCGGGCGACACGGGTGTGCCGGTCACCGCAAATGTGAAGCTGGTCGCGGTGGCGGCGATCACCCTCACCTCGCCGTTGTACTCGGGCTGGTCGGCTCCGGCGATCTCGACCACCTGCTCGGGCCGGTACGCGTGGCCTGCGCTGATGGTGGCCGTGGCCACGCCATCGACACAGGTCAGCGTGTCGATGGCCTTCAAGGCGAAACCGTTGACGAGACAGGCGTCGAGCATCGTCACCAGATCGCCCCAGTTGTTGCTGATCTGCGGCGCGCCGGTCATGCCGCTGTTCAAGTATTTGACGGTGAGGTCAGCCATTGCATTGATTCCTTATGGTCAAGGGGTGTCGACGTCACCGCGAATCAGCAACGTGAAGTGGTCGTCGGGCACGGACTCCGGCCCCTGCTGGACGGTGCGCACCACCCACACCGGGAACTGGCTGCCGATGGTGTTGAAGCGCAGCACGTTGCCGGTGGCCCAGCCGTTGCCCCAGCCGAGCGCAGGCAGGCGGAAGTACGGCACTCCGGTCGCCGGGTTGTTGGGGGCGCAGTCGGCGCTGGTGTTGCCGGTGGCGATCACGCCGACGTTCTCGCCAATGACCTCGAACGAGGTGCTGTTGGTCATGCGCACCACCCAGCGCTCGGTCAGCGCCCCGCGATTGGTGACCGTTATCGGGTACTGGGTGTGGTTGAAGGTCGCGGTGGCAGCGCTGCCGATCAGTTCATCCGACCAGCTGCCGTTCCAGGTGCTCTGGTCGAACACGAGGTTCACGCGGGCGAACAGGTCACCGGCAACCAGCGCACTGGAGACAAAACTGCCAGAGGCCGGATCGCCGGGACTGGCCAGCGGATAGGCGTGCGTCAGCGGGCGGGTGAAGCTGATCTCGCCGTTGATCTGCACGTCGCGCACCACGGCCATGTCCTCGATGCGGTGCTCGATGGTCACTGGCTGGCTGTAGCCAGTCACGTCGGTAAACGTGACGGTGCCTGCTTCCAGATCGGTAACGTAGCCTGTGCGGATCACCACGCCGTTGTGGCCGACCACACGCACGCGCGACAGACGCACCCGCGCGCAATCGATGGTCTGGCCGTTGCTGACCGAGGCGGTGATGCGACCGGTGTGGCCGACGACGGCGAAGCCTCCTGGACGGAAGATCGGCACACGCCCGTCGCTGGGCAGGCGGACCGGGTCGATGCCCAGCAACGCAGCATCCAGGGGCAGATAGCTGTAGGCCACGGCGCTGTAGCGCAGGCTGGAGGCCGCCACCGGCTCTGGCCGGAAGATCTTGCCGTCTGGCCGCACGTTCTCGGCGTCGAACCACGGCTCGCTCTCGTTGCCCGCCGCCGTGACCACGGTGCCAAACCGCACTCGCACAAGGCCAGTGTCGTAATCGACGCTGCCCATGACGCCAGACGCGGTGATCGTGCCGTCGATGTCTGCCGTCACGGTCTGGGTTCCACCCACCGCGCGGGCGAACTGAATAGAGAGCGATCCTGGGCGCAGTGGCGCAGCACCGGTGCGGAACACGTACTCGCTGGAGATGTTCTCGCCCACAGTGGTCACGCAACTGGCGCGCGTGATGCTGTTGGCCGCGCCCGCCGACCAGGAGGTGAGCGTCACCGCGCCCGAGAGGTAGTTGATGCTGCCGCGCGTGACCCAGCCGCTGGGCGTGAATTCGCGCAGCGTGCCTTGACCGTTGTCACCCCAGGGCTGGTTGCCCGCGATGGCCAACAACACCGTGCCCGTCACCACCTGTGCGTTGACGCCGGGCACCAGCCGAAACGATGGGCTGAACGCGAACGTCTCGCTGTGGTTGCTGGTCGAGCCTGCGCTGTTGTAGCGCAGCAAGACGCGGCCGGACTCGTCGTTCGGGTAGAGCGACGGCGCATCCACGTAGCTGATGCCGCCGTAGTTGAGGCGGAACATCTGGCCCACGCCCGAGGCCCAGCCAAGGCGCTGCGCCCCGTAGACAGGACTTGGAATCTTGACAGTGACGTCGGGCTGGAACTGCACCGCCCCGGTGGCGTAGTTGACGCTACCGATGACTTGGCCTGCGCGCAGCACATTGCCCGCACCATCGTCGCGGGCGTATTGCGTGGGATCGACCCCGTTCCACAGGCCTAGCCCCATCGCCTGAATCTGCTGCAGCGTGTAGACCCCGAGCACGGCGGTGTCCGTCAGGGTGTTCCACTCGATCTCCAATGAACCCGGCTCGATGGAGCCCAGGGTTGCAGTCACCGGCACCTTGCCCTGGCCATCGCGCGAGGGGTGCGCGAAGCTGTCTTCCTGCTTGGGGCCCGCAACGTAGTCCACGGTCAGCAGTGCGCCGACTGGCGGCAGGACGTTCGGCGCGAAGCTCAAGAGATTCTGCGCGACGTTCAGACTACCGGTGGCAGCACCACTGAGCTCGCCAGACGTGGTGGCGGACGCCGTGCGCGTGCCCGTGCCGCTCTCGTGTGGCCAGGTGATGGTGAGCGTGCCCGGCTGAACGCTTTTGCCTTCGGGTGGGGCAAGCTGCAGGGCCTGCGACGCCTTCAGGGCGGCGGTCGGCTGCTGCGTTTCCTGCGTCGGCACATTCCACGTCAGGATCAGGGACGAGCCCACGTCGGGCAGCGCGCCCAGCGTCACCACGAAGGCCCCGGTGTTCTTGTTGAAGGTACCCGCGCCGTAGCTGGCATCCAGCCCTTTGAGGGAGCCATTGCCGCCATCCGAAAGCACGTACCAGCGGCCCTGCGCCATGTAGCTGATGGAGAGCGTGCCGGGCTGCGGAACCGGGTTCACGGTGCCGACGTAGGACTGGCTGCGCGACTCCGGCGTGACCGCGATCTCCGAGCTTTGCGGCGCGCGCTGCAAAGACGCCGCGGGCGTGTAGGTGATGGACTTGCTGTTGGACATCGAGCCGGAGTTCAAGCTCAGGATGCCGTTGGCGTAGTCGATGGTGCCCAGCGTCCCGCTGGCGGTCTTGAGCAGGCCCGCGTCGTCGAAGATCGTGACGCCGTCGGTGACGATGGACAGCGATCCGGGCAGGCAGCCGCCCGGCAGATTGAACTTGAGGGTGGTGTTCCAGGCGTGGCTGGCCGTGTAGCTCACGGGTGCCGCGCCCGGCACCGGCAAGCCCGCTGCGGCATACGGCGGCACGAACGAGATCGGCGTCTCGGTCTGGGCGCTGGGCACGAGCTGCGTGTAGATGGACGCGCCCTTGATGGTGAAGTCGCCCACATTGGCAGCCTGCGTCAGCGGCACGATGCCGACGTAGGTGCCCGCGTCGGCCACCACCGTGTCGCGCGTTTTAGTGCTGTTGGTTGCCCGCGTGAAGGTTCTACTGGCGGGCGAGCCCGTGAAATCAAAGCGCAGCGCGTCGCTGATGGCGACGGTGACGACCGCCGCCTTGTAGTCCTGGTCGGTGTTGTAAGTGAAGCTGCGCTCGACCACCGAGACGGCGGTGGCGCGGATGTACTGCTCCTTCTGTGTCGGCGGGCCTTCGTTCTCGATCAGGACGAGGGTCTGGCCGACGTTGGGCACGGCGTCGCTCAGGCGCTGGAAGAGCTGGATCACCCGCTGCCCCGCGATGTGGTTCTCGAACAGGTAGCCCGCCCACTCCGGCCCTTTGTTGAGGTAGGCCTCCATGCGGGTCTGGGCCTGCTCACGGGTGTCGAAGGTCTTCCGGGTGGAAAACAGCGTGACGCTAACGCGCTCGTCCTGCGGCGGCTCGGCCACGATGACGTTGGCCCCGAAGTAGGTGTCGGTGTCATCCGTGCCCACTTGCACGAAGCTCTTGCGCAAGTTGACACGGCCTCCGGCGCGATCCAGCTCGGAGATGTCGGGGAAGATGGCGTTCGAGACGCCATCGGCAATCACGAGGCCCGTGGGCGCACCGCCGCCTTCAGGCACATCCGCCATTACGGCGGACTTGAGCAACTTCACGTCGCCAGATTGAATCGGCATCAGGCAATCTCCAGAAATCGAAGGGTCAGGCGGTAGAAGTCGGAGCCGGATCGCGCCGGGATGCCCAGCACGGGTTCGGCCTCGATGGCGACCTCCTGGTGGCGGAAAGCGACCGTGAAGACCCGGCCATCGGCGAAAGTAAGTTCGAAGCGGCCTGTGCTGCCGCCCACCGGAATCGCCGCCCACCCGCGCAACTGCTCCACGGCAGCACGCGTCACCCAAGCCATATCGGGTGCGCCCACCAGGGTGATCGGCCGACCTGCCTGCCGAGTGGCCGACTGGATCAGCAAGGCCCCGGTAATCAGGTAGGACGCATTGGCGACCGCAGGCGACCACGCGTGTTCGTCGCTCCACAGCAAGTCGTCGGGCAATGGCAGAGCCACCCCGGTATCGAGGTTCTTCAGTTGCATCGGGAAACCCTCAGGCAGAGAAACAGGAGCGCACGGTCAAGCCGTGCGGGCGCGAGCGGCGTCCAGCAGTTGCAGCAGTCGCGCTTCGTCGCGCGCATCGACGCTGGCGTTGACCTTCTGTTGTCCCGAGGACAGTTCCACGCGCACGGTGCGGGTGGGCGTACCTTCGAGCAACGACGGACGTGGCAGGCTGTGGCTTGCGGGATGCACCAGGCCGCCCGAAGCGAAGCCCTGAATGCCCGCCAGCGCGCGCCCGGCCAGTGCCTGCGCCGGAGCGCTCAGGTTGTTGATGGCCTCGAAGAACCCCACGCCCAGGCGCGCCACGGCGTTGCGGTTGACCACGTACTCGCCGGGCGTGAGCATGGCGGGCACAGTGTCGGACTTGGCGAGTCCTCCTCGCCGATAGAACTCACCCTGGTGCTGCTCCATGTATTCGAGCAGCTCGCGCTCCAGATCGTCCCTTGCAGCGTTCATGGCCCACTGCCAGCGCTGGGTGACGGTGGCCAGCGCCGAACGCTCGCGACTCGTCAAGGTTTTGAGCGACTCCATCCGCTCGAGTAGCGGTTTGTCCAGGTTCCAGAGCTTTGACCAGTGGTTGCGCGTGGCCTGGTTGGCAATGGGCCCACCCCAGTTGCCGTTATTGATGCTGCGCATGCCCAGTTCCATCATCTTTTGCGCCTGTGCGACTTCGCGGTTCTTCTTCGGCGTGGTGATGCCCACAAATCCGCCAGTGGCAAACCGGGCCGCGTGGTTGGCCAGCCGGGCCAAGGGGCTGCTGCCATATTTGCGCACCGCCGCCTTGCGGATCACAAAGGCCCCGGCATCCAGGGTGCGCGGCACGGTGTCGTGGTGGCCGGAGCCGGGCACCGAGCCACCGCTCATCCGGGGAAAGGCCGGAGCCACCGCACCGCCGTCGGCAAACCTCCGCACGCCACCCACCAGACCGCCAGTGGCATTGGTTTCAACCTTGGTCACGTAGATGGTGTGGGTGCTGGAAGTGTTGCGCCCGTTGAGGCTGTCGATTTCCGCGCGTACCGCACCGACGTTGCTGGCCACCTGATGCTGCGACTCGGTCTGGATGCGATCCAGCGCCTTGATCATCCCCTCGACATTGGTGATAGCCGCCTGCGCCTTCTCGGTCGCCACCTTCAGCTCGAACTGCGCGTTTTGGTCGGCGTAGGTCTTGAGCTTATCCAGTGCCTCCTTGGCCTTGGACACATCGGCATCGACCGGCAGCGTCTTGCCTTCCTTGAGCAACTGCTCGTATTCCTTGAGCTTCTTCTCCGCTTCCTGCAGATCGGCCTGGATCTGGAGCAGGTATTCCTTTTCGGCCAGCGCCTTGTCCAGATCAGTGATGGCCTTGTCGAAGCGCGTGGTGTCGGCGTCGAGCGTAACCTTCAGACCGTCCTTGAGCTTGGCGGTGATGTCGTCGATCTGGCGTGTGGTCTCGGTCAGCGTGCGCTGAATCTCATCGCGCGCGGTGATCGCCGAGCGTGCCGCCGTCTGGTGCGCCTTCGCTTCGGCGTCCAGCGTCTGGTTGAGGATTTCCTCGGACTGGCGGATGCGGTCGATGGCGTCGCGCACGCCCTGTTTGCCTTGCGCGGCCTGCGCGTCGGCGTCCTTGACCTTCTGCGCCAGTTCGGCGCGCAACTGATCGGCCTGCCGCATCAGATCGGTGGCCTGCTGGTATTCCTGCCTGCGGTAGGCCTCGCGCGACTGCGCTTCCAGTTGCGTGACCTGCGATACCGCCTGCTCGGACTGCTTGCGCGCTTCCTCGCCGCGCTTGGCCTCGTTGGTCTGGCTGGTGGCAACCTGCGCGGCCATGTCCATCGCCTTCTGCGCGAGCTGGCGGGCAAGCTCCAGCTCGCCGTTGGCCAGCGCCCGGCGCGCCTGCTCCTGCATCTCAGTGATCTGGCGCTTGCGATCCTCAGTGGCCTCGTACTCCGTCATGCCCTGACGGCGGATGTCGCGGATGCGCTCCTCCGTGGACATCGACAACTGGCGCTTGGCTTCCTCGATGCGCTGCACTTCGGCCAGATGCCGGTTGGCTTCGGCGTTGAGCGCGTCGATGTGCTGGCGGTACTCGGAGAGCGCCTGCGTCAAGGTCTGGCGCTTGGTGGCGAGGATGTCGTTCTCGACCCGCTGCACGTTGGCGCGGCGATCTTCCTCGGTCTGGCCTTGCCGGGCAGCGGCGTCCTTGCGCGCCTGCGTTTCCTGATCGATCAGGCCGAGCGTCTCGGTCGTGGCCTGACGGCGCAGGGTTGCCTGCTGGGTCAGCGCCTCGGTGAGCAGCTGAGTGGACTTGGTGATCTTGGCCGTTTCGGACTGCTGGGTGCGTTCCAGTTCCGCCTTCTCCTGCTCGTAGCGGTTCTTCACCGCCTGCACCTGCTGCGCGAGGCTGGCCTCGACGATGGAGGTCAGCCCCTTGTAGGCCTCGGCCATCTTGGCGGTCGCGTCGTTGACCACGCCTTGGGCCTTGCCCACCGCCTGTTCGACCTCGCCCAGCCGGGACTTGAGCTTTTCCAGCGCAGCGTGGACGGCCTCGATGCCGCGCCCGACCGCTTCCTGCGTGCCTTGGCGCACGGCTTCCAGCCGCTTGGCGATTTCCTCGGCGGCGGTCGCGGCGGTGTTCATCGCGCCCTTGGCCGCGTTCGCGCCTTCGGTGGCGTCGGCGTACATCTCGGCGAAGATGCGGTTCATTTCCGTCAGGCGTTCGTTGTGGCGCTGGGTGGCCTCGGCAATGGTGTCGGACGTGAAGATGGCGGCGAACACCTCCCACCGATAACGCAGGTGCTCGATGCCCGTCATCAGCACCTGCACCATGAAGATGCCCGCCTTGCGGACGATCTCGAACTTCTCGGACAGCCACGTGCCGATCTCCCAGCCGATGATGGCCGCGCCGAGCACGCCGAAGGCCACGCGCAGCTTGCCGACCGTGGCGATGGCGTTCGAGACGGACAGGTTGGCCGTGGCCCACGCTGCCGCCGTGGTGCTGGCCGCCGTCACCGCTGCCGCGCCCACCGTCTGCCACGCGATGATCAGCGCCGGGATTAGGCGGTAGACCAGCACCGCGAGACCGACCTCGGCGATGCGGCCCAGCCACTTCATCACCGTGTCCAGGTTCTCCGACAGCCACGTCAGGGCCTCGGCGAGCTTCTTGGTGAAGCCGGTCGATTCATCGAGCTTGCTGACCCACTGTCCGAAGGCGTTCGACAGACGCGTGAAGGCCTGGCTAACGGTCATCGGCAGTTGCGCGTACTCGGCGGCCAGCTTGTCCTTCTGGCTCATCAGCGCGTTGACCACCACGTCAGCGGTGAGCCGCCCTTCCTCGGCGAGCTTGCGCAGCCGTCCGATGGGTACGTTCAGGCCGTCGGCCAGTGCCTTGGCCAGACGGGGGCTGTTTTCGACGACAGAGTTGAATTCCTCGCCGCGCAGCACTCCCGAGGCCAGCGCCTGACCGAACTGCAGCAGGGATGACTGCGCCTCGGTGGCCGATGCGCCGGAGATGCGCAGCGCCTGCGAGATGCTCTCGGTCAGCGAGAGCGCGTCCTTCTGCTCGCCACCCAGCATCCGCACGGCCTGCTGGAGCTTGCCGTAGAGCGTGGCGGTTTCCTGGATCGGCACGCCGATGCGCTGCGCGATGGCGAACAGATCCTTCTGCGCGACCGTGTATTCGCGCTGGCCTGCGGTGGCGAGCTTCAGGCGCGCGGACATCATGTTCCAGGCGTCGGCGATCTGGACGATCTCCTGCACCTTGCCCGCCGCCCAGTTGAGGGTGAGGAAGGCCAGCAACTGCGTCTTGGCCTTGGCGACCTGATCGCCGAAGGCGTTCATCCCGGCCTTGACCTCGGCCATCCCGGCGGCGGCTTTATCGCCTGCGGTCTTGGCGTTCGCGCCAAACTCGCCAAGGCTGCGCTCGGCCGAATTGATGGCGCGTTTGAGCCCCTCGTCAGCGCCTTCGAGCGCAACAAGGATGGAAATACGGTTTGCCATTTCAGTCCACCAGCCGCAACTGCTTCTCGATCCGTGCAGAGAGGCGCGGGATGCGGCCGGCGACGATGCGCTCGACGTTCAGCCGCTTCTTGATCTGCACGCGCGGCACCAACACGGCGATGGGCACGTCGGCACCGCGCTTCAGCTTCTTGATGCCCTCGGCTTTTCGGTAGCGGCGTTTGAAGCCCGACAGTGGCCGGTCGTGTTCCTTGATGTTTTCGGCCATCAGCACGATGTTCCCCTTGGCGTTCTTGATGAAGTAGGCGTTGCCGCCGCGCATCAGCTCGGCGATCTGCGCCTTGAAACGTTTGCGGCCCACGCGCCCATGAAGCGGGATCAGCATCCGGCCGCCAATGACACCGCCACGTTCATGGATACCTGACCACGGGATGCGCGAGCCGACGTAGAGCGCGGGCAGTCGGTTCTTGTCTTTGTCGAGCACCTTGGCGGTGAAACCCTTGACGAAGGACTTCTTGACCACCGTCATCTGGCCCGCGACGTGGCTGCGCACGTCCTCTTTGAGTTCGGTGGCTTCACTGGCGATGCCGCGCGCGACCGCCTTCTGCACCTTCTCGCGGAACTCGCCGCCCCAGCGGCGCAACTGCGCCTGTGCGGCCTTGCTATCGATGCGAACCGAGATGCGCATGGTCTTGGAGCCTATCGAGGGTCTGATCGAGGTGGCGGGCGTCGCCCCGTGCGCCGATGGCGATCAACGACAGAAGCCGTGCATCGCGTGCGGCATCCTCCCGCGCGGTGGCGGCGGCGAAGCCGCGCACCTGCGCCAGGGTGTAGTCGAGGATGTCGGGCAACCGGTGGCCGTGGGCGATCAGGTGCTGGACGGTGTCGAACCAGCCGTGACCATCGATGCCTTCGCGCCCGTCCGTGCAATCAGCCCGTCGAGCCGGGGCATCACCGTCCGGGTAAAAAAATCGGCGTTGACCTCGATCACCTTGGCCGCGAGCAGAATGGCCTCGTCGGCGGCCAGCTCATCGACCCACGCGCGCGGTTTGCCGACGGCAATCGACACTGCCGTCAGCAGGTCGTCGCCGCGCTCGCCGAACAGCGCCAGCCAGTCGATGCCATCGCCGCCGATCTGCTGCATCACCGGCGTGATGGCGCGCAGGAAGGCGGGCATCTGGCCGACCTTGAGCGGCTTGATGGCCAGCGGCTCGCCGTCGATGACCAGATCCACCGCCTGCGGGATGAGAGTTTCCAGATCGCTCATGGCAGTCCCCATCACAGTTGCACGATGCGGCCGAACTGGCCGAGCACCGCGTCATAGGGCTTGGTGGTGTCGGCCAGGAGCGAGCCTTCCAGCTCGAACTTGTTGTACTCGTCGGAGATGAAGGAGATTTCCTTCAAGGGATCGAAGGCCACGCGGTACAGCTCGACCAGCACCTTGGCGTTGCCCTGCGCGGTGTTGATGCCTTCCAAGCGCAGGTAGCGCTCGGGCAGCGCCTGCGTGAAGATGCCGATCTCGATGGCGACGCCGTAGCTGTAGGCGGCCTTGAACGGTGCGGTGAAGCCGGTGGTATCCAGAAACTGGAGGGCACCGAAGTCGGTGTCGGCGGTGTAGTGCGTGCCAGCGGTCAGCGTCGCGGGCGTGCCCGCCGAGTCGGTCACCACCAGCGACGACACCTTTGGGTGGGCGAAGAAGTAGCGGTCGCCCACCACCGGTGCCGCGCCGCCGATGGGTTCGGCGGTGACCGTGCCGGTGCTGCCGGTGATGTGGTTGCCGTAGAGGGCAAGTGCGAGGTTTTCCTTGGTGAACTCCTCGATGGTGAGGTTCACGGTGGCCGACTTCTGCTTGACCATCCGGTGATCCAGCGAGCGTTGGCCCGTCTGGCTCTCGTAGTGCTCCAGCACGTCGGTCTTGAGCGAGAGTTTGAGCTCGGCGACGTTGCCGGGCGAGCGCACTTCGATGGGCAGGCCGTCGATATCGCGCTTGCCGAGGAAGACGCGGCCTTGGAACGATGCATAGGTGCTCATGATTTGGATTCCTTGCGTTGGGTGGGAGTGGGTTTGGCTTCGATGGGAGCGCTGTCGCCTTCCGGCTGCGGCACGGGTGCGGGCTGGCGGTCGTGGCGGGCGATGCCGTTGGCGATGAGCCAGTCGGCGGTGCGGCCATCCACATCGAGCCGTTCGCCCGCCTTGTGGGCTTGGCCCGCGTGGGAATGCGGGTGAGTCAGAACGATGGAAGTCATGGGTGTCATCCCTTGGTTGAAAGATCGGTGTCGAGCGTCCGGTAGGTGATCGCGTAGCGCGCGGGAATAGCGGCGGCCACCGCGTCGGCGTCCTCGATGTCCCATTCGCATTCCTGCTCACGGATGCCAAGGCTCAAGCCACCCAGATTCCGGTCGGCCAGCAGCGCGGCGTGAGCGGCGGTCAGCAGCCGGTCGGCTTCGGTTTCCGGAATCGCGGGCGGCACCGCGCGGGCCAGCGCGACGAGGCGCACGATCAGTTCACGCGTGACGCGGTCGTTGGCGCGCTCGGTGATGGATTCGGACTCGGGGAACACCACCAGCGCCGGGCATTGCTCCCGGCTGATGGCCACCGTGGGCGAGCGGTGCAGCGTGGCCCCGAGCGATTCCACCGGCGTGCGGACGGCCGTCATCACCGCGAGCAGAATCTGTTCGCGGATCGAGTTGCCGGACACGGGTCAGAGCCTTGTGAGCTTGGCGCGCATCTCCGAGCCATCGCCCACGGCCCGGATGTCACGCACCTGATAGATCACGCTGCCAATCTCAACCGCCTCGCGAGCAGCCAGATCCACGAACACCGAAGCCGGGTACGACATCTGGTAATCGGTGGTAGAGGCCAACCCGTCGAACACAGCGTCGTCCGGCGCGGCGAAGCCCACTGGATGCTGCTGGGCGGGACTGCCATCCGACGGTTGCCAGCGACACTCCCTGAGCAGCCCGGCGTTACCCGCTGAGGCGTAGATCTGTTCCACGATGCCCATCACGCTACCGTCAGCTTGACCAACACGCCGGGGCGATGGCACATCGGCAGCGGGTTGGACTGCGTGTGCAGGTCGGTGCCCCGGTCGAATTTGCGCGGCTCCTGCTTGGCATACAGCGGCTGGCCCACCGTGTTGACGGTCTCGTTGAAGTCCGCCGGTGCGAAGTAGGTGCCGAAGGTGTCGATGGTGCCCAGCGGGAAAGCGTGGGCCTCACCGGCGGCGATGAAGCGGCGGGCGGTGCCACTGGCATCGGTGGCCTGGCCCCGGTACTCCTCGAAGGTGATTCCGCCGTAGGTGAAGCCGCGACGCACGTCGTTGATGAGGATGGCCCCGTTCTGCCAGTTCTCGAACGCCTTCTCGACCTTGGCGTGACCGGTGAGCGCAGCGAAGAACTCCGCCGAACACAGGCAATGGACGCCGTTCATGAACTCGCCCTTGAGGTTCTCCTCGATGGTCGCCAGCACCGTGGTGCATTTGGCTTTGACGTTGGTTCCCGCCGTGCCCAACTCGAAGGCCACGGTCTGCTGGGCGATCTCGAAGGCATCGAACAGGTCGTAGAGCACCGAACCATCGGCATCGAGGATCACGCCCTTGAGCGCGCCGACGCGCAGGTGCTCCAAGGTGATCGCGTGCTTGTTGCGCATCGTCTCCAGATGGCGCGCGACGACGCCCGCGACCGTCTCGGTTTCGGTTTCCGAACCGAAGGCGCGGATGCCTTGCACTTCCTCGGGCAGTACCACGTCGTCGTGCGGGATGTGCGGCACGACGAAGGAACGCAGCTTGCGCTTGCCGCGCACGCCGACCGTGCCGGGCGAGCCCGGCGGCAGCGTGGGCAGCAGGTTGAGCACGCCGTTCATTTCCTCGACGACGATCTGGCGCTGACGCACCGGCTTGGGCGGCATCAGGTTCAGTTCTTCCAGACGGCCGTAGCGGTTGGGCAGGATGTTGATGGCGGCCGTGAGCGCAGCCATCGAGAAGGCGGGATTGCTGAAGGGGTTGTTCATAATCAGGCTCCTTGACGGACGAGCACGCCCAGCGCCTTGAGCTGCGCAATGGCGGTGAGTTGTTCGGCGGTGGTGATGGCATCGGGCCACGCGAGCGCGTGATGGGCGACGACGGCGTGGCGCGCGACGACGAGGCCGTCATCGCGGTCGATCAAATTGGCATCGCAGGCTTGCAGCAGCACGCCTGCGGCGACCTGCGTGCCGTCCTCAGCGGACGGATCGATCTGCTTGTATTTGCCACTGGCGGTGACGATGCCGAGCACCGTTCCCAGCGGCAGGTTTTGACCCGATGCGACCGTGACGCGGTCGCGCGAGTAGAGGTTGGGTGCTTCGTACTTGAGCAGATCGCCCAGGTTCAGGGGTTCGGCGAGAACGGACATTTCAGATCTCCTTCTTGAAGGCGGTGGATTGCGCCGCGATCTGCTTTGCTGCATCGATCAGCGGATTGCTGGCCGCAGGGCGCACGGCATCGGGCGTGATGCGACTGGTGATTTCGGGACTGGCGTCGGCCTGCGCGGCCAGGAGCTGGCTGCGCACCTTGGCGGGCGAGGCCTGCGCTTCGAGGAAGCCCGCGATCAGGTCGGTGCGCCCAGCCAACGTGCAGGTCTGGGCGATTTCGACGGCGTCGGCCACGGTCATTGCCGTGGCGGTGGAGGCGGTGGCGGAGGGTTGAGGAGGATTGCCAGCAGGATCAGCAAGAGGCCGATCAAGAGCAGCGGGGTCGGTTCGATCATTCATGGATGACTCCATCTGGTGGTTGCAGAAATGGCCCCCAAGCTGCGCCTGCGGCTCGCTGCCCCCCAGGGGGGTGCTCCTGCCTTGGGGCGGCCCGGCGGCGCGGAATCCCGCTTGGCTGGCCGAAGCCACCTGAGTCGGGAGTGGGGAAAGCGATTGCGTGAGCTGCGAGAGCGCGTCGTCAAAGCCGCCGACCGCATCGGCCAGACCAGCGCCGACGGCATCCGGGCCGAAGAACAGGCCCGCTTCGGTGGCGCGCACGGCGTCGGCGTCGAGGCCGCGATGGCGAGCGACCGTCTCGACGAAGAGGTCGTAGACGCGATCCACCTCGGCCTTCAGGACGGCATGCGCTTCGCCGGAGATCGGTTCGTGCGGGTTGAGGTCGTTCTTGCGCTCGCCCGCGAACACGGCGGTATAGCGAACGCCATCCTTCGCGTCCTTCACCGACTGATCGATATGCATGGCGATGACGCCAATCGAGCCGACGCCGCCGGTGCGCGCGACGAACACGCGGCTCGCGGCGGACACCAGCGCGTACGCCGCCGAGAACGCCATGTCGTTGGCCACGGCCCAGACCGGCTTGATCCGGCTGGCCGAACGGATGCGATCGGCCAGATCGAACACGCCGCCGGATTCGCCGCCGGGCGAATCGACATCAAGCAGGATCGCGGCGACCTCAGGGCTGGCCAACGCCGCGTCCAGTTGCACGGCGATGCTGGTGTAGCTGGCGAGGCCCGACACAGCTTCGAGGCCGGAGGTGCGGCGTACGAGCGTGCCGTGGATCGGGATGACGGCGACCTTGCCGGTCGCAGGCGACAGTGGGCGTGTGGTCGGCGCGTAGTCTGCGGGCACGAGCATGTCGGTCAGGCCAATGCGCGCACCGAACACGGACAGGATGACGTCGAGTTTCGGGCGATGGATCGCCAGCGGCACGCCAAAGAGGCGCGCCGCCAGATGTGGCAGCACGGTCATGGGAATCCTTCTGGAAAACGGTCAGGCGACGAGTCAGGGAATCGACTAGCTGCCGGTGGCCTCGGGTGTGACGGCGTTGCGGTTTGGTTCCGCGCTGCCGCCGTCCTTCGACGTGTAGCGAGGATCGGAATCAAAGATCAGGCCGAGGTCGTCGGCGCGCTGGTTGTCGGCGGCGATCTCGCGGTCGACGTCTTCGGCGTCGTAGCCGTTGGCCGAGATGGCTTCCGAGCGCGACATCAAGCCCGCGCGGATGGCCAGCAACATCGCCTTGAATTCCTTCTCTGGATCGACCCACTGCCAGCCCTGGGGAATCCACTTCACCGCGAGGTACTGACGACAGCGGGCAGCCCCGCCACGCGCGAAACCGGGCGCTTCGAGCGCACCGGCGAGCACGGCCTGCTTCATCCAGGCCGCCCAGACCGGGCGACACATTTGATGCACCAGCACGCCGTGCTGCACCATCTCGCAGCGACGCCGGAACTCCAGCATCCCGGCACGGATGGACGAGTAGTTCACGCCCGTCAGATCGCCGGTCAGTTGCTCGTAGGTGATGCCGATGGCGGCGGCAACCGCGCGGAACTGCGTGCGCAGGAACTCGGAGTACGAACCGCCCACGTCGGCGGGATCGGAGAACTTGATGTCCTCGCCGGGCTCCAGAATCTGCAGCGTTCCCGGCTCCAGCCCGGCGAGCGCAATCCCTTCGGCGTCGGCTGCGCCTTCGCCCATCAGGTTGTCTTCCGGGTTGGCGCGCGTGACGAAGCCCGCGAACATCGCGGCGGTCTTCTTGCGCACCAGCTCGGCGTCGTCATATTGATCGAGCTCGTTGAGCTTGACCAGGGCACGCGACAACCACGGCTCGCCGCGGATCTGGCCCGGGCGCAGCACGCGGAACAGATGGATGATTTCCGCAGCCGGGATGCGCACCGTGTCCATCCCCCCCTGGCCGGACATCGGCGCGAGCCGACCGTCCTCCGGGTGCGATCGGTACAGGTGGTAGGCGACGCGCCGCCCCAGACTGTCGAACTCGATGCCGGAGCGCACGACGTTGCCCGAGGGCAGATCGGTGTTCAGATTGATCGGCAGGTGCTCGGGCTCCAGCAACTGGAGCTGCAGCGGAACGACCAGCCCGTCCTCCGGGCGTCGCGGCCGCAAGCGGATCAGGCATTCGCCGCCTTCGAGCATTGCGCGGCAGGCCAGCGCCTGCAGACCATAGAAGTCGGTCTGACCGGCGGCGTCGGCTTCCGCCGTCCAGTCGCGCCACAGCGCCTGCACCTCGGCCTTGAACGCCTCGTCAGGCGACAGGCTCTGGGGCTTGATGCCGGTGCCGACCGCGTTGGCCACGAAGGCTTCGATGCCAGCCTGCGCCCAGGCATTGCGGCGCACTAGGTCGCGGCTCTTGCCGCGCAGTTCGTTGCTAGTCGCCAGCATCGCGGCGACCGCGCCGGGGTTGCCGGGCATCCACGCCAGCGAGCGACGGCCACGCCCCGCCGCTTCGTGGACGGGAGGCTGGCCAAACAGGCTGCGAATTTTCGAGTACCAGGCCATCAGAAGCCCTTCGCCGTCGTGACGCGGATCTGGCGCTTCGCAGGCGCACCGATGCTGCGCGCGATCTCGGCCTCGACCATGCGAATCGCGGCCTGCAGCTCTTCGATGCTGCGGTACTCGACCATCTTGTCGCCAAAGCTCACGCGCCGCTCGCCCGTGGCAAGGGCACGTTTGAGTGCATCGAGTTGGGTGGTGGTGTAACTCACGGTGTCCTCATCAGGTCAGCCGTCGACAATCAGCGAAGCCAACGACTTCGAATGACGCGCCGACCGGTGTTGCGGTTGCCAGAAACGGCGAGGCCACCGCTGGGGGTGGCCTCGTTCAATTCAATGTCTTGGATGGGCTGCGGCTCATCCGGTGGGGGTGCTACCCCCAGTTGCCGCTCCAGTTCGCGCCAGTGGCGTTCCTCGAAGCGATCCAGTCCCGCGCTGGATGCGGCCGCGCGGGCGTAGACGTAGCAGTCCAGCGCCTCGTTGCGCTCGCGCATCTTCTGCCACTCGCGCACCGGGAAGCCGTTGCGGTCGCGGCGGGTGATCAGCTGTTCGGCGCAGAGCTGCTGGATGAACTCGGCGTCGATCTTGGGCAGATGGACGAACCCGGCAGGAAACACCGGGGTCAAGCCGTCATCGCCGACGTCCACGCTCTTGCGCAGGTTGTTGTAGAACTCCAGCTTGGCGATGCCGCCCGCCACCGTGAACACCTTGATGCCCCGGCGCAGCTTCTTGCCGCCCTGCGAGACATCGATGGCCGTGGGCGTGCCGATCAGGGCCGCGCCGCGCGGCACACCCTTGACCGCCATCACGCGCGGATCGTGGCAGGCACGCACGAAGGCATAGGCTTCCTGCGTGGCAAAGCCGGTGTCCAGCGCGAAGCGCGCCAGCGGCATCGCCGCACCCGATGCGTGCGTCCACTGCTCGGCCAGCATCGCGGCCAGGGCTTTCCACACCGCATCGTGGGCGGTGTCGCCCATCAGCACGCGGTGCTCGACCAGCCACGATTCCTTGCCGCGCCCGAAGGCCCAGACCGAGGCCTCGATGCGATCCTTCTGCACGTCCGCGCCGCCAACCAGCAGCAGACCGCCTTGCGGCACGCTGCCGATGCGGTACTCCTCGCGTCGCTCGACCAGCCGTTGCCAGTCGGGCGCTTCGCCTTCCTCGACCCAGGTTTCGCCCAGTTCGGTGTTCTTGAAGGTCTTGATCGCGGCGGCCGATCCCGATTCCTTGTTGACGGCGGCTTCCCACGCGGCGGCGATGTCGCGCCAAGAGCGCCAACCCACCGGGCTGTACAGCGACGACAGGTGAAAACCTGCCGTCTTGCCCTCGGCCATCGCGCGCCATTCGCCGTGCTCCAGCATCCACGTCTTGTGATGCTCGGCAATCGCGGTGTCGCAGGCTTCGCAGAGGTAGGCGGCGGTTTCCGGTTGCCCCTTGTCCCAGCGCAGTTGCTCGAAGCGCAACCACTGCGGGTGGTTGCAGTGTGGACACGGCACGAAGTAGCGGCGCTGGTCGCTGGCCTCGTACTCGCGTTCGATGGCGCTCGCCCCGGAGATCGTCGGCGTCGACACGATGAAGATCTTGCGGCGCGCGAAGGTGCGCGTGCGGGCCTCGGCCAGCGAGATCGCATCGCCTTCGCCCTCGACGTCCAGCGGATAGCCATCGACCTCGTCGAGGAACAGGTAGCGCACCGGCATCGAGCGCAGGCCGACCGCGCTGTTCGCGCCGGTCATCACCAGCACGCCGCCCCGGAACTCCTTGGCCAGAATCGTGTTGCCCGAATCCCGGCTGCGTGCGGGCGCGATCAATTCCGCCAGCGCCGCCGACTCCTCGATCAGCGGGTCGATCCGCTGCTTCGAGTTGCGCTTGGCCATCTCCACCGTCGGCCAGACCGCCATCATCGGGCCCGGTGCGTGGTGGATCACGTAGCCGATCCAGTTCGAGCCCATTTCGGTCGCGCCGAGCTGCGCCGCCTTCATGAGCGCCACCCGCTCGACCGGCGAGGTCGGCGACAGGCAATCCATGATCGCCTTCAGGTACGGCGTGCGGCTGGTGCGCCAGCGCCCGGGTTCGGCGGACGCCTTGCTGGAGAGCATCCGATGGCGATCCGACCATTCCGACACGGTGAGTAGCGGATCAGGCGTCAAGCCGTCGCGCCACGCGCGTTCGATCTCAACAGCGCCTTCGTAATCGTCCATCGTCAATCCACGCGCGGGCGCAGCTCACCCAGTTCGATCAGGTGCTCGCGCACGGCAGCTTCCAGCGTGACGTGCATCGTGTGCGCGTCAACGCCAAGCGCGGAGGCCATCTGCCCGGAGATGCGCGCAGGCCAGTTCAACCACGCGTCGCGCTCGATGCGCGCGAGCTTGAAGATGTGTGCCACGGCCTGCGCCCGATCCACCAGTTCCTTCTTGCGGTGCGCCAGCTCCAGGTTGTTGAGCTTGGCCTTGAGCACCTCGTTGACCGTGCGCGCCTGCAAGAGCGAGGTACCGCCCGCCGACATCGGCGCTGTGCTGGTGTCGGAGACATCGCGCTGCGGTGTCGCTTCGGCGGGCGCGAGCGCGGGTCGCGCCTTCGTGGTGCTGACCTTCTCCTGCGCAGCGGCGCGGCGCGGCTGCAATGTGTTTTGTGCCCACTGGGCGTCCGCCGCATCCGGATCAATCGTGCCGTCAGGCAGTGCGGCGATCCGCCCGGTGTCGATGGCCTTCTTCACGGCCACGTGCGACACGCCACGGTGGCGCGCATAGGCGCGAATCGAGAGTCCCATCGTCACCTTCTTCAATCATCTGTTCGTCATTCCTGCGAATTGAGCTTGGCTTCCATCGGGAACAGCGCGTTCATCACGTCACGCCAACCACCCCCCGAAAGGAACACGCCATGAGCCAGATCGACACCATCCTCACCCTGATCGCCCAGAAGCATCTGGGCATCGACACCCTGCAAACCCGCCACGCCGACAGCCTGGACTTCCACGACACGGCGGTGTGGTGCATCCGGGACGCGCTGGAAGCGGCCTTCAAGGCGGGCGTCGAACTCGGCGCGTCGAGCCCGAAAGCCACGGAAGCGGAGATCGCCAAGGACTGATCGGAAACCCACGAAACCAGGCGGAAGGCGCTTGGCTTCACTCCCGAACAGCGCGTTCATCACATCGTCATCCACCACCCCCGAAGGAGCAGCCCATGACCACCACCCAACTCACCCCGGCCCAGCACGCCATCCTCGCCAAGGCCATCAACACCAGCGGCGGCAAGATCGACTGGTTCCCCGACAACATCAAAGGCGGCGCACGCAAAAAGGTGCTCGACGGCCTGTTCAACCGCGCCCTGATCACGCCCGATGGCGAGGGCTGGTGCATCGCCGCCGAGGGCTACGACGCCCTGGGCATGAAACGCCCTCACATCGATGTCAAGCACACCTCGAAATTCGAGGCCAAACTCGACGCGATCATTGCCAACGCCGAAGCGGCGCAGGACGACACCGCAGACGCGGACGCAGAGCTCGAAGCCGCCGTCGCGCAAGCCGAGGCATCCTTCAAAACGCCCGTCAAAGCGCCTCGCACCCGCGACAACAGCAAGCAGGCCGACGTGATCCGGATGCTGCAACGCCCCGAGGGCGCGACCATCGGCCAGATCTGCACGGCCACTGGCTGGCAGGCGCACACGGTGCGCGGCACCTTTGCAGGAGCCTTCAAGAAAAAGCTGGGCCTGACCATCGTCTCGGACAAGCCGCAGGGCGGCGAGCGGGTCTACCGCATCGCCTGATCAGAAAGATCGAGAAAGAGACCAAGCGGCGCTTGGCTTCTCAATCGGACAGCGCGTTACTACGGGTGTCGCAACGATCAACCCGAAGGAGAAATCACCATGACCAGCATCCAGATCCCCGCCACCCAGAACGAAGCCTGGGGCTTTTGCGGCACGATGAATGAGCACGCCAGCGGCGCGTGGCCCCTAGCGATGAGCGCCATCTCGGACGCCACCGGTCAGCCCATCGAATCGGCGCGAATCTTCCTCGACAGCCGCCACGGCCGCCACTTTGCCGACGACGTCCAGAACGGGCTCTAGGAAGGCAAGACCCTGACCGACGCGATCAACGCCGCCACCGGGCGCTGGATGGGATGGACGATTGGCCGCCAGACCAGCAAGGACTACGGCATCCCACGCGGCCTGCCTTACCTGACGGGCTTTGTGATCCACTGCGAGATCTGCGACGAAGTGGCCGCCTGATCAGTACGTCCTTGACGTGGATGCTTCACCTTCAATAAAATCGATGAACACAATATCGATTTTATTGGAGAGTTTCGTGGGTGATAACAACTCCAAGCCTGCATACCGAATTCAGGCTGAAAGCCATGTGCTATCAAGGTCCGAGGTTGCCGCTACAAAGCGCAACCTGACTGAACTTGGGAAATCCCTTGATTTGATCCAGCGGCAGTTGATCAGCACCCCTGTTGATCAAACGAATGCACAAGAAGTCGCGGAAAAATTACTGGCGGCGTCGGCGTTGCGCGAATCCTTGAAGCGCCACGAGCAACAGATTGTGTCCTCTCTTCCTCAAACAAAGGGGGGGAAATTGTCAGATCGTGAACGCCAAGAGATAGCGGGTTACTACGCGACTGGACACTTCACTCAGGATGCTCTTGCAGAACAGTACGGTGTCAGTCAGTCCACGATCCATGAAGTCGTAGCGCCTAAACGCGACGATTCCTGATTCATCAAGCCCTCAACCACCAGGAGCACATCATGCGCATCCAAGAAAATGTTCGTCTTGCCGGAAACTTCAACCGTATCCGTGAACTCAACGAAGCCGGTGTTGGCGCTAACACCATTTCTGGTCTCTTCAAGGATCACGGCATCAACATCTCCCCGGATGATGTCCGAACTCTTATCAAGTGCGACAAAGCGCTAACCAGCAAATCTCTTCCAAAGAAGGCCTGCAAGCAGGTCATTCAGGAAAATGAGCTTGGCGGGTTTGCTACCACCTGAGCATCGTTGACCTGATCGAAAATCATGCCATCTGCCTCGCGGATAGCCTGCTTGCCGGTGTACTCCTCCCACCGGCGCACGATCACGTCCACGTACTTCGGATCGAGTTCGATCAGCCGCGCGATGCGGCCTGATTTTTCGGCGGCGATCAGCGTCGTGCCAGAGCCACCGAAGGGATCGAGCACCACGTTGCCGGGTCGGCTCGAATTGCGGATCGCGCGCTCGACCAGTTCCACCGGCTTCATCGTCGGGTGCAGATCGTTCTTCTGTGGCTTCTTGATGCTCCAGACGTCGCCCTGATCGCGGTCGCCACACCAGTGGCGTTGTGCACCCTCGGGCCAACCATACAGGATCGGCTCGTACTGGCGCTGGTAGTCGGCGCGGCCCAGCGTGAAGGTGTTCTTGGCCCAGATGATGAAGGTCGACCACTTGCCACCGGCAGCGCGGAAGGCGGCCTGCAGCACATCCAGTTCGCTGGACGACATCGCCACGTAGATGCCGCCACTGCAATGCGCGACGGTGGGCGTCAGCGCCGCCCGCAAGAAGTCATAGAAGCCGTCGCCCAAGTTGTCATTGAGGATCGCGCGATCCTTGCCGCGCATCTTGTCCTTGGCGCTGTTGGCGTAGTTCACGTTGTACGGCGGGTCGGTGAAAACCATGTCTGCCGCGTCGCCCTGCATCAGCCGGTCGTAGCTCTCGGCCACGGTGGCGTCGCCACACAGCAGGCGGTGCTGGCCCAGCACCCACACATCGCCCGGGCGGGAAATTGGCGTCTCGCCGACTTCGGGAACCGCATCCTCATCGGTCTGCCCCTCGTTGTCCGGCTCGTCGCCCGCGATCAGTTCGGCCAGCGCGTCGGCGTCGAAGCCGGTGATGTCGAGGTCGAAGCCGTCCAGCTGCAAGGCTTCCAGTTCGACCCGCAACATCGCGTCGTCCCAACCCGCGTTCTCGGCGATGCGGTTGTCCGCGATGACCAGGGCCCGGCGTTGGGTGGGGCTCAAGTGGTCGAGCACGACCACCGGCACGATCTCCAGTCCGAGTTTCTGGGCGGCGGCCAAGCGTCCGTGGCCAGCGACGATGATGCCGTCACTGCCCGCGAGGATGGGATTGGTGAAGCCGAACTCCGCGATACTGGCCGCGATCTGGGCCACCTGCTCTTCGGAATGGGTGCGGGCGTTGCGGGCATAAGGCAGCAGTTTGGCCGTGGGCCACTGCTCAATCTTGTCGGCCAGCCAGTTCATGCCACCACCTCGGCATCAACGGTGCTGGCGCGCTCGGCGGCGACCTGCTCGAAGGACTGACCGGTGGCGATCAGGGTGACCGGTACACCGGGGTGGTTCTGCTGGAAGCGTTTGATGGCGACGTCCACGTACTCCGACGCGATTTCCACGCTGCGGCAGACGCGACCCGTGCGCTCGGCAGCCAGCATCGTGGTGCCGCTGCCGCCGAAGGGGTCGAACACGATGTCGCCCGCATCCGTGTAGGCCTCGATCACGAACTCGGGCAGCGCGACCGGGAACACAGCGGGGTGGTCGATGTCCTGACCGATCTTGCCCTTGTGGCGCATCACGCGGATCACGCTGTCGGGGATGCGCGTGTCCTGTGTCGGCTGGCCCTTGTGCGTCCAGCCGCCGACCTCGCCATCCTTGCCACGCATCGCGGTGGACGAGCCATCGGCACGCAAGTGCGATTCCTGCCCGGCGTGCTTGCAGAGCACGATCTTGTTGGGCTTGCGGCTTTCGCGGTTGAAGTGAAAAACGAACTCAAAGCTCGGGGCCAGTCGGCCCTGCCAGTCGCCTGGCATCCCCGGCCCCTGATCCCAGACGTACCACGCGAAACGCCGCCACCCCTGCTGGCGCATCCAGGCTAGCCAGCCATCCCAATAGGGGATCACCTCGTTGTCGCGGTGAATGAGGCCCAGGTTGATCAGCACCTGACCGTCGCCTGCCATCGGCAGGTGCGCGAACACGCCACGCATCAGGCCATCCCAATCGGAGATGCCACCCGAGGTGTAGTCGCGCTGGTTACCGTAGGGCGGCGAGGTGAAGCACAGGCGAGAGACTTCACCCTGCATCAGCGCAGCGACCACGTCCCGGTCGGTGGCGTCGCCACAGATCAGGCGGTGCGCTCCGATGGCCCAGACATCGCCGGGGCGGGAAACCGACACGACGGGTGCTTCCGGAACGTCGTCAGCAGCGTCAGCCTCGTCGGCTTCGGACTCTGATTCATCATCATCGACCGCCACCGCACCGGTGAGCAGTGCCTCGATCTCGGCATCCTCAAAACCGGTAAGGGCGAGGTCGTATCCAGCGTCGGACAGCTCGGCCAGCTCCAGGGCCAGCATCTCCTCGTCCCAGCCCGCATCCAGTGCCAGCCGGTTGTCGGCGATCACCAGTGCACGCTTCTGCGCGACAGTCAGGTGGGCCAGTTCGATCACCGGCACCTGATCCAGACCCAGCTTGCGAGCGGCGGCCAGACGCCCGTGCCCGGCGATGATGCCGTTGTCGCCATCGACCAGGATCGGGTTCGTCCAGCCGTACTCGACGATGCTGGCCGCGATCTTGGCGATCTGGCCTTCGGCGTGCGTGCGCGGATTGCGGGCGTAGGGAATCAGCGCCTCGACCTTGCGGTACTCGACGTTGAGCGTGTTCAAAGTGGATGTCCCAAAAAGCAAAACCCGCCGAGCGTTGCCGCCGGGCGGGCTGGGTGAATGATGAATCTGGAGGGGTGGTAACCGTGTCGTGGGGTGGTAACCCGAGCCGGTAACCTGCCGACTGGTAACCTTGCCCGCGCCCTGACGCTAAAAAAGCATCGCGCTCGCGCCCCCCGCATGGGATTTTCGGCAGGAAGGACCCCTTTCGCCTCGGGCCACTCGCCGAACCGTCACCGCTATCCAGAAGATAGCTCGAATACTACGCTCGACCGGGGTGATTTGTTGCAGGGTCAAAAACCGCGCATCGCCGCTGACATGCTCACACTGCAAGCCACGCGCGCCAATTCACGCCAAAACCCTACGCCGTGACGACACCATTGAGTTGGTCGGCGACGGTCTGCAAGGCGCGGTGCCAGCGCCGCCACGCCGTCGTTCGGTCGCAGGCAAAACGGATCGTGATGTCGCGCCAGCCGTAGCGCTTGGCGCGCATCCACACCAGATGGCGCTGGTCGACCTCCAGCCACTGCACCCACTTCATCGTTTCCAGCATCCGGTCGATAGCGTCGGGGTCGGGTGGGAAAGGTCGGTAGACGTGCTCGTCGGCAGCGAACGTTTCCCACTCCTTGCGCACGATGATGGGCCAGGTGTTGAAGTAGCCTTGCACACGCACGGGCGGCAGGCGTCGTCCGGTGCTGGCCGCCTCCTCGAAGCGTGCGGCCACGTCGTCGATTGTCCAAGTGCGGGGATCAGCCATGACGTGCGCCTCCCTGTCCGTAGAGGCGCTCGCCGATGCGCCGCACGAACTCGCGCTCGATGAAGTCCAAGCGTTCGTCGGCAGCGTTGACCACGAGGATGTGCTGATCGCGCCAGCCGCGTTGCTTCATCGCGTCGAGATCTGTGGTCTCGGGCTGGAGGCGACCCAAGGGGCAGCGATAGGTGGGAGTCGAAATCTTCATCTCACGCCTCCCGTTCCAGTGCGTGCTGCTCGATGGCCCAATGCAGCAGGGCCAGCGCGTCGGCCTCGTTGTCGTCGGCCGGGGCATGACCACGGGCACGGGCAGACGCCACCATCTCGTCCTTGCTGGCATTGCCTTTGCCGGTCGCGTGCTTCTTGATCGTGCCGACCGGCACGCCCTGGTACGGGATCTGGTGGTGCTCGCACCACGCGGTGAGCGTGGCAAGGAAACCGCCGTAGGCGTGGGCAGCATCCGTGGAGACGTGGCGACGGACTTCCTCGAAGTGCAGGCAGTCGATCTCGTCGCAGGATTGCTTGATCTCGGTGAGCCAGCGTTTGAATCGCAGGAAGCGCATTCCGCCGCCTTCGAAGCGCTGCGGCCGGAAGCTCTCGGAACCGCTGGTGATGTGGCCGTCGCTGCCGCGCAGTGCCCAGCCGGTCATGGTGCCCAGATCGAGGGCGAGGATGGTGGTGGTCATGGTGTCAGTCCTTGTTTTTCGCTGGTCTGACGGATCGGACGGGTCGTATCGAAACCTTCCATAAGGCGCGCGCACGCGCACGTGTAGGAGTTACGACGTAGTCCGTCCGATCCGTCAGACGCGGTTGTGTCAGTCATCGGCGTAAGGGGTGTAGGTGGGTGCTGGCGGGTACTTGAGGCCAATGCCCTGAAACCCGCGCAAGCCCATGCCGTTGCGCCATTTATCCAAGCCCCGGTTGAGCAGCAGATCGGCAAAGCGCTTCTGCGAACCGGTGAACTCGCCCGCTGCCTCTGCCCACGGCTTCCAGTCGTTGAACAGTTCTGCCGTCAGCGACTTGGCGTTGGCCTCGCGCACGCAACGCTCATCGAGCCAGCGGCCCAACGCATCCTCGGCTTCGAAATACTCCTCGGTGGCGTCCACCACCCGCTGCGGCGGGGAGAGTCGTCCGTGGCGTTGCCAGTCGAGGCAACCCTGCACGGCCCACGCCAAGATGCCGTCACGTTCGGCCAGGAGCTTCTGCTGCAGGTTCTTGTCACGGCGCTCGGGCGGCACGGTGATCGTGAAAGGGATCAGGTGCAGCCTGCGTTTCATCGCCTCGTCGATGTTGCGAATGGCGGGCCTGTGGTTGCCCGCCACGAACAACTTGAACTGCGGGAAGAACTCGAAGAAGTCCTGGCGCATGAAGCGCGCAGAGATCTTGTCGCCACCGGTCAGGTTCTTGAGCTTGGATTCGGCCCAGCGCTTGCCCTGTTCGGTTTCGATGGCCGCCACGAAGCGTGCGCCGCGCAGCCCCGCCATATCGGTCGGGTGCCGGTCGGTGCGCGTCTCCATGAAGGTGTCCATCGGCGCATTGGTCGCGTAGTCGCCCAGGATGGTGGCCAGCGTGTTGACGAACACCGACTTGCCGTTCGCGCCCGTGCCGTACAGAAAGAACAGCGCGTGCTCCTGCGTCGATCCGGTCAGCGCGTAGCCGACCATCCGTTGCAGGTAGGACTGCAGTTCCTTGTCGCCACCCGTGACTTCGTCGATGAACTGCTTCCACGTCGGGCAGTCGCCGCTGGGCGTTGCTGTGGTGATCTTGGTCATCCGGTCGGCGCGCTCGTGCGGGCGCATCCGGCCTGTCTTGAGATCGACCACGCCGCCCGGCGTGTTGAGCAGCCACGGATCAGCATCCCATTCGTCGGTGGTGGCCGCGTGCCTGCGGTCAGCACGCGCCAGCCGTTCCACGCCCCCGACCGTGCTGGCGCTGGCAAGCTTCGCCGCGACCTTGGGGTTGTCGGCGCGCACGGCGGTCTGGCGACAGACGCTGCGGATCAAGTCCGTGGCGGCCAACGTGTCCTCGGTGCGCCAGCGTTGCCCGTCCCACACCAGCCACTTGCCCCAGCCAGCCACGTAACGCCAGTCGCGGTGGTAGCGGCGGGTGAAGGACAGCGCCAGCGCGTCCTCCGTACCCCAGACGGATTCGTCGCTGCTGACCACCGGATCGACGTCATCGGCCACGTCGTGCATCTGCAAGCGTGGGCCGTGGGTGAGAAAGGTGGCGACATCGAAGCCCTCGGCAATGGCGTCGGCCACATCCCAGCCCTCGGCGGCCTCTTCGGGCGGATAGAGGACGTGGCAGGATTTGGCCCCCGCCGACAGGATGGCCTGTGCCGCTTGCGTGGCGTACTCCCAGCCCGGTTTGTCGCGGTCGGGCCAGATCAACACGGCCTTGGCCAAAAGCGGCGACCAGTCGGTCTTGTCGACCGGGGCGTTCGCGCCGTGCATCGCCGTGGTGGCCACGATGCCCGCCTCGATCAGCGCCTGCGCGCATTTCTCGCCTTCGACCAGCACCACCTGCGCGGCACTGGTCATCCCTGGCTGGTTGTAGAGCGGACGCGGGTCGGGCGGTGCCATCTTGCGCCGCTTCGCATCCCAGGGCCGGAACTGTTTCTTCTGTCCGGGCGGGTCGTAGCGGTAGACGACGGCGATGAGATGGCCTTGGGCGTCGAGATAGTCCCACTTCGCGGTGGCGGGGCCGAGGTCATCGACGGGAGCATCCTTCTTGCCCCTGCGCGCCAGAGTCGCCGGAGCACGCCCGACCAGTTCGGTCGCGGTATCGAGCACGCGTGGGAAGTCGGTGTGCGCATCGATGCCGAGGTGGGCCGCGATCAGGGAAAAAATGTCGCCGCCGTCGCCAGTGGCGCGATCCGTCCACAGGCCGGTCTTGTCACCGGTGAGCACGACTTCCAGGCTGTCGCCCGGACTACCGAGCACGTCGCCGATCAGGAATTTGCCACCGCGCTTCTTGCCTGCAGGGAACAGCGTTGCCAGTACCGATTCCAGCCGCGAGAGCAATGCCTCGCGGATTGCGTCGCGTTCGGCATCGAGGTCACGAGGAGCGGGCTTTTGCGTGTCGTTGAAATCAAGCATCCGCAGACTCCTCGCCAGACGCTTGCTGCCCGACGATCCACGCTTCCAGCTCTGCAGGCTTGAACCGCACGAGCTTGCCGACGCGGTAATGGGGAATGCGACGCTGCTTTCGTTCCTTCGCTTGCGAGAGCCAGTACGAGGGCAGGTTGAACATCAGTGCAGCCTGGCGTACGTCGATCAGTTGCTCGCCGAGCACATGATTCAAAGTCGTGGTGTTCATGCTTTTGTTCTCCAGCAGCGGTCTTGCCACGCGCACATCCGGCACTCGAAGTGGGTCGGGTCATTGAAGGCACGAGGCAGGAGATCTCCCGCCTCGGTGGCCGTGATGACCTTCACCGCCCGATCCGACATGCGCTGGGCCAGGGCTGCATCAAAGGGCACGGCCTCGGTGTAGATCTCCATCGTGTCGGCGTTGAGAGCCGTGAAGATCGCCGGGTGCTCGTGCAGTTCGAGATAGGCTTGGTAGATCGCCACTTGCGCGGCGTAGATGGGCTTGGAGATGGCCAGCCCCTTTTTCTCCAGCTCACTCCAGGACTTGTTGCCCAAACATTTGCATTCCCAGAGCGCGGGATAGGCGAAGCCCACGGGGCCCGCGACGATGACGCCGTCGACGTGGCCTTGCAGGCGACCGTCGGCCACCGAGAAACCGAACTGCTCACCGTCTGACTTGCGGGCGCGCAGGTCGAAACCCGCGTCGCGCAGCCACGCCACCATGCAGTCTTCCATGACGTGGCCACGTTCGAAGATGCGCAACATCCGCCCCGGGGTGTCGCGCCCGTGGTCGATGGGAGCCTTGGCGTACTCGAACTGCAGCGCGCGCTCGCAGGCCACGCCCAGACGCGAGGCACCAAGGTACTGGCGCTCGGACTGGCGGGCGCGGGCCTGCTGTATCCCGGCGTCCACCAAGGCGGTGACCTGGCCCGAGATGCTCAATGAGGAGTTGAAGTCGATCATGGCTTCTTCCCCTTCAGTTCTTCCCAAGGCAGGTCGTCCTCCAGATCCGCGAACGGATTGGCGGCGTCGGGTGCCAACGGATCGGGCGCAGGCGTCATGCCTCGCACCGGTGGGTACTTGGTGGCCTCGTGGTGCGCGACCATCGCGTCCGACCAGCAGGTGACGATGGCATCGATCACCCGCAGCGCTTCCGCTTCGGAGTAGTCGCCCAGCGGCTTAGTGAAGCCGATCTCGCCCGCTGTCTCGCCGAAAGCCTTGAGGCACTGGCGCATCGCGGCCAGCTCGACATCAGACGGATCGATCATGGCGACCCCCTTGATATCGGTGCGACCTTCCTTGGCTCGCAGCCAATTGCCGTACAGCGCATGAAACGCGTTTTGACAGCGTTGCGAGCAGAACACCCAGTCGATGGGGTAGCGCCGGGGATTGCCGACACCGTGTCGGTTGTCGGTGTGGCCGAATCCCCGGGCCTGTCGTTTGCAGACCCAGCATTTCATCGCCCCCTCACTGAGCCCAAGACGGCTTGCCGGTCACGGGTGCGCGTTGCGGAGCCGGTGTCTGATACGCGGGGGCTGCCTGCGCCGGAGCGCCGGACGTGCCACCGCCCGACGCCTTGGGCGGCACGCCCATCAACTTGGCGTAGTCGGGGTGATCGGGTTCGACCGCCACCTTGACTACGTTGCGATCCTGGCCCTTGCCGTCCTTCTCGATGTCGACGCGGGCCAGGAACTCCAGGCCATCCAGTTCGTGGAAGCCCTGGATGCGGCGCGCGGCGGCGGCCTGCGGGCTGTTGTCCTGCGGGTGGACGTTGCGTGCGCTGTTCAGCGCGGCACGGATGAAGCTGCGCCCCATCTGGCCCCAGGTCGGCCCCTTCTTGGAGTGCAGGCCGATGTTCGACCACATCTTGCGTTTGGCATGGTCGCCAGCGGTGACCACGAATTCGGCGGCGAGATAGATGGAACCGGTCTCGAAGGACTCGGTGGCGTAGCCGCCGCCCCAGCCTTGTTCGGGATCGTCGTAGCCACCGGGCTTGATGGTCATGCGCACCGGGACAGTGGTGCCCTTGGGGATCAGATCGAAGCCGGATTGCTGGGCGTCGGCATCGTTGAAGTCATTCCATGCGGTCATTGCGATTACTCCTGAGATTCGATGTGTGTGGGGGTGGCGGCGCTGGCGGGCGTAGCGGATGCGCCCGCGCACTTGGCGATCAGCGCGTCGAGATGCGGCGGCTCCAGCAGGTCGAGACGACCGCTGCGGTCTTTGGCCGGGAAGCCGTAGGGATTGACGGTGTGGGTGACGAAGGCGCGGTAGGCGCTGCCGTCCTCGGCCTTGATCTCGGCCAGCGTCACGACCTCATCGACGATGCCGGGCAGTTCCAGGCTGGTCTTGCTGCCTTCGATCTGCGGCACGAACACCTTGCGGTTGTAGTCATCGAGGCGTTCGTCGAGGATGGCCACGAACACCACGTTCTTGCCGCGTGCGTGCTGCAGGTGGGTCAAGGCACTCACCATTTCCTGGCCCAGCAGGCCGTAGGCGCCGCGCAGGTCAGGCTTGCCGGAGCGGTCGCTGGTTGCACCGGGCTGCGTCTTGCACCACGCGAAGCATTGGCGCGACAACTGCGTGATCGAGTCGAGGAAGAACGTCTGGTAGCGGTCGAGCTGCGTCGCGTCGCCGAACTTCTCGATGACGTGGTCGTAGTGCGCCTGCGAGAAGGCAGACTCCGGCGGCAGCGACTTGTCCGGGCCCGCGAGGAACACGAAGAAGTCGCGGCTCTCGGGCCAAGACGCCGGTCGGATGGTGTCGCCCGGCCAGTCGGCCACGGCCAGATCGCCTGCCTCGATGTCGATGAACAGCGTGGTCTTCGGATCGAGGTCTTTGAGCCGGGTGGTCTTGCCGATGCCGGACTTGCCGAGCATCAGCAGTTTCACGCCCTTGCGCTCGGCCATGCGCTGCTTCGCGGAGATGATGGGGAGGCTCATCACGCGGCCTCCTTCAACTGCTCGGCGACGGCAGGATTCCAGAGGATCTGGTAGCCGCTGTGGCCGTTGCGCGAGTACGGCATAGCCTCGGCCCACCCCTCACCGGCCTCGGTCAGCTCCCATTCGTCGCGCTCGTTGCGGAACTGAAAGCCGCCGGCCGCCAGCATCTGGTTCGTGGCCTTCGCCGAGCGGTTGAGCAGCTTGCCGAGCTGCGTGGCGTTCAAGGCGCAGATCGGTTCGTTGGCCGATGGCAGCGCGCGACGCAGCACCTCGGTGGTGATGCCGGTGTTCTCCTGAATGCAGGTCAGCGTCGCCGCCGCCGCGATGCCCGGTTTCACGCCCGGCACCTTCGCCACGGCCTCACCGATCAGCAGGATCGCGGAAACCCGGTCGTGGGTCGGCGCGGGCAAGGTCGCCAGCGCGCCGGGCACGGTGTAGCCGCCGGTCTTGCGGATCGCTGGCAGCACCTCGCTGGTCACCCAGCGCTTGAAACGCTTGGCGGCGTCCTTAGTGCTGCCGAGGATCAGGGCGTAGAGGCCCGATTCATTGACGTGGTTCTGGCGCTGACGGCCACCCGCCGTAAGGGTCTCCAGTTTCTGGAGATCCTCGGCATCGACGTGCGTCTTGATCGCCTGAGACGGATTGCCCATTTCCAGGGCATCGCAGACATCGGTGGCGTTGAACCACGGCTGCCCCTGATCATCGACCTGGACGCGCACGGCGTGCGCTTCGAACTGGAAGGGAATGATCGCGCTCATGATCAACCCTCCCACGACACGTCGGCGATGCGGTCGGCCCCACGCGCGGCGCGCTTGCGCACCTCCGTGTGGAGTTCTTCCAGCGCGGTACGGCGGCGGCCGAGCGCCAGCGATTCCGCGTTGGCCGTCTGGATGGCGAAGGCCAGTTCGTCGACCGTGGCGGCATCGAGCGGGACGACGACGTCCTGGCCGTCCGCGCGGCGATACCGGATTTCGTCGGGAAGGTGTTCACCGTAGATGGACGGCAGCTGTTGACGCAGCGAAGCGATGAGGTTGGTGCTCATGGTCATTACTCCGAATCAATGGAAAGAGTGAAAGACGGCTTGCCGGAATCCACAGTGCGAGCGGCGGCGAACTGCTGTTGCAAGGCAGGCGGCCAGTTCGTGAAGCGGGATTCGGAGACGGACAACTTGATGTCGAGGTAACCCTCGACCTTCTCGCCTGAGGCGACGATGCGTTCGGCGATTTCGGTCAGTCGCTTCTGATCCCAGCTGACCTTCTTGGGCAGCTCGAACTTCAGGTGCAACGGGCCATCGCTGATGTGGGCGGTGCCGAAGTCACGGCCGGATTCACGCAGCGCGGTACGGGCCTGCTCGCCGTAGCACTGATCCAGCGCCGCATCGAACTTGGCGCGGGCCTTCTTCAGCCAGTCGATGGCGGCATCGAGGTTTTGGTCGATCTCGTGCTTCTGCGCGGGCGGCAATGCAGCCAGTTGGCTGACAGACAGCTCTGCGATGTCAGCGGGGAAGATGGTGATGTCGTTCATGGCATCGCTCCTCAGCCCGCCGCGCGCTCGGACGTCGAGTCGTGCAGCGCTTCGCGCTCGAACTGGATGACCGCGTCCACGGGGTAGCCGACGCGCTTGGACAGCTTCATGTAGCGCGGGCCGCGACCTTCGCTGCGCCAGCGCTGCAAGGTCTTGGGGCTGACGCCCCAACGTTGCGCGAGCTCGTTTTCGTTGAGCACCCGGCGATCACCGGGTGACATGGTTTTGATCGCCTGCTGGGGCGACCGGGGAATGCTGCTGGTTGGTGTCTGCATGGAATGCTCCTGTGACGTTGTTGGGGAACAGGTGTCATTCCAAACTTCGGGTGGCGAACCTTTAAGGGACGCAATGGCGAACCACGCGGAAACTTCGGGTTCGCCAATCCGCCAGATCCCGCCCAAAAGCAGACGGCGAGCACATGGCTCGCCGTCATCGGGGAAGTCGGGGATGAAAGGGTCAGGCGTCGGGGAAGCCGAGCAGCCGACGCTGCTCGCCCCAGTCGCGCGGCAGCAGGTCTTCGCGGCCACGCAGCGTGTGTAGGTTCAGCTGCCGGGGCTGGCGACCTTCGAAAATTGCCTCGACGATGTCCGGGGCCAGCATGGTCATCCGCTGCACCTCGGCCGCCCAGCCCGGTTCCAGTTTCAGCGCTCGTGCAAGATCCGAGGTTGTCGGATAGGTGCCGTCGTCGATCAGCTGCTTCCAGTAGAACGCCTTGCCGAGCGTCTTGATCATCGGCACATCGAAGCCGCCCGTCGCAGCGGCGGCGTCGGGCGTGGGCGGAATCAGCAACTTGCGGTTCTGGCGGCGCTTGATGGTCAGCGGCACCAGCGTGACGCGCTGCCCATCGCTGACATAGCTGCGGGCATCGACTCCGACCTCGATGTGGACTGTGCGTTTGCGCGGGTTCACCGAGGTGGTCATGCCAGTGCCTCCTCAGGGTGCTCACGGGCTTCCTCGACCAGCGGATGCGCGCTGATGTCGGCACGGAATCCGATCCAACCGTCCTCGCGCCAGACGATATCCAGTCCATGCCCGTGCAACTGCACCCGCTCGATCAGCAGTCGTGTGATGCGTTGCTGCTCGGCGGGGAATAACTGCGCCCACACGTCGCCGATGCGCTGCATCGCCACCACCACCTGCGCTTCGTCGAGCGTGCTACCTGCGGGGTGCTGCTGGCAGGCTCGCCAGACCGCGATCAGCATCTGGGGAGCCGAGAGTGCCGCGTGGATTTGCGCCAGCACCGCGTTCTCGATTTCGGCGGCGGGCAGATGACCCACGTCCGGCGTACCGGGCGACAGGCTCGCGCCCGCGTTTCGCCGCTTGTGCAGGTACGGGACGTAGTAGCGGTACTGCCGTCCGTTCTTCTTCTTGACGAAGGAGTGCAGCATGCGTTGCCCGTCGGGCGCGAACAGCAGACCCGCCAGCAGTGCCGGATGCTTGGCTGCGTGCTCGCGCGGCGCTTGCTTGCGTCGTTCGATGAAGGCATATACAGCGTCCCATAGGGCCGGGGCGACGATGGCCTCGTGCTGACCCGGATACCACTGCTCGTTGTGAGAAATTTCGCCGAGGTAGATGCGGTTGCGCAGCAACGTGAAGAGGTACTGCTGGTCGATGGTGCGGCCCGAGCGTTCGCGCCCGGTCTGCGTCACCCACGCCTTGGTGGTGTGGCCTTCGATGACCAGTTCGCGCACGAGCCGCGCCGCCGAGCCATGCTCGCCGTAGCGCCTGAATATGTCGCGCACCAATGCCGCCTCGCGTTCGTTGACGACGAGCTTGCGCTCGACCACGTCATAGCCCAGGGGCGGCACGCCGCCCATCCACATGCCCTTGGCCTTGCTGGCGGCGATCTTGTCGCGGATGCGCTCGCCGGTGACTTCGCGCTCGAACTGTGCGAAGGACAGCAGGATGTTGAGCGTCAGCCGTCCCATCGAGGTCGTGGTGTTGAACTGCTGTGTGACCGAGACGAAGGACACGCCGTTGCGGTCGAACACCTCCACCAGCTTGGCGAAATCTGGCAGGCTGCGTGTGAGGCGGTCGATCTTGTAGACGACCACGGTGTCGATCTTCCCGGCTTCGATGTCAACCATCAGGCGGCGCAAGGCGGGACGATCCATGTTGCCGCCGGAGTAGCCGCCATCGTCGTAGCCGTCGCCGACGGCGATCCAGCCCTCAATCCGTTGACTAGCGATGAAGGCGAGGCCTGCGTCGCGCTGGGCTTCGAGACTGTTGTATTCCTGATCCAGCCCTTCGTCGGTGGATTTGCGGGTGTAGACGGCGCAGCGCTTCTTCGGCGTGATGCTTTGGCTGCCCGAGGGCAGCGGATTGGCGCGCGGCGACCTCATGCCATCACCTTCTTCGATGCCGGCGACTTGAGGCCGAAGAACACAGGGCCCGACCAGTGGCTGCCCGTGATGTGGCCCGCAATCGCGGACAGGCTCTTGAAGCGTTGCCCTTGGTATTCGAAATCGTTCGAACCGCGCACCAGCACGCGATGCTCGACGTCGTCGTAGATGCGCGTGAGGATGGTGCCGGGCAGCAGGCGCTGGCTGTCGCTGCGCAGTTGCTTGGGCAGGATGCCGGTTTCGCCGACTTCCTCGAGCTTCTTGCGCAGCGAGGGTCTCAGGCCACCGAAGGCACGTTCCTGAATCCTGTAGGCCAGTCGGCTCTCCAACCAAGTGCGATGGTGATGGCCGGGGCGCTCATCAAAATGGTCATCCCAGAGCGCCCAGAGGTCGTCCATCGAAAGATGGGGAAGCGCCGCGACACGTGCGGCGACCGAGGTAGTGGATGGTTTTGCGTGTGCCGTCATGGGCGAACTCCTTTGTTGTGATCGGGGTTCGCATTCACGCGCTGTTGGCCGGGGAAGCCAAGGCGAACGCACTCGCTGGTTTCGATGGTGTCGCGCGACGGACGCGCGCGCAGGCGCAGGAGTGCAGCGGCCAGCAGGTCGGCGATTTCCTGCTGCGCGTGTCGAGGCCGGTCAGACGGCGGAGAAATGGAGATGGGTTGGCGTTCTGGCATGGCTGACGTTTCGATAGAAAACGCTGCTCATGCTAGAAACCGAGGACACTTCGCGTAACGTGATTTAGCGGAGATGCACGGGCTAAAGGTCATGGGGCGAGATGAACTGTTAAGCAGCGACCGCTCCTGCCGTCTGCGCTACCACAGGCTTCGTGAGACTCAATCCATAAAGCCTCGCCAACTCGTCAAGCATCCTCTGCTTCCTAAATGCGATAAACGTCAGATGGTCATTCCACTGACTGGCGTCGGACTGAGTCCAGGATCTGGGGTCGGCCAATGGAATAAGGTCGTAAGATGCCCAGTATTTACTGCCGTCATCACTTTGAAAGAACTCCCTTGGATGACGAGCTCGTTTGTAGTTATTGACCTCGGCAGGCATTGGCTGAAAGTTCCATAGAACATCTACAGCCTGCTGATAGGCCTCGTCCGCCCCGTCAAGATTGACCGGAAATATGTGGTCGACCTGCGGCTTGTTTTCGTGAAAGACGTAGCTGCGGTGAGGCATCGATACCTTTGTCGCCAGCCAAGGCTGACTGAGCAACTGGTACTCGTGCAGATCTCCGGTTCGGTTTTTCTCGACGGCGATTTGTCGAATTTTTGCAAGAGGAAACCACTGACCACCTTCGGCCGACGCGATAGCCTCACGAGCAAAGGCATTGACCATCGTTTGAGTATTCCAGTCGCAAAATTGCGAAAGGAGGAAGTATTGATGGATTTGTTGTAGTTCCGGCGCTGACAGGGCCCGGATGCGCCATTCATGCCCCTTGCGCTTGCGCACAGTCAGGTAGGCGGCAAGAGGCAATACGGCCAGCCAGCGTGGGACAATAGATGCATGATTGATGCTCAAGAGCCCTCTTAGGTAGCCCGAAAAGACCTCAACCAAGGGTTCAGTGTCATTTTGCAAGGCGTTCTGAAAAGCGCGGATATCTGCACTTTCAAGACGGTCCTCGTCGATGCGAATCGTGTTCTTGATTAGCAAGTGGAAGAACTGCAGCACCGCCGTCGACGAGAACTTGATGCCGCTCTTCCGCTCAATGGTCTCAGCAAGCGTCCAAAGCTTTTCTTCATAGTCAGAATGGACCGCCTTGATCTTGCCAAGCACAAGTTCCAGTTGGGTCAGCGCGACGCCCCCAGTGTTCAAACGTCGAAAAACCTCGTTCACCTCCTTTGGCGTGTCCGCCCTTACTGAAAAGTAGGCAATGGATTTGTGCTCGGTCTCTACAAAGATGTCCCACAGAGCGTTTAGATTCCTTCGAATCAGGCGCTCGACATCTCGATTTCCAGCCGCAGCTGGCAACACTCGATCTTCAAGAGCAATTTTCTCATCGTCATTGCACGGCAAGATAGACAACTCTGTCATCCGGAGGTAACGAGGCTCCGCAGCACTTCCGGAATAACGAAAGTGAAAACCCGTTTCGTCTGCTTCCGCATTCTTTTGATCGAATAGCAAATCAAAGTGGAGAACGAGGTCATTGAACCTGTTGCGTAGCACCGAGTAGAGCGTTTGCAGGCGCTGCTGACCGTCGTACACGAGAGACTTAGCTGCGCCCCAAAGCCCCTCATCTACCTGTTTTGCATACTGGCCTGACGTGTAATCGCCAATGAAACGACGATAAGGAACCTTTTGAGCCGTTTCCCACAGAACAATGCCGCCAATCGGGTAGCGCTTCAGCAGCGAGTCAAGTAGCAAGCAGATGTAGGTTTCCGACTCATGGCGGGCCCCCCACACATATTGACGCTGAACTTGAGGGAGATACCACCCTCCATTCGGTGCGTTGATCTTGTCGAGAGCTTCACGGATTGAGATACCTGAATACGACATATTTCCTCCCAATTTCCTCCTGCTCACCGAACGGCGTGCTGACCCGAGGAGATGAACTGATCAAAGCTGTCGAAGCTGTCCTCGTCCTTCCACGACCGATCCCATGAGCGCGGCTCGGCGCTTTCGAGCAGGAGCAGCGTGAGGATGCGATCACGCGCGCCGTAGCTGTGCTTGAACTCGCGCAGCTTCATGTGCTGCGCTTCCTCCGGGCACCAGATCGCGGCAGACATTTCGGTGCCATCCCACTCCTGATCGATGCTGGCATCCGCGGCCAGCGTCCCCGGCAACGGTTCTGCCGGATCGCCATTGCGTCTGATGCGCGCCCGCGTCTTGACGGCGCTGCTGCTGCGCCATTCGTACTTCGCGTAGCCGTTGTCCCAATAGACGAGGATCGCGCGCTGCGGGGTGAATTTGATGAAGCGGATGCACAGCGCCTCGAACGAAACCTGGAATCGTTTGGCCATGGCGCTGAGGACGTGCAGGTCGATGCGCTGGTTCGAGATCCACTCGCGCAGCAGATCACCGGGCATCAGCAGGTTGCTGGCGAAGTCGTCGGCCTCGCGCTCGATGACGCGGATGGTGTCGATGCCGGAATAGACGCTTTCCTTGTCGCAGTTGAAGCTTTGCCGCTGACCGCGATGGAGAATGAAATGACCCAGCTCGTGGGCGATGGTGAAGCGTCGGCGCTCAGGGCTGGCCTTGCCGTTGTAGAAGATGCCCCACTCGGCGGTGTCGTTCGGGTTGCGCACCAACATGCCTTCGCAGCTGTCGATGACGAGCACCATCGGGGTCTTGATCTCCCGAACGCCTGCGCCGTAGGGCGTGGACGGCAGCATCTGCCGGACGGTATCCAGATCGACGGCATCGGGCACGCCTTCACGGTGCCACGCCCGCAACCACTTCTGGAGGGTGTTGGCGGCAATGGAACCAGTGAGGGCCTGCGCTGCGCTCAATCCTCAGCCCCCGCTTTCGCCCTTGTCGGGGAACATGATCTTGAGCGCCTGCCGGTAGCGATCCTTTTCCTCGTCCGTCATCCCCGCGTACTCGCGGAAAAAGGCCACGTCCTCGGGGCTGGCTTGGGGAACCTCTTTGATCGGCTCGCCCATCACGTCTGCCATCGTCACGCCCAGCACCTTAGCGATGGCCTGAATCCGTTCTGCGGACGGGCGCTGCCCGTCCTTCATTTCTAGTTCCCAGATGTAGGCCTTGGTGCAGCCGACCGCGTCGGCGACCTGCTGCAGGGTCAACTTCTTCGCCTCACGCAAGCGTCGCAGGCGTACTCCAAACGCCGAAGCCATGGCGATGCTCCTGTAGTTGGAAAACAGTCAGTGAATCAAATCAAGACCGCGAGTATAGCCGTGAGATACACAAAAGGTCTAGATGTGCCCTTTTGTTTGACAAGCGGAATTCCGAGGTTCAGAATCGCGCCTGTATTTCGTAGCTTTACTTTAGCGAGGTACGTGTTTAGTGACTCTGTCGCTGGCCAATGCAGCCCGTACATCGGTCGCAGACCTTCGACGCCGATCCAGAAAGGACGAACAAGATGAAGAAAACCTTTGTCGACGTGATGCTCGAGCTGCCGGTGGATGCCACGCTGCGCGACTTCCTGACCTCACATGGTCTGCCCGTGCCGGGTGGGTTCGCGTGGGACGACACGCCGGAGACCAGCCAGTTCCTGGTGGAGGCGGTCAAGGTCTGGCCGGACACCGCCGCCCGAGACCAGATGACCGCCAACCTCATGGCCAGTGTCCAGTTGGGGGACGCGGCGGGCAAGCAGGCGATGTTCGAGGCCGTGGTGGCTGACGGTGCCGCGCTGGCGGGCCTGACGCTCTGCAGCAGCGACGTCCATCGCTCGTTCTGGCTGTACGTCAACCACCCGGCGCTGTTCGAGCGCGCCTACGACTTCAGCTTTTGGGAGCATCACGGGCAGCAAACCCAGCAATACGATCTGGGCCTGAAGCGCCAGCCGAACGGTTCGGACGCCAACCTGGCCGCACTGCGCCACGCCATCTCGGCGTTCTACAAGCGCGAAATGCAGTGCGGCGACAGCAGCGTGGCGCATCTGGTCGAACGCAGCCCAGGCGTGTTCCTGCTCACCGTCCACGTCAAGGACATGGCCATGCTGCGGCTGGAGTTCGAAGGCTCGGCCCTGAAGCGCCGGGTCGGCAATCCCAACATCCACATGGTGCTGGAGTACGCCAAGACCACCGCCGTCGTGCGCACACTGGTGCGCGGCGGCCAGAAGTACCAGCAGATGCTGGTCGAGGCCTTCGCCGAGCATGTGCTGGGCGTCAAGGCGAGCGCGAGTCGCATCAAGTCGCCGACCCTGGATTTGTCGATGCTGCGCACCGGCTTCGACATGCCGGAGGCGTTCGAGGATGGCTTCTCGATGGTGCAGCTCAAGGCGCTCACGCTCCTCAGCCCCGACACCGCACTGAAGATCGAATGCACCGCGATGCAGTCCAGCCAGCAACGCTCGGTACACGAGCTGCTGAAGGAGAAGCTGCCCGGCCCGCTGGAAGGTCAGTGGGCGGTGACGGCGGCGCAGGTCAATCTCTACTATCCACCCGAGCCTGGCCGGACGCGCGCCAAGGTGGTCACCATCGAAGTGACCAGCAAAGGGCGTCTGAACCTGCACAAGTTCGACGCCAAGATGCAGGCGCAGCTGGAAGGCTATCTGGTCGGGGTGGGCATCTTGCAGAAAGGCCAGACTCTGAGCGCGCAGGAGATGCCGCCGGAAGCGGACGCGATCAGTTCGATGTCGGTGTTCGAGGATTGATCGGTGGCGGCGCATGACGCTTGGGCCTTGATCTGCCGCCTGTTCGCAGGCGGCACGCCGGTGCTGCGCACCACGTTGTCGCCGCGAGAGACCTCGGCGCTGTCCATCCTCGGTAAGGTAGTCAAGCCGACGGTCGCGGATCAGTCGTTCGTGCTCTGTCCGCACTGCCAGCAGCATCGGGCGCAGGTCTGGGGCGACGGGCGTGGCGGACGGATGTGCCGTTGCCCGGACTGCGGGCCGGTGGCCGTCGAGGCAGCCGATGGTGTGGCGTTGGCCTTGGACGAGGACTGGCTGCGCACGAAGATGCGCGTCGCGCTCGGCATCGAAAGCCGGGACGGCATTGATGATCTCGGCGACGGTGTGTGGCGGCTCGGCGATGCCCGGCGGTCGCCCGTCCTGCTGGCCCGCGATCTGACGCGGGTGCTGCACGAATCCGCGCTGCTGGATCGGGTTCGCGTGGAGGGCGGCGACATCCGGGTGATCACGCCGAGGTCAAGCGCGACACGCGGATCGCCCTTCGGCGCGGGCGTGGAATGGCTGGTGCTGGAAGAACGCTTCACGTTCTACGGTGGCGGAATCGCGCTCATCGGCACGCCGTCGTCATCTGCGAAGCCAGCGATCGCCGATCCGGCTGCGCCGGTGAACGGGCCGTTCTCGGCGGACTTCAAGTGGGCGGCGCTGCCGGACGGCGATGGCACGCCGATTCGGTTCACCGACGGTCAGGCCAAAGTGTTCGAGGCGCTGTGGTCGTTCAAGGGCGAAGCCACGACGGCGGAACGGATCATGCAGCGCGCGGGTCTGGACAGCGCCAAGCCGAGCGACCTGTTCAAGATCAAGACAAAGGACAAGGGCAAGCCGGAGCCGGAGGCCCAGCACGCGGCCTACGGCGCGCTCGTGGTCACGCAGCAACGCGCAGGGTTGTATTCGATGCCGTGCGCGGCGGGCGCGTTGGCGTCCTCCCCACACCAGATATCAGGAAAGGGGGAGACCTTCATGGCATGAGTTCCATCCCTGAAGCGCCAAGGCTCGCGCCGACTTCAAGAGCCTGTCCTTTTCAATTTTTGGAGCATTTGCAATGAGCGGAAAAAACCAATGGGTCGTACCCGTCAACGGCGGTGAACAGTGGGGTGTGCGTGGTGAAGGCAACGACCGCCTCACCTCCGTCCACCACACGCAGCAACAGGCGATTGACCACGCGCGGGACATCGCCATCAATCAACAGAGCGAGATGCTCATCCAAGGGCGTGACGGCCAGATCCGTGAGCGCAACAGCTACGGTCATGATCCGTTCCCGCCCAAGGGCTGACGTTGGGGCTGGCCTCGCGGGTTTGCACGGGCAATGTGGTGCAGCAAACCCGCGAGCCAATCATTCCCATCGGCACATGCACAAGCCATTGACGAAGAACGCCGCCTGCGTGTGCCACGGCGAAGAAGTTGGCGCAGGTTTCGAGAGAAGATAGGGCAGAACAGGGGCGAACTTGGCGGGTCATGCGGCCCACGGGCAGAGCGGCTGGCACACGCAGAATGGCCCGGAAGCCCGCGCGGCTTGGGGAAGCCGCAAATAAAAACGCCCAACCGAGAACGGTTGGGCGCTGAATTTTGGTGGCCTGGGACGGAATCGAACCGCCGACACAAGGATTTTCAATCCTCTGCTCTACCAACTGAGCTACCGGGCCTGAGCCTTGAATTATAGCCCGAGAAATCGGGGCATGACGCCAAGCTGGAAAATTTTTGCCAATTCACGCGTTGCGTTTGTTGCGCCCGAGGTCCACCCCCAATTGGCGCAGCTTGCGGTAAAGATGTGTGCGCTCCAATCCTGTTTTTTCGGCGACGCGTGTCATCGAGCCGCCTTCGCGGGCGAGATGGAATTCAAAGTAGGCTTTCTCAAAACCGTCGCGCGCCTCACGCAAGGGTCGGTCGAGATTGAAGCCCTGGTGGGACATGGGCGCCTGCTCCATCACCGCAACAACAGGCGCAGGAGCCGGCGCGCCATTGGCAATGGCGCCGGTTGTTGCGGGTGCAGGTGCGGTGTTGGTCTGGGCCGGAGCGGCAGCGCTTGCTGGTGGCTGCGCCGTACTGCGTGCCAGGCCCTGCTCCACTGCCTTGAGCAGCTTCTGCATGGTGATGGGCTTCTCGAGAAAGGAGAAGGCACCGATGCGCGTGGCTTCCACGGCCGTGTCGATGGTGGCGTGGCCGCTCATCATGATCACTGGCATGGTCAGCGTGCCGGCCATGGCCCATTCCTTGAGCAGCGATACCCCGTCGGTATCGGGCATCCAGATATCCAGCAGCACCAGGTCATAGCTGCCATTCAAGCGCGCGTTGCGGGCCTGCGTGGCGTTCTCGGCAAGGTCGACGCTATGCCCCTCGTCGTTCAGAATTTCTGACAACAGGTCCCGGATCCCCAGTTCGTCGTCGACCACCAGAATATTTGCCATGTGTGTAAATGCACCCTTGCTGCACGTGCGGTGTTGTTAGAGCGCCACCGCCGATTCAGGGGCGAATGATAGCGACACTTGTGCGCCCTTCACCACGCCGTCTTCCACGCGGTTGACCAGATCGATCCGCGCGCGATGTTCATCCGCGATTTTTTTGACGACGGCCAGTCCCAGCCCGGTGCCCCGCGGCTTGGTCGTGACGTAGGGCTCGAAGGCGCGCTGCAGGATGTGTGGAGGAAAGCCCGGCCCGCAGTCCGACACCGTCAGCCGCACACGTTTCGCGGATGCACTCCAGCGTGTGCTGATGCGTACGGGCGGCGGTGGAACGCCCCCCTGCTCGGCCGCCTGCTGTGTCGCGTCCTGAGCGTTCTGCAGTAGGTTGTGCACCACTTGGCGCAATTGCTGGGCATCGCCGGAGATCGCGGGGCAGCGCGGGTCCAGCTCGGCCTCGACCGGCACCTGCGCGGTCTCGGCGCCATACAAATGCAGCACATCGGCAACCAGTGCGTTCAGGTCCAGCGTGTGCAGCTCCGCAGACGGCAGGCGCGCGTAGTCGCGGAATTCATTGACCAGCCGTTTCATCGCATCCACCTGGTCCACGATGGTCTTCACCGACTTGGTCAGCACGGCCTGCTCTGCCGCAGGCAGCTTGCCTGAGAGCTTGATCTCCAGACGCTCGGCCGAGAGCTGGATCGGCGTCAGCGGGTTCTTGATCTCGTGCGCCAAACGCCGAGCAACCTCGCCCCACGCCTGGGCGCGCTGCGCGGAGACGATTTCGGAGATGTCGTCGAACACCAGCAGCCGCGCCTCGTTGGGCAGTTGCGCGCCGCGCGCCACCAGGCTGGTGCCTTGCGTGGTGACGCCACCGCCCGCCGCGTGCAGCTCAAAGGTCTGCTGCCAGTGGTCCAGACCGTGGTGGTCACGATCCAGCAAAAAGGTATCGAAGTGCCGCTGCACGGCCGCCGCGAAATCCGCCAGCCCCGGCACCTCAGCCAGCGGCCGTCCTTCATAGGCCGCCAGTGGCGCGCGCAGGACACGGGTCGCACCAGGGTTGGACGACTGGACGATGCCTTTTTCATCCAGCACGATGACTCCCGACGTGAGGTTGTCCAGGATGGTCTGCAGGTGCCCGCGCGCGGCGTCCAGCGCGTTCAGGCTTTGCTCGACCGTGCCGCGGGCGTCCGCAAGCTGCTGCGTCATCAGGGCAAAAGAGCGCGTCAGCCCGCCCAACTCGTCCTTGGTCTGCAGCGCGGCCTTGGGCGACAGGTTGCCTGCCGCCACCTCGCGCACGCCGTCGGCCAGCACCAGCAGGGGCCGCGCAAGCTGGTTGCCCAGCACCACGGCGAGCAGCACCGCGCCAAAGACGGCAAGGAACAGGCTCAGCGTCAGCGTGCCGATGTACATGCGCCGCAGCCCGCCGCGCGCCAGCGCCCGTTCCTGGTATTCGCGGTTTGCTTCCTGCACCGCAATGGCGTTGGCGACCAGCGCCTGGGGCAAGGGCACGGTGGCCTGCACGAAGCGCGGCTCGGCCAGCAGACCCACGCCGGGGTTGGCCACCAGCACCAGCGCGCGCACGCGCGCGTTCTCCGCGGCCAGCGGGTCGGTGATGTCGTCCAGGCCCTCGATCTGGAAGGTGACGCGGTCTTGCCGCGCCATGCGGAACTGCTGCGCGCTCGGGCGCTCGGGGTTGAGCATGTAGCGCGATTGCCCGGTGGCGGCGACGGGCTGGCCCGCGGCGTTCCACAGCACGAGGTCGGTGGCCCCCAACTGGTCCCGCATGCGCTCCAGCACCAGGCCCGCGGCCGCATCGGGCACCTGGGCCAACTGGCTGCTGGCGGTGCGCGTCTTGGAGGCCAGGTCGCTGGCAATGGTGTCGAGCGTGACGCGCGCCAGGCTCACACCGGCGGTCAACGCGCCCTCGACCTTGACGTCGAACCAGCTCTCGATGGAGCGCGAGACGAACTGGTAGGACACCACGTAGATCAGCAGCCCGGGGATCACGCCCACCAGCCCGAAGATGCCCGCGAGCTTGAGCAGCAGCCGGCTGCCGAAGCGCCCCCGCCTCAGGCGCACCACCAGGCGCAGGGCGCCCCAGACCAACACGGCCAGCAGCACCAGCGCCACCAGTACGTTCACGCCCAGCAGCCAGGCGAAGTTGCGTTCGTACAGGTCACGGTTGTTGGTGGCCAGCGTCAGCAGGAACAGCAGCACCAATGCGATGGCGCACATCAGCCCCGTGCCGAGGCCCAGCGCCCATCGCACGGCGCGTGCGCGTGTCTCTGCGCGGCGGGCCGAACCCGCGGGGCGCGGATCGCCCGCTTTCACCGCGCAGCCTCCACCACGCTCAGCGGCACGCTGCGCGCAAGCACCATGTTCCAGCCCGAGCGGCCCACCGCACCGATCTGCAAGGGCCGGGGCAACTGCGAGGTATCCAGCCGGAACTGGAAATTCATGACGTAGGTCACGCCTTCATCGACCTGCCCCTCGTCGGCGATCTTCCAGCGCGCGATGCGCTGCATCGATGCCAGCGCATCCTGCAGCGTGTCGAAATTCTGGCCCAGCGACACGCCCAGGCCCGACGGTGCAAAGGGCGTGGACGACTGCACCACACGCCAGCGCCGCGTAAGGGGCTGGTAGCTCAACCGCAGAAAACGGCTGGCCTGCGCCACCACTTTGTCGGACCAGTACCAGCGCTGGCGCACCACCTCGGCCTCGGTGATGAAGAACACGGAAATGCCCTTGTAGAGCGCATCCTTGACGAGTTCGGGGAGTTCCAGCTGCAGCGTGGCCGACAGATACAGTCCTTCGGGCAGCGGGTCGAGTTGCAGTTCAACAATCTCGCCGTGCTGTTGGGCGTAGGCGGCGGGAATGACCGCGCTCCACAGCGCCAGCAGACAAACCAGCGCGGCCCACAGCCAGCCCGGCCTTCGCAGACCGGCACGTTCAGGCGGGGGCCTTGTGCAACAGGGCGTAAAAGAAACCGTCGTGTTCACCCGGCCCATTGTCACGGAGCCCGTCGCGCTTGTCTGGGCTGCCGGGGAATAAATGGCCCGGCGACGGCAGCAGGCGTGCGTCAGTGTTGTGCGCAAGAAACGCTGCGATCTGCACGTCGCCCTCGGCCCGGAACACCGAACAGGTGCAATACAGCAGCCGCCCGCCGGGGCGCAGCAGCGGCCACAGCGCCGCCAGCAGACGCGACTGCTGCGCGGCCAGCTGGGCCACGTCGCTCTCGCGCCGCAGCCAGCGCACGTCGGGGTGGCGGCGCACGATGCCCGAGGCGGTACAGGGCGCGTCGAGCAAGATCGCGTCGAACGGCTCACCACCGCTGGCCTGCTGCCACCAGTCGGCGGGCACGGCGGCATCGGCCACCAGCACCTGGGCACTCAGCCCCAGGCGATGCAGGTTGTCATGGATGCGCTCGGCGCGTGCCGCATCCACCTCCAACGCGGTGACCCGCCAAGGGGCCCGCAGTGCGGCGGCCCATTCCAGCAAATGGGCGGTCTTGCCGCCGGGGGCGGCGCAGGCATCCAATAAGCGCAGCGGCTGCGCGGCGTCCAGCCCGTTGAGCAGCAGCGGCGCCGCCATCTGCGCGGCGGCATCCTGCACCGAGACCACACCCTCTGCAAAGCCAGGCAGTTGCTGCACCGGCACGGGGCGTGCCAGCGCCAGCCCTTCGGGGCCTACCGCCATCGCTTCAATATTGATAGCTTCTAACGCTTGCTGGTAAAGCGCTGGAGTGCTTTTTGACTTAGAAATCCGCAGCACCATGGGCGCGGGCGCATTGTTCGCCTGCAGGATCTGCTGCCACTGATCGGGGTGGTCGCGGCGCAGGCGCTGGATCCACCATGTGGGGTGGTTCCACACGGCGACCTCGTCGCCCTGCGTGGCGGCCACCAGCGTGTCGCGCTCACGCAGGAAGCGCCGCAGGCAGGCGTTGACGAAAGACGCCTGCGCCCGCGTCGCGGGGTGGCGCTTGGCGGCCTCGACCGCCTGGTTGACCAGGGTGAACGGCGCGTAGGGAGCGGTCTGCGGGTCCCAGGCCAATGCCAGGGCGGTGCACAGCAGCGCATCCACCCGCGGCGGCGGGTTGCGGGGTGCCAGCTGGCGGCGCAAGGCCTGCGCGCGCCCCAGGTGGCGCAGCACCTGGAACAGCAGCGCCTGCACGCCGGGGCGCAGCGCGGCAGCCGTGGTCTCCAGGGCCACGGTGCCCGACTGCCCTGCGCGCACCGCCTGCAGCGCCAAGGCGGTGGCGTCCAGCAACTGGCTCAACGCAACCGCGGGAGCCCCCTGCGTCGGGAGGGAAGTAGGCTTGTTCACAGCGTCTGCGCCTTCTTGAAGCCGAACAGCCACGCCAGCAGGCTGGCGGGAAACTGGGCGATGGCATGGTTGTACTGAGCCACGGCATCGTTGAACAGGCGGCGCGCCTCGTCGCTGTGCAGCGCCACCTGTTCGCGCCGCACCACCCATGGGGCGAGTGCGGGGGGTGCCACACCTTCGCTCACCTGCGCGGCTTCGCGCACAACGGTCTGCCAGGCGTTCTCCAGCACCTGCGATGCGGCCGCCAGGGCGGCGGCGGCGCCGCTGTCCAGCGGGCGCGCGCGCGCTACTGCCAGCGAGGCGCCGAGTTGCGTGGCCGCGGCCCAAAGGGCGGCATGGGCGTCGTGCGCGCCCGCCGCCGGCGCCGGTTCGTCGCCCACGATGGCCTGGACCGCGCCAGGCGCACCGTGCGCAGCCTCGTACTCACCCAGCAGGGCAATCCAGCGCACCATGTGGGTGTCCAGCCCGCCAAAGGCCTGCAGCGCCGCGGATCGCAGGCGGATGAGCCGGTTGTAGGCGCCCACGGCCCAGAACAGGAACAGGGCGAGAAGTATCCAGGTGGTCAACATGTTCACAGCCGGGGCTTCGCGCCAGCGGGCACGGCCCCTGCCAACCGAGGGATTGGTAACACGACAAAAAAGAAACTCCCGGCCTGCCGGATGGGCAAGCCGGGAGCGTTCAGTACCCGCATGCGAGAGGCGGGACTGGCAACGGCTTAATCAGCCGTGTCGGCGCTGCCGTCGATCTCGGCGGCTGCGTCGTCGGTGCCGGCAGAGGCCAGCTCGGCGGCTTCGGCATCCGCGATGGCGCGGCGCTCGGCCTCGTCCATGGCGTCCTTGGCCTTGCGCGCCTGGTGGTAAGCCAAGCCCGTGCCGGCGGGGATCAGACGGCCCACGATCACGTTCTCCTTCAAGCCGCGCAGCTCGTCGCGCTTGCCCATGATGGCAGCCTCGGTGAGCACGCGGGTCGTTTCCTGGAACGACGCGGCGGAGATGAACGAGTCGGTGGACAGCGACGCCTTGGTGATGCCCAGCAGTACGTTGGAGTACGTGGCAGGGAGCTTGCCTTCGGCCTGCAGCGCCTCGTTGGTGTTGAGGATCTCGGAACGCTCCACCTGCTCGCCGGCGATGTAGGTGGACTCGCCCGGGTTCTCGACCACGACGCGGCGCAGCATCTGGCGCACGATCACCTCGATGTGCTTGTCGTTGATCTTCACACCCTGCAAGCGGTACACGTCCTGCACTTCGTCAACGATGTAGCGCGACAGCTCCTCGATGCCCAGCAGGCGCAGGATGTCCTGCGGATCGGCCGGGCCGTCGACGATCAGCTCGCCCTTGTTGACCACCTGGCCTTCGTGGACCAGCACGTTCTTTTCCTTGGGCACCAGCTCGTCCCAGACCTTGCCGTCCGGATCGGTGATCTGCAGGCGCACCTTGCCCTTGGTTTCCTTGCCGAAGGAGATCGTGCCGGTCATCTCGGCCAGCATGCCCTTGTCCTTGGGGCTGCGGGCTTCAAAGAGCTCGGCCACGCGCGGCAGACCGCCGGTAATGTCGCGGGTCTTCTGGCCTTCCATCGGGATGCGGGCCAGCACTTCGCCGGGGCCCACTTCCTGGCCGTCGCGCACCTGGATCAGCGCGCCGACCTGGAAGCCGATCGTCACCGAGTGGTCGGTACCGGGGATCTTCACCTCCTTGCCATCGGCGTCCACCAGCTTCACCTGCGGACGCACCACCTTGGCAGAGCCGCGGCGCTTGGGGTCGATCACCACCAGCGTGGACAGGCCCGTGACCTCGTCCACCTGCTTGGCCACCGTGAGGCCTTCCTCGACGTTCTCGAACTTCACCGTACCTGCGTACTCGGTGATGATCGGGCGCGTCAGCGGGTCCCAGTTGGCGAGGATGGTGCCGGCCTTGATGGTCTGGTCGGCCTTCACCGTCAGCGTCGCGCCGTACGGCACCTTGTGGCGCTCGCGCTCGCGGCCGTGCTCGTCCTGGATGATGATTTCACCCGAGCGCGCAATCACCACCAGCTCGCCCTTGGTGTTGGTCACGTAGCGCATCGTGGCGTTGAAGCCGATGATGCCGTTGGACTTGGCTTCCACACTGGACGCCACCGCCGCACGCGATGCCGCACCACCGATGTGGAACGTACGCATGGTCAGCTGCGTGCCGGGCTCGCCGATGGACTGCGCGGCGATCACGCCCACGGCTTCGCCGAGGTTGATCAGGCCGCCGCGGCCCAGGTCGCGGCCGTAGCACTTGGCGCACAGGCCGTAGCGGGTTTCGCAGGTCAGCGCGGTACGCACCTTCACTTCGTCCACGCCTGCGGCTTCGAGCTCTTCGATCAGGTCTTCATCGAGCATCCGGCCCGGCTGCGCCAGCACGGCACGCGTTTCGGGGTGCAGCACTTCCTCGGCCGCGGTACGGCCCAGGATACGGTCGCGCAGGGACTCGATGACTTCACCGCCCTCGACGATGGCGCGCATCAGCGAACCATTCGAGGTGCCGCAGTCGTCCTCGGTCACCACCAGGTCCTGCGTCACGTCCACCAGGCGACGGGTCAGGTAACCCGAGTTCGCGGTCTTCAACGCCGTATCCGCCAGGCCCTTACGGGCACCGTGGGTGGAGATGAAGTACTGCAACACGTTCAGGCCTTCGCGGAAGTTCGCGGTGATAGGCGTCTCGATGATCGAGCCATCGGGCTTGGCCATCAGGCCGCGCATACCGGCCAGCTGACGGATCTGGGCCGCCGAGCCGCGGGCGCCGGAGTCGGCCATCATGTAGATGGCGTTGAACGATTCCTCGTTCACTTCCTTGCCGTTGCGGTCGATGGTCTTCTGGACCTTGAGCTGGTCCATCATCACCTTGGACACGTCGTCGCCGGCCTTGCCCCAGATGTCCACCACCTTGTTGTAGCGCTCGCCGGCCGTCACCAGACCGGAGACGTACTGCTGCTCGATCTCCTTCACCTCGGCTTCGGCGCGGGCCAGGATCTCGGCCTTTTGCGGCGGCACCAGCATGTCGTCGATCGCCACGGAAAAGCCCGCGTGCGTGGCCAGGCGGAAGCCGTTTTGCAGCAGCTTGTCGGCGAACACCACGGTGTCCTTCAGGCCGCACTTGCGGAACGACGCGTTGATGAGCTTGGAGATTTCCTTCTTCTTCAGCGCCTTGTTCAGGTTGCTGAAGGGCAGGCCCTTGGGCAGGATTTCCGACAGCAGCGCACGGCCCACGGTGGTGTCCACGAGCTTGGTCTCGGGCACGAACTCGCCCGTCGCCTTGTCCTTGGTCCACTCGGTCAGGCGCACGCTGATCTTGGCGTGCAGCTCGGCCTCGCCGGCATCCAGCGCGCGCTGGACTTCGCCGGTGTCGGCGAACACCAGGCCTTCGCCCTTGCCGTTGATCTTCTCGCGGGTGGCGTGGTACAGGCCCAGCACCACGTCCTGCGAGGGCACGATGGAGGGCTCGCCCGAGGCCGGGAACAGCACGTTGTTGGAGGCCAGCATCAGCGTGCGGGCTTCCAGCTGCGCTTCCACCGACAGCGGCACGTGCACGGCCATCTGGTCACCGTCGAAGTCGGCGTTGAACGCGGCGCAGACCAGCGGGTGCAGCTGGATGGCCTTGCCTTCGATCAGGATGGGCTCGAACGCCTGGATGCCCAGACGGTGCAGCGTGGGCGCACGGTTGAGCATCACCGGGTGTTCCTTGATGACCTCTTCCAGGATGTCCCACACCACGGGCGTGCCGGCTTCCACTTCCTTCTTGGCAGCCTTGATGGTCGTGGCAATGCCCATGGCCTCCAGGCGCGAGAAGATGAAGGGCTTGAACAGCTCCAGAGCCATCAGCTTGGGCAGGCCGCACTGGTGCAGCTTGAGCGTCGGACCCACGGTGATCACGGAACGGCCCGAGTAGTCCACGCGCTTGCCCAGCAGGTTCTGGCGGAAGCGGCCCGACTTGCCCTTGATCATGTCGGCCAGCGACTTCAGGGCACGCTTGTTGGCGCCCGTCATCGCCTTGCCGCGGCGGCCGTTGTCCAGCAGGCTGTCCACGGCTTCCTGCAGCATGCGCTTTTCGTTGCGCGCGATGATCTCGGGCGCCTTCAGCTCCAGCAGGCGGCGCAGGCGCGAGTTGCGGTTGATGACGCGGCGGTACAGGTCGTTCAGGTCCGACGTGGCGAAGCGGCCACCGTCCAGCGGCACCAGCGGACGCAGGTCCGGCGGCAGCACGGGCAGCACTTCCAGGATCATCCACTCGGGCTTGATGCCGGACTTCTTGAAGGCCTCCAGCACCTTCAGGCGCTTGGCGTTCTTCTTGACCTTGACTTCGGAGCCCGTCAGGTCGCCGCGCAGCTTCTCGATCTCGATCTCGATGTCGATGCCTTCCAGCAGCTCCTTGATGCCCTCGGCGCCCATCTTGGCGACGAACTCGTCGCCGTATTCCTTGCGCTTGGCGTCGTAGTCGTCCTCGGACATGATGCCGAACTTCTTCAGCGGGGTCATGCCGGGGTCGGTCACCACGTAGGCTTCGAAGTACAGCACGCGCTCGATGTCGCGCAGCGTCATGTCGAGCACCAGGCCCAGACGCGAAGGCAGCGACTTCAGGAACCAGATGTGCGCGCAGGGCGCGGCCAGGTCGATGTGACCCATGCGCTCGCGGCGCACCTTGGTCTGCGTGACTTCAACACCGCACTTCTCGCAAATCACGCCGCGGTGCTTCAGGCGCTTGTACTTGCCGCACAGGCACTCGTAGTCCTTGATGGGACCAAAAATCTTGGCGCAGAACAGGCCATCGCGCTCGGGCTTGAACGTGCGGTAGTTGATGGTCTCGGGCTTCTTCACTTCGCCGAAAGACCACGAACGGATCTTCTCGGGCGAGGCCATGCCGATCTTGATGGCATCGAAGTGCTCATCCGGCGTGAATTGCTTGAACAGGTCGAGTAGCGATTTCATGTGACTCTTTCCTTTTCACCTAAAAACATAGCTGCTGGCGCTTGTCGTATAAGGGTCTGCAATACAAAACTCTTGCAAATCCAGATGAAGTAAGCGCCAGCCGCTCACTTTTTTAAAAACTCGATCCTGCTCAGGAACGTTCCAACTCGATATCCAGGCCCAGCGAACGGATTTCCTTAACCAGCACGTTGAACGACTCCGGCATGCCGGCTTCGATCGCGTGTTCGCCCTTGACGATGTTCTCGTACACCTTGGTACGGCCCTGCACGTCGTCGGACTTCACCGTCAGCATTTCCTGCAGCACGTAGGCGGCGCCGTAGGCTTCCAGCGCCCACACTTCCATCTCACCGAAGCGCTGGCCACCGAACTGCGCCTTGCCGCCCAGCGGCTGCTGCGTGACGAGCGAGTACGGACCGGTCGAGCGGGCGTGCATCTTGTCGTCCACCAGGTGGTGCAGCTTCAGGTAGTGCATGTAGCCCACGGTCGTCGGGCGCTCGAAACGCTCGCCCGTGCGGCCGTCGTACAGGTACGCCTGCGTGCGCGTCTCGGTCAGCCCCTTGGCTTGGGCGAGGTCGTCCGGGTAGGCCAACTTGAGCATGTCCTTGATTTCCTCTTCGGACGCGCCGTCGAACACGGGCGATGCGAAGGGAACGCCCGAGGTCAGCTCGCGCGCCATGGCCAGGATTTCGTCGTCGCTCAGCTGCGACAGTTCTTCCTTGCGGCCGCGCGAGTTGTAGATCTCTTCCAGGAACTTGCGCAGCTCAGCCGTCTTGGCCTCGCGCTGCAGCATGTCGCCGATGCGCTGGCCCATGCCCTTGCCGGCCCAGCCCAGGTGAACTTCCAGAACCTGGCCGATGTTCATGCGCGAAGGCACGCCCAGCGGGTTCAGCACGATGTCGGCAGGCGTGCCGTCGGCCATGTAGGGCATGTCCTCGACCGGAACGATCTTGGACACCACGCCCTTGTTGCCGTGGCGGCCGGCCATCTTGTCGCCTGGCTGCAGGCGGCGCTTGACGGCCAGGTACACCTTGACCATCTTCAGCACGCCCGCGGGCAGTTCGTCGCCTTGGGTGAGCTTCTTGCGCTTTTCTTCAAAGGCCAGGTCGAAGCTGTGGCGGGTCTGCTCCAGCGCGTTCTTGATGGACTCCAGCTGCGTGGCGACCTCTTCCTCGGCGGGGCGGATGTCGAACCAGTGGAACTTCTCCACCGAGGCCAGGTAGGCCTTGTCGATCTTCGTACCCTTGGCGAGTTTTTGCGGGCCGCCGTTGGCCACGCGGCCGGTCAGCAGCTTCTCGATACGGTCGAACGCGTCGGCCTCCACGATGCGCAACTGGTCGTTCAGGTCCAGGCGGAAGCGCTTGAGTTCATCGTCGATGATCTGCTGGGCGCGCTTGTCGCGCTGGATGCCTTCACGGGTGAACACCTGCACGTCGATCACCGTGCCCTGCGAGCCCTGGTCCACGCGCAGCGAGGTGTCCTTCACATCGGACGCCTTCTCGCCGAAGATGGCGCGCAGCAGTTTCTCTTCCGGCGTGAGGGTGGTTTCGCCCTTGGGCGTGACCTTGCCGACCAGCGTGTCGCCAGGCTGCACTTCGGCGCCCACGTAGATGATGCCGGACTCGTCCAGACGGTTCAGCTGCTGCTCGGACAGGTTTGGGATGTCGCGGGTGATTTCTTCCGCGCCCAGCTTCGTGTCGCGGGCCATCACCACCAACTCCTCGATGTGGATCGAGGTGTAGCGGTCTTCGGCCACCACGCGCTCGCTGATCAGGATCGAGTCCTCGAAGTTGTAGCCGTTCCAGGGCATGAACGCGATCAGCATGTTCTGGCCGATGGCGATCTCGCCCAGGTCGGTCGAAGCGCCGTCGGCAATCACGTCACCCTTGGCCAGCTTGTCGCCCTTCTTGACGATGGGGCGCTGGTGGATGTTGGTGTTCTGGTTAGAGCGCTGGTACTTGATGAGGTTGTAGATGTCCACGCCGACTTCACCGGCCACGGCTTCGTCGTCGTTCACACGCACCACGATACGGGTGGCGTCCACATAGTCCACCACGCCGCCGCGGTTGGCCGTCACCACGGTGCCGGAGTCCACGGCCGCCACGCGCTCGATACCCGTGCCCACCATGGGCTTCTCGGGACGCAGCACGGGCACGGCCTGGCGCGACATGTTGGCGCCCATCAGCGCGCGGTTCGCGTCGTCGTGCTCCAGGAACGGAACGAGCGAAGCCGCCACCGACACGATCTGCGCAGGCGACACGTCCATGTACTGCACACGGTCGGCGGACACCAGGGTCGATTCACCCTTCTCGCGCGCCGACACCAGGTCGCCCGTCAGACGCCCTTCGGCATCCAGCGTGGCGTTGGCCTGGGCGATGATGTACTTGCCTTCTTCGATGGCCGACAGGTAGTCGATTTCCATCGTGACCTTGCCGTCCACCACGCGGCGGTAGGGGGTCTCGATGAAGCCGTACTCGTTCAGGCGCGCGTACAGGGCCAGCGAGTTGATCAGACCGATGTTCGGACCTTCAGGCGTCTCGATCGGGCACACGCGGCCGTAGTGGGTCACGTGCACGTCACGCACCTCGAAGCCGGCACGCTCGCGGGTCAAACCGCCCGGGCCCAGGGCCGAAACACGGCGCTTGTGCGTGATCTCGGCCAGCGGGTTGGTCTGGTCCATGAACTGCGACAGCTGGGACGCACCGAAGAACTCCTTGAGCGCCGCGGAAATGGGCTTGGAGTTGATCAGGTCGTGGGGCATCAGCGGCTCTTGCTCGGCCTGCCCCAGGCGCTCCTTCACGGCCTTTTCGATACGTGCCAGGCCCGTGCGGTACTGGTTTTCGGCCAGCTCGCCCACGCAGCGCACGCGGCGGTTGCCCAGGTGGTCAATGTCGTCCACCTCGCCCTTGCCGTTGCGCAGGTCCACCAGGATCTTGACCACGGCCAGGATGTCGTCGTTGGACAGCACCATCGGGCCGGTGGCTTCGTCGCGGCCGATCTTGGCGTTGAACTTCATGCGGCCCACGCGCGACAGGTCGTACGTGTCGGGGTTGTAGAACAGGCGCTGGAACAGGGCCTGCACGGCATCCTCGGTCGGCGGCTCGCCGGGGCGCATCATGCGGTAGATGGCCACGCGCGCGGCGAATTCATCCACGGTTTCGTCGATGCGCAGCGTCTGCGAAATGTAGGCGCCTTGGTCGAGTTCGTTGGTGTAGATGACCTGGAGGTCCTGCACGCCAGCAGCGCGCAGCTTCTTGAGCAACGCCTCGGTCAGCTCTTCGTTGGCCTTGGCCAGGATCTCGCCGGTGTCGCCGTCTACGATGTTGCGGGCCACCACGCGGCCGATGAGGAAGTCCTCAGGCACGCTGATGTGCGTGGTGCCGGACTGCTCCAGCTCACGCGTGTGGCGCGCCGTCACGCGCTTGTCCTTGGCCACAATCACCTTGCCGGCCTTGTCGGTGATGTCGAAGCGCGCCACCTCGCCACGCAGGCGCTCGGGCACGAACTCCAGCTGAGCACCGCTGTCCATCAGGCGGAAATTGTCATTGACGAAGAAGTTCGCCAGGATGGACTCGGGGTTCAGGCCGATGGCCTTGAGCAGGATCGTGACCGGCATCTTGCGGCGACGGTCCACGCGGAAGTACAGGATGTCCTTCGGATCGAATTCGAAGTCCAGCCAGGAGCCGCGGTAGGGGATGATGCGCGCAGAGAACAGCAACTTGCCCGAGCTGTGGGTCTTGCCCTTGTCGTGCTCGAAGAACACGCCGGGCGAGCGGTGCAGCTGGGAGACGATCACGCGCTCGGTGCCGTTGATGATGAAGGAGCCCTTATCGGTCATCAGGGGCACTTCGCCCATGTAGACCTCCTGCTCCTTCACTTCCTTGACCACCTTGGACTGCGAGGTCGAGGACTCGCGGTCGTAGATGATCAACTGCACCTTGGCACGCACGGCCGATGCAAAAGTCAGGCCGCGGGTCTGGCATTCGCGCACGTCGAACGCCGGCTTGGCCAGGTTGTATTCAACGAACTTCATCTCCACGAAGCCGTTGTGGGAAACGATGGGGAACGCGGAGTTGAATGCGGCCTGCAGGCCTTCGATGCTGCGTTTTTGCGGGGCCGTGTCGGCCTGCAGGAACGCGGTATAGGCATCCCGCTGCATCTGCAGCAGGTACGGGACCTTGAGCACACTGTCGCGGCTACCGAAGCTCTTGCGAATGCGCTTGCGTTCGGTATAACTGTACGTGGATGTTTGGGCCATGAGATCTCCGGGCAAGGACATGGAATGGGATCTTCGACGACTGCCCTGCAAGGCGGCCACCTTGCAGGCTTGGCGGTTGGCCACTACCAACCATGGCGGACGGCGATGCGTTGCACATCGCCCGAACCAAGGCGTCTTCTGCTGTCGGATGGTTCAGAAGACACTAGAAAACAGTCCACGAGGGCCGCTTTCTGGTGCGCTCTAAAGTGCGTCCCATAAGCACCAAAGGCTGGAGGCCTTTTGCAAGACCCCCAGCCCAGGAGACAAGGTCGATTACTTGAGTTCGGCCTTGGCGCCGGCTTCCACCAGCTTCTTGACGGCAGCTTCGGCGTCAGCCTTGGCAATGCCTTCCTTGACGTTCTTGGGAGCGCCGTCCACCAGGTCCTTGGCTTCCTTGAGGCCCAGACCGGTGATTTCGCGCACTGCCTTGATGACCGCCACCTTGTTGGCGCCGGCGTCGGCCAGCACCACGTTGAATTCGGTCTTCTCTTCAGCAGCTGCAGCACCGCCGCCGGCAGCGCCGCCAGCAGCGGGAGCAGCCATAGCGGCAGCGCTCACGCCGAACTTCTCTTCAATGGCCTTCACCAGGTCATTGAGTTCCAGGACCGTCATGCTGTCCAGCGCGGTCAAGAATGCGTCTTTATCGAATGCCATTTTGATTTCCTAACAATTGGTTGAGAGGGGGGACGATTGCCACGCTGCCTCAGGCAGCAGCAGGCTCGCCTTCGCCTTTTTTGGCCGCCAGGGCACCCAGCACCACGGCGGTGCGGGAGATCGGCGACATCAGCAAGCCACACAGCTGGGCCAACAGCACTTCCTTGGTAGGAATGTTGGCCAGTTGCTTCACGCCGTTCACGTCCAGGGCCTTGCCCGCGAAAGCGCCGCCGCGAATCACCAGCTTGTCGTTGGTTTTCGCGAAATCGGCCACCACCTTGGCGGCGGCCACAGCGTCTTCGGAGAAGCCATAGATCAGAGGACCGGTCATCTGGTCGGCCACCACGTCAAACTGGCTGCCAGCCACAGCACGGCGGGCCAGGGTGTTCTTCAGAACACTCAGGCTCACACCCTTGCTGCGAGCTTCCACGCGCAGTTTGGTCATGTCGGCCACCGTGATGCCACGGTATTCCGCGATCACGAGCGTTTGAGCTTTAGCGGCGAGGCTGGTCACTTCATTGATGACCGCTTCTTTCTCACTGCGATTAAGACTCAAGGTCTACTCCTTCATATGCGCACTTCGGACAAGCCTCCGTGCGCGCTCTTGTTGCAGCGACCAACTGTTTTGGAACATGCATTCCATCTGCAGCGGGATCGCCATCTGCGTTGGCCTCGAAAGGTTTAAGTGCACCTTGCACACCAACGGTCTTGGATGGCCTGCCAGCCCTCAAACGAGCTGTCAGCCCACCACATCAGACCTGCCGCCCTCATGGGCACCAGGCCTGAAGATTTCGCAATTACGCTGCGATGGTCTGCGTATCCACGCGGACGCCGACGCCCATCGTGGACGACACGGCTACCTTGCGCAGGTACACGCCCTTGCTGGTCGCAGGCTTGGCCTTGTTCAGCGCTTCGATCAGAGCTGCCAGGTTGCCCTGCAACTTGTCGTTGTCGAACGACCGACGGCCAATGGTGCTGTGCACGATACCGGCCTTGTCGACACGGAACTGCACCTGACCCGCCTTGGCGTTCTTCACGGCCGTCGCCACATCCGGCGTCACCGTGCCCACCTTTGGGTTCGGCATCAGCCCGCGGGGGCCTAGGATCTGGCCCAGCGTACCCACGACGCGCATGGCATCGGGAGCAGCAATCACCACGTCGAACGGCATATCCCCAGCCTTGACCTGAGCGGCCAGGTCGTCCATGCCCACAATGTCGGCACCTGCGGCCTTGGCTTCTTCTGCCTTGGCACCTTGGGCGAACACGGCAACGCGCGTCGTCTTGCCCGTGCCATTCGGCAGCACCACGGCACCACGCACCACTTGGTCCGACTTCTTGGCATCCACGCCGAGTTGCACAGCAACGTCGATGGATTCGTCGAACTTGGCAGTAGCGGCTTCCTTCACCAGAGCCACCGCCTCAGCGAAAGCGTACAGCTTGGTAGAGTCCACCTTGCCCTGCAGGGCCTTTTGCTTCTTGGTCAGCTTTGCCATTTACAGACCCTCCACCGTCACGCCCATCGAGCGAGCAGAACCAGCCAACGTGCGCACTGCCGCGTCAACGCTAGCAGCATTCATGTCCTTGAGCTTGGTCTTGGCGATCTCTTCGAGCTGTGCACGGGTGATCTTGCCCACCTTGGTACTCAAGGCATTGGAGGAGCCCTTGTCCAGCTTGATCGCCTTCTTGATCAGCACCGTTGCGGGCGGCGTCTTGATGACGAAAGTAAAGCTCTTGTCTGCAAAAGCCGTGATCACCACAGGCAGCGGCAGACCAGGCTCGACACCTTGGGTCTGCGCGTTGAACGCCTTGCAGAACTCCATGATGTTGAGACCGCGTTGACCCAGCGCGGGACCAATCGGAGGGGAGGGATTGGCCTTACCAGCTGGCACTTGCAGCTTGATGAAGCCGACGATTTTTTTCGCCATGTTTGCTCCTTGCGGGTATTAACGCCTGATCGTTCACCAGGCTCCCCGGGGTTACCGACTCTCTTCTCTCATCGCACCGAGTCGAAAAGCGCGAATACTTCACTGACGCTCAGGTCTTTTCGACCTGGGCAAATTCCAGTTCCACCGGGGTGGAGCGGCCAAAGATCATCACAGAAACGCGCAAGCGGTTCTTCTCGTAATTCACTTCTTCTACGGAGCCGTTGAAATCGGTGAACGGACCTTCCTTGACCCGCACCAACTCGCCCACCATGAATTCGATCTTGTGGCGCGGCTTGTCCGTTCCCTGCTGCATCTGGCTGACAATCTTCTGCACCTCTTCTTCGGAAATAGGCGCAGGGCGGTTCTTCACCCCGCCCACGAATCCTGTCACTTTGCTGGTGTGCTTCACCAAGTGCCAGGTGTCATCGTCCATCACCATTTCGACGAACACATAACCAGGGAAAAGGCGACGCTCGGTAGTCTTGCGCTGCCCATTCTTCATTTCCACCACTTCTTCAGTGGGCACCAGAATGCGGCCGAACTTTTGCTGCATACCGGCACGCGCAATGCGTTCCTGGATGTTGCGCTCCACCGCCTTCTCCATACCAGAATAGGCATGAACGATGTACCAGCGCAGATCTGGATTCACCGCAACATCCACCGGAGGCTGCACACCATTCGTGTCCACGGCATCCACCATCACTTCCTCCAGCCCAAGATCAAGTCGTACAGAACCCATTCCAAGGTCTTGTCCGTGAACCAAAGGAACAGCGCCATCACCACCACAAAAGCGAACACATAGCCCGTCATTTGCAGCGTTTCCTTGCGCGTGGGCCAGACGACCTTCTTGACCTCACGCCACGCATCGCTTGCAAACCCGACGAACTGGCGTCCGTGCTCGGAAACGAGAAAAACCGCTACAGCCAGCACTAGCCCCAACAGCAACACACCCCATTGAATCAGGGGCCCTTGCTTACCCAGCAAATAGAAACCGGCAATGGACGCGAGAACAATCGCCACTGCCGCGAACAACTTTGCCTTGTCCGCACCAGTCGTGACCGTCTCAACCTGGGATGTGGCCATAGATAAATTCGCCTATTTGATCGCGCCTTACAAGACGCCGAAGCCCGCCAGGGGCTGGCGGGCTTGTTTTGTTACCACCTTGAAGTGGCAGGGGCAGTAGGAATCGAACCTACAACCTTCGGTTTTGGAGACCGACGCTCTGCCAATTGAGCTATACCCCTTCGATCCCTACTAGATTACGCAATGATCTTGGCAACGACGCCGGCGCCCACGGTACGGCCGCCTTCGCGGATAGCGAAGCGCAGGCCTTCTTCCATGGCGATGGGGTTGATCAGCTTCACAGTGATCGACACGTTGTCGCCGGGCATCACCATTTCCTTGTCGGCCGGCAGCTCGATGGAGCCGGTCACGTCGGTGGTGCGGAAGTAGAACTGGGGACGGTAGTTGTTGAAGAAGGGCGTGTGACGACCGCCTTCGTCCTTGCTCAGCACGTACACCTCAGCCGTGAAGTGGGTGTGGGGCTTGATGGAGCCGGGCTTGCACAGCACTTGGCCGCGCTCGACGTCTTCGCGCTTGGTGCCGCGCAGCAGCAGGCCCACGTTGTCGCCAGCCTGGCCCTGGTCCAGCAGCTTGCGGAACATTTCCACGCCGGTGACGGTGGTCTTTTGCGTGTCGCGGATACCGACGATTTCGATTTCTTCGCCGACCTTGATGATGCCGCGCTCGACGCGGCCGGTCACCACGGTGCCGCGGCCGGAGATGGAGAACACGTCTTCCACAGGCATCAGGAAGGCGCCGTCCACGGCGCGCTCAGGCGTGGGGATGTAGGTGTCCAGGGCTTCGGCCAGGCGCATGATGGCGGGTTCGCCCTTGTCGGACTGGTCACCTTCCAGGGCCAGCTTGGCGGAGCCGCGGATGATGGGGGTGTCGTCGCCGGGGAAGTCGTACTTGTCCAGCAGTTCACGCACTTCCATCTCGACCAGCTCGAGCAGTTCCTCGTCGTCGACCATGTCGCACTTGTTCAGGAACACGATGATGTAGGGCACGCCCACCTGACGGGCCAGCAGGATGTGCTCGCGCGTCTGGGGCATCGGGCCGTCAGCGGCCGAGCACACCAGGATGGCGCCGTCCATCTGAGCGGCGCCGGTGATCATGTTCTTGACGTAGTCGGCGTGGCCGGGGCAGTCGACGTGGGCGTAGTGGCGGGTGGCCGTTTCGTATTCCACGTGCGAGGTGTTGATCGTGATGCCGCGCGCCTTTTCTTCAGGGGCGTTGTCGATCTGGTCGTAGCCCTTGGCTTCGCCGCCGAACTTCTTGGACAGCACCGTGGCGATGGCCGCCGTCAGCGTCGTCTTGCCATGGTCCACGTGACCGATCGTGCCCACGTTCACGTGGGGCTTGGTACGTTCAAACTTACCTTTTGCCATCTTTTCGACTCCGAAAAAATCTACACCAACACGACAAATATTGATGCACCCCAAACGGAGACGCACCTGAAACTGTGGTGCCCATGGCGGGAATCGGACCCGCGACCTCTCCCTTACCAAGGGAGTGCTCTACCACTGAGCCACATGGGCAACAAGGAGTCAAACTCCTCTTAACCAACCTATCCAAACTGTGGAGCGGGAGACGGGAATCGAACCCGCGTCATTAGCTTGGAAGGCTAGGGTTCTACCATTGAACTACTCCCGCAAGACCGAATTTCGCGCAAGTACGGTCCAACGCCTTCAAACCACAATCTGGTGGAGGGGACTGGATTCGAACCAGTGTAGGCGTAAGCCAACAGATTTACAGTCTGCCCCCTTTAGCCACTCGGGCACCCCTCCGAAGAATTTAGAAGTATACAGCCTTTTTGATCCTTGCGTCGATATCACTATTTTTTGTTTTAGGCGTGGCGGATCTTTATTCAGTCGGTGGCATCAGTTTGGCGAGCTAGCCGTCGAGTTCCCAGAGGTTGTGAATCGCCCCGGGTTTTGAGGAGGCTCAACACTCTGAGAGGATTGAGCCATGAGCAAGTCGAACAAGTTCTCACCCGAGGTGCGTGAGCGGGCGGTGAGGATGGTGCAGGAACACCGGGGGGAGTACCCGTCGCTGTGGGCGGCCATCGAGTCCATCGCGCCGAAGATTGGATGCGTGCCGCAGACGCTGTACGAATGGGTCAAACGCGTCGAGGTCGACACTGGCGTGCGTGAAGGCATCACGACCAGTGAGGCCCAGCGGATGAAGGAGCTGGAGCGCGAGGTCAAGGAGCTGCGCCGGGCCAACGAGATATTGAAGCTGGCCAGCGCGTTTTTCGCCCAGGCGGAGCTCGACCGCCGGCTCAAGTCCTGAAGGATTTCATCGACAAGCATCGCGATGCCTTCGGGGTCGAGCCGCTCTGCAAGGTCTTGCAGGTCGCCCCGTCGGCATATCGAAGGCATGCGGCGCTGCTGCGTGAGCCTCACAAACGCTGCATCCGGGCTCAGCGCGATGATGTGCTGGTCCCGGAGATTCAGCGCGTCTGGCAGGCCAACATGCAGGTCTACGGCGCCGACAAGGTGTGGCGGCAACTGACTCGCGAAGGCGTGACCGTGGTCCGCTGCACGGTCGAGCGATTGATGCGCCGGCTGGGCCTGCGCGGCGTGATGCGCGGCAAGGTCGTGCGCACCACGATTGGCGATGCCAGGGCGCCATGTCCGCTGGACCGAGTGAATCGGCAGTTCCGTGCCGAGCGGCCGAACCAGTTGTGGGTCAGCGATTTCACGTACGTCTCGACCTGGCAGGGCTGGCTGTACGTGGCCTTCGTCATCGATGTGTTTGCCAGGCGCATCGTCGGCTGGCGAGTGAGCAGTTCGATGCGAACGGACTTCGTACTCGACGCGCTGGAGCAGGCTTTATATGCCCGGCAGCCGGAGCGCGATGGAAGCCTTGTTTGTCATTCGGACAGAGGGTCGCAGTACGTCAGCATTCGCTACACCGAACGACTGGCAGAAGCCGGCATCGAGCCGTCTGTGGGCAGCAAGGGCGACAGCTATGACAACGCCCTAGCCGAGACCATCAACGGCCTCTACAAGGCCGAGCTGATTCACCGCCGAGCGCCATGGAAAACCAAGGAGGCCGTGGAGTTCGCAACGCTCGAATGGGTGTCGTGGTTCAACCACCATCGCCTGCTCGAACCCATCGGGTATATCCCGCCTGCAGAGGCTGAGGCAAACTACTACCGGCAACTCGCCAGTCAGAACACCGAGGTGGTGGCCTGACTTAAACCAAACAGCCTCCGCGAATCCCGGGGCGATTCAGCCCAAACCGCCAACTCTTCAACTAGCACGTCTAAAGGGGGCAGGTTGAATTGGCTGCAGATCTACAGGGCATCTGGGAGTTGTTGAATGCTGTGCGCCAGCCGATGTTGACCGCTCAAGCCCAAAAGCAAAACGCCCTCCCACTGTTTAGTGGGAGGGCGGTTTGGGCTGTAAGAGCCTGACGATGACCTACTTTCACACGGGAACCCGCACTATCATCGGCGCGAAGTCGTTTCACTGTCCTGTTCGGGATGGGAAGGAGTGGTACCAACTTGCTATGGTCATCAGGCATAAAGGGTTGCTGAGCAGAGATGACTGCACAGCGAATTCATAGAGTCTGTGAATCAGCGTGGATTTGATTGCGTACTTGGCATAACAGTCTTGAGCTGCGATTGGCAGTCAAAGTTATAGGGTCAAGCCGCACGGGCAATTAGTACTGGTTAGCTTAATGCATTGCTGCACTTCCACACCCAGCCTATCAACGTCGTGGTCTACAACGACCCTTCAGGGGGCTCAAGGCCCCGGCAGATCTCATCTTGAAACGAGTTTCCCGCTTAGATGCTTTCAGCGGTTATCTCTTCCACACTTAGCTACTCGGCAATGCCACTGGCGTGACAACCGATACACCAGAGGTGTGTCCACTCCGGTCCTCTCGTACTAGGAGCAGGCTTCCTCAAATCTGCAGCGCCCACGGAAGATAGGGACCAAACTGTCTCACGACGTTTTAAACCCAGCTCACGTACCTCTTTAAATGGCGAACAGCCATACCCTTGGGACCGACTACAGCCCCAGGATGAGATGAGCCGACATCGAGGTGCCAAACACCGCCGTCGATATGAACTCTTGGGCGGTATCAGCCTGTTATCCCCAGAGTACCTTTTATCCGTTGAGCGATGGCCCTTCCATACAGAACCACCGGATCACTATGTCCTGCTTTCGCATCTGCTCGACTTGTCAGTCTCGCAGTTAAGCACGCTTATGCCATTGCACTATCGTCACGATGTCCGACCGTAACTAGCGTACCTTCGAACTCCTCCGTTACGCTTTGGGAGGAGACCGCCCCAGTCAAACTGCCTACCATGCACTGTCCCCGATCCAGCTAATGGACCTAGGTTAGAACCTCAAACGCACCAGGGTGGTATTTCAACGTTGGCTCCATGAGATCTAGCGACCTCACTTCAAAGCCTCCCACCTATCCTACACAGATCCGTTCAAAGTCCAATACAAAGCTACAGTAAAGGTTCATGGGGTCTTTCCGTCTTTCCGCGGGGAGATTGCATCATCACAAACATTTCAACTTCGCTGAGTCTCAGGAGGAGACAGTGTGGCCATCGTTACGCCATTCGTGCAGGTCGGAACTTACCCGACAAGGAATTTCGCTACCTTAGGACCGTTATAGTTACGGCCGCCGTTTACTGGGACTTCAATCAAGAGCTTGCACCCCATCATTTAATCTTCCAGCACCGGGCAGGCGTCACACCCTATACGTCCACTTTCGTGTTTGCAGAGTGCTGTGTTTTTATTAAACAGTCGCAGCCACCGATTTTTTGCAACCGCTTTGGGCTCCCTTTGTACAAGTTCACCTACTTGCGGCATACCTTCTCCCGAAGTTACGGTATCAATTTGCCGAGTTCCTTCTCCTGAGTTCTCTCAAGCGCCTTAGAATACTCATCTCGCGCACCAGTGTCGGTTTGCGGTACGGTCGTCAATAGCTGAAGCTTAGTGGCTTTTCCTGGAAGCAGGGTATCACTCACTTCGTCTGCAAGCAGACTCGTTATCACCCCTCATCTAAGCCCGGCGGATTTGCCTACCAGGCACGACTACAGGCTTGAACCAACATATCCAACAGTTGGCTGAGCTAACCTTCTCCGTCCCCACATCGCACTATTGATCGGTACAGGAATATTGACCTGTTTCCCATCAGCTACGCATCTCTGCCTCGCCTTAGGGGCCGACTCACCCTACGCCGATGAACGTTGCGTAGGAAACCTTGCGCTTACGGCGAGCGGGCTTTTCACCCGCTTTAACGCTACTCATGTCAGCATTCGCACTTCTGATACCTCCAGCATCCGTTACCAGACACCTTCACAGGCTTACAGAACGCTCTCCTACCACGTGCAATAAATTGCACATCCGCAGCTTCGGTAACTGGCTTAGCCCCGTTACATCTTCCGCGCAGGACGACTCGATCAGTGAGCTATTACGCTTTCTTTAAATGATGGCTGCTTCTAAGCCAACATCCTGACTGTTTTAGCCTTCCCACTTCGTTTCCCACTTAGCCAATTTTAGGGACCTTAGCTGGCGGTCTGGGTTGTTTCCCTCTTGAGTCCGGACGTTAGCACCCGGTGCTCTGTCTCCCAAGCTGTACTCTGCAGTATTCGGAGTTTGCCTTGGTTTGGTAAGTCGCCATGACCCCCTAGCCAAAACAGTGCTCTACCCCCGCAGGTAATACTTGAGGCACTACCTAAATAGTTTTCGGAGAGAACCAGCTATTTCCAAGTTTGTTTAGCCTTTCACCCCTATCCACAGCTCATCCGCTAGTTTTGCAACACTAGTCGGTTCGGACCTCCAGTACCTGTTACGGCACCTTCATCCTGGCCATGGATAGATCACTTGGTTTCGGGTCTACACCCAGCGACTGAACGCCCTGTTCGGACTCGATTTCTCTACGCCTCCCCTATTCGGTTAAGCTCGCCACTGAATGTAAGTCGCTGACCCATTATACAAAAGGTAC
>NC_011992.1:3480000-3796573 GCF_000022305.1 [Acidovorax] ebreus TPSY
TCATCCGTAGATCGTATGCGGTATTAGCAAAGCTTTCGCCTCGTTATCCCCCACGATCGGGCACGTTCCGATGTATTACTCACCCGTTCGCCACTCGTCAGCATCCGAAGACCTGTTACCGTTCGACTTGCATGTGTAAGGCATGCCGCCAGCGTTCAATCTGAGCCAGGATCAAACTCTACAGTTCGATCTTGAAATTTAAAGTCTTTCGACTTCACTCATAAAAACGGAATTGAAGTGAACTTCACTTCTATTCTCATGAGCGTTTGATAGTTCCGAAGAACTTGGCATTCGCCATCAAACGCCCACGCTTATCGGCTGTATGTTTTTAATGAACCCGAAGACCAAAATTTCTTTCAGTCTTCATGCTTTGCTGCGATCAGCGAAGCCTTGAATTCTAACACGTTTTAAAAAGACCTGTCAAACTTTGTGGTCTTTCGACCTTTTCGCTAACTTCAACGACTTGCTACTTCCGTAACAGGCCACCTCAATCAGCGAAGCCTTGAATTCTACACCGGTTTTTAACCCAAGATCAACTCAAAGCAGAGAATTTTTCAACTCCCCTTCGCTGCGTCTACATCACTTTCCGAAGAACAGCTCTGTAGTGCAGCAAGCCTCGCAGTATAGCCTGAAAAACGCCTTCGCAAATTGTTCCGCAGACTATGGCGTGGATAGCGCAGATTCAAGCGCGTCGATGAACAAGGCTGCGACGTCACAGCCCGTCTGATCGAAGATCTCTTGGAAGCACGTGGGACTTGTGACGTTGATTTCCGTGACGCAATCCCCAATAACATCGACTCCAGCGAGCAATAGGCCCCGTTCCCGCAGCACTGAACCCAGCGCAGCGCCGATTTCCTGGTCGCGCGCGGTGAGAGGGCGCGCCACGCCCAGCCCGCCGGCCGCCAAGTTGCCGCGCACTTCGGAGCCCTGCGGGATGCGCGCCAGGCAATACGGGACCGGGGTACCGCCAATGACGAGGATGCGCTTGTCGCCCTCTGCGATCTCGGGCAGAAACTTCTGCACCATTACGCTCTGGCTGCCCTCGCGGTTGAGGGTCTCGATGATGCTTCCCAAATTCATACCGTCAGGACCGACCCGGAAGATGCCCATGCCGCCCATGCCGTCCAAGGGCTTGAGGATGATGTCGTGATGTTCCTCATGGAACCGGCGGATGTCCTGCGCATCGCGCGTCACCAGCGTGGGGCCGATGAACTGCGGAAACTCCAGAATGGCCAGTTTTTCCGGATGGTCCCGCAAAGCACGCGGCTTGTTGAACACCCGAGCGCCTTCACGCTCGGCCTGCTCCAATAGGTGCGTGGCATAGAAATACTCACTGTCGAACGGAGGATCCTTGCGCATGAGCACGGCGCCGAAGTCCGCCAGTGCCGCCAAGCGGAGTTCGCCCGCAGTGAACCAGTTCTCCGCGTGGCCCGTAAGAGTGATGTCGCGCACCCGCGCCGTGACCCGGCCACCGCGCAACCAGTGGATGTGCCGGGGCTCGCAGACCGCCAGCCGGTGGCCGCGGCGCTGCGCCTCGCGCATCATCGCGAAGGTCGTGTCCTTGTAGATCTTGAATTGCTCGATGGGGTCGGCGACGATGAGGAGATTCATGGAATGCACGGGCTGTATTGCAGAGGGCTGCGCCCCTAGCGCGGCGCCTGTGGCGCGCGCGGGCGTCCATACTGTTGCACAAATAGCGCGATGCTGCCGGCGACCACCCCCCAAAACGCCGATCCGATCCCGGCTATGGTCACACCGCTCAACGTCACCAGAAAAGTGATCAACGCCGCCTCCCGGTGCGCTTCGGCCTGCAGCGCAGACGCCAGCCCTCCTCCAATGGCGCCCAGCAGCGCCAGCCCAGCGATGGCCACCACCAGCTCCTGTGGAAACGCCGTCAGCAGCCCCGTGACCACCGCACCAAAGATGCCCACTGCGATGTACAGCAGCCCGCACGAAGCGGCGGCGGTGTACCGCCGCGCGCGGTCGGGGTGCGCCTCGGGCCCCATGCAGATCGCTGCGGTGATGGCGCTGAAGTTGAGGGCGAAGGCGCCGAACGGTGCCAGCACCAGGGTGGTCAGGCCCGTCAGGGTGATCAGCCGCGACACCGGCAGTTGGTATCCGGTGGCCCGCATGACGGCCACACCCGGAAGGTTCTGCGACGCCATGGTCACGATGAACAGCGGCAGCGCCAGGCTCATGAGCGCCTGCAGGCTGAACTGCGGCGCGGTGAAGACCGGTGTGGCCAGCGCCCAGTGCACCGCGGACCAGCGCATCTGGCCATTGCCTGCGGCCCAGGCAACGCCTGCCACCAGTGTGAGCACAACCGCATAGCGGGGCAGCAGCCGCCGTGCAAACAAGTAGGACGCCAGCATGACCAGCACCAGCGGCAGCGCGGTCTGCACGGCTGCGAAGGCCTGCATGCCAAAGCGCGCCAGCACGCCAGCCAGCAGCGCCGACGCCAGTTCCATGGGAATACGGTTCATCACGCGCTCGAACCAACCCGTCACTCCGGCCAGGGTGATGAGCAAGGCGCACACCATGAAGGCGCCGACCGCCTCGCCCATGCTGAAGCTCCCGGCCAGGCCGGCGGTGGCGAGCACCGCTGCACCGGGCGTGGACCAGGCCACCATGACCGGCTGGCGCAGGATGAGCGAGGGAATCAGCGAGCACAGCCCCATGCCCAGGCCCAGCGCCCACATCCAGGAGGTGATCTGCTCGGGCGTCGCCCCGAACGCCTGCGCCGCCTGGAACACGATGGCGACCGAACTGGTGAACCCTACCAGCACAGCCACGAAACCGGCGGTGAAGGCGGACAGACTCAGGTCTTTGAAAAACTGCATGGCGGCGGATTGTGGCATTGGTCTTGGCGCAACCACCGTCCTGCTTCATCAAAATATATAGCTACTCGCGCTTTCCAGCTAAGCGCTAGAGGCCAAAAACCTTACAAACCCGCAGCCCCTCAGATCTCGACCTTGGAGCCCAACTCCACGACGGCGTTGCTGGGCAGGTGCAGGAAAGCCGCCACCCCGCTGGCGTTGTGGTGCATCTGCGCAAACAGCTTTTCGCGCCACGGCGCCATGCCGCTGCCGATGGTAGGCACGACCACGTCGCGCGAGAGGAAATAGCTGGTGCTCATGGTTTCCAGTTCGCAGCCGCGGCCGTGCATCAGGCGCAGCGCGCTGGGCAGGTCCAGTTCATTCTTGAAACCGTAGTTCACGGTGACCTGCCAGCAGTCGCCCCCCAACGGCGCCACCTGCAGGCGCTGGTCCAGGCCGATCCAGGGGGTCTCGTGGTAACGCACGGTGACGAACAGGTTCTGGCGGTGCAGCACCTTGTTGTGCTTGAGGTTGTGCAGCAGTGCATTGGGCACCACGCCCGCCTCGGCGCTCAGGAACACCGCCGTGCCGTCCACGCGCATGGGCGGGTTGGCCTGCACCGAGGCCAGGAAGTCCTGCAGGCCTATGGAGTCCTCTCGCAGCTTGTCGTTGAGCAACTCGCGTCCGCGCTTCCAGGTCATCATGAGCGTGAACACCAGCCCGCCGATCATCAGCGGGAACCAACCGCCCTGCAGCAGCTTGAGCAGGTTGGAGCTGAAGAACGCCAGGTCCACGACAAAGAAGAAGCCCGTGGTGGCCACGCACAGCGCCAGCGGATAGCCCCAGCCATAGCGGATCACGAAGAAGGTGAGCACCGTGGTGATCAGCATGTCCAGCGTCACCGCAATGCCATAGGCGGCCGCCAGGTTGCTGCTGTTGCGGAACATGACCACCGCCAACACGATGGCGACGAACAGGCTCCAGTTCACGAACGGCAAGTAGATCTGGCCCGTCTCGCGCACGCTGGTGTGCTGGATGTTCAGCCGCGGCAGGTAGCCCAGCTGGATGACCTGCTTGGTCACGCTGAACGCGCCGGTGATCAGCGCCTGCGACGCAATCACCGTGGCCATGGTGGCCAGCACCACCAACGGCACCAGAGCCCAGTCGGGCGCCATCATGTAAAACGGGTTCTTGACGGCGGATGGCTCGGCCAGCAGCAGCGCGCCCTGGCCGAAGTAGTTGATCGTGAGGGCCGGCATGGCCACGCTGAACCACGCCAGGCGGATGGGGCGCTTGCCGAAATGTCCCAGGTCGGCGTACAGCGCCTCTGCGCCGGTGACGCACAGCACCACCGCGCCCAGGATGATGAAGCTGATGCCCGGGTTGCCCAGGATGAAGCCCAGTGCATGGTGCGGGCTCAGGGCGCCAAGGATCTCCGGATGGCCCACGATGTGCGGCACGCCCAGGGCTGCGATCGTAAAAAACCAGACCAGCGTCACCGGGCCGAAGTAGCGGCCCACCCCCGCCGTGCCGCGCTTTTGCACGGCGAACAGCCCGAACAGCACCACGAGCGTGAGCGGAATCACCGCCTTGCCGAAATGCGGCGACACCACCTCCAGGCCCTCGATGGCCGAAAGCACGGAGATCGCCGGCGTGATCACGCCGTCGCCATAGAACAGGGACGTGCCGAAGATGCCCAGGCCCAGCAGCCAGCCGCGCAGGCGCGGCCGGTCCTTCACCGCCTGCGACGCCAGCGCCAGCATGGCGATGAGGCCGCCTTCGCCATGGTTGTCCGCGCGCAGCACCAGCACCACGTACTTGAGCGAGACGATCACGGTGAGCGTCCAGAACAGCACGGACAGCACGCCGTACACGTTGGCATGCGTGAAAGGCACATGGCCGGAGCCGAAGACCTCTTTGACCGCATACAGCACGCTGGTGCCGATGTCGCCATAGACGACGCCGATCGCGCCCAGGGTGAGCGCTGCTAACGACGATTTGGAGGTTTGCACGGTGAACAGGTCCGGGCTGCTGCCTCAGCGGCCACGGGGGATGCCAAAGGAGCGCCATTGTGCGCCGCCCCCGCTCCGGGCACATACGGGGTACCGCCTATGTTGCAATGCAGCAACTGCAGGGCGGCACATCCGGCGCATCAGTCGTACACCTCGGCCTCGGGGTCCGTGGCCTCCAGCTCGTAGCTGGCCGCGAGCATCGCCAAGCGGGCGATGACGCCGTACATGTAAAAGCGGTTGGGGGCACTGGCGCCCGGACGCGCACCGGGCTGCGGCAGATGGGTACTGTGCTCGAACGCCAGCGGCACGAAACTCGCGCCGGGGATGTTCAGGTTCTCGTCCACGCCGCGTTCGGCATGCATGCGGTAGAACCCCCCGACCACGTAGCGGTCCATCATGTAGACCACCGGCTCGGCCACCGCTTCGTGCACGCGCTCCTGGGTGAGCACGCCCTCCTGCACGATCACGTCATGCACGACCTGGCCGTCCTTGATCACGGCCATCTTGTTCTTGGTCTTGCGATTCAGCCCGTCCAGTTCCTTGGCGTCGCGCACCGTCATGATGCCCATGCCGTAGGTGCCGTTGTCGGCCTTGACGACCACGAACGGCTTTTCGTTAATGCCGTATTCCTTGTACTTGCGGCGCACCTTGGCCAGCGTGGCGTCCACGGCGCTGCGCAGCTCCTCCATGCCCGTGCCTTCGTTGAAGTCCACGCCCTCGCAGCGGCTGAACAGCGGATTGATGAGCCAGGGATCGATGCCCAGCATCTTGCCAAAACGCTTGGCCACCTCCTCATAGCTCTGGAAGTGGCGGCTCTTTCTGCGCACGCTCCAGCCCGCATGCAGCGGCGGCAGCAGGTACTGCTCGTACAGCTCCTCCAGAATGCCCGGCGGGCCGGCCGACAGGTCGTTGTTGAGCAAGATGGTGCAGGGGTCGAAGTTCTTCAGCCCCAGGCGGCGCTTGCTGCGGATCACCGGCTCCAGCGTCACGGTCTCGCCATGGGGCAGCGTGATGGTGGTGGTCTTCTTGATCTCGGGGCTGATGGAGCCCACGCGCACGTTCAGCCCGGCCATGTTGAAGATGCGCACCAGCTGCGCCACGTTCGCCAGGTAGAAGGTGTTGCGCGAATGGTTCTCGGGAATGATCAAGAGGTTGCGCGCTTCGGGGCAGATCTTTTCGATGGCCGCCATGGCCGCCTGCACCGCCAGCGGCAGCATTTCATTGGTGAGGTTGTTCCAGCCGCCCGGGAACAGGTTGGTGTCCACCGGCGCCAGCTTGAACCCCGCGTTGCGGATGTCCACCGACGAGTAGAACGGCGGCGTGTGTTCCATCCACTCCAGACGGAACCAGCGCTCGATGGCTGGCATGGAGTCGAGGATGCGCTGCTCCAACTCGTTGATTGGCCCGGTGAGCGCGGTGATGAGGTGGGGAACCATGAAGAGCCCTCAAATGGGAGACGGAAAGAGGTTGGCGACGATTGTAGGGAAGGCCCCGTGCGCCCTAGCGCCGCCAGAATGCGGGCGTGAGCAGGGCCATGAAGCTCAGGATCTCCAGGCGTCCCAGCAGCATGGCCAGCGTACAGACCCACAGCTGGAAGTCGGTGAGCACCGCGAAGTTGGAGGCCGGCCCCAGCATTCCCAGCCCCGGCCCCATGCAGTGCACGCTGGCCAGCACGGCCGAGAAGGCGGTCACCATGTCCAGGTCGGTCAGCAGCAGCACCATGCTCAGCGTGATCACCGTGGCGCCGTAGACCAGCATGAAGGCCAGCACCGAGAAGATCATGCGGTTGTCCACCACGCGGTCGCCCAGGCGCACGGGCTGCACCGCACGCGGGTGCACGATGCGCGTCATCTCGCGGCGCGCCTGCTTCAGCAGGATCAGCATGCGCACCATCTTGATGCCGCCGCCCGTGGACCCGGCGCTGGTGGCCACACCCGACAGCAGCAGCATGAACACCGGCGCGAACACCGGCCAGCCCAGGTAGTCGGTGGTGGCAAAGCCCGTGGTCGTGGCCACCGACACCACGTTGAACATGCCGTGGCGCAGCGCCTGCAGCGGGTCGTACACGCCCTTGACCCACAGCAGTAGCGCCACCAACAGCCCGCCGCCCAGCAGCGCGGTGATCGTGGCGCGCATCTCGGGGTCACGCCAGAAGCCCCGCCAGTTGCCCTTGCGCAGCGCGATGAAGTACAGCGCGAAGTTGCAGCTGGCGCACAGCATGAAAACCAGGGCGATGGTTTCCAGCAGCGGCGACTCAAAGTAGGCAAAGCTCGCATCGTGGGGCGACAACCCGCCCAGGCTGACGGTGGCGAACATATGCATGATCGCGTCCGGCGGCGTCATGCCGCCCAGCCAGAACGCGAGCGCGCACACCAGCGAGAACACCACGTACACGCCCCACAGCCCCTTGGCCGTCTCGGTCATGCGCGGGGTGAGCTTGGTGTCTTTCACCGGGCCGGCAGCCTCGGCCTTGAAGAGCTGGCTGCCGCCCACCCCCAGCAGCGGCAGCACCGCCACCGCAAGAATCAGGATGCCCATGCCGCCGATCCACTGCATGAACGTGCGCCACATGTTCACTGACAGGGGGAGCCGATCCAGCTCGGCCAGCACCGTGGCGCCGGTGGTGGTGAGGCCCGACACCGATTCGAAGTAGGCATGCGTGAACGACAGCGGCCGGCCGATGGCGTGCATCACCAGCAGCAGCGGCAGCGCCGCGAACAGCGGCAGGATCCCCCACACCACCGATACCAACATCACGCCATGGCGCGGCAGCAGCTCGCGCTTGTGGGCGCGCAGGCCACCCCACAGCAGCGCGCTGGCCATCAATGTGACGGCGATGGCCGTGGCGTAGTGCTGCCACAGGCCCTCCCGCGCCCAGAGCGACGCCGCCAGCGGCACCCCCATGGACACGGCAAACAGTGCCAGCAGGGCACCGAGTACGCGCATGACGGGCAGGACGTCGGACATCGCGGCTCCTGCCGATCAGAAGAAGGTGGCGCTCACGCGGAACTGCTTTTCCACCTCGCGCACCAGTCGCTTGTGGGGCAGGAAGAACACCACGTGGTCGTTGCTCTCGATCACGGTGTGGCTGCGCGGAATGATGACCTGGGGCGGTGCGTCGGCCGGCGGCTCGCCACCGTCCTCGGGCAGACCGCGCACGATCAGACCCATGTGCACCTCGGCGGGCAAGTGGATCTCGCTGACCTTGCGGCCCACCACGCGCGAATTCTTGCGGTCGCCGCGGGCCACGATCTCCAGCGCCTCGGCCACGCCGCGGCGCAGGCTGTGCACTGCCTGCACGTCGCCGCGCCGCACATAGGCCAGCAGCTCGCCCAGCATGGCCTGCGCGGGCGACAGCGCAATATCGATCTGCGTGCCATGCATCAGGTCGGCATAGGTGCGGCGGTTGATGAGCGCCAGCACGCGGCTCGCGCCCATGCGCTTGGCCAGCAGGCTGGCCATGATGTTGTCCTCGTCGTCATCGGTGAGCGCGAGGAAGAGGTCCACCTCCTCGATGCTCTCGTCACCCAGCAGGTCCTCGTCGGTGGCGTCGCCCTGCAGCACGAGGATGTCGGAGGGCAACTCGGCCGCCAGCGCCACGCAGCGCTCGGCACTTTCCTCCACCACCTTGATGTGAAAGCCCCCCCGCTGGGCCAACTGGCGCGCCAGCCGCAGGCCCACGCGCCCGCCGCCCGCGATCATGATGCGGCGCACGGGCCGCGCCGGGTGCCCATGGTGGCGGTGCAGCGCGGCCAGCACCTGCGGGATCTGCTCGCGCGCGGACAGCACGAACACCTCGTCACCCGGCTCCACGCGCGTGGCGCCGTCGCAGGGCAGGAAGCGGTCGGGCTCGTCGGGAAAGCGCCGGTAGATGGCCACGATGCGCATGGCAACGTCGGGCGCGGTTTCGCGCATGGTGGCGATGCGCATGCCCACCATGGGCGCGCCGGGGCGCGCGCGCACCGACACCAGGCAGGCGCGCCCGCCCGCGAATTCGCGCACCTGCAGCGCCTCGGGGTATTCCACCAGCTTGCCGATGTAGCGCGTGAGCGATTCCTCGGGGCAGATGACGCGGTCCACGCCAAAGCCCTCCTTGCCCAGCAGCGCCTGGTTGCGCTCCAGTTCCAGGCCCGACGAGCGCACGCGCGCGATGCGCGTGGGGATGTTGAACATCAGCTGCGCGACCTTGCAGCACACCAGGTTGGTCTCGTCCTGCGCGGCGCAGGCGATCAGCAGGTCGGTGTCGCGCGCGCCGGCCTCGGCCAGCACCTGGGGGTCGATGCCGTTGCCCACCACCCCGCGCAGGTCAAACCGCGCCTCCAGGTCGCGCAGCCGCTCGGCGTCGGTGTCGATGACGGTGATGTCGTTCTCCTCCGACACCAGGCTGTCGGCCACGCTGTAGCCCACGCGCCCCGCTCCCAGGATGATGATCTTCATGCGAAATTGGCCTCAATCCCAATGTTGACGGGCGCTAGCAGCTATCAAATTAGCAGCAACCCCATCAAGTCCGCACCTCTCCCTCACCCAACACCACCCACTTGAGCGACGTCAGGCCCTCGATGCCCACCGGGCCGCGCGCGTGGAACTTGTCGGTGCTGATGCCGATCTCGGCGCCCAGCCCGTACTCGAAGCCGTCGGCAAAGCGCGTGCTGGCATTGACCATCACGCTGGCGGAATCCACGTCGCGCAGGAACTGCTGGGCGTGCATGTGGTCGCGCGTGAGGATCGCGTCCGTGTGGTGGCTGCCGTAGCGGTTGATGTGCGCGATGGCCTCATCCACGCCTGCCACCACCTTCACGCTGATGATGGGGGCCAGGTATTCCTCGCTCCAGTCGGCCTCGGTGGCCTCGGCCAGCTGCACGCCCGGAACGGCGCGCAATATGGCCAGCGCCTCGGGGCAGCCGCGCATCTCCACGCCCTTGGCGGCGTAGACGGCACCGATCTGCGGCAGGAATTGCGCTGCCACGCCGCGCGCCACCAGCAGGCCCTCGCTGGCGTTGCACGGGCTGTACTTCTGGGTCTTGGCGTTGTCGGCCACCTGCACGGCCATGACGATGTCGCAAGGGTCGTCCACATAGGTGTGGCAGTTGCCGTCCAGGTGCTTGATCACGGGCACCTTGGCCTCGGCGCTGATGCGCTCGATCAGCCCCTTGCCGCCGCGCGGGATGATCACGTCCACGTATTGCGGCATGGCGATGAGCTGGCCCACGGCGGCGCGGTCGGTGGTCTGCACCAGTTGCACGCCGTGCTCGGGCAGGCCGGCCTCGGCCAGCGCCTGGGCCACGAGGCGCGCCAGCGCCTTGTTGGAATCGATGGCCTCGGAGCCGCCGCGCAGGATGCAGGCGTTGCCGCTCTTGATGGACAGGCTCGCGGCCTCGATGGTCACGTTGGGCCGGCTCTCGTAGATCATGCCGAACACGCCGATCGGCACGCGCATCTGCCCCACGCGGATGCCGCTGGGCTGCTGCTTCATGCCCTGGATCTCGCCAATGATGTCCGGCATGGCCGCCAGCTGCTCGCAGCCCTGGGCGCAGGTCTCCAGCACCTTGGGGGTCAGCTTGAGGCGGTCCACCATGGGTTCGGCCAGGCCGGCGGCGCGCGCGCGCTCCAGGTCGCGGGCATTGTCCCCCTGCAGGGCGTCCACGTTCTGGCGCAGCAGCCGCGCCAGGGCCAGCAATGCCTTGTTTTTGATAGCTGCCGGCGCGCGCGCCATTTGGGCGGAGGCCGTTTTTGCCTGCAAACCAAGCGTGTGCGTGTATTCAGCGATGTTCAGCGCGTTCATGGGCGTGATTCTGACGCAGTTCACCGCCGCCACGCTGGCCGGGGGACTCCGGCTACGCTTGAGGCCTTTGCCACCCTCCGTGCCCTCGCCATGACCGCCGAACTCGCCACCCACCAGCTCGACAACCTGCAGGCCGACCTGCACGCCCTGCGCGAGCAGCGCATCAGCAACCACGCCTTCAGCGCCGCCGCGCGCGGCCACGCCGTGCTGCTGGCCGCACTGCCCCCGCGCTATGGCGAGGTGCTGCTGGGCCTGTTGGACCGGCTGGAGGCCGGCGCGCTGTTCACCGAGGAGAGCTGCTCCTTCAGCCACCAGGCACTGGTGGACCAGCTGCAGCAGTGGGCGGACAAGGCGCGCGCGGCGCTGGTCGCGCAAAACTCCTGAATCAATAGCTGCTAGCGCTTATCCCATGAGCGTCAGAGCCATATTTTCCTTGCGATCTCAGCGCGCCAACTTGCACATCTGCAGCGCCAGCCGCGAGAGCGCCTGCCAGCCGTCCTGTGGCCAGTCGGGCGCCTTCAGGCCTTTGACGATGCCGTCCACCGTGTGGGCGGACTGCAGCAGCCGCGCCAGGGCGGCGTCGCTGGCCTGGGGCAGCAGGCGCTCGAACAACCGCTCCTTCGCGCCCCAGACGCGGTTCTCGCGCAGGGCCATGGGCAGGGGCTTGCCGGCATTCATGGCGTCTTTCACGCGCTTGAGGGCGCGGATGTCCTCGGCCAGCGCCCAGTGCACCAGCACCTCGGCCTCGCCCTCGGCCTGCAGGCCGTCCAGCATGCGCTGCACGCGCGCCACCTGGCCGGAGAGCACCGCCTCGGACAGCTTGAACACGTCGTAGCGCGCCACGTTGAGCACGGCGGCTTCGACCTGCGTCCAGGTGAGTTCCCCCTCGGGGTGCAGCAGCGCGAGCTTCTGGATCTCCTGGTGCGCGGCCAGCAGGTTGCCCTCCACCCGGTCGGCGAAGAACTGCAGCGTGCGCTGCCCCTCTTCGCCCGCGACCACGCGCTGGCCTTGCGCGGCCAGGCGCTGGGCGATCCAGGCGGGCAGCTGGGCGCGCTCCACGGGGTCGATCTGCACCGTGGCGCCGTGCGCTTCGAGCGCTGCGAACCACGCGCCCGTGCGCGTGGCCTTGTCCAGGCGCGGCAGCACCACCACGGTGAGCGTGCTGTCGTTGCCCGGCGCGGCGGCAGCCATCTGCTGCAGCGCGGCGGCGCCGTCCTTGCCGGGCTTGCCCGAGGGGATGCGGATCTCCACGATCTGCTTGTCGGCGAACAGGCTCAACGACCCGCCCGCGGCCAGCACGCCGCTCCAGTCGAAATGCGCGCCGGCCACGGTGAAGCTGCTGCGCTCGGTATAGCCCTGCGCACGTGCCGCGGCGCGGATGGCGTCCAGCGCCTCCTGCTGCAACAGCGCCTCGTCGCCGTGCAGCGTGTAGAGCGGGCGCAGGCCTTTGTGCAGCTGCGCACCAAGCTGGTTCAAAGCGATTTGCATGCGGCCTGTTCTAGTAACAAATATGCCGCTAGCGCCCGTGCAGTAAGCGCAAACAGCTATTAAACAAGGAGCGTTACAGCGATTTCACTGCCGCCAGGCGGCGCATCAACTGCTGCACGAGGTCGGTGCGCATGTTGCGAAACAGCATGGCCTCCTCGCCTTCCTTGGAAAGGGCGACGGTTTCGTTGTAGCTGATGTCGCGCTGTTGCAGCAGCTCGGTGTCGGCGATCCATTCCTGGCCTTGCTGGCCGCGCAGGCGGATGCGCACGCGCTGGCGCAGCTGCAGTTCGCGCACCTGGCCCGAGGCGTTCAGGCCCACCACCACGCGCTCCTGCTGCTCGGACAGCACGTCCAGGATCGCCTCGGCCTGGGGCAGCTGCGCGGGCGCCGTCAGCACCACGAGGTCCCCGCCCGCCCCCTGCAGCGTGCGGATCAGCTCGCGTGCCAGCGGCGAGCCGGGCTGCGCCTGCACGTACAGGGACCGGAAGGCGAACTGCGGCGCGCCGCGCAGGCGAAAGCCGCAGGCGGTGAGGGCGGCCAGCGGCGCCAGTGCCGCGGCGGTGAGCAGGGTGCGCTTGTGCATGGCGGGAGGGCTCTCAGACGACGACGTTGACCAGGCGGCCGGGCACGATGATGACCTTCTTGGGCGCCTTGCCCTCGGCGAACTTCTGGAAGTCCTCGCTGGCCAGGGCCGCCTGCTCGATGGCGGCCTTGTCGGCCGAGGCAGCCACGCGGATCGCGCCGCGCAGCTTGCCGTTGACCTGCAGCATCAGCTCCAGCTCGTCCTGCACCAGGGCGTCGGGGGCCACCTGGGGCCAGGCGGCGTCCAGCAGGTCGCCCAGGGTGCCGGCGTAGCCCAGCTCGTCCCACAGCACATGGGCGATGTGCGGCGTGGCCGGGTACAGCACGCGCAGCAGGATGCCGAAGCCCTCGATCAGCGCCACCTGGGCGCCGGCGCTGTCCGTGGCCTTGAAGTCCTCCAGCGCGTTGATCATCTTCATGGCGCCGGAGACCACGGTGTTGTACTGCATGCGCTGGTAGTCGTAGTCCACCTGCTTGAGCACGGTGTGGATCTCCAGACGCAGCGCCTTGGCTTCCTTGCCGAACTGCACGTCCTTCAGGCTGGCGGCGCCCGCAACGCTGGCCAGGGCCGCGTCCTTGTCGATGGCGGACAGCTTCACGCCGAAGTTCCACACGCGGCGCAGGAAGCGGTAGCTGCCTTCCACGGCGGCGTCGTTCCATTCCAGCGTCAGCTCGGGTGGCGCGGTGAACATGGTGTACAGGCGCGCGGTGTCGGCGCCGTACTTCTCGATGAGCTGCTGCGGGTCCACGCCGTTGTTCTTGGACTTGGACATCGTGCCCACGCCCTCGTAGTCGATGGGCGTGCCCACGGGCAGCAGGCCGTCGCCGCTCTCGGCGGGGTTCTTGAGCTTGGCGCCAACGATCTTGCCGGCTTCGTCGTAGACGTGCTCGACGTCGTGCGGCCAGAAGTAGTCCTTGGCGCCCTTGGCCGTGCGGCGGCTGTAGATGTGGTTCAGCACCATGCCTTGCGTGAGCAGCTTGGTGAAGGGCTCGTCCACCTTCACCAGCCCCAGGTCACGCATCACCTTGGTCCAGAAGCGCGCATACAGCAGGTGCAGGATGGCGTGTTCGATGCCGCCGATGTACTGGTCCATGCCGCTGCCGCCGGTGGCGGCCTTCTGGTCGCGCATCCAGTAGTCGGTGCCGCCCGCCACCATGGCGTCGCGGTTCTTCGGGTCGCAGTAGCGCATGAAGTACCAGGACGAGTCCACGAAGGTGTCCATGGTGTCGGTCTCGCGGCGCGCGGGCTTGCCGCAGCAGGGGCAGTCCACCTTCAGGAAGGCCTCGCACTTGGCCAGCGGGTTGCCGCTGCCGTCGGGCACCAGGTCCTGCGGCAGCACCACGGGCAGGTCCTTCTCGGGCACGGGCACGGCGCCGCAGCTCTCGCAGTGGATGATGGGGATCGGCGTGCCCCAGTAGCGCTGGCGGCTGATGCCCCAGTCGCGCAGGCGCCAGGTGGTCTTGAGCTCGCCCAGGCCCTTCTCGGCCAGCGCATGGGCCACGGCGGCCACGGCGTCCTGGTACGACAGGCCGCTGAAGTTGTCGGAATTGATGGTGACGCCGCGCTCCTTGTCACCGTACCAGTCCTGCCACTGGTGGAAGTCGAAGGTCTCGCCGTCCACCAGCACCACTTGCTTGATGGGCAACTGGTACTTGAGCGCGAAGGCAAAGTCGCGCTCGTCGTGCGCGGGCACACCCATCACGGCGCCGTCGCCGTAGCTCATGAGCACGTAGTTGCCCACCCACACCTCGACCTGCTCGCCGGTGAGCGGGTGGGTGACGAACAGGCCCGTGGGCATGCCCTCTTTTTCCTTCAGGGCCAGCTCGGCCTCGGTCGTGCCGCCCTTCTTGCATTCCTCGATGAAGGCCGCCAGCGGGGCGTTGGACGCCGCGGCGTGCTGGGCCAGCGGGTGCTCGGGCGCCACGGCGCAGAACGTCACGCCCATGATGGTGTCGGCGCGCGTGGTGAACACGTACAGCTTGCCGTCCTGGATCCGCTCGCCCGCGGCGTTGCGGATGTCGTGCGGGAACGCAAAGCGCACGCCCGCCGACTTGCCGATCCAGTTCTCCTGCATCAGCCGCACCTTGTCGGGCCAGCCGGTCAGCGTGGCCTTCTCGTTGCCGATCTGCACATGGTCCAGCAGCTCCTGCGCGTAGTCGGTGATCTTCAGGTAGTAGCCGGGGATCTCGCGCTTTTCCACCAGCGCGCCGGTGCGCCAGCCGCGCCCGTCGATCACCTGCTCGTTGGCCAGCACGGTCTGGTCCACCGGGTCCCAGTTCACGACCTGGGTCTTGCGGTAGGCGATGCCCTTGTCCAGCATCTTCAAAAACAGCCACTGGTTCCACTTGTAGTAGTCGGGGTCGCAGGTGGCGACCTCGCGGCTCCAGTCGATGGCCAGCCCCATCGCCTGCATCTGCTTCTTCATGTAGGCGATGTTGTCGTAGGTCCACTGCGCGGGCGGCACGCCGTTCTTGAGGGCGGCGTTCTCGGCCGGCAGGCCGAAGGCGTCCCAGCCCATGGGCATGAGGACGTTGTGGCCCTTCATGCGCAGGCTGCGCGTGAGCATGTCATTGATGGTGTAGTTGCGCACATGGCCCATGTGCAGCTTGCCGCTGGGGTAGGGCAGCATGGAGCAGGCGTAGAACTTGGGCTTGGCCTGGTCCTCGGTCACGCGGTAGGCGTCGTTGGCATTCCAGTGGGCATGCGCGGCGCGCTCCACCTCGGTATGGTTGTATTTGTCTTGCATGGAAGCTGGGAAAAGGGGATCCGCGCACCTGCGCAGTGGTCACAATGGGCTGTACTGCGCCCAATTCTAGGCGTTCATCCCCCAATCCCCTGCATGGCCGCCCCGCCTGGGCCGGCTGTTTCCTGCATTTCTGGAAAGTTGTCTTGCCTGTGTCCGTGCCCCCGCTGATTGCCGATCTGGATCCTTGGCTGCAGGCCGCCCTGGGCCTGTGCGGCCTGGTGCTGCTGGCCTTCGCCCTCCAGTCCGTCGCCCAATACGTGCTGCTGAACACCGTGCCGCGCCTGCGCGAACGCCTGGGCGCGCGCTGGGCGCGGGTGTTCTGGCACGACCAGGTGTTGCGGCGTCTGGCGCATGTGGCACCGTCGCTCGTCATCCAGGCAGGCATCGGCACCGTGCCCCATGTGCACCCCGTGGCGGCCGCAGTGATCGGCAACGTGGCCGTGGCGCTCACCGTGCTGCAGCTGGTGCGGACGCTGATCGCGCTGCTGGACGCCGTGCTGCACGAGCATGAGCAGGCCCCGGACGGCGTGCCCACGGCCACGCGCTCGATCAAGAGCTATGTGCAGTTGGGCAAGCTGCTGCTGGCGCTGGTGGGCACCATCGTCATCGTGGCGGCGCTGGTGGACCGCTCGCCACTGATCCTGCTGTCCGGCCTGGGCGCCATGTCGGCGGTGCTGATGCTGGTGTTCAAGGACACCATCCTCTCGTTCACTGCCGGCGTGCAGCTGTCGTCCAACGACATGCTGCGCGTGGGCGACTGGATCGAGATGCCCCAGGTGGGCGCGGACGGCTTCGTGGTGGACATCGCACTGCACACCGTGAAGGTGCAGAACTGGGACAAGACCATCACCACCATCCCCACCTGGCGGCTGATGAGCGAGAGCTTCAAGAACTGGCGCGGCATGTTCAGCTCGGGCGGGCGGCGCATCCGCCGCGCGTTGCGGCTGGACACGAACTCGGTACGCTTTCTCACCGAGGCGGAGATCGAGCGCCTGTCGCGCATCGCGCTGCTGCGCCCCTACCTGGAAGGCAAGCTGCGCGACGTGCAGCAGACCAACGCCGCCCTGCAGGCGCAGCTGGGTGCGCAGGCGCTGGAGCCCGCCAACCAGCGCCGCCTGACCAACATCGGCACCTTCCGCGCCTACTGCGAGGCCTATGTGCGCGCGCACCCGCGCATCCACCAGCAGATGCTGCTCATCGTGCGCACGCTGGAGCCCACGGCCGAGGGGGTGCCGCTGGAGCTGTACTGCTTCACGGCCACCACCGCCTGGGTGGAGTACGAAGCCATCCAGGGCGACATCTTCGACCACCTGATCGCCGTGCTGCCGGAGTTCGGCCTGCACCTGTTCCAGAGCCCCACGGGCAACGACATCCGCGCGGGACTGCGCCCCGGCGCCCCAACAGCCATGGCCGCGTTGCAATAAAAATAAGAGCTGCCAGCGCTTGCCAGATGTCGTTTTCAGCTACTTTTCTACCGCAAACACCCGCACATCAAGCGCGAGCAGCTCCTATTTTTGAGTGCCTTGCACGGCCCCATCGGTGGGCTGCGTGACGAAACCAATGCGCTGCAGGCCCGCCGCATGGGCCGCCCCCATCACCTCCACCACGCGGCCGTAGGGCACGGCGGTATCGGCGCGCAGTTGCACCTCGGTGTCCGGCGCCTCGGCGGCAATCTGGCGCAGGCGCTGCGCCAGCGCATCGGCGCCCACGGGCTCATCGTCCAGGTAGGCCTGGCCGGCGGTGTCCACCACCAGCATCACGGCATGCGCGGGCGTGCCCGGCTGTGCGCCTTCGGCGCGCGGCAGCTCCAGCCGGATGCTGCTGGCCAGCAGCGGCGCAGTCAGGATGAAGATCACCACCAGCACCAGCATCACGTCCACCAGCGGTGTGACGTTGATCTCGCTCATGGGCTGCGTGCCCGGGGTGCGCTCCAGTCGGCCGAATGCCATGGCGTTTACCGGCCCGAGTCGGCGGCGTTGGTGTCGATGACCAGCTCGCGCAGGTCGCGGGCGAAGCCTTCGAGGTCCGCCTCGATGCGGCCGATGACACGCCCGAACCAGTTGTAGGCCAGCACGGCGGGGATCGCCACCGTGAGGCCCGCGGCCGTCATGATGAGCGCTTCGCCCACCGGGCCGGCGACGCGCTCGATGCTGATCTGCCCCGCGCCGGCCATGGCCGTGAGCGCATGGTAGATGCCCCACACCGTGCCCAGCAGCCCCACGAACGGCGCCGTGGAGCCCACGGTGGCCAGCAGCACCTGGCCGAACTGCAGCTTGCCCAGCACGCCATGCAGCGCATCGCGCAACACGCGCGTGAGCCGCTGCGACAGGCCGCCCTGCCCGGCCAGCGTAGCCGCGCCGGCCTGCTCCACCTGCTGCGCGGCACGCACCAGCGGCAACACCAGCCCTTCACGGTCAAAGGCGGGCAGCCGCTCGGCCGCCGCGGCCAGCGACGGCGCCTGCCAGAACGCGGCCGTGCTGCGCGGCACGTCCACATGGGCGCGCCGCATCAGGCGCAGCTTCCAGAAAATCACCACCCAGCTGGCGACCGACATGGCCAGCAGCAGCAGCGCCGACGCCTGCGTGACCGCATCACCCTGACGCAACCAGTGCAGGCTGTCCATGGGCAGGTTACTTGAGGTTCAGCACGTCGAACATGTCGAACAGGCCCGCGCGCTGCGTGGCCAGGAAGCCCACCGCGCGCAGGCTGCCCTGGGCGTAGCCGGCGCGGCTGCTGGACTTGTGCGAGATCTCCACCCGCTCACCCGTCCCGGCGAACAGCACCGTGTGGTCGCCCACGATGTCGCCGCCGCGCACGGTGGCAAAGCCAATGGTGTCTGCCTTGCGCTCGCCCGTGTGGCCGTAGCGCTCGTACACGGCACGGTCGGCGAGCCGCGTGCCCTGCGCCTCGGCAATCACTTCGCCCATCTTCAGCGCCGTGCCCGAGGGGGCGTCCACCTTGTGCTTGTGGTGCGCCTCGATGATCTCGATGTCATAGCCCGTGCGCAGCGCCTGCGCGGCCATCTGCAGCAGCTTGAGCGTGACGTTCACGCCCACGCTCATGTTGGGCGCGAACACGATGCCCACCTTCTGCGCGGCGGCCTCGATCTGCGCCTTTTGCGCATCGGAAAAGCCCGTGGTGCCGATGACCATCTGCACGCCGAGTTCCGCGCACACGGCCAGGTGGGCCAGCGTGCCCTCGGGGCGCGTGAAGTCGATCAGCACGTCGGCGTCCTTGAGCCCCTCGCGCAGGTCAGCGGTGATGACCACACCGCTCGCGCACCCCAAAAACGCGGCGGCGTCCGTGCCCACGGCGGGGTTGCCGGGCTGGTCCAGCGCACCAGCCAGCACGCAGCCGTCGCTCGCCTGAATCGCCTCGATGAGCATGCGGCCCATGCGGCCAGAAGCGCCGGCCACGGCCACGCGGCGGGGAGCGGAGGAGGAAGAGGTCATGTCAGTTCGCAATCCAAACAGGGGGCGGTTCTGCTGCGTCCAGAGCGACGCGCTGCAGCGGGTGCACCGGCCGCGTTCAACGGCGCGGAGATTCCAGCGGCGGATAGCTCGTGGCGGGCGGCAGAGCGGGCGCGGCGGCCGGCTCGGCGGCCGGCTCCGCCTTGGGAAAGCGCGCGAGCTGCGCCTCGGTGGCCTCAAGCTGCGGCACCTTGGGCTTGGACACCTTGGTGGAGAGCGAGGCCACGAACTCGGCCTCGGTGGGCATCTCGTCGCCTTCGACACGCTCCATCACGTTGTCCTTGAAGAACACGGTGAGCTTGCGCGTCTGCACCTCGACATCGGGGCGCTTGAGGGTGAAGACGTATTCCCAGCGGTCGGAGTGGAACACGCTCACCATGAGGGGTGTGCCCAGGATCTCACGCACCTGCTGGCGGCCCATGCCAGGCTGCAACATCTGCACCTGCTCGCGCGAGATGAAGTTGCCCTGCACCACGTCCACCTTGTAGGGCGTGATCATGCCGGCCAGGCGACTGCCGGTGCCCGCGCAGCCGGCCATCCCGGCACCAATCAACACAATGGCGCCCCAGCGGGCGCCCCAACGGGCGGGTGCAAACATGGGTTTATGCATAGGGGATATGATCCGGCCCATTGTAGCGGCTGGATCTTCTGGGCCTTGCGCGCAAGCCGCCGGTATCCATGGTTTCGCCCTGGCACACGAAAGACCTTGTCATGACGAACATCGACGAACTCAAAAGCACCGGCCTCAAGGCCACGCTGCCCCGGCTGAAGATCCTGGAGATCTTCCAGAAGGGCGCCCAGCGCCACATGACGGCCGAAGACGTATTCCGCGTGCTGCTGGACGAGCGCTCCGACATCGGGCTTGCCACCGTGTACCGCGTGCTCACGCAGTTCGAGCAGGCCGGCATTTTGATCCGCAGCAATTTCGAGAGCGGCAAGGCCGTTTACGAACTGAACGAGGGCCAGCACCACGACCACTTCGTCTGCACCGCCTGCGGCAAGGTCGAGGAGTTCTACGACCCCGAGATCGAAAAGCGCCAGAACCTGATCGCCCAGGCCAAGGGCTGGGTGGTGCACGACCACGCCATGGCGCTCTACGGCCAGTGCGCTAATTGCGCAAAAAAATAAGCGCCCGGCGCCCTCAGGAGGCGCCGCCCCGCTCCATGGCGCGCCGGTGGCGCTCCACGAACTCCTGATAGGTATCGATGCCGCGCAGTTGCAGGATGGTGTTGCGCACAGCCGCTTCCACCAGCACCGCGATGTTGCGGCCCGCCACCACCTGAATCACCACCTTGAGCACCGGCACTCCCAGTACGTCCTGCGTGAGCGGCTCGTAGGGAAGGCGCTCGTAGTCGCGTTCCAGCGTCTCCTTGCGCACCAGGTGCACGATGAGCTTCAGCCGCATGCGCCGGCGCACTGCCGTTTCGCCGAAGATGGCGCGAATGTCCAGCAGACCGATGCCGCGCACCTCCAGCAGGTTCTGCAGCAACTCGGGGCACTTGCCCTCGATGGTGGTCTGGTTGATGCGGTACAGGTCCACCGCGTCGTCGGCCACCAGGCCATTGCCGCGCGTGATCAGTTCCAGCCCCAGCTCGCTCTTGCCCAGGCCCGACTCGCCCGTGATGAGCACGCCCAGACCCAGGATGTCCATGAACACGCCGTGCATGGTGGTGCGATCGGCAAAGTGCTTGGACAGGTATGCGCGCAGCACATCGATCACGAAGGCCGCGGACTCCTGGGTGGAAAACATGGGGATCTGCGCGCGTTCGCACATGGACACCACCTCGTCCGGCGCGGCCTGGCCGTCGGCCAGCACAAGCACGGGGGGCTCCAGCGTGACGATGCGCGCGATGCGGCGCTTGCAGTCCTCCGGCGTGGCGTTGGTCAGATAGGCAATCTCGCGCTCGCCCAGGACCTGCGCACGGTAGGGATGGATGTAGTTCAGGTAACCCACCAGGTCCGCACCCGAGCGGGCGGCACGCACCGCCACCTCGGCAAAGCGCCGCTCGGACGCGCCCAGGCCCGCCACCCACTCCCATTTCAGGAGGTTGCGGAACTCCTCGAAGAGCACATCCGCGCTGACGACGTTGGGTTTCACGGCGGCGCGATGGCGGTGGCGTCAGGCGCCCTGGGCGGACTGCCAGCCCGCGATCAGCGCATGCAGGCTGGCCGCGTCGGTATGGGTCTTGAGGCGTTCGCGCAAGGCGCCGTCGCTCAGCAGTTCGGCGATTTCCGAGAGGATTTCCAAGTGCTTTTGCGTGGCCGCCTCGGGCACCAGCAGAAAAATCAGCAGCGATACGGGTTGCTCGTCAGGCGCGTCGAAGCCGATCGGCTGCGCCAGTTGGAACACCGCCGCCATGGGCGACTTCAGCCCCTTGATGCGGCCATGGGGAATGGCCACGCCATGGCCCAACCCGGTCGAACCCAGGCGTTCGCGCGCAAACAGGCTGTCGGTGATCAAGGCCCGCGACAAACCGTGCTGGCTTTCGAACAACAGGCCCGCCTCCTCAAAGGCACGTTTTTTGCTGGTGACATCGACACTCACGAGCACTTGTGCGGGAGGCAGTATGGAAGCAAGTCGATTCATGGTCTGAGCGACGATTATGCACGCCTAGCGGAAACCCTGGGAGTGTATCCACTGGCAACAAAAAACCGCCCTGGCTGGGCGGTTGCGGCACCGCCGGCGCGTTCCGGCGGTACACAGGCCGTCAAGCGACGGTTCAAGCCGTGGCGGCAGCTGCTGCCTGAATGGTGGCGCGGCGTAGGCCGGCTTGGTGGTCCTGCAGACGGTCCTTGTGGCGCACGACCATGCGGTCGAGCTTGTCCATCAATTCGTCCACGGCGGCATACAGGTCGAAATGGGTGCTTTCCACGAACAGGTCATTTCCTTTCACATGCACGGTGCATTCAGCGCGCTGGCGCTTTTCCTTTTCCTTCTGCTTCTCCACGGTCAGTAGCACCTTGACATCCACCACCTGATCGAAGTGGCGGGTAATGCGGTCCAACTTGGACGTCACATAACTGCGCAAGGCGGGGGTCACTTCAAGGTGATGGCCGCTGATCGTCAAGTTCATAGACAAGTCTCCTGTGACTCACAGTTGAAAAACACCGCCCCTTGCCGGTGCGGGGCGGTCTGCGAACGTGAATGCATTCAGGCCTGGGTTCACTATGCGCCCGCCGCCAGCGCAAATCAATCGTTCCCGCGCATGGCACAAGGGATATGACAGGAAGGTGTCAAACCGACCGAAACGCATCACAATGGCTGGGTTGCCTCCAGCGCCGACCTGGGGCTCCAGCCTCTGCAACCCACGTACCTTGTGGCGGGTGTACGGCGCCCGCACGGGGGCCGCGTCGCTAAAATCCCGTCCTTCGACCTCGCCACCGGCGGGGCGTCTTGCCCCAACGTCCACCGCGCGCCTGCATTGCGCGAGCGCCTTCCGTACGACCGCCATGACCCAGCCCAGCACCTCTGCACTGCACACCTCCGCCCTGACCTCGCTGCCGCTCCTGGCACGCGGCAAGGTGCGCGACAACTACGCCGTGGGTGACGACCGCATCCTGATGGTGGCCAGCGACCGTCTCTCGGCCTTTGACGTGATCATGGGCGAGCCCATCCCCGGCAAGGGCGAGTTGCTCACCCAGATGGCACTGTTCTGGTTCGGCAAACTGGGACACATCGTGCCCAACCACCTTACGGGCGAGGCGCCCGAGAGCGTGGTCACGCCGGCGGAGGCGCCCCAGGTGCGGGGCCGCTCCATGCTGGTGCAGCGCCTCAAGCCCATCCCCATCGAGGCCGTGGTGCGCGGCTACCTCGCCGGCAGCGGCTGGAAGGAGTACCAGGAATCGCGCTCCGTCTGCGGCGTGCCGCTGCCAGACGGCCTGACCAATGCCGCCAAGCTGCCGCAGACCATCTACACGCCCGCCGCCAAGGCCGCCATGGGCGAGCACGATGAGAACATCAGCTTTGAGCGCACCGTGGAGATCGTGGGCCTGGATCTGGCCACCAGGATCCGGGACATCTCCATCCAGCTGTACGAGGCCGCCGCTGCCATCGCGCTGGAAAAGGGCATGATCATTGCCGACACCAAGTTCGAGTTCGGCCTGGCGCCCGACGGCACGCTGGTGCTGATGGACGAGGTGCTCACGCCCGACAGCTCGCGCTACTGGCCCGTGGAGGGCTATGCCGAGGCCCTGGCCAAGGGCGAGAACCCCCCCAGCTACGACAAACAGTTCGTGCGCGACTGGCTGGAGCAGGCCCAGGTGGGCGGCAAGCCCTGGAACAAGACCGCCCCCGCGCCGCGCCTGCCGCGCGAGGTGGTGGAAAAGACCGCCGCCAAATACCGCGAAGCGCTGGAGCGCCTGACCGCCTGATTGCTTGCGCGACGCCCCTGGCCGGGGATCGGCCGGGGAGCGCCAACGCTTGCTCAGAACTGGTGGTTCAGCGAGAGCTGGTAGCTGCGCGGCGCGCCGTAGTAGCCCGCGTAGCGCAGGGTGTTGATGTACTTCTGGTCGGTGATGTTGTTCACATTGAAGCGCAGCGTCGTCTTGGGCTGCAGCTGCCATGCGACGAAGGCGTTGAGCACGGCATAGCTGCCCTGGCGCACGGTGAAGCCGCTGGCTTCCATGTTGGAGATCTTGCTCTGCCACCGGGCGCTGGTGCCAAAGGACAGCGCGGGAAGGCTCGGTAGACGCGCTTTGAGCGCGAGATTGGCCGTATGGCGCGGCACCCAGGCGTAGGTGTCGCCGCCATCCGGGCCGGTCAGCTTCAGGGTGGTATAGCCGGCTGTCAGGTCGATATGGTTGTTGAGCCGGCCCACGGCTTCCAGCTCCACGCCGGTGGACTTCACGTCTTCGGGCGCGTAGACCGCCTGCCCATTCTGGTTATAGGTGCCCGTGGGCGTGGCCAGGCCCGACTGCTTGGCCTGGAACACCGCGACCGAGGTTAGCAGGCGCTTGTCCAGCCAGTCGGCTTTCAGGCCCGCCTCGTAGTTGGTGCCCTTGCTAGGGTCGAGATAGCGGTCGTTCGCATCGGCCTGGCTCTGCGGGAAATACAGGTCAGAGTAGCTCACGTAGCCCAGCACGCTGGGCGTGAACTCGAACGTCAGCCCGGTATAAGGGCTGGTCTTGCTGCGTGAAAGGTCGGAGGCCACGCCATAGCTCGTTCCGTCGCGGCTGTATTGCGCGTGATTGACTCCCACCACGGCCTTGAGCCGATCCGTCAGCGTGAACCGCATGGTGCCAAATGCGCGCTGCAGTTTCTGGTTCAGCGTGCTTTCGAGGGCCAATGGGCCCCACTGCGGCTCGGGAACAAGGTTGCCGGGGTAAGGAAAGCCCGGCAGCGCGATGGCGCTGCAGGCACTGGCGCCGCAGTCCGACCCGGCGTATCCATTACCCGTGTATTCGCTCTTGGCCCAGCTCACACCGAACAGCGCCTCGTGCTGCCGTCCCAGCATCTCGAAGCGGCCATTGACGGTGGCGGTGGCCAGGTGCGCGTCCATCGTGTCTTTGCCGCCCCACGCATAGCCGACCAGACTGGAGCCCGAGGGAAACGCGTAAAAGAGCTTGCTGTCGTTGTCGATGGCGCGGTAGTTGTAGGCCAGCTTGAGCTGCCAGTCCATGCCGATCTGGTGGGCGTATTCCACGAAGGCCGTCTTGGTCGTGGTGTCCCAGCGGGTCCAGTCCTGCGTCGTGGATGCGTTGCGGCCCCATGCGTTCTGGGTGCCATCGGCATTCATGAAGGTCAGGGCGCCCCACATGTTGCCCGTGGAGTCGGACTGCTGATGGGACAGGCCCAACGTCAACAGGCCGTTGTCGCCCACCTGCCCATCCACAACGCCGTAGAGGAACGTGCGCTCGCGGTCGAAACTGCGCAGGTGCGAGCCGCCCTCTTCGCGTGCCGCCACGACCCGGCCCGCCCAGCGGCGATCGGCGGTGAGCGGCCGCGAGTAGTCCGCCTCGACGCGCGTGGTCCCCCAGGACCCATAGCTCAGACCCAATGAGCCCTGCTCCTTGTTGGTGGGACGCTTGCGCACGAAGTTGATCGTGCCCGCCGCATTGCCCACGCCGGTCAGCAGCCCGTTGGCGCCGCGGATGACTTCGATCTTTTCGTAGCCGAAGGAATCCATGGCGCCGGTGACGATGCCCCAATCATTGGGCAGGCCGACGCCGTCGATCTGCGTGTTGGCGATGTCAAAGCCGCGCGCGGTGAACGTGGTGCGGTTGGTCTCCCACTCGTCGACGATGATGCCGGTGCTCAATCGCAGCGCTTCGTTGAGATTGCTGGTGCCAAAATCGCGCATTTGCTCGGTGGTCACGATGCTGATGGATTGCGGCGTTTCCTTGATGTCCAGATCCAGCCCGGTCGCCCCGCTGCTCACCCGGTCCTCGCGCTGCTGGACAATCGTCACCTCCTTCAGCGTAGGCTCGACGGGCGCACTCGCCTGGGCCCATGCGGCGCCCATCAGGGGCGGCTGCACGATCAACGTCATGAGTGCGATGGAGCGCACGACGGGGCGGAGGGGATGGGGGTTCATGGACGACAATTCCCTTGGTTTCAACAAATGGGAATCATTATCATCTCGGTTTGTAAAAAACACGGTCGCGCAAATGCCGCGCCTGCCGCGATGCACGCATCAGAACTTCTGTTTTTGTAGCGGCTGGCGCTCACCCACCAAGCGCTAGAGGCCAATTTTCTTCATGCACCCGCATCAACCACGGCGAACGCCGCGGCATGGGTCGCAGCGCACTCACTGAGGTTGCATGGGGGGCTCGTCGTCCTCGGGCCGCGGCGCGCCCCATTCCTCGGCCACGAAGCGCAGCAGGGGCGTGCCGTCCTCGCCGCGCAGCTCCAGCGTCCGGCCTTGCTGCCGGTAATACGCCACCGCGCCCAGGCGCTGGAAGAAGGCCGGCTCCGATCCGCCGCCCGCAAGGCACAGGCGCAGGGATGCGCTCATGCGGGACAGCCGCAGTTGCCCGCCCTCTTGCACGTACTGCCCCACGAAACGGTTGCACCCTCCCGAACCGCTCACGCGCCCCGCATCGCGCTGCAGCACCAGATGGGCCGCGGCCTGCCCCTCGGCCGGCGCGTCCACCGGCGCATCGTCCACCACCTCCACGAGTTTCCAATAGGTCTGGCGCAACGGCACGGATGCGGCCGCCGTGGCTTGCAGCGCTGGCACGCGCGCCAGGATGACGTCCACATGGCGGAAGGCCGGATCGATCAGCACCGGGTGCACGCGGGGTGTGTCCAGCAGCAGGCGCCCCTGCTGCGTGACCGCTGCGCGCACCTCGTAGCGGCCTTGGGCGTGGACGTCCGCCTGGCGGTAGGGAATGCGCAGCATGTAGGGCAGCGGGCCGGCCGGGTCGATACGCTGGCGGCCCAGCACCCGCGGCGGATAGCCTTCGCGCGTCACGTCCACGAGCGCTGCCTCGAACAGCGCGTCGGGCGGCACGTAGAGCCGCTCGCGCGAGATCACGGTGCCGGAGATCTGCGCATCGGGGCCCGGGGCCGTGGCGCAGCCGGCCAGCCACGCGGCGGCCAGCAGCAGCGCCGCCCGCCCGGCCGCGTGCAACGGCTGCAGTCCCGCCACCGCGCGCCCGCCCCCGGCGTGGGTCAGCTCAGCACCACGCTGGACAAGCGCCGGCGGTAGCTGGCCACCACCGGGTCCTCGGGCGGGATCTGCCCGTCGGCCACCTTGACCTTCGGGGGCTCGATGATCTCCAGCACGGCCACGTAGGCCTTGCGCGCGGCATCGTCGTTCCAGGCCTTGTCGCGCATGAGAATTTCCAGCAGCTCGTCCATGGCCTCCTGCCAGCGCTGCTGGGCCATGAGCCAGCGTGCGCGTGCAAAGCGCGTCTCGAAGTCGCGCTTGTTGGCCGCAATCTTTGCATCAAATTCGGCTCCAGCGCCCGCCCCATAAGCGCTAGAAGCTATGAAATCAAGAGCATCCATCCACGCCTTGAGCGCCCCCAGGCGGCGCGAGACCTCGGCCTTGGCGATGACCGGCGCGAAGGCCACCTTGGCGTCGTCTTCGCGGCCCAGCTGCAGCAGCAGCTTGACGTAGTCAAAGCGCGCGTCGTCGTTGGCCGGGTCGGTGGCGACGGCGTGCTGCAGCTTTTCCAGCGCACCCTCGGTATCGCCCTCGGCGAGCGCATCCAGGGCTTCCTCTTCCTGCTCCTCGGCCTGCAGCTCCTCGGCGCTGGGCACATGCTTGTCCAGGAAGGCGCGCAGTTGGCTCTCGGGTTGGGCGCCCATGAAGCCATCCACGGGCTGGCCATTCATCATCAGCACGCAGGTGGGAATGCTGCGGATGCCGAACATGGCGGCCAGCTGCTGCTCCTGGTCGGAGTCGATCTTGGCCAGGGTGAAGCGGCCGGCGTATTCCACTTCCAGCTTCTCCAGCACCGGGCCCAGCGTCTTGCAGGGGCCGCACCAGGGTGCCCAGAAGTCCACCAGCACGGGCACTTGCATCGAGGCGGCAACCACCTCGGTTTCAAAATTCTCTAGGGTGACGTCGATCATGTGTAGCGGTCCCGGTAGTGCGGCGCACGGCGCCGGTCAATGGTGACGGGGATTCTGCGGCAAATTTCGCGCGCCACAGGTACAAGCCCGCAGGGCCCCTTGTAGTAGCGGGTTAATACCTGCCGCGCCTGCAGGCTGCCCACAATGGTCTGCACCCCAGCCACCCACAGCAAAGGAGACCCCCATGACAGGCAAGAAGATTCTGATGATCTGCGGCGACTACTGCGAGGACTACGAGACGATGGTGCCGTTCCAGGCGCTGCAGGCCGTGGGCCACACGGTGCATGCGGTCTGCCCGGGCAAGAAAGCGGGCGACCACATCAAAACGGCCATCCACGACTTCGAGGGCGCACAGACCTACAGCGAGAAGCCCGGCCACAACTTCACCCTGAACGCCACGTTTGCGGACATCCAGGCGCAAAGCTACGACGCGCTGGTGATCCCCGGCGGGCGCGGCCCCGAGTACCTGCGCAACGACGCCGCCGTGTGCGCCGCCGTGCGCCATTTCTTCGAGGCGGGCAAGCCCGTAGCCGCCGTGTGCCACGGCGCGCAACTGCTGGCCGGCGCCGGCGTGCTCAAGGGCCGCACCTGCTCGGCCTACCCCGCCTGCCGCGCCGAAGTGGAACTGGCCGGCGGCCGTTACGCCGACATCCCCGTGGACCAGGCGCACACCGAGGGCAACCTGGTCAGCGCGCCCGCGTGGCCCGCGCATCCCGCGTGGATCGCACAGTTCCTGGCGCTGCTGGGCACGCGCATCACGCTCTGAAGGCAAAAAGGGCCGCAGCGCTCACCCATCAAGCGCAAGCAGCTATCACTTTGAAAGCACCCACCTCCTGACTTGACGGCGCCGGCGGCGGGCCGCACCATGGCCCGCCGTCCCCACGCCCGAAGGAGTTCCGCCGTGTGCCAGGTCTTCATCAGCGCCGACCCGCAGCTCTACGCCTACCGCGCCCGCTCCGTGCGGCTGCACGGGGTGGCCACGAGCATCCGGCTGGAGAACCTGTTCTGGCAGGTGCTGCAGGAGATCGCCGCGCGCGACGGCTACAGCGTGGCCCAGCTGTGCACCAAGCTCTACGACGAGCTGGTGGCCGAGCACGGCGCGGTGGACAACTTCACCTCGTTCCTGCGCGTGTGCTGCACGCGCTACCTGGCGCTGCAGCTGTCCGGCGAGATTCCGCGCGACGCGCGCGTGCCCGTCCGCTCGATCACGCTGGGCGCCAGCGCCGCCCTGCTGGCGCATTGACCCCCGGGCGAGCGCACAAAAAGTAAAATCGCGGGCTTCACCCCCGGCGAGCGCACCGCGCGCACCCCCACATGAACCCCATCCAGATCGGCGTGGTCATGGGCTCCAGCAGCGACTGGGAGACCATGCAGCACGCAGTTGCCATCCTCCAGCAATTCGGCATCGCGCACGAGGCGCAGGTGGTCTCCGCCCACCGCATGCCCGACGACATGTTCCGCTACGCCGAGGCCGCCGCCGGCCGGGGCCTGAAGGCCATCATCGCGGGCGCCGGCGGCGCCGCGCACCTGCCCGGCATGATCGCCGCCAAGACCACCGTGCCGGTGCTGGGGGTGCCGGTCGCCAGCCGCCACCTGCAGGGTGTGGACTCGCTGCACTCCATCGTGCAGATGCCCAAGGGCGTGCCCGTGGCCACGTTCGCCATCGGCGCGGCCGGCGCGGCCAACGCGGCGCTGTTCGCCGTGGCGCTGCTGGCCAACGAGAGCCCGGCGCTGCGCGAGCAGCTGGACGCCTTCCGCGCCGAGCAGACCGCCGCCGCGCGCGCCATGACACTGCCGCCGGTGTCCGCATGAACGAGCGCCAGACCGTGATCCTGCCCGGCGCCACGCTGGGCGTGCTGGGCGGCGGGCAACTGGGGCGCATGTTCGTGCACGCCGCCCAGGCCATGGGCTACTTCACCGCGGTGCTGGACGAGGACGCGGCCAGCCCCGCCGGCCTGGTGAGCCACCACCACATCCGCACCGGCTACGAAGACCCGCAGGGCCTGGCCACGCTGGCCCGCGCCTGCGCCGCCGTGACCACCGAGTTTGAAAACGTGCCCGCCGCCGCGCTGGACACCCTGGCGCGCAGCCTGCCGGTGTCGCCCGCCGGCAGCGCCGTGGCCATCGCCCAGGACCGCGCGCGCGAAAAGGCGCACTTCGTGCAGTGCGGCGTGCCCGTGGCGCCGCATGCAGTGATCGAAACCGCCGCGCAGCTCGCCGCCGTTCCCGCTGATCTGCTGCCGGGCATTCTGAAAACCGCCCGCATGGGCTACGACGGCAAGGGCCAGGTGCGCGTGGCCACGCCCGCCGAGTTGGCCGGCGCCTGGGAGCAACTGGGCCGCGTCCCCTGCGTGCTGGAAAAGATGCTGCCGCTGGCGCACGAGTGCTCCGTCATCGTCGCGCGCGGGCGTGACGGCACCGTGGTGCACCTGCCCGTGCAGCGCAACCTGCACCGGGACGGCATCCTGGCCGTGACCGAGGTCTACGAAGGAAATCTGCCTCCAGCGCAGACCAGTCAAGCGCTGGTAGCTGCAAAATCAGTAGCAGACGGTCTGAACTACGTGGGCGTGCTGTGCGTGGAGTTCTTCGTGCTGCAGGACGGCACGTTGGTGGTCAACGAGATCGCCCCGCGCCCGCACAACAGCGGCCACTACAGCCAGAACGCGTGCGACGTCTCGCAGTTCGAGCTGCAGGTGCGCTGCATGACCGGCCTGCCGCTGGTCCAGCCGCGCCTGCACAGCCCCGCCATCATGCTCAATCTGTTGGGCGACCTGTGGTTCACGGGGGACCAGCCCGTGGCGCCGACTCCCCCCGCGTGGGATGCGGTGCTGGCCCTGCCCGGCTGCCACCTGCACCTGTACGGCAAGGTGGAGGCCAAGCGCGGCCGCAAGATGGGCCACCTGAACATCACCGGCGCCACGCCCGAGGCGGTGCGCGCCACGGCGCTGCAGGCGGCGGCCCTCCTCGGCATCGCGCCATTCTGAACGAGGCCCGCATGATTCTGGATGGACGCCTGGACGCCTCGGTGCAGGCCGCCGCGCAGGCCCTGGCGCGCGGCGAACTGCTGGGCCTGCCCACCGAGACGGTGTACGGCCTGGCGGCCGACGCCGACAACGACGCGGCCGTGGCGCAGATCTTTGCCGCCAAGGGACGCCCTGCCAGCCACCCGCTGATCGTGCACGTGGCCGACGCCGCGGCCATCACCCGCTACGCCAAGGAAGTGCCGCTGTTCGCGCAGCAACTCATCGACGCCTTCTGGCCCGGCCCGCTCACGCTCATCCTGCCGCGCCTGGCCCACGCCGCCGTGGCCTCCACGGGCGGGCAGGACAGCGTGGGCCTGCGCTGCCCCGCGCACCCCGTGGCCCATGCGGTGCTGCAAGCCTGCCAGCGGCTGGAGCCCCCCGTGTGGGGCGTGGCCGCGCCCAGCGCCAACCATTTCGGCCGCGTGAGCCCGACCACCGCGCAGCATGTGGCCGAGGAATTCGGCGACGACCTGCTGGTGCTGGACGGCGGCGCCTGCACCGTCGGCATCGAATCCACCATCATCGACTGCACCCGCGGCGTGCCCGTGCTGCTGCGCCCCGGCGCCATCTCGCGCGAGGACGTGCAGCGCGCCTGCGGCCAACGACCGCTATCGAAAGAAGAGCTTCCAGCGCTGACCCCGCGCGCTTCAGGCACACTTTTAGCCCATTACGCCCCAACGGCGCGCGTGCGCCTGATGGACGCCAAGCAGCTGCAGGCCGGACTGGATGTGCTGGGGGCGGACGCGGCCCACATCGCCGTGTATGCACGCGCGCCGCTGCGCGCGGCGTCGTCGAAGATCCTTGTGCGGCGCATGCCCGATGACGCCGCCGCCACCGCGCAACAGCTGTTCGCCGCGCTGCGCGGCTTCGACGAGGCAGGGGTGAAGCTGATCTGGATCGAAACGCCGCCCGATGCGCCCGCATGGGAAGGCGTGCGCGACCGCCTGCAGCGCGCCGCGGCCGCGGGCTGACGCGCCTACATCAAGCTACAAGCCTTGTCCGCACCCTCGTTACACTCTCGCCCACTTCAATCGGAGAAATACATGGCAGCAAATTGGATGCGCCGCACTCTTGTGGCCGCCGCCTGTGCATCGGCCGCGCTGCTCGCGGCCTGCGGTTCCAGCAGCACTGAATCGGCAATTTCGCCCCAGCGCTTCATCGCCTTCGGCGACGGCCTGGCCGACGTGGGCCAGAAGGGCTCCAGCTACACGATCAACGACGGCAGCATCAACAACTGGATGCTGCGCATCTCCTCCAACTACGGCGGCACCTTGAAGCCCGTGTCGGCAGGCGGCTTGAGCTACGCGCAGGGCAATGCCCGCGTGACGGCCACCCCCGACGCCGCAGGCAACGCCGCCACCCCCACGGTCACGCAGCAGATCGACCAGTTCCTGGCTGCCAACAAGTTTGCCGACACCGATCTGGTGATGCTGAGCGCCGGTGGGAGCGACATCATCGCCGGCATGGCCGCTGTGCAGGCCGGAACGCTCACCGAAGAGCAGTACGTGGCCGCCGCTGGCAAGGCAGGCCAGGAGCTGGCCGCGCAAGTGCGCCGCCTGTCGGACGCGGGCGCCAAGCACATCCTGATGACCGGCACCTACGACCTGAGCCGCACACCCTGGGCCAAGGCCATCAAGAAGGAAAGCCTCATCAGCAGCGCCAGCCGCCGCTTCAATGACGACCTGCTGGTCAACATCGTGGACATGGGCAAGACCGTGCTCTACGTGGACGTGGCCTACTACGTGAACCTGTTCGAGGGCTCGCCCGGCGGGTACGGCTTCACCGACAGCAGCACACCCGTGTGCACGTCGGTGGACGCAGGCCCGGGCATCGGCATCGGCGCGGGCGAGGTGAACTCCGCGCTGTGCACCACCGCCACGCTGCTGCCCAACGCCAACCCGGACCGCTTCCTGTTCGCCGACAAGGTGTACATCACTCCGGCCGCGCACCGCGAATTCGGCAACTACGCCTACGACCGCCTGCGCAACCGCTGGTAAGCAAGTACGCCGCCCGCGGGGCACCCGCCGGCGGCCACACCGGTGCTGCGCCGGCCAGCCACGGGGGCGCAGCCGCCCCCGTTCGCTCCCCTGATCGTCAGAGCCCCCAAAAAAAGAGGCCAGCCCCGCAAGGAGCCGGCCTTTCAAGCCTCGGAGACGAAAACCTGGGGCACTTCGCGCACCCCGCGGCGCGCCCCCTCCCTCGGCGCCTGGGGCGCTCTCAGAACCGGTAGCCCACCCCCACCGCCACCACGTTGGGGTTCAGCCGCATGCCGATGCTCTGGCCGCTGGACAAGTGGGCCGTGGTCTTGAGGAAGCTCTTGTAGTACGCGACGTCCAGGAACCAGCGCTCGCTGAAGTTCCAGACAAAACCCACCTGCGCCGTAAAGCCCCATTTGTTGTCGATGTGGGCCGTGGTGGGGTTGGCGGGCGAGCCGCCCGTGACGGCCGTCAGCGCCGCCGTGCTGCGGTTCTTGAAGAACTTGCTGTAGGTCACGCCCAAGCCCAGGTACGGCCGCAGCGCGGCCTGGGCCTCGCCGAAGCGGTACTGCGCGAACAGCGTGGCCGGCACCACCTTCGTCTGGCCGAGCTTGCCCACGCCGGCGATCGCGCCGTCGCCGTAGAACGAATGCTGGAACGGCAGGCCCACGGGCAAGTCCAGCGCCCAATGGTCGGTGAGCATGTAGTTGATGCCGCCTGTGAGGGCCGTGTCCGCACCCACGTCCACATGGGTGTGGGGAAAGCTCGGCTCGCTCAGGTCGCCGCTTTTGGTCTGCGGCATGATGCGTGTGAAGCCCGCGCGCACACTGAACGTACCGGCCTGCTGGGCCTGGGCCGCACCGCACGCGGCGGCCAGGGCCAGCACGCAGCCGGCCCGCAAGAATTGCTGTGTCATGGATCGGTTGTGAGAAATGTCTGCGCAAAAGCGCTCAGAGCCAGCCCGCCTGGGACAGCGAACGCGACACCAGTTGCCCCATCAGCTGGTGGCCGAAGGGCGTGGGGTGGAAGCTGTCGGCAAAGCCGTAGCTCTTCCACCAATCGGCCCCGCCGGTGGCGCCGGCCGGCGGCGTCATGGCCGACAGCGCGGCCGCCGTGCAGGTGGGGAAGCTGTAGGTGGGCAGGCCGTCGCTGCCCACGCCGGTAGCGGGGCAGGCCGGCGTGGTCACGTTGGTGTAGGCGTACTGCGCGGGATGCTCGGCCTGGTCCTTGAACGAGGCATAGAAATCCACCACGGTGAGACGCCCATCGCCCGCCAGCGCCGCGGCCAGCTTGGCGTTGAAGGCCTGCACCCAGCCATCGAACAGCGTCTGCGCCTGGGCCGCGGCCGCCGCGCCGTTGGCGGCGGAAATGGATGCCAGCACCATGCGGAACTTGGGCGTGAGCGTCACGCCAGGCATGTTCAGCACGGCCACGCGCGTCGCGCCCTTGTCCAGCGTCTGCGCCTTGATCGTGGCCGCGAACTGGGTGGCCAGCGCCTGCATGTAGGCGCCGCCTGCCTGGGCCATGCCGGTGGCGCCGCCCGCGAGCAGGCTGTTCACCGTGGCGGCGTCCAGTACCGTGCCCAACAGGGCCGCGTAGGCCTTGCCGCCGTCCCTTGAAGCCCCCAGGTAGGCGCCGATCAGGTCGGCCGCATCGTTGCCGCCACCGTCGATGAGCACCAGGTCACCCGTGGCATAGCCGGCGGCGCCCGCATCCTTGAGCTGTTGGAGGATGGACACGGGCGAGGTGGGCGCCGTGAAGTTGTTGATGCGCCCGCCGCCTACCGCGTAGTTGGTGCAGTCGGCCTTGGCGCTGAAGCTGCCCCCCGCGGACACATAGTGCGGGCACAGCGTGCGGCCATAACTGGCGGCCACGCGCTCGGGCCAGATGGCCGTGGAGCCCGCGCCCGTAGGGGCCGTGCCCTGGACCGTGAACTTCAGCCCGAAGGTGCCGCTGTCCGCCAGGCTGTCACCCATCACCTTGACTGCGGTGACCGCCGTGGCGGGCGTGGTGTCGGCGCCGCCGCCCCCGCAGGCCGCCAGAACAGCGGCGGAAACGGCAACGGCTATCCACTGCATGCGTGGTTTCATCAGGAACTCCTGTTATGAATAGAACGAACGTTCGTTTTTTTCAGGGATATTACCGATGAAGCGCGACAGGCCGTCTGCGGGTAAATACCAACATCGGAGGCATCCCGCCGCGCCGCGCGGGCAGCACGACACGTCTGCCGGTGGGCCGGCCCGGGCGTTCGATGGCGGACGGCGGCTGCGCCGCCTCAGCGGTCGCTCGCGGCCCAGTCCACCAGCGCGTCCAGGGCCGGTCGTGCCGCGGAGGCATTTGGGTGGTTGACGAAGCCCACCAGCACATAGCGCCGGCCGCTCGCGGCATGCACATAGCCGGCCAGCGCCACCACGTCGCGCAGCGCACCCGTCTTGAGGTGCGCGAAGCCCGCAGCCTGGCCCTGGCGGCGGCGCAGCGTCCCGTCCACCCCGGCAATGGGCAGCGATGCCATGAATTCCGGCATCACCGGCGACGCCCAGGCATGCTGCAGCATGCGCGCAAGCGCCCGCGCGCTCACGCGCGCCTCGCGGCTCAAGCCGGCGCCGTTGTCCACCACCGGCATCCCGGCGGCGCCCAGGCGCTGGCGCCACCACTGTGCGAGCACGCTGCGCGCCTGGTCGAAGCTGCCTGCGCCGGCTTTTTGCAGCCCCAGCGTCAGAAACACCTGCTGCGTCATGACGTTGTTGCTGTACTTGTTGATGTCGCGCACCACCTCCGACAACGGCGGCGAGGTACTGCCGAATGCCGGTGCCAGCCCCGCGGGCACCTTGCCGTCGCGCACGCGGCCGGTGAGCTTGCCGCCCAGTTCGCGCCACATGCCTTCCACCGCGCGCGCCGCGTAGCCGCCCGGGTCGGCCGGTGCGATGGACCACTCGCGTTCGCCGCAGGCCGCCGGGTACACGCCCTGGAAGGCGATGCGCGCAGGGTCCGCGAAATCCGCCCGCAGCCCTGCACGCCAATCGCCGCAGGCCGCGCCCTGCGCCGCCAGCGGCACGGTGGCGGGCAGTTCCACCTGGGCCAGCGGCGGCTCATAGCGCAGCCGCGCCACGCCGGCCGCCAGATCCGGGACGAAACCGATGGACACCGCCTTGTAGTTGAGCAGCAGCGCGTCGGGCGCGGCGTTGTAGGGGCGCCAGGGCTCGCCGTCGAACAGCGCCGGATCGTGCGCCGGCAGCGCGAAGGCGCTGCGGTCCAGCACGATGTCGCCCAGGATCACCTCGACCCCCGTCGCACGCAGGCGGCGCATGAGCAACCACAGGCGCTCCACCACCAGCTTGGGGTCGCCCTGCCCCTTGATGTACACGTTGCCGCGCAGGCTGCCGCCTTGGGGCGCGGCGTCCAGGTACACGGGCGTGTCCCAGGTGAATGCCGGCCCCAGCAGGTCCAGCGCCGCATACGTCGTGACCAGCTTCATGACCGAGGCCGGGTTGGCGGGCGCATCGGCGCGGTGGGCCAGGCGCGGCTGGCGCCCCTCGACCTCCACCACCAAGGCGGAGAGTGCTTCGCGCGGCACCTTGGCGCGCTGCAGCGCGGCCTCGACGGAAGGGGGCAAGGCCGATGCATCGGCGGGCACAGGCTGGGCGCCCGCCCAGGGTGTCAGGAAGGCCAGGGCCAGCGCCCACCCGGCCGCACAGCGCAGGCGGCGGGCCTGCCCAAGGAAAGAAAACGACATGGCGGCGAGTTTAGGGGGCGCCATGGCCGCCCGCCCCGCCATGGCTTGGCGCGCAGCCGATAATCACGCCCTCCATGAACCTGCTTGCCTTCGACACCAGTACCGACGCGCTGTCCATCGCCGTACAACACGGCGCGCGCGTGTGGCAGCACAGCGGCGCCGGCGGCGCCCAGGCCTCGGCCACGCTGATCCCGGCCATCCGCGACCTGCTCGCGCAGGCCGGACTGTCGTTCGACCAGCTGGACGCCGTGGTGTTCGGGCGCGGCCCGGGCTCGTTCACGGGGCTGCGCACCGCGTGCGCGGTGGCCCAGGGCCTGGCCTTTGGCGCGCGCGGGGGGCAGGGCGTGCCCGTGCTGCCGGTGGACACGCTGCTCGCCGTGGCCGAAGAGGCCCGCGCGCAGCACGGCTGCACGCGGGTGGTGGCGACGCTGGACGCCCGCATGAACGAGGTCTACGCGGCACCCTTTGAATGGCAGGCCGACGGCCGCTGGCAGGTGCCGCAGGACTTCCAGCTGCTGGCGCCCGAGGCCCTGGCCGTGGCGGATGGCTGGACGGTCGCCGGCAATGCCCGCGCCGCCTACGGCGAGCGCCTCGCGCCGCAGGCCCCGCACATGCACGCCCTGCCTACGGCGGCGGCCCTGCTCCGGCTGGCACCGGCGCTGCTGGCGGCGGGCGCGGGCGTGGCGGCCGACGCAGCGCTGCCGCGCTACATCCGCGATAAAGTGGCGCAAACCACCGCCGAGCGAGAAGCCGCCCGCCAAGCCGCGCCGGCCCCCCAGACATGAGCGCCATCGTCCAGCCCCCCCACGCCTTCGAGGCCGCCTTCGAGCCGCTAACGCCCGCGCGGCTGGATGCGCTCCTGGCCATCGAGAACAGCGCCTATAGCCATCCCTGGACACGCGGCAACTTCATCGACGCCATGGCCGCCGGCTACCAGGCCCAGCTGCTCGTGGCCGATGGACAGATCCTGGGCTACTTCGTCGCCATGCGCGGCGTGGACGAGGTGCACCTGCTCAACATCACCGTGGCGCCCGCCTTCCAGCGCCAGGGCTGGGCCCATGTGATGCTGGACGCGCTGGCCGTGTGGGCGCGCGGCCAGGGCGCGCAATGGCTGTGGCTGGAGGTGCGCGCGAGCAACGAGCGCGCGCGGCGCATCTATGAAGTCCACGGCTACCGCCGTGTGGGCGAGCGCAAGCGCTACTACCCCGCCGCGGACGGCGAGCGCGAGGACGCCGTGGTGATGAGCCTGCTGCTATGAGCCTGTCCCTGGACGCGCGCCAACGCGCCATGCTGCAAGAGATGGGCGTCACCGTCTGGGCGCCGCCGCCGGCACGCCCGCTGCCGCCCCCAGTGGCCGCGCCTGCGCAAGCGGAAGCGGCCATCGCATCCGCTGCCGCGCCCACCCCCGTGCTGCACGCGCAACCCACGCCAGCCGCGCCATCCGCCCCGCGCCAGCCTGCGCATGCCGCTGCCCCTGCCGCACCCGCGTCCGAGCCGCGCACGGCCGGCGCCGCGCCCACCGGCCTGCTGCTGCGCGCGCCCGTGGCGCTGTACCCGCAGGCCGACCCCCAGGCCATTCCGCCCGAACTGGGTGCCGGCTGGCTGGTGGTGCTGGAAAGCCCCACGCCGGCCGAGCCGCTGGCGGGCGACAGCGGCCGCCTGCTGGACAACATGCTGCGCGCCATGCGCCTGCACCGGCACCCGCGCACCTTCGTCGCCACGCTGAACCGGCACGCGCCGGGCCTGACCGCCGAGGGGCTGGAGCCCGCCGCCGGCCTGCAACAGGCGCTGCAGACGCTGCGCCCCTCCCTGGTGCTGGTGCTGGGCCTGGGCGCGGCGCGCGTGGTGCTGGGCAGCCGCGAGCCCCTGGGGCGCCTGCGCGCCACCGCGCACCACCTGCCAGACGGCACGCCCGCCGTGGTGAGCTACGACCCGGCCTACCTGCTGCGCGCACCCGATGCCAAGGCCGCCGCCTGGGCCGACCTGTGCCGCGCGCTGGCCCTGGTGCGGCGCAGCACCGCACCCTGACCCGCCGCACCCTGATCCGCCGCGACCGAACGGCCCGCCCGGCACGCGCCTGGCGGGGTACGGCGCGCACCCAATACCCGACGCGGGTTTCCCCTCTGCAAGTCCCCTCCCCTGGGCTGCCCACAATACCTATGCAAATCTTTTCATAGGCAAGGCGTCCCCTGCCCTGGGCGCCGGTACCCAAGGAGACATTCATGCAAAAGGTGTTGCACATCAACGCCGACAAGTGCACCGGCTGCCTGCAGTGCGAGATGGCCTGCTCTTTCGAGAATTACGGCGTCTACGCCACCGCCAAGTCGCGCATCAAGGTGTTCGACTTCCATACCACGGGCAAGAAGGTGCCCTACACCTGCACCCAGTGCGACGAGGCCTGGTGCCTGCACGCCTGCCCGGTGGAGGCGATCACGGTGGACAAGCTGAGCGGCGCCAAGATCGTGTCCGAGTCCACCTGCGTGGGCTGCAAGGTCTGCACCATCGCCTGCCCCTTCGGCACCGTGAACTACGTGGCCGACACCGGCAAGGTGCAAAAGTGCGACCTGTGCCACGACCGCGCCGAGGGCCCGGCCTGCGTGGAGGCCTGCCCGACCACGGCCATCACCTACATCGACGCCAACTGGACCGGCCTGGAGCGCATGAAGCAATGGGCCGACAAGCTGGGCAATCAAGCCAATCAGCCCGCTGGCGCCTGACCACCAAGCGCCAACAGCTATTAATCAAGGAGCACACATCATGTCCTGGGCTGGCAAGATTCTGCGCGTCAACCTGAGCGCGGGCACCGTTACCCCCGAGCCGCTGAACATGGACTGGGCACGCCAGTACCTGGGTTCGCGCGGCCTGGGCACCAAGTACCTGGTCAGCGAGATCGACCCCCAGGTCGACCCGCTGTCGCCGGACAACAAGATCATCTGGGCCACGGGTCCGCTCACGGGCACCATGGCCTCCACGGGCGGGCGCTATACCGTCATCACCAAGGGGCCGCTCACCGGTGCTATCGCCTGCTCCAACTCGGGTGGCTACTGGGGTGCGGAGCTGAAGATGGCCGGCTGGGACATGGTCATCTTCGAGGGCAAGTCCCCCAAGCCCGTGTACCTGTACATCAACGACGACGTGGCCGAGCTGCGCGACGCCGCCGACATCTGGGGCAAGAGCGTGTGGGAGACCGAGGAGCACCTCAAGACCACGCTGCAGGACCCGCTCACGCGCATCTCCGGCATCGGCCGCGCGGGCGAGAACCAGGTGCTGTTCGCCGCCGTGGTCAATGACCTGCACCGCGCCGCGGGCCGCTCGGGCGTGGGCGCGGTCATGGGCAGCAAGAACCTCAAGGCCATCGCCGTGCGCGGCACCAAGGGCGTGGGCAACATCCGCGACCCCAAGGCCTTCATGGCCGAGACCTTCGCGCGCAAGAAGATCCTGCACGACAACGCCGTCACCGGCCAGGGCCTGCCCACCTACGGCACGCAGGTGCTGATGAACGTGATCAACGAGGTGGGCGCGCTGCCCACGCGCAACCACCGCGACGTGCAGTTCGAGGGCGCCAAGGACATCTCCGCCGAGGCCATGGCCACGCCGCGCGCCAGCGACGGCAAGAAGCACCTGGTGACCAACCAGGCGTGCTTTGGCTGCACCATCGCCTGCGGGCGCATCAGCAAGATCGACGAGACGCACTTCACCGTGGTCAACAAGCCGCAGTACTGGGGCGCCAGCGGCGGCCTGGAATACGAGGCCGCCTGGGCCCTGGGCGCGGCCAACGGCGTGAACGACCTGGAATGCCTGCAGTACGTGAACCTGCTGTGCAACGAGCAGGGTATCGACCCCATCAGCTTCGGCGCCACCGTGGGCGCGGTGATGGAGCTGTACGAAATGGGCGTGCTCACCCGCGAGCAGATCGGCATCGAGGCGCCCTTCGGCTCGGCCAAGGCGCTGGCCTTCCTGGCCGAAGAAACCATCCACGGCCGCGGCTTTGGCAAGGAGGTGGGCCAGGGCTCCAAGCGCCTGTGCACCAAGTACGGCCATCCTGATTTGTCCATGTCCTCCAAGGGCCAGGAGTTCCCCGCCTACGACGGCCGCGCCATCCAGGGCATCGGCCTGGCCTACGCCACCAGCAACCGCGGCGGCTGCCACCTGCGCGGCTACACCATCGCGTCCGAGATCCTGGGCATCCCCGTCAAGACCGAGCCCACGGCCACCGAGGGCAAGCCCGAGCTGGTCAAGGCCTTCCAGGATGCGACGGCGGCGTTTGACTCGGCCGGCGTGTGCATCTTCACCACCTTCGCCTGGAGCCTGCCCGACCTCGCCCCCCAACTGCAGGCGGCGTGCGACGAAGGCTTCACGGTGCCGGAGCTGGAGAAGATCGGCGAGCGCATCTGGAACATGGAGCGCGAGTTCAACAACGCCGCCGGCTTCACCAAGGCGGACGACAGCCTGCCCCGGCGCCTGCTGACCGAGGCGGCCAAGACCGGCGGCTCCAAGGGCACGGTGAGCCACCTGCCCGAAATGCTGCCCAAGTACTACGCCGTGCGCGGCTGGGACCCCGAAGGCCGGCCCACACCCGAGACGCGCGCGCGCCTGGGACTGTGAGGCCATCTGCCGCGGGCCACGGCAGGGGCCCGCCCGCGGCGCAAGGATAAAAGGCAAATCGGCATGCAGCGCTTACCTATCCTGCGTTAGCAGCTATCAATACTGCAGCAACCGAGCATCCCTATGCACCACCTGATCCTCGGGGCCGGCCCGGCCGGCGTCATCGCCGCGGAAACCCTGCGCAAGCATGCGCCGGGCGACCGCATCACCCTCGTGGGCGACGAGGCCGAGCCGCCCTACTCGCGCATGGCCATCCCCTACCTGTTGGTGGGCGACATCGACGAGCGCGGCACCTACCTGCGCAAGCGCGCCGACCACTTCGCACAGCAGCGCATCGACCGCCTGAGCGCGCGCGCCGCGGGCGTGGATGTGCAGGCCCGCACCGTCACGCTGGAGGGTGGCGTCACGCTGACTTTCGACCGGCTGCTCATCGCCACCGGCTCCCACCCCGTGCGCCCGCCCATCCCCGGGCTGGACCTGCCGGGCGTGCAGACCTGCTGGACGCTGGCCGACGCGCGCGCCATCGCCGCGCGCGCCCGGCCCGGCGCGCGCGTGCTGCAAATGGGCGCGGGCTTCATCGGCTGCATCATCATGGAGGCGCTGCAAAAGCGCGGCGTGCAGCTCAGCGTGGTCGAGATGGGCGACCGCATGGTCCCGCGCATGATGGGCGCGGTGGCCGGCGGCATGATCCGCGACTGGTGCGAGCGCCAGGGCGTGCAGGTGTTCACGGGCCACAAGGTCGAGCGCATCGACCGCGCACAAGGTGAAGGCAGCGGCGACGCGCTGCGCGTGCACCTGTCGGGCGGCAGGGTGCTGGATGCCGACCTCGTCATCAGCGCCACGGGCGTGCGCCCGGCCATCGGCTTTCTGGCAGGCAGTGGCGTCACCTGCCTGCAGGGCGTGTTGACCGACGAGCGCATGCAGACCAACGTGCCCGGCATCTATGCCGCGGGCGACTGCGCCGAGGCGTTCGACCCCTTCACGCGCAAGACCGTGGTCAGCGCCATCCAGCCCAACGCGGCCGAGCAGGCACGCGTGGCGGCGCTCAACATGCTGGGGCTTCCCGCGGCGCTGGCGGTGGTCACGCAGATCAACGTGCTGGACACGCTGGGGCTCATCTCCACCAGCTTCGGCAACTGGCAGGGCGTGCCCGGCGGCGAACAGGTGGCGCTGACCGACGCGGCGGCCGGCAAACACCTGAGCCTGCAGTTCGAGGGCGACCGGCTCATCGGCTGCAACTCCGTGGGCATGACGCAGCACGTAGGCGCCATGCGCGGCCTGGTGGAAGGCCAGGTGCGCCTGGGCCCCTGGAAGGAACACCTGCGCCGCGACCCCACGCGGTTGATGGAGGCCTACCTGGCCTGCGCCCAGGCGCAGGGGAACTGGAGCGGCGCACAGGACGCGCGCCGGCGCTGAGGCCAGGGAATTTGCTATGCTAAAAGTAGCTGCCAGCGCTTACCCCACAAGTACAAACGGCTGATTTGGCATGAGAACCGGATAGGCACATGCGCATCACTTTCAAGCTCTTTGCCTCGCTCACCGACTACCTGCCGCCCGAGGTGCGCCCAGGCAACCAGATGGCGCTGGAAGTCGCCCCCACGCAGAGCATCAGCCAGATCATCGCGCCTTTCCGCCTGCCGCCGGACATGGTGCACCTGGTGCTGGTCAACGGCCGCTACATCGCCCCCGCGGCGCGCGCCACCACCACGCTGCGCGAGGGCGACGCGCTCGCCATCTGGCCGCCGATCGCCGGCGGCTGAATCGCAGCCTCCTACCCTCCCCGCACCTTTTGAGCGATTGGCCTGACCACTTCACGCGCGACATGAGCTGCGCGCCCGCCGAATGGCAGCGGCTGCTGCAGCGGGCGCTGGCGGGGCACGACTGGGTCGCACAGGGCGACGCCCAGGTACGCATCGCGCTCGCGGGGGGCGCGCTCACGCTGCACTGGGCGCCGGGGCCTGCGCGCCAGATCGCGCTGCTGCGCCTGCCCACGCTGCACCTGCACTTCGCGTTCGACGGCGTCCCGCCCGCCGAGCGCCAGGCTTTCATGCGGCACCTGGACCTGCACACGCACCGCGGCGGGGGGTGATGCGGTGCGGCGCCTTTCCGCCGAAAAGGCGCCAAGAACGTGTCATGCGGCGGTGCTTCCATTGGGGAGCGGATGCGATAATTCCCGTCTTGCACAACGTATGGAGACAGCTCCGTGGAAACCTACCCTAGTTGGTAGCTTTCAGCCTCCCGGCCCATTGACATGCCGAAGGGACTGAAAGCGCCCCCCGCCCCTTTTGCAGACGCCACAAGACAACCGGGAGAGTGAGCCATGCTCAACATCTTTACGCTCGCCAACGGCCGGCTCGTCCAGGAAGAAATCGAGTCCCTGGAAGAGCTGGCGCGCTTTCAGCCGATCTGGGTGGACCTGGAGTCCCCCACGCTGGAAGAAAAGCGCTGGATCAAGCAGCACTACGGCCTGTCCATCCCCGAAGATGCGATGGACGAGGACATCGAAGAGTCCGCGCGCTTTTACGAGGAAGACAACGGCGAGCTGCACATCCGCAGCGACTTTCTGGTGGATGTGGACGACGAGCCCGCCTCGGCCCGCGTGGCCTTCATCCTGAACCTGGTCAACGACACCCTCAAGAGCAAGGGCGTGCTGTTTTCCATCCACGACGAGGACATCCCCGTCTTTCGCCTGCTGCGCATGCGCGCGCGCCGCGCCCCCGGCCTGATCGACGATGCCAAGGACGTGCTGCTGAGCCTCTTCGACACGGATGCCGAGTATTCCGCCGACACGCTGGAGGGCATCTACGACGACCTGGAAGAGGTGAGCACCCAGGTGCTGGCCGGCAACGTGACCGACGCACGCGCCGGCGAGGTGCTGGCGGCCATTGCGCGGCAGGAGGACTTGAACGGCCGCATCCGCCGCAACGTGATGGACACGCGCCGCGCGGTGAGCTTCATGATGCGCAGCCGCATGCTCAGCTCCGAGCAGTTCGAGGACGCGCGCCAGATCCTGCGCGACATCGAGTCGCTGGACAGCCACACGGCCTTCCTGTTCGACAAGATCAACTTCCTGATGGACGCCACGGTCGGTTTCATCAACATCAACCAGAACAAGATCATCAAGATCTTCTCCGTGGCCAGCGTGGCGCTGCTGCCGCCGACGCTGATCGCCAGCGTCTACGGCATGAACTTCAAGTTCATGCCCGAGCTGGACTGGCAGTACGGCTACCCCTACGTGCTGGCGCTGATGGTGGCCAGCGCGCTGGGGCCGATGCTGTACTTCCGCAAGCGGGGCTGGTTGAAGTAGGGAGCATCCCCCTGAGCGGCTGCGCCGCTTCCCCCTTCTCTCGCACCGCTGCGCGCTGCGGGAAGGGGGACGACGCCTGTGGCCTGGCGAAGCCCGTTCCACGGCGTCCGCTGGGGCGGCCTGCTCCGCGGCCATCGGACTGTCGAGGCGTGTGCCAGTTTTGAAGAAATTGGCCTCTAGCGCTTATATAGCAAGCGCTGATAGCTCCTGTTTTCAGAGCATCCGCACGAAGCGCTGCACGATGTGGTCCGCATAGCGGCTCGCCACGTTCTGCACGAAGTGGGCGAAGTCGACATGCGCACTGTCGTCCGCGCGGTCGGAGATGGTGCGCACCGCCGCAAACGGCAGGCCGTAGTCGCGGCAGACCTGGGCCACGGCGGCGCCTTCCATCTCCACGGCCAGCACGTCGTGGTCCGACGCCAGCAGCGCCGCGCGCAGCGCGCTGGATTCCTGCGCCGTGGAGACGAAGCGGTCGCCGCTGGCCATCAGGCCGTGGTGCACCTGCGGGGCGCGCGCAGCGTTGGGAAGATCAGCAACAAAATGGGCTCCAGCGTCCGCCAGGTAAGCGCGAGCAGCTTCCAAAAGCAGAGCATTCAGCGCCGCATCGCAGTCCATGCGCGCACGGCCGTAGCCCGGCACTTCCCAGCGCGGGAAGATGGGCGAGGCATCAAAGTCATGCTGCAGGTAGTCCTGCGCGACCACCACATCGCCCACTTGCACGCCCTCACCCACGCCGCCGGCCACGCCGGTGAACACCATGCGCGCCACGCCAAAGCGCTCGGCCAGCGCTGCGGCCGTGGTGGCCGCCGCCACCTTGCCAATGCCCGACAGTGCCAGCACCACAGGCTGCCCATGCAGGTGGCCGCGCCAGAAGATGCGGCCCGCATGCTGCAGTTGCTCAGGTTGCTGCAGGGCATGCATGAGGCCGCCCTGCTCTTCGGGCAGGGCGCTGAGGATGGCAGTGGTCATGAGGGTGAGGGCCGGACGTAAAAAAAGCCGGGATTATCCCGGCTGGGGCGATGTGCGAACGTGTTCACGATCTAAGAGCCCGCGGGGGCCCTCGGGTTCTCGGCTTATTTCTTGTCGCGCAGTTCGCGGCGCAGGATCTTGCCCACGGGGGTCTTGGGCAGTTCGGTGCGGAATTCGATCACCTTGGGCTGCTTGTAGCCCGTGAGGTTGGCGCGGCAGAAGTCCTTGACCTGCGCCTCGGTGAGCGCCGGGTCCTTCTTGACGATGACCAGCTTCACGGCCTCGCCCGTCTTCTCGTCGGGCACGCCCACCACCGCGCATTCCAGCACGCCGGGCATCAGCGCCACCACGTCCTCCACCTCGTTGGGGTAGACGTTGAAGCCGCTGACCAACACCATGTCCTTCTTGCGGTCCACCACCTTGAAGTAGCCGCGCGCGTCCATCACGCCGATGTCGCCGGTCTTGAAGTAGCCGTCCTCGGTCATGACCTTGGCGGTCTCGTCGGGGCGCTGCCAGTAGCCGGCCATGACCTGCGGGCCCTTGATGGCGATCTCGCCCGCCTGGCCGGTGGCGGAGATGTCGTGCCCCTCGTCGTCCAGGATGCGCATGGAGGTGCTGGGCAACGGCACGCCGATGGTGCCCGAGAACTCCGTGGCGGTGACCGGGTTGCAACTGGCCGACGGGCTGGTCTCCGACAGGCCGTAGCCTTCGCAGATCGGGCAGCCGGTCTTGTCCAGCCAGAGCTTGGCCACGGCCGCCTGCACAGCCATGCCGCCGCCCACGGAAACCTTGAGGTTCTTCCAGTTGACCGTGTTGAAGTCGGGATGGTTGGCCAGGCCGTTGAACAGCGTGTTCACCGCCGGGAAGCTGTGGAACGTGTGCTTGGACAGCTCCTTGAGCACGGCCGGCAGATCGCGTGGATTAGGAATGAGGATGGTTTTGCCGCCCGTGCGCATGGACAGCATCATGTTCACCGTGAACGCGAAGATGTGGTACAGCGGCAGCGCGCACACGGCCGTGGGCTGCTCGCTTTCGGGGATCTTGCTCGTCGCGGGCTTGTTCCAGGCCTCGGACTGCAGCACGTTGGCGATCACGTTGCGGTGCAGCAGCACGGCGCCCTTGCTCACGCCCGTGGTGCCGCCGGTGTACTGCAGCAGTGCGATGTCGTCGCTCTTCAAAGACGGCTTGTTCAACTGCAGGCCCGCGCCCTTGGCCAGCGCGTCGTTGAAGCGCACTGCGCCGGGAAGCTGGTAGGCCGGCACCAGCTTCTTGACGTTGCGCACCACGTAGTTGACCAGCAGGCCCTTGAGCAGGCCCAGCCGGTCGCCCATGGCGCACAGCACCACGTGCTGCACGGGGGTGTTGGCGATGCAGGCCTGCAGCGTGGCGGCGAAGTTCTCGATGATGACGATGGCCTTGGCACCCGAGTCCTTGAGCTGGTGCTCCAGTTCGCGCGGGGTGTACAGCGGGTTCACGTTGACCACCACGAAGCCCGCGCGCAGCACGGCCGCCACGGCGATCGGGTACTGCGGCACGTTGGGCATCATGAGCGCCACGCGGTCGCCGCGCACCAGGCCCAGGCTCTGCAGGTAGGCCGCGAACTGGCGACTCAGCGCGTCCGTCTCGCGGTAGCTGGTCTCCTTGCCCATGAAGCTGTAGGCCGTGCGGTCCGCATAGTCGCGGAAGGCCTGCTCCATCAGCTCCACCAGCGACGTGTACTGCGTCGGGTCGATGTCGGCAGGAACGCCCTGCGGGTAGGCGCCAAGCCATGGGCGATCGGTCATAGATGTCTCTCCTGGAATCTTCTAGTTACGAATGACGGCAAAGTGCGGCGCATTGTGGATGGCCTGCAGCCTTCGCGCGTCTGGAATTACCCTAGCGTGCCGGCCCCGCCGGCATGCGCGGATGCGGCACTACTCCACGGCCTTGCCAATGTCTTCGACCACCTTCTTGGCGTCGCCGAAGACCATCATGGTCTTGTCCATGTAGAACAGTTCGTTGTCCAGGCCGGCGTAGCCCGCGGCCATGGAGCGCTTGTTGACGATCACGGTCTTGGCCTTGTAAGCCTCCAGGATCGGCATGCCGTAGATGGGGCTGCCCTTGTGCAGCGCGGCGGGGTTCACCACATCGTTGGCGCCCAGCACGATGGCCACGTCGGCCTGGCCGAACTCGCCGTTGATGTCCTCCATCTCGAACACCTGGTCGTAGGGCACCTCGGCCTCGGCCAGCAGCACGTTCATATGGCCGGGCATGCGGCCCGCCACCGGATGGATGGCGTACTTGACGGTGATGCCCTTGTCGGTGAGCTTTTGCGCCAGCTCCTTCACCGCATGCTGCGCGCGCGCCACGGCCAGGCCGTAGCCGGGGACGATGACCACGGTCTCCGCCTGGCTCAGGATGAAGGCCGCATCGTCGGCGCTGCCGCTCTTGGCCGTGCGCTGCACGCCGCCGCCCGCAGCCGCAGCTGCCGCGTCGCCGCCGAAGCCGCCCAGGATCACGTTGAAGAACGAGCGGTTCATGGCCTTGCACATGATGTAGCTCAGGATCGCGCCCGAGCTGCCTACCAGCGAGCCCGCGATGATGAGCATGCTGTTGTTCAGCGAGAAGCCGATGCCCGCCGCTGCCCAGCCCGAGTAGCTGTTGAGCATGGACACCACCACGGGCATGTCGGCGCCGCCGATGGGAATGATGATGAGCACGCCCATCACGAAGGCGAGCGCCAGCATGGCGAAGAAGGCATCCCAGCGCTCGGTGAGCATGAACACCAGCCCCAGGCCGACGGTGGCCAGGCCCAGCACCAGGTTCAGCAGGTGCTGTCCCTTGAAGACCACCGGCGCGCCCTGGAACAGGCGGAACTTGTACTTGCCCGAGAGCTTGCCGAAGGCGATCACCGAGCCACTGAAGGTGATGGCGCCGATGGCCGCGCCCAGGAACAGCTCCAGCCGGTTGCCCAGCGGGATCGGCTGGCCATGCGCCACGATCTGGAAGGCCCAGGGCTCGGCCACGGCCGCCACGGCGATGAACACCGCCGCCAGGCCGATCATGCTGTGCATGAAAGCCACCAGCTCGGGCATCTTGGTCATCTCCACGCGCTGGGCCATCACCGCGCCCGCGCCACCGCCCACCACCAGGCCGGCCAGCACGTAGGTCATGCCCACGCCCTTGTCACTGGCCAGCTCCACGATGAGCGCCGCCGTGGTCAGCACGGCGATCGCCATGCCCGCCATGCCGAACAGGTTGCCGCGGATCGACGTGGTGGGGTGCGACAGGCCTTTGAGCGCCTGGATGAAACAGACGCTGGCGACCAGGTACAGCAGCGTGACAAGGTTCATGCTCATGCCAACGCTCCTTATTTCGTAGCTGCTTTCGCTTGTTCGGCGGGCGCCTTGCGCTCTTTCTTCTTGAACATCTCCAGCATGCGCCGGGTGACCAGGAAGCCGCCGAACACGTTCACCGCCGCCAGCGCCACGGCCAGCACGCCCATGGTCTTGCCCAGTGGCGTTTCGGTGAGCGCAGCGGCCAGCATGGCCCCGACGATGACAATGGCCGAGATGGCATTGGTCACCGCCATCAAGGGCGTGTGCAACGCGGGCGTGACGTTCCAGACCACGTGGTAGCCCACGTAGATGGCCAGCACGAAGATGATCAGGTTGATCAGCGTGGGCGAAACCGACTCCATCTCGACGCTCCTTCGGAAAGGGGACCTCTACACGGCCCCAATTGACAGCTATTCGGGCAAGGCCTGGGGGAACGGGGGCACCACGAAACGGCCATCCAGCATGGTGATGCTCTGGCGGGCCGCTTGGGCGAGCTGCTCCATCCATTCCTGCGCGGGACGACCGGCACGCAGGAACTCCTCGTTGTTGCGCACGGTAGGCCGCAGCAACCGCCGATCGGCCAGCACATCCACGGACACATAGCCACCTTCGGGGGTGGAGTAGCGGTACGAGACGTGGGAATACGGGTTGGCTGGCACGGCCTGCTGCTGCGTCAGCCACTGGGCAAGCGCCGGACGCGCGCTGGCCAGGTAGCCGTCGGTGCCCGCGCTGCGCTTGTAGCGCAGGCAGTCGATGCGCACCGGACTGCCGCGCGCCGCGTCTTCCACCTGCACGCCCTTTTGCGGCAGGCAGGCCGCGGTCCACAGCGTGGTGTCGCGCGGGTGGTTGCTGGCATTGGTCTGCACCACCAGAACCGCCAGCGGTTCCTTGGCCCGGCCGCGCAGGGCCACTGCGCGGGTCTGCATGGGCAGATCGTGCGCGGTGTCATCGGGGCGGACGTCAAACTGTTCGGCGTCGCCGCCCAAAGGCTGCCAGGTGCCCGCAGGCAACTGCAGTTCGGCACGGCCCACCCGTACGAGGTCCGGCTGCGCTGGCGCGCATGCAACGAGCGACAGCAGGGCCGCGATGGCGGGGACAAAGGGGTTCCAACGAAGACGCAAGAAAGTCACTCCAAGGTTGCGGGCAGAACAGGGTCACGCACGCGTGACGGCCCCCTCATGCGCCACCAAGCAGGCCACCACGATGTCGTCATCGCGGTTGAGGTGCAGGGCGCCCTCGGGGTTGATGATGAGTTTGAGAAAGTCGAGCACGTTGCGCGCGTACAGCGCGGAGGCATCAGCCGCCACGAGCGCGGGCAGGTTGGTCTCGCCGACCAGGGTCACGCCGTGGTGCACGACGGTCTGACCCGGCTGGGTCAGCGGGCAGTTGCCCCCCTGCGCGGCCGCCAGGTCCACGATGACGGAGCCGGGCTTCATGGACTCCACCATCTCCTGCGTGACCAGCACCGGCGCGGCGCGGCCGGGGATCAGCGCCGTGGTGATGACCACGTCGGCCTGCGCGACACGCTTGGCAACCTCGGCCTTCTGGCGGTCCAGCCAGCTTTGCGGCATGGGGCGGGCGTAACCGCCCACGCCCTCGGCAGCTTCTTTCTCCTCGGCGGTTTCGTAGGGCACGTCGATGAACTTCGCGCCCAGCGACTCCACCTGCTCCTTGACGCTGGGGCGCACATCGCTGGCCTCGATCACCGCGCCCAGGCGCTTGGCCGTGGCAATCGCCTGGAGGCCCGCCACGCCCACGCCCAGGATGACCACGCGGGCCGCCTTCACGGTGCCCGCCGCAGTCATGAGCATGGGAAAGAAGCGCTGGTAGCGATCAGCGGCCATCACCACGGCCTTGTAGCCGGCGATGTTGGCCTGCGAGGAGAGTACGTCCATGCTCTGCGCGCGCGTGGTGCGCGGCGCGGCTTCCAGTGCATAGGCGGTGACGCCGGCAGCGGCCAGGCGGTGCAGACCAGTGGCGTCGAACGGATTCAGCATGCCGACCAAGGTACTGCCCGGGCGCAGCAGGCCGGCTTCGGACTCTTGCGGCGCGCGCACCTTGAGCACCAGGTCGCAGCCCCAGGCGCCGGCCGCGTCGGTGATCTCGGCTCCCACGGCGGCAAAGCCGGCATCGGTGACGCTGGCGCAACCGCCGGCGCCTGACTGCACCCGCACCGTGTGGCCTTGGGCCACGAGTTTCTTGACGGTTTCTGGCGTGGCGGCCACCCGCGTCTCGCCTGCCAGAGTTTCGGCGGGCACACCTATCAGCATGTCATCTCCTCCTGCACGCGAGCGCCCTACGGCGTTGGTCCACGCAGCATTGCGTATTTCTACTTACCGTGAGCTTACATGAAGAATTTCACACCTTCGACGCACGCGCGACATGGCACGGAGCGGGGCCAAAGAAAAAGCCCGGCGGCCATGGGGCGCCGGGCTTGGGAAAGCGTGGGCGGCAGACGGCTCCGCCGCGCGCTTTATTGCGTCAGTTCACGACCTGCTGCAGCGCGCCGCTGGCGTATTTGGCAGCCATTTCGCTGAGGGTATAGCCCTTCACCTTCGCGCCCTGACCCTCGCAGCCAAACTCCAGGTAGCGTTGCTTGCAGATGGCCTTGGCGGCTTCGCGCGCGGGCTTCATCCACTCGCGCATGTCGAATTTGTCCGGGTTCTCGGCTTGGAACTTGCGCACCGCCCCGGTCATGGCCAAGCGGATATCGGTGTCGATGTTGATCTTGCGCACGCCGTGCTTGATGGCTTCCTGGATCTCGGCCACGGGCACGCCGTAGGTTTCCTTCATCTTGCCGCCAAACTGGTTGATGAGGGCCAGCAGATCCTGCGGCACGCTGGACGAGCCATGCATCACCAGGTGGGTGTTGGGAATGCGCGCGTGGATTTCCTTGACGCGCTGGATCGACAGCACATCGCCCGTGGGCGGGCGAGAGAACTTGTAGGCCCCATGGCTGGTACCGATGGCGATCGCCAGGGCGTCCAGTTGCGTGGCCTTGACGAACTGCGCAGCCTCCTCGGGGTCCGTGAGCAGCTGGGCGTGGCTGAGCTTGCCAGCCGCGCCGACGCCGTCTTCCTCACCCGCCTCGCCGGTCTCCAGGCTGCCCAGGCAGCCCAGTTCGCCTTCGACGGTAGCGCCGATCTTGTGCGCCATGGCCACCACTTCCTGGGTGACGCGCACGTTGTAGTCGAAGTCTGCGGGGGTCTTGCCGTCTTCGCGCAGCGAGCCGTCCATCATCACCGAGCCGAAGCCCAGCTCCAGCGCGCCCTTGCAGATGGCGGGGCTGGTGCCATGGTCCTGGTGCATGACCAGGGGGATGTGCGGATACGCCTCGGCAGCGGCGGCGATCAGGTGCTTGATAAAGCTCTCGCCGGCGTACTTGCGGGCGCCGGCGCTGGCTTGCAGGATCACCGGCGCGCCCACCTCGTCGGCAGCGGCCATCACGGCCTGCACCTGCTCCAGGTTGTTGACGTTGAAGGCGGGAATGCCATAGCCGTGGTCGGCGGCATGGTCGAGCAGTTCGCGCATCGAGACGAGAGGCATGGGGTGGATCCGTTCGAGGGTTGATGGATGAGCGGCGGTAACCGCTTGGTAACCCGTAATTTTAGCCGCCCTACCGCTTCCTGGACCCATGCCCCCAATACCCCCCATCGCCCCGTCTGCGTTCACGGGGTGAAAGGATGCGCTACCGCGCTTTCATCGTGCGCGGCAGATCTTGAGCATGTTCGTGCCGCCGGGTGCGCCCATGGGCTCGCCGCAGGTGATCACGTACAGGTCGCCCTGTTGCACGATGTTGCGCATCTTCAGGTGGCTCTCGGCCTGGTCCAGCGCAGTGTCGCGGTCGGCGCTGGTGTCCATGAGCAACGGGCGCACGTTGCGGAACATCGCCATGCGCCGCTGCGTGGCCACCTTCGGCGTCAATGCATAGATGGGAATGTGGATGCGGTGGCGGCTCATCCACAGTGCCGTGGAGCCGCTGTCGGTCATCGCCACGATGGCCTTGGCACCCAGGTGGTGCGCCGTGAACAGCGCGCCCATGGCGATGGACTGGTCGATGCGGCCCAGGGTCTGGCCGATGAAGTCGGAGTCGCGCTCCAGGTCTTCGGCCGCTTCCGCGGCGGCGCAGATGGTGGCCATCTCCCGCACCGTGTCCAGCGGGTACTTGCCGGCAGCCGTCTCGGCGCTGAGCATCACGGCGTCGGTGCCGTCCAGCACGGCGTTGGCCACGTCGCTCACTTCGGCGCGGGTGGGCACGGGGTTGGCGATCATGCTCTCCATCATCTGGGTCGCGGTGATCACTACTTTGTCCATGTCGCGCGCCATGCGGATCATCTTTTTCTGCAGCGCGGGCACCGCGGCGTTGCCCACCTCCACGGCCAGGTCGCCGCGCGCCACCATGATGCCGTCGGACACGCGCAGGATCTCCTCCAGCAGCGGCACGGCCTCTGCACGCTCGATCTTCGCGATCAGGCCGGGCTTGTGGCGGAACTCGGCCGCGGCCACGTTGCACAGCTGGCGCGCCATCTCCATGTCGGTGGCGTTCTTGGGGAAGCTCACGGCCACATAGTCGGCCTGGAAGCTCATGGCGGTCTTGATGTCCTCCATGTCCTTGGCCGTGAGGGCGGGCGCCGTGAGGCCTCCCCCCTGCTTGTTGATGCCCTTGTTGTTGGACAGCTCGCCGCCGATCTTCACGGTGGTGTACACGGCCTCGCCGCGCACGGCATCCACCTGCAGCACGATGAGGCCGTCGTTCAGCAGCAGCACGTCGCCGGGCTTCACGTCGCGGGGAAGTTCCTTGTAGTCCAGGCCCACGCCCTGCAGGTCGCCGGGCTCGCTGCGCGACGCGTCCAGCACGAAAGGCAGGCCCGGCTCCAGCATCACCCGTCCTTCGGCAAACTTGCCCACGCGAATCTTCGGCCCCTGCAGGTCGGCCATGATGGCGACCTCGCGCCCGGCGCGCTGGGCGGCCTCGCGCACCATGGCGGCGCGCTCCACATGGTCCTGCGCCTTGCCGTGGCTGAAGTTCAGGCGCACCACGTTCACGCCCGCCGCGATCATCTGCTCCAGCAGTTGCGGGTCGCTGGAGGCGGGGCCCAGGGTGGCAACGATCTTGGTGGCGCGGCGGATCTGCATGGGGGTGTCTCTTTTCCGTGGATGTAATCGAGTTTCGATTTTTGCACAAAATCAGTTACATCGCGGTTCCTGAAAACACCCGCTCAGCCGCGTATCAGCGCCTCGATCTCGTCGCCCTCCACGGGCACCCCGCGGGTGATCAGTTCGCAGCCGGTCTCGGTGACGATGGCGTCGTCCTCGATGCGGATGCCGATGTGGTGGAAGTCCTCGGGCACGCCCGGCGCGGGGCGCACGTACAAGCCGGGCTCGATGGTCAGCACCATGCCCGGGCGCAGGATGCGGCTGGGGCGGTTCTGGATCAGCTCGCCCGACAGCGGGTCGCGCCGCTCGCTCACCTGGCCCACTTCTGAGGGCTCGACGTAGCTGCCGCAATCGTGCACATCCATGCCCAGCCAGTGGCCGGTGCGGTGCATGTAGAACTGGAAGTACGCACGGCTCGCGATCACGTCCTGCACGCTGCCGACCTTGTTGGCGTCCAGCAGGCCCAAGTCCAGCAAGCCCTGCGCCAGCACGGCCACCGTGGCGTCGTGCGGGTCGTTGAAGCGGTTGCCTGCACGCGTGGCGGCGATGGCCGCCTTTTGGCTCTCCAGCACCAGGTCGTACAGCGCGCGCTGCGGGCCGGTGAAACGGCCATCGGCCGGAAAGGTGCGCGTGATGTCCGAGGCGTAGCCGTCCAGCTCGCAGCCCGCGTCGATCAGCACCAGCTCGCCCGCACGCACCGGCGCGGCATCGGCGCGGTAGTGCAGCACGCAGGCGTTGGCCCCCGCGGCCACGATGGAACCATACGCCGGACACTGCGAGCCCTCTTCGCGGAACGCGTGCAGCAGCTCCGCATCCAGGTGGTATTCGCGCACGTCCTGGCCGGCGCGCAGCATGCGGGCGCTTCTTTGCATGGCGCGCACATGGGCGCGGGCGCTGATGGCGGCGGCGCGGCGCATCAGGTCCTGCTCATGCGCGTCCTTGATCAGGCGCATCTCGTCGAGCAGCGTGCACAGGTCGCCCTGCTGCGCAGGACACAGCGCACCGTACCGCACGCGTGCGCGCACCTGGTTCAGCCAGCCTTCCACACGCGCAGCCAGTCCTGGGTGGGTGGCGAAGGGGAACCAGACGCTGCCGCGGTTTTCCAGCAGGCGCGGCAGGCGCGCGTCGATATCGGCCACGGAGTGCGCGGCGTCCACGCCCAGGGTGGCCAGGGCCGCCTCGGGCCCCAGGCGGTAGCCATCCCAGATCTCGCGCTCCAGGTCCTTGGGCTGGCAAAACAGCGTGCTGTGGCCTTCCGCGGTCAGCACCAGCCACGCGCCCGGCTCGGCAAAGCCCGTGAGGTAGTAGAAGTAGCTGTCGTGGCGGTAGAGAAACTCGCTGTCGCGGTTGCGCTGCTGCAGCGGGGCGGTGGGCACGATGGCGATGCCGCCCGCGCCCAACTGGGCGGCAAGGCGGGCGCGACGCTGCGCGTAGAGGGAGCTGGGCGTGGTCATGCTGCCATTGTGGGCCCAACGGCCGGCGCGCGCGGCAGCGCCCAGGCGCCGTGGCAGACTCGCCGCATGTCCTTCCTGCTGACCACCCTCATCCCCCTGCTGGGCCTGGTGCTGACCGTGGCCCTGCTTTCCTACGCGTTCTATGCGCGGTATATCGATGTTCCCAACAAGCCGCGGCTGGACCGGCGCGTGCTGGTCGCCCTGTGCGCCGTGGCCGTGGTGTGCGATGCCTGGCTGGGCCTGCGACTGTACCTGTCGGGTCGCGCGCAGCAGACGCGCCAGGACAGCGCCGTGCATCGCACCCACCGCGAACGCTTCGTGCTGCCGCACGACGTGCAGTACGGCGAACTGGTGATTCCCGCGGGCAGCCTGATCAACCGGCTGGACCCCTTCGACAACGGCGCGCCGGTGCAGCCCGTGTCCCTGCGCGGCCTAGAGGCGGTGCGCTTTCCGCAGCCCGTGCTCGTGGCCGGCGTTTGGGCCCAGGCGATGCAGGTGCTGCCGATGCGCGTAGAACTGGCCCAGGACCAGCGTATTGGCCCGCTGTACCGCTACAACACCGACACCAAGGAATGGGAGCTGAACAAGGTGGTACCCGCGCTGCTGTGCCGCCAGGGCCAGATCGCCCTGTTCCAGGTGCCGCACATTCCCTACGACGTGCAGGCCGAAGTGGGCAAGCCCGCACCCGACGGGCCGCAGGCCCGCTTTCTGCCCAGCCAGTGGCAGTTCCGCAACTGCGAGAACGGCCCGGCCATCGATGTGCAGCCCGCCCATCCCGCATCGGCCACCGCGCTGGCGCCCGCGCCCGAGTTGCTGCCTCCGCCGCCGCCCGCCGAGCCGGCATCAGACCCCTCCGAGCCCGCGTCGGGCGCTGCCTCGGCCCCCGCATCCGCGCCAGGCGCCTGAGCCGATAGCCGACGGACGCTGCCTCAGCCGGCGTTCAGCTCAGCGAGCCGCTCGGGCGTACCCACATCGGTCCAGCGCCCGGTATGGAGCGTCGCCGTCACCCGCCCCGCATCCATGGCGCGGCGCAGCAGCGGCGCCAGGGGCGCGGCCACACCCTCGGGGTTGCCGGGTGCGATGTCGCACCAGGGCGCGGTGAACAGCTCGGCGCGCAGCAGGGCGATGGTGCTGTAGGTGTAGCGCGGCCGCGGGTCCTGCGCCGGCAGATTCAGCGCCAACCCCTCGGGCGACAGGCCGAAGTCGCCGCGCGGGTGGTGCGGCGGGTTGGGCACGAGCCACAGATGGGCCAGGGCATCGCCGGCCACGAACCGCTGCACGGCCTGCGCCTTGAAGGTGAAGTCGGGCGCGAACACATCGCCCGCCGCCAGCCAGAACACCGGCCCCAGCTGCGGCAGCGCGCGTGCGATACCGCCGGCCGTCTCCAGCGCGCGACCGAAATCCCGGCCTTCATGGGAGTATGAAATTGATAGCTGCTCGCGCTTGTCCCGCTTGCCTTCGACGGCAAAAACATCTGAAAACCGGTGGCCAATCTGCTCGCCCAGCCACGCGGTGTTGATCACGGCGCGCTCGACACCCGCTTCGACCAACGCACGCAGGTGCCACTCCAGCAGCGGCCGACCGCGCACTTCGAGCAATGGCTTGGGGCAGGCGTCGGTCAGCGGGCGCATGCGCTCGCCGCGGCCGGCGGCGAGCAGCAGGGCCGGCACTTGCGCCCAGCCGTGCGCCGGGCCGGGGGCCGTCGTGATGGAGGAATCTGCGAAGCAGGAAGGCACCGTGGGCATGGCTGCGCACTGTAGTGCATGCGCCCCGCGCAACCGTGCAACAGGCCAGCCAGCCGCCCCGCCAACCAGCCCATCAGCCTCCGCGCCGCCCAGGCTGCGGGGCCCCCGGTAAAATCCCGGGTTTCTTCACAAGAACACCGCCCCCTCTGCGGAGCCACCCCTCATGGCCAACTCTCAACAAATGGCGAATGCGATCCGCGCACTCGCAATGGATGCCGTTCAACAAGCCAACTCCGGCCACCCCGGCGCCCCCATGGGCATGGCCGACATGGCCGTGGCGTTGTGGGGCCGGCACCTGAAGCACAACCCCACCAACCCCCAGTGGATGGACCGCGACCGTTTCGTGCTGTCCAACGGCCACGCGTCGATGCTGCTGTACTCGCTGCTGCACCTCACGGGCTACGACCTGCCCCTGCAGGAGCTGAAGAACTTCCGCCAGCTGCACAGCAAGACCCCCGGCCACCCCGAGCACGGCATCACCCCCGGCGTGGAGACCACCACCGGCCCGCTGGGCCAGGGCGTGACCAACGCCGTGGGCTTTGCGCTGGCCGAGAAGCTGCTGGCCGCCGAGTTCAACCGCGAAGGCCACGCCGTGGTGGACCACCACACCTACGTGTTCCTGGGCGACGGCTGCCTGATGGAAGGCATCAGCCATGAGGCCGTGGCTCTCGCCGGCGCGTGGAAGCTCAACAAGCTCATCGCGCTGTACGACGACAACGGCATCAGCATCGACGGCCAGGTGGCGCCCTGGTTCATCGACAACACCCCGCAGCGCTTCATGGCCTGCGGCTGGAACGTGATCGACGCCGTGGACGGGCATGACGTGGAAGCTGTGGCCGCCGCCATCGGCCAAGCCAAGGCCAGCGCCGACAAGCCCACGCTGATCGTCTGCAAGACCGTCATCGGCAAGGGCAGCCCCAACCGCGCCAACACGGCCAAGGCCCATGGCGAGCCCCTGGGCGCCGAGGAAATCAACCTCACGCGCGCTGCCCTGGGCTGGACGCACGAGCCCTTCGCGATCCCCGAGTCGGTGTACGCCGACTGGGATGCCAAGGCGGCCGGCCAGGCCGCCGAAGCCGAGTGGACGCTGCGCTTTGCCGCCTACGAGGCCGCCTACCCCGAGCTGGCATTCGAGCTGTCCCGCCGCATGGCTGGCGACCTGCCCAAGCACTTCGCCCAGGTGGCGGTGGACACCGTGGTGGCCGCGCACACCAAGGCCGAGACCGTGGCCAGCCGCAAGGCCAGCCAGATCGCACTGGAAGCCTTCACCGCCGCACTGCCCGAACTGCTGGGCGGCAGCGCCGACCTGACCGGCTCCAACCTCACCAACACCAAGAGCACGCCCGCGCTGCGCATCGAGCCCAACGGCGCCGTGGCCAAGACCGAGGCCGGCCAGGTGGGCCGCCACATCAACTACGGCGTGCGCGAGTTCGGCATGGCGGCCATCATGAACGGCCTGGCGCTGCACGGCGGTTTCATCCCCTACGGCGGCACCTTCCTCACATTCAGCGACTACAGCCGCAACGCCATCCGCATGGCCGCGCTGATGAAGCAGCGCGTGATCCACGTGTTCACCCACGACTCCATCGGCCTGGGCGAGGACGGCCCCACGCACCAGTCGATCGAGCACGCCGCCAGCCTGCGCCTGATCCCCGGCCTGGACGTGTGGCGCCCCGCCGACACGGCCGAGACCGCCGTGGCCTGGAGCGTGGCCCTGTCCAACCGCGACAAGCCCACCGCGCTGCTGCTGTCCCGCCAGAACCTGCCCTACGCGCCCAAGAGCGACCTGGGCGACATCTCGCGCGGCGCCTACATTCTCTCCGAGCCCGCCGCCGTGGGTCTGAAGAAGAAGGCCCAGGCCGTGATCATCGCCACCGGCTCCGAGGTGCAGCTGGCCCTGGCCGCGCAGCAACTGCTGGCCGCCAAGAAGATCGCCGTGCGCGTGGTCTCCATGCCCAGCACCACCACCTTCGACCGCGAGGACACCAAGTACAAGCAACTGGTGCTGCCCGCCGGCATCCCGCGCATCGCCGTCGAGATGGGCGTGTCCGACTTCTGGTGGAAGTACGGCTGCGCCGCGGTGGTCGGCATCGACACCTATGGCGAGTCGGCCCCGGCCGGCGTGCTGTTCAAGCACTTCGGCTTCACGGCCGAGAACGTCGCTGACACGGTGCTGGCCGCGCTGCAGCGCGCGCGCTGATCCCTCCCGGTTCTCGTTTTTTTGCAATCCTTCCATCCCTAGAGGCTCACACCATGACGATCAAGATTGGCATCAACGGCTTCGGCCGCATCGGCCGCAACGTACTGCGCTCGGCCGTGCAGAACTTCTCCGACATCGAAGTCGTTGGCATCAACGACCTGCTGGAGCCCGAGTACCTCGCGTACATGCTGCGCTATGACAGCGTGCATGGCCGCTTCAAGGGCGAGGTTTCGGTCGAGGGCAACACGCTGATCGTCAACGGCAAGAAGATCCGCCTGACGCAGGAGCGCGACCCCGCCAACCTGAAGTGGAACGAAGTCGGCGCCGACATCGTGATCGAGTCCACCGGCCTGTTCCTGGACAAGGCCAGCGCCGAGAAGCACATCGCTGCCGGCGCCAAGAAGGTGCTGATGTCGGCCCCGTCCAAGGACGACACGCCCATGTTCGTGTTCGGCGTGAACCACGCCACCTACGCCGGCCAGGCCATCATCTCCAACGCGTCCTGCACCACCAACTGCCTGGCCCCCGTGGCCAAGGTGCTGCATGACAAGTGGGGCATCAAGCGCGGCCTGATGACCACCGTGCACGCCGCCACCGCCACGCAAAAGACCGTGGACGGCCCGAGCAACAAGGACTGGCGCGGCGGCCGCGGCATTCTGGAAAACATCATCCCCAGCAGCACCGGCGCCGCCAAGGCCGTGGGCGTGGTGATCCCCGAGCTGAACAAGAAGCTGACCGGCATGTCCTTCCGCGTGCCCACTTCCGACGTGTCGGTGGTGGACCTGACGGTGGAGCTGGAGAAGGAAGCCAGCTACGACGAGATCAAGGCCGAGATGAAGGCCCAGTCGCAGGGTGCACTCAAGGGCGTGCTGGGCTACACCGAGGACAAGGTGGTGGCCACCGACTTCGTGGGCGAGACCTGCACCTCGGTGTTCGACGCCGACGCCGGCATCGCCCTGGACAAGACCTTCGTGAAGGTCGTGGCCTGGTACGACAACGAGTGGGGCTACTCCAACAAGTGCCTGGAGATGGTGCGCGTGATGGCCGGCAAGTAAGCCGCAGCCTCCGCCGCTCACAGAGAACGCGCCTTCGGGCGCGTTTTTTATGTCAAATACGCCTCCAGCGCTTACCCATCAAGCGCAGGCAGCTATTTATTCAATAGCAAAGCACATCCACGGCCGGCACCCCATACTTGCGGCATGACCACCTCTCCCGCCCTCCCCACCGCCGCCGATGTGCTGCGCTTTTGGTTCGACGAGGCCACGCCGCAGCAATGGTTCGCCAAGGACGCCGCGTTCGACGCCGCCATCCGCACCCGCTTCGCCGCGCTGCATGCGCAGGCCGCGCAGGGGGAGTTGTGGCACTGGCGCGGTGATGCCCAGGGCCGCCTGGCGGAAATCCTGGTGCTCGACCAGTTCTCGCGCAACCTGCACCGCGACACCCCCGCCGCCTTCGCGCAGGACGGCATGGCCCTGGTGCTGGCGCAGGAGGCCTTGGCACAGGGTCTGGACGCGCAGCTGGAGCCCGCGCAGCGCGCCTTCCTGTACATGCCCTACATGCACAGCGAGTCGCCGCGCGTGCAGGAAGAATCGGTGCGCCTGTTCACCGCGCTGGGCAACCCGGGCAGCCTGCACTTCGCGCATGCGCACCGGGACATCATTGCGCGCTTTGGCCGCTATCCGCACCGCAACGCCGCGCTGGGCCGCGCCAGCACGGCCGAGGAGCTCGCCTTCCTGCAGCAGCCGGGCAGCAGCTTCTGAAGGCAAAAGGCCGCAGGAGCCAACGCTCCTGCGGCCTTTTTCATGGTGCAGCGCCCTGCTGTCGGGCGCTGGCAGCTATTGCATCAATAGCGCCCACTCACTCCGCCGTGCGGATGGTGTCGCGGCCGTTGCGGTCCTTGGCGCGCTCGATGTCGTCGCCCAGCGCGCGCACCAGCTTCTCCACGGCCGCCGTGAAAGCATCGGCCACCTTGGCCGCCTCGGCACGCGCAGCCACAGGCTGGCGGCCAGCGGGGCGCACCTCGATCACGCAGCGCTTGTCGGCCGCGCCGGACTTGCCGCCGTCCACGTCGGACAGGAACACCTCCACGCGCGTCACGTGCTCGCGAAAGCGCGCCAGCTTGGCGGTGGCTTCTTCCTGCACCCAGCGGGCCAGCGATTCGCCGCCCTGGATGTGGTCGTCGGTATGCACCTGGATCTGCATGTTTTCTCCTTCGTGAAGTGGATGGGTCGATGGGGCGGACGGTAGCGCCCCTCGTCTTCATCATGCCCCAGTAGGCGCCTGCATGCTTGATTCGCATCAAGCAAAACGCACAGCCGCGCTCTGCGGCTCGTTCCTACAGCGTGCGGGCAAGCGCGGTGTTACAACTGAGCGGATGACTGTCCTGCCGCCCTGGCTACAGCCCGACCGCATGCCGTCGGTGACGCCCTCCCAGCCGCGCCTGAAGATCGGCCTGTCCGCGTGCTTTTCGCATGCGGACCCGGGCCGGCCGCTGTTCACCAACAAGACCCTGCAGTACGTGGAGCAGTCCATCGCGCACTGGATCATGTCGGCCGGCGCGCTGGTGGTGATGGTGCCCTGCCCGACGGGCGAGACCGCGCGCGGCGACGTCACGCTCAAGCACTATGCCGAGTGGCTCGACGGCGTGGTGATGCACGGCGGGGCGGACGTCTGGCCCGGCAGCTACGGCGAGGTGCCGCTCAAGGACGCATGGCTGGGCGACCGCGTGCGCGACCTGTACGACCTGGCGGTCGTGGAGGCCTTCGAGCAGGCCGGCAAGCCCATCTTCGGCGTGTGCCGCGGGCTGCAGCTCATCAACGTGGCTTTTGGCGGCACGCTGTACCAGGACATCGAGACCCAGCACCCCGGCGCGCTGCAGCACCGCAACCCGAGCACCTACGACCAACACTTCCACGAGGTGGACATCGTGCCCGGCACGCGGCTGGCGCGGCTGTACCCGGAGCAGCCGCGCGTCACCGTGAACAGCATCCACCACCAGGGCATCAAGAACCTGGCGCCCGGCTTCGACATCGAGGCCTGGAGCTACCCCGACGGCGTGCCCGAGGCGATACGCCGCAACCCGAGCCACGGGCGCGGCTACATCGCGGCGACGCAGTGGCACCCGGAATTCCGCGCCAGCGCGGCCGTCACGCTGGACGACTCGCCGCTGCTGCACGACTTCCTGGCCGCCTGCAGCCGGGCGCGCGTGCTGCCCCGGCCCGGCCACAGCCCGCTGCAGATCCGCGACCGCGCGGAGCGCCTGCTGCGCCGCGCATTGCTGCGCAGGCGTTAGCCAAAATGGCCGCTAGCGCTTGATGGGCAAGCGCTGACAGCTATCAATAACGCAGCGTCAATGGTGGTGCCCATGCCCGCCATGCACATGGCGGTGGGCGATCTCCTCGGCCGTGGCTGCGCGCACCTCGGTCACCTTGCAGGCAAAACGCAGCGCCTTGCCGGCCAGCGGGTGGTTGCCGTCCAGGTGCACCACGGGGCCCTTGATCTTGACCACGTGGAACATCTGCGGCTGGCCGTCGGCGCCGGGCCCCTGCAACTGGCCGCCCACCTTCACGCCGGGGGGGAACTCGCTCTTGGGGATGGTGCGCACCAGGCTCTCGTCGCGCGCGCCGAACGCGTCCTCCACCGCCAGGTCCAGCGTGACGGCATGGCCCGGGGCCTGGCCTTCCAGCGCGGCCTCGACCTTGGGGAAGATGTTCTCGTAGCCGCCGTGCAGGTAGGCCACATTGCCGGCATCGAGCGGCTTGCCCGTGGCGGGATCGGTGACGCGGTAGCTGAGCGTGACGGCGGTGTCTTGGGTGATGTTCATGGCTTGGTTTCCGTGGAGGGCGGCGGCGCGGGCAGGCGCCACCGCAAGGCCGCCATTGTCCCGCACACGCCAAGGCCGCGCGGGCGGCCGGGCCGGCCGCTGCGCAGGCGTTCAGGCCTGCGGCACCTCGTCCTGCGCGCTGCCCGGGTGGCGCGCAAAGCGCCGGGGGGCGCTGCCGTGCACCGGGTCGCTCGCGTCCCAGGGCCAGCCGCCGAACTGCGTGCGGCGAAAGTCCTGCATGGCCTGCATGATTTCCTGCTGGGTGTTCATCACGAACGGGCCGTACTGCACCACCGGCTCGCCGATGGGACGGCCCTGCAGCAGCAGGCATTCCACGGTGTCGCCGCCGGTGTTGACCAGCTCCAGCGCCCGATCGGCCACCACCTCCAGCGCGGCATGGCCGCCCTGCGGCTCGCCGGCGATCGAGAGCCCTTCGCCCACGAACCAGTACAGCATGCGGCGCGTGCCCTGTCCGCGGGCCGCCGGCAGCGTCCAATGCGCGCCGGGCTCCATGCGCAGCGTCCAGATGGCGACGTCGGCGTCCGCCTGCGCGGCCCAGGACTCGGGGGGCGGCGGCAGCGGCGCACCGGCGCCGTCCAGCGCGCCGGCGACCACCGTGACCGTGGTGCGCAGGCCGGCCGCGTCGGCATGCTCCAGGCGCGGGATGCGTTCGTTCCACAGCATGGTGAAGTGCGGCTGCACCATCTTGTGGCGCGCGGGCAGGTTCAGCCAGATCTGGAACAGCTCCAGCGGGTTGGGCGCGTCGGTGTTCAGCAGCGGGAACATCTCCGAATGCATGATGCCCGCGCCGGCGGTGACCCACTGCACGTCGCCGCCACCGAAGCGCGCGGCCGCGCCCAGCGAGTCGGCATGGTCGATCAGGCCCTTGCGCACCAGCGTGACGGTCTCGAAGCCCCGGTGCGGGTGGCCGGGAAAGCCGGGCACGTGCTCGCCGTGGTACATCGAAAAGCCGTCCTTGCGGCTGAAATCGCTGCCCATCTGGCGCCCCTCCAGCGCCACCGCCTGCACGCCCATGGCGCCGTTGCCGGCGGGGTACGCGTCGTCATGGTGGGCGCAGAACAGGAACGGATCGAGCGTGGGCCACAGCGGCCCCAGGGGCTGGGATTGCAGGACGGGACTGGCGCGGGTGTTCATGGGGTTCCTTTCCAAGGCCGGCGCGGCGACACGGCGCAGGCACTGTGCATCATGTGGGGACGGAAGGCCATTTGCCCAGCGGGCGCCGGCGCGACACTGCGGCCCATGCGTGGAACGATGGCAGCCCAATCTTCGAGCAAAAACCGTCGTAAGGCAGTCGGGGTGAGCGCTGGCAGCTACCTTTTCATGAGCAACCTGGCGCCCTGTACGCGGGCCCGCAGCTCCCTCGGCGACGGCCGGCCGGCCCGCGGCACCTGCCCCGCGCCTTCAGCCCGGCGCGGAGTCCGCCAGCACCATCCACGACACGCCAAAACGGTCGTTGACCATGCCGAACGCGGGCGAAAAGAAGGTCTTGGCCATCGGCGCCACCACCGTGCCGCCGTCGGCCAGCGCGTCGAACCTGCTGCGCGCCTCCACCTCGCTGGCCACCGAGAGCGTGAGCGAGATGCCGTTGAACACCGGGTGGCCGCCCGCCATGCCGTCCGAGGCCATGAGGGTCGTCTCCCCCACGCGCAGCTCCGCATGCATGACCTTGTCGCCGGGCACGGCGGCCGACGCGGAGCATTCGCCCGCGGGCGGCTCGGGGCTGTCCCGAAAGCGCATCAGCAACTGCGTCTGCGCGCCCAGCGCCTGGGCGTAGAACGCCAGCGCCTCTTCGCAGCGGCCATCGAACATCAGATAGGGTTGGACTTGCATCGCGTTCTCCGCACAAAGGGCCGTGGGGTTGAAAGGCACCGCCTACGCCGCCGCGCCGATGGCGGGCCGGGCCTGTCCGCGCGGGTCCAGCGCCACCTGGATCTGCGGCGCCCCGCGCACGTCGGGGCGGGCGCGGTCGCCCAGATCCTGCAGCGCGGTGAACTGCCCGTCCAGGTACAGGAAGGTGATGCTGGCGGCGATGTGGGCCAGCGCTTGCCGCGCATCGTCAAAGCCTTCGGCCTCCACGCGCCCGTCGCCATCCAGCTGGTAGGCCCAACCCTGCGCCTGCGGTGCGAGGGCTCCCAGGTCGATGAGCTTGTCGCGCACATTGCTGGCGTACACGCGCCCGCCCGACGCGTACAGCGTGAAGGTGTGGGCGGGGTGGCTTTCGGCCGGCGGCGGCGCGACATCGGTGGCGTCGGTGCGGGAGGGGCGAGAGGTCATGGCGGCGTCCTGGCGGTGGCAGGTGGGATGCCGCGCCACACATGGTGCGGCCCCGGCAGCGCCATCGTAGGCAGCCGGCCGCGCGCGGGCTGTAGGAAAACGCCGGGCGCTGCTGCTTTGCATAAAAAAGGCCTACAGCGCCCACCCATCAAGCGCTGACAGCTATGCAAATAGGAGCATCAGCGCCGTCCGCGCCCCCACCACCAGCCCACCGCCAGGCCGACCACCCCGAGCACCGCCACCACCGTGGCCGATCCCGCCATGCGCTGACGGTGGCCGCCGTCGATGGAAGTCTGGTGCGAGGGGGCAAACAGATTGCCTTGGGTGAGCGGCGCGGGCGCTGCCCGGCGCAGCCCCAGGTCGCTGAACCAGCGCATGGCACGCGCCGTGCCCTGCGGCGCCAGCGCATGCGCCACACGCCCGGGCATCGCGCCCAGGCCCAGCCAGGTGACGGCGCGCGGCTGGGCCGCATCGGCCAGGTCCACGATGGCCTGGGCCACCGCGCGCGGGTCCACCATGGGCAGCGGCGGGCGGATGCGCCGGCCCGTGTAGTTGGCGCCATGCGACAGGCCCGGCGAATCGACGAACGTGGGCGCCACGTCGCACACATGCACCTGGGGCAGGTCGACCACCTCGGCGCGCAGGCTTTCGGACAGGCCGCGCAGGCCGAACTTGCTGGCCGTGTAGGCGGCCGCGTAGGGCGCGGGCACCCAGCCGCCCAGCGAGATCAGGTTCACCAGCAGGCCGTGGCCCTGCGCGCGAAAGCGCGTGAGCGCCGCGTGCGCGCCGTGCACGTGGCCCAGCAGGTTGGACTCGATCACGCGGCGGTGCGCGGCCAGCGGCACATCGTCAAAGCGCCCCACGGCTCCCACGCCCACGCCGTTGATCCACACATCGATGCGCCCGAAGTGGCGCACCGCCTTGTCGGCCAGGGCCTGCACCGCGTCGGCGTCGGTCACGTCGGTGGGAATGCCCAGCGCCTGCCCGCCCTCGGCGCGGCAGGCCAGCGCCACAGGGGCCAGCGTGTCAGGGTTGCGCGCGGCCAGCACCAGGCGCGCGCCGCGGCGCGCAAACGCCAGCGCCGTGGCGTGGCCGATACCGCTGGAGGCGCCGGTGATCACCACCACCGGATTGGGCGAGGACGCAAAGACGCTGGACGGGCTGGCGGGCAAAGCTGTGGTCATGGTGCGGCGGGCCGCGCAGACGCTGCGCGGCGCAACGAAGGGCAAAACCCTATTTGTAACCGCGCTGGCGGCGCAACGGCGTAGGACAGCCGCCCTCGCGCTGCGCATTTGCATCCAAACAGCCCGCAGCGCTTGCGTATCCAGCGTGAAGCGCTATGGGTAGCGCAGCATTCACGACAGCGGCTTGGTGCCGAAGCGCACCAGCAGCCCGCGCGGGGTGACGGTGATGCTCTCGGGCTGCAGGCCCATGCCGTCGGCCAGCGCCAGGTCTTTGTCGCGCAGCTGGTGCAGCACCACCTCGCGCAGCGACTGGTCGGCCAACTGCTGGCCGTAGCGCTGCAGCATGCCGGCTGCAGAGGGCTGCACACCGTCCAGGCGCAGCGCGTTCACATGCAGGTCGTGCGCGCGGATGGTGCGGTCGGTGGGTTCGTAGCGCAGGCCGAAGTCCACATCGAACGCTCCCGTGTATCGCCGCGCCTGCAGCAGCGCGCCGCTGGCCGCCACGTCCAGCACGGCGTTGAGGCGGTTGCGCTCGGGCAGCAGCGTGAGTTGCGGCGTCTGCAACTGCAGGTCCAGCAGCCCGCCCAGCGGGTAGCTGCGCGGGAAACGCTCGGCCAGTGCCTGCTGCAGCTGCTGGGTGCTGATGGTGTAGCTGGGCTGCGCACTGGCGCAGCCGGCGGCCAGGGCCAGGGCGGCGGTCAGTGCGTGCGAGAGGGCGAGTCGGCGGTGCATGGCGGCGTCTGTAAATGACCTGGCATTGTGCGCAGCGCCGCGGCCCGCAGTGCAACCAACTGCGTCAACCAGTGTGTTGCAGGCCGGCCAGCGCGCGCAGTTGCTGGTGCGCAGCGCTGTCCAGGTCCACGGGGCGCTGGTGCTTGGCCAGCAGGTAGCGCTCGCTGAACACGTCCAGCCAGGCCAGCAGCAACGCGGCAGCGTGCGTGTCGCCCGCCTGCGCCAGGCACAGCGCCGCCACCTCGGCGGTGCAGAAATGGTCGCTGCGCTTGGAGCGGCGCAGCCGGTAGCGCGAGGCCTCGTCGCTGTGCAGGCTCAGCACCGGGAAGCGGTCCAGATAGGGGCTTTTGCGGAACATCTTGCGCGCCTCGGTCCAGGTGGCGTCCAGCAGCACGAACAGCGGGCGCGGGCCCTGCGGCGCAGCGGCGGGCGCAGCCGCGTCGGCCTGTGGCGCCACGGCCTGCACCACGCGCGCGGCCTGGGCGAACTCACCCGGGAACACCACGTAGGGCTGCCACTGCGGGTCGGCCAGCAGCGCCAGCAAGGCGGGATCGACCTCGGTGCGCGCCCAGCCAAACGCGTGGGTGTCGGGCACCAGGTCGGCGATCAGCCAGCCCGTGTTGCTGGGCTTGAGCGGCTCGGTGTCCGCCATCAGCAGGCACATACCCGCGCGCACCGCGGGCTGCGGGCGCAGCGCGCACTGGCAGTGGCTCAGCGGCAGGCGGCAGCCCTCGCAACGCTCGCGGCGCGAGCCGCCGCGCGCCAGGAACGGCTTGGCGCTGCGGGCCAGGCGCGCGGCGCGCAGCAGGGAAACGGCATGGGGCATGGAAGGGCGGCGTGCGCCGCAACGGGCGCGCACAAGGGTCGGCAAGCCGGCGATTGTGGGGCATGCGCGCGGCGCGGCCGCCGCTTTCATCAGGGTAAGCCCTCGCATCGCGGCGCAACTGTTTTAGCCATTGAAATTTAAAACACGGTCTTTGACCAACCACCGCACCCACATCTAAATTTCATGACAAATCACGTTTCATCCAAAGAAACACACGCCATGCCCCCCACCCCCTCCAGCGCACGCCCCAAGGCCGTGGTGAACCACCTGCCCGGTGGCAGCACGTCCACCGTGGAGCGCGCCATGCGCGTGCTGCGGGTGATGTCCGAGGGCGGCAACGCGCGCCTGACCGACATTGCCGCCGCGGCCGAACTGGACAAGGCCACCACGCTGCGCCTGCTGGAGGTGATGGTGCGCGACGGCTTCGTCGCGCGCGATGCGCAGAGCAAGCAGTTCTCGCTGGGGCCCGAACTCATGGTGCTGGGCGCGGCCGCGCTGCGGCGCTTTGACCCGCGGCCGCTGGCGCGCCCCAGCCTGCTGCGGCTGGTGGGCCAGTTCGAGGACAGCGTGGTGCTGTCCATCCCCAGCGGCGTGGAGTCGCTGTGCATCGACGTGGAGGAAGGCACCTACCCCATCCGCGCCAACTACCTGCGCGTGGGCAGCCGCCGCCCGCTGGGCGCCGGGGCCGGCAGCCTGGCGCTGCTGGCCTGGATGCCCGAGGCCGAGCGCGAGGCGGCGCTGGAAATCCTCGCCAACCAGATGAGCCGCTACCCGCGCATCACGCCCGCGCTGCTGCGCGAGCGCATCGCCGACGCGCGCGAACGCGGCCACGTGGTGCTGCTGGACGTGGTGGTCGAGCGCATGGGCGGCATCGCCGTGCCCGTGCTCGACCCCGAGGGCCGCCCCGTGGCGGCCCTGAGCATTGCCGCGCTGAACGAGCGCATCCTCGCGCGGGAAGCCGCCATGGCCCACGCGCTGATGCGCGAATCCACCGTGTGCCAGGTGCGCTGGTCCGAGGCCGTGCGCACCAGCCGCCGCCTGGCCGGCGCAGCCTCCCCCTCAAGAACCCTCCCGGAGACCCCGCGATGACCCCACCCTCCCCCGCCTACCTGCGCGGCGCGGGCAGCACACCCTTTGGCCGCCACGAAGGGCGCGGCGCGCTCGACCTGATGGCCGGCGCCGCGCACCAGGCACTGGCCAGCGCCGGCCTGGCGCGCGCCGACATCGACGGCGTGCTGTGCGGCTATGCCACCACGCTGCCGCACCTGATGCTGTCCACGCTGTTCTGCGAGCGCTTCGCACTGGCGCCGCACTACGCACACAGCATGCAGCTGGGCGGGGCCACGGGCGCGGCCATGCTGATGGCCGCGCGTGAGCTGGTGCGCTCGGGCCGCTGCCGCAACGTGCTGGTGGTGGCGGGGGAGAACCGCCTCACGGGCCAGTCGCGCGACAGCTCCATCCAGACCCTGGCCCAGGTGGGCGACGCCGACTACGAGGTGCCCAACGGCGCCAGCGTGCCCGCGTACTACGCGCTGATGGCCTCGGAATACATGCACCGCACGGGCGTCACCAGCGCCGACCTGGCCGAGTTCGCCGTGCTCATGCGCGCCAACGCCGCGCGCCACCCCGACGCGCACCTGCGCACGCCCATCACCCATGCCGAGGTGCTGGCCGCCAAGCCCATCGCCGCGCCGCTGTCGCTGCTGGACTGCTGCCCCATTTCCGACGGCGCCATGGCGTTCGTCGTCTCGGCCGAGCCCGGCCCGCACGCCCCGGTGCGCCTGGCGGGCGCGGGCCAGGCACACCGCCACCAGCACCTCACCGCCATGGCCGACGTGATGCGGTGCGGCGCATCCGATGCCGCCGCCCAAGCCTTTGCCGAGGCCGGCCTGAGCCCTGCGGACATCGACTACCTGGGCATCTACGACTCGTTCACGATCACGCTGGTGATGCTGCTCGAAGAGATCGGCTTCGCGCCGCGCGCCGGCGCGGCCGCACGGGCCCGCGCGGGCGACTTCGCGCCCACGGGCGCGCTGCCGCTGAACACGCACGGCGGCCTGCTGTCGTTCGGCCACTGCGGCGTGGCCGGCGGCATGGCCCACACCGTGGAGGCCTGGCGGCAGATGACGGGCCAGGCGGGCGAGCGGCAGATCCGTGCGCCGCAACGCGCCTTCATCCATGCCGACGGGGGCGTGATGTCGTCCCACGTGAGCCTCATTCTTTCAACGGAGGGCTGACCGCCATGACCTCGCTGGCAACCCCTTTCAACGACGGCCTGCGCGCGGGCGTGGTGCGCTTTCAAAGCTGCGCCGCCTGCGGCCATGCCCAGACCCTGGCGCGCTACGCGTGCCAACGCTGCGGCCACGAGGGGCTGGACTGGCGCGCCGCCGCCGGCACCGCCACCGCGCGCGCCACCACGGTGGTGGCGCGCGCGCCCTCGGAGGACTTCCGCGCGCTGGCGCCCTACACGCTGGTGATCGTGCAGCTCGACGAGGGCCCGCGCCTCATGGGCCACGCGGCCGCGGGCGTGCAGATCGGCGAGCGCGTGCGCGCCGAATTCTTCGAGCACCTGGGCCGGCCGCTGCTGCGCTTCGTGCCAGATGAAGCAACACCCCCCTGAGACGCTTCGCGTCCTCCCCCCGCTCTCGCATTGCTGCGCAACGCGGGCAGGGGGACGCAGCCCTCGCTGCGGGGCGGCGCGGCCGGCCCAGGCCCTTGCTCGGCTGCCCTGGTTTCGGTTGCGCCAGTTGCATCGGCCGCGCTTTTCATCCATCGACTGAAAGATCACAAGGAGACAAACCATGCCATTCACCTCTTTACACCGCCGCCGCTTCACGGGCCTGGCCTGCGCCGCGCTGTGCGCCGCCGCCACGCCCTTTGCCTGGGCCAGCGACTACCCGAACAAGCCCGTGAAGCTGGTCGTGCCCTACCCACCCGGCGGCCCCACCGACATCGTGGCGCGCGTGGTGGCGCAAAAGCTCCAGGAGCAGATGGGCCAGCCCTTCGTGATCGACAACCGCCCCGGCGCGGGTGCCAACATCGGCGCCGAAGCCGTGGCCCGCAGCCCCGCGGACGGCTACACGCTGGTGGTGGCCACCACGGCGCACGCCATCAACCCCTCGCTGTTCAGCAAGCTCAACTACTCCATCACCAAGGACTTCGCGCCCGTCTCGCAGCTCACCAGCGGGCCGCTGGTCATCGTGACCCACCCCGCCACGCCCGCCAACAACGTGAAGGAGCTGATCGCGCTGGCCAAGTCCAAGCAGGGCGGGCTCAACTACGCGTCGTCCGGCAACGGGCAGTCCACGCACCTGTCGGCCGAGCTGTTCAGCGCGTCGGCCGGCGTGAAGATGGCCCATGTGCCGTACAAGGGCAGCGCGCCCGCACTCACCGACGTGATGGGCGGCCAAGCGGACCTGATGTTCGACACCATGCTCTCGTCCATGCCGCACGTGAAGGCCGGCAAGTTGAAAGCCCTGGCCGTCACCAGCAGCCAGCGCTCGCCCAGCGCGCCGGACATCCCCACGGTGGCCGAGTCCGGCCTGCCCGGCTACGAGGCCATCGCCTGGAACGGCGTGCTGGCGCCCGCGGGCACGCCCAAGGAAGTGGTGGACCGCCTGAACGCCGAGCTGAAGAAGGCGCTGGACAACCCCGAGGTGAAACAGCGCTTTGAGGCCCAGGGCTTTGCCGCCGCTTGGAACACGCCCACCGCCTACGCCGGCTTCCTGCAGGCCGAGGTGGACAAGTGGGGCAAGGTGGTCAAGGCCTCCGGCGCAAAGATTGACTGAGGCCCGCTGAATGGCCGCGCCGCGCGCCACACGCTCGCCCCGCTGGGCGCTGCGGTGGCGGCGCGGCCGGCTTCAGGCCCCGGGCGGGTTGCCGCCGAGCTGGCGTGTGCTGGCTGCCTGCGCCGCGCTTATGTACCTGCCATTGCATTCCACGCCCCTGCCAGCAGCGGGGCGACTGAACGCCCAACGTCTCGCGACCCATCATGTCTGACCTTCTTACCTCCGCACTCAACCCCCGCTCGGTCGCCATCGTTGGCGCCTCCGAGAACATCCACAAGATCGGCGGCCGGCCCATCCACTACATGCAGCGCCACGGCTACCGGGGCACCATCTATCCCATCAACCCGGCGCGCGAGGAAGTGCAGGGCCACAAGAGCTACGCCGGCCTGGCCGCGCTGCCCGAGGTGCCCGACCTGGCGCTGATCGCCGTGGGCGGCGACAAGACCGTCGCCGCGGTGGAGGAATGCGCCGCGCGCGGCGTGAAGTCCGCCGTGGTGATCGCCTCGGGCTTTGGCGAGACGGGCCCCGCCGGGCGCGAGCTGCAGGACCACATGGTGGCCACCGCGCGCGCCGCCGGCATGCGCCTGTACGGCCCCAACACGCAGGGCCTGGCCAACTTCGGCACGGGCGCCATCGCGGGCTTTTCCACCATGTTCATCGAGGTGCCGCCCATGGACGGCCCCGTGGGCATCGTGAGCCAGAGCGGCGGCATGAGCGCCATGGCCTACGGCCTGCTGCGCGGGCGCGGCCTGGGCGTGCGCCATGTGCATGCCACGGGCAACGAGGCCGACGTGACCGCGTCCGAGATGGCCTGGGCCGTGGCGCACGACCCCGACGTGCAACTGCTGCTGCTGTACCTGGAGAACATCGCCCACCCCGAGATGCTGGCCGCCACCGCCGCCTATGCACGCGAGCGCGACCTGCCCATCGTCGCGGTGAAGGCCGGGCGGTCGGCCAGCGGGCAGAAGGCCGCGTCGTCCCACACGGGCGCGCTGGCCAACGAGGACCGCACGGTGGACGCCTTCTTCAAACACCACGGCATCTGGCGCGTGCGCGACCCGCATGAGCAGGCACGCGCCGCGCACGCCTACCTGAAGGGCTGGCGCCCCGAGGGGCGGCGTCTGGTGGTGATCAGCAACTCCGGCGCCAGCTGCGTGATGGGCGCCGACGCCGCCGAAGACATGGGCCTGTCCCTGGCGGAGCTGAGCCCCGCCACGCAAGCCGAAGTGGCCTCCAAGCTGCCGGGCTTTGCCACCGCCAGCAACCCCATCGACGTCACCGCCGCGCTGCTGTCCAACAGCGGCCTGTTCGGCGACGTGCTGCCCGCCGTGGCGCAGGACCCGGCGGCGGACCTGTTCTTCCTGAACATTCCCGTGGCCGGCGCGGGCTACGACGTGGACCGGTTCGCCCGCGACGCCGCGACCTTCGAGGCCGCGACGGGCAAACCCGTGGCCGTGGCCGCGTGGCAGGAGAGCGTGGCCGCGCCCTTTCGCGCGCACGGCATCGCCACCTTCCCCAACGAGGGCGAGGCCATCGCGGTGCTGGCCCAGGTGGCCGGCCACACGGAACGGATGCGCCAGCCGCGCGCCACGTGGCCCGCATTGCCCCACGTGCAGGTGCCTGCCGGCGCGCAGGGCTTTCTGAACGAGGTGGACAGCCTGGGCCTGCTGGCGCGCCACGGCGTGCCCACGGTGCCCATGCACCTGTGCCGCACCGCCGACGAGGCGCGCGCAGCGTTTGACGCCATCGGCGCGCCCGCGGTCGTGAAGGCCTGCTCGGCCGAGGTGCCGCACAAGTCCGAGCACGGGCTGGTGGCCCTCAACGTGCAGACGCGCGAGCAAGCGGCCGAGCTGTTCGAGCGCTTCTGGGCCAAGATGGACGCCATGGGCGTGCAGCGCGACGGGGTGATCGTGGCGGCCACGCGCAAGGGCCAGCACGAGTTCATGGTGGGCGCGCGCATGGACCCGATCTTTGGCCCCGTGGTGGTGGTGGGCGACGGCGGCAAGTACGTGGAAGCGCTCAAGGACTGCGCCGTGCTGCTGCCCCCGTTCTCCGAGGCCGACGTGCAGGCCGCGCTGCGCACGCTGCGCATCGCCCCGCTGCTGGATGGCGTGCGCGGCGAGCCGCCGCTGGACGTGGCCGCCCTGTCGCGCATCGCCGTGGCCGTAGGCCAGGTGATCGCGGGTGCCGGCGGCGCCATTGCATCGCTGGACCTGAACCCGGTGATGGTGGGCGCCGCAGGCCAGGGCGCCGTGGTGGTGGATGCGCTGGTGGAAGTATCAAAAGCATAGCTGCTCGCGCTTGCTACATAAGCGCTAGAGCCGTTTTTGACCATGAACCGGCGCGCTGGCCGGGGTGCGGCGCACGCCCACCTCTGGTGCGTGCGCTTGTGCTGCGCCGGGCCGGATGCGTGAGGGCTCACCGCGTCACGCGAGCGCCCTGGGTGGGGTGAGCCTCGGGCGGGTCAGCCCCGCGCCGGGATGCCCCGCGCCGGGTTAGCCCCGTGCCGGGATGCCCCGCGCCGGAATCTCCAGCCCCCGCTGCACGGCGGGGCGTGCCACGAAGGCCGCCAGCACGCGCTGCACCTGCGGGAAGGCGTCAAAGCCCACCAAATCGCCCGCGCCGTAGAAGCCCACCAGGTTGCGCACCCAGGGGAACACGGCGATGTCGGCGATGGTGTAGTCGCTGCCCATGATCCAGTCGCGGCCCGTCAGGCGCTGCTCCAGCACGCCCAGCAGGCGCTTGGATTCGGCCACGTAGCGGTCGCGCGGGCGCTTGTCCTCGTAGTCCTTGCCCGCGAACTTGTGGAAGAACCCGAGCTGCCCAAACATCGGCCCCACCCCGCCCATCTGCCACATCAGCCACTGCAGCGTCTCGTAGCGCGCGGCGGCGTCCTGCGGCAGAAAGCGCCCGGTCTTCTCGGCCAGGTAGACCAGGATGGCGCCGGACTCGAACAGCGCCAGCGGTTGGCCGCCGGGGCCGTTGGGGTCGAGGATGGCGGGGATCTTGTTGTTGGGGTTGAGCGCGAGGAACTCGGGCGAGAGCTGGTCGTTGGTCTCGAAGCTCACCAGGTGCGGCTCGTACGGCTGGGCTGCTGCCGGAATTCTGGACACCGACCTAAGCTCCTTGAGCTTGTTCGAACTGTACTGGGCTGACGTAGCCGATCGTCGAGTGCCGCCGAGTCGGGTTGTAGAACCGCTCGATGTAGTCGAACACATCAGCCCGCGCCTCCTCTCGGGTTCTGTAGACCTTGCGCGCGATGCGTTCGGTCTTCATTGAGCTGAAGAAGCTTTCCATCGCCGAGTTGTCCCAGACCTCGCCAGCACGGCTCATGCTGCACGTGATCCCTTGTTCCTTGAGCAACTGCTGGAAGTGCCCGCTGGTGTATTGGCTGCCCTGGTCCGAGTGGTGCATTCGCGCTGCGGGTTTGCCGCGCCGCCAGACCGCCATCATCAAGGCATCGGCCACCAACTGCGAGGTCATGCTGGCCTGCATGGACCAACCCACCGCCCTGCGCGAGTACAGGTCCAACACCACCGCCACGTACAACCACCCCTCGGCGGTCCAGATGTAGGTGAAGTCGGCCACCCACTTCTGGTTCGGAGCGTCTGCCTTGAATTGACGCTCCAGCAGGTTGTCGGCGATCTCGCTGCGCTGGCCTTCGTCCTTGGGCAGACCACGCCGTCTCGGTCTGGCACGCAGCGCCTGCTGCTGCATGAGCTTCTCGACCAGGTGCAGGCCACAGTTCAAGCCGCTGGCGAGCACGTCGCGCCAGACCCGGCGTGCGCCATAGGTCCTGTCGCTGTTCACGAAGCTTTGCTTGACCTGCTTGGCCAGCGCCTCGTTGGTCAGGCTGCGCTGGCTTGGCGGTCGATCCAGCCAGTCATAGAAGCCACTTCGCGAGACACCGAGCGCGTCGCACATCACCACCACCGGCCAGATTCCTCGGTGTTTCGCCATGAACTCGAACCTCACAGTGAGTCCTTGGCGAAGTAGGCCGCGGCTTTTTTCAAGATGTCGCGCTCCATCTTGAGCTTGGCCACTTCACGCCGCAGCCGCTCGACCTCGGCTTGCTCGTGCTTCATCACGCCCTTGCCAGGAAAGGCTTGTTGCGGGTCTGCCGCCAGTTCCCTGATCCATGACCTCAGCACCGTCTGGTGCAACTCCAAGTCGCGTGCGGCCTGCGCCACCGAGACCCCGCGCTCCTTGACCAGCTTGACCGCCTCGACCTTGAACTCTCGGCTGAATTGCCGTCTCGTTCCCATAAACCACCTCCGGTTCCATCTTCCACCTTAACAAGGTGTCCGAAAAACCGGCAGCAGCCCAGGCAGCCCCGTCTCTTCCAGCAGGATCGACACCTTCACGCCATTGGGCGTGGGCAGCGAATACAGCTGCAGCCGGTCGGGGTGCGCGGCGGGCCATTTGGCCGTGATGGGGTGGGTCCATGCCATGGGCAGCTCCTTTTTTCAATCCTTGACGAGGCCGCAGTCCACCACCAGGTTCTGCCCCGTCACGGCGCGGCCCCAGGGCGAGAGGAAGAACAGCACCGCGTCGGCAAACTCGGCCGGCGTGGTCACGCGGCGCAGCGGGGTCATGCTGGCGATCAGGTCGAACACCGCCTCGGGCGTGGCGCTGCTGGCGTCGGTGGTACGCAGCAGCCCGCCCGACACCATGTTCACCGTGACGCCATCCGGCCCCAGGTCGTGCGCCGCCGTGCGCGTGAGCGACAACAGCGCGGCCTTGGCCGCCGTGTAGTCGTGGTACGGCACCACCGGGTTCTGGAACAGGTTGGTGCCCACGTTCACGACGCGCCCGAAACCCTGCGCGCGCATGGCGGGCAGCGCGGCCTGCATGGTGTTGAGCGCGCCCTTGACCGCGCCCTCGATCTGCTGGCTGAAGCGCTCCCAGGTGATCTCGCCCAGCTTGGGGCGCGCGTCGCCGTCGAACGAGAACTGCGCCAGCGCGTTGTTCACCACGGCGCTGATGGGGGCGCCCGTGCGCTCGCGCGCAGTGGCAAACAGGCGCTGCACGGCGGCAGCGTCAGTCACGTCGGCCTGCAGCGCGATGGCGCGCGGACCCAGCTCGTCGGCCAGCGCCTGGGCGGCGGCATCGCTGCGGTGGTAGTTGATGACCACGCCCGCGCCCTCGCGCGCCACGGCGCGCGTGATGGCCTGGCCCAGGCCCCGGGCGCCGCCCGTGACCAGCACCCATTGTTCAGACAGTTGCATACGTGAACGCTCCGGGGGTCAGGCGGCCTTGGGCGGGCGGTGCAGCACGCACAGCTTGTTGCCGGCCGGGTCGCGCAGATAGGCCAGGTACAGCCGCCCGCCCGGCGCATGCTCGCGCCAGCCCGGCGGGTCTTCACACGTCACGCCGCCGCTGGCCACGCCTGCTGCATGCGCCGCATCCACCTGCTCGGTCGACTCGGCCGCAAAGCCCGTCGTGGCGCCGTTACCAAAGCAGGCCGGCTCGCCGTTGATGGGCGCGGAGATGGCAAAGGTGTTGCCCGCGTGGCGCCAGAAGGTGCGGCCCTTGGGGTCAGTGAAGCCAGGCTTGCAACCCAGGGCGCCCAGAAAGGCGTCGTAGAACTGCTTGGATTGGTCGGGGTTGCTGGCTCCCAGCATGACGTGGCTGAACATGGGGGGTGGGTCTCCTTGGTGAAATGCTTGGTGGGCACCTGGAGGACAGGCGCGCGGCACATGCGCCGCGGGCACAGATAGTAGCGGGCGAAGCGCTGGGCTGCAGGAAAGCTACAAGGAGGTATCAACGAGCAGTCCCTACTTGCAGCCGATGATCGTGGGACGAGTCGTATGCCTAACGATAAAGGTAAGCGGCCCGCTTTTTGCGGGTCCGCTTGACCGCCCAGTTAGGCACTATCCGGTGGTGTGTTTGATGAGTCTTCAAGCAGAAGTGGGGCATTTGAGCCCACCTGCAAAGATGATTCCGAGGCCTTTAAACCGATTTCCCTGATCTTTCTTAGCTCGGAAATCCTGACTCTCGCTGCGGCATTCGCTTCAATAACTCCTTGATCAGGCTGCTCGCCTTCCTTGACCTCCGGGTCTTTGGGTTCATCAGGGACGCCCACATTTATTTCTACTTGGGCACCTTGATTTAGACGCTTAGCCAGGAAATGCAAGCCTTGCCTTAGTTGTGTTTCGACCTCATTTTTTCTGCCTTGATCCTCGATTTTGCTGAATTGACCAGTAATATCTGTGGCAATTTGCCGAAGTTCGGAAGAAACTTTCTTTTCAACTTCTTCTGAAATGAGTTTGAGGATGTTTTCAGGCATGCTTTTTTCGCTAAGCTGCCTCTGAAGGCTTTTAATCTCCAAGTTGCTCTTAAATAGCAAAACTATGCGCTCGATTGCTACCGCCCATAATGCAACTTGATCAATCGGTACTTCGAGGAATATTTGCCACCAGCTGGATGATATCGTTGCTACACGCGGGTCATAGCTCTGTTCGCCTGTAAGCTCATTGATGGCCCTGGCGAGAAACGATATTTTATCGAACTCCTTTGTCAGCTCTGGCAGTGTTTCTCCAACAATCTCCCTTGGCAGTAGAAGCCCGACCTCGGCCTTGTTATCCTCGACGACGGTGTACTCTGCAGACAAGCCTCTTAGCGATTTGTCCAACTGAATTAAATACTCAATCTTGGTTTGGTATTTCTTTGCCTGCTTGCGCAAAGCCTCAGCCAACGCGGCGCTATCAAAGCTGTTGGCAGAAACAATCTTATTAATTTCTTGTCTTGGCGTAGGTGGAAAGAGAGTTGTCAAACCTAACTCATCAATTACCTGATGAGCATATGGCTGCAGCAATTCTTCCGCTACGTTTTCTGAGCTTGTGAAGAATGCTGATAAGTTATTCTTGAACTCAGCAATGTGCGACTCAGATCGATTTTGATTGTATTGATCCAGTGCTGCTGCTGCATTAAGTTTATTTATCAGATCTTCTTCACTGAAATGGCGCTCCAGATGATCAACGACGGCGTGAAATCGACCTAAATGCATATTTTCCTTGGTGACACTTGTGCTGCCTAACGTTTGACATGAGAGGCGGCGCAAGGGCGCAGCCCTTGTGACGTCCTCTCGATGGAAGGGTTAGCGGTGATGTTCGAGTACATGAGGCTTGAGCACAGCCTCAATCTTTGAAATTGCTTGTTCGAAATTTTCGTTGTACTCATCTTTGGTTTTCATGCCCCGCCTAAAAAGGACGGCTCTTTGTTTCTTTCTCTCTTCTGAGTCGAGGGCTTGGCGACCTCGTCTTGGATCTCGATCCTCGAGGTGATCTTGTATCGCCCAATTTAGCTCCGCAACGGCTTCATTCAGAGGCGTGAACTCAGCAAGTTTCCCGCGGCCCCATACTGCTTCTACTTCAAAGAGAAATACGTCAAGCTTCGACTTCGCGGCCACAACTGGTGCCCAACGCTTCTCATACATCTGGGCGTAGGCATACCACTCCTTTTGCCGCGCATCCATGCTTTCGAGTTTCTCTGCGGGGAGGTCTGGCTCTGCGGAGTAGGATGCGAATGGATTGCGTGCTACTCCAATGGCGCCACGCAACTCATATAGACATGTGAGTACGTTCTTAGCAAGTGCGTATTCAGTATTTCCCTTGAGTTGCCTCCGCCAAGTGCTAAGCCCCTTCAGGCCCACATACGCTGCGACGAGCGCAGTGATAGTGAGTAGAACGTCTTTGGCTGCTGACGCAATGGCTGGAAGCATGCTCCAAATGTCTGTCATATGCGAGACCGCTAACGGCCAAGGTAAGCCGCCCGCCGTAGGCGGGTCGGCTTGAACGCCGGGTTAGACCCGAAGGCCAAAAGGGAGCGCCCTAACTTGGACAAGGGCGCAGCCCACGAAAAAGATCTGGCCCACGAAAGCGGCGCAACGCTACAAAAATGATAGCTGGCAGCGCTCGCTGTGCAAGCGCTGGAGGCCAAAAAGGCTTGAGTACCTCTGGCACTGTGCCAAGCGCAGGAACAAGTGGCTGCGCGCATGTAGCGGGTGATGGGACTAACGTGTGCCATGAGCGGCTGCCGAAGGCAGTCCGCTCGATGGAAGGGTTAGGAGGCTTTCTTCGCTGACCTCCGGCAAATTGGCTACGAGCCCCATTAGTTTCTCCACAAGCGAGTGAGCCTCGGCATTTATCTGGGCTAGCTCTCGTGACGTAAGAACCGCGTGGTCGCGTCGCTCCGTCTTCGGCGAGGGAACGCCTCCGCGAAAACCAGTGCCGAAGAGTTCCTCGTCATGACTTCGTACCCAGCAAAAGTGAGCAATCTTGTTACGCATGCCTCGGATTACGGTCACCTGCGAATTAAGTTGGAGGATCTCAAGCAAAATTTGCTCCGATACGAGGCGATGTCGATACCGTATACGGTGAATTTCCACGGCCTCTTTAATAGCTTCTTGCAACCGGACAGCGGAGATGGAGTCTGTGTATGTGCGAGAGAGGAACTCAGGCGTGGCTAGTAAACGACTCAGCAAGACGCCAAGTAGGAATTCGACGTTTGCCCACTCGACAACTGCCTTTCCTAGTCCGGCGTATTGAGCCTCGGTGAGCTCCGAATACTGGGATGTGTGGTTGAGCGGCACCAGGCCTCCTAACGCTCGCGGTAAGCCGCGCCGGACCACGAAGTGCGGAGGGCACCCGCAAGCGGAGCTTGTGGGCGTCGGCTTGACCAACTGGTTAGGCTGCTAGCAGATGCGAAGCTCTGGCCGAACACTGACCTTAGAAGCATTGCTGAACTCCTGTGATTTCTGCTTGTATGCCACCGAGGATAAGCACAACCAGGGCAATTAGAAAAATGGCAGTGGATGCTAGAGCCCGCTTGGCTGTGCCTTTGAACGGTGCAAGGATAGGTAACGCAGCAAAACAGAATAGCGTTAGGAGCATCGATCCTGTAGACAGACCTTCGTAGTGAAGCGCTTGCTGCGGATCGCCTAATGTTCCGCCTTTTAGGTCGCCGGCACATCCCGCTTGGTATGCAAAGTACAGGCTCGCCGCCGAAGCAAAAATACCTACACCCAATAAACTAATGGCCCAACCGCGATTGCTCATTTGAAGAGGCCTAACTAAGATTAGACAATCGTACGAACGCAGTCAAAGGCGTGCAAACACATGTGCGGCGCATACAGCACCGCATATTTCTGAGCGTTGGAGGGTGTGCAGAATTTTGTGTAAACGGACAATCCACCGCCGGCGTAAGCCGGCCTGTCCGTAAGCACAATGAACACCAAGAAACACGACGTACCCGAAGAACTGCTGTCTGGCCTGCTGGCCAACTACAAGAAGCCCGAAGACCTCATCGGCGAGAACGGTCTGCTCAAGCAACTTACCAAGCTGCTGGTCGAGCGAGCCCTGGACGCTGAGCTGACTGAGCACCTGGGCCATGAACGCAACGAGGCGGTGGCCAACCCCGCTGGCAACACCCGCAACGGCAAGAGCAAGAAGACCCTCAAGGGCGAGTTCGGCGAATTGCCCATCGAAGTGCCACGCGACCGCCATGGCAGCTTCGAGCCTCAGCTCATCCCCAAGCACCAGACCCGCTGGGCCGGCTTCGACGACAAAATCATCTCGCTGTACGCCCGTGGCATGACGGTGCGCGAGATACAGGCCCACCTCGAAGAGATGTACGGCACCGAGGTCTCACCCAGCCTGATTTCCTCGGTGACAGATGCCGTGGCCGACGAGGTCAAGGCCTGGCAGGCCCGACCGCTGGAGCCGATTTATCCCATCGTCTATCTGGACTGCATCCATGTGAAGGTGCGCGAGGGCGCGGTGCGGGTCAAGGCGGTGTACCTGGCCATCGGCATCACCATGACGGGCGACAAGGAGGTGCTGGGCCTGTGGCTGGCCCAGACCGAGGGCGCCAAGTTCTGGCTGCAGGTGGTCACCGAGTTGCGCAACCGGGGCGTGCAGGACATCTTCATCGCCTGCGTCGATGGGCTCAAGGGCTTCCCTGACGCCATCGAGGCAGTCTTCCCCAAGGCGGTGGTGCAACTGTGCATCGTTCACATGGTGCGTCACAGCCTGAACTACGTCTCATGGAAGCGCCGCAAGGAAGTGGCGGCCGACCTGCGCCGTATCTACACGGCCGCCACCGCCGAGGAGGCCGAACTGATGCTCGCAGAGTTCGAGGCCCGATGGGATGCCGAGTACCTGCCCATCGGCCAGTCCTGGCGCAGGAACTGGAGCCGCTTGACCCCGTTCTTTGACTACCCGCCGGAAATCCGCAAGGTCATCTACACCACCAATGCCATCGAGTCGGTGAACATGAGCCTGAGGAAGCTGACCAAGAACCGGGGCTCGTTCCCCAGCGACGAGGCGCTGACCAAGCTGTTCTACCTGGCGCTGCGCAACATCAGCCAGAAGTGGACCATGCCCATCCGGGATTGGAAGGCCGCGCTGACCCGCTTTACCATTCAGTTCGGAGACCGCATCTCCGTCAATTGAAGTCCGACCCGTTTACACAAAAATTCGGACACGCCCGAGCGTTGTGGAAATTTAGACCGCCTAAAATTTAGTCGATGCACACGCACTGCACTCCTCCCTTTTATTCCGTGATGCTGAAACGTGGAATTAAGCGCGAGGCACTACCACGCATTCGGTGAAGGTCTGCTTGGGGCCAATGGGCACGTCCCGCCACAGCAGGTATCGCCTTCGATTTTCTGTTCCAGCCGCTCGGCCAGCCTGCGTTCACCCGACTGCATGCGCCCGGCGCATGAGCCAAGTGCGGGTATCAACGTCGCCATTCCTCCCCCGCCCATCCCATTTGTTTCGGATTGAAACCTTATAGGCGGCGAAGCTGATTCCAAACTGACGAAAACCCCAAGCCTGCGGCATCCGGCTGCATGGGGGCACGGTGCGCGGCTTAAGACGAAAACAGCCCCTAGCGCTTATGCAGTAAGCGCTAATAGCTATTTAATCAGGAGCAACTTGAATTCAGGGCGTCAAATGCCCGACAGACGCGGCGCCGCACCCAACGCAGGGGAGCACCACACCCCGGCGGCGCGGCAAAGCCCGCTCAGCGCGCCGGCAGGGACGTGACCGCCCCGTCCACCGTCTGCTCGCGGCTGCCCCGTGGGCACGGTTGGTCGGTGTAGATCACGCGGCCGTCGGGTTGCTGGCATTTGCGCGGCTGCGCCAGTGGCGCCGACGCGGCACCAGCCGCGCCCTGTGCGGCGGGCGCGACCCGGCCGGCCTTGTCGCGCGGCAGGGTGTCGGGGCCGGGGCGGGTGATCTTGCGCCACATCTGCGCGGCCCAGGGGGCGGCGTGGGGCGTCCACTGGTCGGCCGTCCACCACGCGGCGGCGGCGCCGGCAATGACGGCGGCGGCCAGGCCGCCCCAGAAGATGCGCTCGCCGCGGCTCAGCATGGCGTCAGGCCAGGTGCTGGCCCAGGATGCCGGCCAGCTCGAACATGCCGATGCGGTCCTTGCCGAAGACGGCGCGCAGCTTGTCGTCGGCGACGATGGTGCGCTTGTCCTGCGGGTCCTGCAGGTTGTGGGCCTTGATGTAGTCCCACATCTTCTTGACGGCCTCGGGGCGCGCCACGGGCTCAGTGCCAATCACGGCGGCCAGTTGGGCGCTGGGCGCCTTGCCGGCGGCGGTGCTGGCCTTGCGCGGGGTCTTGGCGGCCGTGGTTTTGGCGGCGGCCTTCTTGGCGGCGGCCTTGGTGGCGGGTTTAGAGGCTTTTACGGCTCCAGCGCCCGTCCCACGTGCGCTGGCAGCTCCTGTTTTTGCAGCAGCCGTCTTGCGCGGCGGGTATTTGGATTCGCGCTGCTCGAACTCGAAGTTGACCTTGCCCGCCTCCTTGTCCCAGGCCAGGAAGGCCTTGAACGCGCGGCGCGTGCGCATGCTGACGAACTTGTCCAGCAGGTCGGTCTTGCCGGTGGCCAGCAGCTTTTGCATCTGCGCGCGCTCCACGGGCTGCTGCAGGATGACCTTGCCGCTCTTGAAGGTGCACGACGGCGTGGGCTGCTGGGCGGTGGGCACGGATTTGCTGCACACGTAGTTGCTGCCGTGTTCATACACGGGGGCGCCGCAGCTGGGGCAGGCACCTAAGCTTTCCTGGCCGGCAAAGTCCACGATCTCGCCCGACTCCTCGGCGTTCTTGTCGTCGCCAAAGTCGAATTCGAGTTTGTAGTTGCCCGCCTCTTCGTCGCGGGCGATGGTGACCTCTGCCACGAAGGGCCAGCCGGCCTTGGAGCGGAAGCCCTCCAGCGGGCCGATGCGGCGGTCGCGCAATAGCTGCTCGGCCTCGGCGGTTTCAAACGTGCGGCCCGCGGGCGACTTGGTGAACGAGAAGCCGCAGCCCTCGCCCGCGCCGTTCGCGCCCGTGCAGGCGTAGCGGCGGTAGTTCTCCTTCACCACGCCGCCGCAGTTGGGGCACGGCGTGGACAGGGTGGCGTAGTCGCCGGGAATGGTGTCGCGGTCGTATTCCTTGGCCTTCTTGACCAGCTTCTCGGTCATGGCCTGGATCTGCTGCATGAAGGCTTCGCGGCTCAGCTGGCCCTTTTCCATTTGCGCGAGCTTGAATTCCCACTCGCCCGTCAGGTCGGCGCGGCACAGCTCCTGCACATCCAGGCCGCGCAGCAGCGTCATGAGCTGGAAGGCCTTGGCCGTGGGGATCAGCTCGCGGCCTTCGCGCAGCATGTATTTTTCGGTCAGCAGGCCTTCGATGATGGCCGCGCGCGTGGCCGGCGTGCCCAGGCCTTTCTCCTGCATGGCTTCGCGCAGCTCGTCGTCGTCGATCTGCTTGCCGGCGCTTTCCATGGCGCCCAGCAGCGTGGCTTCGGAGTAGCGCGCGGGCGGCTTGGTCTTCAGGCCCTTGGCCTCGGCGAACTCGGTGTGGGTCATCTCGCCGGGCTTGACGGGCACCAGCGGCTGGCCCTTGTCGCCGGCCTTGCCGTCTTCGACCTCGTTGGCGGCTTCCTTGCCGTAGATGGCCAGCCAGCCGGGCTTGATCAGCACCTTGCCCTCGGTCTTGAACGAGTGGCCCACCACCTGGCTGATGCGCGTGGTGACCTGGTATTCGGCACTGGGGAAGAACACCGCCATGAAGCGGCGCACCACCAGGTCGTAGAGCTTTTGCTCGGCCTCGGACAGGCCGCTGGGGGCCTGCGTGGTGGGGATGATGGCAAAGTGGTCGCTCACCTTGCTGTTGTCGAAGATACGCTTGGACGGGCGCACGTAGCCGTCGTCCAGCGCCTGCTGCGCGAACGGCGCCAGGTGGCGCATGCCGCTGCCGGCCAGCATGCCGAAGGTCTGCCTGGCCACGGGCAGGTAGTCCTCGGGCAGCGCGCGCGAGTCGGTACGCGGGTAGGTCAGCGCCTTGTGGCGTTCGTACAGGCTTTGCGCCAGGGCCAGCGTGGTCTTGGCGGAGAAGCCGAACTTGCCATTGGCCTCACGCTGCAGGCTGGTCAGGTCGAACAGCAGCGGCGATGCCTGGGTGGTGGGCTTGCTTTCCTCGGTGACGGTGGCGGCCTTGCCGCGCACGGCGTCGGCGATGTCCTTGGCCTGGTGGTGCGACCAGACGCGGTCGGCGCGGGCCTCGGGGTCGTCGCTCTTCTTCCACTTGGGGTCGAACCACTTGCCCAGGTATTCGCCGGCTTCGGCATGAAAGCCCGCGTGGATTTCCCAGTAGTCGCGGCTGACGAACTTGCGGATTTTTTCCTCGCGCTCCACCACCAGCGACAGCGTGGGCGTCTGCACGCGGCCCACGGTGGTCAAAAAGAACCCACCGTCGCGCGAGTTGAAGGCCGTCATGGCGCGCGTGCCGTTGATGCCCACCAGCCAGTCGGCCTCGGAGCGGCTGCGCGCGGCGCTGGCCAGGCCCTGCATCTGCTGGTCGCTGCGCAGGTTCTCGAAGCCGTCGCGGATGGCCTGGGGCGTCATGCTCTGCAGCCACAGGCGACGGACGGGTTTGGCCAACGTCCCCTTGGCGCCGCCGGCGTACTGCTCGATCAGGCGGAAGATCAACTCCCCCTCGCGGCCCGCGTCACAGGCGTTGACCAGTTCGGTCACGTCCTTGCGCTTGGCCTGCTTGACCACCGCGTTCAGGCGGCTCTTGGTCTTGTCCACGGGCTTCAGGTCGAAATACGGCGGGATCACCGGCAGGTGGGCAAAGCTCCACTTGCCGCGCTTGACGTCGAATTCCTCGGGCGCCTGGATCTCCACCAGGTGGCCCACGGCGCTGGTGACCACGTAGCGCTCATTCTCGAAATGGTCCTCGTGCTTCTCGAACTTGCCGGCAACCGGCGTGAGGGCGCGCACGATGTCCTGCGCCACCGAGGGCTTTTCTGCAATTACCAGTGTTTTGGTCATTTTGTGGGTCTCTTACGCCATACCGCGCCCTGCTGGCGCTTCTACAATCCGCCTCACACGCGCGCACGCGCACGCATGTGTGCACACATTCAAAGTAACAGAGTTTCCCCATGCCCCGCACCGCTTCCACCGCCGCCCCCACGCCCGCCGCCGGTCGGCGCATCCAGACCCGGCGCTCGGGCGTGCATGGCAAGGGCGTGTTCGCCGTGCAGGACATTGCCGAGGGCGAGGTCCTCGTCGAGTACACGGGCGAGGTCATCAGCTGGCAGGAAGCCCAGGACCGCCACCCGCACGACCCCGCGCAGCCCAACCACACCTTCTACTTCCACGTGGATGAAGACCGCGTGATCGACGCAAAGTTCGGCGGCAATTCCTCGCGCTGGATCAACCACAGCTGCGACCCCAACTGCTTTGCCGACGAGCAGGGCGGCCGCATCTTCATCACCGCGCTGCGCAACATCCGCGCGGGCGAGGAACTGAACTACGACTACGGCCTGATCATCGAAGAGCGCTACACGCCCAAGCTGAAGGCCGAATACCCCTGCTGGTGCGGCAGCAAGAATTGCCGCGGCACCCTGCTGGCGCCCAAGCGCGGCTGGGCGCCGCCGGGCCTGGCGCCCCAACCGCCGACCGAAAAAGCCAGGAAGGCCCCAAAGACCCGCAAGGCCCAGGAAGCCAAAGGCAGCGGCAAAGCCGCCAAGCCCGCCAAATCCGCGAAACCCCGCCAGGGCCGCAGGAGCGCCCAGCGGTGAGCCCCGCCGCCACCCCCGTGCGCTGGCCGGCTGAGGCCCTGTGGGAGGCGATTGCGCCGCTGCTGCCCGGCTTCACCGTAGAGGTCTTGCCCAGCATCGACTCCACCAACAGCGAGCTCATGCGCCGCGCGCGCGACGGCCGGCTGGAGCCCACGCTGCTGGTGACGGAGGAGCAGACCGCCGGCCGCGGCCGCCTGGGGCGCGACTGGCACAGCGCCGCCACCTACCGCGACACCGGCGTGGTGCCCGCGCTCACGTTTTCGCTGGGCCTGCCGCTGGCGCCGCACGACTGGTCGGGCCTGTCGCTGGCCGTGGGCGTGAGCGTGGCGCAGGCGCTGCAGCCCGCCCTGCCCCCCGAAGGCAGCGGGCACCCGCGCGTCCTGCTCAAGTGGCCCAACGACCTGTGGCTCCAGGATGGGCGCAAGCTCGGCGGCATTCTGGTGGAGACGGCCACCGTGACCGCGCCCGGCGCGGCCGTGCCGCCGCTGGTGGCGGGCCAGAGCCGCTACGTGGTGGTGGGCATCGGGCTGAACGTGTTGCCCGTGCTGGCCGACGGGCTGCGCACGCCCCCCGCGTGCCTGCGCGAGGTGGACACCACGCTCACCGCGGCCAGCGCGCTGCAGCGCATCGCGCCGCCGCTGGTGCATGCGCTGCTGGGTTTTGCCGAGCATGGCTTTGCCCCGTTCCAGGCGCGCTTTGCACAGCGCGATCTGCTGGCCGGGCGCGCCGTCACGCTGAGCGACGGCACGCAGGGCACGGCCCACGGCGTGACCGAGGACGGCACGCTGCTGGTGCACACCGCGCGCGGCATGCAGCCCGTCACCAGCGCCGAGATCAGCGTGCGCCCGCAATGACCGCCACGCCGCGTTCCCCGCGCTTTTTGCGCGCCCCCCGCACCCTGAAGGACTGAGCCATGCTGCGCCTTGCCGTCGTGCTTCTGCTGCTGGCCAACGCCGGCTACTACGCCTGGTCGCAGGGGCTGCTGCGCGGCTGGGGCCTGGCCCCGGTGGATGAGTCCGAGCCGCAGCGCATGGAGCAGCAGATCGCCCCGCAGAACCTGCGCCTGCTGCCCCAGGGCAGCAAGGGGGCCGCGTCGTCCGCGGCACCGGCGGGCCCGGCGTCTTCCGCGCCGGCCTCCACACCCGCCGCCAGCGGGGCGGCGGCGTCCCCCGCAACCGCCGCCGCGCCCGCGGAGCCCCCGGCCTGCCTGCAGGCGGGCGTGTTCGACGCGCGCCAGGCCGACGCGCTGCGCCAGGCGGCGGCCGTCTTGCCCGAGGGCAGCTGGACCCTGGAGCCCACGCCGATCACGGGCCGCTGGATGGTGTACATGGGGCGCTTTCCCGACGAAGAGGCGGTGGCCAAGAAGCGCGCCGAGCTGCGCGCGCTCAAGATCCCCTACGACCGGCCCGGCGCGGCACTGGAGCCGGGGCTGTCGCTGGGACGCTTTTCCACCGAGGAGGCCGCGCAGCGCGGCATGGCCCTGCTGGCCAACCAGGGCGTGCGCACCGCGCGCGTGGTGCAGGAGCGCGCCGACGCGCCCGGCTTCATGCTGCGCCTGCCGGCCGTGAACGACGCGCTGCGCACCCGCCTGGACACCACGCTGCAGCCGGCGCTGGCGGGCAAGACGCTGCGCCCCTGCGCCTGATCCCTGGCACGCCGCCAGCGCGGTTTGCCGGCCGCGGTGGCCTGCGCGGCATGGCGCGCGGCAGCCTTGATGGATGGCGGCCTTCGCACCGGCAGCGCCGCTGCCGGCCCGCCGTCAGCCGTCAGCCGTCAGCCCGCGTCCAAGCTGATCTGCGCAAAGCGGCTCACGCGCCGCATCTTGTCCACTTCCTTCTGGATCTGGGCCCCGAATTCCGCGGGCAGCGAACCCGAGGGGAACAGCCCGTGGTCGGCCAGCGCCTTGCGCACGGCGGGCTCCTCCAGCGCCTGTGCGACGGCATTGCGGCGCGCGCGGACCACGACGGCGGGCGTGCCGGCGGGTGCCACCAGACCGAACCACGACGGATCGTTGTTGGTGAACAGGCTCAAGACCATTGCATAACCGCTCGGATGGAGGCGTGATGCTGGTCTACGGCGCCATCTTGGATGTTTTCGAGCGTTTGTTGCCCCGGATTTCTGTGCTTGGGGGCGTTTCAGCGCCCCGTTTCGCCTTTCAGGGCGCACCTGCCCCAGCAAGCTCCATCGCTTTGAGCTTGCGATGGGCCTTCAGCAGATTCATCCCCAATGCCGCCCAGCACATCTGCGCCTGTACCTTCGCTGTGCCGAAGTAGCGCGCCCTGCCCAAGTGGAACCTGCGCTTCATCGTGCCGAAGGCCTGCTCAACCTTGAAGCGGATGGAGCCGATCTGCTTGTTGAATTGCTTGAGTAGCGCATGCACCGGCTTGCCCGCGCTGCCCTTGTGCTGGATCAGATCACCGATGCCACGCTCGGCGAGCCACTGCCGGTTGGCCTTGCTCGCATAACCCTTGTCGGCCAGCACGGCCTCTATCCCAGGCGAGAGTGCCTCGACGATCTCAGGCAACTTGTTGATCTCGGCTTCGTTGGCTGGGTGCACCTGCACATGCTCGACGTAGCCGTCTTCGCTGTCGACTGCCGTGTGGCCCCGGTAGCCGAAGAAGGCGTGTTTGCCTTTCTTGACCCAGCGCGCTTCACTGTCGGCGCTGTCAACGAGTCTGGCTTGCTCGCCTTCACCTTCGACGTGCTGCCTCGGGCGTGCAGCGCTGGGGATGATGGTGGCATCAATGATGGCCCCGCGCGCGCCTTGCACCTTCAGGCCTCGTTGCTCCAACTGGCTGTTGATGAGCGCCAGCAGTTTCTGCTCGAGTTCGGCCTTGACCAGGCGGTTGCGGAAGCGGCAAATGGTGCTGGCATCGGGCAACTCACCGGCCGAGGGTTCGAAACCAGTGAAGACCATGAAGTCCAGGCGCACGCGCAGGGCCTGCTCCAGTTGGGTATCGGACAGACCGTGCCACTGACCCAGCAGCATGAGCTTGAACATGCCCAGCGACGAATAAGGCTGGGGACCACCGGCGCCGCTGATCTCGCGCTGGTACAGGCCCGTCAACTGCCCAGCAATGGCGCTCCAGTCAAGCAACTCGTGCAGCTTCATGCTCGGGCTGAACTCGACCAGCGGGCGCGCGCCCATCAGAAAGAAGCTGTCCATCGGTCATCACCTCCTGGGGCGATTGGAGCGCATCGGCCAAGGACGCGCATCAGGAGTGCTACCAGTTATGCAGCGGTCTTGGCTCAGCTCAGCATAGGTAGGCACCTTGGGCAGCACGGCCAGGCGCTGATTCCACGACACGGCCAGCGCGCGCAGCTTGCCCGCCTGGATATGAGGCAGCGACGACGCCACCTGGTCGCAGTACACCTGCACCTTGCCCTCCAGCAGGTCGGCCACGGCGGGCGCCGCGCCGCGGAAGGGCACGTGCTTCATGGACGTGCCAGTGGTGCTTTGCAGCAACTCGGCCCACATGTGGCCGATGGTGCCCGCACCGGGCGTGGCATAGGTGATCTTGCCCGGCTGGCTCTTGAGCAGCTTGATGAACTGCTCGAAGTTTTGCGCCGGCACGCTGGGGTGCACCACCAGCACGCCCGGAGCCTTGACGATCTCGGTCACCGCCGCAAAGTCCTTGATCGCGTCGTAGGGCAGCTTCTTGTACACGGCGGGGTTCACGCCATGCGTGGAGAGCGTGGCCACGCCCAGCGTCATCCCGTCGGCCGCGGCCTTGGCCACCGCCTGCATGCCGGTGGCGCCGCCCGCGCCGGGCAGGTTGTCCACCTTCACGGGCATGCCGAGGATGCGCGACAGCGGCGCGGCCAGCACACGCGCGGTGATGTCGGTGGCGCCGCCCTGCGGGAAGGGGACCACCAGCCGCAGGGTGCTGCTGGAGGCCTGGGCGCTCGCCAGCGCCGGGGATGGTGCCAGCGGCCGCCAGTGTCAGGATGTCTCTACGCTGCATGCAATGCTCCCTCAAGGTTGGTCTTTGGTAACAAACCATTCTGGTAACCCCGCGGGCCGCTGACCAATGAGCATTGCGATACATCTCATTCCAATGCGGAATGCACTGCCGGCGCACACCGCGGCGGCGCCCGGTGGCCGCAAGGAAGAAATCCCGCATTCACCCTTGCCTGGTAAGCGCTAGCAGCTATGTTTTTTATCGCTAGTGGCCTGCACAAGCGCGCGGAATGACAAAGGCCCGTCCATGGGAACGGGTCTTGCGTTGGGAAACTCGGTACAGCCGACCGCGGCCCTTCGCTGCCGAGGCCGCCGCCTGAATGCCGCCGCCAGCGGTCAGCCGCGCGGGTCGGTCGCCAGCAGAGACTCCACCAGCGCGCGCAGGTCGGCGCGCAGCCGGTCGAACCCTGCCGGCAGGATGTCCAGCGTCTGCTCATCCATGTAGAGCTTGCGGTTGATCTCCACCTGGATGCTGTGGCGGTGCTGCGCGGGGTTGCCGTAGCGGCGCACCAGTTCCACACCCTTGTAGGGATGGTTGTAGTCCACGCTGTAGCCGCGCTCGCGCAGGAACGCGCAGATCTGCTGCGACAGCGCCGGGCTGGCGGTGGCCCCGTCGCGGTCGCCCACGACGAAGTCGGCATGGTGCAGGCCCGGGTAGAGCGTGGCGTGGCTGGCGGCCACGGCGGGCATGGAGTGGCAGTTGAGGTGGATGCTGTAGCCATGGCGCGCGTGGGCGGCGTCGATCTCGGCCGCCACCGCCGCGTGGTAGGGCCGCCAGCAGCGATCGATGCGTGCACGCACCTCCTCCACGCCCAGCGGACGGTCGTAGATGGGCTCGCCCTCGTCGGTGAACTTCCAGATCAGCCCCTTGCCCAGGCGCACCTTCTGCAGCACCACGGGGTCGGTGGTGACCGGGTCGGGCCAGGGCGCGTCCAGCAGGGTGGCGTCCAGTTCGGTGGTGTCGCGGTTGGCGTCCAGGTAGATGCGCGGGAAGTGCGCCTCCACCCAGCCCACGCCCAGCCCGGGCGCGAAGGCGTAGAGCTTTTCGACGTGGGTGTCCTCCGCACGGCGCAGCACGGGCAGGTCCAGCGCAGCGCGGAAGTCGGCGGGGTAGACGGTGCCGCTGTGCGGCGAATCCAGCACCAGGGGCGTGCGCCCCGCGATGCGGGAGACCATGCGTGCGGGTGACGCAGCGGGCGGCGCCGCAGGGGCGCCGGCTGCGCCGGGCTCGGCCTGCAGGTACTGGCTGTGGATCAGTTTCAGCACTGCTTGCATAGGCACACTCCGTGGAAATCAATCCAGTTTGATCTTGGCATAGGCTGCCACCTGTTTCATCTTGTCAATTTCACGCGCGATCTGCGCGGAGAACTCGGCGGGCGTGGTGCCCGACGCATACAGCCCCTGGGCCGCGAGGCGATCGCGCACCGCCGGCTCCTTGAGGGCCTGGGCCACGGCCTGCTGCACGCGCTGCACCTGGGCCGCGGGGGTGGATTTGGGCGCCACCAGGCCGAACCACGACGCATCGTTGGCCTGCTTGTAGCCCAGCTCGGCATAGGTGGGCACGTCGGGCAGCACGGCCAGGCGTTCGTGCCAGGACACGGCCAAGGCCTTGAGCTTGCCGGCCTTCACGTGCGGCAGCGACGAGGCCACCTGGTCGAAGTACACCGGCACCTGGCCGCCCAGCACGTCGTTGGTGGCCGGACCCGCACCGCGGTAGGGGATGTGCACCATGCTGGTGCCCGTGGCGCTCTTGAACAGCTCGCCCCACATGTGGCCGATGGTGCCGTTGCCCGGCGTCGCGTATTCCACCTTGCCGGGATGGGCCTTCAGGTGCTTCACGAGGTCGGCGAAGTCCTTGACGGGCAGCACCTTGGGGTTGACCACGATGATGCCGGGCGCCTTGACGATCTCGGTCACGCCGACGAAGTCCTTGATGGGGTCGTAGGGCAGCTTGCCCAGCACGGCCGGGTTCACGCCGTGGGTAGACAGCGTGGCCACACCGAAGGTCAGCCCGTCGGTGGCGCGTGCCACCTCGGCCATGCCGATGGAGCCGCCCGCACCGGCCTTGTTCTCGATCACCACCGGCTGGCCCAGCAGGCGCTGCAGGGGTTCCTGCAGCGAGCGGCCGGCAATGTCGGTGGCGCCGCCCGGCGGGAAGGGCACGACGATGCGCAGCGGACGGCTGTTGTCCTGGGCGAAGGTCATTCCAGAAACTACAGAGGTAACCGCCAGCGCGGCAATCAGTTTGCGACGTTGCATGGACTCACTCCTTTGATAGTGCAAGAAAGATAAACGAAGGGGTGCGGACGGAAAAGCAATAGCTGTGCCTGTTATCATTCCATTGTGGAATGTTTTGATCGGCAAACCCCATGATCCTGCGCCGCCTTCACCCGCCGCTGCACCTGCTGCGGGCGTTCTGTACCGTGGCCCGCTTCGGGGGCATCTCGCGCGCGGCCGAGGCACTGCACCTCACCCAGAGCGCGGTGAGCAAGCAGGTGCAGGAGCTGGAGCGCTGGGTGGGCGTTCCGCTGTTCGAGCGCAGCCGCAAGCGCCTGTCGCTCACACCCGCCGGGGAGCGCTACGAAAAGGCCGTGAGCGCCCTGCTCGCCCGCTTGGAGGCGGCCACGCTGGAGCTGATCACCAGCGGCGACGAGGGCGGCGCGCTGCACCTGTCGGTGCTGCCCACGCTGGCCGCCAAGTGGCTGATTCCGCGCCTGCCGCAGCTGCGTGCGCAGCACCCGCAGATCACGCTGCATTTCGTGCCCTACGTGCACGGCTACGACTTTGCCGACCCCGAGCTGGACTGCTCCATCCTGTTCGGCGACGGGCACTGGCCGGGCGCACGCGCGCACTACCTGACGGGCAACGACGTGGCCCTGATCGGCCCGCGCGCCGGGCTGGCCGGCGCGCCGCCCCTGCACAGCCCGCAGGACGTGGCACGCCACACGCTGCTGCGCCACGTGAGCGTGCCCGGTGCCTGGCAGCACTGGGCCGAGGCGCACGGCGTGAACGGCCTGGACCCGCTGGCCGGCCCACAGTTCGACCAGTTCCAGACCATCATCCGCGCGGTGTCGGTGGGCATGGGCCTGGCCCTGGTGCCGCGCTGCCTGGTGCAGGACGAGATTGCCGCCGGCACCGTCACCGAGCCGCTGCCCGGCGGCGGCTACACGAGCGACCTGGGCTACTGGCTGTGCTACCCCGAGTCGCGTGCGCAGCTGGCCACGCTGGTGCGCTTTCGCGACTGGCTGCTGGCGCTGGCGGACCCCGCAGCGGGCACGGCCGCACCGGCTGCTTGAATCGACCTCAAAATGCCCTCCAGCGCTTTTCCATCAAGCGCGAGCAGCTATTTTATCGATAGCATCGGACAGCGGCGGCGCTATGGCCCCGATTCGCGTGCCGTGAACCGCACGCTGAAGCGCGCGCCGGGCATGGCCGCGCCGGGGCGCACGTCTTCCAGTTCCACCTCGGCGCCGTGCTGGCGCGCGATCTCGCGCACGATGGGCAGGCCCAGGCCGGAGCCGTCGGCGTCCGTCCCCAGCGCGCGGTAGAAGGGCTGGAAGACCAGTTCGCGCTCAGCCTCGGGCACGCCGGGGCCCGAGTCCTCCACCTGCAGCAGCAGCACATGGCTGAACGGGTCGGGCAGCACGCGCGCGGTGATCACGCCGGGCTGCTGCGCGCTGGACGGGGTGTAGTTGATGGCGTTGTCCACCAGGTTGCGCACCAGCTCCTTCAGCAGCGTGGGGTTGCCGTCCATCCACACGCCATTGGTGCCGGGCTCGACGCCGTCGTAGCCCAGGTCGATGTGTTTGTCCATGGCGCGCGGCACGCTGTCGCGCACCACCTCGATCACCAGCCGCGCCAGGTCCAGCGGCTGGCGCTGCACCACGGCGCTGCCGCCCTCGGCCCGCGCCAGCGCCAGCAACTGGTTGACGGTGTGCGTGGCGCGGATGGACGAGCGCCCGATCTGCTTGAGCGACTGCTTGAGCTCCTCGGTGCTGGTGCCCTCGCGCTGCGCCAGGTCGGCCTGCATGCGCAGCCCGGCCAGGGGAGTCTTGAGCTGGTGCGCGGCGTCGGCCAGGAAGCGCTTTTGCGTGGCCATGGATTCCGACAGGCGCCGCAGCAGGTCGTTCACCGAATCCACCAGCGGCGCCACTTCCATCGGCACGGCCTTGTGGTCCAGCGGCGAGAGGTCGTCGGGCTTGCGCGCGCGGATGCGCTCCTCCAGCTGGTGCAGCGGCTTGATGCCGCGCGCCAGCGCCAGCCACACCAACAGCACCGCCAGCGGCAGGATGACGAACTGCGGCAGCATCACGCCCTTGATGATCTCGGTGGCCAGCACGCTGCGCTTGGCGCGTGTCTCGGCCACCTGCACCAGCGCGGCGGGCGCATCGGGCAGCGGCACGCGCACCCAGATGTAGGCCACGCGGATGTCGATGCCGCGCAACTCGGCGTCGCGCAGCCGCACCTCGCCGGAGAACGCCTGCTCCTCGGGCGGCGGGCGCGGCAGGTCGCGCTCGCCCGAGAGGTAGTCGCCCGTGGGCGAGAGCACCTGGTAATAGACGATGTCGGACTCGTCGGCACGCAGGATCTCGCTGGCGGGCTGGGGCAGGTTGAACAGCACCTTGCCGTCATGCACCGTGACGAGCTGCGCCAACGCATGGGCGTTGTACTCCAGCGCGCGGTCGAAGGGCTTGTTGGCCAGGCCCTGGGCCACCAGCCAGGTCAGCGCCAGGCTCACCGGCCACAGCAGCAGCAGCGGCGTGAGCATCCAGTCCAGGATTTCGCCGAAGAGGGAGCGCTGCTCGCGCTGGAAGATTTTCAAGGTGGTGGGCGTTTTTGGCCGCTAGCGCTTATGCATCAAGCGCAAGCAGCTATCAATAACAGAGCATCCACGGGTCCCGTCAGCTGGGGATCTTTTCCAGGCAGTAGCCCAGGCCGCGCACGGTGGCGATGCGGATCGGCCCGCGCTCGATCTTCTTGCGCAGGCGGTGGATGTAGACCTCGATGGCGTTGTTGCTCACCTCCTCGCCCCACTCGCACAGGCGCTCCACCAGCTGCTCCTTGCTCACCAGGCGGCCGGCGCGCTGCAGCAGCACCTCCAGCAGGCCCAGCTCGCGCGCGGACAGCTCCACCATCTTGCCGTCGATGGTGGCCACGCGGCCCGCCTGGTCGTACACCAGGGGCCCGTGGCGGATGGCGCTGCTGGTGCCGCCCATGCCGCGGCGCGTGAGCGCACGCACGCGCGCCTCCAGCTCCGACAGCGCGAACGGTTTGGCCATGTAGTCGTCGGCGCCCAGGTCCAGGCCCTTCACGCGCTCGTCCACGCTGTCGGCCGCCGTGAGGATCAGCACCGGCAGCGCCGAGCCGCGCCCACGCAGGCGCTTGAGCACCTCCAGGCCGTGCATCTTGGGCAGGCCCAGGTCGAGGATCAGCAGGTCGAACTCGTTGTTGGTCAGGAGCGCGGTATCGACCTCGGTGCCGCTGGCCACATGGTCCACCACGGCGCCCGAGCCGCGCAGCGTGCGCAGCAGCCCGTCGGCAAGCACCTGGTCGTCTTCGGCGATGAGGATGCGCATGGGGTGTCTCTCCTGGTTGTCGTGCGCCGGCCTGCGCTCTGCCTGAATTTTAGGCCGCCGTGCCCTCGCCGCCGGCATAGGCCTCCAGGCCCAGCGCGACCACCGTGGCCACGTCCTGCCCCACCTCGGCGCGGAACTCGCCCTCGGCCTGCGCCACCGCCGCACGAAACGCCTGCAGCCACGCCAGTCCCGTGGGCGTGAAGCGCACCAGGCGCGCACGCGCATCGCGCGGATCTGGCTCGCGCGTGACCAGGCCCCAGGCCGCGCACTGCTCCACCAGCGCGGCCATGGACTGCTTGGTCATGCCCGCGCGCTCGGCCAGGTCGGTGAGGCGGTCCCCCTGCAGCGACAGATGCCGCGTGATGTGGATGTGCGCGGCGCTCACCTGGTCGCGCGCCGCAAGGTTGGACAGCGCCAGCGGCACCTGCACGTCGCGCGCCATGAGCTGCAGCACGCGCGCATCGAAGCGCCGCATGGCATGGCCCAGCAGGCGGCCCAGGTGGGTCTGGCGCCAGCGGTCGTCGAGGCTGGGGGGAGCGGTCATCCGCATATTGTCAGCCAAACTGACCAAAAATTGATTGGATAACGCATCAACCGCCCATAAACTACTGTTCAAGCATCCAGCCTGTCATTGGAAACAGTTTCCAGGCAGGCGCACGATTTCACCGTGACCCCGACCCGAAGGAGCATTTCATGGACGCCACCGTCAAAGGCAACGCAACCGCCGTCAACAGCGAAAAGGCCAAGGCCCTGCAAGCCGCCCTCGCGCAGATCGAAAAGCAGTTCGGCAAGGGCACCATCATGCGCCTGGGCGAGGGCGAGGCCATTGAGGACATCCAGGTGGTCTCCACCGGCTCGCTGGGCCTGGACATCGCCCTGGGCGTGGGCGGCCTGCCGCGCGGCCGCGTGATCGAGATCTACGGACCGGAAAGCTCGGGCAAGACCACGCTCACGCTGCAGGTCATCGCCGAGATGCAGAAGCAAGGCGGCCAGTGCGCTTTCGTGGATGCCGAGCATGCGCTGGATGTGCAGTACGCCAGCAAGCTCGGCGTTCAGCTCACCGACCTGCTCATCAGCCAGCCGGACACGGGCGAGCAGGCGCTGGAGATCGTGGACAGCCTGGTGCGCTCGGGCGCCGTGGACCTGATCGTGGTGGACTCGGTCGCCGCGCTCACGCCCAAGGCCGAAATCGAGGGCGAGATGGGCGACGCCCTGCCCGGCCTGCAGGCACGCCTGATGAGCCAGGCACTGCGCAAGCTCACCGCCACCATCAAGAAGACCAACTGCATGGTCATCTTCATCAACCAGATCCGCATGAAGATCGGCGTGATGTTCGGCAGCCCCGAGACCACCACCGGCGGCAACGCGCTGAAGTTCTACGCCTCGGTACGCCTGGACATCCGCCGTACCGGCACCATCAAGAAGGGCGACGAGGCGATCGGCAACGAGACCAAGGTGAAGGTGGTGAAGAACAAGGTCTCGCCCCCGTTCAAGACGGCCGAGTTCGACATCCTGTTCGGCGAGGGCATCTCGCGCGAGGGCGAGATCATCGACATGGGCGTGAACGCGCGCATCCTGGAAAAGAGTGGCGCCTGGTATGCCTACAACGGCGAAAAGATCGGCCAGGGCCGCGACAACGCCCGCGAGTTCCTGCGCGAGAACCCCGGCCTGGCCGTGGAGATCGAGAACAAGGTGCGCGAAAGTCTGGGCATCGCGCTGCTGCCCACGGGCCACGCCAGCCCGGCGGCCGATCTGCCCGAAGACAAGCCTGCGCGCGGCAAGAAGGCCGACAAGACGGGCGAGATCGAAGCGTAACCACGCACCGGAGTTTTTTAACGAAATCTGCCTCCAGCGCTTGACCATCAAGCGCTGGAAGCTCTTTTTTCAATAGCATTCATGGGATTCACCGCCCTCTCCCTCAAGGGCCGTGCGCTGCGCCTGCTTGCCCAGCGCGAGCATTCGCGCAGCGAACTGCAGGCCAAGCTGGCGCGCCACGTGCAGGAGGGCGACGATCTGCCGGCGCTGCTGGACGAGCTGCAGGCGCGCGACTTCATCAATGCAGAGCGCGTGGCCGAGTCCGTGGTGCACCGCCGCGCGGAGCGCTTCGGCACCCAGCGCGTGCTGCAGGAGCTGCGGCGCAAGGGGCTGGACGAGGATTTGGTGCGCAGCACCGCCGCCCAGCTGGCGGGCACCGAACTGCAGCGCGCCCGGGCCGTGTGGCGCCAGCGCTTTGGCGACCAGCCCGCCGACACGCCGCAGGAGCGTGCGCGCCAGATGCGCTTTCTGGCCACGCGTGGCTTCGCCGCCGACGTGGTGCGCCGCGTGGTGCGGGGTGGTGATGAATGGGAATAGAACGGGGCTTGGCGCGCTGCTGTCCAGCGTCAAAAGCTATTTCATCCATAGCAGCTGTCGACGCGCAGTCCGCCACCGGTCGCACCCCGCAACGCCGCGCCGTCGTGCAATGCCAGGCCGCGCAATACACGCAATGGCTTCAGCGCCGCCACGGACATGCCAGAGGCTTGAGGCTTGAGGCTTGAGGCCCGCGGCGCGGCTGTGCGCAGCCGGCCCCCGTTGTGCGCGTTGGGCCGCTGCGCGACCGCTCAACCCAGCAGGCGCTCCGGGTTGGCGTCCAGCTTGGTGAGCGCATCGCGCGTGGCGCGCAGCGTGAGGCTCTCCTCCTCCTGCGCCACCAGCAGGCCCGCCTGCAGGTAGGCCCCCAGCCGGCGCAGCTGGATGAGGTAGCTGCCGCCATCGCGCGTGGCAAACAGGTGCAGTTGCTTGCGCTGGCTGTGCCAGGCGTATTGCACCTGGGTGGACGCGCCGTTGTGGTCCAGCGTGAACCAGGTGCCCAGCGGCAGCTGCTGCGCCCAGGCCACCATGTCGTCCTGCACAGGCGCGCCATTGTCGGCGATGACGTGGATGGACGAGGCGTCGATGCCCAGCAGCATCTCGATGTTGTCCGCACTCAGCGGCATGTCGCCCAGCGCCTCGTCGCCGATGTAGTCCTCCAGGTTCGCCAGGCGTTTGGCCATGGCATCGATGTGCGCCTGCGGGATCGAGGCCGTCTTGGAGAGGAAAGCGTCGGCCAGCGTGTCGGTGATTCCCTTGATCTGTGCGTCCTGCTCGGGCCCCGCCACGCCGATCAGCGCCAGCCCCTGGCGCAGGCTCTGCAGCAGCGCCGGCAGGTTCTGGATGACCAGCGCACGGTCGGCGCGGTTGGGCTTGGCGCCCGCCGCCCACACCAGGTCGGCCGCGGCGCGCTTGAAGGCGGCGGTACTGGCATGCTGGGCCCCGTCGCGCACGGCCGACATCGCCAGCACCTCGGCCCATGTCTTGAACAAGAACTCGCGAATCTCGTCGCGCACCGGCATGTCCTTGAGCAGCGCGCGCAGCTCGATGGTGTACTGGATCGCCAGCGTCTCGCGCTGCTCCACCTGCTGGGCCACGCTGACGATGCGCGAGGTGCCCTGCTTCTCGGTGAGGAATTTGGCGAGGAATTTCTCGAACTCGTCGTGCACCAGCTGGAACACGCGCTGGCCGGTCTCGGGGTACTGCTCGATCACCTGCACGATGCGGCGGATCTCGGCCTCCAGCGCGCTGCCATTGATGGAGCTGGCGTCAAAGCCCAGCACGCAGGCGCCCATGCGGTCGATGAGCTGGCGCGCGGGGTGCGTGAGGTTGCTGAAGAACTCGGGCTCGGCCAGCGCCACGCGCAGCACCGGCACCTGCAGGCGTGCAAACCACACGCGCACCGAGGGCGGGATGCGGTCTTCGCTCAGGATGCTCTGGAACATCAGCGCCACCACCTCGATGATGGCCTTCTCGCTGGCGGTACTGGCCTTCTTCTTGAACTCCACGGACCGCTCACGCACGGCGCTCGCCACGCGGACCACGGCCTGTGGGCTGTAGTCCTCGACCAGCGTGGCCACGTCGCTGTAGTAGCTGTCGGCCGAGACGCGGTGCGCCGCCAGCGCATGGGCCAGCGCCGCGGACGCGGGGGGTGCCTTGACCATGTCGTAGCCCGTGGTGGGCTGCGTGAGCAAGCGCCGCAGCTGCATCATCACGCCCTGGGCGCGCTGGCGCGCGCGCACCAGCGGGCTGCCCATGCCGGCCATCACCGGCTGCCCGCGCATGCCGGGGGGCGGGGGCATGAAGGCCGACGCCGCCTGGCGCGTGGGGGCAAATTCCGTGGGCCGCCCCAGCGCGGCGCGCGACTGCTGCAATGCCTGCGAGGCCAGCCCCACGGGACCGGACGCGGGCGGCGGCTCGCCGGGGCTGCCGGTGTTGGGGCCGGCGGCCGCGCGGCGCACGCGGGCGCGCAGATCGTCCTGCGCCACGACGCCCTGTTCGTCGTACAGCTTCACAAGGGCCTGGTACTGCGCCAGCGCCAGCGCCGCCAGTTCGCGCTGCAGCGGGTCGATCACCATCTGCAAATGGTCGCGCTGCAGGCCCACCTCCAACCACTGCTCGACCAGATGCAGGCACAGGGTTTCGGGGCGCAGGATATCGGTGCCGGCCAGCTCACGGCCTTCCAGATGCTGTGTGCGCTGCCGCGCAGCATCGAAGGGAGCGGCCACATGCTCGGTGAGGGTCAGCGCCATGCGCGAGGCGATGATCTTGTTCTCCAGCACGTCGTCGCCCAGCAGTTCAAGCCCATCGAACGCCTTGGACGCGTTGAGGGTGCCGCGCCCCGTGACGGGCGGGGGCGCCAGGCTTTCACGCCAAGCCCGGCCCAGGTGTTCCACCCAGGTCTTGCGGTGGGCCTGATGGCCCATCCAGGCATCGCGCCGCAACTGCATGTCACGCTGCGTGGCGGTCTGCCCCATCAACTCGGTCAGGAAGTCATGGACTGTTTTGTCCAGCGCCGGCAAGCCGGCGCACAGCCCCTCCACGAAACGCTGGCGGGCCAGGTGGGCCAGCCGTCGGTGGGCAGTGGAAGTGGGCGAAAAATCCATAGGGCTCCGATATTAGCCCCAGCCGCTGTCGCGCCCCGGCCTTTGCATCGGCACGCGGACAAGGCGGCTGCGCACGCGCATCGTCAGACCACGGCGCCGGAGTTCGGGTCGGCCGGGTCGCCTTCCTTGCGGGTCGGCGCCTTGACCAGGTCTTCGCGCTTGACGCCCAGCCACATAGCGATGGCCGCGGCAACGAACACCGACGAGTAGATGCCGAACAGGATGCCGATGGTCAGCGCCAGTGCGAAGTAGTGCAGGCTGGGGCCCCCGAAGAAGAACATGGACAGCACCATGGCCTCGGTGGAGGCGTGGGTGATGATGGTGCGGCTCATGGTGGAGGTGATGGCGTGGTCGATCACCTCATGCGTATTGAGCTTGCGGAACTTGCGGAAGGCCTCGCGGATACGGTCGAAGATCACCACCGACTCGTTCACCGAATAGCCCAGCACGGCCAGCACGCCGGCCAGCACCGACAGCGAGAACTCCCACTGGAAGAACGCAAAGAAGCCCAGAATGATGACCACGTCGTGCAGGTTGGCGATCACCGCTGCCACGCCGAACTTCCACTCGAAGCGGAAGGCCAGGTAGATGACGATGCCCAGCACCACCATGCCCAGCGCCATCAGGCCGCCATGCACCAGTTCTTCGCCCACCTGCGGGCCCACGAACTCGGTGCGCCGCAGCGTGACCTCGGGGTCCTGCGCCTTCAACGCGCTCAGCACCTGCTCGCTTTGCTGGGCCGAGGTGACGCCCTTTTGCACGGGCAGGCGGACCATCACGTCGCGCGAGGTGCCGAAGTTCTGCACCACCACGTCGGCATAGCCCAGGCCCGCGACGGTGTCGCGCACCTTGCCGATGTCGGCTGTCTGCGTGTAGGCCACCTCCATGACGGTGCCACCCGTGAACTCCACCGACAGGTGCAGGCCCCGCGTGACCAGGAAGAACACCGCGAGCGCGAAAGTGATGAAAGACACCGCGTTGAGCACCAACGCGTACTTCATGAACGGGATGTCTTTTTTGATGCGGAAAAACTCCATGGTTTTCCCCTTTCTTAGTTGCTGTTGCCGCGGGCAGCCACCGAGCGGTGCTCATCGCCCTCGGGCTTCCACACCTGGCCGATGGACACGCTCTTGAGCTTCTTCTTGCGGCCATACCAGAGGTTGACCAGGCCACGCGAGAAGAACACCGCCGAGAACATGCTGGTCAGGATGCCGATGCAGTGCACCACGGCAAAGCCGCGCACCGGCCCCGTGCCGAAGGCCAGCAGCGCCAGGCCCGCGATCAGCGTGGTGACGTTGGAGTCCAGGATGGTGGCCCAGGCGCGCTCGTAGCCCGTGGCGATCGCCGCCTGCGGGGCCACGCCAGCGCGCAGCTCCTCGCGGATGCGCTCGTTGATCAGCACGTTGGAGTCGATGGCCACGCCCAGCGCCAGGGCCATGGCGGCGATGCCGGGCAGGGTCAGCGTGGCCTGCAGCATCGACAGGATGGCGATCAGCAGCAGCACGTTCACGCCCAGCGCGATCGTGGAGAACACACCGAACAGCATGTAGTACACGCACATGAAGGCCGCGATGGCCACCATGCCCCAGACCACCGACTGGATACCCCGGTCGATGTTGTCGGCACCCAGGCTCGGGCCGATGGTGTATTCCTCGATGATCTCCATGGGCGCGGCCAGCGAGCCGGCGCGCAGCAGCAGTGCGGTGTCGTTGGCCTCGGCCGTGGTCATGCGGCCGGAGATCTGCACGCGACCACCGCCAATCTCGCTGCGGATCACGGGCGCGGTCACCACCTCGCCCTTGCCCTTTTCGAACAGCACGATGGCCATGCGCTTGCCCACGTTCTCGCGCGTGATGTCCTTGAAGATGCGCGAGCCCTTGGCGTCCAGCGTGAGGTTCACGGTGGGCTCCTGGGTCTGGCCGTCGAATCCTGGCTGCGCGTCGGTGAGGTTCTCGCCGGTCAGCACGACCTGCTTCTTCACGATCACGGCCTGGCCGTTGCGGTCCAGGTATTTCTCGGCACCGAACGGCACGGGGCCCGTGCCCATTTCGGCGGCGCGCGCCTCGGTGCCCTCGTCCACCATGCGCACTTCCAGCGTGGCGGTGCGGCCCAGGATGTCCTTGGCCTTGGCCGTGTCCTGCACGCCGGGCAGTTGCACCACGATGCGGTCCAGGCCCTGCTGCTGGATCACGGGCTCGGCCACGCCCAGTTCGTTGATACGGTTGTGCAGCGTGACCATGTTCTGCTTCAAGGCCTGCTCTTGCACCTTGCGCAGGGCCTCGGGCTTGATGGTGGCGCGCAGGCGCATACCGTCGCCGTCGGCGCTGCTCACGACCGCCAGGTCCGGGAACTGGTCGGCGATCAGGTTGCGTGCCGCCGTGAGCGTGGCCTCGTCGCGCACGCGGATGTCCACGGCCTGCCCTTCGCGGCCGATGCCGCCGTGCCGGATGTTCTTCTCGCGCAGCGCGCTGCGCAGGTCGCCTGCGTACGACTCGATCTTCTTCGTGATCGCCGCCTGCATGTCCACCTGCAGCATGAAGTGCACGCCGCCGCGCAGGTCCAGGCCGAGGTACATGGGCCGTGCATGCAGCGCGGTGAGCCAGTCGGGCGAGCGCGACACGAGGTTCAGCGCCACGATGTAGGAAGGATCGCTCGGGTCGGGGATCAGGGCCTTCTCGATCGCGTCCTTGGCCTTGAGCTGGTTGTCCGGCGTGTCAAAGCGCGCGCGCACCGAGTTGCCGTCGAACACGATGGAGTCCGAGGCCACGTTGGCGGCTTTCAGCGCGTCCTCGACGCGCTGCTGGACCGCGGCGTCGACCTTCAGCGTGGCCTTGGCCGACGACACCTGCACCGCGGGCGCCTCGCCAAAGAAGTTGGGCAGGGTATACAGGGCCCCAATGAGCAACACGATCACCAGGATCGCGTACTTCCAGACCGGATAACGGTTCATGATCGCGCTCTTCAATCCATGCGGGGCAGCGGCCGCGGGATGCGGCGCAGCACTGCCCTCATAACAAGGCCCGTGGGCCTACAGCTGGGACGGTTTACTTGACCGTGCCCTTGGGCAGCACCTGGGCCACGGCGCTGCGCTGCACCTGCACCTGCACGCCAGGCGCAATCTCCAGTTGCAGGTAGCCTTCGCTCAGGCCCGCCACCTTGCCCAGCAAGCCGCCGGCCGTGGCCACTTCGTCGCCCTTGGCCAGCGCGTCGATCATGGCGCGGTGCTCCTTCTGGCGCTTCATCTGGGGACGGATCATGATGAAGTACAGCACCACGAACATCAGCACCAGCGGCAGCATGCTGGTGAGCGATCCCATCAGGCCGGCCTCGGCGGCTGCGGCGGGGGCGGTCTGTGCAAAAGCAGAAGAAATCAACACGGGAAGGACTCCACTGGTAGTAATAGGTGCAAAGGGGCTCCGCCGGGAGGCGCCAGGGCCTGCGGGCGGTGAGCCGGCCATTGTATGCGGGGGGCTGCCGGCCAGGGCTGCGCGCACCGGCGGCCGGCGGGCTGCGGGCACCCTCAGGAATTCCGCATCAAAACACCATGCAAAGCCCGTCCAGTAAGCGCCAAAAGCTATCATACATATAGCATAAAGCCCCGGACCAGGGGCGGTTAATGCATCGGATGCGACGCGCCCATCGTCGGCCTGGGCCTACGCCGGCGCCTGTCAGGGCTTCGTAGCATGCCTGTGTGCCGCCCGCGGCGGCCGGCGCCGCGCCGCGGCCCCTTCCCTCCCACCCCCCGTGTCAAGAAAGGAAACGCTTTCCATGGATTTCGCATCGGTATCCGCCTGGCTGGAGACAGAGTGGTTCTGGGGCATGTCCGCTGCCGAGGTATTGGCGGCGGCGGCCACGGCGATGGGCATCTACCTGGCGCTCACGCTGCTGCTGCGCTGGGCCGTCGCGCATGCCGACCGCAAATCCGGCGGCGGCGATGCCGGCGCGGCAAGCCTGCTGGCGCAGGTGCTCGCCGGAACCAGCCGTCTGCTCATCCTGCTGGCGGCACTGCTGGTGGGCACCGGCATGCTGGACCTGCCCGGCCGTTGGCATGACCGTGTGAGCCAGCTCTGGTTCCTGGCCGTGGCGGTGCAGCTGGGGCTGTGGGGCACGCGCGCCATCAGTCTGGGGGTCGAGCGCTACCGGCGCCACCATGGCGCCGCGGGCACGGGGCAGATCAGCGCCTCGGCCACGCTCATGTCCTGGGGGCTGCGCACGCTGGTGTGGGCCACGGTGCTGCTGGCCATCCTCTCGAACCTGGGGGTGAACATCACCGCCTTCGTGGCCAGCCTGGGCGTGGGCGGCATTGCGGTGGCGCTGGCGGTGCAAAGTGTGCTGGGCGATCTGTTCGCCTCCATGGCGATCGCGGTGGACAAGCCCTTCGAGGTGGGCGACTTCATCGTCGTGGGTCCCATCGCAGGCACCGTGCAGCAGGTGGGCGTAAAGACCACGCGCATCCGCGCCCTGAGCGGGGAACAGGTGGTGATGAGCAACACCGAGCTACTCAAGCAGACCATCAACAACTATCGCCACATGCGCGAGCGCCGCATCGTGTTTGGCTTTGGCGTGGCGCAGGACACCTCGCCCGCGCAGGCGCAGGCCCTGGCACAAGCGGTGCGCGACATCATCGAGGCCGAACCGCAACTGCGCTTCGACCGCGCGCATTTCAAGGGATTTGGCGCCAGCTCGCTCGATTACGAAGTGGTCTACATCGTCAAAGACCCGGGCTACAACCTCTACATGGACCTGCAGCAGCGCATCAACCTGGCGTTGCTGGGCCGGCTGCAGGCGCTGGGCATGCGGCTGGCGGTGCCGGTCAGCCGCGTGCAGTTGGCCGACCCGCCGGCCGGGCAAGAAGGCCCGTCCAGTGTGGCCGGCATGCCCACTCCGCAGAACGCGTGAACGACCGCGTTGCCCTCGGGCAGGGGCAGGCGGCGACGGGCGGGGTCAGAAGGAATGGGCGGGCATGACAGGCCCGCCCAGTCTCAGGCCACTTGGCGGGGCGCACCCGCGTGTGGGGCGCGCCAGCGGTCCATGAGTGCGAACCACTTCTTGCGCGCGGCCTGCAGGTGGCGCTCCTTCACATGGCCGTAGCCGCGGATGTCCTCAGGGATACGCGCGATCTCCACCGCCAGCGCCAGGCGCTCGGCCGTCAGGCCCTTCAGCAGTTCCTCGATGCAGGCGCGGTATTCGCGGATCAGCGCGCGCTCGGTCTTGCGCTCCTCGGTCCGGCCGAAGACATCGAGCGCCGTGCCGCGCAGCCCCTTCATGCGAGCCAGCACGCCGAAGGCCTTGCGCATCCAGGGCCCGTAGCTTTGCTTGACCAACTCACCCTTGTCGTTTTGCTTGGCCAGCAGCGGGGGCGCCAGGTGGTGCACCAGCTTGTAGTCGCCTTCGTACATCGCGGCGATCTTGTCGGTGAACGCCTTGTCGGTGTGCAGCCGCGCCACTTCGTACTCGTCCTTGTAGGCCATCAGCTTGAACAGGTAGCGCGCCACCGCTTCGGTGAGGCGCGTGCCCTGGCCCAGTGAATCCTCCGCCGTGCGCACCTTGTCCACGAAGGCCTGGTACTCGGCCGCATAGGCGGCGTTCTGGTAGCCCGTAAGGAAGTCCACACGCTTGGCGACCATCTCGGCCAAGCCGGGCTTCTTCACGAACTGGATCACCTGCGCGGCCTGGAACAGCGCCTGCACCTCGGCCAAGCCGGGCTTCTTCACGAACTGGATCACCTGCGCGGCCTGGAACAGCGCCTGCACCTCGGCCAGGTTGTGCGCGCAGCGGCGGCCCCATTCGAAGGCAGCCTTGTTGTTCTCCACCTGCACGCCATTGAGCTCCATGGCGCGCATGAGCGCGGCGTGGGACAGCGGCACGCGGCCCTTTTGCCACGCATAGCCCAGCATCAGCGGGTTGGTGTAGATGCTGTCACCCAGCAACTGGCTGGCCACCTGCTCGGCGTCGAACACACCCAGCAACTCGGCGCCCACGGCCTGGGCGATGGCGGCCTCGCAGCCGTCGGCCGGGAACTGCCAATTGGGGTTGTGCACAAAGGCCGCGGCCGGTGTGCCGTGGCTGTTGAGGGCGACAAAGGTGCGCCCCGGCTGCATGGCGGCCAGCGTGGCCTTGTTCGCGGCAACGATGGGGTCGCAGCCGATCACCAGGTCCGCCTTGGCCGTGTCCACCTTGGTGGTGTGGATGGCCTCGGGGCGGTTGGCGATCTGCACATGGCTCCAGGTGGAGCCGCCCTTTTGCGCCAGGCCCGCCGCGTCCTGCGTGATGACGCCCTTGCCCTCCAGGTGCGCGGCCATGCCCAGCAGGGACCCGATGGTGATCACGCCCGTGCCGCCCACGCCAGCCACGACGATGCCCCACGCGGCTTCAGCCGCCGGCAGCACCGGCTCGGGGATGGGTGCCATCGTGGACAGGTCGCCCTTCTTCTCCTTCTTGGGCTTCTTGAGCTGGCCGCCCTCGACGGTGACGAAGCTCGGGCAGAAGCCCTTCACGCAGGAATAGTCCTTGTTGCAGGTGCTCTGGTTGATGCGGCGCTTGCGACCGAACTCGGTCTCCACCGGCTCCACCGACAGGCAGTTGGACTGCACCGAGCAATCGCCGCAGCCCTCGCACACCAGCTCGTTGATGACCACGGTCTTGGCGGGTGTGGCCAGCAGGCCGCGCTTCCTGCGGCGGCGCTTCTCGGTCGCGCAGGTCTGGTCATAGATGATGGCCGTGCAGCCTGCGATCTCGCGGAACTCACGCTGGATGCGGTCCAGCTCGTCGCGGTGGAAGACCTCAATGCCCGGCGGCAGGTCGTTGAGCAGCTCGGGGTGGCCGGCGCGCCCGGCGTTGGCCGGGTGCGTACGGCCGTGGTACTTCTCGGGCTCGTCCGTCACCACCACCAGCCGGACCACGCCCTCGGCGCGCAGGCTGTGGGCGATCTGCGCCACCGAATGCCCTTCGGGGCGCTCGCCCACCTGCTGGCCGCCGGTCATGGCCACGGCGTCGTTGTAGAGGATCTTGTAGGTGATGTTCGCGCCCGAGGCGATGCTCTGGCGAATCGCCAGCAGGCCGCTGTGGAAGTAGGTGCCGTCGCCCAGGTTGGCGAACACGTGCTTGTCCTTGGTGAACGGCGCCTGGCCCACCCAGGTCACGCCCTCGCCGCCCATCTGCGTGAAGGTGCTCGTGGCGCGGTCGGGCATCCAGTTGGCCATGTAGTGGCAACCAATGCCGGCCACGGCGCGCGAGCCTTCGGGCACGCGGGTGCTGGTGTTGTGCGGGCAGCCGCTGCAGAACCACGGCATGCGCTCGCCGGTGTCGGTCTTCACCTCCAGCAGGCCGCGCTCGCGTGCCTCCACCACGGAGATGCGCGCGTCCATGCGCGCCACGATGTCCTCGGGCACGCCCAGCTTCTTCAGGCGTTTGGCGATCGCCTTGGCGATGATGGCCGGCGTCAGGTCGGCCTTGGGCCGCAGCAGCCAGTTCTGGCTGGGATTGGGCATGCTCCATTCGCCGCCGGAGTTGTCACCCTCGATCTCGTCGAACTTGCCCAGCACGTTGGGACGCACGTCGGCGCGCCAGTTGTAGAGCTCTTCCTTGATCTGGTATTCGATGACCTGGCGTTTTTCCTCCACCACCAGGATCTCCTGCAGCCCCTGCGCGAAGTCGCGCGTGATGGTGGCTTCGAGCGGCCACACCACGTTGACCTTGTGCACGCGGATGCCCAGCTGACGGCAGGTGTCGTCGTCCAGGCCCAGGTCCACCAGTGCCTGGCGCGTGTCGTTGTACGCCTTGCCGCTGGCGATGATGCCGAAGCGGTCCTGCGAGCCCTGGATCACGTTGTAGTTGAGCTTGTTGGCGCGGATGTACGCCAGTGCCGCGTACCACTTGTAGTCCATGAGGCGCGCCTCCTGCTCCAGCGGCGCATCGGGCCAGCGGATGTGCAGGCCGCCGGGCGGCATGGTGAAGTCCTCGGGCATGACGATCTTCACGCGGTCGGGGTCCACGGAGATGCTGCTGGACGACTCCACCACCTCCTGGATGGTCTTGAGTCCGGACCACAGGCCCGAAAAGCGGCTCAGGGCAAAGGCGTGCAGCCCCATGTCCAGAATGTCCTGCACACTGCTGGGGAAGAACACCGGCAGGCCGCAGGCCTTGAAGATGTGGTCGCTCTGGTGCGCCGCCGTGCTGCTCTTGCTGATGTGGTCGTCGCCCGCCACGGCGATCACGCCGCCATGCCGCGCCGTGCCGGCCATGTTGGCATGCTTGAACACGTCGGAGCAGCGGTCCACGCCCGGGCCCTTGCCGTACCAGATGCCAAACACGCCGTCGTACTTCTTGGACTGGGGGTAGATGTCCAGTTGCTGCGTGCCCCAGACGGCGGTGGCGGCCAGCTCCTCGTTCACGCCGGGCTGAAAGACCACGTGGTGCTCGGCCAGGTGCTTGCGGGCGCCCCACAGGGCCTGGTCGTAGCCGCCCAGGGGCGAGCCACGGTAGCCGCTCACGAAGCCCGCGGTATTCAGGCCCACGGCGGCATCGCGCTGGCGCTGCAGCATGGGCAGGCGCACGAGGGCCTGCACCCCACTCATGAAGGCGCGGCCGTGGCCCAGCGTGTATTTGTCCTCAAGGGTGACCGTCTCCAGCGCGCGGCGGACGTGTTCGGGCAGCGGGGCATTCATGTCTTGTCTCCGTGGGTTCTGTGATCCGCCGCCTCTGTTGGGCGCGGCGTGCGGGACGGTGCCGTGTGGGCGCCACCCGATCTGCGCAGTGTATGCGCGAGACACCGATATGTGTTTGCTTTATTTGCCGCGTTTACCCTGATGCACGAAAGCTTCTTTCTTAAAACAATCCAAAAATGGAAACCTTGGACAAATACGACATCGCCATCCTGCGCGAGCTGCAGGCCGAGGCGCGCCTGACCAACGCCGAGCTGGCGCAACGCGTAGGCCTGTCCGCTGCACCGTGCTGGCGGCGCGTACGCGCCCTGGAGGAAGCGGGCTACATCCGCGGCTATCACGCGGAAATCGACCGCCACAAGATCGGCCTGGGCGTGCTGGCGTTCGTGCGCCTGGACGCCGAGCGCAACACCGGCGACCTGACGCTGGCCATGGAGCAGGCCATTGCGCAAATCCCCGAAGTGGTCTCATGCCACTACATCAGCGGCACCGGTACCTTCGAGCTGCAGGTGGTGGCGCGCGACCTGGACAGCTTCTCGCAGTTCGCGCGCACCGTGCTGCTGAACCTGCCCAACGTGAAGGACATGCACACCAGCTTCTCGCTGGGCGAGGTCAAGGCAGGCGGCGCGCTGCCGTTGGCGCACCTGGGCCCGGTGCGGCCCGTGGTGCGTGGCGCCGCAGCGTAGCGCCACTCCTAATTCAGTAGCTGTCGCCGCTTTCCCCATAAGGGTTTGATCGCATTTTCATTGCAAATGGTGCCCGGGCGCCACGATCCCAGCAACCCGCTGAAGCCGCCCGCGCATCGGGGCGGCTTCGTTCCAGCGAGGTCAGACTCCAGCGCGTTCAGGGAACATGACGCCAACGGCCATCGCGCCTGGCGGTCCTTCTCCTGGTGTCAGGCAGATGGCACACTCGCATTTTTTAGGCACCGCTGGCTGCATAAGCAGTCACACTTGAGCGACGAGCCTCTCGCCCTTTCACCTTCCCATGCAAGACCGCCTGAAATGGACGCAGTCCGCGCTGGTACGAATCCTTCGCCCCGCGGTCAGGCTGGCGTTGGCGATGGGACTGAAGCACGCCCAACTCGAAGAAATCCTGAGGGACCTGCTGCTGGAGGAAGCGCGCCATCTCTGGCGCAGCCAAGGCATTCCCGACCCCAACCTGAGCCAGATCTCGGTCACCACCGGTCTCAATCGCAAGGACGTGACCGCCAGAGTGCGCCAAGTACGCGACCCTTTGCCTGCCACCGAAGGGTCGTCGGCCGCCAAGGCTTTCACGGCCTGGTTGCAGCTTGCCGCCGAGGAGCCCAGCCGGCGCCGCCTTCCTATTGTGGACACCGGCCATGGCCCCTCTTTTGAACTGGTGGCGCGTCTCGCCACCCGCGGCGATGTGCACCACAGAACCCTGCTGGAGGAGCTTCAGCGCCTGAATCTGGTCAGGGGGCTGACGGGCGACGGCGAAGGCGAGGTGGAGCTGGTGGGCGACGGCTTCATCCCGGCCACCAGCCTGCGGGACATGCTGGCCTTCACCGGGGACAATGTGCGGGACCATCTGCTGGCCGCCGTCAGCAATACCTTGGGGCAGCAGCCCCGGATGCTGGAACGCTCCGTCTATGCCTCGGGCTTGACCGTGTCGGAGTGCGAACGCATCCACCAGTTGGCACGGGAACATTGGGATTCCGTGCATTACCGCCTGGTACGGGAAATGACCCAGGCCCATGCCTCTGCGGCAGGCATGGGAACGGCACGCATGCGCGTAGGGGTGTATGTCTACCATGAGGACGAGCCGCCGGACGTGAAGCCGACCACCCGTGCAGGCTCTGCAAAGCGCAGGAAAAAAACATGAGGACTGGGATATACGCGCTGATGACCACGCTGGGGCTGGTGCTCGCAGCCTGTGGAGGCGGCGATGGCGTGGGCTCGGGCGGCACCGGCATCGCCATGTCTTCCGTGGCCATTGGCAGCATCGACAGCCTCGGCGAATCACCCAGCGGGTCGTACATGGTTGTGAACGGCGTGCGCTTCGATATCAGCCACGCCCAGGTGGAAGTGGAAGGCGTCTCGCAGGAAGACGCCAATGGTCAGCAAAGCCTGAAGAGCGGCCAGAACAGCCTGAAACCTGGCATGACCGTGCAAGTGAACGGCACCCTCGATACCGGATTCAGCACGGGTACGGCCGCGCATGTACTGTCGATACCGGAGCTACGGGGGGCGGTGGATGCCGTGGACGCGGCGCTGGGGCGCATCGAGGTAATGGGTGCGCGGGTATATGTCGATGACGAGACCGTGCTCGACGGACTGTCCGGCTTGGCCGCCTTGCAAGTCGGCCAGATCGTGCAGGTACATGCGTTGCCCACCAGCAGTGGGCTGATGCGCGCGACCCGGCTGCAGCTGACCACCGCCACGCTCCCCTCGGTACAGCCCGTGCTGTGGGGCAGCGTGCAGGCCCTCGATACGGTGGCCCGCCGGTTCCAGTTGGGCACGATGCAGATCCAGTATGCACAGGCTGCCTTTTTGAACGGTCTGGAGGCCAGCATGCTGGACAACGGCATGCCGCTGTATGTGCATGCAGCCCAGGCCCCGGCCGGCAACGTGCTCGTGGCCAGCTTCCTGCGGCCAGCGCACAGCCTCTCACGCCAGGCAGACGCGCCCGTCGTGCTGGAAGGTGTGGTGACGAACTTCGCCTCTGCACAATCCTTTGCGCTGCAAGGCACGGATATCGATGCCTCGGGCGCGCAAATAACCGGGGGGCGGGCTGATGACATCCGCAACGGCGCAACGCTGGAAGTGGCGGGCCGGATGTCTGCCAACGGCGTGCTGGTCGCGCAGCGGATACGCGTGCGGCAAAGGGCTGTAGTTGACCCTCCATCCGCGTTGCCTCCTCCCGCAAACACCAACGGCAACGGGAACGGGAACGCCGGAGGCAATGGCAACGGGAACGCCGGAGGCAATGGCAACGGGAACGCCGGAGGCAATGGCAACGGGAACGCCGGAGGCAATGGCAACGGGAACGCCGGAGGCAATGGCAACGGGAACGCCGGAGGCAATGGCAACGGGAACGCCGGAGGCAATGGCAACGGGAATGCCGGAGGCAACGGCAATGGGAACGCCGGAGGCAACGGGAACGGGAATGCCGGAGGCAACGGCAATGGGAACGCCGGAGGCAACGGGAACGGGAATGCCGGGGGCAACGGCAATGGGAACGCCGGAAGCAACGGCAACGGCAATTCCAACAGAGGCTGAACACCGTTTCGCGCCCGCCGAGATTGCGGCCCCGGCGCAGCAAGCGCGCCGCATTCCCGTCACAATGGCCGCACATGCCGCCCCAGCCCCTCCATGACAGCGGACCGCTGAGTTCACCACCCACACCGCCAGGCCCCGACGCGGCCTCCGCCGCCGCCCACACCGCCGAGGCCGCCGCCACAGCCGAGTTGCAGCACAGCGCGGCGCAGCGTGCGCCGCAGTCGCCCTTCGCGCCGCTGTCGGTGCCGGTGTTCCGCATGCTGTGGCTCACCTGGCTGGCGGCCAACACCTGCATGTGGATGAACGACGTGGCCACGGCCTGGCTGATGACCACGCTGACCGATTCGCCTGCCCTGGTGGCGCTGGTGCAGACGGCCTCGACGCTGCCCGTTTTCCTGCTGGGCCTGCCCAGCGGCGCGCTGGCCGACATCCTGGACCGGCGGCGCTACTTCATGGTCACGCAGTTCTGGGTGGCGGCCGTGGCGGTGGTGCTGTGCGTGGCCATCCTCTGGGGCGGGCTCAACCCCTACCTGCTGCTGGCGCTGACGTTCGCCAACGGCATCGGGCTGGCGATGCGCTGGCCGGTGTTTGCGGCCATCGTGCCGGAGCTGGTGAACCGCCAACAGTTGCCCGCGGCGCTGGCGCTCAATGGCGTGGCCATGAACGCCTCGCGCATCATCGGCCCGCTGGTGGCCGGCGCCATCATCGCCAGCGCGGGCAGCGCCTGGGTGTTCGTGCTGAATGCCGTGCTGTCGCTGGTGGCGGGTTTCACCATCATGCGCTGGCGGCGCCAGCCCATGCCCAACCCGCTGGGGCGCGAACGCCTGACCAGTGCCATGCGCGTGGGTCTGCAGTTCGTGCGCGAGTCGCCCCCGATGCGCGCCGTGCTGTGGCGCATCTCCATCTTCTTCCTGCATGCCACGGCGCTGCTGGCGCTGCTGCCGTTGGTGGCGCGCGACCTGCAGGGCGGCGGCGCAGGCACCTTCACGCTGCTGCTGGCCTCCATGGGCGCGGGCGCCGTGAGCGCTGCCATGTTCCTGCCGCGTCTGCGCCAGATGATGTCGCTGGACCAGCTGGTGGCGCGCGGCACGCTGCTGCAGGCGCTGGCCACGGCCGTGGTCGCCATTGCGCCCAACGTGTACGTGGCGGTGCCGGCCATGCTGGTGGGCGGGGCGGCGTGGATCACCACCGCCAATTCGCTCACGGTGGCCGCACAGCTGGCGCTGCCCAACTGGGTGCGCGCGCGCGGCATGTCCATCTACCAGATGTCCATCATGGGCGCCACGGCCGTGGGCGCGGCGCTGTGGGGGCAGGTCGCCGCACTCTCCAGCGTGCACATGAGCCTGGCATTGGCGGCACTCACCGGGGTGTTGGTGATGGCGCTGGTACAGCGCCTGGTGAGCAACCGCCATGGCGAGGAGGACCTGAGCGCCTCGCGCGCCTTCCAGGCACCGCGGGCCGACAGCCCGCCCGCCGCCGGCCTGCGGCTGGTGGTCAGCATCGAATACTTCATCAACCCCGCGCGGGCGGCAGAATTCCGCGCCGTGATGCAGGAAAGCCGCCGCGCGCGCCTGCGCCAGGGCGCCTTGAGCTGGGAGCTGCAGCACGACATCGCCGACCCGCGCCGCTACGTGGAGCGCGTGGTGGACGAATCCTGGACAGAGCACCTGCGGCGCTTTGACCGCGTCACCGCCTCCGACGTGGCGCTGCGCGACCGGCGCTTTGCCTTCCACGTGGGCGACGCGCCGCCCGTGGTGTCGCGCTACGTGGTCGAGGGCGAATGAATCACTCCCATATTGATAGCTTTCAGCGCTTTCTTTACGGGCATTTGAGCATCAATTTGGATTGAAATCAGCACAAATCAAGCGCGAACAGCTTCCAAATCAATAGCACTACCGCGGCCACAACGCCCATAGGCGCAGGCCCTGCTTCAGGCGCCCGGCAATCTCGCCCGCCTCGGGGCCCCAGCCGGTGAAGTAATCCGCGCGCACCGCGCCCAGGATGGCGCTGCCCGTGTCCTGCGCCAGCACCAGGCGCGACAACTGCGCCGTGGGGCCGCTGGAGGCCAGCCACACCGGCGTGCCGTAGGGGATGCTCTGGCGGTCCACGGCGATCGAGCGCCCCGGCGTGAGCGGCACGCCCTGCGCGCCCTTGGGCCCGAAGGCGGCGTCCAGCGCGTCCAGCGGCTCCTCGCGAAAGAACACGTAGCGCGGGTTGGACCACAGCATCTCGTTCACGCGCTGCGGATTGGCCCGCACCCAGGCGGTGATGCCGGGCCAGGTGGCGTCGCGCACCAGGCCCTGGTCCAGCAGCCACTTGCCCACGCTCTTGTACGGCTGGTCGTTGGTGCCCGCGAAGGCCAGGCGCACCAGGCGCACGCTGCCGTCCGCCTCCTGCACGCGCAGCCGGCCCGAGCCCTGGATGTGCAGCACCATGGCTTCCACCGGGTCGCGCACCCAGGCGATGGCGCGGCCGGCCAGGGCGGCCTGGGCCTGCGGCAGGGTGTCGATCTGCTGGCGCGTGTACCAGGGCTTGCGCGCCGCCAGATCGGCCGGTGGTGCATACAAAGGCACGCTGAAGCCATTGCCCGGTTGGCGCGCGGCGTCCAGATAGGGCTCAAAGTAGCCCGTGAGCAGGCCGTCGGCCGCTCCGTCCAGCGACTCGACGCGGTAGGGCTGCAGGCGCTGCATCATCCAGCCGCGCTGCTCCTCGGGCGACGCGATGCTCAGGCGGCGCACATCGCCGCACAGCGGCGCGAACGCCGGCGCGGGGCGCTCGCAGCTGCGCAGCCAGGCGTTCCAGGCCTCGTGCAGCGCATCGCCCTCAAACCCCGGCAACTCGCCCCAGCCCACCGGCACCCAGCGGCTCTTGGACTGCGTGAGCGTGCCCGGCACAGGCACCGGTACAGTGGGCGCGGCGGGCGGCTGCACGGACGGCACGCTGGGCGCCACGGGCGCCGGAGGACGGGTGGAGCACGCGGCCAGCGTTCCTACAATCAGCGCCGATACCACCAGGCGCAGGAGACGAAGATTCATGGGGCTGATTTTGCTTGAAGCATTGCTTGCACTGGTGCTCCTCGTGGGCATTGTCTGGTGGACCATGTTCAGCGGCCGCAAGGGCGGCGAGCCGCCAGCGGCCCCCAGCGAGCCTCCCTCACGGGACGACGCCCCGCCCAACGGCTGAGGTCGTTCTCGGGTTGTGGCCTGGCATCTGCGCGGCCCATCGAACGCAGGCCGATCGGCCCCAGGTCGCGCACGCGCGTTGCGCCGCGTCCTACAGACGAGGCACCGGTGGATTGCTACGCTGCTCGCACTGGCCCAGCCGCCCGCTCGAGGGCTGCCAGCCGACCGAGCAACAACAAAGGAGTTCTCTCATGCGCAAACCTCTCCTCATCGGCAGTCTCGCGGTGGTCATGCTGGCCACAGGCTGTGCCAACATGACCGACACCCAGCGCCGCACCGCCACCGGCGCCGGCGTGGGTGCGCTGGGCGGCGCAGCCATCGGCGCCATGACGGGCGGCCATGCGGCGCAGGGCGCCGTGATCGGCGCGGGCGTGGGTGCACTGGGCACCTACATCTGGTCCCAGCACATGGAGCGCCAAAAGCAAGACATGCAGGCCGCCACCCAGGGCACCGGTGTGACGGTGACGCAGACGCCGGACAACCAGCTCAAGCTGGATATCCCGAGCGATATCTCGTTCGCCACCAACCGTTCGGACATCCAGCCCAACTTCCGCCCCATTCTGGACCGCTTTGCCGAGGGCCTGCGCAACAACCCGAACACCGAGGTGCGCATCGTCGGCCACACCGACTCCACCGGCAGCGATGCGATCAACAACCCGCTGTCGCTGGACCGCGCCGAGAGCACGCGCAACTACCTCACGGCGCGTGGCGTGAACGGGAACCGCATCCACGTGGAAGGCCGTGGCTCGCGTGAACCTGTGGCCTCCAACGACACCTCCGACGGGCGCGCCCGCAACCGCCGCGTGGAGATCTATGTGGGTGAGCGCCAGGGCCGCGGCTGATCTGCGGCGGGCCGTCGGCGCGGCAATCCTGCCCGCCGACGATGTGAAGACGAAGACGACGCGCGCCCGCAAGGGCCCGCGTCTTTTTTTACGCCGGTGGCGCGGCGCGCAGCAGGTTGGCAAGCTCCACCGCCGACTTGACCTGCATCTTGTCGAACACGCGCGCGCGGTGCACCTCCACCGTGCGCACGCTGATGTCGAGCTGATCGGCGATGAGCTTGTTGGGCAGGCCTTCGACCACCAACCGCATCACATCGCGCTCGCGGTCGGTCAGGTCGGACAGCCGGTCCTGCAGTTCGTGGCGCGCGCGGCAGGCCTCGATGTGCCGGGCCGACAGCTCCAGCGCTGCTTGTATCCGGTCCACGAGCTGATTGTCGGAAAACGGCTTCTCGCAGAAGTCGAACGCGCCGCGCTTGACCGTGGCCACGGCGGTGGGCACGTCGGCGTGGCCCGTGAGGAAGATCACCGGCATGCCCGCGGTGTCGCCGCGCTCCACCATCTTGTCGAACAGCGCCAGGCCGCTCATGCCGCCCGGCATGCGCACGTCCAGCAGCAGGCAGCAGGGCTGGCGCTGCATGAGGCCGCTGGCGGAGCGCTCGGCCAGCATGGTCTCGAACGCTTCGGCGCTGGCGAACGCCTCGCTGAGCACACGGCGCGAGCGCAGCAACCAAGCCAGCGCCTCGCGCACCTCGGCGTCGTCGTCCACGATGTACACAGTGGCGTTGGAGGCGGGTTCCATCAGGGGTCGGCTTTCTGAAATGCGGGCAGGGTGAAAGTGAATACCGTACCACGCGGCTCACGCGCCGCATGGTCCAGAAAGCCCCCATGCTGCTCCACCACGGTGCGGCACAGGCTCAGCCCCAGGCCCATGCCTTCGACGCGGGTGGTGTAGAACGGCGTGAACAGTCTCTCGGCCACGTCCTCCGGAATGCCCATGCCCATGTCGGCCACCGAGAACTCCAGCCAGCTGTTGGACGCATTGGAGGCCGCGCGCCGCACCCGCAGATCGAGGATGCGCGGATGGATCTGCGGGTCGTCCATGGACTGCATGGCGTTGCGCGTGAGGTTCAACAGCACCTGCTCGACCATGGTGCGGTCGCACAGCGCGGGCGGCAGGCCGTCCTCGATCGACAGCACCACGCGCACGCCCAGCTTGCGCGCCTGCAGCCGGATGATGGGCAGCACCGCATCGAACAGGTCCTGCGCGGTGACCGGCTCGCGGGTCTGGTCGCGGCGCCGCACGAAGTCGTGCACGCTCTTGATCACGCGGCCCGCGCGCTCGGCCTGCGCTGCAATGCGCTGCACGCCCACGCGCACGTCCTGCAGGTCCTGGGGCGACGGCAACTCGGCGCCCGGCGCCGGCTCCAGCAGGTTAAGCGAGCCGTTGGCATAGCTGGAGATGGCCGCCAGCGGCTGGTTCAGTTCATGGCTCAGCAGCGATGCCATCTCCCCCACCGTGGCCAGGCGTGCCGTGGCCTGCAGGCGCTCCTGCGAGGTGCGCGACAACTCCTCCACGCGCCGCTGCTCGCTCACGTCGAGAAACGAGCCCATCCACCCCGTGTGCAGGCCCTGTGCGTTGATCAACGGCGCTTCGTAGATCATGACGGGAAAGCGCGTGCCGTCCTTGCGCATGAAGGTGGATTCGTACCCTTCGCGCGGCGGGTCGAGCCGGCCCGACATGCGCACCACCTGCCGCTCCGCATATTCCTGCGCGTGCTCGGGCGGCCAGTAGGGCAGCGGCGACGTCTGGCCCACCAACTCGGATGCGGGAAAGCCCACCATGTCGCAGAACGCCGGGTTCACATAGGTGATGCGGCCGTTGAGATCCCGCGCGCGCAGGCCCGTGACCAGCGAATCCTCCATCGCCTTGCGAAAGGCCAGCGCGTCGCCCAGGTCGCGCTCGGCGCGCAGGCGGCGCCGGTTGTCGCGCACCAGCACCACCAGCACCGACACCAGCGCGATCGACATGGCCGTGACCAGAGCCGTGAGGACGTTGGGAAACACGCTGGGCGCGGCGTGCCAGCCGTCCATGCGCAGCACCAGGGTGTTGCCCGGCAGGTCGAACAGCTGCTGCGCCGTGAACATGCGCGAGCCGCGGCGCAGCGCGCCCACCAGCGCCAGCCGCGTGCCGTCGGCCTCGGTGAACGAAACCTCCTGCGTGCGCTGCAGGCTGGGCGCCACCAAATCCTGCAGCACGGTCTGCAGCGCGTAGGTGGCAACCAGGAAGCCGCGCACGCGTCCGTCCTGGATCAACGGCAGGCAGACCTCCATCATCTCGGCGCCCATGCCGTCGGGCAGGGGCTGGAAATAGCTGCTGGAGTACGACGGGCCGGTGATGCGCCGAGCGTTGGTACAGGCCAGCATGGTCTCCGAATGCGTGCCGCTGCGCGTGGTGGCGTCCCACGGCAGGGGGCGATAGGGCGACTCCGCATGTGCGCGCAGCAGCAGCTGCGTGTCGCGCCATTCGATGCGCACCAGCTCGCGGCGCGTGCTCAGCAGCTCGGCCGCGCGCGCCTCCCACGCGGCCAGGTCGGGGTCGCCTGCCTGCAGCGCCTGCAGGTTCTGCAGGTTGTGCGCGAAGGCGTTGCGGATGTCGGCTACGGCGTCGGCAGTGTCGCGTTCTAGGCGGCTTTGCACCTGGCTGGCCTCGTAGCGGCCAGCCAGCCATACCTGGGTGACCAGCATGCCCGCCACCAGCGCCACCAGCAGCGTCCACAGGGACCAGCGCCGCCACGCACCCACCCAGCGGCGCCACCGGCGGGGTACCTTGTCCTGGGGCCCGTCTTCGGGCGCCGAAGGGGGCAGCAGCGACTGCGGGCCCTGCTGCCGGCCCGCAGCACCCCTGTCCCGTCCGCGCGCTGGTCCGCCGTGCTCCACGGTGCCGCCCATCAGAGCACGCAATGCTCAAGCGCCGGCAGCTGGCGGCGTACCTGGCGCAGATGCGCCGCATCCAGCGTACCCAGGACCACGCCCGCGCCCTCGGGCTGCTGGGCCAGCACGCTGCCCCAGGGGTCCACCAGCATGCTGTGGCCCCAGGTGCGCCGGCCGTTCTCGTGCGTTCCGCCCTGCGCCGGCGCCAGCACATAGGCCAGGTTCTCCACGGCGCGCGCACGCAGCAGCACCTCCCAGTGGGCCCGGCCGGTGGTGTAGGTGAAGGCGCTGGGCACCAGCAGCAGGTCGGCACCCGCGCGCGCGTGCTGGCGGTACAGCTCGGGGAAGCGCAGGTCGTAGCACACCGACAACCCCACGCGCCACACGTTGCCATCCCGCGCCGGCAGGGCAAAGCGCACGCTCTCGCGCCCGGCCTGGATCACGCGCGCCTCATCGAAGCATTCAGTGCCGTTGTCGAAGCGGAACAGGTGGATCTTGTCGTAACGCGCCACGCAGTCCCCGGCGGGCGAGAACACCAGCGTGGTGTTGTGCACGCGCTCTTCGCTGTCGCACACCAGCGGCAGCGTGCCGCCCACCACCCACAGACCCAGCTCGCGCGCCGCTTGCGCCAGAAACCGCTGGACCACGCCGTCGCCCATGGTTTCGCGCAGCGCCAGCTTGTCCGCATCGGCCAGGCCCATGGCGCAGAAATACTCGGGCAGCACCGCCAGCTCCGCGCCCGCCTGCGCCGCCTGCTCCAGCAGATGGCGCGCCTGCGCCAGGTTGGCCTGCAGCGCGACGCCCGAGACCATTTGCAAAGCTGCGACTTTCATGGTTTGTCTCCTGATGCCGGTGGAACAGCAGGGCTCGCTGCGCCTTCCGGCGCAGCGCTCTTGCGGCGCTGGATGCGCTCCACACGCGGTTCTGACCAGGTGCCGTCGATGCGGAATTCCTGCGTGGCGGCCTGGATCAGCGGGCCGCGCAGGAAAACCTGCGCGAGGAAACTGCCCAGGCCAATGACGGGGTTGATCGCCGTGGCCACGAGGGAAGCCGTCATGGCGTTGATTTCGGGCACGACCACCACGTGCAGGTCCTGCGTCTCGCGTTCGATGTCGGCGCTGCCTTCCATGAGCACGGCGGCATTCACGCCCTTCATCTGCAGATTGTTGGTGGTGGCCACACCGTTTTCGATGCGCATGTCGCCACGCACGAAGTCGAATGCGAAGCCTTCGCTGAACACGTCGCGGAAATCCAACGCGAAGCGCCGCGGCAGGGATTGCAGGCTCAACACGCTCAGCAGCTTGGCCAGTCCCGGGTCGGCCTGGAGGAATTGACCTGCCTCCACGTTCACGTTCATCTGGCCGCTCATGGTGCGGTAGTCGGGTGACAACGGCGAGCCCAGCCAACCCACCTGGCCCCCGATGCGTCCCTTGCCGTGGCGCACCACGCCGTCCATGCCAAAGCGTGCCAGCAAGGCGCCGGAATCGCGGATGTCCAGCTCGAAGTCCATCACCGTGCGCCGTTGCGCCTGCGCCCCGCTGCCCACCAGCGCCCAGTGGCCCTGCGAGGTCAGCACGGCCTCGGGGGCGGTCAGATTGAACTTGGACAGGCGCCACTCGCGCTGGCCGCCCTCCGTGCCGCGGTTGCGCGCCTCGATCTCGATGCGCCCCAGGCGCCGTCCGCGCAACTCGAAATCCTCCACCACGATGTCCAGCGCCGGCAGCGTGCCCGGTTCGCGCGCATCGAGCAGCGCGTTGACCTGCGTCTCGGCCATCTGCGGAATGGCCAGCCGCGCCAGCCGGGCGTGCAGCAGCCCCTGGGCCGCATCGGCACGCGGCGCGGACGCGCCGGCAGGGCGGTACTCCAGGTACCCGTCCAGCTCATCGGCATCCACGTTGGCACGCCACACGGCGCCCTGCCGCGACGCCCCCACCACCACGTCGTGCAGCGTGCGCCCATGCAACGTGAGCGTGGCGGCACGCACGGCCAGGCTGGTGGGCAGGTAATCGGTGGCCAGTGCCTCCCCGGAGGGCGCGGGTGCCGGTACTGCTGCCTGTGCCTGTGCCTGTGCCTGTGCCTGTGCCGACGGTGCCGAGGGCTCCTGCAACAGCGCCGTCCACGCATCCACGTCCAGCGCACCCAACACGGCGTGTGCCGCGACACCCTGGGCGGGAGGCGCGGGCATCTGCGCCGGCGGCACGCCGATGGCGAGCGCGCCGCGCAGCACGCGCGCCTGCGGCCCGTCCAGTGCGCGCAGGTAGTTGAGCCTGCCCACGTCGCCCAACTCCAGCGTCAATTCGTCCTGCAAGGGCGCGGTATCCGAGGCTGCGGCCTCGGGCGTCAAGCGGTTCTCGAAGCGCACGGGCAACGGGGCCTGCGCTGCCTTGCCCAGTGGCGCGGGCGCCGTCAGCGAAAGACCGACGAGGTCGCTGGCCACCTGCAGTTCGGCCACTCCCCGCCGCACCCCCACGGCCACCGTGTAGGCGGCGCTGCCACTGGCGCCGCGCACCAGCCGCGACACCAGGCCCAGCTGCTGCGCCTCGCGCAGGCCCTCGGCGGTGGCTGTGCCGCGCGCACGCACGCGCACCGAGGACTCTCCAGCCCCCGCCGGCGCCGCATTCATGCCGCCTTCCAGCCGTACCTCGCCTCCCAGGGCGCGTCCCTGCACGCCGACCAGCGTGAAACCGCTCTGGCTGAACTGCACCACGCCCCGGGCCGCGTTCACCAGGGGCGCCTCGGGCACAAAGTGCACGTCGTTGCCCGCCAGGGTGACGCTGCCGCGCACGGTGGACTGGTCGATACGGCTGATGGGCAGCGTCAGGCCCAGCTGCAGTTCGGCCACGCCGGTGGCGGCGGCCCGGTCCAGCGCCCCCTGCGTAAGCCGGGAGATGGGCGAGGCGCTCACCAGCGCCAGCATGTCGGGCAGCGGGCCGCGCACGTCGGCCCCGACCACCACTTCGGTGTGCTGCAGGTCCGCGATCTTCGCGTTCACTTTCTGCACCCGCAGCGCGGGATACCCGGCAAAGCGCCCCGTGGCGTTGCGCACTTCCATGCCCGCACGGTCAAACACCAGCTCCCCCGACAGCGCCGTGAGAGCCGGCCAGGGCCGGTCGCCCGCGTGCAACAGCGCCGGTGGCACGTAGCCGTACGTCACGTCCTTGACACGCGCTGCGATGTGGAATTCGCCCTCGCGCGGAACATGGCCATAGGGAAAGTCGTGCAGATCGCCCTTCACGCGGAACTGCACCTGGCTGGCGGTCCCCGCAAGGATGGCGTCGCGCACATAGTGCCGCGACTCCGCTGGCACGGTGAGCGGCAGGTAGCGATGCACGCGCGTGCCATCGGCCCGTGACAGCGTGCCCGAAAGGTCCAGCACCCCCGGAAAGCGCGCGCGCGCAGGCGACGCCGCAGGGTCGCCCGTGTGCCAGCTCAGCCGCGCCTCGCCCTGGGCGTCCGCATTGGCAAAGCGCAGCTGGCTGGTCTGGACCGCGATGCGCTCGCCCTCGATCTGCCAGCGCACCCCCGCTTCCAGCCGCTGCACGGGCACTACGGGCTCTTCAAACACGCCGGGCAGGCGCAGCGTCCCGTCGGCCATGGCCAACTCGGCCTGCCCCCCCGCCTGGGTGAGATCGAAAGACACCTGCGCACCACTGAGGCCGGCGACGGTAGGCACGGCGTCGTCCGCCGCCAGCGCCAACCCTGCGACCTTGCCGCGAACCTGGTACTTCTGCGGCTGCGCCAGCGGCCCTTGCCATTCGGCCCGCAACTGCTCCACCAGACCGCGCGGCGCATAGTCGCGCACCGCGCCGTGCACGGTGTCGCCCAGGGGCAGCCGGCTCGCGATCTGCGCCAGGGCGGCCAGGTCCAGCCGGTCGGCCTGCAGTTCGCCACGCTCTCGGCCGGCCTGGCCCTGTCCGCTGTGGCGCAGCGCCAGATTGCCGCCGGGCCAGCGCAGGCCATCGTCGGCCACGAACTGCAGATTCTGGGTGGACAGCTCAAAGCCGTCGTCCAGCCAGCGACCGCCCACCCGCCCCGTCACCGTGCGCAGCGCCAGTGGGCGCAGGTTCTTGCCCAGGGTAGCGTTGACCTCGTCGAGTGCCATGTCCACCGTGCCGCCGCCGATCTGGCCGCGCTGCACATCCACCCACGCGCGCACGGCGCCCCGGCCCTGCGCGACCTGCAGCCCCTCCAGATCGGCGTGCCGGTGCAGGCGCGACACGTCCACGCGCGGGAAGTGGGCGAACAGCTCGCCGTTCCAGCGCTGCCAGTCGCCGCTGTGCGTGGACAGCAACGGCTGGCGGAACTGGCCGCGCAAGGTAAAGGGTGCGCCCCATTCGGCGGGTGGCGTGGCGTCCAGGCGCACCTGGTGGCGGCGCGCGCTGTTGCGCAGCACCAGGCTCACCTCGGTGAGCGCCAGCGGCTCGGCGCTACGCTGCTCGTCGGTCCAGCGCAGCGTGCCGCCGCGAATCGCCACCTCGGCCTGGGAGAACAGCCAGTCGGCCGCCGCACTGTCGCCCTCGGCGCTGTCGCGGAAGGCCAGGCCCGCGATAACGATGCGCCCGTCGCGCTCACGGCGCATGTCCAGCTCGGGGCCTTCGATATAGATCTGCTCGAACCCAAAGCGCAGCAGCGAGCGCGGCGACAGCGCCACCACCACGCGCGGCAGGCGCAGCGCCTCGCGCCCCTGGGCGTCCAGCAGGGCCACGTCCTTCAGCTCCACCGAGGGGATCAGCCCTTCGCTGCGCGCGCTGATGGAATGGATGCGCACAGGTACCCCCAGTGCGCGTTGGGCCTGCTGTTCCAGCTGCGGACGGAAGTCGCCGATACGCGGCACAATCCAGCCATGCAGCCCCCCCCAGGCGGCCGCCAGCAGCAACCAGAAGGTCACCAAGGCGACCAACCCCCATCGCGCACAGCCCGCCACGAGTTTGAGAAGGCGGGAGGGATGGGGAGGAGACTCTGTCATGGCGGGCGAAACGATGGCAGGAATTATGACCCGCACATCCCCTGAGGGTTCAGCACCCCACGGTGTCGTTATGTACGGCCGCGCCCCGGCGTGGCCCGCGAGCGCACCGAGCAGCCCTTGCCATGCAGATGCCTTCGACTGATCCCGTGACCGCCGGCAGCCCGCCGTCGGAATACTCGCGCTTCCACCAGCGCCTGCACCGCCGCTACCAGGCCGAGCTGGCGCTGCTGCCCCCGGGCGTGCCCACCCGCGAGACCATGGCCCAGGCCTGCGACGCCCTGCTGGCGCGCGGCCACGACCTGGGCGCGGCGCTGCGCATCCTGCGCCAACTGGTGATGGAGCGGCTGATCACGCTGGACTGCGACCAGGCCGCACCGCTGTCCGACATCACCCTGGCCGTGACCCGGCTGGCAGAGTTGGCACTGGACCGTGCCTGCCGCCACGCCCGCGCCGAGCTGGACGCGCGCCACGGCGCGCCGCTGGGGCCCCAGGGCCAGCCCGTGCAGCTGTGGATCGTGGGCATGGGCAAGCTCGGCGCGCGCGAGCTGAACGTCTCCAGCGACATCGACCTGATCTACGTCTACGAACACGAGGGCGAAACCGCCGGCCAGCCCGACGGGCGCGGCAAGCTCTCCAACCACGAATACTTTGCCCGCGCGGTCAAGGCCATCTACAGCCTGGTGGGCGACACCACCGAGCACGGCTTCGTGTTCCGCGTGGACCTGGCCCTGCGCCCGCACGGCAACTCGGGGCCACCGGCCGTGTCGCTGGCGTCGCTGGAGGAATACCTGCTGGTGCATGGCCGCGAATGGGAACGCTTTGCCTGGCTCAAGAGCCGCGTGGTGGCGCCGCTGGACTGCCTGGGCATGCCGAACGTGCAGGCGCTGCGCGGCGTAGTGCTGCCCTTCGTCTTCCGCCGCTACCTGGACTACAGCGTGTTCGACGCACTGCGTTCGCTGCACCGCCAGATCCGCGACCATGCCGCCAAGCGCAGCGCCGGCCACCCCGAGCGCGCCAACGACGTGAAGCTCTCGCGCGGCGGCATCCGCGAGATCGAGTTCACGGTACAGCTGCTGCAAGTGGTGCGCGGCGGCCAGTTCCCCGAACTGCGCTGCCGCCCCACGCTGGAGGCCCTGGAACGCCTGGCCCGTGCCGGCCTCATGCCGCAGGAGACGGCCGAGCAGCTGGCGGCCGCCTATACCTTCCTGCGCCGCGTGGAGCACCGCATCCAGTACCTGGACGACCAGCAGACCCATGTGCTGCCCACGCGCGACGATGATCTGGCCTGGATCGCACGCACCCTGGGCCTGAACTGCTGCGATTTCCTGCGCGCGCTGGACGCGCACCGCGAGTTGGTGGCCCAGGAGTTCGACATCCTGCTCGGCGGCACGGGGCACAAGCAATGCAGCAATGGCGGATGCGGCGGCCCGCGTGCCGCAGCGGCTGCGTCGCCCGCCCCCGACCTGGAGGCGCTGCTGGAGCAACTGCCCGCCAAGGTGCGCGAGCGCGTGGCCGAGTGGCGCACCCATCCGCGCGTGCAGGGCCTGCGCGATGAGGCACGCGCGCGGCTGTTTCGCATCGTGCAACGCACCGGGCGCTGGCTGGCCGAGGGCCAGGTCAACGAGGACGCCGCGGTGCGCCTGGTGGGCTGGCTGGAGCCACTGCTGCGCCGCGAGAGCTACCTGGCGCTGCTGCTGGAGCGCCCCTCGGTGCACGAGCATCTGCTGCACCTGCTGGGCGCGGCCAAGTGGCCCGCGCGCTACATGCTGCAGCACCCCGGGGTGATCGACGAGCTGGCGGGCGACGCCCTGCTGTCCGAGCGCTTCGTGCCCGCCGACTTCGAACGCGAACTGGGGCTGCGCCTGGCCGCGCTGCAGTCCACGGGTGAGGACGACGACGAGAACCTGCTCGACCTGCTGCGCCGTGCCCACCATGCCGAGACCTTCCGCACGCTGGCGCGCGACGTGGAGCGGCGCATCACCGTGGAGCAGGTTGCGGACGACCTGTCCGCGCTGGCCGACAGCGTGCTGCGCGTCACGGCCGAGTGGTGCTGGGGCCGGCTGCGCAACCGCCACCGTGAGCAGCCGCAGTTCGCCGTCATTGGCTACGGCAAGCTGGGGGGCAAGGAACTGGGCTACGGCAGCGACCTGGACATCGTCTTCGTGTTCGACGACGACGACGAGCGTGCCCCCGAGGTCTACGCCGCCTTCGCGCGCAAGCTCATCAACTGGCTCACCGTGAAGACCGGCGAGGGCGACCTGTTCGAGATCGACACCGCCCTGCGGCCCAACGGCAATTCGGGCCTGCTGGTGACCAGCTTCCAGGCCTATGCCGACTACCAGCAGCAGCGCGGCAGCAACACCGCCTGGACCTGGGAGCACCAGGCCATGACGCGCGCGCGTTTCGTGATGGGCAGCGAAGGCCTGCACGCGCGCTTCGACGCCGTGCGCCAGGCCGTGATCACCGCGCCGCGGGATGCCGCCGCGCTGCGCAGCGAGATCGTCGCCATGCGCGAGCGCGTGCGCAGCGCCCACCCGGCGCCGGCGGACCAGTTCGACGTGAAGCACAGCCCCGGCGGCATGGTGGATGCCGAGTTCGCCGTGCAGTACCTGGTGCTGGCGCACTCCGCGGCGCACCCCGAGCTGCAGGGCAACGTGGGCAACATCGCGCTGCTGCAGCGCGCCGAGGCCGCCGGCCTGTTGCCTGCGGGCGTGGGCCGCGCCGCCGCCGACGCCTACCGCACGCTGCGCCACGTGCAGCACCGCGCGCGGCTCAACGAAGAGCCCACCCGCGTGCCGCCCGAGACGTTGGCCGCCGAGCAAGGCGCCGTGCGCGCGCTGTGGCGCGCCGTGTTCGGCTGAGTCGGCTACGGCATTTAGCTATATTTTTCATAGCTATTAGCACTTATCCATAAAGCGCAAGGGGCAGTTTTGATACATGGAATTTCCATTCGTGCGCAGATGTAGCGCCCCGTAAAAATCAAACAAACGTTTGATTCATCGCGGTCTAATGCGCCGCGATGACGACGTCCGCCCCCCCTCTCGCCCCCCCGCCCCGGCGCCCCCGGCGACAGCCCGCCGCCGGCGCGCACCCGGCTGCTGATGGCGGCGCTCAAACTGTTTTCCGAACAGGGCTACGCCAAGACCTCGATCCGCGCGATCGCCGCCGAGGCCCAGGTCAACGTGGCCTCGGTGAGCTACTACTTCGGCGACAAGGCCGCGCTGTACGCGGCGCTGTTTTCCGCGCCCTTCGGCTCGCTGCAATCGCTGGTGCCCGACTTCATGCGCCCCGGCCTGTCCCTGCGCGCCGCGCTGCACTGCTTCTACCAGGGCGCGCTGGGGCCGCTGCACGACGGCGAGATGGCACGCCAGGTGGTGCGGCTGCACATCCGTGAAATGCTGGAGCCCACGGCGCAGTGGCAGATCGAGCTGGAAAAAGACGTGCGCGCACCCAACGAGGCCATGGCCGCGCTGCTGTGCCGGCACCTGGGGCTGCCGCAGGCCGACGACGACCTGCACCGCCTCACGCTCACCGTCACCGGACTGGCCTTTCAGCTGTGGAGCCACCAGGAAGTGGTGTGCGCCATGCAGCCACAGCTGCTCGCATCCCCGGCGGCCGTGGACCAGTGGGCGGAACGCCTGGCCGACTACGCCATGGCCATGGTGGCCACCGAGCGGCGCCGGCGTACGCGCGCTCAGCCTGTCCGCCCTTCTACTCCAGCCTCGCCCTCCCCTTCGACCTCTTCCACCCCCCGCCGGCGCACCGCCCGCAGGTCTACCGCACCATGAAGCGCCCCGTCCTCCAGCGCCTTGCGCTTTCCACCCTGCCCCTGGCACTGGCCGCCTGCGCCGTGCAACGCCCGCCCGCGGCCGTGCAGGCACCCGCACCCTCCGCCTGGCACGCACCGCTGCCCCACCAAGGCAGCGTGGCCGATCTGGCCGGCTGGTGGCAGCGCCACAGCGACCCGCTGCTGGGCGCGCTGATCGTGGACGCACAGGCCCTCAGTCCCACGGTGGCTGAGGCCGGCGCCCGTCTGGCACAGGCCCGCGCGCAGCAGACGGCCGCACGCGCGGCGCTGCTGCCCAGCCTGGACGCGCAGGCCAGCGCCAGCCGCGGCTTCAACGAGCAGGTGCGCGGCGTGGCCACCACCGCCCAGGCGGGGCTGCAAGCCGGCTGGGAGATCGACCTGTTCGGCCGCAACGCCGCCGTGGCGGACGCCGCGCGCGAGCGCCTGGCCGGTGCGCAGGCGCAGTGGCACGAGGCCCGCGTTTCCGTGGCGGCCGAGACGGCTCTGCAGTACAGCAATTGGCACCACTGCGCGCGCCAGTTGCAGGTGGCGCAGGCCGACGCGCGCTCGCGCGGCGAGACGGCCCGCCTCACGCGCGAGAGCGAACGCGCGGGCTTCACCGCCCCCGCCACCGCCGCGCTGGCCACGGCCAGCCAGGCCGACAGCGCGGTGCGCGCCGAGCAGCAGCGCCTGCAGTGCGAGGTGATCGTCAAGACACTGGTGGCCCTCACCGGGCGCGACGAGCCCCTGCTGCGCTCGCAGCTGGCTGCCGCGCCGCCGCTGCACCCGCCCGAGCAGCTGTTCAGCATCGACGGCCTGCCCGCGCAGACGCTGGCGCAGCGGCCCGACGTCTACGCCGCCGAGCGCGAGGTGGCGGCCGCCAGTGCCGAGGTGGGCGACGCCCAGGCGCAGCGCTACCCGCGGCTCACGCTCAGCGGCACCATTGGCCGCGGGTTGGTGCGCACCGCGGGGGTGCAAGCCACCAGCAACACCTGGTCCATCGGCCCGCTGGCCGTCACGCTGCCGCTGTTCGACGGCGGTCGCCGCGCCGCGCAGGTGGATGCCGCCCGTGCGCGCTACGACAGCGCCGCGCAGGCCTACCGCGCGCAGGTGCGCCAAGCCGTGAGCGAGGTGGAGCAGGCCCTGGCGCGGCTGGACAGCACCGCGCGCCGCAGCACCGACGCCCGGCGCGCCGCCGAGGACTACCGCCGCTCCTTCACCGCCACGCAGGAGCGCTGGCGCGCTGGCCTGGCCAGCCTGGTGGAACTGGAGGATGCCCGCCGCACCGCCCTCGCCTCGGACACCGCCGTGGTCGCGCTGGAGCAAGAGCGCATGGCCGCCTGGGTGGCGCTGTACCGCGCGGCCGGCGGCGGCTGGACGCCCGAGGTCGACGCGCCAGCGGCCCAGACCTCCACGCAGGCGACCACCACCCCCCCTTCTTCTTCGCACTAAATCCTTTTCGACCGCCATGCCGCGCCTGACACCGACCCGCACCCTGATCGCCCTGGCTTTGCTGGGGCTTGCCGCGACCACCGCCGTCCTGCTCGGCAGCGGCCCCACCCATGCCGAGGACTCCGCACAGGCCGAGGGGCCGCGCCCCGCCCTCACCGTGGCCACCACCCAACCGCAGCGCGGCAACGTGACCCAGCGGCTGCCGGCCAACGGCAACGTGGCCGCGTGGCAGGAGGCCAGCATTGGCGCCGAGGTGAGCGGCCTGCGGCTGACCGACGTGCGCGTGAACGTGGGCGACACGGTGCGCGCCGGCCAGGTGCTGGCCACCTTCGCGCCCGAGACCATCGAGGCCGACGTGGCCCAGGCCCGCGCCAGCCTGCTGGAGGCCCGCGCCGCCCAGGCCGAGGCGCAGGCTAATGCCGACCGCGCCAACACCCTGAGCGCCTCGGGTGCACTGAGCCAGCAGCAGATCCAGCAATACGCCACCGGCGCGCAGACCGCGCAGGCCCGCGTGGCGGCGGCACAGGCGGCGCTCAACGCCCAGCAGCTGCGCCTGAAACACACCCAGGTATTGGCGCCCGACAGTGGCGTGATCTCCGCGCGCACGGCCACCGTGGGCGCGGTGGTGGGTGCAGGCACCGAGCTGTTTCGCATGGTGCGCAAGGGCCGGCTGGAGTGGCGCGCGGAGGTCACCTCCAGCGAGCTGCCCCGCATCCGTCCCGGTGCCAAGGCGGTGGTGACGGCCGCCAGCGGCGCGCAGGTGGAAGGCACGGTGCGCATGCTGGCCCCGACGGTGGACCCGCAGACGCGCAATGCGCTGGTGTACGTGGACCTGCCGGCGCACCCCGAGATAAGGGCGGGCATGTTCGCGCGCGGCGAGTTCCTGCTGGGCGAGCGCGACGCGCTGCTGGTGCCCCTGTCGGCCGTGGTGGTGCGCGACGGCTTCTCGCACGTGTTCGAGGTAGGCACGGACTCGCGCGTGGCCATGCACCGCGTGCAGACCGGTGAGCGCAGCGGCGAGCGCGTGGCCATCACCTCGGGCCTGGCGCCCCAGGCGCGCATCGTGGCGCGAGGCGGCGCCTTCCTGAACGACGGCGACTTGGTGCGCGTGCAGGCTGCGCCTGCCGCAGATTCAGCACCAAAAGAGGCTGCAGCGCCCGTCCCTCAAGCGCAAGCAGCTAGCAAATAAGGAGCGACCATGAACCTCTCCGCCTGGTCGATCCGCAACCCCATCCCGGCGGCCATGCTGTTCGTGCTGCTCACGCTGGCCGGACTGCTGGCCTTCCGGTCCATGAAGGTGCAGAACTTTCCCGACATGGACCTGCCCGTGGTCATGGTCACGGCCTCCCTGCCCGGCGCCGCGCCGGGGCAGCTGGAGAGCGACGTGGCGCGCAAGATCGAGAACGCCATCGCCACCACCCAGGGGCTCAAGCACATCACCTCCACGCTGACCGACGGCACAGCCACCATCGCGGCCGAGTTCCAGCTTGAAAAACCCGTGCAGGAGGCGGTGGACGACGTGCGCTCGGCCGTCTCGCGCGTGCGCTCCGATCTGCCCGCGGACCTGCGCGACCCCATCATCACCAAGCTGGAGCTGTCCAGCCAGCCCATCCTGGCGTTTGCCATCGCCTCGAACCAGCTGGACGACGAGGCGCTATCCTGGTTCGTGGACGACACCCTCACGCGCCGGCTGCTGGCCGTGCCCGGCGTGGGCGCGGTCAACCGCGTGGGCGGCGTGGCGCGCGAGGTGCGCGTGGCGCTGGACCCGCTCAAGCTGCAGGCGCTGGGCGCCACCGCGGCCGAAGTCTCGCGCCAGCTGCGCCAGGTGCAGGTGGAAAGCGCGGGCGGCCGCGCCGAGCTGGGCGGGGCCGAGCAGCCGCTGCGCACGCTGGCCACGGTGCAGACGGCGCAGGAGATCGCGGCGCTGGAGATCGCGCTGTCCGGCGGCCGCCATGTCCGCCTGGACCAGGTGGCCACCGTGACCGACACCGTGGCCGAGCCACGCACCGCCGCGCTGCTGGGCGACAAACCGGTCATCGGCTTCGAGGTCTCGCGCAGCCGCGGCGCCAGCGAGGTGGAGGTGGGCGCGGGCGTGCAACGCGCGTTGGACCAGTTGATGGCCGAGCACCCGCACCTGCAACTCACGCGCACGGTGGATTTCGTGGACATCGCACAGGACGAGTACGACAGCTCGATGAAGCTGCTGTACGAGGGCGCCATCCTCGCGGTGGTGGTGGTGTGGCTGTTCCTGCGCGACTGGCGCGCCACCATCGTGTCCGCCGTGGCGCTGCCGCTGTCGGTGATACCGGCCTTCATCGGCATGCACCTGCTGGGCTTTTCCATCAACATCATCACGCTGCTGGCGCTGTCGCTGGTGGTGGGCATCCTGGTGGACGATGCCATCGTGGAGGTGGAGAACATCGTGCGCCACCTGCGCATGGGCAAGACGCCGTACCAGGCGGCCATGGAGGCCGCCGACGAGATCGGCCTGGCCGTGATCGCCACCACCTTCACGCTGATCGCCGTGTTCCTGCCCACCGCGTTCATGAGCGGCATCGCCGGGAGGTTCTTCAAACAGTTCGGCTGGACGGCGGCGCTGGCGGTGTTCGCCTCGCTGGTCGTGGCGCGCCTGCTCACGCCGATGATGGCCGCCTACATCATGAAGCCCATGGTGGGCCACGAGAAGGAGCCGCGCTGGCTGGCCGCGTACATGCGTGCCTCGCACTGGTGCCTGAAGCACCGCGTCCTTACGTTGCTGGGCGCGCTGCTGTTCTTCGTCGGTTCCCTGGCGCTGATCCCGCTGCTGCCCTCGGGTTTCATCCCGGCGGACGACAACGCCCAGACCCAGGTCACGCTGGAGCTGCCGCCCGGCGCCAAGCTGGCCGACACGCGCGCCGTGGTGGCCCTGGCCACCGAGCGCGCCATGGGCGTGGGCCATGTGGAGAGCATCTACACCACGATCGGCGGGGGCTCGGCCGGGGCCGACCCGTTCGCCGGCGCGGGCGCGGGCGACCCGCGCAAGGCCACGCTCACGCTGCGCATGACGCCGCGGGGCGAGCGCCCGCGCAAGCAGGAGATCGAGCAGCGCCTGCGCGCCGCCATGCAAGAGCTGCCCGGCGTGCGCGTGAAGGTGGGCCTGGGCGGCTCCAACGACAAGTACATCCTGGCGCTGGCCAGCGAAGACCCGCAGGCGCTTGCGGCCGCCGCCCGCGCGGTGGAGCGGGACATCCGCACCATCGCGGGCATTGGCGGCGTGAGCTCCACGGCCAGCCTGGTGCGCCCGGAGATCGCCGTGCGCCCCGACTTCGCCCGCGCCGCCGACCTGGGGGTCACCAGCAGCGCCATCGCCGAGACGCTGCGCGTGGCCACCGTGGGCGACTACGACCAGTACCTGCCCAAGCTCAACCTGGCGCAGCGGCAGGTGCCCATCGTCGTGCGCCTGGAGGATGCTGCGCGCGAAGACCTGTCGGTGCTGGAGCGCCTCACGCTGCCCGGCGCGCACGGCCCGGTGCGCCTGGGCGAGGTGGCCGAGCTGTCGCTGGCCGGCGGCCCCGCGGTCATCAGCCGCTACGACCGCTCGCGCAACGTGAACTTCGAGATCGAGTTGGGCGAGCGCGGCCTGGGCGAGGTGACCGAGGCCGTGCGCCAGCTGCCCGCCGTACGGGGCCTGCCTGCCAGCGTGCGCCTGATCGACGTGGGCGACGCCGAGATGATGGGCGAGCTGTTCGCCAGCTTCGGCCTGGCCATGCTCACCGGCGTGGTGTGCATCTATATCGTGCTGGTGCTGCTGTTCAAGGACTTCCTGCAGCCGGTCACCATCCTCGCGGCGCTGCCGCTGTCGCTGGGCGGGGCGTTCGTGGCGCTGCTGCTGGCCGGCAAGAGCTTCTCCATGCCGTCGCTCATCGGGCTCATCATGCTCATGGGCATCGCCACGAAGAACTCCATCCTGCTCGTGGAATACGCCATCGTGGCGCGGCGCCACGGCATGAGCCGCATGGACGCGCTGCTGGACGCCTGCCACAAGCGCGCACGCCCCATCATCATGACCACGCTGGCCATGGGCGCCGGCATGATGCCCATTGCCCTGGCGCTGGGCGGCGCGGACATGAGCTTCCGCTCCCCCATGGCCGTGGCCGTGATCGGCGGCCTCATCACCTCCACGGTGCTCAGCCTGCTGGTGGTGCCGGCGGTGTTCACCTATGTGGACGACTTCGAGCAATGGCTGCGCCACCGGGTACTGCGTCGTCCCCATGCGCGCGAGGCGCAGGCAGGCGAGGCGCGGGCACCCAGCTAGGGTCTAGCGTGTTTTAGGGCTCCAGCGCTTTGACAGCAAGCACTGGAAGCTATATTTTCAATAGCAATCATCCGGCATCGAGGGCGGTCAGATCGCAACAAGGTGAAACCCATGCTTTCAGCATGGTCGATAGCCAAAAACTTTTTCGCCGCCTGCAGACATGGTGTAATGGCGGCGTGTACGGGCTTTTGCCCTCCCTGCCATCCCTGCACCATGCCACGCCTGACTTTGCCGCTGCTTCTATGCGCCACGCTGCTGGGCCCCGCCGCCCAGGCGGCGGATGTTGCGGCGCCTCCGGCCGCAGATGCCCGGGCCTGCCCCGCCCTGCTGCAGCACACCGTGCCGCGCCTGCAGGACGAGGCGCCGCAGGCCTTGTGCCAATACGCCGGCAAGGTGCTGCTGGTGGTCAACACGGCCAGCTACTGCGGCTTCACCGGCCAATACCAGGGCTTGGAAGAGCTGTACGCGCGCTACCGCGACCAAGGGCTGGTGGTGCTGGGCTTTCCGTCGAACGACTTTGCACAAGAAACCGGCAGTAACACCGAGATCGCCCAGTTCTGCGAAAACACGTTTGGCGTGCGCTTCCCGATGTTTGCCAAGAGCCACGTGAAGGGCGGCGAAGCCCTGCCGCTGTACCGCCAGCTCGCCGCAGCGTCCGCGGGGCAGACGCCACGGTGGAACTTCCACAAGTACCTGGTCAGCCGTTCGGGCAAGGTGGTGGGAAGCTACGGAAGTTCGGTGGAACCCCACAGCAAAGCGCTGATCCAGGCCATCGAGCAGCAACTGGCGGCGCCGCGTTGAGGCTTGGTGAAAATTTTTTGAATTTTTTTATGGGTGAGATCTGGAACTTTTTACCATCACCTCCACTCTAGGAGTTAACCGTGGCCGCGAGTCCATCGCGGCGTGATCCGAATAACCGTTTTTAACGTTGCGAAGCCTTCCAGGCCCGGCCTGGCTGCAACCCTGGGGCGCTTCTCCTCCCTCCCTCTCTTCATTCGTTTCGGGGCGCTTCGCAACTTTTTTTATTCCGCAGCAAAAAGCGCGCACTTCCTCACGGAAGGCGCGCTTTTTCTTTAGGCCCAGTGGGTCGGCGGTTCAGCGCGGCTGGGTGTCGATGAAACTCTGGCGCTGCATCAGCTTGTCCATCAGGCGGCCCAGGTTGGGGTGGTCCGTGCGCCAGGCGATGTCAGGAAAGCGGAACTCCAGCCACCCGAGCGCGCTGCCGACGGCAATGTCCGACAGCGTAAGGTGGATGCCGCTGCAATAAGGCTTGTCGCCCAGCCCCTTGCTCATGGACTGCAGGCTGGCGCGCGCCTTGGCGAGTTGCCGGTCGATCCACGCCTGGCTGCGCTCACCGTCCTGACGGCCGGCCCAGGTGGCCTCCAGGCGCGCGAGGATGGCGGCGTCCAGCAGGCCGTCGGCCAGCGCCTCCCAGGTCTTGACCTCGGCGCGCTCGCGCCCCAGGGCGGGAATGAGCTTGCCCACGGGGGACAGCGTGTCCAGGTATTCCACGATCACGCGCGAATCGAACACCGCCTCACCGCCCTCCATGATCAGACAGGGCACCTTGCCCAGCGGGTTGGACGCGCTGATGGCCGTGTCGTCGGCCCACACGTTCTCCTCGATGAACTGGTAATCCAGCTTTTTCTCGGCCAGCACCACGCGCACCTTGCGCACGTAGGGGCTCGTATTCGATCCGATCAGTTTCATGGTGATGTGCAGCGCCTGGGGGGATGGGGTTGGTCGGGTGAGCGCGATTCTAGGGGCGGGCGCGCCGGCCGGCCGCGGCCCTTCGGCATTCCAGGCGCCCACCTACAATGACGGCCCATGAGCCTGTCCACCATCACCGCCCTGTCGCCCCTTGACGGCCGCTACGCCGCCAAACTCTCCGCCCTGCGTCCCATCATGAGCGAGCACGGCTACATGCACCGCCGCGTGCAGGTGGAGGTGGCCTGGTTCATCGCGCTGTCGGACGCGGGATTTGCGGAGTTCAAGCCACTGTCCACCGGCGCGCGCGCCTACCTGCTGGGCCTGGTGAAGAACTTCTCCGAGGCCGACGCGAGCGCCATCAAGGACATCGAGAAGACCACCAACCACGACGTGAAGGCGGTCGAATACTGGATCAAGTCCAAGTTCGAGGCCCGCCCCGAACTGGAGAAGGCTGCCGAGTTCGTGCACTTCGCCTGCACCAGCGAGGACATCAACAACACCAGCCATGCGCTGCAGATCCGCTCGGGCCGCGACCAGGTCATCCTGCCGGGCCTGGACCGCATCGTGCTCAAGCTGCGCGAGATGGCCCACCAGTTCGCCGACGTGCCCATGCTCAGCCGCACCCACGGCCAGACCGCCAGCCCCACCACGGTGGGCAAGGAGCTGGCCAACGTGGTCGTGCGCCTGCAGGCGGCCTGCGAGCGCATCGCGGCGGTGAAGATCCTGGGCAAGATGAACGGCGCCGTGGGCAACTACAACGCCCACCTGTCGGCCTGGCCCGACTTCGACTGGGAAGCCTTCAGCCGCAAGGTCGTGGAGACGCCCGAGCCGCTGGGCCTGGGCCTCACCTTCCAGCCCTACAGCATCCAGATCGAGCCGCACGACTACATGGCCGAGCTGTTCGACGCCATCGCCCGCGCCAACACCATCCTGGTGGACCTCTCGCGCGACATCTGGGGCTACGTGAGCCTGGGCTACTTCAAGCAAAAGCTCAAGGCGGGCGAGATCGGCTCGTCCACCATGCCCCACAAAGTCAACCCCATCGACTTCGAGAACGCCGAGGGCAACCTGGGCCTGGCCAATGCGCTGCTCAGGCACCTGTCCGAAAAGCTGCCCATCAGCCGCTGGCAGCGCGACCTCACCGACAGCACTGTGCTGCGCAACATCGGCGTGGCGCTGGGCTACGCCGCGCTGGCCTATACCTCGCTGATGACCGGCCTGAACAAGCTGGAGCTGAACGAAGAAGCCCTGGCCGACGACCTCAACACCAGCTGGGAAGTGCTGGCCGAACCCATCCAGACCGTGATGCGCCGCTACGGCGTGCAGGGCGCGTACGAGAAGCTCAAGGAAGTCACGCGCGGCAAGACCGTGACGGCCGAGGCGCTGCACGCGCTGATCAACGGCCTGGAGATCCCCCAAGCCGACAAGGACCGCCTGCTGGCCATGACGCCGGGCAGCTACACCGGCAAGGCGGCCGAGCTGGCCCGCCGCGTCTGATCCAACCCGGTTTGAGCCTTTTTGCCTGCCCGCGCTTGCCAGCCAAGCGCGGGCAGCTCTCATTTTGAAAGCATCCCATGGCCCTCAAGTCCACCATCTTCAAGGCGAACCTCCAAATCGCGGACATCGACCACGGCTACTACGCCGACCATGCACTCACCCTGGCGCGCCACCCCAGCGAAACCGACGAGCGCATGATGGTGCGGCTGGCCGCCTTGGCGCTGCAGGCCCATGAACTGCAGGACACCTGCCAGGGCGATGGCACGCTGGCGTTCGGCGCGGGCCTGTCGGATCCGGAGGACCCGGACGTATCGCTGACCGACTTCACGGGTCGTAAGCGGTTGTGGATCGAGGTCGGGCAGCCCGAGGACAAGCCGCTGACCAAGGCCTGCAGCAAATCCGATGCGGTCATCGTTTATTGTTTTCACCACGCAGCCGAAGTGTGGTGGAAGGGCATCGAGAACAAGCTCACGCGGCTGGACAAGCTGCAGGTCTGGCGCCTGCCCGCCGACGCCGCCCAGCAACTGGCAACACTGGCCGAGCGCAGCATGCAGCTGCAGGCGACGGTGCAGGAAGGCGGCCTCACGCTGAGCAGCACCCTGGGCAGCGTGCATGTGGAACCGCTGCGCTGGAAGTAACATGGTGTTTTGAGCAAAAAACACCTCTAGCGCCCGACCAACAAGCGCTACCAGCTCCTGAATAAATAGCAATTTACTGCGGCATCAAGGCGCCGCAATTCCAGCACTGCTCGAAGCCGCCCTCGATCGCCTCACCGCACGCGTGGCAGCGCCACTGGCGCTGCGGCAGATGCTGGAACTCCCGCAACAGCGCACGGGCGCGTTCTGCATGTTCGGGGTACGTCAGCCAGATCTCGGGCAGGCACTCTCCTGGCGGCAGGTGGCCCGCCGCCGCGCCCAGATGCTGGCGCTGCACGCTGGCGGGCATGCCGGCTTCGCACAGCAGGTCGCGCCACAGCGTGGCCATGGCGATATCGGGGGCCTGGGTCAAACGCAGCATGCGGCCACCTTAGCCGGCGCGCGCCCCGCCGTAAAGCCGGTCAACCAGCGCCGGGAGCGCCGCCGGCGCAATCGGCGGGGCGCTCGGCCGCACGTTCGGCATAGCGCGTGAAGCGCAGCGCCGTGCCCTCGCGGGTGATGCGCCGCCACACGGCGCGCTTGTCCATCGGGCTCATCGCCAGCCAGTGCTGCACCTCGGCAAAGCTGCGCCCGCAGCCCTTGCACCATTCATCCCCCTGGCTGGTGGAGCAGATGGCGATGCACGGTGTGTCGGGTGTGGTCTCGTACCAGGCCAGCCACGCCGCCAGCGCCGCGGCGGGCATCTGCTGCGGCGCCACGTCCTCGGCCCGCGCAAACACCATGCGGCCATACACCTCGGCCAGCGCCTCGATTTCCGGCGCCAGCCCCACGCCATCGGGCGATGGGGCGCGGGCGCGCCAATGGTTGATGGCGGCTTCGATATCGGCGACGTGGATGCAGGACATGGCAGGTAGGGGCGCGCCGATGATACCGCCCGCCCCGGTGTGTTCCATGCGCATGGCGGCGGGGCCGCCAGGGCCATTCGCTATGTTTTAAATAGCATGGCAGACATATTCCGTCGCGCGTCTGGCAACATTTTCTTCAAACCGCCTTGCGCAAAAAACGCCTGCCGCTTGCGCGCCGCCCTCGTGCCATGTTCCAATGGCAGGTTCGAAGGGGAGTAGCTCCTGACCTCCAAGTCCTGACGGCCATCGGCCCCGGGGTGCAGAGGCTCTCGGTCTGTCGTCAGTACGAAGCGCACCGCTTCCGGCAGCCCGGGCCCGGCATGCGCCACGCATCGCATGCGGGCTGAGCAAGACCTTTGATGGCCCTGCGGGGCTGATCAAGGCCGTCCTTACCTCTTCGCGCGTCGCAACCCACGCGGGTGGACGAGTCCCTGGTCACCGTGCAGTGTCTCTCTTGCGGAGCCGCCCACCGCCACCTACAGTGGCTGCGGGCCTCCTTTCGGTTACTGATAACGAGGACTTTATGGAATTTCTGACTTCACCCGAGTTCTGGGTTGCACTGGGGCAGATCATCATCATCGACATCCTGCTCGGTGGTGACAACGCCGTGGTGATCGCCCTGGCCTGCCGCAAGCTGCCGCCCGCGCAGCGCACCAAGGGCATCATCTGGGGCACGGCGGGCGCCATCATCCTGCGCGTGGTCCTGATTGCCTTCGCGATGACGCTGCTGAACCTGCCCTTCCTGAAAGTGGTGGGCGCCATCCTGCTGGTGTGGATCGGCGTGAAGCTGCTGGCCCCCGACGAGGACGGCCACGGCAGCGTGGCCGAGAGCGACAAGCTGCTGGCCGCCATCAAGACCATCATCGTGGCCGACCTGGTGATGAGCGTGGACAACGTGATCGCCATTGCCGGCGCCGCACAGAACGCGGGCGACCACTCGCTGCTGCTGGTGGTGCTGGGCCTGCTGATCTCCATCCCGATCATCGTGTGGGGCAGCCAACTGGTCATCAAGCTCATGGAGCGCTTCCCGGCCATCATCACCGCCGGCGGCATGCTGCTGGGCTGGATCGCCGGCGGCATGCTGGTCTCCGACCCCGCGCTGGCCAACCCCGACAAGTGGCAGTGGATGTTCAAGCTGGAGCAGTCCGACACTCTGAAGTACGCCGCCAGCGTGGCCGGCGCCCTGCTGGTGCTGGTGGTCGGCAAGGCCATCGTCGCGCAGCGCGGCAAGACGGCCCCTGCACAGCACGGCTGAAACAGGCCTTCCTGCACACGCACCCATAGGCCCGACAGGAGATCCGCCATGGACAAGGTCATCGTGTATGTGGACGACGCAGCCTACGCGCGGCAAGTCCTGGAGCCGCTGGCGGCCCCCGCCACTGCGGGCACGATCCACTGGGTGCTGGTGGCCTGCGCACCGCGCATGACGCACCGCATCAGCAAATGGGTGAGCCATAGCGCACGCGAGAACTGGCGCGCCAAATGGGCGGACAAGCTGTTTGCGCAGCTGCAGCCCTGGCTGCGGGCGGAGGGTGCGCCCATCAGCACGGTGCTGGCCAAGGGGCCGCTGCCCGAGCTGCTGGCGCAGCTGCAGTCCGAGCATGGCGCGTGCAGGGTGGTAGACGCCCGTCGCCCCAAGCTGGAACAGGAGGCGAACCCCCTGGCCGACGCAGCGCCCGCCGCCGCGCCGGTCATCGTGCGCAAACCGCCACGGCGCTGGACGGTGCCCGGCTCGCTCGCCAGCCTGGGCCTGCTGTTCATGCTGGCCGCCGACTGATCGGCACGGCAGGACTCGGCAAAACCACTGTTCAGCCCAGCCGGCCCATCGCGTGCAAGCGCAGATGGGCCGGCTTTTTTTACACGCTCTCATGCCGCATGCGGCGCGGCGCACTCACCGGCCCGGTGCTATGCTGCGCGCCATGCGACTACTGCTCAAATGGCTGCTGAGCGCGGCCGCCCTGCTTTGCGTGGCCTACCTCTACAGCGGCGTGGAGGTGCGCAGCTTCGGCGCTGCGCTGATCGCGGCCTTTGTGATCGGCCTGTTCAACGTGGTGCTGCGCCCGGTCCTCGTGGTGCTGACGCTGCCGGTGACCATCGTCACCATCGGGCTGTTCCTCTTCGTGATCAACGCGCTCATGTTCTGGGCCGCCGCCTCGGTGCTGGGCGACGGTTTCCAGGTACACGGCTTTACCGCCGCGCTGATCGGTTCGCTGATCTACTCTCTGCTGGGCATGCTGATCGAATCAGCGCTCGGCGGCCTGTTCCTTAAGAAGTGACTCCACGGCACGCAGCCGCGTGTCGATGATCGACGCTTCGATGTAGTCCCCCGCAGCGCTGCTGCGCCGCGCAAGGTCCTGCCCCGCCTTGAAACGATCCACCGCAGCCGCGTAGTCATAGCGTGCGGCGTGTGCCTCGGCCTCAGCGCGCACGGCGCGCAGGGACTGCCCCTGCTGTTGCCATACCTGCGCCAGCGCTTGCCAAACGGTCGCGTCCCGAGGATGCGTGGCTACCCAGGTCTGCAAGGGCCCCGCCATCTCGCCTGCCGCGCCCGTGCGCAGCAGGGCCTGGGTGCGCAGCAGCATCTCGGGCCGTGCGGGCGCGGGCGCGCCGGGCACACCGCTGCCTTCCGTGACGACGCTGCCCTGCAGGTACGTCAGCGCCGCGGGCGCGTCGCCCGCAGCCAGCTCCAACTCAGCACCCAGCAGGCGCGCCTGGCGCAACGCGGCAGCATCGGTACCTGCGCTGGACTGCAGCGCACGCAACGCCTTGCGCGCAGCCGCCATGTCGCCCAACTGCACCGCGCTGAGGGTGGCCGCATACCAGGCCGCCACCCGCTGCGGTGCGGGCCGTGCGGCAAAGCCGGCGTCCTGCGGCTCGGCAACCCACTGTCGCCAAGCGTCGACACCGGGGCGCATCAGCACGCGCGCGCGCGCAGCCATCATCAGGTGCTCCAGCGTAGCCCGCGCGGGCTGCGCCGCACCCGGCGGAATGCGGCTGTGCATGTCCGCGATGCGCTGCGTGGTCAAGGGGTGGCTGCGCAGGTAGGGCCAACTGCCGTTGTCGTTGATGCGGTTGGCCTGCTGCAGCTTGTCGAACATGCCCACGAAGCCCTGCGGCGCAAAACCGGCGGGCGCCATCAGGCCGTAGCCCACACGGTCGGCCTCGCGCTCCATGTCGCGCGAGAAGTTCAGCTGGCTCTGTACGGCCAGCGCCTGCCCACCCACCATCAGGGCCTGGGCCGCATCGGGGCTCCGGCTCGCAGCCAGCGCGCCGAGGATCAGCGCGCCCAGCATCAGCGGCGTCTGCCGCCCCTGCTGCGCGATCAGGCGTGAAATATGGCGCTGGGTGACATGGCTGAGTTCGTGCGCCAGCACCGACGCGAGCTCGTCGCGCGTACTCACCACGCCAATCAGCCCGAGGTGCACGCCGAAGTAGCCGCCCGGCAGGGCAAATGCGTTCACCGTACGGTCGCGGCCCAGCAAGATCTCCCAGGCAAAGCGTTCCTCGAGTTCGGGCGACAACTCCCCCCGCGCCTTCGCGGCCTGCACCAGTGGCAGGAACAGGCTCTGCACATACTCAGTCAGCACCGCGTCATCGATGTAATCCGGGTCGCGGTACAGCTCGCGGATGATGCGGTCGCCCAGCTTGCGCTCCGCACTGGTCGTCATCTCCAGGCCGTCTCCCAATGTGGGCAGCGATGGCTGTGCCATCACAGCCGGTGCTTGCAGGGAGCCAAATGCTATAAAAAAAGAAGCTGTCAGCGCTTTCCAGCTGGGCGCTGGGAGCCAATTTTGTAGAGAACCTTGCACAAAACTCCTCCACCCGCGCGAACGGGCCGGCCATCAATCGCGGCCATCTGCACATGGCCGTATGATGCCCCGGCCATTGGAATGTTTCGCACCCGGTTGTAAACCCGCCTTATGACAACGTCCCCCTCTCCCCTCACCCACTTCGACGCCCAAGGCCAAGCCCACATGGTGGACGTGGGCGCCAAACCGGCCACGCACCGCGTGGCCATTGCCACGGGCCGCATCGAGATGCAGCCCGCCACACTCGTGCTGGTCGAGTCGGGCACCGCCAAGAAGGGCGACGTGCTCGGCGTAGCGCGCATCGCCGGCATCATGGCAGCCAAGAAGACCAGCGAGCTGATCCCGCTATGCCACCCCTTGGCCCTTACCCGCGTGGCCGTGGAGTTCGAACTGCTGCCTTCCGACAGCGCTGTGCAATGCACGGCTACGGTGGAAACCGTGGGGCCTACCGGGGTGGAGATGGAGGCCCTGACCGCCGTGCAGGTAGCGCTGCTCACCGTTTATGACATGTGCAAGGCGGCGGACAAGCGGATGGTGATGACGGGGGTCAGGGTGCTGGAGAAGCACGGTGGGAAATCCGACCCGAATGCCGTACAGAGTTGACACGGCACGCCAGCACGTCAACGGCAGTCTGCGGGCGCCAGTCTTGCCGGCAAGGTCGGTGCGGTGATTGGCGTCACGGCAAAGCCGGATGTGGCTCCCGCCGCGCGGCATTTCCACTTCATTCCATCAGATGGAGGTGCGAATATTTGGGTCGCATCTGGCAAAGCGACTTCTGCGCCCGCACCGCCAACGTAAGGAATTAGCACCAAAATATTGGCTCCCGCTGACTCCACTTTGGTCGAAAAAGGAATGGTAATTTCGCCTGTGGCGGGATCGATACGAATGGCGTCAGCGACTGCTGTCGCGCTATTGAGATAACTCGGCGGCGCGGCCGTCGTTAGGCCAAGAACGTTATCCGAAGCGGTCGGCGGCACGTAAGTTGCGCCATATCCTTCGGAATCGGGGTGTAGAGAGCCTTTAAAGAACACATCGGCCACATTTTGCTTTGCCAACGCTGCCTGCAACATGCCCTCCGTTACTCGGCCTCTCTTGACGTATGTTTGGTATGCCGGCAAAGCGACGGAAGCTAAAACTCCGATCACCATCACGACAATCATTAATTCGATCATGGTGAACCCTCGCAGTGCTCTCTTCTTCATTGCCTCACTTTGCGACATTAATTATTCCGAAATTTGTTGTAGAGATGCTTCAAAACCGCCAACAGGGGCAAAACCCACGATATTCGCGTCTTGATTGAGCAAAACCACCCACTCATCCATAGTCTTCCTACTCACCAAAGGGAGATAAAAGATTTTTTCGGCTGGCAATTTAGTTTTTTCGATCGCCCGTTCGATCTTTTCCCACTCTTTCAACCTCGCCTTTTGAAGGTCGCGTAGCGGCTTCATGCGCAGCATGGCATCCGGCCGGCTGGCCGAATAGGACTGCCACCATCCTGGCCGGGCACTTGGCTCCAGCCCTTGAAGCGACAAACTGATGCTCAGCATTTGCTCATCATTGTTCTTAGCACTTCGCGTACCAACCAAGACAGGGCCTGTCCAGGACAATGACCGCAGAGTATCAGGGGCCTCGCTCAGGGTGTCGGTATCCACATCTGCCGCGGAAACCGCGACGAATCGATCCACCTCAAACGCTAGGACGACAGGGCGCGCCAGGCCAATGCTGTACAGGCCATATGCAAGGGCAGCCATCTGTATGAATCCGATCAGCGTCAAATCCAGTGCCATCTCCCTGCGTGGCTTAACGGGGTTAAATAGCAGTAATGTCAGCAATGGACCTAACACCACATCCACAGCCACTAAAATCCAGAAAAGATGAAGCCCACCGCCTAGTTCAAAATAAGGAAAAGGAAACCACAATCCAAATACAAGACAGGCCGCAACAGAAGCCACCACGCCACTAATAGTCAGATGGATTGCTGCCGCTTTTGCGGCCATAATCAAACGTCGCATTACAAAATCCGCCTGCTTCAAAATGAAAAAGAGCGCCGAAGCGCTCCTTTAAGTCCGTATACAGTCGATTAACGGCATTCGGCGGGTGCCAGCTTTTGCGGCAACGTAGGAGCATTTGTAAGCGCCACGGCAAACGGCGAAGTAGCGCCAGCCGCGCGACACTTCCACTTGATGGCATCCGAAGGCGGCGTGAAAGCGGCCGTTGCGACAGGCAGATTGGCTTCGGTCGTACCAGTGGCAGCACCCAGGTAGGGCACCAGAACCAGCAGGTTGGAGGCTGCCGGCTCGATACGCGTGCTGTAGGGGATGGTGATTTCGCCGGTTGCGGGTTCGATACGGATACCGCTTTGGATAGCAGCTGCTGCGTTATCGTAAGTTGCTGGGTTCGGCGCCGTCAGAGGGCCGAGCACGTTGTCAGACAGCGTGGGAGGCACATAACCAGAGCCGTAGCCTCGCGCGTCAGCGGCCACGGCACCCTTTGCGAGAATGTCCGCAACGTTCTGCTTGGCCGCTCCCGCTTGGACAAGGCCTTCAGAAACGCGTGCGCGCTTTGTGTAGTCTTGATAAGCGGGCAATGCCACAGCAGCCAAAATGCCGATGATCGCCACTACGATCATCAGTTCGATCAGGGTGAAACCTTGTTGCAGGGTACGCTTCATAAATCCTCCTCGGAATTAGGTAATAGCCCCCGCAGAGGAATCCTGCGGGTTGAAAACACTTGAGCAGCTTCTGTGCCAACGTCAGAATGCAACCAAACGTTGCGGTGCGCGACATTTTTCACCAGTTTCCTTGACCCAACAAAGGAAAAGCCTAACCAATCGGTCACACATCGACACATTTGTCACCCTAAGGTGTTCTACGTGGAGAACTACGCAATTCGGTCTGTTAGAGGCAGCGCGGCATTCTGCGACCCGCGGCAGCACCCCTTCTCCCATCAGGCGCTAACGGCTTTTAAGAGCGAAGCGCTAATGATTGCCACACTAGCGTTGCCCTCTGCTCGCTCTAGCCTTGCACAAACTCCATCTCGGTACTGGCCAGTGCGATGCGGTCGCCATTTTTGAGGGTGATGGGACTTTCTCCCACCGGGCTGCCGTTCAGCAACGGAAAGTCCCCGCCCTCCACATGAGCTAGCACGAAGCCGCTGTGGCGCTTGGTGATGGATGCCACGGCCACGCCGGGCTTGCCAATGGTGGTAACCACTTTTGTCAGAGCCACCTCACGGCCGGCGGCGGGGCCGTTCATCACCCGTACGGCGGCGCTCAGCACGACTGGAGCAGAGGCCGCAGGCTTGGCCAGCGGCGGCAACATGCCCGGCTTGAAGACCATCGTCTTCTCATAGTCGTGACCAGGCTCTTCGTGCAGGAAGCGGATCTTGTACTTCCCCAATTCCACCGTGTCGCCGTTGCGCAAAGGCTGTCGCTTGATGGCCTTGCCATTGACATAGGTGCCGTTGGTGCTACCCAGGTCTTCCACTTCTACATCGTCCCCATTCATGAGGAAGACCGCATGTTCACCACTGACGGCAAGGTTATCGATGACCACGTCGTTGTAGGGGCGGCGGCCTACCGTTGTGCGTTCCTTGGTGAAGGTAACTTCCTTGATGACGACTCCATCGATCGACACGACCATTCTGGGCATGATCACTTTTCCTTATCCAAACAACTTAGCTAGTAGAGGGAAGTAGCAATTTCCGGGCACAGGCAAATGAAGCCCTGGCGGTCGGGCTGAGCTTGGCGGAAGGGTCACGAGGTGCGCAGCAGGCGCGCCATGAGACCGCCGCGTTTTTTGGCGTCCTGAGCGAGTTGCGTTTGCGCCAGCACTACGCTGATGTTGTCCCGCCCTCCCATGGCGTTGGCCATGGCCACCATGCGCGCCGCTTTATCTTGTAGCGCAATGGGCATCCGCGCCAGTTCGGCCAAATCTTCGTCACTCAACATATCCGTCAGGCCGTCGGAGCAAAGAATGAACAAGTCACCGGGCTCGACAGGAAATTCGTTGATTTCTATGTGCACGGACACATCCACCCCCAGCGCCCGTGTAACCAGGTTGCGCTGCCCCGAAACGGCTGCTTGTGCCGGCGTGAGCAGTCCCAGGTCGATCTGCTCCTGCAACCACGAGTGGTCGCGCGTGATCTGCCGCAAGAGGCCCTCGCGCCACCGGTAGCAGCGCGAATCACCGATGTGGCCGAGAATGAGCCGGTCGTCACGGAACACGCCGACGACCAGCGTGGTACCCATTCCCAGGTACTGCGGGTTGGACATCGAGGCGCCGAGGATCGCGTGGTTCGCGTTGTCCACACAGGCCTCTAGTGCATGCCGTACATCCGAAGGTGATGCCGCGGAGCCGTCGCCTTGCAGCCAGCGGACCATCTCGGTGCCGATGTAGGTGATCGCCATCCCGGCAGCCACCTCGCCCGCGTTGTAGCCCCCCATGCCGTCGGCCAGGATGGCCATCTGCGCCGTCTCATGGATGGCCACAGCGTCTTCGTTGTTGGAGCGCACCCGCCCCGTGTCCGTCAACGCGCAGAATTCGTAGCTCAGCATCGGCAGAGGTTTCATAAGAGACTCCCGCGATACGCCTCACGCGAAGGCGCTTTACATGCGGTTGAGGAAGGCATCGCTGCATATCCCTCACAACCGGCATTGCGGGACTGCGCATCATAGTCGAGGCGCACGGGGCGACAGGTCCGTCATGATGTTGAACGCGTGCAAGCCAGGCCCGTTGACGTGTGTTGCAAAAGAGGTCCTACGCAGCCCCTTCTTGCCTGCCATTTTTGCTACTTCAAGGACATGTCCGTCAGGTCGCGGCACATTCCCGTCGCACTACCGCGCGCCAGACTTTTCAGGCCTGCCGAGGTTCGCCGCGGGATTGCGCCAGCTTGCCCACCATCACCACCAGCACGGCGCCCGCTATGGCGGCTACGTAGTGGAGCCACGGATGACCCATCGCGTAATCGTGGAGCAAGTTGTCGTTGACGATGGTCTCGCCTCCCACCCAACCGATCAGCGCGGCCCCCAGCGTGACGATGACGGGAAAGCGTTCCATGAGCTTGATCATCAGGGTGGAGCCGAAGATCACCAGCGGTATGCTGATGGCCAGCCCCAGGACGAGCAGCACCATGTTCCCCTGGGCCGTCGCGGCGACGGCTATGACGTTGTCCAGGCTCATCACCAGGTCGGCAATCAGGATGGTGCGGATGGCCGCGAACATGCCCCCTGCGGATTTGGATGCGCCGTCATCTTCCTCTTCGCCCGTGAGGAGTTGATAACCAATCCACAGCAGCAGACAGCCCCCGACGATCTGCAGGAAGGACAGCTCCAGCAGCTTGGCCGCCACTACCGTCAATACGATGCGCAACACCACTGCCGCGCCGGAGCCGAACATGACGGCCTTCTTCTGCTGCTGCGCAGGCAGCGAACGCGCCGCCAAGGCGATGACGACAGCGTTGTCGCCCGACAAAATGATGTTGATCCAGACGATCTTCACCAGGCCGATCCAGAAATCGGCATTGCTCAAGTACTCCATTGATGGCTCCAGTGTTATGAATCGAAAACGCCAGCCTGGGTCAACCAAGCTGGCGTTTCTTTTGTGTTGGAACCGACAGTGTAGAGAGGGACGACCCTCGCGCGCGTGCGTAATTTTGCGTAACCTGGCGCGCTACAACGCGCCAGGCTCGCGGATTACAGCAGGCCCTTGAGCAGGCGACCCATCTCGGAAGGATTGCGGGTAATGGTGAAACCGCACTCTTCCATGATGGCCAGCTTGGCGTCCGCCGTATCGGCGCCGCCGGAGATCAGCGCACCCGCATGGCCCATGCGCTTGCCCGGAGGAGCGGTCACGCCGGCAATGAAGCCCACGATGGGCTTCTTCATATTGGCCTTGCACCAGCGGGCAGCTTCTGCCTCGTCGGGGCCGCCGATCTCGCCGATCATGATCACGGCGTCGGTGTCAGGATCGTCGTTGAAAGCCTTCATCACGTCGATGTGCTTGAGGCCGTTGATCGGGTCGCCGCCGATGCCGACGGCGGACGACTGGCCGATGCCCAGTTCGGTCAACTGTGCCACGGCTTCGTAGGTCAGCGTGCCGGAACGGCTCACCACGCCCACACGGCCCTTCTTGTGGATGTGACCGGGCATGATGCCGATCTTGATCTCGTCCGGCGTGATCAGGCCAGGGCAGTTGGGGCCCAGCAGCAGCGTGCGCTTGCCGCCAGCAGCTTCCTTGGCCTTCATCTTGTTGCGCACTTCAAGCATGTCGCGCACGGGAATGCCTTCGGTGATGCAGATCGCCAGGTCCAGGTCGGCCTCGACGGCTTCCCAGATGGCGGCGGCCGCGCCTGCGGGCGGCACGTAGATCACGGAGACGGTAGCACCGGTTTCCTTGGCGGCGTCCTTGACCGACCCAAAGATTGGAATGTCAAAAATCTTCTCGCCGGCCTTCTTGGGGTTCACACCCGCCACGAAGCAGTTCTTGCCGTTGGCGTATTCCTGGCACTTTTCCGTGTGGAACTGACCGGTCTTGCCGGTGATGCCCTGGGTGATGACCTTGGTGTCTTTGTTGATGTAGATCGACATGTTTTATCTCCGGGCCTGCTTAACGGACGGCTTCGACAATCTTCGTGGCGGCTTCCGCCATGGTGTCGGCGCTGATGATGGGCAGGCCGGATTCGGCCAGCATCTTCTTGCCCAGCTCTTCGTTCGTGCCCTTCATGCGCACGACCAGCGGCACCTGCAGGTTCACGGCCTTGCAGGCGGTGATCACGCCGGTGGCGATGGTGTCGCACTTCATGATGCCGCCGAAGATGTTGACCAGAATGCCCTTGACCTTGGGGTTCTTGAGCATGATCTTGAAGGCTTCGGTGACCTTCTCGGGGGTGGCACCGCCGCCCACGTCCAGGAAGTTGGCAGGCTCGCCGCCGAACAGCTTGATGGTGTCCATGGTGGCCATGGCCAGGCCGGCGCCGTTCACCAGGCAGCCGATGTTGCCGTCCAGGGAGATGTAGGCCAGGTCGAACTTGGAGGCCTCGACTTCCGCCGGATCTTCCTCGTCCAGGTCGCGCAGGGCCACGATTTCCGGGTGGCGGAACAGCGCGTTGGCGTCGAAGTTGAACTTCGCGTCCAGGGCCATCAGGTTGCCCTTGGAGTCGCAATTCAGCGGGTTGATCTCGACCAGGGACGCGTCGGTGTCCATGTAGCACTTGTAGAGCTTGGCGAACAGGTCCACCGCCTGGTCCACCGAAGCACCCGTCAGGCCGATGGCTGCGGCCACCTTCTTGGATTGCTCGGGCGTGATGCCGGTCAGGGGGTCGATCATCTCGGTGATGATCTTCTCGGGCGTGGAGTGGGCCACTTCCTCGATGTCCATGCCGCCTTCGCTGGAAGCGATCAGCGCCACTTTCTGCGTGCCACGGTCGGTCACCAGAGACACATACAGTTCGTTCTTGATGTCGGCGCCATCTTCAATGTACAGGCGGCGCACCTTCTGCCCTTCAGGGCCGGTCTGGTGCGTGACCAGTTGCATGCCCAGGATCTCGCTGGCGCGTGCCTTCACGTCATCAATGGTCTTGGCCACCTTCACGCCACCGCCCTTGCCACGGCCACCGGCGTGGATCTGGGCCTTCACGACCCACACGGGGCCGCCGAGCTTTTGTGCGGCTTCCACGGCTTCTTGCACCGTGAAAGCGGGGATGCCACGCGGGACGGGCACGCCGAAACTGCGCAAGATTTCCTTGCCTTGGTATTCGTGAATCTTCATGAGGTCTCTCTCAGGGGAAGGATGGTGTTTGTACCCGTTCTGCCGAAGAGCGGAAATACAGCCGCATGCTCGGGAATGGCAGCCGGTAAATGTATCATGCTGCGACGCACCATTGATGTGGATATAACTTACGCCCCCGGCCCCACCCCTGGGCCGGCCCTTGCAGGAGCTACTGATGTCCAAGGTCTTTATTGATGGCGAGGCAGGCACCACCGGCCTGCAGATTCGTGAGCGCCTGCAGGCCATGCCCCAGGTGGAGTTGGTCAGCATCGCCCCCGAACTGCGCAAGGACGCCGCCGCCAAGCGCGCACTGATCGCCGGTGTGGACCTGGTCGTGCTGTGCCTGCACGACGATGCCGCGCGCGAAACGGTCGCGCTGGTGGACGCCATCACTGCCGAGACCGGCCGCGCCATCAAGATCATTGATGCCTCCACCGCCCACCGCACGGCGCCGGGCTGGGTGTTCGGCTTTCCCGAACTGGCATCCGGCCAGTTGGAGGCCGTGCGCAGCGCCACGCGCGTATCCAACCCCGGCTGTTATGCCACCGGCGCCATCGCCCTGCTGCGCCCGCTGGTCGACGCCGGCCTGGTGCCTGCCGATCACCCGCTGGCGCTGCCGTCGGTGAGCGGCTACTCCGGCGGCGGCCGTACGATGATCGAGGCCTACGAGCAAGGCCAGGCGGCGCCCTTTGAGCTGTATGCACTGGGCCTGTCGCACAAGCACCTGCCCGAGATCCTGAAGTACACCGGGCTCACGCGCCGCCCGATCTTCATCCCCTCGGTGGGCAACTTCCGCCAGGGCATGCTGGTGCAACTGCCGCTGCATCTGGACCTGCTGCCCGGCCAGCCGAAGGCGGCGGACCTGCACGACGCACTGGCGGCCCATTACGCCAAGAGCAACACGCCCGAGCAGTGGGTGAAGGTGCTGCCGCCCACCGAGGACGGCAAACTCGATGCCCTCGCGCTCAACGACACCAACCAGCTGGAACTGCGCGTGTTCGCCAATGAGAGCTACCGCCACGCCGTGCTGGTGGCGCGCCTGGACAACCTGGGCAAGGGCGCGAGCGGCGCCGCGGTGCAGAACCTGCGGTTGATGCTCGGGCTATAACATCAAAAAACATAGCTGTCTGCGCTTATTTCATCCAGGTTTCAACGGAAAAATCCTTTGAAATGGATGAATAGCAAGCGCGAACAGCTCATTTTTATATAGCAAACACGTGCCCGTACCGCGCCGGCTGATCCGCCGGCCGGTCAAGGCCACGCGGCAAGCCCCTTCCCCGCAGGCGTGCGCCGCGAAGCACGCACTGCCGTCGCTGCTTTCAGGCCTGCCCCGTGCGCTGGAACAGCCCGCCGGGCAGGCGCGCGACACGCCCCTCCAGTTCCAGCTCCAGCAGCCGTACTTGCAGCGTGGCGGCATCCAGCCCGGTGCGCGCCACCAGCGCGTCCAGCCCCAGTGGATCGAACCCCAGCGCATCCAGCACACACTGATACGACGGCGCAAGGGGCTCCTCGGACGCGGGCTGTTGCGCGGGGATGGCGGCTGCCGGCGCATGCCAGCGCAGTTCTTCCAGCACATCCTGCGCCGACTCCACCAGCTTGGCGCCCTGGCGTATCAGCGCGTGGCATCCACGCGACTGGGGCGCGTGGATGGAGCCGGGTATGGCGAACACCTCGCGCCCCTGCTCGGCCGCGAGCCGCGCGGTGATCAGCGAGCCCGAGGCCAGCGCCGCCTCCACCACCAGGGTGCCCTGCGACAGGCCGGAGATGATGCGGTTGCGCTTGGGAAAGTTGGCCGGCAACGGCGGCGTGCCCAGCGGGTATTCGCTGACCAGCAGGCCGTGGCGTGCGATGCGGTGGGCCAGCTCCTTGTTGGCACGCGGGTACACCCGGTCCAGCCCGGTGCCCACGATGGCAATGGTGGCGGGCGCGGCGCCGTCGGGCGGGTCGATCAGCGCGCCCTCGTGCGCCGCCGCGTCGATGCCCAACGCCAGGCCCGAAACGATGCACAAACCCGCCTCCCGCAGAGCGCGTGCGAACTGCCGCGCATGGTCCGCCCCCTGGGCCGTGGGGTTGCGGCTACCCACCATGGCCAGGCTGTGCTGCGGCGCGAACGGCGCGCCGCCCTGCACGAACTGCGGAGCACCCAGCAGGTACAGCAGCAGCGGCGGATCCTCGGTGGCCAGCAACGCAGGAGGATAGGCATCGTCACCCAGCGTGACGATGCCGTGCGCCGGCTGCGCGGGCGCCCGCCCGTCCAGCAGCCACTGCCACGTCCGCTCGGTCAGCGACTCTAGCTCCTCGGGCACGCGGGCGAGCGCGCGCGCCTGCGCGGTGGTGACGCAGGACTGCCAGGCCCTCTCGCCCTGCGCAAAGATGTTCTGGGGAAGGCCGAACGCGGCCAGCAGCCTGCGCGCGGCACCGTTGCCCACGCCTGGCGTGAGCGTCAGACGCAGCCAAGCGGCCAGTTCGTCGCGTTGCATGCGCGGTGACAAGGCGGGGGAGCGGCCGCCCGCAGGTGGCGGCGCCCGGGGCTTACTCGGGGTTGACCAGACGGTCGCCCACACGCACCGCCTGCTGCGACTGCAGGATCAGGGCGTAGGACACGCGGTCGAACGTGAGGAACACCATCGCCACGCCATTGCTCTCGCTGGGCAGGCGCACCATGGCGCGCTGCTCGTCGGTCTTGTCCTTGAAGCGCTCGCCCTGCGTGAGCAGCTGCAGCACGTGGCCGGCTTCCATGCCGTCGCGCGTACCGCGGTTGATGGTGATCACTTGGTTCTGGCCGGCATAGGCCACGGCCGCGCTGCCGTAGATCGATACCACGCTGGCATCCACGGGGCCCAGCGGTGCCCGCGGGGTGTAGCTGTTGAAGCTGCGCTGTGGTGCGGGCAGCAGGCGGTCGCCGGCGCGGATCTCTTCCTTCGCGCCCCTCAGGTCCACCGTGGCGGGAACGATGTCCACCGCTGTGCCGTCGGCTTGCCCCTCCAGCACTTCCCCCCGGCCCTCGCTGGAACTCTTGCCCCGCGCTACATCGCGCTGGGGCACGGGAGTGGTAGTTTCACTGCGCACCAGTTCGGCGCGGCCGACATACTGCGCTTCGTAGCCCAGCACCTCACCAGTGTGCGGATCCTTCAGTGGAATGGCGTTGCGGAACACGCGGTACTGGCGCGGCACGCCAGGCGCCATCACGAGGGGACTGCCTTCAGGGCCGCGCACGTAGGCGCGGTCGCCGTTGGCCATGATCATGCGTTCGTCGCGCGTGGCCACGATGCGCGGAGCCTGCTGCAGCGTGAGCTCGTCCACCACCAGAGGCTCGACGAGGAAGGGTTCGATCAGGTGCGGCTTGAGCGTGGGCAGCGCCGTGCCGGCCAGGCTGTCATAGCGCGTGCGCGGCGACACGCGCACGGTCTCGGGCGCGCCTTTGCGGCTGGTGCTCAGGCGGGCATAGCCGTCCACCTTTTCCAGGTACAGCGTCTGACCCGGGAAAATCAGGTGCGGGTTGGGAATGGACTGCAGATTCATGCCCCACAGTTCCGGCCAGCGCCAGGGGCGCTTCAAATACATGCCGGAAATACCCCACAGCGTGTCTCCGCGTTTCACCACGTAGGTATCGGGCGCATTGGCGGCCAATTCGGAAAGGGGAACGCCGCGTGAAGCCACCTGCTGCGCGGTGGCGCGCTGCTCGGAGGTAATCGGGTAATTCTGGGCCTGTGCCGCCGGTGCCATGGCGGCACCCGCCAACAAAGCCAGTGCTCCGAGCGCGGTCACGCGCATACGGGCCTGAGCCGCCATATTGTTCCTCGTGTCATTCATTGGAAAAACGCCCCTCTCGCTGCGATGCAGTTAATTGTTTTACAGAAGAAACTGCCGCGAATACATTACAAACCATTTGAGATTCTGTGCCCAAGCCCTTGATCGGGCAACGATTATTGTGATTGGGCGCCGCAATGGCGGGCAAAAGTGGCGAAAATAGCGACATATTGAGCGCTCTGCCATGGCAATTCTTCCGATTCTCTGTTACCCCGATCCTCGCCTGCACAAGGTCGCCCAGCCCGTGACGGCGGTGGATGAGCGCGTGCGCGCCATCGTGGACGATATGTTCGCCACCATGTACGACGCCCATGGCATCGGCCTGGCCGCCACGCAAGTCGATGTGCACGAGCGCATCGTGGTGATCGACGTCTCCGAAGAGCGCGACACGCCGCTGGTGCTGATCAACCCCGAGATCACCTGGGCCAGTGCCGAGAAACAGGTGGGCGACGAGGGCTGCCTGTCGGTGCCTGGCATCTACGATGGCGTGGAGCGCTCCACTGCCGTGCACGTGCGCGCGCTGGACCGCGACGGCCAGCCGCGCGTGATCGAGGCCGAGGGCCTGCTGGCCGTGTGCATCCAGCACGAGATGGACCACCTGCTGGGCAAGGTGTTCGTGGAATACCTGTCGCCCTTGAAGCGCAACCGCATCAAGACCAAGCTGTTGAAGCAGCAAAAGCAGGCCGAACGCGCATGACCCCGCTGCCGGCGCACGCAACCGCACCGCGCCGGCTCCGCTGGAGCGCACTGCTGCTGGCTGTTTTTTTGGCGGCCTGCGCCGTACCCGAATGGCAGAAAGCAGGCACGCCGCGTGCGGACATCGAGCGCACCATGGGCGCACCCACGCTGACCGTAATGCTCCCTGAAGGCGGAGAACGGCTGGTCTACAGCCGCCAGCCCGCAGGCCAACAGGTCTACCACCTCGACTTTGACGCCCGGCAACGCCTGGTGCGGGTGGAGCAGGTACTGACGCTGGAGCACTTCCATGCGCTGCGCAATGGCGTCGATACGCGCGCAGCCGTGCGACGCACCTTCGGCCCGCCTGCGCTGGTGGAGAAGGTGGCGCGCTTCAATGGCGATATCTGGACCTACCGCTTTCGTGACAATGGAGAGCCCCGCCAGGCCCATGTGCACATCGACCCAGCGGGCGTCGTGCAGCGCGTGATGTTCACGGACGAGCGGCTGAACGACAACGACCCCTTTCACTGAGCCCCACCCCGGGGCCGCTATTCCACGCGTTGTATGAGAGTCATTTTTGCCGGCACGCCCGAGTTTGCGCGCGTGGCCCTGGAACGCCTGCTGACCGCGGGATTCACCGTGCCCCTGGTGCTAACCCAGCCCGACCGCCCCGCGGGCCGCGGCATGAAACTGCAGGCTTCACCCGTCAAGCAGTGCGCGCTGCAGCACGGCATCGCCGTGGCGCAGCCGCTGAGCCTGCGCCTGGATGGCAAATACCCCGAGGACGCAGCGGCCGCCAAAGCCGCCATCGAGGCTGCGCAGGCCGATGTGATGGTGGTGGCCGCCTATGGGCTGATCCTGCCGCAGTGGGTGCTCAACACGCCCCGGCTCGGCTGCCTGAACATCCACGCCAGCCTGCTGCCGCGCTGGCGCGGCGCGGCGCCCATCCACCGCGCCATCGAGGCCGGCGACGCGGAAACCGGCGTGACCATCATGCAGATGGACGCGGGCCTGGATACCGGCGACATGCTGTTGCTGGAAAAGACCGCCATCAGCCCCGCCGATACCACCGCCACGCTGCACGACCGGCTGGCGCAGCTGGGCGGGCGGCTGATCGTGGAGGCGCTGGAGATGGCCGCCTGCGGGGGCCTTAAACCCACACCGCAGCCGGCCGAGGGCGTGACCTACGCGCACAAGATCGACAAGGCGGAAAGCACCATCGACTGGAACCAGCCGGCGGAGGTGATCGCCCGGCGCGTGCGTGCCTTCGACCCCTTCCCCGGCGCGGCCACCACGCTGGGGGCCGATGCCATCAAGGTATGGAGCTGCGAAATAGATAGCTGCTCGCGCACGCTGGATGCGGCCTGCGGCCAGATTTTGTCTATAGATGCCGACGGCATCGGCGTGGCCTGCGGCGCCGGCAGCCTGCTGCGCTTGACGGTGCTGCAACGCGCGGGCGGCAAGCGGCTGCCCGCCGCGGACTTCCTGCGCGGCTTCCCGCTGGCGCCAGGCATGGTGCTGGGCGCCGCCCCATGAGTCTGCCTTTCCTGCGCGCCCAGCTGCGCGACCCGGCCTTCCGCCAGGGCGCCGGTGACATGGCCGGCACCTGCCTGGGCATCGGCGCCTGGGGCCTGGTGACGGGCGTGGCCATGGCCAAGAGCGGCATGTCGCTGCCGATGGCGCTGTTCATGTCGCTGGCGGTGTATGCCGGCAGCGCACAGCTGGCCGTGCTGCCGCTGATGGTGGCGGGCGCACCGCTGTGGGTGGTGTGGCTCACGGCCGCCTGCGTGAACCTGCGCTTCGTGATCTTCAGCAGCATGTGGCGCAGCTATTTCGCCCACCTGCCGCGCCGCCACCGGCTGGCGCTGGGCTACTTCAGCGGCGATGTGATCTTCGTGAGCTTCATGAAGCGCTTTCCCAAGCCCGTACCTGCACCCGAGCAGGTGCCCTATTTCTGGGGCGCGGCCTCGGCCAACTGGCTGGCCTGGCAGGTGCCGTCCATTGCGGGCATCGTGCTGGCCAACGCCATCCCGCTGTCCTGGGGGCTGGGCTTTGCGGGCGTGCTGGCGCTGCTGGGCATCCTGCTGTCCATGCTGAACGACCGCGCCACCTGGCTCGCCACGGCCGTGGCCTGCACGGCGGCGGTGGCCACCTTCGCGCTGCCGCTCAAGCTCAACATCCTGGTGGCGATCGCCGCAGCCGTCACCGCAGGGCTGGCCGCCGAAGCGGCCGAGCGCGCGCTGCGGCGTGCGCGCACCCGCGCGGTGGGAGGCGACACATGAACGGTGCCTGGATCGAGCCGGCCATCGCCATCCTGGGGCTGGCGGGCATCACCCTGCTCACGCGCGCGTTCTTCATGATCCCCGAGCGCGACCTGCCGATGCCCGACTGGCTGCGCCGCGGCCTGAAGTACGCGCCGCTGGCCGCGCTGGCCGGGGTGATCGCGCCCGAGCTGGTCATGAGCCAGGGCGCGCTGATCCAGACGCTGCAGGACGCACGGCTGCCCGCCGTGGCTGCCGCCGCGGGCTACTACTTCTGGCGCCGCGGCATCCTGGGCACCATCGTCGTGGGCATGGCGGTGTACCTGCCGCTGCACATCGGGCTGGGCTGGTAGAGAGTTACGGCGCGGTTACCAGGCGCCTACAATCCGCGCAGTTTTCATGACCGCACCGTGACGGCGCGGCGCACTCACCCACTGTTCCCATGCACATCCTTCGCTTTTCCGACCTTTGCGCCCAGGGCCAGGCCCGTGGCCAGCGCGTGTTCATCCGTGCCGACCTGAACGTGCCGCAAGACGACGCCGGCCGCATCACCGAGGACACGCGCATCCGTGCCTCCGTGCCCTGCATCCAGATGGCGCTGGAAGCCGGCGCCGCCGTGATGGTGACCAGCCACCTGGGCCGCCCCACCGAGGGCGAGTTCAAGCCCGAGGATTCGCTGGCCCCGGTGGCCCAGCGCCTGTCCGAACTGCTGGGCCGCGAGGTGCCGCTGGTGGCCGACTGGGTGGACGGCGTGCAGGTCGCGCCCGGCCAGGTCGTGCTGCTGGAAAACTGCCGCGTGAACAAGGGCGAGAAGAAAAACAACCCCGAGCTGGCGAAGAAGATGGCCCAGCTGTGCGACATCTACGTGAACGACGCCTTCGGCACCGCCCACCGCGCCGAGGGCACGACCTACGGCATCGCCGAGTACGCGAAGGTGGCCTGCGCCGGCCCGCTGCTGGCCGCCGAGATCGACGCCATCCAGACCGCGCTGGCCAACCCGAAGCGCCCGCTGGTCGCCATCGTGGCCGGCTCCAAGGTCTCGACCAAGCTGACCATCCTGCAAAGCCTGTCCAAGAACGTGGACGGCCTGGTGGTGGGCGGCGGCATTGCCAACACCTTCATGCTGGCGGCCGGCCTGCCCATCGGCAAGAGCCTGGCCGAGCCCGACCTGGTGAACGAAGCCAAGGCCGTGATCGCCGCCATGGCCGCGCGCGGCGCCGAGGTGCCGATCCCCACCGACGTGGTGGTCGCCAAGGCCTTCGCGGCCGACGCGCCCGCCACCGTGAAGAAGGCCAGCGAAGTGGCCGAGGACGACCTGATCCTGGACATCGGCCCCGAGACGGCGGCCAAGCTGGCCGCGCAGCTCAAGGCCGCGGGCACCATCGTCTGGAACGGCCCCGTGGGCGTGTTCGAATTCGACCAGTTCGCGGGCGGCACCAAGGCCATCGCACAGGCCATCGCCGAATCCAGCGCCTTCAGCATCGCCGGCGGTGGCGACACCCTGGCGGCGATTGCCAAGTACGGCATCGAGAAGGACGTGGGCTACATCTCCACCGGCGGTGGCGCGTTCCTGGAGGTGCTGGAGGGCAAGACCCTGCCGGCCTTCGAAATACTGCAAAAGCGCGCGGCAGGCTGATCCCGCCCCAGAACGCTATAAAAATCAGAGCTGCTAGCGCTTATTGCATAAGCGCTAGCAGCTCTTTTTACTTGAACTCCTGCGCCTGCACGGCGCGGGCCGGCCACAGCACGGTGCCGATGGCCACGGCCATCAGGCCCACGGCGGTCCAGTCCTGCCAATGCAGCACCTCGCCCAGCCACAGCGCGCCGCTGAACACGCCCAGCACCGGAATCATCATCACGCTGAGGGTGGAGGCCACGGGCGGCAGCGTGCGCACCAGGAAGAACCACGCCGTCTGCGCAAAGCCCAGCGCCAGCAGCCCGTTGTAGAGAATGGCGGCCCAGGCCTGGGCGTCGGGTGCCACCCAGCGCTCGCGCTCGAACGCCACCGCCAACACGGTGAGTACCACGCAGGTGATGGCCACCATCCAGAACGACAGCGTGAGCAGCGGCACCGGCACGGTCAGGCGCCGCAACAGCTGCGTGCCCATGGCCCAGCTCGCGGCAGACACCAGCATCAACGTCACGCCCAGAGGCCGGCCGCCCAGCGCGCCAATCTCGTGCCACAGCAACAGCACCACGCCCACCAGTGCCGCGCCCACGCCGACCCACGCACGCCCGGCCAGGCGGTCGCCGAACACCAGCGCGCCCAGCACGGCCGAGAAGATGGGCATGGTGTAGCCCAGGATGGCCGCGCGTCCGCTGGACAGCTGCGGGATCGCCAGGATCATGAGCACATGCCACAGCACCATGTTGGTCAGCGCCAGCAGCGCCACGCGGCCCCAATGCGCGCGCGCAATAGTAAAGGGCAGCTTGCGCACCCCTATCACCGCGGCCAGGATGGGCAGGCCCAGCCACAGCGACGCCATGCGAAAGGTGAGCGGCGGAAAGTGCGCCACACCCATCTTCATCACCGGCCAGTTGAGGCCCCACACCAGGGTCAACAGGGCAAGAACGACGAGCTGGCGGCGGGAAAGGGCAGGCATGGGCGGCGATTGTGCCGGGCAGGCGCCGTCCTTGCCGAAGCCGCCCGCGAAAACACCAGGACGCCATGGCGCACGGCAGCGGCACGGTGTTGCCTAAAATCACGGACATGACTTTTCTTGACATGCTGCGCGACGCCACCACGCGCAACGACTCCCTGCTGTGCGTGGGCCTGGACCCCGAACCCACGCGCTTTCCCGAGTCCGTGCGTGGCGAGGCGCACAAGATCTACGACTTCTGCGCCGCCATCGTGGACGCCACGGCCGACCTGGTGTGCGCCTTCAAGCCGCAGATCGCCTACTTCGCCGCGCACCGTGCCGAGGACCAGCTGGAGCGCCTGATGCAGCACATGCGCTGCAACGCCCCGCATGTGCCCGTGATCCTGGACGCCAAGCGCGGCGACATCGGCTCCACCGCCGAGCAGTACGCCAAAGAGGCCTTCGAGCGTTATGGCGCCGACGCCGTGACGCTCTCGCCCTTCATGGGCTTTGACTCCATCGAGCCCTATCTGGCCTACCACGGCAAGGGGGCTTTCCTGCTGTGCCGCACCTCCAACCCCGGTGGCGATGACCTGCAGGCCCAGCGCCTGGCCAGCGTCGAAGGTCAGCCGCTGCTGTACGAACACGTGGCCCGCCAGGCGCAGGGCCCCTGGAACAAGAACGGCCAGCTCGGCCTGGTGGTGGGCGCCACGTACCCGCAAGAAATTGAGCGCGTGCGCGCGCTCGCACCCACGCTGCCGCTGTTGATCCCCGGCGTAGGCGCGCAGGGCGGCGACGCAGCCGCCACCGTGCGCGCCGGGCTGCGCGCCGACGGGCCAATCATCGTGAACTCTTCGCGCGCCGTGCTCTATGCCTCGGGCGGTGCGGACTTTGCCGCGGCCGCACGCAACGCAGCCCAGGCCACGCGCGCCGCGCTCAACGCCGCGCGCGCCTAGCCCAGCGTTTTCCGGCCATGCAACTCAAGTGGCTGGAGGACTTCATCGCCCTGGCGCATGAGCGCAGCTTCACCCGCGCGGCGGAACTGCGCCATGTGACGCACCCGGCGTTCGGGCGGCGCATCCGCGCGCTGGAGGCGTGGGCCGGCACGCCGCTCACGGAGCGCGACGGCGGCGGGCCCGTGCGGCTCACGCCCGCGGGGCAGGCCTTCCTGGAAACCGCGCAGCAGATGGCGCAGAACCTGGCCCATTCGCACGAGGAGTTGCGTGCCATCGCGGGGCGGCAGGCGCGCACCGTCACCCTGGCCACCGGCCGTACCCTGGCACGCACCGTGGTGGCCGACTGGCTGGCCCGCATACAGCCCGTGTTGGCGGGCGGCGAGCTGCGCGTGCGCACCTGTGCGCTGGATGAGTCCGTGGCCATGATCGAGCGTGGCGAGGCCGACTTCACCCTGGCCTACCACCACACCTCGCTCGCCGTGCGCCTGGACGCACGGCAGTTCACCCACCTCACGCTCGCCAGCGACCGCCTGGTGCCGGTCACCCGCGCCCGCGCCGGCGGTGCGCCACTGCACCACTTTGGCGGCACGGACGCGGTGCCCTACCTCGCCTACTCGCACACGCTGGCGCTCGGCCGGCTGGTGGAAGACCGCCTGGCGCATGACCCGCTGGCGCCGCGCCTGGCGCGCGTGGTGGAATGCGACTCGGCCGACGCGCAGTACGAGTACGTGCTGCGCGGCCTGGGCGTGGCCTGGCTGCCCTGGTCCATGGTGCATGCCGACTGCCAGTCCGGGCGGTTGGCCCGCGCGGGCGACGAGCGCATGCAGGTGCGCTTCGACGTGCGCATGTACCGGCCCAAGCGCCGGCTCTCGCCCTGGGCCGAGGCGCTGTGGGCCACATTGGCGCGCCAGTGATCCCCGGATAAACCCGCGGGCCGCGTGCCCACAATGCACGGCCTGGTGCCACTTCGGCACGACGCAGCCATGGTGCGCTTTCCACAATGGCACCCACCTCGACCTGCCTATGGAAAACGCCATGCACACTTCCCGCACCCCCGCCTCGTTGCGCCGCGCGCTGCTGGCCAGCGCCGCGCTGCTCGCCGCTGCCAGCCCTGCCGCTTTCGCGCAAGCGCCCGCCTACCCCAGCAAGCCCATCACCATCGTCGTGGGCTATCCGCCCGGCGGCAGCACCGACCTGACCGGCCGCGCCGTGGGCGCGGAGCTGTCCAACCGCCTGGGCGTGCCCGTGGTGATTGAGAACCTGGGCGGCGCGGGCGGCGCCATTGGCGCGCAGAAGGTGGCCAGCAGCGCGCCCGACGGCTACACGCTGCTGGTCGGCGCCAGCAACGAGATCGCCATCAACAAGCTGGTGACCAAGAAGGTCAAGTACGACATCAAGGACTTCACCGCCATCGGCCTCGTGGCCTCGCAGCCCCTGGTGCTGGTGGCCAGCACCGGCACCGGCGTGAAGAACCTGGCGGAGTTCACCGAACGCGTGCGCAAGAACCCCGGCAAGCTCAGCTATGGCAGCTCGGGCGTGGGCACCTCACTGCACCTGGCCGGCGAGATGATCAAGGAACAGGGCCAGCTGTTCATGACGCACATCCCCTACCGCGGCGTGGCGCCGCTCACCAACGACCTGGTGGGCAACAACCTGGAGTTCGGCGTGTTCGTGCTCTCCAGCGGCCTGCCGCACATCAAGAGCGGAAAAGTGATCGCCCTGGGCACCACCGAGGCCAAGCGCTCGACCGTCGCGCCCGACATTCCCGCGCTGGCCGAATCGGCGCAGTACAAGAACGTGGACATCGGCACCTGGTTCGCCCTCATGGCGCCCGCCCACCTGCCCAAGCCCGTGGCCGAGCGGCTCAAGAAGGCGCTCAACGAGACGCTGGAGTCGCCGGACTTCCGCAAGCGAATGGAAGCCGCGGGCTCCACCGTGGCATCCCCCAGCCTGGACGTGGACAAATTCCTCGCCGCAGAGGTCGCCAAGTACAAGAAGATCATCGAGTTCGCCAAGATCGAAGAATGATGAGCGCTCCCCTGCCTTTCACTTTGACCGCGCCCGACCTCGGCGCCTGGCGCGCCGGCAACACCGGCACCGAGGGCGTGTGGCGCTTCGACTCCGGCACGCCGGGCCGCCACGTGATGATCAGCGCCCTCGTGCACGGCAACGAGCTGTGCGGCGCCTGGGCGCTCAAGGGCCTGCTGGAAGCCGGCCTGCGCCCCGCGCGCGGCACGCTCACGCTGGCGCTGTGCAATCTGGCCGCGTTCGACCGGTTCGACCCCCACCACCACGACGCCGCCCGCTTCGTGGACGAAGACCTCAACCGCCAGTGGGTGGATGCGCGCATGGACGCCGGCGACACGCTGGAGCGCCGGCGCGCGGCCGCGCTGCGCCCCTTCGTGGCCGAGGCCGACTGGCTGCTGGACCTGCACTCCATGCACGAGCCCTGCGCGCCGCTGCTGCTCACCGGCATGCAGCCGCGCAACCTGCACCTCGCGCGCACCCTGGCCGCGCCCGAGCACATCGTGGTGGACGCGGGCCACAAGGACGGCACGCGCATGCGCGACTATGGCCGCTTCGGCCAGCCCGATGCCGAGGGCGGCGACACGCGCTCGCTGCTCGTCGAATGCGGCTTCCATGGCGACCCGGCCAGCCGCGCCGTGGCGCAGGACCAGTGCGTGCGCTTCCTGCAAGCGGCGGGCGTGGTGGATTCCGCCACCCTGGCACGTGGGCTGCCCGGCTGGCGCCTGCCCGACGCGCCGCGCCAGTGGGCGCTGGAGGTCACCGGCCCGGTGGTCGCCAGGAGCGAGCGCTTTCGTTTCACCCAGCCCTTCACGGGCCTGGAGGTGATCCCCCAGGCCGGTACCGTCATCGGCGACAACGATGGCGAGCCCGTTACCACGCCGTACGACGACTGCGTGCTGGTCATGCCCAGCACCCGCCAGGCGCGTGCCGGCGTGACGGTGGTGCGCTTCGCCACGCGGCGGCCGCTGTAGGCGGCACGACCAGCGGCCGGTGCTTCGCCCCGCGCAGGGCAGGCCGGCCGCGTGGCAGCGTCTGGGGCATGCGCAGGCTTCGCTTCCATACTGATAGCTGCTAGCGCCCGTATTTATTGGGCTAGGAGCCAAAAACACCCTCAAACCCGTCGCAACACCTCTGTGACGGGATGGAGCCCCTGCGCGCCCAAAAAGCTGAACTCGTTCAAGGACAGGCCGGTTTTTGCCGAATAACATTACGTTACACGTCCTTGACATCTCTTTGTCTCGCCCGCCCACTCGGCGGTCTCGCGGACAAGGAAAGGTTCCCGCTATGACCTCGCTTTCTCAGCGCCTGCCGCTGCTTTACAAATTCCTCATCCTGGGCCTCGCCGGCATCCTCATGAGCGCCGTGCCCACCTGGCTGTTCGTGAGCGGCGCGCTCGACGACCTGGCGCGCGCTCGCCACGAGGCCCGTGGCGCCCCGCCGCTGCTGGCGCTGCACAAGGTGGTGCAGGGGCTGCAGGTGCACCGCGGCCTGTCCAACGGCATGCTGGGCGGCGACGAGACCTTGGCCGCCCGGCGCCCGGCCGCGCGCGATGCGGTGAACAAAGCCTTCGCCGAGGCCACCGCCCGCCTGGACGCGGCGCAGGTGCCCGCGGCCCAGCGCGACGCCTGGCAGCGCGCCCAGCAGGCCTGGCAGCAGCTGGAGCCGGCCGTGGCCGCACGCTCGCTGCCGGCCGCGCAAAGCACGGCGCAGCACACGGCGCTGATCACGTCGCTGCTGCAGACCGGCGAGCAGCTGCTGCACAGCTACGAGCTGCAGCTGGACCCCGACTTCGCCACCAACGCGCTGATCCAGGCCTCGCTGGTGCATGCGCCGCAGCTGGGTGAGAAGCTGGGCGTGATGCGCGCCCAGGGCGTGGGCTTCCTGGGCCGCGGCGGCGAGCTGCCGCTGGAGGCCAAGGGGCTGCTGCAGTCGCTGCGCCAGCGCGTGGTGGAGCTGCAGGGCGACACGCTGCGCAACTTGGCGCGCGCCACCGAGGCGAGCCCTGCCTTTGCGGCCACGCTGGGCGCGCCCGCGCGCACGCTGGACGCGCAAATCACGGCCACGCTGGCCCTGGCCGACAAGGCCCTGCTGCAGGCCGACACGCTGACGCTGCCCGCGCAGGAGTATTTCGACACCTACACCCGCACCATCGACGCGCTGTATGCACTGAACGCCCAGGCCATGCAGGGCGTGGACGAGGCCCTGCAGGCGCGCATCGACCGCCTGCGCGCCACGCTGGCATGGCAGGCGCTGGCACTGCTGGGCACGCTGGCGGGCGCCACGGTGCTGATGCTGGTCTTCGTGCGCTCCATCACGCAGCCGGTGGCGCAGGCGGTGGAGCTGGCCCGCGCCGTGGCGCGCGGTGACTTGTCGGGCAGCGACATCGCCCACGGCAGCAACGAAATGGGCCGCCTGATCGCCGCGCTGTTGCAGATGCGCCGCCAGCTCACCGAGGTGGTGGGCCGCGTGCGCCAGGGCGCGGAGGGCGTGGCCACGGCCAGCGCGCAGATTGCGCAGGGCAACACCGACCTGGCAGCCCGCACCGAAAGCCAGGCCAGCGCCCTGGAAGAGACCGCCGCATCGATGGAGCAGATGACCGCGACCGTGCGCCAGAACGCCGACAGCGCCGCGCGTGCCAGCGAGCTGGCCACCAGCGCCAGCGGCGTGGCCGCGCAGGGTGGGGAGGTGGTGGCGCAGGTGGTGCAGACCATGCACGGCATCCACAGCTCGTCCGGCAAGATCGCGGACATCATCGGGGTGATCGATTCGATCGCGTTCCAGACCAACATCCTGGCGCTGAACGCCGCCGTGGAGGCCGCACGTGCCGGCGAGCAGGGCCGCGGCTTTGCCGTGGTGGCCAGCGAGGTGCGCAGCCTGGCGCAGCGCAGCGCGGGCGCTGCGCGCGAGATCAAGGAGCTGATCTCCGCCAGCGTGCATGACGTGGAACGCGGCAATGCGCTGGTGGAGCGCGCCGGCAAGACCATGGAAGATGTGGTGACCGCCGTGCGCCGCGTCAACGACATCATGGGCGAGATCAGCAACGCCAGCCGCGAACAGTCTCTGGGCGTGGCCCAGGTGGGCGAGGCCGTGAGCCAGATGGACCAGACCACGCAGCAGAACGCCGCGCTGGTCGAAGAGATGGCCGCCGCCGCCGCCAGCCTGCGCAGCCAGGCGCAGGAGCTGGTGGAGGGCGTGGCGGTGTTCAAGCTGGGCGAACGACCGCACGCCGTTGCGCTATCCAATTAATAGCTGTTAGCGCTTATCCAGAAAGGGTTTGAGGCCACTTTACCTCAAACCCGCAATCACCTCAGGCTTGCAGACGCGCCATCTCGGCGTCCACCGCGTCGTGGCGCTGCAGCATGGCGGGCGAGGGTTGCTTGCCCAGCTTGCTCACCAGCACCACGGCCAGCGCGCCCAGAACGAAGCCGGGCACGATCTCGTACAGCCCCAGCCAGCCGCCCTGCTTCCACACCACCACCGTCACGGCACCGACCACGATGCCGGCCAGCGCGCCGTTGCGCGTCATGCCGCGCCAGAACAGCGACAGCAGGATGACTGGCCCGAATGCCGCGCCGAAGCCCGCCCAGGCGTAGCTCACCATCGACAGCACGCGGCTGTTGGGGTTGCCCGCGATGACGATCGCCACCACGGCGATGGCGAACACCATCGCTCGGCCCACCCACACCAGCTCGCGCTGCGTGGCGTTCTTGCGCAGGAACACGCGGTAGATGTCCTCGGTCAGCGCGCTGGAGCACACCAGCAGCTGGCACGACAGCGTGCTCATCACCGCCGCCAGAATGGCCGCCAGCAGCAGGCCGGCGATCCAGGGGTTGAAGAGCTGGCGCGCGATCTCGATGAACACCGTCTCGGCATTGGCCTGCACGCCGGCGGCCTGCTGCGTGTGCACCGCGAAGTACGGGATGCCGACCAGGCCCACAGCCACCGCGCCGCCCAGGCACAGCACCATCCAGGTCATGCCGATGCGGCGCGCGCGCGGGATGGAGGCCACCGAATCCGCCGCCATGAAACGCACCAGAATGTGCGGCTGGCCGAAGTAGCCCAGGCCCCAGGCCATGAGCGAGACCACGCCGATCACGCTGGCGTTGTGCATCAGGTCGAGCTTCTGCGCACCGATCATCTCGGTGAGGCTTTGGCCCGCCTGCAGTTCGCCGGTGACGGCGAAGTAGGCCACCACGGGCGCCAGGATCAGCGCGGTGATCATCAGCGAGGCCTGGATGGTGTCCGTCCAGCTCACCGCCAGGAAGCCACCGATGAACACGTAGGCGATGGTGCACAGCGCCCCGACCCACAGGGCTGTCTGGTAGGGCAGGCCGAACATGCTCTCGAACAGGCGCGCACCCGCCACCACGCCCGAGGCGCAGTAGATGGTGAAGAACACCAGGATCACCGCCGTGGTCACCAGGCGCAGCACGTTCGCGCCGTCCTCGAAGCGCGAGGCCAGGTAGTCGGGCAACGTGAGGGCGTTGTTGGTGCGCTCGGTGTACAGGCGCAGCCGCGCGGCCACGAGGCGCCAGTTGAGGTAGGCGCCGATGGTCAGGCCGATGGCGATCCACGCCTCGCTCAGTCCGCTCAGGTACACCGCGCCGGGCAGGCCCATGAGCAGCCAGCCGCTCATGTCGGACGCGCCGGCCGACAGCGCAGTGACGAAGCTGCCCAGGCTGCGCCCGCCCAGGATGTAGTCGGAGAGGTCGGTCGTCGCGCGGTAGCCCAGCCAGCCGATGAACAGCATGGCCAGCAGGTAGATGCCGAAGGTGATGACGGTCGGGTCTAGCAGGTTCATGAAACGTCCAGGCCCGCGGGGCGCGCTGCGCGCCGCGAAATCCTGCCAAAAAAAGGTGGAGGAGAAGCCGGCGCGGAGGCCGGGGGCTGCCGTGCCGGCAAGCGCCGGTCAGCGAAGTGGCGCGACGATTCCAGAGCCCGCGCCCAATCATTCGCCATAAAGCCGCGCTGGCGTCGTGAAACACTCCGCCGCGGCGCGCAACTGTAACTGCCGGCGGCGCAAAACCTCAGGGTTACTACTGATTTGGGGCGGCAGACAGGTATGGCGCCAGGTAGCGGCCCGTGTGGCTGGCCGCATTGTGGGCCACCTGCTCGGGCGTGCCCTCGGCCACCACGGTGCCGCCACCGGCCCCGCCTTCGGGGCCCATGTCGATCACCCAGTCGGCGGTCTTGATGACGTCCAGGTTGTGCTCGATGACGATGATGGTGTTGCCCGCGTCGCGCAGCTGCAGCAGTACCTTGAGCAGCAGGTCGATGTCGGCAAAATGCAGGCCGGTGGTGGGCTCGTCCAGGATGTAGAGCGTGCGGCCGGTGTCGCGCTTGGAGAGTTCCTGCGCCAGCTTCACGCGCTGCGCCTCGCCGCCCGAGAGCGTGGTGGCGCTCTGGCCCAGGCGGATATAAGACAAGCCCACGTCCAGCAGCGTCTGCAGCTTGCGCGCGATCGTGGGCACGTCCTTGAAGAAGGCGTGGGCGTCCTCCACCGTCAGGTCCAGGATCTGGGCGATGTTCTTGCCCTTCCACTGCACCTCCAGCGTCTCGCGGTTGTAGCGCTGGCCGTGGCACACGTCGCAGGGTACGTACACGTCGGGCAGGAAGTGCATCTCCACCTTCACCACGCCGTCGCCCTGGCAGGCCTCGCAGCGCCCGCCCCCCGAGCCCTGCGCCACGTTGAAGGAGAAGCGCCCGGGGCCGTAGCCGCGCTCCTTGGCGGTGGTGGTCTCGGCCATCAACTCGCGGATTGGCGTAAACAGGCCCGTGTAGGTGGCCGGGTTGCTGCGCGGCGTGCGGCCGATGGGGCTCTGGTCGACGTTGATGACCTTGTCGAAATACTCCAGCCCCTCGATGGTTTCATGCGCTTCGGGCTCGTCGTGCGCGCGGTAAAGCTGGCGCGCCACGGCCTTGTGCAGCGTGTCGTTGACCAGCGTGCTCTTACCCGAGCCGGACACACCCGTCACGCAGGTGAACAGCCCCACCGGGAACTGCACGCTCACGCCCTTCAGGTTGTGCCCCGTGGCGCCCACCACGCGCAGCGCCTGCAATTGCCCCTGCGTGGCGCGGTGCTCGGCCAGGCGCTCCTTCTTGCGCAAGCTGGCAGCCGTCTCGGGAAAACGCGACTTGGGCTTCTTGTCGGGTTCGGGCGCTGCGGCGCTCTGTTGCAACACGGGCAGCCAGGGCGTGCGCCGCGCAGGCACCGGCAGGGTCTTGGCGCCGCTCAGGTACTGTCCGGTGAGCGATTGCGGGTTGGCGCACAGCTCGTCGTAGGTGCCCTGCGCCATCACGCGACCGCCATGCACGCCCGCGCCGGGCCCCATGTCCACGCAGTGGTCGGCGGCGCGGATCATGTCCTCGTCGTGCTCCACCACGATCACGCTGTTGCCCAGGTCGCGCAGCCGCGTGAGGGTGGCGATCAGCCGGTCGTTGTCGCGCTGGTGCAAGCCGATGCTGGGTTCGTCCAGCACGTACATCACGCCGGTCAGGCCGCTGCCGATCTGCGAGGCCAGGCGAATGCGCTGCGCCTCGCCGCCCGAGAGCGTCTCGGCGCTGCGGTCCAGGCTCAGGTAGGACAGGCCCACGTCGTTCAGGAAGGTGAGGCGCGCGGCGATCTCGCGCACGATCTTGCCGGCAATCTCGGCCTTGGCGCCGGCCAGCTGCAGCGACGCGAACCACTGCAGCGCGTCCGCCAGCGTGCGGTGGCTCACGTCGTAGATGCCCAGCGCGGCGTCGCCCTCGCCCACCTTCACATGGCGCGCCTCGCGGCGCAGGCGTGCGCCGTGGCATTCGGGGCAGGGCTGCGCGCTGCGGTAGCGCGCGAGGTCTTCGCGCACCACGGCCGAGTCCGTGTCGCGGTAGCGCCGCGCCATGTTGGGCAGGATGCCCTCGAAGGGGTGCTTCTTGACGATGGGCTTGCCCTTGTTCGGGCCGCTGTCCAGCAGGTAGCTGAAGGCGATCTCTTCCTCGCCCGAACCGTGCAGGATGACCTCGCGCACGCGTTCGGGCAACTCCTCGAAGGGCGTCTCCACATCAAAGCCGTAATGCCGCGCCAGGCTCTCCAGCATGGCGAAGTAGTAACCGTTGCGCCGGTCCCAGCCCTTGATGGCGCCGCTGGCGAGGCTGATGGCCGGGAAAGCCACCACGCGCGCGGGGTCGAACACCTCCTGCTGGCCCAGGCCGTCGCAGGCGGGGCAGGCGCCCGTGGGCGAGTTGAACGAAAACAGGCGTGGCTCCAGCTCAGGCAGCGAGTAGCTGCACACCGGGCAGGCGAACTTGCTGGAAAACAGGTGCTCCTGGCCCGAGTCCATCTCCAGCGCCAGTACCCGGCCGTTGCCCTCGTGCCCGCCCACCCGCAGGGCGGCCTCGATGCTCTCGGCCAGGCGCTGCTGGGCGTCGGGGCGCACCTTCAAGCGGTCGATCACCACGTCGATGTCGTGCTTCTCGGTCTTCTTGAGCTGCGGCAGGCTTTCGTGCTCGTAGATCTGCCCGTCCACGCGAAAGCGCACGTAGCCCAGCGCCTGCATCTGCATGAACAGCTCGGCGAACTCACCCTTCTTCTGGCGCGCCACGGGCGCCAGCAACATGAGCTTGGTGTCCTCGGGCAAGGCCAGCACCGCATCCACCATCTGGCTCACGGTCTGCGACGACAGCGGCAGGCCGTGGTCCGGGCAGTACGGCGTGCCCGCGCGCGCGAACAGCAGGCGCAGGTAGTCGTGGATCTCGGTCACCGTGCCCACGGTGGAGCGCGGATTGTGGCTGGTGGCCTTCTGCTCGATGGAAATGGCCGGCGACAGACCCTCGATCAGGTCCACATCGGGCTTGTCCAGCCGCCCCAGGAACTGCCGCGCATAGGCCGACAGGCTCTCCACATAGCGGCGCTGCCCTTCGGCATACAGCGTGTCGAACGCCAGGCTGGACTTGCCCGAGCCCGACAGCCCGGTGATCACCACGAGCTGGTTGCGCGGAATGTCCAGGTCGATGTTCTTGAGGTTGTGCGTGCGCGCCCCGCGGATGCTGATGCGCTGCTCGCGCAGGACCTGCGCCAGTGGGCGCCCTCCGGCCGCATCGGCAGGCGAAGGTTGACGATCGTCGGAGGGTGGCTCGAAGGTGGGCATCGCGCGTGCCTGGAGGCAAACGCACGATGATAGGTCACCCACCCCGCCCGCGCAGAAGCCGGGGCCGGAGCGCCCTGGGCGTCAGCCTGGTAAGCCATGCCAATGCTCCCAAAAAAATAGCTGTTTGCGCTCATCTGTATTGCATCTGACCGCGATTTCATGACCCACCCGCCGCACGCCGCTATGGCCCGCCCTGCCGCATGCGGCCCGGCCATGGGCGAGAATCACCGCTTTGACTTGCCCCCGCGCCCGTGCCGGACACCACCACACCCACTCCGCCCTCCACCGCCATGACCCCGATGGAGCGCCGCGCCAGCGTCAGCCTGGCGCTGATCTTCGCGCTGCGCATGCTGGGCCTGTTCCTGGTGCTGCCGGTCTTTGCCCTCGAAGCCCGCAAGTACCCGGGCGGCGACGACCCCGCCCTGGTGGGGCTGGCCATGGGGATCTACGGGCTCACGCAGGCGGTGCTGCAGCTGCCGCTGGGCATGGCGTCGGACCGCTTCGGGCGCAAGCGTGTCATCGTCCTGGGGCTGCTGGTCTTCGCCGCGGGCAGCCTGCTCGCCGCGCTGGCCGATTCGGTGATGGGGCTGCTGGTGGGGCGCGCGCTGCAGGGTGCGGGCGCGGTGTCCGCCGCCGTCACGGCGCTGCTGGCCGACCAGACACGCGACGCAGTGCGCACCAAGGCCATGGCACTGGTGGGCGCCAGCATCGGGCTGATGTTCGCCATCGCCCTGGTGGCGGCGCCGCTGCTGGCCACCCACATCGGCCTGGCCGGCCTCTTCGGCCTGACCTGCGCGCTGGCGCTGGGCGGCGTGGCCGTGGTGCTGTGGATGGTGCCGCCCGAGCCGGTGCAGCATGCCGACGCACCGCGCGGGCGCCTGGCCGACGTGTGGCGCCATGCCGACCTGCTGCGCCTGAACCTGGGCGTGTTCGTGCTGCACACGGTGCAGATGGCCATGTGGGTGGCCGTGCCGGCCCTGCTGGTGCAGGCCGGCTTGCCCAAGGACGCGCACTGGCAGGTGTACCTGCCGGCGGTGGTGCTGTCCTTCGTCGCCATGGGCGGGCTGTTTGCCATGGAGCGGCGCGGACGGCTGCGCGCGGCGCTGCTGGTCGCCATTGGACTGGTGCTGGTGGTGCAGATGGGCTTTGGCCTGCTGGCGGCCGGAGGCGCTGCGCCATCGCTGATGCCGGTGGCGGCGCTGCTGTTCATCTTCTTCTGCGGCTTCAACGCGCTGGAAGCCACGCAGCCCAGTCTGGTGTCGCGCATGGCGCCGGCCAACCTGCGCGGCGCGGCGCTGGGCGCCTACAACACGCTGCAGTCGCTGGGCCTGTTCGCGGGCGGCGCGCTGGGCGGCGCGCTGGCGAAGTGGGCGGGCGCGCCGGGATTGTTCACCGCCACCGCCGTGCTCACGGCCCTGTGGCTGCTCATCACCTGGCCGCTGCGGCCGGTGGGACGCGGCGGCGGCCACTGATTTTTTCACCCTCCGGCGCACCGGCGGCGTGCAAGCCGCTATGCTGCGCACCTGCGGCCTCGCAGGGGTCGCCTGTTGGACTCATCTGGCCCGGAACCCTTCCCTGCCGTCCGGGCTAAGCACAAGGATTTTTCATGGCATCCGTGAACAAAGTCATCATCGTCGGCAACCTGGGGCGCGACCCCGAGATGCGCACCTTCCCCAGCGGCGACCAGGTCGCCAACGTGCGCATCGCCACGACGGACCGCTGGCGCGACAAGAACACCGGCGAGAACAAGGAAGCCACCGAATGGCACAGCGTGGTCTTCAACGGCCGCCTGGCCGAGATCGTGGGCCAGTACCTGCGCAAGGGCTCCCAGATCTACGTGGAAGGCAGCCTGCGCACGCGCAAATGGACCGACCAGAGCGGCCAGGAGCGCTACACCACCGAAATCCGCGCCGACACCATGCAGATGCTGGGCAGCCGCCAGGGCATGGGCGGCGGCCAGGGCGGCGGCTATGACGACAGCGGCTACGGCGACAACGGCGGCGGTGGTGGTGGCGGCTACGAGGCCCCGCGCCGCGCCGCACCCGCGCCGCGCCCCGCCCCCCCCGCGGCCCGCCCCGCACCCGCGCCCGTGGCACAGCCGCCGCGCGCCGCATCGGGCTTTGACGACATGGACGACGACATTCCGTTCTGATTCGGCCTCGCACCAAGCACAACGGGCGCCCTGGGGCGCCCGTTTGCTATGGTGGTGATAGCTGCTCGCGCTGGATGGACAAGCGCTGCAGCCCGAAAACACTCAAATCAGTGCACCACCATGAGGGAGAACGGCCAGACATAGGCCTGCATCGTCACGTACAGGCCCACCAGGCAGGCCAGCGCGATGGAGTGGAAGAACACGTAGCGCAGGATGTCGCCCTCGTGGTCGAACCAGCGGGTGGCGGTGGAGGCCACGACGATGGACTGCGCGTCGATCATCTTGCCCATCACGCCGCCCGAGCTGTTGGCTGCGCCCATCAGGTTGGCCGACAGGCCCAATTGCTCGGCTGCCACCTTCTGCATGCCACCGAAGAGCACGTTGGAGGCCGTGTCCGATCCCGTGAGCGCCACGCCGATCCAGCCCATGAGCGTGCCAAAGAACGGGTACAGCACGCCGGTATTGGCAAAAGCCAGGCCCAGCGTGGTGTCGGTGCCCGAATAGCGCGTGAGCGTACCCAGCGCCAGCATCAGCACGATGGTGAGCAGCGAGTAGCGCACCAGCCAGAAGGTGCGGAAGAACGTGGTGACGATGGCCACCGGGTTGTACTTCATGACCAGCGCGCTCACCACGGCCGACAGCAGGATGCCCGTGCCGGTGGCCGACAGCAGGTTCAGCGTGTAGACGGCGGCCTCCTTGTGCGGCGCGGGCACCACGGGCGGCACCTTCTCGATCAGGTTGTGCAGCCCGGCCATGGGGAAGGCCGGCGCGAAGATGCCATTGAGCCAGGCCTTGACCGAGGGCAGGCCCCAGATGAACACGAACACCGACAGGATGACCCAGGGGGTCCAGGCGGCCACCAACGCCTGGGTGCTGTGGCGCTTGACCGGCTGCGGCGGCTTGGCCTCTGCGGCGCTGGGGTCATGCCCGCGCAGCGAGGGCGACGTCCACACCGTCTTGGGCTTCCACACGCGCAGGAAGGCCACCAGGCAGACCATGGAGACGATGGCGGCGATGATGTCCACCAGTTCGGGCCCGATGAAGTTGGACACCAGGAACTGAGGAATGGCGAAGGACACGCCCGTCACCAGGATGGCCGGCCAGATTTCCATCATGCCCTTGCGGCCGGCGAAGGCCCAGATCAGCCAAAACGGCACCAGCAGCGAGAAGAAGGGCAGCTGGCGGCCGATCATGGCCGTCACCTCCATCAGGTCGTAGCCGTGCACCTTGGCCAGCGTGATCACCGGCGTGCCCAGGGCGCCAAAGGCCACCGGCGCCGTATTGGCGATCAGCGACAGGCCCGAGGCCGCCAGCGGCGAGAAGCCCAGGCCGATCAGGATGGCCGCCGTCACCGCCACGGGGGTGCCGAAGCCGGCCGCGCCTTCAAAGAACGCGCCGAAGCAAAAGGCGATCAGCAGCAGCTGGATGCGCCGGTCCTCGGTGATGCCCGACAGCGAGTCCTGCAGCACAGCGAAGCTGCCGTTCTGCTCGGTGAGCTGGTGCAGGAAGATGATGTTCAGCACGATCCAGCCGATGGGCAGCAGGCCGGTGAAACCACCGAACAGCGCCGCACGGCCGGCCATGTCGCCCGGCATGCCGTAGACGAAGATCGCCACGAGCAGCGCCGTGATCAGGCCCATGCCTGCCGCGATATGCGCCTTGATGTGGAAAAAGCCCAAGGCCGCGAGCATGACCACCACCGGCAGCGCGGCCAGTGCGGTGGAGATGACCATATTGCCCAGTGGGTCGTAGATTTGTTGCCAGACCATAGCCTGTGCCCCCTGTTGTTGTCCCGGTTTTGGAAGGAGAAATGCCTCGCACGCCCAGTACCGGAGGTCAACCGGCTGGAGCGGCGCGGACGAGACTGTAGAAAGCCCGCCCGCGACGCAGCGTGAAAAAACCGGAGAACGGTGCTGAAGCAATTTCACACCATAGCAAGGACGCAGGTCCGGCATCCCGGCTATTCGGGTATCCCCTGATGTCGCCTACGCCCCCCGGGCGGGCTTTCAGCCGTTCACGGCCGCGATCACCCCACCGCCCAGGCACACCTCACCGTCGTACAGCACGGCCGACTGGCCCGGCGTCACAGCCCACTGCGCCTCAGGGAACTGCAGGCTGAAGGCGTCGCCCTGTGCGGCCAGCACCGTGCAGGCGGCGTCCTGCTGACGGTAACGCGTCTTGGCGGCGCAGGCGCCTGCTGCGGGCGGATGGCCGGCAATCCAGCTCGCGTCCTGCGCATCCAGGCGGTGCGACAGCAGCCACGGGTGCTCGTGGCCCTGCACCACGCGCAGGGTGTTCGTCTCCAGCTCCTTGCGGGCCACGAACCAGGGCGCATGGTCGCCCGCGCCGCGTTGCGCGCCTTTCTCCTTGACACCGCCGATCCCCAAGCCCTGCCGCTGGCCCAGCGTGTAGAACGACAGGCCCACGTGGCGGCCCAGCTTGCGCCCGCGGTCGTCCAGGATGGGGCCGGGCGCATGCTGGATGTAGCGGTTGAGGAACTCGCGGAACGGCCGCTCGCCGATGAAGCAGATGCCGGTGGAGTCCTTCTTCTTGGCGTTGGGCAGGCCGATGTCGGCAGCGATGCGGCGCACCTCGGTCTTGTGCAGGTCGCCCACGGGGAACAGCGTCTTGGACAGCTGCGCCTGGTTCAGGCGGTGCAGAAAGTAGCTCTGGTCCTTGGACGGGTCCAACCCCTTGAGCAGCTCGAACAGGCCCGTGGCCGGGTTCTGCCGCACGCGCGCGTAGTGGCCGGTGGCGATCTTCTCGGCGCCCAGGCGCATGGCGTGGTCCAGGAAGGCCTTGAACTTGATCTCGGCGTTGCACAGCACGTCCGGGTTGGGCGTACGGCCGGCCTGGTACTCGCGCAGGAACTCGGCGAACACCCGGTCCTTGTACTCGGCGGCAAAGTTGACGTGCTCGATCTCGATGCCGATCACGTCGGCCACGCTGGCCGCGTCCAGGAAGTCCTGGCGGCTGGAGCAGAACTCGCTGTCGTCGTCATCTTCCCAGTTCTTCATGAAGATGCCGACCACCTCGTGGCCCTGTTGCTTGAGAAGGTGCGCCGTGACGGCGGAGTCCACGCCCCCCGACAGGCCCACCACGACCCGGTGTTTCGTCATATCTGTGCGATTATCCCAGCCCACCCCGGCCGGGCGGCGCCTGGGGTCAACCGGGTGTTGGAGACGATGGAACTGCGGCAATTGCGATATTTCGTGCGGGTGGTGGAGCTGGGCTCCATGAGCCGCGCCGCGCTCGACCTGAACCTGGTGCAGTCCGCGCTGAGCCAGCAGATCACGCGGCTGGAGGGTGAGCTGGCCACGCGCCTGCTGCACCGCACGCCGCGCGGCGTGGCCCCCACCGAGGCCGGGGCCGCGTTCTTCCGCGAGGCGCAGCTCACCCTGCGCCATGCCGAGCAGGCCGTGCGCGCCGCCCAGCAGGCGCGGCTGTCGGGCACCGTCACCGTCGGCCTGGCGCCCACCACCTCGGCGCTGTTGGGGCTGCCGCTGATGCAGGCCATGCACGCGCGCTACCCCGACGTGCGGCTGCACATGGTGGAGGGCATGTCGGGCCACCTCTCGGCCATGCTGCATGCGCGCGAGCTGGACCTGGCCGTGCTGTTCGACTCGCGCCTGCACCAGGCGCAGCTGGCCGGGCGCACCCAGCGCTGGCAAATCCAGCCGCTGCTGGAGGAAGACCTGTTCCTGATGCGCGGCGCCGCCGCCCCGCGCCTGGCCGCCGAGGTGGCGATCACCGAGCTGCGCGAGGAGCCACTCATCCTGCCCACCGGCCCGCACGGCCTGCGCAGCACGCTGGACACGGCCTTTGCCAGCGCGGGCATCGCGCCGCATGTAGTGCTGGAAGTGGACTCGCTGGCCATGGTGATGGCCGCGGTGGACGCCGGCCTGGGCTCCACGCTGCAGCCCTGGGCGGCACTGGGCCGCTACCCGGACGCGGCCACGCGCTTTCAGTGCGCGCGCCTCACGGGCGCGCCGGCGCGGCGCGTGAACCTGCTGTGCAGCCTGCCGGACGAAGAGCTGTCCCCCGCCGCACTGGCCGCGCGCGTGGTGCTGCTGGACTGTGCACGCGGCCTGGTCACGGAGGGCCGCTGGATCGGCACCTCACTGCTGGCGCAGGCACCGGCAGGGGTTCCCGCCCCGTAGCGGCTGCTTTCGGGCGTCGCGCCCGGGCGCGCAGCCATCACCGTTCGTGATACCCCCATACCCGCCCGCGGCTGCACGGCTGGCGGGCCGCTGCCTACAGTCCACGCTCGACTGCTGCGCCCCTCGCCCCGGGGTGCGCCCCCACGAGCGAAATCTATGCAATCTCCCCCGATGGACACCGATGTCCTGGTCATCGGCGGCGGCAACGCCGCCCTGTGCGCCGCGCTGATGGCCCGCGAGGCCGGCAGCCGCGTGCTGCTGCTGGAATCGGCCCCGCGCGCCTGGCGCGGCGGCAACTCCGCCCACACCCGCAACCTGCGCTGCATGCACGACGCGCCGCAGGACGTGCTGGTCGATGCCTACCCTGAAGAGGAGTACTGGCAGGACCTGCTGAAGGTGACCGGCGGCCAGACCAACGAGCACCTGGCGCGCCTGGTGATCCGCGCGTCCAGCACCTGCCGCCCCTGGATGCGCCGCCACGGGGTGCACTTTCAGCCCGCGCTGGCCGGCACGCTGCACGTGGCGCGCACCAATGCCTTCTTCATGGGCGGCGGCAAGGCGCTGGTGAATGCCTACTACCGCAGCGCCGAGGCGCTGGGCGTGCAGGTGCGCTACGAATCGCCCGTGGAGCGCATCGAGATCGAGAACGGCACCTTCCAGGCCGCCTGGGTGAAGGGCCGGCGCATCACCGCCAAGAGTTGCGTGCTGGCCGCCGGCGGCTTCGAGTCCAACCGCGAATGGCTGCGCGAGGCCTGGGGCCAGAACGCGCGCGGCGAGTGGCCTGCCGACAACTTCCTGATCCGTGGCACGGCCTACAACAAGGGGGTGCTGCTCAAGCACCTGCTCGACGACCACGGCGCCGACCGCATCGGCGACCCCACGCAGGCGCACATGGTGGCCATCGACGCACGCGCGCCGCTGTACGACGGCGGCATCTGCACCCGCATCGACTGCGTGTCGCTGGGCGTGGTGGTCAACCGCGAGGGCGAGCGCTTCTACGACGAGGGCGAAGACTTCTGGCCCAAGCGCTACGCCATCTGGGGCCGCCTGGTGGCGCAGCAGCCGGGGCAGATCGGCTACTCCATCATCGACAGCAAGGCCATCGGCCGCTTCATGCCGCCGGTATTCCCCGGGGTGAAGGCCGACAGCCTGCCCGCGCTGGCCGACAAGCTCGGCCTGCCCGCAGAAACCTTCATGCAGACGCTGAACGCCTACAACGCCGCCTGCCGCGTGGGCCAGTTCGACCACACCACGCTGGACGACTGCCACACCGAGGGCCTGACGCCCGCCAAGACGCACTGGGCGCGGCCCATCGACACCGCGCCGTTCTACGGCTACGCGCTCAAGCCCGGCGTCACCTTCACCTACCTGGGCCTGCACACCGACGACACCGCCGCCGTGCGCTTCGCCGACCAACCCAGCCGCAACCTGTTCGTGGCGGGCGAAATGATGGCCGGCAACGTGCTGGGCAAGGGCTACACCGCGGGCGTGGGCATGTCGATCGGCACGGCCTTCGGTCGCATCGCCGGGCGCAACGCCGCGCTGGCCGCCGCGGGCCAGGCTGCCGCGCACGGCGCGGTGAACGACGAGGGCTGAACACCATGCAAACCCTGAAATCCCTGACCGACGAAGCGATAGGCCTGGCCCAGGGCGGGCCCGCCCGCGTGATTCCCATCGTGCCCGCGCCGGCGCAGAGCGCCGCCGAGACCGAGGTGGCGCGGCAGATGCAGATCTGCAACGCCTGCCGCTACTGCGAGGGCTTTTGCGCCGTGTTCCCGGCCATGACGCGCCGCCTGGACTTCACCCAGGCCGACGTGCACTACCTGGCCAACCTGTGCCACAACTGCGGCGCCTGCCTGCACGCCTGCCAGTACGCGCCGCCGCACGAATTCGCCGTGAACATCCCGCAGGCCATGGCCCAGGTGCGCGGCCAGACCTACGCCGACTACGCCTGGCCGCCCGCGCTGGGCCGGCTGTACCGCCGCAACGGCCTCACGCTGTCGCTGGCCCTCGTGGTCGCGCTCACGCTGTTCCTGGTGCTGGGCGCCGCGCTGCAGGGCGGCGGGCTCGGCGCGCTGTGGGGCGCGGACCTGGGCGGCAACTTCTACCGCCTGTTCCCGCACAACCTGCTGGTGGGCCTGTTCGCGCCGGTGTTCCTGTTCGTGGTGTTGGCCTTGTCCATGGGCGTGCGCCGCTTCTGGAAGGACGTGAAGCACGCCACCAGCGGCGCCGACGTGAGCGCCCCCGCCGCCACCGAGGCCGCGCACGACGTGCTGCGCCTGAAGTACCTGGACGGCGGCCATGGCGACGGCTGCCACAACGAGGACGACGCCTACACCCTCAAGCGCCGCCGCGCGCACCACCTCACGTTCTACGGCTTCCTGCTGTGCTTTGCCGCGACCTCGCTGGCCACGGTGTACCACTACGTTTTCGGCTGGCCGGCGCCCTACGAGGCACCCAGCATTCCCAAACTGCTGGGCGTGGCGGGCGGCGTGATGCTGGTGCTGGGCACGATCGGCCTGTGGTACCTGAACCGCACGCGCCACCCCGACCATGGCGACGCCGCGCAAAAACCCATGGACCTGGGCTTCATCGCCCTGCTGTTCCTGGTGGCCGCCAGCGGCCTGGCGCTGTGGCTGGTGCGCATCACCCCGTCGGCCGCGCCCGCGCTGGCCCTGGTGCTGTGCCTGCACCTGGGCGCGGTGATGGCCCTCTTTGCCACGCTGCCCTACGGCAAGTTCGCCCACGGCGTGTTCCGCACCGCCGCGCTGCTGCGCCACACCACCGAAAAGCGCCAGCCCAACCCTATCGGGCTGGGCAGCGATTGATTGCTTCCAAAACCATAGCTGCTAGCGCTTGATGGATAAGCGCTAGAGCACCATTTGACCTACAACGACTAAAGGAGCCTCGCCATGAAAAAACGCACCCTGATCCAGGCCGCCGCCGTGGCCCTCACCTCCGTCGCCTGGGCCGGCCCGGCACTGGCGCAGGACTTTCCGCCGGCCAAGCCGGTCACGCTGGTCGTGGGCTTTGCGCCCGGGGGCGCAGCCGACGCGGCGGCCCGCCTGATCGCCAAGAAGCTGGCCGAGAACATCGGCCAGTCCGTGGTGGTGGAGAACAAGGGCGGCGCGGGCGGCAATATTGCCCACCAGCAGGTTGCCGCGGGCGTTTCGGATGGCACGGTGCTGCTGTTCGGCTCGGTGGGTCCGCTGACCATCGCGCCGCACCTCATGAAGCTGCCCTACGACCCGTTCAAGGACCTGGCGCCGATCTCGGGCGGGGTGTACTTCCCCAACGTGCTGGTGGTGCACAAGGGCGCGGGCGTGAAGACCCTGGCCGAGTTCGTGCAACTGTCCAAGGCCAAGCCCGGCAGCGTGGACTATGCCTCCACCGGCGCGGGCTCGGCCTCGCACCTGGCGGGCGAGCTGTTCAACCAGCGCGCCGGCATCGACATGGTCCACGTGCCCTACAAGGGCGGCGCACCCGCGCTGCAGGACCTGCTGGGCGAGCGCGTGACCAGCTACTTCGCCGCGCCGCCCACCGCCATGCCGCACGTGGAAGCGGGCAAGCTGATTCCGCTGGCCACCACCGGCCTGACGCGCCCGGCCTACCTGCCGAACATCCCCACGGTGGCGGAGTCGGGCTTCCCGGGCTTTCAGGCGCTGAACTGGTATGCCTTCGTGGCCTCGGGCAAGACGCCCGCGCCGCTGCTGGACCGCTGGAACAAGGAGATCGTGAAGGCGCTCAACGACGCCGGCGTGAAGGAGGCCCTGAACAAGCACGGCCTGTCGCCCCACCCCACCACGCGCGCCGAGCTCGCCAGCTTCATGAAGAAGGAATACGACCAGTGGGGCGCCATCGTGCGCGAGCGCAAGATCACGGCGCAGTGAGCGCCGCTGCCACGCACTGACGGCTTCTGGACTCAGCCGCCCGCCAATACCTTGTAGAGGTAGGAGCGCGAGATGCCCAGCTCCTGTGCCGCACGCTTCTTGTTGCCGCCATGGCGCGCAATGGCGTCGAGGATGGCCGCGTGCTCCAGGCTCCTCAAAGGCATCGCCGCAGGCGCAGGCGGCGCCATGGGCGGCTGCGCCGGCCGGGCCGGCAGATCCTGGTGGCGGGCAAAGTTCTCGACGCTCAGCAGCTGGCCGTCGCAGAACACCAGCGCCTCCTCGACGCGCTGGCGCAGCTGGCGCACATTGCCCGGCCAGCTCTGCTGCGCCAGGTAGCTCATGACGCCCGGCGCCATGCGCGGCAAGGTGAGGCCATTGCGCTCGCAGAAAGCCTCGGCGAAGCGCTGCACCAAGGCCGGAATATCCTCCACGCGCTGGCGCAACGCCGGCACCTGCAACACGACGCCGCTCAAGCGGTAGAACAAATCCAGCCGGAAGCGCCCACTGTCGATCAGTGCGCGTAGATCGCGGTGAGTGGCAGCGACAATGCGGAAGTTCACACGCCGCCCTTCACTTGCGCCCAGGCGCTGCACCTGCCGGTCCTCCAGCACGCGCAGCAGCTTGACCTGGATCTCCATCGGTATGTCGGCCACTTCGTCGAGGAACAGCGTGCCGCCCTCGGCCTGCTCCAGCTTGCCAGGCTGGCCCTGCTTCTTGCCGCCCGTGAAGGCGCCAGCCTCGTAGCCGAAGAGTTCGGCCTCGATCAGGGTCGCGGGCAGCGCGGCGAGGTTCAGGCTCACGAGTGGCGCCTGGGCATCGCGTCCGCGCGCGTGCAGGGCCTGGGCCACCAGTTCCTTGCCGGTGCCGCTCTCGCCGAGGATCAGCACGGGCACGTCCAGCGGCGCCACGGCGTCGATCTCGCGCGCCAGGCGCTGCATGGGCGCGCTGCTGCCCACCATGGCGCCAGGGGATGGCGTGCGCTTGAGCTGGTGCAGTTCGCGCTTGTAGTGCTGCACCTCATCGTGCAGCTGGTTCAGGCGCTGCTGCATGCGGTTGAGCGCCGGCATGCCGCTGAAGCTGACCTGGCCCACCGCGCCCACCAGCGCGCCGCCCTCGAAGACCGGCATGCGGTTGACGATACGCGTCACGCCGGGGCCGAGCTGCAGCATTTCGCCGATCTCGGCCTTGCCGCTGCGGGCCACCTGCGGCAGGCGCGAGTTGGGTATCACCTCCTCGGCCTTGCGCCCCATGGCTGCACCCGGCGCCAGCCCGAGGAACTTCTCGTGCACCGGGCTGATATAGCGCATCAGGCCCTCGTGGTCGGCCACGGTGATGGCCTGGTAGGGGTTGGTGAGGAACATGTTCAGGATGGCGAACGCAAACGGCACGGATGCGACGAAGTCGATCAGCGCGGCCGATGCGTCGGCCGGGCGCACCAGGGCGACCTCCACGGCCTCGTCACCCAGCGCCACCACCGCGTAGCGCGCGCTGGCGCCGCGCCCGCCGGGCACGTCCACATGGAACAGCGTGCCCGGCCCCGGCTCGCGCGCGGCCCGCTTCTCGGCCACGGCGGCGCACAGCAGCGGATCGCGCGCCAGCCCAAGCCGCGCCACGGGCGCGGGCTCACCGCGCTGCCAGACGAGGACGCCAAGCCGCTGCTCGGAAAGAAAGACTGTCTGCATCGGTATCTGTGATGTGTTTTTGGCGGACATATTGTCTTCAGTGTCCACCGTCTGCGTCCACAGGAAGGACACTTATTGTGTCCATCAAGAAAACTCAATAAAAATCAATCACTTGCGAAATGGCATGGGTTGTGCTTTGTCTTGTACACAGGAGGCAATGACATGAGTTGGCAACCCGAAGTGGATGAAATCGCATACCGCCATGCGCTGGCGGCGAAGATGGGCGGAGACGACAAGGTGGCGCGCCACAAGGCCGCGGGCAAGCTGACGGTGCGCGAGCGCATCAGCGCCTGCACGGACCCGGATTCCTTCACGGAAGTGGGCTCGCTCACCGGCTCGGGCCAGTACGACAGCCTGGGCCGATTGGTGGAGTTCACCCCGTCCAACCTGGTGATGGGGCGCGCACGCATCGGCGGGCGACCCGTGGTGGTGGTGGGCGACGACTTCACCGTGCGCGGCGGCGCCAACGACGGCGCCGTGGGCGACAAGCTGATCTTTGCCGAGAAGATGGCGCACGACCTGCGCCTGCCCATGGTGCGCCTGGTGGACGGCACGGGCGGCGGCGGCTCGGTGCGCAACATCGAGACCAAGGGTTATACCAGCGTGCCAACCATGAAGGTCTGGAGCCAGGTGGTCGAAAACCTCTCCACCGTGCCCGTGGTGTCGCTGGCGCTGGGCTCGGTGGCCGGCATGGGCGCGGCGCGCGTGACGTCCAGCCACTACTCGCTGATGGTCAAGGGCACGGCCCAGCTGTTCAACGCCGGGCCGCCGGTGGTGGCGCGCATCGGTCAGAACGTGACCAAGGAGGAGCTGGGCGGCAGCCAGATCCACACGCGCAACGGCGTGGTGGACGACGAGGTGGCCAGCGAGGAGGAGGCCTTCGAGCGCGTGCGCCGTTTCCTGTCCTACCTGCCGCCGTCGGTGCACGAGCTGCCCGCGCGCGGCGAGGTGCGGGATGACGCCGCGCGCCGCGACGAATGGCTGCTCTCGGCCATTCCGCGCGACGGCCGCAAGGTCTACAAGATCCGGCCCATCGTCGAATGCCTGGTGGACCAGGGCTCGTTTCTGGAGATGGGCCGCCAGTGGGGCCGCGCCATCGTCACGGGCCTGGCACGCATCGACGGCTGGCCCGTGGCCGTGGTGGCCAGCGACCCGTATTTCTACGGCGGCGGCTGGGACGGCCCCTCGGCCGAGAAGTTCACGCGCTTCGTCGACCTGGCCCAGACCTTCCACCTGCCGGTGCTGAACCTGGTGGACATCGCCGGCTTCCAGATCGGCGTCGAGGCCGAGCGGGCCGGCATCATGCGCTACGGCGCGCGCGCGCTGGCCGCCGTCTACCAGGCCACGGTGCCCTGGTGCAGCATCATCGTGCGCCGCGCCTATGGGGTGGCCGCCGCCGGCCACCAGCACATGGGGCGCTTCAATTTCCGCTATGCCTGGCCCTCGGCCAACTGGGGCTCGCTGCCCATAGAGGGCGGGCTCGAGGTGGCCTACAAGGCCGAGATCGAAGGCGCCGACGACCCGATGCAAAAGCGCGCCGAGATCGAGCAGCGCGTGCGCAGCCTGACCTCGCCGTTCCGCACGGCCGAGGCCTTCGGCATCGACGAGGTGATCGACCCGCGCGACACGCGCCGGCTGCTGTGCGAGTTCGCCAACCTGGCCGCGCCGCTGCGCGAGGCCGGGGCGCCGCGCTTTGGCCTGCGCCCCTGATCCATACCAAAAACCATAGCTGTCAGCGCTTGATATGCAAGCGTTGGAGGCCGATTCCACTAAAACCCCAAGGAGACACAATGACCGCAAAACACTGGCAACCGACACGCCGCGCCACCCTGGCGCTGTGCCTGGCCGCATCGTGGCTGGCCGCCGCGCCCGCACATGCTCAGGCTGACAACTGGCCCGCCAAGCCCATCCGCATCGTGGTGGGCTTTCCGGCAGGCTCGTTCACCGACACCATTGCCCGCGCCCTGTCGGATCAGCTCAGCAAGCAGCTCGGCCAGCCAGTGATCGTGGACAACAAGCCCGGCGCCAACGGCGCCATCGGCGTGGGCGAGGTGGCCCGCTCCGCGCCCGATGGCTACACGCTGCTGGTCACCAACTCCAGCAGCATCACCATCAACCCGCAGATCTACAAGAAGATCACCTACCAGCCCAAGGACTTCGCGCCCGTCACCATGCTGCTGGACGCGCCCTTCATCCTCACCGCCAACCCGGACTGGGCCAGCAAGCACCAGATCCGCAGCGCGCAGGACGTGATCGCCTACGCCAAGCGCAACCCCGACAAGATCAGCTACGGCTCGGCCGGCCCCGGCAACATCGCCCATCTGGCGTTTGCACAGTGGAGCAACCGTACCGGCGTCAAGACCACGCATGTGCCGTACAAGAGCGCCTCGCAGGCGCAGCTGGCGGTGCTCAGCGGCGAGCTGGACACTCAGTTCGACACCTGGAGCGCGCTGCCGCAAATCGCCGCCAGCAAGCTGCTGCCGCTGGCCGTCACCGCGCCCCAGCGCATGAAGCAGCTGCCCAACGTGCCCACCATGGCCGAGGCCGGCTACGCCGACTTCAACGTCACCTTCTGGGCCGGGCTGTTCGCGCCGGCCGGCACGCCGCCGGCCATCGTGGACAAGCTCTACGAGGCAACGAAAAGCATGCTCCAGAACGAGCATGCGCGCAACGTGCTCAGCAAACAGGGCGACATGGTGATGCTGGCGCCCGAGCCCTTCGGCCAGCGCATCGCCAAGGAGGTGGCGGACTGGAAGCAGGTGATCCAGCGCGAAGCCATCGCGCTGGATTGAAAAGGAGCCAGGCATGTCTGTGCTGTACGCACTGAGCCCCCGCGCCGTGGCCATCCTCGGCGCGTCGGACAACCCCATCAAGGCCGGTGGCCGGCCCATCGATTACATGCGCCGCCACGGCTACGCGGGCCGCATCTTCCCGATCAACCCGAACCGCAGCGAGGTGCAGGGCCTGCCCGCCTACGCATCGCTGCGGGCGCTGCCCGAGGCGCCCGACGCCGTGGTCATCAGCCTGCCCAGCGAAGACGTGGCCGCCGCCATCGACGACTGCGTGGCCGTGGGCGCCAAGGCGGCGGTGATCTACTCGTCCGGTTTTGCCGAACTGGGCGATGCGGGCCGCGCGCAACAGGCCGATCTGCTAGCCCGCGCCCGGCGTGGCGGGCTACGCCTGTTTGGCCCCAATTGCCAGGGCGTGGCCAACTTCGCCAGCGGCGCCATCCTCAACTTCTCGACCATGATCAACGAGAGCCCGCCGGGCGACGGCCCCGTGGCCATCGTCAGCCAGAGCGGCGCGGGCGCGGCCATTCTCTACGGCGGGCTGCGCCGTGCGGGCATAGGCGTGCGCTACATGGTCTCCACCGGCAACGAGGCCGACATCTGCGCCGCCGAGGCCGTGCGCGCCGTGGTGCAGGACGAGCGCATCCGCCTCGTCGTGCTCTACGTCGAGACCTTGCGCCAAAGTGCCTACCTGGCCGAGGCCGCGCGGCTGGCGCGCGAGCGCGGCGTCACCATCCTGGCCGTCAAGGCCGGGCGCACCAGCGCCGGCCAGGCCACGGCCAGCTCGCACACCGGCGCGCTGGCGGCCGAGGACGCGCTGGCCGATGCCTTCTTGCGCCAGCACGGCATACCGCGCCTGGCGGACTTCCGCGAGCTGATCGACTACGCGCCGCTGTTCCTCTCGCAACCCGCCGCGCGCGGCCCCCGGGTGGTCAGCATCAGCAATTCCGGCGCCACCTGCGTGCTCGCGGCGGATGCGGCCGAGGAGTTCGGCCTGGCCGTGGAGCAGTTCGACGCCGCCACGCTCGCAGGGCTCCAGCAGGCCCTGCCGTCCTACGTGACGGCGCGTAACCCCATCGACATGACCACGGCCCTGCTGGGCAAGCCCGAGACCTTCGGCAACACGCTGCGGGCGCTGTCCGGCAGCGGCGCGGCCGACCTGGTGCATGTGGGTTTTCCGATCGGCGGCGAGGGCTACGACTTTGCCGATTTCGCCGCCCAGGCCAGCCGCTTCGCACAGGACAGCGGCATGCCGATCGCCGTCAGCGTGAACCAGGACTGGGTGGCCCAGGCCTTCCAGGCTCAGGGCGTGCCTACCTTCTGGAGCGAGCGCGCCGCCATGCGCGGCCTGGCGCTGCTGGCCGAGCAGGCGGGCGCTGCGGCGCAGCCCCCGGCGATTGCCGCGCCCATGGCAGCGCCATGCGTCACGCTGGACGAGCCTTCCAGCCTGGCCCGGCTGCAAGCCGCCGGCCTGCCGGTGATGCGCCATGCGGTCGCCACCAGCGAGGCGCAGGTGCGCGCCGCCTTCGGCACGCTGCCCGCGCCGCTGGTGGCCAAGGGCGTGTCGGCCGACCTGGCGCACAAGTCCGAGCATGGCCTGGTACGGCTGAACCTGCGCGCGGCAGAGCAGGCCGTGCAGGCCTTGCACGACTTCGCCGCCACGCTGCGCGGCCTGGGCGCGCAGGACGGCGGCCTGCTGCTGGGCGCGCAGCACCAGGCCGATTTCGAGCTGGCCCTGGGCGCGCATGTCGATCCCGAATTCGGCGTGGCCGTGATGATCGGCCAGGGCGGCGTGCTGGTCGAGGCGCTCAGGGACGTGCAATTCCTGGTCGCGCCCTTCAGCCGTGCGCAGGCGCTGGCCGCGCTGGGCCGCCTGGCCATCGCGCCCGCGTTCGCCGCCGTGCGCGGCATGCCGGCGGTGGCATTGGAGCCGCTGGCCGACATGATGGTGCGCCTGGGCGACTGGATGCTGGCCCAGGCCGGCCAAGTGCAGTCGGTCGATGCCAACCCGGTGCTGGTGGCGCGCGGCGCGCAGGCGCCCGTGATCGTCGATGCCGTCGTCGCCGTGGCGCAGGAGGGTGCCGTATGACCGAGGCTCGCCTACCCCGCCGCGTGCTCGTCGCCAACCGGGGCGCCGTGGCCGCGCGTGTGATCCGCACGCTGCGCCGCATGGGTATCGAATCGGTGGCGGTGTATTCCGAGGCCGATGCCGGTCTGCCCTATGTGGGCGCCGCCGACCGGGCCGTGGCCATCGGCCCCGCGCCCGCCCAGCAGAGCTATCTGAACCAGGCGCGCCTGCTCGACGTGGCGCGCGAGAGCGGCGCCGACGCGGTGCATCCGGGCTACGGTTTTCTGTCCGAGAACGCCGGCTTCGCCGAGGCCGTGCAGCGGCAGGGCCTGTGCTTCATCGGCCCATCGCCGCGCTGGATACGCGAACTGGGCCACAAGACGCAGGCGCGCGCCTTCATGGCCGGGCAAGGCATGCCCCAGGCCGCCAGCTCGCCGGTGCTGGCGAGCAGCGATGAGGCGCTGGCCGCGGCCGCGCGCATCGGCTACCCGGTGCTGGTCAAGCCCGCCGGCGGTGGTGGCGGCATCGGCATGCTGCCCGCGCGCGATGCGCAGGCGCTGGCCGCCGCCTGGGCCAAGGCCAGCGGCATCGCCGCCAAGTTCTTCGGCTCGGCCGAGTTGTACCTGGAAAGGCTGATCGAGGCGCCGCGCCACATCGAATTCCAGGTGCTGGCCGACCGCCACGGCGAGGTGCGCATCCTGTTCGAGCGTGACTGCTCGGTGCAGCGCCGCCACCAAAAGGTGCTGGAGGAAGCCCGCCCCGTGGGCATTCCCGAGGCGCAGCTGGCCGACATGCGCTTGCTGCTGTCGGGCCTACTGGCGCGCATCGGCTACGACGTGATCGGCACGGTGGAAATGCTCTACACACCGCAAGACGGCTTCGTGTTCCTGGAAATGAATACCCGCCTGCAGGTCGAGCATGCAGTGACCGAGGAGATCACCGGCATCGACATCGTCGAAGCCCAGATCCGCCTGGCTGCCGGCATGCACATGCGCCAGGTGCTGCCCGGCCCGATGCAGGCCAGCGGCCATGCCATCGAGGCGCGCATCTATGCCGAAGACCCGGTGCGCTTCCTGCCCTCGCCGGGGCCGCTGGCACGCTTCGAACTGCCCACGGGCGACGGTATCCGCGTGGAGACCGGCTATGCCCAGGGCGCGTCCGTCACGCCGTTCTACGACCCCATGATCGCCAAGCTCGTGGCCCATGGCCACGACCGCAGGGACGCCATCGCGCGCCTGCAGGCGGCGCTGGCACAGACCCGCATCGAGGGCGTGAAGACGAACATCCCGTTCATCCAGCGCATCCTGGCCCACGCCGACTTCGTGGCTGGCCGCATCGACACCGGCATCGCCCAGCGCGTGCTGAGCCCCCAACCTTGAAGGAACCCGCCATGACCACCATTGCAAGCCCCATCGCCGGCCTGGTCGCCGCCATCGAAGCCGCCGAAGGCGCCGCCATCGACGCCGGTGCCACCCTCATCATCGTCGAGTCGATGAAGATGGAAATCCCCGTCGAGGCCGAGGCCGCCGGCATCGTGCGCAAGCTGCTCGTCGCCGTAGGCGAGCAGATCGCCGAAGGCCAGGCCGTTGCGGAGATCGAATGAGCGCCACCGCACCGCCTGATGAGCTGCAGGCCGCCGCGCTGGCGCGCGGCTACTTCGGCATCGACGTGCCGTTCATGCGCCACATCGGCCTCACGCCTGTGAGCCTGGCACCCGGCCTGGCGCGCACGCGCCTGCCGCTGCGGCCGGAACTGGCCAACAGCCGCGGCCATGGCCACGGCGGCGCGATGATGAGCGCGCTGGACTTCACGCTGAGTGCCGCCGCGCGCTCGCACGACCCGCTGGGACTGGGCGTCATCACCATCGAGATGAACACCCACTTTCTCGCCACGGCCACGACCGACCTGCTGATCGAGGCCCGCATCCTGCGCGGCGGCGCGCGCACCGTGTTCTGCGAGGGCAACGTCATCGACACCGCCGGCAATGTGGTCTGCACGGCGCGCGCGGTGTTCAAGCTGGTGGCGCTGGGCTGATCCCGCTCATTGAAGCGCCGCCAGACGCCATCAGCGCGGCGGCTGCAGCACGCTGGCATCCGTGTGGATGAGCTCCAGCGGCGCGCGCCGGCCGGCCAGGTAATCCTCGACGGACTGCAGCACCAGCGGGCTGCGGTGGCGCGCGCTGCAGCTGCGCAGCTCCTCGGGGGTGAGCCACACGGCGCGCAGGATGCCGTCGTCCAGCGACCGCCAGGCGTGGTGCGCGCCCACATTGCCCGCAAACGCAAAGCGCAGGTAGGTGATGTCGTCCCCCGTGCGCGTGCGCGTGAAGCGGTTCAGGTACACGCCCACCAGCGCCGTGGGCTCGAAGTCGTAGGCCGTCTCCTCCAGCACCTCGCGCACGCAGGCCTGGATGGGCGACTCTCCCGGGTCCAGGTGGCCCGCGGGGTTGTTCAGCCGCAGCCCGTCGGCCGTGTCTTCCTCGACGAACAGAAAGCGGCCCTCGCGCTCGACGATGGCGGCCACGGTGACGTTGGGTTTCCAGCGGTTTGGCATGGCCGCGATTATCACCAGCGCATGTGGACACTTTCTGACGGCTTGCGCTGGGTCAAGTTCCGGCGCGCCCCGAACGCGCAGCGCTCGGGATAATCCCCACCCCATGCTGCAGCGCATTCGCCACCACCGACGCCTGGGCTCCGCGGTCCTCGCGGTGTTCGTGTGTGCGTGGCTGGTGGCGCTGTGGGCCAACGTGCAGGTGCGCCAGGCGCTGCCGGCAGTCGACCTGGCGCACCTGGACGTCTGCTTCGCTGCACCTGCGGGTGACCCCGCGCCGCACGCCGACCCAGCTGCGCACGACAGCCACCATGCCGACCCCGGCTGCCTGCTGTGCATTGCCCTGGCCACACCGCCAGCCTTGGCACTGGCCGCCCTGCGCCCGCCCGCCCCGCGCGTGCACCCCGCACAGCGCAGCCGCGCGCCGGCCGTGGCGGCCTGGCGCGCCCAGGCGCCGCTGCCCCCGCGCGGCCCGCCTTCCACCCACGCCTGACTGCAACCACCCGCCGGCCCGTGGGGCTGGCGCCTTCCGTTGTTTGCCTGCGCGCTGATCTGCCGCCCCCGCGGCCGAGCAGCGCCGGGCGTGGATTTCTCATGACTGCATATTCCTTCCGCGCGCCTGCCTTGCGGTGCGCGCCCCTGTCCTCGCACCTCACCCCCTGCGCGCTGGCCTGCGCGCTGCTGCTGGCCGGCCCGGCCCTGGCCGCGAACGACGCCGTGAACAACGCGGCCGCGGCCCCCGAGCACACGCTGCGCGACGTGGTCGTCACGGCCGTGCACGACCACTCGCCCGTGCAGGTGGTGGCCGACCCCAAGCAGCCGCGCCAGCCCGTGCCGGCCAGCGACGCGGCCGACTACCTCAAGACCATCCCGGGCTTCTCGGCCATCCGCAGCGGTGGCTCCAACGGCGACCCGGTGTTCCGCGGCCAGTTCGGCTCGCGCCTGCCGCTGCTGACCAACGGCACGCAGCTGCTGGGCGCCTGCCCGGGGCGCATGGACGCGCCCAGCTCCTACATCTCGCCCGAGACCTACGACACGCTCACCGTCGTCAAGGGGCCGCAGACCGTCGTCTGGGGGCCGGGCACCTCGGCCGGCGTGGTGCGCTTTGACCGCGAGCGCCCTGACTTCACCGAACCCGGCGTGCGCCTCAGCGCCAGCCTGCTGGGCGCCAGCGCCGGGCGCAACGACCAGAACGTGGACTTTCAGGCCGGCAACGCGCAGGTGTACGTGCGCGTGACCGCCAACCATTCCCACGGCCAGGACTACAAGGACGGCGACGGACGGCGCGTGCCCTCGGCCTGGGACAAATGGAACACCGACGTGGCGCTGGGCTTCACGCCCGACGCCGACACGCTGCTGGAGCTGAGCGCCGGCACGGGCGACGGCGAGGCGCGCTACGGCGGGCGCGGCATGGACGGCACGCAGTTCAAGCGCGAAAGCTGGGGCCTGCGCTTCGAGAAGCGCCACCTCACACCCTGGCTGGCCAAGCTGCAGGCACAGGTCTACGGCAACCGCGCCGACCACGTGATGGACAACTTCACGCTGCGCACCTTCCAGCCCGGCGGCAGCATGTCCATGCCCATGGCCAGCAACGTGCGGCGCACCACCGAGGGCGCGCGCGTGGCCGCCACGCTGCAGTGGCAGCCCGACTGGCAGCTGGAGACCGGCCTGGACGCACAGCGCAGCCCGCACGACAAGCGCAGCGGCACGCCCAGCGTGCCCTACGACAGCAAGCCCTGGATGCGCGACGCCAAGTTCGAGAACCTGGGCGCATTTGCCGAGCTGTCATGGCAGGCCCAGGCCGACACGCGCTGGGTGGGCGGCCTGCGCCTGGACCGCGCCGAGGCCTGGCGCTACCCTGCCCCGAGCGGCATGGGCGGCATGGCCCCGGCGGCCGGCGCGGACCACCGCACGCGCTCGGCCATGCCCAGCGGCTTCGTGCGCTGGGAACGCACGCTGGCGCCGCAGGGCGCGCTGGTCTACGCGGGCCTGGGGCACGTGCAGCGCTTTCCGGACTACTGGGAGTTGATCTCCCCCGGCAACGGCGCGGCCAGCGCCGGCAACGCCTTCGCCACGCTGCGCCCCGAGAAGACCACGCAGCTGGACATGGGCGCGCAGTGGAAGGGCGCGGACTGGCAGCTGTGGACCTCGGCCTATGTGGGCGTGGTGCGCGACTACATCCTGTTCGACTACACCGGCATGAAATCGGCCGTGCGCAACGTCGACGCCCGCACCGCCGGGCTGGAGCTGGGCGCCAGCCAGCGCCTGGGCACGGCGTGGACGGCACAGGGCACGCTGGCCTACAGCTGGGGCCGCAACACCAGTGAAGGCCGCCCGCTGCCGCAGATGCCGCCGCTGGAGGCACGCCTGGGCCTGGAATACGCCCAGGGGCCGTGGAGCGCCGGCGGCCTGTGGCGCCTGGTGGCCGCGCAGCACCGCCATGCCAACGGCCAGGGCAACGTGGTGGGCCGCGACCTGGGCGCAAGCGCCGGCTTCGGCGTGCTGTCGCTGCACGCGGGCTACCGCATCAACGCGCAGCTGAAGCTTGCCGCCGGGGTGGACAACCTGCTGGACAAGAACTACGCCGAGCACCTGAACCTGGCGGGCAACGCCGGCTTCGGCTACCCGGGCGGCGTGCGCATCAACGAACCCGGCCGCACGCTGTGGCTGCGCGCGGACCTGCAGTTCTAGGCTTCGGAGGTAATTAAAAAGATAGCTGGTCGCGCTTGCTGCATGGGAGTTTCAGGCACAAAACATGCTGAAATTCTTTGATGGCAAGCGCTAACAGCTATCGTTTTTACAGTGCCTGCGCCATGTACACCGCGCCGGCGCCGTAGCTGTCCAGGTGGCGCCGCTGCGCGGCGTCCTGCACCGGGTGTGCGGCGTAGCCCTGGCGCGCCCAGTACGTCTGCGAGCCCTGCACCGACACCAGCGCCGTGTGCAGCAGCCCTGCCGCGCGGGCCCGCGGCAGCAGCCGCGTAAGCAACGCACGCGCCAGGCCCCGGCCGGCGCAGGCGGGCAGCACCGCCATGTCGTGCAGGTACAGGGTGTCGGGCGCCGGCACGGCATCGAAGTCGCCGTGCAGCGGCGTGACCTTGCCCAGCAGCGAGTGGTAGGCCGCCAGGTAGGCGGCCACGCGCCCCTCATGCTCCAGCACCAGCGAGCAGTTCACGGGGCTGGCCAGGCGGCGGGCAAACACCTCGGCGCTTTCGACGTAGGCGTCGCCGTAGCAGGCGCGCTGCACCGCCAGCAACGCGGGCAGGTCGGCCGGCGTGAGGGCGCGCGGCGCGCCGGTCATCGCTGCGGCGGCAGGGCCCTGGACGGGTGCGGCAGGTAGTCGTCCAGCGACAGGCCCTTCTCTTTCAGCAGGCCCTCCAGCACCGGCGCCAGGCGGCCCAGGCTTTCCTGCACCGCTTCGCGCACGGTGTCCACCACCACCTGGGTGCTGCGCTCGATCTCGATGTTCAGGCGGTCACCCACCTGCACGTCCTCGAACACGGTGGCGCGGCGCGTCTCGGGGATCAGCCAGACCTCGAACCAACCCTCGGCGCGGTCCACCTCGGCCACGGTGAGGCTGGCGCCGTGGAGGGCGATGTAGCCCTTGGCGAACACGTAGCGCCGAAACGCCTCGGGCACGGCCACGCGCCACACCAGGTTGTTGTCCAGTTCGCGCCGCTGCACCAGTTGCCCGGTGAAGTCGATGTGGCCCGACAGGGGGTGGCCGCCGATCTCGGCGCCCTCCTTGGCGGCACGCTCCACGTTCACGCGGTCGCCCACGGCGTAGCTGCCCAGCGTGGTGATGTTCAGGCTTTGCAGCATCACGTCGAACGTGGCGCGCGTGGGCGAGAGGATCTCGGTCACCGTGAGGCACACGCCGTCCGTCGCCACGCTGGCGCCGATGGCGAGGTCCTGGCAGAAGCCAGCGGGGAATTCGAGGGTGAAGGTACGCAGGCCGGCGCGGTCGTCGATGGCGGCGATGCGCGCGGTGGCCTGGACGATGCCTGTGAACATGGCGCGGATTCAGATAGCGGAAGACTCCGGGATTGTGCCAGCCGCACTCACGCAGCGCCGCCGCCCTCCGCCGCCGGCAGGCACAGGCGCAGCCGCGCCCCGCCCAGCGGCGAGGCCTGCGCTTGCACGCTGCCGCCATAGGTTTGCGCCAGCGCACGCACGATGTCCAGCCCCAGGCCCGCGCCGGGGCGCTGCTCGTCCAGCTGCACGCCGCGCTCGAACATGCGCTCGCGCAGCGCCTCGGCAATGCCGGGGCCGTCGTCATCGATGGTGAAGCACAGCTGGCTGCCCTCGCGCTGCACATCCACCACCACGCGTGTGCGCGCCCATTTGCCGGCGTTGTCGATCAGGTTGCCCAGCAGTTCGTACAGGTCTTGCTCCTCGCCGCGAAAGGCGGCGTCTCGGGCGCCGTCTTGCGCCTGCGGCGCCAGCTCGAACGTCAGCTGGCGGTCGGCATGCAGGCGCTGCATGGTGCGCAGCAGCGCCTGCACGGGCGCCAGTACCGGCGTGCGCAGCCCGGTGGCGCGCACGGCGGCGGCCGCGCGGGCGCGGGCCAGGTGGTAGTCCACCTGGCGGCGCGCGCTGGCCACCTGCTCGGTCACCAGTTGCGCCAGCGGTGTGCCCTCTTGCGCCGCGGCGTTGGCCAGGATGGACAGCGGCGTGTGCACCGCATGCGCCAGGTTGCCCGCCTGGGTGCGGGCGCGCTGCACCATGTCGGCGTTTTCAAGCAGCACGTGGTTGAACTCGCTCACCAGTGGCTGCAGCTCTTGCGGAAAGCATCCCTGCAGCCGCGTGGACTGGCCGCCGCGCACGGTGGCCAGCTGCTCGCGCAGCCGTTGCAGCGGGCGCAGGGCCAGGTGCAGCTGCACCGCAACTGCCACGGCCAGGCCCAGCGTCAGCAGGCCCAGCGCGGTCAGCAGCAGGCGGGTGAAGCGCTGCAGCGGCTCGGCCAGCAGCGCGGTGTCGCCCGCCACGGCCAGGCGCAGCGGCGGGGCGCCGTCTTCGGGCAATTGCAGGGTGCGCGCCACGGTCAGCAGTGCGTGGCCCTGGCTGTCGTGCAGCTGCAGCACGCGAAAGCCGCGCGCGGGGTAGTCGCCCGCCACGGGCGGCAGCGCCAGCACCTGGTCCCAAAGCGAGCGCGAACGTGCCACCGCCTCTTGCGGCGCGGCGCCCAGCTGGTCCACTTGCCAGTACAGGCCCGACAGCGGCTGTGCCAGGCGCGGGTCGAAGGCCACGGGCGCCACGCGGGTGCCGCCCTGGGGTGTCCAGTCCACGGCGGCGCTCAGCTGGTCCAGTTGCACCACCAGCTGCGCCTGCAGCTGCTGGGTGATGTGGTCCTGGAACAGCGCGCGCAGCGCCCAGCCTGCCAGCGCGACGCTGAGCAGCATCCAGGCCAGCGTGCCCGCCAGCAGGCGCAGGCGCAGCGAGCCGCCCGCCGTCATGGCGCAGCGCCGGCGTCCACCAGCCGGTAGCCCAGGCCGCGCACGGTCTCGATGCTGCCCGGCGGCAGCTTCTTGCGCAGGCGGCCGACAAAGACCTCGATGGTGTTGGAGTCGCGGTCGCTGTCGTGCGGGTAGATGTGCTCGGACAGCAGGGTGCGGGGCAGTACCTGGCCCTTGCGTTGCATCAAGAGCGACAGCAGTTTGAACTCGTGGCTGGTGAGCGTGAGCGGCTGGCCGTCCACCAGCACGCGCGCCTGGCGCGTGTCCAGCCAGATCGGGCCGCACTGCCACTGCGCGCTGGCGTGTTCGCCCAGGCGGCGCAGCAGGGCGCGCAGGCGCGCCAGCAGTTCTTCCATATGGAAGGGTTTGGCCAGGTAGTCGTCGGCCCCGGCGTCCATGCCTGCCACCTTCTCGTGCCAGGCGCTGCGCGCGGTGAGGATCAGCACCGGCATGTTGCGCCCCGCCGCGCGCCAGCGGCGCAGCACCGACAAGCCGTCCAGCACAGGCAGGCCCAGGTCCAGCACCACGGCGTCAAAGTCTTCCACCTCGCCCAGGTAATGCGCCTGGGCGCCGTCGCTGGCGTGTTCCACCGTGTGGCCCGCCGCGGCAATGGCCTGCACCAGCTGGGCGCAGAGGGTGGGTTCGTCTTCCACGACGAGGATGCGCATCAAGGCTCCTTGCGTTTGATCTTCAGCACCTGGCCGTTGACCGCGTCCACTTTCAGCTTGGCCACGCGGCCGTCGCTTTGCAGCAGGCGGATCTCGTAGAGATAGCGGCCGTCATCATGCTCGAACTCCACCTTCAGCACCTGGCCCTGGTGGTCGCGCTCGACCTTGTCGATCACCGTGCGCAGCGGCAGCACCTGGCCCTGCTGCAGCGCCTTGCGCGCCGGCTCATGGTCACGCTCATCGGCATGCAACGCGCCGCCTGTGGCGCCGGCGCCCACAAGCAGCAGCATGGCAAAGAGGCGGCGCAAGGTGTTCATGGGCTGTGGTTATACGGGCGCGGCGATGAACGACGGATGAATGCAGCCTTCAGCAGAGATTCAGGAAGGTTTTTCCACAATCGTTGCCAGGCCGTTTGCTGCATCTGCGCAGCCGGCTGTTCACCCAACGCACAAGAAGGAAAACCCCATGCGCATCAAGATCGCCGTAGGCGCCTGCTTGCTGGCCATCACGCTGGCCTGGCAGGCGGCACTGCCACCCGAACTGGGCATCTTCCCCCTCGTGGATGCGCAGGGCGCGGCCACCGGCTGGTGGCAGCTGCGCCAGCAGGCCCTGTACCTGTCGGGGCTGTGGAGCATCGGCCTGATGGCACTGGCCATGGTGCTGGCGCTGCGCCTGCCCTGGCTGGAGCGCCCGCTGGGCGGCATGGACCAGGTCTACCGCCTGCACAAGTGGGCCGGCATCAGTGCGGCGCTGACGGCCATCCTGCACTGGGGCGCCGATGAATCCAGCGACTGGATCAAGGGCCTGTGGGGCCGCGCCGGCCGGCCGGCGCGCGACGCCGTTCTGCCCTGGCTCACCGACGCCCGGGGCCTTGCCAAGGACCTGGGCGAGATGGCTTTTTACCTGCTGCTGGCCATGGTGGCCATCACGCTGCTGACCCGGCTGCTGGCCTACAAGCCGTGGCGCTTCCTGCACCGCGCCATGCCGCTGGTGTTCCTGGCGCTCACGCTGCATACCGTGGCGCTGATGCCGCTGACCTTCTGGACGCTCCCGCTGGGCCTGCTGATGGGCACGTTGCTGGCGCTGGGCAGCCTGGCCGCCGTGTGGTCGCTGGCGGGCTGGATCGGCCGTGCGCGCAGCCACACCGGTCGCATCCATGCCGTGCAGGTGCTGGGCGACGGCGGCGCGGCGGCCCCCATTGAGGTGATCTGCGCCTTGCCCGCCAGCTGGCCCAGCCACCGCGCGGGGCAGTTTGCCTTTGTGCGCTTCGATGCCTGGGAAGGCGCCCACCCCTTCACCATTGCCAGCGCTCCGGGCAGCCTGGGCACCAATGCGCAGGGCGAGCAGTTGCTGCGTCTGGTCATCAAGCCACTGGGCGACTACACCCGCACCCTGGGCCGACGCCTGCAGGCCGGGCAGCGCGTGGACATCGAAGGCCCCTACGGCCGCTTCGACGGGCGGGGCCGCCGCCGGCGCCAGCAGGTGTGGGTGGCGGGTGGCGTGGGCATCACGCCTTTCCTGGCGCTGCTGGAAGCCCGGCAGCCGGGCGCCACGCCGGCGCCCTCCAAACTGCAGCCGGTGCAGATGCACTACTGCACCCGCGACGCCGCCACCGATCCGCTGCTGCCGCGCCTGCGCACGCTGTGCGCGCAGGCCCAACCACCGGTCACGCTCACGGTGCACGGCGACGCCCAGGGCCAGCGCCTCAGGCCCCAGGACCTGGAAGCCACCCCCGGCCCGCTGGACATCTGGTTCTGCGGCCCCCAGGGTCTGGGCGATGCGCTGCACGCGCATGCCAGCGGCACCCGCCCGTGGCGCCTGCACCGCGAATCCTTTGCCATGCGTTGATTCACCCCAAGGAGCTTTCCATGAAATACCCGACCCCGTTGCTGGCCCTGTGCCTGGCCCTGGCAGCAGCCCCTGCGCTGGCGGACGATGACTGCGAGGCCCCCGTGCAGCACTGGCAGTCACGCGACGCCGTGATGCGGCACGCGGCCGCTCAGGGCTGGCAGGTGCAGCGCATCAAGATCGACGACGGCTGCTACGAAGTGCGCGGCCGCGACGCCCAGGGCCGCAGCTTCAAGGCCAAGCTGGACCCCCAGACGCTGCGCGTGGTGAAGATGAAGCTGCGCGGCGACGATGACGAAGGGCATGAGCGCGAGCGCGAACGCCGGCGCGACCGTGGCCCCGCCCAGGATGCCGCCCCATCTGCCGCCCCGTCCGCCGCGCCCGCACCGGCAGCCCCGGCCCACAGCCCCGTGCTGACCCCCGGCACCACGCCGCGCGGCCAGATCGAATAACCCCCCCTTTTTTCTGGAGACTTTCCATGTCCCACACCAAACCCCTGCTGACCACCCTGGCCGCCGCCTGCGCGCTGACCCTGCCCGCCTTGGCACACAGCCGCGAGGTCACGCTCTCGACCACCCTCAAGAACTACGGCGGCGATGGCGCCTACCTCGCCGTCTACCTCACCGACGCCAAGGGCGCCTACGCGGGCACGCTGTGGGTGGCCGGCGGCAAGGCCAAGTACTACAAGCACTTGGCCGACTGGAACCGCCTGTCCGCCAGCGACAGCAAGCGCCTGCAGGGCGTGACCGGCGCCAGCGTGGGCGCGGGCCGCACCCTCAAGGTGACGGCCGACCTGGCCGACGCACTGCTGGATGCGGGCTACGAGATCCGCATCGACGCCGCCGCCGAGGACATGCGCGACAGCCCCTCGGAAATCCGCGTGCCGCTGTCCAACGCCCAGGCCGGCAAGCCGCAGGCGGGCAAGCAGTACATCCAGTCGTTCACCTACCAACTGAAATAAGCGAGGGGGCATCCATGGTTTGGCGGCAGATCCACCGCTGGTTGGGCCTGGTGGCCGGCGCGCTCGCGCTGGTGCTGGGCATTACGGGCACGCTGTTGGCCCTCGACCCGCTGCGCAACGCGTGGCAGGCAGCCCCCGCGGCGCAGGACCTGCCGGTGGCGACGCTGGTGCAGCGCGTGCAGGCCAGCGTGCCCGGCGCGGAGGAAATCCGCCACCTGCCCTCCGGCGGCATCGTGGTGCATGCCTTTGACAACGGCCAGGCCCAGGCCCTGCGTGTGGACCCCGCGGACGGCCGCGTGCTGGGGGGCTACGAGCCCTCGCTGCTGCCACGCTGGGTGAAGAACCTGCACCGCTCCCTGCTGCTGGGCGACGCCGGGCGCATGACCGCGGCCGTGGTGGCGCTCGCCATGCTGGTGCTCTCGGTCTCGGGGCTGCTGCTGCTGCTGCGCCGCATGGGCGGATGGCGGCAACTGAGCGGCCCGGTGCGCGGCACGCTGGCGCAGCGCCTGCACGTGCTGGCGGGGCGGGTCATCCTGTTGGTACTGGCGGTGTCCGCCGCTGCTGCCCTGGTCATGAGCGCCGCCACCTTCGGCCTGCTGCCGCTGGATGCCGTGGCAGAGCCCGACGTGGCCTCCGTACAGGGCAGCCAGGCCGCCCTGCGCGCCGACCAATTGCCCCTGCTGCAGGAGCTGCGCGTTCAGGACCTGCGCAAGCTGAATCTGCCGGCGGCCGACGATCCGCAAGACACCTGGCGCGTGACCACCGCGCAGGGCCAGGGCTGGGTAGACCGCTACAGTGGCCAGACCCTGGCCTGGCAGGACGCCACGGCGGCGCAGCGCGTACACGACTGGGCGTTGCTGCTGCACACCGGCGAAGGCGCGTGGGTTTGGGCGCTGGTGCTGGGCGTCATGGGAGCCAGCATCCCGCTGTTCTGGATCACGGGCGTGGTGTTGTGGTGGCAGGCCCGTCGCAGCCGCCCCCGCATGGCCAACAACAGCCCGCTCGCGCAAGCCGACAGCCTGGTCTTCGTGGCCAGCGAAGGCGGCACCACCTGGGGCTTTGCCCAGGCCCTGCATGCCGCACTGGTCGCCACAGGCCAGCGCGTGCACAGCACGGCACTGGAGCACTGGCGCGTGCCACCGACCGCACGCCAGGTCTATGTGCTGGCGGCCACTTATGGCGACGGCCAGCCGCCGGCCCATGCGGCGCGCGCGCTGGACGCCATCACGCGCCAGCCCGTCACGGGAGCGCAAGTCACGGTACTGGGCTTTGGCGACCGGCAGTTCCCCGCGTTCTGCGCGTATGCCGAGGCGCTGGAGCAGGCGCTGCGCACGCAGGGCTGGCCCACGCTGCTGCCGCTGGAGCGCATCCACCAACAGTCCGCGCAGGAGTTCGCACGCTGGGGACGGACCTTGTCGCAAGCACTGGGTCTGCCCCTGCAGATCGACTACCAGCCGCGCCTGCCGCGCACGGTGGCACTGACGCTCGCCGCGCGACAGGACTTTCCGGGCGGCGCGGGCGAACCCGCGGCCATCCTGCGCTTTGCCCTGCCCGCCCGCGGCCTGCCCCGCTTCGCCGCGGGCGACCTGATCGGCATCATCGCGCCCGGCCAGGCCGTGCCGCGCTACTACTCGCTGGCCAGCGGCACGCGCGACGGCTTCGTGGAAATCTGCGTGCGCCGCATGCCAGGCGGCGTGTGTTCCAGCCACCTGCATGCGCTGCAGGCGGGCGACAGTGTTCAGGCGTTCATCCGCTCCAACCCGGGCTTCGTGCTGCCCGCGGGCCGCGCGCCGGTACTGCTGATCGGCGCGGGGACGGGCGTGGCGCCACTGGCAGGCTTCATACGCGACAACACGCGCCACCGCCCCATGCACCTGTACTACGGCGCGCGCCATCCCGAACGGGACTTCTACTTCGGCACCGAGCTCCCGTCCTGGCAGGCCGACGGCCGCCTGGCCGGGCTGCACACCACGTTCTCCCGTACACCGGGCGGTGGCTATGTGCAGGAAATCCTGCGCCGCGATGCCACGCAGGTGCTTGCACTGATCGCGCAGGGCGCCATCGTGCGTGTGTGCGGCAGCCGCGCCATGGCCCAGGGCGTGGCACAGGTGCTGGATGCGCTGCTGGGCCCGCAGGGCCAGAGCCTGGCGCAACTGAAAGAGCAGGGACGCTATGCCGAAGACCTGTTCTGACCCGCGGCGGCTGGCGCTGCATGGCCCCACCATGGGCACGCGCTGGTCGGTTACCTGCGATGCGGCGCCGGACACCGATGTGCAGGCGCTGCAAACCGCGCTGGCAGCCGCCGTGCAACAGGTGGATGCGCAGATGTCGCCCTGGCTGCCGGGCAGCGATCTCAACCGCTTGAACCACGCCCCCGTGGGGGCCTGGGTCACGCTGCCCGCTGAAATCCTGGAGGTATTGGTTTGCGCGCTGGACGTCTGCCGCCTGAGTGCGGGCGCCTTCGACCCGGCCGCGGGTGCGCTGGTCGATGCCTGGGGCTTTGGAGCGGTGCGCGACGCTCCCGACGCCGAGGCGATCCGCACAGCCACCAGCGCGGCACCTGTCGCGCGCACCCCCACCTACGAGGCGCTAGAACTGGACAGCGGCATGCTGCGCGCCCGCAAGCACGCACCCATGCACCTGGACCTGTGCGGGATCGCCAAGGGCTACGCCGTGGACCGCATGGCCGACGTACTGCGGCAGAACGGCGTACCGCACGCCCTAGTGGCGCTGGACGGCGAGCTGCGCGCCGTGGGCGGCCAGGCCGATGGCCAACCCTGGGCCGTCGCGGTGGAAAGCCCCGAGACCTGCCGCCGCGCCGTGCACAGCGTGGTCGAACTGCAGGACCTGGCTGTGGCGACCTCGGGCGACTACCGGCACTATCTCCAGGTAGGCGACGCACGGCTGGCGCACACCATGGACACGCGCCGTGGCGCCCCCGTGCGCAACGAAGTCGCCTCTGTCACCGTGTTGGCACGCCAGTGCATGCACGCCGACGCCTGGGCCACCGCGCTGCTGGTGGCCGGCCCTGGCGAAGGGCTGGCGCTGGCCCAGCGCATGGGGCTGGAGGCGCTGTGGATGCTGAGGCGCGGCAACGGACTGGTCACGCTGGGGCTGGGCCGGTTCAGCTCGGGCGCACCGGCGAGCGGGGCATGAACGGCAGGTGAATCCAGCGTTCAGCACTGATTCACCGCCTCCCGCGCAGACTGCAGGCACAGTCACCTTCGGCTGCAATCACCGGGCACAAAGGAGTTCATCATGCGCACCACCTTCTCTCTCGCCGCGATCGGAATGCTGGTGGCCGCCCTCGGCGCCACCGCATTTGCCGGGGACCGCGACCACCAGGACCGCCGCCACCCGCGTGAGCGCGCCATGGTCACGCGCTGCAACGACAACGCAGGCCAGGGCATGCAGACCATCCCCAACAATGCAAGCGCCCAGGAGCGCGCCCACGGGTGGCAGTATTTTTCGGACCCTGCCGCCTGCCGCGCCGTCGTCATCAGCCCCCAGGGCGACTACTACTTCAGCCGCGGCAGGGGCCTGCGCTGGGTGGCCGCGGCGCAGACGGAGGTCTGACGGGACGAGGCAAGGAGCTGGAACCCACGGGGCCGCTTATGCGCCGCCGGGCTCCACGCCTTTCCACGCCGCAGCCTGCAGGCTTTCGGGCAATTCATGCGCCAGCGCCTGGTGCTCGCGCTCATGGTGATGCTCCAGGACATGCCGCAGCGCATGCGCCGCATCCAGCAGCCCCAGCACCGCAGCGCGGCGGGCCTGCTCGCCCTGCGGCGGCTGCTGCGCCATTGCCCGCACCTTCAGCAGGTACTCGTCGGCCAGCAGCGCGATACGGTCGTGCTCCACCAGGTACACCCGCGCGGCCCAGCGGGCACCCGGCGGCACATGGGGCAGTAGCCGCGTATTTTCGATCTCGATGTGCTGGGCCAGGTCGGCGCGCCAGCGCTGCAGGCGCCGCAGCGCGCCCTCGAAATCCGCGCCCACGACATCCAGCAGATGGGCATGCAGCTGCGCCTCCAGGCGCTCATGCTGGTGTTCGAAAAATCCGGGGGAACTACTCACGTGCATAGATCGGAAAAGGCCACGACGACCGGCGCAGGGGTTATACACCGCAGCCCCGCTGCGCCGGCCTGGGCGAGCGCTCACAGGGCCTGGATCTTGATTTTTGCTAAGGAACCGGGCATTGGGTTGAACGCCCCGGCGGCCGGCGCTCTATCATGTAGAGCAGGCATATGGTCCCATGCCGGAGCCCATGAGATGGCCGGCATCAGCAACCCATGCGCCTGCGGTCGATTGGCCCATTTCTTGAAGGAGAAATTCATGCAACTCGCAGCATTCGTGCGCCACCTCGCTGACTCGCTCGCCCACTGGGCCGTCCGCCCCGCCTCGGCCCACTGCGACACCAACGATGGCCCCGCCGTCACCGATGGGCGCCGCGCGCTGGACTGCGGCAACGTCAACATCGCACTGAAGTGGGTGCGCCCCGAGGATGAGAACGAAGTCCGTACCGCCTTCGAGCGCGCCCGGCGGGTTCGCACCGCGGGCGGCGAAGCGGCAGTGTTGGCGGACCAGTGGTTCTTGGAGAACCTGGTGCGCATCCACCGCGCCGGTGAAGGCGCAGCCTACGACGGCATCAAGCCCGCTGGCACGGTGATCCCCGCACAGGTGCGCGCGGCCGACGAGGCGCTGGAGCGCGGGACGATCGAGCCGCTGCGCGGCCTCATCGACACGGCGCGCTGGGACGAACTGGAAAAGCGCTTCAACCACGCCCTCGCGCTCAAGCGCTTCGACACCAACGACCTGGTGGCCGCGCGCACCTACATGGATGCCTACGTCGCGTTCTTCAAATACGCCGAAGGACACGACCATGAACACCACCATGCACACGCCGGCCACGGGCACGCCGCCGGCGGCTGCGGGCACCATTGATGTTCTGGCTCACCCGGGTGCGATCGCACTCCATGGCGCCCACGCTGCCCGATGGCAGCCTGGCGCTGACGCGCCGCCTGGGGCGCACCACGCCCCTACGGCGGGGTGACATGGTGATCGTGCGCCTAGGCGAGCAGGGTCACGCGATGGTCAAGCGCATCATCGGCCTGCCAGGTGAAAAGGTAGCCCTGAAGGCTGGCGCTGTCCATATCGATGGCCGCGTGCTGCCAGAACCTTATGCCAGCCCTTCGGTGTTTACTGACAGCTACCGCGTGCTGCCGGACCACTATTTTCTGCTGGGGGACAATCGAGACGCCTCCAGCGACAGCCGCACCTGGCGCGACCCCTACGTGCCGCGCAAGGCCATCCTTGGGCGGATCGTGGCATGGCCTTGCGCGCGGCACCTGCAAGGACTCCAGCGAGGAATCACACACCCATGGCAACCATGAAAACTCCCGCCTATTACGACGCCGTGCCCTCCATCGTGATGGTGGATCCGCTGGCCCAGATACTCGGCTCTGCTGAAGATGGCCTGCTGGACTACCGCTACATCGACGCAGTCAAGCTGACCGGTCATTCCTGCCCCACGGTGGCCGGCGCCTGGCTCATGACTCGCGCCGCCCTGGCGCAGCTGTACCCCGGTGGCACGCCGCGGCGCGGCGACATCCGGGTAGAGCTGCGCCAGCCGCTGGACGAGGGCGTGACCGGCGTGGTTGCCAGCGTGGCCGCCCTGGTCACAGGCGCCGCCAACGCCGGCGGGTTCAAGGGCTTGGCCGGGCAGTTCGGCCGCAAGGACCTGCTGCAGTTTGCTGTCCCCATGGACGGAGACATCCGCTTTACGCGCACGGATACCGCGAAGTCCGTAGCGTGGGTGCGCCGGGGATTCCCGGCACCCCGCTCGGCCGCCCTGGCCCAGCTGATGCGCGACGCGCTGGCGCGCGGGGCCCCCGAAGACGCCCGGCGTGCCTTCGCGTCAGCCTGGAGCGCGTGGGTCGCCCAGTTGCTGCAGCCTGGCGGCGAATCAGAGTGGGTAGCAGTGGCGACCCGTTGAGCCATGGCGCGGCGCGAGATTCCCAGCGAAGTGCTCCTGGCGCGCCTGCCGCTGTTCCAGGCGCTGGATACCGCGACGCTGGCGCGCCTGGCGGCCGTTACGACGCGGCACCCCTTCAAACGCGGGGAGCCGGTGTTCCGCCGGGGCGACCCGGTGGAAGGCATGTATGTCGTGGTCTATGGCGAAATCAAGCTCTGGGGCCGCACACCCAAGGGCGCACCGCGCCTGACCGGCATGGCCGGTCCGGGGCAATGTTTCGGCGAGCCGGTGATGTTCCTGGAGCGTGCGGCGGTCGTGACCGCCGAGGCCGCCAGCGACGCGCTGCTGCTGCGCATTGCCCGCACGGCCATCTTCAACGAGCTGGACAGCAGCCCTTCGTTTGCACGCGCCATGATCGTGGGCCTGAGCCGGCGCGTGGAAGGCCTGGTGCAGGAGTTGGAACGGCAGGCACTGAGCAACGGCACCGAGCGGTTCGTGGCCTATCTGCTGCACCGCTGCGACGATCCGGGCGCCCCTTTTGAAACCACGCTCCCGGCCGCCAAGAACGCGATCGCCTCGCAACTGAACCTCACGCCCGAACACTTTTCGCGCATCCTGCAGGAGTTGCAGCAGGCCGGGCTGCTGCGGGTCACGGGGCGAAAGATCGCCGTGCCCCAACCCGATCGATTGATGGGTGCGTGGATGCGGGAGTGATCCCCGCGGGCTCTTTGCCCAGTGCCATACAGAGTCTGGCTATCCAAAGTTCACACCCATTTCCCCGGCGCAAGCACCTACACTGCCGCCATCCCTTGTACTTCTGGCGCGCTCTTGCATGGCAGAACAGTCCTCCTCACATCGCCACGGCGCGCAGGGCCTGAGCAGTGCCGAAGCCGCCGAACGCCTGGCACGCGACGGACCGAACCAGTTACCCGGCAACGCACCCAAGTCGACGTTCGCCATCGTGCGCGAGGTGCTCACCGAGCCCATGTTCCTCATGCTGCTGGCCGCGGGCGGCGTCTATCTGGCGCTGGGGGACAAGGGCGAGGCGCTGTTCCTGCTCAGCTTCGTCTTCGTGGTCATCGGCATCACGCTGGTGCAGGAGCGCCGCACCCAGCGCGCACTGGAGTCGCTGCGCGACCTGTCCGCACCCCGCGCCCTCGTGCTGCGCGATGGAGTGCAGCTGCGCATTGCGGGGCGGGATGTGGTGTGTGGCGACCTGCTGGTGCTGCGCGAAGGCGACCGGGTCGCCGGCGATGCCCAGTTGCTCAGCGGCCAGCTGGAGGTGGATGAATCCCTGCTCACAGGGGAATCCGTACCCGCCGCCAAGCACCCCCGCGCCAGCGAAAGCGCGTCCACCCTGCAGGCTGACACCGATAGCGACCGCGTATTCGCCAGCACCGTGGTCACCCGCGGAACGGGCCTCGCGCGGGTGCATGCCACGGCGGGGCATACCGCCGTGGGACGCATCGGCACTGACCTGGCGACCACGCAGACGCCGCCCTCACCGCTGCAGCAGCGCTCGCGCCGGCTGGTGCGCAGCCTGGGGCTGCTGGCCCTCGCGCTGGCCGGCGCCCAGGTGCTGCTGGGCTGGGGCTGGGCGGGCCGCCCGCTGCTGGACAGCCTGCTGTCGGGCATTGCCCTGGCCATGGCGCTGCTGCCCGAGGAAATCCCGGTGATCCTCACCGTGTTCCTGGCGCTGGGGGCCTGGCGCATCGCCCAGCGGCAGGTGCTGACGCGGCGCATCACGGCCGTGGAGACCCTGGGCGCGGTCACCGTGCTGGCCGTGGACAAGACCGGCACCTTGACCATGAACCGCATGGCCGTGGCCGAGCTGGCCACGCCCACGCTGCAATGGCGCGCCGAGGGCGCCCAAACGCTGCCCGAGGCGCTGCACCCGCTGGTCGAATGGGCCATGCTGGCCACGCCGGGCGATCCGTTCGACCCCATGGAAAAGGCCATTCAGCATTTCGGCCATACCTGGCTGCAGGGGACCGAGCATGTGCACGACGGGCGCGAGCCCGAGTTCGCCTACGACCTGTCGGGCGAGATCCTGGCCATGACCCGCGTGTACGCCACCGGCGCGCCCCAACAGCACCTGCTGGCCACCAAGGGGGCGCCCGAGGCCGTGGCCGACCTGTGCCACCTGGACGCGGACCGGCGCGCGGCGCTGCGCCGGCAGGTGGAAGACCTGGCCGAGCGCGGCCTGCGCGTGCTCGGCGTGGCACGCGGGCAGTGGACGGGGGAGGGCGCCTCGCCGGGCCAACCACCGGCATGGCCCGGCAGCCAGCACGACTTCGACTTCGAATTTCTCGGCCTCATGGCGCTGGCCGACCCGCCCCGGCCCGAGGTGCCCGAGGCCATCGCCCAATGCCGCAGCGCGGGCGTGCGCGTGGTGATGATGACGGGCGACCACCCGGCCACCGCCCGCGCCATCGCGCGGCAGGTGGGCCTGTCCGAACGGCCGCAGGTGCTCACGGGCGATGAGCTGCAAGCGCTGGACGACGCCACGCTGCGCGAGCGCCTGCGCCACACCGACCTGTGTGCGCGCCTCAAGCCCGCGCACAAGCTGCGCCTGGTGCAGGCCCTGCGCGCCGATGGTGCCGTGGTGGCCATGACCGGCGACGGCGTGAACGACGCCCCCGCGCTCAAGGCCGCCGACGTGGGCATCGCCATGGGCGAGCGCGGCACCGATGTGGCGCGCGAGGCCGCGGCCCTGGTGCTGCTGCAAGACAGCTTTGCGCACATCGTCGCCGCCATCCGCCAGGGGCGGCGCATCGACGACAACGTGCGCAAGGCCACACGCTTCGTCTTCGCCGTGCACGTGCCCATCGTCGCGCTGGCGCTGGTGCCCACCCTGCTGCACTGGCCCGCGCTGCTGCTGCCGGTGCACATCGTGCTGCTGGAGCTGCTCATCGACCCGGCCTGCTCCGTCGTCTTCGAGGCCGAGCCCGAACAGGCCGACACCATGCAACGCCCTGCCCGCCCGGTGCAGGACTCGCCCTTTGCCCTGCGTGCGCTGCTGCGGCCCCTGGCACAAGGCCTGGGCGTGGCCGCGCTGCTGCTGGGGGCCCAAGCCTGGCTGCATGCCCAGGGCTGGGAGGCCGCCCAGGGCCGCGCTGTGGTGCTGGGGACGCTGCTGGTGTGCGTGCTGCTGCTCATCCAGGCGCAGCGTGACCCGACGCGGCCGCTGCTGGTGCTTCAGGCGCGCGCCAACCGCTGGCTGGCACCCATGGCGGCGGCCGTGGGGCTGCTGCTGGCGGCGATGCTGGGCATTCCGGCGCTGCGCGACCTGATGGGTCTGGCCCCCGCAGGCCTTGCAGCCTGGGGCGCCGGCGCAGGGGTGCTGGTCTTGAGCGTGGTCTGGCTGGAAGGGCTGCGGCGGATCGCCCGCCGCAAAGAGAACGCCCGCTGAGGCGCGCGTGCGCAAAGCAACGGTGGCTCAGCGCTTCGTGCTTTGCCTACCAGCGCACCGCCAGCCCCGCCGCATGGCCGCGCGTGAAGGCTTCTTCGAACACCGAGTAGCCCGACCAGTCGGCGTGCGCGAACAGCAGGCGCTGCGTGCCCGGCGTGGGCGGCACGGGAACACGCTCTCCATTTAATAGCTGGTAGCGCTTGCCCAGACAAGCGCGAGAGGCCGATTTGGCTCAAAAATGCCTGCATGCCCGGTACGGGGATGGACATGGCATGGCCATAGCGTGTGATCTCCATGCGCGTGGCGCGCTCGGGCAGGTCCGGGTGGGGTACGACTAGGGCCGCCAGAATGGCGCTGCGCCAGTGCGTCCAGGGTTGCTCTGCCAGCTGCTGGCGGGCGCCCGGCACGTCGCCCAGCGCCTGGTAGTAGGTGAGCACCGTGGGGCCGCTGGCGGCGGCGCGCGGGTCCAGGCGCTGGTGGCCGGCATGCACGTAACCCAGCCCGCCGGGCACGGGGTCGGCGTAGAGCACGTTGTCCCACGCGGGCGCGGCGCCCTCGCGGTCGGCCAGCGGCGCGCTCACATGGATATTGGCCACCAGCCACGGCGCCCACTGCAGGCGGCGCGCGGCCTGGGCAAGGAAGTCCGGCGCAGGCTGCACCACGCGCGCGGCGACGTACACCGGCAGCGCCACGATGCAGCGGCGCGCCTGCCAGCGCTCGATGCTGTCGGTGGCATGCAGGTACACATCCACCTCCACGCCGCGGCGCGTCTCGGCGATGCGCAGCACGCTGGCGCCGGTGCGCAACTGACCGCCCTGCACCAGCGGCGCGGCCAGGCGCTGGGTGAGCCAGCCGTTGCCCTCGGGCCAGGTGAGCACGCCCTCGCGCTCATCGCCGGCATCGGCCTCCAGGCCCGGGGCATGGAAGCCGTGGCGGCTGGCGAAATAGTGGATGCCCGCCCAGGCCGAGACGCGCGCCGTGCCGGCGCCATAGTCGTCGCGGCAGCAGTAGTCCAGGTACCAGCGCAGGTGGGCGTCGTCCAGGCCCTGCTGCGCCAGCCACGCATCGAAAGTCATAGCATCCAGCGCTTGATGGGCGGGCGCCAACGGCTTATTGGGCGCCCAACTCTTGAGCACCGGCATAGTGAAGCGCACGCCGCGCGAAAGCGCGGCCACCTGCTCGGCAAAGCGCCGGTACTGCGCCAGCGTGGACTCCCCCACCCCGGCGACGGGCAGCAGGCCCTCCTGCCAGTGGCCCTGGAAGTAGAGGCGCTCCTGCGGGGCTGTGACTCAGGTGGCGTTCGTCATACCGCCAGCGGCCGGCCACGCGCTGGCGCAGGCCCAGCTCTTCCAGCAGGTCCTGCACCTCACGCGCATGCTCGCCGGGCACGGGCAGGTAATGCGCGCCCAGCGGGCAGGCAATGCCGTTCACGCTGCCGGCGCGGCTGTTGCCGCCGGGCTGGTCCTCCATCTCCAGGCACTGGAAATCATCCACACCCGCCAAGCGCAGCGCGCGTGCGGCCGCCAGCCCGGCCACGCCGCCACCGGCGATCACCACCTGGGTGCGGCGCACGATGTCGGGCGTGTAGGGCGCGCCCTCGGCCAGCCGGTCGCGCAGCGCATGGCCGCGCGCCATGTCGATGCCGGTGTAACCGCCCAGCACGTCGGCCGGCGCAGGCTTGTCGCAGCCGGACAGGCCGAGCCCCGCGGCCAGGGCGGCGCCGGCCTGCAGCAACTGGCGCCGGCGGGGAGAGAAAGGAGTGTGGGCGGGGTGGGACATGGGCCGCCCACTGTACGGCATCGGCCCCGGCCGGGTTCGTCAGACACCGCCGGCAGGGTGCGGGGTCGTCCCGCAGCATCGGCCCAGGGATCAGTGGGCGACCTGGCCCCACTCCTGTTCGTAGGTGTGCACCAGCACTTGGTTGGACAGGCGGTTGACCTCGGCGGGCACGCGCGCCATGTCCCGCGGGAAGTCGAACAGCAGGGGCAGCGCGGCCGCGTCCAGGAAGCGCAGCCCCGCGGGCAGCTCGGCCGGCACGCGCCAGGGGCGGCGGCTGGCGATGACGAAGCCCCACTCGCCAAAGCTCGGCACATGCGCGTGGTAGGGCCGCGCCTGCAGGCCCACGGACTCGATGGTCGTGACCACCGTCCAGAAGCTCCTGCGCGCCACCAGCGGCGAGGTCGTCTGCACCACCGCGTAGCCGCTGGCCGCCAGGCGCTGGTCCAGCAGGGCGTAGAAGCTGTTGGTGTAGAGCTTGCCGATGGCGAAGTTGGTGGGGTCGGGAAAGTCCACCACGATCACGTCATACGTGTCATCCCCCTGCTGCAGCCACTGGAAGGCATCGGTGTTGACGATGGTGAGCTTGCGTGACGCCAACGCATCGCCGTTCAGCTGCCGCAGCGTGGGGTGGCTGCCGAAGAGCTGCGTCATCGCCGGGTCCAGCTCCACCAGCGTGACCGACTCCACCGAGGGGTACTTGAGCACCTCGCGCACGGCCATGCCGTCGCCGCCGCCGAGCACCGCCACGCGCTTCGGATGACCGTGCGCGGCCATCACGGGGTGCACCAGGGCCTCGTGGTAGCGGTATTCGTCGCGCTCGGCGAACTGCAGGTTGCCGTTCAGGTACAGGCGATGCCCCGCGCGCCCGTGCGTGACCACGATGCGCTGGTAGGGCGAGGCGCTGCTGAGCACGATGCGGTCCTGGTAGAACTTGTCCTCGGCGAAGCGGGTGATGTGCTCGGCCCCCAGCAGCCCCGCCAGCAGGGCCGCCAGCACCAGCGCACAGGCCAGCGCGTGCGCGCCAAAGCGCCGCAGCTCATGCCGGAACAGCCACAGCGCCCACACGGCCACGGCCGCGTTCATGAAGCCGAACAGCAGCCCCGTGCGCACCAGCCCCAACTGCGGCACCAGCAGCAGCGGAAACGCCATCGACACGGCCAGCGCGCCCAGGTAGTCGAAGGTGAGCACCTGCGAGACCAGGTCCTTGAGCTGCACGTTGCGCTTCAAGATGCGCATGACCAGCGGGATCTCCAAGCCCACCAGCGTGCCCACCAGCAGCACCATGCCGTACAGCAGCACGCGGAACGCGCTGGGCACATAGGCATTGGCCAGGAACAGCACAGCCGGCAGAGCACCCCCGATGAGCGCCACCAGCAGCTCGATGCGCAGGAAATGCGCGGGCAGCTGCCGCTCGAAGTAACGCGACAGCCACGAGCCCACGCCCATGGCGAACAGATAGGTGCCGATGACGGTGGAGAACTGCAGCACCGAGTCGCCCAGCACATACGACGCCAGCGCCCCGGCCGCCAGCTCGTACAGCAGCCCGCAAGCGGCGATCACGAACACGCTGGCCAGCAGGGCGACGTCGATGGGGCGCGGGGCGGAGGTGCTGGTGTCCTTCATGGGAGTGCGCGAGCCGTGGGCGTGACCGGCGCCAGCAGACGCCGCGCGAGGGCCTGGGCCGGCTGCGCCGCCCCGCCGCGCTGGCGTCGTCCCCCTGCCCGTATCGCGCAGCGATGCGCGAGCGGGGGGAAGCGGCGCAACCGCTCAAGGGGGTGTTTCAATGGATCGCCGCCGCCACGATGATGCTGATGCCTAAGCACATGGCGGCCACCACCATCGCCAGGGCGCGGTTCTGCTTTTCCACGATCTCGGCCCACAGGTCGGTGGGCGTGATCTTGTCGATCAGCCAGAAGCACAGCCAGAAGATGACCACGCCGATCAGCGCGTAGAGGATGGACCCGAGGAAGGCCGCGGGCCGAAGCCATTCGATTCCCATCATGGCGTTTGCTCCTTGGAAGGGTTGAGAGAAGAAGGTGTCACAAAAGTCGTCACTTGTGGCCGCCGCCCGTGCTGTAGCCACCGAACGAGCCGCCCGAGCTGCGGTAGTACCCGCCTGAAGAGCCCGAGCAGTTGCTCATGAGCACCAGCAGAATGATCAGCACGATGAGGATCACGATCACCGTGCCGCAGCCGATGCCAGAGCCCGCGGCAACGGGCCCCGCGTCCTGGCGGCGGAAAAGCGCCGCCTTGTCGCCCAGCTTGAAGGCCTGGGCGACGGCGCTGGAGTCCATGCGCTGGCCGTGCGACCAGGTGACCTCGCTGCGCGACTGCTCGCGCGACAGCAGGCCCTTGCCGTTCACGGCGGCAAAGTCGCTGTTGCTGGTCTTTTGGCCGCGCTCCACGGGCCAGTAGAACTCGCCCGCCACATAGTTGGTCTCGGCCTGGTAGGTGGAGGTCAGGCGGTACTGCGTGCCCAGGTAGGTGGCGGTGGGCGCGCCCGGCTTGTGCTGCGGCGCGCCAGTGGCGGGGCGCACCAGGCTCCAGCCATCGCTGGCGTCCACCAGGAACAGGAAGCCCCGCTGGCGGTGGTACAGCAGGTATTCCTCCCAGCCGAAGTGCTCGTCATCCCCGGGCTCCACGCCCGTGCGGTGCTGAAAGCCCACCACCTGCCATGGCGCGCCCTCGAACTGGCCCACGCTGCCCAGCGGGATCAGCGGCTGCACCGGTTCGTACTGTGCGGCGTGGCGCAGCTCGCCACCCAAACCCGCGCTCAAGTCGATCAGGCTGTGGCACGACGGGCAGGTACAGCTTTTGGTGCTGGACAGCTGCACCTGCACCGGCGCGCCGCAATGGGGGCAACTGAACTGGCGGCCCTTTTCCTCCTTGGCGGACTCGTCCTTCAGGCCCTGGAACTGCAGATCCTCCAGCCGCACCGCCCGGCCGCGCTGCACCTGGGGCGGCTGGGTGCCGTAGTCGATGGAGAGCACCTCGCCGTCGGCCGAGCGCAGCTCCACCACCTGGAACGGCGTGCCCAGCGGCGGCAGCTTCGGCACCTCGCCCTCGGCCGCGACGAGTTGTGCGCGCACATTGGCCGCCACGCTGAACGGCTGGCCGGCCACGGCCGTGGTCATGCCGACGCGAAAGCGCTCGGCTTCGGGCAATTCCCGCCCCAGCGTGGCCGGGCGGGTGAAGACATAGGCGCCGTTGTCCTCGCTGAGCGTGGCGGTGCTGCCGTCCTGCAAGAAGGCAACCCACTCGGTCCAGCGGCCTTCCTCGCCCTGGTATTGCAGGCGGCCGATCAGCGTGAAAGGCAGCGTCTGGCCGTCCAGCGCGATGCGTCCGCTGGCCATGAGCTGCAGCGGGCTGTGGTCGTCGAAGACCTCGGCCATGCGGCCCAGGCGCTGCAGCACCTCGCCGCTGCGCACCACGGTGCTGTGGCAGTAGGCGCAGATGGCATGGGTGGATTGCGCGCTCTTGAATTCGACCGGCGCGCCGCAGCCCGGGCAGGGCGCGCGGTAGGTCCGCTGGGTGCCGCTGTCGGCCATGCGTCGTGGATCTAAGGTGTTTTTGGCCTCCAGCGCTTGTGTGGCAAGCGCTGGCAGCTACTAAAAAGAGAGTGTACGCGCGTCAGATGAGCTTCTTCAGCAGCTCCGCCTTCTTCGCGTCGAACTCCTCCTGCGTGAGGATGCCCTTGGACTTGAGCTCGCCCAGCTTCTCCAGCGTGGCCATCACTTCCTCGGGCCGCACACCCACCGGCGCGGCGGCAGGCGCGGCCTGCGGGGCCGATGGCGCAGCGCCGCCCTGCAGGCCCTGTTGCAGGTTCTGCGCCAGCACCTGGCCCAGCGCCACGCCGGCGCCCAGGCCCATGGCATCGCCCGCCACGCTGCCGCCACCGTTTCCACCACCCGCCGCGCCTTCGGCGAACTTCGGGATGGCCTGCGCCGTCTGGTACTGCATGAACTTGCCCATGTCGTTGCCGACCATGCCCATGCCGATCTTCTGGTCGAGGATCTTCTGCAGCTCTTCGGGCAGCGAGACGTTCTGCACCGTCATCGATTCGAGCTTCAGACCGATCTTGGCGAACGCGGGCTGCAGTTCCTTGGCCAGCGCCTCGGCAAACATCACCTGGTTGGCCGCCAGGTCCAGGAACGGCAGGCCGCTGCCGGCAATCGCGTTGCTGATGTTCTGCAGCACCAGGCCGCGCAGCTGGCCCTCCAGGTCCGCCGAGGAGTAGGACTCGCGCGTGCCCGAGATCTCGGTGTGGAACAGCTTCGGGTCCGCGATGCGGTACGCATAGTTGCCGAAGGCGCGCAGGCGCACCGCGCCGAAGTCCTTGTCGCGGATGGTGATGGGCTGGGGCGTGCCCCACTTCTGGTCCACCTGCTGGCGCGTGCTGAAGAAGTACACGTCGCTCTTGAACGGCGACTGGAACAGCTTGTCCCAGTTCTTCAGGTAGGTCAGCACCGGCAGCGTCTGCGTGGTCAGCTTGTAGGTGCCGGGGCCGAACACGTCGGCCACCTGGCCTTCGTTGACGAACACCGCCATCTGCGACTCGCGCACCACCAGCGTGCCGCCGTTCTGGATTTCCATCCCCTCCATGGGGAAGCGCCAGGCGAGTGTGCCATCGCCGTCCTCGGTCCACTCGAGGATGTCGATGAACTGTTTCTTGATGAAGTCCATGAGGGCCATGCGGTGCTCCCGTTCGGGTCGGTTGAGAGGTTGAAAAAAGAGAGCGGCCATCATATCCGCGGCGATTCGACAGTTTCTATCTGCAACTTAGCCAGGAACAATTGGCCAAACCAAATGCGAATGACTAGCATTCTCCACATGCCGCTACAGGAGAGCACCATGTCCCGCATCCGCATCGCCGCCCGCCATAACCTGCCCACGCTGGCCAAGACCGGCAGCTATTACGTGATCCACATCTGCGTGGCCGCCCTGGTGGCGTATGCCGTCACGGGCAATCTGATTGCGTCGCTCACCCTCAGCCTGCTGGAGCCCACGGTGCAGGCTGTGGCTTTCTTCTTCCACGAGAAGGCGTGGGAGCGCGCGCTGCGCAGGCGCAGCGACGCAGCGCATCCGCGGGCGGAGCCCGTGCCCGTGCCGTAGCCGGCCCGCGCACGGTGCAAATGTGCATTTTGCACATTTGCACTAGAATCCGGGACATCGATGGTTTTGCCGGGCCGCAGGCCCGCCCTGTCACACCATGTCCCACACCCCGGATCAGACCGCCCTGCTCTCCGCCTTCGGGCAGCTCCTGCGGCCGCTGGCGCGGCTGGCCCTCTCGCGCGGACTGCCCTATCCCGCACTGGACGAACTGCTGCAGGCCGCCCTGGTCGAAGAAGCGCGCCGCCTGCATGCCGACGCGCCCGCGCACGGCCTGGTGAGCCGCGTGAGCACCGCCACCGGCCTGAGCCGGCGCGAGGCCGGCCGGCTCCTGCAGGCCCGCGCCGCCGACGGCGCCGAGGCCGGGCCCGCGCCCCGGCGCTGGCTGGCCGGCGAGGTCTTCGCGCGCTGGATGACCGACCCCGCCTGCTGCCACGGCGGCCAGCCCCGCCGCCTGCCGCGCCAGGGCGCCGCCCCCAGCTTCGAGGCGCTGGCCCAGTCCGTGACCCGCGACGTGCACCCGCGCACCCTGCTCGACGAGCTGTGCCGCCTGGGCCTGGCCGAATGGGACGCCGCGGACGACACCGTGGCCCTGCAGCGCAACGCCTTCGTGCCCTGCGCCGACTTCACGCGCATGCTGGCCCTGCTGGCCGACAACGTGGGCGACCACCTGCATGCGGCCGTGGACAACGTGCTCGGCGGCAGCGGCGACGCGCACTTCGAGCAGGCCGTCTACGCCGACGAGCTGTCGCAGGAATCGGTGCGCGCCCTGCGTCCGGTGATCGCCGCGCAGTGGGCCGAGCTGTTCGGCCGCCTCGTGCCCCTGCTGGAGCGGCACATCGCCGACGACAAGGCCGCCGCCCGGCCGCAGGACCAGCGCGTGCGCATCGGCTTCTATTCCTACGCCGAACCCATGGCGCAGCCCCCCATCCATCAACCCCCTCACGGAGCATGACCATGCAACCTACCTCCCCCGCCACGTCCCCCACCCGCCGCCGCCTGCTCGCCGGTGGCGCCGCATCGGCCGCGCTGGCCCTGTTCGGCTGCGGAGGGGGCGGCGGCGACAGCATGGCCGGCGTGGGCAGCGGCGGCACCGGCTCGTTCGCCAGCGGGCCGATCCACGGCTTCGGCTCCATCATCGTGGGCGGCGTGCGCTACGACGAGAGCGCCGCCCGCATCGCCACCGACGCGGGCGCCGCCGCCAGCAGCGCCGACCTGCGCCTGGGCATGGTGGTCGAGGTGAACGGCGGCGACATCGCCACCGACCCCGCCACCGGCCAGCGCCGCGCCGTGGCCAGCACCATCGGCGTGCGCAGCGAGATCGAAGGCCCCATCAGCGCCATCGACCCCGCCGCCGGCACCCTCGCCGTGCTGGGCCAGCAGGTGCGCGTCACCCCCGCCACCGTGTTCGACGACGACCTGCGCGGCGGCCTCGCCAGCCTGCGCGTGGGGCAGATGGTGGAGATCTACGGCCTGATGAACGCCGCGGGCCAGTACACCGCCACCCGCATCGACGACGAGGACGATGCCCGCCGCTACAAGCTGCGCGGCCCGGTGAGCGGCCTGGACACCGCCGCGCGCACCTTCCGCATCGGCGCCGCCGTCATCTCCTACGCGGGCCTGGGTACGCCGCCGGCGGGCCTTGCCAACGGCCAGTACGCCCGCGTGGAACTGCACACCGTGCCCGATGCCGCCGGCGTCTGGGCCGCCACCCGCCTGCAGGCCACGCCCACCAGCGCGGGCAGCCTGCCCGCCACGGGCCGCGTGAACGCCGAGCTGGAGGGCTACATCACCGCGTTCACGAGCAGCGCGCGCTTCGCCGTGAACGGCGTGGACGTGGACGCCAGCGGCGCGACCCGCCTGCCCGCGGGCCTGGCGCTGGGCCGGCGCGTGGAGGTCGAGGGCGTGCTCGAAGGCGGCGTGCTCATCGCGCGCGAGGTAGAGCTGGAGGACGACGACGGCGAGAGCGACGGCATCGAGATCGAGGGCCGCATCGCCAGCGTGGCCCCTGCCGCGAACACCTTCGTGCTGCGCGGCGTGACGGTCGGCTACGACGCAGCCACGCGCTTCGAGGGCGGCACGCCCGCCCAGCTCGCCGTGGGCGTGAAGGTGGAGGTCAAGGGCCGGCTCTCGCCCGACGGCGCGACGCTGCTGGCCTCCGAGGTGAAGTTCGACGACTGAGCCGGTGCGAGCGCCGCCGTCAGGCGCGCACGTCGAGCAGCGCACCGGCCATTTCGTCGGCCGTGCGCAGCACCAGCAGGCTGGCCTTGAAGGCGTAGGTGGCCGCCATCTGCTCCACGGCCTCGGCCTCCAGGGCGACGCCGGGCTGCCCGGACCGCCCCGTCCGCGCCTGCACGCCACCCTGGGCGGGCGCGGCCTGCTGGTCCACCACCTGGCGCGTGAAGCCCGGCGTGTTCAGGTTGGCGACGTTGTGCGCGCTGGTGCCCAGGCGCAGCTGCGCGGCCTGGAGGCCGGATCGGGCGATGGAAGCGAGCGCGGTCATGGTTCCGATGGTATCGGCCATTCACGCGGGCACTTGAATGGCGCTTTGTTTTTCATAGCTGCAAGCGCTTTACTGGAAAGCGCTAGAGCCCGTTTTGGTGCGCATCCAGCAGACAGCGCCCGAACAGCTGCGCCGCGCGGCTGGGCTCGGGCGAGCGGCGCACCAGGCTCACGAAGCGGCAGTCGTAGCGGAACAGGTCGGGCCGCACGGCACGCATGCGCCCCTGGCGCTCGAAGCCCTCGGCGTAGTGGTCGGGCAGAAAGCCCAGGAAGCGCCCCGACAGCACCAGCGTGGCGATCGATTCCTGGTCGAACCCCGTGGCGCTGCGCGTCAGGCGCGCCTCGTGGCTCAGCTCCATGTTGGGCGAGTGGTAGCCCAGGCCCGCGAAGGGGTATGCGCGCACGGCGTCCCAGTCCAGCGCGCCGTGGGGCGCATCGAACAGCGCATGGCCCGCGCCGCAGTAGAGCAGCATGGTCTCGCCGAACAGGTCGGTATAGACCAGGCTCTGCGAGCTGCGGTGCGCGGGGATGACGCCCACCTGGAAGCTCCCGTCGATCACCCCGCGCTCGATGGCGTTGATCGAGCCCACGTGCAGCTGCAGCTGCACGTGCGGCGCCTGGCCGGTGAACGCGGCGATCGCCTGGCCGATGCGCGCGGCCGGGTTGCTCGCCGTCTTGTCGAACACCGCCACGGCGAGTTGTCCGCCCATGCGGTCGTGGATGTCGTCGATGCTGCCCAGAAAGCCACGCACCGAGGCCAGCAGGCGCAGCGTCTCCTCATAGACCCGCTGCCCCTCGGGCGTGAGCGCAAAGCCCGCGCGCCCGCGCCGGCACAGCGTCAGGCCCAGGCGCGTCTCCAGGTCCTTCACATGGCGGCTCACGGTGCTGGTGCCGATGTTCAGCTCCAGCTCGGCCGCGGCCATGCCGCCGCACTCGACCACGGCCTTGAACACCTGCAGCAGGCGCAGGTCCATGTCGGATAGCTGCCCCAGCACGGCACGCGGACGGCGGGCGTTTTTTACTTGCATGGATTGCTAAGTGAATGTGGATATTTGTTGCTTCAACGGATTATTACCGTGACCAACAATGCGCGCATTCCCTTCAGGAGATCGCCATGAGCTTCGCCGTCATCGACCCCAACCCCGCAGCCGCCGTACGCACCGACGCCGCCTGGCTGGAAGCCCACTGGATGCCCTTCACCGGCAACCGCAACTTCAAGGCCCAGCCGCGCATGATCGTGAGCGGCCAGGGCGCCTACTACACCGACGCCGAAGGGCGCAAGATTTTTGACGGCCTCTCGGGCCTGTGGTGCTCGGGCCTGGGCCACGGCCGCACGGAGGTGGCCCAGGCCATCGGCCGCGCCGCCGCCACGCTGGACTACGCGCCGGCCTTCCAGTTCGGCCACCCCGCGTCGTTCGCGCTGGCCAACAAGCTCAAGGAACTGACGCCCGCCGGGCTGGACTATGTGTTTTTTACCGGCTCCGGCTCCGAGTCGGCCGACACCTCGCTCAAGATGGCGCGGGCCTACTGGCGCGCCAAGGGCCAGGGCACCAAGACGCGCCTGATCGGCCGCGAGAAGGGCTACCACGGCGTGAACTACGGTGGTATCTCGGTCGGCGGTATCGTGGGCAACCGCAAGCTGTTCGGCCAGGGCGTGGAGGCGGACCACATTCCCCACACCCAGCCGCCGGCCGGCACCTTCCAGAAGGGCATGGCCGAGGACGGCGGCCGCGCGTTGGCTGACAAGCTGCTCGACGTGATCGCGCTGCACGACGCGAGCAACATCGCTGCGGTGATCGTCGAGCCCTTCTCGGGCTCGGCCGGCGTGGTGATTCCCCCGAAGGGCTACCTGGAGCGCATCCGCGAGATCTGCACGCAGAACAACATCCTGCTGATTTTTGACGAGGTCATCACCGGCTTTGGCCGCTGCGGCACCTGGACCGGGGCGGAGGCCTTCGGCGTGACGCCCGACATCCTGAACTTCGCCAAGCAGGTGACCAACGGCGCCCAGCCCCTGGGCGGCGTGATCGCCACCAAGGAGATCTACGACACCTTCATGGCGCAGGGCGGCCCCGAGTACATGCTGGAGTTCCCGCACGGCTACACCTACTCGGCCCACCCCGTGGCCTGCGCGGCGGGCAACGCGGTGCTCGACATCCTGCAAAAAGAAGACATGCCCGGCCGCGTGAAGGCGCTGGCGCCCTACTTCGAGAACGCCGTGCACGGCCTGAAAGGCGCCAAGCACGTGGCCGACATCCGCAACTACAGCCTGGCCGCCGGCATCACCATTGCCGCCCTGCCCGGCGAGCCCGCCAAGCGCCCCTACGAGATCGCCATGAAGTGCTGGGAGAAGGGCTTCTACGTGCGCTACGGTGGCGACACCATCCAGCTCGCGCCCCCGTTCATCAGCACCCAGGCCGAGATCGACCGCCTGGTCAGCGCCCTGGGCGATGCCCTGCACGAAACCGTTTGAACTCCTGTTTTGATAGCTGTTAGCGCTTGATGGATAAGCGCTAGAGACCGTTTTAGCTTAGAACATCATGCACCACGACAAGAACGTCACCACCACCGTCGGCCACCTGATCGATGGCAAGCTCGTTGCCGACACCGAGCGCACGCAGCCCGTGTTCAACCCTGCCACCGGCCAATCGACCACCAGCGTGGCGCTGGCCAGCCAGGCCACGGTGGAAGCCGCCATTGCCTCTGCCGAGGCCGCCTTCCCCGCCTGGCGCAACACGCCGCCGCTCAAGCGCGCCCGCGTTTTAGCCAAGCTGAAAGTACTGCTCGAAGAAAACGCCGACAAGATCGCCGCGATGATCACCGCCGAACACGGCAAGGTGCTGGCGGATGCCCACGGCGAGCTGCAGCGCGGCATCGAGAACGTGGAGTACGCGAGCTACGCGCCCGAGCTGCTCAAGGGCGAGCACAGCCGCAACGTGGGCCCCGGCATCGACAGCTGGAGCGAGTTCCAGGCGCTGGGCGTCACGGCCGGCATCACGCCGTTCAACTTCCCGGCCATGGTGCCGCTGTGGATGTGGCCCATGGCCGTGGCCTGCGGCAACACCTTCGTGCTCAAGCCGTCCGAGCGCGACCCCAGCAGCACGCTGTTCATCGCCCAGCTGGCGCTGGAGGCGGGCCTGCCGCCCGGCGTGCTGAACGTGGTCAACGGCGACAAGCTGGCCGTCGATACGCTGCTGCAAGACCCGCGCGTGAAAGCCGTGAGCTTTGTGGGCTCCACCCCCATCGCCGAGTACATCTACGCCGAAGGCTGCAAGCACGGCAAGCGCGTGCAGGCCCTGGGCGGCGCCAAGAACCATGCGGTGCTCATGCCCGACGCGGACGTGGACAACGCCGTGAGCGCGCTGATGGGTGCCGCTTATGGATCGTGCGGCGAACGCTGCATGGCGATCCCGCTGCTGGTGGCCGTGGGCGACGAAGTGGGCGACGCCGTGATTGCGGGCCTGAAGGCCGAGATCGCCAAGATGAGGGTCGGCCCCGGCACCGACAACAGCAACGACATGGGCCCGCTGGTGACCAAGCCGCACTTTGAAAAGGTGAAGGCCTATGTGGACAGCGGCGTGCAGGAGGGCGCCACGCTGGTGGTGGACGGCCGTGGCGTGCAAGTGGCGGGCCACGAGGAAGGCTACTTCCTGGGCGCCTGCCTGTTTGACAACGTCAAGCCCGGCATGAAGATCTACCAGGAAGAAATCTTCGGCCCCGTGCTCGGCGTGGTGCGCGTGAAGACGCTGCAGGAAGCCATGCAGCTCATCAACGACCACGAATACGGCAACGGCACCTGCATCTTCACGCGCGACGGCGAAGCCGCGCGCTACTTCACCGACCACATCCAGGTCGGCATGGTGGGCGTGAACGTGCCGCTGCCCGTGCCGGTGGCGTACCACTCGTTCGGCGGCTGGAAGCGCAGCCTGTTCGGCGACCTGCACGCCTACGGGCCGGACGCCGTGCGCTTCTACACCAAGCGCAAGACGATCACCCAGCGCTGGCCCTCGGCCGGCGTGCGCGAGGGGGCGGTGTTCAGCTTCCCGAGCAGCCGCTGATCCGGGCGGCCGGGGCGGCCCCGCCCCGCGCCGTTTGCGAAAAGCCCCTGGGCCTTGCGGCCGCAGGGGCTTTGTCTTTTGTGAGGGAGGCGGCCTGGCCGGCCTATTCCGCTCCCACGCCGGCGGCGCGCCTGCGCGGACGCTTGGCCCCTGCGGCGGCCGTGGCTGCCGTGGACACGGCAGGCGCCGCACGCGGACGCCGCAGCGTGTCTGCGTCGAGGATCAGGCGTCCCTGGATGCGGCCCTTCATGCGCTTGACGCTGCTCGCCGCATCCTGCATGTGGCTCTGCATGAGCGTGCGCACCTTCTCCACGTCGCGCGCGCGTGCGGCCTGCACGATGGCGCGGTGGAACTGCGCGTTGGCCTCACCAAAACGCCGGTGCTCGGCTTGCGGCGTGCGATTGCCAAACACGATGAGCTGGCGAATCATCTCGTTGATCAGCTCGCAGGTGAAGCGCAGGAACGGATTGGGGTTGGCCGCAGCGAGGATGTCGTGGAAGTTCACGTCTTCGCGCCGCTGGCTCACCAGGTCCTCCTGGCTCTGGGTGGGGTCGCAGCAGGCGATGCTGTGCTCCAGCGCCTCGAAGTCGGCCTCCGTCAGGTGCGGCACGGCGCCGGCCGCCAGCATGGGCTCGAGCTGCTGGCGCACGGCATAGATGTCGTCGATGGTCACTTCCTGGAAGAACAGGTAGTTCTGCATGAACTGCAAGGTGCGGTCCAGAGGCACTTCGACGATGGTGCCGCCGCCCGAGGGGCCCGTGGAAATGGTGACGAGGCCCTGCACCTCCAGCGACTTGAGCGCCTCGCGGATGGTGCCCTTGCTGACCTGGAACTGCGCCTGCAGCTCGATCTCGCGCGGCAGGCGGTCACCGGGACTCAGGTTCTTCTCGGTAATCAGCCGCTTGATCTCCTGGGCCACGAGATCGGAGCGCTTGAGCTGCTTGATCGCCAGGGGAGCGGGCTTCTGTGTTGCCATGGCTTGTTGTCTTTCCTCGGGATAGTCCGGTACCACCACCGCCACCCCGGTGTTCGCTGTCGTGGTGCAGTATGCACCGCCCAGGGGCATGCCGGAAGCGTCTAGGGTTTGTACGCGTCATATTCATTTTATTTGTCACTATAAATATGAATTAAGGAGCGTGCACGCATTCCGACAAATTTGGCATGCATCGTGCTCTGAGACCCGTACCACCCACTGTTCTTCAGCCTCACCACGGAGTCCCCTATGCAACGACGTCACCTCCTGCAACTTTCCGCATTCGGCGCGCTGCCCGCCTCCCTGGGCTTGGGCGCCAGCGCCTGGGCACAGTCCAAGGACGCGATCCAGTTTGGCTGCCCCGTGCCCATGTCGGGCGCATTCGCCGCGAACGGCAAGTTCGCGGACCTGGGAATGAAGCTCGCCATCGAGCAGTACGGCAAGGCCCTGGACCGGCCGCTGGCCTACACGCTGCTCGATACCGAAGGCAAGCCCGCCACCGCGGTGCGCAAGGTGCAGGAGGCGGCTCAGCAAAAGGGCGCGCGCTTCTTCGCAGGCGGCATCCTGTCGTCCGAAGCGCTGGCCATGGGCAAGGAAGCCGAGAAGGCCGGCGGCATCTTCATCACGACCGCAGGGGCCGACGAGCTCACCGGCTCCGACTGCAATGGCGCCACGTTCCGCTGGTCGGTACCGACCTTCGGCGCCATCGAGCAGACCGTGCGCCCCTTGCTCGACGCGCACCCGAAAGCCAAGCGCTGGTACACCATCACGCCGCAGTACGTGTTCGGCGACGGCCTGCTGACCGCTGCCAAGAACATCTTCAAGGAAAAGGGCATCGAGCACGTGGGCAACAGCTACCACTCGCTGACCGAGAAGGAGTTCAGCGGCTACCTCACCAACGCCATGGCCGCCAAGCCCGACGTGCTGCTGCTGCTGAACTTCGGCGCCCAGTCGTCCGACGCGCTGCGCCAGGCCATCAGCTTTGGCATGCACAAGAACATGACCATCCTGATCGCCTGGGCCTCGGGCCTGGAGCAGTTCGAATCGCTGGGCGCCGATCTGTGCGATGGCGTGTACTTCGGCGCGCAGTACTGGCACACGGTGGACACGCCGCTCAACCAGGACCTGGTCAAGCGCACCCAGGCCGCGTTCAAGTCCAACCCCAACTACAGCCTGGCGGGTTCGTACATCTGCACCAAGCTGCTCCTCGACGCCATCCTCAAGGCCGGCACGGTGGACCAGAAGGCCGTGGTGGCAGCCCTGGAGGGCATGAAGTACCAGGGCCTCACGGGCGAGGAGGAAGTGCGCAAGGCCGACCACCAGGTGCTCAAGAACTACTACCTGCTCAAGGGCAAGGCCAAGGCCAAGATGAAGAACAAGGACGACTACGTGGACGTGGTCAGTTCCGGCAAGTCCTTCCTGCCCATCGACCGCACCGGCTGCAAGCTGGCCTGACCGCCCGCCCCCGGGCCTCAAGCCAAAAGACCGCCTAGCGCTTGACCAGCAAGCGCTAGCAGCTATTTATTTGATAGTCGAGTATGAGCATCTACCTGCTACAGACCATCAACGGGATCGGCATCGGCATGCTGTATTTCCTGTTGGCCGTAGGCCTGTCGATCGTGTTCGGCCTGCTGCGCTTCGTGAACTTCGCGCACGGAGCCTTCTACCTGCTGGGCGCGTATTTCTGCTACCAGATGACACGCTGGGGCCTGAGCTTCTGGATCGCCCTGGTCGTGGTGCCGCTGGCCGTGGGCGCGATCGGCTGGTTCACCGAGAAGCTCATGCTGCGCCATGTGTACGCCAAGGCCCATGAGTTCCACATCATCATCACCGTGGGCCTCGCGCTCGTGGTGCAGGAACTCGTGATCCTGCAATGGGGGCCGCTGGGCGACAGCGTGGCCGTCCCCGACCTGCTGCAGGGTGTGGTGATGTGGGGCAGCTTCGTCTATCCGAAGTACCGGTTGTTCGTGATCGGCTTCACCGCCGTGCTCGCGGTACTGCTGTGGTGGGTGCTCGAAGGCACGCGCCTGGGCAGCGCGGTGCGCGCCGGCAGCGAGTCGACCGAGATGGTCTCGCTGCTCGGCCTGAACGTGCTGCGCATCTTCAGCCTGGTGTTCGCGCTGGGCGCGGCCACGGCGGCCCTGGCGGGCGTGCTCGCGGCGCCGATCCGCGGCGCCGAGCCGTTCATGGGCATCGAGGCGCTGGGCGTGGCCTTCGTGATCGTGGTCGTGGGCGGGTTGGGCAGCTTCGGCGGCGCGCTCGTGGGCGGCCTGCTCATCGGCATCGTGCAGAGCGTGATGAGCACGCTGTGGCCCGAGGGTGCTCGCCTCATGATCTACGTGGCCATGGCTGCCGTGCTGCTGCTGCGCCCCCACGGCCTGCTGGGCCGCAAAGGATGAACATGTCCAGACATTCCCATTTCCTTCTCGCGCTGGCGATCGTGGTCGCCATGCCGCTGTGCATGCAGTCGGGCTCGCTCGCGAGCGAAGTGCTGATCTTCGGGCTCGCCGCCATGGGCTGCAACCTGCTGCTGGGCTACACCGGCCTGCTGTCGTTCGGGCAGGGCATCTTCTTCGGGCTGGGCAGCTACACCATCGCGCTGCTGCTCACGCGCTGGACCTTGCCCATGCCGCTGGCGCTGCTGGCCGCCGTGGCCATGGGCGCCGCGGGTGCAGCCATCGTGGGCTGGGTGGCCATCCACCAGCGCGGCACCTACTTCGTGATGCTCACGCTCGCGTTCGCGCAGATGTTCTATTTTCTGGCCTACACCGCCACGGGTCTCACGGGCGGCGACAACGGCCTGCTCGACATTCCGCGTCCCTCGCTGGCCGTGGCCGGCCAGACGCTGTGGCCCCTGGACTCGCCCTGGCAGTACTACGGCTTTGTCGCGGTGCTGTTTCTTGCGGCGTTCTGGCTGCTGCGCCGCGTGTGCGACTCGGTGTTCGGCCGTACGCTGCTGGCCGTGCGCGACAACGAGGAGCGCGCCGCGGCCGTGGGCTATGACCTGCGCCTGCTCAAGCTGCAGGCCTTCGTGATCTCGGGCGCCGTCACCGGCCTGGCCGGCGCGCTGCACGCCATGATGACCGGCATCGCGCCGCTGTCCAATGCCGAATACCACACGAGCGAGATGATCCTCGTGATGACCGTGATCGGTGGCACGGGCAACCTGCTGGCCTCGGTGCTGGGCGCGGCGTTCTATGTGCTGCTGGGCGACTGGCTCTCCACGCTGTGGCCGCGCTGGCTGCTGCTGTTGGGCGTGGTGCTGATGGTCGTCAGCCTGGGGCTGCAGCGCGGCCTGTGGGGCCTGGGCGAGTCCCTGTGGAGCCTGCTGCGCCGCAAGGGCGGCGGGGCCGACGCACAACGCAACGGGGCGGCGTCCCAGGCCAACACCCAGGGAGGCCAGGCATGAGCACCACCGCATCCCCCATCCTGCTCGAAGCCCAGGGCGTCGAGAAACGCTACGACAAGTTCGTCGCCCTGGGCGGCGTGAACCTCAAGGTGCGCGCCAACACCGTGCATTCGGTGATCGGCCCCAACGGGGCGGGCAAGACCACGCTGTTCCACATGCTCACGGGGACCAAGCAGGTGAGCGGCGGGCGCATCCTGTTCGACGGCCACGACGTGACGCGCGAGCCCGACCACCGGCGCGTGCGCCGGGGCATGGCGCGCTCGTTCCAGGTCACGAGCCTGTTCCTCACCCTGCCGGTGCGCGAGAACCTGCGCCTGGCCGCCCAGGGCGTGGCCCCCAAGAAGGCGCTGGACTGCTGGAACGCCCCCGAGGGCCGGCGCTCCTGCGCCGACACGGTGGCCAGCGTGCTCGAACGCCTGGGCCTCACGCGCTACGCCGACACCCCCGCCGGCAATCTCTCGCACGGCCAGCAGCGGCGCCTGGAGGTGGGCATGGCGCTGGCCGCGCGCCCGAAGGCGATCTTCCTCGACGAGCCGACCTCGGGCATGGGCATCGACGACCTCGAGGAGATGAAGCAACTGATCCAGGGCCTCAAGGACGAGCACACCGTGGTGCTCATCGAACACAACATGGGCATCGTCATGGACATCTCCGACACCATCACCGTGATGCAGCAGGGCCGCGTGCTCGCCGAGGGCCTGCCGCACGAGATCCGCAACGACGAGCGTGTACGCAGCGCCTACCTGGGCAACATGATCACCGGAGGCAAGGCATGAAGACATTGCTGTCCGTGGAATCCGTTCACGCGCATTACGGCAAAAGCCATGTGCTGCAGGGCGTGTCGCTGCATGTCGGCGACGGCGAGCTCGTCACGCTGCTGGGCCGCAACGGGGCGGGCAAGACCACCACGCTCAAGACCATCGCCGGCGTGATGGCGCCCACGCAAGGGCAAGTCCGCTTCGGCGGCGAGCCCGTGCACCAGCTGGCCACCCATCTGGTGGCACAACGCGGCATCTGCCTGGTGCCGGAGCACCGGGGCATCTTCAAGCTGCTCACGGTAGAAGAGAACCTGTTACTGGGCCAGCGCAAGCATTCGCCCTGGCAGCTGCCCGACGTCTATCGCATCTTTCCGCGCCTCAAGGAGCGCCGCGCCAATGGCGGTGGCCAGCTCTCGGGCGGCGAGCAGCAGATGCTGGCCATCGGCCGCGCGCTCATGAACGCGCCGCGCCTGCTGATGCTGGACGAGCCCGTGGAGGGACTGGCGCCCGTGATCGTCGAGGAGATCGTGGCCCAGCTCCAGACCATCAAGGCCGCGGGCGTGTCCATCCTGCTGGTGGAGCAGAACCTCGAGGTCTGCACCCAGCTCGCCGACCGCCACTACGTCATCGAGCAGGGTGCCATCGTGCATGAGGCCAGCAACGTGGACTTCCTGGCAGACGACGCCGTGAAGGACCGCTACCTCGGCGTGGGCATGGCCTGACATCCAACGGCAGCCCTTGTGGTCCGCCCCAAAAGCGCGGAGGCCGCATCGCGCTGCGAACAGCAGTGAAGGACTCTTTCATGGACATGCAAACATCCCCCGCCACTGCGCTGCGCATCGACGGCGCACGCCTGTGGAAATCGCTGATGGACCTCGCGCGCATCGGCGGCACCCCCAAAGGTGGCGTGTGCCGCATCGCCCTCACCGACCTGGACCGGCAGGGCCGCGACCTCTTCGTGCAGTGGGCGCGCGAGGCCGGCTGCAGCATCCGCATCGATGCCATCGGCAACATCTTCGCGCGCCGTGCAGGCGCGGACGACAGCCTGGCGCCGGTGATGACGGGCAGCCACATCGACACCCAGCCCACCGGCGGCAAGTTCGACGGCAACTACGGCGTGATGGCCGGCCTGGAAGTAGTGCGCACGCTCAATGCCGCTGGCGTGCGCACCCGCGCCCCCATCGAGGTCGCCGTGTGGACCAACGAAGAAGGCTCACGCTTCGTGCCCGTAATGATGGGTTCGGGCGTGTTCGCGGGAGCGTTCACGCTGGAGCATGCCCTTGCACAGCGTGACGCCCAGGGCGTGAGCGTGGCCGAAGCCCTCGCCGCGATCGGCTACGCGGGCCAGGCCGGCGCAGCACCCGCCGTGGGCGCCTACTTCGAGGCGCACATCGAACAAGGCCCCGTGCTGGAGAACCATGAGCGCGTGATCGGCGTGGTACAGGCCGCGCTGGGCCAGCGCTGGTATGACGTCACCGTGCAGGGCATGGAGGCGCATGCCGGCCCCACGCCCATGGAATTGCGCCAGGATGCGCTGCTGGCCGCGAGTGCGCTGGTGGCCGAGGTCAACCGCATCGCACTGGACCGCCTGCCGCATGCGCGCGGCACCGTGGGCTCGCTGGAGGTGCACCCCAACTCGCGCAATGTGATCCCGGGCCGCGTGAAGCTCAGCGTGGACCTGCGCGCGCCCGACGACGCCCAGCTGCTGGACATGGATGCCGCGCTGCGCGCCGCCTGCGCGCGCATCGCCGCCGAGCGCGGCCTGGCCATCGGCGTGGAGCAGGTGGTGTACTTCCCACCGCAGCCGTTCACGCCGCACCTGGTGGAGGCTGTGCGCGCCAACGCCGCGGACCTGGGCTACAGCTGCATGGATGTGGTGAGCGGAGCGGGCCATGACGCAGTCTATGTGGCGCGTGTGGCGCCCGCGGCGATGGTCTTCGTGCCTTGCGCCGACGGCATCAGCCACAACGAGATCGAAGACGCAGATCCCGCCCATCTGGAGGCCGGCTGCAACGTGCTGCTGCGTGCCATGCTCGCCAGTGCCGGGGTGGTGGCATGAAGATCCTGATTGCGCGGCTCAACCACGAGACCAACACCTTCTCGCCCGTGCCCACACCGCTGGAGGCGTTCTCGCCGGCTTTTGGCGAGGCGGCCTTGCGCGCCAACAAGGGCATGCGCACGGCCATGGCGGCCTTCATCGACCTGGCCGAGGGTATGGGGGCCACGCTGGTCACGCCCGTGTCCGCCACGGCCAACCCCAGCGGTCCCGTGCACGCGAAGGCCTACGACGAGCTCACGCGCCGCATCGTCGAGGCAGCTCCCGGCTGCGATGCCATCCTGCTCGACCTGCACGGCGCGATGGTGGCTGAGCACACAGACGATGGGGAGGGCGATCTGCTCGCGCGCGTGCGCGCTGCAGCGCCCGGCGTGCCCATAGGCGTGGCATTGGACCTGCATGGCAACATCACCGAGCAGATGGTGCAGAGCGCCGACGTGATGGTGGGCTTCAAGACCTACCCGCACATCGACATGTACGAAACCGGAGAGCACGCAGGTCGCCTGCTGCTGCAGATGCTGCGCGGCGAGGCGCACTTTCGCGTGTGCTGGCACCGCCTGCCGCTCATGAGCCACACGCTGCGCAGCACCACGCTTGAGGGCCCGATGCGCGATGCCGTGGAGGCCGCGCGCGGCCTCGAACGTAGCGGGCTGCCCGCCGTCTCCGTGTTCGGCGGCTTCTCGCTGGCCGACATCGAGGCACCCTGCGTGAGCGTCGTCGCCACCTGCCGCGCAGAGGATGCGGCCGCCACCCAGGATGCCGTAGACGGGCTGGCGCGGCAGATATGGCAGCGGCGGACGGAATATGTCTACCGCAGCGACCCATTGGAAGACTCTCTGCGCCGCGCGCAGGACATGGCGCAAGGCGCCACCCGCCCCGTGCTGCTGCTCGACCACGGCGACAACTGCATGTCGGGCGGCACCTGCGACACCATGGACGTGCTGCAGGCCGCGCTGGAGCGGGGCCTCACCGGCATCGCCATGGGGCCTCTGTGCGACCCGGAGGCCGTGGCCCGGCTCATCGCAGCCGGCGAGGGTGCCGAGGTGGACGTCGACCTTGGCAACAAGGTGCCACTCGACCGCATCGGCCTGCACAAGAAGCCACTGCGCCTGCACGGCACGGTGCGCGCCGTGAGCGATGGCAGCTATACCGTCACGGGCCCGATCTACACGGGCCAGCGCTGCCACATGGGGCACACGGTGTTGTTCGATACCGGTAGCGCGCAGATCGTGGTGTCCGAGCAGACCCATGAGCCGTGGGACCTCGGTGTGTTCCACTGCGTGGGGCTGGACCCCACGCGCTTCCGGTTCCTGCTGCTCAAGTCGCGCATGTACTGCCGGCCCGTGTTCACGCCCCTTTCCGAGGGTCTCGTCGAGTGCGACAGCCCGGGCGTAACCACATCGGACTATGCGCGGTTCCCTTTCAAGCGGGTGCGCCGGCCGGTATACCCGCTCGATCCGGCGTGAACACCGGCACATGGAACTGCCTGCACTGCGATCACAAGTGTTTCACTTGACGGCAGACTGACAGCCTCGCGTCCTACAATCGGCTCCCCTTACATACCGCCGACGGGGCGCAGTGCTCGCATGCCGCCACGTCGGCCATGCCTTCGCTGACGATTGGAGACGCTTGATGTCCGACAACACGGCCCACAACCCTACCGACAAGCGCGCCCTGCTGCGTCGTGCCGCACTCGAATATCACGAGTTTCCCCAGCCCGGCAAGATCACGATTGCTGCGACCAAGCAGATGGTCAATCAGCATGACCTGGCACTGGCCTATTCCCCCGGCGTGGCCGCGCCCTGTGAAGAGATCGTCAAGGACCCCGCCGCTGCCTTCCGCTACACCGCCCGCGGCAACCTGGTCGGCGTGGTGACCAACGGCACGGCCGTGCTGGGCCTGGGCGATATCGGCCCGCTGGCCGGCAAGCCGGTGATGGAAGGCAAGGGCGTCCTGTTCAAGAAGTTCTCGGGCATCGATGTGTTCGACATCGAGATCAACGAGAAGGACCCGGACAAGCTCATCGAGATCATTGCCTCGCTGGAACCCACGTTCGGCGGCATCAACCTGGAAGACATCAAGGCCCCAGACTGCTTCTACATCGAGCGCAAGCTGCGCGAGCGCATGAGCATTCCGGTGTTCCATGACGATCAGCACGGCACGGCCATCGTCGTGGGCGCCGCCATCCTCAACGGCCTGAAGGTGGCCGGCAAGGACCCCAAGAAGATCAAGCTCGTGACCTCGGGCGCCGGCGCGGCCGCGTTGGCCTGCCTGGGCCTGCTGGTCAAGCTGGGCATTCCACGGGAAAACATCTGGGTGACCGACCTGGCCGGCGTGGTCTACGAAGGACGCACCGAGCTCATGGACGAGGACAAGGTGCAATACGCCCAGAAGACGTCCGCCCGCACGCTGGCGGAGGTGATCGAAGGTGCCGACGTGTTCCTCGGCCTGTCGGCCGGCGGCGTGCTCAAGCAAGACATGGTCCGCAAGATGAACGCGCGCCCGCTGATCTTCGCGCTGGCCAACCCCAACCCCGAGATCTCGCCCGAAGACGTGAAGGCGGTCCGCGACGACGCCATCATCGCCACCGGCCGCACCGACTATCCGAACCAGGTCAACAACGTCCTGTGCTTCCCGTACATCTTCCGCGGCGCGCTGGACTGCGGCGCCACGACGATCACCACCGAGATGGAGATCGCCGCCGTTCATGCCATCGCCGAGCTGGCCCAGGCCGAGCAAAGCGAAGTGGTGGCTGCCGCCTATGTCGGCGAGCCGCTGGCATTCGGCCCGGACTACCTGATTCCCAAGCCGTTCGACCCGCGCCTGATGATGAAGATCGCACCGGCGGTGGCGCAGGCCGCGGCCGACAGCGGCGTGGCGCAGCGCCCCGTGGCCGACATGGACGCCTACCGCGACCATCTGCAGACCTTCGTCTACGCCTCCGGCACGACGATGAAGCCGATCTTCACGGCGGCCAAGGTGGCTCCCAAGAAGCGCGTGGCCTTCTCCGAGGGCGAGGAAGAGCGCGTGCTGCGCGCCGCGCAGATCGTGGTGGACGAGAAGATCGCGCGCCCCACGCTCATCGGCCGCCCGGCCATCATCGCCCAGCGCATCGAGAAATTCGGCTTGCGCCTGAAAGAGGGCCAGGACTACGACGTGGTCAACGTGGAGCAGGACCACCGCTACCGCGACTTCTGGCAAACCTACCACCGCATGACTGAGCGCAAGGGCGTGACGGTGCCCATCGCCAAGATCGAGATGCGCCGGCGCCTGACGCTGATCGGCTCGATGCTGTTGCACAAGGGCGAGGTGGACGGCCTGATCTGCGGCACCTGGGGCCACACATCGCACCATCTGCAGTACATCGACCAGGTGATCGGCAAGCGTGCCGGCGTGAACACCTACGCCTGCATGAACGGCCTGCTGCTGCCCGATCGCCAGGTGTTCGTGGTGGACACCCATGTGAACTACGACCCCACGGCCGAGCAGCTCGCCGAGATCACCATCATGGCGGCCGAGGAGATGATGCGCTTCGGCATCAAGCCCAAGGCAGCGTTGCTGTCGCACTCCAACTTCGGATCCAGCAACCAGCCCAGCGCGGTCAAGATGCGCCAGACGCTGGACCTGCTGCGCGTGCAGGCGCCTTGGCTGGAGGTGGACGGCGAAATGCACGGCGACGTGGCGCTGGACGGCAAGGCCCGCTCGGCCCTCATGCCCCATGGCACGCTGGCGGGCGACGCCAACCTGCTGGTCATGCCCAACATCGACGCGGCCAACATCTCCTACAACCTGCTCAAGACCGCTGCTGGCGGCAATATCGCCATCGGCCCGGTGCTGCTGGGCGCGGCCGAGCCGGTGCACATTCTCACCGCCAGCGCCACGGTGCGCCGCATCGTCAACATGACCGCCCTCACCGTGGCGGATGCCAACGCGGCCCGATAACGGCCATGACAAGCGCCGCTCTACGAGTGGGCGCTGACAATTGCCCTTCGTTCCTGCCCATTTTTTGGGCAGGCGCTTGCCTTATGTGCGCCTTTTTGTCACACTAGCGGGTCGAAATTTCGGGTTAACCCGTAGTTTCTGAAAGGTGTAGTGGATGTTGCAGGCTGTCGCCATCCGGGCGTACAAGGCAATGGGGGCGTGCGTTCTGGGTGCTGCGGTCACGCTTGCGCCCGTGGTGGTGTCCGCGCGGCAGCTCCCTGACACTGCCGCCAATCCTCCCATCTCGCTGGCTGAGCTCCCCCCGCAGGGGCGGGCTACCTATGCGCTGATCCATGAGGGTGGGCCGTTCCCGTACGACAAGGATGGTTCGGTATTCGGCAACCGCGAGCGTCTGCTCCCCCTGAAGAAACGCGGCTATTACCGCGAATACACGGTGCGCACGCCCGGCGTGCGCCACCGGGGAGCGCGGCGCATCGTGTGCGGGGGCGCTCCCCGCACACCGGACGCCTGCTATTTCACCAGCGACCATTACGCGAGCTTTCGAGAAATCAGGGAATGAACGCCAGGAATGCCCCTTGCGGCAAATCCCCTGGCAAGGCCCCTGATGCATCGCACCAACGGTTTTTCTTCCGCTAGCCGCCTTCGCCAGGCTGTCGGATACTTCTATTCGTGGACCTCTAAAAGAAAGAGCAACGGAGATGGAAACGCCACTTCGTAAAGACCAGGAAACGCTTCTGCGCGGTGTGCGCCCCAATATCGTGCAGTCGATCCGTGCCTTCCGGGTGCACGACCTGCAGGACACGGCGCGCGCCATGGGCCACCACTTCCTGTATGCCAACCTGGCACATGCGCAGTCCAAGCAGGACATCCTGGACCTGATCGCCACGCAGTTCACCTTCCCGGCGCACTTCGGCAAGAACTTCGACGCGCTGTACGACTGCATGACCGATCCGCTGCACAAGTCGGGCCCGCAGCCGGGCTTCATCGTGGTGCTGGAGCAGATCCCGATCACGGCCAAGTTCGACAAGGAAGCCCGGGAGCAGCTGCTGGACATCTTCCGCGATGCCGCCGACTACTGGGGCGACCGCAAGATCCCGTTCCGCTGCTTCTATTCTTTTCTGTAGCCCGTTCTGCAACCGCCGGCCAGGCGGAACGGGCGCAGGAGGAGCACGGCAGTGCCGCCTCCCAGGCCATAGAGATCGCGATCGATCCCGTGGGCGAGAAGATGCCCACCGACAAGCTGGTGGACGTCTCCCCCATGGCGCTGCGCATGAGCAGCCCCTTCAACGCTGGCTACTGGCTCACGGCCGCGTGATGAAGCGTCACCGGCCGCTGCCCTGCTCCGGCCGGTCATGGTTTTGCGCTTTGAATCAAATTGGGCGCTAGCACCCTACTGATAAGCGCGAGCAGCTCCTATTTCAGGAGCATTTTTGCGCCAATGCGACGTACTCGCTCACTGGCACCTCCTCGGCCCGGCGCTGGGTGTCGAACGTGCCGGCAAACTGCCGCGCTTCGAGCCAGCGGCCCAGCGTGTGGCGCAGCAGCTTGCGCCGCTGGCTGAAGGCCACCTGCACCAACTCCTCCAGCACGGGCATCGACAGCGCCTCGGGCGCTTCGTGCGGCACCATGCGCACCACCGCACTGTCCACGCGCGGCGGCGGATCGAAGCTCTCGGGCGGCACGAACAGCACGTTCTCCATGGCGTAGCGCCATTGCAGCATCACCGACAGCCGGCCATAGGCGCTGGTCGCCGGCGCGGCCACCATGCGGTCGATGACTTCCTTTTGCAGCATGAAATGCTGGTCCGCAATGACCCGCACGTGCGCCAGCAGATGGAACAGGATGGGCGTGGAGATGTTGTAGGGCAGGTTGCCGACCACTCTTATTTTGGGAGCATTCAGCGCTTGCGCTACCTGCGCAAAGTCCACTTTCAGCACATCGGACTCGATGACATCGAGCTGCCCGTGCTGACGCAGCCGCGCGGCCAGGTCGCGGTCCAGTTCGACCACCGTGAGCCGGCCCAGGCGTTCGACCAGCGGCTGGGTCAGCGCCGCCAGCCCCGGGCCGATCTCCACCATGGGCTGCCCGGGCTCGGGCGCGATGGCGCGCACGATCGCATCGATGATGCCCGAGTCGCTCAGGAAGTGCTGGCCGAAGCGCTTGCGCGGGATGTGCTTCATTGCGGAGCGTCGCGGTATTCCACGTAGGCCCGGCCCCTAGCTTCCTGGATCCAGGTGGCGAAGGCCTCGTCGAGCTTCTTTTCGCGCACGGTGTCGCGCACCATGTCACGCTGCTCGCGCTGGGTGAGCTTGGCCTCGCGGCGCTCCAGCAGCTGGATCAGGTGCACCCCAAAGCGCGACACCACGGGGCGGCTGATCTCGCCAGGGCGCAGGGCATTGAGCGCCTCTTCAAACTCGGGCACGTAGCGCCCGGGCGATGCCCAGCCCAGGTCGCCGCCGTCCTTGGCGCTGCCGTCCTGCGAATACTCGCGTGCCAGCGCCGCGAAGTCGGCGCCGCCGCGCGCGACGCGATCGCGCAGATCCTCCAGCCGCTCAGCGGCCTGGCGTTCCGACAGGTTGGCATTGGTGCGCAGCAGAATGTGGCGCGCGTGGCTCTGCACGGCCGTGGTGGGCACGCCGCTCTGGGTCTTGTCCACCACCTTCAGGATGTGAAAGCCCGCAGGCGAGCGCACAGGGCCGACCACGCTGCCCACGCTGGCTTGCTGCGTGGCGTTCACGAACAACTCGGGATAGCGGTCGGCCGGGCGCAGGCCCAGCAGTCCGCCGTTGGCGCCTTCGGGCGCATCGGAATACTCGCGCGCCACGGCGCCAAAGTCGCCGCCCGCCTGCACCTTGGCCAGCGCCTCCTGCGCGCGCGCCGAGCGCTGGGCCACCTCGTCCGGGCCGGCGTTCTCAGGCACTTTCACCAGGATGTGGCCCAGGTTGAGTTCCAACTTGCCCGGGCCGGCGGCCTGCCGCTGCTCGCGCAGGTACTGGTCCACCTCCAGGTCGCTCACACGCACGCGCGACTCCACGTCGCGCTCGCGCAGGCGCAGCGCCAGCAGCTGGTTGCGCAGCTCTTCGCGAAAGCGCTCCTTGCTGATGCCATCGGCGGCCAGGCGCCGGTGCATTTCGTCCACGCTGATGCTGTTCTGCCGCGCCACCGACTGCTCGGCCTGGCTGACGGCATAGTCGTCCACCTTGATGCCGGTCTCCTTGGCCTGCTGCACCTGGATCTTCTCCAGGATCAGGCGCTCCAGCACCTCCTTGGCCAGCAGCTCCTGCGGCGGAACCTTGCCGCCCTGGCTGGCGATCTGCTGCACCACGCGCTCGGTGCGCTGGCGCACCTCGTTGTTGGTGATGGGCTCGGAATTGACCACGGCGACGATGTAGTCCGCCTGCCGCGGCGCGTTGGAGGCCGTCGCCCCGGCCGGCGGCAGCAGCGTCGCTGCGGAGGGCAGCCGCGGCTGGCCGGAGGCCGATGGGCGCAGCCCCTGCGCATGGGCGCTCACGGGCACCAGCGGTGCGACGGCGGTCAGGCAGACCAGGCCCAGGGTCAAGGCACGGTGTTTCATGGCGTGGTGCAAATTCATGGTGCAAGGCGGCGCGTCGCCCAAGCGGGGCGGCGCGCAAGGCGATCAATCGTACTGGGTGAAGCGGCTGGGGGTGGACACGCTTTGGCGCAGGAACTGGTAGCGCGGCACATTCTGCTTGAGGCTGGACAGCGGGTTGGAGCCCAGCGACAGGCGCGAGAAGCCGATGAACTCGATCTGGAACATGAGCCGGGTGTTGGACGACGTGACGCTGCGCTGCAGGCGCTCCAGCACCACGCGGCCGATCCAGCAGCAGCTCTCGTACTCCAGGCCCACCACGGTGTCCACCAGTTTGCGGTCCTGCAGGCTGTAGTTCAGCCGCCCCACGCTGTACCAGCGCCCCCCGGCAGAGGAGGGCTTGTCGCCGCGGTCGCCCCACAGGTCGTTGAGCGGCCACTGCCAGCCCACATCGATCTGCTCGCTGGGCTCGGTGATCAGGCCGGTGACCTTCTGCATGCGGTAGGCCGCGCTCACCGTGCGGTAGTTGCCGGGCGAATAGCGCGCCCCCACCGTGGTGCGCAGGGACCGGCCGGTCTTGGGGTTGTATTGCACCGTGGAGTCGAAGCCCCACTGCGGCGTCCAGTTGATGCCCGCGCCCAGCAGCACGTCCGACAGCCGCTCGTTCACCGGCGAGCCGCCGGGCATGGTGACTTCCTGGTCGGAAAAGCGCACGCGCTGTGCCACGCCGAAGCGCGCGGCCTCGGCGCCGGTGTCGGGGTCGAGCAGGCGCGTGGTCACGCCCAGCGTGAGCAGGTTGTTGTCGGCCAGCCGGTCCTGTCCGCCAAAGGCGTTCTCGGTGTAGATGGACGCGAAGTTGAAGTCGTTCACCGCGGTGTCGTAGATCGGCAGCAGGCGCTGGTCGCGGTACGGGGTGTAGGTATAGAAGGCGCGCGGCTCCAGGGTCTGCAGGAAGTCGCGGCCGAAATAGCGGGCGTCGCGCTCGAACACCAGGCCGCTGTCCAGGCTGAACGTGGGCAGCGTGCGGCTGGCGGTGCGCTGGCCGTTGGCCAGCGGCGCATCGAACTCATAGTGCGTGCTGTGCAGCTGCACGCGCGGTGTGATGAAACCCGCCGGCGCCAGGAACGGCCGGCTGACCTGCGCCATGGTGTAGCTGCGCTTGGCGTTGGGCTGGCCGGTGTAGGCGCGGTCGGCGTGAAAGCTGGTGTAGTCGGCCTCGACACTCGCATCCAGCCCACCGGCCAGCTGCAGCGGCCGGTATTCCCAGCGCAGCTGTGGCATGCGGTCGTAGGGCGGGATGATGGGCGCGTTCACGTCCTGCAGCGTTTGCCACTTGAGGGTGCGCAGCAGCAGCGAATGCTCGCCGCGCGCCCAGTTCAGCGTCGCGTCGCCCGGCAGCAGGCGCTGGGTGAGCTGGTCGTTCACGCCGCTGCGGCCACTGTTGCGCTGGGAAAAATCGCGCCAGTAGTTGTCGTCGCTCACGCGCTTGATGTCGATGCCCAGTCCCACGCCGCCTGCGGGCGTGTCAAAGGTAGCGCGGTGCTTGATGCCGTAGGCCCAGCGGTCGCGGTCGCGCAGCCGGTCATTGGGCATGTAGTCGGCCGTCAGCTCGCCGCTGTAGCGCGGCTCCAGGTAACGGAACTCCGTGCCCAGGGCCACGCCGCGCCGCGTCATGACCGTAGGCGTGATGGTGGCGTCGCGGTTGGGCGCAATGTTCCAGTAGTATGGCTGCGCGTACTCGAAGCCGCTGACGCTGTCCAGCCCGAGCGTGGGCGGCAGCAGGCCGGACTTGCGCCGGTCCGACAGCGGGAAGGTGATGTGCGGAATCGGCAGCACCGGCACGCCCTTGAACTCCAGCACGCCATTCTCGGCCGTGCCCACATCCTCCACGCGGTCCAGGTGGATGCGCTCGGCGCGCAGGATCCAGTCGGGCTGCCAGCTGGCCTCGTCGGTGCGCTCGCAGGTGGTGTAGGTGGCGTTGTGCACCACGGAACGGTCGCGGTCGAGGAAGTCCACGCGCGAGGCCTCGCCATGCGCCGCGGTCTCCAGGAAGCGGTAGCGCGCGTCGCTGAAGAAGCCGGTGAAGGCCTCCACGCGCAGGTCCAGCTGCGAGCCTTCATACCGGTTGCCCGCGCGGTTGATGAGCACGTTGCCGCTGGCGCGCGCGCGGTCATCGGCCACGTCGTATTGCATGCGGTCGGCATGCACCACCGTGTCGCCGCGGCGCAGCTCGGCGTTGCCCTCGATCGTGGCCTGGATGTCCGGTTGGCCCGTCACGCGGTCTCCGCGCACGAACACCGGCAGTTGCTGGCGGATGCCGTAGGGCAGCACCTCCTGCAGGCGCGGGCTGGAGCGCAGCGCTGGCGCAGGCTCGGTCGGGACAGCGTCCGCCGCGGGCTGTGCCTGGGCCAGCACGGCCAGTGGCACGCCGCACAGCATCAGGGCTGCCAGCCGCGCCAGCATGCGGCGCGGAGGCAGGGGCGCGGCGAATGGGCGGTGCGTCGGGACGTGCAGGGCGTGGGGCAAGGGGAGACGATCCATGGATTGCGACGGACGGCGGGCCGCTAGGCACGGGCACCGCGGGCCACCCCGCCGGGGAAGGCCGGGTTTGTAGAATCCGATTATCCATGAGCCACCCCTCTTCCCCCACTCCGGCGGGCACATCCGAGCCGGCCACGGGCGCCGTGCACACGGGCGCCGTGCATACGGGCGCCGTGCATGCGAGCGCCGTGCACTGGACCGACCCGGCCCGCCAGGCAGCCTTCAACGCCTGGCTGGCCCCGCTGGCCGCCTCGCTCCAGTTGCGGCCCGAGTCCCTGCGCCCGGCGTCCGCGGACGCGAGCTTTCGCCGCTACCTGCGCCTGGACGCTGTTGATGGCACCAGCCGCATCGTCATGGACGCGCCGCCCGACAAGGAAGACTGCCGCCCGTTCGTGCAGGTGCAGGCGCTGCTGCAGGCGGCCGGCCTGCGCGCGCCCCAGATCCTGGCCTGGGACGAAACGCACGGTTTCATGCTGCTGTCCGACCTGGGCGCGCAGACCGCCATCGAGCGCCTGGACCCTGCCAACCCGGCCGCCGCACACGCCTGGTACCTGCAGGCCGTGGACCTGCTCATCGACTGGCAGCGCGCCTCGCGCCCCGGCGTGCTGCCGGCCTACGACGAGCCGCTGCTGCGCCGCGAGCTGCAGCTCTTTCCCGACTGGTACATCGCCCGCCACCGCCAGGCCACGTTGACCGACGCCCAGCAAACCACGCTGGCCCGCGCCTTCGACGCCATCGTGGCGCAGAACCTGGCGGCCCCCAGCGTGTACGTGCACCGCGACTTCATGATGCGCAACCTGATGGTGGGTGCGGACGAGCGCCTGGGCGTGCTGGACTTCCAGGACGCGGTCTACGGCCCCGTGACCTATGACATCGCCAGCCTGATGCGCGACGCCTTCATCAGCTGGGAAGAAGACTTCGTCATCGACATTACAGTGCGTTACTGGGAGAAGGCCCGGCGTGCGGGCATTCTCGGCGCCGCGAGCGGCAGCGGCTGGGGTGCGGACTTCGGCGACTTCTACCGCGCGGTGGACTTCATGGCCTTGCAGCGCCACCTGAAGGTGGCCGGCATCTTCGCGCGCCTGACGCTGCGCGACGGCAAGCCCAAGTACCTGGCCGACGCACCGCGCTTCATCGCCTACATCCGCCAGACGGCCGGCCGCTACCGCGAACTGTCGCCGCTGCTGCGGCTGGTGGACGAACTGGAAGGCACCCAGGCCGCCATGGGCTACGCCTTCGGGCGCGTCTAGGTTTACAAGCCAAATCAGCCTCCAGCGCTTGTCCACCAAGCGCTGGCAGCTACTATTTTTGAAAGATATGCCCCGTTTTCACTGCCCCCTGCCCCTGGCCGCTGATGCGCAGCTCACGCTGCCGCCGACGGCCGCGCGCCATGTGCAGGTGCTGCGCCTGCAGCCGGGCGACGCGGTCACGCTGTTCAACGGCGAGGGCGGCGAGTGGAGCGCCACCGTCACCCACATGGGCCGCAGCGATGTGCAGGTGCAGGTCGGCAGCCACAGCGCCGTGGAGCGCGAGGCCGCGCGCGCCGTGCACCTGGTGGTGGGCATGCCCGCCAACGAGCGCATGGACTGGCTGGTGGAAAAGGCCACCGAGCTGGGTGCCGCGAGCATCCAGCCGATTGCCGCGGCGCGCAGCGTGCTCAAGCTGTCCGGCGAGCGCGCCGCCAAGCGCCAGCAGCACTGGCAGGCGATTGCCGTGGCGGCCTGCGAGCAATGCGGGCGCAACCGCGTGCCCTCCGTGCACGCGCCGCTGTCCCTGGCCGACTGGCTACGCCAGCCCCCTGCCGACGCACTCGCCCCCGACGCCGCGCGCCTGCTGCTGTCGCTGCGCAGCGGCAGCCGCCCGCTGCGGGAGGCCGCAGCCGAGGCGGGTGCCGTCTGGGTGCTGCACGGCCCCGAGGGCGGCCTGACCGCGCAGGAGGAAGACGCCGCGCTGGCCCAGGGCTTTGCGCCGGCCAGCCTGGGCGCGCGCGTGCTGCGGGCGGAAACTGCCTCGGTGGCGGCACTGGCGCTGCTGGGGCTGGCCTGATGCGCGCACTGGTCCCGGACGACCTGGCGCTGCAGGTCGGTGATGACGCGCTGGACAACGGCGTGGGCGCAGGCATGGGCGTAGGCATGGGCGCCATCGCGGACTTCTTTCGCGACGCCTACAGTTTTGACGATACCGCGCAGGACTCCCCGCTGCTGTGGCACCTGTCGCGCCAGCAGCCGCTCACGCAGGCGCTGAGCGGCCTGTTCCACGGCCCCGCGGCGCTGGTGCAGCTGCGCGTGTGGGTGTTCCTGCAGCTGGCGGCGCAGGGCGACGCGCAACTGCCGCGCGAACGCATCGACGAACTCTTTCACGCGCTGCGCCCCGAGGCGCTGGAGACGGTGCTCAAGCGCCTACGCGACGTGGGCCTGCTCGCCTGGGACGAGACCCAGCGCAGCTACCACCTGCCCGCGCTGGCCCAGCGCGTGGCCGGCCTGCTGGCGCCGCTGACCAGCCCCGCGCCCGAGGACGACCACGCCGACGGCGGCGAACTCGCCGCCCTGCTGGGCCAGGTGGTGGGCGCCAACCAGCTGGGCAGCGTGGATGCCGGCCAGGTGCAGCTGCTGCAGGCGCAGCTGGCACGCCTGCACGGCGAGTTTGCCGACGCCATCGCCAGCGGCTCCGAGTTCCGCCTGCGCGAGGCGCGCAAGCGCTACGACCGCGCAGCCCAGCTCATCGACCGCGCCTCCGATGCCATCACCGCCATCATCGGCAACAGCCACGGCCACCTGCTGCTGGAGCGCGCGGCGCGCGGCCTGGGCCAGGCGCAGTCGCGCCTGCTGGCCATGGCCAGCCAGTTCAACCGTGCGCTGCAGCAGGTGGACCGCCAGCGCGTGACGCTGGGCACCACCGGCATCACCAGCACCGACGTGAAGCGCTGGCTGCAAGCCGCGCCGCAGCTGCACCGCCTGCTGGACGGCGCCGTGGCCCAGCCCACACAACTGGCCACGCTGGCCCCGCACGAGCTGCTGGACGTGGTGGAGGCCGAGTTCGAACGCGACCGCCCCCAGCCCGCGCTGGCCGAGGCCCTGCCCAACGCGCAGAGCGCGCCCGCCGGCACGCTGACCGCCGTGGCCCTGCCGCGCGAGCTGGGCGACCTGAATGCGCTGCTCGCCGAATGGGCCCGCGACGGCGGCCATGCCGATGCCGCCCGCACCGCGGCCGAGGCCCTGCTGGGCCCGCGCCCCGGCGCCACGCGCTACGCGCAGCTGGCCTACAAGGCCCAGCTCATGCCCCTGCTGGGCGATCCGCAGGCCGCCGTGCTGCCGGGCCTGACGGGCGAGCTGGCGCGCCAGCCGTGGCGCATCGAATGGCAGCCGCAGGCCGAGCCGCTGGACCACCACCAGGTGGAGCTGCTCAGCCGTGGCCGGCTGGTGCCGGCCGAACCCGACAGCCCCCAGGGCACCGAGGAAGTGAAGAATGGATGACGCCGCCCTGCTGATCGCCGAGCTGCTCACGCGCCGCTGGCTGCCCCGCAGCCACCCGCGTGTGAAGCGCGCGCTGGTCGATGCCGAACTCTTTGCCCAGGTGGAGCAGCGCCTGGCCCAATCCGGCCTGCGCTGGATGGACAGCATCTACGCCGACCACGTGAGCGTGGCCCTCTTGAGCGCCGCGCAGAACGGGGTGATGGGCGATTCCGGCCTGAACGCCAACAACAACCTGGAGCTGCCGCGCGACGCGCAGGCGCTGCTCATCGTGCTGTGGGCACTCATCGTGCTGCCCAAGCGCGAGCGCCAGACCAGCCGCGTGCAGGAGGCCGACGCGGGGCAGAACGACTTCTTCCCCGGCGCCAAGCCCTTGCCCCAGGCCAGCGTGGCCAGCCCCGTGCTGTCGTACAAGGCGCTGCTGGAAGACTACGGCCCGCAGCTGGGTAAGAAGCTGCGCCTGGACGCCAACCTCAAGCTGCTGGAGCGCCACGGCTTCATCCTGCGCCGCCAGGACGAGATCGCCGAGGGGCCGCTGCTGGACGTGCTGCTGGACTACGACGTGCTCGCCCCGCGCATCCTGGACGGCGCGCTGGCCGACGTGCTGCTGCGCGAGCGCGCGGCTGCGCCGGAATACGAGCCAAATCAGCCTCTAACGCCCGAACAGCAAGCGCCAGAAGCTATGAATAACGAAGCATCCACGGTGCAGGAGAACTGACCGCCATGTTCCACCTGCAAACCCTGGAACTCGTTCACTGGGACTACTGCCAGCGCGTGTCGCTGCCGCTGGACGGCTCCATCATCACGATTGCCGGCCCCAACGGCTCGGGCAAGACCACGCTGCTGGACGCCATGCGCACCCTGCTGGGCCTGCGCTGCTCGGCCCCGCGCGACTACCGCACCTATGCGCGCCACGCGGGCGCGCAGACCGCCTGGCTGCGCGCCGTGGTGGACAACCGGCCGCAGGGCCGGCAAAGCTCCAGCCGCCCGTTTGCGCGCCGCCTGCTCTACAGCGACCAGGTCACGCTGGCCTGCCGCATCGACAAGAACGGGGGCGACTGGCAGCGCCGCTACTGCCTGGTGGAGGGCGATGTCTCCATCGAGCAGCTGCTGGACATGCCCGAGAAGGACCTGGGCTTCATGGGCGTGGAGGCCTGGGGCCGCGTGCTGGCCGCCGCCGGCCTGTCGCCGGCGATTGCGCGCGTGCTCTCGCTGGAGCAGGGCCAGACCGACCGGCTGTGCGAATTCAGCCCGCGCGAGCTGCTGCGCCTGGTGTTCGACGTGTTCGGCGACCAGCAGGTGCTGGACGCCTACGACCAGGCGCGCGAGCACCAGCAGCAGCTGGCGCGCGAGATGGCGCAGGCCGAGCGCGAGCTGGACCACAGCCGCGCGCAGCTCTCCGAACTGCACAACCGCGTGACCAGCTACAAGACCTGGCAGATGCGCCTGGCCGAGCGCGAGCGCCTGGCCACCGAGGTGCTGCCCGTGCTCGGCTGGTGGGGCGAGCGCGAGCAGCTCACCAAACAATCGCGCGAGTTGCGCCGCCAGAAGGTCCAGCACCGCGCGGCCCTGGCGGAGCAGGCGGTGCAGAACAAGCGCCTGCTGCACCTGCTGGAGGAAGGCTCGCGCGCGCAGCAGCAAGCCGAGCAGCTGCGCGCAGAGCGCGACCAGGCGCGCACGCAGCTGGACGAGGCCACACGCCACGAAGCCCCGCTGGAAAAACTGGCCCAGCGCGAGCAGGAGCTGCTGGCGCTGGTGGACAAGGGCAGCAATGCCGACGAATTGCAGGCCCACCTGGCCCAGTTGCAGGACAAGGAATCGGCCCTGCAGGACGAGCGCAGCCAACTCACCCAGCGGCGCAAGCTGGCCGCCGCGCAGCTTGCCGCGCTTGAAGGCCAGAGCCTGCCGCCGCTGCCGCCCGAGGTGCTGCGCTTTCGCAAACAACTGGCCAATGCCGGCATCGGCCACCGCTTCGTCGCCGAAACCGTGGAGGTGCAGGACGAGCGCTGGCGCGCCGCCATCGAGGGTGTGCTGCGCGGCCACCGCTGGGTGGTGCTGCTGGACCAGGCGGACGATCTGACCGAGGCCTGGGAGCTGGGCGAGCGCGAGCGCTACCGCCACTACATCGTCGAGCCGGGCAGCGTGGCGCTGAAGGGCGAGAGCGGCACGCTGCTGGAACATGTGCGCTTCACCGCGCCCGTGCCGCGCTGGCTGGTGCAGCAACTGCAGAACCTGCGCTGCGTGGCGGACCCGCGCGAGGGCAAGAAGCTGGGCGGCACCTGGATCACGCCCCAGGCCTACATGCACGACGGGCGCGGCGCGCGCTCCATGTGGGTGGAGGCGCATGAGCACCAGTTCGGCGCCAGCGCCGTGCAGGCACGCCGCAGCGCGGCCGAGCGCGACCTGGCCCGCATCGATGCGCAGCTGGCACCCGTGCTGGACCAGCTCATGGCCCTCAAGCGCCAGATCACCGACACCCGCCGCGCCCTGGAAGGCCACAGCGCCGCCGAGGAGCTGGCGCGCCGCAGCGACGAGTTTGCCCAGGCGCGCGAACAGTTGCCCGCCGCCAAGCAGGCGCGCGTGGCCGCGGCCCAGCTGTGGCAGCGCCTGGAGCAGGAATCCACCCGCGCGCACGACCGCCACCGCGCCTTCAACGACGAGCACAAGCGCCTGGAGGCGCAACTGCAGCGCGCGCGCGGCGACAGCGAGCGCGCCGCGCAGGAGTGGAGCGCGCGCCGCCGCCAGCAACAGGGGGCCGTGGCCCGCAGCCAGGCCCAGCGCGCGCAGTTCCCGGCGCGCTGGATCACGCCCGCCGCCATGGGCGCGCTGGTCGACGAATACGTGAACGACACCCAGGCCAAGCTGCGCCTGCATGCCGTGGAGCAGGAACTGGAGCAAGGCACCTGGGAGCAGGACGCCACCGTGGAAGAACGCCACCGCCGCATGGACGTGACGGTGCGCGAGCAGGCGGCCAGCCTATCGGACCACCAGGTCAAGAACGCCCAGGCCGCCACGGCGGTGCTGAACGCGCGCGAGAGCTACATCGAGGTGCTGCGCAGCACCGTGCGCCGCTACCGCAAGAACATCCAGGAGCTGGGCCAGCTGGCCGGTGTGGAAGTGGCGGCCGACCTCCCCCTGCTGGAGAACGACGACACCGTGCTCGCCCAGGCGGGCCTGAAGGTGCATTTCGCCTTCGACGGCAAGGGCAGCATCGGGCTGAACGACGGCGAGGCCTCGGGCGGGCAGCAGGTCATCAAGTCGCTGATCCTGCTGGTGGGCCTGCTGAAAGACGAGGAAAGCGGCTCGGGCGGCTTCGTCTTCATCGACGAGCCCTTCGCCCACCTGGACGTGCGCAACATCCAGCTCGTGGGCCACTTCCTGCGCAGCACGCGCGCGCAGTACGTGCTGACCACGCCGATCACACACAATCTGGAGGTGTTCGAGCCCGCCGAGATCACCCTCGTGACCAGCAAGAAGCCCGCCGGCAGCCGCTGGGCGCCGCCCATCGCCGTGGCCAAGCGGCGCGGCGTGCCGGAGCTCAAACCCCTCAGCGCATGACCGCCCCGCGCACGCAACCCAACGGGCACAGGCGCCGTACGCGGCACGGCGCACCGTGGACGAGCCTGCCAACGTTGCGCCCCGCCCAATAGGCCTTTTTGTGCGACTGGCTGCGCGCCGACGCGGCAGAACGCCAATGGCAGTCCCTGCTGGACATTGCGCGCGCACAGCGGCTGGAAGTGCTGGGCAACGCCCGCTTCGCGCCGCGGTTGTGGCTGGGCGGCTCGCTCACTCTGAATGCCCGGGGGCTGCATCGACGTAGCGGCTGCCCTGTGCAGCCTGCCCACGCGCGTGTTTGGCGCGCCGGCTCAGGTGCGGGCGCCCCGCCGCTACTGGCTGATCGAGAACCGTGCACTTGGAGCGCCAGGCACTGGCGGCCGCGCCCGGCCCTTGCGTGGTGTGGCTGCCCGGCCAACCGCCGCAGAGCTGGCGGGAGGCGATGCAGTGGCTGCAACATCGTCCCACGACAGGGCATCGGGACAACTCATCCCCCCTGGCAGGCCAGACCTACAGCTCACGACAACTACCTATTCTCAGACCGCGCACGGGCCGCCGCGGCCTTGCCCAGCGGACGCTGGATGCACTCATCACGACCGATCCCCATCAGCGCATCCGCCTGGCTATGGCGGGGTTGTCGGCGCTGCTGATGCTGGGCTGCATCGGGGCGATGCACCTGGTGGCCGCCGCAGGCCTGACCGATCCCGTGCCGGTGTACTGGTGGACCCTGGCGTGCGGCGCGGGCATCACCACGGTGTTCGTGCTCATCCGCAGCGGCGCCAGCCGGCGCTTTGCCGACCCGTCGCTCACACTGTTCCAGATCGTCTATGTGATCGCCGGCCCCGCGCGCGGTATTGCGCCACCCATTCTCGCGGTCATCATGATGTTCGGCGTCTTCGGGCTCACCCCCCGCCAGATGGTGGGCGTGGCGCTCTACGGGCTGGTGGCCTTTGGTGCAGCGGGCGCCGTGGTGCAGTGGTGGCATCCGGCTTGGCTATCGCCCGACAGCCAGCCCCCGGCGCTGTCGGCGGCCTACCTGGTCATGATTGCGGTGGTGTTGGCCAGCAGCACCTTCCTCACCACGCGCGTACACAGCGCGCGGGCCCGTCTGCGCAGCCAAAAGCGCGAGCTGGCCGCCGCCGTGGAGCAGATCCGCGAACTGGCCATCCGCGACGAGCTCACAGGCCTGCCCAACCGCCGCTGCATGCTGGAGATGATGCGGCTGGAGCATGCGCGCGCGCAGCGCAGCCGGCAGCCCCTGCTGCTGGCGCAGCTGGACCTGGACCATTTCAAGGCGGTGAACGACACGCACGGCCATGCGGCCGGCGACGTGGCGCTGCAGTCGTTCGCGCAGACGGTGCACGGCTGCGTGCGGGCCAGCGACCTCCTGGCGCGCTGGGGCGGCGAGGAGTTCCTGCTGCTCATGGCCAATACCCACCCGGCGGACGGCACGCGTCTGCTGGAGCGCGTGCGCGCCACCGTGGCCGCCACGCCTGTGGCCCTGCCAGGCGGCACGCAGCTGTCTCTGACGGTGTCGGTCGGGCTGGCGGAACTGGCCCCCGGCGAGAGCACCGCCGCGCTGCTGCAGCGCGCGGACGCGGCCCTCTACGGCGCCAAGCGCCTGGGGCGCAACCGCGTGCTGCTGGCGCATTGACGGCGGATTTACTCCTAAAAAAGTAGCTGCTAGCGCTTGCTACACAAGCGCTGCAGGCCGATTTGGCTCAAGCCGCCACGGGCTGCGCCCGGCGCACCGGGCAGCGCTGCTCCAGCCACGACTCCAGTTGCGCGAACACGGGCGCCGCGTCGCGCTCGTTGAAGATCTCGTGGTACAGCCCTGCAAAACCCTGGGCATGCACCACGGCCGGGGGCGCCGCTGCCGCGAAGGCACGGCTGCCCGCGGGATTGACGATGCGGTCGTCCTCGCCCCACAGCAGCAGCGTGGGAACCGTCCAGCGCGCGGCGCGCGCCAGCGTGGCGGGGCCGGCATCGGCAATGAAGCGCGCCAACCGCGCGCTGATGCGGTCGTGGCAACGCCGGTCGGCCCGGTAGGCGGCCACCACGGCCGGGTCGTGCGACAGGTGTTCGGGGTTCAGGCCGTTGCCCACGCGCAGGTTGGGCACCAGCCGGGGCAGCGTGGCCAGCAGCAGCTTTTGCAGCGGGTTCATGAAAGTGGCCAGCGCGGGCGACGAGAGCACCAGCGCATCCACGGGGCGCACGCCCCGCGCCACGAAGCTCGCCGCCACCAGCCCGCCCATGCTGTGGCCCAGCAGCACCAGCGGCTCGCCGGGCCGCAGCCGCGTGCGTGTGGCGTCCACCAGGTCCGCCAGGTCGGCCAGCAGGCGCAGGTCGCTGGTGAGGCCGCCTCGCGGCCCGCCGGAGTCGCCGTGGCCGTAGTGGTCGTAGCCGCGCACGCTGAAGCCCCAGCCGTTCAGGCGCTGGGCCAGGGCCTCGTAGCGCCCCGCGTGCTCGCCCAGGCCGTGCACCAGCAGCACGGCGCCGCGGCGCTCCTGCGCGGGCAGCGGCCAGTCCTGTACGGCGAGGTTCTCACCGTCGCTGGCGGTGAAGGGGCGCAGCGTGGGTTCGCTCAGTTCCTGCATGGCCGTGCGCGTTTTCAGGCCGGCATGCTGGCGATCACCTGCGCCACGGCCGCGGTGAGCTTCTTGGCGTAGGGCACGTGCAGGAACTCGTTGGGGCCGTGGGCGTTGCTCTTGGGGCCGAGCACGCCGCAGACCATCATCTGCGCCGTCGGGAAACCGCGGCTCAGCATGTTCATGAGCGGAATCGTGCCGCCCTGGCCGATGTAGCCGCAAGGCGCGCCGAAGTGCGCCTGGCTCGCGGCGTTGAGCGCCTGCTCGAACCACGGCGTGATGGCCGGGGCGTTCCAGCCGCTGGCCGCGCCATCGGGGGCGAAGGTGACCTTGGCCTGGTAGGGTGCGTTGTCCTCCAGCACGGCCTTCATCTCCTGCAGGCAGGCGGCGGCGTCCACCAGCGGCGGCAGGCGCAACGACAGCTTGAAGGCCGTGTAGGGGCGCAGCACGTTGCCCGCATCCTTGAGGGCGGGGAAGCCCTCGGCCCCCGTCACGCTGAGCGTGGGCTCCCAGGTGCGCTTGAGCAGCGCCTGTACCGGGTCGGTGGTGGTGGGCAGGGCAAACACCGTACTGCCACCGCAGTCGGCATGCGCCCAGGGGAAACGCTTGTAGACCTCCTCGCCCAGGATGGCGGCGGTGGCCCGCGCCTGCGCCAGACGGTCGGGCGGCACCTCGCAGTGGAAGTGCGCAGGCAGCAGGCGGCCCGTGGCCGAGTCCTCCAGCCGGTCGAGCACCTGGCGCATGATTCGAAACGACGACGGCACCAGACCCGATGAGTCGCCCGAGTGCACCCCCTCGGTGAGGATCTGGACCTTGAGCGTGCCGCTGGCCATGCCGCGCAGGCTGGTGGTGAGCCACAGCTGGTCGTAGTTGCCCGCACCCGAGTCGAGACAGATCACCAGCGCCACGTCGCCCAGGCGGGTCTTCAGCGCGTCGATGTAAGGCAGCAGGTCGGCGGAGCCGCTCTCCTCGCAGGTCTCGATCAGGCCCACGATGCGCGGGTGCGGCACGTTCTGGCGCTTGAGCTCCTGCACCGCGGCCACGCTGGCGTAGACCGCGTAGCCGTCGTCGGCGCCGCCCCGGCCGTAGAGCTTGCCGTCCTCGTACTTGGGTGTCCACGGGCCCAGGTCGCTGCGCCAGCCCTCGAATTCGGGCTGCTTGTCCAGGTGGCCGTACATCAGCACGGTCTGCGTGGACCGCGGCTGGGTGGCCGCCACCTCGAAGAACAGTACCGGCGTGCGCCCTGGCAGGCGCACGATCTCCAACTGCAGGCCCGCCACCTTTTGGGCCTCGACCCACTGCGCGGCGTTGCGCAGCACAGTCTCCAGGTGGCCCTGTTCGCGCCAGTCGGGCGCAAAGCCCGGCGACTTGGCGGGAATGCGGATGTAGTCGGTGAGCTGCCGCAGGATGTCTTCGTCCCACACCCGCCCCACGCGTTCCAGCGCGAGTGCGGCATCCAGGGCGGCGGCGGGCAGGCGGTCGTTCATGGCGGAACCTCTGTCGGTGCGCAAAAGGCGCAGGATACGCCAACACCCGCCGCCCGGCGACGGCGATCTGCACGGCGCCCTATTAGTCCACCGCCGGTGCGGGCGCGGGGCGCGGTGCCGCCAGCGCCGTGGACTCCACCCGGTTGCGCCCGGCGAGCTTGGCCGCATACAGCGCCTCGTCGGCCCCCTGAACGAGCCTGTCCCAGCCGTCCGCGGGCTGCAGGGGCCCGCCACACACGCCGATGCTCACGGTCACCGGTATGTCCTTGCCGCCGCCCACACAGGGCAAGCGCTCCACGGCGCGGCGCAGCGTCTCGGCAAGCTCCAGGGCCCCGCCGAGCGGGGTGTGCGGCAACAGGACCATGAATTCTTCACCCCCGTAGCGACCCACCAGGTCCTGCGCCCGCAGGCGCGTGCGCAGCAGGTCCGCCACATGGCGCAGCACGCTGTCGCCCGCCAGGTGGCCATGGCTGTCGTTGACGAACTTGAAGTGATCGATGTCCACCAGCATCACCGCGTAAGGCTCGCGCAGGCGCACGGCGCGGGCCACATCGCGCTCCAGCGCCATGATGAGCGAACGGCGGTTGACCAGCCCCGTGAGCGCATCGTGCGCGGCGAAATAGCGGTTGTCGGCATCGGAGCGGTCCTTGCCCATGAGGATGAAGCCCAGCGAACTCAGGATCACCACCACGAAGGCCGCCATGAAGGTGATGGACTGCATGGCGTTGCCCTGCATCAGCCCCTCGACCGGTATGTCGCGCGTGGCTGCGAGCATTCCGCGCACCCCCAGCAGCAGTACCTCCATCACCAGGCCCACGCTGAGCAGCGTCGCGCCGCGCAGGGACGCAGCCGGCCGCTCGCGCCACAGGGACCACAGCACCATGCCCAGCTGCAGCGGCGGCACCACGCCCGCCGTGACGATGCGTGCGCGGTAGTCGTCAATGAAGAACGCAAACAACAGCGCTGTCGCCGCGACCGGCACCGCCATGCGGCGCCACGGCAACTCCCGCCCCTGGAACTGGTGCACGGCCGCCAGCACCATGGCGAACGTGCCCGACAGCAGCGTGTTGGCCAGGACGATGCTGGCCCAGTCGGACACCAGGCCGCGCAGGGCGTACAGCACGTACGTGGAGGTGTGCATCATCAGCCCCACCGCCCACAGGCTGATGCCCTCGCGGCGCGCCGGCCGCACCGCGCCCAGGGATGCCGCCATGGTGAGGGAAGCCGCCGCGGTCATCAGCAGCATGGTGGGCACATCGAGGAACGGCATGGAAACGGCAAGGGTGGGCGCGCCCCGGGCCAGGCGCGCAGCGCGCGAGGATAACCGCCCCGCCCCGGCGAGGCCCGCACTCAGGTAAGCGCGAGGGCCCCCACGCGCAGATCGGCCACCTCAGCCATTGGCGCGGGGGCATGCGCAGGTGCCGCAATCAGGGACGCGTCGCCCAGGGCCGGCCCCAGCCTGAACACCTGCACGGCCGCGGCCAGGCGCGCCGCCTGCTCGCGCAGGCTGTGCGCGGCGGCAGCGGACTCCTCCACCAGCGCGGCGTTCTGCTGCGTCATCTGGTCCAGCTGGCCCACGGCCTGGTTGACCTGGCCAATGCCGCCGGCCTGCTCGGACGCTGCGGCCGTGATCTCGCCAATGATGTCGCCCACGCGCTGCACGCTGCCCACGATCTCGCCCATGGTGCTGCCGGCGTCCTGCACGAGGCGCGCGCCCGTCTCCACCTTCTCCACCGAGGCCTGGATGAGCTGCTTGATCTCGCGCGCCGCCTCGGCGCTGCGGCCCGCCAGGCTGCGCACCTCGCCCGCCACCACGGCAAAGCCGCGGCCCTGTTCGCCGGCGCGTGCAGCCTCCACGGCGGCGTTCAGCGCCAGGATGTTGGTCTGGAAGGCAATGCCGTCGATCACGCCGATGATGTCGGCGATCTTGCGCGAGCTCTGGTTGATGTCGTCCATGGTGGTCACTACCTCGCCCACCACCTGACCGCCGCGGGCCGCCACCTGCGCGGCGGAGGCCGCGAGCTGGTTGGCCTGGTGGGCCGCATCGGCGGACTGGCGCACGGTGGCGGTGAGCTGGTCCATGCTTTGCGCCGTCTGCGCCAGGCTGCCGGCAGTGGCCTCCGTGCGTGCCGACAGGTCCTGGTTGCCGCTGGCGATCTCGGCGCTGGCTGTGTCGATGCTGTCCACAGCCGTGCGCACCTCTTGCAGCATCTGCACGTAGCGCAGGCGCATGCCTTCCACTTCCCGCACCAGCGTGCCGATCTCGTCGCGCCGCGTGGTCTCGAAGCTCTGCGTCAGGTCGCCCTGCGCGACGAGCGTGATGGCCTGCGTGAGCCCGGTCAGCGGCTGGCTGACGCCGCGGCGCAGCATCACGAACAGACCCACGCCCAGCAAGCCGACGGCCAATGCCATCAATCCCCACACGGCCCAGGTGACGTGGCGCTGGCCGGCAATGGCCTCGGCGTCCGGCACCTCGGCCACCACCCACCATCCGCCCTGTGTCTTGCGCAGCAGCGCCCAAGGGTCCTGCGCGCCAGGCGAATACACCGCCACCGCGTCACGCACGAAGCCCTCTGGCGCAGCCACCAACGCCTCGAAGAACGCCCGTGACTGGGGGAAGGCCTCCAGCACCCGCTGGCCCCGCGCCGTGGGGTGGTACACGAAGCTGGCCTGCTCCAGCCCGGCGCCGGGGTTGATCACGTACACGCCGCCGTGCTCGAAAAAGCGTGTCTGCTCCACCTGCTTTTGCAGCATGGCGTGGAAGATGCTGACGTCATTGCCGATGAACAGCAGCGCCACCACCTTGCCCGCCGTGTCCTTGACCGGCAGGTAGTGGCCCATGTAGGGCTTGCCTGCGACCACGGTGATGCCGGTGTAGGGCTCGCCCTTGGCGACTGCCGCGTAGGCAGGATCGGCACGGTCCAGCGGCGTGCCCTGCTGGCGCTGACCTTGCGCATCTTTCACCGAGGTGGTGATGCGCACGAAGTCGTCGCCCTTGCGCGCAAACACCGTGGCCACGCCGCCGGTCTCGTTGGCGAACTTGTCCACCGCGCTGTAGTCCTCGTTGACCAGCGCGCCGAAGCTGCGCAGCTCCCCCGCGCCCTCGTCGAGTTGCATGGTGGCCTCGAAGTAGCGGCGAAAGCCGCGCATGGTGGCCTGGACCAGCTCACGGTTGGTGTTGTCCGCCGCATCCAGCGAATGGGCGACGGCCTGGGTGGTGCCGCCAATGCTCTGCACCAGCTGCGCCCGCGTGCTGCGTTCGGTCAGAACCGCCAGGGCCAGCCCCACGCCCACCAGCACCAGGGCCACAAGCCCCAGGGCGGTCAGCGTGACCCGGCGGGCAACGGAATGGTGGGCAAGCGAAACGGCGGCCATGCATGTCTCCAGAAAAAGGGGTGCGCCGGGTCGTCCCGGTCTGTCTGGAAATCTACGGCAGGCCTGCCGTTACATCTATTCACAATATCCCTTACGCGGTCTCACGTACCACGCATCCTGCCCAGAGGCCCGGCATCGGGAACAGAGGAATTTAGCCGCTAGCGCTTGCCCATCAAGCGCTGATAGCTACATTTTCAATAGCAACAAACCCCGCCGGCGAGAAATGTCCCCTGCGCGCCAGGCTGGACGGTGCGCTCAGTCGTGCTCGAAACGGAACACTGCCGTGCCCGCACGCGCATTGGGCAGCCAGCGCACCTCGCGCCCGTCCTGCAGGCCGAAGGCGTCCAGGATGCGCAGCTTGTTCTTGTGCGCCAGCACCTCGAAGTCCTTGAACGTGCCCACGCGGATATTGGGCGTGTCGTACCACTGGTAGGGCAGGCGCCGGGTGACGGGCATGCGCCCGCGCAGCACCGACACGCGGTTGGGCCAGTGTGCGAAATTGGGGAAGGCGACGATGCCGCTCTTGCCCACGCGCGCAGTCTCGCGCAGCATCACCTCGGCATTGCGCAGGTGCTGCAGCGTATCGATCTGCAGCACCACGTCGAAGCTGTTATCGCCGAACATCGCCAGCCCCTCGTCGAGGTTGAGCTGGATCACGTTCACGCCGCGGCGCACGCAGGCGAGCACGTTGGCGTCGGCGATCTCGATGCCGTAGCCGCTGCAGCCGCGTTCGCGCTGCAGGTAGTCCAGCATCGCGCCATCACCGCACCCCAGGTCGAGCACGCGCGCGCCTTCGGGCACCAGGCGCGCAATGGCTTGCATGGTGGCGTGGTCGCTCATGGTTGTCCTCCCTGCAGCCCCTTGGCAACACTATCGAAATAAGAGCGCACCACGCTCATGTAGCGCGGGTCATCAAGCAAGAACGCATCATGCCCGTGCGGGGCGTCGATCTCGGCGTAGCTCACGTCGCGGCGGTTCTCCAGCAGCGCGTGCACGATCTCGCGGCTGCGCTGGGGCGAGAAGCGCCAGTCGGTGGTGAAACTCACCAGCAGGAACTTGGCACGCGCCACGGCCAGCGCCTGCGCCAGATTGCCGCCATGCTGGCGCGCGGGGTCGAAGTAGTCGAGCGCGCGCGTGATAAGCAGGTAGGTGTTGGCGTCGAAATAGTCGCTGAACTTGTCGCCCTGGTAGCGCAGGTAGCTCTCGATCTGGAACTCGATGTCCTGCGTGCTGTATTTCAGGTCCATGCCCTCGCGCAACTGACGCCCGAACTTCTCGTTCATCACGTCGTCGCTCAGGTAGGTGATGTGGCCGATCATGCGCGCGATGCGCAGCCCGCGCTTGGGGATCACGCCGTGGCGGTAGAAGTGCCCGCCGTGAAAGTCCGGGTCAGTGACGATGGCCCGGCGCGCCACTTCGTTGAAGGCGATGTTCTCGGCCGTGAGGTTGGGGGCGCTGGCCACGACCACGGCGTGGCGCATGCGTTCGGGGTACTGCAGCGTCCAGGAAAGCGCTTGCATGCCGCCCAGGCTGCCGCCCATTACCGCCGCCAGTTGCGTGATGCCCAGGCGGTCCAGCAGGCGCGCCTGCGCATCGACCCAGTCCTCCACTGTGACGACGGGGAAGTCCGCACCGTAGACCTCGCCCGTGTCCGGGTGGCGGTGCATGGGCCCCGTGGACCCGAAGCACGAGCCCAGGTTGTTGACGCCGATGACGAAGAACTGGTTGGTGTCGACAGACTTGCCCGGCCCAATCATGTTGTCCCACCAGCCCTCGCTCCTGGGCTGGCCTGCGTAGCTGCCTGCGACGTGGTGTGAGGCATTGAGCGCATGGCATACCAGTACGGCGTTGGAGCGGTCGGCGTTGAGCGTGCCGTAGGTCTCGTAGGCCAAGGTGTAGTCGCGGATCGAGGCCCCCGACTGCAGCGGCAGGGGCTCGGCGAAGTGCATGGTTTGCGGTGTGGCGATGAACGACATGAAAAAACCCGGCTTCGCTAAACAACGAGGCCGGGTCCGGGTGCGTGCTGGGGTGGCAGGCGTGTCGATCGGTCACGTCTTTAGCTGGATTTGTAAAGCGCCCGCAAGCGGTGCAAATCGGCGCGTCTGCGGGCCATTATGCCAAAGGCGTCGCATCTCCCGCAAACAGCGCCAGCAGGCCCAAGACCAGGAAGATCAACGCAGACACCAAGTGCACCACGCGGATCGGCACCTTCTTCACCAGCCGATCCCCCAGCCAGACCACGGGCGCATTGGCCAGCATCATGCCCAGCGTAGTACCCGCCACCACCCAGAAGTAGGCGCTGTACTGCGCAGCCAGCATCACGGTGGCGACCTGCGTCTTGTCGCCCATCTCGGCCAGGAAGAACGCCACCAGCGTCGTGCCGAACACGCCGAAGCGCGGCGCCGCACCGTCACCGTCGTCGTCCAGCTTGTCGGGAATCAGCATCCACACCGCCATGGCGATGAAGGAAAGACCCAGCACCCAGCGCAGCACCTGCGGCCCCAGCACGGTGGTCACCCATGACCCCACCGCGCCCGCCAGCGCGTGGTTGGCCAGCGTGGCCACGAAAATGCCCAGCACGATGGGCCAGGGCTTGCGAAAGCGTGCGGCGAGCACCAGCGACAGCAGTTGGGTCTTGTCACCCATCTCGGCAAGGGTGACGATGGCGGTGGAGACGAGGAAGGCTTCCATGGGGCGGTCGTAATAGGATTTCCGGCCGGAAGTACATCGGACAGCATTGACCACGCTCCGACTCCGGCCTGATGGATCGGTACGCGGTCAATGGTCTCGCCCGACCCGCTGTGGCAGCGGGTCGCATACACCATGGCGCCCAAGGGCCCCAAGTCTGTTGATGCATGCATCCTCTCGCGTCGCAGTCGCAGCGGACTCGCGCGGGGCAGGGCTACTCCCCAAAGACAGCGGAGGATTGTATCCGGCGCAAGAAGGCACCTTTTTGCCCAGCTAGACACAGTAGTTACCCTGGAAAGTGTTGCAGGCGCGCAATTACGACATCTTTGGGGTTATGGCAATGCTTGATAATGGCCGTGCAGTTCTGCCATGCGGAAGTGCACGCTGCGGTGTCTGGTCAGTTTCGCGTCTTTGAAGTCGTCACAGGTTTGTTGATTGCGTCGGGCTCCATCGCATTTCATGTTTTTTCTAGGAGTCCGATCATGGGCAACAAACTCTACGTGGGCAACCTGCCCTATACCTTCCGCGACCAGGATCTGGAGCAGACCTTCAGCCAATTCGGCGCCGTGCAAAGCGCCAAGGTCATGATGGAGCGCGACACCGGCCGCTCCAAGGGTTTCGGCTTTGTCGAAATGGGCAGCGACGCTGAAGCCCAGGCCGCCATCCAGGGCGCGCATGGCCAGAACTACGGCGGCCGCGACCTCGTGGTCAACGAAGCCCGTCCGATGGAACCCCGCCCGCCCCGCAGCGGCGGCGGCTTTGGTGGCGGTGGTGGCTACGGCGGTGGCCGCAGCGGCGGTGGCGGTGGTTATGGCGGCGGCTACGGTGGCGGCCGCTCCAGCTATTGATATTCCGCTGAGTCAAAAAAGGAGCCTTAGGGCTCCTTTTTTTGCGTCAGATTGACGACACGTGCGTTGAAAACCCCTTGCATCTTTACAAAGGTTCTGGCGCATAATGTTTTGACGAGGGTATTGCCTCGTAGAGGTTGCGGTGATCCGTCAGTTTTCGCGCATAGGGCGTCATTGTGATTAACTGGCTGCGGGTTCGGGACTCCGTCGCTCATTCCATTGTTTTTGAGGAGTCCCTTAATGGGCAACAAACTGTACGTCGGCAATCTGCCGTACTCGGTGCGTGACCAAGATCTGGAGCAAGCCTTCAGCCAGTTCGGTGCGGTGACCAGCGCCAAGGTCATGATGGAGCGCGACACCGGCCGCTCCAAAGGCTTTGGCTTCGTGGAAATGGGCAGCGATGCCGAAGCCCAGGAAGCCATCAATGGCATGAACGGCCAGTCCCTCGGCGGCCGCAGCATTGTCGTGAATGAAGCCCGTCCCATGGAAGCGCGCCCCCCCCGCAGCGGTGGCGGCTTTGGTGGTGGTGGCGGCGGCTACGGCGGCGGCCGCAGCGGCGGTGGTGGCTACGGCGGCGGTGGTGGCGGCTACGGCGGCGGTGGTGGTGGCCGCAGCGAAGGCGGCTTTCGCAGCCCCTACGGCTCCGGTCCACGTGGTGGCGGCGGTGGCCGTGGCGGCTACGGCGGTGGCGGCAACAACGGATATTGATTTTGGCAGGCGCGGGTAAAAGCGCGCTCCACCATCACAAGGCTCCCTCGGGAGCCTTTTGTCCTTCCAAGCCTCAGGGATTGGAAGATCGGCCCTCGCCCGCGCGATGCTTGCGTGGCCGTCCCGCCAGCAGCCGGTCGAACCACGCATCCGGCAATATGCGCAGCAGTTTGGCCACTACGCACATCTGCCAGGGAATCACCCGGTACGTCGCCCCCGCCTCAATGGCACGGAACGCGCGGTCCGCAAAAGCCTGCGGCGGCAACAGGAAGGGCATGGCATACCGGTTCTCCCGCGTCAGCGGCGTATCCACATAGCCCGGGCAGATCGTCACCACCTGCACGCCGGTGCCGCGCAACTCCCCCCGCAGGCTCTCGCAGTAGCTGATCACCGCCGCCTTGCTCGCGCAATAAGCTCCATGGCCAGGCAGGCCCCGGATACCCGCCACACTGCCGATTCCCACCAGCCGGCCGCTGCCGCGGCGGACCATCGCATCAATGAACGGATGAAAGGTGGCCGCCATGCCCAGGTTGTTGGTGGCAAAGGTCTGCGCCATGACATCGAGGTCGCCGCGCTGCGCCGTGTCCACCCCGACGCTGATTCCCGCGTTGGCCACCACCACATCGGGCAGCCCTTGGCGCTCCAGACAAGCGTGGCAGGCCGCGATGACGCTGTCAGGCTGCGCTACATCTGCGCTATATATTTCATAGCTATTCGCGCTTATCCCTACTGCCCTAGCCCAAGATTCGATCATATCGACGCGCCGCGCCACAAGGGCCAACCGCCACCCTGCCCGGTGGTAGCGCTCGGCCAGCGCCTGGCCGATGCCGCTGGAGGCTCCAGTGATCAACACCAGCGGGCGGTCTTGCGGAGCCGAACGCGCCATCTCGGTCAACGGCGCACGGGTGCGGGCATCAGCGTGCCGCGCACGCGGCCGCGCAGTTGCATGACCTGCTCCAGGTTGTCGTAGTCCATGCTGTCGGCGGTGAACGTGTCGGCGCCGCGCTTGAGTGTCACGGGCTGGTCGGAGCGCACGCGCTCTTCATTCACCCATGCATGCAGGAACTCCCCCTGGAACTCCAGCCGCGGCACCGGAGCGCGGCCTTCGGGGGCAGACGCCTCGCGCGTAACGATGGCATTGCCGTAGAGCTGAACCTCGCTGCCGTCCCCGTTGGACAGCGCACGATTCGCACGGGCGGTGACGACGCGCCCCTCCTCGTTCACCGAGCGCATGCGCGCCTGGTCGATCTCCAGCGTGTCGTTGTCCGCGTAGTGGCGCGCCAGGGTGCCGCGGATCTCGCTCTGCAGTCGGCCCGTGGCATCAAAGCTTTTGACCGCGAAGTCGCGCATGTAGTAGTCGGGCTCGTGGCTCACGGGGCGCTCCTGCGCCGGCTGCTGCGGCCGCGGCGCGTTGCGCACCAGCCACCAGGAGCCCAGCGCCAGCAGCCCCATGAGCAGCACGGGCAGGTAGAGCGACAGGCGTTCCCACGCTAGGCGGAGGCGTGAGGTCATGCGGCATGCGCGGCCAACAGACCGGCGTAACGGCCACTGGCGACCAGCAGCAGGTCGCAGAACTCCCGCGCCGCACCCGCGCCACCCGGCGCGGCGGTGACATGGTGGGCGACGGCGCGGGCCTCGATGTGGGCCTGTGCGGGCGCGCAGGCGAAGGCCACACGGCGCATCACCGGCAGGTCGGGCCAGTCGTCTCCGATGGCGGCGGCCTGAGGCCACGACAGGCCCAGCTCGGCCAGGATGGACTCGGCCGCCGGGCGCTTGTCCTCGGTGCCGAAACGTGCATGCATCACCCCCAGCGCTTTCAAGCGCAGCCGCAGCGCCGGTGAATCACGCCCCGTGACCACCGCGGGCGTGATGCCCGCCTGCTGCAGCAGCTTGATGCCGTGTCCGTCAAGCGTATGAAAACGCTTGAGGGTCTCGCCCACTTCAGAGAAATACAGGCCGCCGTCGGTCAGCACACCGTCCACGTCGAAGAAGGCGACGCGCACCGGCTGCGCCAGCAGCAGGAGTTGCGGATCGAACTGCAGGGCCGGTTGCAGGGGGGGCAGCGGCGTGGCATTGGACTGGGACATCAGATCACCTTGGCTCGCATCAGGTCGCCGATGTGCACCACGCCCACCAGCACGCCGTCGTCGTCCGTGACCAGCACGCTGGTGATCGAGTGGTGCTCCATGGCCTGCGCCGCATCGGCCGCCAGGGCATCGGCTGCAATGGTGCGCGGGCTGGCATGCATGACGTCCTGGGCGCGCGTCTCGCGCAGGTCCACGCCGGCCTCGATGCGCCGGCGCAGGTCGCCGTCCGTAAAGATACCCACGGGCCTGCCCGCATCGTCTACCACCGCGGTGGCGCCCACGCCCTTGGCGCTCATCTCGCGCATCAGGGTGCTGAAATTGGCATGGGGCGGTACGTGCGGCACGTCGGCGCCCGCGCGCATGACGTCGCGCACATGGGTCAGCAGCTTGCGGCCCAGCGCACCGCCGGGGTGCGACCGCGCGAAATCCTCGGGGCAAAAGCCGCGCGCGTCGAGCAGCGCCACCGCCAGCGCGTCGCCCATGGCCAGCTGCGCCGTGGTGCTGGTGGTAGGCGCCAGGTTCAGCGGGCAGGCCTCGCGCTGCACGCTGCAGTCCAGCACCAGGTCCGCGTGGCGCGCCAGGGTGGACTGCAGCCCGCCCGTCATCGCGATCAGCGGGACGCCCAGGCGCTTGAGCACCGGTAGCAGCACGGTGATCTCGCTGCTTTCGCCGCTGTTGGAGAGCGCCAGCACCAGGTCGCCGTTGGTCACCATGCCCAGGTCGCCATGGCTGGCCTCGGCGGGGTGCACGAAGAACGCGGGCGTGCCGGTGGAGGCCAAGGTAGCGGCGATCTTGCGCCCCACGTGGCCGCTCTTGCCCATGCCCATGACCACCACGCGGCCCGTGGTTGCCAACACGCGCTGCACCACCTGCACGAAGCCGCCGCCCAGGCGCTCGCCCATGGCATGCAGCGCCTCGGCCTCCGTGCGGACGGTCTCGCGTCCCAAGCGCAGGGCCTGTTCGGCATTGAAAGACGAGGAAGCGGCAGGAGCGACAGGCATGGATGAATTCTATCGGTCGGCCCACCTGCGGCTCGGCTACGATGAAACATGTCCTCTCTCGCCCTGACCCTGCTTTACCTGCTGGCCGCCGTGCTGGGCGTGGTGGCATGCCGCAGCCTGCGGTTGCCGCCGATGATGGGCTATCTGGCGGCGGGCATCCTCATCGGCCCGCATGCCCTGGCCTTGACGCAGAACTCCGAAGGCGTGCGCCACCTGGGCGAATTCGGAGTGGTGTTCCTCATGTTCACCATCGGCCTGGAATTCAACCTGCCCAAGCTGCGTGCCATGCGCCGCCACGTGTTCGGCCTGGGCCTGCTGCAGGTGCTGGCGTGCATGGCGGCCTTCTCCGCATGGTTGCTGCTGCTGGCGCGGCTGACCGGCGGCGTGTGGGACATGGGCTGGCAGACCGCACTGGCGCTGGGCGGAACGCTGGCAATGAGCAGTACAGCGATCGTCGTGAAGCTGATGTCCGAGCGCGGCGAGCTGGAGAGCGAGCATGGGCGCAGGGTGTTGGGCATCCTGCTGTTCCAGGATTTGGCCGTGGTTCCCCTGCTGGTGCTGGTGCCTGCGCTGGGGTCCGAGCCCGAGCAACTGCTGACGGCGCTGGCGGTCGCCCTGCTGAAGGCCACAGTACTCGTGGCGGTACTGCTGGTTGGCGGCCAACGCGTGATGCGCTGGTGGCTCACGCAGGTGGCGCGGCGCAAGAGCGACGAACTGTTCATGCTTAACCTGCTGCTGGTCACGCTGGGGCTGGCCTGGCTGACCGAACTGGCAGGCCTCTCGCTGGCCCTGGGCGCCTTCATCGCCGGCGTGCTGGTGTCCGAGACCGAATACCGGCACCAGGTGGGCACCGACATCCGCCCCTTCCACGACGTGCTGCTGGGGTTGTTCTTCATCACGGTGGGCATGATGCTCGACTGGCACGTGCTGGTGGAGCGTTGGTCGCTGGTGCTCGTGTTGCTGGCCGCGCCGCTGCTGATCAAGACGGCCATCATCGTCGCGCTGGCCCGCGGGTTGGGAACGACAACGGGCGTATCGCTGCGCACCGCGCTGTACGTGGCGCAGGCAGGGGAGTTCAGCTTCGTGCTGCTGTCGCTCATGCAGGTCCACGGCCTGCTGCAGCCCGCACTGATGAACCCGGTGCTGGCGGCCATGGTGCTGTCCATGCTGGCTACGCCATTCCTCATCCAGTACAGCAACCGCATCGTCATGAAGCTGGTGGCCAGCGACTGGCTGCAGCAGTCGCTGCAGGTGACCACCATCGCGCGCCAGGCCATCAACACCAGCGGGCACGTGCTGATCTGCGGCTACGGCCGCTCGGGGCAGAACCTGGCGCGCATGCTGGAGCGCGAAGGCATCGCCTACATGGCGCTGGACCTGGACCCCGACCGCGTGCGGCAGGCCGCCGCCGCGGGCAACTCGGTCGTGTTCGGCGACGCCACGCGTCTGCAGGCGCTCAAGGCAGCGGGCCTGGCGCGTGCGGCCGCCCTGGTCGTCACCTACCTGGACACTCCCGCCGCGCTCAAGGTGATTCACCATGCGCGCACCCACGCGCCACAGCTCCCCGTGGTCGTGCGCACCCAGGACGACTCTCAACTGGAAAAATTGCAGGAGGCCGGCGCCACCGAGGTGGTGCCCGAGGCCATCGAGGGCTCGCTGATGCTGGCCAGCCACGCACTGGCGTTGTTGGGCGTGCCCATGCGCCGCGTGCTGCGCCTGGTGCAAGACCAGCGCGATGCACGTTACGGCCTGCTGCGCGGCTACTTCCACGGGGCGGACGACGACACGCCGTCCGAACGCGACCAGGAGCGGCTGTACTCCCTGTCCCTGCCCGCGGGAGCCGCCGTGGTGGGGAAGCCGCTGGCCGACCTGCCCCTGCATGGCATCGGCGTGCGCCTGGTCAACGTGCGTCGCGCCAGCGGCGCCATGTCCCCGCCCGACGACCGCACGCCCCTGGCCGAAGGCGACACGCTGGTGCTGTCCGGCCATCCCACCGCCCTGGGCCTGGCAGAGGAGAAGCTGCTGCGCGGCTGATTACACTGTGCGCCCTGGCGGTGCCCGGCAGGGTCTGCACATCCGAATCGTTCTCTCTTTTGCCCCACCCATGACAGCCCTTAGCGTCAACGACTACCTGCGCCAGCACATCCGCACCGTCCCTGACTGGCCGGCGCCGGGGGTGCAGTTCCGCGACATCACGCCCCTGCTGCAAAACCCCAAAGTGTTCCGCGTGCTGATCGATGCCTTCGTGCACCGCTACATGGACCGCGCGCTGCGCCCCGATGTGGTGGCCGGACTGGACGCCCGCGGCTTCATCCTGGGCGCGGTGGTGGCCTATGAGTTGAATGTGGGCTTCGTTCCCATCCGCAAGAAGGGCAAGCTGCCTTTCACCACCGTCGAGGAAACCTACGAACTCGAGTACGGCAGCGCGACCGTGGAACTGCACGCGGACGCGGTCCAGCCCGGCGACCGGGTGCTGCTGATCGACGACCTGATCGCCACCGGCGGCACGATGATGGCCGGCAAGAAACTGCTGGAAAAACTGGGCGCGACCGTCATGGAAGGCGCCGCCATCGTGGATTTACCGGAACTCGGCGGCTCGGCACGCCTGCGTGCCAGCGGACTGCCGCTGTACACGCTGGTGGACTTCAGCGGCCACTAGACCGCTGGGCTGCCGCAGTCCCCGCAGCCGGTTCTTCAGCGCAGGTCGCCGTATTGCGTGGAGCTGAGGTCGGACGACCGGCCGTCCTGCCCCGGCATGATGGTGTCCTCGAACCCCGTGGGCGCGGGGCTTGGCGGCAGCAGCGGGCCGCTGCGCGTGGTAACGCCCAGAGCCGGCGCGGCCGCGGGCGCACGCGCCACAGCGCTGGTGAGCGCCTGCTTGAACGCCGCCACCTCGTCGGCCTCGATGGGCTCGAACCGCGGCGCCGCGCGCGCGGGCGCGGGTGGCACCAGCGGCGCTGGACGCGAGGGTAGTGCCGCTCCTTGCGACGCGGCAGCGGCGGGCCGGGGCGTCCCGGAAATGATGGGCGATGCGGGGGCGGCAGAAGCCTGCGGCGCAGGCGCCTGGGCCGCCGGGGTGCGCACCTGCACGCCCGTGCTGATCTGGTCGTTGGTGCGCCAATACACGGCAGTCACCAGGATGTCGAAACGAGAACGAGCGGTCTGCGTCACCAGGGTTTCGATCTCGCCCAGCCGCGCCATGTCCCGCCCATACTCCGGCGCCAAGTCCATCATCACCAGGAACTGCGCCCCACGCTGGTCCAGCGACAGCACCTTGAACTTGTACCCCGCCGACAGCACGCCGGCACGCACCATGGCGTCACGCACCACGGTGTACAGCAGCTCGCGGCGCTCCATGCGTTCGTTCTTGCGGCCCGTGGCGGGCTCGGGGGCCGCGGCGGGTTGCGGCTCCAGCAGGGGTTTGCCTGCGCGCGCCGGGGCCGCGCCGTTGGCCTGGGCAGCGGCGGGTGCCGGGCGCGCACGCGCGACCGGAGGCTTGGATTTGCGGGTGAACCAGCTGAACAATGACATGCTTGCCTTCGCGAAGAAGCGCTCAAAAAACGTCGGCAAGTGTACTGCGCGCGCCTCGGCCGAGGCGTGACAGTTGCAGGGTCGGCCGCGCCGCGATGGGCGCTGTGGTCACAAAGCGTGGCGCTCGCGCGCCGTGCTCAGGTCGCCGCGATGCGGCGGCGGCGGTTGCCCAGGCGCTTGGCCAGCACGGCGCCGGCCGCCATCGCCAAGTGCAGCGCTACCGCCGGTTGGCGATTGCAAAGTTCCGTAAAGCGCAGAGCCGGCAGGCTCCAGAGCTTGCTCGGTGCGCCCGCCTGCACCGTGGCGCTGCGGGGCTGATGGGAAAAGAACGCCCCCTCGCCCACCATCGAGCCGGGGCCGACGATGGCCAGGCGCAGCCGCTGCTTCTCGTCCTCGAAGTGCACGCTGAGCGAGCCGCTTTCCACCAGGTACAAGGTGCGGTCGTTGGTGCCCTTGGCAAACAGCACCTGTCCCGAGGGGATGCTGATGGGCAACAGGTAGGCGGACAGCCAATCCCACTGCTCGGCGGTGAGCACGTTGTTCATGCTGTCGTCCGCCGTCGCGTGGGTGATGGCCTGGATCAGACCCGAAAGGTCGACTTTGGAGGAGGGAGCGGTGATGGCATTCATCGGGCGCGAACGGTAACGCGCCTCCGTCATCTGCACAAGCACTCATTACCCTTACTTACACATGGCGTTGCGCGCCCGCCGCGCCGGCTATTTGCCGATGCAGAAGCTGGAGAAGATGACACCGAGCAGATCGTCGGACGTGAACTCGCCCGTGATGGTGTTGAGGGCGTTTTGCGCCAGGCGCAGCTCCTCGGCCAGCAGGTCCAGCGCCGGCCCGTCGCTTTCCAGCTGCGCGGCCGCCTCCATGAGGTGGGCGTCCACGGCGCGCAAGGCTTCGATGTGGCGCGCGCGGGCGATGTACACGCCCTCCGCAGCCGACTGCCAGCCCGCGATTTGCAGCAATTGCCGACGCAGCGTATCCAGCCCCTGGCCGGTGCGCGCGGACAGCAGCACCGCCTGGCTCTCACCCTCGCGCGCAGGCGCCGCCGCCTGCGGGGCGGCGTCGGCCTTGTTCCAGACGTCGACCACCGGCACGCCCGCGGGCAGCCGGGTGGAGAGCGTGTGCGCAATGGCGGCGTCGTCGTCCTGGTACTGCGCACTGCCCCAGCGCGTGAGGTCGTGCAGGAACAGCACCGCGTCGGCGCCCGCGATCTCGTCCCAGGCGCGGGCGATGCCGATGCGCTCGACCTCGTCGTCGCTTTCGCGCAGGCCCGCCGTGTCGATCACGTGCAGCGGCACGCCCTCGATCTGGATGGTCTGCTGCACCTTGTCGCGCGTGGTGCCGGCGATCGGCGTGACGATGGCCAGTTCCGCCCCTGCCAGCGCGTTCAGCAGCGAGCTCTTGCCCGCGTTAGGCTGCCCGGCGATCACCACCTTAATGCCCTCGCGCAGCAACGCGCCTTGGCCGGCACGCTGCATCACGCGGGCCAGCGATTGCTGCAAATTCGATAGCTGCCCGCGCGCGTCTGCCTTGCGCAGGAAGTCGATTTCCTCTTCAGGAAAGTCCAGGGTGGCCTCCACCAGCATGCGCAGGTGCACCAGCGCGTCACGCAGCGTGTGGATCTCGCGCGAGAAGTCGCCCGACAGCGAACGGCTGGCGCCGCGCGCGGCCGCCTCGGTGCTGGCGTCGATCAGGTCGGCGATCGCCTCGGCCTGGGCCAGGTCGATCTTGTTGTTGAGGAAGGCGCGCTCGGTGAACTCGCCGGGCTCGGCCAGCCGCAGGCGGTCCAGCACGCCGCCCGTGGCAGCCTCCAGGCAGCGCGCCAGCAGCAGCTGCAGCACCACGGGGCCGCCATGGGCCTGCAGCTCCAGCACGTCCTCGCCGGTGTAGCTGTGCGGCGCGGGAAAGTACAGCGCCAGCCCCTGGTCGATGGCCTGGCCCGCGGCATCCCGAAACGGCAGATAGGTGGCCTCGCGCGGCTTGAGCGCACGGCCGCACAGCGCCTGCACCAGTGCACCGATCTGCTTGCCCGAGACCCGCACGATGCCGACCGCGCCGCGCCCCGGCGCGGTGGCAATGGCAACGATGGGGTCGGAATGGCGCGGCAGCATGGGCTTACAGGTGCGGTGGAGAGGGGCAGCGCATGATAGCCGCGCCCCGCCCGGCGCCATGAAAAATGTCCGCTGTCAAGTCTTTCATGCAGACATGCAACGGGGCAAAAGGTCTTATGGGGTAATAGGTTAGGCTAGATTTCAGCCGTTGTGTGCTCTTGCTGCTTTTCGAGCTAGGTGCCGCATAGGCGCTTCGCGGTGGTAAGCGCAAGGGCACCGCAGCAGGCAAGGTCGCATCGGTCATCATAGTCCTGCACTTCCAGAAGGCTCCTCAAAAGCGAAAGCGCAGCCAGTGGGCTGCGCTTTCTTGGTGAGCGGATGGCGGATACGCTCGTATCGTCAACCCGACTTCGGCGGTGCGGCCTTGCTCCCGCTTCCCTTCCTGAATCCCCGGTCGCCGGCCATGAATGCCTCCAGCATGTGGGGAATCAACGTCGTGGCATCGACCGCCTCGCCATACGCCTGCGCGTGCAGCGCGGCGTAGCGGTCGAGGTCGGCCTTGAGGCTGGCCGGGCAGGAGAACGTGAGCTTCGTGCTCTCGGTCTTGGGCAGCGGCCCGAGCCGCAGCTTCTTGGTCGTGCTCATTGCATGGCCCCCCGCTGGAAGAACATCGGCTGGTACGGCCGCAACACCAGATCGCGGTTGACGATGATGCGCACCGGCAGGCCCGGCCGCTCGGTCAGCGTCGACTGGATGTTCATGTTGCGCCGGGTCATCTCCTGTCCGACCTGATTGATGCTGTCCTGTGCGCTGTCGCGCCCAGCGATCACGATGCGATTGCCGTTCTGCCGGTTCTCCGGCGCGGCCAGTTCGGCGCCCACGCCCAGCAACGTGGTCAGCGCCGCACCGGCAAAGACGCGATCCCAATGCCAATCGACGCCATCCTCCAGGCCGGCGTAGCCGGCAGGGTCGGTGCCCGCCAGGTTGTCGAGCTTCAGCGATGACGTGTCCGGCAGGATGACGCGGTTCCACACCACCTGCACGCGGCTCTGCCCGTAGCTCACCTGGCTGTTGTACTTGCCCAGGATGCGCGATCCCTGTGGGATCAGCAGGAACTTGCCCGTAGCCGAGTCATAGACCGGCTCCGTCACCGTGGCGATCACGTCGCCCGGCAAATCGGACTTGATGCCCGTGACCAGCGCCCCAGCCATCACCGTCCCGGCCATTACCTGATACGGCGAGGACGGCATTTGCAGATTGCCGGAATTGCGGGTTTCCGTAGAGCCGCCTTTCAGGAAAGCCTCTTTCTGGTCTTGCCGGTTCTGCACGGCGGTCGGGTCGGATGACTGGGCCGCCGTAGAGGCCGGGCCAGCGGCCAGCGGGTCGAAGCCCGCCAAGGCACTACCGGGCGCAGCCGCAGCGGCTTGCGCCGTGACCGGCGCGGTGGCCTTGCCTTGGTTGCCCGAACGGAAGAACACCGACGAACCCGCCGCTGCATCGGCCTCCTTGCGCCGGGCGTCCGCCGGATCATGTCCCGGCGGTGCGTAGGCTGGCGTCACCGGCTGTTGAGAATGCACGATGGCCGGGCCGAGGTCGCCCGGCAGCGCCGGCCCCAGCTCAGGCACCTTCGGCGGCAGCTTCGAGTAGTCGGCAGGCAGTCCGTCCAGCCCTTCCGACTTCGAGACGCGATCGACGTTGTAAAGCTCGGTCTGCTCGCCCGCCCCGCGCCGATGCGGCTGCAACGACCAAATCGTGGCCCCGAGCACTGCGACCGACAGGCCGCCGACGAGAATGGCCAGCGTGCGCCGGTTCAAACGTGTGACCGGGCGCGGCTGGGCGCGCAGCGCCACCGCTTCGGGCGCGACCTTGCCCGCCTGTGGCGCGGCAAGGTCTGGAGTGTCGTCCTGGCTCATGGTCAGTTCCTCCGCGTGCCGTCCGTGCGCTCGATCCGCACCACATCGCCCTTGTCTCCGCCCAGGCGCAGCTCGGCCGCGCCAAACAGCCGATCCACGATGTAGTACGGCGCGCGGAAGCGGTAGTTCACCAGTTGCCCGTCGCCCTGCGCGCCGATCACGAACAGCGGCGGCAACTCGCCTTGGGCAATGCCCGGCGGAAACTGGATGTAGACCTTCTCGCCGTCGTCGAAAGCGCGCAGCGGCTTCCAGGGCGGATTGCTGCCGCTGACGGCGTAGCGGAAACGGATCTTCTCCAGCGACAGCCCGGCATCGACTGGCGCGGCGGCATTGGCCACCTGCGACTGGCGCTGCAAGGCCAGCATCTTGTCCTTCGGATACTCCCAGGACACCGACGCCATCCACGTCTTCTCGGTCGAGGTCAGCTCCAGCAGGTACGTCCTACGGCTGGTCGTGATGACCAGATTGGTCTTGAGGCCCGAGCGGATCGGTTTGACCATCACATTGACGCGCAGCGCATCACCGCTGCCGCTCGATGTGTCGCCCACGATCCAGCGCACGGTATCGCCTGCGGCCACCGTCACCAGTTCCTCACCGGGCTGGAGCGCGATCACGGTCACGCGGCCCACGGCCGCATAGACCTGGTACAGCGCGCCATCCGTGAAGGGCCACACCTGAATCGCATTGACGTAGCCTTCGCGCGTGGGCGCAATGCGCGCCTCGGCGTTGGCGCGGGACACCCGCAAGGTTTCATCGGCGGGTTCTGCGGCGGGCTTGGCATCCGGCACAGGTTTCATCTGCGCCGGCATCGGCAGCACCTGCGGCACGGCCACCACCTCCACAGGCGCAGGCGGCTCCGGCAGTGGCTGGGCCTGCACCGGCTCATCGAGCGAAATGGACGGCGGCGGCTTGCCCTGCGTGGCGCAACCAGAGAACAGCACGGTCGAAGCCAGAAGCATCACCGGCAAGGCGGATTTACGGAAAAGATCATTCATGGTTTTGCTCCTTCGTTTCCTTCCAGTTCGCGGCTCCATGACAGCCCATTGACGTAGATGCCCAGGGGGTTCTTGCGCAGGCGCTGCTCGGTGCGCGGCGTCTGCTGCACGATGGAAACCACGGCATTCCAACGTTCGGTGCGATCCAGCGCACCGTTCACAAAGCGCGTCTCCGTCCAGCGCACGTTGAACGAGGTGTCGCTGGCACGGGTCACGCTGCTGATCTGCACCGTCACCGACTCCTTGCCGATGCGCGCGAACGGATCGTTCACACGGGCGTACTCGTTGAGCACGACCGCGCCCTTGTCGGTCGTGTAGTCGTAGGCATCGAGCCAGTTCTGCCGCACCACGATCGGGTCGATGGACAGCGAGCGCACCAGGCCGATGAAGCGGCCCAGGTGGTAGGCGATCTGCGCATCGCTGGGCCGGTACGGCGTGGCGGCTTCGCCGACAGCACGCACCTGGCCCGCGTTGTCCACCTCAATGACGTAGGGCGTCACGATGGACTGCGCCGAACGCCACACCAGCCCGCCGGCCATCAGCACGGCCAAGGTGAGGCAGCCAAAGGCCATGAAGCGCCAGTTCTTCGCCTGCACGCGGGCCGAGCCGATGCGCTCGTCCCAGATTTGGGCGGCGGACTGGTATGGGGTGGCAGGCTGCGGCGTGTCGGCGTAGCGCACCTGCGGTCGTTTGAATCGCATGGGTGTTCTCCTTGAGGATCAGGAATCGGAATCACGAAGGCTTGGCCCCTGGCTGGAACTACCGCCATCGCCGCCGCGCAGCGTGTGGGCGGCAGTCGTCGCGGCATGGGTGAGCTGCTGTCTGCGATGCAGACGCTTGGCCCAGGCGGGTTGCGCAGTGGATGGGGTTGGCTCGTTTGCCGCCTGCGCGGCGCCGGCCCCCGAAGCCGATCCGGCGTCGTCGGGCCGGAAGGCAGCAGCGACATGCTCCCTCATCGAGCGCGCGCCTTCGGCCACCTTCTGCCCGGCCGCCTGTGCGCCGGTCTTGGCGACATTGCCCACGCCGGCGGCTGTGCCCCTGAGGCCACCGCCAGCGGATGCAGAACCCGCCTGAAACGCTGACCGTGCGCTGCTGGCGGCTCCGGTGGCGGCCCGCGCTCCGCTGCCCGCCAGCCTGGCGGCTGCGGGCGCCATGCGCGCCCCGGCGGCGACTGCACCGCCGACGCCCGTGGCTGCGGCGCCCACGGCAACAGCAGCACCGGCCGCACCCAGAGCGGCACCGGCCATCGCACCCGCGCCGAGCTGCGGCCCGCCGGACACCAGCCCGGTCGCAATGCCCGGCCCGAAGATGCCCAGCGCCAACAGGGTCAGCGAGGCCAGCATCACGACCACGGAGTGGTCGATGGATGGCTCGGCCGGCTGCACCTGAAACTCGGCGAACAGCCCGGAGCCGATGCCGACGATGACCGCGAGCACCAGCACCTTGATGCCTGACGACACCACGTTGCCAAGTACCTTCTCGGCCAGGAACGCCGTCTTGTTCCACAGCGCGAACGGCACCAGCACGAAGCCCGCGAGCGTTGTTAGCTTGAACTCGATCAGCGTGATGAAAAGCTGGATCGCCAGCACGAAGAAGCACAGCAGGACGATCAGCCACGCGAGGAACATCACGACGATGGGCGTGATGTTCACGAACACTTCGGGAAAGCCCGCCATGTCGCCGATCTGTTTCAGGATCGGCGCCCCGGCGTCGATGCCGACCTTCGCCAGCCGGCCCGGTTGCAGGAAGTTCTCCATGCTCAAGGTCGAGCCGCTGGCCGTCAGGCCCAGCCCGGCGAAGGAGCGGAACACGATGCCGACCAACCAGTTGAAGTTGCCGATGATGTAGGCGAAGGCGCCGACGTACAGCACCTTGCGGATCAGCTTGGCGATCACGTCCTCGCCCTGGCCGGTGGCATGGCTCATCGCCCAGAACAGCCCGGCGAGCGTCATGTCGATGACGATCAGCGTGGCGGTCAGAAACGCCACTTCGCCGTGCAACAGGCCAAAGCCCGAGTCGATGTAGCGCGAGAAGGTGTCGAGGAAGCGGTCGATGACCGTCACGTCGTTCATGGCGAGGCCTCCTGCCCAAGCAGAGCGACTGCCGCACCGCCATCGGCGGGTTCATCGAAGCTGGGTGGGATCGGCGGCAGGTCGGCCAGCGTCTGGTACTCGTCCGGCCCGGCCTGGCCCGAGAGAAAGCGCCGCAGGTCGGCTTGAGCCACCTGCGTGCAAAACGCGCCGTCGTGCGCGCGCAGCGCGTGCAGCCGGGCCGGGTCGGCGGCGAGCGCGTTCACCGGCACCTGCTGCGGCCGGTCACAGCCGGCCAGCACCAGCGCATGAACGGCGAAGGCAAACACGACGGGCGTGCGTTGCATGGCAGCCTCCGTCAGCGGTTGTAGAAATTGACGGGCTGCGGCGTGTACGGCGTGCCTTCACCCAGGAAACGGCGCGTCACCTCGCGTCCGCGCTCCGTGGCCGCCGCTTGCCGAGCTAGTTCCAGCGAGGCCGCGCGGTCTTGCGTGATCTGGAGCCGCTGCGTCTGGATGGACTGCTTGGCCTGCAAGGCCAGCAATTGGTTCATGGCCTGCATCGCTTGCAGCGCGCCCTCGGCCGACTGGCTCTTGCCCACGAGGTCGGCCAGCACGCTTTCGTCATCGCTCAGGTTCTGCGACGCCTGGGCCTGCATCTGCATGGTGGTTTGCAGGCCGTTGAGCGTGTTCTTCCAACGCTCCTGCGCATCGAGGTACATCTGATTGCCGCTCACCGTGGCGGCGTACTTCTCGGGGTACAGACGCGCGAATTCGCGGTCGATGCTTGTCACGTCGTAGGCCAAGCCCTTGGCCTGCGCGATCAGTCGCTGGGTGGTCGCCAGGTTCTCGCGCAACTGGCCGACCACACTGGACGGCAGGCTGGCCAGATTGCGCGCCTGGTTGATGAGCATTTGCGCTTCGTTCTGGAGCTGGCGGATCTGGTTATTTATCTGCTCCAGTGTGCGAACCGCCGTGAGCGTGTTTTGCACCAGATTGGTCGGATCGAGCACGATGTCGCCGACGCCGAACAGCGCGTGCGCAGGCTGTGCGATGCCGAAGGCGAGCACGCAGGCAGCGGTCAGCGCGGCGAGTTTGGGGGTATGCAATTTCATGGTTGGTTCTCCTGGGGGTGGTCAGCGGTACGGAGGGAACCCGGCGCGAGGCCGGGGAACGAGGGCAGCAGGTCAGCCGCCCAATCGAGGCCGCGATGGCGCAGCCAGGCGCCCGCGAAGCCGGACACGCCAGCGTCCTGCGGCACGCGGCCAAGAACCTCATCAATGGCGCGCTGGTCTTGCGGCGTGGAAGCGCCCGCGAAGGCCAGCGTCGCCGGCCCCAGGTCGAGGTCGAACACGCGGTTGCCGAGGCGGGATTGGTAGTAGTAGTCGCGCTTGGGCTGCGCGGTGGCGACAATCTCGATCTGTCGGCTGTTGAGGCCGAAGCCTTCGTAGATCGTGCGAATCTGCGGTTCGGTCGCTTGCGGGTTCGGCAAGAAAATCCGACTCGCGCAGCTTTCGATGATTGCGGGTGCGATGGCCGAGTCCTTCACGTCCGCGAGCGACTGCGTAGCGAAGATGACGCTGACGTTCTTCTTGCGCAGCGTCTTGAGCCACTGGCGGATGCGCGCCGCGAATACCGGGTCATCGAGGAACAGCCACGCTTCATCAAGGATCAGCAACGTGGGCGCACCATCCAGCCGCTCCTCGAAGCGCGCGAACAGATAGCGCAGCACCGCGAGCACAGCGGCCTTGCTGTGCATCAGCTCCTCCATCTCGAACGCCTGCACGTCGGCCGTGCCGAGGCGGTCGTGGTCGGCATCCAGCAGCCTGCCGTGCGCACCGCCCAGGACGTAGGGCGCGAGTGCCTGGCGCAAGGTATTCGATTGCAGCAAGGCCGTCAGGCCCGTGAGCGTGCGCTGCTCCACCGGCGCGCTGGCCAGGCTCCCCAACGCAGACCAGATGGCCGCCTTCTCGTCGGGGCCGACGGCCGCGCCTTCGTGCAGCAGGCGGCCTTCCACCCATTCGCTGGCCCAGGTGCGGTAGCCCTCGCGGTCGATGCGAGCCAGCGGCTGGAAGGCGATCTCGTCATCCGCGCCCAGGTCGTAGTGCTCGCCGCCCATTCCCAGGATGGCCGCACGGATCGAGCGCCCCATGTCGAAGGCGAAGATGCGCGAGCCGCGATAGCGGCGGAACTGCATCGCCATCGTCGCCAGCAGCACCGACTTGCCCATGCCGATGGGGCCAACCACCAGAGTGTTGCCCACGTCGCCGATGTGCGTCACCAGTCGGAACGGCGTGGCGCCATCGGTGCGCGTCACGATCAGCGGCGGGCCGTCGAGGTGATCGTTCTTCTCCGGCCCGGCCCATACCGCCGACACCGGCATCATGTGCGCCAGATTCAGCGTCGAGACGATGGGCTGGCGCACGTTGGCGTATGCATTGCCGGGGAGCGAGGACAGCCACGCATCCACGGCGTTGAGCGCTTCGGGGATCGTCACGAAACCCCGGCCCTGAATCACACGCTCCACCATCCGCAGCTTCTCGTCGGCCACGGCGGCGTCCGCGTCCATGACGGTGACGGTCGCCGTCAGGTAGCCGAAGGCGACTTGATCGCTGCCCAGTTCCTGCAAGGCAGCATCGGCGTCGGCGGCCTTGTTGTTGGCGTCGGTATCGACCAGCGGGCTTTCCTGCTGGAAGATCGTCTCGCGCAGCAGCGCGATGACGTTCTTCCTTTTCGCAAACCACTGGCGGCGCAGGCGGGCGAGTTCTTTTTCCGCCTCGGCTTTGTCGAGGCACAGAAAGCGCGTACTCCAGCGATACGCGAAGCCCAGGCGGTTGAGGTCGTCCAGAATCCCCGGCCAGGTCGAAGTCGGGAAACCGCGCACCGACACCACGCGCAGGTGCTGGTCACCCAGCATGGGCGCCAGGCCGCCGACCAGTGCGGAGTCCGTCAGCAGCGCGTCGATGTGGAACGGCACTTCGGGAACGCCGACGCGGTAGCGGCGCGTCGAGATGGTCGAATGCAGGTAGGTCAACGTCTGGCTGTCATCAAGCCATGCGATCTCCGGCATCACGCCATCGAGCAGGTCGAAGATGCGATCCGTTTCAGCGACGAAGGCGTGCAGCCGTTCGCGCCAATCCACGCCTTCGGTCGGCCGGTTTTCATACAGCAGGCCCGCGGCGCGGGCACGGGATTCCTCGGACGGCAGGTAGGCCAGCGTCAGGTGATAGCCGCTCTCGAAGTGGTTGCCCGAATCCTCGAAGGCGGCGCGGCGTTCTTCATCGACCAGCCAGGACAGCGGTTCGGGGAAATCGGAGTGCGGGTAGTCGGCGGCAGACCGGCGCTCGGCTTCGATGAACAGCGCCCAACCCGAACCCAGGCGACGCAGCGCGTTGTTCAAGCGCGCCGACGTGGCGATCAGCTCGCCCTGCGTCGCGCTGTCGAGGTCGGGGCCACGAAAGCGCGCCGTGCGCTGGAAACTGCCGTCCTTGTTCAAGACGACGCCCGGCGCCACCAGCCCGGCCCAGGGCAGCCAGTCGGCGAGCAAGGCCGGGCGCTGGCGGTATTCGGCGAGGTTCAGCATCGCGGCGTCCTCCCCTACACGTCCAGCAACGGGCGGTGCTTGATGTGCCGCGCGAACACGGCCATGAACTGCGGATCGACGCGCGCGCCCCACATCGCCAGCGAATGGCCGACGATCCAGAGCACGACACCGGGAATCCACAGTTGCAGGCCCAGGCCGACAGCGGCGGCCAGCGTGCCATTGGCGATCGCCACGGTGCGCGGCGCACCGCCCAGCAGGATCGGCTCGGTCAGTGAGCGATGCAGCGGCACCTCGAACCCGGCCGCGAAGGTGTCCGGGCCGCTCATACGACGGCCCCGCCCGAGAAGCTGAAGAACGACAGGAAGAAACTCGAAGCCGCGAACGCGATGGACAGGCCAAACACGATCTGGATCAGCTTGCGAAAGCCGCCCGACGTGTCACCGAACGCGAGCGCGAGGCCCGTGGCGATGATGATGATGACCGCGACGATGCGCGCCACCGGCCCCTGGATGGATTCGAGGATGGATTGCAGCGGGCCTTCCCAGGGCATCGAGGAGCCGGCGGCCTGCGCAGTGCCCGCAAGCAGCAGCATGAAGGCAGCGAGCATCAAGCCTTGCATGGCCGGGCGAGCCAAGCCATCCAGCCGTGCGGGGCTGGAGCGGCGGGAAAGCGGATATACAGAAATACGGAAAGCATCAACGTGCGTCATGGCAGTTCTCCAGAGTGGTCAGGGGACAAGGAAGAAAGGTCGGACTGCGGCAGCAGCTCGGGAAACGGCGCGTCCATCGCATCCGCCAGTCGGTAGCCCGCACCGTCGAAGCCGACGACGCGGGCGATGCTCTCGATGCGGCGCTTGCGTCCGCGCCCGGCGATGTGGATCACCACATTGACCGCTTCCGCGATCAGCGCACGGGGCGGGTTCACCGCCACTTCGAGAATCAGTTGCTCCAGGCGCAGCAGTGCGCCCAGCGCGGAGCCGGCGTGGATCGTGGCGATGCCGCCCGGATGGCCGGTGCCCCACACCTTGATGAGATCCAGCGCTTCAGCGCCGCGCACTTCGCCGACGACAACGCGATCCGGGCGCAGGCGCATGGATGAGCGCACCAGCTCGGTCATCGACACCACGCCCGCCCGCGTGCGCAGCGGCACGTGGTCGCGGGCCGCGCATTGCAGTTCCACCGTGTCTTCGAGCACCAGCACGCGGTCGCCCGTGGCGGCAATCTCGGCCAGCAGCGCATTGGCGAGCGTGGTCTTGCCGCTGCTGGTAGCGCCGGCGATCAGCACGTTCTGGCGCTCGCGCACAGCGCGAACGAGAAAGCCCGCCTGCGCGCTGGTCATCATTCCGTCGATGACGTACCGCTCCAGCGGAATCACGCCGATGGCGCGCTTGCGCAGCGCGAAGGCCGGCCCCGGCGCAGCCGGCGGCAAGATGCCCTCGAAGCGTTCGCCCGTCTCGGGCAACTCGGCGGACAGCAACGGCTGGCCGCGATGTACTTCTGCGCCAACGTGGGCGGCCACAAGGCGGATGATTCGCTCGCCGTCTGCTTCGGACAGCTCCACGCCCATCGGCGCGCGGCCCGAGGACAGGCGATCCACCCATAACGTCCGGTCGGGATTGAGCATCACTTCCACCACGTCCGGGTCTTCGAGCGCGGCGGCGATCAACGGCCCCATCGCCGTGCGCAGCATCTGAATGCGGCGGTCGAGCGAGGTGGCAAAGGACGAAGGCGCGGCGCTCATGAGGCACGCTCCTGCGCTTCGGCAACTGCCGCCGCGTCATCCATCCGCATCGGGTCGGGGTGCAGTTCCTCCACCACGTCGCGCACCAGGCTGCGCCCGCGCAGCAGGTGACGGCCCAACTGCTCCACGAACTGCTCAAACCGCGCCTTGCCCTGGGCACGCGCGGCGTCCTGATGGGCCTCGGGCACGGGTGTGCTCACCGTGAGGAAGTAGCGGATGAACAGCGCCAGCGTTTCGATCTGGATGTTCTGGTCGCGCTCCATGCGCTCGGCGTGGCGCGACAGGCGATCCAGCCGCTTGGCAATCGCCGCTTCGCGCTGGTCGGCGGCATCGGGCGACAGCCACGATGCGAGCGCCGCCGCGACGATGCTGGATTTCGATACGCCTTTCTTGGCGGCCAGCTCGTCGAGCCGCTTGGCGTGCTCGGGCTGGATGAAGAGATTCAAGCGGTGCTGGCTCATAGCTCGATTCCGTCGTTGGGGTCGAGAGAAGCCAGCCGGGCCGTGCGCTGCATGGCCGGATCAAGCTGGCGAGGAAGGGGGAGCGGCAGGTCGTCGTCGTCATCGAGCAACGCGAGGTCGGCCGCGGGCGTGGTCTGCTCGGGGTCGTAGGCGACGGCCTCGGAAAGCTCAGGCTGACGGCGCGGGCCGCCGTCGTCGTCGGCGCTGCCCAGGCCGTCAGTGGACGCAGTGGCCGGTGTGGCGGGCACGGCGGGAATCGCCAGCCCGCTCCAGTCGTCGGGCCGCGATGGCGGCACGTCGGCATAGCGCCCGGCCGTGAGCACGGGCGGCGGCAACACGCGGCGTTTGAAATTGCTGTCTGCGTAGTAGCGCAGCTTCCTGGCCTTGATGGGGGCCACGCTGGACACCATCACCACCGCCTCGTCAGGCGGGAGCTGCATGACTTCGCCGGGCGTCAGGAGCGGCCGGGCCGTCTCCTGCCGCGACACCATCAGGTGGCCCAGCCACGGCGCGAGTCGGTGGCCCGCGTAGTTGCGTTGCGCGCGCAGCTCGGTCGCGGTGCCCAGCGTCTCGGAAATGCGCTTGGCGGTGCGCTCGTCATTGGTGGCGAAGGTCACGCGCACGTGGCAGTTGTCCAGGATCGAATGGTTCGGGCCGTAGGCCTTGTCAATCTGGTTGAGCGACTGCGCGATGAGGAAGCTGCGGATGCCGTAGCCCGCCATGAAGGCCAGCGCCGTCTCGAAGAAGTCCAGGCGCCCCAAGGCCGGGAACTCGTCGAGCATCAGCAGTAGCTTGTGGCGGCGCGCGATGCCGTCGGAGCCATCAAGCGATTCCGTCAGCCGCCGCCCGATCTGGTTGAGGATCAGGCGAATCAGCGGCTTCGTCCGCGAAATGTCCGAAGGCGGCACCACCAGGTACAGCGACACCGGATGCTCGGCCGCGATCAGGTCAGCGATGCGCCAATCGCAGCGCGAGGTGACTTCGGCCACCGTGGGGTCGCGGTACAGGCCCAAGAACGACATGGCCGTGGACAGCACGCCGGAGCGTTCGTTGTCCGATTTGTTCAGTACCTCACGCGCCGCCGAGGCCACGACCGGATGCGGGCCATCGCCGAGATGCGGCGTGGTCATCATCCGGTGCAGGGTCAGCTCGAACGGGCAGGCAGGGTCACTGAGGAAGTTGGCGACACCGCGCAGCGTCTTGTCCTCGCCCGCGTAGAGCACATGCAGGATTGCGCCGACCAGCAGCGCGTGCGAAGTCTTTTCCCAGTGATTGCGTCGCTCCAGCGCGCCTTCGGGATCGACCAGGATGTCCGCGATGTTCTGAACGTCGCGCACTTCATGCGCGCCACGGCGGACTTCCAGCAGCGGGTTGTAGGCTGCCGACTTCGCATCGGTGGGGTTGAACAGCAGGCAGTGCGAGAAGCGCGAACGCCAGCCTGCGGTGATGCTCCAGTTCTCGCCCTTGATGTCGTGGATGACAGCGGAAGCAGGCCAGCTCAACAGTGTCGGCACCACCAGGCCCACGCCTTTGCCCGAGCGTGTGGGCGCGAAGGTCAGAACGTGTTCCGGGCCTTCGTGCCGCAGGTACTGGCGATCGTGCTGGCCCAGGAACACGCCGGTCGGCTGCGTGAGCCCGGCCTTACGAATGTCATCCGCGTTCGCCCAGCGTGCCGAGCCGTAGGTCGTGACCAGGCGCGATTGCCGCGAGCGCCAGATCGACATGCCAATGGCGACCAGCACGGCCACGAGGCCGCTGCCTCCCGCGATGGCACCACCGATGTCAAAGACGCGCGGCGCGTAGGCATCGAAGAAGAACCACCACTCGAACAGCCGCCACGGGTGATAGATGGGCGTGTCGAAGAAGTCGAACCAGGGCGAGCCAAGGCGTAGCTGATAGCCCAGGGCGGCGGCTGTCCATTGTGTGGCCGCCCACACGCCGGTGATCACGATGCCGAACACCACGGCGATCTGACCGAACAGCACGTTCGTCCCTTGCATGACCTTGCCTCCAATCACGGCACACGGAGGTGCCGCAGCACCGAGGATCAAGGGGCGCGTGCAGGCCGGTCAAAGGCCGTTATGGCGAGGATTCAGGCCGGAAAAGCCTGATTTCTTGCAGGAGCGAAGGCAATAAGAACGCCGCAAACACAAGCGCGTTGCGGCGTGATGGGGTAACAGTGCGGATTTCGCGCAGCGAGACGACTGCGATGAAGCTATTTGGATTTCTGCTCCGGCCGATCACCGAAGAAGCGCCGATTGGCGGCTTCGGCCGCGCGCACGCAGAGTTCATCGCCGACCTTTGCGCGATCCTCCTTGCATTGGCGCTGGAGTTCCTTGATGCGGTCGGGGTGGGCCACAAGGTAGTCCACGGTTTCCGAAGGTTGAGACGGGCCGCACGCGGTCAGTGCGGTGGTCAGCATCAGCAGCATCACTCTGTTCATGGTTCCAGTCCTTTCGTCGGATGGTTCAAGCATCGTCGGCAGCGTCGATACAGTCTGCCGAATCAATGAAGGCCACACGCTCGATGAACCGAGCCAGCATCTCGGATGGCTCCGCATCGCGGCGTAGCAGATAGGTCGTGAGCATGTATGGCTTGCCTGCCAGGCGGCGGGCCACGACGCCCGGCTCACGGCTGGAAGCGATATGCGCCTCGCCCGCTAAACCCAAAGCCAGGCCAGCGGAAACCAGGGTCATCATCACGTCGAAGGTCGCCACGCGCTGCGCGATCAGCGGTTCCTGATCGAGCTTGCGCAGAAAACGATCGACTTGCCGCGCGTGGCCTTCGCAGACCGCCGGGTCGCCCAGCGCCAGTGGGTAGCGCAGCACTTCTTTCAGTGGGACCTGTTTGAAAGCGAGCACGGGATGGCGGGCTGGCACCGCCACCATCAACTCGTCCTCCCACGCGGAACTGACCGCAATGCCATCGCCTCCATCATCGGCCATCGAGAAGCCGGCGTCGTACAGGTTGTCGTGCAACCCCTTAATCTGCTGAGCCAGCGGAACCTCGAACAGCCGAACTTCGACTTCGGGGTCTTCCTCCCGACATTGCGCCAATAGCGCCGGCAGGCGCGATGGCGTGATCCCGTCGGACAGGGCAAGGCGCAACTGCCCGTGAAAGCCGTTGGCAACGGACTTGACGCTATCTCGGGCTTGATCCAATGCCGCAAAAACGCGCTGGACGTGTTCCAGGAACAGCCGTCCAGCATGAGTCAATTGCGTGCTGCGGGTGGTACGGACAAACAGACGTGCGCCAAGTTCTTCCTCCAACTCTTTGATGGTGCGAGACAGCGGTGACTGGTCGATGTGCAGCCGCTCGGCAGCACGAGCAAAGTGGAGTTCTTCGGCGACGGCGATGAAGCAGCGTAAATGGCGCAACTCCATATACAAGTCCCTGCGGCCAGAAAAGCCTCTTGTTCAAAAAACACCTGTCAGGGAAGTACCTCCAAGTGCATGGCACGGATAGCCGGGTTGACGTGCCGACTTTAGCGATGACAAGAGCATTTGGCGTCGCCTCCGTGCATGCCAATCTAAGTCATGTCAAGTGAATCGACCAAGATATCTATGGTCTGCATTGGGTATACCGACGTATATTCCTATTGAGATGATTGGTAATGTGGCTTCCCGCTACAGACCAAGTTTTTCAGTGATTCTTACAAGTTCTGCTAGCGAGCGCGCCAGCATTTTTCGCATAGCATGTCCTCTGCGAACCTTGACGGTAATCTCACTAATATTCAATTGGGCCGCGATTTGTTTATTCAGTAGACCCTGTACGACGAGGCGTGTGACATCTTGTTCGCCCGCTGTCAACGACGTCCATCGAGCCTGTAGCGCAGATGCAAGCGCCTGACTTTCACGTCGCTCTCGATCTTTCCCAATCCCCTTCTGGATAGCGTCCAGCAAGTTCTGGTCTCTGAACGGCTTCGTAAGAAACTCGATCGCTCCGTTTTTCATGGCTTCGACACCCATAGCAATGTCGCCATGACCTGTGATGAATACAACGGGAAGACCAATTCCCATTTCGATCATCTGCCGATGGAAATCCATGCCGCTCTGCCCGGGCATGCGCACGTCCAGCACAAGGCAACCAGGCGCGTCCTCCAGTGGACATGCTAGGAATTCCTTGGTGGAGCCAAACGTCGAGACCTTCAATCCCACTGACGCCAGCAGATCTTCAAGAGCCGCACGTACCGAGCGATCATCGTCCACGATGTAGACGATGGGATCACCCATAGCATTGATGGAGTTTATCGTCATTGGCGTTTCTCCTGCGATGCGATCGGCACGCTGAACCGGAAAACCGCGCCGCCGTGTTCACCTCGTGCTGCCCATATCTGACCGCCATTGGCTTCGATGATTGCCCTGCTGATGCTCAAACCGACTCCGATGCCCTCTTCCTTGGTAGTCCAGAATGCCTCGAACAAATGCTCGTATACCTCGGCCGGTATACCGATGCCGGTATCAGACACGGCAAGCACAATGGCGTTGCCCCTTGTCTCTGATGTGATCCGAATACTTCGCATGGGCGCCGGAACTGGAGCCAACGCGTCGATGGCGTTCAGCACCACGTTGCCGACCACCTGTTGTATCTGGATTTGATCTGCAATCGCCAAAGGCAGATCAGGACTCAACTCCATCACCAGCCGGATTCCGTTTCGTTCCATTTCGGCTTGGGACAGGGCAATGATCTCAAGAATGGCTTTGTTGAAATCGAACTTGCTTTTGTGAGGCGGCTCCCCGCGTGTGAGGCTGCGCACGCGTGCGATGATGTTGCTCGCCCGGCCAGCGTCGCTCAGTATCCGGTCAAGCGCCTGGCGCGCTTTGTCGAGATTGGGGGGCTCCTGCCCGAGCCAGCGTTGACAGGCATTTCCGCTGGTCACGATGGCAGCGAGCGGCTGATTGACCTCATGCGCGATGGAAGTGGTCAGTGCCTCCATGCTCTTTACACGCGCGATTCGCATCAGGTGAGCTTGTGCCTCATGTGCCGCCGTCCTTGCGGCCTCCATCTTGAGTACAAGATAGGTCGTCATCACGATCGCAACGATGCTGATTCCCATGTTGATCAGGCCGGAACGCAAATTCCCATGCGGCGTGAACGCAAGGCTGACTGCGGTCATGACGATGCAAATAACGGCGAGAGCAATCAGCGCGCGTCGAGACAGTACGCGCACAGCCGTCAGGATGACGACCGTGTAAAACACTGCCGCCGCAACTTCATAACTCGTCGCTGTGTCTGCCACGAAAATGGCAGCCATCACGACTCCCATAAGCGCCAGTTTCAGGGAGAATTGAATACGAGGTGAGATGTGCATGCGATCCGTCCGCATGGCTTTATAGGTACTTGCTGATCGCCTGAAGCTCTCGAATTTTGGAGGGCCCAGCGACCTCTAAACAGCAATTGATGTGCTCATGCACAAGCGTTCGCTTCGCATTCGTGATGGCATTTCCGACCGCCAAGAGCTGTTGCGCGACATCCACGTTGCTACGGCCTTCTTCAAGCATTGTGATGATGCTCCGAAGATGGCCTTCGGCGCGTCGTAGGCGCTTAATGATCGTCGAGTTGAATTCAGGCTTCATATCCCCTCCTGGGGGATAGGTTATCATGCCAATGAAACATTGGTATCAACATGACATATATCGTCAGCTTTCGTCGCCAGCGTTCCAAAAGGCTTGCCTGACACCGGGCAAAGCCTCGGCCATTTTGACTGCCTCATTCAGTTCATCTACCTGCACGGCGGTTGCGTACAAGGTGAATTCGATCTCTACTTCGCCTTCACCAAAAGGATGGTCGTCGATCTGACGCGCGGGATAGCTGGATTCATCCAGAATCTCAGCCACCTTTTCTCGGACGTCGGATTGAAATTCGCGCGAGCAAATCACGAAGACCATATAGGTGGCTTCGCTGGTTTCTTCTCGGAAGGGGCTGCGATTGATTCGATTTGCTACCGGTCGCAGCAGGGTGTTGCTCGCCAGCACGAACAGCGCTGCAAGGCCAGCCTCTCCCAGCAGACCCGCGCCGGCGCAAGCACCCACAGCACCTGATCCCCACAACGTGGCCGCGGTGTTCAAGCCGGAAATGCTCGCGCCCTCCTTCATGATGGCGCCGGCGCCGAGGAAGCCGATGCCGGAGACAACGTAGGCAACGACGGTGATCGTTGTCTGCGAACCGCCGTTGATCTCGAACAGTCGGGCACCCAGCGAGACGAAGATGGCGGCGCCGACCGACACCAGGGTGTTGGTGCGCAGTCCGGCCGTGCGCTGCCGAACTTGTCGTTCGATCCCGATCAACGCGCCGAGGATGAAGGCAGCCGCGAGATTCACGAACGTGACGGCCAACGCGCCGAGACTGCTGAAATGAATGGCGTTCATCAATTGCAGCTCCTAGCGCTATCTCATTGCCAGCCGAATTTGCGGATGTAGATCGTCTTCATTGCCGTAGTCAGTGTCGCGTAACCGAGCAGGATTGCGATCAACCACGGCAAGTAGCCTGGTGGCAGTGCCTGCAGCTTGAAGTAGTCCGCCAGCGGACTCATTGGTAAGGTCACTCCGATGGCCATGATGACCAGCGTCATGAGCGTAAGCGGCCAGGCTGCGCGGCTTTCGATGAACGGCAGCTTCGGCGTGCGGATCATGTGAACGACCAAGGTCTGCGTCAGCAGGCCAACGACGAACCAGCCCGACTGGAACAGCGTCTGATTGGCCACGGTGTTGGCACCGAAGACGTGCCACATCACCGCGAAGGTGGTGATGTCGAAGATCGAGCTGATCGGGCCGAAGAAGATCATGAAGCGTCCGATGTCCGCAGGATTCCATTTCAGCGGCTTGGCCACCAGTTCGCGGTCCACGCCGTCGAACGGAATGGCAATCTGTGAGATGTCATACAGGAGGTTCTGCACCAACAGTTGCAGCGGGAGCATGGGCAGGAACGGCAGGAACGCGCTCCCTACGAGGACGGAGAAGACGTTGCCGAAATTGGAGCTGGCGGTCATGCGGAGGTACTTGAGCATGTTGCTGAAGGTCTTGCGGCCTTCAACCACACCTTCCTCCAGCACCATCAGGCTCTTTTCCAGCAGGATGATGTCGGCGGCCTCTTTGGCGATGTCTACACCGGAGTCCACCGAAATCCCAATGTCCGCAGCACGCAAGGCAGGGGCATCATTGATGCCGTCGCCCATGAAGCCGACCACATGGCCATTGCCGCGCAGCGCACGCACGATGCGCTCCTTGTCCTGTGGTGTCAGTCGCGCAAAGAGTTGGCAGGTCTCGACGGCATGGCTCAGCGCCTCATCGCTCATTTTTTCGACCTGCGATCCCAGCAGAAAGTGGTCGCGCTCCAGCCCGACCCGTCCGCAGACATGCGCGGCGACGAGTTCGCTGTCTCCCGTGAGCACCTTGACCCGCACCCCGTGCTCTGCAAGAGCCCGCAGCGCCGGAGCGGTGGATTCCTTCGGCGGATCGAGGAATGCGATGTAGCCAATGAGAGTCAGGGCCGCCTCATCCGCGATCGAGTACGCCGCCTGCGATGCGGACAACTCCTTCATCGCCACGGCAACGACGCGCAGCCCTTCTCCGTTCAACTCACGGGTGACCGACCGCACACGTTCCAGCAGCTCTCTGTCGATGGGGACTTGCCTCGGCCCCTGCGCGGTCTCGATGCGAATTCGGTGGCAGACGGAGAGAACCTCTTCGACTGCGCCCTTGCAGATCAACTCGTGGTTGTCTTCCCTCTCGGCAACCACGACCGACATGCGCCGCCGCACGAAATCAAACGGAATCTCATCGACCTTGCGGTAGTCCTGCGCTACTCGCAGCTCTCCTTGCAGTTCGGCGTGTTCGAGCACCGCGTGGTCGAGCAGGTTCTTCAAGCCGGTCTGGTAGTAGCTGTTCAGATAGGCGTACCGCAGCACGTCTTCGGAATTGGTTCCGAATACGTCGGTGTGCCGTTCCAACGCGATCTTGTCTTGCGTGAGGGTGCCAGTCTTGTCGGTACACAGCACGTCCATTGCACCGAAGTTCTGGATGGCATCCAGGCGCTTGACGATGACCTTTTTGCGCGACATCACCACCGCGCCTTTGGCTAGGGTCGAAGTCACGATCATTGGCAGCATTTCTGGCGTGAGCCCGACGGCGACCGAGAGCGCGAACAGGAACGCCTCCGTCCAGTCGCCCTTCGTGAAGCCGTTGATGAGCAGCACAATGGGCACCATCACCAGTGCGAACCGAATAAGCAACCAACTCACGCTGTTCACGCCAGCCTGGAACGCGGTCGGCGTGCGATCCGTCGTCGTCACGCGCGCGGACAGCGCGCCGAAATAGGTTCGGCTGCCCGTGGCGACGACCAGCGCGGTCGCGGAGCCTGAAATGACGTTGGTGCCCATGAAGACGAGGTTGGGCGCATCAAATATTGAATTGAACGGTTGCGCGATGCCTGCAAACTTCTCCACTGGCAATGACTCGCCCGTCATGGCTGCCTGCGATACGAATAGATCCTTGGCAATCAGCAGGCAACAGTCAGCAGGGATCATGTCGCCAGCGGAGAGCACTACGTGGTCGCCTGGCACCAGGTCGCGAATCGGCAGTTCGATCTGCGTAGCCGTCCTGCGCGCATGACTGCGGGCAGTGACGTGCTTCTCACTGGCCTCGGCACCTCTTTCCTCGTCAGGCTGGCGTCGGATCACTGTCGCGGTGTTGCTGACCATGACCTTCAGACGCTCGGCAGCCTGGCTGGAGCGGCCTTCCTGAACGAAACGAATCAAGGTGCTCAACACCACCATCGTGCTGATCACGACCGTGGCCTTCATGTCGTCTGTCACGAAGGAAATGCCAGCAAGCAATGTCAGTAGGAGATTGAACGGATTCCTGTAGCAGTGCCAAAGGTGCAGCCACCACGGCAGCGGCTTCTCGTGCTCCACCTCGTTCGGGCCAAAGCGCGCGCGCCGTTGATCCGCTTCATCGTGGGTCAGCCCTTCCTCGTGAGAGCGGGTGCGGACGATCGCAGCGGGCACATCGTCGGATGCAATGCGCCGCATGTCGCGGGCGACACGCCCGGACACAGCCTGGCCTTCGGCGTCTCCCATCTTGCGCAGGGTTTCAAGAACTGCCTGGCGCTTGAAATGGCGGTTCGCGCGCCGCCGGTCGAGGAAGCCGCTGAAGAGGTTTTTCAGCATGTGATCAACGAAGCTCATAGGGGCGCTCCCGTTTGGGTTGTGCTTTGTTGTGCAAGAGGCGGCGCGTCATTGCCCGTCTGCCACCATCCGCCCAGCGCCTGGTACAGCGCGACGGTGTTCGTGTAGCGGGCGGCTTGCGCCTGAACCAGCGCCAGCGTGGCTCCCTGGTAGGTTTGCTGGGCGAGGAGCACATCCGCCTGGGCTGCGCCGCCCAGTTCCCGCTGGCGGCGCACGATGCTCAGGCTGCGCCGTGCTGCGGCTTCGGCGTGGCTGGTGGCGCGCAAGGTCTCCGAGTCGCTGACGATGGCCTGCAAGGTGTCGGCCGTGTTCTGGAAGGCGGTCAGCACGGTGCTGCGGTACTGCTCTGCGGCCTGCTCGTAGGCCGCCTCGGCTGCGCGCTGCTGGTGCAGCAGCGTTCCACCGCGAAAGATCGGCTGCAACAAGTCTCCACCGACCGACCAGAAGCCGCCACCGCTGCGAAGGAGTTGCGGCAGGGAAAGCGCGGAGCTGCCCAAGGCGGCCGTCAGCGTGAGGCTGGGCAGCCGGGCCGCAGTTGCGACGCCGATCTGTGCGCTGGCCGCGTGCAACTGTGCTTGCGCCGCGCGCACGTCCGGCCGCTGCTCGACCAGGCGCGATGGCAGGCTGAGTGGCAGTTCCACGGGCAGGGTGAGCGAAGCCAATTCGAAATGCTGCGCAAGCTGCTCGCTGGGCAGGCGCCCGGCCAGCATCGCGAGCTTGTTCCGCTGTGCGGCCAGTTGCTTCTCCAACGGTGGCAGCGAGGCTTGGGCCTGTGCCAGCGCCGCCTCCTGCGCGGCCACATCCGCAGCGCCGAGGTGGCCGGCCAGGCGCTGGCGGCGCGTGATGTCCAGTAGTTGCGACGCCAAGTCGATGAGGCCGCGCGTCGCATCAATCTGCGCGCGCAGCGACGCTTCCTCGATGGCCGTGTTGACCACGTTGGAGACCAGTGTCATGTAGACGGCCTCGCGCTGAAAGCGCTGCACGTCCACCCCGGCGGACAGCGCCTCGACCTGGCGTCGCGTGCCCCCGAACACGTCCGGCACGTAGCTGATGCTGAGCTGGGCCGTATGCAAGGTATAGAACGTGTCGCCGGATTCGGCCGGACTGGCCAAGGTTGCGGCAATCTTCTGCCGGGTCGAATTCACGTTGGCATCGACACTGGGCCAGAAAGCCCCGCGCTGGGCCGTGGCCGCCTCGCGCGCCGCGCGCAACGCGGCCTCGGCGGCCTTCAAGTCCGGGTTGGCCTGCAGGGCAGACGCGACCAGTTCGTCAAGCGCCGGTGAGCCGAACGCCTTCCACCACTGCGCCGCGACTTCCTGTCCTGGCGCGAAGCGTTGCGCTTCGCCGCCCAGGCCCGGCGCCGATGCGGTTTGCGCGGGCAGCTCTGCAGCAGCATAAGAATGCACGGTGGGCGCGGCCGGGCGCTGGAAGTCTGGCCCGACGGCGCAGCCGCCCATTGCCGCCGTGAGCGTGGCGAGCATGGTGTAGCGAGCAAGGGTGTTCATGGTTGCGCTCCCGGTTGTGTCTCCTGTGGCGAGACGGTCAACGCCGCGAGCCGGGCTTGCCGGCGTGCCAGACGTTCTTCGATCAGGTGGTACAGCGATGGCAACAGCACCAGGGTCAGCACGGTGGCGGTCAGCAGGCCGCCCACGACGACCGTGGCGAGCGGTCGCTGCACGTCGCTTCCCAATCCGGTGGCCAGCATGGCGGGTGTGAGGCCGAGGGCAGCCACTGTTGCCGTCATCAGGACAGGACGCATCCGGCTGCGGGCACCTTCGAGCACCGCATCGCGCAAGGACTTGCCTTCCTCATCGCGCAGGCGATTGATCTGCGCGAGCATCAGCACGCCGTTCAGCACGGCCACACCGAACAACGCGATGAACCCGACCGCGCTCGATACGTTGAGCGTCATGCCGCGCAAATGCAGCCCTGCCAGCCCGCCAAGCATGGCCAGGGGCACCGTGGCCAGCACCAGCAGTGGCTGGCGCAGGTTGCGGAAGGCGCCGAATAGCAGCAGGAACATGATGCCCAGCGTCATCGGCAGAATCAGCGCCAGCCGCGCCTCGGCGCGCTCCAGGTTCTCGAACTGGCCGCCCCACATGAGCTGGATGCGCTTGGAATCGAACTTCATCTCGCGCTGAACGACGGCCTGGGCTTCGTTCAGAAAGCTCGCCAGATCGCGGCCACGCACATTCAGCCGCACAATGATGTTGCGCCGCGCCATCTCTCGCACGATCACGCTTTCGCCGGAAACCGTGCCGATATGCGCCACGTCTGAGAGCGGAACCCGCTCGCCTGATGGGGCCTTCAGCGCCAAGTTGCCGATAGCATCCGGGCTAAACCGGGACTTCGCCGGGAAGCGCGCGGTCATGTCGTAGCTTTTTTCGCCGACATAGAGCTGGCCGATCGGCGTGCCGCCGATGCCAGTGGCGATCAGGTCGGCCACGTCGGCCGCGTTGATGCCGTGGCGCGCAGCGGCGGCGCGGTCGAGCGCGATCTTCAGGTTAGGCAGCGGTGGCTCCACGTCCACCGCGACATCCGCGGAGCCCGATACCTGCTTGAGCACGTCAGCGAGCCGGTTGGCGACGCCGCGAACCTCGGCCAGGTCGTCGCCGAAGACCTTGACCGTGAGGTCGCTGTGCGCGCCCGACAGCTTGTCCTGCACGCCGTCGATCATGGGCTGCATGAATCCGACCGTATAACCGGGCATCTGCGCGTAGCGCGCGGCCAGCTGGGCAATCAGCTCCTGCTTGGTCAGGCCGGATTTCCACTCCTTGTAGGGATGCAATCCCACGCTCGCCTCGATGTGCGAAGGCGTCCAGTAGTCGGTACCGTCGTCGTTGCGGCCGGTCTGCGTGACCATGTAGGAGACTTCGGGAAACTCCAGCGTCGCCCGTCGCAGATCGCTCGCCATCGCCGACGCCTTGTCCAGCGTGATGCCGGGCGGCATCTGCACCTGCAGCCACAGCGAGCCTTCGTCCAGGTACGGCAGGAAGTCCCGCCCGATGGTGGAAAACAGTACGCCCAGGCCCAACGCGGCAGCGGCGCAGGTGGCAACGAGCCAGCGGATCTTGCCCAGCGCGCGCCTGAGGAACCAGGCATAGCGTGCGGACAGTGCGTCGATCACCGGGTTGTGGAACACCTTGCGCGGCTTGCGGAAGGCCAGCCATGCCAGGGCCGGAATCAGCGTGAGCGCGACGACCAGCGCACCGACCAGTGCCGCGCCGACTGCATAGGCCATCGGCGAGAACAGCTTGTATTCGATGCGCTGGAAGGCAAACAGCGGCAGGTAGGCGCAGACGATCACGGCCATGCCGAAAGAGATCGGCCGCGCGACCTGCAGTGTCGCCTGGATGGCATCCTGCGCCTGCAGGGGGCGGCCCTCGTTCTCCTCGCGCTTGCGCAGGATGTTCTCGACCAGCACCACGGCGCCGTCCACCAGAATGCCGAAGTCAATGGCACCGAGCGACAGCAGGTTCGCCGGAATCTTGAAATGGTGCATGAAGATGAACGCGATCAGCAGCGACAGCGGAATCGTCAAGGCGACGATGGCTGCTGCGCGCGGGCTGCCGAGAAACAGCAGCAGCACCACGCTGACAAGCACCATTCCCTCGGCGAGCGTGAAGCCCACGGTGTGCAGGGTGGCGTCGATCAGCGACGTGCGGTCGAGGTACGGCACGACCTTCACGTCCTTGGGCAGCAGGTTCTCGTTGAGGTCGCGCACGGCCGCGTGGACGCCCGCGAGCGCATTCGACGGGTTGTAGTCCTTCAGCAGCAGCGTGATGCCTTCGATCGTGTCGGGGTTGCCGTCCTTGCCGAGGATGCCGCGGCGTTCGACATTGCCGTAGGCAAGCGTGCCCAAATCCTTCACCAGCACCGGGACGCCGTTCTTGGTCTTGACCACGACATTGCCCATGTCGTCAAGCGAACGCAGCAAGCCGACGCCGCGCACCACGTAACTCTGCTCGCCGCGATCGACGATGCTGCCACCACCGTTGGCGTTGTTCGCATTGATCGCGCTCTTGACGTCCTGCAGAGACAGGTCGTACTGGCGCAGCCGGTCGGGATCGAGTTCGAGCATGAACTGCGTCGTCAGGCCACCGAAGTTGCTCACGTCCACGACACCCGGAACCTTCTTCAGGCGCGGGATCACTGTCCAGAACTGCAATTCGGATAGTTCGCGCAGGCTGCGCGATTTGGACTCCAGCGTGTAGCGGTAGATCTCGCCCGTTGGTGAGGTGTACGGGTCGAGGCCAGGCACAGCGCTGTAGGGCAGCGACACTTGATTCAGCCGCTCCTGCAGCCGTTGGCGCGCGAAGTAGCCGTCGGTGCCGTCCTCGAAGACCACGGTGATGAGGGAGAGCGCGAAGAGGCTGCGCGAGCGCAGCACATGCATGCCCGGCGTGCCGAGCAAGGCGCGCTCCAGCGGAATGGTGATCTGCTGCTCCACCTCCTCGGCGCCGAGTCCAGGCACCTGCGTGACGATCTGCGAGGTCACGTCGGCGATGTCTGGATAGGCTTCGATCGGGAGCTGCTTCCAGCTCCAGGCGCCGTACAGAGCCACGAACACGAACACGAGCCAGGCGATGCCGCGGCGTTGGAAACAGGTGTTGACGATGGCGTTAATCATTGAGCAGCACCCCGTCCTTGACCACGATGCGCTCGCCCGCCTTCAACCCGGACAACACCTCGACGCGATCGGCGACCGTCGTCCCCACGCTAACGATGCGGGACTCATAACGGAACGGCGCCTGTTCGACGAACACTCGCGTGTAGAGGCCGCTTTGCAACAAGGCCGTTGCCGGGACGAGCAGTGCCGAATGTGCTGGGCCGGAGAAGCTGACGCGGGCGAACATGCCCGGTTTGAACAAGCCACTGCGGTTGTCGATGGCGACGCGAACGCGCGCTGTGCGCGTGTCGGGGTCAAGCAAATCGCCGATGTATTTCACCTTGCCATCGAATTCGCGGCTGGCGTAGGCGTTGGGAACGATACGCGCTGTCTGACCAACGAACATCTGCGCTAGATCTTTCTCCGCGACGCTGGCTGCAAGCCATACGGTGGAAAGATCGGCGACCGTCATGATCGACGCGGTGGTGTCGCTCCAATAGCTGCCCTGAGCGCCATTCATCTCGACCACACGGCCAGCGATGGGAGCGCGCAGCACGTATTCGCGCCGCGACCCGGCGCTGGCAGATGCGCCAAGCTGAGCCAGCCGGTTGCTCGTCGCGCGGGCATCGCTCTCGGCAGCGGATAGCGCCAGTTGTGCGGCCTCGAAATCCTTCCCTGCAGAGATGTCGTCGTCTTTCAGAGCCTTCTGCCGATCGAACTCCCGGCGGGCCTGCAGCAGCGCCGCCTGTGCCTTGATCTGGTCGTTATAGGCAGAGCCGAGATCAGGTGAGTCGATAGTGACCAGCGGGTCACCTGCTTTGACCGCATCGCCTAGCTGGTGGTGCAGGCGCACGATGCGCCCGCCCAACGGCGGTGCAATCTTCACCAGCTTCTCGGGCGCCGCCTCGATCGTGCCCGGCGCGTCGATCGTCTGAGCGAACGCCTGCGGCTCGACGCTGGCGACAACCAGGCTCTTGCGCAGCGGCGATGCCGCAGGCACGTTGACGAATGCGCCGTCGCGCTGCACATCGGCGGTTTCTGGCTTGCCCTCCGCAGCATAGGCGCCGGGCAAGAAATGCTTGACATCGCACGCCGTCAGCAAAGAGGCGCAGGCGATGGCCAATACGACATGGATTATTTTCATGGGAAGGTTCCTGTCTCGATGGACGCGAATGGGTCGTCGCGCAACTGTCCCGGCCACGCCGTCGAAGCGAGGCCAGGTCAGTCGAACGGGCGAGCTGGGTGCTGTGAGAGGCGTGGGCGCTCGGACAGTCCGTGCCAGCCTCACCAAAGTAGAAAGAGCGGCGAGCCAGACGCAGCCGACCGCGCATAGAGCGAATCGCGTGCATGGCTACCTTCGTTTTCGCGCAGGCGATTGCGAGCAGCGAGGGAAAGCCGATTCAAGACGCCTGCACGATTCGACGCCGGGAGCATGGACAGCGCGTCGGCGATGACGCGGCCCGAAAGATCGGAGAGCGCCTTGGCAAACGCGCGGTCGCCGTGAGAGGCCAACAGGGCGTGTAGCGCAGCGGGACGGTGGGAAGCGACAGCCGCGCGCAGGGCGCGCACGAAAACGTCGTCGGAGCGGAAATAGCGAAACAGCATGAGAACCTCCTGGGGCGCGCAGCCGCGGAGGCTCCTCATGCGCTCAGATGAGCGAGAACCTCGAAGCAGGCGCCCGATGCGTTGTTGCGTTCATGGGCCTATGGGGCGAGTGGTGTGGCGCGTTGGAGCGCCTATGCGGGTCGGGATCCATGACTTCCTCCTGTTTCAAGCTGACAAGCGAGCTGGACAAGGTGCTAAGCCAAATCGCGGTTGTATGTGCTGACGACAAATGGAATTCTGTCATTGAGATTTCCCACGCACCAGCGAGCATTAGGTTTCTCTCAAGCAACTTGCGAATAGCTTAGATATACCAACGTATATCCTGGTCTATTTGAATTCACCGGATTATTTCTTTGAGCGCGCGGCGAGCTGCTCTCATGCGCGCAGCGTTGGAGTCGGGCTGCTTGAAAATCGCGTGTCGATGAGAACTCGGTAAAACTGACATTCATTGCAGTCGCATCTCTTGCCTAATGAATACCGCGACTTCGCGTGAGCATCCAGGTTGCGTCATTGCCCCGTATCGTTGCCGCAACCTGCTGCCCCAGCCGCTGCTCGATCACCGGCTTCCAAGGCACCAGGCTGAACCCCATGCCGTCATCCAGCATCGCGTAGCGGCCACTGGCGAGCATGACGCTGCGGCGGTAGATGCCCGCCACGCGCTGGCCGTCGGCCACCGGGCGATGCTCCAGGCCGGTGTCGGCAGCAATGTCCTTCGCGGCCTGCGCCAGCTCCCGGTTGCGCAGCGTTCCCAGCAGGTTCCGGGCGAGGATCACACGCTGCCCGCGCCGCTCGGCCAATCCCTGTTCGGCCAGGAAGTCGGCGCGTTGCTGCATGGCCTGCTTGGCGTCGCTGCCAAAGCCCAAATCGCCCAGCCCTTTGCCACCGCCGATCAATTGCTGGTCAAGCCAGGTGGCCCCGATCACGCGGGCCTGCCGCTCGATGGGCAGATGCGATTTCAGCTCCACGGCCACGCTGCCCAGGCGCTGCGCGTCGTACTGGCGACCACGCTCGGGCAGGTCGTCCGGCACCTTCCATAGACCCTCGGCCACACGTTCCACGATGCCTGCCCGGCGCAAGGCTTCCAGCCGGCGGACGTGGGTTGCGACCACCTCTTGCGGATCACGGCCCGGCAGGGCCTGGCCCTGGGCGATGGCAAGGTGATGGTCGGTGCGGTACAGGCCACCGCTCGCCAGCGCGGCAATGTTGCGGTCGGCCGCGCGCGCGTCGGCCGATCCCTTCACCTCCACCACGGCGCCGGCCGGATAGTTCGCCAGCTCGTCACGGGCATTCAGCGCGACATAGTGGGCCTTGCCGTCCACGCCGTCGATGACCAGATAGCCCCGGTCGTGCAGTTCGTCGGCCAACCCTTTCGCGGCGACACGCCCGATGACCGTGCGGCCATCATCGCCCGGCTCGAACACCGCCAGCTCGCGCGGCTCGCCGCGCATGGCCCGCTGCATGGTGCGGATGATGTCGCCACGCTCGCCCAGGGCGCGCAGGGTCTTTTCCGCGTCGGCATGGACGGCCCAGGTGCCGGGCTGCGTTTCATCGGCCAGGCCCAGGCGCTGCAAGCGTTGCAGGCGGCCGATCAGCAGCAGGCGCTGGCGTTGCAGCCGCGGTTCGTTGAACCGTTCGACATGCAACAAGCCATCGTCGCCCAGCTCGCGTTTGAGCGTGCGATCCAGGCTCGTCCATCGCTCCTGATCCACTTCGCGCTGCAAGGTCTGCTGGATCTCCAGCTCGGTGCGCGGCCCCAGCCATTCGGTCGCCAGTTCGGCGGCACGATGGCGGAAGCCATCAGCGATGTAGTCGCCCGCGATGATGAGGTCTTTGCCGGTGTCGTCGCGCCCGCGCACGATCAGGTGGGTATGCGGGTTGTCGGTGTTCCAGTGATCGACGGCCACCCACTCCAGCCGTGTGCCCAGGTCGGCCTCCATGCGGCCCATGAGGTGCCGCGTGTAGGTGCGCAGGTCTTCGAGTTCCGCGCCATCCTCGGGTGAGAGGATGAAGCGGAAATGGTGTCGGTCGTCGGCGCAGCGTTCCTTGAAAGCGTCGAGGTCGGCGGCATCGGTCTGCGGCCCGTAGGCTTGGCCCGGCTCGCCATCACGGCCCACACCATCGCGCTCAACGTAGCGCAGGTGCTTGGCGAGCGACTGCGGACTGGCCCGCTGCTGGTTGACCAGCAAGGTCTTGATGGTCACGCGCCGCGACATGGGCGTGAGCTTCGCCCCCGCGAAGCGCGCCGCCGTGTGGCCGCGCCCCAGGCGCGAGCCGGGCCGTTGGCCGGTGCCACTGGCAGCGCCAGTACGGCGCACCGAGGACTTGCCGCTGCTGGCCTTGCCGGTCTGCTGGAGCACCTTGGCGATGAAGCCCTGGCCCCGGTTCTTGGGGGCGCTGGGGCGGATGCGGAAATCGTCATCGCGGCGTTTGGTCATGGCTGCGCCCTTTGAAAGCTGGGGCGTAGGCCGTCGTGCGAAGCACGCGGACATGCCTGCATTGGCGCGGGCCTCGCGCCCCCAGCAGCACGGCGGCGAAGCTGCGCCGTGCCGCGCCACCCCCACGTGCAGACTGGCTTTGCGGCCCGACAGGTGCCGTCCCCTTTTGTCTTGCCTTCCGCATTTGCCTCCCGCATCCGCTCCCGGCAACTGCGGCCCGGTGGCGCTGCTGCACAAGCAGTCAGCGCCCCGGCGAACACGGCGATGGCCGCAGGCCAGCCGCGTTGGAGGCAAGACGCCTGCACGTGGGACGGCTGCGCCGGAGGCCGCGCGAAGTGCGGTGCCAGATACGCAGGATCGGTACGCGCACTGCACGCACGACGACGCGGCGACAGCAGCCGGAACGACACGCCCGATAGCACGCTGACGCGCAGCGAATCGGCGGTCATCATGGGCGCGACTCCAGCCAGACCGGGCGCGCAACGCCGATCACGGAGGCGGCGTTGACCGGCCCGAAATACCGGCTGTCGAACGACGCCGGATTGGTGACGCTGAGCAGGAACAGTTCGCCAGGCCGAAGGCGGCGGCACTGCTGCCAAGATGGCAGCGGCCGGCCCCAGCGATCGGCAGACAGCACGGCGGCCGAAGGCACGCCGTCGATGCGGACGCTGCCCCCAATGACGCACACCTCCTGCGGTGCGACCGCGCCCACGCGCTTGAGCAGTGGGATGCGCGTCGGCAGGTAGCTGCGCTGCGCAGCGAGCGCGGCAGCCTCGGCAGGCAGCGGCACCAGCACGATGCTACCCACTTCCAGCCGACGTGGCGGCGAGCTGGTGCGACGGTCGAGCGGATCGACGCGATACCAACCGACCGCCACGCTGTCGGACGGGTTGTAGGTCAGGCGCGGCAGTGGATGCACGAAGGACGCCCAGGCCAGCGCAGCGAGGCCGCAGGCGGACAGGCCCGCCAACACGAGGCGAGCGCGCACGCGCAAGCGAGGGGGCGGCGCGGTGCCGGAAGTGGAAACTGCGGTCATGGCAGTGCCCTCCCTGCCAGCCAGGCGGCGTGCCGCTCGGCGGTGTATTCGGGCAGCGGCAAGCGTGCCGCGAGCCGGTTGCCCAGCGTTCGCCAGTACGCGGGCGAGGCGCCATCAGGCGCGATGCCCAGCGCCTCGATGGCGTCGATGCGTTCCAGCACGGCACGCACGGACTGTTCACCCTCGGCGTGCAGCAACAGGCGCGCGCCCGGCTGGACGCCGGGGATGCGCTGCGCCGCGTTCAGCGGCGTGCAAGCCTGCATCACCATGAGTTGCCAGCGCACGGTGCCGTAGTCGTTGGCCTGCCAGCGGATGCGGCAGAAAATCGCGCTCGGCAGGAACACCGCGCAGCGCCGCCAGCGGTCGAGCTGGAGCGTGCGCGCAGGTTCGCCGAAGCGCAGGTAGAGCTTGAAGCGCGGTTCAATGTAGGCCAGTGCAACGCGCGTCAGCGGTGTGCTGGCGGGCTGGCCGGAAGGTGCTGCAAGCGCAGCCGTAGCCGCGCCAGCGGCAGGCGAAGCGGATGCGGTCATGGTGTGTTCTCCCCGCGATGTTCTGGAAACTCCCGTTCCAGCAGGCCGCGCAGCAGGTCGGCCACGGTCATGCCCTGCGTAAAGGCCGACACCTTGATGCGCGCCCGCATGGCGGGCGTGATGTCGAGGGTGAGGCGGGCCGTGTAGAGGTCGCCCTTGCCCAGCGCATCGGCGTCGCCCTGGCGAATCCACGCTTCAGCGTGCGGATTCGCCGGCGGACGCGCGCCGATGCCGACGCGCTTTGCGCGGGGTGGCGGCTTCGCCGTCATGGCGTCCACCGCAGCAGTTCGTCCACCAGCGCGGTGATTTCGCGCGCGGCGGCGCTGTCCGGCGCCGTCTCGCGGGCGAGCCGGCCAGCGGCCACGCTGTCGGCGAACACGATGCGTTGATGCACTTCCGCGCGCAGCGCAGGAAGCGGCTGGTCGGCGAGCGCCTGGCGCGCTTCGCGTCCGATCACGGTGGTACTGACGCGCCGGTTGATGACGAAGGCCGTGCGCAGCGCAGGCCGGAACACCTGCGCTTCGCGGATCAGCGCCACCATCTCGGCGCTGGCCCACAGGTCGTAAGGGCTGGGCTGCACCGGGATCAGCACGCGCTCGGCCGCCAGCAGCGCAGAGCGCGCCAAGGCGGCGATCCTGGGCGGGCTGTCGATGACGACGTGATCGGCCCGCTTGGCGAGTTCTGGGGCCTCCTGATGCAGCGTTTCGCGTGCGAGGCCCACGGCGCTGAACAGCCGTGGCAAGCCTTGCTGGCTTCTGCGCTGTGTCCAGTCGAGCGATGAACCCTGCGGGTCGGCGTCCAGCAGAACGACGTGCTGGCCGCGCATCGCCAGCTCGCCGGCAATGTGCGTAGCGAGCGTGGTCTTGCCCACGCCGCCTTTCTGGTTGAGCAGAGCGACGATCATGGCCTGGCCCTCCTTGCTGGAAAGCCGGGCTGTTGCTGCTGCGCTTCGTGCCGCGTGGCGGTTATCCACCGTGGCGCGGCGCTTCTACTATCAGTTAGAGAATTTAAGTTAGGGAAGTTAGGAGAGGCTGAAACCCGCGCCGTTATTGGCTTTGCGGCCGATCCGTACTCCTGATAGCACGATAGCCGTACTCCCAATAGCACGATACCTCGTACTCCTGATAGCACGAGTCCGTCCACAGGCAACGCACCGTTTATCCCCGTGCCGTGAACGGCACGGGCCGAAAGGTCAGCAGTTCGGCGCTGTTGTCCGGCATTCGCTCGATGCCCAGGACGTAGCCGGGCATCGACTGCCGCGCGACCAGCGCGCGCAGGTCGTAGGCGAAGTCCGAGAAGCGCGTGGCGCTGCCCGATTTCCGATACAGGTGCCGGAAATCGAATTGCCAGCCGCCCGGCTGTCGCCCGCCGTGTTTGCGCACCAGCCGGTACAGCCATCGCTCTATCCCGCCCGTGAGCCGGAAATATGCTGGGTCGATGGTCAGCACGAGCGCGGCATCCATAACGCCCGCGTAAAACCAGTCCGGCAGGATCAGTTCCAGCCCCAAGGGCGTGCCCTTGGCATCGGCCAGTTCTTTCCACTCGTTGATCCACGAGAAGCGATGCAGGCGCCGCCCGGTCGTCTCGCGGATGGACGTGGCCACCGTCGTGGATTGCAGGCGATCCAGCGCGGCCTTGAGGCGCTGGTAGTCGCGCAGCGACGTACCGCGCCCGATGAAGCGCAGGATCTCGTAGGGCGTGGCCTGCATCAGCCGCGACGGGCGCAAGCCCGCGTCGCGTGCTTCCACGATCTGCGAAGCTGCCCAAATGAGCACGTCCGCATCCCAAATGGTGGCGATGCCGTGCTCCTGCGTGCCCTCCACGCGGATCGTGATGCCGCTGGCGCGGAAGTCGATCGGCGCCGTGCGCCGCGACTTCGCCAGCGAGAAGAACGGAAAGGCCATCAAGTCCTGGCTGTCGCGCGGCGCCATGTCGCCCGGCAGGGCGCGAAACAGGTCGAGCTGTTCGCGCTCCGGCACGGGCCGCTGCCGGGACGGCAGCGCAGAGCTGGACATGGCGAAGGCCACCCGCGCGCAAGCGATCAGCGCGCACGGCTGTCCGCCGAATGCTGCTCGGCGTACTCGGGATCGGATGTGCTCTCGAAGCTGCGCTCGGAAGCCCAGGCATCGAGATCGGCCACGGCGTACATGACGCGGCGGCCGAACTTGCGGAACTTGGGGCCGCCACCCAGCACGCGCTGCTTTTCCAGCGTGCGCGGCGACAGGCGCAGGTATTCGGCGGCTTCGTCGTTGGTGAGATAGCGTTGGGGCTGCGCGGCAGCGGTCGAGACAGTAGCGGCAGGCCGCAAGGGAGCGGGACGCATGGTGTGAACCTCCATAGCTTTCAAAGCTCCGGCCACACAGCGCAACCGGATGGAGGCAGTCTCAGAAAACGCGGCCCTTCTGCTCAGGGTCGTTTTGCGTTGCCTTCAAAACGACCCTTCTCAAGCGGCGACAGTTGTGCTAGGCGGCGATAGCCGCCGCGCATCAACGCATCGCCGCGCCGCACCAGGCGACGCACCTTGGAGCGCAGGCCACCGTCGCTGTACCAACCGGCCGCGGCGTCCACGCCGAACAAGCCTTCGGCCACGTCGCGGAAGGACGAGCCCGCCAGGGTCGCGTCGAGCGCCTGCAACGTATGCAGTTCCAGCAGCGCGGAGGGTGCTGGCCTGGACTTGGTGGCGGCCTGGGCCGCGTCGAGCGCATGACCGCGCGTAGGCGCGAAGGCGCCGCCGCGATGGGCATAGGCGACAGCCATGCCGTCTTGCAGGCCAGGCGCGAGCGCGAAGCGCAGGCACTGGCCGGGGCTGCGCGCGATCAGCGCCAGTGCCTTGCCATCGTGGAGAAGTTGCTTGTGGCCGGGGATACGCCAGAACGCGAAGGGCTCGGCATCCACGGGCGGATCGGCATCGGGGTAGAGCTGCACTACATCAGCTTGGCCGGGCTGCCAGGCCGGATGCGCATCGCGCGCATCCAGCGCCGGGTCTTCCAGCACGCGCAAGCCCCAGCGATGCGCCGCATCGGGGCGGCGCGCACGGCGCAGCCAGTCGAGCCGGTAATCGGGGTGCCTGCGCAGGTACTCCCAGGCCAGCGCAAGCGCATCCAGCCACAAGACATAGAGGTAAGCCGCAGTGGGATACCAGTGCGCGACATGATGAGGATTGACCATGACCCAAGCTCCCGTCGAACAGCAGGAACGTCGCCACGGCGTCAAACATGCGGGAGCATCAAATCAAGGTAGAAATCCGGTTAAGCTGTAACTGCTGGTGTCAAGATTGGTTGGCTCCGGCATGTTGCGTAATCCGTCCGAATGCGACGGCAGCATGGCACCAAAAACGTCATGCGGTACTGACACCGTGCCGCAAGCCGCATGAAAGATCGTGGCTGATTCCGCCACGCACGCACAGGTTTGGTGCAAGAGTGTTGATTCAGACTGGAAAGGTCTGGAGCAAGACCAAAATAGCCTCAATGCGCCCGGCTTGGCCGTAGCGCGAGCGGTTCAATCGACGACGGAACCGTTTTCCTGCGCCAGGCGCAGATATTCCGACAGCGGGCGCATCGCCTGGAAATACCGATCCCGCATCACGGGTTGCTGGCGCGGCCCGACGATGGAAGCCAGGTCGGAAAGTTTCACCGTCCCCAGCTCGGGCAAGCTGATTCCCAGGTCGATCAGGCCGTAGGCCGTGTCGCCATCGACGGGATCGAGCGAGGTCAGCAGCCAGGTGGCGTGCGCGTCGGGAGTGAACAGCCGCACAACCGGCAACGGGTCGTGCGGTTCACCAGCGGCGGCCCGCCGTCCGTTCTCCAGCAGCGCGGCGCGCTGCGCATCGGTGACGAGGGGAGCGTTCATCGTGGTGCTCCTGTTCCAACACGGAATGTCGGTTTTGCACATTCACGCCAAAGCATGGATGCGTATTCCACGAAAGCCGTGGAAACACGAAAGCGCAAAAGCTCAATTGTAGAAATCTGCAAATACACGTTGGCGGTTTTCCGGTTCTGTCGGAATCCGCAGAAGCGGATTTCCGTAAAAGCACGAATAAGGGCCAAAGGCATGAATGAGTTAAAGATAACGTGGTTTTAATTGTGCTGCGAATTGACGCTTCTGTCCATGCAGAAGCGATCCATCCACCGCGGCCGGCCAGCGGGCGCCACCACCTACGATGCCGAATTGGCTCAAGCCTTCGGCGCGGCGGTGCGCGCGCTGCGGACGGAGCGCGGCATCGCGCAGGAATCGCTGGCGAACCTCGCCGGCATCGAGCGTTCGCACATGGGCAAGGTCGAGCGTGGCGAACACATGCCCACGCTGGCGATCATCTTCAAAATTGCCAGCGCACTCGAATGCAGCACGGCAGTGCTGATGAGCGAGGCTGAAAGCCAGCTCGCAGCAGCGGCCCAGCCGTAGGCGCTGGGCCACCGATCCGGCGCAGCCGGTTCGGGGACTTCAGGGGCGCCAAGCATCGCGCGGCGGGGATAGGCCGCAGGGCTTTCCCCTGGAGGCAAGCGCAGCGCGCAGCGCCACCGGCGCGAAGCCGCGATAGGGATTGAAGCCGAATGGCCATGACGGCGAAGTCGGCATGGGGCGCAGCCCGCAAAGCCCGGTCGGCGCAGTGCGCCGAATCGCCCTGCATTCGCCCTGGCAACCCGAGGTCATTGTGATGCTGCCCGACCACCACCATCACGAAGCTGGGAGAGCCAAGCCTCTCTGTCTGCCGATCCAAGTAGCACAGCGCCCCGCCGCCGTGGGCGGGGCGCTGGCGGCCGTCAGGCCGCCTGGGGCTTGCTGCGCGACCAGATCAGGTCGTGCGTGCCGTTCTCGCCTTCGATCAGGCGGGCGTAGACCGTGGCCGGGAACGAAGGATCGTCGAGGGTCACGGAGATGTACTCCCGCCCGGCCTCGCTGGTCTTCTTCCATGCCGCGCCGATGTCGTGGCTGGCGGCCTGCAAGCGGAAGTCCGGTGCTTTCTCGTTGTCCCCCTTGTCGTTGGGAACCAGCTTGACCTTGACGTTGAGCGTCAGGGTGCGAAGCGTGCCGGCGAAGCCGTCTTTGTCTGCGGTGAAGGTGCCGATGTTGGCCATGATGTTTTCTCCGTTCGGTTGAACAAGGTTCGCGCCCATCGCGTCCTTGTTGTGATCCGGCCGGCGGGGGACGGGCTGGCTGCACCGCTTGTGGTCGCAACGCAGTGGAGAGCCGGGAGGCGAAAAGAATTTGTCCCGCGAGGAATGCGCGCAGCGCAGGGGAAATTGTTTTCGCTGGACGGTTGCAGCCATGAAGCCCGAGGCGCAGCCGCGCCCCCGCCAGGATTCACAACAACACAAGGACGCCTTGGGCCGAACCGCACCGAAAGGAGACAAGGCCGGCTCGGCATCCCCGCACGAAGGCTGCACCGACTCGCCCACTGACGTGGGCCAGGTCAACCACCCGACGACAAGCGAGAACACCCCTGCCGCACCTTGCGGCGCTGGTCTTGAGGCGTGGCGTGGAAGCTCCATAGCGATGCCGGGCGGGATGTCCGTGAACCGTCCTTCGTGACGTGATGGGCAGGAACCGCCAGCGTTGGGGAGGGCACGCATTTGCACAACCTGCCGCAGCAGGCTCCAGCGTGTTCGCCAATGCACTGTCCATCGGGGCGGGGCACTGGCCGGGCCGATCCGGCGCAGCCGGTTCGGCGGCATCGAGGGGCGCCAAGCCTGCGCGGCGGGGATGGGCCTTGTGCCGATCCCCCGGAGGCAAGCGAAGCGCGCAGCGCCGCAGGCGCGAAGGCGTGAGGGATTGAAGCCGAATGGCCGTGACGGCAAAGACGGCACGGGGCGCAGCCCGAAAGCCCGGCGGCGCATCGAGCCGACACGCCCAGGCCGTTCCAGATTTCCATGCAGGAAACGCGGATATGCCGCCGATGAAATGGAAGCGGCCCACGCTGCGGGGTATGCACGCGGCAAGCCGAAAACTGCTGATGATTCCCGCGCAGGGTGGGCGCTTCGGCTTGCAGGCCCATGTGGGCCTGCCCATTACCGGGCGGGAGGCCCGCCTACTTCAACGCCGCCGCATGAGCCACCGCGAAGGCGGCGGCGTTCTGATTTGGCTGTTGGGCTTGAACATCGGGCGCGGCCACCGCCGCGCCCGGATTTTGAAGTTCACCGCGCCCAGGACGGAACGACCTGGGCGCGGTGCTGAACGCGGTTATTCCTTCGTCTCGATGAGCCACCACACGGCACGCGGCAAGGCGCAGCCCGTGATGGGGTGAATGTCGGTGAGGTCGGCGCGGGCCGACCAGCCCGAGGGCTGGCGGTAGCCGCGCACGTCGCCATCGCCGTGCCAGCGGCGGGCGCGCACCGTGCCGGGGGCGTAGATCGCCGCCATGCGCGAGCGGCTGGTGGTGGTACGGATCATGGGAGCTTTTCCTTCCAGCGAAGCGCCCCGGTCGAAGCCGGGGCGTTCGCCTTCTGCACGGGTCAAGCGGCCAGCGCCTCGGCGGGTTCATCCGCCATTGCCTCGGCATCCTCCGGGGCGTCCTGCTCCGGGCCTGCCTCCTGCGGGCCTTCGGCCTTGAAGATGGCAGGCATCCAGCCCGTGCCATCGGCCAGCCGCTCGGCTTCGCTGGCAATGTCGGCCTTCTTGAGCTTTGCCAGCCGGGTGACGGATTCCGGTGCAAACGCGCCCACGGCATCGAGAATCACGGCCTTGGAAACGTGCTTGAAATACCCCTCGGCGGTCGGCTGCCACCATGCGGCCATGTCGAGGCCCACGGCCTGCGCCAGTTCCGCGCCGGGCTGGTGCGGCGTGGCGCGGGGCGTCACCACGTCCACCGCGGAAGCCACGCACACGGCCAGCAGCCGCACCAGTTCATCTTGCGGCTTCGCCAGCAGCACGGCGAACAGTTCGGCGCTGTTCTCCGGCAAGGCTTCGCCCGCCACCTGTTGCAGTTCGCGGAGTGCCACGGCGGCGGGAGCTTCCGGCCAGTCCGGGGCCATGCCTTCCAGCCGGTCTTGCACTTTCAGGCCCACGCCCAGCGGCAGAGAATCACGGCTGCGGCCATAGCGGCTTTCCTGCAAGACGGTCTGCACCATGCCATGCACCACTGCGGCCAGCGCAGCTTGCGGATGCCGTGCGACTTCGATTTGCAGCGCGGCGGTGCGGTGGGCGCTCAAGCGTTGCGCCAGCCGATCGGACATGGCGGCGGTCTTGGGTTGCCTATCATCGTCTCCGTCCTCGCCGTCGTCGTCGTTCTCGGCTTCGCCTTCGCTGCCGAATCCTTGGCGCAACCGTTCCAGCGTGCGCAGCGCCTTGGCCTCGGCCTCGCGCATCAGGCCACGATGAATGACGGCCTCGCCGTTGCGGTCGATGGTGACGATGGCACCGGCTGCGGCCTTCACGTTCGCGCCGTAGTCCTGCAAGCCATCTTCCAGCGCCTGTAACTGCTCGCCCAGGGTTTCGCCTTCCTCCTGCAAGGCGTCGGCCTTGTCCTCGTCGTCGGCGTCCATCGCAGCATCCACCGCTTCGGCAACCTCCTGCATCTTGGCTTGCAGCTTCTCGATGCGTGCGGCTTCGCGCTTGTTCGGCTCGCGCCGCTCCCTCGGCGCACGCTGGAAGGCGTGCAGATCGGCATGGGTCACACCCGGCGTGGCATCCACCCACGCCCAACCCTCGGCGCGGACAGTAGCGGCGATGCCTGCCAGCTTGTCTTGCGCCAGCCGTTCCAGCAGCGCGGCGTCGTTGAGGTACACGCCCGCATCGCCTTCCGCGAACAGGTCACGGCGGATGCCGCCCCCTGCGGCTTCGTAGCTGTCCAGCCCGACGAAGCGCACCAGCGGATGCCGGTAAGCGTCGATTTCGCGCTCGGTGAGGCGTTCGCGCAAGTGCGACGGGTGGCGCTGCCACTGCGGCGCATCGTAGAACGCGCTTTCCTGCGCGGCGTGGTCGTCGGTGATGGAAAGGGCCATCAGTTGGTCAAGGCTCACGGCGTCGGCCCGGTAGTCAGCCATCAGACGCGGAGACACGTTCGCCAGCTTCAAGCGGCGCTGCACCACCAGCGGCGTAACGCTGAAATCCGCTGCAATGTCCTCGATGGGACGGCCTTCGGCCACCAGCGCGGCGAATGCCTCGAACTGGTCTGCCGGGTGCATGGCTTCGCGCTGCACGTTCTCGGTGAGGCTGGCCGTGCGGGCGGTGCCATCGGCCACCAGCAGGCAAGGCACTTCCCATTCCTTGCTGATGCGGTGTTTCTTCGCCAGCAGCTTGAGAGCCGCGAGGCGACGGCCCCCGGCCACGACTTCGTAATCCTCGCCATCGGCGGATGCGATCACGATCAGGTTTTGGAGCAGGCCGACACGCTGGATGGATGCGGCCAGTTCGGGGATGGACATGCGCGGGGTCTTGCGCACGTTGCGGCCCGTGGGGCGCAGCACCAGCCGCGACAGCGGAACCAAAATCAGGTTCTTGGTCGGGTCGGCAGCTTCCAGCGGGATAGCTGCGGCGGTATTGACGGCGCGGGCTTCGGTTTGGGTGATGGCGTTCATGGTGATAACTCCTAGCGGTTAGGGAATGCAGCAGCGAAGAAAGCGGCAAGGGCTGCTGCCTGCCCCTGCCGCGTGGGGGTTCAGGCTTTCAACTGGCGCAGGCCATCGGCCAGCATCCAGAGGGCGCGATTGAGGCGCACATCGGAATCAATGCCCTGCACGGGGCGGGTCTGCTGGCGGCGTCCGTTGGCGCTGCGGCCATGCAATCCGCCCTTGGTCAAGTTCTCCTGCGTGCGGTTGAACACGCTCCACAGGTCGGGGCGGCGGTCGTCGAACCGGCGCGGCATCAAGATTTGCGATTCGGTGATGGGCGCGGGCTTGTTGTCGGTGGGGTCGTACTTGAGGGCCAGCGCGGAACGGGCGAACACTTCGGCTTCGCCATCGTCCAAGGTGATGCAGCGCATCAGGTCGCGGGATTCCTTCACGCGCTCGAAGCCGCTCAATACCTCGAAAGCGCCTTCGATCACGGAACCGGCCACGTCGCCCTTATGGGGTACGCGCACGTCCGCCACGGTGTCGCCGCACACAAGACCATTGCTGCAAACGAAGCGGAACATTCCGGCCAGCATCTGATAGCTGCTCGTGCCATCATGCGAGTTCAGCAGCACGATTTCGTTAGCCTCCGCGCCGTTGATCTGGCTGGCGTGGCGCAGGCGCAGCATGTGTTTCGTGTGCTCGCGCTTGCCTTCATCGCGCACGCGGGTTTGCGTCACCATGAAAGGCTGGAAGCCTTCCTTGCGCAGTTCGGTCAGCACGGCGGCGGTGGGGATGTAGGCGTACCGCTGCGAACGGCTCTCATGCGGCGCGTCCGCGAAGATGGACGGCGCTACGCGGTGAATCTGGTCATCGGTCAGCGGGTAATCGCTGCGCAGCGAGGGGGAGCGGGAAGCGAAACGGGATGCGAGTTGCATGGTCTTTCTCCTGACGAAAAGGGTTTGCTGTTCAAGCCGCACACCGGATTCCTAGATTCGGAGCCCAGCCTTTCGGCTGTTCTGTGCGGTTGGCACGAGGAACCCGGTTGGCCCTGTTGCCACCGTCTTTCCTGAGTTCATCGCCCGCGACGGTCAGGAGCGCGCGAACGGGTGCCGTCAAGGAAACAAGCGCGGGGTGGGTGCGGCCCGCAGGCGCAGCCGAGGACACGGCCCTGCGCGCCTTGACGGCGCACGGGCGCGGGCTACAGTCGCGGACAAGGTGATGAAGTCAGGGAAGACGGCTGGACATGGCAACGGCCTTCCCACACGCCGACCGCACGGCAAGCGAAGCGCGCAGGCCCGAAGCTGGAAGCCGGGCCGGAGGCGTCAGCCGAGCGGAGCGAGGGAACGATGGAAGCCCGACAGGGGCGAAACCCCGCAGGGGGGTCGATGCGCAGCACGACAGCGCGACCGGCCATCTCGCAGGGGGCCGGGGACGCCCGGACTTCAATGCTTGATGCACAAGCTCATGTGCTAGTCATCGGGAAACAGGTTCGACAGCGACTGCCGTGGTCTGGCCGATCCGGCGTAGCCGGGTCGGCGGTGTTCAGGGGCGCCAAGCCTGCGCGGCGGGGATAGCCCGCAGGGCTTTCCCCTGGAGAGCAAGTCGAAGGCGCGCAGGCATCGCGCCTCGTGGGCGCGATGCGAAGGGGCGTCCCGCGACGCCCCCAGGGCCGGGTCAGACGATGACCCGCCCGGCCAGCCGCTCATCGTGCGCATAGGCGCTCAACCGCTTCTCGGCCCGAAAAGACAGGTCGCGCTCAATCGGCAGGCCCAACCCGCCGCGCACCGTCGCCAGCTCACCCAGGCTGACCCAGCCAATTTCCGGCTCACCCAGCCCCAGGTCGTAAAGGCCGAAGGCGTGGTCGTGGTCATCGGGATCAATCTCGGTCAGCAGCCAGGTCGCGCCAGCATCCGGCGTGAACAGCTTGACCATGGGGGCCGGATCGAAGTCCGGGTTCTGCAAGGATTCGCGGCCATTGGCCAGCAGCACGATGCGCTGCTCGTCGGTGATGAGTGCGTGGTTCATGGTGAACTCCTGAAAGGTTGCCGGGCGGAATTGCCCGACCCTTCCGGGGCACGGCGCAGCGCAAGCAGTCAGGGGGCAACGACGGCCGCCAGGACGCAAGCGCCCTCGGCGCGCAGCCCTTGACGGCGCGAACGCCGTGGCACGATGAAGGGAACAGCAAGCCGCCACCCTCCAACAAAGGCACGGACTGGCAAGCGAAGCGCGCAGCGCCGCAGGCGCGGAGGAACCGGCACCGGGCGCAGCAGAAAAAAAGTGCGCCGCCCCCGCAGGGACGACGCACCGAAGGCTGTCCGGCGCGATCAGTTCGCCGCCGATGCCGTCATCGACTGCAACTGGTCGATCACGCCAGGCTCGACGAACACGCAAGCCTGCTCGTCCGCGATCGGCACGTTGAACATCTGCGCGAACACCGTGCGCCGCAGGTGCGCCAGCCGCCCCGTCCGGTACGCCTGCTCGGGCTTCATGCGGCCACCGGCCTGCGAACCGCTGCGCTGCGGATCGCATTCGACCAGCGCGACGAAGCCATCGTCGGCCAGCTTCCGATGCTCGGGGCACAGACCCCAGCCGGTCGCCGTATGGCGCTCCATGCTCGCGCGCAGGCGCTTGTCCAGCAGGATGGCGCCGGTATCGAACGCCGTGCCGCAAACGAGGCAAACATGCTGTTCGAGTGAAACGTGTGATTTGTCGTTCATGACGATCTCCGGTTGCACGGGCGGAATTGCCCGGAACCGTCGCCAGCACGGCGCAGCGCAAGCAGTCAGGGGTCGCAGACGGCCGCCAGGACGCCAGCGCGCAAGGCGCGCGCCGCCCTTGACGGCGAGAACGCCGTGATACGGTGAAGGGAACAGCAAGACCGCCTCCCTCACACCTCCATGCTCCTCGGCTTTCGGCAAGCGAAGCGCGCAGGCCCGCGCGGGCCGGAGTTGCGCTGCCGGACGCAGCAAAAAGGGGGCTGAAGCCCCCTCGGTCAGATCAGGCCGCGTTCGGCGAATGACGTGGTGCTGCTGCCCGTGACGACGATGTGATCCAACGTGCGAACGTCCACCAGCGCCAGCGACTCCTTGAGCCGCTGGGTCAGCGCCCGGTCGGCCGCGCTTGGCTCCGGGTTCCCGCTCGGATGGTTGTGCGACACGATGACCGCCGCCGCATTGAGCCGCAGTGCCTCCTTGACCAACTCGCGCGGGTACACCGATGCACTGTCGATGGTGCCGCGAAACATCTCTGTGTATTCGATCAGGCGATGCTGCGAATCGAGGAACAGCACCGCAAAGACTTCGTGCTCGTAGCCGGCCAGCTTGGCGCACAGGTACTCCTTGACCGCCGCCGGTGAAGTGAACGAGGCACCGCGCTGCATCTTGTGCTCGATGGCCTGGCGCGCGGCCTCCAGAATCTGGTCAGTCGTCGCCAGCAGGTAGCGGCCCTGCACATCACGCACCATCAGCGAGGCATCGAACGAGGAAAAGGACAGTTGCGACATGATCGTGCTCCGGTTGCTCGGGCGGAATTGCCCGGAACCGTCGGGAGCACGGCGCAGCGCAAGCAGTCAGGGGTCGCAGACGGCCGCCAGGACGCAAGCGCGCACCCGCGCGCGCCGCCCTTGACGGCGAGAACGCCGTGATACGGTGAAGGGAACAGCAAGACCGCCTACACCCCGCCCACTGCACACACCCGCCTTTGGGCAAGCGCAGCGCGCAGGCCCGAGAGGGCCGGAGGCGCCAGGGATCAAAGCCGGATGGCCGCGATTCGGCACGAAGCGCGGGGCGCAGCCCGAGAGCCCGACGGCGGCACGCCGGGACGCCCGGTTATTGCCGGAGCTTCTTGGGCTGCCTCACCACACGCGACTCCAGCAAGCGCCGCGTGGTTTCCAGCTCTTTCTGCAACAGCTCGGCATCTGGCAACACGGTACGGTAGTTCGCCGCCATCACCTTCGTCGGCAAACCTTCCAAGGCATACCGCGCCAGCGCATGGCCCTTGTCAGCACAGAGAATCAACCCCACGGGCGGGTTCTCATCGGGATAGGCCCAATGCTCCTTGGCGTAGTTGCAATACATGTGCATCTGGCCCACGTCCGCATGGGTCAGGCTGCCCAGCTTCAAGTCGATGATGACCAAGCAACGCAACTTGCGATGGTAGAACAGCAGATCGACCCGATACCAGGTCTGGTCAATGCGCAAGCGCCGCTGCCGGCCGACGAAGGTGAAGCCTTCGCCCAGCTCCAGCAGAAAATCCTCCAGCCGCTGGATCAACGCGGCCTCCAGATCGGATTCCGAATACTCGTCCTTGAGATTCAGGAACTCCAGCACATACGGATCTTTGATCGCGTCGTCGGGCGTGACGGCATCCTCGGGCCTCGCCACCGCTCCCTTGACCAGCATCGCCGCCTTATCCTTGGACAAGGCGGTGCGCTCGTAAAACTGGCTGCCAATCTGCCGGTCAAGCTGGCGCACGCTCCAGCCGCCGCGCAGTGCCTCGGCTTCGTAGAAGCGCCGGGCATGGTTGTCCTTGACCACCAGCAGCCGCACATAGGCCGACCACGGCAGCGTGAACACCTGTGCCAGCTCGGTGAGGCTCAATTTCCCAGACACTGTCTGGGATTTCTCGTCGGGCAGCTCGTTGTCCAATTTCCCAGACAGTGTCTGGGAAATCTCGGAGACAGGGTATGCGAGGAAGAACCGCCGCATGTTCTCCAGGTTGTTCACGCCAAAGCCCCGCCCAAACTGCGCGGTCAAATCAGTGGACAGTCGCTCCATCAACTGCTCACCGTAACCCGCACGTCGTTTGCCCTGTTGCTCGGCCTCCACTATGCGGCGGCCAATCTCCCAATAGCTCGCCGTCATCAGCGCATTGACGCTGCGTGCCGCCGCCTGGCGCGCAGCGCCAAGCAGCTCCACGATGCCGCTGTGGATGCCGGCGTAGCCGGCAGGCAAAGCGGCGGGTGCGGCTCCCGCCGCCGCAGGCGTCTTCTTGATCATGCTGCCACCTCTGCGGGACGTTGCGCCTCGGTGATCGTCTTGCGCCGGTTCGCCACCAGCTCGGCCGCCTTGCGCACCGGATCGTCCTCGGTGTGGACGTAGCGCATGAACATCGCCACGGTCTTGTGCGCCGTCAGCGCCATGCCGACCTTGACCGGGATGCCCGAGTTGGCAATGTCGGTCGCGGAGCGGTGGCGGATGCCATGCGTGCCGACGTGCGTGGCGCCCGCCGCCTTGAGGGCGCGGCTCCAGCCGCCGTAATACTCGCCCGTGGTCAGGTGCTTGCCGGGATGGCTTGGAGACGGCAGCACATAGGGAGTGCCTTCCTGCCGTGGCGCCGTCGAGAGCAGTCGATAGGCTTCCTCGCTCATGGGCTTGGACATGCCGCCCGTCTTGCTGTCCGGCCAGACCACGCGGCGGTTGTCCAGGTCCACCCAATCCCATCGGAGCGTCACGATTTCGGAGCGGCGGCCGGCGAACTCGAATTGCAGACGGATCGCCAGCGGGATGACGTAGTTCTCCAGACCCTCGGCTTCGATGTGCTCCAGTCGCCGAAACAGCTTGCCCATGTCCTCGTCGCTGATGAGGTGGGTAGCCCTGCCGTTGGGATACATCGGGACGTGGCGGCAAGGGTTGGTGCCGTCAGGCCGGTGGCCCCACACCTCGGCCAGGTTGAACATCTTGCGCATCACGCTGAAAGCACGGTTGGCCTCGGCGGGCTTGTGGGCCATCTTCTTCATCGCCGTGGCCACGTCCGGCCGCTTCACGTCCTGAACCTTCAAACGGCCCAGCATCGGAACGATGCAGCGGTCGATGACGGCCTGATACCCGCGCTGGGTGCTGGGCTTGTTGCGCTGCTTGGAGTAGTCCTCCATGAACTTGGTGCACAGCTCCTTGACCGTGGGGGCTGAACGGGCGGCGGCCTTGGCAGCGCTGGGGTCGCCGCCCCGGCGCACCTCGGCCAGCCATTCCTGGGCCAGCGAACGGGCCTGCTCGACGGTCAGTTCCCCGTACAGGCCCAATGCGGGCTTGCGCCGCTCGCCGGCGTTCGTGCGGTACTGGAGCATGAACACCTTGCGGCCCGCTGGTGTAATCTTGCACAAGAAGCCGGGCACCAGCGTGTCCCGGAGTTCGACGGCTTGCGCCTGCGGTTGTGCCGCATCGACTGCGGACTTAGTGAGCTTGATTTTCGCCATGATGACTCCTCGGAAAGACCGGATTCCCAGGAGCCTTGTAGGGGCCAGCAGAGGGGAAGCCAGGTCAGGTTTCGGAAAGCACCGGCATATGTTGAACTCGCCTAAGTTATTGATAAACCTGCTGTATCGGGCTTCGGCGTAGTCCAGCGAAGTTCGGTGCTGGAGTCATGGTGAAATGAAGAAGGCCCGCGCGGGGCGGGCCTGGGGCGTGGGTCACGCATATTTGATAGCTGCTTGCGCTTGTCCAACGTCGGTTTCAGGGGTTTTTATATCTGAAAACCTTTGTAGCCAAGCGCTAGCAGCTATCGTTTTTAAGGCCTTCGGCTTGCCGCGATCACTTGATGGTCGTCCACGCGGGCATGGGGCGATCGTCCGCGCGATGCGGCGTGTCCACGTTCTTGCGCATCGCCCAGGGGCGGATCTGGTGGTGCAGCGGCAGGTAGTAGTACTCGTCCTTGACCAGCTTGAGCGCGTCGTTGATCAGCGCGTCGCGCTTGGGGGCATCCATCTCGACCTTGATCTGCTGGATCATGCCGTCGAGCTTGGCGTCGGAAAAGCGCCCGCCGTTGTAGACGCCAGCCGAGGTCTTGCCGTCCTTGGTGGACATCAGCGAGTCCAGCGAATACAGCGCGTCGAACGTGGCCACGCCCCAGCCGAACAGGTAGGCGCTCACGTCGTTGTTCATCACGCGGGTGACGAACTGCGCCATGGGCGCGGTTTGCAGGTTGGTCTTGACGCCGATGCGTGTCCACATGGCGGTGACGGCCTGGCAGATGGCCTCGTCATTCACGTACCGGTCATTCGGGCAGTCGAGCTTGAGCGAGAAGCCGTTCGGGTAGCCGGCGTCGGCCAGCAGCTTCTTGGCGGCCTCCACGTCGTACTTGGCGGCACGCTCGTTCAGTTGCTTGGTCCAGCCATGCACCATGGGAGCGATCATGGTGCCCGCAGGCACCGACAGGTTGCGCATGGTGCGGCTGTGCAGGCCCGCAGAGTCGATGGCCTGGTACAGCGCCTGGCGCACGCGCTTGTCCTTGAGCGGGTTCTTGCCGGCCGTGCCGGCGCCGGGCAGCTCGTCGCGGAACTGGTCCAGGCCCAGGTAGATGGTGCGGTTCTCGGCCCCTTCGATGAGCTTGATGTCGGGGTTGGCCTTCATGCGCGCCAGGTCCTGCGGCGGCGGATCGACCACGAAGTCCACCTGCCCCGAGATCAGCGCGGCCGAGCGCGTGGCGGCCGACTTGATGGGGGTGAACACCACCTCGTCGATGTTGCCCTTGGGCTTGTCCCACCAGTTGGGGTTCTTCTTGAGCGTGACCTTCACGTCCGGCTGCCAGCCCACCATGACGAAGGGGCCCGTGCCGTTGGCGTTGCGCGAGGCGTAGTTCTCTTCCTTGCCCGCGTAATCTTGCGACTTCACAGAGTTGTGCTTCTCGGCCCAGGCCTTGTTCATGATGCGCGCCTCGGTCAGCTCGCGCAGCAGGATGGGATTGGGGCCCTTGAGGAACACGTCCACCGTGTGCTCGTCCACCTTATTGACTTCCTTGACGCTCTGCACCGCGGACATCATGTTGGACGGCGCCGTGCCGGCACGCGTGAGCGAGAACACCACGTCATCGGCCGTGAATGGCGCACCATCATGGAATTTCACGCCCTTGCGCAGTTCAAAACGCACCTGTGTGGGGGAGACCTGCGTCCACTTGGTGGCCAGCGCGGGCTCGATCTGGTACTTGTCGTCATAGCGCACCAGGCTCTCGTACACCTGCTGCAGGAAGGCGTGCGTGGTCTGGTGGTTCTGCGCGTGGGGGTCCACGGTGAGGATGTCGTTGGCGCCGGCCCAGCGCATGGTGGCGGCGTGGGCGGTGCCCATGGCCACGAGCACGGCGGCCCCCAGCAAGCCCAGTTTGAAGGTGGTACGTTGAATCATCCGTCTGGCTCCTGTGTGTTGATGGTTACTACCGGATCACGTAGTAGCAATCATCGTACCGAAAACAACAACGGCCGCTGAGCGGCCGTTGCAGGGAGCAGGGGATTGCGGCCGGGAAGGCCGCGCTCCGTCAGCGGAACTTGGGCAGGTTGAACTGCGGCGGCACGCCCATGCGGGTGTTGATGATCCACTGCTGCGCGATCGACAGGATGTTGTTCGTCAGCCAGTACAGCACCAGGCCGGCCGGGAAGAAGAAGAACATCACGCTGAACATCAGCGGCATCAGCCACATCATCTTGGCCTGCATCGGGTCCGGCGGCGCGGGGTTCAGCGCGGTCTGCAGCAGCGACGAGAGCGTCATCAGGAGCGGCAGGATGAAGAACGGGTCGGGCGAGGACAGGTCCTTGATCCAGCCGATCCACGGCGCATTGCGCATCTCCACGCTGGACAGCAGCACCCAGTACAGCGCGATGAACACCGGGATCTGGATCATGATGGGCAGGCAGCCGCCCATGGGGTTGACCTTCTCCTCGCGGTAGATGCGCATCATCTCCTGCTGCATCTGCTGGGGCTTGTCCTTCAGGCGCTCGCGCATTTCCATGATGCGCGGGTTGATGGCCTTCATCTTGGCCATGCTGGCGTAGGCCTTGGCGTTGAGCCAGTAGAACGCGATCTTCAACAGGAACACCAGCGCCACGATGGACCAGCCCCAGTTGCCCAGCACCTTGTGCAACTGGTCCAGCAGCCAGTACAGCGGCTTGGCCAGGATGGTCAGCCAGCCATAGTCCTTGACCAGCTCCAGGCCCGGGGCCAGCTTTTCCAGCAGCGTCTCGATCTGCGGGCCGGCGAACAGGCGCGCGTCCACGGCCTTCGACTGGCCGGGGGCGATCTCGCCCAGCGGTGTGATCATGCCCACCGAGTACAGGTTGGTGTCCACCTTGCGCACGAAGTTGTCGCGCTGCACGCCGTCGCCCAGCAGCCACGCGGTGGCGAAGTAGTGCTGCACCATGGCCACGTAGCCGTTGCTGGAAGACTTGTCGATCTCGGCCTTGCCGTTCTCGATGTCCTTGAACTCCACCTTGTGGTACTTCTTCGCCTCGGTGTACACGGCCGGACCGGTGAACGTGGAGTAGAACGACGACTCGCCCGCCGGCTTGTTGCCATCGCGCGCCAACTGCAGGTACAGCTGGGGCGATACCGGGGCCGTGCCCGTGTTGACCACCTCATGCTTCACGGCCACGTCGTAGGCGCCGCGCTTGAGCGTCCAGGTCTTGACCAGCTTCACGCCGCCCATGTCGGCCGACTCGAAACGCACGGTCAGCTCGTTCTGGCCGTCCTGCAGTTCGCGCGGACCGGGCACGACCGCCATGGGGGTCTTGTGCGTGGGGAAGGCGCCGCCGGCACCGTTGCCGATGAGGCCCGTCTGCGCGACATAAACACGCGAAGCGCTCTCGTCCAGCAGCAGGAAGGGCTTGGTCTTGTCCTCCATCTCGGGATATTGCAGCAGCTCTCCGTGGACCAGCGAACCGCCTTCGGAGTCAAAGCTCAGGCGCAGCACGTCGGTGCTCACGGTCACCCGCTCGCGCGGGATGGCGGCAGGCGGCACGCTGGCGCCTGCGGGCGGCTGCGGCGCCGCGCCCGGCGTGGCGCTGGCGGCGGCCACCGGCACGTCGGCAGCGCCAGCGCCGGAGGCCGCTACCGCGGGCGTGCTGGCCGTCTGCGCCGGCGGCGTGGGGAAGAAGGTGGCCTTGTTGCCGTTGTGGATCTGCCACTTGTCCCACAGCAGAACCATGGAAAAGCCAAAGATCACCCACAGGATGGTGCGGCGGATGTCGTTCATGAAGTCTTCTTACGTGAGGAAGAGGGAGTGTCGTCGGAAGGCGTGAGCCGTGAAAACAGGCGCATGCCGCGCGGCAGCTCCTGCGGCACGGGGTCCAGCCCGCCCTCGCACCAGGGATGGCAGCGCGCCAGGCGGCACACGGTCAGGTAGCTGCCGGCCGCGGCACCATGTTGCTCCAGCGCCTGCAGAGAGTACACCGAGCAGGTGGGCTCGAAGCGACAGGCCGACCCGATCCAGGGACTTAGCAGCAGCCGGTAACCGCGCACCAGCCCCATGAGCAGCGCGCGCATCATGGTCGCGCCCCTGTCGCGGCCGCCCTACTGCGGCGTTCGGCCGCGGCAAAGAGCTGTTCCAGTTCGGCGCGCACGGCCTGCTTCAAAGCCTCGGAGGTGGCGCTCACGAACTGCTTGCGATCAAAGCCCATGCGCAGGCGCACCACGTGCGCGCCGCTGGGCATGCGCGCCTCGAACCCGCTGGCCACGGCGTAGATCTGGCGCTTGATGGTGTTGCGCGTGACTGCGCGGCGGGCCCAGCGCTTGGGCACCATGGCGCCCAGCCACACGCCGCCCGCCTGCCCCCCCACGAGAAACAGGGCCTGCGATCCCTGCGCCTGCGGCGAGGAATCGGGCCCTGTGGCTGGCGGAACTCCATCGGTTGCCACCGGCGGCAAACCCAGCCGGTGCAGTGCGAAGTGCGCCGTGCGGGAGACGGTGCCTCCCGCCATGGCTGCCTGGAACTGGGGGCGCGTTTTCAGCCGATGCATGGGTGCAGCGTCCCCGGCAGGGAACTGGCGGTGCAAACCCGTAAGCGGCCGAAAGCCGAGCGGCCCGGCCTCAGACGGCCAGACGCTTGCGGCCCTTGGCGCGGCGAGCGTTGATGACGGCACGGCCGCCGCGCGTCTTCATGCGCACGAGGAAGCCATGGGTGCGCGCACGGCGCGTCTTGGAGGGCTGGTAAGTACGTTTCATGTTCTCAATCCTTGAAGGTTCAGTTACGGGCGCGGCTTCGATCGGCAACACCCGCCGGGCCTGCTGCATCCTGCATGGAATGCGCGAAAAGCAGCCGCCCGGGCTTGATCACCCTGAACACCATTCAGGGAAACCGCGGATTATTGCAGGCTCGGTGAATCCTGGCAATGCCTGGGGCGTATCGGCCCACTTCGCGGCCTACTTCGCGATCCGGTGCATGTAGGGCCGCGCATGCCCCCTTACCGCCTCGCTCAGATTGTGGA